>NZ_AP022302.1:0-3932227 GCF_014169935.1 Acinetobacter sp. BEC1-S18-ESBL-01
ACAGATGTGGATAACTTGGTTAGAATGGCGACCCCTTCTCATCAGGAAGGGTTAATCTTTAGATTATTTGAATTTAAAAACGCAGAAATAGGGGATACACATGCTTTGGACAGACTGCTTAACTCGCTTGCGACAAGAGCTCTCTGATAACGTCTTTGCGATGTGGATTCGCCCATTAGTTGCTGAAGAAGTAGAAGGGACACTGCGTCTTTATGCACCTAATCCTTATTGGACGCGTTACATTCAAGAGAACCATCTAGAATTAATTTCTATATTGGCCGAACAGTTATCAGAAGGACGAGTACGTCAGGTTGAGATTTTAGTTGATTCTCGTCCTGGTAGTATTTTGTCATCAGGTGAGCAGCCAGCAACTACAACTGCTGCTTTGCAAACTGCGCCCCAACAAAGTATTAAAGTAAAAAAAGAACCAGATTCTATTTCCAGTTCACCTACTACTAATAGTGTAGTGAACCCAAAAACACCGAAAAAGAAACTATTAAACCCCCAATTTACTTTTTCTTTATTTGTTGAAGGCCGTTCGAACCAGATGGCTGCTGAAACATGTAGAAAGGTATTAACACAATTAGGTGCTTCACAGCATAACCCTTTATTCTTATATGGTCCGACAGGATTGGGTAAGACTCACTTGATGCAGGCAGTTGGTAATGCTTTATTGCAAGCCAAGCCTAATGCACGGGTGATGTATATGACCTCTGAGAGCTTCGTTCAGGATTTTGTAAGTTCTTTGCAAAAAGGCAAAGTTGAAGAATTTAAGAAAAATTGCCGTTCTTTAGATTTATTGTTGGTCGATGATATTCATCTTTTAGCAGGTAAAGAAGCAAGTTTGGTTGAATTCTTCTATACATTCAATGCATTACTTGATGAATCTAAACAGATTATTTTAACTTCAGATCGTTATCCAAAAGAATTGACCGAGTTAGACCCGCGTTTGGTTTCTCGCTTTTCTTGGGGACTTTCTGTAGGCGTTGAACCGCCAGATATTGAAACTCGTATCGAAATTTTATTGAAGAAAGCCGAAAATAGCGGTGTTGATTTACCTAGAAACTGTGCTTTATTTATTGCTCAGCAAGTGGTTGCTAATGTACGTGAACTTGAAGGTGCACTTAATAAAGTTGTAGCAATTTCTCGATTTAAAGGTGCGCCAATCGATCTTGATGTTGTCCGTGAGTCTTTAAAAGATGTGTTGGCAATTCGTGCACGTACGATTAGTGTAGAAAATATCCAACGTGTGGTCAGTGAATATTTCCGTATTCCGTTAAAAGAATTGGTTGGCCCAAAACGAACTCGAATCTATGCGCGCCCACGTCAGTTGGCAATGGGACTTGCTCGTGAGTTAACTGGTGATAGCTTTCCCGAGATTGGAATGGCTTTTGGTGGGCGTGACCATAGTACCGTAATGCATGCCTGTGAAAAAGTTGTGAGTCTACGAGAAGAAGATCCGATTTTTGACGAAGATTATAAAAATCTACTGCGTTTACTTCAGAGTTAATGAAATAATAAGACGTTGTTGCAAAGTCTACGTAAGTGCAGCATAGTACACAGCTAAAAAATGAAATATTTGCTCCAAGTTGCTAGAGGAATGAATCGTGCGTTTGAAAATCGCTAAAGAAAGCTTACTCAATGTTTTATCGCATGTTGTCGGTGCGGTAGAACGTCGTCATACATTGAATATTCTTTCAAACGTCAAAATTCAGGCTAATGCTCAGGCACTCACCATTACTGGTTCTGATTTAGAAGTCGAGCTGGTTGCCAGTACTGTTTTAACAGAAGGGGCATGCATTGAAGCAGGTGAAACAACTGTTCCTGCTCGTAAGTTGATGGAAATTTGTAAATCATTGCCAACAGCTGCATTGATCGACTTACAAATTACTGAAGATCAAAGATGTATTTTAAAATCTGGTAATAGTCGTTTTGTTTTAGGTACTTTACCAGCAGAAGATTATCCATTATTGACCACTGAAAATAGTCAGGGTACACAAGTACAGGTCACTCAACGTGAGTTAAAGCGTTTATTTGAAAAAACTGCTTTTGCGATGGCTGTACAAGATGTACGTTTCTATTTAACTGGTACTTTATTAGAAATTGATGAAAATCAATTGCGTGCGGTAACAACAGATGGTCACCGTTTAGCACTTTGTGAAATTACAGCTTCTTCTACCTCATCTCAATTGGTTCAAGCAATTGTGCCTCGCAAAGCTGTGGGGGAATTACAGCGTTTACTTAGCATTGAAGATGAACAATTAACGTTGCTTATTGGCCGTGAATTACTAAATGTAACGATTAATACGCCAAGTCGTGATAAAGAGCAGGGTGATATCACTGTTCGCTTTACTACTAAATTGATTGATGGAAAATTCCCTGATTATCGTCGTGTGATTCCACGTGGTGGCGATAAACATGTATTAATTAGCCATGATGTGTTCAAACAATCATTACAACGCGTCGCAATTTTGAGTAATGAGAAATTACGTGGTGTTTTCTTGAATTTTAATCAGGATTCTTTACAGCTACGTGCAAATAACCCTGAACAAGACGAAGCGATTGAAGATTTAGCGATTCAGTATCAAAACATACCGCTTGAAATGTCATTTAATGCACAATATTTACTGGATGTTTTAGGTGTGCTTGATGGTGATGATGTAAATATGAGCATGACTGAGGCAAATCAATCTGTATTGGTTCAAGATCCGGCACATCCTGATCAAACCTATGTCGTTATGCCGATGCGTGTATAATCTGGCTATCTAATATGCATCTTACGCGTTTAAATATTGAACGTGTGCGTAATTTAAAAACGGTTGCACTCCAAGGGTTGCAACCGTTTAATGTATTTTATGGCGCTAACGGTTCAGGAAAAACTTCAATACTGGAAGCAATCCATTTGCTTGCAACAGGGCGGTCGTTCCGTACCCATATACCTAAAAATTATATTCAATACTCTGCTGAAGATGCGATTGTTTTCGCGCAATCTGCAACTGAAAAAATTGGCATGCAAAAGTTGGCCTCTGGTGAGCAGTTGATGAAGGTCAATGGCGATACAGTGGCTACACAAGGACAACTCGCTAAACTGCTTCCTTTGCAGCATATTGATCCACAAAGTACAGATATTATTGACCATGGGGCGAAACCTCGGCGCCAGCTTTTAGATTGGCTGATGTTCCACGTGGAACCTGAGTTTTATTTTGCTTGGCAATATTATTCTCGTGCATTAAAGCAGCGTAATACTTTGCTTAAAACCAGACGGAATATTTCTCTAGCGGATTTAGAGCCGTGGAATAAAATGTTGAGTGATTATGGTGAAATTTTACACTCTCAGCGTTTAAGTATTGTGGAACAATGGAATGTCTTTTTTCAAAATGATTTAAGTCAATTGCTACCTGATCTAGAGATTGAACTGGAATATAGTCCCGGTTTTCATACAGAGCAGGGACTCATGCAAGACTTGCTGAATCAACACCAAAAAGACATCGAACGACGCTATACCGAATATGGCCCACATCGTGCAGATTTGCGCTTAAAAACCCCGTTTGGACATGCTGATGTAGTTTTATCAAGAGGTCAGAAAAAACTCTTGATTATTGCCTTAAAACTGTCACAAATTGCAATGTTACATGCGAGTAATAAGGAAACTGTGGTATTATTAGATGATCTGACAGCAGAATTAGACTTAACCGCACAACAACGTTTAATTGAACGATTAAGCCAACTTGGTAGCCAGGTTTTTATGACAACTTTAGATCATGCATCGGTAAAAAAACACTTACATGATCTGTCTATTTCATATCAATTATTCAATGTTGAATCCGGTCAAGTTAGTCTTGCTTCACCATAATTTTTTGATGTTACCCATCTTTGAATAAACCTATATTTGCTAGGGAGAAACCATGAGTTCAGAGTCTCAATCAGCCTCTCAAACAGAACAAACCAATGAAAAGGCTTATGATTCCTCTAGTATTAAAGTATTACGTGGATTAGATGCAGTTCGTAAACGTCCGGGTATGTATATTGGGGATACAGACGACGGTACCGGTTTACACCATATGGTATTCGAGGTTGTCGATAACGCAATCGATGAAGCTTTAGCTGGGCATTGTGACGAAATTATTGTCACAATTCACGAAGATGAATCAGTGAGTGTTTCTGATAATGGCCGTGGTATTCCAACAGATATCCACCCTGAAGAAGGGGTGTCTGCAGCGGAAGTAATTCTTACGATCTTGCACGCAGGCGGTAAGTTTGACGACAACAGCTATAAAGTTTCAGGTGGTTTGCACGGCGTAGGCGTTTCAGTTGTAAATGCGCTTTCAAGTAAATTGCATTTAATTATTAATCGCGCTGGCCAAGTGCACGAACAAGAGTATCACCACGGTGATCCGCAATATCCATTACGTGTGATTGGTGAAACGGATAGCAGTGGTACAACTGTACGTTTTTGGCCAAGTGAACTAACTTTTAGTCAAACTATTTTTAACGTTGAAATTTTAGCGCGTCGTTTACGAGAGCTTTCATTTTTAAACGCGGGCGTGCGTATTGTTTTACGTGATGAACGTATTAACCTTGAGCACGTATATGACTACGAAGGTGGTTTATCTGAGTTTGTAAAATACATTAACGAAGGTAAAACCCATCTCAACGAGATTTTCCATTTCACTGCTGATACAGAAAACGGTATTGGTGTAGAAGTTGCATTACAGTGGAATGAAAGTTATCAAGAAAACGTGCGTTGTTTTACCAACAATATTCCTCAAAAGGATGGCGGTACTCATTTAGCAGGTTTCCGTGCAGCTTTAACGCGTGGTCTTAACCAATATCTTGAAAATGAAAATATTCTCAAGAAAGAAAAAGTCAATGTGACAGGCGATGATGCACGAGAAGGTTTAACCGCGATTATTTCGGTAAAAGTACCTGATCCGAAATTCTCTTCTCAAACTAAAGAAAAACTAGTATCGAGTGAAGTAAAACCAGCGGTTGAGCAAGCAATGAACAAAGAGTTCTCTGCTTACTTACTTGAAAACCCGCAAGCTGCAAAATCAATTGCCGGTAAAATTATTGATGCTGCGCGTGCACGTGATGCTGCACGTAAGGCGCGTGAAATGACACGTCGTAAAAGTGCACTTGATATTGCAGGTTTACCAGGTAAATTGGCAGATTGTCAGGAAAAAGACCCAGCACTTTCTGAATTATATCTAGTCGAGGGTGACTCTGCTGGTGGTAGTGCTAAACAAGGTCGTAATCGTAAAATGCAGGCTATTTTACCGTTGAAAGGTAAAATCCTGAACGTTGAACGTGCACGCTTTGACAAAATGATTTCTAGTCAGGAAGTGGGTACTTTAATCACTGCACTTGGCTGTGGTATTGGTCGTGAAGAATATAACCCTGATAAGCTTCGCTATCATAAAATCATTATCATGACCGATGCCGACGTCGATGGTTCGCACATCCGTACCTTGTTGTTAACGTTCTTCTTCCGTCAAATGCCAGAATTGGTTGAGCGTGGGCATATTTATATTGCTCAGCCACCTTTGTATAAATTGAAGAAAGGTAAGCAAGAACAATACATCAAAGATAATGATGCGTTGGAAACTTATCTCATCTCAAATGCAATTGATGAGCTATCTCTACATACCAATGCTGAAGCACCTGCAATTACTGGTGAAGCACTGGCGAAAGTGATTCAAGACTATCAAGTTTCACAAAAGAGCTTACAGCGCTTAACTTTACGTTATCCAGCTAGCTTACTGGATGCTTTACTTGAAGTAGAAGCATTCAAGAGTGATCAAAACCATGATGAAGCTTATGTACAACAATGGGCAGATCAGGTACGCGATATCATTACCAGATTACAGCCAAGTTTACGTCCAGAAATCTCTCTAGAGGCATTTGAACGTGAAAATGCTCAAGGTGAAAAATCTGCGCATTATTGGCCGCGTATTACTGTCTATGTTCATAATCTGCCGCATGCGTATTTGCTTGATGCAGCTTTACTGAATTCTGCTGAATATGCACGTTTACTCAAAAACTCGAAGAGTTGGTTCACTTTACTTGAAGACGGTGCTTTTTTACAAAAAGGTGATCGCCGTATTCAAGTGGCTAACTTCCATCAAGTTTGGCAACATATTTTACAAGATTCACGCCGCGGTATGATGATCCAACGCTATAAAGGTCTTGGAGAGATGAATGCTGAACAGTTGTGGGAAACAACAATGGACCCTGAAAACCGTAATATGTTGCAGGTGACAATTGATGATGCGATTGAAGCAGATCGTATGTTCTCTTGCTTAATGGGTGATGATGTTGAACCACGTCGTGCATTCATCGAAGAGAATGCTTTAAATGCGGATATTGATGCTTAATTCATAACATGATTCTAAATCAGTCTAGGGAGAGAATGATGAGTCAGAAATTATTAGCTAGCCTTTTAATTTCATGTGTGTTTTTAGGAAGTTCTGCTGTTTGGGCGGCAGACCTAGAAACGAATATGAAAACTTTAGCTAAGAGTACTAAAGCATTTGCTGAAGCGAAAGATGCTGATAACGCGAAAAAACAGCTTGTTGTAATGCGTGAAGCAGCAGTTTCTTCTAAGCAATATTTGCCGCATAAACTCGAAGGTTTGCCATCAGAAAATGTAAAGGTAAAAGAGTACCAAGCTGGTTTAGATCAGCTTGTTGCCGAAATTGATAAAGTAACTGTTTTAGTTGAGCAAGGACAATTAGATCAAGCCAAAACTGAAGCAATTAATTTAGTCAAAATACGAAATGAAAATCATAGAAAATTTAGATAATTGATTTTTTATGGTAAAGGGCTAATCATCATTAGCCCTTTTTTTGTATCCGAAAAAGCATTTTGTTTAACACGTAAACTATTCGAAGTTATATTCTCTATGCGGTACTTTCTAATAACAATAGGAAATATAATTATGAAAAAGATTTATAAACTTATATTGGGTAGCATTGTTTTTTTCACTAGTGTGTTTCAATTGCATGCTGCGATAGCCCCCACCTTTTATGGAAAATTAGTATTTCATCGTTATAGTGATTATGAGGCATGGGACAGTAGGCTTTATCTTTATAACTTAACAACACAGCAGACCACATTACTCGGTGCAAATTGGAAAATTGACCATATGATGAATGGTCATTTTTCTCCAGATGGAAAATGGTTAACGTTCATGGGAGTTAACTCTGGGCAGCATTATGGTGATGCATGGGATGTATATGTATGGAAGGTCGGAAGCACTGAGTTACCCATTAATCTAACTCAGGGAAATAATAAGCGCGATGAAGACCCTAAATTTATAGATAACCAGCGTATTATTTTTAAACAAAATGGCGATCTAAAAATCATTAAAATGACGGATCGGACGATGACTTCTGTGACTCAAAATGGTTGGGATATAGAAGAATCGATGCCTTATCCGATGGTGAATACCACTCAAATTTTGTATGCAAAAGGTGCTGGAAATAATTCTAGAATTTTTAGTATTGATCAGACGGGTGCTTATGATACACAGCTGACCAATATCGCTTCATATTATCCAGTATGGTGGCAAGGAAGTCGGTTCTTATATGTGCGCTGGTATAGCCCAACAAATCCTCATGACCAGATCTATATTTATGATATGGCTAATAAACAAACTACACGTTTGCCATTTAACAATATTAATTATGATACTTCCGATCCAGCTCCTTTAGATCAGCGTTACATGGTGGTGTCTCTTGCAGGACAAACAGGAAGTCGAGGCGGATACGATTTATATATTGCAGACAGCTTATCAAGCAATGTCTGGCCTTTACCGATAAATACCAATTTAAATGAATTAGGGGCTTTTTATACGCCTTATTAATCAATAAAAAAGCCGATTAAGAAATCGGCTTTTTTATTTTAGAAAATGGATTAATCAAAAGAAGCTTCCATTTCTTCTAATTCCATCATGAGTTCCAAAAGCTGCTCTTCATGTTGCTCAAGTTTAGCTTTCAGCTCTGTCTGCTCATTCATAAGTTTGAGTAGATCATCCTTACGTGCAGCCTCATATAAAGATGTGTCTGCTAAGGATTCTTCAATTTTGGCGAGCTGAGGTTGTAGCTTTTCAATTTGTGATTCAACCTTTTCAATATTTTTACGAATAGGTCGAGTCTGTTCACGACGACGAGCTGCTTCTTTACGCTGTGCTTCTTTATCAACTTTAGCAGGTGCTGGAGCGGCAGAGGACGAATTATTCTGTGCCACAGCAGTCTGAGCATTGATTTGTTGCTGACGTGCTTCACGTAGCCATTTAGCATAGTCCTGTAAATCACCCTCGAACTCAGTACATTTACCGCCGTGTACTAAAAGAAGCTCATCACATACACTTGCAATAAGTTGACGTTCGTGGGAAACCAGAACAACGGCACCTTCAAAATCTTGTAATGCCATGCTCAGTGCATGACGCATATCAAGATCTAAATGGTTTGTTGGTTCATCGAGAATTAAAACATTTGGACGCTGCCATACAATGAGTGCTAGGGCTAAACGAGCGCGTTCTCCACCAGAAAAGCTTTCACATGGTGTATCCATGCGTTCACCACTAAAGCCAAAACTCCCTAAGAACGAACGTAGAGTGGCTTCACTGATTTGTTTATCTGCTATACGGGCAAGCTGTAACATTGGGCTAGCATGACCATCTAAAGCATCCATCTGGTGCTGCGCAAAGTAACCAATATTAAGCAGCTCGGAAGCTTTACGTTCACCTGCCAAGAGTGGTAAATCACCAACCAAGCTCTTAATCAATGTTGACTTACCTGCGCCGTTCATACCCAGTAAACCAATACGAGAGTTTGGTGTAATTTGTAATCTGATTTTTTCGGCTATCTGTTTATCACCATAACCAATGCTGGCATTGTCTAAAGTCAGCAAAGGTGAACTCATTTTAGTCGGTTCACGGAAACTAAATGTAAACGGCGTATCTACATGGGCTGGTGCAAGTTGCTGCATGCGCTCAAGTTGTTTAATACGACTTTGTGCCTGACGAGCTTTAGTCGCTTTTGCTTTAAAACGATCAATAAACTTTTGTAAGTGAGCACGTGTTTCTTGCTGCTTTTCAAAAGCTTGTTGTTGCTGGGCAAGACGTTCACTACGTGTGGTTTCAAATGTAGAGTAGTTTCCGGTGTAAAGTGTGAGTTCTTGATTTTCAATGTGAAGAATATGATCTGTAATCGCATCTAAAAAGTCGCGGTCATGCGAAATTAGAATGAGTGTACCTTCATAGGCTTTAAGCCAATCTTCTAACCACAGAATTGCATCCAAATCTAAGTGGTTTGTTGGTTCATCCAGTAAGAGTAGATCAGAACGACTCATGAGGGTACGCGCCAAATTTAAACGCATACGCCATCCACCCGAGAAGCTCTCAACGTTCAAACGTAATTGATTTTCTAGAAAACCAAGGCCTGCCATGAGCTGCGCAGCTTTAGAGGGCGCTGAATAACCATGGATTTCATCAAAACGGCCATGCAATTTAGCCAGTTCAAAATTAGTCAGTTGATCTGGTTGAGCAAGCTTATTTTGAATATCCCAAAACTCTTCATCACCTGAAAGAACAAAATCAATTGCAGGCATATCTAGGGCTTTTACTTCTTGGGCCATATGCGCCACGGTCCAGCCTGTAGGACGAGTAAGTGAACCTTCATCTGCACCTAAACTTCCAAGTAATGCAGCAAATAAGGTCGATTTACCTGCACCATTTACACCAGTTAGACCAATCTTCCAACCTGGGTGTAATTGCATAGACGCTTTTTGAAATAGAACACGTCCACCGCGGCGTAAAGAAACTTGGTCAAATTGAATCATCTTATTGTATCGAGGTGAGTTAGGGATGCTGTATTTTAAAGAGAACTGCCGATGAAAACAAAACTTTCCGGATTTTAGTGAGTAGCTGTTAATAATTACATATATCAATACATTCTAAATTTCGCTATTCATCCGAAATTTTCAAAATATTGAACAAGATAGAATACTTTTAAAAAAATATGGCTAAAATAAAAACAGTTTAAAATTTGGTTGATTAATGAGCTACTAATAAAACTAGACTAAGGAAAGTCAAATGAAAAAAAGATTGGGGATAATTGGTGCAGTATTTTGCTGTGCTGTGGGGACAGTACATGCTGGGCAAAGTGTCTGTGTGTTTGATTTATTAGGAAAGTCAGGTGAATCCTATAAAATGATGGAAGAGTGGGCGCTTGCAGCGAAAGAATGGCAAGCAGATATCACTTTAATTCCATTTCAAGATGAAGGCTTAGTTGACCGTAGACTGCGTGAAGGAAAATGTGACGCCGCTTATATGACCTCCATGCGGGCGCGAAATTATAATAAATTTGCAGGTTCAATTGATGCGATTGGAGGGGTAACCAGTAATGCAATTGCCCAAAAAGCTATTAGTTATGTTTTAGATAAGCGTAATAAACATCGCATGGTGACTGCACAAAATGGAACCAATTACGAGGTCGTCGGTATTGTCCAGATTGGATTAGCTTATTTATTTGTGAGAGATAAAAACCTCAACTCAATTGAAAAAGTACGTGGGACTAAGTTTGCTATTTTGCAATATGACGCAGCACAAAAAATTATGGTGGAAAGCGTTGGCGCTCAGCCCATTCCCTCAGAAATTACCGATTTTGTGAAAAAGTTTAATAGTGGCCAAGTCGATGCAATTGCGGCACCAGCCTATGCTTATAAACCTTTAGAGATTGGTAAAGGGGTTGGCGTGAAAGGGGCAATGTTTACTTTCCCCGTAGTTAACGTTACGGGTGATTTAATTGCCCGAAGTGATAAGTTCCCCACAGATTTCGGTATAAAGTCACGTGCTTGGTTTATACAAAAATTACCTCAGAATTTTGTCATGATAAAACGGCTAGAAATGGGCGTACCCTCAAAAATTAAAATTAATTTTTCAGCAGAAGACAAAACTAAATATCAAAAAATTTTACGTGAAGGTCGCCTCAGCTTAACAAAACAAGGTGTATACGATGCAACAATGATGAGTGTGCTAAAGCGTGCCCGCTGTACAGTTGAACGGACAAATTTTGAATGTACGCTTAATGGAGAGTAGTTTATTTTTTAAACACAAAAACGCTACATATATTTCAAAGCTGAATATGGGTATGAAAATTGTGAATATAAAAAATAACTTACGGAAAATTAGCGATTTTTCCTTTTAATAAATAATTTAAAACCAACAAACAATGGTTCAATGAGATAAAAATATTTGAGTAAAAGCTCTATTTTTTTCTAAAAAACATGATTAATATCTGTGTTTGAAAGGAAACTTCAAACAAAAAATCTGTTCCGTGGAAGGATGAAGAAAATGAAAAAAATCGTACTTGCTATGGCTGCCGCTTCTGTTGTTGGTTTTTCTGCTTCAGCGCAAGCAGCGAGTACCGTATGTGTATTCGACCTCTTAGGAAAAGCAGGCGACTCATATAAAATGATGGAAGAATGGGCTCTTGCTGCAAAAGGCTGGGGTACTGAAATTAACTTAGTTCCTCGTCAGGATGAGGCTGTTGCCGATAATGATTTTAAAGCGGGTAAATGTGATGCTGTAGCAATGACAGCAATGCGTGCACGCCAATATAACAAATTCGCAGGATCTATCGACTCACTCGGTGGTGTTCCAAACAACCAAATCGCTCAACGTGCAATTACTTATGTATTAGATGCACGTAATGCAGCAAAAATGACCACAAATATGGGTGGTAAAAAATACGAAGTTGCTGGTATTTCTCCGCTAGGTTCAGCATTCATTTTCGTACGCGACAAAAACATCAACTCTGTTGAAAAAGCTGCGGGTAAAAAATTCGCTGTACTTGGCTATGACGATGCACAAAAAATTATGGTGCAACGTGTAGGTGCTCAAGCAGTTCTTTCTGATATCTCAAACTTTGCTGCTAAATTTAACAATGGTCAGGTAGATATGGTAGGTGCACCTGCTTATGCTTACAAACCATTAGAGTTAAATAAAGGTTTAGGCGCAAACGGTGTAATGTGGAACTTCCCTGTATTACACGTTACAGCAGATCTAGTATTACGTTCTGATAAATTCCCAGCTGGTTTTGGTCAAAAATCTCGTGACTGGTTTGTTAAACAGTTACCTAAGAGCTTTGCAATGATCAACCGTTTAGAAGCGCAAATTCCTGGCAAATACAAAATGAACTTAAGTGCAGAAGACAAACTTAAGTATCAAAAAATGTTGCGTGATGGCCGTATGGACTTAACTAAACGCGGTGTTTACGATGCTGGAATGATGTCTGTACTCAAAAAAGCGCGTTGTTCTGTAGACAAAGCTAACTTTGAATGTTCAATGCCTGGTGAATAATCCTAATTTCTTTCAAAAAGCCTAGACTGAGTTCTAGGCTTTTTGTTTTATATACGCTGTCAGTTCTGCCATTGTGGTTAGTTAGAAAGACGTTAAGCTAAATTTAGATAAAAACTTCATAAGGAAACATGAAGGTATAAAAATAGATCAAGGACTTGAGTGATTAAAATAATTGCTAATAGATAGGTCATTCGCTATCTATTTTTCAGGGAAATAAAATCATAAAAGCAAATACGGTCTATACAAATATTCCATCATGATTTTTATATGAAGCCTATCCGATTCATACCTGATGGTGTGAAATTTCTTGGTATCGAAAAACAAAAACTCCACAAGGAAAGGAAAAAGAATATGCAATTTTCCAAAACGCTATTACTTGCGATGGGACTTACCACAGTTTCTTTTGCAGCCGAGGCTAAACAAACAGTATGTGTTTTTGACTTCGTTGGAAAAAATGGCGACGTTTATGCGCTGATGAAGGATTATCAACTTGCCGCTAAAAACTGGGGAGCTGATATCGAGCTTAAAGTAAACCAGAATGAAGCCGTGATTGCTGAAGATTTTAAAGCGGGTAAATGTGATGGTATTAGCGTGTCAGGGATGCGTGGTCGCCAATTTAACTCATTTACTGGTTCATTAGACGCAATTGGAGCGATTCCTGACCTCAAGCTTGCTGTAAAAGTGATGCAAGGTCTAGCGAGTCCGACTTTTAGTAAATATATGGTTAATGGTCGCTATGAGGTTGTCGGTGTTATTCCGGTTGGTGATGCTTACCTTTTGGTAAATGACCGTAGCATCAATACAGTAGCGAAAGCTGCAGGTAAGAAAATTGCTGTGCTTGATTATGATGAAGCACAAAAAATTATGGTTCAGCAGGTCGGGGCACAGGCGGTTAGTGCTGACGTAACAAATTTCGGTGCGAAATTTAATAACCATCAAGTTGATATTATTGGTGCGCCAGCAGCAGCATTTAAACCTTTGGAACTACAAAAAGGTTTAGGTACAAAAGGTGCGATCGTGAATTATCCAATCTTACAGGTCACAGGAAATATTATTATCCGACCTGATAAGTTTCCAGCTGGTTTTGGACAGAAATCTAGAGAGTGGGTTTCAGGTCAGCTACCACGTGCTTTTACCATCTTGGGTAAGATGAAAGCTGATATTCCACAAAAATACTGGATGGATGTCCCAGCAGCCGATAAACCGGGCTACCAAAAGCTCATGCGTGAGTCTCGAATTAACCTTACACAACGTGGTGTATATGATAAACGCATGATGAAACTATTATGGCAATTCCGTTGTAAGCAAGATGCTAAAAACTTCGAATGTGGCTTACAAGACGAGAATTACAAATAATCTTGATAAAAATACTCAAGATTCGCTTTAAACTTCGAAGACAGACCCTATATTGATTATGCTATACTCAATATAGGGTCTTTTTTATTTTGAAAGGCACAGCAAAATCCGAGGAACAATCATCATGAATGCCCAAGCTCTAGTTTTGACAGATAATGCTGCCAATAAGGTACGCCAACTCCGTGATAGTGAAGGGAATGACGATCTCATGTTACGTGTATATGTAACGGGAGGCGGGTGTTCAGGGTTTTCGTATGGCTTCAATTTTGCTGAAAGCGTAAATGAAGATGATGCAGAATTCGTAAATGGCGATGTAAAAATGCTGGTTGACTCACTTAGCTACCAATACCTCATTGGTTCAGTAGTTGACTATGTAGAAGGTCTTGAAGGTTCGCGTTTTATCGTACAAAACCCGAATGCAACAACAACATGTGGTTGTGGTTCTTCATTCTCGATTTAATAGAATTTTAAAATTTAAAAAACCTCTCTATTTTGAGAGGTTTTTTTATTGATCAAATCATTATTTTTTACGGACAGATTCTAAAAAGTATTGCACCAGTTCAGGCGCATTCTGATAGGGAATCCAATGCGACGCATCCATAAAAACTGCTTCATAACTATTTTTAAAATAATGTGAGTTTAGCTCGGCGCTTTTTTCTGTAACGGCAATATCATGTTTACCCCAAATAAAAAGAGTGGAGACATCTATGGCTTTAAACGGATTTTGAGGTTTGTCCCAAAAAAAGCCACGATACCAATTCAACGCCGTGGTTAATCTATTTTCCTTTATAAACTCAGCCTCAAATATCGCAATTTGCTGTTCAGTCATGCCTGATGACTTTAGAAACCTACGACCCAATTTAGGTATCTTTTTAAATAAAAGTTCGGGCAGAATCGGTAACTGAAAAATTGCAAAATAATAAGATTTAAAAAGTTGTCTACTGCTTAAACAAGCTTTTAAAAATGCAGCTTGGTGGGGTACAGAAACTAAAGTGAGATGTTGAATATATTGTGGATACTTCATAGCAACGCCTGAAGCAATTGCCGAGCCCCAGTCGTGCCCAATTAAATAAACTGGCTGGCCAAGCTGTTCAATTAAACTTGCCACATCTTCTACAAGTTCACTCAATGAATATTGAAATCGGCTTTTAGGCCTAGCATTTAAACTATAACCACGTTGATGAATCGCAAGTGTTCTAAATTGATGCTCATGCAATAATTCCGAAGTCTGCTCCCAACTATGAGCAGTTTCTGGAAAACCATGCAATAAAACAACGAGAGGACCATCTAGAGGGCCTGAATCAATCACATCGAATGTCCAAGCCCCGCGTGTATATTGATGAATACGTTTGGTCAGATCCATACAAACATGCCTTAAATTATTTTTATCGGCATTTATCATGAGTTTTTATGCTCATTTACATAACAGCATTTCGGGTCAGTAAATGTGCTATGAGGTCGAATCTAGTCAAACAAATCAATAAATAGTTTTATACTGCCGTGATCGTACCTAGGATTCTGAAATCCGAAGCGCCTGTGACTGCTGGCAAATTTCCACTTAAACCATCTACAAAGCGCATTGCTAACCATGCAAATGCTGTAGCCTCGACCCAAGTAGGGGAAAGTCCTAACACATCGGTAGGTTGAACAGACCAATTATGTTTACGTAAACGCCAACGTAATTGTTCTAGTAAATAAGAGTTATAAGCTCCACCACCGCAAACATACACTTCGCCTGTTTCCATCTCAGAACGATAAATCGCTTTTTGAATAGCACGCACAGTAAGTTTTAATAGGGTTGCTTGAATGTTTTCAGGGGTATCTTCTAACTCATCGTAAGTTAAATCATTTCGCCAATCGATTAACTGATCATCTAACCAGTCAATATTAAAGTCTTCACGTCCTGTGCTCTTAGGTGGTTCTTTAGAAAAATACTCATGCGCATGAAGACGGTCGAGTAAAGAGCGAATAGGGTGACCATAGGCAGCCCAATCACCATTTTCATCATATGGATGACCTGTATGGCGATGACACCACGCATCCATCAAAATATTTGCAGGTCCTGTATCAAAACCAAATACGCCGTCAGCATTATTGGCTGGCAGCATACTCACATTGGCAATACCACCCAAATTCAAAATCACACGATGAATACTTGGATGTTGAAATAATGCTTGATGGAAAGCCGGAACCAATGGCGCGCCTTGACCTCCTGCTGCCATATCTCTACGACGGAAATCTGAAACAACCGGAATCTGAGTAATTTCAGTAATAATGTTTGGATCACCAATTTGTAGCGTAAAGCCATGTTCTGGACGATGACGAATGGTTTGCCCATGCGAACCAATTGCTTTTATTTGGCTACGGTCTAATTGATGCTTTTCAATGAGAGTATTAATCCCATGACCAATCATTTGGGCCAGAGCAACATCAGCTTTACCCATGCGGTCAATTTCATTGTCATCAGGTAAAGTTAATGCCATAAGCTCATCACGTAACTCGGGTTCGAATGGAACTGTAAGAGTGGCATGAAGCTGTAGTGGCTCAAATGAAGCCGCAACAATATCTACACCATCCATACTAGTGCCAGTCATTACGCCGATATAGATTGCGCTCATATGCAACTTCCCCTGCAAGACGCTGAAAAAATGTTAGTATATCGCACAAATTGAATAACTGATGTGTTTAGGTTTTGTGATGTCAAATTTCTTGCCCGCCGAAGAACAGCTTGCCCTCATCCAACGAGGCACGCACGAAATTATTTCAGAAGAAGATTTACTGAAAAAGCTTAAAGAGAATCGTCCTCTTAAAATTAAAGCTGGTTTTGACCCTACAGCACCAGATTTACATTTAGGACATACGGTTCTTATTAATAAACTAAAAACTTTCCAAGACTTGGGCCATGAAGTTACCTTCTTAATTGGTGACTATACAGCGATGATTGGTGACCCAACTGGTAAAAGCGCAACTCGTCCACCGTTGTCACGTGAACAAGTAGAAGCCAACGCTAAAACTTATCAAGAGCAAGTATTCAAGATATTAGACCCGAATAAAACAAAAGTACGTTTTAACTCAGAATGGTTTAATCAAAAGTCTGCTGCTGACCTTATTCAATTAGCAAGCCAGCAAACCGTATCACGTATGTTAGAGCGTGATGACTTTACTAAGCGTTATAGCAATCATCAGCCGATTGCAATTCATGAGTTTTTATATCCTTTAGTTCAAGGTTATGACTCAATTGCGCTTGAAGCTGACGTTGAGTTAGGCGGTACAGACCAGACCTTTAACTTACTTATGGGTCGTACTTTACAAAGCCGTTATGGCCAAGAATCTCAAGTGTGTATCACCGTGCCGATTCTAGAAGGTCTAGATGGCGTAAATAAAATGTCTAAATCTTTAGGTAACTATATTGGTGTATTTGATACACCAGGGGCAATGTACCAAAAAGTTTTATCAATGCCAGACTCTTTAATTGAACGCTATTTCGATTTATTAAGCTTCAAATCTCTTGATGAGATCAAAGCTCTATTAGATGAAATTGCTGCTGGTCGTAATCCGCAAGAAGTAAAACGCATCCTTGCACTTGAGCTAGTTGAACGCTTCCATGATGCAGAAGCTGCTGCTAATGCCCATAAGAGTGCTGGTAACCGTATTACAGAAGGTGAAGTACCTGAAGACACACCAGAAGTGACTATTTCACTTGGTGAGTTTGGAGGAGAAATCTTTATTGCTACGATTTTACGTGTAGCGGGGCTAAACCCAAATGCAGCTGCGGCAAAAGATGCGGTTGCTCGTGGTGCGGTAAAAGTTGACTGGAATGCCGTTGATGCAAGCTTCTCTGTAAAAGAAAAAGGAAGCTTTATTATTCAATCAGGTAAAAAAGCAATTGCACGTGTAATTTTCACTGACTAATAAAATAAAGTTATAGAGTAAAAAGCAGGAGTAATCCTGCTTTTTTTATTTCTGATCACAAAATCAATTAAGCGTTCCACGTGGAACAATTTGTAATTAACTTAATAAGTAGAAAAATAGAATAAGTAAAGAATAGAAAGTATTAATCAATAAATAGAGTATTTGCTCTAGTCTGTCTTTGGAATCTTTGGAATCTTTGGAATCTTTGGAATCTTTGGAATCTTTGGAATCTTTGGAATCTTTGGAATCTTTGGAATCTTTGGAATCTTTGGAATCTTTGGAATCTTTGGAATCTTTGGAATCTTTGGAATCTTTGGAATCTTTGGAATCTTTGGTATCTTTGGAATCTTTGGAATCTTTGGAATCTTTGGAATCTTTGGAATCTTTGGAATCTTTGGAATCTTTGGAATCTTTGGACTTAAGGGAGTATATATGTCTATAAACCCTATTAAAGACATAGGAAATTAAAAATGTCCCAAATTCTTAAATATAAAACTAATATAAGGCAGTGAAAGTGCCTAAAAAAAAGCCATATATATCACTTTTTTCGCAAAATAGTAGAAAAAAACGGCACTCAAGTGAAAAAGGCTGAAATACCCCTTGCAAAGGGGATGAGATGGTCTATAATGCACATCCATCGGCGGTGATGCAGATAGAAACTTGTTGAAAAACAGTTACTTGTGATTAGATTGGTTGCTTTAAGTGATGAATTTGATGGTAAGTTGGTTTGAGAGATAAGTTTTAAAAATATCGAAATTACCTGTTGACTTTTAAGAGATTAAGAGTAATATAGCCGACCTAGCTTGCTGGTGACGAACCAGGAAGAAGATCATTAAGAGAATTGAAGAACAACTTGTGTGGATTTTTACTGATTGATTAATCGAAATAATTTTCATTAATTGATTGGTTTAAATTACTCGAAGTTTATTTGAGCGAAATTTAAGTCAGTAATTGATGAGCCAGAATTGGCACCTTGTCTTTAATAAGGTGCAAAATGATTTTAACTGAAGAGTTTGATCATGGCTCAGATTGAACGCTGGCGGCAGGCTTAACACATGCAAGTCGAGCGGAGAGAGGTAGCTTGCTACTGATCTTAGCGGCGGACGGGTGAGTAATGCTTAGGAATCTGCCTATTAGTGGGGGACAACATTTCGAAAGGAATGCTAATACCGCATACGTCCTACGGGAGAAAGCAGGGGATCTTCGGACCTTGCGCTAATAGATGAGCCTAAGTCGGATTAGCTAGTTGGTGGGGTAAAGGCCTACCAAGGCGACGATCTGTAGCGGGTCTGAGAGGATGATCCGCCACACTGGGACTGAGACACGGCCCAGACTCCTACGGGAGGCAGCAGTGGGGAATATTGGACAATGGGCGCAAGCCTGATCCAGCCATGCCGCGTGTGTGAAGAAGGCCTTATGGTTGTAAAGCACTTTAAGCGAGGAGGAGGCTACTTTAGTTAATACCTAGAGATAGTGGACGTTACTCGCAGAATAAGCACCGGCTAACTCTGTGCCAGCAGCCGCGGTAATACAGAGGGTGCAAGCGTTAATCGGATTTACTGGGCGTAAAGCGCGCGTAGGCGGCTAATTAAGTCAAATGTGAAATCCCCGAGCTTAACTTGGGAATTGCATTCGATACTGGTTAGCTAGAGTGTGGGAGAGGATGGTAGAATTCCAGGTGTAGCGGTGAAATGCGTAGAGATCTGGAGGAATACCGATGGCGAAGGCAGCCATCTGGCCTAACACTGACGCTGAGGTGCGAAAGCATGGGGAGCAAACAGGATTAGATACCCTGGTAGTCCATGCCGTAAACGATGTCTACTAGCCGTTGGGGCCTTTGAGGCTTTAGTGGCGCAGCTAACGCGATAAGTAGACCGCCTGGGGAGTACGGTCGCAAGACTAAAACTCAAATGAATTGACGGGGGCCCGCACAAGCGGTGGAGCATGTGGTTTAATTCGATGCAACGCGAAGAACCTTACCTGGCCTTGACATAGTAAGAACTTTCCAGAGATGGATTGGTGCCTTCGGGAACTTACATACAGGTGCTGCATGGCTGTCGTCAGCTCGTGTCGTGAGATGTTGGGTTAAGTCCCGCAACGAGCGCAACCCTTTTCCTTATTTGCCAGCGAGTAATGTCGGGAACTTTAAGGATACTGCCAGTGACAAACTGGAGGAAGGCGGGGACGACGTCAAGTCATCATGGCCCTTACGGCCAGGGCTACACACGTGCTACAATGGTCGGTACAAAGGGTTGCTACCTAGCGATAGGATGCTAATCTCAAAAAGCCGATCGTAGTCCGGATTGGAGTCTGCAACTCGACTCCATGAAGTCGGAATCGCTAGTAATCGCGGATCAGAATGCCGCGGTGAATACGTTCCCGGGCCTTGTACACACCGCCCGTCACACCATGGGAGTTTGTTGCACCAGAAGTAGCTAGCCTAACTGCAAAGAGGGCGGTTACCACGGTGTGGCCGATGACTGGGGTGAAGTCGTAACAAGGTAGCCGTAGGGGAACCTGCGGCTGGATCACCTCCTTAACGAAAGATTGACGATTGGTAAGAATCCACAACAAGTTGTTCTTCATAGATGTATCTGAGGGTCTGTAGCTCAGTTGGTTAGAGCACACGCTTGATAAGCGTGGGGTCACAAGTTCAAGTCTTGTCAGACCCACCATGACTTTGACTGGTTGAAGTTATAGATAAAAGATACATGACTGATGATGTAAGCTGGGGACTTAGCTTAGTTGGTAGAGCGCCTGCTTTGCACGCAGGAGGTCAGGAGTTCGACTCTCCTAGTCTCCACCAGAACTTAAGAGAAGTTCGGATTACAGAAATTAGTAAATAGAGATTTAGATCTTGGTTTATTAACTTCTGTGATTTAAGTATCACGGTATTAAGCATGACCTGACGAAGGCATGTTTATTCATTAACAGATTGGCAAAATTGAGTCTGAAATAAATTGTTCACTCAAGAGTTTAGATTAAGCAATTAATCTAGATGAATTGAGAACTAGCAAATTAACTGAATCAAGCGTTTTGGTATATGAATTTAGATTGAAGCTGTACAGTGTTTAAGTACACAGACAACAGATAGTAGCGATGAAGAATCGCACGGACAACACTCACTTGTAGGTGTTGACGACTGTTTGGGGTTGTATAGTCAAGTAATTAAGTGCATGTGGTGGATGCCTTGGCAGTCAGAGGCGATGAAAGACGTGATAGCCTGCGAAAAGCTCCGGGGAGGCGGCAAATATCCTTTGATCCGGAGATTTCTGAATGGGGGAACCCACCTACTTTAAGGTAGGTATTGCAACATGAATACATAGTGTTGCAAGGCGAACGAGGGGAAGTGAAACATCTCAGTACCCTTAGGAAAAGAAATCAATTGAGATTCCCTCAGTAGCGGCGAGCGAACGGGGATCAGCCCATTAAGTTATGTGTGTTTTAGTGGAACGCTCTGGGAAGTGCGAACGTAGAGGGTGATATTCCCGTACACGAAAGGGCACACATAATGATGACGAGTAGGGCGAGGCACGTGAAACCTTGTCTGAATATGGGGGGACCATCCTCCAAGGCTAAATACTCCTGACTGACCGATAGTGAACCAGTACCGTGAGGGAAAGGCGAAAAGAACCCCTGTGAGGGGAGTGAAATAGATCCTGAAACCGCATGCATACAAGCAGTGGGAGCACCTTCGTGGTGTGACTGCGTACCTTTTGTATAATGGGTCAGCGACTTATATTCAGTAGCGAGGTTAACCGTATAGGGGAGCCGTAGAGAAATCGAGTCTTAATAGGGCGTTTAGTTGCTGGGTATAGACCCGAAACCAGGCGATCTATCCATGAGCAGGTTGAAGGTTGGGTAACACTAACTGGAGGACCGAACCCACTGTCGTTGAAAAGCCAGGGGATGACTTGTGGATAGGGGTGAAAGGCTAATCAAGCCTGGTGATAGCTGGTTCTCCCCGAAAGCTATTTAGGTAGCGCCTCGGACGAATACCATAGGGGGTAGAGCACTGTTTCGGCTAGGGGGTCATCCCGACTTACCAAACCGATGCAAACTCCGAATACCTATGAGTACTATCCGGGAGACAGACTGCGGGTGCTAACGTCCGTAGTCAAGAGGAAAACAATCCAGACCGCCAGCTAAGGCCCCAAAATCATAGTTAAGTGGGAAACGATGTGGGAAGGCATAGACAGCTAGGAGGTTGGCTTAGAAGCAGCCACCCTTTAAAGAAAGCGTAATAGCTCACTAGTCGAGTCGGCCTGCGCGGAAGATGTAACGGGGCTAAAATTATGTGCCGAAGCTGCGGATTTGACATTAGTCAAGTGGTAGGGGAGCGTTCTGTAAGCCGATGAAGGTGTATTGAGAAGTATGCTGGAGGTATCAGAAGTGCGAATGCTGACGTGAGTAACGACAAAACGGGTGAAAAACCCGTTCGCCGAAAGACCAAGGGTTCCAGTCCAACGTTAATCGGGGCTGGGTGAGTCGACCCCTAAGGCGAGGCCGAAAGGCGTAGTCGATGGGAAATTGGTTAATATTCCAATACTTCTGTGTAATGCGATGAGAGGACGGAGAAGGTTAAGTCAGCCTGGCGTTGGTTGTCCAGGTGGAAGGATGTAGGTATGTATCTTAGGCAAATCCGGGGTACTCTATACTGAGATCCGATAGCAAGCTGTACTTGTACAGTGAAGTGGCTGATACCATGCTTCCAGGAAAAGTCTCTAAGCTTCAGTTACACAGGAATCGTACCCGAAACCGACACAGGTGGTCAGGTCGAGTAGACCAAGGCGCTTGAGAGAACTCTGCTGAAGGAACTAGGCAAAATGGTACCGTAACTTCGGGAGAAGGTACGCTGTTGTTGGTGATGGAACTTGCTTCCTGAGCTGACGACAGCCGCAGAAACCAGGCCGCTGCAACTGTTTATTAAAAACATAGCACTCTGCAAACACGAAAGTGGACGTATAGGGTGTGATGCCTGCCCGGTGCTGGAAGGTTAATTGATGGGGTTAGCGTAAGCGAAGCTCTTGATCGAAGCCCCAGTAAACGGCGGCCGTAACTATAACGGTCCTAAGGTAGCGAAATTCCTTGTCGGGTAAGTTCCGACCTGCACGAATGGCATAATGATGGCGGCGCTGTCTCCAGCAGAGGCTCAGTGAAATCGAAATCGCTGTGAAGATGCAGTGTACCCGCGGCTAGACGGAAAGACCCCGTGAACCTTTACTGCAGCTTGACACTGAACTTTGACCTTACTTGTGTAGGATAGGTGGGAGGCTTTGAAGTTGGAACGCTAGTTCCAATGGAGCCGTCCTTGAAATACCACCCTGGTAATGTTGAGGTTCTAACTCTGTCCCGTTATCCGGGACGAGGACCGTGTCTGGTGGGTAGTTTGACTGGGGCGGTCTCCTCCTAAAGAGTAACGGAGGAGTACGAAGGTGCGCTCAGCGTGGTCGGAAATCACGCGTAGAGTATAAAGGCAAAAGCGCGCTTAACTGCGAGACCCACAAGTCGAGCAGGTACGAAAGTAGGTCTTAGTGATCCGGTGGTTCTGTATGGAAGGGCCATCGCTCAACGGATAAAAGGTACTCTGGGGATAACAGGCTGATACCGCCCAAGAGTTCATATCGACGGCGGTGTTTGGCACCTCGATGTCGGCTCATCTCATCCTGGGGCTGAAGCAGGTCCCAAGGGTATGGCTGTTCGCCATTTAAAGAGGTACGCGAGCTGGGTTTAGAACGTCGTGAGACAGTTCGGTCCCTATCTACCGTGGGCGCTGGAAATTTGAGAGGATCTGCTCCTAGTACGAGAGGACCAGAGTGGACGAACCTCTGGTGTACCGGTTGTGACGCCAGTCGCATCGCCGGGTAGCTATGTTCGGAAGGGATAACCGCTGAAAGCATCTAAGCGGGAAGCCTACCTCAAGATAAGATTTCCCTAGGAATTTATTCCTCTAAAGAGCCGTTCGAGACTAGGACGTTGATAGGTTGGATGTGGAAGCATAGTGATATGTGAAGCTGACCAATACTAATTGCTCGTGAGGCTTGACTATACAACACCCAAGCAGTTGTATATGAAGCATCAATCGATTCATAAACATGCAAAGCAACTTGATTTAGTTATACTACTAGCTAAAATGAACAACGAAAAATCAGATTCAATCAGCCCATCTGTCAAGATTTGGAAAACGCAACGTATCACACAGTGAATAAAACGAAGCAAGTATCCATACCAGTTGTGCTGGCGACCATAGCAAGAGTGAACCACCTGATCCCTTCCCGAACTCAGAAGTGAAACCTCTTAGCGCTGATGGTAGTGTGGGGTTACCCATGTGAGAGTAAGTCATCGCCAGCTCATTATTCTAAACACCCCCGTTCTAATGAATGGGGGTGTTTTTTTATCGGGGGAGAAAAAATATATAGGCGGAGAATAAATATAAAAATACTAAGGAAGAGTTGTGCTATAAATAATAAGAAAATTAATCTTTTAAGTATGCATAATAAGGGAAGAGCATCTATGATAATTTATGGTGATGTCGGTTCGGGTAACTGCTATAAGATAAAACTATTACTTTCCTTATTAAATATTAATCATAGATGGATCCACGTTGATATTTTAAACAAAGAAACTCAATCAGCTGATTTTTTGTCGTTAAATCCTAATGGAAAAATACCTGTATTAGTCCTAGAAGATGGTCGTGTTTTGAGTGAGTCGAATGCTATCTTAGGTTACTTGGCTGAAGGAACAAAATTTATTCCTACAGATCCTTTTATTAAAGCAAAAATGTACCAATGGATGTTCTTTGAGCAGTATAGTCATGAACCATTTATTGCGGTTGCTCGTTTTATTAATAAATATTTAGGGTTACCACCAGAAAGAATAGAGGAATACCATAATTTACAGCCAAAAGGCCATAAAGCACTATCTATTATGGATAAAGCTTTAGTAGACCACGACTATCTTGTTGGAGATCAATTAACTATTGCTGACATTGCCTTGTATGCATACACGCATGTCGCGGAGGAAGGTGGTTTTGATTTGGAGCTATATCCAAATATTCAAGCGTGGTGTCAAAGGATTCGAGAATATTTAGGTTATGTAGATATGATTTAAATAAAAAAGAACTCATATAGAGTTCTTTTTTTATTTCTGAAATTCTGATTTAGAAATGTGCTTCTAAACCTACATATGGGCCTTTAAACTCAAATTTAAGGTCATTGTTATCGTAGTCATCTAAGTTGATATTAAGTACGCGATAGCCTGCTGTTAGACCCAGATCAATGAGTAAGTTATCTGCAAATTTATATTTTACTTCTGCCAGTGCATCTGTAATTCGTGCATCATCAAAGTTTGTATAAGTTGCTTCACCTTTAGCACTTAAGCCTGTAAACGGTAGTTTTACTTCACCTGACAAATAAGCAATAGGATATGTTTTATCAATATCCACGCGCTTACCTGTGTACGCAGTAATATCACCATTTAATACAGTTGCACCAAGACCAGCATCCACACTTACAATATTATCTAGTAACTCATAGTAGAGGATAAAATCGCTATGATCTAAATCAACTTTATAGTTGGCTTGACCTAAAGTTTCTGATTTAGTTTCGGTATCTAAATTTACATAACGAATTTTTGCATTTGGAATAAATGGAATTGGGTGTTCTACTGCTAATGAGATTTGAGCACTGCCTTTTTGATCTAAATCTTGATCTTCAGGTGATTGAGAAGACATATTAGCTTTACCGTCATAGAACCAGTAACCTACGTCGCCTTTTACTCCTACGAAGTCTGCTTGAGCAAAGCCACTTAAGCCCATCCCGAGCGTTAATAAAGATATTTTTAATATTTTCATTTTTACATCCACATAAAAGAAATCTTTGAGCGCATGATATAGAGATCTTGCTACAGATGCATTGATAAAAAATAAGGATCTGAGGTGTGTGAGATGAGTAAATTTTTAAACCTTAAAAAAGTTTATTTAATTCAAATAATTAATATTTTCTTCTTCATTTAAATGAATTTAATCTTTTAGAAAATTTAGTATAAATTTTGTCAATCGTATCGGACTTATTAAATTTTAATTGATAACTAGGGAGTTAAAAATAAATTAGTGGATAAGTTGAGTAATTAAATAAGTATTTTCAGGGATTACAATAAAATTGCATTGAATAATAATTTTGATCTGCAAGTAGTAGTACGTAAATATTAGCTGAAAAATAACCAATTGTGAAAAAAACTCAGAAAATTCGTAAAATTTCTGACGGAAATTACAGTAAAAAGAAATAAAAACAGGTATTGTTCAGCTATATAGGGGCAAAAAATGGACAAAAATCTTTAAGGAAGAATTTTCTATTTTTGCTTGTTTGTTAAGGGAATAAAAATACTCAAAAGGTGCATTTTATTTTCTACAAACACAAAAGTATTTTTTGGTTCTTTTTTTGCATGCGGAATAACAATCAACAATAGCAGTAAAAATAAGTAATCTTTTAACATTAGGTGTTCTATGACAGATTCTCGTGAAAACTGGACGTCACGATCTGGTTTTATTATTGCAGCCGTTGGTTCGGCTGTAGGCTTAGGTAATATCTGGCGCTTTCCATACGTTGCTTATGAAAATGGTGGTGGCGCATTTCTTATTCCCTATCTATTGGCACTCATTACTGCTGGTTTACCGTTACTATTTTTAGATTATGCGGTAGGACATCGTAGTACTGGTTCACCTCCTAAAGCGTATCGTGCCCTATTTAAAGGCGGGGAAACATTAGGTTGGTGGCAGGTTTGTGTCTGTATCATCATTGGTTTGTACTATGCAAGTGTACTCACTTGGGCTGGTAGTTATGTTTACTTCTCTATTGGCCAAATGTGGGGAAGTGATCCGGAAGGTTTCTTCTTTAATACCTATTTGCAGACCACAAAAGCAACCGGTTTTGATTTACAGTTTGTAGGTCATTTATTCTGGCCGATTGTTGGGATTTGGGCACTTACTCTAATCATTCTTTATGGTGGTGTGAAAAAAGGTGTGGAATTATCGAATAAGATTTTCATGCCTTTATTATTCATTCTCTTCACTATTTTAGTGATTCAATCATTACGTTTACCAGGCGCGGTTCAAGGCTTAAATGCTTTCTTTACGCCGAACTGGTCAGCAATGATGGATTATAAAGTTTGGTTAGCTGCTTATGGCCATACTTTCTTCTCCCTCTCTGTCGGTTTCGGGATCATGGTGACTTATGCATCTTATTTGAAACCAAAAACGAATTTAACAGGTTCTGGTTTAATCGTTGGTTTTGCAAATGCATCAACAGAGATTTTGGCTGGTATTGGTATCTTCGCAGCGCTTGGTTTTATGGCTCATGCAGCAGGTACTGAAGTTAAAGATGTTGTGAGTGGCGGGATTGGGTTAGCATTTATTGCGTTCCCTAAAATTATTTCAAGTTTAGGTACAGGTGCCGATTTATTTGGTTTCTTATTCTTCTCTTCACTTTTCGTCGCAGGTATTTCTTCGATGGTGAGTATTTTGGAAGTACCTATTGCAGCAATGCAAGATAAATTGAAATGGGGCCGTAAAAAAGCTGTAACCATTATTGGTGGTGGTAGTGCACTTGTATCAATTATTTTATTCTCAAGTGTAAACGCAATTAAGCTGGTTGATATTGTTGACCACTTTATCAATAACATCGGTATTATTGGCGGTGCTTTACTTTCTATTATTGCCGTGACTTGGTTTAAACGTTCTGCACTGAAAGAACTTCGTGATCACGTCAATCGCATCTCAACTATTCAATTAGGTAAGGGGTGGGATTTCACTTTAACAGTCATTACATCGTTAATCTTGTTAACTACACTCAGTATGACTGTATTTAATTTGATCAAAAATGGCTATGATACTTATAGTATGAGCTTACAAGGTGTATTCGGCTGGGGCAGTGTGATTTTCTGTGCAGTTGTTGCAATTGTTTTAAGCAAAATGAAAGATCGCTAGGAGGATAGAATAATGAATACTTCAGCAATCGTAATGATGGTAATTTCGATGGTGTTTTTATGGGGTGGCTTGGTTTTATCCATTATCCATTTATCGAAGCATCCTGAAGAGTTAGATGACGTTTTAGAAGAAGTAAAAGATCAGCACACACTTTGATACTGATCGAGAAAAAAAAGCAGGCTTTAAGCCTGCTTTTTTTATGCAATTTTTTGGATTTTACAATAATAAAATCCATCACCAGACTGTGCTTGTGGCAGTAATTGGCGACCATGAGTTTGCTCGATTCCCCAATCAGCATCAATCTTGATCTCTTTTGCATTTGGATTTTCAGCAAAAAAAGTCATCATTTGCTGTTCATTTTCAGCTTTTAAAATTGAACAGGTGATGTAAAGCAATGTGCCGCCAACTTTAAGCTGTTGCCACATGTGGTCCAAGATCTGCTTTTGTAGTTCAATGGTTTGAGCTATATCGGTAGATTGGCGCAATAGGCGTATGTCAGGATGACGACGAATAACCCCTGTAGCAGAGCAAGGTGCATCGAGCACAATACAATCTACTAGCTGTGCAGGTACCCATTGAGTTGCATCCGCTGCCAAAATCTCTGTATGACTTTGATCAAGTGCTAAGCGATTTAAGTTCTCAGTTACACGCACTAAACGGCTTGGGTCCTGATCAATCGCAATGAGCTGAGCAGGTTTAAACTTTTCAAGTAAATGAGCAGTTTTGCCCCCTGGGGCAGCACACGCATCAACTACTATTTTATCGTTCAAATCTGGCAATAATGTTGCGCAAAGCTGAGCGTGTTCATCTTGTACAGAAAACCAACCTTGTTCAAAACCAGGTAGTTGAGTAATTTGTACAGATTGTTCAAGAACAATACCTGCCTCAGACAAAGTACAAGCACGTGCCTGAATTTCTAGACTTTGTAGTTTTGCTAAATAAGCATCGCGGCCAATATGACGCTGGTTCACCCTTAAGGTTAAAGGCGCGACTTGCTTCAAAGATTGGCAGAGAGATTCAGTTTGTTCACCCCAATCCTTTTTTAAGCGTTTGAAAAGCCAGCTTGGTAAGCCATGCGCCTGCTGTAAGCCTTGCTGAAAGTCATCAGTTTCACGAGTAGCTCGGCGCAAAATAGCATTCACAATACCGCTGAGTGCAGGGAAACCAAGTTGTTTGGTTGCATCTACTGTTTCTGAAATAGCGGCATGCGCTGCAATACGCGTGCATAAAACTTGATAAAGACCAACATAAAGACAGGTTTCTACTGTCTCATTATTTAAAGGCTTGCTGAGTAGAGGCAGGCTAATTGATTTAAGTGCAAACCATTGGCGCAATGTACCTAAAACAAGTTCGTGAAACAAAGCGCGATCGCGCTCTGCTACCTGATTGAGCTGTGTATTTAAAATACTAGCGAGTGATTGGCCTTGCTGAACTTTTAATAACGTCTGGACGACTTGAGCACGTAAGTTAAATCGTGACGAATTTGATGAAACCTGACTCATGACAGAATTTGTCCTACATGAAATTTTTGAGTTTGTAACATTTGTTTGCTATTGAGAGCCTTACCACCTGGCCATTGCACACTAGTTAATAGCAATGGTCGACCTTTTCCACAAACCACCATCACACCATGATTGTCTACCCTAACAATTTCACCTGGGACTTTGTTACTAAATTCAGTAATCGTAAGTTCTGCGGCCCAAACACGTAACACTTGCCCGTCTAGTTCACAAAACGACACAGGCCAAGGGTTGAACGCACGAATATTTCGGTCAAGCTGAACAGCATCATTTGACCAGTCAATACGAGCTTCTGATTTCACCAATTTGTGTGCATAGACAGTTAGGCTTTCATCTTGAACTTCACGCTCTGCCAAATATTTTTGTAGTGTTTCTTCTGACTCGAGTACGTCACAAATTGCTGTTGCACCTTGAGCTGCGAGTTTGTCATGTAAAGTCGCTGATGTATCTTCGGCTGTGATTGGACAGTAGGTTTTATACATCATATCCCCTGTATCTAAACCAGCAGCCATTTGCATGATTGTGATTCCGGTTTCTTCATCACCTGTTGCAATCGCACGCTGAATTGGTGCTGCACCGCGCCAACGTGGTAATAATGAACCGTGAATATTTAAACAGCCATATTTCGGTGTATCGAGCACAGTTTGTGGAAGAATTAAACCATAGGCTGCAACCACCATCACATCTGCGCCTAAAGCTGCCAGTTCTTGTTGAGCCGCTAAACCTTCTTCTGTAGATGCTTTGAAGTGAAGGGGTTGATAAACAGGGATATTATGCTCAAGTGCAAGTTGTTTTACAGGAGATGGCGTTAGTTTTTGTCCACGACCCGATTTACGATCTGGCTGAGTGTAAACCGCGATAATTTCATGGGAAGTTTTTAATAAAGCCGCCAATGCTGTTGCAGCAAATTCGGGGGTGCCAGCAAAAATAATTTTCACAAATGCAATCCAAAAAGAGTTTAGGCGTAGTATACGTGAAAAACGATTGAAGCCCTAAAATCATAGCGATTGAGCATTTTAGTTTTTAAATAGTGAACAAAAAATTATTGAAAAACTTTTATTGATAAAAAAAGGTTATGAAAAAATAAAAAATTATTCATGTAAGTTTTGCTAAATATTGACTGTCTATTACTGTTCTTGGCTTTCCGAATATTATTTGCTTCTATAGAATGGAGAATGATCAAATTATGATGATGAGTCAATATTCCGACTGATCTAACGCTATATCAGTATCATTCGCCAGAGCGGGAAAAATTCCGCTCAAGCACAACTTGTTGGAAACACTAATGCCTGACTATCGTTCAAAAACATCGACACACGGAAGAAATATGGCTGGCGCACGTGGCTTATGGCGTGCAACAGGAATGAAAGATGAGGATTTCGGCAAACCGATTATTGCGGTGGTCAACTCATTTACTCAATTTGTGCCGGGCCATGTACATCTTAAAGATCTAGGGCAGCTTGTCGCAGCAGAAATTCAGGCAGCAGGTGGTGTTGCTAAAGAGTTCAATACGATCGCAGTAGATGACGGGATCGCAATGGGGCATGACGGCATGCTTTATTCTTTACCATCACGTGATTTGATTGCTGACTCAGTTGAATATATGGTGAATGCACACTGTGCAGATGCCATGGTGTGTATTTCAAACTGTGACAAAATTACTCCGGGAATGCTCATGGCTGCGATGCGTCTGAATATTCCTGTTGTTTTCGTGTCTGGCGGACCAATGGAAGCTGGTAAGGTTAAGTTCCGCGGTAGTGAAAAAGCGATTGACCTTGTTGATGCAATGGTTGTTGCGGCTGATGAAAGTTATACAGACGAAGAAGTTGAAGAATTTGAACGTTCGGCATGTCCAACCTGTGGTTCATGTTCAGGTATGTTCACTGCAAACTCAATGAACTGTTTAACAGAAGCTTTAGGTTTATCTTTACCGGGTAATGGTTCGATTGTTGCGACGCATGCAAACCGTAAGAAACTATTCTTAAAAGCAGGCCAACTTATTGTTGAATTGGCTAAGCGCTATTACGAACAAGAAGATGCAAGCATTTTACCTCGTTCGATTGCAACAAAGGCTGCATTTAAAAATGCGATGACCCTTGATATTGCAATGGGTGGTTCAACCAATACGGTTCTGCATTTATTGGCTGCGGCAAGTGAAGCAGAAGTTGATTTTACAATGGACGATATTGACGAATTATCACGTCGAGTTCCTGTATTGTCTAAAGTAGCGCCTGCAAAACAAGACGTTCATATGGAAGATGTACACCGTGCGGGTGGCATTATGGCGATCTTAGGTGAGCTTGATCGTGCGAAGTTGCTTGATGTATCTGTACCGACTGTACACGAGAAAACTTTAAAAGATGCGTTGGATAAGTGGGATATTATTCGTACTGAAGATGCAGACGTTTATGAATTCTATCGTTCATCACCAGGTGGTGTTCCAACTCAAGTTGCATTCTCGCAAAATCGCTATTATTCAACATTAGATGGCGACCGTGAAAAAGGCGTTATCCGTAATGCAGAACATGCTTTCTCTAAAGATGGTGGTTTAGCAGTTCTATACGGCAACATCGCGCTTGATGGTTGTATCGTGAAAACTGCAGGTGTTGATGAATCAATCTTGAAATTTACGGGCACAGCGCGTGTATTTGAGAGCCAAGATGCAGCTGTAGATGCAATTTTAGGTCATGACATTAAAGCTGGCGATGTGGTTGTGATTCGTTACGAAGGTCCACGTGGTGGTCCGGGTATGCAAGAAATGCTTTACCCAACTAGCTACCTTAAATCGAAAGGTTTAGGAAAAGACTGTGCATTGGTAACAGATGGTCGTTTCTCTGGTGGTTCATCAGGTCTTTCAATTGGTCACGTTTCACCAGAAGCGGCTGAAGGCGGTGCGATTGGTTTGGTTGAAGATGGTGATACTATTGAAATCGATATTCCAAACCGTACGATTCACTTAAACGTTGATGATGCGACTATGGCACATCGTCGTACAGTACAGGAAGCGAAAGGCTGGCATCCGAAAGAAGAACGTAAACGTAAAGTATCAAAAGCGTTAAAAGTTTATGCAATGCATACAACAAGTGCAGCGAAAGGAGCTGTACGCGTTCTATAAAATATTCAATTTTAATAATTGATTAGGAATCATGCACCCTTTAACACGATGAATTGCTATCATGTTAAGGGTGCATTTTTCATGTCTGGTAAATAAAATCAGCTTGTAGAAAAAGGTGTTTTTAGATCATTCTATGGGTTTGCCATAAAATGGTGATAAAATCTTCACCTACGTAGGAACTTGCTAAAAACATGACTTATTTTCTGCGTAAACTAAGGTAGTTATATTTCAATCTCGACTACTGTTTTACCTTGCACTATGATCAAAACAATCTTTGATCTCGCTTAGGATTTATTTTTTAGAGGCACAACTCATGTCACTGCTACGCCGTTGGTTTGACCCTATTCGATCGAGCTGGTTTTACCAAAAGCCTTCTCGTCAAGCGGTGTTACCCACGGAAAATGGTTTAAGTATTTATTTACGACTTGATGATGTGTATAGCTATTTGGCTGTTCAGCAATTGTCTCAGCTAGATGAAATTTTAAGTGATGAACTTAAGCCTTTAAAAATTATTATTTCTCATACGGCTTCTGAACCTCCAAACAGCATGTCGCATGAAGAGTGGCAAAATTATTGTCTGAATGATGCCAAGATATTAGCCAAACAACATCGTTTCGGTTTCGATGAATTTCCAGAAATCCCAAGCCCAGAATCTTTAAAACAAGCGGCAGTCATATTAAAAAGAACTCCATTACAAGGTCAGAACTTCTTCCATCTATTAGAAGATATTTTTCACATGCTTTGGCAACAACAATATGGAAAGTTGCGTACTTTACATGCCATGGCAGTTAAACATCAGCTTCCTCAACATTTTTCAGAACGCATTTTTACGGATGAGCCTGTACCTGCGGCATACTTTGAATTTGGTGGACGTAAATATCACGCAGTAGATGATTTATTACGTTTGACTCGTCGTCTGAAGCAGCAAAAGTTACTGACGGGCAATCCAATTTTTTTAATTAATCATATCGAATGGCGTGAACATTTGATTAATGATGCTGAGGCGCTTACCGAGATTCAGACGCTTCATCCTGAGCTTGATGTCTATATTGCTTTAGAAGACCCAATGAGCTGGTTGTTACTTGCCTATATTAAGGAAGAGCTGGCTGATTATTATGATATTCAACTAAAAGTTTACCCTTTAAGTTATCAAGGTCGAGACTGGTTTGACTGGAGTTTGGCGACACGTGTTTCTAAACGAACAGGTGTGGCCTTTACGCCATTTTGTCGCCCTACTGAGGAAAGCACATTAGAGATGGCAAAGCTTTTCTATAGTGTGCAAGAGAATCAGCAAATCGATACAATTTTTACGATATTGCAGGCAGTTTGGACAAAAGGAAAAGATTTATCTTTCTTAAAACATTTCCAACAGTTACAGCAACAGCTTGGGATTGAGCAGCTAACCGACCAAGATGTGCAATCTGTTTTGGCGCAGAATGATGCACTTTGCAAAGACAAGCATCAGCCTGATTTACCGGTTTTAGAGCTGCGTATTGATGGTCAGACCTACGTATTTAATAGCTTGTATCGTGTATGGATGATCGAAAGTATTTTTAGTAATGTATTAGAAGAGAAATATAAAACAGCCTCAACTTTTAATTGAGGCCTACTCCTAAAAACAAGAATAGGGCAGTACCTGTTTTTTCCGTAGCATATCCTTTAAGGAATCGGAGATAAACAGTGACTTTTTTAGCAATTATTATAGTGGTCTTTGCCTTCGCTGGCATGATTAAAGGCATGATCGGTTTAGGATTGCCGGCGGTATCGATGGGCTTACTCACTATCGCAATGAGCCCTTTTCAGGCAGCATCTCTGCTCATTGTCCCTTCAATGGTCACCAACGTCTGGCAGCTTTTTGCTGAAGGACATGTCTGGACTTTTATTCGCCGTTTCTGGACTTTGCTTGTCGGCATTATAGTAGGTTCAATATGGAGCTTTTTACCTACTTTAAGTCAAAGTCATGGGCATAGTAGTGAGATTTTATTAGGCTGCATGTTGGCCCTATATGGACTCTATGGTCTGTGCGTGAAGAAACTTCCACACTTAGGGAAGTATGAACGTTGGCTATCACCGATTATTGGATATATCGGCGGGGCAGTGACTGTAGCAACAGGTGTCATTATTATTCCAATCGTTCCTTATTTGCAGTCTTTACATTTAAAGCGGGATGAGTTGGTTCAGGCTTTAGGACTAACGTTTACTGTCTCTACCATTTGTCTTGCAGTCTTTTTACACCACAACCCTATGTCGGGGATGACATTGGATTATCGTTTATCTTTTGCTGCATTGTTGGCGGCGCTCGTTGGAATGTGGTTAGGTAAAAAAATCCGTTATCGGTTAAATGAGCAGTTATTTCGCCGTATCTTTTTTATAGGTTTGGTGTCATTAGGGCTTTATATGATTTTGCATTAAGCCAATTTTTAAGGGCGATGTTGCAATAAAAAATCGGCAAATTGTTTATAACTATTAGGTAGCTGATTGAAATTTTGTGTAGTCAAAAGCAGTTTACGATTTGCCCATGCACCTAGCAGTTGAATGGAATGAAAATCATAGTCCGATTGCAAACGCTGTGCGGCACGAGCTGGCATAATCGCAATTCCGACACCTTTGGCAACGACCTCAGCAATCGCCCCAAAGTTAGGTAAGCGCAAACGGTACTGTATGTTAAAGCCTAATAGCTTAGCTTGAGTTTCGATGGACTGTTGCAACGAATGATGAGGTTTAAGGCCAATAAAACCATAACTTAAAGCCTCTACCAAATTCAGCTGTTGGTGTTGAGCTAAATTGTGAGTAGGAGGACAAATCAGAACTAATGGATCACTAGCAAATTCCTTAGTTTGCAGATGTCTGGTATCAAAAAAATTTGAGACCAGGCCAAGGCTCGCAATTCCTTGGGTTAATGCATCTACAATTTCTGAGCTTTCTGCTTCGTGCAAATCGATATTCATTTCAGGATGAAGTACTAAATATTGCGGTAATAACGGAGGCAAATATTCGCTTTGAGCAGAAGAGTTACACCAAAGCGTTAATGGCTCTATTGTAGAAGACTTAAAGCGCTGCATTTCTTGTTCGAGTTGATCTTTTTGTGCTAAAAGCTGACGAGCATGTTCTACAAAAGCATGTCCCGCTGTGGTGAGCTCTACGCCTGTAGTTTGGCGAATAAATAAAGGTGTTTCAAAATACTGTTCGAGTTTTTTTATACGCTCACTCGCCGCCTGAAGTGAAATTGCAGAGCGGTCAGCACCTTTAGTGAGGCTACCAGTAGAGACAATATGAAGGACCAGCTGTAAATCAAAAAAATCAAAACGCATGATAGGAACGTATTGAAGCGCAAAAATTTATCATACTAAATCGGAATGAAAAAAGGCAGCTTACGCTGCCTTTCTAAACTTAAGTTTTATCTTTTAAACTAAACAACCAATTTAGGATAATGGCCGCAAATGTTGCTGTACCAATACCTCCTAAATTGAAATTACCGAACAATAATTCAAAGTTACCTGCACCTAAAATAATCGTCACAGAAGCAACTATCAGGTTTTTATTATTAGAAAAATCAACTTTGTTTTCGATCCAGATTTTGGCCCCAGCAATGGTAATTAAACCAAACACAACAATAGACGCGCCTGTTAAAACAGCACTTGGAATAGTACTAATTACCGCACCAAATTTTGGAGATAAACCTAAGAAAATTGCAAAGACACCTGCGATCACAAAAACAATGGTTGAGTACACACGAGTGACTGCCATCACACCAATGTTTTCACCGTAAGTAGTCATCCCTGGAGCGCCGACACTACCAGATAATGTTGTTGCCAAACCATCTGCAACAAATGCTTTACCTAATTGTGGAGTCAGGTTTTCACCAGTCATCGCGCCAACAGCTTTAATATGTCCTAGATTTTCTGCTACTAAGATAAGCGCAACTGGCGCAATAATTAGCATAGCATTCGTGTCAAAAGTAGGATGAGAAAAGCTTGGAATCCCGAACCATGCGGCTTGTGAGATCTGGCTAAAATCGATTGGTTTACCTAAACCTAGCCCATTGGTGGTGATGGCATAAATCACATAGGCCAAGATCAAACCAATCAACAGAAGCAAGCGTTGCAACAGGCCACGAGTAAAGACTGCAATACTACCCATACAAAGTACGGTAATTAAGGCCATCCACATTTCAAATGGTTGGCCTGCAACACCTTTAATCGTAACAGGTGCAAGGTTCAGACCAATAATCATCACAATGGCACCAGTCACCACAGGCGGCATGAGTTTTTCAATCCAGCGTGTACCAGTAAGCATCACGATAAAACCGATGATGGCATAAAAAACACCACATGCTACGATTCCACCTAAAGCCATAGATAGATTTGGATTGGCACCTGAACCTGTAATATGCCCAGTTGCAGCTGCAACCACCCCAATAAAGGCAAAACTTGATCCTAAATAACTTGGAACACGACCACCTGTAATTAAGAAAAACAGAATGGTGCAGATTCCAGACATTAAAATAGCAAGGTTAGGATTAAAACCCATGAGTAAGGGTGCTAAAACAGTCGCTCCAAACATAGCAAATGCATGTTGAATACCCAAAACAGCACTTTGAACGGGTGGGAGATATTCATTGGTAGAGACTGGCCGATGGTCAATATCACCTTGGTAAGGCTGCCATTTTGGAAACCAATTGGACATAAAATAAGCTCATTATTCTTTAATTGCTGCCATGATACTCTTTCTTGGGAATGCATTTAATCTCTACAGAGAAGTATGTGAGTGAAAAGTAATTATTTTTTAACGATTGGTATAATTTTAAAAAAACTAAATGTGCGTATTTAGTTATTTTTTTCTCATAAATATTAATTTTATGATTTTTAAAAAATATTCAAAAAAATAGAAAATCGGGGAAAATTTAAGAAAAATAGAGAATTTTGCAAGTAAAAAGCAGCACATCAAGATGCACTGCTTTATAAAACAATTGGTAAAATTAGCTTAACCTGTATTACGTAAACCAGCAGCGATACCCGCGATACTCACCATAAGTGCATGGTCAACAGGGGTATTCTCAGCCTGACGTTCAGCGAGATAATCACGACGTCGTTTCATGAGTTCGGCCTGTAAAAGATGCAAAGGTAGTAAGTATGGTTTACGAACCTGCATAGATTGATCGAGAACTTCATTATTGCTAAGAAGCTTTGATTCATCTTTCAATTTAAGTAGCGTTTCAACAGCATCTTTTAGTCGTTGACGTAATTGATTACCGAGCACTTTTAAATCTTCATCTTCAGTCAAATGAGACTCGTAATAGAGTGCAATGTTGGCATCGGCTTTAGACAATACCATTTCCAGCATATCAATCAGCGTCTGGAAATAAGGCCATTGCTGAAGCATTTCATCAAGTGTTGCTTTTTGCTGATCGGCAATCACTTCATTAATGGCAGCACCTGTACCTAGCCATGCAGGCAACATCAAACGGATTTGTGTCCAAGCAAATACCCATGGAATCGCACGTAAAGACTCGATGCCGCCACTCACTTTTCGTTTTGCAGGACGCGAGCCTAAAGGCAACATTTGTAATTCGAGTTCAGGCGTAACGGTCCGTAAATACTTGACAAAATGTGGGTTTTCACGAACTGTCTGGCGATAGACCTTAACAGAATGATCAGTCATGCGATTCATGAGTTCACGCCACTCAGCCTTAGGCTCTGGTGGTGGTAATAAGGTCGCTTCAAGTGTTGCTGCGGTATAGATCTCAAGGTTTTGCATCGCAATTCCTTCTAGACCGAATTTGAAGCGGATCATTTCCCCTTGTTCAGTGACTCGAATTGCACCAGAAATCGAACCAGGCGGCTGTGAGAATAGAGCTTGTTGGGTTGGTGCGCCACCACGGCTAATTGAACCGCCACGACCATGGAATAGTGTCAACTGTACGCCGTGTGTTTGAGCAATTGCAGTCAGCTCTTCTTGAGCACGATATTGCGCCCAGTTGGCAGACATGAACCCTGCATCTTTTGCAGAGTCGGAGTAACCGATCATGACTTCGTGTTTACCCTGAATGTGCTGTTTATACCAATGCATATTGAACAGCGTATTCATGGTAGTTGCAGCGCCATCTAAGTCTTTTAAAGTCTCAAATAGAGGAACTACACGTAAAGGATGCTGAATACCTGCTTCTTTTTGCAATAACAACACAGCTAAAACATCACTTGGATATTCAGCCATCGAAATAATATATGCCCCTAAAGACTCAGGTGGTTGGTCTGCCAAAGTACGCATGGTTGCAAATACTTCTTGAACATCTGGATGACCAATCAAACTGCCTTCAGGTTCATTAATATATTTCGGTAAAAGCGGGCGTTTACTTTGTAATTCTTGAATGAGGAAATTTTGGCGCGCTTGTTCAGTCCACGATTCAAAATTACCTAAACCTAAATATTCGGTAATGGCTGAAATCGCTTGGCGATGACGGCCTGATTCTTGGCGAATGTCGAGTTTAAGTAATTCAATACCAAAACAGTTCACACGGTAGATAAAGTCGAGCAGTTGACCATTCGCAATTTCAGGTAGGTTACTGTCGATTAAAGAGCGATAGCATAGCAATAATGGTTGTAAAAGCTCATCTTTGCTTTTAATGACATTGCTGTCGTCTGCTTCTAAGCCTTGTAAACGCTGAGCTAACCAGTGTCGAGTCGCTTTTAAACGCTCTCGTGTAGCACGTAAATATTCACGATAAGGTTCTGCATGTTGGCTACCAATTGCCTGAATCATTTCTTCAGAACACGTCTGGATTGAAAGTTCCCAACGTAAGTTTTCGATATCTCTTAGGTAAAGGTCAGCAGCCTGCCAGCGTGATAACCACAGTACTTCTTGGGTAATTTGATGGGTAACATTTGGGTTGCCATCACGATCTCCACCCATCCAAGATGCGAAACGTACTGGTGCAATATTAAGTGGTAAATTGAGTTGGCAGTTTTCTTGAACTAATTCATTTAACTCGCGAATGAATTTAGGTACAGCATTCCAAAGTGTTTGCTCAATTGTGGCAAATCCCCATTTTGCTTCATCGACTGGAGTCGGACGGTGTTGTCTGATTTCATCTGTTTGCCAAGCCGAACTAATTTGTTGCTTTAAATTCGCAAGTGCATTTTGGCGTTCGCGTGGGGTAAGTTTTTGCTGATCAAGCTGTGAGAGGCAAGCGTTAATATCATCATATTTTTGAATGAGGGTACGACGACTCACTTCAGTTGGGTGCGCCGTAAGTACTAACTCAATTTTAAGATCGCAAATTTGCTGGAATAGTTTTTCTGTTGAAATACTTTTATCTTTAAATTTTTGAAATAAGTGAACCAGCGGATTCGGAGAGTTTGCATCCGAATCAAACTCTGCCTGTCTGCGGCTACGGACCACATGATATTGCTCGGCAATATTGGCAAAATTGAGGAAGTGAGAAAAAGCGCGGGTGAGAGGAAGTAACTCTTCATCGGGCAGTTCTAAAAATAATTGTTCTAGTTGCTTTTCGGCTTCAGCTTGACCATCACGTGCACCTTTGGCAAGAGCACGGATTTGCTCGATCTGATTAAACAGTTCTTGTCCTGCATGTTGTTTTAGGGTTTCACCTAACAAATTACCAAGTAAGCGGACATCCTCACGCAGTGGCGCATCGATTTGCTGAACCATGCTATTTTCTCCTGTTCTTATTCTTATCGAATATAGCGCGATTAACAAACATTCCAAGCTTTGAGCGTAAGAAAATGTGAATTTTTGCTTAAAAAATAACATTTAATTCGCTTGTAGTGTCTTAAAAGCTGGCATGCACTTAGCGCAACTTTTGACAATCGGACTTTGGTTTAATTCCGATATTTGAGCAAGAATAAATTAATTGCGTCGCGAATAATTTGCTCTAGCTCCTGTGCATTTGGGGCAGCAGTAATGCCCAGTAAAACCTTGTGATGGCGTACACCAAGCAATAAGGTCAAAAGCAGCTCTGTTTGATAGATCGGATCATCGGCTTGAATGAAACCTAATTGAGCAGCTTTTTGAAAAAACTCAGCTAATTGATTCTCCATTCGTGTATGTGAAGCTTCAAAAAACTGTAGGGCGAGTGGGTTCTGTTCGGCTGCAAGCTCCAACAATACATGATCAAGCTTTAATGCTTCAGGTGAATAAATAATTTGTAAGGCACGTGAACATACAATAAAGAGTGTTTGATAGAAGTCTGCCGATGTATCTAAGTCAAATTGTTTAGTGCACAGTGTCTCTTCACAAGTTTCCGTAATCGCACAGATAAACAGGTTCACTTTATCTTGAAAGTGGTTATAAACCGTGAGTTTAGTAACGCCTGCTTCCTGTGCAATCTGGTTCATGCTAGTACCGTGATAACCGGATTTTAAAAAAATAGCTTTCGCGGCTTGTAGGATACGAGCACGCTTTTCCAGATCTTTGGGGCGACCACTTTGATTAACTGTTTGCACAAAACCCTCTAATAAAAGTTTAGAAAAATAAATATTTATAAGTTTTTTTTAATTAATGTACTCGCAGGTATATTAATTAAAAAACAAACAAATTATGATGCAAGCATATTGTGCCTTAAAAAATCAGTTTGAATAAGAGCGATAAGATATGAATCTGTTAAAACCTCTCATCATGAGTATGGTGATTGTTTGTACGGTCACATTAATGGGATGCAGTAAAGAAGCACCCAAAACAGAAGAAATACCCTATGTGATGGTGGCGCAGCCATTAACCACACTCAATGAACAAAAAAGCTATGCAGGGGACGTGCAGGCTAGACAACAAACGGCTTTGGCATTTCGGGTTGGTGGACAAGTTACGGCGCGCTATGTGGATGTAGGCGACCGAGTTAAAGTTGGACAAGTATTAGCAAAACTCGATGTGGCAGATGCTCAGTTACAATTAAATGCTGCTAAAGCCCAACTGGATAATGCACAGGCTTCGGCAAAAACAGCAGCAGATGAACTTAAACGTTTTCAACAATTACTCCCGATTAATGCAGTGAGCCGTTCGCAGTATGACACTGTAAAAAATCAATATGACGCGGCACAAGCGGCATTACAACAAGCTCGTTCTAACTATGAGGTTTCTGCCAACCAAACTGGTTATAACCAACTCGTTTCTAACAAAAATGGTGTTATTACAGCGCGAAACATAGAAATTGGACAAGTCGTGGCAGCAGGACAAGCTGCTTATCAACTGGCAATTGATGGAGAGCGTGAAGTTGTTATTGGCGTACCAGAACAAGCGGTTAGCGAGATTAAAGTTGGTCAAGCGGCTTGGATCACCTTGTGGTCTAAACCGAATGAAAGGTTTGCCGGATATGTACGCGAAGTTTCTCCGGCGGCGGATCAGTCTCGTACCTTTACAGTGAAAGTTGCACTCAAAGAAGGGCAGTCTGTTATCCAACTTGGACAAAGTGCACGCGTATTTTTTACCTCAACTCAAACCAACGTGATGAGTGTGCCACTTTCGAGCGTTTCAGCAACAGATAATCAGCCTTATGTCTGGGTTGTTAATGCGAATCAGACTTTACGTAAAGTACCTGTAACGGTTGGTGCATATGGCAGAGACAGTGTACCCGTGCTATCTGGTTTAACACCAAATGATTGGGTGGTGATTGGTGGTGTGCATTTGCTACGCGATAAGCAGAAGATTCACCCGATTGACCGTGAAAACCGTGCGGTGAAAATTCAGGGAGCAATCCAGCCATGAAATTCAATCTCTCGGAATGGGCATTAAATAATAAAGGTATCGTCCTTTATTTTATGCTGTTACTTGGCATTATCGGCGCGATCTCTTATTCAAAACTCTCACAAAGTGAAGACCCACCATTTACCTTTAAAGTCATGGTTGTACAAACCTATTGGCCGGGAGCAACAGCGAAAGAAGTTTCAACGCTGGTGACTGACCGTATCGAAAAGGAACTGATGACAACAGGGCAGTATGACAAGATTATGGCTTACTCCCGCCCAGGGGAGTCGATGGTTACGTTTGTTGCCAAGGACTCGCTGACATCGGCACAGATCCCTGATGTTTGGTATAACGTTCGTAAGAAGGTGAATGATATTCGCCATGAACTACCAAATGGTGTACAAGGCCCATTTTTTAACGATGAATTTGGGGACACTTTCGGTAATATTTATGTACTGACAGGCAAAGACTTTGACTATGCACTTTTGAAAGAATATGCAGATCGTTTGCAATTACAGCTTCAACGAGTCAAGGATGTCAGTAAGGTCGAATTGATTGGTCTACAAGACCAAAAAATATGGGTTGAGATTTCTAACACTAAAGCGGTGCAGCTCGGAATTCCAGTTACAGCGATTCAAGAAGCCTTACAAAAGCAAAATAGTATGGCAAGTGCTGGCTTTTTTGAAACGGGTACAGACCGTATTCAAATTAGAGTAAGTGGTCATCTACAAAACATTGATGAAATTAAAAAAACACCTTTATTGGTCGGTGATAAAACCATCCAGCTTGGTGACGTTGCTGATGTTTATCGTGGTTTTAGTCAGCCTGCTCAACCACGTATGCGTTTCATGGGTGAAAATGGTATTGGCATTGCCGTTTCGATGCGTAAAGGCGGTGACATTATTGCCCTTGGTAAAAATCTAGAAACAGAATTTGCCCAACTGCAAAAGACCTTGCCACTCGGCATGAAATTGCAGAAAGTTTCTGACCAACCTGTAGCAGTACAACGCAGTATTCATGAGTTTGTGAAGGTACTCGCTGAAGCAGTCATTATTGTCTTGTTAGTGAGTTTTTTCTCTTTAGGCTTCCGTACGGGATTGGTGGTCGCTTTTTCTATTCCTTTAGTTTTAGCAATGACCTTTGCCGGTATGAGTTTATTCGATGTCGGGCTGCATAAGATTTCACTTGGTGCTTTGATCTTGGCGTTAGGCCTGTTAGTTGACGACGCCATTATCGCCGTCGAGATGATGGCCATTAAGATGGAGCAGGGCTATAGCCGGATTAAAGCCGCCGGATTTGCGTGGAAAACCACAGCATTTCCAATGTTAACCGGAACACTCATCACTGCGGCAGGTTTTTTACCGATTGCTACGGCTCAGTCTAGTACAGGCGAATACACACGCTCTATTTTTCAGGTCGTGACCATTGCTTTATTGGTGTCTTGGATCGCGGCAGTTTTATTCGTACCTTATTTAGGTGAAAAGCTATTACCAGATTTTACCAAGTTAGGACATCAGGCCCCTTGGTATGTCCGTTTGTGGGCAAGATTAACGAAAAAACCGCAACCGCAAACTGTGGCAATTTCACAGGACCATCATTACGATCCTTATCAATCTAGTTTCTATTTACGTTTTAGAAAGATGGTCGAGTTTTGTGTGACCTACCGTAAAACCGTGATTGCAACGACGGTGGGGATTTTTGTGCTCTCTGTGCTGATGTTTAAACTTGTACCTCAGCAGTTTTTCCCGCCTTCAAACCGTGCCGAGATTTTAGTCGATTTAAAACTTGAAGAAGGCGCTTCTTTAACAGCAACAGAACAAGCTGTGAAAAAGGTTGAAAAATTCCTGTCTAAACAAAAAGGTATTGATAACTATGTGGCCTATGTAGGGACAGGTTCACCACGTTTTTATTTACCTTTAGACCAGCAATTACCGCAAGCCAGCTTTGCTCAGTTTGTTGTACTCGCATCATCACTTGATGATCGTGATGACATTCGTCGTTCGTTAGAAACACAAATTAAGCAGTTACTCCCACAAGTCCGTACTCGTGTGTCATTACTCGAAAATGGCCCACCTGTGGGTTATCCATTGCAATATCGTGTGTCAGGTGAAGATTTAAATCTGGTACGTAAAGAAGCACAGCAAGTCGCTAAAGTAATGAGTGAAAACCCGAATACCACCAATGTGCATTTAGATTGGGGCGAGCCAAGTAAGATCATTTCCATTCAAATTGATCAAGACCGTGCTCGACAAATGGGTGTCTCTAGTCTGGATTTAGCGAACTTCATTAATGCATCAATTACTGGTAGTACGATTGAGCAATATCGTGAAAAACGTGAACTCATTGAAATTCGCTTACGCGGGGACCAAGCAGAGCGCGTTGAAGTGGCTTCACTGGCAAGCTTAGCTGTGCCAACGAACAATGGAACCACTGTACCTTTAGCTCAAATCGCGAAGATTGAGTATAAGTTTGAAGATGGTTTGATCTGGCATCGTAACCGCTTACCGACGATTACTGTTCGCGCAGATATTCGTACCAATTTACAGCCTGCTACCGTTGTGGGTGAGTTAGCTGAATCAATGGATAAGTTACGTGCTGAATTGCCAAGTGGCTATCTCATTGAAGTGGGTGGAACCGTAGAAGAGTCTGCACGTGGGCAAGATTCTGTGAATGCGGGTATGCCACTCTTCTTGGCAGTGGTCATGACATTACTGATGATTCAGCTCAAAAGCTTGTCTCGCTCTACCATTGTGTTGTTAACAGCTCCACTGGGTTTAATTGGTGTTGTTTTATTCTTACTGTTATTTAACAAACCATTTGGCTTTGTGGCCATGTTAGGCACAATTGCGCTCTCTGGCATGATCATGCGTAACTCGCTTATTTTGATTGATCAAATTGAGCAGGACCGACAAGCGGGACATCCAACTTGGGAAGCAATTATTGAAGCGACAGTGCGACGATTCCGTCCAATTATTTTGACTGCTTTAGCCGCTGTTCTGGCCATGATTCCACTTTCGCGAAGTATTTTCTTTGGTCCGATGGCAGTTGCGATCATGGGCGGATTGATTGTTGCCACCTTACTGACATTATTTTTCCTACCTGCACTCTACGCAGCGTGGTTTAAGGTGAAAAAAACCGCATAAAATACATAAATTTTTTGTGAATAAAGGTGCGAAATATTGAAAACTCCAATATAGTAGCACCTGTCTTTACACAAAAAATACAGGATTATTTCACTGCATAAAAAATAGGCAAAATGCAGTGAATTGAGGTGAAATACAGATGGGGCAAGACCATATCGAACAGCATCGCCGCTATATAGTAATTTCTTATGCGTTCATGTTTCTTGCATTGTTTACGGTTATTTTTGCGGCCTTTGCTTATTTGGTCGCTCGTAAAGTGGCAGTTGTAGATAATGCAGAAGTTTGGATTCATGCGCATGCGCTATGGATTATGCGCAATGCGATTCTATTTCTATTTATGGCAATTTTTGCTGTTGTCTGGTTTATTCCGCTCTTCTTCTTTGCATGGGATAGTAATCTTTGGGTCACAGCCTCTACGGTTGCTGGCGTAGTTTTTAGCGCTATTGCGTGGTTATTTCTATTAAATGCATGGTTAAAAGGCTTGTCTAAATATTTAAAAAATAAGGCAGTTTTTTAATATATCTATTTTTTAAACATTTCCCCCTTGTAAATTCGGCTAAAGCCCCCCATTTAGTCGGCAATAGAGTATTGATAAAATTCCGTGAGGAGCACCGCCAAAAATGGCTAAACGTGATTATTATGAGGTTTTAGGCGTTTCAAAAACCGCAAGTGATGATGAGATCAAAAAAGCCTACCGTAAATTGGCGATGAAATATCATCCTGATAGAAACCCTGACAATGCCGAAGCTGAAGAGAAATTTAAAGAAGCTGCTGAAGCTTATGAAGTTTTATCGGACAGCGAAAAGCGTAGCATGTACGATCGCATGGGACATAATGCGTTCGAAGGTGGCTTTGGCGGGGGCGGTGGTGGCTTCGGCGGATTTAGTGCAGAAGATATTTTTAGCCAGTTCGGTGATATCTTCGGTGGCGCATTCGGTGGTGGTGGGCGTCAACAGCGTCAACGTCGCGGATCAGATTTACGCTATGTAATGGAACTTACCCTTGAAGAAGCTGTAAAAGGGGTTAAAAAAACCATTACCTTTACTGCTCCAGCACCATGTGATGTGTGTGATGGTAAAGGTTCTAAAAATCCAAAAGATGTTGAAACCTGTAAAACTTGTCATGGTTCAGGACAAGTTCGTATGCAGCAAGGTTTCTTCTCTGTACAACAAACATGTGGTACGTGTCGTGGTCAAGGTAAAATTATTAAAAACCCTTGTCAGGCATGTCATGGTTCAGGTGTTGCCGATCGCCAGCAAACGTTGGAAGTTACAATTCCAGCGGGTGTAGATAATGGTGACCGCGTTCGTTTGAGTGGTAAAGGCGAAGCAATTCGTGATGGCCAATCAGGTGATTTATACGTTGAAGTCGTCGTTCGTGAACACGAAATTTTCCAACGTGATGGCGCAGATCTTTATATGGACGTACCAGTGAGCATTGCTGATGCTGCACTTGGTAAAGAAATTGAAATTCCAACTTTGGAAGGTCGCGTTAGCTTGAAGATTCCTGAGGGAACTCAAACAGGTAAATTATTCCGTTTACGTGGTAAGGGCGTTCGTCCAGTACGTAGCAGCATGGTGGGTGATTTACTCTGCCGTATTGTGGTAGAAACACCAGTCAACTTAAATTCTCGTCAACGTGAATTACTTAAAGAGTTGCAAGCTTCTTTTGATGGCGAAGACAGTGCTTCTTCACCGAAGAAAAAATCATTCTTTGATCGTTTGTTCGATTAATACTTGATTAGATAAGAAATTAAAAAGAAGGCGGATATTGATAAAATATCCGCCTTTTTATTGCGCTGATTCATCTTATTATTTTTATTCTGCTTAAAAGAAAATTACGTCTGCTTACTCTGTAGGGTGAGCAACATCAATATCATTAACACTGACAGTCGGTTCGCTAGAAGCAAGAGTAGGAGCATTTTCGATCACTGGTGCGGCTACTGCTTCTGCCTGTACAGCTACTTTCGGTGCTTCTGCTGTTTTTTCGCCAATAATTGGGTCAATATCTTCAACTTTAACGTCAGCATTGGCATCGCTTGTTTGAGCTGTAGGCGTTGCTGTTTGAGTATTTAAGTTTGTTGTAATACGCGCTTTAGATAAGCTTTCTAATGTGTCTCCTGGCTGGATTGCAGGCTCTGCAAATGCCACTGAACTCATAATCCCCATCATTACTGTAAAACCAATAATTCTCGAATGCATGCTGAACTCCTTATAGTCATCTTTTTCTCATTCGTGGCTCCGTAGTCTGCCGATCAATTCTTTAACTTTTGTGAAAACAGATTAAATTTCGTCCTAACTCAAAAAATAATTTTTACTTTTTAAGATGAGCAAAGAGTTTTGATATAGTAGGTAAATTACGTAAAACCGAAGATTGGGAAGATTATGTCAGCAGCTCCACGCATTGGTATTTTAGGTGCAGGCGGTCGTATGGGCCGTATACTTATTCAAGCAGTTCAACAAGCAGGCTATCAATTAGGAGCAGCCGTTGTACGCCCAGAAAGTACTTTAATCGGTGCTGATGCTGGTGAACTTGCAGGGGTAGGTTCAATTGGAGTGAAGCTTACAGGAAGCTTGGCAGAGGTTCTTAAAGACTGTGACGTCGTAATTGACTTTTCTACTCCTGTTGCAACATCTGAGCATCTAAAGCTATGTCGTGAAGCTGGAGTAGCTATAGTAATCGGGACAACGGGCATGTCAGATGAGCAAAAAGCTGAGCTAGACGAAGTTGCCACCCATATACCTGTGGTTTATGCTGCGAACTATTCAGTGGGTGTAAATGTATCAATCAAGTTACTTGAGCTTGCAGCAAAAGTATTTGGCGATACAGTAGATATTGAAGTGATCGAAGCTCACCACCGTCATAAAGTAGATGCGCCGTCAGGTACAGCATTAATGATGGGTGAAGCAATTGCAGATACTTTAGGTCGTAACTTAAAAGAAGTTGCTGTGTATGGACGTGAAGGGCATACAGGCCCACGTGACCGTCAAACAATTGGTTTTGAAACCATTCGTGGTGGTGACATCGTTGGCGAACACACTGTGATGTTCATTGGTGAAGGTGAGCGCGTTGAAGTGACTCATAAAGCCACTAACCGTATGAACTTTGCTGCTGGTGCAGTACGAGCTGCTGCATGGGTTGTGGGCCGTGAAGCGCGTAAATATGACATGAAAGATGTTTTAGGATTGAACGACGTACAGGTTTAAAACCCTGTCCGTATTCCATGTGTAGCGAGAAAAACAAGATAGAGCAGAACATGAATAAAAAACAAATTGCCTTGACCACTCTTCTTTGCTTAAGCAGCCTCTGGACGGGGGCTGCTTCTACAGAAAAAGCTAAACTCAGCTTAGACCGCAATAATATTAAAGTCTGGACCTATCAAAAAACTGATAATCCAGTCTTTCAATATAAAGCAGAAACGACATTTGATGTGCCACTTGAGCGCGCTGTCGCTGTGATTTTAGATGTAAATCGTGCTGATCAGTGGGTGCCTTATATGGGCAAAGTTGAAATGTTGTCTCAAGATGAGAAAAAAGGTGAGTTCACACTGTATATGGTGTTGGATTTTCCGTTTCCTTTGAAAGATCGTGATGTCGTTGTAAAAGGAAAAATGAGCAAGGCTGCAAATGGCGTTGTGACAATTAAAAATACTGCAATTAGCGGAAATTATCCGATACAACCTGATGTAGTGCGCTTAACACGCTATGAAGGGGATTGGACATTCCAGAAAGTTGCAAATAATAAGGTGAAAGTAACCACCAGTGGTTACGCTGACCCTGCTGGTGCAATCCCGTTGAGCTTTGTAAATATGTTTGTTCAACAGCAACCTTATCAGATGCTGCTTAAAATGAAGCGGGAAGTGACTAGTCCGATTTATGAACACCCTAAATTACCAGATATTTTAAAATAAATAGCTTAAAAAAAGCGCCTGAGATCAGGCGCTTTTTTTATTAATCTGAACACTGCTGTAAAGCTTGTGCAGGGCTACTTTCACGTTTGATTTGAAATAAAACCAATAACAAACCTAAACCAGCTAGTAATGCTCCAGCAAATGATACTGCGCTATAACCCCAACCTAAATCGAGTACTAACGCACCTGCTGCTGCACCTACGGCATTACCTAAGTTAAACGCACCGATATTTACTGAAGAGGCAAGTCCCGGTGCTTCATGAGCGACTGACATTACACGCATTTGCAAAGGTGGTACTAAAGCAAAGGTTGCTGCACCCCAGATCACTAATGCAATGGCTGCTCCAATCTGGCTTTGTGCAAGAATTGGGAAAGTCACCATCATCACAATTAACAGAACCAAGAAACCAATCAAAGTTTTATTAATGGACAAATCTGCAAAACGTCCGCCTAAATGGTTACCAATTGAGAAACCGACACCAATCAGCACCAACATGAACGTAATGAAGGTAGGTGAAGCATGGGTAAACTCAGTCAAACTTGGCGCAATATAGGTGTAGAGTGTAAACATTGCACCTGCACCGAGTACGGTGGTGAGTAGCGCAAGGACCACAGGAGTACGCGTTAATACCTTTAATTCAGCTTTCACATTTGGTTTTTGGGCAACCATACCTTGTGGGAGCGCTTTCCATAAAGCGAGCATGGTAATTACACCAAGCAAAGAAATCGCAAGGAAAGACATACGCCAGCCAATGTTTTGCCCAACCCATGTTGCTAACGGTACACCACCGATATTGGCAATGGTTAAACCCATAAACATGGTTGCTACAGCACTGGCCTGTTTATGTGCGGGCACAATGCTTGCCGCTACAACAGAGCCAATCCCGAAGAAGGCACCATGGTTTAAGCTTGTGATGAGACGAGCACCTAATAAGCTCATATAGCTTGGTGAAAAGGCTGCGATTAGGTTACCGACCGTAAAGATCGCCATCAGCAAAATAAGCGCATTACGTCGTGCAAAACCACCAAACCATAGGGTCATGAATGGGGCACCTAGCATGACGCCAAGTGCATAACCCGTAATTAACATACCTGCCGTTGGAATTGAAATCCCTAAATCATTAGCGATATTCGGCAACAATCCCATTGGTGAGAATTCAGTGGTGCCAATGGCAAAGGCACCTATTGCCAATGCCAATAACGAGAACGCCGTATTTGATTGAGTGTTCATGAGTTTAGTCCCAAACTGGTGCCCATGGCTCTGGGCTAACTTCACGACTGTTACGATCAAGTTCGGCAATCATTTGCATTTCAGCTGAAGTTAACTCGATATCCTGTGCTTTTAAGTTGCTAATCAGGTTTTCACGTTTAGTCGAAGATGGAATGACTGTAAAACCACGTTGCAATGCCCACGCTAGTGCAATTTGTGCTGTTGTTGCTTTATGTGCTGCTGCAATTTCAGCGAGAACTGGGTCTTGAAGCACTTTACCGTACGCAAGTGTCATATATGAAGTCACATCAATATTCTTCTCTTGTAAGAAATTCACAAGCTTATGGTTTTGAAGATAAGGGCTTAACTCAATCTGGTTGGTTGCAATATGCTCTACACCAATTGTGTCAATTGCTTGTTGAGTAAGCTCAATATTGAAGTTTGAAATACCAATTTGTTTAGTTAAGCCCTGTTGTTTTGCTTCAAGTAAAAGCTTCATAACTTCAGGAATCGAAACGCCTAAATCTGGCGCTGGCCAATGGATCAATGTGAGGTCAACATGGTCAGTACGAAGCTTTTGTAGGCTCTCTTTTAAGCTTGGAATGAACTTATCTTGAGCAAAATTATCTACCCAGATTTTTGTGGTTAAAAATAAGTCCTGACGTGATACACCGCTTTCGGCAATGGCTTGACCAATCGCTGCTTCATTATCATAAATTTGAGCAGTATCAATGACACGGTAACCTACGTCTAAAGCAGTTTTAACAGAATCAATAACTGCTTGTTCTTTAAGACGGAAAGTTCCTAGACCAAAACGTGGGATATTCATGTGTTTACCTAAATTTGAATAATCATTTAACTTGATGTGCATTTTGCTTTTTTTATTGTTGCGAAAAAATAGATGAATAAGCAAAATATCTTTGATCATTAGTCAATAATGGAATAAGACATGAAATCAACAATTGAAGAGCTGGTCGCGTTTATCGCAATCGTTGATACAGGCTCTTTTGTTGCGGCGGCAGAACATTTAAAACAAACACCTTCAGGAGTCAGTCGATCTTTAACACGCTTAGAAGCTAAGTTAGATGTGACTTTGTTAGAGCGAACTACACGTAAATTGAAACTCACTCAAGAAGGACAACAGTTTCTGGTAAAGGCCCGCAAAATCTTAAATGAGCTAAATGCGGCTGAAGAAGAACTACAAAAATCTGATCAGGGGACTGCGGGACTCATTCGCATTGATTCAGCAACGCCGTTTGTCTTACACGTAATTGCGCCGTTAATGCATAAATTTCGTGAGTACTATCCAAATATTGAAATTGAACTCAATAGTAATGATCAGGTGATTGATCTATTACAGCAAAAAACCGATGTGGCATTTCGGTTTGGGGAACTTAATGATTCGAGTCTGCATGCCAAATTAGTATGTAGAAGTCGCTTATTTATCGTTGCAAGCCCTGAGTATTTAGCAATTAAGGGTACACCGACACAACCTGAACAGCTTGAACAGCATGATCTGATTGGTTTTACCAGACCTGCCTATATTAATAGCTGGCCGATTAAAGTCGGCGATGAATATTTTTTTGCACAAGCAAATATTAAAGCTTCTAGTGGTGAGACGGTACGCCAACTCACGATTAGAGGCCATGGTATTGCACGACTATCTGAATTTGAAATTTGGAAAGATATTCAAGAAGGACGTTTGATTGCATTATTCGAAGACCAAATTGAACATCAATATCAAAGCATCCATGCTGTGTATTATCAACAAGAGCATCTACCAAAACGGATTCGTTTATTTATTGAGTTTTTGGCAGAACAGTTAAAAGACGGTTTTAAAAACGCTCTCTAAAAGTAGTGTAACTGTCAGTTGGAAAATGAACTTCTAAAAGTGGGGTCGTTTGTCCTTGTGATGAATGTTGAGATAGAAAATAGCTTTTTTGATGTTCTCGGCAGCTAAAATACAAAGTCGAATAAACCGAGTTCACCATTACAACTTCATTTGAGCTATTCCGTTTATATTGATAATGAGAAATCGTACTGGTCTCGTCATCAGTGCGTTGCTCCATTTTATAGTCTTGTTGATTTGTCATTTTTAAATAGCCTTCTATGAGGCTTTGGCAAACAGTATATCTGTACTGCTCATCTTTTGGTTGTTGTTGGCAACCAGCTAAAACAATAGTAAATAACAATATAGCTTTTAATTTCATGACTTTGCTACTTTTTGAGTTGATTTCTATAGCCTAAAGGTGTTCTATAAACCAGTACAGATACAGAAATTTTTAAAAAAGCAGCACAGAATGACTTTCCAATATCAGGTTCTTGCCAATCAATTAGCACATCGTATTTATCAAGATGAGCTTAAACCTCATCAGAAACTTATTTCTTTACGAGATTTTGCTCGTCAGCATGGTATTAGCTTAAGTACAGCAAAAAGTTGTTATGAGTTACTTGAGGCGAGGGGGCTTATTTATGTAAAGCCGAAGTCAGGTTATTTTGTGGTTGCTCGTGCACAATCGGGCCCCATTCCTGAAAGTCCAGATTTCTTGTCTTTACCTCGACAAGTTTCAAATCTGGAATTGCATAATCAAATTCAGGAAGCTGCCTTACAAAGCCATCTTGTACCATTAGGCTCTATTCAGTTAACGCCTCATTTTATTCCTGTGGAAGGTTTACGTCGTTCTATTCAACGGGCTTTAAAAAATTGTCAGCCTCAAGACTTTCTTTATTGTAATAAACAAGGGCATGAGCAATTAAGAAAAGCGCTATCCGATCATTGGCGTGAAGATGGGATTTTTATCGCAGCAGAAGATATTTTTATTACCAATGGCTGCATGCCTGCTTTGTCTTTGGTGATTCAACATCTAACAGAAGTAGGCGATAGTATTTTAATTCCGACACCTACTTTTAATGGACAATTACAGCTTATAGCAAGTTTAAAACGGCAGATTATTGAAATTCCAGCGCATCATCGAGGTATCGATCTTGAGCGCTTAGAATCATTTATGAAGCAAGGTTTGGCTAAAGTTTGCTTAATGACAGCCAACTATCAAAATCCTCTAGGATATTGTTTAAGTAATGCAGAAAAACAAAAGATTGCCGAATTAGCAGCAAAGTATCAGTGCTTTATTATCGAAGATGATATTTATGGAGAGTGTGGTTACAGCGGTGAGCGACCATTACCTATACGCTATTGGGACCGTGAAGGCTATGTGATTTGGTGTGGGTCAGTTTCTAAGTCATTGTCGAGTGCGTATCGCGTAGGGTGGTTCTGTTTAAGTGCGAAGCTACAACATTTAAGGCTTGAGCTGGTAGCCAGTAATATTGGGGTTAATACACCGCTACAACTAGGCCTAGCTGATTTTATTTATAGTCGTGGTTACAGGGAGCATTTAGAGCAGTTAAGACCGAATTTGATGCGGCAAGTCGAGGAGTATCGTAGTTGTATTTTAAATGCGTTTGAAGGTATTCCAATTGCATTGAGCCAACCAGAAGGTGGTTATGCTTTATGGATGCAGTTACCTAAAACTGTAGATAGCTTGGCGCTCTATTACACTGCAAAATCTCACGGAATTACCGTAGTTCCTGGGCATGTTTTTGGTGAGGATGAACGCTATCGGCATTTTATTCGTTTAAATGCAGGTCATGAGTTAACAGCAGATGTCCGCCAAGCAATTAAAGACTTAGCGGACTGGTCACGGCAACAGATGAAAACAGTAAGTTAGGTTTATTCTGCAAAGTCTGCCTTAAGCACAATGCGGTAGCGTGCCTGACCCGAGTGTAGACGTTCAATTGCTTCATTGAGCTGTGACATTTGAAATAGCTCAATTTGAGGCGCAATTTTTTTACGTGCAGCAAACTTTAAAAGCTGACGTAGTGCAGCAGGTGACCCCGTAGGTGAACCAGTTACTGACTTAGCACCACCAATAAGAGAGCCAACAGAAACAGGAACAGGCTCAAGCGTAAGACCTAAGAAATGTAAGGTTCCGTTTGGTGCCAGTGTTGCAATAAAAGCAGACCAATTTAGAGTCACATTCACGGTACTTAGCAATAAATCGAATTTACCTTTTTGAGCTTTTACTGCCTCTGTATCGCGACTATTTACCACATGGTCGGCTCCCATTGCTTTGAGTTCTTCTGTTTTGTCAGGATTAGAACTAAAAGCAGTAATTTCACAGCCCCACGCTTTAAGTAGCTTAATGGCGATATGACCTAAACCACCAATGCCAATTACACCGACATGATGCGTTGCCTGAATTTTGTGTTTGAGTAGTGGGTCAAAAACGGTAATTCCGCCACAAAGTAAAGGACCAGCACTTTCAGCGTCTAAATCTTCAGGGAGGGGAATGGCCCATTGCCAACCTGCACGGACCTTATCGGCAAAGCCACCAGCATGCCCGACGATTGTTGCAATATTTCCACCTGTACACAGTACTTGCTGACCACCAATACATTCATCACAGGCTTGGCAACTTTCAGCTGTCCAACCAATACCGACACGCTGTCCAATTTGTAGACCTTTGGCTTCTGAGCCCAAAGCAACAATTCGTCCAATAATTTCATGGCCTGCAACCACAGGGTACACGGTTGAACGCCATTCATTGTTTAAAACAGAAATATCAGAATGACATAAACCACAATATTCAACTTTTACCTCAACCTGATGCGGTTGTAATTCACCTGCGTCAAATTGATAGGGAACCAGTTTTTCACCTGCCTGCATTGCAGCATAAGCTTGAATCGTATTATTGCTCATCGGAAACTCCTTAAGCGGCTTTGAACCGTTCTGGTGGGTTATGAAGCTTTAAATTGACAATCGTTTTCATGATCATCGACCATGCCTACTGCCTGCATAAAAGCATAGCAGGTGGTTGGGCCAACAAATTTGAAACCATTCTTTTTAAGAGTTTTGGAAAGTTTTACGCTCAGTTCGGTTTGAGCAGGGGCCTTACGATAATCTACAACATCATTGTTTTGTGGAGCTGCATCTACAAACTGCCAAAGCCATGTAGGAACATCACCGACTTGTGCTTTGAGCGCTTGCCAAGCAATCGCATTATCACGAATGGCTTTGAGTTTCCCCAAGTGACGAATTAAGCCAGCATCGGATAATTTTAGTTCTAGAAAATCATCTGTAAATGAAGCAATGTCTGCAATCGGATGATTAAAAAAATGCTGACGATAGCTTTCTCTTTTTTTCAGTACGGTAATCCATGAGAGGCCCGCTTGCTGACCTTCAAGACAGAGCATTTCAAATAATCGTGCTTCGTCGTGTTCGGGTTTACCCCATTCTTCATCATGGTAAGCAATATAGAGTGGATCGTCGGAACACCATCCGCAACGTTGAGTTTTCATGATAATGCTCCTTATATTTATCTTAGAATTTTAAAGTTTAAATAACACCCATTCATTCGGGCGAGTATCCCAATAATACAGTTCTGCTTGTGTTAAGTCTTCAAACTTTAGCCAAAAGTCTTTGCCAACTTTGTCTGAAAAACCGGTACTGATCAGTAGGGCATCATCGCTGATTTCCATGATCCAGCCTTGATAGCTATTGCCATTTAAAACGATCTTTTGCTGGTTACCAGACTCGGCAAACTCTACTAAGCGATTGATCAGCGCTTCCGACATAAAATGTTCCTAGCGTAAATATGAATAAGGATTAACAGCACCACGCCCTTTACCATCTAGATAAAGACCATAATGAAGATGAGGTGAAGTATAACGTGCATTGCCCGTATTGCCGACATAGCCAATGAGGTCGCCTTTTTTGACATAGTCACCCACATTTAAGCCACGTTTGTGACCATCAAGATGAGCATAATAATGCCATGTTCCTGCTGGGCCTAAAATCCAGATGACTTTGCCACCCAAGTTGTTATTACGAAGATCTGCAACGAGTCCTTCGGTTGCACTGTACACTTTGGTTCCACGTGGAGCCAAAATATCAATTCCTTCGTGACTACGGCCCTGACTCCGAGCAGCTCCCCATGTGTCTTTTAATTCATCCCGGTCAATACCTTTTACAGGTACAGGTAGTCGACTTGGAAGCTGCATACTTTTGAGTTTGATGACTTCAGCAGGTGGAAGTGGGGCAGGTTTTTTAGGTGCACTGGCACAGGCCGCCAATAGAATAATCAGAAAACCAAGTGAGAAATGAGAAACAAAACGTCGCACAAAATACTCCCTGTCACAGCCATATCAAAATTATTTTACTCACTATGTCATGAACGGCTTGTCGAGATCAATTTTTTCATAGCGGTTGGAACACCTTTGGTAATGGCTTGTTCCGGACTCAACCATTGACCTTCAAGTTCAATAGCCAGATGTTCTTTTTGATCAGGTTCCACGTGGAACACGTGAGCATTAAGTAACCATGTAAAATGAGTGAAGCTATGGCTGATCTGAAAAGTTTGTGCATGAGGCTGTAATTTATATTGCTGGCTTATGCTCAGTCGTTCATGTTCATTTTCTAAAATAGGTAAACAGAATAAACCGCCCCATAGACCATGAGCTTGACGTTGTTGCCAGAACCATTCACCTTCGCACTGAATAATAAGAACATCTGCTGTTTTAACAGGCGGTGTTTTTTTCGGTTTTTTAAAAGGTAATTCTTGTTCTAACCCTTGCTGATAAGCCTGACAATGAGCTTGCATTGGACAATATAAACATAGCGGTTTTTTAGGCGTACAGATGGTTGCGCCGAGATCCATAATCGCTTGAGTGTAGTCATGATTGCGATGTGTAGGGCAAAGCTCTTCAGCCAGGTTCCACATTTCACGCTCGTGCTGTGGTTTGCTTAAGTCATCTTCAATGGCAAAGAAACGAGCTAAGACGCGTTTCACGTTGCCATCCATGATGACGCCGTACTGACGTAAACCTAAAGACATGAGCGCGCCTGCGGTAGAGCGACCAATGCCAGGTAACGCAATCCATTCTTCTAGCGTTTCAGGAAATTTACCTTGCTGCGTGACAAGACCAGCCGCTTTATGCAAATTGCGTGCACGAGCGTAGTAACCGAGGCCAGCCCAATAAGGTGCTACTTCATCCCAAGTTGCATGACCTAAAGCGTCTACCGTTGGAAAGCGCTCCATAAAGCGGTCAAAATATTGCAAGACCGTTTTCACCTGAGTCTGTTGTAGCATAATTTCAGAAACCCAAACTTTGTATGGATCATCGGCAACTTGCCAAGGCAAATCGTGACGACCATGTTGATCGAACCAGTTTAAAAGGGCATCAGAAAAAGAAAATTCAGGCATGAACAGCTATAGAAGAGAAGTAAGGGCTAAATTATAGCTGAAATTTAGATGAAATTTTGTTTAAAGCAAACGAAGAAAATGGACATATAAAAACAGGGACTACATCAAAAATGTAGTCCCTGTTCTATGGGTAAAAAGAATTAATCCTTTTGTACACCCCAACGTTGATCAAGTTTCAACGGTTGGTTTTTATAGTATGGAATGACATGAATGTGGAAATGGTCAGAAGTCTGTCCAAACACTTCACCATCATTAAAGCCAATATGAAAGCCATCTGGCTGATGGCGAAGCTGTGTCTCATGACGGGCAATTTCAAGAAGTGTAAGCAAGCCTTGATGTTCTTTAGACGTAATGTCAAAAAAAGAACTAACATGGCGCAGTGGTGTTACTACACAGTGGCCTTTAGATAACGGATTAGAATCAGGCAAAATTACGGCAAATTCATTCTTATCAATGATGTCATATTCATCAAATTCGCAATACGGACATTTCTTGTCAGTCATTGTTGTATCCTCTCATGTTATTCCATTAAACCCCGAGTGCGGGAAATAAGACTAGGCTTTGCTCTAGCTCAACGGGAGTATAGTTATTGAAGTATGGTTTAAAAAATACAGTAAAAATATTGCAAAGTCATAAACATTTAAGGGAGCAAATGCAAAAAAATCATTTGCTCCAAATTTGCTTCTTTTATTTTAGAGTACGATCTAATAAAGCGTACATTTTAGCAAGGCCTTGTTTTTCCGCTTCGCTATTGTAGCCAAGGTCCACACCGTTCGCTTTAGCTCTTTCATCGGCAAGCGGGTTACTAAAGCCATGTTTAGCACCTTCTAAAACCACTACTTCATTTTTAACCTCAGCAGCTTGCATCTCTTTTTCAAAATTAGCAACATCTTCTAAGGTGACCATACTGTCTAATTCACCATGTAGAACTAAAACTTCACCTTGAATGTCGCCTTTTTGAGCAGGAGCTTTAGGCGTTAATGTGCCATGGAAAGTTGCAGTCGCTTTTAGTGGAGCACCAGAACGCGCAAGATCTAATACGACTTTACCACCATAGCAATAACCTACAGCGGCAATTTTTTCACTGTTTACTTCCGGCTGAGCAGCTAAAGTTTGAAGCCCAGCATTGGCACGATCAGTCACCGTGTCTAACTCTTCAAATGTCTGCATCATCCATTCATAGGCTTGAGCTGCGGTGGTTGTAACTTTTTTATCACCATACATATCAATTGCAAGCGCAGCATAGCCGTGTTCAGCAAGTTCACGTGCGCGTTGCTCTGTATATTCGTTACGTCCCCACCACTCAGGAGCAACAATCACACCCGCAACAGGTGTTTCGCTATCTGGAGCCGCAAAGTAACCAATTAAATGGCTACCATCTGGTGCAGTATATTGAATTTCACGGGTTTGAATTGCAGTACTCATGACATTAATCCTGAAATTTAAATCGATTTAAATACGCTTGATTAAAGCATAAAAATTAAGAACTAAAATAAATAACTATGTAAAAATCTACATCAAAAGAAAAAGATACAAAGCTATAAGCAATAAAAAAAGAAGGAAACCAGTTCCTTCTTTTTATGTGATCATGATTAAATTAAGTTCGGCCTCGAGAAATGAACCCAATTACAGCTAGAATTACAGCTACAACTAATAAAATCACGGCAAAGTCTTTAGATAGCCCTGCAACACCACCAAACCCTAATAGACTGGCAATGAGTGCAATTACTGCAAAAATTATCGCCCAACGGAACATAATGCTGTCCTCCTTATTTTTCATTGTCATTTAACTATATAGCGTGTTTTTTGCTCGGAATGTGTCGTTTATGTGGTTGAAATGTATATTAAACAATCATTTTGTGATGTCATAAATACAGCTTCTTTTTTAGTACAGACCACTTCAATGCTATACTGATACATCGTTTTATCTCATCAGCTGTTAAAAGATTATGTCTACCGAGACCTCACTTCGACCACTCTTTTGGAAAAACTATCCGTTAGAGCAACTGACTCAACTTGAGTGGGAAGCTTTATGTGATGGCTGTGGTTTGTGCTGTCTGGTAAAACTAGAAGATGAAGATACGCATGAGGTTGCTTATACCAAGGTGGCCTGTAAGTTACTTGATTGTGGTACAGGGCGTTGCACGGACTATCCGAATCGTCAGCAGCAAGTACCTGACTGCCTGCAATTAACGGTAGAGTCTTTAAAAACAATCCACTGGTTGCCATCAAGCTGTGCCTATAAGCGCTTGAATGAAGGCAAGAATTTACCTTCTTGGCATTATTTAAATACGGGTTCGAGACAAAGCGTGGTTAAAGCGAAAAAGTCAGTTGCAGGACGTTGCCTTTCTGAAGTTGATGTCCATGAAGATGATCTTGAAGATTATATTGTGCGATGGGTGCGCTAATTTAGTCTTAAAAGAGAATGTTTGATTACAGCGTATAATAAAGTAACACTTTTATCGTAATTTTTTTGCTCATCTCCGTAATATAACAATAAAAACAAAAGGAGATAAAAATGATGAGACGATTAGCAGCCCCCTTATTATGTAGTAGCTTTTTTTTGTTAATGGCCTGTGGGTCTAATAATACCAATTCAAAAAATCCTGAACAAAATACGACTGCAAAAGCAGATCAGTCTGTTGCTGTCAAACAAACTTATCAGGTTGAAGCAGTTTCACATTTTAATGAACCTTGGGCTGTGACCAGTCTGCCTGATCAGCGTTTATTAGTGACTGAACGGCAAGGTAAATTAAAAATTTTTAACCCAAAAAATAAACAAATGTTGGATGTGCAAGGTGTTCCCGCGGTGAACTATGGGGGGCAAGGTGGTTTAGGAGATGTCATTTTACACCCTGACTTTGCCAAGAATCATTGGGTTTATCTCAGCTATGCTACAAAAGGGCAAGGTGGATCTGGCGCAGTGATTTCACGTGCGAAACTAGATTTATCTCATCCTAATCAGCCAAAACTCACCGATATAAAGCAGATTTGGCAGCAAGTACCTAAAGTCTCGGGACAAGGCCATTATGGACATCGCATGCTTTTTGGTACAGATGGTAAGCTGTGGGTCAGTTCAGGTGAGCGACAAAAGTTTGATCCTGCCCAAAACAGGGAAAAGTAACTTAGGTAAAATCTTGCGTTTAAATGAGGATGGCACCGCGGCTGTAGGTAACCCTTTTTATAAGCAAGGCGGGGTCACTGCTGAAATATGGTCACTGGGACACCGTAACCCGTTAGGTATGGCTCTTGACCGCCAAGGACAGCTGTGGGTGGTTGAGATGGGGCCTAAAGGTGGTGATGAGCTTAATATTATTACCAAAGGTGAAAATTATGGTTATCCAATCGTTTCAAATGGAGACCACTATTCGGGCCAACCTATTCCAGATCATCACACTCAGCCAGAGTTTAAAGCACCAGAAATTGACTGGACTCCTGTTATCTCTCCATCGAGTATGATCATTTATCGTGGTCAGCAATTTCCTGCATGGCAAAATAAAGCCTTAATTGGCGGGTTATCTTCCGAAGCGATTATTGTGGTGGATTTAGAGCATAAGCCCGTGAAAGAAGTGCAAAGATTGGATATGAAAAAACGTATTCGTGGGTTGCATGAAGCAAAAGATGGTTCGATTTGGGTGATTGAAGATGGCTCAAATGCGCGTTTACTCAAGCTGAGTAAGAAACCCTCTTAATGCTAAGCAAGAGCCTGTAAATAAAGAACGTGTCTCATAGATTCAAATTGTAGATTTCTGTGAGACACAATAGACTATAGTGAAAAGACGATAAAGCCATTTGAGATGTCAGACACCCATATTCCACTTCCCGAACGCCTGCGCCCAAGAGACTTGTCTGAAATTATTGGGCAAGATCATTTATTAGGTGAACATGCGCCCTTACGTCAAATGATTGATCAGGGACATTTGCCTTCTATTATTTTTTGGGGACCACCAGGCGTTGGTAAAACAACGATTGCTTTACTTTTGGCGCAGGCAATAGACCGTCCATTTGTGAGCTTGTCTGCGCTGAATACGGGCGTAAAAGAATTACGTGAAGTGATTGCAGAAAGTGGTGATTTACTGACACCTGTTGTTTTTATTGATGAAATTCATCGTTTTAATAAATCACAGCAAGATGCTTTATTAGGTGCAGTTGAAAAAGGCAAAATTACTTTAATTGGTGCAACAACTGAAAACCCGTCTTTTGAGGTGAATAGCGCGCTTTTATCACGCTGTCAGGTCTATACCTTAAATAGTTTAGACAGTGAGGCAATTCAGACACTACTCAACAATGCACTTCAAAGCGATAGATTCTTAAAAGAACGTTACATTCATATAGAAGAATATGATGCGCTCATTCAGTTCGCAGCAGGTGATGCTCGCAAAGCGCTTAATTTACTGGACTTGATCGCAAGTACTTTTGAACCAGAAATTGAAAACACGATTACTAATGCGGTTGTGGTAAAAGTCGCTCAGCAAAATATTGCGCGTTATGACAAATCGGGCGAGCAGCATTACGACCTCGTTTCTGCATTTATTAAATCAATTCGAGGCAGTGATCCAGATGCAACTCTATATTGGATGGCTCGTATGCTTAAAGGCGGAGAAGATCCGGTTTTTATTGCAAGACGTATGCTGATTGCGGCCTCAGAAGACATCGGAAACTCTAATCCAAATGCGCTATTGCTTGCAGGTGAGTGTTTCCGCTCTGTACAAGCGGTGGGCATGCCTGAGGCTCGAATTATTCTAGGTCAAACAGCAGTTTACCTAGCAACAAGTGCAAAAAGTAATAGTACTTATTTAGCGATTAATAAGGCTCTTGAACTTGCTGAAAAAACAGCAAATTTACCTGTGCCTTTACATTTGAGAAATGCGCCAACCAAGCTTATGAAACAGCAAGGCTATGGTATTAATTATCTCTATCCTCATGACTACCCAGAGCACTTTGTGCTGCAAGACTATTTGCCGCCTGAGTTGAAGGGAACCAAACTCTATGAGTCTGCAAGAAATAAGCGTGAGGTTGAAGGTGAGCGCTTACAGCAACGCAGATGGCAGCAGGAACAATAGTTCCTGCTTTATGCTATTCCAGCTCTTCAGTGACTTGACCATAAATCAGTAATGTGAACACACCTGTACCGCCAATAATATTGCCGATAGTGGTTGGGACGAGGAAAGTAAATAGATACTTGCTAATAGAAGCTTCTCCTTGCCAGACTAGATAGGACATTTCTGTAGAACCAACTACTACATGGGTAAAGTCACCCAGTCCTATCAAATACGTCATAAAAAAGATGAGTAGAAACTTATTACTGACTGAAGGCAACATCCAGACCAATGCAGCAATTAACAGCCCTGACATAATGCCTTTGAGCAGATTCTGGGTTGCAGAAAAGGAACCTACATGATGTGCGAGTTCATCTAGTGCTTTGTCAATATCTGGAGTAAACAGGTGAGTAGTTAGGAAAAATAAACTCGCCAAAGCTGTTCCAATGATGTTGCATAGAATCACAATGCCCCATAAGCGGCCCACTGCTCGTAATTTATCGAAAGTAAAGGGATTAAATAAAGGCACAACTGTGGTGATAGTATTCTCGGTAAAGAGTTGCATGTGACTCAAAATAGCGATCAAGAACCCAATGGTATAACCAACATTAGTGATTAAATCGGTCCAGACTGCATCAGCTGGGAGATAAGCAGCAATAATCGCTTTAAATACAAATGAAAAACTGATGACTAAACCCGCGGCAATCCCTGAAAAGATCAATGCAGTTGTTGGACGATCAAGCTCTTCGGCACCATCACGGCGGATAATTTCATAAACCAGACGGGGTGACAGTTTCTCATGTTCTTCGACTGCCATTTTTTCACGCCAGCTTAAAGTTTTCTCGACTTTCTTTTCCTCTATTTCATGGTCCATCAGGTTTACTCCTCACTGTATAAATATCTTATATTTATTGTTTTATTTATTGTTAAGGCAGTGTTCAGGATAAATCTAGTCTATTCATAACAGCTTTATGTGTCTTTTTATAAATTGAATGCACAATGGCTGGATCATCAATCACAAAATCAAAGAAAAGTATAAGCTCTTAAAGTACGGATGAGTGCCATATAGTCGCCTTGAGAGGCTTTAGCAATAACAGATTCAATCTCTGCCTGACTCCAGCCTTGTTTTAAGGCAGAAGTGCTAAAGTTGTTTAATAAGACCAAAGGATTTTCACCAAAATGGATTGGATGATTCATTAATCTCTTTTCAAGCTTAGATAATTCCATAGGTTCATCCGAGTTTTTAAATTTAATTATTGTGAAGTGCTTTGTGTTTTTTTAGATTTTAGTGTTTTAAATTAAGATTATGCAAGTGTTAATTTATTGAAATAGACAAATCTGTCTACATTGTTTGGGGTGCATGGCGCTGAATATAAAAAACCGGGCTTTAGCCCGGTTTTTTTATGAAGTTTTACTGATTAGATGTCAGATAAATCTACGCCTAAACGAGCAGCAACTTCTTCATAAGCTTCAACAACACCGCCTAAACCTTGACGGAAACGGTCTTTGTCGAGTTTCTTCTTAGAGTCTTTATCCCATAAACGGCAGCCGTCTGGAGAGAACTCATCACCAAGCACGATGCGGTCATGGAAAACACCGAATTCAAGCTTGAAGTCCACCAAAATCATGTTGCCTTCAGCAAATAATGCTTTTAATACATCGTTTACCTTATAAGTTAAAACTTTCATTTGTTCTAACTGTTCAGCAGTCGCCCAACCTAAAGCAATCGCTTGAGATTCGTTAACCATTGGGTCGCCTAGACCGTCATCTTTATAGAACAATTCAAATGTAGGAGGAGTTAACTCTTTACCTTCTTCTACACCTAAGCGACGGCATAGAGAACCAGCTGCATAGTTACGAATTACACATTCAACTGGAATCATTTGAAGTTTTTTAACAAGCACTTCAGTTGGAGAAAGCAATTTTTCAAAATGCGTTTCAATACCCGCAGCAGCAAGTTTTTCCATAATGAAGGCGTTAAAACGGTTGTTCACCTTGCCTTTACGATCTAGTTGTTCGATTTTTTCGCCGTTGAACGCAGAGGCATCATCACGAAAGACTAAAATCAGATGGTCGGCATTGTCTGTTTCATATACAGATTTTGCTTTACCAGTATAGAGCAAGGTTTGTTTTAACATGAGGGAACCTTTTTAAAAAAAATGCCTAGTAAACGACTAGGCTGGCCAATTTTGGTAAATCTGGTTTAACACTTCAGCAGCCACATCTGGGCTTGCAAAAGTGTTATCTACATTAAATAGAGCAAGAGTATGACTAGAACCTACACCAGTAAGTTTAAGCACATAAGTATTGTCATTTACTTTAATCGTCGCTTGATTACTGCCTTGAGCGATGATGTTGAAATTTAAAGTACTTAACGTAGCTTTGGTGTATTGCCAGATCTCGGCTGTATTTCCATCAACTTTTAACAACGGATTTTTATTACCGTCAGTCACAAGCTGAGGACGTCCAAGCGCAGTCGTCGTTTGAGCAGAGGCATCTAGTGTCGCATTACCTTGCGTTTGTTCAGGGCGTGGCAGTGCATAGCGGTTGCCACGCTTATTTTCAAACTTCGGTGCGTTATCGATAGCGCGCTGTTCTACAGTTGGTGCAGGATACAAAGGTGTCGCTGGTCGTACAGTTGCATCGGCAGGATATTCAAGCGGGGCAAGTTGCTTGGCATTTTTATAATCTAAAGAGTGATTATTAATTGCGAAGCGACCACAACCAGCTAAACTTAAGGCTGAAACTGCAAGGACTAAACCAAGACGTAATTGCATCATAAATTGCTCTTATTAAATAATTCCCGCATCTTTTAGGGCATTGCGGAGAGGTTCGCGATATTGCTCAGCGAGAGGAGTGAGTGGTAAGCGAATACCAGTATCAATCAGTCCCATCTCATGTAGTGCCCATTTCACAGGAATTGGGTTTGATTCGCAAAATAGAATATTGTGTAAATTTGCAATCTTATTGTTAAGCGTCTTCGCTTGTTGTTCATCTTTGGCAATCGCAACAGCACATACTTCACTCATTGCTTTAGGTGCAATATTTGCAGTAACCGAGATGTTGCCGTCAGCGCCAAGAAGCATAAGTTCCCATGCTGTCTCATCATCACCTGAGTACACAGCCATCTTGCCGTTTAACGCCTCAATTAAAGCTTTACCACGAGGTACGTCACCTGTTGCATCTTTAATGCCGACAATATTCGAGATCTCTGCTAAACGTACAGCTGTGTCGTTTGAAAGGTCTACGCCAGTACGACCAGGTACGTTATAGAGAATAAGCGGTAATTCAACAGCTTCAGCAATCGCTTTATAGTGTTGGTAAAGGCCTTCTTGGGTTGGCTTGTTATAATATGGTGTTACAAGTAAAGCTGCATCAGCACCGAGGTCTTTAGCAGCTTTAGTTAATTCGATTGCTTCACGGGTTGAGTTTGCACCAGTACCGGCAATAATTGGAATACGTTTATTGGCTACACGAATAATTTCTTTAATAACCTGTGTGTGCTCTTCCATGCTCAATGTTGAGGCTTCGCCGGTTGTACCGACGGCTACAATACTGTTTGTACCTTGTTCTATGTGCCACTCAACCAGCTTCTCAAGACCCTTCCAATCTACACCGCCGTCTTTCAACATTGGTGTGACGATTGCGACGATTGAGCCTTGAATGGTCTGTGCTTGCTGAGTCATTTTTAAAAATATCCTATTTATCCATCCGAATCTGAGGTAAGAAAAACAAAATGTGGGATGGTTGCAGTATTTTGATTGTCCAGTTCTAACAATAACAGATTGTTGAATGACAATTATGCAAATTATGACTGATCAGACGCATAAGAACAATACGCCTAACGGATAATCGCGATGTAAACTTGAGGAAAAGATAGGATGTTTTCATTATTGCGCGCTAAGAATACCCAGTAAACATAACAATACGGCTTGATTCGACTGAGCCTTACTTAATATGGGCTTTTTTTGTGGCAAGATAGAATGCAATTTCCCAGTTGGGATTGAAGATGACATGAAAATGAATAAACAACCACAAAATGCGGTTTTAATCGTAGTTGATGTACAAAATGGTTTTACACCGGGTGGAAATTTAGCAGTCGCCGATGCCGATAGAATTATTCCAACGATTAACCAACTTGCTGGTTGTTTTGAAAATGTCGTCCTGACTCAGGACTGGCACCCGGATAATCATATCTCTTTTGCAGCCAATCATTTGGGTAAGCAGCCATTTGAAACCATTGAACTCGACTATGGACCACAGGTGCTTTGGCCTAAGCATTGTGTACAAGGTACTCAAGATGCCGAGTTTCATCCTGATTTAAATATTCCGACAGCTCAACTGATTATCCGAAAAGGCTTTCACGCGCATATTGATAGCTACTCGGCTTTTATGGAAGCAGACCACGCCACCATGACCGGTTTAACCGGTTACCTAAAAGAGCGTGGCATTGATACGGTTTATGTGGTCGGAATTGCCACGGACTTTTGTGTTGCATGGACTGCCTTGGATGCAGTTAAACAAGGTTTTAAAACTTTAGTGGTTGAAGATGCTTGTAAAGGGATTGATCTGAATGGTTCGTTAGAACAAGCTTGGCAAACCATGCAGCAGCAAGGTGTTGTCCGTATTCAGTCGATTGATCTGTTGGGTGAGCGCTAATTATATTGCTCTGGTTTTTAACTTTGATATTTTAATTTTTAGGGATAGAAAGTATGGCTGCATTCCTACGCTTTACCCAATTTATTCAAAAAACTTTTGCCCTATGGGTGATTATTTTTGCAGCGCTAGCGCTATGGCAGCCTGAATTTTTTGTCTGGCTCAAAGCGTACATTCCATGGATATTGGGCATTATTATGCTTGGTATGGGAATGACCATGACCGTCGATGACTTTAAAGGGGTATTACAAAGCCCTAAAGCGGTATTGATTGGGGTGGTAGCGCAGTTTGTCGTAATGCCGGGCTTAGCATATGCTCTATGTAAATTATTTAATTTACCGCCTGAAATTGCGGTTGGGGTCATTTTGGTGGGTTGTTGCCCAGGGGGAACCGCTTCAAACGTAATTACCTATATGGCTAAAGGCAATGTGGCTTTATCGGTGGCCTGTACATCGGTATCAACACTTTTGGCACCGATATTAACCCCTGCGATTTTCTATCTGCTTGCCAGCCAATGGCTAAAGATTGATGCAGCCTCGATGTTTATTTCGATTTTGCAGGTGGTGCTACTGCCTATTGTGATTGGTTTGATTTTAAGAACATGGCTTAAACGTCAGGTCGAATCTTATATTCAAGTCATGCCTTTAGTTTCGGTCATTGCAATTGTAGCGATTGTGGCCGCGATTATTGGTGGAAGCAAAGCAGCAATTTTACAGTCGGGTTTGCTTATTTTGGCTGTGGTGATTTTACATAATGGGCTTGGATATTTATTAGGTTTTACCGCAGCGCGTTTCTTTAAATTACCTTATGCGGACAGTAAGGCGATTGCTATTGAGGTGGGGATGCAAAACTCAGGCTTAGGTGTTGCACTTGCAGCAGTCCATTTTGCTGCTTCTCCGATTACAGCTGTACCAAGCGCAATTTTCAGTCTTTGGCATAATATTTCTGGGCCTGCGCTTGCGACTTATTGGGCAAGTAAACACAAACAAGAATAACTGTATAAACAACATACATTAGGAAAGAAGGCCAAACGAATAGTTTGGCCTTTTTTATTTAAAGCATATTTTAGGGGAGCTAAAGCTAGAACTGGTATGTCTTTTGCTTTGAATTGATGCACTAAAAATAACGTGAATATGAGTATAAATCGTAAAGAAAAATAAGGCATTTCCTTGATGAATCAGATTTTTAAATTATTTATTCCCATGCTCTCAAGCAATTTAATTCTAGTTTTAAGTGGATTGATTGATATTGCTTATGTAGGGCATTTTAGTAACGATCATGTAGCAGCATTATCGGTGACCTTATCTTTATATACAGTGGTTTATGTCATTGGTATGGGGATTCTGCAAGGCGTGATGCTCAAGCTTTCAGAAGCTTATGGTTGCCATAACATACCACGCATTCGTCAAATTTTTATTCAAGGCATCTGGCTGATGTTATGTTCGGCATTGCTAAGTATTGGCTTGCTCTACTTGTTCCGCGATTTACCAAAATTATTTGGTGCATCTGAACATGTTGTGTCAATTACTAAAAACTGTATTTGGGCTTTGGTATTTATTTTACCCGCGCATTTATTGATGCGCTTATTTACAGCTTTGTCTCAGGTCACTGAAAATGCGCATAAGGTTTTATTATCAGATAGTGTTTTCTTCATTCTTAAAATTATTTTGTCCTATCTTTTGATTTATGGTGTCGCTTCATTTTCAATTCCGCCACTTGGTGCCATAGGGGCTTTGTTAGCTACTCTCATTGTACGGTGGTTTATGTTGGCTGTTTATTACCTGTTTTTTCTGGAGAAAAGATACATCTTTATTGAGCATCCCGAACAGTCGATTGAAGATAGCCGAGAAAGTCTGCGGATGATTTTAAAAATAGGTATCCCGACAGCAATTATGGCGTTGATGGACGTCGTTGCATTTTGTTCGGTTGCTATTCTGATTTTGCCTTTTGGGAGTGTGGTGTCAGCGGCACATCAAATTGTCGCGAGTACTGGCGGGTTCATGTTTATTATCCCTTCATCGATTGCCTCGGCTTATAGCATTTTGGTATCGCGATCTATGGGCAGCGGGAACATGGAAGAAGCAAACAAAATTGCCAGACAAAGTATATGGGTGATTATGGCAGTAAGCGGCAGTCTATCCCTGTGTTTATGGCTGGAGAGGGACTTAATTGTCACGTTATATTCAGATGATTTGGCTGTTCAGATTTTGGCTGCATCACTGCTGTTGATTGTCTGTATGTCTCACTTTCTAGATGGCTTAATGACGTTATTGACCTCTTTGCTGCGTTGTTGGGATGTGTCGATTTTACCAATGCTGATTTTCTTGGTCGTGGTGTTATGTTTCGGATTAGGCGGTGGTTGGTGGATGGCCTATAAAGGACTGCATTGGCAAGATATCTCGATTTCTGCGATGGGAATTTATGGTTTCTGGTGGATGGCTGCCATAAGTTATTTAGTGGCTTGTATATTGAGTGCCATCTGTTTCCATTTTAGAAAACAATTAAGAGGTTTTTGATTAGGTAGATCAACACACTCTTAAAGAGGATGTTCTACTAACCAATCTTCAATCTCATTTTCAGAAATTACTTCAAAGCCGTGGCGCTGCAAAAGCGCCGTGGTGATTCCAACTCCCGTAATTTTCTCACCTTGAAAAGTACCGTTATAAATTTTTTGGCTACCACAAGATGGGCTATTCTCTTTTAAAACCACACAAGTCGCTTTTATTTGCTGCGCAACTTCTAGGGTGCGGTAAGCACCTTTTAAATATAACTCTGTCACATCTAAACCAGATGAATCAGTAATTCTTGCTTTGCCATCAAGCACATCTTTACCTGTTCCGCCCACAATTTCTGCGGGTAAACGGGGAGTGGTAAAACCACCTAATAGCTCTGGGCATAATGCATGGGCTTTTTTATTGATTAATAGCTGCTTAAGTCGGGTATTTGGACAAGATTTACCATCATATCGAACAGGTTCACCAATTAAACATGCGCTGACTAAAAGCATAGTTTTCCAAACTCAAAGCAAGAGAGATTTTTGAAGATAAAGAATCATAAACAGAATATCGAATATGACAATTGATTTTAAAAACAGGCAAATTAAAAGATTACTAAAATTATGTAATTCATAATTAAGTTATGTATTGCATAATTTATTTGTTTTTAGTAGCATCTAATTCAAGGTAAATGGCCATTGGAGATCCAACAAGGATGTTGGTCTCCATAAATCTATAAATGATTTTTAGGAAAAGACGATTTTTAAAGGTTTATTGAAAAATCTCAATCGTACTTTTAGATAACAAAGGACAGTGTGTATGGAAAACAAACGCCACATGGAACGGAAATTAATCATTAAAGGCTCTACGCTCATTATATCTTCGTTTTAATGACTCGTTTTTTTCTCATAGGATGCGTTGGGTTAAGGCATTTTGACGGTTCAAATACTCACCCAATGATTACGTATTCTATAGAGAAAGGAGCTGAGTTCATCAGCAATAGAGATAAACGGAACAGGTAATCACCAGAGGGAAACTAGATGGATATTTTAGAGAACCCATTAGAATTATGCGGTTTTGCATTTATTGAGTTTGTTTCAAAAGAAAATGAATTAGATCCAATTTTTGAGACAATCGGCTTTTCAAAAGTAGCCAAGCATAAATCGAAAGAAGCGTACTTATGGCGTCAAGGAAATATCAATATTATCCTGAATTATCAGCCAGAATCTTATGCTTCATTCTTCTTTAATGAACATGGTCCATCTGCTTGTGCGATGGGTTTTAAAACACGTGATGCAGCAAAAGCTTTCCAAAAAGCGGTAGAGCTTGGTGCTGAACCAATGTATTCAAAAGTTGGGCCAATGGAGCTCAACATTCCGGCAATTAAAGGTATTGGTGGTATGCCAATCTTTTTAGTTGACCGTGATATTTATGAAAATGACTTTGTTTTCTTTGATGATGCGGAGAAACGTCCAGTAGGGGCAGGCTTAAACGAAATTGACCACCTAACTCATAACGTCTACAAAGGCCGTATGGAGTATTGGGCAAACTTCTATGAAAAAATCTTTAACTTCCAAGAAATTCGCTACTTTGATATTAAAGGTGAATATACAGGTTTAACGTCTAAAGCATTAACAGCACCAGACGGTAAGATCCGTATTCCGTTAAACGAAGATTCTGACAAAGGAAACGGCCAAATTGCAGAGTTCCTATCTGACTTTAATGGCGAAGGTATTCAGCATATCGCGTTTATTTGTGATGACTTAATCTCGACTTGGGATAAGTTAAAAGGCCTTGGTCTGAAATTTATGACACCGCCGCCAAATACGTATTATGAAATGCTAGAAGATCGTTTACCTGAGCATGGTGAACCGACTGATGAATTAAAACAGCGCGGTATTTTGCTTGATGGTAATACTAAAGACGGTCAGAAAAAGCTTTTATTGCAAATTTTCTCTGAAAACATGATTGGTCCAGTTTTCTTTGAATTTATTCAACGTAAAGATGATGATGGCTTTGGTGAAGGTAACTTCAAGGCGTTATTTGAGTCGATTGAACGTGACCAGATTCGCCGTGGTGTTTTAGAAACTAAATAAATAAGCTGAGCCTTATTCCTGATCTTAAAAAACCAAGAGCTTGATCTCTTGGTTTTTTTATGGCTATTGATTAGCGGCTTTTAATATATTGATTAATGAGATTCACTTCATTTTTCAAGATTTCAATTGTTTTACTATGAGGGTCGACTGGTAAAAACATTTCGCTATCCAGTGCGACAATACAAAACTCAATACTCTGGTTTGAGTTAAATACAGGTAAACCCACCGCATTAATTCCCGTCAGTAAATCACCTTTCGCTGCCGACATTTGTTGCTGGCGAATGGTGTCTTTAAGCTCTGTAAATGCTTGCCAGTTTTGTGGTGCGATGTTTAGACCAAGCTCTTGATGCTTTTGCCATTCCGCTTCCATTAAGGGACGAACAAAATGCTCTGGAAGATAAGAAGCAAATAGACGTCCCGCAGCAGAATTGACTAAAGGCATAATCGAGCCGACTTTAGTAACAATCGAAATAGGGTGGTTTGATTCAATCGACTGAACCACGACAGGGCCTTTTGGTGACCATTTACTAATTTGTATACCGCAACCAATTTTGTTTTGTAGGTCGTAAATTAAATGCTGTACCAGCTGTAGTGTGTCGCTATGTTGAACACAGTTGAGACCTAAGCGCCATGCCTGATCACCTAAAGCATATTGTCCATCATCAAGCTGTTTTGCATATTCCATACGAATAAGGCTGACCAGATAGCGGTGAACCTTGGCAGGATGCATTTCGAGCTTGCTAGACAGATCTTTGAGAATAATAGGTTGATTGTGTTCCAAAAGGGCGTTTAGTACAGATAGACCGACTTCAAGTGATTGAACCCCCCCAGATACTTTTTCTTCAATCATTTAAATACCCTTAATAAATTTACTTCAGCTGTTAAACAGTGACGATCAAAACATAAATTGAAATTGGTGCGTTTTACATCATGCCTGAGCCTAGTGAAAAATAGAAATCACCTTTTTCTATTAGCGAAATTGACATGTTTAATAACCAACAACTTTCTAAAATCACTATGCTCTTATTTATAGCGCAATTTTCTAGAAATTTAGCAGTTTTAAATAATATAAATCGGCATTGATATAGAACTGCTCTTAAAACAATTCTAATCAATGCCGATTTTTTAGTGCGCTCTTTAAAAATTAGGTTCCTAACTCTTCTTCATGCAAGAAATGAGTGTGGTGTGGAGCGCGTTTAGTTTTGCTCCATTCCTCTAGCATTTCAGCTTTCATTTCTTCAGTAATTTTTGCAATTTTTTCTTCAGCATGCGCATCGTTATAAGTCAGTTCTAAACGATGGCCATTTGGGTCAAAGAAGTAAATTGAGTGGAAAATGCCATGGTTAGTTACACCTAAGACTTTCACACCATTTTCTTCTAAATGTTGCTTGGCAGCCATCAACGCATTTAAGTCTTCAACTTCAAAAGCAATATGTTGTACCCATTGAGGCGTATTTTCGTCTCGGCCCATTTCTGGTTGAGTTGGCAATTCAAAAAATGCCAAAACGTTACCTTGACCAGCATCTAAGAATAAATGCATATATGGGTCAAAAGCTTTAGTTGACGGCACATGGTCTTCAGCAAAAGCTAAAATGAAATCCATATTGAGCATTTTTTTATACCACTCAACAGTTTCTTTCGCATCCTTACAACGATATGCAACGTGATGTATTTTTTTAATGGCAAATGTCATATTAAAACTCCTTTTTACTATTCCCAATCTGGTTGTTGTTCTGGCGCCGCGTTATAAAAGGCTGGGATAGACAAACAATGGTGATAAATCGATTCAATTTTTGGAAACGCAGATAAATCAATCTTGAAGCGTTTCGCGTTGTAGACCTGTGGAATCAGGCAGCAATCGGCAATTGTTGCTTGTTGTCCAAAGCAAAATTGTCCATTTGAATCTTGAAGTAGCTGTTCGAGATTTTGAAAGCCTTCAATAATCCAGTGCTGATACCAATAATTTTTTTGTTCGTCTGAAACATTTAAGTCATTTTTTAAATATTTCAGTACGCGTAAGTTATTTAATGGATGAATATCGCAAGCGATTGCTTGAGCAAAAGCACGGATTTTGGCTCTCTCTTGCACATCACTTGGAAGTAATTTGGTTTCTGGATATTGTTCATCCAGATATTCCAAAATACTTAACGATTGAGACAAGGTTAAATCGCCGTCAATTAAAGTCGGGACCAGAGCACTACGGTTTAACTTTAAATAGTCTTCGCTTTGCTGTTCGTTTTTTACTAGATGAACCGGAACAGTCTCATAAGCTAAACCTTTAATGTTCAGACCAATCCGTACTCTGTAGGCTGCAGAGCTACGAAAGTAACTATACAGCTTCATAGTCAGGCTCCGAAGTTTCTGCAAAATCGAAATTTAATGCAGGAAGGACTGTATTTCGAACTTCACCGAAGCCAATGCGAATACCATTTTTCTCACAATGACCTTTCATGATCAGGGTATCGCCGTCTTGCAAGAAACCACGAGTTTCACCATTGGCAAGTGTTAAAGGCTTGGTGGTGTTCCATGTAAGCTCAAGCAAGCTGCCATAAGAGTCAGGTGTAGAACCTGAAATGGTACCTGAACCCATTAAATCACCAACCTGAACATTACAGCCGCCAATGGTGTGGTGAGTAAGCTGTTGAGCCATAGACCAGTACATATATTTGAAATTAGTTTGGCAAATCACGTCAGCTTGTGCCGATTTCGGGCTTTGAATTTCAACACTCAAATTAATGTCATAACTATTCGCGATATTTTCTTGTAGATACGCTAAAGGTTTAGGCTCTTGTTTTGGGCCTTCCACTTTAAATGGCTCAAGTGCTTCAAGTGTGACTACCCAAGGTGAGATGGCACTAGCAAATGATTTTGAATTGAAAGGGCCTAGAGGCACATATTCCCATTGCTGGATATCGCGTGCTGACCAGTCATTGAGTAATACCATTCCAAAAATATGATCCCAAGCATTTTCAATTGAGATTGGCTGGCCAAGCTCTGTTGGTTTACCAATAACAAATGCTGTTTCAAGTTCGAAATCGAGTTTACGCGTAGCTGAGAAAACTGGGCGCTCTTCATTTGGAAGTTTAATTTGTCCAGATGGACGTACGACTTGAGTGCCACTGACGACAACAGAACTAGCACGGCCATTGTAACCAACAGGCAATTCAGTCCAGTTTGGCAGTAAAGCATTTTTAGGGTCGCGGAACATACAGCCTACATTGGTCGCATGTTCTTTAGAAGAATAGAAATCGGTATAACCAGATACTTGAAGTGGTAAATGCAAAGTAACGCTGTCTTGCTTAACCAAAACTTCCTGACGCAATGCTTCATTTTCTTGAAGCGTTAAATTTTCAACCGAGAGAAGAGACTGTAGTGTCTTACGAACTTTTGACCAGTTGGCTTTGCCAGACTCGATAAATTTATTCAGAGTAGGCTGGTTAAAGTATGTGTCTTGTTCTGAAAGTTTTAAAAGACCGTGCTTTTCAAGAGCAGCGAGATCAATCACCCAATCACCAATAGCTACACCAACTTGACGCTCACTTTCGTTAGCTCTGCTAAAAACACCGTAAGGCAAATTATGAATAGTGAAATCTGATTGAGGTGAAACTTCAATAAAAGAGTTTAGTTTTTGTTCCATTTTCGCTTCCTTGTCTTTATCTCGGGTCTTATACAAATAAAAGTTCGGTCTAGGACTGAGCTACTCAATAAGTTTTAACCTTTGCTTAGATCATCTTTTGTCTTATGAGTTTGATATAGACCGAGCACAACCAATTGCTTCATGTCTCTATAATACTGAATTCATAAAATTACGCAATACATAATTTAATTACACATTTCATAATAATTGTCATTTCTTGTATTTTCTGTTTTCATTCGCGGTCATGAGAAAAGTCACGCAATTATTTTTTCATGAATCTCTATGAAAGTTTGATCAATTTATGATATACGTAATTTATTGGAAAAAAATTACGTGACACGGATGAGAATAATCATATGTCAGCACAAGAGCAAGGAAACCTGAAACATGGTTTGAGTAATCGGCACATCCAGCTTATTGCATTGGGTGGGGCGATTGGCACAGGGCTTTTTCTTGGTATATCACAATCGATTAAATTAGCAGGTCCATCGGTCATCCTCGGTTATGCCATTGCAGGATTTATTGCTTTTTTAATGATGCGTCAGCTTGGTGAAATGGTGGTAGAAGAGCCAGTTAGTGGATCTTTTAGTCATTTTGCCTACAAATATTGGGGACCATTTGCAGGGTTCATGTCAGGATGGAACTATTGGGTACTTAATGTACTCGTATGTATGGCAGAACTAAGCGCAATTGGTCTTTACATTCAATATTGGTGGCCGCAAATCCCGACGTGGGCATCTGCTTTAGCCTTCTTTGTCTTAATTAACGGCATTAATTTGCTACACGTTAAGTTTTTTGGCGAAATGGAATTTTGGTTTTCTATTGTCAAAATCTTAGCAATTCTTGCAATGATTGGCTTTGGTTCATATCTACTTGCAACAGGCACAGCAGGTCCACAGGCAAGCATTTCAAACCTTTGGGCACTTGGCGGTTTCTTCCCGTTCGGTGTTGAAGGCTTAGTGATGGCAATGGCGGTCATTATTTTTGCTTTTGGTGGTATTGAGCTTTTCGGTATTACTGCAGCTGAAGCACGTGACCCTGATAAAACTTTACCTAAAGCTGTGAATCAAATTATTTATCGTATTTTGATTTTCTATATTGCGACGCTTTTTGTTTTATTCTCGCTGTTCCCATGGAACCAAATGGCACAAGGCGGAAGCCCGTTTGTAATGGTCTTTGCTTCTTTAGATAGCCAAGGAATTGCAACGTTATTAAACTTTGTGATTTTGACTGCTGCTGTTTCAGTTTATAACGGGACAAGTTATTGCAGTAGCCGTATGTTGTTAGGCCTTGCGCAACAAGGAAATGCACCAAAAGTATTTGCACGTATTAATAAACGCGGTATTCCAACCAATGCAGTGATCCTTTCTGCGGCAGTCACTATTTTATGTGTACTGTTAAATTATATTTTCCCTGAAAAAGCATTTGGTTTACTCATGATGCTTGTGGTTGCAGCGATTGTAATTAACTGGGTTGTAATTTCATGGACGCATTTAAAATTCCGCAAATATATGCAGCGCCAAGGGCAAACAACGAAGTTCCCAAGCTTTATGTATCCGTTTAGCAACTATCTATGCATACTGTTTATGCTGGGTATTTTGGTCGTGATGTCTTTAACACCAGATATGCGTGTTGCGGTCATGATGATTCCTGGCTGGATCTTGTGTTTGATGGCGGCTTACCAATTTAAACGCCGAAAATTAAAAGCTGAGCAGTCTGTACCTGCCTTAGAAGCAGATATTTAATAAATTATTGAGTTGTATCTAAAAAGGACGTCTGACAGGCGTCCTTTTTTATTTTTAAAATTTAGCAACAGAAATCAAAGGATTTTATTATTGTTATAATATAACATTTCATTAATTTAATGATGAGCAATTTTCCCATTTTTGGTGAAGATAGAGCATATTTATGAAGCGTTATTTCGGTTTAATTTTATTATCTCTCACAGCATGTAGCACTCAAACACCCAAGCCAACAACTCCTTTGCACACCCGGACCTCTTTACCTCAACCTACAAAAACAGTAGTCAAAATAAAGCCTCAACCCGAGGCGTATGTTGCGTGGTTAGCTTCAGCAGACCATCAACAGGCTGTACAAGCTTACAAGCAATTTCTTAAGCAAAAAGGGCTTGCCAATTTAGTTCCAGACCATGAATTATTAAGCTCAGCTCGCGATTGGCAAAAATGTGGAGTTGAGCCTTACGCGGTGCCACCACGGGAGATTTGGTCCAATATTGTTCCGACGCTTAGCATTTTAAAAGCGTTAGTTGAGGATGGCGTAATTAATGATTTTGAAGTGACTTCGGTCTACCGGGCGTTGTCTCTAAACCGCTGTGCAGGTGGTGCTGATGCTTCTCGACATGTCTTTAATGCAGCGCTTGATTTTAGAATTGGGCCAGAACAGCCTACCGATTTAGACCAATTCAATATTCAGCAAACTAAAACCAAACTTTGTCAGTTTTGGGCTACAAAAGGCCAAGCGCTTAATATGGGACTAGGTGTTTATGCTTCAGGACAAATCCATATTGATAGCCAAGGATTCCGTGCATGGGAGCCTGACCATCACTACAAAACCTCAATTTGTCAGGGACTATAAAAGCAATTTTTTCAACGACTAAGTAAATTGATTTAAATAAAAGCGGAATAAAAACTTGATTGATAGTTATGTTATAACATAATATTATTGTGGTTTAGAAATAGATTACGCCTGTGATCTGGCCATACTTAGATGGCCAGCCATGATCAGTTTAAATATTATTCGAAGAGATCAAGCCATGCGCACTGCAATCGCCAACTCATTTGCCAAGCTTCCCGTCACTGTTTTATCAGGCTTTTTAGGTGCAGGAAAAACCACATTACTCAACCATATTTTAAATAATCGTGAAGGCCGCCGTATTGCCGTGATTGTCAATGATATGTCTGAGGTGAATATTGATGCGGCATTAGTACGCGAAGGTGGGGCAGAGCTTTCAAGAACGGATGAAAAGCTGGTTGAAATGAGTAATGGCTGTATCTGTTGTACGTTACGCGAAGATTTATTAGTTGAGGTGAGACGTTTAGCCGACGAAGGGCGCTTTGACCAATTGGTGATTGAGTCAACTGGTATTTCAGAACCGTTACCTGTGGCAGAAACTTTTACTTTTGAAGATGAAGATGGAAACTCACTCAATGAGTTCGCTCGACTCGACACCATGGTCACGGTAGTCGATGCTTTTAATTTTCTGAAAGACTACAGTTCAGTTGACTCCCTGCAGCAACGCGGCGAATCATTAGGGGAGCAAGATGAAAGAACTGTAGTCGATCTTCTCATTGATCAAATCGAGTTTTGTGATGTGATTGTGCTGAATAAAATTGATTTGATTGATCAGGCTCAGCAAGACCAGCTGATCGCCATTTTAAGAACTCTAAACCCGCGTGCCCGAATTGAAATTGCTCAATTTGGAAAGATCGCTTTAGATAAAATTTTAAATACACAGCTATTTGATTTTGATGAAGCTGCCCAAGCACCAGGCTGGTTAAAAGAGTTACGTGGTGAGCATACGCCAGAGACTGAAGAGTATGGCATTAGTAGCTTTGTTTACCGCGCTCGCCGACCTTTCCATCCAGAGCGTTTTTATGATTTGGTTCAGGCTGAATGGCCAGGAGTCGTGCGTTCTAAGGGCTTTTTCTGGTTGGCTGCCGAACCGACATTGGCTTATTCATGGTCACAAGCAGGTGCAATGGCTCGACACGGCTTGGCAGGTTATTGGTGGGCCGCCGTTGCAGAAGAAGACTGGCCGAGTGACCTAGCCAGCATTGAAGAAATTAAGAAAAATTGGGATGCTCGCACAGGTGATGCGCGTCAGGAGCTGGTTTTAATTGGTATGCAAATGGATGAGCAAGCTTTAATACAACGCTTGGATCGCTGCTTGTTAAGTGATGAAGAAATGGCTTTAGGACCACAAGTTTGGCAGAACTGGCCTAATCCTTTTAAACAAGAAGATGAAACCATGTTGATCGCTTAATTAAATAAGCCCCTATTTTAAAGGGGCTTATTTTTATGATTTATCTTTAATGAAAATCTTTCGAATGTAGCTGTTGAGTGGGCTGGAATAATATTTTTCAATTGCTGCGCTGATGATAAAAGTCAAAACCAGATAGCTAATTAAAAGCATAATTTTGATGCTAGCGTCGGTTTGAGCTGGAACAAAGGCAACTTTCATAAGGCCTAGTACTACCAGATGAAACAAATAAGTTTCGTAACTTCTTTGCCCCAACCAGACCATCACTTTGGTAAATAGATTATGTGCTTGTGTTTCGGAAGGATGTTGGAAACACAGAATGAGTAAAGCTGTGGCAAGAGCAAATAAGCTAATACCCCATGTACTGACTTCTTTAATAGGCGCATATAAATATAGAGCGGTCATACTCAAAATAATCAACCATGAAAGAGGTTTTTTATAAGTCCAGTCTGGTCGATAGGTATGAGAAAAAATGGCAGTTAAACAGCCCACCGCTATACCATCAAAACTCGAAAAATAATGATATAAATAGGCACCGCTTTCTTCTCCAAAATGCAAAGACCTAAAATAAGGCCCATATAAAATTACGCCAACAAGTAAAGCAATAAAGACCTTATTACTACGCGTAAGTAGACACAATAATGGAAAAACAAAGTAAAAAACTTCTTCTACAGAGAGTGACCACAATACCCCCAAAGCATAGTTTACCCAACCAAATTTAATAATCAGGATATTCATCCAGAAGGTTAAAGCTGCAAAAATTGTTAGTGGATAGGAAACCTCAATGCCATTCGGGGCTTGGTTCATAAAGGGTTTTAAGTCAAATGAACCAAGTATGCTTACACCTAAAATGAGTAATACCAGACACGGTAAAATACGCGCTGCCCGTCGGATATAAAAATGCTTGAGGTTAATTGCGGAAAATTGTTTATCTCTTTTTAAGGTGTGATGAGTAATTAAGAACCCCGAAATTACAAAAAACATGGTCACGCCATAATTTCCGTTTCTTGCGATGACTGTGCTAAATGCTTCACCTAAGAAATCAAAACCTAACCATGTATCTTTAAGTTTATAGGGAATATTAAAATGGTGTAAAAGAACCAAAAGGATAGAAATTCCTCGAAGAATATCTATTTTATAATTACGCATTCGATGTGCTTCCAGTTTTATTAATATACTGTGTGGCAGAAGAATACTATCGATCAGTTATTTTAAATAAAAATTTTAAGCATCATTTCGTAAACCCGAAAAAATGATATTTTTTACATCCTTAAATGAGATACAGGCATAGCAGAAATAATTATTAAATAAATATTTATAAAGCATTTATATATTTGAATTTTTCTACATAAAACTTTAAATTAGCTCTTATTGAGCGATGTTTGTTTTTTAAGCTTTTTAAAATCTATTTAATTCATAAATTAACATGTTGTATGTGGTTGTATATACATAGCATGTCAACTAAAATATCTTTTTGCCTGCCGCCTTTTTGAGTATTTGTTATGCCCAGAACATCAAAACAAGAACATGCTGAGCTTTCGATTGAAGCTGATAGTCCAGTTCCTCTATACCAACGTGTAAAACAGCTGATTTCACAAAAGATTTATGAAGGCTCGTGGGCTGTAAATAAAAAAATTCCTTCGGAAAGTGAACTGGTTAATCAACTCGGTTGTAGCCGTATGACGGTAAACCGTGCGCTTCGTGAGTTAACGACTGAGGGTTTACTCGTTCGTATTCAGGGCGTTGGCTCATTCGTTGCTGAAGGGCAAGGCCGGACTGCACTTTTTCAGATTAATAATATTGCTGATGAGATTATTGCACGAAACCATAAGCACCACGCTGAAGTTTTGGTCTTAGAACAAATTTATGCAAATGCAGAGCAAAGCGTGTTAATGCAGACTCGCGAAGGGCAAAGATTATTTCACTCGATTATTGTGCATTATGAAAATGATGTACCTGTTCAGGTCGAAGATCGTTTAGTCGATGCAGCACTGATTCCAGATTATCTACAACAAGATTTTAAAACCATTACCCCGAATGCTTACCTCATGGCAAAAGCACCTGTGTCAGAAGGTGAGCATATTGTTGAGGCAGTTTTAGCATCTCCTCAAGAGTGTAAGTGGTTGAAGATCACCAAAGCTGAACCATGCTTACTCATCCGTCGCCGTACATGGTCAAATAAACAACTCATTTCAAGTGCACGATTAATTTATCCGGGCAGTCGCTATTATCTCGAAGGGAAATTTAACCCATGATTGAATTGATCAGGGCCGATCAATATACAAAAATGCTTTGGAAAAATGGTGCGGGTTTTACTTTGGAAATTGCCAGAAGCCAAGGTGAGGCTGATTTCGATTGGCGTATTTCGATGGCAGATGTGACCACTTCTGGGCCATTTTCGCTATTTCCCAATAAGCAGCGCATTATTAGCGTACTCGATGGACAGGGTATGGTACTGCATGTCGATGATCTTCCTGCCAAAACGCTGAACCAAGGTGATATTTTTGCTTTTCATGGTGAAAGTCAGGTCCAAAGTGAACTGGTAGACGGTGCAATTCGGGATTTAAATTTAATTTATGATCCTGCAAAGTTTCATGCCCGTTTTCAGTGGTTGAATGAGGTAGCGGAGCAGGCATTTATCAGCTCGGCAGACCTGATTTTTATTTTTAATCAGGGTAGTGAAACGGAAGTGAACGTTGATGATGATTTTGTTCAGCTTGCTGCTCACGAGACGCTAAAAATTGAGAAAAAATCTGGTGTCACATCAATCAATTTTCCAATAAAACAGCTCAAAAGTTGCTATATCATTGAGTTAATTCAACGTTAAAACCTAAGTAATTTGCTTATTCAAAAGCACATGTCTACTGAAAAGACATGTGCTTTTTTTATGCCAGATACAAAAATAAATTAATTTAATTCATGAGCTTATTCAAATTTTTTAAAAAAATATGAGCAAGCCTCTTCACGCCGAAAAATATTTGTGTAGTATATAGATGTATATACAAGTTAATACATTACTATACAAATGCAGAAACAAGTGATGTTCTGCTGATGTAAGCTCAAAGGAAGGAGTCCGCCTGTGACAACAATGACAACAAAATTTCGTGATGTAGAAATTCGTGCGCCACGCGGCACTGAATTGACGGCTAAAAGTTGGTTAACTGAAGCTCCATTACGTATGTTGATGAATAACCTTGATCCGGACGTTGCAGAAAACCCGAAAGAGTTGGTTGTATACGGTGGTATTGGCCGTGCAGCACGAAACTGGGAATGTTTCGACAAAATTGTAGATACGCTAAAAAATCTTGAAACTGATGAAACTTTATTGGTTCAATCAGGCAAACCAGTAGGTGTGTTTAAAACTCATAAAGATGCACCACGCGTTTTAATTGCAAACTCAAACCTTGTACCGCACTGGGCAAACTGGGAACACTTTAACGAATTAGACGCTAAAGCTTTGGCAATGTACGGTCAAATGACAGCAGGTTCATGGATCTACATTGGTAGCCAAGGCATTGTACAAGGTACTTATGAAACTTTCGTTGAAGCAGGCCGCCAACACTACAACGGTGACTTAAAAGGTCGTTGGGTGCTTACTGCTGGTTTAGGTGGTATGGGTGGTGCTCAGCCTCTAGCTGCAACACTTGCAGGTGCATGTTCTTTAAATATTGAATGCCAACAAGCAAGTATCGATTTCCGTTTACGTACGCGTTATGTAGACGAACAAGCAACTGATTTAGACGACGCTTTAGCGCGTATTGACCGTTATACGAAAGAAGGTAAAGCAATTTCAATTGCGCTTCATGGTAACGCTGCTGAAATTTTACCTGAGCTTGTACGCCGTGGTGTACGTCCAGACATGGTGACTGACCAAACAAGTGCGCACGATCCCCTTAATGGCTACTTACCAGTAGGTTGGACTTGGGATGAATACCGTGCACGTGCGAAAACTGAACCAGAAGCTGTTGTAAAAGCTGCAAAACAGTCGATGGCGAAGCACGTACAAGCGATGCTTGATTTCCAAAAAATGGGTGTTCCAACATTTGACTATGGCAACAACATCCGTCAAATGGCGAAAGAAGAAGGTGTAGCAAACGCTTTTGATTTCCCAGGCTTCGTACCTGCATACATTCGTCCATTGTTCTGCCGTGGTATTGGTCCATTCCGTTGGGCAGCGCTTTCTGGTGATCCAGAAGACATTTATAAAACAGATGCCAAAGTTAAAGAGTTAATTCCTGATGATGAACATTTACATCACTGGTTAGACATGGCACGTGAACGTATTAGCTTCCAAGGCTTACCAGCGCGTATTTGCTGGGTTGGTTTAGGCTTACGTGCAAAACTTGGTTTGGCATTTAACGAAATGGTTCGTAGCGGTGAATTATCAGCTCCAGTTGTGATTGGTCGTGACCATTTAGACTCAGGTTCGGTTGCAAGTCCAAACCGTGAAACTGAAGCAATGCAAGACGGCTCAGATGCAGTATCAGACTGGCCTTTATTAAACGCGTTGCTCAATACGGCAGGCGGCGCAACTTGGGTGTCTTTACATCACGGTGGTGGTGTAGGTATGGGCTTCTCTCAACACTCAGGCGTTGTGATTGTGTGTGATGGTACAGATGAAGCTGCTGCACGTATTGCTCGCGTTCTGACCAATGACCCTGCAACAGGTGTTATGCGTCATGCCGATGCAGGTTATGAAATTGCGATTAACTGTGCGAAAGAGCAAGGCCTACACTTGCCAATGATCACGCAATAAAAATACACGGAAGAACTGGCGGTGCTTTTTGCAATTGTGAAAAGCACCGTCTCAGCAGAATATAGTGCAAAAAATTAGGAAGCCAACATGGAATTATTAATCCAACCGGGAAAACTGACCTTAGCCGATTTACGTCAAGCGTACCTCAACCCGATCAAAGTTAAATTAGATGAAAGTGCTTCATCTGCAATTAATGCAAGCGTGGCTTGCGTTGAGAAAATTGTAAATGAAGGACGTACAGCTTACGGTATTAACACGGGCTTTGGCTTACTTGCTTCAACTAAAATTGCGCCTGAAGATTTAGAAAAGTTACAACGTTCATTAGTTCTTTCGCATGCGGCAGGTGTTGGTGAAGCACTTGATGATGCAATGGTTCGTTTGATTATTCTATTGAAAGCAAATAGCTTGGCGCGTGGTTTCTCTGGTATTCGTCGTAAAGTGATTGATGCTTTGTTGGCTTTAATTAATGCCGAAGTTTACCCACACATTCCACTGAAAGGTTCAGTAGGGGCTTCAGGTGACTTGGCACCACTTGCACACATGTCTTTAGTGTTACTTGGTGAAGGTAAGGCACGTTATAAAGGTGAATGGTTACCAGCAGTTGAAGCTTTAAAAGTTGCAGGTTTAGAACCAATTTCTTTAGCAGCTAAAGAAGGCTTAGCACTTTTAAATGGTACACAAGTTTCAACGGCTTATGCTTTACGCGGCTTATTTGAAGCGGAAGATTTATTTGCAGCTGCAACTGTTTGTGGTGGCTTAAGCGTTGAAGCAATGCTGGGTTCACGTGCACCATTCGATGCGCGTATTCACGAAGTACGTGGTCAACGTGGCCAAATTGATGTGGCTGCGGCTTATCGTGACCTATTAACAGACTCAAGTGAAATTGCACATTCACACGAAGACTGTAGCAAAGTCCAAGACCCATACTCTTTACGTTGCCAACCACAGGTGATGGGCGCATGTTTAACCCAAATCCGTCAGGCTGCTGAAGTACTAGAAATTGAAGCGAATGCTGTATCTGATAACCCGCTTGTTTTTGCTGAACAAGGTGATGTGATTTCTGGTGGTAACTTCCATGCAGAACCTGTAGCAATGGCGGCCGATAATCTAGCTTTGGCAATTGCAGAAATTGGTTCACTGTCTGAACGTCGTATTTCAATGATGATGGACCGTCACATGTCACAACTTCCACCGTTCTTAGTGGCAAATGGTGGTGTTAACTCAGGCTTTATGATTGCTCAAGTTACCGCTGCTGCTCTTGCAAGTGACAACAAAGCGCTTGCACATCCAGCAAGTGTTGATAGCTTACCGACTTCTGCCAACCAAGAAGACCATGTATCGATGGCTCCGAATGCTGGTAAACGTCTTTGGTATATGGCTGACAACGTCCGCGGCATTTTAGCTGTTGAATGGTTAGGCGCTTGTCAGGGTCTAGACTTCCGTGAAGGCCTAAAAAGCTCGCCTAAACTTGAACAAGCTCGTAAAATCTTGCGCGCTCAAGTGCCTTACTACAGTGAAGACCGTTTCTTTGCTCCTGATATTGAGCAAGCAAGTGAATTACTCTCAAGCGGCTGCTTAAACGAGTTAATTATTCCAAAACTACTCCCTAGTTTATCTGAAGTGTGATTGATAAAACGGTCACATGGAGTGGCCGAATCTAACTAAATATCCTCAAGGATTGGAGATTATAATGTCACAAAACTCCACACTACAGCGGGGTTTAAACACCCGCCATATTCGTTTCTTGGCATTGGGCTCAGCAATTGGAACTGGGCTTTTCTATGGTTCGGCAACTGCCATTAAAATGGCAGGGCCTTCAGTATTACTTGCGTATATCGTTGCAGGGATTGCAATTTATATCGTTATGCGCGCATTGGGTGAAATGGCTGTCCAAAACCCTGTCTCTGGTTCATTTAGCCACTATGCTTCACAGTACATTGGTCCGCTGGCTGGATTTACGACAGGATGGACTTATGTTTTTGAGATGATCATTGTGGCGTTGGCTGATGTCACTGCTTTTGGTATTTATATGGGGTTCTGGTATCCCGATGTACCACGGTGGATCTGGATTTTATCCCTGATTATGTTCTTGGGTGCAATTAACCTTATTCACGTTAAAGTCTTTGGTGAACTCGAGTTTTGGCTTTCTATTGTCAAGGTGAGCGCCATTGTTGCCATGATTTTAGGTGGAATCGGCTTAATGTTCTATGGTTTCCATGCTGACCATAGCAGTGTGGTACCGGGTATTCAAAACTTATGGATTTATGATGGCTTTATGCCGCATGGGATTGCAGGCTTAGTTGCATGTTTATCTGTGGTTGTATTTGCTTTCGGTGGTATCGAAATTATTGGTATTACAGCAGGTGAATCACAAGATCCGAAAACCACCTTACCTAAAGCAATTAATGCAGTTCCAGTACGTATTTTACTTTTCTATGTGTTGACCATTTTTGTACTGATGTCGATTTTCCCATGGAATCAAATTGGTAGCCAAGGTAGTCCATTTGTACAGATTTTTGAGAATTTGGGCATTCAATCAGCAGCTACAATTTTAAATATTGTCGTGATTACTGCTGCTGTTTCAGCGATTAATAGTGATGTATTTGGTGCTGGTCGTATGCTTTATGGCATGGCAAACCGTGGTCAAGCGCCTCGAGTTTTCCAGAAATTATCACATAATGGTGTGCCATGGATGACTGTAGTGGTTATGGCTGGCGTGCTATTAATTGGTGTAGTGCTGAACTACTTGATTCCTGAAAATGTATTCATGATCATTGCCTCGATTGCAACTTTCGCAACCGTTTGGGTGTGGCTCATGATCTTGCTTTCGCAAGTTGCGATGCGCCGTAAGTTGTCTACTGCTGAAATTAAGGCATTGGATTTCCCTGTTATTGGTTGGCCGTATGCTCCTGCGTTTGCAATTGGTTTTATGGTGTTCATTTTAGTCATGATGGGTTATTTCCCAGATTCACGCCCTGCAATTTATGTGGGAATCACATGGCTTGTTCTGTTAATGATCGCTTATCGCATTTGGGTCAAACCTCAGCAAAATTCGGGAAAGCAAAATAATTCAATTCCGCAAAACATCGAGATAGAAAGCTAACAAGTCAACTGCCCAATGGTTTAACTATTGGGCAGTTTTGAGGAAAGGCGAATGAAAAAACTTTGGCAAAATTGCCACATTGCGACCATGCAAAATGGGCAATATTCCTACATTGAAGATGCTGCAATCGTCACAGAAGGGCATCTCATTCATTGGATTGGAAAACAACAACAACTTCCTGCCGACACTTATTCCGAAACAGTTAACTTAAATGGCGCTTGGGTAACCCCAGGGTTGATCGACTGTCATACGCATAGTGTTTTTGGTGGCAACCGTAGTGTTGAGTTTGAAAAACGCTTGCAAGGTGTGAGCTATGCTGAAATTGCAGCAAGCGGTGGTGGTATTGCCAGCACAGTGCGTGCAACGCGTGAAGCAAGCGAAGAACAATTACTAAGCTCAGCACTTAAACGTATTCGTTGTATGCAACAAGACGGTGTAACCACTATCGAGATTAAGTCTGGTTACGGACTGAATTACGAAAATGAACGCAAGATGCTGCGTGTGATTCGTCAAATTGGTGAAGCTTTACCAATGACGGTAAAAAGTACCTGCCTAGCTGCGCATGCTTTGCCGCCAGAATACAAAGACCAAAGCGATGCTTATATCGAGCATATCTGTACAGAAATGCTGCCTAAACTGCATGCTGAAGGTTTAGTCGATGCAGTTGATGCATTCTGTGAGCATTTAGCATTTTCACCTGCTCAAGTTGAACGTGTTTTTAAAACGGCACAATCATTAGGTCTACCCGTTAAGCTTCATGCTGAGCAGCTCTCATCGCTAGGTGGCTCAAGTTTGGCAGCACGTTATCATGCGTTGTCGGCTGACCATTTAGAGTACATGACTGAAGATGATGTTAAAGCCATGGCAGAGTCGGGCACGGTTGCAGTGTTATTACCGGGTGCCTTTTATTTATTGCGTGAAACACAATATCCACCGATTGAAAGTCTCATTAAACATGGCGTGAGTATCGCGCTGTCGAGTGATTTAAATCCGGGTACATCTCCAGCACTTTCTTTACGTTTAATGCTCAACATAGGCAGTACACTTTTTCGCTTAACGCCTGAGCAAGCATTAGCGGGTGTCACCATTCATGCTGCACAAGCGCTCGGTTTAGAGCAAACACACGGCAGTTTAGAGCAGGGTAAAGTCGCTGACTTTGTGGCTTGGGATATTGAGCATCTATCTGAAATAGTTTACTGGCTGGGCGGAGATTTGCCTAAGCGAGTCGTTCAGCATGGACAAGAAGTTATTTTTTAGACGGTGGCATATGAATCACACATTTAAATGGCAAGGCCGCCATGATGGCGAGGGTGAAGCACACCAACGTATTCACCATATCATGAACAAAACCCAACCTGCTGAATTTGCCCTGATTGGTTTTAGCTCTGATGAAGGCGTGAAACGTAACAAAGGCCGAGTCGGCGCTGCTGATGCACCAGATGCGATTCGTACACAACTGGCTAATTTACCGATTCATCGTCCAGTCAGTATTCTCGATTTGGGTACAGTGACCTGTGAATCTGAGAATTTAGAGCAAGCGCAAACCGAGTTGGCAGAGCAAGTCGCAAATAGCTTACAAAATGGTTTAAAACCGATTGTATTGGGCGGTGGACATGAGGTTGCCTTTGGCAGCTTTAGTGGTCTGTTCCACTATGTACAAGCCCACGCGCCAGATAAAAAAATAGGCATTATTAATTTTGATGCCCACTTTGATTTACGTGAAGCTGAACATGCCACCTCTGGAACACCATTTTTACAGGCAGCTCGACTTTCAGAACAGCATCAAAAACAATTTAATTATTTATGTATTGGGGTCGCCAACCATGCCAATACTAAAGTTTTGTTTGATACAGCCGATGCGCTGAATTGTTCATATTTAAGAGATCATGAGGTTAATATTTTTAACCTAAACAACGTGCTCGCGGCGGTTGATGCTTTTATTGAAAAAGTAGACTGTTTGTACATTACGATTGATTTAGATGTCTTCGCGGCTGCGGTTGCACCGGGGGTCAGTGCGCCAGCCGTAAAAGGAATTGATTTAGCCACTTTTGAAGCAATTTTTAAGCATATTCAAGAGACTGGCAAAATCAAACTTTTAGATATTGCCGAGTGCAATCCAAAATTTGATTTGGACAATCGAACAGCAAAACTGGCTGCGTATATTGTTTATCAATACTTCTTTAATTAATAAGTTAAAGAATATACTTTTGAGTCAGGTCTACTTAAGGCCTGACTTAAAAGAGTGTAAAAAATAATGAACTAGAAGAATAGCCCGATAGGAATGATTGATTCTGGTCTAGGAGGATTGTCTCTATTTATTAAGCACATTCGGCAGACCCTTCCTAATGAAGATATTATTTCCTTTGCAGACTCGAAATATATTCCCTATGGAGATAAAAATAGCGATTGGATTGTTTCAAGAAATACCTACTTAATCTCAAATCATTATAAATAACGGGAAGTACAAAACGATTATTGTTGCTTATAATATAATGACTGCGGGAGCGATTGAAACGACTAGAGCGCAAAATTAGTATTCCACTTATTGCTGCTATATAACCTGCGGTAAAACTAGCTGTAGGAATAACCTTAAGTAAATATATTATCGTTTTGGCAACTGAAACCAGCGTTAAAGGAAAAAATTTAGAAAATTTAATTGAAACTTACGCAAAAGATATCAAAGTGTCTTTACTGCCCTGTATTGGCCTGGCCGAAAAAATTGAAAATACTAAAGCACACACTGCTGAAGTTAAAAGCTATTTAAAAATATTTTGGATTCTCTGTTAGGACAAAAGGTTGATATGATCCTAGCAAAATAATGGACACAAAGTCCCTCTAAAGCTAACTACGGAGATATAAGAAATGGCGAAACGCTTTAGCACTGAATTTAAGCAACAAGCGATAGAGTATGTGCTGGCAAATTCACATGAACCATTAGCTGCCATAGCTAGGAAGTTGGGTGTGGGTTATTAAACGCTAGATAAACGGGTACGTGATACGTGAAATAAAAGTGGCTGGCGCCAGCAAACGACAACTAACACCAGAGCAACAACGTATTCTGGATTTAGAAAAAGAAGTCAAACAGCTTAGTGAAGCGAATGATATTCTAAAAAACGCATGTGTACTTTCTGACCGCAGATCAAACTTCGAAAAGTACACGGTAATTGCGGATTTAACGATGAACAAGAAAGTCACTATCTCTTCAGCCTGTAGATGTTTAGCTGTCAGCGCTGCTGGTTATTATGCTTGGCACAAGCGACGAGTTGATAATGCTCAGAAATATAAGGATTTAAAAGCAGTATATTAGCAACCTCATGCTCGTTTGGGCGCACCGTCATTGGTTTATGACATGCATGATCTGGGCTACAGCATGAGGGAACGTATGGTAGGAAGAATGCTTAAGCATCTTGGGTTATGCAGTAAGATTTCATGCAAATATAAGCATACGACAGATTCAAATCATCGTTTGCATACAACTCCCAATTTATTGGATCGCCAATTTACAGCCACAAAAACGAATCGGGTTCGGGTATGGACAACAGACATTACATACATTTGGATCAAAGAAGGTTAGTTGTATTTATGTGTGATGCTGGATCTATTTAGCCGTCGTATTGTAGGAGGCAAAGCAGCCATAGAATAGACCAATTTAAGGTCTATGAGGACACTAATTTGCCATCACACAATACGATGAATGAAAAGTGCTTTTGTAAAAGAGGCACTTTGTCGAATTATTTTATTTGTTTTCTATAAACATAATCATTATCTTCTTCATGAGTTTTTATAAAACCTGATTTCTCGAGAATTTTTATAGAAAATATGTTTCTAGGATCAACATAACCTTCTAGGTACTGCACATTATCTTTTTCTTTTAAAAAATTTTCAAGCCATTGCAAAGCAGAATATCCATAACCTTGGTTCCAATATTTTTTATAAATTACATAACCTACATAAGCTTTTTTTTCATCTTTTAATACTGTAGCTTGAATTGTACCAATTGGGTACTTTTTATGAAAGTCACTATATATTATCCAGTTCATCCACTCTTCGTTCGTATTATGAGATCCATCTATTAAAGATTGATACCTATTTCTCAATTGTTGTATATTCTCATACTTAACATCTGGAATATACAAATATAATTCATCATCCTGCAGGTAATTAAAAGTATTTTCTGCATCACTGATACTCAATAAAAATACATTTAAATTATTCATAATAAAACCTCATTTATTAAAAAAAATTTATATATAAATAGATTGTATAATTCAAAATGAAGATTTGAATTTTTATTATCTAATAATTTGTCATTAAAATTTAATGGTTGATTAAACAAAAATAATCTTTTTAGAGGCTCTTCTTTAATTATTAAAGAAATATCATTTAAGCTTAGAATGAGATCATCATTTAAATTGTGAGATCCATCATTAAATTTTCTCAGTATAAAAATATTATTATTAATTCTATATTTATTATCCCTTATTGCTTCGATGAAATAATTGTTTCTTTCGACTAAGTAGTTATCTATTAATAAATAATCAACATCAATTTTTTTTAGATACCAATCTATTGCTTGATTATAATTTTCTATAATAGGCTCATCTGGACCATTGAAAGATGTGTTAACTAATACGCCTAAACCTGTTATTTCTTTAAATTTTGTTATTAAATCATATAACCAAGGATCATCTTCATAATCTAGCGTTTGGCATCTTGTCGTATTATCTGGATGTTCTAAAGCTGGCATTTTTCTTAGATTACTATCAGATATATTATATGAGAACGTCATCCAAGAGCTATTTAAGGGACCGTGAAAGATATTTCCTATTTCTTCTTTTAGAATAATAGGTGCAACTGGTCTCCATGACTGTCTCTTCTTTATTTTGTTTAATTTGTTTTTTGTACTATCCAATAGTGGAGAGGCCAATATACTTCGTCCACCAAGTGCTCTTGGGCCAAACTCTGAGCGACCTGAACAACGAGCAAATATTTTCCCATCGAATATTAATTTTGCTACTTCATGGGTATTCGTTTTTTTGAATGAAATGAAATTTTTATGCTCTTTATTTAAAATATCTATATCTAGTTCATATTTGATGCCAAGCCTATCCGTTGTAACTTTGTTAACTTGATCTTTAAGTTTAACTGCACCCCAAAATGCACAACCAATTGATATTCCAGCATCATTTGGCGCACTTGGTAAACTAACACTATCGAAAAAACTACTGTTATAGATTTTAGAATTAGCTAAAATATTAAGAAAAGAGCCGCCTGCTAATGCGATATCCTTTAAACCTGTTAATTCTGATGCTTTCTTTGCATAATGTAAAAGTATATTTTCTGCAGCATTTTGACAACTATCTGCCAAATAAAATTTAGTTTCATCTGTTAATGTAAATTGATCATTATTATTTGAGGGTAATTTATATAGCATCTGTTGCCAATTATTATGATATATGATTTCTCCATCTTCTTCTTCAAAAATTTTTATTAATTCTTTACGTTTGTTATAGGCTGCTAAGGCCATCAAGGAGCCATGTTGCCCTTCTTTATTAAAAATTAATCTACTAACATTTTCATATAAGGCTCCAACACTTTGAATTATTGAAAAGTTATTAGGATGAGGAATTTGGCTTTCTCTATATTTTAAATCAAAGTATTCACCTAATTTAATTTTATAAATACTTAAATTTTCAGATTTAAGTTTGACTGGTTTTTTACATTCAATTATTGAATTATACCATTCCGAAAACTTCATTTCATAATCTTTTAATTCTTCAGTAGCTGATCCAGCATAATCAGATACTAATACACAAATTTCTTTTTTAGGTGCATAACTTGAAGCACAATAAGCATGAGCTAAATGATGTGAAATAACGTAATGATTATTTGAATAGGGATCAAAATCATCAAAATCCTCTTCTATAACCGAATGCTGAAATCCTACACCTCCTCTTGCAGTACCCTGAAAAGAAGACACAATAATATCAACTTGTTCGATTGAAAATCCAAAAGATTCTAAAAAATTCTTTATTTCTAGTCTCTTTGATAAACCATGACAAACGAAGTTTTTTATTCTGGTTATTCGTTCTAATTGTGTAGCTGCTATAAGCGTACCATCTTGAACTAATGCTAATGAAGCATGATGTCCTAAATGAATTCCTAATGATAGTCCCATTATTATTTATCCTCTAGGAGTAAATCCAATTGTTAAAATTCCAATTGACTCATTAACAGATAGTTGTGATCTTCCATGTACTATGGAATCACCATAAGTAATCATTATTTCTCCAGGCTTGAAATAATATTTTCTCATTTTTTCTCCATTAATATCAAATACATATAAGAAAGAATTTTTATTTCCCACTGCTTCATGCCATAGATTTATATTTACATTTATCGAGAAACTTGTTGTATCTACATGCGCAGCCAATCCATCTCCAACTTTCTCATAAAATAAATAGCTTGCTATTCCTGTTGGAGTTGATTGCGTAGTATAAGTAGTGACAAGTTCATTTAGCTCATTTGACAATGCAATTCTATCTGCAATCGTTCCTCCTAATCCTAAATAATGTCCAATTTGTTTAATTGCTCTTGGTCGTACTTCATTTTTTGCTTCATTAATAAGCTGATTTAGCAATTTATCAGTCATGAAGCTAGGTCTTCCAAAGTAATTAACCCCGGTTTCAGAAATTTTATTATGATTTTGAATTCTTGAGATCAAATATGCATACTCTTTGAATAAGGATAGTTCTTCATTATTCTTTGGCAATACTCCATTTGGACATATTTCCTGGATAGCCATAGATAAACTTCCTCTTAATAAGGCTAACTCCTTAGAGTTAAGTTTATCTTTAATTTTTAAAATTGATTCAGAAAAACTTTCAATTACCATTTAATATCTCCAAATTTTTTAATGGGAAGCCATAGGACATAATGCATACTTCCTCTCCTTTCTTTAAAGTAGTTCTTGCATGTACAGTTGTTTTTGCCCAAAATATTATATAGTCACCTGGTTTTAAATTTAATTCTATGGGATCTGATAACATTGGATATAAAATTAATTTTGATGAATCATTTATATTGTAATTATGCTTTAGCATAATAATCATGTTTATACAGAAATCTTCAATATCTATATGTGGATATGCTAATTCACCTTCATTATAAAAATTATAATTACTATTAACCTTTCCATTAAATTTTATTTTATTTTCTTTGAAAATTGTTTTGATAAAATTTTGAAAACTACTGCTATTAAAAAATTTTTTTGACTCAGAACTAGCAATATTCCATCTATGTGCTTTTTTAGGAACAGTTAGACAGTTTTTTTTTAATAATTCCGCCTCTTCACTTAAATATTTAAGCTGTTTTGAGTCTAAGAAATCAAGATGGCCTCTAGAAATTATTGAATGACCAATTTCTTCATTCATTAGTCTAATTACTTGAATAGCAACTCTTAAATAATCTGGAATATCATACCATTTTATATATATTTCTCTCTGTAAATCAGGAATTACAGCCAACGCATGTTTAAATATCTCTTCATTACTCAAAGTAGAAACCATCCCTTTTTTTATGTTAATTAAACTATAAAAGCTATTGTTAATAGCTTTTATAGTCGAATCTTTCTCTACATTTGATGTATAGACATTGGCTTGGCGTATGCTCCTCCTGAAACTAACACGGCTTCTTCTTCAGATAGGGTTTCTCCACGTTTCTTAGCTAACACTAGCATTTTCTTTAATGCGGATTCAGCCTCTCCATTAATACCTTCATTAGTTAGTTTTTCTTTAATTGAATCTAACGCATTTTCTTGATGTATTGCATTTTTTTTCATAATAAATTTCCTTTAAATAATAATGCCAAAAATATGGCACTTAATTTTTTATCATAAGTTAAAAATATATAAAATATTGTTTTTAATTTTATTGTTATTTTATTGTATATTATTTTATAAAGCCTTAAAAATTAAGTAGTTTAGCACTATTTAATTCAATAATTATTTTAGTGCACCATAATGTTGCAATTATAAAATGTGTTTTATTAGATGATAAATAATTTTAAAAAATATAATATTTAATATATTTGAGGGGTGTTTTAATGGTGCAATTATAAATGTATTTCACTAAATAATATTTAAGAATCAATATACTATTAATTCGGTTGCAAGGTACCATAATAGTGCATTTTGATTAAATATTTATAGTAGTTTATGACCTTGTTGCGTAAATATTTAAAAATTTCCTCTTTTCTAACTAATTCTAAGTTACAACTTGGGTGAAGGGCTTACTTGATTCTTGATCTGGACTGTCATTACTCTCCTAGATAAATATCATCTATTCTTTTTGCATAAGAAAATATTATGATTGGACAACGATACACCCCAAAATATAAAGATGAAGCCGCTAAATTGATTACAGGATGTGAATATTCTGTCACTGATGTAGGAGAACGTTTAGGTATGTAAAAGCACAGCATTTATAAATGGCTAAAGGTGCAACCACTCTGATGAAAGTGAACTGCTCGAGGTAAAGAAATAAATCCTGTGCCTTACAAGTCAGCTTAAACAGATTGAAGAGGAATGGAATATCTTAAAAAAGGTCGCAAGATACTTTGCAAGCATGTCCGAGTAAAGTATCAGTTTATCCTTGAATGCAGCCATCAATTTAAAATTAAAACGATGTGTAGGGTTCTTAAGATTGCTCTTGCTCTCTATTATGCCAAGTTGCATGAACTTGAATCAGGCAGAACTATTAAAATAAGCGGTTATTGCAGCTCATCCATTCTTCTTATGATGCCAGTTATGACATCTACGGTTATCGTCATATCACGCTAGATATTTTAAAGAGCTAGGTGAAAGTTGTGAGTCTTCGCGTGCTGACGACCATGAGGAATAATGGCAGGATATAAGAAGTATAAAAGCATGTCGTGGTCGTCCTCAGATTGTGCCACCTATTCGTTTAAATTGAAAATTTGTTGTAAACACACCTGATACCTTGTGGGTGAGTGATCCTAGATCCACATCTACCAAAGTGGGTCATATCTGACTGTGGTTCTCGATTTATATTCAAGGAAATTCATCGATTGGTGAATTAAATCTACGCTTGCCAAGGATATCGTTTTAGATGCACTGTTAATGGCGGTATGGCGACGCAGACTCAATGAACCCAGATCCATACACTTAGACCAAGGTTCAAATACAACAGCAGAGACTGGCAGAAATTCTGTCAGAAGCATAACTTGGCCCCAAGCATGGGCTGTAGAGGGAACTGTTGGGATAATGCTATTGCTGACTCTTTTCTAGCAACTTAAAGAAGGAAAGAATTAAAAAGAGGGTATGAAAAACGAAAAATGGCCCATGCGGATGTGTTTCATTATATCGAGATGTTTTACAATCGGATCAGGTGTCATTCGCATCTCGATGGGATGAGTCCAGAAGCCTTTGAGTCAACTTCAAAATGAGGCTGTTTCATGTCAAGCATACTGGGAATAGTCCAATTTTAACTTTATGAGTTCATAATATCACTACGTAAAATTCCATCTTCAATTATTAAGACTCTATCAGCGGAATTTATAGTTTCTTGTCTGTGAGCAATAATAAATCTAGTAATTTTTAGCTTTTTGATAAGATTATTAACCTCAAACTCTTTATATATATCTAAATTACTTGTTGCCTCATCAAGAAAAAGAATCTTTGGTCTTTTATAAAGAGCTCTAGCTAATAAGATCCTTTGCTTCTGCCCACCAGATAATACGGTCCCCATCTCTCCTATAAGTGTATTATAACCCATACTTGTATTGATTATCTCCTCATGTATAGCTGCCATTTTTGCACACTCTTGAATCCAGTCTAAATTTGAGCTGGCATCAAAAAAAGATATATTGTCTGCTATGGATCCTGAAAAGAGAACATCTTCTTGTAATACCGTACCAACCAGTGATCGTATATTATACAAACCTAATTCTTTGATTTTATGCTCGCCATAAAATACATCACCTGTTGTAGGAGCTAGAATACCAAGCAAAATGTTCAATAAAGTTGATTTCCCACTGCCAGAGGCACCAGTTATGGCAACTGATTGACCATATGGTATTTCGAATGTAATATTATTTAGAATGCTTTTTTCATAATTAGAATAACTAAATGAAATATTTTTAACTTTAATTGATAACTTATTTGAATTTATTTCCATAAATTCTTGAGGATAAATGATTTCGGGTTCAGTAAGGGAAATATCTCTTAATCTATCGTTATGTAATTTTATTGTACCGATTTCTGATAACTTATCAATTAAAGCAGTAATTCTATTTGTAAAAAGTGTTTTGTAAACGACGAATGCAACAAGAGAACCTACACTCAATTCATTTTTTAATACTAGCAATGTGGCTAAGTATATAATTACAATATTTTCTAGTCCAAAAAGAAAAATTCTAAATTCTTTAGTGATTATGTTTATTTTTTCTACTTGTATTTCAGAGTTAATTTGGTTAGTAAGTAGGGAAAACCATATAGATTTTCTTTCAATTTGAGCATTAAACGTCTTAATAGTTTTTACCCCACGGATAGATTCAAGAAAATGAGAGTTCTGTTTTGCAGTATGTATAATGCGTTCTTCATTTTTGTATTTTTGTGGATAATAAAACACTATTTTAATTACTAAATAGAGGATCGTGAAAATAAAAACTATACTAGTTAATAGTGGTGAGTAAAATAATAGTAAGCTAAGTATTAAAATTGACATAATTCCATCAAATATGGCTGTCATAAAGCTTGATGTTATAGTATTCAATATGGTGTTGATTGATCCAAATTTCGAAGCAATATCGCCAATTGATCTTTTTTCAAAAAAATCAACTGGTAAATCTAGTATCTTTGAAACAATATTGGCCTGCCATTTTAGACTAATATTGAATTTCATGAAAATATTAAGATTTTCTCTTGCTAAATCCAATATTACTTGAAATGCTAAAATAAAAACGAAACTTAATGCTAATATTGACAGTGAACTTTCATTCTGAGTAGGAATAATTTGATCGATAATCCATTGTAATAATTGTGGATTTAGTAAGATAACTAGTTCTAGACTTAATGAAATAAAGAAAATTTGTACTAAGACTGATTTAATCCCTATTATTTCATTAAAAAAATTATTAAAGTTTGATTTTTTAATCTTATATTCATTATTTTGGGAGTTAAAGTTTGGTTTTGGCCATATTTCTAAAGCTATACCTGTAAAACTTTTTGAAAAATCTTCTGAATTAATTTTTCTAACACCTATTGCAGGATCATGAATTATATAGTTATTATGATTTATTTTAGTTAAAATAACAAAATGATTGAACTCCCAGTGTAAAATACACGGTAAATTAATGTTTTCTAAATTTTCTATATCAATTTTTATTGGTCTTGTTTGAAGTTGCAAATCATCAGAAATTATCATCAGCATATTCAGTGAAGTGCCTTGTAATGATATTTTATATTTGTTTCTTAATGTGATTATTGAGATGCTTTTACCATAGTAATTTACAATCATTGCTAAGCATGCTAAACCACATTCAGCCGATTCATGTTGTAGAATAACAGGAACTTTTCTCTTCAAACTAAAATTTAACATTTAATCGTAACTCTTAATTTTTAAAGGGGGTTAAGATCCACGCAATAATTTTTTTGCGATCTTGTTTAATTTCTGCTGTTAATGTCAATCCAGCTCTTTCCTCTATTTTATTTTCATAATATTTTTTATTACTTTCTTTTATTTTTACTTCTATCAGGAAGTAGATCTCCCCTTTTTTATCATTATTTAGAATCAAGTTATCGGGATCTATGTCTGATGCAGAATATGCCATATTTGAAATTTTGTATATATATCCTTCTCTCATTCCGTAGGTTTGATATGGATAAGAATCATATTTTAATAAAACTTTATTATTTATTTTAACTTTTGAAATGTACTGACTTTCTAAATATAGATTTATTTTTAATTTGTTACTAGGAGTTATTATCATCATAGTTCTTTCTTTTTTTTGAAATTTATTAGCTATTGAATTAATTATACTTATTGAGCCCTCCACGGGGGATCTTATTTCTTTTTTATAACCATTAATTTCTAAAGTGTAAAGTAAATCATTTTTTTTTACATGATCTCCAACTTTAAAATATTGGTTTTTGATTAAACCTGACTCATTAGTTTGTATTTTTATGTATCCATCTTCTGGTAAGGTTATTCCCTTTACACTGATGTATCTTGTGTACTCTCCAGTAAAAAGAAATGTGGCTATGAGTGTTGTTGTTAATAAAAGAAGATATATATATAATGTTTTTGAGAATGGCCTAACTAATGAAATATTGCTAAAATTTTTATTACTTTGATTTTCGAGTGCTTCTTTTCTATATATCATTAAATTAAACCTAACCTAAATATACGATATTTTCATGCTATTCTAAAATGAATTTTTAGTATGAGTTTAGAATACCTATTAAATTTTTACGAACAAATCATTATATTAAGGATGTAATTGTATCCAAATAATAAGTAAATATTTCGCTAACTTAATTATATAGATGAATTGTTGAGATTTAAATAGACTGTATCTGAATAGTGATTTATTGGCCTAACCACTTATAGATTAAGAAGTATTGAAATGTTATATGTTTTTGAAATGCTTGGATTTAATATTCTTTCTAATCCTTGTAACCATTCATTAAATTCAGTTAGCTCTTCTAAAGGTTTGGGATGCCTTAACGTATAAGTAATTCCGAAATCTTGTAGACGTTCAGCAGAGGGCCATCGAAGAGGGCTTTTAACAATTTTTTAGCAATATGTTTAAAATTATGACTTCAATTATTGAGAGCATGGATTTATACAACTAATGTTTAGATTGGTTTGTGTTATCAGTGAGATCAATTTCTAATATTGCATATCATTGATTCACTATAGAGAGTCTAATTTCAAGTAGGTATTTCCATCTAATGTTCAATGCAAATGTGAATGTCCAACTTTTTAGAGAAAGTGTAGTTTTTCTTCATATTTTAGATAATGTTTCAGGGTGTGGTCTGTAAAGTCGAAATTTACTTTTGATCTCAAACCATTGATAATATGAGATGCATTTAGAATAGGGAGTATGCTTTATAAATGGATTGCCAGCATAATTCCCAATACTAGGTTGGTATTCCTTAACATAACAATGACTTTATTACTCATTCGATTCATCCTTATTCGTGAATAAGTTAATGGCTCATCACCTTCACTGAGTAAATCGTGGTATAAAGGGAAACGTAATTTTAAATTCTCATTAAGTTCATCAGATGACTTCTTCCGCTTTGGCGTAGAAATTATTGATCTGATTATCTTACGTGATTTGGGGCTTCATAATTCGTGTAGCAGTATCAATAGAACTAGATGTTGTGCCTTTTATTTAGAACCTTTCATGGTTTTGATTATTGTGAATCTCGCAGATTCGGCTTTCTGTTTTCGTGTAGACGATAGTATTTCGGTACTTACTTGTTGCTTAACATTCATGACTTTTTGTTTTAGATTATATTGAGCTAATTCGTTTTTTATATTTGTTTATCAAATTTTTTGGGGCACTATTAATTTGCCAAACTTCCCAAAACCTGCCAAATTTGCCGATGTTCCGAAAGCAACCTAACCATACCGCTTATATTGAAGGTTGGACTCTTTACGCAGAGCAATTGGGTAAAGATGTTGGTTTCTATAAAGACCCGCTTTCAGACTATGGAAGACTATCGAGTGAGTTGTTCCGTGCTTGCCGTTTAGTGGTTGACACTGGGGTACATTATAAAAAATGGACCCGTCAGCAAATGATTGATTTTATGCGAGAACACTCTGCTTTAGACGAGCCTGATATTCAGGCAGAGGCAGATCGCTATATTGCTATTCCTGCCCAAGCATTAGCGTATAAGATGGGACAACTGAAAATTTTAGAGCTTCGAGAGCTAGCCAAACAAGAGCTCGGAGACCGTTTTGATATCAAAGCCTTCCATGACATGATTTTAAATGCAGGAACATTGCCTTTAAATATTCTGGATGCGCGTATTAAAAATTGGATTAAGGAACAAAAAGTGGCAGCTTAAAATAAAATTCAAAATTTAGGTCAGGTCCTCGTTGGGCCTGATTTAAAAACCAATAGAAAACAGAATATAATTATAAAAAATATATTTTATTTCAGAACTTTAAAATGGAAAAATCTTTAAAAGAATACCAAGCTATTATTTTTGATATGGACGGTACTTTAGTCGACTCCTTTAGCTTCTTTTTAGGTGCTTTAAATCAGCTTGCCAAGAAGCATAAATTTAAATCTGTAGAGCTACATGAAGTAGAGCAGTACAAACATCTTTCACCAAAAGAAATTATGAAAGAGATGAATGTTTCTAGGTGGAAACTGCCTTGGATTGCCAAAGATTTCATTCGTTTAATGAAAGAAAGAGACCAAGAAGTTTACATGTTTGAAGGCATGCGGGACCACTTAATTGAACTACATAATCGGGGATATACGCTCGCAATTATTACTTCAAACTCTAAAGAAAACTGTCAAAGTCTTTTGGGTGCAGAGCTATGTGAGCTTTTTGCTCATATTGATGGTGGCTCGTCTATATTTGGCAAAGCTAAACGAATTAAGCGTGTTCTAAACATTTTGAATTTAAATAAAGAGCAGGCCATTTATGTCGGAGACCAAACGACTGATGGCGAAGCTGCACATAAAGCAGGCATTGATTTTGCTGCGGTAGGTTGGGGGTATACATCGGCTGAAAAATTAAAAACCATTCAGCCCAAAGTCGTGCTCAATGACTTGGCAACCATGAAAGAATTTTTCTAAATATATGAAATGCAGGACAAACCATGAATAACAATAACAACCCGATTGGAATGATTGATTCTGGTTTAGGCGGGCTGTCTCTATTTAAGTACATTCGGCAGGCCCTTCCGAATGAAGACATTATCTATTTCGCTGACTCGAAATATGTCCCGTATGGAGACAAAGAAAGCGACTGGATTGTTTCACGAACCACGCATTTAATTTCAAATCTAGTTGCACAGGGTAAATGTAAGGCGATCGTGATTGCTTGTAACACCATGACGGCTGTAGCGATTGAAACAATCAGAGCACAAATTAGTGTTCCACTTATTGCGATAGAACCAGCGGTAAAACCCGCGGTAGCAATGACTGTGAGCAAGCATATTGCTGTTTTGGCAACTGCCACCACAGTGAAGGGCAAAAACTTAAAAAGTTTAATTGAAACGTATGCCCAAGATATTAAAGTGTCTTTGGTGCCTTGTATTGGCTTAGCCGAAAAAATCGAAACGGGCAAAGCGCATACAGCGGAAGTTAAGGATTATTTGAAAAATATTTTGGCGCCGTTAGTCGAGCAAAAAGTCGATACGATTATTTTAGGATGCACACACTATCCATTTGTCTCAGACACGATTCAGGAAATTGTAGGCCGTGATATCCAAATTATTGAGCCTTCGGAAGCTGTAACAGCGCAATTAATTCGGCAGCTCAAACAATATCATTTAAGTTCTGAAAGTCCAAATGAGGGGAATCATATTATTTGGACCAGTTCAGACCCGTTGGAAGTCGCAGACGTGACTTTTTCTTTGTTAGGTACGCGTTTACCCGTAAAAGCTATAGAAAAGTAAACTCTAGAAAAGATGATAAGAGGTATATACTTATCATCTTATATATTTATATAAACTGTTAAATTAAAATTAACGATAAATCAATTTTATTAACTAAGTATATACAACTCAATTTTATATTTTAAATTTTATTAAAAGCTGCAAATATAATAGATAGGATAATATTATATAAACATTAATTAAATTATTATATTTAAACTTTTTTATTAAAATAAATTGACGTTCTTTATTATACCGATTATTATCTCGTTGCTGGCCTACATTGCCAGACGGTTTTGACAGACCGTAAGTCCCCATAGCGGATTATAGTTCTACTATAAGTCGTTAGACCCTTGCGTCCCCTTTCTTTGCGGTAGGACGGAAGGGGGACGCCCCGTGCGTGCTGGTCTCTATGGGCACCAGTCTGTCAACCCTCTTTCGTTCTGCCACCCTAATCAATTGACGGTGATTTGGTGGTAGGACTCCATTTTTAAGGAGTTGGCCATGCCACAATTTAAACTCATTTTCTCTCTCATTTAACTATTTTATTTATTTAAAATTGGGATTCTTTCAACCTGATTTTTTAAATTTATAAATTATTTTATTTTAAAATATAAATTATTTTATTTTCCTTTTTTATGGGAGGATTAGCTGTTATTTAAAAAATTATTTTAATATTTAGATGAATCATATTTTTATTTTATTTAAAGATATAAAAAATCATGAGAATAATATGAAACTTCATAAATTTATATTGTTTTTAAACCTTGTGGTCGGTGCTTACGGTATTACAAATGATGACGCCAATGCTCAGCAGGAATTTAAAAGAATTTGCTTGTCAGGTGAGCACATGCTAGCCAGTTGCGATTGTATTTGCCAACAGCTTGCGCAGGTGTATTCATCTCAAACCGTACAACGTTTAAAACACACCAGTTTGCAAAGTCCTGTTCTCCCACAGGACTTTGCCCCTAACTTGTTTAGCAGCATTCAACGCTGCGATAAAACTCAAATGGGCTAAGTTCGCTTAGCTTCTTTATCTCTGTGTCGCAATGATCTCTCAAACTTTAAATCAGCGTAAAAGTAAAAAGTCGGTTGTGACACAGAGTCCTAGGGGAGTGTTCTCAGCTATAAAAATCGACTTTCTTTCATGCGAAAGCGTCTATATAACTGTATGAAGGCAATAAAAAGCCCGATAGGCAATTAATGCATGTCGGGCTTTCTAATCAACAGAAGCTATCTACACCTTTTATGGCATAGATAGCATGTCTGATTATTCTACAGTTACTGACTTCGCCAAGTTACGTGGCTGGTCAACGTCCGTACCACGTAATACAGCAACGTGATACGACAACAACTGAACTGGCACGCTATAAACGATTGGAGCTAGCCATTCGTTTACTGCTGGAATATGTACAACATGTTGACGGTCCTTTTCATTGATTCCGCTATTTTCGTCAGCGAAAACAAATAACTCACCACCACGTGCCTGAACTTCTTCCATATTTGATTTGAGCTTATCAAGCATTTCATCATTTGGAGCAAGAATGACGATCGGCATTTCACTATCAACAAGTGCTAATGGACCGTGTTTTAACTCACCAGCTGCATAGCCTTCGGCATGAATATATGAAATTTCTTTTAGCTTTAATGCGCCTTCCAATGCGATTGGATAATTCGTACCACGGCCTAAGAATAAGCAGTGATTTTTTTCAACGAATAATTCAGACAAACGCAAAATTTCTGGATCATACTTAAGCGTATCAAGAATAACTTTCGGGCTGTGCCATAACTCACGTGTAATTTCTTCAAGCAGAGCAGGGCTAATACGTTGTTTCACTTGACCAATTTTCAAGATTAACAACATAAGTGCAGCAAGCTGAGTCGTAAACGCTTTAGTTGAAGCAACACCAATTTCAGGACCAGCAAGCGTCAATAAGTGATGATCAGTTTCACGAACCATTGAAGACGTCGCAACGTTACAGATAGTCAAAGTCTGAATATCGATATTGTTTGCTTTAGCACGTTTTTGAGTTTCACGTAGTGCAGCTAAAGTATCAGCAGTTTCACCTGACTGTGAAATACAAATATAAAGTGTATTTTCAACAATTACAGGAGTGCGATAGCGGAATTCACTTGCGATTTCAACTTGGCAAGGCACGCCAATCAGTTGCTCAAACCAATATTTCGCAATCATTCCTGAGTGATAACTTGTACCACACGCAATGATTTGTACGCTTTGAATTTTATTGAAATCTGCATCAGCATTTTTCAAGAAATCATCACGTAAGCTATTGCCATCAAGCGCTTGAGAAATTGTTTGCTTGATTGCTTCTGGTTGCTCATAAATTTCTTTGAGCATGTAGTGTTTGTATTCACCTTTTGATGCACTACTTACGGTTGCATCAAGCTCTCGTACTGGACGCTCAACGCGTTCGCCATTTGCAAATACTTCAATTGAAGTACGAGTAAGACGTGCAATATCACCTTCTTCTAGGTACATAAAGCGGTTAGTTACAGGCAAAAGTGCAAGTTGGTCTGAACTAATAAAGTTTTCACCAATACCTACACCAATCACGAGTGGTGAACCTTCACGTACAGTAATGAGTTCATCTGGATAATCGCTGTGGATAATACCTAGCGCGTAAGCACCTTTAAGCTGAGGTACAACAGTTTCAACAGCTTCTAAAAGGCTATCTGTACTTTTTAATGCTTCAGCAACTAAGTGTGCAACAACTTCAGTATCTGTTTGAGAAGTAAAAACGTAACCTAAAGCTTGAAGGTCGTCTTTTAATTCTTGGTAGTTTTCAATGATACCGTTATGTACTACAGCGACCTTACCTGACATATGAGGGTGAGCATTGTTTTCAGTTGGTTTACCATGTGTTGCCCAACGGGTATGCGCAATCCCGATAGCCCCCGCAAGTTGGTGTTCAGCGACAGCTTCTGCAAGATTGATAACTTTACCTACACGACGCTCACGTAAAATTTGTTGGTTATTCAGTAAAGCAACACCCGCAGAATCATAACCGCGGTATTCAAGACGTTTTAAACCTTCAAGTAAAATCTCGGTTACACAACGTTGTGCAACGCCTCCGACGATACCACACATACTTCAATCCTCTTATTTTTTAACCTTTTGGGGACGTTGATAATTTGCTTTTGAAATTTGTTGTGCACGTTCAAAGGAGAGACTTTGCTCGGCTACATCTTTCGTAATCACAGAACCAGCACCAACTGTTGCGCCACTCCCAATGGTCACCGGAGCAACCAGCGAGCTATTAGAACCGATAAAAACGGCATCACCAATAGTGGTTTTGTGTTTATTTGCACCGTCGTAATTACAAGTAATCGTACCTGCCCCAATATTCGATTCAGCACCGATTTCTGCATCACCTAAATAGGTGAAATGGTTAGCTTTACTACCCAATCCAATCGTTGTATTTTTAACTTCAACAAAGTTGCCGATATGTACTTCATTTGCCAATTTAGCGCCTGGGCGTAAGCGTGCAAATGGTCCAATTTGAGCATTTTCGCCTACAACTGCGCCATCAAAAACGCTATAGGCTTGAACTTTAGTTCCGGCTGCAATTTTGGTGTTCTTTAAAATACAACCAGCCCCGATTTCTACAAAATCGCCAAGTTCACAGTCACCTTCAATAATCACATTGACGTCAATACGAACGTCATGTCCAACTTTTACAGAACCGCGTAAGTCAAAGCGTGCAGGGTCTGCAAAAGTTACGCCTTGTTGCATAAGCTCTTTTGCTTGCTGTTGCTGGAACTCACGTTCAAGTGCAGCAAGTTGTAAGCGGTCATTGACGCCTTCAACTTCAAAAGCGAGTTCTGGTTGAATAGATGCGATTTCTAGACCATCTGCAACAGCCATTGCTACGATATCAGTTAGATAATATTCGCCTTGCGCATTTTCGTTTGAAAGTTTAGGCAACCACTCATGAAGTTTTGCATTGCTAACACAGTAAATACCTGTGTTGATTTCTTGAATCTGACGCTGAGCTTCTGTTGCATCTTTATGTTCAACAATCGCTTGAATCTTACCTTCTTGACGAACGATACGACCATAACCTGTTGGGTTGTCGACATGTAAAGTAATCATGCCAATGCCCGTTTTACTTGAAACTTCAACAAGTTGCTCTAGCGTTGTTTGACGTACTAAAGGTACATCACCATAAAGAATTAATGAAATCCCGTCTTTAGGAAGTACGGGTAAAGTCATTTGTACCGCATGACCTGTACCTAGTTGTTCTGCTTGTTCAACCCACTCAATATTTTCTTGTGCAAAAGTTTGCTTGACGTGGCCACCACCATGTCCATAAATCGTAATAATATTTTCTGCATGTATTTTTTTTGCTGTTTGAATGACATGTCCTAGTAGCGGGCGACCAGCTAAAGGTTGCAATACTTTAGGTAGTTGTGAACGCATTCGCGTTCCTTTGCCTGCAGCAAGGATAATGACGGTAGTTGACATGAGTAAACCTACTTAAATGGCGTTACGCCCCAGAAAGTAATAAATATGATGATACAGAGTGCCGCCCAAAGCCCTGCAATGATGTCGTCTAGCATGATCCCGAAACCACCAGCAACTTTCTGGTCGGCAACACGGATTGGCCAAGGTTTCCAAACATCAAATAGGCGGAATAAGCAAAAACCAATTAGTGCCCATTGTAACGACATTATATTAAAAAAGATTAAAGGCAGAAGAGTAATTGATTGTCCTGCAAACTCGTCCCACACAATTCGACCATCATCGTGTACATCAATAACTTTTGCAGTTTGACCACAAATATAAATTCCCACCAATGACATGATGAGGATAGCGATCAAGCTTAAGTTAAAGCCAAGTGATAACCAGATTGGAACAAAAAGTAGGGCAAAGGCAGAGCCAAAAGTACCGGGAGCTTTAGGTGCGAGACCAGATCCGAAACCAACTCCACAGAAAACGATGCAGCGGTTGAACCAAGACATGTCCTTAAAATGAATCGGTGGCTTATGCAAAGTGTTGGTATCCATGAATTTGCAATGGGTAATCTGAACCCAAATGCTCAAAAGTTAGTTGTGTTTGCTCAACGATCTCTCCGATCATTGTAATCTTAATGTCTAGTTGTTTTTGCAAAAGTTTTTCATAATTTTGCGGTGTTATTGTAAAACATAACTCGTAATCATCACCACCAGCTAAAGCATATTGCCAGCGCTGTTGTTCTGGTAGTGCTTGTAGTGTTGAATCAATCGGTAACTTTTCTAAAAGTAATCGGGCACCGACCTTTGAAGCTTTTAAAATATGGCCTAAATCTTGGGCTAATCCATCAGAAATATCAATCATACTAGATGCTAACCCCTTCAGCTGTTGTCCAAGCTGACAACGTGGAGTCGGGTAGTCTAGTCTTTCTTGTAATGGATGACCTAGGTGCTGTAAACCATATGCGGCGTCACCCACTTGACCGCTCACACAAACATAGTCACCGACTTTGGCACCTGAACGTAACACGGCTTGTCCGGTTTCAATCCAGCCCATGGCTGTGACGGTAATGGTGAGATGAGGGCCTTGGGTTGTATCTCCACCAATGAGAGCAACCCCAAATTGATTACAGCAGTCATAAATTCCCTGACTGAATCCTTCAAGCCATTCATGATCAATTTTAGGTAGGCTGAGCGCCAGTAAAATACTATGCGGTTTTGCCCCCATTGCTGCAATATCTGAAAGATTGACAGCTACGCTTTTCCAGCCAATTGCATGGGCAGAAGTATCAAGAGGGAAGTGACGTCCAGCAACGAGTGTATCTGCACAGATCACCAATTGTTGGTTTACGGGAGGGGTAATTAAGGCTGAGTCATCTCCAATACCCAAGGTGACATCTGTGTAAGATTGTCTGTTAAAGTATTGGTCAATAATAGAAAACTCAGCCATATCAACTTCAAACCTATTAGTTTGCTTGTTGTTTTTCAGCACTACGTAGTGTTGAACTTAAACGATCTAGAACGCCATTAATATATTTATGGCTATCTGCTCCACCAAAGTGTTTAGCGAGTTCAATAGCTTCATCTAGAACTACTCGGTAAGGTACTTCTAAATGATCACGTAACTCGTAAGCACCCAAGCGTAATGTTGCTAGCTCTACACCATCAAGTGCACTAAGTTCACGGTCAAGTACCGGAATAAGTAATGCATCAAGATCTTCGTGCTGTGCAATCACTTGTGTTAACAGTTCGTGATAGTAGTTTAAGTCTACCTTGTGCATTGCATTTTCCGCACGGGTGCGTGCTTCGATTTCATGTACAGGGTTGTGACTCATTTGCCACTCATAAATACCTTGTACAGCAAAACGACGTGCTTTACGTTTTGCTGCATAAGCGGCTTGCAGTGTTTGAGACATGCTTTAAATTGCCTTTAATAAATTAACCATTTCAATAGCAGTCAATGCAGCTTCGCTACCTTTGTTTCCTGCTTTTGTACCTGAACGTTCGATGGCTTGCTCGATGCTATCAGTAGTTAATACACCATTGATGACAGGCAAGCTGCTTTCTAACGCGACTACACCTAAACCTTTTGCACATTCACCTGCAACGAAGTCAAAGTGTGGTGTGCTACCACGAATCACTGCGCCAAGTGCGATGATTGCATCAAATTGGTTTGATGTAGCTAATTTTTTAGCAACAATCGGGAGTTCCCATGCGCCAGGAGCATGAATAACAGTAATGTTATCTTCATTTACACCATGACGTTTTAATGTGTCGATTGCACCATCCAATAAGTGTTCAACAACAAAGCTGTTGAAACGACCCACTAAAATCGCATAACGACCTTCGCTTGCGAGATGTAATAAACCTTCAATACGGCGAATTGCCATAGCAACCTCGATTATTTCGTTGTGATTTGATCAGCAGTGACATATTCCACTACTTCTAAATTAAAGCCAGATAAGGCATTGAAACGTAATGGTGAGCTGAGAAGCTTCATTTTTTCAACACCTAAGTCACGCAAAATTTGAGCACCGACACCAATAGTTTGATATTGATGTGAAAGTGCTGCATTGGATTTCACCGGTTTTGGCTTATTTAAATCATCCAACGCTGGTCCCAAGTCTTGCAAATGATCTTGTCCGATCCAGACTAAAACACCGCGATCACTCGCTGCAATCGTCTGTAGGGCACGGTCTAAGTTCCACGCAGGTTCACCATCAGCTTTATTTAGCTTAAGCAAATCGCGAATTGGACTAAAACCATGCACACGTACTGTTGTAACACCTTCTTTTGGCTCGCCTTTAACTAAAGCCAAATGAATGTCCGGGTTACCAATCTCACGATAACGATAAAGTTCAAATGAACCATATTCTGTTTGAATGGTTTTTTGATCCAGACGTTCAACCGTTTGCTCATTGGTCATGCGGTAGTGAATCAAGTCCGCAATTGTACCAATTTTTAAGCCATGCTTCTCGGCAAAAATTTCTAAATCTGCACGGCGTGCCATTGTGCCATCTTCATTAATGATTTCACAAATGACAGAAGCTGGTTCAAGACCTGCTAAACGTGCTAAATCACAACCTGCTTCGGTATGGCCTGCACGATGTAAAACACCACCTGGTTGTGCCATTAACGGGAAAATATGACCCGGCTGTACGATATCAGTTGGTTTTGCATGCGCTGCGACAGCAGCTTGAATTGTATGTGCACGCTCTGCTGCTGAAATACCTGTGGTAATACCTTCGGCAGCTTCGATTGATAAGGTAAAGTTTGTACTGTGCTGAGCACCGTTTTGGTCAACCATCAACGGAAGGTTTAACTGTTTACAGCGCTCACGGCTTAGTGTTAGGCAAACTAGACCACGTGCATGGGTAATCATGAAGTTAATATCTTCAGGACGAACATGCGTTGCTGCAATGACAAGATCACCTTCATTTTCGCGATCTTCGTCATCCATCAAGATAACCATTTTGCCTGCACGAATATCGGCGACAAGATCTTCAACACGACTCAGCGGCATTCGCTTTCACCTTTTTTTGTCGTAAGACAATTTCTATTTAATAAATTTTGCATAGTTTACGCTGTTTAGAGAATTTTGCCTATGATTCTGATTTATCCAAATTTGTGACCTCTAAGAATAGATCGAGATTTATTTATACAAATAAATCATAAGAAAATGGAGTATTTTTAAATAAAAGCTATGAATTTAAATAAAAAAACCTAGCCAAAAGGCTAGGTTCTGATGCGCGTAGTTACTTTTTATGAAGCTGCACTACTTGGACTATCATTTTGTGGGATTGATTTTTTCCCCATTAAAATTTCAGTCCGGATATTTTGGGCAAGTTCAGCACATTCTGCATTCATACCATTGATCATAAATGCATGACGTGTCATCACATTGCTTGGGTTTGGCATAGCAACAAGTTGGTAGCTGTCTTGAATTGCTTTGAGCTGTTCATTTTCGAGATATAAAGCAGATTCTTTAGCGTGAAGATGCTGTGCTAAACGTTGAGCAGCTTCTTTTGCATCGATTTGCATAGCTTCTACAGCGTTACATGTTGCACTACGAGTTTGCAGGGCAAAACGTTTATCTTCACGGTAACGTTTATATAAAACATCTGAAAGTAATTGGAATACGGTTCCAATCATAAGCAGACATTCTACGGCATGCGTATGAGAGGTTGAAATCGCAAGTGTCGCACCGTCGGCATTAAACTCCTCTACTACTTCAATATCTGTGAGCTTCAATTGGTAATGCTTAACGCATAACTCAATACTCTTGTTTAAAAAGAGCTGGCAGAGTTTGAAATAAGGAACAGATACCGATTGGTTAACACTGCTTAATAACTGTTTAGGGTCATAAAACTGAATATTGAGTGCCAACGTATGTTGGTCAGCTGAATCTGAAGTTTTTTCGGCTTGTTGGCGAGCTGCTGGTTTCGCTTTAGCTTGTTGCTGAGCTTGTGCAACCAAGGTTACCGTATTTTGTTTTTCTAGAGCCAATGCTTGAGTTAGCTGCTGAATTTCATGCTTCAAGCGGTTTTCTTCATTAATGCGTGCCAAATATTCACTTCGTGTTGGACGAGCAATCGCACGATAGGCAAGCCATAATAAAACATGCAAAAACAGAGAAGCTAAAATTGCAAGCCATTGAGTACGAAGAATTTCTCCAATACTTGGCTGAATCAACGTAACTTCGATAGATCCGACTTTCTTTTCATTTTGAAGGGCATCACGAGCAAAAATTTCGCCTTGGCGGGTTTTTGAAATTCCGCTCGTTGCTAGAACCTGTTTGTTCGCATCAAGAATGCGAATAGACGCAACACTTGGATTGGTCGCATAGCGATTGGCAATCAGAGCTAAAGACACCGTATTAGCAGGTTCAAGCTCGGATAAGCTGTCTGCAACGAGCTGACTGGTCATGAGCTGACCTTGACTCGCACGGTTTTCATTAAGCTGGTGTGTCGTTGCAATGACCAATAAAAAGGTATGCAATGCAAAACTAACGATCAGTAGGCTAGCAAATAGCCCTTGTCTAGGCGCAATCAAGTTAAACTTCCAAGGCAATTATATTGAAATTCGATTATGATTCTTACAATAGTTGTCACTCAGACTAGAGTCAATTCATGCGAGAAATCATTCTTATATCCTTTTTAGGACCGGACCAACCAAACCAGTTTACCCGATTAATGCAAGTACTATCCGTACATTCATTGCAAATACTGGATGTAGGTCAGGCTGTTATTCATAATCAACTTACATTAGGCATTGTGGTCGCTTCTGATAATGAAACTGCAACCGCATTGGCAATGAAAGAGATTCTGATTTTAGCACATGATATTGGCTTAACAGTGCGCTTTAAACCAATCACGGGCGCAGAATACGATCAATGGGTAAGTGAAGGCGGCCGTACTCGTTATATCGTCACGGCTTTAGCCCCAGAACTCACTGCTGCACATTTACAAGCGGTTACACAAATTGTGTCTAGCCAAGGCTTTAACATCGAAACGGTAACGCGTTTATCAGGTCGTGTCGACTTTGAAAAGGATAGCGCATTCCCACGCCGTGCCTGTGTACAGTTTGGTTTAAGTAGCGGCCCAACTTTAGATGCACAAGCTATGCGTGCTGCTTGTTTACTTCTTTCAAGCGAATTAAATATCGATGTTGCTGTTCAAGAAGACAATGCTTATCGACGCAATCGCCGTTTAGTGTGTTTCGATATGGACTCAACCTTAATTGAGCAAGAAGTGATTGATGAGTTGGCGATTGAAGCAGGGGTAGGCGCTCAAGTTGCTGAAATTACTGAAAGAGCGATGCAAGGTGAGCTTGATTTCCAGCAAAGCTTCCGTGCACGTGTTGCATTATTAAAAGGGCTTGATGCTGCTGTTTTACCTAGAATTGCAGAGCGTTTAACCATTACCGAAGGTGCAGAGCGTCTTATCTCGACCTTAAAGGCACTTGGTTATAAAACGGCAATTTTATCTGGTGGATTCCAGTATTTTGCTGAATATTTACAAGGCAAACTCGGTATTGATGAAGTTCACGCTAACATTTTAGATGTGCAAGACGGTTTCGTAACAGGCGAAGTGAAAGGTGCGATTGTAGATGGTGCCCGTAAAGCTGAGTTATTACGCGAACTTGCAAATAAGATGGGGATTTCTCTAGAGCAAGCGATGGCAGTAGGCGATGGTGCAAACGATTTACCGATGCTTGCGATTGCAGGTTTAGGGGTTGCTTATCGTGCAAAACCATTAGTACGCCAAAACGCAAATCAAGCGATTTCAAGTGTTGGTTTAGATGGTGTGCTTTATTTACTCGGTATGCATGATAAAGATTTAAATCGTGCTTAACCTATATGGATAAGCTTTAAGCGTTACTTCAGAGTAGCGCTTTTTTTATGCAGAATAGTCATAAAAACAAGCAAGTTATGACAAAATTTTGCACAGAAAAAAGGCAATAAAAAAATCTGAAAAAAACTTATTTTGGTCCTTAAAAACAGCATATTTTTTTGTAATGACACGCCAGAATTGATGCCATATAGGGAATCGAACTTTTTGAATTTTACAAAAATGTAATGACAAAAGAATGTTGCGACAAAGTATGTCGCATTAAGAAAAAACGGGTCTTTTTTTCTAAAAAAAAACATCCATAATGCATCGTAAGCTTCAACACAAATCATGAATTAAAGTTGTTTTTGGAATGAGGTCGGGTATTAAAGACCGAATGTTTTTAGACGTTTTCATTAAGACGGAGGTTTCTATGGTAACAGCGAATTTTGCCGCTATCGCCGGATTCAGCTTAATTGCTGTCGCGCTTGTTGCTGTGTTCTTTTCTCCTTACCGTCGTTGGCTTGGTTTTATGCTTGCAGGGATGTTCTTTTGGGGGCTATTGGAAGTGGTCCGTTTTGGAGTTCAAGTCACTTTTGAAATGCCAGTCACATATAGTTATTTAACTGCATTAAGTCTAGCGATGGTAATGGTTACATTTATTTTGTTACGTGAGGATAAACAAGCACAAAAGGCATTGGCAAATCGCCAATATATAGAACACACGCCAGTATATGAAGATGATCAGCAGCAATGTTCTAGCCGATAATTAAATTGTTATCTAACGGTAAAAAGGTATGCACAGCATGCCTTTTTCATTTACGAAACGTGATTTTTATTATACAAAGCATTTATTAAAAAATAGCCAGTTATGCTACGATAGATGGGTCTGTTGACGTTTCATCTAGATTGCGTTGCCAGCTAAAAAATATCAATTGATGCATAAAACATAGGCAATGGTATGACCTTGCTAAGTTTTGCTCTAAAGTTTTCATAAAAATACAATAGGCGTGAATGTTCATGAAACTTTCTTCCATACCTGTAGTCAAGTTACCTCTTGTTGATGTCAGTACAGACCCATTAGATTTGTTGGTAGCAGGTTTAGTGCTGCGTATGAAGCAGTTGGCGCGTACTAGCCCTAAGTTTATTGAACTGATTCATGACCGCGCATTCCGTATTCAGATCGGTACAGATTTAGGTGTTGCACGTCAGATCATTATTAATAATGGTCAGATTGATACCGTTGCAGGCGCACCTGAAAAGGCTGATTTTATTTTGCAATTTGCAGACAGTGAGCAAGGTGTAAAAACTTTGATCAAAGGTGACCCAACAGCATTTATGACGGGTATGCAAGACGGCAGCATTAAAATGGAAGGTGACTTTAGCCTGTTGGTATGGTTCAACCAAGTTGCTAAGCTCATTCCACCTAAGTTACCAAAACCAGTAAAAGATAAAGTACGTCAGGCACGTGCTTTTATTAAAGAGAAAACTGGACGTTAATATCCAGACATAAAAAAACTCCCATTTTGGGAGTTTTTTTATGTCTATGCTTCGACTTCTAGATTGAATGTCACCGGACCATCATTAATCAAATGAACTTTCATGTCAGCAGCAAATATTCCAGTTTGAACGTTTTCAAATTGAGAATGTGCATATTCAACCAATTGTTCGTATAACGCTTTTGCGTCGCTAGGTGGCATTGCTGGGCCAAAGTCTGGACGCAGACCTTTTTGTGTTTGTGCCATCAAGGTAAATTGTGACACAAGCAAGATTCCACCATTTGCTTGAGACACGTTCCAGCCCATTTTGCCTTGTTCATCATCAAAAATTCGATATTTCAAAATCTTATCAATAAGCTTTTGACCAATAGCCAAAGTATCATCTCGGCCAATGCCTAAAAAAACCAGTAGGCCGTGTTGGATTTCGCCTGTAGTTTCACCGTCTACAACCACTTTGGCTTCAAGAACTCGTTGTATTAAAGCGCGCATAGTTAAAGCAAATTTCTATAATTAATTGAATTAACGTAGTTTAGCAGAATTTAAATTAAATGATTTTTAAAAGGAAATTTCATGGAACTGCAACAATGGTATAAAACCTCGTAATTCATCCATAAAAGTATGCTTTAATGCTGAGAAGCAAGCGAATAATCATTGACTATGTCTCCAATTATCCATTCTTTACTAGATACAGACTTGTACAAATTTACGATGCTACAAGTGGTTCTGCATAAATTCCCGCAAACACATAGTGTCTATCATTTTCGTTGCAGAAACTTAGAAGATACACTCTACCCATTAGTGGATATTTTGGATGACTTAAACGAGCAACTCGACCATTTATGTAATCTCAAATATAAAGAAGACGAGCTACAATATTTAAGAAAATTACGCTTTATTAAAAGCGACTTTGTCGATTACTTAGAATTATTCCAACTCAAACGTCGTTTTATTCAGGCTAGTATTGATGCAGAAGGCCGTTTAGATATTCATATTGAAGGACCGATGGTTCAGGCGATGATGTTCGAGATTTTTGTCCTAGCCATTGTAAACGAGTTGTATTTTAGCCGTATCAAAACAGATCAAGTTTGGGCCGAAGGCGAACGCCGTTTACAAGCCAAACTCGATTTGATTCAGCAATATGAAAAATCTCAACAACCAAATGATCCACCGTTTTTAGTTTCTGATTTTGGTACACGTCGTCGTTATAGTTTTGATTGGCAAAAACATGTAGTAGCAGCATTTCATAAAACTGTGCCAAATGTGTTCCGTGGTACAAGTAATGTATTACTGGCTAAAGAGCTTAACATTACACCGATCGGAACCATGGCACATGAATTCCTACAAGCGTTTCAGGCACTTGATGTACGTTTGCGTGATTTCCAAAAAGCTGCTTTAGAAACGTGGGTACAAGAGTACCGTGGAGATTTAGGAATTGCCCTAACCGATGTGGTAGGGATGGATGCTTTCTTACGCGACTTTGACCTGTATTTTGCCAAACTATTTGATGGTTTACGTCATGACAGTGGCGACCCGTATGAATGGGGTGATAAGGCGTATGCACATTACCGTAAATTAAAAATTGATACCAAAACCAAAATGCTGACCTTTAGCGATGGCCTTAATTTGCCAAAGGCATGGGAATTACATCAATACTTTAAAGATCGTTTTCAGGTGAGTTTCGGTATTGGAACTAATTTGACTAACGATATGGGGCAAAAGCCACTGAATATTGTGTTGAAACTGGTTGAATGTAATGGTCAGTCAGTTGCGAAGATCTCTGATAGTCCGGGTAAAACCATGACTGACAACGATACTTTCTTGGCCTATTTACGTCAGGTTTTTGAAATCGAAGAACTTGGAGAAGTGGTTTAAGTAAAAAGTAGTCTCGCTATTTTTATTTTTAAAAGTGAGAATGCTGATATCTGATTTTCTGCTAAAGCGTAGCAGAAAATCAGAGTTTGTTAGATATATGCTTATGCTAAGATTGAAAATAAGCTGGTATAAAAAGAAACCATGACGATGACACTCCTTGATTTTAAACTCGATTTATTAATAGAAGCAGAAGAATTAGTGCCTTATTTAGGCAATGAATATATTCGCATTATAGATTTGAGCCGTGCATCGGTTTATGAACAACTCCATATTCCACATGCCATTCATTTACAGCCTAAATGGTTAGTGGCTCAACAAGAAGAAGCCACTGGTGTTTTGCCAGATGAAGCGGGTTTGCAAGCACTGATTGAAAAATTGAATATTTCACCTAATCATCATGTTGTGGTCTATGACGACGAAGGTGGGGCATGGGCTGGGCGTTTAATCTGGAATTTGCATTGCCTAGGATTTACCCGTACCAGTTTAATTAACGGGGGTATCCATGCATGGTTAGGTGCAGGCTTACCAACCACAGCAGAAGTTGAAAAAATTTCTCCTGTTACGGACTTAATTCAAATTGATTTATCACATGCCGCTCAGTTCCGTGTGAACTATGAAGAGCTACGCAAACAAGTTGAGCAAGAAAGTGTGCAACTGTGGGATTGCCGGACGAGTGATGAATATAGTGGTGTCCGTTTAGCAGCGCGACGCGGTGGTCACATTCCAAATGCCCTCCATTTTGAATGGAGTACTGCACTTAATCGTCAAAATCATCTAAAATTGCATCCGCTTGAACGCACGCGGCAGCGCCTTGAACAACTTGGGTTCGATTTACAACAACCTGTAGTTGTGTACTGCCAGTCACATCACCGTTCCGGTTTGGCCTATATTCTGGCTAGACTCTTGGGCTGGGAAGCAAAAGCCTATGATGGTGCGTGGAGTGAATGGGGCAATCGCCTCGATAGTCCTATTATTACTGGAGAATCACCGTCGTGAGTTTCACATCTCGATTAAAAAAAGAATTATTTATTAAGGCACAAAACCTTGTACCACAGCATCAATTGAGCCGTGTGGTAGGTAAAGTTGCTGCGAGTGAAAATCCAGTTGTGAAAAACGCTGTTATTCATGCGTTTAAAGCTAAATATGGGATTGATTTATCGATTGCTGAACAAGGCAATGCACTGAAATATAAATCTTTTAATGACTTTTTTACCCGTGCATTAAAAGAAGGTGTACGTCTCGTTGACGAAAATGCAGATAGCATTGTGTCACCAGCGGACGGCGCAATTTCTCAAATTGGTAAGATTACTGCAGGTGAAGTCTTTCAAGCAAAAGGTCAAAGTTTCTCTGTAGAGAAACTCATTGGCGATCCACAACTTGCTCAGCCATTCCAAGACGGTGAGTTCGCGACAGTTTATTTATCACCGCGTGATTACCACCGTGTTCATATGCCGTTTGCAGGGACATTAACAGAAACGTTATATGTGCCAGGCGAGCTATTTTCAGTAAATCAGGTCACTGCTGAAAATGTACCTGGATTATTTGCTCGTAATGAACGTATGGTGTGTTTGTTCGATACTGAACTTGGCCGTATGGCTGTTGTTCTAGTGGGTGCGATGATTGTTGCTGGTATTGAAACTGTGGCAACAGGCAAGGTAAAACCTTCAGGCCGTATTGAATTGCAACATCATCAGTTAAAGCTAGAGAAAGGTGCTGAGCTTGGACGTTTTTATTTAGGTTCTACAGCCGTTATTTTATTTGAAAAAGATAAGATCGAATGGGAACAACGTTTTAAAGCTGAGTCTGTAGTTGTAATGGGCGAGCGCATGGGACATACCATTTAGTCCGTTATATTGCTTCCTAAAAACAAGTAAACCCTGACTTTAATTATTCAGGGTTTTTTTGATTTAAATTATATAAAAGTAAAATATATAATTATGTTTGGATTTATATTATATAGAAATATAATTATTATTAAGTGATCTAAATGAGTACGTTTATAAGCTAGTCTATAAATATGTATCTGAAAAGAGCAAAAATATTAATATGATTGAAAATTAATAAATAAAAATAGAATGAAATATTTAAGTTAGACTTAAGTCGAGGTTTTAATTTTATTTGAAGATAAGTTATTAAATCTAAAAAATTTATTTAGTTTTTTTATAAGCATGAAGCGCTTTTTAGATATTACACAACTTTAGCCTTGGCACAATGCTTGCTACTTGTTCAGGACTTTACTGTAACTTTCATATTTTTTAGGTTCTGAAATCATGTTAAAAGTTAAACGCCTGACAGCTTCGGTTTTATCTGTACTTTGTATTTCACTCACCCATGCAGATGATTTTAAAGTTTTAAATCAAATTTCAAAACAGCCTACTCAACTTCAAAGTGGCGAATATAAAGGTAATTATTATGTTCCCTCTACTTTAAATACCATTACATGGGGCTATTTACCAAATCGAGATGCTAAACCCGTGCTTACTGTTCCGTCGGGTAGTGTCGTAACATTTGATACGGTTTCTCATGAAGGTTTGCTTGAAGACCAAGGGCGTAATGCTGAAAAGTTCTTTAAATCGAAGGGTGTAAATTCTAATCAAATATTGGAAGATGCAAAAACAATTACGCAGTCAAATTTAAAGCATGATTTTCATAAAGATGGGCCGCATATTGTGACAGGCCCTGTTGCAATTGAAGGCGCACAGCCCGGTGATATTCTAAAAGTTGAAGTACTTAAAGTTGAGCCACGTGTTCCTTATGGTGTGATTTCAAATCGACATGGTAAAGGTGCTTTAGTAGGAGAGTTTCCTAAAAAAGCAAAGCAAGAAAATGCATCGGCTGAGCATCCTGAACGTTATGGAAATGTATCGATTTTCACCCCAATCGAAAAAAATGCTAAAGGTGAATACGAAGGTGTATTAAAAACAGAATCTGGTAAATCAATACGTTTTCCGCTCTATCCTTTTATGGGAATTATGGGGGTAGCAGCCAATACGTCTGAGCCTGTTCACTCCGTACCCCCTGCAATGTATGGCGGAAATATTGATATTAATGAACTAGGTGCAGGTTCAACTGCGTATTATCCTGTTCAGGTTAAAGGTGCATTATTCTATACGGGTGATAGTCATTTCGCGCAAGGCGATGGGGAAGTGGCATTAACGGCACTAGAAGCTTCAGCCCGCGCCACACTGAAATTTACCTTACTCAAAGCAGGTAAGGACAAAATACCGGGCAAAGAGCTAAAACAACCTTTAGCTGAAAATGCTGAGTTTTGGATTACACCGGGACTTGATGAAGATCTTGATGAAGCGATGAAAAAGTCTACACGTGAAGCCATTCGTTTCTTAAACCAAGAATACGGTATTGATGAAGCGACAGCGTATGCCTATTTAAGTGCCGCGACTGATTTTGAAGTTTCACAAGTAGTAGATAAAACCAAAGGGATCCATGCAAAAATCAGAAAAGCTGATTTTAAAGAGTTTGAGAGTAAATAATTGAGATGACCTAAGCTTGGTGTTTAAAATATTAAATACCAAGTTAATCTTATTTTAACTATTTATAAGTTTTATATATTTTATAATTAAGTATAATAAATCTCACATATATTGATTAGTATAAAATCTAATGCAATCACTTCCTAACGTTCTACTATATTTGGCTGCACTATTAACATTCTGTGCCGCATTACTTCATTTTTTTTGTGTGTTCTGGGGAGCAAATGGTTTTCGGTTTTTAGGAGCTGGTAAAAGTATTGTCCAGATGGTCGAAAGAGGGCACTGGTATCCTAATTTTACAGCTATAACTGTGGGCTTAATTCTAACTATATGTTCTATGTATGCCTTCTTTGCAGCAAAGGGAATACAGATATTACCTTTTACCAAAATTATTTTGTCGCTTGTTGCAGCGGTTTTTCTTATGCGTGGTCTGGCTTTTCCATGGTTAAAGTCAAAATTTGTAGGAAATAGTGATTTATTTTGGTATATCAGTTCAGCCTTTTGTTTAGTACTAGGCACTTTATATGCCGTAGGCGTATATTTAATTTGAAACGAATATATTCTAGGTGAACTAGAGTGAATAATTTTAAAACTAAAAGGGAGCTGCGCTCCCTTTTTTTACTTATTTAGTCCAACCATATTTTTTGAAAATAGTATTACCTTGCTGTGAAGATAGAAACTCTACAAAACGTTTAGCTTCAGTGTCTTTTAAACTATGTTTAGTTAAGGCTACACCTGTGTCGCGATAGACAACTAGCTCCGGTTCGATAGGGATAATTTGTCCAACATCAGGGTTACTAATTCCCCAAATATTAAAAACTAACCAAGCATCATAGCTAGTATTTTCTTCCCAATTTTTCTTGGCAATACCTGTGTTGGCTGCATAGGTGACAATATTCTTTCGAAAAGCTTTTGTTAATTGAATATTTCCAGTTCTACCAGCAATATCTTCCCACATACCGACTTGACCTGCACCATGTGTAACTAAAACCTTAACACCAGATTTAGCGAGGTCTTTAAATCCTTTAATATTTTTAGGATTTCCTTTACGTACTAAAATCGCTGCGGGACGTAAATATAAAGGTTCCACCGAGTCTTTTATAATTTGCTCAGAAAAAGCATTTTCAAAATCAGACATCATGGCTTCGGAACCACTATAGATAACATCTGCATCTAGTTTCGCTTTTTCAGACCATTGAGCAGTAGGTCCAGAAGTCACATGAACTGCTATTCCTGTCTTATTGGTGAATTGTTTGGCGGCTTCTTTCATGGCGGGTGCTGGGCCACCCGGACCATATACTTGTACGTCTGCAAAGCTATGGATGGGTAGAGAACCGAGAATAAGAAAAATCAGGTAGGGTATAAATTTTTGTTTTGACATTTTAATCGCTATCGTAATTAAGAAAATATCAGCATATATTTTTTATTATTGAAATTGGATTAATTTTTGAAACGATATTTATAATACATTTCTTTAAAATATATTTTAATGAGATTTTAAGAGACTATATAAATGTAAATTATTTTGAGTTGAATATAAATATAGAAGATTCTGTGGTAATTTATATTTTATAAATTAATTATTTAAATAGATGTAATGTAAATAATAGAGGAGTAATCCCTTGATTAGAAAAAGTAATTCTTTTTTAAAAATTTTATTCAGCAGTATTTGTTTGGCATCTGGTTCTGCTATGGCTGCTCCAATTGCAGATTTGGGTAAGCAAATTGTGAGCGAAAAACCGGGTTCAATATTGTCGCTAGAACAGCAAGATGTGACGGATTTATTTCCTCATGCCGATCAGCGTTTGTTGGTCAATTATCGTAGTCGAGGTATTCAGGGCGAACCTATTGTTGCATCGGCTTTTATTTTATTACCAAAAGGAACGCCACCAAAAAATGGCTGGCCGATACTGGCTTGGGCACATGGTACGACAGGAGTTGCTGATACTTGTGCACCTTCGGGCGACTATGTGGGTGGGCCAGTTCATTCATATCAAGAAGTTGCTTCAAAAGCGTTAGATGGTTGGCTTGCACGAGGCTATGCAGTAGTAGCACCTGATTATCAAGGTCTGGGTACTTTAGGCGCACATCCCTATATGAATGCAAAGAGCCAGCTGCATACGGTGGTCGATGCAGTGCGGGCATTACATATGCTTAAGCCTAAGAATTTTAATAAACAGTGGTTGGTGATGGGGCATAGTCAAGGCGGGGCTGCGGCAATTGCAGTGTCTGCCTATGGTCAAAAAGATGCTCCCGAATTAGATTTAAAAGGGGCAATCGCTCTTGCGCCAGGCGGCTATCAATATGAAGGCATCGCAGAATATGTGCAGAGTAATCCAAACCCAGAACCAAGTGTGGCAGCTTTCTTCCCGATTGTATTATTGGGTGCGCAAGCAGCAGATCCAAGCATCATTCCTGAAAAGCTGGTAAGTCCAGAAATGAATGCGGTGCTAACTCAAGCACGTAGCCGTTGTTTATCTGAACTTCAATCTGATTTGAAAAAATCGCCTTCGAGCATATTTCGTTCTAATGCTGACTTAAAACCTCTTTTGACTTATCTAAAACAGCAATCTATTGAAAATATGGTGCCGACCGTGCCATTAATGATTGTTCAAGGCTCTAAAGATCATTTAGTCGACCCTAGAGGGACATCTGCTTATTATCAGCAACTATGTAAATTAAAAAAACCAACTATTTATCAAACGATTAATGGTGGAGATCACCGTGATGCACTGCGTCAAAGTAATACTTTTGCCACTAGTTTTTTAAATGTCATCGAGAAAAATCAGACAAAATCGTATTGCTCGAATTCTAAGTAAATTGGTTTAAATAATACAAAAAAGCCGACTTTTCATGAGTCGGCTTTTTAAATGTGAGAGGGGCAAATTTAGGTCATGTTATATAGTCTTTCTTTTGGAAAAACTGCGGTAAATGTTGATCCCTCGTTTTCTTTGGACTGAACATCTAAATAAGCGCCGTGTTGCATAAGCACGTGTTTTACAATTGCTAAGCCTAAACCTGTACCACCTGTTTGACGACTACGATCGCTGTCCACACGATAGAAGCGTTCGGTCAGTCGTGGCAAATGTTTAGGGTTAATTCCGATGCCTGTGTCTTGCACACTAAAGTAAGCATGTTCGCCATCATCATGCCAGCCAATGGTAATGGTTCCACCTTTTGGTGTGTACTTGATGGCATTGGTAATTAAATTACTAAATGCGCTGGCAATTTCCATGTCAGAACCAATCAGGTCACAGTGGCTATCAATGTGTAAATTGAGCGTGTGTCCATAATCGGCATTGTAGGCCTGAGCATCATCAAACAATTGATTCATTAAACTCGGCATTTCAATAATCTGGTTTTTTGCGATTTTCTTATTATTTTCTAAATTTGATAACAACAGTAAATCATTGACCAAAGCATTCATACGCTTGGTTTGTGATTGCATCTGATCAAATGCACGTTTCCAGCGTGGGCTAATATCTTCCTGATCGGTAAATGTCTCGATATAACCACTGAGCACCGTTAATGGCGTACGAAGCTCATGCGAAATATTATCGACAAAGTCTTTACGCATTTGTTCAAGGTTATGCATACGAGTCACGTCGTAAGCTACTAATAAACGACTTTCTCCACCAAAGCGAGTGAGCTTAACCTGTACATAACGGTCATCATCAAAATTTGAGTGAAGCTTAATCCCGTCGGGTGCCTGATCAATATTGTTAAAATATTCAATAAAGGTTGGCTGACGTAAAATCGTTAATAAGTTACGACCACGATCAAGAGGACTGATTCCTAACAAACGTTCCGCAGCAGGGTTCCACCACTCGATTTGATGTTGGTCATCAATGAGTACAACCGCTTCAGCAAGAGCAACTAATGAAGACTGAGCTCGGTCAATTAAACCGACCATTTCGGCCTGAACAATTCGTTCCTGACGCTGAGCACGGTAAACATTAAATAATAATGCCCCCCAAATCCCGTTAAGGTTTGGAGGAACGTCATAAGGTTTATTCGCAATCCAGTCATTGACCAGATATAAAGAACGCAACTGGAGTGTAAAAAACACCACGAAGGCGATAAAAATACAGCTCCAGAAATACCCAATACCGAAACCGACTAAACCGGCAATAATTAGAAAAAATAATAAAAGCCGTAAATCTTGTTTGGCAAACGTCCATAAACTACTGTAGCGAGAAAGCTTTTGTTCACGTACCTGTTCAGGGACGGGGTAGGGTTCATACATAAATCTTGGTTAACCTGCGGCTAAATCTGCACGTGTTGAGAAACGGTAGCCAGTTCCACGTACAGTCTGAACAAATCGGTCAACACCAAAAGGTTCTAACACTTTACGTAAACGACGGATATGCACATCGATAGTGCGGTCTTCAATATATACATTACCGCCCCATACCTGATCGAGCAACTGGGCACGCGTATATGCACGTTCTGGATGGGTCATAAAAAACGCAAGTAAGCGATATTCAGTTGGGCCCATATCTAAAATGCTGTTGCCAAAGCTAACACGTTGGCTTACAGGATCAAGAATTAAACCATTGGCATCAATTGTTTTTTCGCCACTTAATGCATTAGCACGACGCAGAACTGCCTTAATACGTGAAACCAGTTCACGTGTAGAGAAAGGCTTAGTCATGTAGTCATCTGCACCTGCGTCAAGACCTTGTACTTTGTGGTCTTCTTCTCCGCGAGCGGTCAGCATAATCACTGGAATTTCTGCTAGGTTCTCATCGCGTTTTAAGCGGCGACATAAATCGACACCACTTACTCCTCCAGGTAACATCCAATCAAGCAAGATAAGCGCCGGACGTTGGTCGACGATAATTTGATGAGCCTGTTTGGCATCTTCTGCCTGTAAACACTGAAAGCCTGCCATGTCCAAAGAAGTATGGATCATTTCACGAATAGGAAGCTCATCATCGACAATTAAAATATAGTCATCTTTCACAACGCAATATCCTATAGATTTAACGGTGAACCGTTTTGTAGTTATGACAGGCTTATTACAAAGATTAATTATGACAATTTCATTGCAGAAAAGTCTATAAAAATGAATTTAGCAATAATTTGTGACAAAACTAAGGCAAAGGTATGACCAAATTATGACATCTCAGCCTCAAACTTTCTAAAATCATTCAATAGGTTATCACCTTAATTGCTTAGCTATTTTTTCACATTTTTAGCTGTCAAAAAACTTTAATATTATTTTGAAACTTGAGCTAATAAAGATAAGAAAACGATACGGCATGCAGTTAAAACCTGCTCAAGCGACTGCTCAAACCCTCCCATCACCCAACGAATTGCAATTTGAGTGACATATCCATTCAAACCAGTTGCGATTAAAGAGAGTTCATTTTCATGGTGCTGAATTTGCGGCATGGTCAGCATAACAAAGGCTTGAATCATGCGATCAAATTGCGCAAGTGTTTCTTGAATGGTGGCCTGATTATGTAATTCTTGTACCAAGACTGCGTCGACATAGACAATACGAGCTAATCTCGGGTCATCTTTTAATGTCGTCAGCAGTGCTTTTAAACCTGCATCAACCATTTTTTCTGGATCGGGGGCAGCTTTAATCACGGCTTGCATCAGATTTTGCTGTAATTCTTCAATCATTTTTAAAAAGATGGTTTGAAATAAATCTTCACTCTTTTTAAATGATTCATAAAAATAACGTTCGGTGAGTTTTGCCTCTTGGCAGACATCTTTTACCGTCACTGAAAAAAAACCAAGGGTTCCGTAGGTTGCAATACCCGCTTCAATCAGCTTTTCACGGCGTGCCTCTTTACGTTCAGATAGAGATAACCCTTTGAACTGACGTTCTTTACTCACACTTTTTGTTTTCTTTTTACTGGTTGAGTCGTTAGTCGCCATAAATAAATTGTTTCCTGAAGAATGGTTTCCTAATTTATAGGTTTTAGCCAAATATGCTCACTATGATAAAGCCCTCAGCAGAATTGTGCCATTCTATCTGAAATTACAGTGTACTATATTGACAATGTGTATTGTCAAAATTATATTGAAGGTGTCTAAAGTGCACATGCAATGAACCGATTGTGCAAATCGAAAAACAAAGGATGGACAATGAAAAATTTTAAAAACAAAGTCGCTGCAATTACGGGCGCGGGTTCTGGCATTGGGCAACAGTTAGCAATTCTTTTGGCAAAACAGGGCTGCCATCTTTCGTTGAGTGATATTAATGAAAAAGGATTACAACAAACTGTCGAGCTTTTAAAGCCGTACAGCAATATTACTGTTACTACCAAAAAGCTTGATGTGTCTGACCGTGAAGCGGTAAAGCAGTGGGCGCAAGAAACAGTACAAGATCACGGCTCTGTTAACCTGATTTTTAACAATGCTGGTGTTGCGTTAGGTTCGACTGTCGAAGGCGCGACCTACGAAGATTTAGAGTGGATTGTTGGGATTAACTTCTGGGGTGTCGTATACGGGACTAAAGAATTTTTACCGTTCATTAAGCAAACTCAAGATGGGCACATTATTAACATCTCGAGCTTATTTGGTCTGACTGCTCAACCGACTCAATCTGGTTATAACGCAACTAAATTTGCTGTACGTGGCTTTACCGAATCGTTACGCCAAGAGTTGGATATTGAAAAAAGTGGCGTGAGTTCTTTGTGCGTACATCCGGGGGGAATTCGCACCAATATTGCTAAAGCTGCAAAAATGAGTGATAGCTTGAGTACTTTAGGTATGGACCCAGCTAAATCGATTCAAAACTTTGATAAGTTCTTACGTACCCCACCAGAAGAAGCGGCTCGTCAAATTTTGGATGCCGTTTTGAAAAATAAACGCCGTTTATTGATTGGTAGTGATGCAAAATTTCTTGATGCATTGCAGCGTTTGTTCCCAACAGGATATCAACGCGCTTCAACCGTTGTGACCAAATGGATGAAATAAGATTTAGATTAAAAAAAGCCATCAAATGATGGCTTTTTTTATGTGGCTTGGATGGTTCTAAATAAGAACTTTGATCGTCTTTTTCTTCCAGATAAATTGATAATACAAGCCTTGAATAATACATAAACTCACAAATGCCAAGGCATAGGCAACCCAAATGCCTTTAAGGCCCCACATTGAGCTAAACCAGTAAGCACATGGAATTTCAATAAATAAAATGGCAGAGATGTTAATCAGCATTGGAACAGTCACGGTGCCGCTCGCACGCATGATAGATGCAAAAATGGCACCTGCACCAAAGAATAAAATTGCCCAAAGTACAATAAACAAAAGCTGTTGACCTAATACCACCACAGTTGGGTCAGTAATAAACAAAGCCATTAAATATTTTGAAAATAGATAACCAAGTGCAATTAAGGCACCTGTAAATAAAAAGTTCATTCCCAGAGCCGTGCGGGTTACTCGCGCTAATAGATCTGATTTACCCGCACCAATCGCTTGCGCTGCAAAAATTGAGGCTGCGATGGAGATCGAAATCGATGGAAACTGAATATAGTTGAGTACCTGATTCACTGCACCATACGCTGCTGTAGCATGTGAACCATAATGGTTAACCAACCCAACAATAACTAAACCCGCCATTGAGGTCGTAATCATTTGAATACCCGTTGGGACGCCTAAGCGTAAAATGATTTTGCTCAGTTCTGGATTATGACGGATATGTTGCAGAAGCTGACGATTCGGCCGAAGCGAATGATTTTTCTTGTTAAGATAAATCGCGAGAAAAATTAATATTGCGATATAACTAATAATTGATGCTATAGCAGGAGCAATAATCCCTAGGGCAGGAAAGCCAAAATAACCTTTGAGAAGAATTGGTGTAATAATTACACCGATGACACTGGTTAAAGCGAGGGCCAGTAAAGGGGTCGTACTGTCTCCCACTCCACGTAAAATTGAGGTATAGATAATATAAACGAACAGAAGAGGGCTACCCGCCAACATCCATTGTACATAAGGCAAAGCAAGATGCATGACCTTTGGATCTGTACCTAAAAGCTCCAAAATATCATGGGCGAAAAACACACCAAGAATCGCGGTAATAATTCCACCAATGATGGTCATAAACAGGGTAGAACCGACCACACTTTGGACTTTCTCTATATTTTGCGCACCCCATGCTTGCCCTACTAAAACAGTAGTACCCGTTGAAATCCCGATAATAAAAGCGAGTAGCAAAAATAAGATAGGGAAATATACAGAAACTGCCGCAATTGCATCTACTCCCATCATTTGACCAACAAAGATGGTGTTAATAGTTCCCGACAAGTTCTGCAAAATATTGGTTGCAATCAAGGGTAGCAAGAAAACAAAAAATGTTTTCCATAGATTTTGCTGTTGAATTAAGGACTGTCTTGGTGGCATGTATTCTCCATCGCCCATCTCTTTGTTGAGCTGGGCGGATATTCAACTTAGCATATTTGGAGTGAATGACTTGTAGTATTTTTACAGTGCTAAGTGGCTAAATTTATTAACATTGATTCAGAATTTCTCCTGCTTTTTGCAGAGTCTCATCATTTTTAGCAAAGCAGAATCGAATCAAGCGTAAAGACTCAGGCGCTTGCTGGTAGAAAACCGAAACTGGAATAGCCACAATCTTGTGTTGCTCGGCAAGAAACTGGCACATTTCTACATCGTTTAAGTCAGGTCTAATTTGACTGTAATCAAGGTTTTGGAAATAAGTACCTTGAGAAGGTTTTAGTAAAAAACGACTATTGTGAATTGCCTGATTAAATCGATCTCTTTTCGTTTGGTAAAACTGAGAAAGCTCTTGAATATGTTCTGGATGTTGCTCCATATATTGCGCTAGCGCAATCTGACAAGGAGTCGTGCCACAGAAATTCGCATATTGATAAATCTGGCGGAATAAACGCATTAGCTCAGGTGAAGCGACGCAGTAACCCGTTTTCCATCCCGTCACATGAAAGGTTTTTCCAAAAGACCCAATCACAAAACTACGCTCTCTGAGCTCTGGAAAGTGCAATGCACTAAAGTGTTGTTGACCATCAAAAACTAAGTGTTCGTAGACTTCATCGGATAAAACCAAAATATTTTTATCTTGAATCAGTTCAATGAGTTTTAACCAGTCTTGTTTTGCCCAAATCGTACCGGTTGGATTATGGGGCGTATTCACCACAATCATACGGGTTTTGTCATTAATCAAATCTTTAACTTGTTGCCAGTTCACCTTAAAGTTAGGTGCTTGCAACGCAATATGAACAGCTTTACCGCCTGCTAACTCGACAGAAGGGCCATAGCTATCATAACTTGGGTCAAAAATAATGACTTCATCACCTGCATTGATGCACGCTTGTATGGCACAAAAAATTGCAATGGTTGCGCCGGGGGTAATGGTGATTTGAGTAACAGGATCAAGTTGAAGTTGATCACGCTGCTGAAATTGTAAAGTGAGTTGTTCCCGTAAACCGAGAATACCATCGCCAGGCGGGTACTGATTATGTCCAGCTAAAGTCGCTTGAGATAAGGCTTCAAGTAAGGCTTGTGGCGCTGGAAAATCTGGAAAGCCTTGTGACAGGTTGAGTGCGCCTAGACGATGTGCCAGTGCCGTCATGGTACTAAAAATAGTCACGCCTTGAGTAGCCAATTTTGACTGTAGCTGAAGCATATTGTTCTCTTATTAAAAATATTTAAAGTTATAAAATTGACTCAAACACTGCCCGAATTACACCGAGTGTCAAACCAATAAATGCACCCACTACCACACCATTTACTCGGATCATGTGCAAGTCGCCACCGACTTCATTTTCAATTTTCCCGATCATTTCACGTGAATCCCATTCATGAATGCGTTCACTCACATAGCGTATGATTTTATGGCTATATTGATCCGTAAAGTTCATGGCAAGTCCTGTCATTTCTTTGTTGAGAACTTCACGTACTTTTACATTTTGAACGAGATTTTCACCCAACTGCTGAATCGCAGCTCGCAGGTTCATTGCAATGCCAGAGTCTTCTTTCATTAAATCTTCTTTAATGGCATCACACAAAATGGTGACAGCACCACTAATAAAATTTAGAACTTGAGGACTATCAAGGAGCGCATCTTTACCGCTGTTAAGGCGTTGACTGGCAACACTATCGGGTTTCGCTAGCTCTAGCATGAGTGTATGTGCAATCGTTTCAATTTCTTGTCGCCATGGGTGTTCATGGTCGGCCAGCATCGATTCTACTTTTTCAACCAATGAGTCGATGGTACGTTGTTGAACATCAATACCAATCCAGCTTGCGCCTCTTGCAAGTGACCAGACGCCCAGTGCTTTAAACATTTTTCGGGTTAATTCACGGGTTTTATCTGGGTTTTGTACCACCCACTCATGGGCAATATCGAGACCACGTTGTAAAACATCTTGGTGGAAATCATTTTCCAATACCGCACGTAGCATTTCACTGGCGAGTTTGTTGACTTGGGTATTGCGTACCCATTGCACACTGTTGTTTTGCACGAAATTAGCAATTTGCTCTTGGCTCACAAATTCAAAAATTTTCGGTACAGTTTGCTGAATGAGCTGCACCACTTGCGTATTGTTTTGCGGACTTGCCAACCATTGACCAATTGCGAGGCTTAAGTCTGTTTTTTCTAAGCTTTTTTCGACCACTTGAGGTGAAAGAAAATTTTCCTGTACAAAACGGCCCATCGACTCTGCAATCCGTGCCTTGTTACGCGGAATAATCTCGGTATGGTCACGTAAAAACTTAGGAATTGGTAACTTACCAAAAGGGTTCCGAAACAGAACTGTAATCGCGTACCAATCGGCTAGACCACCAACTACGCCTGCTTCGGCCCCTAGCATCAAAATATGAATAAAACCTGTGTACTCTGGCAGAAAACGGTCGGCTACCATCAGTGCAATCCACAGCACAACGACGATGATCAGCGCTAGGGTAGCAAAATATTTACTACGTTTAAGACTGGGCACGTGGTGAACTTCTTCTGCCATGCTCATAAATTTATCCTATTCATTTTTGTTTTACTGGAGGCTCGGGCGGTGGCAACAGCGCTCCTGTCGGACTCAATCCATATTTTTGTCCGATTGATTTCAAGATCAAGGTTGCATCAAAAGCGTCTTGAGGAGCCTGCTTTTGATCCCGATAACATTCAATAGTATACGACACTTGAACAGGGTCGATATTGACCACTTGTGGGAAATCATAGAACGGATCATGCCAGAAACCCGGATAGCGACGACCATAGCCATAAGGATAAAAGCTTGGAGCAGATGGATAAACCACAGCCTGACGTGGTGGTTTCTGACTTTGGTTACTTGGATCATTCAGTACTTTAAAAAAGCGGAAACCTTTTTGTACGGTCGTTTGCGCTGATTTTACCAAAGTGATTTCTTCAGCTGCACCGTAACTCATATTCGGATCGGCTTGAAAACTAATACGAAACGTTTGCGCATTTAAAGGGTATGCGGAAAACTGGCCAAGTTGATCAAAGGTTTTTGGTTTACTTGGAGTCGTTGCACAAGCAGTTAAGGTTAAGGCAGCGCCTAAGGCTAAACAAAGAGAGAGATATTTCATGGTGAACTCCCAGCTGAGCATTAAAACAAAGATGACTCAGCATTAAAAATTAAGAAGCTTTAAAAACTACTGTTCGGTTCTAATAAAAATTCGGTTTCCTCTGGAGTAGAAACACGTCCGAGAATGGTATTGCGATGAGGATAGCGTCCAAAGCGATCAATAATGACTTTATGCTTTTTCTCAAAGCTTAAGTTAATTTCATTGCCAAGACGTTGAAATAATTTTAAGGCAAATTCATGGATCAATTTTGATTCACTATGCATAAACGGCATATATAAAAAAGAGCGTTGCTCTGGATTAAGCTGTGCATCGAGTTGCAAACTAATTGCTTCTTGTGCCAAAGCTAATGCCAAGCTGTCATAGGCAAAAGATTGGGGCTGATCACGATAGATGTTGCGAGAAAACTGGTCTAGTACAATAATCTCTGCCAAACGACCTTCTGCTGTTTTTCGCCAAGACCAGAGTTCTGCTTGAGTTGCCTGTCGATGAACATCAGAAAAATTTTCACGGATTTTTTTGTCAAAATCATCACTTTTTGCAAACCAAAGTGAACGGTGTTCAGGAGAAAACCAGAAGTTTAAAATGTCTTGTTCGTTCATGATATTGACAACTCTTTAGCAATTATTCTTCAATAAAATCACAATTCTTTCGTGTCTTAAATAACAAGATTGTGATAAAAATTGCCAAACTGGAATGATGTGATTATATAAGTAACCGTATCATCTCACGATTTTGTATATAGTGATCTTTAATAAGCGAGCAAATGCATGAGTCAACCCACTACACCATCTCAATCAGTTATTCCTGCTTGGGTGGATTCGTCGCTACTACAAGGCATGTTACGTGGAATAGAGCGTGAAAGCCTACGTATGCAAAGTAATGGGTTCTTATCACAAGAGTTACATCCGAAGGCACTAGGTTCGGCGTTAACACATCCAAAAATTACGACTGATTATTCAGAAGCGTTGATGGAGTTTATTACCTCACCTAAGCCAACGATTGAAGAAGCTCTGCATGAGCTCACCGATATTCATGCGGTTGTACATCGTCATTTAGAAAATGGTGAAAAACTCTGGCCGCTGTCTATGCCATGTATGTTAGACGACAATGAAGAACGGATTCGTCTAGCGCAATATGGCACTTCTAATATTGGCCGTTTTAAAACACTATATCGCCGTGGGTTAGGAATTCGATATGGTCGTCGTATGCAGACCATTTCAGGAGTGCATTACAACTTATCTTTCCCAGATACACTTTTTGCTGAGCTACAAGCTCATGAAACTGACGAACAATTAAAATCATTAAGTTTGCAGGATTACCGTAGCCATCGTTATTTTGGCCTTATTCGTAATTTTATTCGTTTAACACCATTGGTCATGTTCTTGGTGGGCGCGAGTCCAACAGTATGTCGTTGTTTCTTGACTGGACACAAACATCATCTGTTGCCTTTAATCAAAGGTTCATACTATTTACCATATGCTACAGCTTTGCGTATGGGACGATTAGGCTATCAAAACTCAGCACAAAAAAGCTTAGGTATTCATTACAACAATTTGTCTGGCTATCTGGATGGTTTACAAAAAGCCGTTCATTCTCCTTACCCACCATTTAGCCGTTTAGGGTTAAATGATGCATCTGGTGAGCCGTTGCAAATTAATGATCATGTTTTGCAGATTGAGAATGAATATTACAGTCTAGTACGTCCAAAACAGGTGCCTCAAGCAGGTGAAACACCGTCTCAAGCTTTAAAAAATCGAGGCGTCGGTTATGTTGAGTTACGTGCAGTAGATGTAAATCCATACTCGGCAATTGGTGTTGATGAAACGACAGCAGGCTTTCTTGAAGTGTTAGCACTTTATTGTCTGTTAAGTGATAGCCCAGACTTGTTATGTCCTGAGCAAGACTTGGTTGAGAAAAATCAGACAGAGGTGGTCAACCGAGGTCGAGCGCCAAACGCAACCATTACAGATTTAACTGGGTCGTATCACATCGAAGATTGGGCACGTTTATATATTGCAAAAATGCAAGATTGTGCACAGCTACTCGATCAGACCTATGCAACGGACTTGTATGGTTCAGCTTTGGCGGTTATGCAAGCACGAATTGATGAAGTTGATGAAACTTTATCTGCCCATGTCATTGACGATACGTTAAAGCATGGTGGAACTTGGAGTTTTGGTAGCCACATGGCTCAGTTACATGCTGAAAGTTATGAACAGCATGAGCTTAGTGTGGAAACTTTGAAACATTTTGAACAGTTGGCTGCGCAATCTTTACAGCAGCAAGAAAAACTTGAGCAAGATACCAAGATCAGTTTTGATCAATATCTTGAACAATATCGATAATAAAACGAGGTTTTACATGCGATTAAGTTACCGTTTGGTGAGTGGACTACTTGTTTTAGCAAGTATAGTCGGCATGTCTTTTGCGTTGTATCTGGAACATGTAAAAGGTTTAGAGCCATGTCCGCTCTGTATTTTTCAACGTGTTGGCTTAATGGCAATGGGCCTTGTAGCACTCATAGCCTTTTTGCATAACCCAGTTTCCAATGCGGTTAAACGTTTTTATGCATTTTTAGCAGGCATTGCAATTTTATGGTCAGTGGGTGTAGCAGGACGTCATGTCTGGTTGCAACATTTACCACCAGATCAAGTACCAAGCTGTGGTCCGGGTTTAAACTATTTAATTGATGCCTTACCAATGAAAACGGTTTTACAAGAAGTATTGTCGGGTTCAGGTGAATGTGCAGCAATTGATTGGACCTTTTTAGGTCAATCTTTACCAGTTTGGTCATTGGTCTATTTCCTCTTACTATTACTGGTCTGTTTATGGCAGTTGTTCCGTTTTTATCCAGTATTTAAGACAACCAAAAAAAGAGTTTAAAGCTCTTTAAAAAAGCCCAACACTATGTTGGGCTTTTTATTGCTTAGGAATAGGTCAAAATATAAGAAAACAAATTAAAAAAAAGAATAATGATGTAGACAGATAGGTCTGTTTTTTATAAAGTGCAGCCGTTTTATATCCTTATGATTATAAAAAATGCTTTTTAATATCTTTAATGTTTTGGAAAAAATAGGGTTAAGTGCGCAGAAACGTGCCGTCCATGTGCAATTTTCTAATGAACTACTTAATAGCCAAGTTTTTTTACAACGTATAGAAGGCCAACATCAGCTAAATGGGGGATTGGAAGCTGATTTAATCTGCCTTTCAACGAGTGCCCAAATTGCATTGAAGCAGTTTATAGGTGTGCAAGTTGCCGTTGATCAGGTCACTGATTCTGGAGAATTATTTCGAACTACTGGAATTGTAACAGAAGCGAGTTATGGCCAGAGTGACGGTGCTTTAACGCTTTATAAACTCACCTTAAAAGACGCGACAAACTTATGGCACAAGCGCCGTAATAGTCGTGTTTTTATGAATAAAAGCATTATTGAAGTCACGGAAGTTTTATTTAAAGAATGGCAAGAAAGAAGTCCACTTTTTGCGACAAGTTTAAGTCTCGACCTCAGTGGGTTAAGCCAGAGTTATGATATTCGCCCATTTATCATGCAGCACAATGAGTCTGACTATGACTTTCTTACACGCTTATGGCGAAGTGAAGGCGTTAGCTGGCTAATTGATGAAGCAGAGCTTTTTGTTCCTCACTTTACTGCACCTATACAACCTCAAAAACTAAGACTCATTGATGACAATAGCCAGTACCAAGCTTTAGCACGTCGCAGCATTCGCTATCACAGAAGTAGTGCAACAGAATATCAAGATAGCATTACAGGTTTTGTTGCGGTGCGGTCTTTACAGCCGACTGCGGTACATGTGCAGCGTTGGCAACCTGATGCTCTAGCACATGAAGAAGGTGTAGGTTCAGTTATCACTACACACCTACATTCAGAGCAGTTTGATTCAGCGAGTTTGAGTCTTGAACAAGCATGGCATCTTAGTCCTGCTTGGATGCAAGATTTGAAAGGGGAAGATCAGGCCACTGCTTCAAGTAGTAATCAGCTAGAGAAATTGAATCAGCAATTTACGGATATGTATGCGAGTCAGGCCAAATACTTTAAGGCCTATAGTAGTGTTCGTGATAGCCAAGTTGGTTATTGGTTTAACCTACAGGAGCATCCTGAAATTGATCAGCATGAAGGGGCTGATCAAGAGTTCTTAATTATTGCTAAAAATTTTTATAACCAAAATAACTTACCAAAAGATTTACATCAGCAAGTTAGCCAGTTGTTAACCCAAAGTCGTTGGGATAAACATGGTTATGATGATATTGAGCGCCAAGGTAATGAGCTGACCCTAATACGCCGTCAGATCAAGACCGCACCTGAATATAATCCAGAACAGCATCGCCCAATTGCTTACCCGCAAAGAGCCAAAGTCGTGGGGCCAGAGGGAGAGACTATTCATGTTGATGAATGGGGGCGCATTAAGGTGCGTTTTCTATTCACCCGTAGTGATGATCATGGCCATGACGGTGGCGCGGGTAGCAGTGACAATGATACCGATTCAGCTTGGGTAGATGTACTGACTCCTTGGGCAGGCGAAGGCTATGGAGCACGCTTCTTACCACGTATTGGTGAAGTGGTTGTCATTGACTTCTTTGATGGCAATATTGACCGTCCATTTGTGACTGGGCGCATCCATGAAGCGCAGCGCTCACCAACCAAGTTCGATGTGAAAGGGCAGCTTCCTGATACTAAAAAACTAAGCGGAATTCGCAGTCAGGAAATCAGTGGTAGTGGCTTTAACCAATTACGCTTTGATGACACAACGGGGCAGATTAGTACCCAATTACAAAGTAGCCATGCAGCAACACAGCTGAATTTGGGTAATTTAAGCCATCCGAAAGAACAAGCGACGAGTCAGGGTCGTGGAGAAGGCTTCGAGCTAAGAACAGATGCTTGGGGAGCTGTGCGTGCAGGTAAAGGCATGCTCATTAGTACCTATGCACAAGAGCAAGCGATTGCAGACCATCTAGAGGCCGCACAAGCACAATCGTTACTTTCACAAGGTTATGAAAGCATGAAAATGCTCAGTGAAGTTGCAGCAAAGCAACAGACTGATGCTTTGAACGTGATTAATCGCTTACCCAAATTCATCCAGTCACTTGAGCTAAAAACTACAGGACAGGCATTAGATAGTACGGTGAACTTATTTAAAGAAGGCATTAATAATGATCCTATTCACGCTTTAAAAGACTGTAGTGGCTTTATTCAAGATATTGGTGCGCTAGGGGGAAATGCAAAAGGCGTTGTAGACGAATTTAATTCTTTTTTTAGCGATGCCAAAGATGCGGTAGAAAACTTAAAAGCATTTATTGAAAATGTTGAAGAGCATGGTGCCGACATCGTTAAAGGAAAACTTGCCAGTATTAAAGACCGCATTCATAAAAATCCATTTGAAAGTATTCAAGAGGTCGGAAAAGTCTTAGCGAATGTCGAGACTAAAGACTTTGACATGATGAGTGTATGTGGAACGTTTAGTAAAGGCAGTAAATTGGAAGTATCACCTTCTAAAGCATTAAGTTCTTTGCAAGGCTTTATGGAAGGTTATACCCAAGGTTTAGAAAGTAGTTCCGATACTAAACAGCAAGAAAAAGGCAAAATTTTTAGACAAGCCTTGATGTTATTAGCATCGCCAAATGGTATTGCTTTGACGACACCTGAAAATATTATTTTGCAAGCTTCGCAAGATATTGCAGAAAGTGCTAGTGGCTCAATTAACTTAAGTGCACAGAAAAATATCGTTGGGCATGCACAAGACAAAATCAGTTTGTTTGCCGCTCAAAAGGGTTTCCGTGCTTATGCAGCAAAAGGAAAGCTCGAACTACAAGCACAAGACGATGCCATTGAAGCAATTGCTAAAAAGGTCATTAAGCTCATTTCTACGGAAGAAAAAATCGAGCTTACGAGCCCAAAAGAAATTGTTTTAACAGCGGGTGGATCTCAGCTCAAAATTAATGCAGATGGCGTATTTTCAACAACAGGTGGCAAGTTTGAAAGTAAAGCTGGGCAGCATTTGTTTACGAGTGGGGCTAAGGTTTCTTATGAAGTTCCTGAATTGCCGAGTAGTGGTCCGTTCACTAAAGCATTTCATTTTGTATCCTTAGAAGGGGAGAAAATAGAGAATGCAATTATCCAAGTCTACGAAAAAATAAATGATAGTTATAAATTTAAAATAGGTTCTAAAATTGATAAGTCAATCTTTAAATTAGAAGAAAGTGAAGAAAATATTGAATATAAAGCTCTAGTTGGATTTGATGATTGGGTTTCATGGTTTGAAGAAGAAGAAGGAGAAGAAGTTGAAGAGATAGATTTAGGTGAACATTATAATCCGTTTGATAAATAATAAGGGGGATAAGATGAGTAATATACATATAGTCAAAAAAGGTGATACTCTTTGGGGTATCTCAAATAAATACCACATCAAGCTTAATGAATTAATTGAAATTAATGGATTATATGGCAGAAAGAAAAATTTACTAAAAATCGGACAACAGATATATCTAGAAAAAGAGAATGTTAAAAAATATGATACAACTTTAGTGATTAAAATTTATGATTTGAAATGGGAGCCGATTACCCATGGTAAGTTATTGCTAGAGTATGATGACAAATGTCATTTAGCGACTAGTAATGATAAAGGAGTAATAGAAGATATCCAAATTGAAGACGCTTTGAAAGGAATAAAAATAAGCTTTTATACATTAAAAAATAAATTTGAGCTTATAGCTCATCATAAAACATTGCCATTAGGTAAAAAAATACTAAAGCTAAGTTCTCGTGCAATGATGATAAAAGGTAATACTTATAAAGTTGAGGGTATACCTAGAACGAATACAAAAACAATTGAAAAAGAATTGAAAGTTAATAGTAAGAAAGTGCAGCATTCATCTGGAGCATCTGGAGCATCTGGAGCATCTGGAGCATCTGGAGCATCTGGAGCATCTGGAGCATCTGGAGCATCTGGAGCATCTGGAGCATCTGGAGCATCTGGAGCATCTGGAGCATCTGGAGCATCTGGAGCATCTGGAGCATCTGGAGCATCTGGAGCATCTGGAGCATCTGGAGCATCTGAGACAAGAATAGAAGGAGGGCTACCTGCGGTTACAGTAGCTCCAGTGTACTCAGAAGAAAATTTATATTTACATCCAGATAATGAAAAATATCGAAAAATAATTATCGACGCGGCAAAAAAATATAATTTAGCGCCACAAGCCTTGGCTGCAAAAATTAATGCGGAAGCAGGAACAAAAAAAGGTAGCCAAGAATGGAATCCTCAAGCACAAGCTTCGACATCATCAGCAGTAGGTTTGACCCAGTTTTTAAGCGGAACTTGGTATGAGATATGTACAGTTTCTACTTATAAAGACACCTTACTCCAACAATATGTTATTAAGAAAAAATTAATCTCTAATTTTAAAGAGAACATGGCACTTAAATTAATTTCGAATACAGATAAAGCAAAATTAAAAGCACTTGGGACTGACCCTACATTTTCTGTAGATTCTGCTGCCGCATATGCAAGAGCAAATATAAATATTGTTAAGAAAATATATAGTAAAATTGATAGCCTTGAACCAGGGGATCTCGCAAAAGTTGGCTATGTAGCACATCATGATGGTCCAACAGGATTTGGTAAAATAGTTGAAGCTACAAATGATCCTTCATGGTCGAAATTACAAGGACAAGTGTGTCCAAAAAATAATCCAAATTGCGATACTTATCTCAATTATAAAGAGAGGTTCAGCAATGGTAGAGATGCATATCGTTGGTGGTTATGTACTGAATATACAGATTCAAAAATTAATGTTAATCGATTTACGCTTAGTCCAAAGGACGGTAAAAAATTTAAGAATGCTCGAACAATGGAAGAAATTATTGTCTTTTTAGGTGGTAAACCTTTAGTTCGGCCAAGTAGAGATTTTGAAAAAAAGGGTACAACTGATAATTCAAAGCTAAATGATAATATCAATATTGTTATTACTTCTCTTGTAAATAATAAAGTACAAGCTAATATCTCTTATTTTGTAAAATCTAAATACGGGCTAAAACCTCACTCAACAAACGTAAATGGTCATGAAATTATACATGCTAAAAAGGGTGATAAAATTGAAGTTATTTTTAATGATCAAGTTATAGCTTCAATAAATGCAATAAATGACAAAGAGGAGTTTAAAATTAATTTCCCCTCTAAGAATATAACTAATGCATCAACAGAAAAGCAAAGCTCTAACAGCGAACAAAAATTAAATTTCAATAGATGGAGAAATCCTCTAAATGGTATTTGTCAAATAAGAAGATTTGGCTATAACTCATTACCATTAAAAGCAAATGCTAGCTCCTATAATGAAAAAAATTTAGAACAAGCAACAAAAGTTGCATCGAGATTTAATCGTACAAGCTATAGGGCTAGTGGTATTCATCAGGGAGTAGATTTAGAAGCTGATAATGGAGTTAATATTTATCCCGTTTGTGTGGGAACTATCGCAAAAGTAATACCCGCATATCCTGGTTATGGGAAAACAATTATTTTAGAATGTGATGTAAATGATTTACCTAGTTCAAAAAAAGTCTTAGCAAAAAATTTAGACACAATTTACTTTATTTATGCACATTTAAATTCTATAAATGTATCGGAAGGAGATAGTATAACGACTCTTGATACAGTTTTAGGAAAAACGGGTAATAGTGGTAATGCTGGGAGTATGACTAGAGTTGAAGATGGTTCCCATTTACATTTTGAAGTGCGTTCTGAAATAATGAAATCAATGGGTAAATCTGGAATGTCTTATAGATTAGATCCATTCCCATGGCTAGATAATTGTATGACAACTGAAAATGGTGTTAAAGTAAATAGGTAAATATATGATTAAGTATAAATTATGTCTGGCACTCATATTGGGAGCCTCAACAGTAGCTAATGCTGAGTTTAATATAGAAAATAATCCAAATCAGCCTGTATATATAAAATTAGGGTATCAGAATGTTTTAAATTCTTCCTTTATATATACTGATGTCAGCAAAAATGTAGATTTGAAAAAAAATATCGTTACTGTTCCATATGGCGAAGTTACAGTTTTACTAAATCCAGTTTTGAATAATAATAATGAGATAAAAGGAAAGGATTATTACTTTATAAACTATCAACCAAAAATTCTATTAGGAAAAAGTCAGTATAAGCTTCCTTTTGTCATTTCAGATGTTGGAGCAATTGGTACTAGTATTATTTATAATGATAATAATATTTCTATTTTTTCAATTGAAAGTTATGCAAATCCTGTGTCAAATAATAATTCAAAAAAATTTAAAAGTGATATATATATATTTAATAAAAAAAATTTAGGAATATATAATCCATCATTTTTATCAATAAATGTTAAATTAAAAAGTTTAAATGATGCTTCAATGAATTTTACAAAATTATCATCTATAAAATATAATAAAAATGATAAGTCCTATCAAGTAGTATATGATTTTCAGAAAGTAACTGAAGATTTTACTTCAACTGGAAAAGTTAATTATGAGAAGTTTCCAATTCAATATTCTTTTTCCTTGATTCCTGATAAAAATAAACCTTTTTTAATTAAAGATATTATTGAAAAGAGAAAGGGTGATAAAAATATTATTTCGAAAATTGAAAATAATGATATGTATTCATATTTTTTAAAATAGAAATATTTTAATATAAATATATTTTTATAAGCAGTAATAAATTAATATAATTTTTTGCTGCTTATAAGTAATTGGTAATATTGAAAATATTTTCTTATTAATAAAAGTTAATACCGAATGACTAAATATCTTAAATTTATAGTTTTCACTTCTTTCATGATCGGATCTACTGAGGCTTCATATGCTGATTTTGGTTTTATTCAAGATAAAGATGGGTATGTGAATGTAAGGGAAAATTCAAGTTTAAGTTCGAAAGTTATATCCAAATTAAATAATAATGAAATTGTTTCTTGTGTGATGGATGAAGAGACTAATAATTTTTATTTAGTTAATGCAAGTAATAGTGCAACAGGATTTGTCTATAAAAATAGAATAAATAATTTCAGTGGTTATACTTCTATTAAACTATCTCAATATTCTAGAGAAAAGGTTATCTATAGTGATAAAAATATAATAGTAGAAGTGTATGCAAAAAAAGCTATTTCAGATCCTAAACTGTATAAAACTTTTAAAAGTGAATATAAATATTTTAATGATAAAAAGTTTTTTGGCACAGATGGTAGTCTACCTGACAATAATTTTTTACAACTTGATAAAATTATTGTTAAAGAAAAAGATAACACAATAGAAATTAGTAGAACTGAGCTTGAGCAATATTTTTTCCCTAAAGATGGTATCGATGGGGGCAAGAACGAGCTTGCTGATTTTAAAATATATTACTTAAATAATAATATTTTTATTTTAAATACTTTGAATAATGGTGGTGCAGCAGCTTACAACATTGTTTTAAATATAAAAAATGGAAAACTAGTTGCCAATAAAGCTTGGAAGGTTGAAATTTAAAAATATTTTCTTTCTTCTACAAAAGCTAATTAATTAAAAAAGCCCAATATAAGTTGGGCTTTTTTTACGTCTCTACAATCCCTTCTAAATCTTCGAGCTTATAGTTCGGCATATCAATAATATGAGTTTGAATACCCTCTTGAACATAATCATTCACATGAGGATATAACCAGCGAGTGATCTGTTCGGCAACACTCGAGTGATACTGAATTTCAAAATGATTTAAGCCATAAAACACGGCTTTATGTGAGTCTGGAACTTTAAGCTGAAAACGTGGATTAGGGTGTTCGCCTAGCGCGCTTTTTACACTCACTAAGTAGTCGCCAATTACTGTTAACGCTTTATTGCGCACCTTTTCAAATTCTAAGGTCCCTGCAACTAAAAAGGTGTTAATATGTGAAGGCAGTGGAGCAGGCGCACGGTTATCATCCATCATCCCAATACGGGCATCCATATGTTCCCAATCATCATCACGAACGCTACCGTGGCGTAGGTCTAAAATACCATTACTACGAATATTAACCAGTTGACCGAGTAAACCCACAAAAGGGAATGCCCCAAGTTTATCTTGTATAGCAAAGCCAAAGCGCTCAAGTACTGCACCATGGTGTGGGGAACCAATACAGACAAGGTTCTCGACCATATGAATCCATTGATACATATTTTGTTTGCCATAAAATAAAGCACTACGAGATACTAGTCCGCCCATACTATGGCCAATGATATCAATACTGGTAATCCTTGGATTACGTTGTACCAAATCTTCTAATAAGTTTGAAAAACTGCGCCCATTGGCTGAAATGCGTCGGCCTGTATTGTAATTTAAATACAACATGGTGTTATGGTCACGCTGCGCTAACAGGCGCTCACCAATGCCGCCATAGTGTGCATTTGACCAAGTCAGATGATTCATACACAAACCATGAGCTAAAATCACTATGCGGCCTGCAAGTTCCCCTTGCTGTATTGCACCGTAGTGATCGTATAGCACCATAGGTAAGGCGAGGGGACTATGCTGTTTAAGTAGATAATCTCCAAAAATCCCATTCAAAATGCCGACTAAAAAATGAAGGCTTGGGGTGAGCGGTTTTTCGTGAAGTGTGGGATATTTTTCAATAATATGACGTAAGCTTGGCGCTAAAAAACAACTACCGTATTTTTGTAAAGCGCCATAAGAAAACTGATATGCCTTTTGTACAAATGGTCGTTTTTGAAAGTTTTTAGCATTTTGTGTACTCACACCAAAAGCATTTTTTAATACTTCAATATTAATAACTTGAATTAATTCATGTACACCATTTAAGCTGGTACTGAACAGTTGAGCTAAACCTTCTAATACGTCTGCCTGACTAGGTGGCGTACGATCCCATTTACAATAAGTTTCATGTAGTGGTGTTAAGCTCGGCATATCTTTTCCCCATATACGTTATAACCGACGTTTTAAGCTGTACTTTTTATCAACGGCAGCTAACGTTTCCATCTTAGTAGTTTAAATAACACATGTTTTTAAAATACTGATGAATGGTTAGTTGAGTGGTTTTTCTTGTCTGACAATAGTGTTTTTATATACAAACTGAGAACAAAAATGTGAGTTTATTCTCAATTTAGAGGGAAAATATATGAATATTATCTACCTCCATGGCTTTAATAGTAGCTCTCTTTCAATTAAAGGGCTGAGCCTTAAGCAGTATTGTAGCGAATTGGGCATAAATGTGCATTTGCCAGACTTAAATAGATCTCCTGATCTAGTGGTTGAGCAAGTTTCAGAGCTGATAGAGTCTTTACAAGATGTAGCCTTAGTCGGTAGTAGCCTTGGCGGGTTTTTTGCGACATATTTTGTCGCGAAATATAATGTTCCAGCTGTACTGATTAACCCTGCTATGCAACCATGGAAGCTGTTTGATGAGTTATTTCAAGTTGAAAGTATGCCCTATGTGGTGAATGATCAATGGTCAATTGACCATGTTCAGTTACGGCAGTTACAACAACTGGAACTGAAACAACCTGAAAATGCCGACAAAATACTCGTCTTATTGCAACAAGGCGACGAAATTTTGGATTATCGTCAAGCACAACGCTATTATAGTGCTGCAACGCCATCCTCATTGATTTTGACGGATGCTCATGGCAATCATGCTATGGAAGATTTTGAAGAAAAATTACCGTTAGTGATCGAATTCTTTGCGCACACCATCAAATAAGGAAAACGTACAACGTGACACAATATACGGCTCAATCGCTTGAAGTTCTTTCTGGTTTAGACCCTGTTCGTCGTCGTCCAGGGATGTATACCGATACGACTCGACCTAACCATTTAGCCCAAGAAGTTATTGATAATGCTGTTGATGAAGCATTAGCTGGTCATGCCGACAAAATATGTGTCACGGTTTATAAAGATGGTTCGTTGTCGGTTGAAGATAATGGCCGTGGTATGCCGGTCGATATACATCCTGAATATGGCCAAAGTGGTATCGAAATTATTCTGACTAAGCTCCATGCAGGTGGTAAATTCAGTACCGATAACTACCAGTTTTCAGGTGGTTTGCATGGTGTGGGGATTTCCGTTGTAAATGCTTTATCAACACGAGTTGAGGTCGAAGTTCAGCGTCAGGGTAATTTATACCAGATGGCCTTTGAGCAAGGGGAACCAGTAGCACCTTTAGCAGTGCTAGAAGGTAAAGCACCGAAACGTGCGACAGGTACAACGGTACATTTTTGGCCAGAAGCAAAATATTTTGATAGTCCAAAATTTGCTTTAAAAGCACTTAAACACAATTTAAAAGCCAAAGCTGTTTTAGCGGCTGGTTTAAAAATTATTTATATTGATCAAATTAACGATGAAAAAATCGAATGGCAATTTGAAAATGGCCTCGTCGATTATTTGATGGATGAATTGCAAGACCGCGAAATCTTGCCAAACCCTGCTTTTGTGAGCAGTGGTCAGGCAGACCGTGCGGCGTGTGAATTTGCAATTTGTTGGAATGTAGAAGGCGGCGAGCAGGTTCAAGAAAGTTACGTCAACTTAATTCCAACTGCACAAGGCGGTACTCATGTGAACGGTTTACGTTCAGGTGTTACCGAGGCATTGCGCGAGTTCTGTGAGTTACGTAATTTGCTACCACGAAACCTCAAGCTTTCGGCAGAAGATGTTTGGGATGGTGTGAACTATATCTTGTCGCTCAAGTTCCAAGAGCCTCAGTTTTCAGGTCAAACCAAAGAGCGTCTTTCGAGTCGTGAAGCATCAAATATTGTTTTAAATATTGCTAAAGATGCTTTTTCACTCTGGCTCAACCAACATGCTGAAATTGCCATGCAACTTGCTGAAATGGCAATTTCTAAAGCAGGGCGCCGTTTAAAAGCTGCGAAAAAAGTTGAGCGTAAAAAGATTGTTTCTGGCCCGGCTTTACCGGGTAAGCTGGCGGACTGCGTGGGCCAAACACGTGAAGAAAGTGAACTCTTTATTGTTGAGGGTGACTCTGCGGGCGGTAGTGCCAAGCAGGCGCGCGATAAAAACTTTCAAGCGATCATGCCAATTCGTGGAAAAATCTTAAATACGTGGGAAGTTTCTTCAGATGAAGTATTGGCTTCTCAAGAGGTCCACGACATTGCGATTGCGATTGGTGTAGACCCAGGCAGTGATGATTTATCAGAACTGCGTTATGGCAAAATCTGTATTTTGGCCGATGCCGACTCGGACGGTTTACACATTGCGACTTTGCTTTGTGCTTTATTCGTTAAACACTTCCCAGCATTGGTTGAAGAAGGACATTTGTATGTGGCAATGCCACCATTGTTCCGTATCGACATTGGTAAAGATGTCTATTACGCGCTTGATGATGATGAGCTTGAAGCTATTTTGAAAAATGTTAAAGGTAATCGAAATCCGCAAATTACCCGATTCAAAGGGTTGGGGGAGATGAACGCGATTCAATTACGTGAAACGACTATGGATCCGAACACGCGTCGTTTAGTTCAGCTCGACCTAGATGATGTTCACTTAACGGCAGGTTTACTCGACAAGTTGCTTGCGAAAAAGCGTTCGGCAGATCGTAAGCAGTGGCTTGAGCAGAAGGGTAACTTAGCTGATATTACTGTTTAGAAAAATGAAAAAACCCCGCTCAATTAGCGGGGGTTTTTTTATATAAACCTAAGATTGTTAGAAATGACCACAACGATTCCTGCTATTAAGGTTTAGACCATTAAATTAGACAGATCTGTATATTTTAATTTAGGTCGTAATTTTTATAGCATGTGGAAATTGAAAAATATCACAATTCGCTCCCCCTCCAATTCGATCTACTACTGCAAAATCACTTGGTGCTTCAAAGGTAAGCAAAGGATGATGCCATGTGCCTGCCCGATAATTGATGCTTTGCTGTCCGTTTGAAATAAAAGCACATAACTTTGAAATATCAGGAGTATTTTCATCCAAAGCGGGTGCAACAATAATTAAAAACTTTTGTTGCTGTAGTGGAATAAATGCCTGAGAGCCTTTCGGATGGCGCTCTAGCATTGAAATTTCCAGAGGCAGCACACTGGCCTTAATATTACGGAAAATACTAATTCCTGCCTTTGCTTCCCCTTCAATTTCAGTTTCAACGAGCGCATGATAGCGCTCAGTGTGGGCATCGTTAATATGAAAAAAGTCATGCCCATCGCAACAAATGACTTCTCCAAAGGACTGAAAGTTCTCAATGGTTAATGGCTGAATTTGAACATTCTTCATGATCATGACTTGGTAATTTTTCCCCATAAACGAACACGACTAATACCACCGTCTGGAATCATGTTAATACGAATATGCGAGATTTTTTCATGCTGTAAAATCTCATTCACATATTCATGAATATGATCCATTTGCATCGGTTGGGCTTCTAGTAAGTAAGACCAAAACATACTTTGAGGAATTAACTGTGCATCGGTTGCATTTTCGAGGTAAACCGCCTGAATAGATACTTGGGCAGGGAAGTTTCCTTTAAAATGAGCCGTATCAATTTCAAGTTTCTCAATTTTTCCGCTTTTACCCAACGCAAGAATACACCAGTCATAACCCGGTGCACGGCGGCGTTTGGTTTCCCATCCATCGCCCATGTTGACTCCACGGCCTGGGTTAATCAAATTACGAGGATGTCCAAAGTGAGCATCGCTATACGCAACTACGCGGCCACCATTTTCGAGGGCCAATAAATCGAGAGTCTGTTCGCTGTCAGTTACCTGAATATGAACATCACCATAGACACGTAAACGGGCAATACCACCATCTGGGAAAATGTTAAGGCGTATATGAGTGAAAAGTGCATCATTATTGACCATAAAAATATGATGTTGGCTTGGGCCGAGTTCAGTATTTTCTAAAACATTTTCCCATTTTGCTCCTGTCAGGTCCCCATTTGGTGCATAACATGCTTCTAATGATGCAGAGGCAGGATAATTTCCTGTAAAAAAGCTGGTATCAATATCAAGAGCAGTGATTTTTCCACTTACGCCTAACTTCACGATACACCAATCATAACCTGCGTGACGCTTACGACGCGTTTCCCAGCCGTCCATCCATTTGCCGTTATCATCAAATTTATCTTCAACAAAAATAGGTGCATCAAATTGCAGCATACGCTTTGCTTCTGCAAAGAAATCATCTGAACACTCAATGACTTGTGCACCAATTCGGGCATCTGCCAAATTGGTTTTAGTATTCAAAATCTCAGGAAGTTCAAAAGCTGGAGCGTGCAATGTTGCCATAATGGGGTATCCGTATTTCTTGTTAAAAACATGATTTTTCATTTAAAACTGCGCTAACACGGAGCGTGCCAAGTCGAGTTTTATACATAAATATATAAGCATGGTGCATGCCAGTTTTGTGGAAAAGCTAAATAAATTTTGAACGATGGCATGTTTTTAGCATAAGCACTCTATAGGTGAATATCTATAGGAGAGTGTTATGAATGTGGTGATTATTGGTGCAGGAATGGGAGGTCTAACCACAGGCATTGCATTAAAGAAATTTGGTCACCAAGTTCGCATTTTTGAGCAAACTGAAAAAATTCTTCCTGTCGGCGCGGCAATTTCGCTGTGGTCGAATGGTGTGAAATGTCTGAACTATCTGGGATTAACTGACAAAATCGCCAAACTTGGTGGACAAATGGATGATTTGGCCTATGTGGATGGTTTAACTGGAGATGTGATGACACAATTCAGTTTACTGCCATTAATTGAAGAAGTGGGCCAACGACCTTATCCGGTTGCACGTGCTGATTTACAAAATATGTTGATGGATGAATTTGGTCGTAATCAGATTTATTTAGGCAAAAAAATGGTCAGCCTTGAAGACAAAGCTGATTATGTAGAAGTTCATTTTGCAGATGGTAGTTCAACGCAGGCTGATCTATTAATTGGGGCGGACGGCACTCATTCACTTACACGGACCTATGTGTTGGGGCAGCAAGTACAGCGCCGTTACGCAGGTTATGTAAATTGGAATGGTTTGGTTGAGATCTCTGAAGATTTGGCTCCAGCCCAGCAATGGACGACTTATGTGGGCGAAGGCAAGCGAGCTTCTTTAATGCCAGTTGCAGATGGAAAGTTCTATTTCTTTTTAGATGTGCCTTTACCAGCAGGGTTAGATAATAATCGAGATGAATATAAAAAACTTTTAAAACAATATTTTGTTGATTGGTGCCAACCCGTACAGCAGCTTATTGAACGCTTAGACCCGCAAAAAACCAATCGGGTAGAAATCCATGATATTGAACCGTTTACACAGTTTTATAAAGGTCGTATAGTGATTTTGGGTGACGCTGCACATAGCACGACACCTGATATTGGGCAAGGCGGCTGCCAAGCCATGGAAGATGCGATTTATTTAGCGCGCTCTCTGCAAATTAACACTTTGGGGCTAGAGGATGCTTTACGTCGCTATCAAAACAAGCGTAATGAACGTGCCAATGAATTGGTACTTCGTGCACGTAAACGTTGTGATGTGACACATATGAAAGATGAAGCCGTTACACAAGCATGGTATGAAGAATTACGCCGTGAACAAGGTGGACATATTATGCAGGGGATTATTAGTAATATTGTGGGTAATCCACTTGATTAAAAACAAAAACAGCAAGGAATTTTCCTTGCTGTTTATCTTCTAAATTTGGATTTTAGAAGTGGTATTTAACCAATGCACTAACGTTATTTTCGTCGGCACCTTTAATACCAAATTTGTTATTCCATACTGAGTGTTCGATACCTAGGTATAGGCGTGTATCAGGAGAAATGTGTTTACCTACATTCCATTTCCACTGAGTTGTCCAGTTCAACTCGCTCGCATGGTCGCCTTCAGCAGTTGACCAATCAAGGAAACCATCTACCAAGAAATCTTCAGATGCGAGTTTAAATGGAATACCATAAACGAATGTCATTTGATAATCGTCGTCAATGTTCTCATTATTTGCACGGTAGAAGTTTAAATTTGCATATTGGAAATATGGGATATCTAAATCAACTGCAAAACCATAAAGGAAGTTGTCGAAGTTGTTGCCGTCTTCACTGTTACCTTCCCAAGTAGTACTAATGAGTACATCTTTGATTGGGCCATACGACAGTTTTTTACCAGACACTTCGCCTAAACTTAGACGTGGTGATAACTCGAAGTAAGTACTCTTGTGGTCATTTTCACCACGCATGCGGTCCATAAAGAAAAACACATCAGCGTATTTAACTTTTGCTGCATATTCCAAAGTAATCGTGGTTTCTTTGTCATCTACAACTTCATAGTTTTCACCATAAAGTCCAGTCACACTAAAATCTTGCCAGATTGGTTTCGCCTGAACCATGGCAGTTGCAGATAACAAGGCACAAGTCGCCGCAAGTTGCTTTAATTGCATTTAAATGATCTCCCCCCAAATAAAGCACGCTAAGGATACAGGGTCTTAAGCAAAAATGAAGCCAAATTTGATCAACGGTTAAAAAAAAGCCCACCGAAGTGGGGCGCTAAAAATTAAATCTTTAATGAGTATTTCTTGTATTTATTGTTTGGCTTAAATGTGGAGTACGCGAGCTACGAAATGAGGGTAAATGATTAAATAATAAATTCAATAAGATAGCAAAGATACATGTTGAACTAATGCCCGAATGGAACAAAGTTTGTACCCAAACTGGGAAATGAGCATAAAACTCATGGTTAATAATTGGGATCATCCCAGCTGATAAAGCGGTTGCGACAATAATTAAATTTTTCTGATCGTTATAATCTATTTTTGCCAAAGTGCGAATTCCACTCGCTGCAACCGACCCAAACAAGACCAAACCTGCACCACCAAGTACGGGCATTGGAATCGCTGCAATCAAACGACCCATAATAGGTAGTAGACCCAAAATAATCAGAATAACACCGCCTGCTGCGACTACAAAGCGGCTTTTGATGCCTGTAATCGCAACCAGTCCAACATTTTGGGCAAAAGCACTTTGCATGAAAGAACCAAAGATAGGCGCAAAAGCACTTGAGAACATATCTGCACGAACACCATTGGCGATACGTTTTGAATCGACTTCAGTTCCTACAATGTCTCCGACAGCAATAATATCGGCTGTGGTTTCCGTCATAATCACTAAGGTAACGATTAGCATCGATAAAATTGCACTTAGCTCGAAAGTCGGTAAACCAAATGCAAATAAGTGTGGAAATTGGAGCCATGCGCCTGAACTCACCTGACTAAAATCACCAAAACCCATCAGGTAGGCGAGGGTAGTACCAGCCACAATAGCCAACAAAATTGATAAACGACGAATGCTTGCTTGCGGCAGCATATTTAGAACGATCACAATGCCTAAGGTCAGCAGTGCCAAAGAGATATTTTCTACGCTACCCCAGTCAGGCGCTTTGTTGTTGCCGCCCATCATCCAGCGAATCGCAACGGGTAACAAAGATAGACCAATAATCGTGATAACGCATCCCGTCACAACAGGTGGGAAAAAACGAATAATTTTTGAAAAGTAAGGTGCAAGGCATAGCCCAATTAGAGAGGCGGCAATGACCGCACCGTAGACAGCAGGTAAACCACCGCCTGTAGTGATAATGGCGACCATGGTGGCCACACCCGCAAAAGATACACCCTGTACCAGAGGTAATTTTGCGCCTAAATATTTAGTTCCGATTGTTTGGATCAGGGTTGCCAATCCACCTACAAATAGGGCCGCTGCAATTAACATTCCGATTTGTGCTGAGCTTAAGCCAGCTGCCGTTCCAATAATCAAAGGCGGGGCTACAATGCCACCATACATGGTCAGCACATGCTGTAAGCCGTAAGCAAAACTTTTGGAAATTCCTAAATATTCATGCTCTGGAGAAATTGCATTTTTTTGCTGATGATTCATATTTTTCTCCTATTTATAATTGAGTTAGCTACCGCGATAAGTGGAGTAAGCAAATGGGCTAATCAGTAATGGAATGTGATAATGCTGATTGATGTCTTCTATAAAAAATTGGATACAAACACGTGGGAAAAAAGTTTTGACTTGCTGCGATGAAAAATAAGGAGCAATTTCAAATTCAAGCTGATAAGCACCTTCTGCAAAGTCTGTTATTCCAAAATCACTCACTCGACCATCTTGATTAGTGGTTGCTGTCGCTATCAGCTCATGGGTTGCTGCATGAAACAACTTCACTTCTACGTCTGCAGCTGGTTTACCTAAATTCGTATCTAAAATATGAGTGCTGATCATGCTTGTATTTCCTGAGATAGACGTAATAGAGCAATCGCTGCAAGTTGCTCATGTACAATTGTTTTTTCGATAGCTAAGTCGTTTTGTAGTCGTTCATGTAGCTTTTTTAAAATTTCATCGCTACTGAGGCCTGCCGCTTTAATTAAAAAAATAAAGCCAAACTTTTGTTCATAATCAAGATTACCTTGAAGCAGAGCTTGTTGTGTTAGTTCATCTAAAGAAATGCCAGCTTGTTCTTTAGATGAAAAATCTTGCTCTTTTGCATTGAGTTGTTTTTTAGCTTGGCGTTCACCGATTTTTGGATGGGTTGCTAAAGCCGCTAGTATCTCTTGCCATGACCACATTTGACTTAACTGTTCTGCATATTCCAAAAGAGATGATTTTGTTGAATAGGGGCGATTTGAGATGATTTTTTCGGCCCATGCTTGAATGTGGACACAGTTTTTTAACAAAGTCTTGAGTTGTTCTGGTGGGGCTTGATTAAACTCGGCTAAAAACACTGTTATTCCTAAACTCGTTATCTTGATATAGAGTTTTAGCAATAACAGTGCCAATAGCGAGTTTTAATTCGCTTAAGGATTTTGAAAATTAAAAATCAATTATTTAGTTATGTGATTTTTATACCAATGTTCAGCAATTTCCTGACGACGACATATCCAGACCCGATCGTGCATTTGAATATAGTCGAGAAATTTCTGTAGTGCTTTAAAACGACCCGGACGCCCTAAAATGCGGCAATGCATTCCAATCGACATCATTTTTGGTGCAGTTTCTCCCTCTGCATACAACACATCAAAACTATCTTTCAAATATTGAAAAAACTGTTCTGAACTATTAAATCCGCCTGGTGAACAGAACTTCATGTCGTTACATTCTAAAGTGTAAGGAATAATCAGATGAGGACGTGATGCGCCATCAGCATTGGTAAGCGTTGTCCAAAAAGGCAGGTCATCACCATAATAATCTGAGTCATATTGTATTTGTGGAAACTCTGCGAGTAACTGACGTGTATTGGGGCTGTCACGTCCGGTGTACCAACCTATCACTTTATTTTCAAAAAGGTTTTCTAAGACAGTTAAAGCCTGCTCCATATGCTGTTTTTCGACTTCAATATCGGTATCTTGATAGTGAAGCCAGCGGTAACCATGAGAAACCACATCATAATCAGCTTGCTTAATCGCTTCTACAATATAAGGGTTGCGGGCAAGTGCCATTGCAACCCCAAAAATGGTCATTGGAAGTTTGCGCTTTTGAAATTCACTATGAATGCGCCAAAAACCCGCACGTGAACCATATTCGTACATAGAGTCCATCGACATATGTTTAGCTGGGTAACTTGCGGCACCAATAATCTCTGATAAAAACTGTTCTGAGCCATCATCGCCATGCTCTATATGTTTTTCGCCACCTTCTTCATAATTAAGAACAAATTGCACAGCAACCTTGGCATTATTAGGCCATTTAACTTGTGGCGGTTGCCCGTGATATCCGATTAAATCACGTGAATAAGGAGACTTCTGGATTTGCTCAATAAGCTCTGCTCCAGATAGATAAGATTTGGACACGATTGCTCTCCTTTTGTTCAATTTTTCATAAAAATTTAAAAAATCAGCTTGCATATTTTTATAGATGGACTGATATTGAAGGTATGAAGATCTTCAAAATAAATTAAAAGCAGTACGTTTAAGTCAGGAGATAACAAACCATTACACCATCAAAATGTACAATTGAAGTCAGTTCATGCATGCTTAAAACATGCCAACATAAAAAAGTTTTGCATAGAAAAGATCCACAGTAAGAAAGAGAGGATGGTATTTATGAATATTGAAATCCGCACAGATAAAAACATCCATAACAGCGAACGTTTAATTACTTATGTACGTGCAGAACTTACTCAAGAATTCCAACGTCATAGCGAACGTATTACGCATTTTTCGGTTCATTTTAGTGATGAAAATGGGGACAAAGGTGGTGACAAAGATATCCACTGTATGATTGAAGCTCGTCCTTCAGGTTTGAAACCAGTTGCAGTACATCATAAAGCAGGAAATATTGACGCCTCGATTCATGGCGCGATTGAAAAATTAAAACGTAGCCTTGAACATACTTTTGAGAAAAAAGAACACCCGAGAGGTGGTCAACCAGAATTCATTGATGATGAAGTTTAATTTAAAATGCTAAAAAGCCCTTCGGGGCTTTTTTTATATTTGATGAAAATAAAACTATTCACAACATTAGGTTTGCAATGCGATGCAATCAACCTCTAAAATCTTCAGAAGAGATTAGGCATAATAGCCCTAATATATTTTTGAGAGATGGTCATGTTAACCACCCAGCAGCAAGCTTTAATTAAAGCCATAGAAGAATTAGAACTCGCGCAAGTGCAAAAATTACTTGCTGAAGGACTTGATCCGAACTTTATTGATCCGGAACAAGGGCCACCTGTATCAATCATTTGTGATGGAATTTTTAAATGGTGGGAAGATGTATCAGAAGCTTATGAAGCGGGTACACCACTATCAAAAGAAGAAAAGCAACAATCATTACAAGTTTACCTCGATATTCTCGAAGCTTTGATTCAAGCCAAAGCGAATGTACACCTTTGGGATGCGGAAGAGTTTTATGGTCCTTTATGGGATGCGGCAAGCTCGGCATGTGCGCCAGCCGTTCAACGTTTATTAAATGAAAAAGTTGATCCAAACACACGCGATGAAGAAGGACTCACTATTTTATCTTCAATCAGTCAGTTGTTCTTTGATTGTGACTTTGATGAAATAGATTGGTCAGAAGCGCTTCAAGAAGAGCGTGAAACATTAGAATTATTGCGCCAACATGGGGCAAAAATGTCAAAAGAACTAACTACTTGATTGGATAATAGAATGAGAACATTTCAAATTTTAACTTTTGCTTTGACCACTGTTGCCGCAGGAAGTACTTTTGCTGCAGAGTTCTCTTTTGACCGCCCAGGTGCTGGCTTTGGAACAGGGATTACTCCAGTTGGTAAATTGGCTTGGGAACAAGGTTTGCCAAGTGCAACTTATACAGAGTCAACGGTTGATGGCGTCAAAGAAAAGACCGTAACTGTAAATGAAGATATGTTATTCCGTACCGGTTTAGCTGATGGTTTGGAATTACAATTAGGATGGCAAGGTCCAGCATGGACTCAAACTAAACGTGCTGGTAAAAAACACGATACGTCAGGCTTTGGTGATGTCAGCATCGGTTTGAAAAAAGCAATTGATCTAAAAGATGAAAACTTATCAATGGCTGTGTTAGCTGAAGCGATCATTGCCACTGGAAATGATGAATTTACTGCGCATGACGATATTTATAGCTTAAGTTCAGCAGTCGCTTATAAATATAATGACTTAGTCGGCACATCAATTACCATGCGCTACGAAGTACAAAATAGTAACTGGGCAGTAACTGCAATCCCGACGATTGATTATAAAATCGCAGGTAAGCTGTCAGGTTATTCTGAGTTTATTTACCGTAAAGCTGAAAGCCAAGACTACGAATATGGTTTAGGGACAGGTTTAGTCTACGCTGTAAATGATCGTACTCAGCTCGATGCAAGTATCGGGGTTGATTTAGAGGGTCAAGATAAGAGCTACAACGGTGGCTTAGGCGTGGCATTCTTGTTCTAATCGAAGCAATTTAAATTTATGTTAATGAAAAAGCTTATTCATCAGGGAATTCTTTATTTTCTAGCAGTTGCTGTTTGTGTGTTTAGCCAGTTGGTTTCTGCGCAAGATAAGCTACTCTCACCCGAACAAGCTTTTTCATTTTCGGTTGAATCCTCTGAGCCGCATACTGCGAGTTTGTCTTGGCAGATTCAGCCAAATTACTATCTTTATCAGCATAAATTTTCCGTACAACAAGGTACTCAACCTTTAACTTTAAAGTTACCTAAAGCGGTTGCCCAATATGATGAAAATTATGGGCAAAGTCAGGTTTACTACCATCAAGTTAATTTCCAAATTAAGACTAAGCCGTCAGAGCATTATAGTGTGACTTGGCAGGGCTGTGCCAAAGACCGTATTTGTTATCCACCCCAGACCATTGAGTTTCAAACCGATGCAGATGGCTTGGTGGGTGTGCAAAACCAAGCAGGAACAGCGCCAAAACGATTACTAGATTTAGCGAATACACAATCCGACACTTCCTCGGGTTCAGAATCTTTAGAAAAAGAGCAGAGTACAGAGACAGCAGCTGATACAACTACAACTCAAATTGCGCAAGATCAGATCTGGTCAGCCAAGTTAATTGAACACTCGCTTTGGTATGGAGTTTTATTATTTTTAGGTTTAGGCATGTTGCTCGCATTTACGCCATGTTCTTTACCGATGCTTCCTATTTTAACTTCACTGATCATTCGCGAACATAAAGGTTTAAAGGCTTGGACCATTGCGCTTACTTTTGTGTGTAGCATGGCATTGGTTTATGCAGGCTTGGGTTTAATTGCTTCTTCGGCAGGCTTAAATTTCCAACGTTGGCTACAACAGCCAGCGACTTTAATTGCTTTTAGTTTGCTGTTTATTGTTTTTGCTCTGAACTTATTTGGTTTGTTTGAGCTTCGTTTACCTCAGACATGGTTAAACCGACTTGACCGTATTCAGTCGATGCAACAAGGCGGCACTTTAGTAGGTGCAGGAGTCATGGGTGTGGTTTCTGCACTCTTGGTCGGTCCTTGTATGACCGCACCTCTCGCTGGAACTTTATTATTTATTTCTCAAACGCAAAATCAGTGGCAAGGTGCTTTGCTTTTATTCTGCCTAGGTTTTGGAATGGGAATCCCATTGTTGTTGGCAAGTATTTTAGGGGCCAAATTCTTGCCTAAAGCGGGTGACTGGATGCATCAGATTAAAGTGATTTTTGCTTTTCTGATGTTGGGTTTAAGCCTCTACTTTATTCGTCCTTTATTGCCAGATTTGGGTATGCAAGTGCTTAGTCTCGTATTAGGCCTTGCTTTTATAGGCTATGCTGTTTATCAGTTTTTCTGGAAAAAAGGGCAATTACAATGGCTCTACGCGATTTTATTATTAATCGTTACACCTTTTGTAGCCTATAACCAATATCAACATATTCAAAATCGAACTTTGCAAAGTTCTGCCCACATGGCCGAGTGGCATATTGCAACAACAGCAGCGGACTTTGAAAAATTTCTAGCGGCAGCGCCTACTGATCGGGCTATTGTGGTTGATGTCTATGCAGATTGGTGTGTTGCTTGCCAACCGATTGAGCACCGTATTTTAAAAGCACCTGAGGTTCAATCTGCTCTTGCACCTTATTATTTAATTAAGCTTGATTTGAGCCATTATGACCAGTCGCATGAAGCACTACTCAAGCAGTGGAATATTTTAGGACCACCGACCTATTTATTTTTAAGTCCAGAGCAAAAAGAGATTCGTGCTTTACGTTTAACGGGCGCTTTTAGTCAGCAAGAGCTTTTGCAGCAACTCGCGAGTTTGGCAAAATTCAAAGAATCATAAGGTATCAATAGTTTCGGTCTGATGAAATGTACGTACCTGATTACGTCCCGAAGCTTTTACCGCATAAAGTGCTTGGTCAGCCTGCCGAATAACCAGATAAGGGTCTTCTGCAAAAGCTGAACTGCTTATTCCAAAACTCGCACTAATGTGAATAGGATTATTTTGAGCGGTAAAAACAGGTAATTCTTGCAAGGCTTGGCGACAACGCTCAGCAATTTTTTCTGCTTGAATAATATCTGTATGGGGGAGTAGTAAAATAAATTCTTCTCCACCAAATCGACCAATAATATCCTCGCTACGCAAATTCTCAGAAAGACATTGAGCAATTTCAATTAAGACCTGATCACCTTGATGGTGGCCGTATATATCATTAATTTTTTTAAAATGATCGATATCAAGAAGTACCACAGCATAATCAAATTGTTGTTGGTGTAGCGACTCCAAATGCATGTTTAAACTACGTCTATTTAATACATTAGTTAATGGGTCGATTTGGCTTAAACGTTGAATATAAGTTTCTCGCTGACGCCATTGGGTGAGTAATATTTCAAATAAAACAAAACAGGCCAATAAAATAGGCATAATAAAAAAAGCCATACTTCCTAACCAGAAAGAATTGGTTTGGGCATGATCCATGGCTCTAAAATTAAATAGAGGTGCATACGCTAAAGCACCTGTCATACTTAAATATGTACAAACAGTTAAAATAATTGTGGCAGGTACAAGGGCGCTATAAACAATTTTACGGTCAAATAACACCAAACCCACCCCAATCGTACCCACATAACCGACCATAGTGGCAGGGCTGATACTGCCAATTAAATATCCATCATGACATAGCATAAGTGCAAAGAACTGCACGCTAATGAAAGGAATAACTTTTTGAGCCCATTCATCATTTTTGTAGCGGTAACAGGGAATAATCAAAAGGACTAATAAAAATAAGGTAAATAAATTGAGCCAGATTTGTGATTCAACTAAAGGTAAATTTGCCCATTGCCAGACACTTGGTGTAATTAAAATATAGCCTTTCCATAAAATCCAACTGAAATTCATTGCGCAAGCAAGTGTGAGCATCAGTGCGCTTTTTTGTAAGGGAGTCCAGTTGATGATGTGATTATTGTGGATGAAATCGATTATCACCTGTTTTATTCTATTTACGGGATAAGTGATTAAACGATTTTTCATAATAAATAAGGGCTCCTAAATATAGATGCCTCTTTGTTAGACCATCCTAAAATTGGATTGTTTCAATAATTTATATTTTAAACATAACATGATTTTCAATTTATATATGATGACTTTTTATAAAGAAAATGATGTGAAAAGTTTTTAGGCCTATTCACATCATTTATAAATAAATTAAGTTTTATCGAGTTCGTGTGCAAATTCAGCAATATCTGCCAATGCTTGTTTAGCTTCATCAAACCATGCATTAAACATCTGGAAGTTATGCCACATGCCCGTATAAAGTTTGAATTGAACTTTAACGCCAGCATCTTCAGCTTTTTCTCTAAAACGCTTGGCATCGTCTAATAAGATTTCTTTAGAACCCACTTGAACCAAAGTTGGTGGTAGGCCATGTAAGTCATCGAAGATAGGGGAAACACGTGGATCATCAGCTGCGATATGATTGCCTATATAGTACTGAGTGCCTGTTTGTAGGGCTTCAATAGATAATAAGGCATCATGCTTTTTGTTAAACCGAAGAGACTCACTCGTGAGTGTTAAATCCAAAAATGGAGACAACAAGATCAGGCCACTTGGCATGAGCTCAGGTTGTTCTTTTAAACGCAAGCAAAGTGCTAGTGCTAAATTTGCCCCGCATGAATCACCCGATAAAATAATATCTTTCGGCTGAATACCTTGTACCATCAAAGACTGATAGATGTCATATAGGGCTTCAGTTGCCTCAGGGTATGGATGTTCAGGTGCAAGTGGATAGTCCACATGAATAATCTGCATTTGAGTGCGGGCAGCTAAATCCGTCATAAAAGCATGATGTGTTTTAACACTACCAAGGAAAAAAGCACCGCCGTGAATGTGAAAAATCAATTGAGTCGCAGAATCTTGCGGTTTGATTTCTTCACCTTTAATGCCTGCTAATCGAATCGGGCGCACAGAAACATTTTTTTGTCGTGGAAAAGCACGACACATCTGATCTAGTACAGGACGTAAGGCAGTAGCCGGCAAATTTAGCTGGCTTGGCTTGCGAATTGTTGTTTTAAGAAAAGTTTCTGTAAAATAATATTTCCAAACATTTGATATATTCATATAGCATCCATTTTTATGCTAGTTTCTTGTTTTCTTGTAAATTTTATTTTGCAAGATTACAAGGTTACACGAAACAGTCACATTCAAAAATTGCAATATCTTTGCGACTTCTGAATACTGAAAATCTTGAAAGACCCAAGGATATTACAAAAATGAAAAAGATTGCTTTAGCTTTAGGACTCATTGGTATGGCTGCATTTGCCAATGCGGCTGATTCACTCAATGGAACGGTATGGAAAACGATTGATGATCAGACCAACAAGCCAAAAGCCGTAGTGAAATTTACGGAACAGAAGGACGGAACCTTAACTGCAACCATTCAGAGCATTTTGACACCAGGTGAAGAAAACGCTTGTACAAAATGTGAAGGTCCGTACAAAAACAAACCGCTTAAAGGTGTCACCATTGTACATAATTTAAAAAATGTAGGTGGTAACAGTTATGAAAACGGTACGATTTTAGACCCAAAATCAGGTAAAACTTACAAACTGAAAGGTGAGTTAACCGATGGCGGCAAAAAGCTTAAATTACGTGGTTATATTGGCGTTTCTGCACTTGGTCGTAACCAAACGTGGATTCGCGCGAACTAAAAGTTTTAATAAAAAAACGAGCCAAATGGCTCGTTTTTTTAGGCTTGAATATTTTGATAGGCGGTTTCATCGAAACCTACAATAAAGCCTTGTGAAGTTTTTAAAACAGGTCTTTTAATCAAACTTGGTTGAGCAATGAGTGCTTCAATCAGGTGATCTTCACTGCTTAGAGCACGATTTTGTTCTTCTTCTGAAAGCTTGCGCCAAGTCGTGCCTTTTTTGTTGAGAACAGTATCTTGTCCAATTTCTTTTAACCAGATTTTTAAAGTATCTGCATCAATGCCTTGTTTTTTATAATCATGAAAATCATAGTTAAGCCCTTTAGCCTGTAAGGCATCAAATGCTTTTTTCATTGAGTTACAGTTTTTAATTCCATAAATTTTTAACATTTTATCGGACCATGTCAAAAAGAGAGAGCACACAGCCTAACCCAAAATGCTATTAAGCACTACTTTATACCGATACTTTTAAAACAAATGAAAATTAATGATTAATCGAAAGAAAAATGTCATGTTATTGTCATAAGACAAGGTAATAATGAGCTTAATAAGAAGAAGTTAAAACTAAAAGAACTTAGCGCAAAATAAGAGACAGAAAAGAGAAAACCCGCATTTAATCATCCTGATCATGCGGGTCTCATTTCAACGTCCAATGTCACATCCTTGCAAATAAACTTATCATAAGTTTATTTTATCTTCCTACGGCGTCCTATCCTTTTGCGTCATCCTGACTGCTTCCCTGTGCCGTGGGGCTATAATGCCGTTAAAGCTGTGTAAGAAAAATACTCAAAAACGACATATGCTGTAAGCGAAAACGACAATGTAAGTGAACGAGTGTTCACTTATTCTTGAATTTTATAGTCGATAATAACGGGTGCATGGTCGCTAAACCATTGATCTTTATAAACCCATGCGTTAATTGTACGTGCTTTCCAGTCTGGTGAGCATGCATGGTAGTCAATACGCCACCCTACATTTTTTGCACGAGCTTGACCGCGATTTGACCACCATGAATAAAGTTCTGCTTCTTCGCGAACTACACGGAAGGTATCCACATAGCCAAGTTCATCGTAAATATGGTCAAGCCATGCGCGCTCATGTGGTAAACAACCAGATGATTTCTGGTTACCTGACCAGTTTTTGATATCAATACGTTTATGAACAATGTTGTAGTCACCACAAATGATGACTGACTTGTTTTCATCACGCCATTGTTTCAAGATTTTTGCGTATTCACCTAAAAATAAATCTTTACGTGCTTGCGCTTCTTCACCACTTGAGCCCGAAGGTAAGTATAATGACGCAATATGTACCGGATGTGACAAACCTAAATCGAATTCCGCAGAAATAAAGCGGCCTTGACTGTCAGCCAGCTCAAACCCTAAACCATCTTTAACAGAGACGAAGGGTAGGCGGCTATATATCGCAGTCCCCGCGTAACCTGCACGCTCTGCTGGAAAGAGATGGGTATGCCATCCTTCGGGTCTAAATTTTTCAGTCCATTGTTCATGGGTAATGCGGCTTTCCTGCATGCATACGACATCGGCATCTGATTGTTCTAACCATTCAAGTAAGCCTTTCGTTACTGAAGAACGTAAGCCATTTACGTTAATGGAAACGACTCGAAGAATTTTTACATCACTTGGATACTGATCCTTTGGTATCATGCGAAAATTTAACCTCAATTGTGAATTTGGAGCACCTCATGACAACGCCTGTGTCATTTCACCCGCAAGCATTTATCGAACTCGCATTATCACGCGGTGTGCTTAAATTTGGTGAGTTTACTTTAAAATCTGGACGCGTGAGTCCTTATTTTTTTAATGCAGGCCTACTCAACGATGGTGAAGCTTTATCTCTTTTAGCGCAAGGCTATGCTGATAAATTAACACAATGTGAAAATGTTGATGTGATTTTTGGACCAGCTTACAAAGGTATTCCGTTTGTAGCAGCGACTGCTGTTGCTTTGTCGCAAACACATAACAAGAGCGTGCCATGGGGCTTTAACCGTAAAGAAGCGAAAGATCATGGTGAAGGCGGTGTTTTAGTCGGTGCTGCGGTTGAAGGTAAAAAAGTCTGGATTATTGACGACGTAATTACCGCAGGTACAGCGATTCGCGAAGTGGTAACAATTTTGAAAAATGCTGGTGCAACTATTGCAGGCGTTTTGGTGGCATTAGATCGTCAAGAACGTGGTCAAGGTGAGCTTTCTGCAATTCAAGAAGTTCAAAAAGAATTAGAAATTCCTGTACACGCACTGATTACCATGAAAGATTTAATGGATTATTTAGAGGCGAAAGGCGAAAAAGAAGCGCTAGCAAATATGCAAGCTTATCGCGAGAAATATGGTATCTAAGAGTTAGATGTGGAAAAGGAAGCTGAGGCTTCCTTTTACATAATTTAATTATTGAATTGATCTAATTAATGGCATTGGTTAAATGATAGTTGGGGCGTTAAAAATTATAAAAAACCGTTCTAATGCGCTGAAACCTAGAACGGATTAGAATAAGATTTTAATGTTAAAATAAAAATTTAAAGTATTTCGTATAACTCGTATTATGTTAATTTTAGAAATATTTAATAGCTGTGAATAATATGACTAAACAGCCAAAGTGGATAATACAGGGCAAAAGCATCAAACAATTAATTAAAGAATTAGAATCTTTTGAAGATCAAAATTTATTAGTTGAGCTATCTTTTGATGATGGAGAAACATCTAAACCTATAAGCTTAGTTAGTAAAATTGATGGAAAATGTATGTTACTGAACTGTGAAAACTCAACAGAGTAACTCCTCCATTTAATATAATGGGACATTATGCGAAATCCTCTAATTTTATTTATTTAAAATTTTTTACACTCCACTTCTTACCAATGCCATGCTCAACTTGTCTTGTTGACCTTGTTCAGTCATCCCAAAGGTGAAAAAGAAGCGCTAGCAAACATGCAAGCTTATCGCGAAAAACACGGTATCTAAAAAGAAAAAAGCATACCTCTAAATAGGGGTATGCTTTTTAATATTTTTATTTAGAACTGATAATTCAAACGCAATAACACATTACGCGGTGTGCCTGGCATGCTGTCCGAACGCCAGTACTCTTTATTGAGAGGTGGTCCCACATGTTTGAACAACTAAAAGCTTATTTATAAGTGATACTCTGCTCTAGTTAAGCTACCTTATTTTGTTGTGGTAGCTGGTCATAGTAAAACTCATCTGGAGTCATTTTGTCCAGACTCGAATGAGGTCGTTTCAAATTATAAAATTCAAAATATGCGTTTAATTGCTTCTTCGCATCCAAAACATTGCTGTAGGCTTTGAGATACACCTCTTCATATTTAACGCTCCGCCATAATCGTTCAACCATCACATTATCAACCCATCGACCTTTACCATCCATGCTGATTTGGATGTCATTTGATTTCAATACATCAATAAATGCATCACTGGTAAACTGACTGCCTTGGTCTGTATTAAATATTTCAGGTCGACCATATTTTTCAATAGCTTCATTTAATGTTTCTATGCAAAATGTAACCTCCATACTAATCGATACTCTATGCGCAAGTACCTTGCGGCTATGCCAATCAATCACAGCACATAAATAAACAAAGCCTTTTGCCATAGGGATATACGTTATATCCGTAGACCACACTTGATTACTGCGCTGAATAGCCAATCCTTTGAGCAGATATGGATATTTGCGGTGAGCTTGATTAGCCTGGCTTAAATTTGGTTTGCAATATAACGCATTAATGCCCATTTTCTTCATTAAAGTACGTGTATGACGTCGTCCTATATGATGTCCTTGACGATTCAACAAATCACGCATCATACGGCTACCTGCAAAAGGGTATTGCATATGTAACTCATCCATACACCGCATCAGCTTCAGATCTGATGCACTCACAGGTTTTGGGCGATAGTAATAACAACCACGGGAGACTTTCAGCAGCTGAGCTTGCTTAGATACTGAAATCTGAAGTGAGTCATCGATTAACTTTTGTGGTTGAAGCGGCCCAGTTTCTTCAACACACCTTCTAAAAAATCAATTTCTAATGCCTGCTCACCGATTTTTGCATGTAGTTTTTTTAGATCGATGGGTGGTTCTGTTGGAGCTTTTGATTGATCGAAAGCTTGCGAGGAAGCTGAAATCAGTTGATTTTTCCAGTCGATAATTTGGTTTTGATGAACATCAAATTCAGCACTCAATTCAGCAAGTGTTTTTTCTGCTTTAATCGCAGCAAGTGCTACCTTAGCTTTAAAATCATTTGAATGATTTCTTCTTGGTCTACGTGCCATAAAATACTCCATATATTGATGTTTATAACATCATTTGGGGAGCAAAATATCACTTATAAGTGTTGTTCAAATTTCCTGATCCACCTCTTTGGTTAGGTTATTTACCGCAAGTGTGACATTCCAAGGGTCGGCACTGTAGCCAATTGCTGCATCGACACGATTAAAGCCTTCCATTTTTACTTGATTATTAATATTTGGATAATAAGACCCGACATAAGTCACGCCCACCTCGGTATACCACTGCTCGGTTGGTAAATAACGAACAAATAAATTACCGGTATTCTTAGATGTGTTGGCTAAATAGTTGCCTTCTTGTTCAGGTTTTTGTTTATCTTCTTTTACTTTTGCATCTGTGTAGCCATAACCACCGCGCACAAAGACATTATCAAGTACGCGGCCAATAAAGCTAAATTCAAGACCACGAGATTGATGCTGACCCGCAGTTGCCCATACTTCTGGTTGCTCATTAGGATTTGGTTTATAGCGGATATTATTTTTACGAATATCAAAGATAGAAAATTGAGTATTTAAACGATTATCTAACCATTCACTTTTTACACCCACTTCATATTGCTCGTTATATTGAGGCTCTTTATCCATTTTTGTGACATCGGTGCTTCCAGTGACTTGGTTAACACCCATTTGTCCACCAAACGGTGCAAAGCTCTTAGAGTAAGACGTATAAAAGCTATGTTCAGGAAGCGGTTGCCATACCAAGCCAACATTCGGGCTAAAGCTGCCATCTTTTACATTACGGTGTTCTTTTGTCAGCTTGTTGGTGGTTGAAAAGTCAAAGTAATCGTAGCGGACGCCCAGCATGAGTTTAAGTTGGTCATTTAGACCAATTAAATCTTGAATAAATACGCCGTAAGTTGTGCCTTCATTATAGTTGTGCTGTTTCATCACTAATGGGCCACTGCCACGACTGTACTCGCGTTCCCCTGTGATCGGATTGACGTAGCCGTAAATAGATCCATCTTTGGTAGCATTCGCTAGACGTGGTTCTCTTTGCTCATAAGTCCAGTCTGTACCCACCATAATTTGGTGTTCAAGCGAGCCTGTTTTGAACTTGCCCTTAATATCAAAGGTATTGGTGGTGGTCTTATTGCTGGTTTGTTGCCAGTAGTAAATTTGGTCGACGTAACCTTTTTTAGTACAAGACTCATTCTTTGAGTTTTTACCATCTAAACCACAATAAGTTCCAAAATAAAAGTGGTCAAAGTTTTGTTCTGCTTGTCGGTAACTTGCTGCCCAGTGAAAGTTCCAATCAGGCGCATATTGATAATTCACATCGGTGCGGACCACTTGCAAAATATCATCCACATAATCGCCGTCTTGGGCAAATCCCATTTTAATTGAAGTCCCTGCAGGCAGAATGTCACGTGATGGTCCGCGATCAGGTACACGACCTAATTTGTCATAGGTGTATTGTGTGGTCCAAGTGAGTGTTCCATCATCATTTTTATAAGTAAAACTTGGTGAAAACATTTCAATTTTATTTTCAATGCCAGAGCGGAAGCTGCCTGACTCGCCATATTCTCCAGTTAAACGTACTGCTAGATTGTCATTAAGTACTTGGTTGATGTCAGCCGTTGTTCCGTAGTTATCATATGAACCAGCGTACGCACCAACTGAACTTTTAGAGTCAAAATTGGCGAATTTACTCACCATATTCACAACCCCGCCGCCAGCACTACGGCCATATAAAACAGAGGCGGGGCCTTTTAAAATTTCAATACGTTCGATATTTGCTGTACTACGACGTACTTGTCCGCTTTCGCGTATGCCATCACGGTAAATATCACCTGTATCAGCACCAAAGCCACGAATCGTGATCCCATCACCGCGCATATCATAACTGGTTGATACCCCTGGGGTGCCTTGCAGCATAACGCTTAAATCATTTGATCCATAAATTTTATATTTCTGAACATCAATTGTATCAATGGTTTGAGGAATATCTTTTTTGTCTAAACCATTACGTGTGACATTGGCTTTATCATAGTCGATATAACTTTTAATTGGGTCGAGCTCACTCATTGCCTCAATTTTTATCGTGGGCATGGTAGCTGCCACTTTTGCGGCTGAATCAGTCGGTTCCTCTGCGTAGGCACCTTGAATATTCAAGATCATTAAACTGAGTAAGCTCAGCGGGAAAAGACGCTTCATTTGGGGAGATGGTATAGAAATTCTTAACATAAAAATAAAATCAATTAACAAAAATAAAAGTATAAATGATAATTATAATCATTTAATTGTTTAGAATAAAAGAACTATTACCTTAAAAAATGACATATTTATTTTTTAATAACTGATTTTTAGTAAGTTAATTAGCAAATTAAACGAATTGTACGAGTTGACTCATTAGTTTTTCTTGTTAATTTGGTTTTAAAGGGGACTTTTTGTCGATTAAAAGCACCCTTCTGGAATTACGTATTATTTTTGAGAACATCTAAAATATCCATTTCTGGATCATAATTTTCATCAATTGTTTTGCAAATTGCTTGTCCCACAATGACATGCGTGCCGTTAAAGGTCATAGTGGGTGCTTCATATAACTCCCAACCATGATTCAGAGCTTTAGTCACTCGTGCACAAAAAGCAGAGTCATCAGGACCAGTTAAATAGCGATAAAGTTTCATGTTTAGCCTTTAAAAATAATATTTTATGATCATAGTTTAACTGAATTTAGCTTAATTCAAGATAAAGAAATAACCGATAAGGTTTTACTGAAATTAAGAAAAACCAGTGAAAAATCTCAGTTATACTCATGCTAATTTAAATTTTAAGAAGAGCTTGAGCATGCGTGTACTTGTCGTCATGGATCCGATTGAAACCGTAAACCTTAAAAAGGATTCAACCATGGCAATGTTGTGGGCGGCGAGCCGTCGTGGACATGAATTAGGTTATGCATTACAACAAGATTTATATATCGATCAAGGCAAAGCTTACGGCCTCATTTCACCGTTAAAGGTTTTCGAAGATTACAACCATTACTATGAGCTGGGCGAAAAGAAAAAGGAGTCTATCACGGCTTACGATGTTGTGCTCATGCGTAAAGACCCGCCGTTTGATATGAATTTTGTCTACACGACTTACGTGCTTGAGCAAGCTGAGCGCGAAGGTTCATGGATTATTAATAAGCCTCAATCACTGCGTGATTGCAATGAAAAACTCTTTGCAACGCAGTTTCCAGAGCTACAAGTGCCTACACTTGTAACATCTCAACAAAGTTTAATTCGTGAATTTATTAAAGAACATGGCGATGTAATTGTTAAGCCACTTGATGGTATGGGAGGGATGGGAATTTTCCGTTTATACCAAGATGGTGTAAATATTGGTTCTACCTTAGAAATGCTTACAGAGCTAGGTACTCGTCCAATTATGGCTCAGCGCTACATTCCTGAAATTGTAGAAGGGGATAAGCGTATTTTAATGGTAAATGGTGAACCAATTCCTTACTGTCTAGCTCGTATTCCACAAAATGGTGAAGTACGTGGTAACTTGGCGGCAGGCGGTTTAGGCCAAGCGCGTCCGCTTACGGAAAACGATAAATTGATCGCAGCTAAAATTGGCCCTTTCTTACGCGAAAAAGGTTTAGTTTTTGTAGGCTTAGATGTGATTGGTAATTATGTCACTGAAATTAATGTCACTAGTCCAACCTGTATACGTGAAATTGATGCTCAATTTGGTACATCAATTGCCGATGATTTATTTGATGTATTAGAAGCTGGCCGTACAGCTTAATTATTTATTTCAGGTGATTTTCAGCTGTATTTATTGGAAATCACCTGAAAATATATGAATTAATAAAATAACAATACTAAATACACCACAGCTTTGTAGGCATATTTTCAAAAAAGCACATCTTTCTGTTATAAACGAGTGAAATTAGCTTTTCGTTAATGAAGCTTTAGGATTAAAATAAACGGCTACAAAAATAGATGACAATTTCCATTGTTTTTTTGAGTTGAAGAATTAGACCGTGACCGATTCACAGCAAAGCAAACCCAAACATGTCATGATGATGGCTGCCGGTACAGGTGGACATGTTTTTCCAGCCCTCGCCGTAGCCAAACAACTTCAACAACAAGGTTGTCAGGTTTCATGGTTAGCCACGCCAACAGGTATGGAAAATCGGTTATTAAAAGATCAAAATATTCCAATATATCAAATTGATATCCAAGGTGTTCGTGGCAATGGATTAGTCCGTAAAGTTGCTGCACCTTTTAAAATTTTAAAAGCCACTTTTAGTGCAATGCGCTATATGAAACAACTTAAAGTTGATGCGGTTGCAGGCTTTGGTGGTTATGTAGCTGGTCCAGGTGGTTTAGCCGCACGTTTGTTAGGTATTCCTGTACTTATTCACGAGCAAAATGCAGTTGCAGGTTTTACCAATGCACAGTTATCTCGTGTTGCTAAAGTGGTGTGTGAAGCATTTCCAAATACCTTTCCTGCTGGTGGAAAAGTTGTAACCACAGGAAACCCTGTGCGTCGTGAAATCACTGATATTTTAAGCCCAAAGTGGCGCTATGATGAGCGTGAGCAAGCAGGCAAGCCTTTAAATATTTTAATTGTGGGCGGGTCTTTAGGTGCCAAAGCACTCAATGAACGCTTACCTCCAGCATTAAAACAATTACAAGTTCCACTCAATATTTTTCACCAATGTGGTCAGCAACAAGTTGAGGCAACTCAAGCACTTTATGCAGATGCGCCAGCTAATTTAACTGTACACGTTTTGCCGTTTATTGAAGATATGGCAAAAGCTTATAGTGAGGCAGATTTAATTATTTGCCGAGCTGGAGCACTTACGGTAACAGAAGTTGCAACAGCAGGTGTGGCTGCAGTTTTTGTACCACTCCCTATAGCAGTTGATGACCATCAAACTGCAAATGCCAAATTTCTGGTGGATGTCGGTGCTGCGAAAATTTGCCAGCAATCGACCATGACACCAGATGTTTTAAATGAATTGTTCACTTCGCTGATGAACCGCCAATTACTTACTGAAATGGCAGTGAAAGCGCGTCAACATGCCCAACCAAATGCGACTCAGCATGTGGTTGATCTTATCCAAAAAATGTAATCGGATTTACTATGTCTCCATCAACAGCTGCGAACCAAGCAAAAAAACTGATTAAAGTGCCTGAAATGCGCCGTATCAAACACATTCATTTTGTGGGGATCGGTGGCGCTGGGATGTGTGGCATTGCAGAGGTTTTGGGTAACCAAGGCTATAAAATTTCCGGTTCAGACATTAAAGCGTCTAAAACTACAGAACAATTAGAGAAAAATGGCATCAAAGTTTATATTGGCCATCAACCAGAAAATATTAAAAATGCCAATGTGCTTGTAGTTTCTACAGCAATTGATCCGGAAAATCCGGAAATTAAAGCTGCAATTGAACAGCGTGTTCCAATTGTACGTCGTGCAGAGATGCTAGGCGAACTGATGCGTTACCGTCACGGTATTGCTGTGGCTGGTACACATGGTAAAACCACAACCACAAGTCTTTTGACGACGATGTTGGCTGAAGAAAACCTTGACCCAACTTATGTTATTGGTGGCTTACTTAACAGTACAGGCGTAAATGCAGCTTTAGGTGAAAGCCGTTTCATCGTAGCTGAAGCTGATGAATCAGACGCATCTTTCCTTTATTTGCAACCAATGGCAGCGATTGTAACCAATATCGATGCTGACCATATGGATACCTATGAAGGTAGCTTTGATAAATTAAAAGATACGTTTGTACAGTTTCTTCATAACTTACCATTTTATGGCTTGGCTGTAGTCTGCGGTGATGATGCCAACATTCGTGAAATTCTCCCACGTGTAGGCCGTCCAGTTATTACTTATGGTTTTAATGAAGATAATGACATTCGTGCAGTTGATATTGAACAAGATGGTATGCAATCGCATTTCACTGTGTTGCGTAAAGGTCGTGAACCATTGCGTTTAACAATTAATCAACCAGGCTTACATAATGTTTTAAATGCCTTGGCAGCAATTGGTGTTGCAACAGATGAAGGTGTTTCTGATGATGCAATTAGCCGTGCATTAGAAGGATTTAGTGGTGTAGGTCGTCGCTTCCAAGTGCAAGGTGAATTTGAACTTGCTGATGGCAACGTTAAGTTAGTTGATGACTATGGACACCATCCGAAAGAAGTAGAAGCAACTATTAAAGCTGCTCGCCAAAGTCATCCAGATCGTCGTTTGGTTATGTTGTTCCAACCACATCGTTATTCTCGTACCCGCGATTGTTTTGATGACTTCATTGAAGTGCTCTCTCAAGTCGATCAATTATTATTGTTGGAAGTATACCCTGCTGGTGAAAAGCCTATTGTGGGTGCAGACAGCCGTACTTTAGCGCGTAGTATTCGTTTACGCGGACAAGTAGAACCAATTTTGGTCGATCCGGTTGAAGGTAATTTGCAAAACATCATGCAAAATGTGTTACAACCAAATGACTTGTTATTAACACAAGGTGCGGGTAACGTGGGAGCAATTTCAGTAGAACTTGCACAACACCATTTGTATGTGAAATAAACAAAAAGTATTGAATAATCTGGTTAAGGATTTAAACGTGTCAAATGCTACAAAATTCGGCAAAGTTGCCGTGTTGTTTGGTGGGAAATCGGCTGAGCGTGCTGTGTCTTTGGATAGTGGTCAGGCAGTTTTGGACGCTTTGTTACGTTCAGGTGTTCAGGCTGAAGCATTTGATCCACAAGACCGCAGTGTGACTGAACTTGTAAATTATGATCGTGCATTTATTGTATTGCATGGTCGCGGCGGTGAAGATGGCCAAATTCAAGGTGTGCTTGAATGGTTAAATCTGCCTTATACAGGAACAGGCGTGCAAGGTTCTGCTATTGGCATGGATAAAGTTAAAACCAAGCAAATCTGGCAGGGTAGCGATTTACCTACAGCGCCATATCGCATTATTACTAAAGAAACAGATTTAGATGCGGTGATTGCTGATTTAGGCTTACCTGTCATTATCAAACCTGTACATGAAGGCTCGAGTGTCGGCATGAGTAAGGTGGAGAAAGCAGAAGACTTTGCTGCTGCAATTGAAAAGGCGACTCAGCACGATGCTGTGGTGATGGCAGAAAAATGGATCACTGGTCGTGAATTCACAATTTCATTCCTCAATGGACAGCCTTTACCCGTTATTCGTTTGCAACCACCAGCAGATGTTGCTTTCTATGACTATGAAGCGAAATATCAACGTAACGATGTAGAGTATGGTATCCCTTGTGGTCTGAGTGAGGCTGAAGAGAAAAACCTACAAGCATTGTGTTTACGTGCTTTTCAGGCGGTAGGTGCAGAAGGCTGGGGCCGTATTGATGCGATGCAGGATGAGCAAGGCAATTTCTGGCTTTTAGAAGTAAACACTGTTCCAGGTATGACCAGCCACTCTTTAGTTCCAAAAGCTGCTAAAGCTGTTGGTTATAGCTTTGATGAATTGTGTGTTGCGATTCTTGAGCAAACATTGGAAGGTACGGCTTAAATATGGCACAACTTCCGGCTTCCATGCGCCGTAAACGTGCGGCCATCACCTCTATTCATGATAAACCGCCTACGCGTAAGCAGAAGCTTGCGAATGCTGGTGGATGGGTGCTGTTGGTTATTGCTTTTGTAGTGCTGGCAGTCGGAATTTATGGGTTATATAAAGTTATTACAGATGCAACAGTTGCAAAACTAGAAGTTGTAGGTTCAGCATCTTCTGTTGAAACCCAACAAGTGATGCAACATGTTGCTCCAATTATAAAAGCGAATTATTTCACATCTGATTTAGAACAGATTCGTGACAAAACATTAGAAATTTCATGGGTAGACCGAGTTGTTGTATCTCGTGCTTGGCCCAATGGTATTCGTGTTCGTGTCATGCCTCGACATGCTATCGCCCGTTGGGGAACAGGTCGCTTGTTAAGCGATGGAGGCGATGTATTTAGTGAGGCGGAGCCGATAATTCATCCTGAACTTCCGTTGCTTCATGGGCCGGTAAGTCAGTCAAAAATGATGATGCGACGCTATAATGAAATTAATCAATTATTCCATCCTGTTAATTTACGCTTAAAAGAGTTATATCTGACTGAGCGAATGACTTGGTTTATGCAATTTGATTCTGGTTTGCGTATTATTGTTGACCAAGATCAAACAATGAATAAGTTGCAACGTTTAAGTCATCTGGCACAATCTGACTTAAAACCAGTGTGGTCGAAAATCTCAGCCATTGATTTGCGATATCGTAATGGATTATCTATTCAATGGAAGAACGCAACACCACCTAAAATTGTGAATGGTCAGTTTGTTGTAACGAGTGATGACACAAGCATTGCAGGTGGAACAAAAGCAAAGCCATAATACGTGGCTTTAAAATAGGCAATTTGCCTGGTATTAAACAACAAAGAAATGGTATGAGTGATGAGTGAAGCTGTTCCCTCAGTTGTTGCGATTGACATTGGGACGCATAAAGTTTCAGTTTTGATTGGAAAAATTCATGCGCCGGATAACATTCAAGTTATCGGTATGGCAACTGCTCGCAATCGAGGCATGAATAAAGGAAAAATTGTAAGCCTCGATAAAGTCATTGCTGCGATTAAAAATGCTGTTGCTGAAGCGGAAAATATGGCCGAATGTCGCATTCATAGCGCATGGGTATCTATTCCGAGTACCGAGTTGCAAAGTTTTTATGCCTCTGGTCGCACACCAGTATCTAATCCAGCACATGTGATTACAACAAATGAAGTCGTGCGCGCGTTAGAATTGGCAAAAGCAAGTCATGTGACTTCTGATTACTATTTAGCAAGTGCAGTGCCGTTAGGCTTTGAGTTGGGTGATTCTGCTGAATGGGTGCAGAATCCAATTAATATGACTGCCCATAGTATGACTGGACATTATCAGTTAATGATGATGCCTATAGCGACTATGCAAAACCTTGATCGTGCCATGAAAGGTGCAAATATCGGGGTTGAAAAAATGGTGGTGTCTTGTCTGGCAACCGCTGAGGCAAGCTTGCTGAAAGATGAAAAAGAATATGGTGTTTGTCTGGTTGATATTGGCGCAGGCATTACCAATCTTGCTGTTTATCTAGATGGCCGTTTAGCTCTAGCACGTACATTGCAACGCGGTGGTGAGCACGTTACACGTGATATTGCTGCTGTATTGCAAACCACGACAGAAGAAGCTGAACGAATTAAAATTCTGCATGGTTGTGTCGATTTAAGTGCTGTTAAGCCAGATCACATGATTCAGGTAGAAGGAATTGATGGCCCTCAAACAATTAGCCGAATTGAGTTGTCAGAAATTATTATTGCCCGTTATGAAGAGATCTTTAGCCAGATTCGCGATGAACTCGAACAAAGCGGTGCAATTCATGGTTTATACCATGGGGTAGTATTGACAGGGGATGCTTGTCAAATAGAAGGTATGGTGAGTTTAGCTCGTCGTATGTTGGGTGTATCTGCACATTTGGGTAATCCGCCGTTACAGGTTTATGCTGATGATCAACATCAAGCAGCCTTACGTCGTTCTATGTATGCAACAGCAGCTGGTTTGCTCATGTTTAGCCAAAGTGAGTTGCAAGATGCTGTTGAAGAGCCTGAAGAGGCAAATGACCGTTCGGTATGGGAACGAATGGTAAATGGCTGGAATGCGTTTAATAGCAAGTTAAAAGCCATTTTTTAGGATGTATGTATTTATTGGTAGAATTGTTAGGAAGTTGTAAGAGAAAACCGCTGTACTTGACAAGGTTGGTATTGCACAGCATTCTTAAAATTAGTTATTTTTGAAAATCAAGGCAGTATACGGGCTGAAGTGACTGCCATAATGTATTAGGAACCCTAAAGGTCATGGCCTCATTTGAATTTATAGAAGATGAACTAAACGATGGCAACGGTCAAGCCCGTTTCACTGTATTTGGTGTAGGTGGTGGTGGCGGTAATGCCGTTCAACATATGGTGCAGTCTGATATTCAAGGTGTTAAATTCGTTTGTGCCAATACAGACAAACAAGCACTGGACTGTATGAATGCACCTTTCAAAATTCAGTTAGGCGAGCAAAGTACACGTGGTCTAGGTGCTGGTGCTAACCCTGAAGTAGGGCAAGTTGCAGCAGAAGAAAGCCGTGAAATCATCCGTCACCACCTTGAAGGTACGGATATGGTTTTCGTTACCGCTGGTATGGGTGGTGGTACGGGTACTGGTGCAGCGCCTGTTGTGGCTGAAGTTGCCAAAGAAATGGGCATTTTGACTGTTGGTGTAGTTACAACGCCATTTAACTTTGAAGGCCGCCGCCGTTTAAAGTCTGCTGAACGTGGTATTGAAGCACTTGAAGCACATGTTGACTCATTGATTATTATCCCTAACCAACGCTTATTGAGCGTATATGGCGATATTTCAATGAAAGATGCTTATAAAAAAGCTGATGATGTATTGTTAAATGCCGTACGTAGTATCTTTGACTTGGTTGTTAACCGTGGTCACATTAACCTTGACTTCGCCGATTTGAAAACTGCAATGAGTACTCGCGGTTACGCAATGATGGGTGCTGGTTTAGGTCGTGGTGAAGACCGTGCGCGTCAAGCTGCTGAACAAGCGATCCGTAGTCCATTACTTGATAACGTAAATATTATTAATGCCAAGGGCGTGTTAATTAATATTACGGGTGGTGATGATATTACGCTACGTGAGACTGAAATTATTACTGACGTTGTGAACCAGATTGTTGACCTTGATGAAGGCGAAATCTTCTACGGTACAGTATTTGATCCAGATGCACGTGATGAATTACGCGTAACAGTGATTGCAACTGGTTTAACTCGTAATGCAGCTGATGCTGAACCAAGAAAACGTAATACGGTAAGCCATGCATCGTCTCAATCAGCTCAATCTGTTGATGAAGATGACGTTCCTGCAATTAATAAGCGTCAAAACGCCGATAATGAAGTCAGTAGCACAGCAAGTTCTACTCCGCGTTCTTCTCCAATGAGTATTCAAGATTACTTGAAAAATCAGCAACGTAAGTAAATTATCGTTAGATTGAATGAAGGGCAGTGTTTAAACACTGCCTTTTTTTATTTTTGATCAATGACTAAATATGCTAACGTATAGCGGTTTTAAAAAAGAAGTTACAAAGCATGGTGAAACAGCGTACTCTCAATCGTGTGGTAAAAGCGAGTGGAATAGGTCTTCATAGCGGTCAAAAAGTGATGATCAATTTCATTCCACATACCGTGGATGGAGGTATTGTATTTCGCCGTATCGATTTGGATCCGCCCGTCGATATCCCTGCTAATGCATTGCTCATTCAAGAAGCTTTTATGTGCTCCAACTTGGTAACTGGAGATATAAAAGTAGGCACAATTGAGCATGTAATGAGTGCGATTGCAGGTTTAGGAATTGATAACCTGATTGTTGAGGTATCTGCTTCTGAAGTTCCAATTATGGATGGTAGTGCTGGTCCATTTATTTACCTTTTAATGCAAGGTGGATTACGAGAACTGGATGCACCGAAAAAATTCATAAGAATATTAAAACCAGTTGAAGCACTCATCGATGATAAGAAAGCAATTTTCAGCCCTCACAATGGTTTTCAATTAAATTTCACGATTGATTTTGACCATCCGGCATTTGCTAAAGAATATCAATCTGCGACGATCGATTTTTCGACTGAAACGTTTGTTTATGAAGTCAGTGAAGCACGTACTTTTGGTTTCATGAAAGATTTGGACTACCTGAAGGCAAACAATTTAGCACTAGGCGCAAGCTTAGATAATGCAATTGGTGTAGATGATACAGGGGTCGTCAACGAAGAAGGCTTACGTTTCGCCGATGAATTTGTTAGACATAAGATTTTAGATGCAGTTGGTGATTTGTATTTGCTTGGTCATCAAATTATTGCCAAGTTTGATGGCTATAAATCAGGACATGCTTTAAATAATCAGTTGTTACGCAATGTTCAAAGTGATCCGAGTAATTATGAAATTGTAACATTTGATGACGAGAGTCAATGTCCAATTCCATATGTGAGCGTGACATAAGTCCTTGTCTTTGCTTGGCTATGTTATAATGTAACATTAAAAAGTGTGATTATAATCACATAATAATAATGATTCTAATTAAGAAATAGAAAGCTCGTCATTTTTTATTGCTTGCCAAACGTAGTAAAGCTTGGCTAAGCTTAGGGTCGCTCACGAAGTCGGCTGCACTACGTAACATTTCTTGTGTTTCCGGGGGAATGGGTTTAGATGGCTCAGATGAGGGTACATTTGGAATATTTTTATTTCTCAATCGGACCTGAATTCGTTGTAAGTCTTTTAACCCTTCAAGCTGAGATAATTTAGATACATATTGGTTCTGTAAATAGCTGAGTTGACTAATCATCGCTTGATTTTCACCAGTAATGATTAAAGAGCCATTTTGATAACACACGACCTGCCATTGTTCCGGTTGGGGCAATAAGGGTTGGATAATTTTCGTAAGTCTTTGCCATTGCGCGACTTGCGTTGTTAGAAACGTAAGGTTTCCTGTTTTTATGTGTTTTCCGGTTTGTTGAAAAACGTTATCGGGTTTAGACATGGTCATTCTCGGATGGATTCTTGTCTTAATCTTAAGCGTTCATTTCAATCGATATCAAGGAAGAGATCATAAGGAACTTGAGTAAGAACAGTTTCAAGAGGTTTTTATGCACACGCGTCGTATTTTATTAGCGTTTTCACTTGCCGCTTCGGCAGCATCAGTTGCTTTTGCAGATTATCAAACAATTAACCAATCTACTGACTCAGATCGATTGGAACAGCTATCAAAAACATTATCTCAAGGTTCATATACTCATCCCGATGATTTAGATCTTCCGGCGAGTGCGAAAGTTTCTGTGACCTTACGCCAAAAAACAGTTGAACTCAACAATGAGTCGCTCGCAAAGAAGTACGGTAACACAACCGCAAAAAATTCTTTTAATGCCTCTTCTTCAAATTCTTACTCTTGGTTAGTTTCTCACCCTCTTCCTGATACTGTACGAGTTTCTTCAAACTTTGGTGGCCGCACTATGGGTGGTCGTGCAGAGCATCATGGCGGATTAGATATGGCTGCTCCGAGTGGCACGCCAATCTATGCTACAGGCCCAGGTATTGTAACTAAATCTGGCTGGGGCACTGGCTATGGTCAATATGTTGAAATTAACCACGGCAATGGTTATTTAACGCGTTATGCTCATGCTTCACGTCTAATGGTACGTGTAGGCGACCAAGTATCTGCAGGTGAACATATTGCTAATGTAGGGTGTACAGGTCGCTGTACAGGTCCACATTTGCATTATGAAGTAGTAAAAGACGGTCAACGTAAAAACCCAACTACTTACTTGGCGATGCTTCCATAAAAGCATAGTTAAAAAAGTAAGGTTATTAAATTTATGAATCTAAAACTAAGCTAAACCTTTTTTAACGCAAAGATTGTATAAAAAAACGCCATTATTGGCGTTTTTTTGTTATTTTGTTTACTGCTCGGTCAATGACTATTCATTCAGAAAATAATAGGGCCCCCCCACATTCACCCGAGGCAATAACTTGAAAGGGGTAAAACGTGGTAAAAATACAAAGTAGATTAGAGAACAAGGAACAGGTGAATTATGGCGTTTTACGGTGACTCCGACGCACAAGAAACCCAAGAATGGCAAGATGCATTCGATTCAGTTTTACAACATATGGGAACTGAACGAGCGGCATTCTTGTTGGAAAAACTTTACCAACAAGCAATTGCTAAGCATGTTCCAATTCAACGTCTCAATACACCTTACTTAAATACAATTTCTGTTGAAGAACAACCTGCAATGCCAGGCGACCAAGATATGGAACGCCGTATTCGTGCATTGATTCGTTGGAATGCCTTAGCAATGGTACTTCGTGCGAATAAAACAGGTGATGATTTAGGTGGACACTTGGCGAGCTTCGCATCAAGTGCAACATTATATGACGTAGGTTTTAACCATTTCTTCCGCGCAAACAGTAATAGCTTTGGCGGAGATATGATTTATTACCAAGGGCACTGTGCTCCTGGTATTTATGCACGTTCATTCCTTGAAGGACGTTTAACTGAAGAACAGTTAAGTAATTTCCGCCGTGAAGTTGGCTGTAACGGTTTACCAAGCTATCCGCATCCATATTTAATGCCTGACTATTGGCAATTCCCAACTGTATCAATGGGTCTTGGTCCAATCATGTCGATTTATCAAGCACATATTCAAAAATATTTGATGAACCGTGGCTTGATCAAAGAAGAAGATCGTAAAGTTTGGGCTTATCTTGGCGATGGCGAGATGGATGAGCCAGAAAGTACTGGTGCTATTTCACTTGCTGGTCGTGAAAAGCTTGATAACCTTATCTGGGTTGTTAACTGTAACTTACAGCGTCTAGATGGTCCTGTACGTGGTAACGGTAAAATCATTCAAGAACTAGAATCTTTATTCCGTGGTGCGGGCTGGCGTGTTATTAAAGTGGTATGGGGCCGTCATTGGGATCCACTACTTGCAAAAGACAGCACAGGCGCTTTAAAAGCGGTAATGGAAGAGACAGTTGATGGTGAGTACCAACGCTATCAAGTGAAAGGTGGTGCATACACACGTGAAAAATTCTTTGGCAAGTACCCAGAAGCTGCGGAACTTGTAAAAGATTTAAGCGATGAAGATATCGATAATCTTAACCGTGGTGGTCACGACCCTTACAAAGTGTTTGCTGCATATGCAGAAGCAATGAAAGCTAAAGGTCAACCAACAGTTATTCTTGCGAAAACTGTTAAAGGTTACGGTTTGTCTGAAGAAATTGAAGCGGTGAACAAAACTCACCAAATCAAAAAAATGCAGATCGACTCTTTGAAATATGTACGTGACCGTTTCAATCTTCCATTTACAGACGATAAGTTAGAAGAGCTTCCATTCTATCGCCCAAGTGAAAACTCTCCAGAAATGAAGTACATGAAGGCGCGTCGTGAAGCGTTAGGTGGTTACCTACCTGCACGTCGTAAAGAGAGTGAAATTTTAGCGATTCCTGAATTATCTGTATTTGATGCTGTATTAAATGGTTCAGGTGGTAAAGAACAATCTACCACTATGGTCATGGTTCGTTTAATTGCTTCTTTACTCAAAGAAAAAGCGATTAAAGACCGCGTAGTACCAATCGTTCCAGATGAAGCACGTACTTTTGGTCTGGAAGGTATGTTCCGTCAGCTCGGTATCTATGCTGCTCACGGTCAAAAATATACTCCAGAAGACCAAGAACAGTTAATGCATTACCGTGAAGCAAGTGATGGTCACATGCTTCAAGAAGGGATTAACGAAGCTGGTGCAATGAGTGCATGGGCTGCGTTGGCAACAAGTTATTCAACGAATAACTTACCAATGATTCCGATGTACATGTACTACTCAATGTTCGGTTTCCAACGTATTGGTGACATTGCATGGGCTGCGGGCGATGCACAAGCTCAAGGTTTCTTGTTAGGTGCAACAGCTGGTCGTACAACGTTGAATGGTGAAGGTCTACAGCACCAAGATGGTCATTCACATATCTTGGCGAACACTATTCCAAACTGTGTATCTTATGATCCATGTTTTGGTTATGAATTAGCTGTAATCGTACATGACGGTTTACAACGTATGTATGTGAACCAAGAGCGTGTGTTCTACTACTTAACTGTAATGAACGAAAACTACGAGCATCCTGCAATGCCTGAAGGCGCTGAGGAAGGCATTAAACGTGGTATGTACTTGTTCGAAAAAGATGAAAAAGCAACTGTCCAATTACTTGGTTCAGGTGTAATTCTTCGTGAAGTAATCAAAGCTGCGAAAATCTTACGTGATGAATATCAAATCCACTCAAACGTTTGGAGTGTAACAAGCTTCAACGAATTGTCGCGTGATGGTATGGCATGTGAAGAATACAACCGCTTACACCCACTTACTGAAGAAGTAAAAGAGTCTTGGGTATCTAAACAGTTACGTGGTACAGAAGGTATTGTTGTTTCAGCAACAGACCATATGCGTGCGTATAGCGAACAAATCCGTGCTTATCTTCCAGATGGCCGCCCATTTGTTGCATTAGGTACAGATGGTTATGGTCGCTCAGATACACGTGCTAACTTACGTAGTTTCTTTGGTGTTGACGCTGCACATATCGTTGTTGCTACTTTGAAAAAATTAGCTGACGAAGGTGAAGTGGATGCACGTTTAGTTAAAGACGCAATTTCTAACTTTGAGTTAGATACTGACCGTCCAGTGGCATGGGCTCCTCAAGCGCATCCAGAAGTTCAGGCAGTTGCTGAATATAATGAAACGCAAACAGGTGAGGGGAACTAAGCATGCAAATTAAGACCCCTGATATTGGTGTAGATAAAGCAGTTGTTGCTGAAATTTTAGTAAAAGTTGGCGACAGCATTGCAGAAAATGACAGCCTTGTTTTGCTTGAGTCAGATAAAGCCTCTGTTGAAGTGCCTAGCACTTCAGCAGGTGTGGTAAAAAGCATCTTAATCAAAGAAGGTGATAGCGTAACTGAAGGTACGGTATTGCTTGAACTTGAAGCTGAGGGTGCTGCACCAGTAGCTCAAGCAGAAGAAGCTCCAAAAGCTGCACCAGCAGCTGAACAAACAGCAACACCGGCAGCGGCTCAACAGCCTTCAACTGCTGCTCAACCAGCAACGGCAACCACTAGCCAAGTGGTTGAAGTTCAAGTTCCCGATATTGGTGTTGAAAAAGCACTAGTTGGTGAAATTTTAGTAAAAGTTGGCGAACAGATTGATGTTGAACAAAGCATCGTTGTGGTTGAGTCTGACAAAGCAACTGTAGAAGTACCAAGCAGTGTTGCAGGTACTGTAGAAAGCATTCAAGTTAAAGAAGGCGATACAGTTAAAGAAGGTGTTGTGCTCATTAAAGTGAAAACAACGTCTGCATCAAGTGCGCAAGCAGAAGCTCCTGCTTCTACAACAGAAGCTCCAGCGGCAGCACCTGCACCAGCTCAGCAAGAAACTGTAGCATCGACTGCTGCTCAATCTGGACCGGTTGATATTAACGTTCCTGATTTGGGTGTAGATAAAGCAGTTGTTGCTGAAATCTTGGTTCAGGTTGGTGACAAAGTTGATGTAGACCAAAGCCTTGTTGTGGTTGAGTCAGATAAAGCAACTGTGGAAGTTCCAAGTACTGTTGCTGGTGTTGTGAAAGCAATTCACTTGCAAGCAGGCCAACAAGTTTCACAAGGTGTATTGCTGGCAACAATTGAAGCTGAAGGCCAAGCACCTGCTGCTGCACCAGCGGCGAAAGCAGAATCAGCTCCAGCTCCGCAGGCAGCAGCGCCTAAAGCAGCAGCTCCTGCTGCGACTCAGTCTGCGCCTGTAGCGTCAACATCTGGTGCTGATAAGTTAACGAAAGAGCAAGAAGCTGAAAATGCTAAAGTATATGCAGGCCCTGCTGTTCGTAAGCTTGCTCGTGAACTTGGTGTAGTTTTATCTCAAGTTAAAACTTCTGGTGAGCATGGCCGTGTTGTTAAAGAAGATATCTTTGCTTATGTGAAGAGTCGTTTAACTGCACCGCAAGCGGCGCCAGTTGCTGCGGCTGCACCAGCGGTTTCGGGTTTGCCAAAGCTTCCTGACTTTACTGCGTTTGGTGGTGTGGAAGAAAAAGTACTGACGCGTTTGCAGCAAGTATCAATTCCTCAATTGTCGTTGAACAACTTTATTCCGCAAGTCACCCAGTTTGATTTGGCTGACATTACTGAGTTGGAAGATTGGCGTAATGAGTTAAAAGGCAACTTCAAAAAAGAAGGTATCAGCCTGACGATTATGGCATTCATTATCAAAGCGGTTGCGTATTTGTTGAAAGAAGAGCGTGAGTTTGCAGGTCATCTATCTGATGACGGTAAATCAGTGCTCTTGCGCAATGAAATCCATATGGGAATTGCGGTAGCAACACCTGATGGTTTAACTGTGCCAGTACTTCGTAACCCAGACCAAAAATCAATTAAGCAAATTGCAGTTGAATTGGGTGTGTTGGGTCAAAAAGCACGTGATAAGAAATTAACACCAAAAGACTTACAAGGTGCGAATTTCACCATTTCAAGTTTGGGCGCAATTGGTGGTACAGCATTTACACCACTAGTGAACTGGCCGCAAGTTGCAATTTTGGGTATTTCACCTGCAACGATGCAGCCTGTTTGGAATGGTAAGGACTTTGATCCACGCTTGATGTTGCCATTGTCATTATCTTATGACCACCGTGTAATTAATGGTGCAGATGCGGCTCGCTTTACTAATAAGCTTACGAAACTTCTTAAAGATATTCGTACTTTATTAATCTAATATTTTTAAATGAATCATTAAAACCTCGCTTCGGCGGGGTTTTATTTTGATATTTAATTTAATTGGTTTTAAGTTAATCTAAAGACGAAAAATGAAGTGTCGAGAGAGGAGAAATTTCTCGTTAGTCGGTAAAGGAGAAAGAATAAATGGTAGGATTTTTAAAAATCATGGTGCCGATTCTATTAATTGTATTTTTATTAATGGGATTGTGGGTGAGTGTTTTACACTTTCCTTGGGAATGGATGACCTACGTTACAATGGGCTTGGAAGTATTTGTAGCAATGCTTATTTTGCCATTTGAATTTCAGTCTCAGCACGTAACTGGCATTAATCATTTTGGATTTATTAACTTAAGTATTTGTTTAGCTTTACTATTGGGTCTAGGACGATTATTGGTTTGGGCGTGGATAAAATTTTTTGCCTGAATGTTTGAAAAATAGAACTACTCGAATATAATAAACGCATACTTCATTGGGGAGTAGCCGCTATTCATTTCTAAATGAATAGGTGATGATCAACATAATTGTTCAACAGAACATGGTCATCATAGCTTAAACGTCTCATCGTTTCCGAGTTGGCAAGACCTTTGATTTACCACTCTGCAGATATTTGGCTAGCAGGAGGGGTAGGTCATAGGCATTTATGCTAGCCAGAGAAACGACATGCAAGAATTTCTGATTTCTACTTCAATTGTTGCCCTCGCTGAAATGGGCGATAAAACTCAATTATTGGCCCTTTTACTGTCTGCACGTTTCCGTAAGCCAATCCCTATTCTTATTGCGATTCTTTTAGCTACTCTAATTAATCATGGTATTTCTGCTGTACTTGGACAGTGGATTACAACCGTGCTGAGCCCCGAAATTTTAGTCTGGGTCCTTGCCGCTGGCTTCATTGGTATGGCGTTCTGGATGCTTATTCCAGATAAGCTCGATGATGAAACAGATAGTATTAATAAATGGCAAAAATTTGGTGTTTTTGGTGCAACCTTTATCTTGTTTTTCTTAGCAGAAATTGGTGATAAGACTCAAATTGCAACAGTGGCTTTAGCGGCACGTTATGACAGCATTTTCTGGGTTATGCTTGGTACAACAATAGGTATGATGATTGCCAATGCACCCGCTGTATTTATTGGTAATAAACTGGCTGAACGTTTACCCATCTCGCTCATTCATAAAATTGGTGCCGCTATTTTCTTAATTGTAGGTATCTCTACTTTAATACAGTATTACTTCTTCTAAGGCATTTAAAGCTGCTATAAAAAACGCACTCGAATAGAGTGCGTTTTTTTATAGGTAATTTTAATAGTTAAATTTCATAGTAAAGTTAATTTGACGTGGATTACCTAAAGTCACCAAATTTTCATTTAAGGCACCTGCATAATAATCTTTATCGAATAGATTACGGATCGCAAGTTGAGCACCCCAATGTCCTGCATCATAGCCAGCTTCTGTATCAAATACGGTATAGCCTGGAATATGGACATCTAACTTATCCATAGTTTTATAGGTTTCACCTCGGAATCCACCGCCGACATACCAACCAAGTTTTGAGGCAGGGTCAAATTTATAACGAGCCGACAGGCTGTAAGCATGCTCAGGAATATTGTCGAGTGCTTTTCCTACATTGCTCGCGTTTGCATCTTTACTAATTTCAGCATCAATTGTGTAGGTATAGGCAGCTGTTAATTTTAAACCTTCTAAAATTTCTGCGCTTAGCTCAGTTTCAATACCGCGAGTTAACTGTTCGCCACGTTGTACTTTATAGCCACTATTCGCACTATCAGTGACTAAAACATTTTGACGTTTTAAATCGTACCAAGCGATAGCACCTTGAACTCGTTGATCTGGGCTTTGTAATTTCATTCCGACTTCAACCTGTTTCCCTTCTTCAGGTTTGAACGGATTAGTATTTACATCAGTACCGCTATTTGGGGTAAATGAAGTGGCATAGCTGACATAAGGAGCCACAATGTCATTAAGGGTATACATGACAGAGGCACTGCCCGTAAATGCATTGTCTGATTGTTTACTTGTACTGCCAGTCACCAAACTTGTGGTTTGAGTTTGTGCCCAGTCTTGACGACCAGATAAGCTTAAAAGTAATTGGTCATTAAGCTGAATGCGGTCACGTAAATAAAGCCCTAAATATTTGAGACGATTGATATCACGAACATTTTGAGTCAATTTTACATTTTGACCGTAAACGGGGTTATAGATATTTAAATCGCCAATATCGTATTTATCATTGGTGTAGTCACTTTTTTCCTGAAAAGCATCTACCCCAATATTAAGGTCGTGTTGCATGCCATATAAATCAAACTGTTTATTGAAACGGTTATCGATGGCAAAGCTTAAATTATCAATAATTTGGTGGCGGCTATTATTTTTACGGCTAATGGTTGTGTAGTCGATTTCACCTTGTTTGTTTTTTGCCCAAAAGTTGTTACCCGTGCGAGCAAAGACAGCGGTACCATCCATTTCAGTTTTTTGTACGGCAAAGTTCTGATTAAAGTTCCAACCGTTATCAAAAGCGTATTTAAAGGTATAACCTGTACGGTAAACATCGGCCTCATATTTACCAAAATTAGGATCGCCAATATATAAACTTCGGTCTATAGCGCCGTTAGGGTTATCTTTTAATGTACCAATGACAGGTAACCCTTGTTGACGGATGTATTCGCGATGCTGATAGCTTGCGATGACAGATAGATCAGTGTTATCCCCTAATTCAAAGTTATAAGAGGGAGAGATGTAGTAATTTTTAAAATACACATAATCTGTTGGGTCATCTTGGTCAGAGATACGACCATTTAAACGGAAAGCACCTTTTTCACTATTATTAGGACTATAGTTTAAATCGAACGTTCCTTCTTTAAGGTTGTAGCTGCCATAAGTCATAGTGGCCCGAGCAAAGCTTTCAGCTTGAGGGCGTTTAGTCACTAAGTTGACCATACCTCCTGGAGCAACCAAACCAAAATTAATAGAGGCAGGCCCTTTTAAAACTTGTACCTGATCCATGCCTGATAACTCAGTAGCAACATACGTATTTTGGCCTACTCTTAAACCATCTACATAAACTGAATCAGAAGAAGTTTGTCCTCGAATAATGAAATCATCCCAACCACGACGACCAAGTTTCCCAGCTCCAACACCTGCAACGCCTTCAAGGGCATCTGCTAAAGTTTTTGCTTGTTTTTGGTCAAGTTGCTCGCGGGTTACTACCGAAACCGACTGAGCAGTTTTAAATAAGGGTGCATCTGATTTTAAGGCAGAGTTTGCTTTCGTTGCGACATAAGGTGAAGTGCTTTCTTTTTGCGCTTTAACAGAAATCGTGGGGAGAACACTGGTCGAATTTTGTTGTTCTGTTATTTCTTCAGCGTGACTTGCTGTCATCGAAGTAAAAATAGCAACTGCTAACAATGTTTTTGATGTTGAAAAACGGAAGGGTTGATTCATGGGAGGCCTAAGCAGCACAAAAAGTAAATTTGATAATGAGAATTATTTTAATTTATTGTGGGGTAATTTTAAATAACATTATGATTCATTTATAAAATAAGAAAAGCAAAATCAATTTTAAAATATTATTAGAAAAATAAAGTAGTTTATTGCAAGAGTTACTGAATCCCTTTATTTTAGTATGGATATAAAAATATCTAATATTTAAAGTTTTTTTGGGGAATTGTATGGGGTTTGAAAAAACAACATCGCAGATATTATTTGATAATGGCGTACATAAATGTATTAGTTTTACCAGCTTGGTTAAAGGGGAAGGCATCCAAGCCAATCAATTTTTAATTATTGACCATGAACGTGCTGCTGTAATTGATCCGGGTGGCGATTTGACCTACGTTCCATTAACGATGGAATTAAATAAATATACACGTTTGAAAAATCTAGACTATGTGATGGCCTCGCATCAAGATCCGGACATTATTACTTCAATGCCACGCTGGCTGGTTTATACCGATGCTAAAGTCGTTGCATCAAAATTATGGGCACGTTTTTTACCACACCTAAATTCCTCATTTATGAGTGAGCGAATGAAAGGGAATTGGGAAGACCGTCTTATTGAGCTGCCAGATCGTGGTCAAGTGATTCAATTAGGTGAATCAAAGCTTGTGGTAGTTCCCGCTCACTTCTTACATTCGGTGGGTAATTTTCAGTTTTATGATCCAGTTGCTAAGATTCTGTTTTCTGGCGATATGGGTGCCTCGATTGTTGAAGATGCTAATCAGCCTTTAAAAGATTTCGATACGCACGTCATGAAAATGAAGGCTTTTCACCAACGCTATATGTGTTCCAATAAAGTTATCCGTTTGTGGGTAAACATGGTGCGCCAGATGGATATTGAAATGATTGTGCCTCAGCATGGTAGTCCATTTATGGGTAAAGAAATGGTCAATCAGTTTTTAGACTGGATTGAGACCTTGCCATGCGGCGTAGATTTAATGAATGAGCAAATTTTTAGTTGTCCTACCTAAATATTATGTCTAATGATCAACCCAGATAAAATTCTGGGTTGCAAAAACCTCGATTAAAAAATAACGTTAAAACTATAATAAGTGGGAATTATTTGGAGAAGCTCTATATCTATTGCTGAAAAAGGCAAAGATAATATGAAAATTGCATTGAAATTTGTTTATAATAGCTCACGGAATTTACCAGTGAGATTGTTATGCTGACCATCGTTCAAGAAGCGCTAACCTTCGATGATGTCTTATTACTTCCTGCCTACTCTACTGTTCTCCCAAAAGATGTCTCTTTAAAGACACGTTTAACTCGCGGCATTCATTTAAATATTCCATTAGTTTCAGCTGCAATGGATACAGTGACTGAGTCACGTATGGCGATTGCTATGTCACAAAATGGTGGTATCGGGATTTTGCACAAAAACATGGATATTGCTGCTCAAGCTGCAGAAGTACGCCGTGTGAAAAAATTCGAAGCGGGTATGGTGAAAGATCCAATCACTGTAACGCCTGAAACTACAGTACGTGAACTGATTGCAATTACCAGCGCTAATAACATTAGCGGTGTACCTGTTGTTAAAGACGGCAAGGTTGTTGGTATTGTGACAGGCCGTGATACGCGTTTTGAAACCAATTTAGAACAACCTGTTAGCAACATCATGACAGGCCAAGATCGTTTAGTAACTGTACGTGAAGGCGAGTCTAAAGAAAATATTCAAGCATTATTGCAAAAACACCGTATTGAAAAAGTCTTGGTCGTTGGTGAGAGCAACGAACTTAAAGGCTTAATTACAGTAACGGACTTCCGCAAAGCTGAGAGCTATCCAAACAGTTGTAAAGATGATCTTGGTCGTTTACGTGTGGGTGCTGCGGTAGGTACAGGTGCTGATACACCAAGTCGTGTGGAAGCATTGGTTGAAGCCGGTGTTGACGTAATTGTTGTTGATACAGCACATGGTCACTCTGCTGGTGTAATTGAACGTGTACGTTGGGTGAAACAAAACTTCCCTCAAGTACAAGTGATTGGTGGCAACATCGCAACTGGTGATGCTGCATTAGCATTATTAGATGCAGGTGCAGATGCTGTAAAAGTAGGTATTGGCCCTGGTTCTATCTGTACAACACGTATTGTGGCAGGTATTGGTATGCCACAAATTTCTGCGATTGACAGCGTTGCTAGCGCACTAAAAGATCAAATTCCTTTAATTGCAGATGGTGGTATCCGCTTCTCTGGTGATATGGCAAAAGCGATCGGTGCGGGTGCAAGTACGATCATGGTTGGTTCATTACTTGCAGGTACTGAAGAAGCGCCGGGCGAAGTTGAGTTTTTCCAAGGTCGTTACTACAAAGCATATCGTGGTATGGGTTCATTAGGTGCAATGGCGGGAGCAACTGGTTCTGCTGACCGTTATTTCCAAGATTCAAAAGCAGGTGCTGAGAAGTTAGTACCAGAAGGAATCGAAGGCCGTGTTCCTTATAAAGGCCCAATGGGTAACATCGTTCATCAAATGATGGGTGGTTTACGTTCTTCGATGGGTTATACAGGTTCAGCTGTGATTGAAGATCTTCGCCAAAATGCGAAATTTGTGAAAATTACTTCAGCAGGCATGTCTGAGTCACATGTTCATGATGTAACGATTACTAAAGAAGCTCCGAACTATCGTGTTGGTTAGATTTTCGTAACCAAAACAATGAAGAAAGCCGTCATTACACTGACGGCTTTTTGTTTTTGGTGTAAAGTGAATCTGACGAAAAGAGATATGGCGGAATTGCCATATATGCAGTAAGCCACGGCTGAAGTGGCGTAAAAATGAGATAAGCTATGAGTTATTTTGGAACGGATGGTATTCGTGGAAAATTTGGGCAAATGCCTATTACTCCAGAGTTTGCTTTAAAACTCGGTTTTGCTGCAGGGAAGGTATTAAAACGAACGAGTCCAAAAAATAAGCCACTTGTTGTATTAGGAAAAGACACTCGTTTATCTGGTTATATTTTAGAGTCTGCTTTGCAGGCGGGGTTAAACGCTGCTGGCGTATATGTTCATTTGCTTGGCCCATTACCAACCCCAGCAATTGCGCACCTTACTCGTGCTTTACATGCGCATGCAGGTATCGTGATTTCTGCATCACATAACCCATATTTTGATAATGGTATTAAATTTTTCTCAAGCGAAGGTAAAAAACTACCAGATGCGCTACAAGAAGAAATTAACCTCGAATTAGAAAAAGATTTATATATTGATGACACAGCAAACTTAGGTAAAAGTGTTCGTGTAAAAGATGCAAATGGTCGTTACATTGAATTCTGTAAATCTACTTTTCCTTACCATTTTGATTTAAGTAATTTAACAATTGTGGTGGATTGTGCTCATGGTGCAGCGTATAGCGTTGGTCCTTCGGTTTTCCGTGAGTTAGGTGCAAAAGTTGTTGCTTTATATAATGAGCCGGATGGTTTAAATATTAATGAAGGTTGTGGTTCAACACATCCTGAGAACCTACAAAAAGCTGTAGTTGAGCACGAAGCAGATTTAGGGATTGCCTTTGATGGTGATGCTGACCGTGTCGTGATGGTCGATAAGTTTGGTAACTTGATTGATGGCGATCATATTTTATATATCTTGGCGACTCAGGCTCAGAAAAAACCAGCAGGCGTTGTTGGTACTGTCATGAGTAACATGGCACTCGAAATTGCACTTGAAAAAGCGAATGTTGGTTTTGTTCGTGCTAAGGTTGGCGACCGATATGTATTACAAGCTTTAGAAGAAAATGGTTGGGTTACTGGTGGGGAACCATCTGGTCATATTCTAACTTTAGACAAGAGTACGACAGGTGATGCGATTATTGCAGCACTTCAAGTTTTAACCGTGATGGTCGAGCAAAATAAAGCTCTTCATGAGTTGGTTCAAGACTTTAAATTATTCCCGCAAATTCTTGTGAATGTACGTTTAGAACAAATGCTTGATCCGTATTCTATTCCTACATTGGTTGCCGAGTTTGATAAAGCAGAAGCACAGCTCAAAGGACATGGACGAATCTTAATTCGTAAGTCAGGAACAGAGCCTGTAATTCGTGTTATGGTCGAAGGTGATGATGAGCAAGAAGTGAATGCTTTAGCTCAGCATTTAGCAGATTCAGTTCGTTCACAAGCACAAGTCGCATAAGGTGCATGACATGAGTGATGTCATTAAAGATTTAAGTGAATTACGCTTAAGCTACGAGCAAGGAGAATTGCATGAGGGGCAAGTTGAATCTAATCCTCATCAGCAGTTTCTTGGTTGGTTTAACCATGCTCTAGCAGCCAATTTGCATGAACCCTATGCAATGTCATTAGCGACAGCAAGCGCGAATGGCAGACCTCATGTTCGAACAGTTTTGTTACGTGGGGCTACAGAAGCTGGGTATGATTTTTATACTAATTACGACAGTCAAAAAGGTATCGATTTGGCAGAAAATCCATATGCCGAATTATTATTTTACTGGCCAAGTCTAGAGCGTCAGGTGCGAGTTGGTGGTCGTGTAGTCAAAATTGCTGAGCAAGAGTCTACAGATTACTATCGTAAACGACCACGTGATAGCCAAATTGCAGCGCATATCAGTACTCCGCAAAGTGGTAAGATTGAAAGCCGAGAGCTGTTACAGCAACGTTTTCAAGACTTACAACAGCAAGTTACAAGTCGTGAAGTACTTGATAAGCCAGAGTTCTGGGGAGGCTATCGTCTGCAACCAGATTATTATGAATTCTGGCAGGGAAGACCAAATCGTTTACATGACCGCTTGAGTTATGAAAAAATCGACGGTCAATGGACGCTGCACCGACTGATGCCTTAAATGACAAAAATACAAATCAAACAAAGACCTTTATTAACACGCCCTGAACAGTTTCAGGGCGTGCCTCCGTTTATTGCCGAAATTTTGGCAAGGCGTGGGGTACAATCTGAACAGGAATTAGAGTTAAAGCTTAAGAATTTATTAGCTCCACAGCTCAAGGGATTAGAAACTGCTGTGGCATTAATAGATCAAGCTATTGATGAGCAGAAAAAAATTGTTATTGTCGGTGATTATGATGCCGATGGTGCAACCAGTACAGCTTTAATGGTATTGGTGCTTCGCGATATGGGGGCACAAGTCGACTATTTGGTTCCAGACCGATTTAAATACGGTTATGGGCTTACCCCCGCAATTGCAGAGCTTGCACATCAAACTTATCAACCCGATTTATTAATTACTGTCGATAATGGGATTTCCAGCCATGCTGGTGTTGATGCGGCACATGCACTGGGCATGCAAGTGGTTATTACAGATCACCATTTAACCACTAAAGAAACACCGCTTGCAGAAGCAGTTGTAAATCCAAATCAGTTAGGTTGTGAGTTCCCAAGTAAGGCGCTTGCAGGTGTTGGAGTTGCATTTTATGTACTGGCCAATTTAGCAAGTTTACGTAACAAGCAAAACAAAAGTACAAGTAAAGTCACTCAATATCTAGACTTGGTTGCTTTGGGAACGTATGCGGATGTTGCTGTGTTAGATTATAACAATCGTATTTTGGTCGATGCAGGCGTAAAACGTATTCAACAACATCAATGCCGAGTCGGAATATTGGCGTTGCTAGATATTGCTGGCCGTGAGGCTTCATCTTTGCGTGCACAAGATTTAGGTTTTGTTTTAGGTCCGCGTATTAACGCTGCTGGACGCATGGAGAGCATGCGTATAGGCATTGAATGTTTATTAGCTGACACTATGGAATCTGCCTATCCAATCGCGAGACAGTTAAATCAATTAAATATAGAGCGCCGTCAAATCGAAGGGGAGATGAAGCAACAAGCCTTGTCTGCTTTAGATAGCTTGCAGCTCTCAAAGGAAGACGTTCCTCAAGCTCTTATACTCTTCGAAGAAAACTGGCATCAAGGTGTGATTGGGATTGTTGCAGGGCGTTTAAAAGAGCAGTTTCATCGTCCCACTATTGTGTTTGCACCTGATGAAGATGGTATTCATATAAAAGGGTCTGCACGTTCAATTGATGGGGTGCATATTCGAGATACGATTGAACAGGTTGCTGAACAACATCCAGAATTGGTGAGCCATTTTGGTGGGCATGCAGCAGCAGCAGGTTTAACCATACGTAAAGAAAACTTCGAAGCTTTTAAAACAGCATTTACCAATTGCATTGCAGCAATGGAAGAATCTTTGTTTCAAGCAACGCTATGGACGGATGGAGAACTCCCTGCTTCGGCTTTGCAACTAAATACATTAGATTGGATAGAACAGTTGGGGCCTTGGGGACAAAAATTCCCTTTTCCTCAGTTTGAGGGGCATTTTAAAGTTGTTGATTATCGCTGGCTTAAAGAAACGCATTTGAAGCTTAAATTAGCACTCGACCAATACAGTTTTGATGCAATTGCTTTTAATGCAGCAGGCCGTTTTGAATTTGACCCAATGCGGGATTATGTACATTTGGTCTATGAAATAGATCGTAATGCATTTAATGGCAATGTGAATTTACAATTACGCATCATACATTTAAACCAATAAAAAAATCCGCTCAATTGAGCGGATTTTTTATGACTTTAGGATTGATTAGAAGCGGTATGCTGCACGAACACCATAAGTGTTGTCGTTATCACCAAATCCAACACGGCCTTCAACACTTACTTGCTGATTTAAGAATTTTTTAGCATTAATACCAAATTCATCTTTATCAGTTAAGTCGTTGTTGTAGTAATCAGCACCAACACTTAAAGTTTTGTCGATGTAGTAGTCACCACGAACTTTATATTCGTCTAGGTCACCAAACGCACCGAACGCTTCAAGGTTTACGTCATGTTGGCCTACTTGAGTTACGTATTTAGCACGAACTGTTGGATCAGCTCCGTCTTTACCGTCTTTTTCGTCGTAGCCTTTAACACCTAGAGCAAGTAATAAACCTGGAGCTGGTAAATAACCTACTTCGGCTGCATAAGTAGTTACTTTTTGGTCGTAATTAGTGTTATCAATTTCACGCTCATTTCGACCTACATCACCGCTAAGGTAGAAATCTGAGTTAGGAACGTAATATTCAACACCTACGCCATACTGAGTATCTTTTGTACCGCTGTTATCGCCATAGTTGATAAGGGCGTTAACGTTACTTGCACGGCTTAAGAAAGCTGCTTCAGCAAGTGGAGCGTTACGAGTTTGAACAGGATTAAAGTAATAAGTCCCGTCAACACCGAATTTACTTACGCTGCTACCGTTGTCTGGATCAAGATAATTGTAAGAACCACCAACTTCAGCTTGGTAAGCGTTTGCTGCGCCACTCACTGCGAGTGCAGATAAAAGAGCTGATGCAATTGCTAGTTTTTTCATGGAATCTCTCCCCTCTAAAAAGCGATTTTATAAATGTTTTGTTACAACTTTTAGTCTAGACGAAAAAGCTTAGTCGTCAATCTTGCGCAAGTAACCGTACTGTAACCGTGTGATATTTATGTAAATCAATTTAATTTAACAAATTGATTTTAAAGTATAAAAACATAATGTTTTATTTTATTAAAATTGAGGATATTTTGTGTAGATCATAAAAAATGCTGTAAAAGTACCCAATTTTGTATGAGGATGTTACCAATTAATCTTAAATTGAACTGAAGAAAATTTATAAATTAAATTGATGAAATATGATGAGAAATACAAAGCGGGTTCGTAGATAACCGCAGCTATGCTAAAATAATTGACTGTTTATCTGCTCTTATGGGAACACTCGCGTGGAAATTAATCCTTATCTAAACCAATTGAAAGACTTAACTGATCGTAGCCAAACACTACGGGGGTATCTTTGACTACGATCTGAAAAAAGAACGTTTAGAAGAAGTTTTACGTGAGTTAGAAGACCCTGCGATCTGGAATGATCAAAGCCGCGCTCAGGCGATGGCGAAAGAAAAAGGTGAATTAGAAAACGTTATTAATGTATTGGATGGCTTATCTACACAGCTTGAAGATGCAAAAGCGATGTTAGATTTGGCTGTAGAGGCCGACGATGAAAGCCTGCTTGAAGATGTTCAGTCTGAGCTTGGTGCTGCCGAAGATGAACTGGCTAAACTTGAATTCCGTCGTATGTTTAGCAACCCAATGGACCCGAATCCTTGCTATGTCGAGATTCAATCAGGTTCAGGTGGTACGGAAGCACAAGATTGGGCATCTATGCTTTTACGCATGTATATGCGCTGGATTGAACGTCATGGTTTTAAAGCAGAACTTATGGAAGTATCTGACGGTGACGTAGCTGGTATTAAATCAGCAACTATACGTGTGGAAGGTGAATATGCCTACGGTTGGTTACGCACAGAGTCAGGTGTACACCGTTTAGTTCGTAAATCACCATTTGACAGTGGCAACCGTCGTCACACTTCATTCTCTGCGGTATTTATTTCACCAGAAGTTGATGACAATATTGAAATTGATATTAACCCTTCTGATGTTCGTACCGATACTTACCGTGCGTCTGGTGCAGGTGGTCAGCATATTAACAAAACCGACTCGGCTGTACGTTTGACTCACATCCCAACAGGTATTGTGGTGGCATGTCAGAACCAGCGTTCGCAACACGCTAACCGTGACCACGCATGGAAACAGTTACGTGCACGTTTGTATGAATTGGAAATGCAAAAACGTAATGAAGCAGCTCAAGCTCTAGAAGACTCGAAGTCTGATATTGGTTGGGGAAGCCAAATTCGTTCATATGTATTAGATGATTCTCGTATTAAAGATTTACGTACTGGTGTTGAAAACTCTAATACAGGTGCTGTTCTTGATGGTGACCTTGATCGTTTTATCGAAGCGAGTTTAAAACAAGGTTTATAAGAGTCTGCTGAACTTTTAGTTTAAATACAGTTCATCTATGAATATGTAGAACTCTTGGATTTTTAGCGATTAAAACGGCAAAGCAGTTCAGTTTTTGAATATTAATCGAAAAAATACGATATGAATATCGAAAAAAATAGATATGAATATCGAAAAAATGCGATATTATATTTTCGAAATGCTGAACAAAGCTTTGTTCGTTTAAAAGACGTGTTGAGCCTATGGATATTGATGCAATTAGCAAAGCCCTTTCCAATCCGCTCCGTCGGCAGATTTTGCAATGGTTGAAAGAACCTGCGCATTATTTACCGGTGGAAGAGTGTGGTGGTAGTTTTGAGAAGGGTGTTTGCGCAGGTCATATTGAACGTTTGGGTAAAGTAGCTCAGTCTACGATGTCTAATCATTTGTCTGTGTTACAACAGGCGGGGCTTATTCAGGTCCAAAAATATGGTCAATGGTCTTATTTTTCACGTAACGAAGCTTTGATTCAGCAATATATCGAACATTTAAAACAAACACTTTAAATTATTAAAAGTGTAAGTCGAGGCGATTATGGCTGAACTCAATACTCCTTTAACGGTTGGTGATTTTGAAATCAAAAATCGATTGGTAATGGCTCCATTAACGCGTGCGCGTAGTGGTGAAAGCCGAGTGCCTAATGATTTAATGGTTGAATACTATCAACAACGTGCAAATGCTGGTCTAATTTTGACCGAAGCAACAGTAATTGGTTCAAAAACTGTGGGTTACGCAGACACCCCAGGGTTATGGTCACAAGAGCAGGCACAAGCTTGGAATAAAATTATTGAGGCAGTTCATGCTCAAGGTTCAAAAATTGTAGCTCAACTTTGGCATGTAGGCCGTATTTCGCATCCTGAACTTTTAGATGGTGAGATTCCTGTTGCACCAAGTGCAATTCAACCTGCGGGTGAAGTGAGTTTATTACGTCCTAAACGTCCGTATGTAACACCGCGTGCACTTTCAATTGAAGAGATTCAAGAAGTTATTGCTCAATACAAACATTCAGCAGAACTGGCTAAAGCAGCAGGTTTTGATGGTGTTGAATTACACGCAGCAAATGGTTATTTAATTGACCAGTTCCTTCAAAGTAATACCAACCAACGTGATGACGAATACGGTGGTCCTGTTGAGAACCGTGCACGTTTATTATTAGAAGTCGTTGATGCATTTATTGAAGTGTGGGGCGCTGGTCGAGTAGGTGTACATATTGCACCGCGTGGTGATTCACACGATATGGGAGATGAAAACCCTTTAGCAACGTTTGGTTATGTAGTTGAAGAACTTAACCAACGTAATGTTGCTTTCATTTTCTCTCGTGAATATGAAGCTGCTGATAGTATTAGTCCTAAACTTCGCGAAAAATTTAATGGTGTATGGATTGCCAATGAGAACCTAACACCAGAGTCAGCAAAACGTATCTTGCGTGAAGGTCAGGCAGATGCTGTATCTTTTGGTAAGGCATATATTGCTAACCCAGATCTTTTACAGCGTTTAGAAAAAGACTTGCCATTAAATGAACTTCAACCAACGACTTTATATGCGAAAGGTGCTGAAGGTTATACAGACTATCCAACGCTGGAAGCTTCGTAATTTTTTGAACAGATGATTTACTGACCTCTTTAATTTATGGGCTCAGTAAATCGCTTTTCTTGTAATGGTAGAGTTTAGGTATCGAAACTCTGCCATTTTTTCTATCTATGTTATATTTTCCCCAGTTTTAAACTTTGACTATTTGAGGCAAACCGCTTGGCGACCCCTTTTTGGTACAACACCGCACTCCATTTATTAAAACCTTTTTACCAATGGCGGATAAAAAGACGTGCAGAAAGCCAGGAGTTATATAATCAGGAATGTCTTGAAAGATTTGGGCCGTTTGAGCCTCCGAAAAATGTAAGAGCAATTTGGTTCCACGCTGTTTCGGTTGGAGAAACCAATGCTGCGCAGCCTTTAATCGAGCATTATCTTAAACTCGGTCAACCTGTATTAGTTACTAATACAACAAAGACGGGGCAGGCGCGTGCCAAATCATTATTTTTAAAAGCACCTTATTTAGATCTATTTCAAGCAGTTTATTTGCCTGTTGATCAAAAGCATCTTTTAAAACAATTTTTTGAGTTATATCAGCCAAAGCTTTTAGCATTGGTTGAGACTGAGCTTTGGCCAAATTTAATTGATCAAGCCAAGCTACAGCAGGTTCCTTGTTTATTATTAAATGCGCGATTATCAGAAAAATCAGCAAAAGGTTATAGCCGCGTTTCAGGGCTAACAGCAGGAATGCTGAAACAAATTGACTGGGTGCTGGCACAAGATAATGCGACTCGACAACGTTATGTAGAACTTGGTTTAGATCAACAAAAAAGTCAGGTAGTTGGAAATATTAAGTTTGATATCCATGCACCTGAGGCTTTTATAAATCAGGCTGAGCAATTACAACAACAATGGTATTTGGGGCAGCGTAAAGTCCTAACAATTGCCAGTACACATGCGCCAGAAGAACAACAAATTTTGCAGGCACTTGCACCTTATCTAAAGACAGATCCAGATTTAGTTTGTATTGTCGTGCCTCGACATCCTGAACGTTTTGATGAAGTATTTGAAATTTGCCAAAACCTAGATTTAATTACTCATCGTAGAAGTATGAATCATAGTATTCACGCCAGTACACAGGTTTATCTGGCGGATAGTATGGGTGAGCTTTGGCTATGGTATGCCTTAAGTCAGGTGTGTTTTGTGGGGGGATCACTTAATGAACCAGGTGGTGGGCATAATATTTTAGAGCCTATGGTTTTAAATGTACCGACCGTAATTGGACCTCGTTACTTTAATTTCCAAACCATTGTTGATGAATTTATTGATGAAAATGGTGTGCTCATTGCCCAAGATGCTGAGCAAGTCGTAGCAATCTGGATGGCATGTTTAGCCGAACCTGAAGAAGCAAAGCAGGTGGTTGAGCAGGCGCATAAAGTTTTGCAGCGTAACCAAGGTTCATTACAAAAACATATTGGTGTAATTAACCGGTATTTGGTCGAAAAACCATGAATATCGTTTTACTAGAACCTGACGATGTTCAGTCAGAGTTATGGTCAATCCGTTCAAAACGCCAATTGCAGCATTTACGTGAACATCTTGATATTACGGTGGGCCAAAATCTAAAAGTTGGTGTTCGTAATGGTGCACGCTATACCACTGAAATTGTTTCGATGAATGAGCAAGAAGTTTGTATACGGCCTATCACTGAAGAAGTTGTACCTGCAAAACTTCCAGTACATTTAATCGTAGCGTTACCAAGACCCAAAGTTTTACGCCGTTTAATTATGGATAGTGTGACTCTAGGTGTTGAAAGAATTAGTTTGATTCATAGTTATCGGGTAGATAAAAGCTATTGGCAAACTCCATTTTTGCAACAACTTGATAACTATGTGACTTTAGGGCTTGAGCAAGCAGGCGACACCATTGTTCCTGAAATTCAATTATATAAACGCTTTAAACCTTTTGTTGAAGATGTTTTACCAAACTTAATTTCAAAGGAAAGTCCCGCCTATGTGGCTCATCCGTATGCCGAGCAGAGCATGCCAGTTAATATTCCGCATGCGTGCAGTGTAGTCGTTGGACCCGAAGGCGGTTTTATTCCCTATGAAATTGATTTGCTCACAAAAAACGGCTGCCAAGCTGTGAGCTTAGGCAACCGTATTTTAAGAACTGAAACGTCTATTTCTTATATTTTAGGTCGTCTGTTTAGTTGATGCTTCAGGGTTTAAAAGCGGCTGGTTTGCGGCCATTTTTAATTCCTGAATTGGGTAAGGAATATTAATTCCGTTCTCATTAAAAGCTTGTTTTACTTGAGCTTGAATAGTGCTTGTAGATGAGGACATATCAGTTTCAGTAGTATCAACCCACCAACGTACAGTCAGGTTAACCGAGAAATCTGCCAAAGCTGTAACATTAACCGAGAAAGCTGGCTGACTGAGTACATTTCGGTCATTATTAAGAATATCTAAAATAATCTGTTTAGCTTTTTGTTCATCGTCGTCATATCCAATTCCGACTACAAACTCACAACGTCGTTGCTGATAAGCCGTATTTACAGTTAAAGCACTCGTATAAACAGTGGCATTTGGAATAACAATGCGACGGCCATCTGGCGAGCGTAAGAATGTTGCACGAATTTGGATATCTTCAACAGTTCCTTCAAGTGAATTGACCACGATTGAATCGCCAATACGGAAGGGTTCGCTCAATAAAATCAAAATACCTGAAAGCAAGTTTTGGAAAATATCTTTAAATGCGAAACCAATTGCGACCGAACCGATCCCTAACGCGCTCATAAGTTGTCCTGGGGTAAAACCCGGGATCATGATAACAAGTGCAATTAAGAATCCAAAAAATAAAATTGTCGTACTTCCTACACGGTTTAGAACCAACACTAGGTTTTGGCGCGTATAAGAACGATTTTCTAAGGTTTTACGAACAAAGAACTTAAATAATTTGGTGAGTAGCCAAAAAATAATAAAAACGATAATCGCAATACAAATATAAGGCACACGTTCCCAGAAGCTATCCACGATTTTATCAATGGTGGTATAGGCATCATGATACTTTTCGGTATGGGCTAAAACCGTTTGAGTGGTTTTAGTACCTGCTTCTTGCAAAAGTTCGCCTGTATTTTTTGCAACATCCGTTAAGGATTTTTGTTCATCAGCCACAGCAAGTCTCTATTTTAAAAAATTATGAAAGCGATGATCGGCCTTCATTATAGTAGGAGATAAAATGTGCGCCTACTATAATGAGTTCATCTGAATAATAAAGTGTTTTTTAATTAAAAGTATTCCGTTCCTTTTTGTAAGATTTGTGACGGGGTTTGAATAGTATCGGTACCAGAGAAGTAGTAAAAAAAGCCTGCGGTAGAAATAAGGCTAATTAAAATAGCGAATAAAATAAACCAAGCCATTAACTTTTCTATGAACGTTGATGGTCGAGATGGACCATATTGATTTGGACCTGCTGTACCTGAGGCAAGTAGTAAATAAATCATAAAAAAGAACTGAACAACTGGAATGAATAGTAGTAATCCCATCCAACCACTTTTATTTAGATCATGCAAACGTCGCACGACGAGAACAATATTTAAATAAATCAGGAATAGCCAAAAAGCCCATACCACCAAAGCACTGAGGCCAGAAAGAGAGCTATAAAACTCAAAATTAAATAAATTACTTGAAAGCTGAAAACTTCCAAGAAAGGAGGCCAGAATAAAATAACCCACGATTGTGACTAAATAAATCAGTCCATATCCACCTAAATAACTCATACGGTTAAAGCGCCCATGAATTGAAAAAGGGCTATCTTTTAAAGGCAGCTGTGGTGGGCGTGAGGAAGTTGTTTGGGCAAACATATTATTTTATTCCTAGGTTGCATATGAGAGACAAAATAATCTTTGTTGATGATCAAAACCATCAAATATTGAAAAAATTATAAAAGTAAAAGCTATAGACAAATGTTTTAAATCAACTTAATTTTATAAAAATGTTCATAATTTCGTATGCTTGAGTGTGTGGTTAATATATGACCAAAGTCGCATTGTCTAGGCTTTGAAAGAGTCATCATACTGCAAAGGCATGCAAATAAGATCCAGTAAAATAATAGCCACAGTCTCGAGATGGGATGCACAAGATCAAGGAAGTTGCGTATGAATGAGATCTATCCAGTACCAGAGGAATTTAAAAAAACAGCTCGTACTGTTGAAGCAGACTACTTTAAACGTTATCAACACTCTATCGAGAACCCAGATGAATTCTGGGCAGAGCAAGCTAAAATTGTCGATTGGATAAAGCCATTTACCCAAGTTAAAAATACCAGTTTTGACAAAGACAATTTCAAAATTGAATGGTTTGCTGATGGTGAGTTGAACGTGTCAGCAAACTGCCTAGACAGGCATCTTAAAGAACATCCACATAAACCTGCAATTATTTGGGAAGGGGACCATCCTTCTCGTCATAAAATCGTTTCTTATAAAGAATTACACGATGAAGTCTGCCGTTTTGCCAACGTTTTAAAGAAATATGGCATTGGTAAAGGTGACCGCGTTGTACTGTATATGCCAATGGTGACAGAAGCTGCAATTGCCATGTTAGCTTGTGCCCGTATTGGTGCTGTTCACTGTGTGGTATTTGGTGGGTTCTCGCCAGATTCTTTAGCAAGTCGTATTGAAGACAGCCAAGCTAAACTGGTGATTACCGCAGACTCAAGTCTACGTGCCGGAAAACTATTACCACTCAAAGAAAATGTCGATTTGGCTTTAGCATTGCCGGGTACTGAGTGTGTTGAAAATGTGATTGTGGTTTACCGTAATGCAAACCCGATTGAAATGAAGCCTGGTCGTGATTTGTGGTATCACCTCATTATTATGGAGGTTGATGCAAACTGTCCTCCAGAGCCGATGAAGGCAGAAGACCCTTTATTTATTCTTTATACATCGGGCTCGACAGGTAAACCGAAAGGTGTTTTACATACCACAGGCGGTTACTTAGTTTATGTAACCAGTACCTTTAAAGAGGTCTTCGATTTAAAACAAGATGATGTGTATTGGTGTACAGCCGATATCGGTTGGATTACAGGGCATAGTTATTTGATTTATGGGCCGCTGGCAAATGGTACGACCACCTTAATGTTTGAAGGTGTACCTCAATATCCAACATGGGCACGTCTTGGTCATGTGGTCGATAAACATAAAGTTTCTATTTTATATACAGCACCAACCGCAATTCGCGCCATGATGCGAGAAGGTGATTCGTTTGTACGTGAAAGTAACCGTAGCAGCCTGCGTTTACTCGGTTCGGTCGGTGAACCTATTAACCCTGAGGCTTGGAACTGGTATTACAACGTTGTTGGTGAAGGTCGCTGCCCGATTGTTGATACATGGTGGCAAACCGAAACAGGCGGTATTTTGATTGCTCCATTGCCGGGGGCAACAGCCTTAAAACCGGGTTCAGCAACACGTCCATTATTTGGGATTCAACCCGCCATTGTGGATGGTGAAGGTAATGAGCTAGAAGGTGCGGTTGAAGGTAACCTTGTGATTAAAGATTCATGGCCGGGCCAGATGCGTACCATTTGGGGTGACCCAGACCGCTTTATTGAGGCGTATTTCTCAACCTTCAAAAATACTTATTTTACAGGTGATGGCGCCCGCCGTGATGAAGATGATTATTACTGGATTACAGGCCGTGTTGACGATGTCTTAAACGTTTCAGGCCACCGTCTAGGTACGGCTGAAATTGAAAGTGCTCTTGTTTCGCATGAATCGGTGGCAGAAGCAGCCGTGGTGGGTATGCCGCATGATATTAAAGGGCAGGGTATTTGTACTTTCGTGACCTTACAAGCAGGAGTTCCAGAGTCAGAAGAACTGCGTAAAGAGTTAATTAACTGGGTACGTAAAGTACTGGGGCCAGTAGCTTCGCCAGATGCCCTGCACTGGGCGCCAGCATTACCAAAAACCCGTTCGGGTAAAATCATGCGCCGTATTTTAAGAAAAATTGCGGCAAATGAGCTGGATAGTTTAGGTGATACTTCTACCTTGGCTGAACCTGCTGTGGTAGATCAGTTAATTACAACGGTTTATCCTGATAAGCAGAACTAATTTAAAAAAAGCCCCATCTGGGGCTTTTTTATTGCTTTCTACTAAGAGCTTGCTAAAAAGTCAGCAGTATTTTGTACATTTGCAAACGTACTTAGCGCAGTTAAAAAAGCAGTTTGTACGTCTTCAGCTTTTACAGTTTTTCCGTCATGGCTTAAATCGCGAGTTGCGGTTGCATCTGCAATTAAGATAGGTCGATAGCCAAGTTCTTTGGCTGCACGAGTCCCTGAATCAATACACATATGAGTCATCATGCCTGTAATCACGAGTTGTTCAATTTGATGCGCTTTTAAAAGTTCATCTAAATTGGTTTCTAAAAAACTGTTTGGATAATGCTTTGTTACGATTAATGAATCACTGCCAGCACTAAGTTCAGGATGAAGTAAAACTCCATCTGTATTTTCTTTAAAGAAACTCGCTTGTGGAGGGTTAATATGCTGCACATAAATAATGGGTAAATTTTTCTCGTTAAAATATTGTTCAAGTTGCTTTATTTTATCGAGTGCTTGATCTGGTCCAACCAATTCCATTTTGCCATTTTTAAAATAATCATTTTGTACATCGATAATTAATAGTGCTTGTTTCATGGGGTCACTCTTGTTGATATGAGATAAAACAAGATTATTCTCTGCTTGAAAAATCGGCTATAGTCCTATGAAAGCATTAACGCTAGTTTTCTTTCGCCATGAAAAATGAATATTGAATTAGACCCGATTGATCTAAAAATTATTGCATTGCTTAAACAAGATTCTCGTCTGACAAATAAAGAAATTGGGCAGCGTGTCCATCGAACAGGGCAGGCGGTGGGCGCTCGAATTGCTCAGTTAATGGATGCTGGTGTTATCAAAAACTACACCATTGCCGTGCAATATTCGCATAAGCAATTTATTCATTTGCATTTAAATGAACAACGCGCATTTGAAGAAATTGAAAATTTAGTGAAGCAATACGAGCAAATCGATGAATGCTTTAAAGTCATGGGCAATGCTTGCTATATGATTGTCAGCCATTTTGAACCCGCTGCCTTAAATGAATTTATCGAAAAACTTTCAAAATGGTGCCGTTACTCAGTTGAAACTGTGATTCGAGAAGTCGAGAAATCTTAAAAAATAAAGGCTCCAAGCCGAGTCTTGGAGCCAATAAATTCTTTATTTTTAATTTATTGTTTTTATTATCTTGCGCTGTTTTAACTGGGGTGTTTAGGCTGATTTAGCTTGGATTTCTACCTCCTTTTCCTGTTGAAGTTCTAACTGACGAACGAGCGGCAGAACTTTTTCTCCGAAATATTCCACCTCTTCAATAAAGTGTAAAAATCCGGAAAGAATCAAATCAACACCTATATTTTTGAGTGCCACAATACGCTCTGCAATTTGCTGCGGCGTACCAATTAAATTGGTTTTAAAGCCATCGTTGTATTGCACTAAGTCTTCAAAACTTGATTTTGCCCAGTTACCTTGTTGCTCTGGTGAAGCAGCACCTGCTTCACGTGTAGCATCTCCAAATGCATTTACCGCTTCAATATTGGCTTGATCAATAATTTCTTGAAGTACTGCTTTTGCTTCTTCTTCGGTATCTCGGGCAATAATGAAAGCATTTACCCCAATTTTGACATGATGGTTATTGGCTTTTGCTTTAGTACGAATATCTTCGACTTGTTTTTGAATTTCTTCCACAGTATTACCGTTGGTGAAATACCAATCAGATACACGTGAAGCCATGTCACGTGCGGCACGTGAACTGCCACCTTGAAAGACTTCGATATAAGGCTTTTGCAAAGGTTTTGGTTTAAGTGTGTAGTTTTGGAACTGGTAGTATTTACCATTGAAACTATAGTTGTCGGTGGTCCAGATTCCTTTTAGAGTGCGAATAAATTCTTCAGAGCGAACATAACGTTCATCATGCTCAGGCCACTCTTCACCAATGGCATCAAACTCGCCTCTGAACCAACCACTCACTACGTTAATCGCAATACGGCCTTGAGTTAAATAATCAATCGTTGCAAGTTGTTTAGCGGCAAGTGCCGGTTTCCAAGGGCCGGGCAGAATAGCCGCGATGACCTTTAATTTTTCAGTTTTTGCTAGTAATGCATGACTGAAACTTACCGATTCATGTTGGTTTTCTGCCCCGTACCCAGCCGTAAAACGAATTTGGGTGAGCGCATATTCAAAACCATTGTTTTCGGCAGCCTGTGCAAGTCGAACATTGTAGTCATAACTCCAGTCTGTACGCTGTTCGATGTTACTCACTACAAGGCCACCGCTTACGTTTGGTACCCAATAAGCAAATTTAATTGGTTGTTGTAATTGCGTCATGGTTCGCTCTCCCCATTCGTTCTTTTTATTTAGCTATATTGCGCTTAGGCAACATGCGTTAATGATTTGCCAGACTTGTGATGCAAACGAGATTCTGCCGCATCAAGGTCTGGTACAGCTGCTGAAGGTAATACTTCTTCTTGCTCAATTTGCTTGTTAATACCAAGCTCTTGATTTGCTTGCTGTGATTTAGATTTAACCACTTCAGCACGTTTACCTTTCGCTGGCGCCCATTCTAAAATTGGTAATGCGCGTGCCACTGCTAACGTAATACGATCTGATAACTGCTCGCTTTTTACCGTATATTCAGGAGTAAAGTCACGATCGGTCGCATATACGCCAATTGGTAAAGTTTGTGCTTGGAAGAAACTGAATAATGGACGTAGTTGATGTTCAAGTACGAGTGCATGACGATCACTACCGCCCGATGCTGCTAAAAGTACTGGTACATCGACCAACGCAGTTTGTTCAACAAAATCGAAGAAATGTTTGAAAAGACCTGTAAAAGAAGCACGGTAAACGGGTGTACCTACAATTAAAGCATCTGCTGCTTCAACTGCTGCAAGGTCATCTTGTACGCGTTGTGGAAGTTGGTTGCGATAAAATGCGCCGCCTAATAAAGGCCCGATTTCGCTTAATTTAATAAAGTGAACTTTAATATCGATTGCTTCTGATAATTCATCAAGAATGGCTTGAACCAGACTTTCCGTTTTAGATGGGGTATTTAAGCCACCAGAAACAGCAACGATATTTAAAGGTTTTGGTGATGTGATACCAGTCATAATTTGGTTCCTAAGCCTAAAACAAGAGATTGGACTTATTAATCAACAACGACGGTAAACTGTAAAATAACGAAATTGGTCAACCTTATCAGTTTTAAATATAAAAGATAAATAGTAGATTTTTATACTTTGTTTTTCTATTAAGTTGCTGTTTTTGTTTTATATAATTATAGGTGATATATTTTTTATAATAAAAAGGAAGCTTATATAAAAAACAGATTAATTTTGATTAAAAGTTAAAAAACATCTGAAAATCTTGGCTAAGTTCTGCATTTATCAACATTTTGCATAAAAATGGATAAGATGAACGTATCTTTCATCTAAATAGTAGGGTTACAATAGGCCATACTTATGCTCAAGATTACTTTAATCGCTTATGAATATTTTAATCGTTGATGATCATCCTTTGTTTCGTCATGCTTTAATTCAAGCAGTACGTTATAGCCTGCCACAGGCACAAATTCATGAAACAGCCTCGGTTGATGAGTTTTATGAGCGTTTGGAAAATGGGGCAGAACCTGATCTAGTATTACTCGATTTAAATTTACCGGGTGCTTCAGGCTTTTCGGCTCTGGTTTATGTAAGAGCACAGTATCCATCTATTCCGATTATTGTGGTTTCTGCACATGAAGAAACTTCAATCATTCAGCGTGCAATCGCTCATGGCGCTATGGGTTATATTCCTAAGTCGGCTCATCCAAGTCATATTGGCGAAGCGATTCGTCAAGTCTTAGAAGGTGATATCTGGTTACCACCTAATTTGCCATCTAATCTTAACCTTGACCCAAGAGCAGCAGATGAAACTGCTTTAGCTGAACGTATTCAATCTCTAACACCTCAGCAATTCCGTGTTTTGATGATGGTTGCGGAAGGTTTGTTAAATAAGCAGATTGCATACGAGCTAGATGTTTCAGAAGCAACGATTAAAGCTCACGTAACGGCTATCTTTAGAAAATTAGGTGTGCAAAACCGTACACAAGCCGTATTGGCAATTAGTGCACTCAATATTGAAGATAAGAAAATTTAAAAGAAAAAAGACCTCGATCGAGGTCTTTTTTATGTGTGCCACTTAAGCAAGGCAATCTTGCTTTGGTGTTAGGCTGTCGCAGTACAAAGGGTTAAGCGCACATTGCAAATCATCAATTTGTTCTTGAGTCACGTAGCCTTTCATTTTTAAATATTCAGCCACCCGGTCATCACGTAGGCTTAAGAATGCTGCGTCATAAACGCCTAAATCTACAAAAAGTGCAGCTGTTTCTAGGCTATTGAAGCGATCAAGGAAAATGTCATTGCCGTACATTAAGAAGATATGGTCGAGTTTTGCTTTTTCATCAACATGGAGTCGTTCAGCAAGTTGATCTGGATGCGTTTTAATAAAGAGTAAATCCGATAATTCATCAAATTGAGTCATATCTAACTGATTCTCGCCGAGTTTGACATGACCAAGCCAAGCTTTGAAAACGAGTACAGCACCGCCACGGAGTAGCATGCTCCAGATTTGATGACGTGTGTCATGATCAAGATTTTCACTTTCAGCGCTAAGAACTTTTAAGAAATTTTCTTCTTGTTGTGCCAATTTATCAAATAAACCTAAACCTTGCGGATGATAAGCCGCAGGTGCAAATACATCAAAATTTAGATCATGAAATACATTAAGTGCCAGCGGGACTGCACACTGATAAATCGTATTTAATGCTTTGATGTGGGCCTCATTCAGTTTGCTGTGGGGGAAAATACTTTGCCAATCTAGTTCAGGAAGTAAAGCATTGGCACTGTATTGACGATAAAACTGTTGAGACGAAAGTTGGCCTTGCGGGCTGTTATCAGAAATATTCATGGCAATTGTCCTTTGCATTAATTCGTGAGCAGGGGTACTTAATATGGAAATGGGTTATAAAAATAGCTGTACATAGAATAAATTGGTTTTGAATATTTATGTGTCATGAAGAATGCAAGTAGAATACGACTAAAGTCGTATATGGTTATTTTTGGCTAATTATAATTTTAAAAAACAGTAATTTATGAAATTGTAACTAAGTGTACAAGTGTTCACTTACAAAAAAGGTGAGCTTTGCCATAGAAAAAGGACTATTGGAAAGTTTGGCCAATTATTTAATCAACAAAAGTAGACTTTTTGAGCAGTTCTGCCTATTGGCTTAAATTAGTCCAATAATTTTTGCCAAAAATCTCTCCCAAACTTATTAAAAGGTTTGGGAGAGAAAATATTTAATCTACCTCACTGGCAATTTTAAGTCCCGATAACCATGCTCTTAGAGAGGCTGGCTTAAGCGGTTTTTTGAGTAAAACAATATTCAGTTCTTTCAATTGTTGAGGTAACTCAGGATGAGAGTCAGCAGTAATTAAAGCAACAGGAACATCATGTTGACGATTTTGCAAAATAAAATCGACACCGAGTTGGTTGTTATTTAAATGCTGATCGATAAGCCAGACTTGAATATTCTCTTTTTGAATAATTTCAAGTGCTTGTTCAGGTTCAGTGGCTTTAAAAACCTCATAACCCCATCGACCTAATAAGCTGCTCATACCCTCAAGAATGGTTTCATCATTGTCTAAACATAAAATCCGATAGGCTTTGGTTTTTAAAGGTACTGCCTGTACGGTTGGGGTTATCACTTTTGGAGCTTCTATCACCGGAACCTCAATCATAAAGCAGGAGCCTTTATCGAGTTGCGAATAGACATGGACTGGATAATTCAACAAACCAGTCATACGCTGCACAATAGCAAGACCCAAACCTAAGCCTTGCTCGCCCCAAGGCGATAAATGCCCACAGCGTTCGAATTCTTGAAATAGTTTAATACGTTGCTCTTCGGCAATTCCGGGACCTGTATCCCAAACACCAATTCGAATATGACCAGGTTTTTGAGCCGAACGTAATACACCGACAATCACTCGGCCTTTGGCTGTATATCGCAAAGCATTACTTACAAAGTTTTGGATAATACGTCGTATCCACTGTGGATCTGTGTCAATCCAGAACGATACATCGTGAACTTTGAGTGAAATATTTCGCTGAGCAGCAATCGATTTGAACTGGAGTTCAAGATCGCTTAATAAATCGTGCAGAGGATAAGGCTGTCTTTTGGGTTGTATGGTGCCACCTTCCAAACGCGCAATATCGAGTAGGGCAGAGAGCATACTTTCTGCGCCATACAGAGCGCGGTCAAGTTGCTGTAGAGTTTGACGGTCTTCTTCGGTCGCAATGCTTTGTTCAAGAACTGTACTAAACAGACGAGCAGCATGCATAGGTTGTAATAAGTCATGACTGGCCGCTGCAATAAATCGGCTTTTTGACATATTGGCCATATCGGCTTGTTCGCGTGCAAGCTGTTGCTCAGTTAAAGCATCGGCAAGTTGTTGGGTTCGGTCTTTTACGCGGGCTTCGAGTATTGCCTCATTCGCACGGAAAGCAGTAATGTCAGCGAACGTAGTCACAAAGCCCCCACCTGAAATAGGATTACCACGCATTTGAATAACGCGTCCGTCTTTACGGATTCGTTCAAATTCATGCGCACTTCCGACTTTCATCCAGTGCAAACGTTTGCGGACGTGTTCTTCGACTGAACCGGGGCCACATTCGCCACGTTCAGCGTTATAACGAATCAGATCGGCAATTGGACAACCCACATAGACTAAATCTTTAGGGTAGCCAAATAGTTTTAAATATTGGTTATTCCAAGCCACCAAACACATGTTTTTATCAACCACACTTACCCCTTGGGTCATGTGGTCAATCATGGTCATCAGCAAGTTTTGATTAAAACGTTGCCATTGCGAGGCTTGGTCTAAAATATTGGCGACTTGGCCTAATGCCAAACCATTGTTAATCATTGCTGTAGTGAGCAACGTACGTGCAGAGGCTGCGCCGATAATTCCAGCTAGATATTGTTCAGTGAACCGCCACCACATGCCATTGGCGATACTATTTGGGTTGAGCGTGAGATGATTTTGTTCACAAAAGTTCTCGAACGCTTGTGTTGTGGGTTGCTCACCTGTAATTCTTTTAGCAAGAGCGAACAAATCGCCTACTTTTAAACGTGCAGCATCGTGCGGTAAATAAGTTAAGTCGGTAGAAGTGTGCGGTGATGGCAGGGGCTTAGTTTCATAGTAGAAAAAGCTTTCTGCCTGAATTTGTTCTGCCACACTTGGGCGGTAAAGTTTAGAAATCCAAATATATAAAACAATATTTAAACCGAGTGACCAAATAACGCCGTGTGTAAGTGGAGCAAATGATTCAAAGCCAAAAAGTGATTCTGGACGTAATGCATTAATTCCAAAAGGGCCAAAAAGCAAAATACTCTGGGCTGTTTCTTGATAGGCTTCCGGCAAACTACGTAAGATGGTTGGAAATAGTAATGTGTAACTCCACATTAAAAAGCCAACAATAAGACCTGCATAAACGCCTTGGCGACTTCCACCTCGCCAATACAATCCTCCAATTAGTGCAGGAGCGAATTGAGCAACCGCACTAAATGCCAATAAACCAAATACTGAAAGCTGGTTAATATCATTAAAGAAATGGAAGAATAAAAAGCCAAGTAACATCACCGCGACAATACTAATACGACGGCTGAATTTAAGAACTTTAGGTAAATGTTTATCGTGACGTGATAGCAGCTTAAAACGCCATAGTGCGGGCATAATCAAGTCGTTACTGAGCATGATAGATAATGCAACTGATGACACCAGTAACATGCCTGTTGAGGCAGAGAACCCACCTAAAAAGGCCAGTAGGGCTAACCATTCTTGGTTATAACTCAATGGTAATGAGAGTACTGCCACATCAGGCACAGTTAGGAATTTTGGCGCTGCATGCAAAGCCCAGCTTGCAATCGGGATAATAGCTAAAATCGTTAAAATGAGATAAGCCGCAAACCATTTACGTGCACCGCGAATGTGCTTTTCATCGCGTAATTCGACAACAGCCACATGAAACTGACGGGGTAAACAGATAATTGCCAGACCTGCCAATAATGTCTGAATCCAGAAAGTTTCAGGCACCCCAAATAACTGAACTTCTTGAAAGGTTTGGTTTACGTCGGCTGAGACTTGTACTAAGTTCGCGGGTGCTTCAAAAATAAAAAATAAAGCGACACAGATTAGGGCGAATAATTTTACAAAAGATTCAAATGCCACCGCTAACATGAGGCCACCATGCTGCTCAGTGTTTGCAATCTGCCTTGTACCGAAGATCATGGCTAAAATCGCAAGGACACTAGTTAAAAGCAAAACGCTATTGGTGGTCGTATGAATATGAGCATTTTGCTCCAATATGACTGATGTACTTAAGGCAATTGCGCGTAACTGTAGGGCAAGGTAGGGAATAATCGCAATAACTGCCAAGATCGTAACCAACGATGCCAATACGCCGCTTTTGCCATAACGTGCAGCAACAAAGTCAGCAATTGAGGAAATCGCGTGGTGTTGACGTACTCGCCCTAAACGTCGCCAGATATCGTAACCAAACCAGACAAATAACAGCGGACCTAAATAAATAGGTAAGAAAATGACGCCTTCTCGGACGGCAGCTCCGGTTGCACCATAAAATGTCCAAGATGAACAGTAAACACCTAAGGTCAAACTAAACAAGAACATGCGGCCACGTGTACTCAGGCGACTAGCATGCTTCTCGCCAAAAAAAGCACAAATGAATAAGAGTGCTATATAAAGAGTGAGTACCCCAATAATCAGCCAGCTGTTCATATGACCTACATGATTAAAACCTTGCGCCTATCATACCGCAAGCAGAAACAAAGCTATAAATTGATTAAATTTTAACGACCAAAGTCTAAGTTACGAATTACACGTTATTTTGCTAATTTTAATAATGAGAAACTACTATTAAAAAAGTGACCAAGGTTGGGCACAGGCAAGGAGTTTGGTTATGGATCAGAGCCAAGTAGAACAGATTCTACGCAATCCAAAGTTTCAAAAGATGGTCAAGAAAAAAAGTGCATTAAGCTGGACGCTCACAATCATTATGTTAGTGCTTTATGTGGGCTTTATGCTACTTGTTGGCTACAACAAAGAATTTTTAATGAGTTCATTTAGTGGTGGTGTAACGACATGGGGTATTCCACTAGGCTTAGGAATTATTGTTTTATCTTTCCTACTGTGTGGCGTGTATTCCTATATCGCAAACAATACCCTTGACCAGTTGAGTGAAGAAGCGTTGAAGGAAGTTGAAGCCATCACGCATGAGAAAGGATTACACTAATATGAAATGGAATTCATTAAAAGCGAAAGCCTTATTGGCAGCAGCATCGCTATATTCAACTGTTGCTATGGCTGGTCCAGATTTGGGTGAAGCCGAACAGCAAGCCACTAACTGGCATGCCATTATTATGTTCTTGATCTTTGTTGGTTTCACTTTGTTTATTACTAAGTGGGCTGCAAAACAAACTCAATCAGCACAAGATTTCTATACCGCAGGGGGCGGAATCAGCGGTTTCCAAAACGGATTGGCAATTGCCGGTGACTATATGTCAGCTGCATCTTTCCTCGGTATTTCCGCGATGGTGTTTAGTTCGGGTTTTGATGGCTTACTTTATTCTCTTGGGTTTATGGTAGGTTGGCCAATCGTTTTATTCTTGGTTGCAGAGCGTTTACGTAACCTCGGTAAATACAACCTTTCAGATGTAGTGTCATTCCGTCTCGAAGAAAAACCGGTCCGTACTTTAGCTGCCTTAAGCTCGCTTGTGGTTGTGGCATTCTACTTGATCGCTCAAATGGTAGGTGCGGGCCAGCTCATCAAATTACTATTTGGTTTGAACTACAACATCGCTGTTGTCATCGTTGGTCTATTAATGATGGCATATGTGATCTTTGGTGGCATGTTGGCAACAACATGGGTACAGATCATTAAAGCGGTTATGTTGCTTAGTGGTGCGACTTTCATGGCATTCATGGTAATGAAAGCGGTTGGTTTCAGCTTCAGCAACATGTTCACTCAATCAATTGAAGTATTCAGTAAAGTTCACAGCGTAAGCTTTGAAGAAGCTGCAAAAATTATGGGTCCAGGTAAACTTGCCGCAAACCCGATTGATGCATTGTCTCTTGGCTTAGCACTCATGTTTGGTACAGCGGGTCTTCCACACATTCTTATGCGTTTCTTCACTGTAAAAGACGCAAAAGAAGCACGTAAATCGGTTGTGGTTGCGACAGGTTTCATTGGTTACTTCTATCTTTTAACTTTCATTATTGGTTTCGGTGCGATCCTTTTCGTATCAAACAACCCTCAATTCCTTGATGTTGCAAAAATGGCAGTATCAGGCAAGCTTGAACTTGTTGGTGGTAACAACATGGCAGCCGTGCATTTAAGTGACGCTTTAGGCGGTGACTTATTCATGGGCTTCATTTCAGCAGTAGCGTTCGCAACGATTCTTGCTGTTGTTGCTGGTTTAACACTTTCAGGTGCATCTGCAATCTCACATGACTTATACGCTAACGTATTCAAGAAAGGTCAAACGACTCCAGCTTCAGAACTTCGTATGTCAAAAATTGCGACACTTGGTTTAGCAATCTTTGCCATGATTTTGGGTATCTTGTTTGAAAAGCAAAACGTAGCATTCATGGTGGGCTTAGCGTTCTCTGTGGCATGTTGTGCAAACTTCCCAATTCTTGTTCTTTCAATGTTCTGGAAAGGTTTAACTACTCGTGGTGCAGTTATCGGTGGTGTGGTTGGTCTTGTAACAGCGGTAGTACTGATTGTTCTGTCTAAAGCGGTTTGGGTAGATACTTTAAAAATCTCTGATACACCAGTTAACCCATTCAATGGTCCTGCATTATTTGCTATGCCATTGTCATTCCTTTGCTGTTGGTTCTTCTCGGTGACAGACAACTCTGCACGTGCTAAAAAAGAGCGTGCTGCATTCGATGCCCAATACGTTCGTTCAATGACAGGTATCGGTGCTTCTGGTGCCTCAGATCACTAAAATCAAAATGGATTAAATATCTATCTCATTAAAAGCCCTGCGGGGCTTTTTTTGTTGATCTCATACATTAAAGTGAAAGAAGCTCTTTAATAAAGAACAACTTGTTTGTCCTATTTTTTGTACAGTATGATTTCTTATAATTCAAAACATAATGAAAAAGGAAAATAATTAAATGCGATCTATTATGGACTTCTGGGCGAGCTTTCGACTGCTACCTTCTGCATGGTTGCTGCTTGTGCAATTTATCCTACTCATTTTGGCCATGCTCACCTTTCATGATGTATTTTACCGGACCCTAACGTGGGCTTTAGGAGTGCTTGCCTTACTTATTATTGCCAAAGTGATTCGCCAAACTCCAATGTTTACTTTTCTGGGATTAACTTTTGTCAGTGGAGCGATTATATCCTCAGTCTTTATTTTATTGGGCTATAGCAATTTAACGATCCAGATATTTGCTCATAGTTGTGAAGCGCTAGCTTACTTTTCGGCTGCTTACGGTTTATTTCGTTATATGTTTGCTGATCGCTATTTAACAAGAGATGAATTATTTGCAGCCGCCGCGGTTTTTACTTTGCTTGCTTGGGGCTTTGCATTCCTCTACAACATTTGTCAGCTATTGATTCCAGCTAGCTTCCAAAATCCAAACAATGTTCATCATTTGCAGACTTGGTTAGATCTACTGTTCCTGAGCTTCAGCTTACAGTCAGCAACAGGCTTATCTGATTTAATGCCACTTAGTCCACCAGCACGCGTTTTGGCCATGCTACAAATGTTTTGTGGCGTGATGTATCTCGCTTTGATTGTCACACGCTTAATTGCTCTACAGTACATTGCCCATCCAACAAAGAAGGATTCTGACAAATAAAGGAGAAGGTGTTTTAATTTTTTACACCTTTGTAACTGCAATATTATTTAAGTTTATTTAAAGTATTATCGGCTTTCTCTATTGAAAGATTTAACTTTGTTCATTCTGTGAATGTCTTTATTGGCTTTATGCCTGTCACTTTTCATTAAAATAACATGGAGGAGTTATGCCTTCCAAACAACCAGGTTGGTTCGCAAACGTTAATCCTAACGTATTTTTTGGTACGGTCATTATCATTGCTTTGTTCTTGGCAGTTGTTGTGATCGCCCCGAGTTCTTTTGAACTTCTAACGCAGCAATTAAAACAATGGATCACCGATTCATTTAGCTGGTTTTATGTTTTATCTGTAGCCTTCTTTCTCATTTTATTGATTTATATCGCCTGTTCATCAATAGGTCGAATTAAATTAGGACCTGACCATAGTCAGCCTGAATATAATAATGGGTCTTGGTTTGCCATGCTGTTTACAGCAGGGATGGGTATCGGTCTCATGTTCTTCGGGGTTGCCGAACCTGTCATGCATTATGTTAATCCACCGAGTGGAGATGCTCAGACTATTGAGGCAGCACAGCAAGCATTAAGGGTGACCTTCTTCCACTGGGGCTTGCATGCGTGGGCTATTTACGCAGTGGTCGGATTGGCATTGGCTTATTTTGCTTATCGACATAATTTACCGTTAAAGACCCGTTCAGCCCTTTATCCTCTCATTGGTAAGAAGATTTATGGGCCTTGGGGCGACAGCATCGATATATTCGCAACTATTGGTACGGTATTTGGTGTAGCAACTTCTCTAGGGTTTGGCGTTACCCAGATTAACTCGGGTTTACATTATTTGTTCGGTGTCGAGCAAAGCACCCATATTCAAGTATTACTGATTATTTTTGTGAGCATTTTAGCTTCCTTGTCTGTGTTCTTAGGTCTTGATAAAGGGGTTAAACGTTTATCAGAGCTAAACTTAGTCTTAGCCTTAATATTATTAGTCTTTGTTTTTGTTGCTGGTCCTAGTATTTATTTACTCCAGACTACTATTCAAAACACTGGGCAATATATCTCTAACCTTTTTACCATGACATTCAATTTATACGCTTATCAGCCGAATGGATGGATTGGTGGTTGGACCATTTTATATTGGGCTTGGTGGATTTCTTGGTCGCCATTTGTGGGTATGTTTATCGCAAGGGTTTCACGTGGTCGTACCATTCGAGAATTTATTGTAGGGGTTCTCCTCATCCCGACAGGCTTTACCATTATCTGGATGGGCTTTTTAGGAAACGCTGCATTATTTAGCATTATCCATGAACATCAAGCCACTCTCATTCAGGCTGTTCAGCAAGACTCATCAGTAGCTCTATTTGAGTTTTTAGGACACTTACCGTGGTCAGGTGTCATGAATATTTTGGCTACCGTTTTAGTCGTTTTATTCTTTGTGACCTCTGCTGACTCGGGAGCATTGGTAACAGACTACTTAACTGCAAAAACTGAAAATTCACCAACTTGGCAGCGTTTGTTCTGGACAGTATTGATGGCTGTACTCGCCATTATTTTATTGTTAGTCGGTGGTTTGGCTGCGCTTCAATCTTCAATCATTATGAGTGCATTGCCGTTTACTGTGGTTATGCTGTTCATGAGTTGGGGATTAATAAAAGCATTGCATCTTGATGTCACGAAAATGCAAGCAATTCAGGAAGCTCGAATTACCCCACGTGCCATTCATAATCCAAGAAGCTGGCAACAGCGGCTAGGTTTAATCATGCACTATCCTCATAGTGAAGAAGAGGTTAGAGAATATATCGAAAAACAAGTAGCTCGTGCGTTTGAAAATATCAAACATGAATTTAGACGCCGTCATTTAGAAGTTTTAATTACTCAACTTGAGGATGGGATGCAGCTTCGAGTCGATCATCACAATGAAATTAATTTTATTTATAAAGTTGTTTCACGTGAAACAGTACCACCAAGTTTTTTAATTGGACGTACTGAAGCCGAAGATGGGCAATATTTCCAAGCCGAAGTGTTTTTAAGAGAAGGTGGACAGAACTATGATGTAATGGATTGGACCCAAGAGGATTTGATCCAAGACATTATCGATCAATATGAACGCCATTTATATTTCTTAAATATTGTACGAAGCTAAATTTAGCTGTAAAAAAAGGACTCAATTGAGTCCTTTTTTAATTCGATTTCTAAATTAAATTAGAAACGGAATTTAGCATTTAAGCCGATAGTTTGTGTATCGTAGCTAGACTTTTTAACGTCAGCTTTCATGTACGATGCACCAACTGCTACAGCTGGAGTAATGAAGTAGTTTACGTTACCACCCCAAGCTTGACGGAATTCACCAAGGTCATTGCCTTTGATATCAGCTGAACCATCGTTACCAACGAAAGAAGCGCCAACGCTTAACTTAGGAGTTAAGTAAAGGTCAGTTTTCAAACCGTATTGGTTTTCTTGACCGAAAGCACCAGCAGCTTCAAAACCAATTGCCATGTTAGTTCCATCGATTGGACCTACATATTTAGCACGAGCTGTAACAGCATCTTGGTCGTCTTGAATCGCAGCAGTTTGGTTTGCAGCAGTGTAGATACCGTTGCTGATGATACCGAAGTTATCTAAAGCGAATTGGTTAGCAACGCTTGTATAACCAACAGTCATCAAGAAGTTAGGTAACAACATAGCACCAACTTCTAATGCATAACGGTCACCGTTGTCATCTTTAGAGAAGTTGTTTTTACCATCAACATCAGTGTGGTTATAAGTTGCGCTAGCATATACAGGAAGGTAAGGAGTAGGAACGTAAGCCTCACCTTTAACGCCGTATGTACCAACGTGGTAGTTCAAACCGTTGTTTTGGTCATACTGTTGGTAGCTATAACCTAAAGATACGCTAGAAGCTTGGTTCAAGAAAGCTGCTTCAGCTAAAGGACCCTTAGCGGTATCAACATTTTTTAAATAGAATGTACCAGCAACGTCACCAGTGAAGTTTTTATCGTTTGCAGTTGTGTCAACATATTCAGATTGACCTTGAACTTCAAATTGATAAGCATGAGCACCGGTCATGGCTAATAATACAGCAGTGGCTAAACCAAGTTTTTTCATAATCATTTCCAGCATTAACAAGAGATAAAGCTGGGGTCATTGTATTGTAACAATTTATGAAGTCAATAATCTAGAACAGGTAATGTTAAAGATATTTGACACTTATGTTAAAATTGGTGAAAAACTAATCAAATGAAAAGTGGTTTGTCAACCTGATAAAAAAATGAACATTTACAATAAGCTAATAATTATATTTCATTAAGAATTAAGAAGTAAATGTTAAAAAGATATTACAATTGTGATTGGAAAAATAGATTGCATTAATCGGTTTTAACATTAACAAAAATATAGCTGTGTTTACAATGTGAATAAAAAACCGCCATTTTATTGTCAAATTCTTTTTATTTTGAGGAATAGTTAACAATATTTGGATTAGTTTAACTAAAAAATTTAACTATTCTTAATTATTATATAAGTGAATAAAATAAAAGAAATCTCTATTTTAAGTTGAAAAAACGATTAAAATTTTAATCCTGATTAATTTAATCAACTTTACAAAGGTAGAGGTAAATCACATAATTCGATTGCAAAGTTCACTGCCTAACGTTTTTTAGGATTTAAAGTGCTTGCCCAGATACGATGTGTAGAACACATCAGATTTTACGAGCTCAGCTTTCCCCAAGGTTGAGCTTTTTTTTATCTGTAAGAAAATCTAAAAATTAAAATAAGAGTTATGTGAATTTTATTGAAAAAATGAGAGGCCAAAAAGAGCCCAGCTTAAAGCTGGGCAGTGGATGCTGGGAGAGGCATCCAAGAGGACAAGTAAATACTGTTTTTACTATCATGATTAAAAATCTTTAATCTGTAAAATAGAGTTTTTTTATAAAAAGCATTCAATTTTTCGATTCATTTTGTTATTTAAGCTGACAAAATTTAGGGATCGTATAATTATTAAAAAAGAAATGAAGGGGTTAATGATGAAATTTTAGTTATTAAAATGCTAGGATGGATTTAAGCCTAATTTATATCGTATTAAAAATGGCAGGACATTTACGGAGTACCAGCTAGAAATGTCAGGATTACGTTCAGAGCATATTAGTAATCGACTGTTCTTTTTTATGCTGGTTATTATTTTATCCTTATTATTCATGGCAGTACCTCTTATTGTGGGAAGCTATCAGGATTATATAAAAACTAGACAAGCCCTAGCTGAAATAAAAAGTTTAAGAGCAGTAGCCGATATTGCCTATAAAGTTTCTAAGGAACGTGCTCCTGCTAATAAAATGATGTCGAGTGGTCCTCATGATTTGGTAAAAAATCAGCAAGAATTAAAAAAATTTCGTTTAATCGTTGATGCACAAATTGATACAAGCATTTTAATTTTAAAACAAGCTGGTTATGTTTCCTTAGCCAATGAGCTGCAAACCAATTTTAAAGAAAATCTTAGACAAGCCCGACATGTGGTTGATTATTACGGTGAAACTCCATATACAGCAAGAACTTCTGTTCAACTGGATAATGCCATTTTAGGGATGTTTGGCGCATGGGATAATTGTAGGGAAATACTGCAAAAACTAATGTTGCAGTTAAAAAGTAAAGATAGCCGTATCTCTAATTATTTTACGCTTATTATTGTGCTGACTGATATGCGTGATCAGGCTGGGCGTATGGCCTCTAACATTATTGCTCCCGTCAGTTTTAATGAAGAGATCCCAAGTAATAATCGTGCACGTTCATTACAAACTCAACACCAAGCTAGATATTTATGGATTTTGGTCGATACCTTACAGCCTGAACAGGCAAAAACTCCAGAATACCGTCGGTTATATTCTAGAGTGAAAACAGAGTTTATAGATCAGGGTATTCCGATTGTAGAAAGGCTATTAGAAGAAAGCCAAAAGAGCGAACCATATTTTTTAAGTGGTACACAGTTAACCGAAGCAATTGTAGGTAAATTTACCACTGTGGTTGATTTGCAAAGTTATATTCTTGATGAGAGTGTAGTCATTGCCACTCAAGAAAATGCAATTGCTCGAAATGGTTTCTTTTTAACTTTATTTATTTCTCTAATTTCTTTAGCAACAGCGTTACTTACCCTGATATATGCGCAAAGACGAGTATTTTCGCCTTTAATTAAAGCGAGAACTTTAATTTTAGATTTATCGCATAGTTCTGATCATTGTAAAGATGAGATGAATGTCGCCACCAAAGGTGAATTTTTTTCTCTATTTGAAGCAATTGACCGATTACAACGTATGTTGCAACAACGCGACGCTTTTGAATTTCAGTTAAAGAATATTGCCAATACTGATCCACTCACCGGAGTCTCCAATCGTTTAGCTTTATCTGAATATTTAAAAATAGTTGAAAGTTATCCTCAAAAATTTACGCAGACCTGTTTAATGATTATCGATATAGATCGTTTTAAACAGGTGAACGACCAATATGGGCATATTGTAGGTGATCGCGTCATTGTCAGTATTGCCGAGCAATTAAAGCAAAATATTCGTAGTTCGGATTTAATTGTTCGTTATGGCGGAGATGAGTTTTTAATATTGCTAGAGCAGGTGCAATTTATAGATGCTCGTCTTTTAGCAGAGAAAATTCGGATTGCGATTTCTTTAGAAGAAATTTGTTTATCTGGTTCAGATGAAAAATTGCATGTCTCTGTCAGTATTGGTTTTGCCATAGGCGCAGCGAGTTGGATTGAGCTTTTAGAGAAAGCTGACCGTTCTTTATTAAGAGCTAAAGCCAGAGGTCGGAATGCGGTTGAGGGGTAAAAAAGCCGGAAATGAGTTCCGGCTTTTTTTATTCAATAAATTATTTCAACATCGGTTTTAAGAAACGACCTGTATGTGAAATTTCAACCTCAGCCACTTGTTCAGGTGTGCCTTCGGCAATGATCATACCACCGCCCGAACCACCTTCTGGACCTAAGTCGACAACCCAGTCAGCTGTTTTAATCACATCAAGGTTATGTTCAATCACCACAATGGTATTACCCTTGTTACGTAGCTCATGCAAAATATCGAGTAACTTGGCAATATCATGGAAATGTAGACCTGTTGTTGGTTCATCCAAGATATATAAAGTTTTACCCGTATCTCGTTTTGCTAACTCACGTGCAAGTTTTACACGTTGCGCTTCACCACCCGATAAGGTCGTAGCGGCTTGACCTAAACGAATATAGCCTAAGCCCACCTGAGTTAAGGTTTCTAAGCGGCGGTGGATGACTGGAATGGCACTAAAGAACTCAGCAGCATCTTCAACAGTCATTTCTAGAACATCAGAAATGTTTTTGCCTTTATAGCCCACTTCAAGCGTTTCACGGTTATAACGTTTGCCATGACACGCATCGCATGGCACATACATGTCTGGTAGGAAGTGCATTGCGACTTTGATCATACCGTCGCCTTCACAGGCTTCACAGCGTCCGCCTTTTACGTTAAACGAGAAACGACCCGCACTATAACCACGCGCTTTCGCTTCTGGGGTTTGAGCAAATAACTCACGGATTGGCGTAAATAACCCTGTATAAGTCGCTGGGTTAGAACGCGGTGTACGGCCAATCGGGCTTTGGTCAATATCAACAACTTTATCTAGATGTTGAAGTCCATCAATCGAGTCAAACTTTTCAGCGGTTAACGTCGTTGCGCCATTGAGTTGTGTTGCAGCTAATGGAAGCAAAGTACGGTTAATCAGTGTTGATTTACCCGAACCTGAAACGCCAGTCACACAAGTCATAATGCCGAGCGGAATCGTTAAATCGACATTTTTTAAGTTATGACCTGCTGCACCTGAAAGTTTGATGACTTCATCTGGACGTGGTGATTCAGTACGTTTTTTTGGCACTTCAATTTTGAGTTTGCCAGAAAGGTATTGTCCTGTGAGTGAGTCGGCATGTTTAGCCAGTTCATCATAAGTACCTTCAGCAATAATCACACCGCCGTGTACACCAGCACCAGGACCGATATCAATAATATGGTCAGCAGCACGGATTGCATCTTCATCGTGTTCAACGACTAATACCGTGTTGCCTAAATCACGTAAGCGAATCAGAGTTTGTAATAAACGATCGTTATCGCGTTGATGTAGACCAATTGATGGTTCATCGAGCACATACATGACGCCCATTAAACCTGCACCAATCTGCGAAGCTAAACGGATACGCTGTGCTTCACCACCAGATAAGGTTTCTGCAGAGCGAGCCAGACTTAAATAGTTAAGTCCCACACTCACCAAGAAATGTAAACGCTCTCGAATCTCTTTAAAGATTTTATCTGCGATTTCACCTTTAGCACCTTCAAGGTTTAAACCTTGGTAGTAGCTTTCAGCATCACCAATCGACATGCGGGTAATGTCAGCAATGGTTTTGTCTTTCACACGAACATGACGTGAAATTTCATTGAGACGTGAACCATCACATGCATCACACGCTGCATTAGAGAGATATTGAGCTAAATCATCCCGTACATAGTTACTTTCAGTTTCACGGTAACGACGTTCAAGGTGCGGCAAAATCCCTTCAAACGGTTGTACGCGAGTATGTTTACGGCCACGTTCGTCGATATAGCTTAAATCAACTTTTTCTTTGCCAGTACCTTGTAAGAATTTCTTTTGAGTATCTTTATCTAGCTTGTTCCAAGGCGTATCAAGCTGAAAACCAAAATGATCGGCAACTTTTTGTAGCATTGAATAGTAATATGGACGTTGACGATCCCAACCACGAATAGCACCTTCACTAATTGCAAGATCCGGATTTGGAATGAGCTTTTCAGAACTAAAATGACTACGGGTACCTAAACCATCACAAACAGGGCAGGCACCGAACGGGTTGTTAAATGAAAATAAACGTGGCTCAAGTTCTGCGACTGCACGATCACACTCAGGGCATGAATGCTTTGCAGAAAAAACACGATCAGGATGTTCGCCATTCATCCACGATAAAACAGCAATATCGCCTCCTAAACGTAGTGCGGTTTCAAATGATTCGGCAATACGGTTACCTAAGTCTTCACGTACTTTGAAGCGGTCGACTACAACTTCGATGGTATGTTTTTTCTTTTTGTCGAGTTCTGGTGGTGTATCAATATCAATGATTTCACCATCCACACGGGCACGAACAAAACCTTGACCTTGTAGCTGCTCGAACAAGTTACTGTATTCACCTTTACGTTCACGAACCACTGGGGCAAGCAACATAAGTGCTGTGCCTTCTTCAAGCGTTTTTACCGCATCGACCATTTCAGAAACAGTTTGCGCAACCATTGGTAAGTCGTGTTCAGGGCAGTAAGGGGTGCCGACACGTGCGTAAAGTAAACGCAAATAGTCATAAATTTCGGTAATCGTACCAACGGTTGAACGTGGGTTATGACTGGTAGATTTTTGCTCAATGGCAATCGCTGGTGATAAACCTTCAATCGAGTCAACTTCAGGCTTTTCCATTTGCGATAGAAACTGACGGGCATACGCTGAAAGTGATTCGACGTAACGGCGTTGTCCTTCGGCGTACAGGGTATCGAAGGCAAGAGAAGATTTTCCTGAACCTGATAACCCCGTAATTACCACAAATTTGTCGCGTGGAATATCGAGAGACACATTTTTTAAATTATGGGTACGTGCGCCTCGAATACGGATATGACTTTGGCTCATAAAACATCTCAATTATGTATTGATGAAAATTTAGGTGTTGATTGCTCAGTCGCAGAGAGGTGTGACTGGTTATAAACAACAGACCCTATATATGATAACGATTTAAAATTGTTCAAGTGGTACAAAATGATTTAAAGCGACAAATTGTGACGGTTAAACGACAATCGACAAAATTTGTTTAAATAAGCAGATTGTATTTTTAACATTCCTTACTTCAGATTTCTACTCTAAGCAAATTTTAACCAGCAACACAACTTTACTAGACGACTGGTCTAATAGTTGTTTATGATGTGTGCATGAAACGATTAAATAAAAGTGAAACCACGCGACAACACATTTTAGATACGAGCTTTGAGCTGGTACTACGTAAAGGTTTTGTCGGTGTTGGTTTGCAAGAAATCTTAAAGGCTTGTGACGTACCCAAAGGTTCGTTCTATCACTACTTTGCTTCGAAAGAGGCATTTGGCTGTGCATTGCTCGAGCAATATATGGCTGATTATAAAGTTCGTATGGAACAACTTTGGCAACGCAGTGAGCAAAGTGCCCATGCTCGTTTAATGGCCCTATGGCAGGCATGGATTGATGATCCCGTAAACGGTAGTTGGGCTGAAAACTGTCTGATTGTGAAGTTAGCGGCAGAGGTTTCTGACTTATCAGAAGACATGCGCCAAATTCTCAATGACGGTGTGCACAAACTAACGCAACGTTTGGCTTTGCTACTCAAAGAAGGGCAACAAGAAGGATCAATTCCAAAACATATTGAGCCTTTAAAAACTGCGCAAGTCATGTATCAGTTATGGTTAGGTGCTGCTTTACTCACAAAATTGTCGCAAGACAAAGCACATCTACATTTAGCCTTAGAAACTACCCAACAACTCTTAAAACCGATAGAGGAATAAAGCATGCGAAGTATTATCCATCGTAATTTTGGCGAACCTGTAGACGTTTTAGAGCAGGCGGATATGCCAAAGCCAGAACCAAAAGCAGGCGAAGTGCGTATTAAAACCATCATGTCTCCAATTCATAATCATGATGTATGGACAGTACGTGGAAGCTATGGCTACAAGCCAACCTTACCTGCGATTGGTGGTAGTGAAGCACTTGGTGTTGTAGATGCATTGGGTGAAGGCGTTTCTCATGTACAGATAGGGCAACGTATCGCAGTTGCGGCTGTGCATGGCAGTTGGGCTGAATACTTTATTGCACCAGCTCATGGGATTATTCCACTCAATAATGAAATTGATGATGAAACAGCAGCACAGCTGATTGGTATGCCAATTAGTGCTCTCATGCTACTCGACTTTGTAAATGTTCAACCGGGTCAATGGCTCATTCAAAACACGGCAAATGGTGCAGTCGGTAAAACAGTTGCGATGATTGCACAGGCACGTGGCTTACCTGTAATTAATTTAGTTCGTCGTACTGATGCGATTGCAGAGATGCAAGCATTAGGTATTCAGCATGTTGTTGCGACTGATCAGCCAAACTGGAAAGAGCAAGTTAAACAGATTCACGGCGACCAACCGCTGATTGCTGGTGTGGACTCGATTGGAGGAACTGCAAGTGGCGAAATGCTGAATTTACTCAGTGAAAATAGCTTGCTCGTTTCGTTTGGCAGTATGACTGGCGAAACCATGCAGATTTCATCGGGCGATTTGATTTTCAAACAAGCGACAGTAAAAGGTTTCTGGGCGAGTGTGGTCAATAAAGAAATGCCAGCAGCTCGTAAAAAGGAATTGATCGTTGAGCTGCTAACACTAGCGACTCAGAAAAAATTAATTCTGCCTGTAGAAGGTGTATTTAGTTTTGATGAGATTAAAACAGCTGCTCAAAGAGCAACACAAGGTGCTCGTCAAGGCAAAGTGTTGTTAAAACCGTAACACATTAAAAGATCAGTCGAGAGACTGATCTTTTTTCATATCTTTAAAATAAAAAGGAAAATCGTATGATCGGACAAATTTTAATTGCACTTATCGCAATATTACATGTCTATATTTTAGTGTTAGAAATGTTTTTGTGGGACAAGCCTTATGGCATGAAAGCCTTTGGAAATAATGCCGAAAAAGCAAAACTCACCAAAGTGATGGCACAGAACCAAGGTCTTTATAATGGCTTTTTAGCGGCGGGTTTATTCTGGTCCTTATTAGTTGATGCACCATTTGCAACATCAATTGCTAATTTCTTTTTAGGTTGTGTACTGATTGCAGGTATTTATGGCGGTCTGACTGCCAGCAAAAAGATTATTTATATTCAAGCAGTTCCTGCTTTAATTGCTTTGGTCGCTGTTAATTTTCTTTAAAAAGCGCAAAATACAGCGTTTTGAAATGGAAATGACCAGATAGGATCAGCGCATGTGGGCGTTATTTTTAAAGTGTATGTTAGGGGCTGGGGTTGTCCTCATTATTTCGATTTTATCGAAAAGTAAGGCATTTTACATTGCAGGTTTAGTCCCACTTTTTCCTACCTTCGCTTTAATTGCTCATGTGATTGTTTTTCAGCAAAAAGGAGCCGAAGCATTACAAAAAACGGCTCTGTTTGGTCTATGGTCACTTATTCCTTATGCCATTTATTTAGTTGTTGTTTATGTGCTGGCAACACGAATGTCGATGTGGTCTTGTCTAGGATTAGCAACTCTATGTTGGGTCGTAGCTGCGGCAGGTTTAATTTATGGCTGGCAGCTATTTCAACATTAAAAGATTAAGAGAAATCCCTTAATCTTTTAAATTGAACTATTTTTATGAATGCTCAACAACACGGGTTTTGAGCATACCTTCAACTAAATTAATCATCTTTTGGCGAGAAAGAATTCGGGGCAATTGAGACGTCAAATAGTTGCTACATCCCACCACAACTGTTGCTTTATTCTTATCTAATGCTTTAACTGTTGCAGACACAACGTCTTCAACCGTAGAGCTTTTCATACCACTCGTATCTGCATTTGCCACCTGAGTAAAATTGGTTTGGGTATTGCCCGGACAAACTGCCAGAAATTTAACTCCTGAAGAGCCGTATTCTCCTGCAAGAGCCTCAGTAAATTGCAATACATAAGATTTAGTTGCCCCATACACAGCAATATAAGGCAGAGGTTGAAACGCACCTGTAGATGAAATATTAATCATGATGCCTTTTTTGTTCGCAAGCATGTGGGGCAAAAATAAATAACATAAAGACGTTACACTGCTGATATTTAGCGTAATCATTTCTTGATAAGTAGATACAGATTGATCTAGAAATTTAGTCCATTTACCAAATCCTGCGTTGTTAATTAAAATCTCTACCGATAAGTTTCTGGCTTGCACTTCATCAAATAAGCTTTGAGCTGAATGGGGTTGAGCTAAATCTAAGACGATCACCTCAACATTCACGTTATATTTTTTGCTAAGTTCATCGGCTAAATCATTCAGCTTCTGTTCGGAGCGTGCCGTTAAAATGAGATGAATTCCTAAAGACGCAAGTTCTTGAGCATAGGCTTTGCCTATTCCTGAAGATGCGCCTGTAATTAATGCTGTTGAATTTTTAAATGTAGAAAGGTGGGTGCTCATTTTATTGGTCCGTAATAAAAGAAGCTATTACCATAAACCTTGTCCCTAAGGGCAGAGTCAAGCACTCATTTTGAAAGCTATTTTCAGATTTTAATAAACTGTTTTAAGCAAAAATCTCATTGATAATATAAGTCTGAATAATCTCATCTTCCAGTTCTTTTAAATCTTCTTGCAAACGGCTTAAAGCTTCTTTCTGCTCAATAATTTGTTGGTTCTTTTTTTGAATAAGCTGCTGTGCAATTTCTACAGGAAAACGATTATTTTTATATTTTAAAGCCGACAGGTCATAAAGCTCGGAAAGGCTAAATCCAACAGCTTGTGCAAGGCGAATCATCTTAACCGATTGAACATCAATCTCTTCATAAATACGATAATTACCTTTTCTTTTTGCGACTGGCAGTAAACCTAATTTCTCATAATGCCGAATGGCCTTAGGAGTGGCTCCAGTCAAAGCCGCTAATTCGCCGATATACATATCTGTCTCGCATTTTATTGAAAATCGATCAGGCTATTAAGTGCACTGACCGATTCTTTTGAAGTTTTAAATATGATCTAAACCTAACCACTGTCTTTGGTGATAGGCACTATCCCAAAATAACCACTCAAGTTTTGCACCCATCGTATAGGCTGCATGCATTTTCTCTAAAGTATCTGCATCACAACGTGCGGCAACTTTATCTACTGTCGCAATCACATTACGAACGGCGGTATGGAACTCTTCACCTGCATAGGTATCAATCCATGCTTGGTAAGGGTTATTTGGAATGGATTTATTTACAATATCTTTACCGACTTCGGCGTAAATCCAGAAGCAAGGTAAAAGCGCAGCGAGTACAACAGGGTAGCTTTCAGACCAAGCAGTGGCTGTCAAAAATGAAGTGTAATGGTGGCCTGCTAATGTTAATGGGGTATTTTTAAATTCTTCTTTAGTTACACCAAAATTTTTCATGAAGTCATCATGCAAACTACGCTCCACCACAATTGCAATTTTAGCTGCATCTGAAAATTGCATAATATCGTCAGCCTCAAAGGCCTTTGCTGCTGCAACAGCAAGCACACGACCATAGGCCACTAAATATTGAGCATCTTGAATAACATAATGACAAAAAGCTTCTTTATCTAAAGTACCGTTAGCAAGTTCCTGATTAAAAGGCAGGTCGAGAATTTTTTGATATAAATTTAAATTGCGTTGCCAAAGTTCTTGAGAAAAAAGCATAAAAACATTCCATTTAAATTAAGACAGCTGAACCAGATTTTAAATCAATTTTAAAATACAAAAATAATAATGATAGATATATCCAAAGAAAATATTTAATACGATTAATGAGTTAATTAAATATTATAAATTTCTTTATTAAACAGAGAGATAAAGTAACGGGAATAACGGCACAAAACAACATCGTTTTGTGGTTAATTATCGATATAATAGCGGCGGTTTTTAAGAAAGATTAAATTTATTCTTGGTATAGGTCTGATCCATGAAGCATTTCCGATTTTCGATATTTTTTACGGTGGTGTGTTTAGCACTATCCGCGTATTGGGGTTTTACCCATGGACCTGAAGCGGGCGTGTCTACCATGCTTAAAGCTTTAACAATTACAGCCATTTTAGCTGTAATGGAGGTCTCTTTATCTTTTGACAATGCTGTCGTAAATGCATCGGTTCTACGTAATTGGGATCCGTTCTGGAAAATGCTCTTTTTAACGGTAGGTATTTTAATCGCCGTTTTTGGTATGCGTTTAATTTTCCCGGTGGCGATTGTTGCCGTGACTGCGGATATGGGAATGATTGAAGTAGCTAAATTGGCACTCAATGATCCGAAAACCTATTCTGAACGTTTAATGGCACATCACGCTGAAATTTCGGCTTTTGGTGGAACATTCCTATTACTGGTGTTCTTAAACTTCTTCTTTGATGAAGAAAAAGAAACCCATTGGTTCAGATGGCTTGAAGCTAAACTTTCTAGTTTAGCAAGCGTACCGGCAATGTCTGTCTTTATTGCTCTAATTGCGATGTTAATTATGGCAGCAAATGTTGATGAGTCGCAGCGCCTTGTGGTGACTATGGCAGGTATTTGGGGCATTGTGGTTTATATTGGCGTTGAAGTATTAAGTCATATGTTAGGTGGTGAGCCTGAAATTGACGAAGATGGCAATGCTATTATGAAAGATGGATCGGGCGCGGCTTCTGGCGTAGTTAAAGCGGGTATAGGTGGTTTCTTATATCTTGAAGTGTTAGATGCATCATTCAGTTTTGATGGTGTAATCGGTGCTTTTGCAATTACTAGCGACGTTGTGGTGATTATGCTGGGTCTTGCAATCGGTGCTATTTTTGTCCGTTCAATGACAGTTTACCTTGTAGAAAAAGGCACGCTAGACGCTTATGTGTTCTTAGAACATGGTGCGCATTATGCGATCGGTGCCTTGGCATTCATTATGATTGCAAGTGGTACTGGCGTACATGTACCTGAAGTTGTTACTGGTTTAATTGGTGTAGCGTTTATTGTTTGGGCGGTTATTGCTTCAATTCAATATTCAAAGCGTGAGCAACAATCGCCTTAAGCTAATTTTCAGTAAAGTTCGATAGAATAAAGAGGCTAAATGCCTCTTTATTTTTTTTAAGCCCAAATCGTTATTTTAAATAAGGTGTTCCGTATTTTTAGAAACGAATCGGCTTATAATTTACCTAGTTTGATAACGTGTATTGATATGATGAATGCTTTGGAACGTCGCTCAACTTTTGCCTTAAGTAGTATTTTTGCACTACGCATGTTGGGCTTGTTCATGATTATTCCTGTCTTTTCTGTAGTTGGGCAGTCATATCAATATGCGACTCCAGCACTCATTGGTTTGGCTGTAGGTGTCTACGGCTTAAGTCAGGCGATTTTGCAAATTCCATTTAGCTTACTGGCTGACCGTTTTAGCCGTAAACCACTTGTGGTCTTTGGTCTACTACTGTTTGCGATTGGTGGTGCAATTGCGGGTTTATCTGACACGATTTATGGTGTAATTATTGGCCGTGCTATCGCTGGTGCTGGTGCAGTTTCAGCGGTCGTGATGGCGCTTTTAGCCGATGTGACGCGTGAAGAGCAGCGTACTAAAGCCATGGCTGCAATGGGCATGAGTATTGGTCTGTCTTTTGTAGTGGCGTTTAGCCTTGGGCCTTGGCTCACAAGCCTTGTCGGCATTTCTGGCTTATTCTTTGTCACGACCATTATGGGCTTAATTGCGATTGCGATGTTATTGCTTGTACCTAAAGTCACTCGTCATCATCGCAATTATCAGCAAGGCTACATGGCACAGCTTAAGCAAGTCATTCAAATGGGTGATTTAAACCGTTTGCATGTTTCGGTTTTTGCACTGCATTTATTACTGACCGCCATGTTTATTTATGTGCCTTCACAGCTCATCGAGTTTGCACATATTCCTTTAGCAAGTCATGGTTTGGTGTATTTACCGCTATTAGTCATTAGCCTGTTTTTTGCATTTCCAAGTATTATCATTGCTGAAAAATATCGCAAAATGCGCGGGATTTTCTTAACAGCAATTACAGGCATTATTGTCGGTTTGCTGCTGCTCATATTTGGTTATCAATCCAAATATGTATTACTTGCAGGTCTAGGTATTTTCTTTATTGCATTTAATGTGATGGAGGCTTTATTGCCTTCTTGGTTGTCGAAGTCTGCTCCAATTCAGTCAAAAGCAACTGCTATGGGCGTAAATGCCAGTAGTCAGTTTTTAGGCGCTTTTTTTGGTGGCACACTAGGTGGTCAATTATTGATGTTACATAATACTGCGATTGGATGGAGTGTCTTAGCAGGGATTGCTATAATATGGTTGCTAATTAGTTTTGGTTTAGCTCAGCCGCGGTATTTGTCATCGATTGTGTTGCCATTGCCGCAAGTGCAACAGGTGAATGAGTGGACCACACAGCTATTGGCAATTCGTGGTATCGAAGAAGTTGTGGTGATGCCTGACCAGCAAGTTGCTTATATTAAAGTCGATAAACAGTCTCTAGATGATGCTGCGCGACGTGATTTAACGCAGTTGTTCGGTAAAGAGGTAGCCATTTAAGCATAACTCTTATAAAGTAAAACATAGAAATGTATAGGATGAAGACAGCTAATGCGTGGTGTAAATAAGGTTATTTTGGTTGGTACTTTGGGTCGTGATCCTGAAACAAAAACTTTTCCAAATGGGGGTTCGTTGACCCAATTTTCAATCGCGACAAGTGAAGCTTGGACTGATAAAAATACCGGTGAACGTAAAGAACAAACAGAATGGCACCGTATTGTTTTGCATAACCGTTTAGGGGAAATTGCTCAGCAGTTCTTGCGTAAAGGTTCTAAGGTTTATATTGAAGGTTCATTACGTACACGTCAGTGGACAGACCAAAATGGCCAAGAGCGTTACACTACAGAAATCCGTGGCGACCAGATGCAAATGTTAGATGCTCGTCAACAAGGTGAACAAGGTTTCGCTGGCGGTAATGATTTTAACCAACCACGTTTTAACGCACCTCAACAAGGTGGTAATGGTTATCAAAATAATAACAACCAAGGTGGCGGCTATGGCCAAAACAGCGGTGGTTATGGTAACCAAGGTGGTTTCGGTAATGGTGGAAGCAACCCTCAAGCTGGTGGTTTTGCGCCTAAAGCACCACAACAACCAGCTTCTGCACCAGCTGATTTAGACGACGATTTACCGTTCTAATCAAAGTTTCAAAAAAGGCGAGTTTATCTCGCCTTTTTTATTACTCAATTCCAAGCAAACGTATAAGTGCCGTGCCGGCAGCTGCCAAGCAAATCACTAATAACAGCGGTACTTTTTTCCAAACCAAGAACAGTGCTAAGCCAACACCAAATATTCGTGCAAAACCTGCGAAATGTTGACCTTCAAAAAATGTAGTGGTCACTGCAATCGCACAGAGCAAAACAGTCGCACCGTTTGAGAGTAAAACTTGGTACTTTTCAGAAAAAGAGAACTTGGCACCCAAGTGAAACCCAGCGAAACGAATCCCATACGTTCCAAGTGCTAGTAAGCCTATACCTAAAATAATTAGTAATTGTTGACTCATTTCTTTCTACCAAATATCAAGCCAAAAAGTGAAATCAGAATTGGAAGTCCTGAGGCCAAAAAAGGTGTGGTGATCAGCGCTAAAGTTGATCCGGCAAATGCAGCTTTTCGAGTGGTTTTATTCTTTAAAGCATTAAAAGTAAGTGCAATTAAAATCGCGGGGAAAATGGCATCTAAGCCAAATGTTTTAGGGTCTGGAATAGCACTTCCAATAAAATAACCCGCCGTTACACCCAGTGGCCAACTGAGCATAATGCATATACCACATAACCAGTAAGCAGCCTTTTTTGTCTCAAAATCGGGCTGTGCCATACCAAACAAAACGCTTTCATCGTTCATGATATGAGCCCCGAAATATCGAGAATATTTGCCACGGATTAGTTCATTGACCGCAATACCAAAAGGTAGATGTCTTAAATTGACGAGTAGTCCTGCAATCGCAGCTGCAATTGGGCTACCACCTACAGCCAAGAAACCAATAAAAATAAATTCAGCAGTTCCTGCGAGCACAAACACGGATAGACAAAGCGGGATCCAGAGCGCTAAGCCATAACTTGCAGCGAGTGAACCTAAAGACATACCAACGACACTCGTCGCTAGACATACAAAGAAAATCGAGCGGGTAGTGTCTTTACTAAGTTTTTTAATTAGAGAGTATGTGGACATAGCATGATATAACGAACGATTTTCCATTATAATGAATAAGTCTGATCGTTTTGTCAAAACGAACGATCGTTTTTTTTATAGAACGGATGTGGTGAATGTCTCAGCCAATCGAAATTATTGCCAAAGGTTTAACGCGTGAACGTCAAAGAGCAGGGCTTTCATTGGCAGAGGTTGCTCGTCGTGCAGGTGTTGCCAAATCGACTCTTTCACAATTAGAAGCGGGCCAAGGTAACCCTAGCATTGAAACCTTATGGGCACTTTGTGTTGCGCTCAATATTCCATTTGCACGGTTGATGGAAGAGCCGAGTAATCAGGTGCAAGTGATTCGCTGTGGCGATGGGCCAACAGTGAGTTCTGAGATTGCCAACTACAAAGCAATTTTGTTAGCGACTTGTCCACCCCATGCCCGTCGAGATGTGTATTTACTGATTGTTGAACCAGGCGAAGACCGTCTTTCAGAGCCGCATCCAGTTGGTTCTGTAGAGCATATTATTGTGGTTGAAGGTAAAGCTTTGGTGGGCTTAATTGATGAAGCTGTTGAGCTTGGTGTTGGAGACTATATTTGTTATCCAGCTGACCAGAAACATATATTTAGAGCGTTGGAAACAGGCACAAAGGCATTGTTAATTTCTGAACAAAACTAAAGAATTTCAATCTGATTAAAATAAAAACTAAAAGCCATTTACCAGCATCCCCTACAAAAAGGGCCAATTTTGCGTATAAATTTTGCAATTGGCTCTCTCTTTTATTACAAAAATGGCTCTCGTTTCTTGAGTGCCGAAACGACAAATTAAAGCTATTGGAAGTATGCATACGGAAGCGCCGGATAAGCTCAGTGAATTTTCTGTTTTAGGAATTGGGCAGAACGGCTAAATTTTTAGGGGATATTTTTTGGCTTCGGAGGATTTCCGAGACTAGCCGATATCCTCCATATATTAAGGAAAATGATATGGCAGCTCATCAAAATGGTTCTGAAGCCAATCACTCCCAAAGTTTAAAACATGGACTCAAATCACGCCACCTGACCATGATCTCTATTGCAGGGGTTATTGGTGGTTCTCTATTCGTCGGCTCAGGCAGTATTATTTACAATACCGGACCTGTAGTTTTCTTAACTTACGCTTTAGGTGGTCTACTCGTTTGGTTCATCATGCGTATGCTAGGCGAGATGGCCGTTTTAAACCCTGATAGTGGCTCTTTTTCAACTTATGCTGACCGTGCGATTGGCCGTTGGGCAGGTTTCTCAATTGGCTGGTTGTACTGGTGTACTCTGGCCATGCTCATGGGGTGGGAAGCTTATGTGGCAGGAAAAATTCTAAACAATTGGTTCCCGTTTATACCAATCTGGGTCTATATGGTCGTGGTGATTGGCGCACTGGTTGTCGTTAATTTACAAAACGTGAAAAACTATGGTGAATTTGAGTTTTGGTTCGCCCTCATCAAAGTCATCGCGATTGTTATTTTCCTTGTGATTGGTAGTTTAGCCATTATGCATTTGTGGCCTTGGGGTAATCCGGCTGCTTCTGGTATTAGTAATTTAACTTCTCAAGGCTTTATGCCAAATGGCGGCTCATCCGTTATCACAGCTTTGCTTGGAGTCATGTTTGCCTACATTGGTGCTGAAATTGTTACGGTAGCGGCAGCAGAGTCGGCAAATCCATCGAAAGAAATTCGTAAAGCATCAAACTCGGTGGTTTGGCGAATTATTTTATTCTACGTTGGTTCAATGTTCGTTGCGGTATGTTTGATTCCCCACAACAATGAACTTTTGAAAGATTCAACTTGGGGAACCTATAGCGTAACGTTGTCTGCACTAGGCATTCCTGGCGCGCGCCATATCGTAAACTTCGTGGTTCTAACCTCAGTATGTAGTTGCTTTAACTCAGCTCTTTATACGTGTTCACGTATGTTGTTCTCTTTAGCTAAACGTGGTGATGCACCGAAAAGTTTTGGCTCTGTAAACAGTAAAAGTAGTCCTTGGGTAGGCGTGATTGTGTCATGCTTCTTCTCTGTGATTGCCGTAGTTTTAACTGCAACCGAGAGTATGAATGTTTATGATTTTTTCATGTTAACAACAGGTGCAGCAACACTGTATGTTTACCTGACTATTGCTTATTCTCAGCTTCGTATGCGTAAAAAGTTAGAGGCTGAAGGCGTGAAAATTGACTTTAAAATGTGGATGTTCCCTTATCTAACTTATGTGGTGATCTTTGCAATTATTGGTGCAATTCTTACCATGTTGATTGAAGGCACCTATTTTAAAGAAGTGATTTACACCACAGCGCTGTTCGGCATTATTGTGTTCTTCGGTTTGTTGTCTGAAAAGCTAGGTTGGGGTAAAGATCGTAGAGCGACCCATTTAACTCATAGTCATGAAGAAAAGTTAGTTTAAATTTTTAAATAAAAAAGAGCCTCACTATGAGGCTCTTTTTTTATTTGTTTTAATAACAGATGAAAGTTAATTCAGCGTAGGTACGCCTGCTTCACGTAAGCACTGAAGCAAGACACCAAAAGCCATCACCATATCTTTTTCATTTACACAGGCAAAGCCCATCAGCAGCCCGCGTTCTGCATGTGCATGCGACTGCATGTAGTATTGAGAAAGTGGGCGAACTTTGACGCCACGTTCAAGTGCAGTTGCTGCAATCGCGACATCATCGCAAGAGTTCGGTAGTTTTAAAACCAGATGTAACCCTGCCGCTTCATCATATTCATGAATAAATTCGGGACCAAGATAACGTTGAATTAAGCTCACCAAGTAGTCGCGGCGCTTGCCATAGAGTAGGCGCATACGGCGAATATGCGCTTCATAATGGCCTTCACGAATAAATTCAGCTAGGGCTTTTTGCTCAAGCAAGTGTCCACCACGATAAAGCTCGGCTGCTACAATGCGTAATGGTGAAAATAACGGCTTAGGCACCACTAGATATCCAATTCTTAAGGATGGATAAATAGTTTTACTAAACGTGCCCATGTACAGCACAGGCGCATCATTTTCTAAACCTTGTAAAGAGGGATAAGGCTGACCCGAGAAACGGAACTCACTGTCATAGTCATCCTCGACAATCCAGCTATTGTGCTGACGGGCAATCTCAATCAGTTTACGTCGGCGGTTTAGACTTAAATGAGAGCCAAGAGGATATTGGTGTGAAGGTGTGACAAAAATGAGTTTAGGCGGCTTGGCCGGATTTTCCTCGGGAATAATGCCTTCAGCATCGACAGGCATTGGCTGAATATCAAGGCCATTAATTCGTAACGTATTACGCATTCCCCAATAAGCGGGATCTTCAATCCAGATTTTATCCCCCATATCACTGAGCGCACGCGAGACTAAGTCGATTGCTTGGTGAATGCCTTCGGTAATAATAATCTGGTCCGCATCGCACTGGACTGAACGCGCAACACGCAAGTAATCTGCCAACGCACTTCGAAGCTCTATACATCCACCTGCATTGCTATAAATCAGGCGGTTAATGTCGGGTTCACGGCTTAAGCGTGCTTGAATACGACTAAAAATATGATGTGGGAACTCAGTCACATCCGGTGCTCCCGGCACAAAAGCGCCCCATTGGTGTGGCGATGCTGCTGCATAGCCTAATAAGTTGGAACCACGCTGTGATAGCGCATAAGAATTTTGAACTTTCGGGCTTGAAACTACTTTTTTCTTGTTTTGTGTATTTAAAAAACTCTCTGGTAATTTTTCGGCAACCCATGTGCCATGTCCCGTACGGGCTTCTAAGTAGCCTTCAGCTTGTAGTTGTTCATAGGCACTAAGCACCGTATTTCTTGAAACATGAATTTCACTGGCTAAGTCGCGTGACGCAGGTAGACGAGTCTTGGGCTGGATGACTCCATCAATAATGGCACCACGCAGGCAACGGAAAAGGCGTTGATGTAGTTTCCCTTCAGTGTCCTGTTGGAGTCGTTGCAGCAAATGATCTCCAAGTAAACTACGCAATTGGCTCTCTCCTACAGTTAAAAAGTGGCTCTCGTCAGTTGGCATCAGACGAGCGAAATTACATGCATAGGCAGTCGTTGTAAAGCACCCTGAAAATTAAGCACAGGATGCAAGAAACCAAAGCTGCAACTGATGATGAAAATATGAGGGAATCAAATGGATAATCAACATTCTGCACTTAACGCACGTAAACAGCAAGCAACTCCACGTGGTGTAGGCGTGATGTGTCAGTGGTATGCGGAAAAAGCTGAAAATGCCACGCTTTGGGACAAGGAAGGCAACCAATTTATCGACTTTGCTGGTGGTATCGCGGTTTTAAATACAGGCCATCGCCACCCTAAAGTGATTGCAGCGGTGACTGAGCAACTCACTAAATTTACGCATACTGCCTATCAAGTAACACCATATGAAAGCTATGTCGCTTTAGCTGAGCGTATTAATGAACGCGCGCCAATTGCTGGTCCTGCGAAGTCAGCTTTTTTCACTACAGGTGCAGAAGCAGTTGAAAATGCGGTGAAGATTGCTCGTTCTTATACAGGTCGTCACGGCATTATCACTTTTGGTAATGGTTTCCACGGTCGTTCATTTATGACGATGGCAATGACAGGTAAAACAGCGCCTTACAAACGTGATTTCGGTGTGATGCCAGCGGGTGTGTTCCATGCGCGTTACCCAGTGCCTGCTAAAGGTATTTCAGTAGACGCGGCAATTGAAAGCGTTGAAGATATTTTCAGTGAAGATATTGCACCACATGATGTTGCTGCAATTGTACTTGAGCCAGTACAAGGTGAAGGCGGTTTCAATGTTGTGCCAGCTGAGTTCTTAAAACGCTTACGCTCAATTTGCGACAAGCACGGCATTTTATTGGTTGCTGACGAAGTGCAATCAGGTTTTGCCCGTACTGGTAAATTGTTTGCAATGAACTATTACGAGACTAAAGCAGACTTAATTACGATGGCGAAAAGCTTGGGCGGCGGTTTCCCTATTTCAGGTGTTGTGGGCCGTGCAGAAGTGATGGATGCACCAAACCCTGGTGGTTTAGGCGGTACTTACGCAGGTAGCCCAATTGCGGTTGCTGCTGCGCATGCTGTGATTGATGCGATTGAAGAAGAAAACTTATGCGACCGTGCAAATCAATTAGGTGCAGAGTTGGTTGTTGCACTTAAAGATATTCAGCAAGCAACAGGCGACGTCGTAACTGATATTCGTGCATTGGGTTCAATGGTTGCAGTAGAACTTGAAACAGCTGAACAAGCAAAAGTTGTACAAAACTATGCAATGGAAAACGGGTTGTTACTTCTTACTTGTGGTAAATACGGTAATGTAATTCGTTTCTTATATCCATTAACCATTCCTGCTGAACAATTCCGTCAAGGCCTTGATATCTTGAAACAAGGTTTTGCAACACTCAAAGCAGGTAGTGCAAAAGCAATGGAGCAATCTGCATGATTCAAAATAATTTGCAGTATTTATTAAAACATCCTGATATTTCATTAGAAGCACCTGCATCAAATGACTATATCGAAGTTAATGATGCTGCTACAGGTGAAACTTTGGCATGGGTAAAAACCTATGACCGTGCAGGAGTTGAAGCCGCAATTAACCGTTCAGCAAAAGCGCAAACTGCTTGGAAAAAGCAAACTGCCTTGGCGCGTGCTGATGTGCTATTGGCATGGTACAACCTCATGCTTGAGCACAAAGAAAATCTGGCTCAAATCTTAACGGCTGAGCAAGGTAAACCATTGGCAGAAGCACGTGGTGAAATTGGTTATGCAGCATCATTCATCCGTTGGTTTGCCGAGCAAGCTCGCCGTATTGATGGTGAAGTCTTAACACCTACATTGCCAAATCAACGTCTGCTCGTGATTAAACAAGCGATTGGTGTTACAGCTGCAATTACGCCGTGGAATTTCCCGGCTGCCATGATTACGCGTAAAGCAGGTCCAGCGATTGCTGCGGGTTGTTCAATGTTGGTTAAACCAGCAGAACAAACGCCGTTAACCGCTTATGCACTTGAAGTATTGGCTTTACAGGCAGGTTTACCAACTGATGTTTTAATTAACATTAGTGGTGATGCGGTTGAAGTTGGTAAAACACTATGTGAAAGCGATATTGTTCGTAAGTTAAGCTTCACAGGTTCAACTCAAGTTGGCCGTATCTTGATGCAACAATGTGCGCCAACCATTAAAAAGCTTTCACTTGAACTTGGTGGTAATGCACCAGTTGTGGTATTTGACGATGCTAACCTTGAGCAAGCAGTTCAGGGCATCATGGCAAGTAAATATCGTAACAGCGGTCAAACTTGTGTATGTGCTAACCGTATTTATGTTCAAGACGGTATTTACGATGCATTGGCAGAGCGTTTGGTTGAAGCTGTGTCTAAGCTTAAAGTTGGCGATGGCCGTCAAGAAGGTTCAACTCAAGGGCCTTTAATTGATGAAGATGCGATTGCAAAAGTTCAGTCTCATATTGCAGATGCAACTGAGAAAGGCGCGACAATTCGTATTGGTGGTCAACGCTCGGCACTTGGTGGCACATTCTTTGAACCGACTGTGTTAACTGGCGTAACGCAAGACATGAAAGTGTCTAAAGAAGAAACTTTTGGTCCGCTTGCACCACTATTCCGCTTTAAAACTGAAGATGAAGCAGTGGCGATGGCGAACGATACCGAGTTTGGTTTAGCTGCTTATTTATTTACTCAAAGCACAGCTCGTCAATGGCGAGTGGGTGAAGCACTTGAGTACGGTATGGTCGGCATTAACACGGGCGCGATTTCAAATGAAGTTGCTCCGTTTGGTGGCGTAAAACAGTCAGGTCTAGGTCGTGAAGGTTCAAAATTCGGCATCGAAGAATATGTCGAGATGAAATACCTCTGCGTAGACTTATCTGAGTAAGGAATAAAGCGAGTTCGTTTTGTTCTGAACGAAAACATACAGTTATGCTGTATGTGATGTTTCACAAAAAACCGGTCATGCCCATTCATGACCGGTTTTTTATTTTAAGTCGATAGATAGCCATCACGACTTTCAGGCAAACGCCTGAGTTCATCAATCAGCGTTTCAATGAGTTTTTCAACCACAAGACGCTGGCCTTTTCTCGAAACATAAACCAATTGCAGCGTACCAATATTCGACTTCCAGTCAGGAAGAATATGGATAAGCGTACCCTTACGAATTTCAGATTCGACGGTTAAAAAAGGAAGGTCGGCAATGCCTAAACCATCCATCACGGCATAGTAAACGCCTGCCAAATCATTACTTTTGATTCGTGGTTGATAAGGCACATCAACCGATTCGCCGTTACGAATATTGCATAAATGCCAAATAGGATTTTGCTTTTGCGTACCTAAGCTAATACTTGGGAAATCTTGTAATTCAGAATAATGTTCAATGATGCGACCTTGCAGTAATTCAGGCGAAGCCACTAGGCAGTGATCGGTTTTAATTACATCCCGAACAATTAAATTTGAGTCCTCATTGGGTTCGAAATTGGTCCGAATCGCAAGGTCGATGTCATCATGCAAGATATCGACTCGACGGCTGGTTAGCTCGAGTGCTATTTCAACTTTGGGGTAGGTTTTTAAAAACTGATTTAAAATTTTTCTAATTTGAAAATGCATCATCAGAGGTGGGCAACTTACTTTTACCAGACCTTGAGGCTCACTTTTTTGCTTTAATAACACGTTTTCTGCACATTCAACTTGAGTAATAACCTTACAGCATTCCTCATAAAACTCTTGGCCTAAATCGGTCACTTTAAAATGACGTGTTGTTCTTTGAATCAGGCTGACATTAAATTTATTTTCAAGGTCAATAATGCGTCGGCTGAGCTTAGATTTACTAATATTTTCAGCATCACTGGCTGCACTAAAGCCGCCGTGTTTTACGACCAGATAAAAATAATAAAAATCATCAAAAGAGCTTATCAATGTCCGATCAATCCATTTAAATTTAAGATTAGAGCGCTTAAGCACTCTAATCTTGGCAATAGAACTTATTTTTGGCTAGTGTTGTGATTGTAGCTTGAAATCAGGTTACGGTAGTCAGGAATGTGATTTGAGAACAATGTACCTAAACCTTCCACATCATTACGCCAGTCGCGGTGTAACTCACATGCCATACCAAACCAAGTCATCAGCTGAGCACCTGCTTTTGACATACGGTCCCAAGCAGCATCACGTGTTAACTCGTTGAAAGTACCCGAAGCATCAGTAATCACAAACACTTCAAAACCTTCTGCGAGTGCAGATAAAGCTGGGAATGCCACACAAACCTCAGTTACTACACCTGCAATAATTAATTGTTTTTTACCTGTCGCTTTAACTGCTTTTACAAAGTCTTCATTGTCCCAAGCATTGATTTGACCAGGACGAGGAATAAATGGCGCATCTGGGAAAAGTTCTTTTAATTCTGGAACTAAAGGACCGTTTGGACCGTTTTCAAAACTAGTCGTAAGAATAGTGGGTAAATTAAAATATTTAGCAGCATCTGCAAGCGCTAATACGTTGTTTTTAAATTTATCTGGGTCGATATCTCGAACTAAAGAAAGTAAACCTGCTTGATGGTCAACTAAAAGAACCGCAGCATTATCCTTGTCTAAACGCACGTAATCTTGAGCCATTTTTTATGTCCTCGTGTTATCAAAATAAATAATCAAAAATTATTGAGTAGGTCGTTATTGCCTAAAATTATGCTAGTTGAGTTTTATGTCGTGATTAAGTCTAAAAAATAGGATTAAGAATTTTAAAAATAGGACGATCTTAAAAAGAGCACATTAAATTCTATGATTGTCTCATAGATGAAATAATGTGTTGCTAATCCTGATCTATAAACTGCAATTATTGAGGCGTAAAATCAATACCAGTTCAAGAAAATCCTACATATATAGGAGAGATCAGATGAAGAAATTTCTTGGTGCATATCAAAATAACCACATGCATTGGGTGGGTGATGGTTTCCCTGTATATAACCTATTCTCTTATGACCGTTTAGGCCAAACCCTAAGCCCATTTTTGCTACTCGATTATGCAGCGCCTTATACATTCTCGCCAACAACTGAACAGCAAGGTGTAGGTTCACATCCTCACCGTGGCTTTGAAACAGTGACCATCGCCTACCAAGGTGAAGTAACTCATAAAGATTCAAGTGGCGGCGGCGGAACCATTAAAACCGGTGATGTGCAATGGATGACTGCGGGTGCAGGCGTGTTGCATGAAGAGTTCCATTCTCCTGAATTTGCAGAGCATGGTGGTCTGTTTGAAATGGTGCAATTGTGGGTAAATTTACCTGCTCATTCAAAAATGACGCCTGGAAAATACCAAGCGATTGAAGCGAAAGATATTCCAGACATTGCACTAGACGAGCACGGTAGTCATTTACGTGTGATTGCTGGTGAATATGCAGATGCAAAAGGTGCTGCAACTACATTTAGCCCATTAAATGTATGGGATGGTAAATTGGCTAAAGGCCAAAAACATACTCTCTATGTACCTGAAGGTCACACCACGCTTGTTGTGATATTAGATGGTGCGGTTGTGGTCAATGATGCAAATCGTCTGGAAGGTAAAACCGTTGCGATTTTATCTCGTGAGGGTGTTGAGTTTAGTTTAAATGCAGAAGAAGACACTAAATTTTTAGTGTTGACTGGTCAACCACTCAATGAACCAATCGAAGGTTATGGTCCATTCGTCATGAATACCAAAGCTGAGATTATGGAAGCGATTAATGATTTTAATCGTGGAAAATTCGGTTCAATCATGCAAGAAGCATAAATTACCGAATTGCATTTGAATAACCTCTAAAAACAAAGTAATAAAAAGCCCGCTATCAAGTGTGAATAGCGGGCTTTTTCGCTGTAAAGATTCTGTTTTTATGATGGTTTTCATTGTTGTTGCGGCATTGTTTTATGTGATTTGCTTCTCATTATTATGACTTAATAATATATTAAAAAAAGATTCTTGTAAAACAAATGATATAAAAATAGTTAAATTATCTTATTTTATTTAAAAGATTTTTTTTAAATTTTCAAAAATATAAGGTTTTATCGGCTTCTCTGATTTTGTAAAAAAATATAAAAACTTGATCTGATTAGTAGCTAAATATTTTCTATATAAATTGATGCAAAAAATAAAAATCTGGTAGTTTTTAATACGGTGTTTTTTTGGGGTATGAGTGATAATCAAAAAAATTCTCGAAAAATGGGACATCATTTTGAATATCGCAATTATTGGCAGTGGAATGGCAGGTCTTGCGGCAGCAAGAATTCTGAAAGATGCAGGGCATACGATCACGATATTTGAAGCACTTCCTGGCCGGGGAATGGATAGCCATAGCATTGAGTTCGATGGTGGAATTATTGATGCACCGCTACGTGTGATGAATCCTCACTTATGGAAAAATACACTCAGCCTTGCTGCTCATTTAGGTATTAAAACCTTTCCAGTTCGTACTTATATGTCATGTAGCTGGTTATTCGAAGATCGTACGGAAACATGGTTAACGACTTCTCGTAGCCGTATTGGTAATTTCCCGATTATTAATAACCGTAAAGGCATTCAGCAATATGGCTGGCGTCTTGTGAAAGGGATGTTGCAATTAAAAACTGCGATTCACCAGTTTTTTAAATCTAAAAATCAAGATATTACCCTCGCTGAATTTATTAATCAGAACGATATTGAAGAAGTATTCTGGCACGGTGTGGTCATGCCAGTGCTCTATACAATCTGTACGTGTAATCCAAAAACAATTGGTGATTGGCCTGCAAAAAACTTACTTGAGTTTTTACGTCACTTAACTGATGGCGACATGTTATTGCGCATGAAGGGTGGTACACCTGCATTTGTAGATAGCTTGATTAAAGGCATCGATATCCATAGCGGATCGGCAATTAAGAAAGTTGAGCAACAAGGCGAAAAAGTACTGGTTGAAAACAGCCAAGGTGAACAAAACTTATTTGATCGAGTGATTGTTGCAACGCCAACTTCTAAAATCGATGAGTTTTTAAATCCTGAACAGTTTGCAGAAGATATGAACTTGCTTAAGCAATTCCGCTTTGAACAAGGCGATCTTGTGATTCATACCGATGCGACAGTCATGCCGCCACGCCGTAAAGACTGGTCAGTGTTGAGCTACATGATGGACCGTAAGTTTACGCGTCAGCAATTTACAGTTTGGATGAATGCGGTTGAGCCAACACTCGTGGGTAAAAATCCTGTATTCCAAACTTGGCGTCCAGTGGTTGATATTGACCCTAAAAAAGTTATTTCAAAAGTGACTTTAACGCGTGCAGTTGTAGACTCACAAACGGTTGCTTTAAACAAAGAATTGCAACAACGTCATTTAGACCCAAGCCGTAAAGTATTCTACTGTGGTTCATGGTCGTGTGATGGCTTGCCAATTTTAGAGTCAGCAGTTACTTCTGCCATGCATATTGCTGAAATTTTAGGTGCACCTTTACCATTTGTAGGTTTAAAACCTAAGGTGGAAGTTGCCCCAGAACTCGGCTACTAAAATTGTGAAAACAAAAGTTCGAGCAGCTCTCTCTCGACTCATTCCCCATAAATATGCAATTGATGCATCAAGCTTAGGGGATGATGGGGAGCTTGCTTGGACAAATTTGGGTTTTTGGAAAAATACTCAAAACTACCGTGAAGCTTGTTGCCAATTGGCTGACCATTTGGCACAAGCTGTCAATTTAAATTCAAAAGATCATCTCTTGGATTTAGGTTGCGGACAGGGTGCAAGTTTGTTGCACTGGTTACAGCATTATCAGCCTAAAAGCCTCAGTGCAGTTGACTTACAAGCCCAATGTGTCCATAAAATTCAAAAGCTTATTCCCGAAATAAGCCAGATTTTCTGTGGTTCATTTTTAAATTTAAAACAATTTGAATTTAAACATTGCTTCGATGTGGTGTTGTGTATCGATGCCGCTTATCACAGCAATTTAAATTCATTTCTAGATTCCATCGCTCCAGTTTTAAATTCAAAAGGACGATTAGGTTTTCACTACCTAATGCGTGCCGATTCATGTCAAAACATGACCGCTCTACAAGAACAAAAGCATTGTTATTTACTCAAAGCAGCAAATGTCGCTTGGGATACTGTGCCAAATGAAAAAATGCTCAGAGCTACCTTGGAACAACAAGGTTTTGTCGATATTCAAATTGAAGATTTATCTAAGCAAGTGTTACTCGGTTTTTCGCAATATATTCAAAATCAACAAGGACAAAAGCAAAGCCGAGGATTGGCAAATTTTAAAATTCAAATGACTGCAAAGTTATGCCAACAACTCTACCAAAATGGATATGTACGTTATATTCAAATCACAGCAATAAAAAAATAGGATGAGCTATGTCAGCCAAATATCAAGGATCGTGTTTATGTGGAGCTGTGAGCTACCAAAGTGAAGCAGAGCCACGTTATAGCTTTAATTGCCATTGCCGAGATTGCCAAAAGGCAACAGGTTCAGCATATGCACCAATCGCTTTTTTTCACCAGTCTGAATTGAAAGTAAGTGGTGAGCTGAAATATTTTGAGACTTTGGGATCTTCTGGTCGAGCTATTAAAAGAGCATTCTGCCCGACGTGTGGTTCTCAGCTTTTTGGCTTACCTGAAATTGCACCTGAAATGATTTCAATACGTGCAGGTACTTTGGATGACCCGAGTCTCTATCAGCCTAGAGCAGAGGTGTTTGTGAGCCAAGCCTATGCATGGGATACGTTGAACCCAAACCTTAAACATTTTGAAAAAATGATAGAGAAGAGCAAGAAATAAGGCTTAATTAAAGAAGCCAAATATTGCCAAAGTACAGATTAAAGTAAAGCTGACAATGGCGAAAAATAATATGGTTTTTCTAAATTTTAGCTGAGGCATTTTACTTACAATAATAATAAGGCATGCAAGTATGGTCACTAAAGGTTGAAAAAGATTTGATGGCAAAGTAAACATCTCGTTCCTTGTTGTTTTTAAATTTATTTTAGAAATAAAGTAATAAACTCATTATATCGTCTTCTTATTTAATTGACGAACAGAACTTGTTTATAAATTCATATTTTTATTTCAATGATAGTAAATCAAGTTTTAAATTTAAAAGAACCATGTACGCTTTTTCGTACATATATTCGGGAAATTGACCTCTTTTTATGACGTGATAAATTGCCTATGATGAACTCATCAGGAACAGGAAGTTCCGAAACGTAAAACAACAATAATAAGTTTAAGCATCAGGACGTGAGGTATTACAGGAAGTGTACCTAGTAACGAAATACGAAAAAAGCCCAACAGGATGTTGGGCTTTTTTCATTTCTTATTAACGAATTTCTTTGCCACCTAAGACAATAGAGTCACAAGGTAGATTGTAAAATCTACAGACAACAAAAAACCCCATAAATCAAATATTCATGAGGTTTAATGATGGTGCCGGCACACGGATTCGAACTGTGGACCTACTGATTACAAGTCAGTTGCTCTACCAACTGAGCTATGCCGGCAACGTGGAGTGAATTTTACAGTTTCTTAAAAAAATTACAAGCCAAAAAATGAGCATTTAAATTTTTTCATATCATTTTTAAATTCTCATTGGGTTTAGCCTGAAAAAGTTAGGGCTTCAACACATTAATGCGCTTTCGCGTGTTTTGTATAAATTACTAAAAATATCCCAAGTAATGACAGTACAACGGTTAAGCCTACAATGGCACTCCAACCACCGTGTAGCCAGAACCAACCACCTGCCGAGCCGACAATACTTGAACCCATATAGTAAAACAGTAAATAGAGCGAACTAGCATGGGCTTTAGCTTGTTTGCTTTCAGCACCAACAGAACTACTGGTAAGTGAGTGGGTAATAAAGAAACCTGTAGTAATAAATGCAATACCAATAATAATGCCAAAAAGCGAGCTGAGTAGGGTCATGAGACTTCCCACAATCATTAAAGCAAAGCCACTCATCATCATGGTTTTTTTACCGAAACGCTCGGCTAGCGTTCCTGCCAACGATGAAGACACCATGCCAAAGCTATACGACAAGAAAATAAGGCTAATTTGCGTCTGACTAAGTGAATAAGGCGCTCCACTTAAACGGAAAGTGGCATAGTTAAACAAGGTCACAAAAACACTAGTCAGCAAGAACCCAATGGCAAACAGACGGAATAGTTTTGTATTGGTTAAATGAGCACGCCACATTTGCATGTGAAAATCTAAATTTAGCCCTTTTTTCTGCACAAAATTACGCGAAGCAGGCAGTAGTTTTAAAAAGGCAATTGAGCAAATAAAACAGATTGCTCCAAGTAAGCCTAGGGCTGTGCGCCACGAAAAATATTCAACCAAAATACCCATACCGACACGGCCCATCATGCCACCAAAAGCCGTACCTGCAATATATAAACCCATAGTTTTACCGAGGTGCTCAGGCGCAATTTCTTCGGCAATCCAAGCCATTGTCACTGCGGGTACACCACCAAGCAATAAACCTTCTAACGCACGTGCCATCAGCAAACTGTGCCAGTTAGGGGTAAACATCGAGACAATATTTAAAATTGCTGCACACAGCATTGATGTAAAAATTACACCGCGGCGGCCAAGGGCTTGTGAAAAGGCGCTTGATAGTACAATCGAAATCGCTAAAAAGGCAGTCGTTAATGACAGTGCTAAAGAGCTACTCGCAGGGCTAATCTGGAAGCTTTGGCTAAATGCGGGCAGGAGTGGCTGCACACAATAAATCAGTGAGAAACTGGCAAAACCTACCAGGAATAAAGCAAATCCTGCGTGTTTATAGGCTTTAGTCCCTTTGTGAATCCACTCACGGGAAAGAACAGAAGTTGCCTCAGTGCTTAAGGTACTGGGTGTAGATGAAGAACTCATATCATGACCATGACAGAAAGAAAGTGCAGTGCTTTGGAGGCGTGCTGCATCGAGAAAATTCGATAAATTAAAATTAGCAATTTGAGTGGTATTTTTCTAATATATTTAACAATGGGTCATGATATGTTTTGTATATAGCGATGGAACTCAGACATATACGCTACTTTTTAGCGGTAGCAGAAGAAAAAAACTTTACCAAAGCTGCGCAACGCTTAAATATGAGCCAGCCGCCTTTAAGCATGCAAATACGAGACTTAGAAGAAGAGCTGGGTGCAGATTTATTTATTCGTTCGCCTCATGGGGTGGAGCTGACCGAAGCGGGGCTTGCCTTTTTAAATGCCATTCAGCCCGTACAGCAGCGTGTAGAAGATGCAGCGAACCTTGTTAAGCAAGTGGCAAATGGCGAAGTGGGCCAATTGCGATTAGGCTTTACAGGTACTTCAATGTTGAACCCTTTAATTCCTAAATGTGTTCGCTATTTCCAGCAGCAATATCCGAAAGTGAATTTAAAACTTGAAGAAGCCAACACCTTACTTCTCATCGATTTATTGCTCGAAGACCGCTTAGATGTCGCGATTATTCGCCCACCTCGCAACATTCCAGATAGTTTAATTATTCAAGAATTATTAGCAGAGCCCCTCATCGCTGCTTTACCTTCCGAGACTTTTCAACTCGACGATGCATCATCAGAAATTGATTTAACGGCGCTACGAGAGCTTGATTTTATTGTCTCGCCACCATCCATTAGTGCAGGGCTTTTTGATGCGATTAAACAAGCCTGTCATGAGCGTGGCTTTGAACCGAAAATTGGACAAAATGCCCCGCAAATTGTGTCGATTTTATCGTTAGTGTCTGCAAATTTAGGAGTGTCTTTGGTTCCCGAGTCGACCAAACAATTGCAAATACAGGGTGTGGCTTATCGCTCTTTGAAAGCGCCTGTACCTACGGTAGGCTTAGGGCTTGCCTATAAAAAACATGCCCCTTCACAAATGGCAATTAATTTTGCCAGTGTGGTGCAAGTGGCTTGTCACCACGCCAACGAAATATATGAAATTGGCTAGTTTGATTTCGGCGCTTTATTCATTAAAAAGATGCCGAAAATAATAAAAATCGCGCCATATAAAAACGATAAAGTCGGCTGTTCATGAATAAAAACCCAAGCCATAAGCGCTGCAAAAATAGGTTCTGAAAGCTCGGTCACTTGTACCTTTGCGGCGCTCATATAAGACAACGCTTTAGTGGTACAGAAAAAGCCGAGAATGGTCGGCAGCACAGCTAAACCAATCAAACCTAAAATGATGTCACTATTAAAGTTTATGGTGTGCAAATTTACTAAAAACGGAACTGCAAGATAAACACTACCAAACAGCAGTAAGTATTTAGTCAGAAACAGGCCGCCGTTTAATTTGAACTTTTTCACTAAAACCGAAAATAGGCCATAACCTGTGCCGGCAACAGAAGCATTGATCAGCATTAAAAGACTATTTTCACCTTTCCACGAAATGATACTAATCCCCGCGACAGCCAATAATGTTCCAATAAGCGAATGAATGTAGATGCTTTCTTTTAAAATGAATCGACCAAAAAATAGGGCAGAGATGGCAGCCGAAGCCATGAGTACCACTACCACATTAGCCGCAGCACCGTGGTTATAGGCAATGGTTTCGAAAAAGAATAAAGAGAAAATCCCTAAAAAAGCACATATGGCAATTTGAGCAAAAACGCTGATTTTACTTGGCGTGCTGCTAATAAAAGCAATCTTTTGGCTAACAGGCACTTTAAATAAAAATACACTTAAAAAGAAAAAGGCGATAATGGTTTTTAAAAAGGCAATGTCTTGTGGGTTTAAACCACTATGCATGAGTAATTTACTAATTACACCAATAGAGGCATTGAGTGCAGCTGCACAAAGCGCAAATAGGCTTCCAATAATTAGATTATTCACTCTTATAATTCTTCCTAAGTTTTACGCATGCAGTCTACAATATTTTTTGGATGAATATTCAACAAAAATAACCAATTAACGCTTAATATTTTCAATGATTTATTTTGAATTGATTTAATAAATTTTTATTTAAGAGTAAAGGCATTCTATAGACTTTTGTTTCAAATAATTGTGATTTAGAGTGCCAGCTCATATTATATAATTAGTTAATTATTAAAGAATTTTAAAAATGATTAAATCAATTATTACAGGCTGCGCGGTTCTTACACTTTCGGCTTTAACGGTAACTCATGCAGAGTTTTCTTTTGAACAAGAACTACAACAAAGCTGTAATAAAGTGAAGCAATACGCGAGCTTAGGTAAGAAATTCTACGACCAAAAACAATATAAAAAAGCGCTCGAAAATTTCCAGAATCAAGCCTCTTGGACTGCTTTTTGTAAGGCCAATGAAGATGAAACCACAGTTAAATTTACCGACCGTGATATTGAAGTTGCCAACAATAATGTGGGCTTAGCCTATGCCAAATTGGGTCAGCCACTTTGGGCAAGATCGTGGTTTATGCTTGATGAAAAATCAAAGTCGAGTCAGTTTAATCTTAAGCAATTACCTACACCTAAAGCATCAAATGACCTATCAGGTGAATATGTCCGTTACTCCGGTTTTGGGGAGTGGGATCACATCACGGTAAGCCGTGAGAAGGGCCAATATGCAATTAGCTATGCTGGTTTATATATGGGACTTAGAAGCTTAATTTATGGCCCAAACATGGGTGAGTTTGACACCAAAATGCCGAGCAATAAAAAGCAAATTGTCTATAAAGATCAGGACTGCCGTATTCAGCTCGATTTTAAATCTAATGCAAAATTAGGAAATTATATTCAGGTTAAACAAAGCGAAGGTGAGTCGGGTTGTGGCTTTGGACATAACGTTTATGCAGATGGAACGTATTTAAAAGTTGAGTCTGGAAAATAAGACTAAACATATAGGAACTAAATAATGAAAAATATATTTGCACCTTTACTACTTCTTTCTACGGTTATTTTGTCTGCTCAGGTCTATGCGGATGTGGAAAATACAACATGTAAAGAAGTGAAATTCCAAAAGGCCGATCAGGCATGGAGTGGGCACTATTATTTAAATGGCGTGATGGAAGTCGGTTCAGAGCTTTTACTTCAACCAAACGGCAAGTTTCAATGGATGCTCGCTGTTGGTGCTTTAGATCAATATGCTGAAGGCACATGGTGGAAAAATGGAGACTGTATTGGTTTAAAACCAGACTCTAAATTTAAAAAGGATTTAAGCATTTTCCCTGAAAGTCTAAAGATTTCTGACAAGTCCTTAGACGCGATTTGGGAAGGTGGACGCCAACAAGGCACATATAGCAAAGACTAAATAAAAAAAGTCCGACACTAAGTCGGACTTTTTTATAGCTTAGATTTTAGTGATTCACCGCTGCAAGTTGCTGAGCGTTATAGCGTGCGCCCATGTTTGGATATCTCGCAATAATCGCATCGATTTCTGCTAAATCTGCCGCTGTTAAATGAAGGTCTACAGCGCCCGCATTTTCCACAAGTCGCTCGATTTTACGCGTACCCGGAATTGGAATAATGTCGTCACCTTGCGCCAAAATCCAAGCCAAAGCTAGTTGAGCCGCTGTCGCGTTTTTGCTTTGGGCAAAGTCACTAAATGCTTGTGCCAAGCTTTGGTTATTTTTCCAGTTATCGCCTTGATAGCGTGGTAATTGGCGACGGAAATCGTTTTCTTCTAGGTTGCCCACATCAAGCGTATTGGTGATTAAACCACGTGATAGTGGTGAATACGGTACAAGGCTAATGCCTAACTCGCGAATGGTTTGCAAATGGGTTTGCTCAAACTCACGGGTGAGTAGCGAGTATTCATGTTGAACTGCTGCAATCGGATGAATCGCATGTGCTTTACGAATGGTTTCAGCCGACGCTTCACTGAGTCCTAAATAACGCACTTTACCTTGTTTGACCAAGTCCGCCATTGCACCAATGGTGTCTTCAACTGGAATATTCGGGTCAATGCGATGTGCATAATACAAATCAATCACGTCTGTATTTAAACGTCTTAAACTGTTTTCGACCGCAACTTTAATCCATTCAGGTGAGCCGTCGATATAAGACTCTAAAGAGTTTTGTGGGTTGAGGTTGTCTTCTTTATAACGAAAGCCAAATTTGGTCGCTAGGAACACTTTGTCGCGATGTTTTTCTAAAACTTTTGAGAGCAAAACTTCGTTTGCGCCGTTGCCGTACATGTCGGCGGTGTCCCAAAAGTTAATTCCTAGGTCTAATGCCTTTTCTAGAGTGGCAATGCTTTGTGTGTCGTCTGAGGCACCATAGGCAAAGCTCATTCCCATGCAACCTAAGCCAAGTGCTGATACTTTTTCGCCTGTTTGTCCTAAAGTTCTATATTTCATTTTTCACACTCTTTTTGCAAAATCACTTGAGTAGAAAAACTATAAAATGTTTTGGCTCAAACTGACGTATAACATTCAAACCAATAATTATAAAATTCAAACAATCTGTTTTTAGGCCACATAGTCTTCTCGGAATTTTTTAGGTGAAAAGCCGGTATTTTTCTTAAAGAAGTTGGTGAAATACGCTGAATATTCAAAGCCTAAGCTATAGGCAATTTCGGAAATATTCCAACTGGTGTGTTGTAGCAGCGCTTTAGCTTCTTGCGTAATGCGCGAGCTAATATGCTCAGACGTGGTTTTACCTGTAGCTTCTTTTACAGCTCGATTTAAATGGTTCACATGCACAGACAGGCCATAGGCATAGTCATTTGCAGTTTTGAGTTTAAGCTGAAAATGGGGCGAGTCGATCGGGAACTGGCGCTCTAATAATTCAAAGAATAAATGGCAAATCCGAACCGCAGCATTGCTATGTTTTTCAAACTGTTGGGTTGGTTGCATTTTCATGGCTTCATGCACAATCAGGTGCAAATAGTTTCTTAAAACGTTGTATTTATGAATATAGTCTGAATTTATTTCATTCATCATCTTTTTGAAAATAAATGAAATTTCTTCAACCTGTTGGTCATTTAAAAAATATAGCGGGTCGCCGTCGACTTTAAATAGCGGTGAGTCTTTTAAAAAGCTTTGTCGCGATTCTTGGTTTACAAACTCTTCGGTAAATAGACAAAACCAGCCTGCTTGTTCGGGCGAATTAATTTCCCATGCATAGGGCACCATTGGGTTTGAAAACAGTAAAGCAGGGCGGTCGACTCGTATCCAGCGGTTGGCGTAGTGAAGTTCGCCTGTGCCTAAAACCAGTGAAATTTTATAATAATCGCGGCGGCTATAAGGTGTGAGAAACGAGCAAGCATCGCGTTGGAACACGTTAAAATGTCCAAACGAGGTTGATGGAACCGAGTAATCGCTATCTCTGGTTAAAGAAAAGCGGCGATAAAAATCATGTATGGTTTCCATGTCTTTGCCTGCATGCGTTATCAATTTATTTAAAGTTATAAAATTCAAACTTTATTTACTGTAACTTTTATTTATAGCGCGATCAATCGGTTCATTTAAGGGGTTTGAAAATGAATGATAAATTAACAATGAAAAAAAAAGCTAATAGAAATAAAAAATATTTTATAAATTAATAATATATGTACATTGACACTTAAAAACTTGAGAATTATTCTTTGTCTGCAAACTACTCTAGGGTAGAACGATAAGGGGACACCTTCGAGTGTGCTGGTGCTGTGCCCAGTCTGCTAACCCCTTTTCGTTTTGCCACCATTCTATGGTAGAGCGAGAAGGGGACACTTTCGAGTGTGCTGGTTCTGTGTGTCCAGTCTGCTAACCTCTTTTCGTCCTGCCACCAATTTTACTATTATGATGATATCGTTAAATTTAAGTTGAAGGTCTTTTTAGCTTAAATATCTAATTGAATAAACAACAATAATTATTTAACCAATTTCTATTCAACCTTACATTGACACTCCAAAACACGCGGATTATCCTTTGCCTGCTGGCCTACATTGCCAGCCGATTTTGACAGATCGATATAACACACAAGACATCAAAAAGTTCTCTTTTTGGTGGCGAACTCGTTCGTCCCCCTTCGTAGCGGTAGGGCGAGGGAGGGACGCCTTGTGCGTGCTGATTCTTGTGTGTCAGTCTGTCAACCTTCTCTCGTTCTACCACCATCATTTGACAGTGATCGGGTAGAACTCCTTTACACACAAGGAGTCCGCACATGCGTACTATTTCATCTCTCTCTTTGGCAACCTTTGCCACAATCTTTGACTCTATACCCAACTGGTCTTTAAAACGGTTTAACCGACTCTAGGTTTTAAGCCATAGGTCATTACGACTAAAAAATCATAGCAACAATAAAACCTGAGATAGGCGAGCACACCATTTTTGTGCGGCTTTTGCATGCCTGTTTTTAGCGCTCAATTTAAGAGCGACGGCATTTCTATCTCTTTTACATACAACAAAAAATTATTTTAAACGGTATAAAAATGCCAAATTTAGAAGCATCATTTAGAGCATTACGCGTGCTCCACGCGGCAAAAGATTTATTTACTCAACATGGGTTTTACATTGGGATAGATCGAATTATTGAGGAAGCCAAAATCCCCAAAGCCACCTTTTACAACTACTTCCACTCAAAAGAAAGACTGATTGAAATGTGTTTAATGGTTCAAAAAGAGCAGTTAAAAGAAAAAGTGAGGGCGATAAGCGAATCTCACCAATATCCAGATTTGGTTCATCAGCTCAGGCAAATTTATCTGTTACATGCCGACTTAAAAGGTGCGTACTACCTTTTGTTTAAAGCGATTTTTGAAATTAAAAAGCTTTATCCAAATGCCTATCGGACTGCACTCAGATATAGGCGCTGGCTTAAAAATGAAATTTTTTGGGTACTGAGGGAATCTAAAAAAAGAGCAACATATGAAGAGTCTGATATTTTTGTATTTATGATTGATGGCGCGATTTTTGGACTTTTAGGTTCAGATCAGGCAAAGGACAGAGACGCATTACTTGAGTATTTTTTAAAGCGGGTTTGATGGGGAAGGCCCGACGGGAGTTGGGCTTTAGTGTAATTAAAAAGAAATTTTAAATAGCAAACAGATTAAAGATAAATATTTTCGCTATACGAGAGGTTATTATTTAATTCATTAAATTTAAATAGCTCTCATATATTATTGATTAATTATAAAGGTTAGAAAAAACTATTTTATTTAAGGTTAGACATGAATAACTTCAAAATTCTTTTCATTACTATAGGACTAATGTTTTCAATGAATTTATTTGCTAATCCAATGTTCTCAGATGACCTATTAAAGAGAGCTACAAATGGTGATACATCAGCTCAACTAGAGTTAGCAGATGTTTATATATATGGATGGGGTATCGAAGAGAATGAAACTCAAGCGGAATACTGGGCAACTAAATCAGCCGAAAGCGGTAATGTAAAAGCAATGCAATGGCTTGGTGAGGGATATGCGACTTACGCTGGTCTTGTTGGAGATATGGATCCAACAGATGCTGATGAACATTATAAAAAAGCTTTTAAGTGGTTTTCCAAAGGAACTCAACTAAATGATGCAGATTGTATGGTTGGTTTAGCTAACTTATATAGTAACGGTGACGGAGTTGAGAAGGATACTAAAAAAGCCTTAGAGCTACGTAAAAAAGCTGCTGCTCTTGGTAATAAAGAGGCTATGAGAGATATTGCCTTTATGTATGAATATGGATTGGGCGTAGAGAAAAATTTAGAGACTGCAAAATTTTGGAGTGAGAAAGGAAAGATTTAATAGTTTTATATTTTATATCGAGTTCCATTTAAAAAGAGAAAAGCATCTATGAAATTAAGTGGATTGAATCATCTAACTATTTCAGTAGCAAATGTTGATCGTAGTTTTAGTTTTTATAAGGATGTTCTAGGTTTTACTCCCAGAGCCAAGTGGAATAAAGGAGCTTATTTGAGCCTTGGAGAGTTATGGCTTTGTCTATCACTTGATGAGGTGAGTATAACTTCAGACTATACACATTACTGTTTTAGTATTAGTGAAGATCATATAGATGCATTTCGCCAGAAAATTAAATTGCTGAACATACGTGAGTGGAAAAATAATCAAAGCGAAGGTGAATCTATATACTTTTTAGATCCCGATGGGCATAAGTTGGAGGTTCATCTAGGTAATCTATCTAGTCGTTTGGAGAGCTGCAAAAAAAATCCTTATGAAGGAATGGTTTTTTTTGATGAATAGTTATTAAAGTACTTTGAGTCACTAAAATTTATAATTTTATTCGATAGTTTTGAGCTAACTCATAAGCTAAATTTAGAATATATTTTTCAGGTTTTTTTTTAATAAATTCATCAAAAAAATTAGGGCTATTTTTTAAAATTTCGGGTGCTTGTGTTGTGTCAGACTGACGTTGTAGAGCTAATAAAATGGTGAGTAATTCATAGGTATAGTCTGGTTGAGCATCATTTTTAAGAAGCTTTATAACATGTGAAGAAAACTTAAAAGCTTCAGGTGGTAATAGCGAACAAACATTTTCATCAATGAAAGTAGATAAATACCATTCATCTAAATTTTCTTTTGAGGCTAATTTTTCAAGCAAACTAGATAAAGTATTTATAAACATTTTTATCCTTTCTCACTTTATTTCTAGTATAGGAATTAAAGACTATCTTCTTTCTGAATAGTCTTTTCTTCTAACTTTTATTGTTCACTCAAAACCAATTGTTTAATCTTAACGGCCTTCTCGAAGTGATCTAACTTATGCTCCATAATCCACCAATGTGCTGCTTCCATCAGTAACTCAGGGTTATCATTCTTATTTTTAAAAAAAGCATAAAAAGACAGACCAACATTGTCTCCCTTCTTTTCAATTTTATCGTCGCATCCCTTAATAAAAATTTCTCTTAATTCATTTCTCATATTTAGTATCACTTCAAGTCTATAAAACTAAGACGACTTATTACGTTCGCCCCAATCGCACATCATATCTAATAAAGGAATCAAAGACTGTCCTCTTTCTGAAAGGCGATATTCAACTTTAGGCGGAATTTGAGGATATTCCTTACGAATAATAAGCTCGTCTCTTTCTAACTCTTTAAGTGTATTGCTGAGTGTTCTAAATGAAATATTGCCAATGCAGCGTTGCATCTCATTAAAACGCATGACATTTTTTTCATACAGCCAATACATAATAATCATTTTATATTTACCATTAATCAAAGAAAGGGTGTAACCAAAACCTGTCTCTTCTAATGGTGTATGTGATGGAACGCATTCAGTCATTTTTAAAATCTACACTATCTTTTAGTATAGTATATAACACAAATTACCGTACTTATATTTAGGGAAGCACACTTCTATAATCGATTTATCAACTTTTCGATAAGAGTGTTTTCATAATGAAAAAGACATTAGTCATCGTTACTCACCCTCACATAGACCAATCTGTTGTAAATAAAAGATGGGTAGAGGAACTAGAAAAACACTCAGACCAATTTACGGTTCACCAAATTTATCAAGCTTACCCAGATGGGGTGATTGATGTTGCCAAAGAACAAGCACTAGTCGAAGAGCACGAAAATTTGGTATTTCAATTTCCAGTGTATTGGTTTAACTGTCCACCGCTTTTGAAACAATGGATTGATGAAGTTGTGACTTATGGTTGGGCTTACGGCTCAACAGGTGACAAACTTAAAAATAAAAAATTTATGTTGGCTGTGTCTGCTGGTGTGAAAGAAAAGGTCTATTCAGAATATGGTGAATATAAGCTTTCTTTAGAGCAGATTTTTACTCCATTTAAGCTAACAGCTTTATATATTGGGGCGGACTATCAACCGCTTCATGCATTTTATGGTTTAGATACAAACCCTTCACCAGATGATGCTATTCCGACTCAACAAGACATAGAAAATAATGCGATTGAATATGTTCAGAGGTTGTTAGCGTTGTCTAAGTAAGTTTAAAGATAGAAAGGCCTGAACGTGAGAGTTTGGGTCTTTAGTTAATTTAATCTGAAATAATTTGATAAGTAAAAACTATTTATATTTTTTAAACGTTAGTGTTATATAGTTATATGAAATTTAAAAAGAAATGGCATAAGAACTATGTATTATCATGTAATTCTAGATTTAGATGAAAAGTTTTATAAAAGAATACCAGAACAGGTTGAGATTAAGTCTAATCTAAATGATTTAGATGAGATTAGAACTAAATATATAGAACCATATGAAGTAGGTAAACCTATATTGATTAATGGTCGAACAATTCCTATAGATCACATTAAACGATTACGTATTTTTCAAAGTCAAATATCTGCAGAAATACTAGAACAACAGGAGGAGGCACGTAGAGAGGCTGCTGAGAGAGGTTCTAATATTCTTGTGGTGGGCGTTTATTTTAATGACTTAAAGGCAGCAATTTTAAAACAAACAGAATTAACTGATGACTTAATTAAATATGCTAAAAGTACGAAAAAAACGGATATAAAGCTAACTACAAAAACTAAAGCTGTTGCACCTTCAAAAGTATTTATAGTTCATGGACGTGACAATGCTTTAATACATGAGGTACAAAATTTTCTATATAAATTATCTTTGGAAGGAATAGTTCTTAATCAGCATCTTAATCAAGGTAGAACTATTATTCAAAAGTTATTAGATTTAGCTTCAGATCCACAAGTTGGTTTTGGAATAGTTTTATATACTCCCGATGATCTGGGTCAAATTAGCAAAGAATTAGAGCAAACTTCTGAAATGGCCGCAAGAGCGCGTCAGAATGTAATTTTTGAACATGGCTTGCTTATAGGCACTCTTGGAATGAGTAAAGTAGTAGCTATCAAAAAGTCTGATCAACTCTTAGAAATGCCCAATGATTTATCAGGTGTCATCTATGAACAATATGATGCCTCTGGTAGTTGGCAATATAGAATTGCTAAAGAAATGAAAGCCCAGGGGTATGACATTGATTTGAACAAGCTTTGATAAAATATTATAGTTTTAATTATATCTAAAATTAATATATTAAAGTCTAATCGGATAAAAAAGGCTTAATTCAAAAGTTCTAAGTTCTTTTTAATTTCTGTGAAGAAAGAATTAATCAGATTAATAACCAAAGATAATAATCTTAGAATAAAAATACAATCCATGCCTATCGACAAAAGTTAAATATCTTAAGTTTAAAAAATATTAAATAATAGTGACCTAAAGTTTTTTTTGTGTAATTATTAAACAAAATACAAATAAATAGGGGGAAGAATGTCCTTTTTTAATAGTTTTTATGATGACGCTGAATCAATCCAAATTAATAATATTATGGATACATATGAGTCTTTAGATGCCAAAAGTTCACATGCTGCATTAAGACCAGTACAGCTAGAATGTATTAATTTACTAGACCAGAAAATAAGTCAAAAGGATATTATTCTTAAACTAAGTACAGGGTCAGGTAAGACTACAATTGGATTACTTTATTTGAAGTATTTTGGTCAAAAATATGAGGAACCTATCGTATTTTTAGTTCCTAATTTACAACTAGCTGAACAAGTTGCCCGTGAAGCGAGTTGTTTAGGGTTGCCATTTACCTTTTATGGACAAGGCGATCGTTATGTTGAGCACGATGCTATGAAAGGGGAAATGATAATAATTTCAACTTATGATAAATTCTTTAACGGATTAAATACTTTTCAAAAATATAATATTTACCCATGTGCGATTGTATTCGATGATGCTCATAGCGGCGTAGATATAATAAAGAAACAATATACTCTCTCTGGCGAAGGAGATTGTTATACTGAGCTATATAAGCTTTTCAATGATGCTTGTAAAAGCTATGATTCTATCGAATGGACGAATTTACAAAATAGTAATTCTAGTTTCGAAATCCCTTATTGGATTTGGAGCGATAAAATAGAGGATGTTATAAGTATATTAGAAAAGTATAAAGAAAATTATAAATTCTCTTACCCTTTAGTTATAAATGATTTGGCTCTATGTCGTTGTGTTCTAAGCGAAAATAAATTCGAGATTGCCTCGGATATTGTAAATATAAAGAAAAGTGAACCTTATGCAAAAGCAAAACATAGATTATTTATGTCCGCTACTTTAAGCGATTATGATAATTTTATCCGTACATTAGATATAAATCCTGAATGTTTGAACTCATTAGTTTGTCCTGAATCGGATAAAGGTATTGGCGAACGAATGATTCTAGTGCCTTCTTTGGTTTCTACAGAATTTAACAAAGAAAAAATTATAAGTATTTGTAAAGACTTTAGTGACTCATATACTGTTTTTGTTTTAACTTCTTCTACTCCTCAAGCAGAGATATGGACGAAAGAAGGGGCAACTCTTTTAACAAGTGAAAATATTAGTGAGGAACTGACTAACCTCAAAAACTCCAATCTTAAAAACGGGCTTTATGTAATGGCTCAAAGATTTGAAGGATTAGATCTTGCTGATGATTTATGCCGTATTCTGGTGATAGATGAAATACCTTTTGGAGAAAGATTAATAGATAAATATGATTCCGAGTGTTTAGGTCATATTGGGGGGCAGGGTAAGAAAAATATTTTTCGTATAGAGCAAGGTATGGGACGAGCTGTGCGCTCCCATGTTGATTATGCAGTAGTATTATTAGCTGGAAATGATTTAAGTTCATTTATTGCACACAAACAATGTCGGGAAGCTTTAAGTGAAGAAACTATTTGTCAGCTTGATCTGGGTATAAAAATTACTAGGAAAGTACAATCTTCAAGTGGTGATAAAGTTTTAATTTTGAAAGATGTTATTAGTAGTTGTTTAACTAGAGATGTGGGTTGGAAACAAACTTACGCAGGGACAATGAAAAAAATTATTAAAACGGATTTTAATCCTAATCAAACTTTAATTGAAGTTGCAAAGCAAGAAAGACGTTATTATGAGTCTTCTTTTAACCAGCAATATTTAGAAAATAAAGAAAGTTTTAATAGTGCCATAAACAAATTAGAAGATTCAGAGTTTAAAGCGAAACTACTAGAAAATTTAGCTAGAGTAGTGAAACTATATGACTTTAATGAGAGCCAAAAAATTCAAGTTAAAGCTCGTCATATGAATTCGAAATTATTAAAGCCAAATACATTACTTCCAAAAAAAGTCTTAAAGGAGTCAACTCCAGCTGGTATTAATATTGCGAACTTAATTAATGAATTTAATGAGTTGAATGCAATTATTTTGCAGATTAAAACTTTAAAAGACAACTTTGGTTTTAACGATACAAATAGTAAAATAATTGAAAAAAGTTTTAAATCATTAGGAAAGTATCTAGGTGCGGATTCATCTAATCCAGAAATGGAAGAGTCACATGGCCCAGATGTTTGTTGGTATCTTGATAATAAAGTTTTTGTTATAGAGGTTAAGCATAACAAGATAGGGGCCTTATCTAAACATGATGCTGGTCAATTAGCGGTCAGTACACAATGGGCAAAAGAGCACTATCTTCCTTTAACCACGATTATCCCAGTAACAGTGACGGATATACTTAAAACTAATCATGATGCTCTTTATACTGATGATACTTTGATCATGAATCAACAAAATGTTGAGAGTTTATTAAATGATTTATTAACTTTCTACACTAGTATTTTAGAAGGGTCTAAAACCCAGTCTCAACAGATTAGTACAGAGTTACAAGCTAGAGGTTTAGACTCGAATTCCATCTTAAAAAAATACTTTAAGAATCTGAAGAAAGTTATTAATTAATTGACTGTGTAAGCCGTTCTAGTACGGCTTACATTATTAAAAATAAAATATAATTCTTAAAAATTAGAAATCTATAAATTCTTTAAATTTAGTTATAGATTCTCAGTTATTTAAAAAATATAAACTCACAATGTATTTATGAATAGGTTACATCGATAAACAATATTTAATAAATTAATTTCTTTTAAGAACTAATTTGTATTGCAAAGTGTAGAATTTTAAAAAGCCCTTGATCAAAGCGATTTGAGTCTTTCTGTAAATTAATTTTGTTCAGACTATTTCTTAATACGGCATTTTAAAAATTAGAAAGGAAGCCAAATGCTAAAGTCTAGAATCTTTATAACTATTGGACTGCTTCTTGCTGGACTATGTTTATTTTTAGCCTGTAAGGCATACGAGAAAAAGGTTAACGTTGAAAAAGAACAAGCGAGTCGAGTTGCTATTTCCTTTTTAAATTCACTTTCTAGTGGAGATTTAGCCACAGCATATAAATATGTTTGGTCAGGTGAGGAATTAAACATTCGAAGTGCTGAAATACCCCAAATTTATAAAGACTCAAAAGTTCTAGAAGTGCTAAAAGCTCGTTACGACTCAGCAAAAAATAGACCTGATTACTACCAACAATTTTATAAAATGATTTCACTTACCATAAAGATAAAAACAGTACATGCCGATCTTGCTGGTAACCCTGCGGGAACCTATATTGTATTTGTAACTGTTGTAAAAAAGAATCCAAAATCTAATTGGCTAGTTACTGAGTTAGGTAGTGGAGCTTAATTGGGATAATAAAATATTTAACCAATAAAAAAGACCTAAATCAAAACGATTAGGTCTTTTTTGAATTCTGGCGGTGAGAGAGGGATTCGAACCCTCGATACGCGCAAACGTATACACACTTTCCAGGCGTGCTCCTTAAGCCACTCGGACACCTCACCAAGGCGTGCGATAGTAACTAAAAAAACGAGTCCTGCCAAGATTTAAGACGAGCATTACAGAAAAAAAATAATAGAGGTGATAAGATTGCGCTAAAAATCATATTGGTTTAATTACACAATGCAAAATACGGCCAAAAAAGCGACCTTGCCTGCCACGGCTTTGGCAGCTCTTGGAGTGGTCTTTGGAGACATCGGAACAAGTCCGCTCTATGCCTTGAAAGAGTCCTTCCATGCAGCGCATGGGTTGGGAATTCAGCCTGAAAACGTATTAGGAATTTTATCTATTATTTTTTGGTGCTTAATGCTGATCATCAGCATCAAGTATGTCGCCATTGTCATGCGTGCAGACAACAACGGCGAAGGCGGGATCATGGCCTTACTCGCATTGAACTTACGTAAAGCCAAGATTGCCGACAACAAAAAAATCTACATGATTGCAATTGGTTTTATCGGTGCATCGCTGTTTTTTGGTGACGGTATTATTACCCCAGCTATTTCGGTATTGTCAGCCGTTGAAGGCTTGTCTATTGCCACCGATGTATTTGACCCATTCATCATGCCAATTGCGATTACCATTATCATCTCTTTGTTTTTGGTGCAAAAACACGGTACGGCCTTTGTCGGTAAGTTTTTTGGCCCGATCACGATGGTATGGTTCTTATCTTTAGGATTATTAGGTCTTCACAGCGTCATTCAGACTCCTGTGGTGTTAGGCATGTTCAGTCCACATTGGGCCATTCAGTTTATCTATCACCATCCAATCATGACATTCTTTGTGATGGGCGCTGTAGTGTTAACAGTGACTGGTGGTGAAGCACTTTATGCTGATATGGGGCATTTTGGACCAGTGCCAATTCGTATGGCATGGTTCTTTGTGGTTTTGCCGTGCCTAGTTTTAAACTACGCAGGACAGGGTGCATTATTGCTCAGAGACCCAGCGGCAATTGAAAATCCGTTCTATTTATTGGTTCCGCAATGGGCACTTTACCCAATGATTATTATGGCGACCATGGCAACGGTAATTGCCTCTCAAGCTGTAATTTCTGGGGTGTTTTCTCTTGCACGCCAAGCGATTCAATTGGGTTATTTACCACGTTTAAGTATTAAACATACTTCTGAGTCTGAAGAAGGCCAGATTTATATTCCTTTCTTAAACTGGTTACTTTTAATCGCAATTATTATCCTAATCTTGATCTTCAAAAGCAGTTCAAACTTGGCAAGTGCGTATGGCTTAGCTGTGACCTTGACCATGCTCTGTGACACGATTTTGGTTGCCGTATTTATTTACTCGGCTTGGAAGTGGAGCCTGCCAAAAGTGTTGCTCCTGATTATTCCATTCTTTGTTTTAGAGTCGGTATTGGTCGGTGCCACTTCACTTAAAATCTTGTCGGGTGGTTGGGTGCCATTACTCATTGGTGCGATTGCCGTGACCATTTTAATGACATGGAAACGTGGTCGTGAGCTTACTTTTGCTAAGCTTGAACATGACACTTTGGCTCTAGATTTGTTTGTGAAAAGTATTGGTAATAGCGTGCACTGGGTGCCGGGTGATGCAGTCTTTATGACAGGTACACCGAACGTTGTGCCACATGCCATGCTGCATAACATCAAGCACAACAAGGTACTGCATCAGCGTAATATCTTGGTCACTGTAGTGATTGAAGATGTACCGTTTGTTGCGCCAGAAGAGCGTATTACGACTGAAACTTTAGCTGAACATTTCTTCCGTATTAAAATCTTCTACGGTTTTAAAGATGAAATGAATGTACCAAAAGCATTGATGCAAGCCTATGAACAGCTTGGTCTTGAATATGACTTAATGCACATCAGCTTCTTTATTTCGCGCGACCGTATTGTTCATTCGGTGGGTGATGGTATGTCTCCATGGAGAGAAAAACTGTTTATCTCTATGCAGCGTAATACCAGTCCGGTGAGTGACTTCTACCAGATTCCAACCAACCGTGTGGTTGAGTTAGGTAGTCAAATCGAAATATAAAAATTGATGTAATAAAAAACCAAGACATAAGTCTTGGTTTTTTTATGGCTCTAATTATTGAGCTTGTTGCATAGGTGCATCTGCTGGTAAAGCACCATCTTTTGCCATCGGGTCTGCCGACTGACTTGGATCTGCCGGAGGCGGTGGAGTGTTCGGATCTTGTGGCGCTGGAGGCGCTTGGTTCGGTGCAGGTGGTACTGCATCAGTTGGTGCTGCTGGTGGCGCCATTTCACCACCTGCTGGAGGCGCTGGTGGAACGTCCGCAGGAATAGGAGCACCTGTAGGCGCTGCATTTGTTGGTGCAGCAGAAACTTGCTGTACTTGTCCGCTATTGACTAAATCGCTAATAGAGCCTGGTTGGCCATTTACGGTTGTGGTTACTTTTACTTTAGACAAACTTTCTAAAGTATCTCCTGGCTGGACTGCTGGCTCAGCCAAAGCGGCCATACTACATAATCCCGTGATTACGCCAATACCAATAATCTTTGAATGGATCATTAAGTGGACTCCGATTATATTTTTATCCAAATTTGTGGAGCTAACCATGTCATAAGCAATCAGTGTTTTTCAACGAAAGATACGCAATTGGCGCAATTCAATAGCCAAAGGCTCTCATAATTCCAACAGATTGTTACGTAATGGGTAATGGAGTTACAAAAAAGATGACCATGTTTTAACCATTTGAAAGATAAGAGATATACTTAAAAAAGCAGGATTGTTAAGCTGCGTGTGGACAGTGGTATTGATAGAAACATGGCAAGTAAAAAACGTAGTAAAGGTACAAACTCTTTCTCTCTAAGTGAGCATTTTGGCAAGATTATTCTTGCTTGTATTGCTGCGGGAAGTTTTGCGATTGCTTTTGGTAGTGAAAAGATTTCGCAGTGGTTTTCACCTTTAACGACTAACTCGACTTGTCTTAATCAGTTCTATCGTGAAGTTCCACCTGCTTTAAATAAAGACAGTCTAAAAAAAGACAGTTATCCGCTGTGCTTTAATGGCTTTAACGTTTTGTATTCAGGTATTTCTAAAACGCCATTATGGTCGGCAGAGCATTTAAATGCAGAACGTTTAAGTGTAAAAATTAAGCGTGAGGATAACTTCCATGAAGAAACCCGTGTTGATCAGAAACATCGGGCACTGTTAAGTGACTATCGCGGTTCAGGTTATGACCGTGGGCATATGGCGCCAAATGGTGATATGCCAAATAAAGAATCCCAATCTGATAGTTTCTCGCTCAGCAACATGGTGCCTCAAGCCCCTAAAAATAACCAAGAAGTATGGCGTAAGCTCGAAGAAGCGACCCGTGCTATTGCCACTAAACAAAAACAAGATGTTTATGTGGTGACAGGTCCTGTTTTTGAAGGCAAACGTCTTAAGACGATTGGGCAGGGTGTAATTGTTCCTACCGCAGTTTATAAAGCGGTGTATATGCCAAAAACTGGCGCGATCGGCGCTTATTACGCACCTAACAATAATTCTCTACAAGTGAAGGTTGTGAGCGTTTGCTACCTTGAGGAGCGCTTAGGCGTTAACCTGTTCCCGCAGTTAACCGAGCAACAAAAGCGTAATGTCTATCGTCTACCTTTAACAGCGAGCCAAGTTAAGCCAAATCAAAAGCTAGACTATTTACATTGGGATGGCGAAAGTCAGTGTGAGCAAGACTTAAACGCTGACCAAATTCAAGCGCTACAAGACCAATTTAAAAAGCAAAAAACTGGTTCTTCGGAGCCAATGGAAGCAAAAGTTCCAACGATTGATGAAGAAACGAGAAAGGCAATTGTGAAACAACTGGTAGAAGCCTTGGTGAACTATTTCTTGCAAATAATGAAATAAGCAGCTTTTTTTGATTGTTATTGCAACACCGTAATTGATTAAAATAGAATCCATAGACAGATCTGTCTATGGATCTTATTTTAATAAGGACAATAACAATGTTTGCCTCGATGTTTCTTTTTTCATTTGCAATGTCTATAACCCCAGGGCCAGTAAACACTGTCATTTTATCAACCAGTTTAAATCACGGTTTAAAAAGATCGCTTCCCTATATTTCAGGCGCCACAATTGGTTTTACCTTGCTTTTAATTTTTATGGCATTTGGTCTTCAGAGTTTATTAACTCAGTTTCCTGTTGTATTAAAAATTCTCGCAGTTTGTGGAACGCTATTTGTTTGTTATATCGGGATTAAAATTATTCTTTCTGCTGCAAATATTTCTATTTCCAGTGTTCCTGTAGAGCAAATGATTATTCCTAATTTTAAAGATGGGTTCTTATTACAATGGCTGAATCCCAAAGCGTGGTTGGCTTGTGTGTCAGGCATTACCATGTTTACTAGCATTGAAAACCCACAGTCGTTGCCGATCTTTATCGTTATTTATTTTTTCACTTGCTACGCGTGTTTGTTCTTTTGGGGACTATGTGGTGATAAATTTTCAGTGGTGCTCAATCAGGGCAACCGTTTGAAATATTTTAATATCTTGATGGGCGCTTTTTTAATTTTATCGGCTCTTTTAATTTTGATCGATTTTTTTTAAATTGATCGTATTACACTGTGAAGATATAACAACGAGATAAGACCTATGTTTAAGCCATTTGAAAAGGGTACAGAGTCTTCATCAATTGAAGATTTAACATTAGAAAATGATGTCGATTGCGTCAGCATTTACGGCAACTTGCAAATTACCAAAGACAAAGTCGGGTTAGAACAGGCAAAGGCATTACAGAGCTTTTTAAACGATGTGGTTGCAGCTTTGGAAAAAGAAGAGTTGCCTGAGAAAATTGAACGACCAGCTGAACAAGAAATTAATAATCCGTTTTTATAATTTATGCATGCTATACGTGATATTTAGTATGGTCATGCTGCCATACAGTCTTTAATACCACGTTAGATTTTATTGAGTGAGTATAGACATTTTTTACTTTTGAAAGCCCAAAAGTAAACAAAAGGCTTTGTTGATCAGAGGGTACATCCATGTACCCCTGCTCAACAGGTGACATCCATGTCACCTTCCGCGATAGTAGATTGAGTCTAGGTAAAGTTAATCTTTATCGCCAGCTACCACCTTATAAATAATTGCCCCAATCACAGCTCCTAGAATCGGTGCCACCCAGAACAACCACAATTGACTTAACGCAGCAGTTTCAGCAAAGAACGCAACGCCTGTACTACGTGCAGGGTTTACCGAAGTGTTTGTCACCGGAATACTGATTAAGTGAATGAGTGTTAAGCCCAAACCAATTGCAATAGGAGCGAAGCCAGCAGGTGCACGGCGATCAGTTGCACCTAAAATAATGATTAAGAAGAAAGCTGTAAGTACCACTTCAATAATAAAAGCAGAACCTAAGCCAAACTTGTTTGGTGATAAGTCACCAAAACCATTGGTAGCAAAACCACCAACACCGCTAAAGCCCGCTTGGCCTTGAGCAATAATATAGAGAACAAATGCAGCAGCAGTCGCACCGACCACTTGAGCAACGATATAGGGAATTAAATCTTTAACATCGAAGCGGCCACCGACCCAAAGGCCAACACTTACCGCGGGATTAAAATGTCCACCTGAGATATGCCCTAGAGCATAAGCACCTGTGAGTACGGTTAAACCAAAGGCAAGGGCTACACCTGCAAAGCCAATACCAAGTTCAGGGAAAGCTGCGGCTAAAACTGCGCTACCACAACCACCAAAGACTAGCCAAAACGTACCTAGGAATTCAGCAAAATATTTATTCATTGTGATTACTCATCTATTGATGTATTTTTTAATTAGTGTGAAATTTGTCACAAAAAATTAAGCATGTGACTATATGAAATTTTTGTTTTCAGTGTTGTTTTAATCAAGAAAAGATTTGTAAGTTTTGGTTGGTTATTCTTTGTCTAAAAATTGATTCCTCCATTGCTGGGGTGTTTGATTGGTCCAATGTTTAAATGCTCTTTGAAAAGCACTTTGTTCTGAATAACAAAGTAAAAGTGCGATCTCTTGTAAGCTTAAATGCGGATCTTTTAAATACTCGGTTGCGAGCATAAATCGCACTTGCTGTACGCGTTCCTGAAAGGTGGTGTCTTGTTGTTGTAAGTGTCGTTGGAGTTGTCGAACTGATAGGCCTAATTGAGCAGCAATATATTCAATTTGATATTGATTCTTTTGTAGCCCAGTCAAAATTGAATGCTGTAAACGCTGATCAAGTTGGGTCGAATTTGGTAATTGTTCTAAAAGTGCTTGTGCTTGCTGAACCAATAGTTGCTGCAACGTGTGGTCAGCGCTGCTAAGTGGCTTATTAATTTCTGTAATTGGAATGAGTAACTCTGTACGTGGCTGGCTAAAACGAACGGGACATTGAAAGTATTGTTCATAGACCCTGATATTTTTAGGGGTAGTATTTAAGAAACGTACTTCATGTAAATACACGTCTTCATGAGACATAAAAAGTCGTAAGAACTGAATCACCAACGCAATCGCGATTTCATCGGTAAGCTGGGTAGGGTGTAGCTCAGTCGCTTCCCAGCGAATAGAACCATATCTCCCTTGTAGCTCAACCACTAATGGGCTCCCGTCATAAATCAGACGGTGAAAATCATGATAGCGAATTAAGGCTTCACCTAAGTTGTCGCAAGAGAGAGCAAGGTAGGCAATAATCCCTAAGTGTTTGGGTTGCACATATTTGGCAATTTCCAGACCTAATCCCTGCTTCGGGTCCAGTTTATAAATCACTTCTAATAGATCACGCCAAACGACGTAGTCAAAGCGTTCCAGATTTTGAATTTGCTCTAATTGTTCAGGAATAGCTAAATGATTGGCTTCGCAATAAGCTTTTAATAGATGTCCCAGTCCTCCATATACTGAGCCAGTATAATTCTTTAGTTGTGGCATCCCTAACCACCTCTTTCTTGTCGTGATTTGTCAATGAAACCATAAATTCTGGTCAATACCTAGCATAACGAATTTTATATGCTCAATAAAAAGAAAAAGGAGTTAGGTGATGTTAAAAGGGTTTATTGCCGGAATTGCAGTTGCCAATGCATTTGAATGGGTAGCACACAAATATATTTTGCATGGTGTACACCGTGCTGGAAAACCACGTTATAGCCCAGTACCAAAAAGCATGGAATCTCATTGGGCACACCATCGTGAAGTCCGTAAACAACAATTTCATGATGATTGCTATGTGGAAGGCGTTGGAAACTGGCGAACTAAAAATGAGTTAATTTCACTTGCTGTGGTGGCAACCGTTTCAAGTGCAATTTTCTATCCGTTTTCAAAAGGTATGGCACTCGCAGCTTGGTACAGTGCAGGAAATTATTATTATATTCATCGCCGTGCACATTTAGAGCCTGACTGGGCAAAGCATAAAATTCCATGGCATTACGACCACCACATGAACTCTAATCAAGACGCTAATTGGTGTGTGACCAAACCTTGGTTTGATTATGTAATGGGAACACGAGTGGTATCTTCGGCAGATTTAAAAGAGCAAAACCCTTTGGGTATACGGTTACCTACTGCACTTGCTAGACCATTGTCTCAAGCTGTAGAAAAAATCTTTCCAGCAAAATGGGTCGAGAAAAAAGAAAAGCCTCAACTCGTTAGCGACATAAATTCGGTCGATGGTGCTGCATAAAAAATTAAAGGGGCATATTGCCCCTTTAATTATGATTAAGCTTACAAGCGCATTTCGATGCCTTGTTCAGCTAAATATTGTTTAGCTTCTGGAATTGTATATTGGCCAAAGTGGAAAATACTTGCTGCCAATACTGCATCGGCACCACCTTGTAGAATACCGTCTGCAAGATGTTGTAAGTTGCCCACACCACCTGAAGCGATCGTTGGAATGGTAACGCGGTCATTAATGGCACGCATTAAAGCAATATCGTAACCTGCTTTAGTACCGTCAGCGTCCATACTGGTAATCAGCAACTCACCGGCACCGTAGTCAGCCATTTTTACAGCCCATTCAATGGCATCAATACCCGTTGGTTTACGGCCACCGTGAGTAAAGATTTCCCATTTGTTGTCGCCAGTTTTTTTGGCATCAATCGCAACCACAATACATTGTGCGCCAAAGTGCTGAGAAGCTTCTTGAACAAATTCTGGATTAAATACGGCAGCTGAGTTAATACTCACTTTATCTGCACCTGCATTTAATAACGCACGAATATCTTCAACCTTACGTACACCACCACCGACAGTTAATGGCACAAATACAGTCTCGGCCATACGTTCAACAGTACGGTAAGTGGTATCGCGTCCATGATGTGTAGCGGTAATGTCTAAGAAAGTAATTTCGTCTGCACCTTGTTCGTTATAGCGACGTGCCACTTCAACAGGGTCGCCAGCATCACGAATATCGAGGAATTGAACGCCTTTAACTACGCGTCCGTTATCAACGTCTAGGCAAGGAATAATACGTTTAGCAAGCATAGCTTTTTCCAAAAATAATCGCCGTTGGTGAAAGTTCCTACACAGGCGCTACACCTTCATGGAGGGAAGAGGTATTCTATCAAACTTCACAGATGTTTTTTGCAGGTTTTCCATGTCGGTTTATACCCCGTTGAGTTTAGATGAAGTTCGCGCCTTTGCTGCACCTTATGGATTAGAGGTGTTGGAGCTGAACCCAATTCAGGGAGGTATTCAAAACACCAATTATTTTTTGGTTGATGTAAACCGCAAACAGTATGTACTTACCGTGTTTGAAGAGTTAGATGCACAAGGGGCGGGCGAACTCATTCCTGTTCTTGAACAATTGGGAACTCATGATGTACCCGTTGCCGTGCCGTTAAAACACAGCGGACAAGCGGTTCATGTGATTGCAGACAAGCCTGCACAAATTGCACCACGTTTAATGGGGCACCATCCCATGCAAACGACAGTAGCGCAAGTTGCAGCAATTGCAGATGCACAGGCGAAACTGCATGTGGCTTTACAAGATTTTCCACTTGAGCGTGAATATCGACGTGATCATCAATACTGGACAGGTGTTGCAGAGCAGCTGAAACCAAGCATGACTCAAGATGACCAAACTTTACTTGAGCAGGTCTATCAAGCTTTTAATGCGAAAACAGCGCAGTATTCAAATCGACCAACAGGTTTTATTCACTCTGATTTGTTCCGCGACAATACTTTGTTTGAAGGTGAGCAATTACAAGGTATTCTAGATTTTTATGAGTTAAATCAAGATGAATTGCTATTTGATATTGCGATTACCATCAATGATTTTTGTACCGAATATCCAGCAGCGCATTTAAACTCAGACAAAGTCGCAGCTTACTTAGCGGCATACCAAAAAGTTCGTACGCTTACATCAGATGAGCTTGCATGTTTAGATGTATTCTTGGCAATGGCAGCGTGCCGTTTTTGGTCAATGCGTTTGCAAGTTGCTCAAAAAAATAAAGAAGAAGGACGTACCGGCGATGACATTTTGCAAAAAGACCCGCAAGAAATGCGAGCAATGATGCAAGACCGTTTAAGTCATGTAAAAGCATAAAAGGGAATAAAGATGCGAGATCAGGGGCGTTTAGTCGAATGGTTCGACGAAAAAGGTTATGGCTTTATTCAGCCGGATGATGCTGAAAAAGAGCGAGTCTTTTTGCATATCAAAGATTTTGCACGCCCCGGACCTCGGCCAATTATTGGCTGTGCACTGGAATATCGGGTGATCCTCGATGAACGAGGCCGTTTTCGTGCTCAGCAGGTCACCTATTTAAAAGCATCTCAAACCCGAAAAGCGTCAAAGCCCGTAGCAGAATCTTCTTTTCAAGCTAACCCTTGGTCTGCAATGCAAATGGGGATCGTATTTTATTTCGTTTTAATGGGAATTATGAGCTTTATTCATATCTTACCCGCCTACACTTTGTTATTTGTTTTAATGATGAATGCCTTAAGTTATTGGCTTTATTCTCAAGATAAAGAAGCCGCACAATTGGGTAATCGCCGTGTACCTGAACAAACATTGCACATTGTTAGCTTTTTAGGAGGTTGGCCAGCTGCATGGTGGGCACAACAAAAACTGAGACATAAAACACAAAAACAACCCTTTCGTAAGATTTATTTTTGTACCATATTCTTTCATTTACTTTTGATTTTGTGGCTAATTTCTCCCTTAAACGTATTGCGGGGCTCATAAAAGTAAATCGTTTTAATAAACTTGAGAGGTATAAAAATGAATAGTTCTATCGACCAAGATACAAATCGTACTTTAACACTTATTTTATATGTACTTTATATCGTTGCCATTTTTACAGGCGGCTTACTTGCGGTTATTGCTTTAATTATTAATTACGTAAAACGTTCTGATGTACAAGGCTCGATTTTTGCGAGCCACTTTACATGGCAAATCAGAACATTCTGGTGGTATCTGGCTTGGAATATTATTGCCTTTCTGCCGTTTATTTTCCTGTTCTTTACAGGCGAAAACACTAATCTATTTGCAGGCGTTGCCGTTTCATCGACCGTATTCTGTGTGGGCGTAATTGGTGCTGCGTGGATCTGGATTGTATATCGTGCAATTCGTGGATTGATTGCGTTAAATGATAACCGCCCGATGTATCAATAAATTATGATTATTGAACATGTACATTTGAGTATAAAGTCTGGGCAAAGTGAAGCATTTCTTGAGGCATTCGAGCAGGCTAAACATATTGTTTATCCAATGAAAGGCTTTAATGCTGTTCAACTGATTAAGCATGCAACCGATCCCCATCATTATATTTTAATGATTTTCTGGGATGAAATTGAAAACCATACAGAAGGGTTTAGGAAGTCTGAGGCTTATCAAGAATGGAAAACTTTGCTCCATCCATTTTATGACCCAATGCCGACGGTTGAGTACTACCAACCGTGTACGTTATTGAAGAAAAAATAATAGATAGTAAAAAAGAGAGCTTAACGCTCTCTTTTTTTATTCTCGAATTCTTTTAGTTTTTTTAATAGGTAACTTAATTTTTAACTCACTGACTAAAACGCCTAAGACCACTAAAGCACCTCCCAAAAGGGCAATCAATGGCAAACGCTCACCTGCAATTCGACCAATAATTCCTGCCCAAACAGGTTCGCCTGCATAGATAATTGCAGCACGTGAAGGATCAACCACACGTTGAGCCCAGTTCATAACAAATTGAATGAGCGCACTCGCTAAACCTAATGCAACAGCAATCAGTACTAGGGGCCATGAAAATGCTGGAATCGTATGTTCACCTACCATAGGCATGGTGGCGAAAGAAAGTAGAGAAGCGACACCAAGTTGAATGATTGTGACGCGGCGTAAATTTACCTTTCCAGCAAAGTAGCTAATAAAAATAATTTCTAAAGCAATCGCAAAGGCACCTAGGACTGTTAAAAGTTGCCCAAAACTTAAGGAAATTTGTTCAAAACCATTGCCCGTTAATAAAACAAGGCCAGCAAAAGCAAGAGCGGCTCCCACCCAAGTCATAATGTGTGGAATTTTTCTAAAGATGAGCCACATTAAAATAGGAACAAGCGGAACATATAGCGCTGTTAAAAATGCTGATTCACTACTGGGAATGGTTTGCAGGCCAATGGTCTGGGTACCATAGCCTGCCGCAATCACAAGACCAATCGCACAACCAGCACCTAAATCTTTTAACGTGACGCCTTTTATGCTTTTTAATGAGATAAGAAGCAAAGTAAGAGCTGCTACAGCAAAACGACAGCCTACAAAAAACATAGGCGATGAAAAATGCAGTGCATACTGCACAGTAAGAAATGTTCCACCCCAAATGATCGTAATCAAAATGAGGGCTAACTGTGGGGCTTTGCTTGAACTCAGAGAAATTGGTGACATACTCAAGTTAAATTAAATTGTGCAATATACTGCACATATTGCGCTATTCTTGTATTTTGTGCAATATATTGCTCAAATTTTCTTACTAATCCATTCTATGAGCCAGTCGAGTACCGTTTTACAGCACGTAGGCACAAATATTCGTTTATTAAGAGATGAACGAGATTTGAGTCAACAAGATTTGGCAGATCAGGCAGGTGTGAGTAGACGAACCATTGCTGCTTTGGAAACTGGACAGGTCAATATTAGTTTGGCCAAACTCGATGCGATTGCAGCAGTGTTGGGTGTGGATTTTAAAACGATTGTGAGTGCACCTGAGCATAAAGAACATGCTGTAGTAAATGCACTCGCTTGGCAGGGTAAAGATGAAGAAAGTAAAGCAACCTTGCTCGCTTCAGTTCCATCTCGTTCCCAAGTTGAGCTTTGGATATGGTCGTTGGCAGTGGGAGAGTCTTACGTGGCGGAAGCAGATGCAGACGGATGGCAGGAAATTATTTACGTATTAGAAGGTGAGTTGACCATACAATTTACTGACAGCAAAAGAATAATACCAGCTGGTTCATCTTTTATTTTTAAAAGTTCTGTTACTTATACCTATATCAATAGTGGTAACCAAGTGCTTAAATTTACTCGTAATGTGGTGTATTGATTTGGAATATATTTTCATGACAGCAATAAAAAAGAGCCTAAAGCGGCTCTTTTTACATCTTAAAAATTAAAGACGGTTTTCATCTAACAAAAGCTGAGCTTCACGAAGGTTTAAAGTACCTTCATAAATTGCGCGGCCTGTAATCACACCTAAAATACCCGGTTGACCTTTTAAGTTACGAACGTCATCAAGGTTGGTTACACCACCAGAAGCAATTACTGGTAAGCCTGAGTATTGAGCCAAGTTTACAGTTTGCTCAACGTTTACACCTTGCATCATGCCGTCACGAGCAATGTCTGTATAAACAATGCTAGACACGCCTGCATCAGCAAAGCGTTTCGCTAAATCAGTTGCTTTCACATCAGTAACGTTTGCCCAACCGTCAGTTGCAACCATACCATTCATGGCATCAATACCAACAATGATGTGGCCTGCAAAACGTTTACAAGCTTCTTCTACAAATTCAGGTTCTTGAACAGCTTTAGTGCCGATAATGACAAACGTCACGCCAGCTTCTAAATAGTGTTCAATCGTTTCTAATGAGCGAATACCACCACCAATTTGAATTGGTAATTCTGGCTGAGCTTTAGCAATCGCTTCAACAACAGGTTTATGAATTGGAGTACCTGCGAAAGCGCCATTCAAATCAACCAAATGCAAACGGCGCGCACCTTCATTTACCCAATGCTGGGCAGTTGCAACTGGATCGTCAGAGAAAACGGTATCGTCTTCCATACGCCCTTGTTTTAAACGCACACATTTACCATCTTTCAGGTCAATTGCTGGAATGATTAGCATGCTTCCGCTCCTTGCTTCATCATGATTATGAAATTGTGCACATCTTAGCAAAGTATTGATCAATCGCTAAGCCTTAGAAAAGACTTTTATTACTTTACGCTTGAAGTGCGGTTTGAATAGTTTGTGAAATGTGAGCGGGTAATAGTTTTTGGTTTCTGAGCTCTTCAAATACGAGTAATGCAGCATAAGCATCAGCGGCGGCATAATTTATTTGCTGAGATGTAAGTGGCTTTCGTGCCCAGTTTGAAGTTCCGACTTTTTTCGACTTTGCGAGATATTGTCCAAATAACAGTGCTACCGCTTTTTGTAAGCCCATTTGCTGTTTAAAACCAAAGTGACTAAACCCTTTGGCAAGGTCCACACAACTTTCTAGCTCTATACCTTTTTTATGAAAAATGTGCTTATCATTTTTAAGGCCAAAACCGACTTTAATTTGCTTCTGGTTAGATAAAATGGGCTGCAAGAATTTTAAAGTCGATGAATTGACATGAAATAAATAGGCTTTTTGTGCTGTAGCAAGTTGAATCAAGTGTGGACCAGTTGAGATTTCACCCACTTTAAATGTAGGTTTAGATTCAGAATCAAATCCCAAAATTGCAGCGTTTTTTAATTCTTCTTCAATACTTTTGCATTGCTCAATATTTTCAATCACCACAATATTATGGTGGTTAAGATTTTCAAAAGGAGGAAGCTGCTGAATAGAGGTTTTATCAAGGAGGGCAAAGGCTTCGGACATATTTAACAGCGTACAAATGAATTGGGCTATTCACTTTATATATGAATAAAGCCTAGAGGACTAGGCTTTATGAATGTCTTTAAAAATTACTGAGACTGAGAAGGTGTACCAATGACCACACTTTCACTTTTCTCGACATAGCCTTCATAGGTCGGAGACATGATTGTGGCAACGACAGCAAAAACCAAAGCAAGTGGAATTAGGATAATATAAATCCAGCCTAAAACGCGTTCCCAGCCAGGGGTAGGGCGCTGTGGGCCGTAATCATTATTGCCTTCTGTACCTTTTGCCGCAAAGAGATAGATCATAAAAATGAGGTTTACGGCGGGGATCAGCATCAGTAATGATAGCCATCCTGTATTATTGCGGTCGTGCAAGCGGCGGATGGTAAATACAAAGCTTACATAGAGGCAAACAATATAGAGAATGGCGATAACAATCATGCCTGCCGTAGAAAGACCAGTTAGTTCCTGACTAGATGTAAACCCAAAAGTAAAAGCGATGATGACAACGGCGATACCGATGACGAGTGAAAATAAGAATGTCCAAGCAGCATAAGAGAGTCGCCCAAAACGACCACTAGCTTTAAAGGGTGAATCTTGTTGAAGTGGCTGATTTTCAAAAGGTGAATTCATTTTGTTTTCCTGATCATTTGGTTTTATTTAAAAGTATAAATATTCAATATTTTGTTGAATAAAACATCATTCTATAAATGATTAGTTGTTATTGTAAATAAAAAAAAGATCAGGCCATCTCAACCTGATCTTTTTCAGTTTTAAATCAGATTAAATATTCCATTCCACAAAGTTTTTAAGTAACTGCAAACCAGCAGTATGACTTTTCTCTGGGTGGAATTGGGTCGCGAATAAATTATCTTTATGAATGGCTGTGCAGAAGTTCACACCATACTCACAAGTCGCAGCCACAACGCTTTCATCTTTTGGTTCGACATAGTAGCTATGTACAAAGTAGAAGCGAGCATCTTGTTCGATGTTATTCCACATTGGATGGCTTGGGTCCATTTGGTGAACTTGGTTCCAGCCCATGTGTGGTACTTTTAAACCTTCCATTTGAGGGAAATGTTTTACTACGCCGTCAAAAATACCTAATGCGTCTACACCGCCATTTTCTTCAGAACTTTGTAGCAATGCTTGCATACCTACGCAAATCGCAAGAACAGGTTTATTAAAAGCAGCTTTACGTACAACTTCATCAATACCTGCTTCACGCATACCTTGCATGCAGTCACGCATTGCACCAACGCCCGGAAAAACAATTTTGTCGGCTTGTGCAATTAACTTTGGATCATTGGTCACATCGACTGTAGCGCCCACATGCTCAAGTGCTTTAGCCGCTGAGTGTAGATTGCCCATGCCATAATCAAGTAACGCGATACGTGTCATTAGAGGCTACCTTTTGTCGATGCAATCGTGTTTTCTGCACGTGGATCAACTTCACATGCCATACGTAAAGCACGAGCAAGTGCTTTAAAAACACTTTCGATTTGATGGTGGCTATTTTTACCTTTCAAATTATCGATGTGTAAGGTCATAAGCGCATGATTTACGAAACCTTGGAAAAACTCAGAAAATAAATCGACATCAAATGTACCGATGCGCGCACGAGTAAATGGAATATCCATGAATAAACCCGGACGACCAGATAAATCTACAACAACGCGAGATAAAGCTTCGTCTAATGGTGCATAAAAATGACCATAGCGTTTTAAACCTTTTTTATCGCCTAAAGCTTGTGCAAAAGCTTGTCCAAGCGTGATACCACAGTCTTCTACGGTGTGGTGATCATCAATCTCGAGGTCTCCATCACAATGAATATCGATATCAAATAAGCCATGTCGCTTGATTTGATCAATCATATGGTCTAAAAATGGAACTCCAGTGTTTAGTGTGCCTTGACCAGTACCGTCGAGATTTAAACGAACTCGAATTTTGGTTTCATTGGTATTTCTAACCACTTCACTGATACGTTGCGTCATGGACACGTTCCTCAAAAAACGTCAAAAATGATTGGATGTTAACGACAATTTCGCTGTGACGAATTCGTGACAGCATCATAGTTTGCTCAGGAGGGTTAATCAATGCCTATTACCGTACATGCTTATAGTTCTCTAGATAATTCAGAGATCCGCGATCAGCTTGAGCGACTGTATGATACAAGTCCGGAGTTTGGTGACGGGCACGATGCGATTGAACAACTTGAACAAGATTTACAACAGTATACCACGCTATACACTGCCGAATTTAACACCAAAATTATAGGTGCAATTTGGTCTTCAGGACAAGGCGAAAGCAAGGTTCTTGAATATATTGTTGTGCACCCTGCGAACCGTGGTCGTGGGGTAGCTGAGCGCTTAGTCGAAGAAGCTTGCCGCATAGAAGAGTCAAAAGGTGTTAAAACTTTTGAACCAGGCTGTGGCGCGATTCATCGCTGTTTGGCTCACATTGGTAAACTACATCACTAAAAGCTTCTATTATTTTGTGGTTGTGATTTAAAAATAATCACTTGTTACAAAAAACACGGAAGTTGCTTGACGTCTTCTTATAAACATTGTTTAATACGCCCACTTCGGCGTGATAGCTCAGTAGGTAGAGCAACGGATTGAAAATCCGTGTGTCCCCAGTTCGATCCTGGGTCTCGCCACCATTATTTGTGTTTTCAATCCCTGATCCCATCAGGGATTTTTTTTAAGTATAAAAAATACTCATTTAAATCAGAAACTCAGGATAATTGTTGACTATTGTTCTGAGATACGGCTTAATACAGGCCATCGGCGTGATAGCTCAGTAGGTAGAGCAACGGATTGAAAATCCGTGTGTCCCCAGTTCGATCCTGGGTCTCGCCACCATATTAGAAAAAGCCCCATACATTATGTATGGGGCTTTTTTCATGCCTGTTTATTTAATAAAAATATTAAGACCTTACCTGTGTATAAATCTCATTTTATCCACAAGCAAACAGGTTTATCCCCAATATTGCTTTAACTTTCTAAAAATGGCTCAACTGAAAACTTGTCTCTAATCGTGAGAACTATCACGAATAAGTCGTTTTCCTAAGCACACTGCTTCTACCTCGTCATAGCCAAGCTGTTCGTAAAAATTCAATACATTCAAATTGTCTTTACGAATTAATAATTGCAGTTTTGGGCAGCCACGAGCGATGAGGCGCTTCTCAAGCTGCTGAACAAGCGCTGTAGCGATTCCTAAGCGTTGTTGGTGGGGGTGAACAGCCAAATAGTTAATCCAGCCTCTATGGCCGTCGTAGCCGCCCATAAGCGTACCAATCAGTTGCTCATCTTTAATAGCAACCAAAAACAAATCATCCTGTTGCGAGACTTTTCTGAAAATATCGGTTTCAGGATTATTCCAAGGACGAGTCAGACCACAGCTTTCCCATAAAATAACGACATCATCCAGATCTGCATTTGTAAATTGACGAATAATAAACATATGGATTTCTACTTTTTGTTTTGATGTGCTGAAAAGATAAAATAAAAATTCGGGCTTGAGCAGTTTTTTATTAATAATTTAAACAAATAAAAAAGCACTCCCGAAGGAGTGCTTGAATTAATCCAGTGATTTAAGCTGATTTTGCAACTGGTGCTGCTTGAAGCATTTGACCTGTTTCTTCGAAGTTTGCATGCCAAGATAATGCTTCGCGAAGTAAGTGAGGAGTATGTCCACCTTTAGCACATGCACGGTCAAAGTAGTCATTTAATGCATCACGATAAAGTGGGTGTACACAATTATCAATAATAGCGCGAGCGCGTTCACGAGGCGCTAAACCGCGTAAGTCAGCTAAACCTTGCTCTGTCACTAAAATATCAACGTCGTGTTCACTGTGATCAACGTGGCTCACCATTGGCACGATAGAAGAGATATCGCCGCCTTTAGCAATTGATTTGGTTACAAAGATCGCCAAGTGAGCGTTACGAGCGAAGTCACCTGAACCACCAATACCGTTCATCATTTTAGTACCGCACACGTGAGTTGAGTTCACGTTACCGTAAATATCAAACTCAAGCGCAGTGTTAATGCCGATAATCCCTAAACGACGAACTAATTCAGGATGGTTAGAAATTTCTTGTGGACGAAGCACTAATTTGTCTTTGTAAGCTTCGATATTACCAAAAACTTTTTCGCCACATTTTGCAGAAAGGGTAATTGAGCTACCAGAAGCAAATTTCATTTTGCCTGCATCAATGAGTTCAAAAGTACAGTCTTGTAGTACTTCTGAGTACATGATGAGGTCTTCAAAATCAGAATCTTTTAAACCTGTTAGTACTGCGTTGGCAATAGAGCCAATCCCTGCTTGTAATGGACCAAGGTTTTTCGGTAAACGACCTTCTGCAACTTCTTTATTAAAGAAAGCAATTAAGTGGTTTGCGATGCCTTGAGTCTCATCATCTGGAGGAGTTACTGTTGATGGTGAGTCATGTGTATCGTTAAATACAATACCTACAATTTTTGCAGGATCGATTTGGATTGCCGTTGTACCAATACGCTCATCCACTTTTGTCAATGGAATTGGAGTACGTGTTGGGCGATAAGTCGGAATATAGATGTCATGCAAACCTTCAAAGCTTTCGCTTAAAGATGTGTTGATTTCAACAATAACTTTTTCGGCAAAAATAGCAAAGCTTGCAGAGTTACCTACAGAAGTTGTTGGAATAATACCGCCATCTTCAGTAATCGCAATTGCTTCAATCACCGCAACGTCTGGACGTTTAAGTTGCTGGTTACGCATTTGCTCAACAGTTTCTGATAAATGTTGATCAATAAACATAACTTCGCCGTTGTTAATCGCACGACGTAAAGTGTTGTCTACCTGAAATGGCATACGACGAGATAAAACACCTGCTTCCGTGAGTTGTTTGTCTAAGTCATTACCTAAGCTAGCACCCGTAATTAACGTGATTTTTAACGGATTTTTCTTTGCATGCTCTACAAGTGCTTGTGGAACAGCTTTAGCTTCACCGGCACGAGTAAAACCACTCATACCAACGGTCATTCCATTTTCGATGAATTGCGCAGCTTGTTCAGCACTGATGACCTTGTCATGAAGAGAAGCTAGGCGAATACGACTTAAAGACATTGGACATCCTCAATATTGTCAAAACATACGGGATTTTAGCTATGAAAAATTGAAAAGTGCATAGGTGTTAGGCTAAGGTCTAATTTTGTAAATAAATGGTGGTATAAATTATATTTATGGTCTTTATTTAATTGATTTTTATTGTTTTTATTTGTCATTAAAACAAGGCTTTTAATTGCTGATTGTTCAAATTAAAAGCGCTCACTTAATGTTTGTTTTATTTTTTCCAAAGGATTCGTCGTGGTATTTTCTTCGGTACTCGGTTTTGGGATTGGTAAAGAAATAATAACTTCTAAACCGCCTTGTTCACGATTATGAATTTGAATCTCACCATGATGAATATCGACAATACGTTTAACAATAGCCAGCCCAAGACCACTACCTTGAATGGTTCTTGCTGAGTCTCCGCGAACAAAAGGTTGCATTAACTCTTCAATTTGATCTGCCGGAATGCCTTCACCATGATCAGCAACGGTAATTAAAATAGATTCATTTTCAACTTTTGCACTGAGTTCGATCGGTTCAGCACCATAGCGTTTTGCATTATTAATCAAGTTGGCAATAAGTCTTTTTAAAGAAAGACTACGTGCCGGAATAATAGGTACATCCTGCATCTCGAATTGAATATCGAGAGGTTTAAATTGCACAACAAGTTCTTGCAAAAGCATGTTGATATTGGTGTCTTTCAACTCCTCATCTGAACCATCGCGCATGTATGAAATGAACTGATTAAGAATTGCATCCATATCATCTACGTCATAAACCAAACCTTCACGCAAAAACTCATCAGGCAGCATCTCTGCTGTTAAACGTATGCGTGTAAGAGGGGTGCGTAAATCATGTGAAATACCTGCCAACATAATACGTCGTTCACGCTCAGTCTGATCGAGTGTATAGACCATACGATTAAAGGCTTGGTTTACTTGACGAATTTCTAATGGACCGTGATTGGTATCAAGGTACGGCGCTGTTCCAGATTTACTGTATTCATTGGCAGCATTTTGCAAACGACGCAGAGGGCGGTTCATCTGTCGAACCAAAATTAAAATAATGATAGCCGACAGTAATGGAACACCCACGACCCAACCCACTAAAAGTTCAGGACTGTAGTTGGCATAGGTTTTTAAAGGCTCACGAACCCAGTTCCCATGCATTTCAGGTGTTTGAATCCAAATGCGTGGGCTCGGTTTAAACTGAAAGTAAACGGTAACGTCTTTAGTCCCAATCTCATTTGCCAGCTTTTTTTCGACATGATTGGTAAAAAACTCGGCAATGACCTTTTCTCGGACACTTGGATATTCTTTGGGGTTGGTAACGTATTCAATACCGACTCGATTACGCAACCACGCATCAATATCTACTTCATTTTCACGATGAAAAATTCGTATATCAGGATTATTGACGAGCTCAAGCTCGACCGCAAGATAGCGGGCATGCTGTTGAATTTCCGGTAAATAAAGAGTGCGCCAAAAGAACCATAAAGACATAAATAAGCTAAAGAACACTACCAGCAGTACCAAAATAGTGGTACGCATGGCAGCAGAACGTGGCTTTATTTTGTCGAGAAAACGTTCCCATCGAGTCCGTTTACGCTCTGAATAGGTCACGTAATCGGTAAAGTTCTGTGGGGCGATTGGTTCTAAACTCACTCTATCTTATCTCAAGCTTATTCAGCACCATCTGGAACGAACACATAGCCCACACCCCATACCGTTTGGATGTAACGTGCACGCGCTGGGTTATCTTCAATTAAACGACGTAAACGAGAAACTTGAACGTCAATTGAACGTTCCATTGCACCCCATTCACGGCCACGCGCTAAGTTCATCAATTTATCGCGTGTTAATGGTTCACGTGGGTGTTGTACCAATGCTTTTAATACAGCAAATTCGCCAGTTGTTAAGGTAACGATTTGTCCTTCGCGTGTCAGTGTGCGGGTAGACAAGTCTAAAGACCATGGGCCAAAGCTAACCACTTCAACTTGTTGGCTTGGCGCGCCTGGAACTTCACGAACTTGGCGACGTAATACTGCACGAATACGGGCTAAAAGTTCATTTGGGTTAAATGGTTTTGGCAAGTAGTCATCTGCACCAGCTTCAAGACCGGCAATACGGTCTGAATCGCTACCACGTGCTGTTAACATGATGATTGGTGTATCAATATTTGATTGGCGTAAACGACGGCAAATACTTAAACCATCTTCAACCGGTAACATAAAGTCGAGTACGATAAGTGAAAATAACTCACGTTGTAATAAACGGTCCATTTGCGAAGCATCGTGGGCAGTTTTTACAACAAAGCCTTTATCTTCCAAAAAACGTTGCAAGAGGGTACGTAAACGCACATCGTCATCGACCACTAAAATACGTTCGACACGATCCGTTTCGTTGTGTACGGTTTCAGGATGTTCAGCAGGTACAACTAAACTCATGATGTACTCCCTTTTAAAGTCATAATTTATATATTATTGGGTCGGATAGGCTTATTGCCAACAAGCCCTCAGTATAATGCCGATGTTCTTGTTTAGACTATGTATCAATTTGCTCAAAATTACAATTTTCAAGGTGGTTTGAAACCAAAAAACAACATCTTAAGCCCATAATTTAGCAAAGACCGCCCTAAAACAACAAATAGTTAAATTTTCAATAATTTTCGAATAACTCAATGGTAATAACTAATTGTTTCAAATCAGTTATTTGAAATAAATATAATAGACTTTTGATTGCTGAATAAGATAAAAAAACTGAGTAGATAAGAAATTAGAAGAATAAAGTAGTGCTCAACCTCAATGTTTTTATCTTTTGGGGTATGTATCAATATGATCATTTTCTCATAAATTATATTAATTTTTTGTCATGTTCATGACATAAGTCATACGTTTATATTTTTTAAAGATTAAAAGGTAGGGTTCAGTCTTAACTTTTTCATACTTAAATCACTGTTTTTGCGTGCTCTAGTAGTCGTAAAAAGTATAAATATTCAGAGTCAATACAAAAAAACGTTTTGAATACGCAAACAAGTGTGGATTTTATGGGCTTGGTCTTTATAATCAGTGCTTTTAAACTTTATCCTTGTGGGATCAAACACGATGACTGACTTAGTTCAGCAGTTGGCAAGTGAGCTTGCCGTACGTCCAAACCAAGTAGAAGCTGCCATCCGCTTAATTGACGAAGGTGCCAGTGTTCCATTCATTGCCCGTTACCGTAAAGAAGTAACACAAGGTTTAGATGATACGCAGTTACGCCAATTAGATACTCGTTTAGCGTATTTACGTGATTTATATGAGCGCCGTGAAAAGGTCATTCAGTCATTGCAAGAACAGAATAAATTGAATGATGACTTGTTGGCGCGGGTGAATGCAGCCGAAACAAAAAATGCTTTAGAAGAAATTTATGCACCGTATCGTCCTAAGCGTACAAGTAAGTCTTTTAAAGCAAAAGAAGCAGGTTTAGGACCGATTGCTGAAAAAATTATTGCAGAACAAGTTGACCCGACAGAAGCATTGGCTGGTTTTAGTCATGAAGACTATCCAGATGTTGAAAGTCAGTTAGATGCGATCCAGCATATTCTGATTGATGATTGGGCACAAAATATTGCGCTTACTACAGAATTAAAAGCAACTTTTGCAAAAACTGCGGTTTTAAAAAGTACAGTTGCTTCTGAAGAAAAGAAAGAAGTCGGTAAAAAATTCCGCGATTACTTTGAATTTTCTGAAGGTTTAAACAAATTACCTTCACACCGTTTATTAGCGATGTTACGTGGTCGTCAAGAAAATGTATTAGGTTTAAAAGTAGATGGTGAAGATGATGCACCATTAGCGCGTATTGAAACTGAATACAACCTTGAGCAAATTCAACCTCAAGCACGTCAAGATTTCTTAAAACAAACTGCAAAATTATTCTGGTTGGGTAAAGTTCGTCCTCAAATCGAGCATTCATTGCTAACAGAGAAACGACTTACTGCCGAAGCAGAAGCAATGCAGGTATTTGCTGAAAATCTTCGTCATTTATTATTATCAGCGCCAGCAGGTGGTCGTACTACTTTAGGTGTTGACCCTGGTATTCGTACTGGTGTGAAACTTGCGGTAGTAAGCGATGCAGGTGATGTACTTGCTCATAGCACGATCTATCCATTTGCGCCTAAAGAAGATAAAGAAGGTTCTATTGCTGAACTTGCACGTCTATGCCGTGAATATAATGTAGAGCTTATTGCTATTGGTAATGGTACTGCTAGCCGTGAAACAGAAGCTGTAGTGGCTGAAATGATGGCTGCAAACACCGACCTCAAATTAACACGTGTGACTGTAAGTGAAGCGGGCGCATCTGTTTACTCTGCAAGTGAGCTTGCTGCGGCAGAACTTCCAGAGCTTGATGTTTCAATTCGTGGAGCAGTGTCGATTGCTCGCCGTTTACAAGATCCACTTGCTGAACTCGTTAAGATTGATCCGAAATCAATTGGTGTAGGTCAATATCAACACGATGTAAACCAAACTGGTTTAGCAAAAACTCTTGACGCTGTAGTAGAAGACTGTGTGAATGCTGTTGGTGTTGATGTAAATACTGCTTCTCCAGCAATCTTGGCTTACATTGCGGGTTTAAACAAAGCGATTGCTCAGCAAATTGTTGAATACCGCAAAGAGCATGGTCGTTTTGATAACCGTCAAGCTTTGAAAAGCGTACCACGTTTAGGCGAACGTACTTTTGAACAAGCGGCTGGTTTCTTACGTATCCAAAATGGTTCTGAACCTTTAGATGCTTCTGCTGTTCACCCTGAGAGTTATGGTCTTGTTGAGAAAATTGTTGCAGCAAAAGCGACAACTGTTAAAGACATCATTGGTAATACCGAAATCATTCGCCAAGTAAAAGCTGATGAATTTGTTGATGACAAATTTGGTTTGCCAACAGTACAAGACGTATTAGCTGAACTTGAAAAACCAGGTCGTGACCCGCGCCCAGAGTTCCGTACTGCTAAATTCCGCGAAGATATTACTGAAGTGGGTCAATTGACAGAAGGTATGCAACTTGAGGGTGTGATTACTAATGTCACAAACTTTGGTGCCTTTGTTGATATTGGTGTACATCAGGATGGTTTAGTTCATATTTCTGAATTAGCGAATGAGTTCGTTTCTGACCCGCATAAGGTTGTAAAACCAGGCCAAATCGTACAAGTGCGTGTTATGCAGGTTGATGTTGAACGTAACCGCGTGAACTTAAGTATGCGTGCTGAAGGTTCTGCACCTGTAAAAGCCCAGCGCCCACCACGCCGTGAACAAAATACAGAACAGCGTTTTGAGCGTAAGCCTCAAGGTAAACGTCCTCAACCACGTAAAAATCAAGCTGAACGCCCTCAGCGTAGCAAGCAGGAAAAACCACAAGAACAAAAGATTGGTGGTTTAGGTGCATTGTTATTACAAGCGGGAATTAAAGGTTCTAAATAAGAGTCTTTAATTGATAAAAAGGCCTCCAATTGGAGGCTTTTTTTATGGGTTAAAATATTACTTTTTTAATAATTATATAAAAGCGAAATAAGAAAAAAACAGTCGTAAAGATGAGGTGAATCTTAAGATCAACAAATCGTTGTTAAATACACAATTAAATACACAACGTTATAGCATAACTAAACTTTAATGATATTCAGTTGTTCGACATCATCAACCGAGCCTTGAAGCATTTACTCACTTTCAGGCTGTAATAGTACAACTTTGCTTATTTCTTTTTATTATAAATGGTTGTTTTATGTCGGTTTTAAACCTGAAAAATAGATTTCATTTAAAAGACCTCTTATCTGGAGTCGTCGTATTCCTTGTGGCATTACCGCTGTGCTTGGGTATCGCTTTAGCCTCAGGTGCTCCCATCATCTCAGGTATTATTGCAGGTATTGTGGGCGGCATTATTGTGGGTTTGCTAAGTGGTTCCCACATTAGCGTTGCAGGCCCAGCGGCAGGGCTGACTGCCGTCATTCTTGTACAGTTAGAACAACTAGGCGGCAATTATGCCGCCTTTTTATTATGTATTATTTTTGCTGGTGTCCTGCAAATTCTATTTGGATTATTCAAGTTAGGTTTTTTTGCCAACTTTATTCCAAATAATGTCATTTTAGGATTACTAGCTGCTATTGGCGTGATCCTGATTGCCACGCAATTGCCTTATCTGTTTGGACTTTCTGATTTTTCATGGAAACAGGTTTGGACTTCAACCCCAGATGCATTCCTTCAACGTTTTGATGGAGGAGCGGCACTTATTGGTTTGCTCAGTCTATTCTTAATTTTAGCATGGGATAGCAGTCCGCTTAAAAAACTAGCTTTACCTTCGGCTTTGATTGCGGTTGTGCTCGCAGCAGTTTTAAATTTTATTTTAGTGAGTATGGGCTCTTCATGGGCAGTGCAAATTGATAATCTCATTCAATTGCCGAATATATTACAGGCACCCGAAAAAGTATTAATTTTCCCTGATTTTAGCTATTTAGCGGAACCTATGATTTACACAGGGGCAATTACTCTGGCTGTTGTGGCCTCTTTAGAAACCTTATTGAATTTAGAAGCTGCAGATAAAATCGATCCTCAAAAACGCTCTTCTCCGCCGAATCGTGAACTTTGGGCACAAGGTACAGGGAATATCGTTTCGGGCTTAATAGGTGGCATGCCCGTCACTTCAGTGATTGTGCGAAGTTCGGTGAATGCAAATACAGGCGCGCGTAGTAAGTGCTCTACCATTATTCATGGGGTATTGTTGCTGTTAGCGGTTTTGTTCTTTGTGCCATTAATGAACATGATTCCTCTGTCTGCATTGGCTGCGATCCTTATTGTGACAGGCTTTAAGCTTACTCATCCAAAACTATTCAAACAGCTTTATCAAAAAGGTTGGAAACAGTTTTTACCTTTTATTATTACTTTAGTTGCAATTTTATTGACCGATCTTTTAATGGGAATTTTAATTGGTCTGTTCACCAGTAGTGCTTTTATTCTCTATGGCAATTTTAATAAAGGTATTCGTGTTTATAGAGAGAAGCGTTTACATGGCGTAGTGACTCGTATTGAACTCCCATCACAAGTCACCTTTCTTAATCGTTCTGCGCTTATTTCGGCATTAGAACATGTACATAAACATCAACAACTCATTATTGATGCAACCCAATGTGATTCGATCGATCCAGATATCTATCAAGTTATTCAAGATTATCAAAGTGAAACAGCTATTAAACGTCAAGTAAACCTTAAATTGGTTGGGTTCAAACAGCACTATCAAGACGTTGATGATGCGGTACTTGATATTGATATTAGTACACATGATTTGCAACAAAAGTTGAGTCCACAACAGGTCGTTAACCTACTTAAAGAGGGGAACGAACGTTTTGTAAAAAATGAACGTCTTCAACGAGATATTTATCGACAAATTCGTGTGACTGCAGATGAAGGGCAGCATCCGATTGCAGCCGTTCTTGGGTGTATGGACTCACGTGCACCCACCGAAATGATTTTTGATGTAGGTATTGGTGATCTGTTTAGCTTACGAATTGCAGGTAATATTGCTGGGCAAAAAGTATTGGGTTCACTTGAGTTTGCTTGTCAGGCTAAAGGTTCTAAAGTCATCGTTGTTTTAGGACATACCGATTGCGGTGCGGTGACGAGTGCATGTCAATTGCGTTTAGAGCAAAAGCAAGTGTCTGATGTGAAGGAAATGCCACATATTCAATATGTACTTGGACCATTAATGCATTCGGTTGATAGCGTATATGACATTATGCAGCCACGTGAATTAGGTAATGCTTTTATTAGTCAAGTCACAGCAATGAATGTTCATTACAACATCCAGTACATTATTAATAATAGCAGCGTGCTTAAAGATATGGTTGATCGAGGTGAGATCGTAGTTGTGGGTGCAATTTACGATGTAAAAACAGGGCACGTTCAGTTTCTTGATTGATCAGTCCTTTAGTTAAAAAAAGCGCCTTAGTTAAGGCGCTTTTTTATTTGTTATGCGATTAACTCAAAATTACCAGTGTTCACCAGGGAAAATACGTGCATAAGCTTTTTGTGCCCAGTTTAATTTCTCAGTTTTTTGTCCCTTCGCTGCATCTGAACTTGGGAATAAACGGAAACCAATCGACATAAACATATTATTGATGCCTGGTGCTACAGAATAAGTCATTGAAGCTAAGCGGCCTAAGTTAGTTGCCATACGTTTTGGACGTTTCACAATTGCATAAGCAATTAAGTCAGCAGCCTGCTCAGGTGAAAGTGTTGGTACATATTTATAAATTTTAGTTGGTGCAATCATTGGAGTACGAACCAATGGCATATAAATTGAAGTAATCGCAATCTTGTGTGCATGAACTTCGGCAGATAGACAGCGGCTAAATGCATCAAGCGCTGCTTTAGACGCGACATATGCAGAGAAGCGAGTAGCGTTTGCTAAAACACCAATCGAGCTAATGTTAATGATTTGTCCATCTTTACGCTGAATCATATGCGGCAAGATATTGAGAACTAGGCGAACCGCGCCAAAATAATTTAATTGCATGGTGCGTTCAAAGTCATGAAAACGATCATAAGACTCATGTACAGCACGGCGAATAGAGCGACCTGCGTTATTAATTAAAATATCAATGTGATCAACAGTCGCTAAAATTTCTTTAGAGACTTGGTCAATCATTTCCATATCGTTAAGATCACATGGGAAAATTGATGCCTTACCGCCACGTTTTTCGATATCTGCTTTTACTTCTTCCAAAGTTTCTTGAGTACGGGCAACCAGTAAAACATGGGCACCAGCATCAGCAAGTTTGTTTGAAATCGTTAATCCGATTCCACTCGAGGCGCCTGTCACTAAAATGACTTTATCTTGTACCTTTTCCTGGAACAGAGCTTCTAATTTTTTATTCACAGCATTTTACCTAAGTAGGGGCAGGGACTATTTATTCCGGTATGTAATTTTTATTTTTTACAACCGTAGATTCATCCAGATGAACTCATAAATATTGTCTTTATCTTAATAGATGTTTAAAAATTGTCTAGTCTGTAAATATATGAAATTTAACAATTTATTTAGAGTAAAAACTCTAAAATAGTATCTTAATCCATTAATTATTTTAGTTATATAGTGAACAGAAAAATGAAAAAAGCCTCTATTTCCAGAGGCTTGATGAATAGTTTAAAAGTTATACAGCTGAAAGTGCTTGTTCTAAATCGGCAATTAAGTCATCAATATGCTCAATTCCAATGGAAAGACGAACCATATCTTCACTTACACCAGCAGATTTAAGCTCTTGTTCATTGAGCTGACGGTGAGTTGTAGTTGCAGGGTGGCAAGCCAAACTTTTCGCATCACCAATATTCACAAGACGAGTAAATAGCTGAAGTGAATCAATGAATCGAGTACCTCCTTCACGCCCATCTTGTACACCGAAAGATAAAATTGCAGAAGGTTTACCTTTTACATATTTTTGAGCAAGCTGGTGCTGCGGATGATCTTTTAAACCTGCGTAATTCACCCATTTTACTTTTGGATGGGTCTGTAAATACTCTGCAATTTTTTGCGCATTTTCAGTATGACGCTCCATGCGAAGATTTAGAGTTTCGAGGCCTTGTAAAATCAAGAAAACACTCAGTGGACTAATAGCCGCGCCTGTATTACGCAATGGTACAACGCGAGCTCGTGCTATGTAGGCAGCCTCACCTAATGCTTCAACATAATTAACTCCGTGATAACTTGGGTCTGGCGTGTTCAAAACTTTAAAACGCTCTGGATATTTACCCCAAGGGAATTTACCGCTATCTACAATCGCTCCACCAATGCTATTACCGTGTCCACCAATATATTTAGTAAGTGAATGAATGACGATATCGGCACCATATTCAAAAGGTTTTAATAAAGCAGGGGTGGCAACGGTGTTATCGACAATGACGGGTACACCATATTCATGTGCGATTTTTGAAATTTCTTCTAAATCGATGATATTTCCAAGTGGGTTACCAATCGACTCAACAAAAACAAGTTTAGTTTTATCATCAATTAAGTCACGTAAGCTTTCAGGTTTTTGATAATCAAAAAAGCGAACTTCAATGCCTTGTTTTGGTAAGGTGTGGGCAAATAAATTATAAGTTCCGCCATATAAAGTTGAGACGGAGGCAATGTTGTCTCCCGCTTCTGTAATCGTTTGGACAGCATAGGTAATCGCTGCCATTCCAGAAGCCAAGGCTAAAGCACCAATTCCGCCTTCGAGTGCAGCAAGACGTTGCTCAAGCACAGCAGTGGTCGGGTTCATAATACGGGTATAAATATTGCCCTGAACTTTTAAATCGAAAAGGTCGGCACCGTGCTGTGTATTATCAAATGCATATGAAGTGGTTTGATAAATAGGGACCGCAACCGCTTTTGTTGTTGCCTCGGGTGAATAGCCAGCGTGAATTGCTAAGGTTTCATCTTTATAAGTCATGATTACTTCATCTTCGTGAGTTAAATATTGAGCGAGTCTAGCCTAAAAGTTAAATAGAAAATTGCAGAAATTCTGGTTTGTTTTCTAATTTTAGGAATAAAGATAGAAAAATATACGCTGAAACGCTGTATAAATCTTATCCATAAAAATTTTGCAACTTATTGAAAAAGAAAATTGTTTGATAAATCCGTACGATGGAAATCATAACTTCAAGTCATCGAGGTTTTCAGCGTATAATACGCGCGATTATTTATCGCTTATGCGATGTATTGGTTTTTCAATTGAGGAGTCCTGCGTGGCCCAATATATTTATACGATGAACCGAGTGTCTAAGATGGTTCCGCCAAAGCGCGAAATCTTAAAAGACATCTCTTTATCATTTTTCCCGGGTGCCAAAATTGGTGTGCTCGGTTTGAACGGTGCAGGTAAATCTACTTTGCTTCGTATTATGGCTGGCGTAGATAAAGATTTCTCTGGTGAAGCTCGTGCACAACCTGGAATTAAAATCGGCTATTTAGAGCAAGAACCACCTCTTGATCCGACTAAAGACGTTCGTGGTAACGTTGAAGATGGCGTGCGTGAAGCTTTAGATGCATTAGAGCGCCTTGATCAGGTTTTTGCAGAATATGCAGATCCGGATGCAGACTTTGATGCACTTGCAAAAGAGCAGGAAAAATTAGAATCAATTATCCATGCTTGGGATGCACATAACTTAAATAACCAGCTTGAAATCGCGGCAGATGCCTTGAACCTTCCAGCTTGGGATGCAGACGTAACTAAGCTTTCAGGTGGTGAACGCCGTCGTGTAGCACTTTGCCGTTTATTGCTTTCAAAGCCAGACATGTTGCTTCTTGACGAACCGACGAACCATTTAGATGCAGAATCGGTATCTTGGTTAGAGCGCTTCTTGAAAGATTTCCCTGGCACAATCGTTGCGATTACGCATGACCGTTATTTCTTGGATAACGTTGCCGAGTGGATCTTGGAGCTTGACCGTGGGCATGGTATTCCTTACCAAGGTAACTATTCTTCTTGGTTAGAGCAAAAAAATGCTCGTTTAGAACAAGAGCAGAAACAAGAAGAATCTTTTGCTAAAGCATTGAAAAAAGAACTTGAATGGGTTCGTTCAAATGCGAAAGGTCAGCAAAAGAAAAACAAAGCACGTATGGAGCGTTTTGAAGAGCTTAACTCTAAAGAATTCCAGCAACGTAATGAAACGTCTGAAATCTACATTCCACCTGGCCCTCGTTTGGGTAATAAAGTTGTGGAAGTGGAAGGTATCAGCAAATCATTTGACGGCCGCGTATTGTACGAAAACTTATCGTTTACTGTACCTCCAACAGCAATTGTAGGTATCGTTGGTCCAAATGGTGCGGGTAAAACGACTTTATTCCGTATGATGACTGGCGAACAGCAACCTGATACAGGTACTGTGACTTTAGGTGAGTCAGTTAAAGTGGCTTACGTGGGTCAGATTCGTGACACTCTAGACAATAACAAAACTGTTTGGGAAGAAGTGTCTGGTGGTTTAGATATTTTGAAAGTGGGCGATTATGAAATTGCTTCACGTGCTTATATTGGCCGTTTTAACTTTAAAGGCCAAGACCAGCAAAAACGCGTAGGCGAATTGTCTGGTGGTGAGCGTAACCGTTTACAACTTGCGAAAATTTTACAGCAAGGTGCAAACGTTATCTTACTGGATGAGCCATCAAACGACTTGGATATTGAAACTTTACGTGCGCTTGAGGATGCAATTCTTGTATTCCCAGGTACGGTAATGGTGGTATCGCATGACCGTTGGTTCCTTGACCGTATCGCGACACACATCTTGTCATTCGAAAATGAACAGCCAGAATTCTACACAGGTAACTATGCAGAATATGAAGCATACCGTCAGTCACGTTTAGGTGAAGACGCTGTTCAAAAACGTACTAAATACAAAAAAATTAGCGGATAATCTCTGATAATTTAAAAACCAGCCTAAGGGCTGGTTTTTTATTTTAAGAAAATGCGAGCTTGCTAAATGCTTCTTGTAAGCAGCGTTCAGCATCGGGATGCCCCTGACTTGCTGCTTTTTGTAGCCATTTTTCAGCTTCACGATAATTTTTATCTAATCCAAATTGACCATTTAGATAACCGATACCAAGCTTAAAAGAAGCGTCAGAGCTACCACGTAAAGCTGCTCGTAGGTAGCACCACATAGCATTTCGATCGTTAGGAGTTACATCTAACCAGTTTTGCATACGTTCATGGTCTTGCTCGGCTAGTTCCTCAAAGCGTAAACCCTGTTCAATTTCATCAACTGCTTGTGAATGCATATCAGAAGGTAAGTTTTCAAAAGCAAACAAGTGATTAAGCCTATACTTGATTGATTTCATATTCATGATAGTCTCCCTTGTTCCTCAATTTAATTGAATTGACTCACACTTTTAAGCTAGTCCCTTATATTGAAATATTATGTTTTTTTTTGTAAATGTGATATAGCGCATTTGGATGAAAAATAATGAAGTTTTGGCTTACATAAAACTTACACGTGTTTTTACGCTAAGTAAAACTACTATGAGAATAGTGGCATTCTTAAGGGAAATTAGAGCTTTTAAAATTAAAAAATAGCTATTATTTAACGTAAAAGACTTTTGAGAAAATTTATAAATATCAAACAAAAGAAATTTCTTTAAACAAAACTAGCTTAAGAGCTAGTTAATTAGTTTTGCCCAGGAACTTCTATTTTGTAAAGTTACCTCGTAAGTCTGCCCAGATCAGAGAAGGGGCCACCGTGACCACATCAAATGCCATCGCTAACGGATAAAGTGCCATACGGGTCGCCTTTTTCAAAGGATGTTTTTTGGTAATTTTATTTTCCTGTTGCAGGATAATTGGATAAGGTTGCGCTAAGGTTTTTTCGACTTTTTTAGCTCCCTGTGATTGATAAAGCTGGCCTTTAAAGAAAATATTGATATAGGGATAAGGTGCTGTTTGCTGATTTTGAATAATATCGAAATTTTGTCTAAAGCCGAGGGATTTTAATAAGTCTTTTTGCGAGTCATTTAAATCAACCATACGCGTGTTATAGCGTATTTGTAAAACACCATGAAAATGATTTGGGTCATCCATGGTCAGTACCAGTGGGGACGGATTGGTCAGACTTCGCTGATCTGCTGGGATTGCATGAAGAAGTTTTGATAGCTCAGCGCTTCCCTCGGTCATTAAGTAACTAAAATCTTGGCCTACAAAAATGATCCCTTGTTCTTGCTGGTTTTGAACAGCTTGTCCTAAAGCAATGATTTGATCTTTTGCTAAAAAGATTTTCTCGGTTCTTGTGGTTTCGTCAGGTAAGGCTTCTGAAAGTAATGTCGTGGCACAAGCACTCAAATTTAAACAGACGACAACAAGTAGAGTAGAAAATAGTTTATACATTGCAGGAACTCAAAACAGGAAATTAATTTTTCTAAAGAAAAAACTTTTTTAAAACAGCGATAAATTAACCAAAAATCATTTTGTAATTTTATTACATTGGTATCGCTTGCTATAGTGACTTTGTGCAATTTACTGTCATGGTGTACCGTTGCCACGTTCTACAGTTTTTATGTCCGTCTTGTTTAGTTTGCTTATATTCCAAAGCTTATGGAATGTTGCAGCGGCATTTTGCGTGCATAAAAATCAGGAAATGGCATTACAACATTTCGGTCATCATGCAGATTTAAATGTATATCAATCTTCAGACCATATGCAGACTGAACATGTGGGTATTGTAGAAAATTCTGATAATGCTCCATTAAGCTGGCAAGATCATCACGATCATTTACCTTCATGTTTTCATGTAGTGATGATTGAAAATGCACAACAAGCTCAAGAACCTTTTGTGCGTGTACATGAGCTTTCACAAATCTATTACTGGTCTAATTCTTATCAGTCTCCGTATCTTGGCTCTTTAAATCCCCCTCCTGTCTTAACCCTGCTATAGGTGGGGTAGCCGAAAAATAACCCACCAGAAATTTATTTATTTCAAAGGGTTATTTTATGCTTAATTATATGTGCAAACAAAGCGCAGCAATCTTCTATGTAGATTACTCACTTAAACATTCACGTCTTTATGTTAATGACAAGGCGGGATATAAGGTTCTGTCAAATCTTTCCGGAAAACAAAAATATCATTTTAATGAATCGGTTATCTCATCTCTGATGATTCACAGTGATGGAGGTTTATGGAAATGAATATTTTATTTTCCCCCCGTGTTAGAACTGTGAGCTCCCGAGTGATTGGGCTGATTTTAGCTATTATTCTTGCTTTAAGTTTTAGTAAATGGCATTTCCAAGCGGCATTTATAGAACATATTTTATGGTTCTTTGGATGGTTTTTTGTGGGCATCGGAGTAATGGGAAGAATATGGTGCAGTCTTTACATTTCCGGATTTAAGAATGCCAAGTTGGTGACAGACGGTCCCTATTCTTTATGTAGAAATCCACTCTATCTGTTTAGTTATCTGGGTGGAGTCGGGATCATGTTGATTACAGAGACGTTTATCTTTCCAATAGTATTCACGCTTTATTTTCTCTGTTACTACCATTTTGTTATACGCCAAGAAGAAGCATTCCTGAGTGAAAAATATGGAACTGCATATTCAGATTATATAAAGACAATTCCACGCTTTTTACCAAGTTTCAAAAATTTTAAAGAGCCTGAGTTCTATCAGGTTTCACCGAAGCATTTCCGTATTTTTTTGACGCAGGTGGTGTGGTTTATCTGGGTTGCGGCCTTAGTCCAACTTTTTGATGAGTTGCGACTGCACGGTGTTCTCCCTTCATTATTTAGTTGGTTCTAAAAATGAAATGAAAGTATATCCGCATGCTTCTTAGAGACTCAGAAGATTTGTCCTGAATTGATTAACTAAGGTATGCGAAAAATTAATTTTATTTCTGGGCTAAGTCCTTAAATAAATTATGAATATTTAGATCTGGTGATTATTATGTCTATTAAACTAAATACAAAATCGGTTTTGATGGTTTTACTTCTTTCAACAAGTTTGGCTCATGCTGATGGAGGGTTAATATTCCTCGAAAAGAATATTAAGTCTCAGCAAGAAACAAAAGCTAAAGCTGAAGAAAGTAAGAACCCTCATTTAACTTGTAAGCGTAAATAATTTCTTTTGTAGGAAACTAATTACTTAATAATTAGTTTCCTATGAGTAAAGATAGAGATTTTTAATGATTTATTCTTATCTTTACTCAGGCGAGATTAGAATCGTTTCTATACTGCTACTTATAGATGTAATTTTATTACATGCCCACTGCCTGCTATAGTGGCTTTGTTCAACTTCTTAGTTTAATGGTGTGCTGTTGCCACGTTCTGCACTTTTCATGTCCGTCTTATTCTGTTTGCTTATATTCCAAAGTTTATGGAATGTGGCAGCGGCATTTTGCGCCCATGAAAATCAGGAAAAGGCATTACATCATTTTGGTCATCATGCAGCGTTGAGTTATGAAGCTTCACAGCATAGCCATACGGAAAAGACAGATATCGTAGGGACTCATAAAGCTCCCTTAAACTTGTCCGATCATCATGACCATTTACCTTCATGTTTTCATGTTGTGATTGTAGAAGCACAAGAAAAACTTGTTTCACCGTTAATACAGTCATCTGAGCCAAAACAACAATATTATTGGTCCAATTCTTATAAGTCCCCTCATATCTCTAAACAAGACCCGCCTCCTGTTTTAACCCTGCTATAGGTGGGGTAGCCGAAAATTAGCCCACCAGAAATATTATTTATTTCATAGGGTTATTTTATGTCTATTTTTTTATACGAAAAAAGTTTCGTTAGTCTGAGTACATCTTGGGTATTTAAATCATTAGTTGTTGCTGTTGCACTTTCAACTGGTGTCGTAACAAACGCAGCCAGTTCAAATCAGAACCTTGCTGAGAATACACAACCACAGCGTGTACAGAATGTTTTAACGTTTGAACAGGTGCTCGATCAGGTTAAGCAGTTTCAGACTCAAACAGGAATTTGGCAAACTCAACAAGATATCGCCGCGAGCAATATCAAACAGAGCCAGCTATGGGAAAATCCGACGGTTTCTGTACAGCAAACGGGTTTTAAATCTGGAAAAGATCAGGAATTAGAACTTGGGATCTCGCAAAAACTAGATATTTTTGGTGTACGTTCTGCAGCAAAAAAACTGGCAAGTGTTCAGCAAAATCAAGTTGAGTTAAATCAGGTTTTATATCAGGCTCAACTGAAGCTGGCGGTAAAATATTTATGGTCACAAGTATCTATTTTAGAGCTTGAACATGAAGTTGCTAAAGCCCAGTTAAGAACGAGTAAAAATCTTCTTGATGCTACCCGCTTACGCTTTCAGGCAGGCAGTATTGCTCAGGTTGATTTAGATCGAACTCTCATGACGCATGTTGAAAATCAGCGTTTATATCAGGAAGTTGAATTATCACTGAGTAGTGCTAAAAGAAAATTGGCTAACTTATGGGGTGAGACAGAAGATAACTTCACGTTACGTCCAGATATAAAAAGTGCGTGGCCTTTAAAAAATGAAGGTGATATCGATCAATACTTAAAACAGAATTTGTTAGAACAGTCCCTGCGGCTTCAAGCAATGCAACAAAATTCTGAAATTAATTATTTAAAGGCAAAAAATCGGCCTACGCCTACTGTAAATATGGGCGTGGTTCGTAGTAAAACCGCAGAAACGAGCAGTACCGAAAATCAGATCCGAGTAGGTATAGCGGTTCCTTTAAACATTTTTAATCGCCAGCAATATGCCCTAAGAGTTGCACAAAGCAAACTCGATTTAATTGACCAGCAGCAAAGCTTTTATAAAAAGCAAAGCGAGAATTCTATTCGTACTCTACAGTACGAGTTAGCGGGTTTAAAGCAGCAATATAATTTAATGAATGAGCAGCAAATCCCTTTATCAGAGACGGTACAAGAGAAAATGCTGCTTGGCTTTAAAGTCGGTAAATTTGCAATTACCGATGTTCAGCAATCTACCCTTCAATTACAAGAACAACGTTTGAAGAAAGTTCAACTCCTTAAATCTGCTTGGCAAAAAGCAATTGAGGCAGAAAGTTTAGCTCTCGGGATCGATCCAAATATGGTGATGTCTGGAGATGCATTAAATCAAATTAATCAAAATTTATGGCAAGACACCTATAATTTGCCGATAGTTGGAGGGGCAGAGTAATGTCAGTTAAAAAAATGAAAAACCAATGGCTTATTGCTATTTTGCTGCTGATTGTCTGCCTTGCTTTAAGTACTTGGTTATTTTTCTCTGGAAAAAAACAGCCTAATACTGATGAAGGTGAAGAAGCGCATGCAGAGGGTGAAGCTGGTCATGAAGAATCTGAAAAAGAGGAAGGCAGTTTAAACCTGACTTCTAAGCAACTGGTTGAATATGGAGTGAAGTTAGAGCAAGTAGGACGTGGAGAAGTTGAGCAAAATCTTTCGTATCCTGCCAAACTTGTTGTAAATACAGACCAGCAAGCACATGTCTCTTCAACTTTTTCTGCGCGTGTAGATAGTGTAAATGTTGCACTGGGACAACAAGTTGAAAAGGGTCAGGCGCTTGCGACTTTATTTGTACCTGATTTGGTCGATCAACAAGCTAACTTAAGCATGGCGCAAGAAACACTGACATTAGCCCAGCAAGATTATCAACGTGAAAAACAATTGTGGGAACAAGGGGTTTCAGCACATCAAGATTACCAGCGCGCTTACAATGCATATCGTCAAGCGCAAATTCAGGTACAAGCTGCAAATAGCCGTTTATCTGCATTGGGAGCGAATCGCTCAAGTAAAGGCCGATATGTTTTAACAGCACCTTTAAGTGGTGTAATCAGTAATAAAGATATTGTCATTGGTGAGCAAATTGGTCCTGAAAAACAATTATTTGTTATTGATCGCCTGGATCAGTTATGGGTCGAGTTTGTGCTACCAAGTGCAAATACCAATATTCAGCCTAATCAGGAAATTGAATTTAAATCGTTGCAAACGAACAATATTTTTAAAGCGCAGGTGCAAAGCCTAACTTCAGAAGCAGATACTCAAACTGGTCGTTTACAGGTTCGTGCCAAGGTACTGACACCTTCAAAAGAATTACGCCCTAACTTAATGGTCAATGTGTTACTGAAACAAAATAATGCAGCGACTGTATTACGGGTTAACAAGACAGCGATACAACAGATGGATGGAAAGAATGTCGTCTTTATTGCAAAACAGGAGAAGGACAAAATTCATTTTGCCCCTGTTGCCGTTGAGTTAGGCAATTATTCTTCAGATGCACAATGGGTAGAAGTTAAATCAGGAATTACTGAAAAACAGCAATATGTGACTCAAGGTAGTTTCTTGCTTAAGTCCGAACTTGAAAAAGGGGAGGCTGAGCATGGACATTAATAAACCTGATTTGCCAGAGGCTGAAGGTTTGTTTGATCGGATCATTCAGTTTTCAATTAACAACGCCATTTGGGTCATGATGTTTGTTATTGCTTGGATTGGTGTCGGACTTTATAGCTACCAAAAACTTTCAATTGATGCCGTGCCTGATATCACCAATGTACAGGTGCAGATCAATAGTCAGGCCAATGGTTTTACAGCACCTGAAGTTGAGCAAAGAATTACTTATCCGATTGAAAATGCCATGTCTGGTATTCCCAATCTGGAACAGACTCGTTCAATTTCCAGATATGGCCTTTCTCAGGTCACGATTATCTTTAAAGATGGCACAGACATTTACTGGGCAAGACAGCTGATTAACCAGCGTTTACAAGAAGCTAAGAGTGCTTTACCAGATAGCATTGATCCGCAAATGTCTCCAATTTCGACTGGACTCGGTGAGATTTATCAATGGGTGGTAAAAGCAGAGCCAAATGCTAAAAAAGCAGATGGTTCAGCCTATAGCGCGATGGACCTGCGTGAAATTCAGGACTGGATTATTCGGCCCCAGTTACAACGTGTACAAGGGGTAGCCGAGGTTAATAGCATTGGAGGATATAACAAAACCTACGTGGTCTCTCCAGATCTGACACGGTTACAACAGTTGCAAATTCCACTCACTGATTTACAAGATGCGCTTCAAAATAATAATGAAAACCGTGGTGCCGGATTTATTGAAGAGAATGGCCAGCAACTCACAGTTCGTGTTCCGGGTATGCTGACATCGATACAAGATATCCAGAATGTTACGGTCGCCACTAAAAACGGTTTACCTATACGGGTTGCCGATGTAGCGTCAGTATCGATTGGTCATGATTTGCGTACAGGTGGTGCTACCTATAATGGACAGGAAACTGTTTTAGGTATCGCCATGATGATGATGGGTGAAAACAGTAAAACTATTGCTAAGGCGATTGACGATAAAGTTCAGGAAATTCAAAGATCACTCCCTCAGGGCGTGGTGATTGAAACAGTCTATGATCGTAGTAGCCTCGTAGATAAAGCGATTAAAACAGTAGCTAAAAATTTGATTGAAGGGGCGATTTTAGTCATCGTTATCCTTTTTATTTTTTTAGGAAACTTTCGCGCCGCTTTAATCACTGCTTGTATTATCCCATTGGCAATGCTTTTTACCTTAACAGGTATGGCGGAACAAAAAATCAGTGCCAACCTGATGAGTTTAGGCGCTTTGGACTTCGGGATCATTGTTGATGGGGCCGTTGTTATTGTTGAAAACTGTATTCGGCGTTTAGCTGAAGCGCAGCATTTAAAAGGTCGCTTATTAACACGTTCCGAACGTTTCACTGAGGTCTTTCTAGCGGCTAAACAAGCACGCCGACCATTAATATTTGGTCAGATCATCATTATGGTCGTGTACCTACCAATTTTTGCTTTAGCGGGCGTAGAAGCAAAAATGTTCCACCCTATGGCAATGACCGTCGTTTTAGCGTTATTGGGAGCGATTATTTTATCCGTGACCTTTGTACCGGCAGCTGTCGCTTTGTTTGTTACAGGTGAGGTGAAGGAAAAAGAAAGCCGCTGGATGATGACACTGAAAAAAGGTTATGCAGGCTTACTCGATAAAGCATATGCCTTTCGATATGTTGTTGTCACAGCAGCGGTCAGCATCTTGATTTTGACAAGTGCTATTGCAACAAGAGTGGGGAGTGAGTTCGCACCTCAACTCAGTGAGGGTGATTTTGCACTACAACTCATGCGTGCACCGAGCACAGGCATAGAAGAGTCACTTAAGATTCAGGAGAATGTGGAAAAGCAGTTACTGAAAGCTTTTCCCGAAATTAAAGCCATTTTTGCAAGAACAGGAACAGCCGAGGTTGCTACTGATGTCATGCCTCCTAATATTTCCGATGGTATTGTTCTATTAAAACCACACGATCAATGGCCAAACCCTAAAGAAACGATAGATGAATTGCGTACCAGAATGCTGCAATTCGTGAATCAGATTCCTGGTAATAACAGTGAATTCTCGCAACCGATTGAACTACGTTTTAATGAACTCATTTCAGGTGTACGTAGTGATATCGGGGTGAAAGTTTTTGGGGATGATATGCAAGTCCTCAATCAGGAAGCGGAAAAAATAGCCCAACAGCTACGTAGCATTCCAGGTGCCAGTGAAGTCAAAGTTGAACAGACTGATGGTTTACCATTACTGAATGTAGATGTTGATCATGCTCTGGCTGCTCAATATGGATTATCAGTCAAGTCTATTCAGGATATTGTCGCTGCGAGTATTGGAGGACAGAGTGTAGGTCAAATTTTACAGGGTGATAGACGTTTCGATTTTGTGATTCGTTTGCAGGAAGACATGCGTACGCCTCAGCAGCTAGCACAATTACCGATTCGCTTACCAAACGGTGGTCTGATCCAGTTACAAGACGTTGCCAAGGTTGAGAATATTCTGGGGCTTGCTCAAGTGAGCCGTGAAAATGGTAAGCGCCGAGTGATTGTGACAGCAAATGTACGTGATCGTGACCTTGGGTCTTTTGTACAAGAGATGCAAAGCAAACTGGCGCAGCAAAAGCTACCTAGCGGTTATTGGTTGGGTTATGGAGGACAATTTGAAAACCTTGCTTCTGCCACTGCAAGAATGCAAATCGTCGTACCGATGGCGCTCATCATGATCTTTGTGTTGCTGATGGCGGTATTTAGTAACTTTAAAGACAGCTTACTTGTATTTAGCGGAGTTCCTTTCGCTTTATCTGGTGGATTAGTCGCTTTGTGGCTGAGAGATATTCCGCTTTCTATGTCTGCTGGAGTCGGGTTTATCGCTTTATCAGGTGTTGCGGTATTGAATGGTTTGGTCATGCTCACATTCATTAAAGAGCTAAGAGCAACCCTAGATGTTCATGCAGCTACTTGGAAAGGTGCTGTACTGCGACTACGCCCTGTATTAATGACGGCATTTGTTGCTTCACTTGGTTTTATTCCAATGGCTTTAGCAACTGGAACTGGTGCAGAGGTACAACGACCTTTGGCAACGGTAGTAATCGGTGGCATTATTTCATCTACGATACTAACGCTGGTTTTATTGCCAGTCATTTATCGATGGATGAATGAAAGCAAGACGAATAAAGTTGAGCATTCATAATGTCATCGATTTGAGATATCTTTTTTGATGAAAAAGTTTGAGTCAGAAAAGTATTTGAAACAGGTAAAGGTAAACATGAATTCATGGTTACTTTTACCTCACCATAAAGATAAATAATAAGGAGTCCGCAAAATGGGTGGACAACATGGTCATGACCATAGTCATGCTGTAGTGACTGAAGGTAATGCCAAGAAATTAACGATTGCCTTGGCGCTTACTACGACATTTTTAATTGTTGAGGTTATTGCAGGTTTAATCACACAAAGTCTGGCGTTGCTCTCTGACGCTGCGCATATGTTTACAGATGCAGCTGCTTTGGCAATTGCTCTGGTCGCAATTCAGATTTCAAAACGTCCCGCTGATAATAAGCGTACTTTTGGTTATCAACGCTTTGAAATTCTGGCCGCTTTATTTAATGCACTCATGCTGTTCGTGGTGGCAATTTATATTTTATATGAAGCCTATATCCGATTCTCTAAGCCACCTGAAATTCAAAGTGTGGGAATGTTGGTGGTAGCGACTATTGGTTTGGTAATTAACCTCATCTCAATGAAAATCCTGATGTCGAGTGCCAATAACAGCCTAAATGTGAAAGGTGCTTATCTAGAAGTATTGAGTGATGCACTAGGTTCGGTAGGCGTTATTATTGGTGCAATTATTATTTACTTCACTAATTGGTACTGGATTGACACGCTTATTGCGGTACTGATTGGATTTTGGGTGCTGCCAAGAACATGGGTTTTACTTAAGCAAAGTATTAACATTTTGCTCGAAGGTGTACCCGAAGAGGTCGATATTGAGAAGCTACGTGCGGATTTACTTTCTTTAAATGGTGTTGAGAGTATTCACCAACTCAAAGTGTGGGCGATTACTTCTAAAAATATCCATTTAACCGTGCACTTATTTGCGCCTGAAGCTGACCGTACCAAGTTGTATCAAGATGCTGTTGAAATGCTTTCTCATGAACATGGTATTGGTGAAGTGACATTGCAAATTGAGGACGATGCCGAGATCAATTGTCAGCATATTGCTCAGCATGCTTCGCACAAACATGATGATGCAGACAATGCACATTCACATCAGCATTAAGCTGATGTGAACAGTTTTTTTAAATTTCCCATTCGTTATTGCAGTCACGGCATTTCCAGTGTTTTTGTGACTGCATAAATGCTTGCATAGACAATTTAAAATCAGGCAAATCACGCCAGAACATAAAACCTGCCCCTACAGTAACCACAAATGCAACTACTGTTGCAATTTGAAGAGAACTACCTGCACCATTGCCAAAAATCCACATAAAGATGCTAATGACTACTAACAGTAAAAGCACAAAAATTGCAGGAATCAAGATAACCAGACTTTTAGGAACGACAGGTTTTGCGCTGTTCACGCCTTGGCTCACAGGCATAATTTTAACACTTTGACATTTAGGGCAACGATATTGCATGAGAACTCCACATTTAGTTTGAATCTATTCTAACGGAAATGTGCAGAAAGAAAAAAATTTGTAAGATATCGATGAAATGCGTTGAGTTAGCAGAAAAATTACTTATGAATAAACAAAGAAATATAAAAAAACAGATGATTTATCCGTACACATAAAAATTAAAATAATATTGTAGAGCATGCTAATCTACAGAAAAATGAAGTGTGATTAGCACAATAAATGAGCTTAAATACTCGAATAGGATGTGGGATAAATATAAAAAGGAGAGAGGGACTTGGGTCAACAAGATGACAATAAGTCGCAGCCTACAACGACAGCATCGGTTTTAGCTACTCCAGATACCGCTAAACCGTCATTATCTCGTCGATTACTGCATAAGACATTGCAACATGCCCAAGATGCAGTTGGGTTTGCTAGCGACACGACACGTAATATTGCAGAGGTTGCTGATGCTGCTTTGGACGCACTCGATCAAGTAACTACTCATACACGACGTGGAGTTGTCGGAATGACAAATCTGGCAGCAGGCACGGTAAGAGATATGGTGTCTGAAACCAGTGAAACAGCACGCCAAGTCGCGTTGATTATGGCGCGAACTTTTTTGGGCAAAAGTACCTTAACGTTGTACTTACCCGAAATGTTATTAAATAATCAAATTCTTAAGCGCATTGATCGCTCCGAAATTGATGATATTAAAATTAAATGCGGCAATGACAGTTTCCAAGTCGAGATCGATGGGCATTATCATCGCTTCATGTATCGTTTAAGTTTAGATTTTAAAGTATTGGAATGCCGTATTGGGCAGGAAAAATTCTTACGCTTGCGACAAATGGATGAAAGTCTTGATGTTCAGATTCGACATGGCGGCACCTTGTCAAATTGGGCTGTGCGCCGTATTGGTCGAGTTGGTTTCGAAGTGGTAAATATGTTGCCTATTCCATCACTTATTAATCATTTGATTGGTGATATTCCCGGAATCCAACGCGATGGCCACCGCATGTGGTTTATTGACCTAGAGCAAGCAGGATTTATTGACTTTATTAACAACCGTTCATGGATGGTTGAAAAGCTTTTAAGTTTGACTGATTTTAGTATTTTACCGGGCTTGAATATTTTGAGAGAAAGTCGCGAGCTTGTGCAGCAGTTAGTCGATCAGTTTGAAATTAGAGGACTACGAGTGCAGTCAGGTCGCCTTGAAGTACAAGTGGGAATTGCGGGTTGATAGAGTATATAAAAAAGCTAATCATTGATTGGCTTTTTATTTTTTAGGCAAGAAAAAAGCCACTGACGTTATGCAGTGGCTTTTTAGAATTTGGCGTCCCTACGGGGATTCGAACCCCGGTTACCGCCGTGAAAGGGCGATGTCCTAGGCCTCTAGACGATAGGGACTTATATGAGGCTAGTTACCTGCGCGCAGTAAACTGCTTGCCTAAATTCTCGGCAAAGATAATTAATCTTTGCTTTTCCTCGAATTTAGTGGCGTCCCTACGGGGATTCGAACCCCGGTTACCGCCGTGAAAGGGCGATGTCCTAGGCCTCTAGACGATAGGGACGTTTCAGAGGTGGGCGTATATTAGGTCGATTTAATAAAAGTGTCAAATAGTTTTCTGAAGAAATATTAAAAAAAACAGTCAAGCGATTAAAAATAACTCAAATTGTAGAAAATATATACATTTAGCCCTCATTTTTCTGAAAAGGCTCAATAATTGCCTTTATGACCGACGGATGTTGTAGATACCCTAAAATCTCATGAGGTTGGTTGGCGAAAGTATAAATTTTCTGATTAATAATGGCAGGTTCAAAATTAAATGGGGCTTCACACAATGGAAATGCAGTCAAAAAATCATCCTGAGAGTAAAAATTAAACCAATCACCGTAAATACATGGCGGTCTAGAAATTGGACTCGGGAGCTTACTTTGAATTACGCGAAAAGATAAAGGAGAAGCTAAGGTGACAAAGCGTTTAACCGAAAAGTGACAAGAGGGATCAGATAATAATTGAAAAGCAATAACTGAACCGAGAGAGTGTCCAACCACAACATAATCTTCTTCTTCTCGCATTTTCTTTAAAATTCTTTGATGTACTTCCTCCATAAACTCTGGATTAGATAGATACATATAGGTTTCGATGAGGAATTGTTGAATCAAACTTTCATGCAGTTTAGGAAAGTTATTTAATAAAACAACTAGTTCTTTCAGTACACGATCTTTAACTAATTGAGAAGTGAGATAAAGCCGTTCTGAGAAGCTTTTATCAGTTTGATCGGTTGAGGGACGTAACAACGGAACAAATGGAGTGTGCTCTCTAGTAGGAGGATTACTTGGGTGTACGTTAATAGGGAAATAATTATTAAAAAATGATTTAGGTAATAACGTGTTAAGGTCTAATTGGTTACTTAATTGGTATTTGGTCATTAAGTCGCCATAAAATGGCATGTGAATATGAAGATCGCGGACATTAACTTTGCAAGGCATTTGTTTCAGGCCGAGCTTGAATACTTTTAACCAATGCTCTTTCAAGCGATGTGCTGTGTAGTTTTGTTGATTCATCCCGTGGATAAATATAATTTTCATTCTATACAAGATTTTGTTTTTAATATAAATTTTAATCTACAACGGTATGTTGTTTAAAACCAGTATATAGGCAAAAAAAAGTGTAGCTTTTTGCTACACTTTAATTGAATAACGACTGGTTTAGTCTTTATTACGATAAAAAATAAAATAACTGACATAACATAAAGCTGTAAAAATAAGACAGCCTACAAAACCAGCGCGCATTTCAGGGTCTGCTGCCATACTCAAGCAAGTAATGAAACAGAAAACAAAACCTAAAATTGGCACAATAGGGAATAAAGGCGCAGCATATTGTAAGTCTTTAACTGTATGACCTGATCTATACCATTGGCGGCGGAAATTGAACTGACTTAAACAAATGCTCATCCATACGATGACCATGGTAAAAGCAGCTACACCCAGCAGATTCTTAAAAATAGTCTCAGGTGCAAATTGCTCTGATAATAAACCTGGAATTGCACCGAACATAGTTACAACTAGAGCTACGATTGGCGTTCCACTTTTTGATAAAGTCGCAAACACACTAGGTAGTAATTTTTGTTCTGACAGAGACCACATCATACGTGAAGCTGCATATAGGCCAGAATTGGCTGCTGAAAGCAGAGCTGTGATAATTACAAACCTAATAATGTCATCCGCATATGGAATGCCAATATAATTAAATACCGTCACAAAAGGACTGCTACTTACACCGTCACCGCCTAAACCTGCAAGTTGGAAAGGAAGTAAGGCGCTAATGACAATGATGGTACCCACAAAGAAAATAAGGAGGCGCCAGATCGCGGCATTAATCGCTTTTGGTACATTTTGAGCCGGATCTTTTGTTTCGCCAGCTGCTACACCAATTAATTCGGTTCCTGAGAAAGCAAAGTTAACAATTAACATGGTCGTAAAAATAGGAATTAAACCATGAGGGAACCAGCCTTGAGCCGTAAGATTGCTAAATAGTGGAGCAGTCTGGGCACCATGGAATGGAATTAAACCAAAAATTGCTAATAGGCCGAGCACAATAAAGGCAATGACAGTAACGACTTTAACAAGAGCCAGCCAAAACTCAGATTCAGCAAAAATACGCGTTGAACTAATATTTAAGCCAAAGATAGTAACTGCAAAAATAATTGTCCAAATCCACATAGAAATCTGTGGAAACCATTCTTGCATGAGTAGGGCTGCGGCAGTGAATTCGGTTCCAAGCGTTGCAGTCCATGTGAGCCAGTACATCCAAGAAATCATATAGCCAGTACTTGGACTGATATATTTTTTGGCATAGGCACCAAAAGAACCTGAAACAGGCATGTGTACAGCGAGTTCTCCTAGGCAGAGCATGACCATGTAAGCGATCGCGCCACCAAGAATATAGGCAATAATTGCGCCAATAGCTCCAGTTTGTGAAATGACTTCCCCTGAACCTAAAAATAGACCAGTTCCGATCGCTCCGCCCAGTGATAACATCACAAGATGGCGAGTGCTCATGGCTCTTTTTAAAGGTGCAGTACTGTTCTGATGCTGATGAGCATCTAGTTGATTGTCAGATGGCTGCATATTACACATTGAGAGAATTAAGAAAGACGCTATTTTAGATAAAATAGACAAATGTGCAATCTAGAAAGAGATAAAGAATAAACAGTAAGGTGACGATAGAGTCTTTTTATAATTTTTAAAGCAGAATATGGCGTCCCTACGGGGATTCGAACCCCGGTTACCGCCGTGAAAGGGCGATGTCCTAGGCCTCTAGACGATAGGGACTTGATGAGGCAAACACAAAGGAGCGTGGTGGAGTCAAGCGGGATCGAACCGCTGACCTCTACAATGCCATTGTAGCGCTCTACCAACTGAGCTATGACCCCAGTTTGTGTGAGCGCAATCTTAGGGTGAATGCGCTCACACGTCAACAAAAAAATGAATTAAACTTCGCTAGTTGCGTCATTTTTCGGCAATTTTAAGCTCTCATTGAGTTTTTCCCAATTTTTAACTTCTTTCTTGCTCGGTCCGCCCACAATTTCTAAGGCATGACGTAAGCGAGCGAAAGTTAAATCAGGCCCAAGCGTAACCATTGATTGCATCACTGGTGTTGAACTCGTTGAACCGGCAATTGCGATAAAGAACGCTGGCATGAAATCACGTAGTTTAATGCCCATCTGATTCGCAAGATCCATTAGGGTTTGGCTAACGGTGTCATTATTCCAAGTAAACTGACCTTCAAGACGCCAAATTGCAAATTGTAAACTTTGACGAACTTGCTCTTGAGTCAATTTTTTACTTTCAAACATTTCAGCAGTAATTTGTGGCATATGGTTAAAATAGAAACCAGCCCAATTCACAGCTTCTGAAAGTAAATTAATACGTGGTTGAATAGCGGCAGCAATGTCTTCTAAAGTGTTGCGATCACTCTTCCATGTTAATAAACGGTCTAATAGTTGACCTGGAGTTAACCCTTTGATCCACTGACCGTTAAGCCAGTTCAATTTTTCAACGTCAAAAATTGGTCCACCTAGTGATACGCGTTGAATATCAAAGTTATCCATCATATCTTGTAATGTGAAAACTTCTCTTTCATCCGGCATTGACCAACCCATGCGGCCTAAATAGTTGAGTAAGGCTTCTGGTAATACACCGATATCGCGGTAGTAGTTAATTGATGTCGGGTTTTTGCGTTTAGATAGTTTTGATTTATCTGGGTTACGCAACAATGGCATGTGGCAAAGAGTTGGCATTTCCCAACCAAAATATTGGTAAAGCAACTGATGCTTCGGTGCAGATGGAAGCCATTCTTCACCACGCAATACATGAGTGATTTCCATTAAATGGTCATCAACAACGTTAGCCAAGTGGTAAGTAGGTAAGCCATCTGTTTTAAGAAGGACTTGCATATCGACTTGAGCCCAAGGAATTTCAACTTCTCCACGTAGCAAGTCGTTAAATTTACAAACACCTTCTTCAGGCACTTTCATACGAATGACATGAGGTTCACCCGCTTCAAGACGTCGAGTCACTTCTTCTTGAGAAAGTTTTAAACCGCGGCCGTCATATTTTGGTGTTTCGCCACGTGCTTGTTGTTCAACACGCATTTGGTCAAGTTCTTCTGCTGTTGCGAAACAGTAAAAAGCATGACCTTTTTCAACAAGTTCTAATGCGTATTGCTTATAAATTCCCATACGTTCAGATTGGCGATATGGTGCATGTGGGCCACCTACATCTGGACCTTCAGACCAATTCAAACCTAACCAACGTAATGAATCCAAAATCATTTTTTCAGACTCTGGTGTAGAACGAAGTTGGTCTGTATCTTCAATCCTTAAAATAAATTCTCCGCCATGTTGTTTCGCAAAACACATGTTAAATAAAGCAATATAGGCTGTGCCCACATGAGGAAAACCAGTAGGGGAAGGTGCAATACGAGTACGAACTTTCATAGATAATGGGTCAGAATAAAAATTGAAACTATTATAACGAAAAAGCCCAGTATTCTGACGTTTTATTTAACGTCAGTCTGGGCTAAAACTGAAACGAAGAGGGGGGTGTTTCAGATTTTAAGAAGCATGGGGCTGAAAGATTGCCTGAACAAAACGTGAAAAACGTTCGTGTTGTGCAGCAAGAAAATTTTGAGTTGGTGTAACGCGAATCGTATTTAGAACTTTAAGCTCATCATTTGTAGAAGGTAACACAATAGGGTTACGTTTCTGCTGATCTAAAGCTTTTTCAATAAGCGAAGTCTGTTTCTCTGAACCAGTTTTGCTTGGAGTATCTTTAAGTACTGCTGCTGCAGAAAACTGTGATGCCAAACTCAGCACCAAACTTAAGCTTAAAGCTTTTCCATAATGAATTTTCATTGTTAATCATCCCCTCTGTTCATTACATTTCATCTATTTTTTGAGTTTAACAAAATGTAAAATTACGGTAATGCTACGATTTAAACATAAATATTAATAAAAAAGTGGAACTGTGTCACACTTTTTACAAAATTTACCTATATTTTAAACTGGTCGACTCAAATGTAGACCATATGTATCCTTTACGCTTCATTATTTAACAAATTAATGTGTAGATAAAGTGAAGGTCCTAAATAAGTTGTAAGAATAATTACAAAATTTTTCAAAAATGAAATAACTTAGACATTCTAAGCTATATATCTAAAAAAGATTAATAAAAAAGATATAAATATAAGTAATTGATTGTAAAAAATAAAATTAAAAATATAGTTAAACTAAAACGAATGATGGATTTTGTAAATGAAAAAAATATCAATAATAGCTGTCGCTTTATATGTGGGAATAGCGACAACAGCGGCTCAAGCAGCGACCTCTTTTTTAAATGTTTCTTATGATCCGACTCGAGAGTTCTATCAAGAATATAACCAAGCATTTGGTAAATTTTGGAAACAGCGAACAGGGCAAGACGTTGAATTCAAACAGTCACATGGTGGATCTGGCAAACAAGCCCGCGCGGTAGCCACAGGACTTGAAGCTGATGTAGTAACGTTAGCATTAGCGAATGATATTGATGAGATTGTGAAAGCTGGGTTTATTCAGCCGAACTGGCAAAAAGAATTTCCAAATAATTCTGCCCCGTATACTTCGACTGTCGTGTTTCTAGTACGAAAAGGTAATCCGAAAAATATACGCGACTGGAATGATTTAACAAAACCAGGCGTGGAAATTATCACTCCTAACCCTAAAACGGGTGGTGCACCGCGTTGGATTTATCTCTCTGCGTGGGGATATGCATTAAAACAGCCGGGTGGAAATGATGCTAAGGCTCGAGAGTTGGTGAAAAAGCTTTATCACAATGTGAAAGTTCTAGATTCGGGGGCCCGTGGTTCACTTACTACATTTGCCGAACGTGGCATTGGTGATGTTTTATTGTCTTGGGAAAATGAAGCTTTGTTGGCGACGAAAGGACCTGATAAGGATAAATATCAAATTGTTTATCCATCAGTTTCAATTTTGGCAGAACCATCTGTAGCGATTGTAGATAAAACCGTAGATAAAGATGGAAATAGGACTTTGGCAAAAGGTTATCTGAACTTTTTATATTCACCTTTAGGCCAAGAATTGGCTGCTAAACATTATTTCCGCCCGCGTAATGCTCAAGTGGCTGCGAAATATGCAGCGCAATTTCCAAAAATTAAATTATTTACCATTAATGATGTGTTCGGTGGCTGGGCTAAAGCTCAGAAAACTCACTTTGCAAACGGTGCTATTTTTGATCAAATTTATGATGGCAAGCAGTAAATAAAATGATCTAAAAACAATAGTCCAAAAAGAAAACTTAGAAGTTAAATATTCATAAAGAAAGCAAGCAAACTTAAAAAAGTAAGCTTGCTTTCTTTTTTTGCTTAAAAAATGCTAACAAAACGGTTTTATCTATGAAAAATTAATATTTTCCTACAAAAAGCCGTTTGGCGTTGGTCATAAACAAGGTGATAATGTGCAGTTACATTTTTACGCAATGATTTAACACCTATGTCGCATATTTCTGTCTTACTTTTTGAGACCGTTGAGAGTTTATTGGCAGATCGCACAACAGGGGTGTATATCGATGCAACCTTCGGACGAGGTGGGCATACACGTTTATTGCTCTCGAAACTTGATGAAAATGCACGAGTATATGCATTTGATAAAGACCCTCAAGCTTTGGAAGTTGCAGCTGCTTTGGCGCAAGAAGACCCGAGATTTACCATTATTCATGCCAGTTTTGCTGATATTAAAGAAAAAATGCAGGAAATTGGTGTGATGAGTGTTGATGGCATTATGGCTGACTTAGGAGTTTCATCTCCTCAACTCGACCAAGCTGAACGTGGTTTCAGTTTTATGCAAGATGGTCCTCTAGACATGCGAATGGATAATTCTAAGGGGTTAACCGCAGCTGAGTGGTTACTTGAAATTGAAGAAGAACAATTAGCAAATATTATTTATCAATATGGCGAAGAGCGTTATAGTCGACGTATTGCAAAAGCGATTAAACAAGCTGGAAAACTAGACACGACAGCCCAATTGGCAGAACTTGTTAAAACAGCTCATCCAAAATGGGAAAAACATAAACATCCAGCAACACGTACATTTCAGGCAATTCGTATTGCTATTAATAAAGAACTAGATGATATTGAAGTATTTTTACCACAAGCTGTAGACTTACTAAAACCAAAAGGGCGTTTGTCTGTGATTAGCTTCCATTCTCTTGAAGATCGTTTAATCAAACAATTTATTCAAAAAGAATCGACTTTGGCAGAAGATATTGGCTGGGGAATGCCTCAGCAACAGGTAGATACAAGAAGGTTAAAGAAAATTTCACGGGTTCGTGCGAGTGAAGAAGAAGTAAAAGCGAACCCACGTTCACGTAGTGCATGGCTTCGGGTTGCTGAACGCTTGGAACAAAAAGGCGCGTAATGAAAAGCAGTGATGAAATTGAAACCACCGAAAATAAAGTGGTGAAAAAAGTTGTGGCATACACCGTATTAGTGGCGCTTGTTTTTATCAGTGCCATGATGGTGGTATTTCAAGTATTTGAATATCGTCATGATTATAGAGAGCTCAGCTCTTATATGCGTGAACGTGATGATCTCAATGCTGAATGGGGGCGTTTGCTTATTGAGCAACAAACCTTCGGTGCAACAGCACAGATTGGTACGCGTGCTGTAACTCAACTACGCATGTTTTCGCCACCTGCTGCAGAAACGGTGGTAATTTCTTTACCGATGACCTCAGAGCAAAATAAGTAAGGCCTTGCTGTATGGTAGATAAGCGAACAAAGCAAACACGGAAAAAACAGCAGTCTATTTCGGAAAAACCAACTCTTGCCTTTGATATGTGGCGGTTTTATCTGCTCTGGGCAACAGTACTGCTCTGTTTTGTTGTATTAATTGCACGTGCATTTTATGTGCAAGTGATTAATAAAGACTTTTTACAAAACAAGGCCAATGCCAATATTTTGCGTACGGAACGTATTGAGGCAATGCGTGGGGTTATTAGCGACCGTCATGGTGTGCCTTTGGCCATTAGTACGCCTATTATGAAAATTGTCATTGATCCACGTGATTACTTTGATACCAAGCATTTATATGACGAAATTACAGCGGAATTAAAAAAAGATCCAAATAATCGTAAGTTAAAACGACAATTACCAGATAAAAACCTAAACCTTGATGAGTTGGCGGATGTGGTTGGTTTAGATCGTGCGGATCTAAAAAAACAGATGAATGCGCGTCCACGTTCTCGTTATTTGGTTTTGAAAAAAGAAGTGCCGCCACAGCAGGCAGATCTCATTACAAAGGGTAACTTCCAAGGCGTTTATGCTGAGAAAACATATAAACGTTATTATCCTCAACCGCAGCCAAATGCTCAGATTATTGGTTTAACCAATAGTGAAGGCCAAGGGATTGAAGGCTTGGAAATGCAGTTGAATAAACAACTGTCTGGGGTAGATGGCGAACAAAAAATTATTCGTGATAAACGTGGTAACCGCTTAAAAGTTTCTGAGGTTATTCGCGAAGGTGAGCCAGGCGAAAACATCACTTTAAGTATCGACTCTCGTTTGCAATATATTATGTACCGTGAGTTGACTGCTGCTGGTGTTGCAAATAACGCCCGTTCGGCGACAGCAATTGCTGTAGATGTTAAAACAGGCGAAATTCTGGCTATGACCAGTTGGCCATCTTATAACCCGAATGATAAAAACGGTTTATCTAATAAAGATGCCATGCGTAACCGCGGTGCGATTGATATGTTCGAGCCGGGTTCTACCATGAAGCCTTTTACAGTTTCTGCTGCACTCGAAACTGGACAATATACCCCAAATACGATTGTCAACACTTCGCCAGGTTCAATGCGTTTAGGCTGGCATACTATTCGTGATACGCATAACTATGGTGCTTTGACTGTTAGTGGCGTAATTATTAAGTCATCAAACGTGGGTTCGGCAAAAATTGCGTTGTCACTTCCTAAGGAAACATTACCAAGCTTCTTTAACCGTGCTGGCTTTGGTAAGCGTTCTGCTGTGAAGTTCCCTGGTGAAAGCTCTGGTTTAGTACTTCCTGTAAGCAAGTTAAACTCTTCCCAAATTGGTACCATGGCTTACGGTTATGGTCTAAATGCAACTATTCTTCAGTTGGCGCAAGGCTATGCAATGCTTGCAAACCATGGGGTAAAAATGCCTCTAAGTTTGCATAAACTCGACCAAGCTCCTAAAGGTGAGCAAGTTCTTGCTCCAAAAATTGCTGATCAGGTTTTGCTTATGCTTGAGCAGGTGACGATGCCGGGCGGTACTGCAAAGCAAGCTAATATTCCGGGTTATCGCGTTGGTGGTAAAACAGGTACAGCTCATAAACTTCGTGCAGATCGTAAAGGTTATTCAAATAATGAATACCGTGCTTTATTTGCAGGCGTAGCTCCGATTAGTGATCCTCGTTTAGCGGTTATTGTAGTTGTTGAAAATCCACAAGGCCGTTATTACGGTGGTTTGGTTGCGGCCCCTGTTTTCGCACGAATTATGCAAGAATCATTGCGCTTAATGAATGTGCCGCTTGATAAGCCCCTTGATACTCCAGAAAATCCTATTCGCAGGTAAGCTATGTCTGTTTCTTTCCAAGAAATTAATCCAGTCGAGATCGATGCACAGTGGTCTAAACAGCCTTTTCAAGGCTTTAGTTTAGACAGCCGTAAGGTTGCGTCAGGCCAGATCTTTATCGCTTTGACCAGTTATAGCCAACCTGAAAAAACACGCGCTTTTGCTGAGTCAGCTTTAGCTAATGGTGCACTTGCCATTATTAGCGAGACTGAGTTGGGCGTAGCAAATGAGTGGGTGCGTTCTGATGTGCGTCAACGTATGGGTGAATGGCAAGAACGTTATTTACAGCATATAGATCCCGTAGTACCAGTGCGTATTATTGCAGTGACTGGTACAAATGGTAAAACCACAATTTCGCGTCTAGTGGCTGAATTAATTAGCTCTCAACAACAGCGCTGTGCTGTGATGGGCACTACAGGCAATGGTATTTTACCAGACTTAACACCATCAACTCACACTACGCTTGATGCTTTACAACTGCAAAATGCATTGCATGATTATGCAAAACAAGGTGCGACTTTTGCTTCTTTAGAGGCAAGTTCACATGGTTTGGAACAAGGTCGTTTAAATGGTTGTGCGATTGAGATTGCTGTTTATAGCAATTTGAGTCGTGACCATCTGGATTACCATGGCACTTTAGAGGCGTATGCTGAAGCGAAGGCTCTTTTATTCCGTTTTAGCTCTTTAAAAGTAGCCGTTATTAATTTAGATGATGAGCATGCTGCTCTCATGATCAATGCAGCAAAGCAAAATCCTGCTCAACCGAAAATTTTAACGTATTCACTTACTCAAAATACTGCTGATTATTATATTACTGACCTGAGTTACAGTTTAGCAGGAGCGACATTTAATTTAGTGAGCCCACAAGGTTCTTTTGCTGTGCAAAGTCCATTGTTAGGGCATTTTAATGTCGAAAACTTGGTTGCAGCTCTTATTGCTGCTGAGCAAGCAGGTTTTGATTTAAAAGCGTTAGTAGCTTTCGTTCCTAAACTAATTGGTGCCCCAGGTCGAATGCAGGTTATTCGTGATGGTGAGCGTTTATTTGTTGTTGATTATGCGCATACACCAGATGCATTAATTCAAGTGCTTAAAACCTTAAAACGTCATGTGTCTAATCAACTTTGGGCTGTATTTGGGTGTGGCGGGGACCGCGATCGCGGTAAGCGCCCATTAATGACTCAAGCAGCTTTAGACGGCGCAAATCCAGTTATTTTGACGTCGGATAACCCAAGAAGAGAAGACCCTGAACAAATTTTTGCTGACATGAAGCAAGGAATCGACTTTTCAGGGCACCGTATGCATGAAATTCATGACCGCCGTGAAGCAATTAAATTTGTTGCACAGCAGGCTCAGGCTGGTGATATTGTTGTGATTGCCGGTAAAGGACATGAAAATTATCAAGAAATTAATGGCGTACGTCACTGGTTTGATGATGTTGTTGAAGTGCGTTCTGCGATTGATGCACAACATCACACTGTAGACGCTGCTTACCCTGCACAATAGGACAAATTATGCATACTTCAACCACCAGTACCGTGCCTTTGGAACCGTGGACAGCTCAACAATTACAACAGGCAACACAGGGCTACTGGCATAAAGACCAGATCCCTCAAACTGAAATTAAACGTATTTTGACGGACTCGCGTCATGCGGAAACTGGGGATGCCTTTTTAGCACTAAAAGGTGAGCGTTTCGATGCGCATGATTTCGTTGCGCAAGTTGCTGCAAATGGTTGTCAAATAGCTATTGTTGAACGTCCGCTAGATGTAGATATTGCACAACTCGTCGTTGCCGATACTCGATTAGCATTAGGGCAACTTGGTGCTTATCGCCGTGAGCAAAACTCACAATTAAAGGTGATTGCCTTAACGGGAAGTAGTGGTAAAACTACCACCAAAGAAATGCTGGGAAGTATATTGTCGCGCTTAGCACCGACATTAATCACCCGAGGCAATTTAAATAATGACCTTGGTGTACCAATGATGTTGTTAGAGCTTCGCAAGGAACATCAATATGCGGTGATGGAGTTGGGTGCAAGCCATCAAGGCGAGATTGATTACACATCAAAACTCGTTCAGCCTCATGTTGCGGGCATATTAAATATTGGTACAGCTCATTTAGGCGAGTTTGGTGGTCGTGAAGGTATTTGCCGCGCAAAATCGGAAATTTATCGTCACATTTTACCAAATGGCGTTGCAATCGTGCCGCAACAAGATGACTTCACTGCCGAAATTCTTGATGCTGCGAAAGCTCATCGTATTTCTACATTTGGTGTAGGAGGCGATGTCTATGCAACAGATGTGGAGTTATTGCCTCAATCAACGAATTTTAACCTTCATACACCGCAAGGTAGCAGTGCAGTTAAGCTTCCTTTTGCGGGTGAGCATAATGTTCAAAATGCGACCGCAGCTGTAGCTTTTGCTTTAGCAATTGGTATTGGACTAGAAGATATTGTCCAAGGTTTAGAGCAAGCTCGGGGAGCGAAAGGTCGTCTTAACTTTATTCAAAAGTCATCTTACTTATTTATTGATGATACCTACAATGCCAATCCGACTTCTATGCGCGCTGCTGCACAAGTGTTGTTGCAGCAACAAGGCGTAAAAGTGATGGTCATGGGGGATATTGGTGAGTTAGGTGATAGCAGTTGGCAAGAGCATCATGATTTAGGTCGTGATCTTGCCGAACTTCCTCTAGATCATATTATTGCAGTTGGACAGTTCGCCTCAGCTGCTCTCGAGGGTGCAGACTCTCATTCTAATAAAGTGAAAGCATTTCAGACACAAGCTGACGCGCTTCCATTTTTAATCAATCTAATCCAAACACATCAACCCCAGTCCATGAGTTTCCTGTTTAAAGGTTCTCGCTTTACTCATATGGAAACGTTGATGGCTGATTTGATGGAGAAACTTTAAATGCTGTTATGGTTGTTTGAACAACTTGCGGGCTATCACAGCTCGTTTCAGGTCGTTCGTTATTTAACATTACGTTCTTTACTCAGTGTATTAACTTCACTGACCATTGGTCTGGTCCTTGGGCCGATCATGATTCGTAAATTACAAGCGTTAAAATACGGTCAGGCAGTAAGTTCGTTTGCTCCTGAAAATCATGCTAAAAAAATGGGTACACCAACGATGGGCGGAATTTTAATTCTGCTTTCAATTGGTATTAGTACTTTACTATGGGCTGATTTATCTAACCCTTATGTCTGGATTGTGCTTGGTGTAATGGTTGTATTCGGTGCTGTAGGCTGGGCAGATGACTGGATTAAAATTCGCTATAAAGACAATGCAGGTTTACCTGCACGTAAGAAGTTTTTCTGGACTTCTGTTGCATCGCTGGGTGCTGGTATTGCGTTATATTTAATCGCAACTCAACAGTCCAATGCAGAACATACCGCCAACATGCTGGATTTATTGATTCCATTCTTTAAGAATCTTTCAATTCCACTCTCAATTGTTCCTTTAGGTTTGGCATTTATTGTATTTACCTATCTGGTGATTAATGGTGCTTCTAACGCTGTTAACTTAACAGATGGTTTAGATGGCTTGGCAATCATGCCAGTTGTCATGGTAGCTACGGGCTTAGGCGTATTTGCTTACTTGTCTGGTGACATCCGTTTCGCTAACTATTTACATATTCCATATGTGAAATATACATCTGAACTCGTAGTAATCTGTTCTGCCATGATTGGTGCTGGTTTGGCATTCCTTTGGTATAACGCGCATCCTGCTCAAGTATTTATGGGGGATGTCGGTGCTTTAGCTTTAGGTGCGATGCTTGGAACAATTGCGGTTATGGTTCGTCAAGAAATCGTATTTGCAATTATGGGTGGTGTATTTGTAATGGAGGCAGTATCTGTATTCTTACAAATCGGCTCCTTACGTATGCGTAATAAACGTGTGTTCTTAATGGCGCCGCTGCATCATCACTATGAAAAGCAGGGCTGGAAAGAAACGCAAGTTGTGATCCGTTTTTGGATTATTACAATTATATTAGTAGTTTTAGGTCTAATGACTTTAAAATTGCGATAGATCTTATTTTAGTGTCAATATAAAGCCAGTTCTACTGGCTTTTTTTATTGGAGAGGTGAATGACAAAAGTTGCTGGTCTAGACCAATTATCTGTGATTAATCAAAAAGTAGTTGGAGAGGGCGAAGTATTACCTCAAGTTGTACTTAAAGATGGAAGTCAGGTGCAAACAGGAACTGTAGCGACAATGTTGCACAATATTGAATTGTATAATGCTGGGCAAAGAGGACAAATTGAGGAAGAGCTAAAGATCGCAATTCCAACTTTAGTCAAGGTAGGTCTGTTTGATTTGTTTCAGGTAGATGAATGGATTAAGGGTACAAATGCAGGTCGCACCTTTGTTGGACTACACGCAAAGACTTATTTACAACAAAAAGAACAAGAGAATAATTAAAAGTGGCTAAGCAAATTTTAATGTGTCCTGTATGTCGTCAGTCCCTCAATTTAATTGAACGAACTTGGCGATGTGAGCAAGAACATAGTTATGATGTAGCTAAACAAGGCTATGTCAATTTACATGTGGTGCAACATAAACATAGTAAAAACCCAGGGGATACACCCGAGTCAGTAGATGCGCGACGAGCTTTTTTGCAAGGTGGTTATTATCAGCCATTACAGCAAGCTGTAGTCGCTTTATTAAAGCAGCTAGATGTAAAAGCAATACTCGATATCGGATGTGGTGAAGGCTACTATACAAGTGCCATGCAGCAAGTCGTTGAGCAGTGTGTTGGTGTTGATATTGCAAAAAATGCGGTACAGCGGGCAGCAAAGCTCAACACTGAAGTAACTTGGGTGGTGGGAACAGGGGCGACTTTACCAGTGCTAGACCATAGCATGGATGCCTGCACCAGTTTATTTAGCCCGATTCCGCAAACAGAAATTGCACGTGTTTTAAAAGATGAGGGCTATTTAATTGTTGTTACGCCTGCTTCTGAACATTTGTATGCAATGCGTGAGGCTTTATTTGAGCAAGTTAATCCTCACACACCAGAAAAGTTTGTAGAGCAACTACAAGATTTGTTTGAATTAAAGCAAGAGCAAATTATTGATGCGCCTTTTGTGCTCGATCAACAAGCCTTAAAAAATCTGATTGCTATGACACCTTATGCTTATAAAGCTTCTCCTGAGCGTCGCTTGCAGTTAGAGCAGCAATTGCAATTAGAAGTAACGGCATCATTTCAAATTTATGTCTTTCAGAAGCGCAATAAAAAAGCCATCTAACGATCTATTTTAAGAGCGCAAAAAAAGAAGCCATCTGATGATGGCTTCTTTTTTTGCTATTCAATCTGATTAATCAGATTTTCTAATTCATCTTTTTCTCGCTTAGGAGTGGACTCCTGTGAAGGTCTCATGGCAGGAGGCGCAGCTTTTGACGGAATAACAATTTCTTCACCTGGTAAATCGGAAAAGTCATTGTCATTGCTTAGTTTTGGTTGTGGCGGTGCTGGTCGATAGAGCGGACGTGCTAGTGGCGGAGCCGCACGATAAGTTTTCTTATCAGCTACTTCAGTTACAGTTTCTTGTTGGTCACGTGAAATAGGACCTTTAGCATCTTTATCTAAACGGACCCAAGCTGCTGGCGTACCTTGCAATGCTTGACCCATAAAGTTAATCCAGATCGGCAATGCGGCAATACCACCATATTCACGACGGCCAAGCGTAGTCGGTTGGTCAAAACCAACCCATGCTACAGTCACTAACTTGCCGTTGAAGCCTGCAAACCATGCATCTTTTGCATCATTCGTAGTACCTGTTTTACCACCTAAATCACTACGGCCAATTTTAAGTGCAGCACGACCTGTACCATGCTCGATTACATCACGTAAGATGTTCGCCATATCATAAGCAGAGCTTGATTTTAAAATACGTTGAGCTTGGCGATATTGACTGTTGTTTTTGTCAGTCTGTTTAAGATTAAGCTGTTTAGCTGCGTTTTCTTTCTGTTCTATGTCTTTATTCGTAACTTCAATAACTTCATCATCAGTCGTTTTAGGCTTTTGCTCATCATCTGTAGTGTCAGGTGCATTAATACATGGAATACATGCATATTCTGGTTTGGCTTCATAAATGACTTTGCCGTAAGCATCTTCAATACGTTGAATGAAATGTGGTTGAACACGGTAACCGCCGTTTGCAAACGTTGCATAACCAGTTGCCATTTGAATTGGTAATACTTGAGGAGTACCTAAGGCAATGGTGTAGTTACGTGGAATTTGATCTTCTTGTAAACCAAAATCCATAAATAATTGGCGAGTACGTTCAATCCCTACAGTTTGTAGAAGTCTTACTGATACGGTATTACGAGACAAATATAAAGCACGACGTAATGGGATCATACCTAAGTAACGCCCATCAGAGTTCCGCGGTGTCCATTTGCCAATCGTAATTGGGCTATCATTCACCATGCTATACGGTGTCATGCCTCTTTCTAATGCTAAAGCATAGAGGAATGGCTTGATTGTAGAACCCGGTTGACGCCACCCTTGTAAGGCACGATTAAATTTTGATTGGTAGAAGTTATAGCCACCTACAATTGCTTCAATTGAGCCATCATTTGGATTAATTGCAATGAGTTGACCTTGAACTTTTGGAACCTGAACTAAAGACCATGCGGTTTTATTATCATTTGGGCGTAAACGAACAATATCTTTAACTTTAACAATTTGAGATGCGCGTGAAGGAGCGCCACCTACGCTATTTGCATTGCGATAGGGGCGTGCCCATGACATGCCAGACCATTGAACCGTAACGGTTGAGCCATCTTGCATTAATGCTTCAAAAGAGCTGCTATTTACCTTAGTGACTTGTGCAGGATAAGTGTTGGCATATGCTCTAAATTCAGTTAACGGTTTGTCATGTGCTTCTGCACCACGCCAGCCATGGCGACGGTCATAAGCTTCAAGGCCATCTTGCACAGCTTTTTCTGCAATCGCTTGGCGTTTAGCATTAATTGTTGTGTAGACTTTATAACCAGAATCAATGGCTTGTTCGCCAAAATGCTTTACAAGTTCTGAACGAACCATTTCCCCAGCATAGGGATGAATATTATTTAAATCCCGATTGGGCATATTTAAATTGATCGGCTCTGCAACTGCTTTTTGATATTCTGCTTGAGAAATATAACCCAGCTGTAACATACGGCCTAAAATCCAGTTGCGTCGTTCGAGTGCGCGCTCAGGATTAACTACAGGATTATATTTAGAAGGTGCTTTGGGCAAACCTGCAATCATTGCCATTTGAGCAATGCTGAGCTCATTAATGCTTTTGTTATAATAAATTTTAGCTGCTGCCGCGATACCATACGCATTTTTCCCTAAGAAGATTTTATTCACATAGAGACTGAGAATTTCTTCTTTGGATAAATTTTGCTCAATTTTTCGAGCCAAAAAGATTTCGGTTATTTTACGTTTTAGAGTTCTTTCTGGACTCAAATAATAGTTCTTTGCAACTTGCATGGTGATCGTTGAACCACCAGTTTGCACATCCGAACCCGTCACACTTTCGCTCAAAGCACGACCTAAACCCTTAAAACTGATCCCGCTATGTTCAAAGAAAGAAGAGTCTTCTGCTGCTAAAAATGCATGAATAAAAGCAGGGGGAATTTGTTTGTATTCAACCGGAATAGAAAGCTTACCACCGTACTCGGCAATCAGTTGATTGTCTGAAGTGTAGACCTGTAATGGTTTTAAGAGGGGAGCTTTTTTTAGTGAACTCATTTCTGGAAGCGATGGGGCGATATAGAGATACATGCCATAAAAGCCCATCGGAAGTGAGACTAAGATAATAATAATGATCAAAAAAATTGGACGCACGAAGCCCAAACTGGATAGCTTTTTCATGATAAGTAAGCTTTAATAAGATCGAATACAAACTAATTGTGGTCAGTATAGCCTTTAGACATGCGGATTGTTAGATGAGATATTGTATCCGTGTAAAAATAAAGACCTAGATTATTGGTTTGTAATTTTTTTTGGGGATAAAAAAATAATAGGACAATAGTGTGCTCAGGTTATATCGTAAACCGAATAAGGGGTTAATGGGCGTCGATATTAGTTCGACTTCTGTTAAGTTGTTAGAGCTCTCTGTTAAGAATGGTAAATATTGGGTAGAAAGCTATGCTTTAACGCCTTTACCTGAGAACAGTGTAGTTGAAAAAAATATCTTGAATCCAGAAGCAGTTGCAGAAGCTTTGGAACGGGCGATGAATTTAGCAAATCCCCACACCACTAACGCTGCAATTGCTGTTCCAACATCGACGGTTATTCATAAAACCATCGAAATGGATGCAGATATGAACGATGATGAACGTGAAGTTCAGATTCGATTAGATGCGGAGCAATATATACCGTTCCCTTTAGATGAGGTGAGCCTTGATTTTGAAGTTTTACCAGATCGACTGCCGAATCCAAATCGTGTGAATGTACTTTTAGTCGCAACACGAACAGAAAATGTTGAAACACGCGTAGAAGTACTGGAACTGGTTGATTTAACGCCTAAGCTTGCTGATGTTGAAAGTTATGCTGTCGAGCGTGCTTTTAGTGTGTTTGCTGATAGCTTACCCATGGGTGCAAATACCATTGGTATTTTAGATATTGGCCATACCATGACCACATTATCGGTTATGCAAAATGGCAAAATCATTTATACCCGTGAACAAGTCTTTGGTGGCAAACAGCTTACTTTGGAAATTCAAAGCCGTTATGGTTTGTCATTAGAAGAAGCGGGACGCGCTAAAAAAGAACGTTCTTTGCCAGATGATTATGACATCGAAATCTTAGAACCATTTTTAGATGCTGTAGTTCAGCAAGCTGCTAGATCTCTACAATTTTTCTTCTCTTCATCCCAATTCAATGAAATTGACCATATTTTGCTAGCGGGTGGCAATGCCAACATTCCAGGGCTTGCTAAATTGTTGCAGCAGAAACTCGGTTACCGAGTCACTATTGCCAATCCATTTTTACAAATGGGTTTCTCTCCTCAAGTCGACGTTCAAAAAATTGAAAATGATGCTTCTTCATTAATGGTGGCATGTGGCTTGGCTTTAAGGAGTTTTGATTAATGGCAACAATTAATTTACTCCCTTGGCGTGATGGGCTTAGGGAGCAGCGTAAAAAACAATTTATTATTTTATGTTTTGGGGTCGTTGTTTTGGGGATAACCACTGTATTTGCAGGGTGGTTTTATTTGAATCAAAAATTAGATGATCAAGAACAAGCAAATCAGCTCATCATCAGTACAAACCAGAATCTAGATCAACAACTTAAAACCTTAAATGGCTTGCAAGAACAGCGGGACGCAATTATTGAGCGTATGAAGCTCATTCAAGGTTTGCAAAGCCAGCGTCCAGTCGTTGTGCGTTTGGTGGATGAATTAGTACGTGTGACACCTGCTGCAATGTATTTGACTAAATTCAGCCGAACCGGAGATAAATTTACGATTGAAGGTAAAGCGGAAAGTCCAAATACGGTTGCAGAGTTATTACGTAATCTTGAAGCATCACCATGGTATCGCAACGCTTTTATGAGTTCTTTCTTGGCGACCGAAGAGAAAAAAGATAAGGCTGTAAGTTCTTTGCTTCCTAGAGTTGAAGATAGCTATGGCAGTTTTGTTGTTACTGTTGATGTAGGGGAAATGGGTGTGACTACAACAGATGATACCGCCAATACGTCTGTAGGTACGGATAAGGAGGCGGCAAAATGAGTCCTGATGAACTTCATGAGCTGTCTTTAGAACAAGCTCCATCTAAGAAAAAAAAGATCACCTTAGAAAAATTTCTTCAGCAATTTAACACGCTCGACATGAACAGTTATGGCAGCTGGCCATTATCTGTGAAAATTACGTGTTGGATTTTTATTTTCTTTGCTGTACTGGCTTTAGGGTATTTTGTTGCTATTCAACCAAAGCTACAAGCAATTGATAATGCTCAAGCACAAGAAAGTAATTTATTAAATGAGTTTCGAGAAAAAGACTCAAAATTACGCAACTTGCAGCAATACCAGCTTCAACTTCAAGAGATGCAAGCCAACTTCAATCAACAGTTAGAACAATTGCCAAAAGAAACCGAAATTCCAAGTTTAGTTGAAGATATTAACTTAACGGGGGTGAATTCTGGTCTGAAGTTTAAAAATATCCGCTTAGAAGATGAAGTGAAGCAGGAAATTTTTATTGAACAGCCTATTACTATCGAAGCAACTGGGGATTATCACGCTTTCGGTGCTTTTGTTAGCAGTATTGCGGCATTACCACGTATTGTGACGATGCATGATTTTATTGTTGAAGCTGCTCCTGTTAAGGATGGTAAATCAGATATTCCTGTGCTTAATTATTCTATCAAAGCAAAAACTTATCGTTATATGGGCGCGGTTGAAAACCAAAATAATAGTGATCCTCAAGTAATAAATGGTGAAAGTCAGATAAACGCCTCCGATAGCCGTAATGCACATATTCCTTCTATAAAGAAGTCAAAGCGAAAGTAGGAGGATAACTAATGAAACTAAAGAAAATTTTACTTTCTCTGGGGATAGGCTTGGTTTTGGTTGGATGCGACTCTAGAATCGACGCCGTAAATCAGCAAATGGCCGATATACGTAATCAGCCACCACAAGCCATAGAACCAGCGCCTGTTTTTACGCCTGTGCCACAATTTAATTATGCAGCCCATCAGTTAAAGAGCCCATTTTTACCAAGCTCACTTGCTGCTGAGCTCAAAATTATGGCGGGGAAACGAGTATATCCGAATTTCTCACGAGCACCACAGCCACTCGAAAGCTATGCATTAGAGTCCTTAAATATGAAAGGAAGTATGCGTAACAGCCGCGGGCAAGTCATGGCTCTGATCCAAACACCTGATCATCAAATTGAGCGAGTACAGGTAGGGAATTATATCGGGATGAATCAAGGTCGAATTACCCATATTGGTCCTACTCAGATTGATCTGGTGGAGATTGTCCCTGATGGGCGAGAAGGCTATGTGGAGAGACCAAGAACCTTAGTGTTAATTGGACCCGCACCCTAAAATTTAGGGAATAACAAAGAAAAAATTATTTTTAAAGATTATTTATTGGGGATGGTTAGACAATGAATCACGTATTCCGTCAGTTTTCTATGGGAGCTGTGGCGATTGCAATTATGCAGGTTGCGTCTGCACAGGTCAGCATGACTAATATTGTACCGATGCAAATAGCGGGTCAGGGAACAGAAATTCGAGTGATATTTAATGGCTTGCCACCGCAACCACAGGCATATCAGCTTGAGAATCCTTCACGTTTGATTTTAGATTTTAATAAAGCGCAGCAGAATTTAATACAGTCAAAAGTAGCTATTGGAACGAATGAAGCGAGTTCGGTCGATGTAAGCTCCGATGATCAGCGTTCACGTTTAACTGTAAATTTGAAAGAGGCAGGTGCTTTTACTACTCGTATTGAAGGCAACACTTTTATTTTAAAGATTAATTCTGTGCAAGCTGTAGCTAAACCTGTATCAGCAAGTGCAATGCAAACCCAAGGTGTTTCAAACATCGGCTTCCAACGCGGTAGTCAAGGGGAAGGTCTTATTGTTATTGACCTGTTGGGGAGTAATACCCCTGTTGATGTGCAACAACAAGGCAGCAAAGTTGTAGTAAAAACTTTGGGTTCTAAAATTCCTACTCATTTAGCTAAGCGCTTAAATGTAAATGATTTTGCAACGCCTGTTTCGACCATTGAATCTTATAATGATAAAGGCAACGGTGTTATTACGATTCAATCTACTGGTAGCTATGAATATATGGCTTATCAGGCGGAAAATAAATTAACCATCAGCCTCAAGCGTCCTCAAGATAAAAGTGTAAACATTTCATCTAAACCATCTAATTATTCTGGTAATAAGCTTTCTCTTGATTTTCAAGATATTGAAGTTCGTCGCGTTTTACAATTACTTGCTGATTTTACTGGCATTAATATGGTTGCGGCTGACAGTGTGCAAGGTAACATCACTTTGCGTTTAAAAGATGTTCCATGGGATCAGGCACTTGATATTATTTTAAAAACTAAAAATTTAGATAAACGCAGAAATGGTAATGTAATTTGGATTGCTCCAGTTGCGGAACTGATCAAGGCAGAAGACGATGAGGCAAAAGCTTTAGCACAAACTATTAAATTAGCACCGATCCAAACAGATTATATTCGTTTGAATTATGCAAAAGCAGCAGATGTCCTTAAACTAATTGAAGAGACTCGTGATGGCAAGACAGCTGTCGCAAATCGTACAGCAGGTTCAGACTCTCTTGCTTTAGAAAGCTTATTAAGCTCAAGAGGTAGTGCTGTTGCCGATACGCGTACTAATACTTTGATTGTAAATGATACAGCCCAAAATATTGATAAAGTTCGTAAAATGATTGATTTGATTGATGTACAGATCAAACAAGTCATGGTGGAAGCTCGAATTGTAAGAGCCTCTACTTCTTTTACTAAAGAGCTCGGTGTTAAATGGGGAATATTATCGCAAGGGATTACCAACAATAATAATTTATTAGTTGGTGGTAGCGAAACGACCTTATGGAATTTACGAGAGCCCAAAAAGGATGAGACTACGGGTGGTTATAAATACACGATTGAACGTCCAGATAACTTAAATGTCGATTTAGGTGTAACCAATCCGGCTGGAAGTATTGCCTTTGGCTTGATTAGTATGTCTGATTTTATGCTTGATCTCGAACTTTCTGCATTACAAGCTGACGGTTATGGTGAGGTGATTTCTACACCTAAAGTGATGACCGCAGACAAACAACCTGCGAGAGTGGCAACAGGTCAACAAGTTCCTTATCAAACCACGACGAATTCTGCTGCGGGTGCTACAGCAAGTACATCATTTAAAGATGCACTATTAAGCCTAGATGTTACCCCGAGCATTACGCCTGACGGTAAAATTCAAATGAAATTGGATATTTCTAAGGATTCTGTAGCTGGCGAAGCACCTAATGGTGAATTAATTTTAAATAAAAATAATATTAATACCAATGTACTTGTTAATAATGGTGAGACAGTCATTTTAGGAGGGGTGTTTGAGCAGACTACTTCTAATTCACAAACCAAGGTTCCTTTCTTTGGAGACATTCCTGTCGTTGGACGTTTATTTAGAAAAGATGTGAAATCTGATGATAAGCAAGAGTTACTGATTTTCGTTACGCCACGAATTGTTAATGACACTTTGGTGAGAAATCATTAATATATTTTTTAATGAAAGCAATTGAAATAGGTGGCGCCTTGCCAAGCAAAGCGTTTGAAACCCTGCCAAATATTTATTTGGTAGGGCCCATGGGGGCAGGAAAAACAACCGTTGGACGTCATTTAGCCGAACTATTAGGGCGTGAATTTTTAGATAGTGATCATGAAATTGAACGCAAAACAGGTGCCACTATTCCCTGGATTTTTGAGAAAGAAGGGGAGTTTGGATTTCGTACTCGTGAAACAGTAGTGTTAAATGAGTTGACTTCCCGTAAAGCCTTAGTGTTGGCGACAGGTGGAGGTGCGATTACTCAAGCACCCAATCGCGAATTTCTAAAGCAACGTGGTATTGTTGTTTATCTTTACACTCCTGTAGAACTACAATTACAACGCACTTACCGCGATAAAAATAGACCTCTATTACAAGTTGAAAACCCTGAACAAAAATTACGTGATTTGTTGAAAATACGTGATCCTTTATATCGTGAAGTTGCGCATTACACGATTGAAACCAATCAGGGTGCTGCTCGTGATCTTGCTCAAAAGATTTTGCAACTTATTTTGTCCAACCCGCTAAAATAGCGAAACTTACTTGTGGTTTTATAAACTCATGCAAACTTTACATGTTGAATTAGGCGAACGCCGTTATCCTATTTTTATTGGCAGTCAACTTGATCCTAAGCAGTTGCTTGAGCCTTATATTCATGGTCAACAGGTCATGATCGTGAGTAACGAAACGGTCGCTCCTTTATATTTATCTCATTATCAAGAAGCTTTAAAAAGTTTGGGTAAAACTGTAGCGACTTGTATTTTGCCAGATGGTGAGAAATATAAAGATATTCAACATCTAAATTTAATTTTTGATGCTTTACTTGAAGCTGGTTTTAATCGTGATTGTACGGTTTTAGCTTTGGGTGGTGGTGTTATCGGGGATATGGCTGGTTTTGCGTCAGCATGTTTCCAACGTGGTGTTTATTTTATTCAGGTTCCGACTACACTTCTTTCACAAGTAGACTCAAGTGTGGGTGGTAAAACGGGGATTAATCATCCTCTTGGTAAGAACATGTTGGGCGCATTTCAGCAACCTCAAGTTGTTTTGGCTGATATGGCTCAACTCGATACTTTACCAGATCGAGAGTTATCTGCTGGATTATCAGAAGTCATTAAATATGCCTTGTTGGGTGACGCTGATTTTCTTGTTTGGTTAGAGCAGAATATGGATGGGTTAATTGGGCGAGATGCTGAACTTTTAGCAGAAGCTGTTTATCGTTCATGTGCTCATAAAGCGCGTATTGTTGCTAACGATGAAAAAGAGCAAGGCGAACGAGCTTTACTCAACTTGGGTCATACTTTCGGTCATGCGATTGAATCTTACCTTGGCTATGGCACTTGGTTGCATGGTGAAGCAGTAGCGACAGGCATGGTGATGGCGGCTGATTTATCACAACGTTTAGGTTGGATTTCAAGCGATGATGTAGAGCGTACAAAAAAAATTATTCAACGCGCTAATTTGCCGATATCATGTCCAAAAATTCCATTGGATGAATTCCTTGGATATATGGCGCATGATAAAAAAGTTCTCAATGGTCAATTACGTTTAGTGCTGTTAAAGCAACTTGGGCAAGCAGTAATTACTAAAGACTTTGATGTTGAACTCATGAAACAAGCTATTTTGGCAAATCAACACGGATAATAAATTAAGGTAACACATGACTGTATCACGTACACTTTGGCAGAATGTTCAACAATATATCTGGTTGGTGGGTGGTATCGTCTGCTTGTTGCTCGCTTTTATTTTTTGGGTAATGACCGATAGTAAAAAGCTGGTTGAAGTTGAAAAATCAGCTGATTCGGATGCGCCAGTGCAAATTCAGCCAGAGAAGGTAGCAACAACGGCTAATTTAGGGGCTTTAGCTGATGAAGTTAGACCTCTTGATTTAACAACTCGTACGGTTGCTTCTGGTCAGCATGAGGCAGAGTTCCGCGGTACAAAATTTATTAATGAAAACAAGAAACAATGGACGCTTGAGCTTTTCCGTGCGTCTGATGAAGATATTATTAAAAACTTTTTAAAAAATCGTCCAGAACGAAATAAATTTATCTACTTTCGTTTAAGCGGAGATAAGCAATCTGAACAATATGTTTTGACATATGGTGTATTTAAACGTTCTGAAGATGCAATTCAGCAGTTAACCCAACTTAATCTTGATTTACCTGAATCAATTAAACCCCAACCGCAACAATTTTCGACCTATGCGCCATTAGTCAATGATTTAGGGGCGGATGAAATGAAAGGTGGTATTAGCCAAACTTATGAAGTGCGGTTACGTCCAGCTGCTCTACCTAAAATTGATGAGTCCTTGCTCATAGGAGGCGGTGTGGCTACTCAACCTAAAGTGGCGGCTCCAGCAACAAACTCTACAACTCGTACAACGATTATTCGTCGAGATGCTGAGGGGAATGTTGTGGATGTACATCAGTCTAATTCGGCAGTTGATGTGGCTAAAAAGGCTCAACAGAATCGTACAACAGAGCCTACAGAAAAAAATGCAACAAATGAGGGCACAAGAGGTAATTAATCATAAGGATATATCGCACAAATATGGTGCAATAATAATAAACATATATATTTTTTGATCACCTGTGGTGCATATTTAGTCATTTATTAAAATGATAACGCGAATAAAATCGATCTATTTTCAATAATTATAAATACTTAATTGTAAAAAATAACATTGGCATAGTTTTTGCTTTATTCTTGTGCTTATTAATGTGCTGTAAACTATTTTAGCGCTCTACAGAGTAAATTCTATGCAGAGTCGAGGGGTCGAACTGCTTTAAAAGAGTGCGAAATAAGTCAAAACATTTTTCTAGCAAAAACCAGTGTACGTAAAAATGGAACAGCGTATATTGGCTTATCAGCCCAAAAATTTTTTTTGTGAAACATTGAGCTAACTGTCGTCCGTAGGCACTATCGCAAAAAGAAGTTGTTTGTTTGACGCTCGAAAGAGCCTTATTGAAAGAAGGGTACGCTATGCACATGCCATCGCCTAATACTGTAGCTCCCGCTCAAGGTTTATATCAGCCTGATGAGTTTAAGGATAACTGTGGTTTTGGACTGATCGCCCATATGAAGGGTGAATCAAGTCATCATCTAGTTGAAACCGCGATTCACAGTTTAAGTTGCATGACGCACCGTGGTGGTATTGCCGCAGATGGCAAGACGGGAGATGGTTGCGGCTTATTATTGGCGATGCCAAAGCAATTTTTCCGTGATGAAGCAAAAAAACTGAGTAATATTACACTGAGTGAAATTTTTGCTGTGGGTACTGTATTTTTAAATACTGATCCGGCATTAGCGCAACATTCTAAAAATATTTTAACGAAAGAAATCGAGTCAGATGGCCTACGTGTACTGGCTTGGCGTGTTGTCCCTACAAATAACGATGCATTAGGTGAAATTGCGCTTCAATCTTTACCAGCTTTTGAACAGGTCATTGTGAACTGTCCAATGGGCGTAACTGAAGTTGAATTTAACCGTAAATTATTCTTGGCACGTCGTCGTGCAGAACAACAATTACAAAATGATCCGTCATTCTATGTGACTACGCTTTGTTCGACAGTAATCAGCTATAAAGGCTTGATGATGCCGGCTGCAATTGCTGAGTTCTATACAGACTTAGCTGATGAGCGTTTAAAATCACATATCGTGGTATTCCACCAACGCTTCTCTACTAATACATTGCCGCGTTGGCCGTTGGCTCAACCATTCCGTTACCTTGCTCATAATGGTGAAATCAACACAATTACAGCAAACCGTAACTGGGCGCTGGCGCGTACTCCTAAATTTGAAAACCCGTTATTACCAGGTCTTACTGAGCTTAACCCAATCGTTAACCGTACGGGTTCGGACTCTTCAAGCTTAGATAATATGCTTGAGATCTTAGTAGGTGGTGGTATGGATTTATTCCGTGCCTTACGTATGCTCGTACCACCAGCTTGGCAAAACGTAGAAACTTTAGATGCAGACTTACGCGCATTCTATGAGTTCAACTCTAAACACATGGAAGCTTGGGATGGCCCAGCTGGTCTTGTTATTCAAGATGGTCGTCATGCGATCTGTATGCTTGACCGTAACGGTTTGCGTCCTGCGCGTTGGGTAATTACCAAAAATGATTACATTACCTTGGCATCTGAAATCGGTGTTTGGGGTTATGAGCCTGAAGACGTAGTTTCTAAAGGTCGTGTAGGTCCTGGCCAAATTTTGGTAGTTGATACCTTAACAGGCAAAGTACTTGATACTAAAGATGTTAGTACACATTTGAAAAACATGCGTCCGTATCGTGAGTGGTTACGTGATCATGCGATTCGTTTAAATGCAAACCCAGAACTTGAAGAGCAATTAGTCGATAAAGGCTTAACTGGCGACGCTTTAAAAGCGGCTCAAAAAATGTTTATGGTGACATTTGAAGAGCGCGACCAGTTGTTACGTCCAATTGCTGAAAGCGGACAAGAAGCTGTTGGTTCTATGGGTGATGATACGCCAATGGCTGTATTGTCTCGTCAAGTACGCCACGTAACAGATTACTTCCGTCAACAGTTCGCTCAAGTTACGAACCCGCCAATTGACCCGCTACGTGAGTCAATTGTAATGTCGCTTGAAACCTGTTTAGGTCGTGAGCAGAATGTATTTGAGCAAGGCCCTGAGCATGCTGACCGTATCATCATCTCTAGCCCTGTATTGTCAAATTCAAAAATGCAGCAAATCCGTAGCATTGAGCGTCCGGGTTATGAAGCGGTTGATATCAATTTAAACTATGCCGAAGAAGAAGGCTTGCAAGCGGCGATCACGCGTATCTGTGAAGAAGCGGCGCAAGCAGTTCGTGATGGCAAAACTTTAATTGTTTTAACAGACAAAAATATCCGTCAAGGTTTACTGCCAGCAAACGCAGCACTTGCAACAGGTGCGGTACATCATTACCTCATCAAAACTGGCCTGCGTACTGATGCAAACATCATGGTTGAAACTGGTTTTGCACGTGATCCGCACCAATTTGCGGTATTACTAGGTTTCGGTGCAACCGCTGTTTACCCATACCTTGCATATGACGTGATCAATGATTTGATTGCTAAAGGTGAGCTTTTAGGTGATCCAATCCATGCGCAAGCAAACTTCCGTAAAGGTATTGAGAAAGGCTTATTAAAAGTTCTTTCAAAAATGGGTATTTCTACAGTTGCTTCTTATCGTGGCGGTCAGCTATTTGAAGCAGTAGGTTTATCATCAGAAGTGGTAGATCAGTGTTTCTTAGGTGTTCCAAGCCGTATTCAGGGTGCAACATTTGCTGACCTTGAAAAAGACCAGAAAAAATTAGCAGCGACAGCTTGGTCAAATCGTAAGCCAATTGATCAGGGTGGTTTGCTCAAATTCGTATTTGATAAAGAGTACCATGCGTTTAACCCAGATGTGATTAACGCATTACACAAAGCCGTTCGCTCTGGTAAATACGAACACTTTAAAGAGTATGCTGAGCTGGTGAATAACCGCCCAGTAGCGACTATTCGTGACTTATTTAAGTTAAAAACAACGAACTCAATTCCAGTTGAACAAGTTGAATCAGTTGAAGATATCTTGCCTCGTTTTGACTCGGCAGGGATGTCTTTAGGAGCTCTTTCTCCAGAAGCACATGAAGCAATTGCAATCGCGATGAACACGATTGGTGGTCGTTCAAACTCTGGTGAAGGCGGTGAAGATCCTGTTCGTTACGGCACAATTCGTAACTCGAAAATCAAACAGATCGCATCTGGTCGTTTTGGTGTAACTCCTGCATACCTAACTTCTGCTGAAGTATTGCAAATTAAGGTTGCTCAAGGTGCAAAACCAGGTGAGGGTGGTCAGTTACCGGGCGGTAAAGTAAATGGCTTAATCGCACGTTTACGTTACTCGGTACCGGGTGTAACGCTAATTTCACCTCCTCCACACCACGACATTTACTCAATTGAAGATTTGTCTCAGTTAATTTTTGACTTGAAACAAGTTAACCCTAAAGCAATGGTATCTGTAAAATTGGTATCTGAGCCGGGTGTAGGTACGATTGCTGCTGGTGTTGCAAAAGCTTATGCAGACTTCATTACCATTTCAGGTTATGACGGCGGTACCGCAGCATCTCCACTTTCTTCAATTCACCATGCGGGTTCTCCATGGGAATTAGGTTTGAGTGAGGCGCATCAAGCACTTCGTGTAAATGACTTGCGTGGAAAAGTACGTGTACAAACTGATGGTGGTTTAAAAACTGGTCTTGATGTGATCAAGGCAGCAATTTTAGGTGCGGAAAGTTTCGGCTTTGGTTCAACACCAATGATCGCTCTAGGTTGTAAATACCTCCGTATTTGTCACTTAAATAACTGTGCAACCGGTGTTGCAACTCAACAAGATCATTTACGTCAAGAACACTATATTGGCGAGCCAGAAATGCTCATCAACTTCTTCCACTTTATTGCGGAAGAAACTCGTGAATGGTTAGCTGCATTAGGTGTTTCTTCATTGAAAGACTTAATTGGTCGTGTTGATTTACTTGAAGTATTGCCGGGTGAAACTGAAAAACATGCTCACCTTGATTTAAGCGCTCTGTTAACTTCTCATCCTTCTGCCGAAGGTAAAGCGCAATATTGTCAAGTAGAAGGTAATGCACCATTCGATAAAGGAGTATTGGCTGAGAGAATGGTCGCTGAAATGCTTCCTGCAATTGAGTCAAGCGCTGGTGGTCAGTTCAACTTCAACGTCGTGAACTGTGACCGCTCAATCGGTGCTCGTGTTTCGGGTGAAATTGCTCGTCGCTACGGCAACTTGGGTATGGAAGCACATCCAGTTGTAATGAACTTAACTGGTACAGCTGGTCAGTCTCTTGGTGTTTGGAATGCTGGTGGTTTACACATCCGTCTTGAAGGTGATGCAAACGACTATGTAGGTAAAGGTATGGCGGGTGGTCGTATTTCGATTTTCCCACCACAAGGTTCGCCTTTCCAAACACAAAACACAGCAATTATTGGTAATACCTGTTTGTATGGTGCGACTGGCGGTAAGCTTTTTGCAGCAGGTACAGCGGGTGAGCGTTTTGCAGTTCGTAACTCTGGCGCATTTGCTGTAATCGAAGGTGCGGGTGACCACTGCTGTGAATACATGACAGGTGGTGTTGTGACTGTACTTGGTAAAGTAGGCCATAACTTTGGTGCGGGCATGACTGGTGGTTTTGCTTATGTACTTGACCTCGATAATGACTTCGTAGATTACTACAACCACGAATTGATTGATTTAAATCGTATTTCAACAGAATCTATGGAAGATCATAAAGAGTTCTTGTTGCGTATTATCGATGAGCATATCAAAGAAACTGGTAGTGCTTGGGCTTATAAAATCCGCAATGAGTTCGATTTCTACAGCCGTAAATTCTGGCTTGTGAAACCAAAAGCTGCTAATTTGCAAACGCTTTTGAAAACAACACAAGCTGACCCACAATAATTCCACGACTGCAAAGACATAGGCAGGTGCGGGCAACAAGGAAATCCGCGCCTACCCACGGAGAGAGACATGGCAGAACGCCTAAATAATGACTTTCAATTTCTGGATGTACCACGTCAAGATCCAGAGAAAAAAGATATTACTGTCCGCAAAGCAGAATTTGTGGAAATTTATAAACCTTTTACATCGGAAACTGTCACTAATCAGACTCACCGTTGTTTAGGCTGTGGTAACCCATATTGTGAATGGAAATGTCCTGTACATAACTACATTCCAAACTGGTTAAAACTGATCGCTGAAGGCCAAATTTTCCAAGCTGCTGAGCTTTGTCACCAAACGAACACACTACCTGAGGTATGTGGTCGCGTATGCCCACAAGACCGTTTGTGTGAAGGTGCTTGTACCTTAAATGATGGTTTTGGTGCAGTAACCATTGGTAATGCTGAGAAATATATCAATGACACAGCTTTTGCTTTAGGCTGGCGTCCAGATATGTCAGGCGTAAAATGGACTGACAAAAAAGTTGCAATTATTGGTGCTGGTCCTGCTGGTTTAGGCTGTGCGGATATTCTAGCTCGCGGTGGTGTTAAACCAGTTGTATTTGATAAGCGTCCTGAAATTGGTGGCTTACTTACATTCGGTATTCCAGAATTTAAAATGGAAAAGGACGTAATGAAACGCCGTCGTGAAATCTTCACGGGCATGGGCATCGAATTCCGTTTGAATACTGAAATTGGTAAAGACATCACGATTGATGAATTACTTGCAGAATATGATGCAGTATTCATGGGTATGGGAACTTATACCTACATGAAAGGTGGTTTCCCGGGTGAAGATCTTGATGGTGTTTATGATGCACTTGATTTCTTAATCTCTAATGTGAATCGTTGTCAAGGTTGGGAAAAAGATCCAAGTGAATACATCAGCTTAGATGGGAAAAAGGTGATTGTTCTAGGTGGTGGGGATACCGCAATGGACTGTAACCGGACTTCATTGCGCCAAGGTGCTCACGATGTAACTTGTGCATACCGTCGTGATGAAAGCAACATGCCAGGTTCTGCGCGTGAAGTAAAAAATGCCTATGAAGAGGGTGTGAAATTCCTATTCAATCGCCAACCAGTCGAAATCGTTGGTGAAAATGGCAAGGTAACAGGCGTAAAAGTGGTAACGACACAAATGGGTGAACCAGATAGTCGTGGCCGTCGTAGTCCTGAGCCAATTCCTGGTTCTGAAGAAGTATTACCAGCTGATGCAGTTTTACTTGCTTTCGGTTTCCGCCCAAGCCCAGCAGACTGGTTTGGTAATGTGAATATCAATCTTGATGGTTCAGGCCGTGTTGTCGCAGCTGAAAAGCAAGAATTCAAATTCCAGACATCAAACCCGAAAATCTTTGCTGGTGGTGATATGGTACGTGGCTCAGACCTTGTTGTGACAGCGATTTGGGAAGGTCGTCAAGCTGCTGAAGGCATTTTGGATTATCTTGGTGTTTAATAAATTAATTTGTTAAAACACTCAAAAAAGCCTACTTCAAGTAGGCTTTTTTATTGGCTGCCATTAGTCACTTTGATGTTTTTGGCAAATATAATAAGCTTTTTTGCCCTTTTTAGCTTTTTAAGCTCGAGACATACTCGAAACTTCCTTCTTCAATACAGTAGGTGTTGAATATGAACATCGCAGGTATGACGGCAGAAAAATCATATTTAAATCGTCGAAAAGCGTTGGGTATTATAGTGCGTCGTCTTGAATTTAATCCAAAGGCCATCAAGCGGCACTATTTTGCAAATTCACCCCTCATGTCGCATTTTTTAACTGCACTCTCATCAACGTTTCCGGTAGGTGAGCAATTTTTTGTAAATAGCGTACGTAATGTGCGTGATAAAGTCTCGGATCCTCAGCTACAAGCACAAATTGCGGCGTTTATTGGACAAGAGGCCATGCATTCCAAAGCACATGGCGAATTTAATGAAGCTTGGCGACGGGATGATTATAATCTGGACAGTTTTCAAAATTGGCTAAATGAGCGGGATAAATATTTAAGAACAATTCCACCTAAGCTGCAATTGGCATTGACCTGTGCGTTTGAACATTTCACTGCTTTACTTGGGGGATATGTCTTACAGCACCCGGAGTTATTAAAGACGCTAGATGAAGATGCGCTAAAACTTTGGGTATGGCATGCGATTGAAGAAATTGAACACCGTTCGGTTGCATTTGATGTTTATCAACATGTATATGGTGATGATCGTATTCGTCGTTTACTCATGCGTAGCGTCACTACAGGATTTGCGAGCCTCGCTTTTTATGGGACAACTCGTTTATTTTGGCAAGATAAATGGAATAGCTTACCTAAAATCGGGGGTAATTTATTTGGATTATATTTGCTGATGAAGATGCTTGTTCAGTTAATGCCTGAATACTTTGCATATTACAAAAAAGACTTTCATCCGAGTCAAAAAGATTATGGCAGGATGGTTAATTATTGGAAAAGCTCTTTGGCAGAAGAATATCAAATGGCAAGTTTTGAACAAGAAAAAGATCAGCGATTGAGCTAATAGATAACCGGATTTAAAAGTCCGGTTTTTTAAAATCAATAAAATAAAAGCAACACAATAATGCCTAATTCATCATACAATCAGGTAAAGAGGTTAAAAATATAAAGAAAAACTTGAGGATAATGTGACGATGAAAACGTTGAAACAATTTGCGATCGCAACAACACTTGCCAGTACCTTACTGTTTTCGGGATGTGGCTATAACACTCTACAAGTAAAAGATGAGGCTGTAACAGCAGCGTGGTCTGAAGTACAGAACCAATATCAACGTCGTTCAGATTTGGTACCAAATCTTGTGAACGTAGTTAAGGGTTATGCTAAGCATGAAGAGCAAGTATTAACCGAAGTAACACAGGCTCGTTCTAATGTTGCAGGTTTAAAAGTTGATAAAGAAGTTTTAGAAGATCCGGCTTTACTTGAAAAATATCAACAGGCTCAAAGTCAATTAACAGGGGCATTATCTCGACTCATTGCTGTTTCGGAAAATTACCCAGATTTGAAAGCCAATACTCAATTCCAAGAATTACAAGTTCAGCTTGAAGGTACTGAAAACCGTATTGCTGTTGCACGTAATCGTTATATTACAACAGTACAAGACTATAACTCATATGTGCGTCAGTTCCCTCAGGCAGTAACAGCAAAAGTAATTGGTATGCATCCAAAAGCCAATTTCTCTGCAGAAGCATCTGCACAACAGGCTCCAAAAGTTTCTTTTGATTAATTTTATAAATCAAAGGAGTGCCGTATGAGAAATACTCTATTGCTTCAATCAAAGCAAATTAAGGTCTTTATCTCGACCTTAATTTTGCTCTGTTGTGGTGTTCTTTTTCAGAATACGGCATGGAGTGAAAGTAATATTGCAACTGCTACCGATGAGGCTGATGCAATAGTTGCTGGCAAAATTATTCAAAAGCAACAAACTCAAGCTGCTGCAACTAAATTAGAGGGGCAAGCTGCTTCAAGTCTTGCTCCTCCAGTCCAAGTTACTAATGATATGGCAGATGGGGAGTCAATTCGTGGTTTGCCAACTTTAAACCAGCCTGTTATTGATCAAGCCAATATCTTAAGCGAAGCTGAGAAGCAGCAACTTGATCAAAAAATTCTAAGTTTATACCAACAAGGCAAAGCGCAGATTGGTATTGTGATTGTTCCTACCACTGGCCAAGAAGATATCTTTGATTATGCATTACGTGTTGGTGAAAAATGGCAATTGGGATCATCTAAACGTGATAATGGATTACTCATTGCAGTCGCTGTAAATGACCGCCGTATACAAATACTAACTGGTTATGGCCTAGAAGGTGTGTTGCCGGATATTGTGGCAAGTCGGATTATTCGAAACCAAATTACACCTTATTTTAAACAAGCCCAATATGCACAAGGTTTGAGTGCAGGTATCGATGAAATCGGAAGAATTTTAAATCTTGACCCAGAAGTAGCACAGCAAGCTGCTCAAGATTTAAAAGAACGCCAACATCAAGCTGCGGAGGAGCAACAAGCCAAACAGACAACGCTGACAATCGCTTTATTTATTCTTGTTGCTGGAATTGTGGGTTCGTTTATTGTTGGTCGTCCGCTTAGTGCATCTACAGCAGGTGTGGCTGCTGCGGTAGCAGGATTTGTAAATGGGGCGGGGCTAGTCACTAGCTTACTACTTGGTTTTGGTATTTTCTTTTTACTTATTACATCAATTGCCCAACTTATTTTACAGGCCATTTTAAGTGGTTCTGGCGGTGGTGGACGTGGAGGAGGCTTCGGCGGAGGTGGCGGAGGCTATGGTGGCGGTGGAGGCCGTTTTGGCGGTGGAGGTGCTTCAGGCTCATGGTAACAACATCAGAAACAACACAAATTATTACTCAACCAAAAATTGAGGAATCTGTAGAGCCAAGTCTAAAACGTTGGTTTAAACATCTATGCTATTTACCTGCCAGTAGTCGTTATTTTTCAAAACAAGATAAGCAAGCTATTGCTGATGCTGTACAACAAGCAGAACATGGCCATATTGGAGAAATACAGGTTGTAATTGAAGGCCATATTCCAGTGTCACAAGCCTACAGACAAAATACGCGTTTAAGAGCACAGCAATTATTTGCAGAATTAGGTGTTTGGGATACTGCATTAAATAGTGGTGTATTGTTATACCTAAATTTATGTGAGCGAAAAGTAGAAATTATATTTGATCGTGGCATTCGAAATGCGACTAACGATCAAGTTTGGCAACAGATTTGTGAAGCAATGGTACAAAAGCTTAAACAAAAAGAATATCAACAAGCTGTAGTGATGGGCGTACAACAAATTGGAGAGGTGATGTCACGGTTTTATGACGAAAACATGCCTGATCAATCCAATGAATTAGAAAATACTCCGATTATTCTTAATTGATTTGCCTTGTCGCATTCCTACATTAGTTAATTTTCATAATTTTTACTTTTAAAGGTGACTGACAAAAAATGTCACCTACTTATTTATTTCTAAAGAGATTTTGTTCACATAAATAAATATAAACTTTGAATTGTGTATTTTATTTTTTTTAATGCGTGAAGTGTTTTTATAAAAAATTATATGACAATTTTTGTCAATTACTTACACCGATTTAATATTTAAGAATAGTGGAGTTTGATATAAGTATTTGTTTTTTAATTAAAATAAAAGTTGGCATGGATGCTGCAATATAGTTAATAGCTGAAAAAGCTTATATAAAAACATACATACAATCTTTGGGGAAAAGGCTATGAATGCACAAAAAGGTTTTACATTAATTGAACTCATGATCGTAGTTGCCATTATTGGTATTTTGGCAGCAATCGCGATTCCTGCTTATCAAAACTACATTGCTAAGTCGCAAGCATCTGAAGCGTTTACATTGGCAGATGGATTGAAAACAACAATTAATACTAATTTACAAGCTGGCACATGTTTTGCCGGTGGGGCTGCTGCAGTAACTGCAGCTGATAAAGTGGCTGGAAAATATGGGGAAGCAGTGATTGGTGGTTCAGCTCCAAGTTGTACAATTACCTACACATTTAAATCTTCAGGTGTATCAAATAAGCTTACATCTAAAAAGATTGGCATGAATGTAAGTGAAACAGGTATCCTGACAAAGAATAGTGATACGGATACACCAGCTGAGTTACTTCCACAATCTTTTACAGCTTCATAAGTTAAAAATAAAAAAGAGAGGTTTAGACCTCTCTTTTTTATTAAAGAAAATAAAAATGTTCAAAAAAAATATTCTATTTCTGCTAGTTGCAATTTATCTTATTACCGCTTTATTGGGATATCAAATTGGCTGGTCTGCCTTTCAATATGATGAACTTCGTTTATTACAGTTTCCATTGGCACTATGTGCTTTGTTAATTTTGATTTTTACAAAAAAAATAGAATATTCAATTTCCAATCAAATTACTTTTTTTCTGATTGGTGTGTTAACTGCTATACAGATAACAACTTATAGCATTTTTCAGTTTCAAGAACTTTGGTCTGCGATAGCATTATTATTTATATTTTCTGTTTTAACATATGAGTTAAAGAATATAAAAAAAATAGAACATGGCTTAGTATTTATAGCCGTTTCAGCATGTATTCCCTGTTTATTTATTTTTGTTTCTATTACTAATTTTATTTTCTACAAACAATGGTTTGACTGGCAATTTAACTCTGGCACGATCCGAATTTATGACAGTGTTATCGTACCTATATTCTTTTTTCTAATTTTTTTAAAAAATAAAAACTACCCTTATTTTCATTACTTTTATCCATTTGCTAGTTTCTTTTTTGCTTTAGCATGGTTTTTTGATGGAGCCAGATCCGCCTTACTTGCTGTAGCGACAGGATTGTTAGTTTTCGTTATCTACTCTCGAGAAAATCGAAAGCTCATTTTGCAAAGCTGTATTTACATTTTTTTTGCTTTTTTAGTTTATAAAACTACGATTTATTTCGCTGATAAAAATACCATGACCGTAATGAGAGTAGGGACATCCATGCGTGCAGAGATGTGGAGTTTCGTTTTTGAGCAATGGAAAGAAAAGCCATGGTTTGGAGTTGGGGGAGGATATCTCTCAGAAATCCAATATAAATATGGACATCACATACATAATTTATATTTAAGGTTAATTTTTGAATGGGGAATAGTTGGATGTATTTTTTTAGTTTGGATGATATATCAAGTTGTTAAGTTGTTTCGAGATAAGGATGCTTTACCTATTACGAAAGCTGGCTTAATTGCAATTTTAGTTGATGCGATGTTCTCAGGAAGTATGGTTTATCCCGCTTCACAAATAGCCTGTATATTATTTTTAGCATTTGCTTTTTCTCAGTCGGAGCAGTCTAAAGAATATTTGAAATATCCTTATAGACTGACGAAACTATTAATTGGTTTATGGGGAGCTTTATTTTTGTACATTACGATTATGTACTTAGGACAAGATTTAACTTGCTGGGGGTGTACGAGTTATGTCGGACGGATGGCACCAAATTTTTGGGAGTATGGTAGTACACAGCACTTGATACCAGCTTCACACATTCCTTAATTTTTTATACTAAATTTTATTAAGGTCTTTTCATTTAGACTTCATACATTCTTTTTTAGACTTCCATGTATAATTCTCACAAGTTTTGGTCTCTAGCCTCTCACTATGCAAGTATTCTTTCTGTTCTTCGCTGCAATCCTGTTGGGTTTTGCATGGTTATCGCCATTTCATTATAGCCCTTGGGTAATGTTTTCAAGTGAAGTGAGTACATTCGGGGCTGGGTTATGTGTATTAGCTGCCCTAATTCAACAAAATATTAAAATACCCAGAGCACAGCTCTTATTGTTGCCATTTACTTTCATTCCTATGGTGCAATGGGGCTTCGGTCTAGTTTTTGATTTGAGTACGGCCTTATTAAGTACATTTTACTTGTTAGGTTTTTGGTTCATGGTCTTAGCAGGTTACAACCTATCTTTAGATCAGCAAAAGCGAGACCAAATTTTTTCTGGCTTTAGTTTGCTAACAATTATTGTATCAATTGCAACCTGTTTTATTGCAATTTGCCAGTGGTTAAATATCGAGTCGCATTTTGTTCATATGCTTCACCTGATTGGTAATCGCCCTTACGGCAATTTCGGTCAACCTAACAATATGGCAACATTCCTAATTATTGGATTATTAGGATGTTTGTATTTATATGAAAAAAATAAGGCAACCGTCTGGTTACTCCTGCCTTCAGCCCTCATTATTCTGTTTACGATCGCCTTGAGTCAGTCACGAACATCATGGATCGTTTTTCCATTCTTATTCATCTATTGGATAGTTAAACAATTTGGGAAACAAAAAAGATTTGGAGTTTTTCAAGGTTTTTTGTGGTGCGTCGGTTTTTTCGTAATGGCTGGTGTAATTCTACCATTTGCTACTAATTTAATTGAAGCATGGTCAAGTACTGATGTAACCGAAGCAAGTGGTTTGGTTGAAAGAGCAAGCTCTGGGTATTTGCGTTTTAATATCTGGTCACAAATGTTGCTTGCTGTACAGCAGCACCCTTGGTTAGGTTATGGTTGGAATCAAACCAGTGTGGCACAAATGACAGTTTACCATGCTTTCCCAACAGGAGAGTGGACTACCAGTGCACATAATGTACTGCTTGATTTAATTATCTGGAATGGTATTCCCTTGGGTACTGTAATCATTACCTACTTTGCTTGCTGGTTTATTTGGTTAAATCAACAGGCTAAAAATACCATCTCGATTATAGCGATTATGATGGTCTGTACAGTGCTTATTCATGCCATGTTAGAGTTTCCACAGCGCTATGCTTATTTCTTACTTACTTGTGGATTCCTACTGGGTATTGTGCAAGCACAAACTACTGTACTTAAGGGAATTATCCTCAACAAACATCTTTTTCGCTTATCATGGGTTGTAAGTTTATTGCTTATTATTGCAATTCTACGTGATTACAATGTCTATGTTCTGAATAGTAATTTGCTTTTTAATAATAAGCGTCCAAACGCTGAATTTATGGGAAGTGGTAAAATTTTTGTTTTAACACAGTTTGAGCAGCGTTTAAGTTGGATAGAACTTAATCCCCAAAATATTTTATCTGAAGGTGATTTGGTTGAATGGGAAAATTTTATAAAGAATAAGCCTACTCCATATAACTTACGTAAATACGCAAAATTGCTCGCTTACAACGGGAAAGTAGAACAGGCACAGCAGCAAATATTTATTTTGCAACATCTTTATAAGCAAAAAATAACGCTATCGGAATTACTAAAAGAGAAGTAATAAAAAATCCCCTTAAGTATAAGGGGATTTTTTTATGAGAAATTACATTTGGCTCTGGATATAATTTTCAATACCAACATTGCCAATAAGATCAATTTGAGTATCTAGCCAGTCCCAGTATTCTTCTTCTTTTTCTAGAATTTCTTGAACAAGGTCACGAGTGACATAATCTTGCTCTGTTTCAGCTAAAGCAACCGCTTTTTGAATTGCTTCTATATTTTCTTTTACTTTACGAATGTCACAGTGCAGAACTTCTTCTGTGTGTTGACCAATATAAAGCTTACCTAAATGTTGAAGGTTAGGTAGTCCTTCTAAAAATAAAATACGTTCAATGATTTTATCTGCATGCTTCATTTGACGAATTGATTCTTTATATTCAGCAGAGCCAAGCTGCTCAATTCCCCAGTCATTAAACATGCGTGAATGTAAAAAGTATTGATTAATTGCAGTTAAATGATGATACAGCACTTGGTTAAGCTGATTAATGACATCACGATTGCCTTTCATTGTAGCTACTCCAAAACAATTTCTGCCTCAAACTTAATTAAGGCAATCTATAAATCCATTTTAGTGAACAATCATGGAGATGGCGAGTAATTTATGGAACAGCAAATGAAAATCGCAATCAAAAACAACACAATATTAAAAAGGAGGTTTTTATGTCAAAAAAAACCGCTTGAATGAGGAACTATAAAGGTTCCGCAAAAAGCGGTGGAGGAGTCAATAAATTTTGTTAAATATTAATTTTTATTATGCAGCTACAGAAATGCGAGCAGCGATTTCTGCTAATTCTTCGCTAATAATAGCGCGAGCTTCTGGTGCACAGCGTCCACAGCATGTACCAAGATCAAGCAAATCGCGAATTTCACGATAGCTTTCAGCGCCATTTTCAATAGCGTCTTTAATATCCTGATCGGTAATGCCACGACACAAGCAAACGTACATGGGAGTGATCCCCAAATATAAATGCGATAATTGATATTATTGATAATTATTATCGTTTGTCAATGAAATTCATTTAAAATCTCATTTATCATTATTGGGATTTTGGATAAAAAAATACCACCTAAGCGGAAATCTAAAAAGAATTTAGATTTTTATGCCAAGGTGGTTCGTTTTTTAAAAACTAAATATTTAAAATTGGATAGTTTGAAAATTTATATCTTATTGATTAATAATTACAATTCCGTCCATTTCCACTAGTGCGCCTTTTGGCAAGCTTGCTACACCAAGAGCTGCACGTGCAGGGTAGGGCTGAGCAAAATATTCACCCATAATTTGGTTTACGAGTTGGAAATTTGATAGATCAGTTAAAAAAATATTGAGCTTAGCAATATCTGCAAGTGAACCACCAGCAGCTTCACAAACTGCTTTTAAATTATCAAATACACGGCGAATTTGAGCTTCGATACCTTCTACAAGTTCCATACTGTATGGGTCTAAACCAATTTGCCCTGAAAGATATAGCGTATTGTCTACTAAAATAGCTTGAGAGTATGTGCCGATAGCAGCAGGGGCATTTTCAGTATGAATGACTTGGCGGGACATTTGGTTCTCCTTGATTAAATCTATTTCCATCATAATCGATGATAGCTTTGGACAAAAGTATCATCGATTTAATTGATTAAGTGAATTTGGAAAGTTTGATTTTGTTAAGGAAACAAAAATTTATAACCAATAGTCTCTATAAAGATTTAACTTACTTTTGAAATTTCCATTTGTGGAGCAGGAGCGTCTAAACGTTCAATCCGTGGGAAACCATAGTGCATGCGTAAATCACGAATGACTTTTGCAATATGTTTACGGTTATTCACTACAATATTCACAAAAGTTCTTTGCTCATTTGAGTGAACCATCTCTACCCCAGCGTTATTTTTACGACATTGATAGATTAGGTCTGATACCTGTTCATCATTCATTGCCATATAAATAGCGAGGTAGGCTGTAAAACGTACATCATCTACATCATCTGCTTTCCATTGAAGCGGCATGATATTTTCAGGATGTAGATGTTGTTCATGTAATAAGTTATGACAGCGAATTCGATGAACAATTAACCCGCGACGCGTTAAATGTCCTTGAATTGGATCGCCTAGAATAGGGTTGCAACAATGTGCATATTTAACGTCAACTCCTTCAGTACTTTGAATAAGTCGATCTGAGTTTTCTACTTGCGGATGTTTATCATGAGCAAACAGGTGGTTTGCTACAAGCTGAGGTAGTAAATCACCAACCGCAATTTGTTCAAACAATGTATTTTTATTATCAATGTGACGCCATTGCAATAGATCTAGCCAATCAGCTTCAGAAAGATCATTGATTGAACGATTAAAGAGTTTCAGTGCACGAGAAAGGGCTTGTGCACCAACTAGACGTTGTTCTTCGATATCTTGATCTTTTAGTACATGCTGTAATGCACGACGAGCTTTCTGCGTATTAATAAAACTTAGCCAGTCTGGATTTGGTGTTGCCAAAACATCCGTAATAATCTCGATAACCTGACCGCTAACTAATGGTGTAGAGAGTGGTTTAATCTCTCCATCGACTTTTGCACCAACCGCATGGTTACCTAAAAATAAGCTTGCTGAATAAGCAAAATCAACTACGGTAGCGCCTTGCGGTAGCTCATGCAGTTGACCGTGTGGTGTATATACCCAGATTTTTTCTTGGTGTAGATAATCCAGCAAATCATTAAAAGTTGTTTTAGCACATTCGCCGTCAATCAATGTATTTAAGTTCTGCATTGAAGCCTGAATGGCAGAGCGGCAAGTTTGCGGTGCATTTTCACCTAAAACCACCCCAAAACGGGCAGCTTTACGCATGAGCTCGGTTTGAATGGTAAGAGATAGAGTTGTTTTTTCGCCTTTAAGCTTTATCAGTAAAGACTGATTACCGCCGGGTAATGGGCGACGAATATGGTCCTGATACTGGATAACCTGAAAGTTTTCTCTTAATGCTTCTTCTAAGCGGTCACAGTCAGCAATGCTTTGTAGAACTATTTCAAAAGCATGACTATGGGTAAGCTCTTGGAGATCCATCTCGTTTTTAACGAAATGGCGTAATAATTCGATATTGTTATTTTTCTTTTTAATGCGGCCTTGAATGTGATAATTATGCAGAAGTTCAGCGAGGTTTTGTTCCCAGATACTTTGGTATTTACAGCGTTCTGGCTTTGTTTGAAGCAGTGCATTTTGAACGTTATCAAACATATCTAGATCAAGGTTTTGATAACAGAGATTCTCTAGATTATCACCCATTTCATTCATGCCGACTAATCTTGCCATCGGTACAAATATATCAAAAGTTTCTTGAGCAATGCGGGCGCGTTTATCTGGACGTAAAGCACCTAGAGTTGTCATGTTATGATAGCGATCTGCTAATTTAATAATGATAACACGTGGATCTTGTAAGGTCGCTTGCAAGATTTTTCGGAATGAAGCTGCCTTGTTATATTCTTTATCGCTTGATTGACTAAGTTTGGTTACACCATCAACTAGCTCTGCAACGGTTAGGCCAAACTTCTCAATAATATCTTCTTTTGTATATTGAGTATCTTCAATAACATCATGCAAAAGTGCTGCCATTAAAGTTTCAGCATCTAAACGCATGTTTGCAAGAATGCAGCTTACCGCAATCGGATGCAAAATATAGGGTTCGCCACTTTTACGTGTAATGCCAGTGTGCGCTAGATCGGCAAAATCGCAGGCAGCAAGCACTTTTTCGACTTCGCTTACCGATAAGTAAGGGTCGATAATTAATTTGAGCTGTTGCTTGGCTTGGCTGACCTCTTCGCCTGGCATAAATCACCCTTTTTCCTATTGCTGAAAAACTAAATCTATCTGCTTCTTAATGAAAAGCATATTGCGGAACTTGTCAATTTTTTCATTTGAAAAAGTGTATTTTTTTTTCAATGAAAATAATTGCTTTTCTCAATATGTTTAAATATGGGACAAAGCCAAATAAAAAACCATCGCAGAAAAACGATGGTTTTTTTATGAAACAGGGTGAATTAGAAAGAAAAACCTTCTAAATTCAAGCTGTTTGTAGAAAGGGCAAGATCAAGACTAGAAGTTTGGTAATCTTGCTCACGTTGTTTAAGAATTTCTTTCGTAACGTGCCCAGCCGCGATTTCGCGCAAAGAAACTACAGTCGGTTTGTCGTTATCCCATTCTACAGTTGGCTCCATGCCTTGACGTGCCAATTGACGAGCACGTTTACTTGCAACGAGCACAAGCTCAAAACGGTTGTCTACATGATCTAAACAATCTTCAACGGTGACGCGTGCCATAAAAGTTCTCGTTTTGGAATGGTGAATTTGAACAGACTAAATAGTATAAAAGGCTTTCGATCTAGACTCAAGTTATTCCTGTTTTGGTTGAGGAGTAATCAAGTCCTGAATTAAAGTTTGATGACGTTTTGCTTGCTGAGATAGCACCAAACGGTTCGCTGTAATCACAGCTTCAAGCTCATGTAAGGCTTTATTAAAATCATCATTAATAATGATGTAATCAAAGTTCGTGTAGTGCTGCATATCTTCTACTGCACAGCTTAAACGATGCTCAATGACTTCAACAGAATCTGTACCGCGATTAGATAAACGCTGACGTAAATCAAATTGAGTTGGGGGTAAAATGAATATTTGCTTGGATTCAGGGAAAAGTTTGCGTACTTGTTCTGCACCTTGCCAATCAATTTCAAGTAAGACATCGTGTCCTTGAGCTAGCTGTTGTTTTACCGTAGCTTGAGAAGTGCCATAGTAGTTACCAAATACTTCAGCGTATTCGATAAATCCATCATGGTTGACTTGGTCTAGAAATTCATCTTTTGTAGTGAAGTGATAGTGAACACCATCTAACTCACCGGGACGTTGACCTCGGGTTGTATGTGAGACTGAAACATGTAAATTGCTCACACGGTCAAGCAGGGCTTTCACCAAAGATGTTTTGCCCGTTCCTGATGCAGCAGAAACGACAAACAATAGACCCGACATGATATTTTTCCTGATATGATAAAATATCTTCGCTATTGTAGTGTACCGTGCGTTTAAACTGAATAGTTTTAATTGCAAATATTCAAGAGAAATTCCCCTGTTTTATTAATTTTGAGGCTGTTATGGAAATTGTGTTAGCTAATCCGCGTGGTTTTTGTGCCGGTGTTGATCGAGCCATAGCAATCGTCAATCGGGCTTTAGAATGTTTCAATCCTCCTATTTATGTACGTCATGAAGTTGTACACAATAAATTTGTGGTAGATGACTTGCGTCAAAGAGGGGCCGTTTTTGTTGATGAACTAGATCAGGTTCCAGATGATTCAATTGTAATTTTTAGTGCACACGGTGTTTCAAAAGCAGTTCAACAAGAAGCTGAACGCCGAGGCTTAAAAGTTTTCGATGCGACTTGTCCTTTAGTGACTAAAGTTCATATTGAAGTGACTAAATATGCGCGTGAAGGTACTGAAGCTATTTTAATTGGTCATGAAGGGCATCCAGAAGTCGAAGGCACAATGGGGCAATATGACAAATTAAAAGGCGGTGATATTTATCTGGTTGAAGATGAAGAAGATGTTGCTGCACTTACCGTACGACATCCTGAGAAACTTGCATTTGTAACTCAAACAACGCTTTCTATTGATGATACAGCTAAGGTTATTGATGCTTTGCGTGCAAAATTTCCGCATATTCAGGGCCCACGTAAAGATGACATTTGCTACGCAACTCAAAACAGACAAGATGCTGTACGTGATTTAGCTGAAAAGTGTGATGTGGTTTTAGTTGTAGGTTCACCTAACTCATCAAATTCAAATCGATTACGTGAGCTTGCAGAGCGTATGGGTAAAGCCGCTTACCTTGTAGATAATGCTGATCAGTTAGAGCAGTCATGGTTTAATGAGACGTGTAAAATTGGTGTTACTGCTGGTGCCTCTGCGCCAGAAATTTTGATTAAACAAGTGATTCAACGTTTACAAGATTGGGGTGCTCAAGCACCGAAAGAATTAGATGGGCGTGAAGAGAACATAACCTTTAGTCTTCCTAAAGAATTACGTATTCATGTGACTCAAGCGTAAAGTGTGATGTATTTAACATACTGATTTTAAAAAGTTAAACAGATAATTGTTGATATGACAGTTATCTGTTTTTTTATACCCTTTATCTGCTTTGTATTTGTTTTGTAAACATAAGACGTAAAATTTAATTAATAAATAAAAAATTTTAAAGTTTATTTGGGGTGTGGGGATGAGGGGAATTATTCCGCAAGATGGGTTCACCTTGGTTGAGCTTATGGTGACGATTGCGGTCATGGCTATTATCGCGATGATGGCTGCACCATCTATGTCGAATTTATTAGAAAGCAAACGACTAGATGGAAACCAACGAGATCTAATCAATACTTTATCGGAAGCAAAGAGCCAAGCCATACTTGGTCGACAAGACGTTTCTATTAATCTGAATTCAACAGCTTTAAATACTCCCACTTCCTTGAATTGGAAAGCTGATTCCAATAACAGTCTTGAGCTTAAAAATATCGCTGCTGATGGTACGCAGAGTTCGTTAACAGCGACGACTTTAACTTTTAATGCGAATGGGGTGATAACCAACATCACCCAAGACACACTTTTATCTATTTGTAATTCAAAAATAAATAAAAAGAAAATTCTTATTTTAACAAAGCTTGGCACATTAATTTTTAAAGCTGAGGAGACATGTTAATGCAGGGCTCTAAACAAAAAGCTCAAGTTGGGGTGGGTTTATTAGAAGTGTTGGTTGCCCTAATTTTAATTGCGATAGGGGTTTTAGGATATGTTGCCTTGCAAGTCCGTGCTATGGATGCTTCTTCAGAGGCATTAAGCAAATCTCAAGCGATTATGATCATGAGAGGATTAGCAGAAAACATTCGCGTAAATAGTTCTCAAGCTAGTCAGTATCCCGCATTTGTCCGTAGTTATAGCAATTATTCATCTACCACCGCAGCTCCTACATTGTGTTTCAATGCGGCTTGTACACCTTCTCAGCTTGCCCAATTTGATGCATATCAAGCAGCAAGAAATGCTGATCAACTTGGCATGAAAATTACCATGACAAATTGCCCAGGGGTTACAAGCACAATGGCCCAGCAGAGGCAATGTTTGTTTGTTTTTTGGGGAAAAACTGCTCCAGTAATTACAACAAATGAGGGAGTCACGAGCGCGGATGTGTCGAGCTGTATGGGTACAAATGGCGTTTATGTCAATAATTCGAACTGTTTAATGATGGAGGCATATTAATGGCTCACTCATTTGTATTATTGAAACAACGAGGCTTTACATTAATTGAGCTGATGGTTGCATTGGCTTTAGGTCTAATTTTGGTAGCCGCGGCGACTCAATTATTTATTGGTGGACTTCTATCAAGCCGTCTACAAAAAGCAAATGCTGAAATACAAGATAGCGGTATTTTTGGTTTGGAATATATTGCCCGTGATATACGGCTTCTAAATTATGGAAATGTAACCAACCCAATATTAACTGATACAACCCCTTGGGGCGGTGTTGTATTAACTGGCTCAACTGCAACCAATAACAACAATGTTAATTTTGTCCCTAACGTTGGAACAAATACTTATATTGCTGACACATTACTTAGTCGTGGTGCAGGGGATACGGTGAGTACTGTGAGTAATCACTGGAAAGGTCTTTCAAATATACAGAACAGTTCAAATGCTGCTGTGCAAAGTGATCAGCTGACTATCCAATTTATTGCACCTACGAATATGACCAATTGTGAAGGTATAAATGTACTTGCAGGTGATTTAATTGTAGAGCGTTATTTTTTACGTCTGGATAGCAATGGTAGTTCCCAGCAAGATTATGCACTTGCATGTGATGCAAATACTCCCTCTACTGTAGCTACAGCTCAACCGACCACTGTTGCTGGGTTAGGCGACGCTGGTCAAATTGTATTGCCGCGTATTGACCACTTCCATGTGCTGTTTGGTGCAAAAAATGCGGCTGGCAATTTTGCTTATTATACCATTCCCCAATATCGCGCTGCTGCACAGGCTGCCCGAGATGCCACGCCATCTGTGATGCCGCCACGAATTCTTTCAATACAAATATCTGTATTAGCGCGCTCTACTAATAATGCCCAAAGCAAAGCAATAGATCCTGAGCAATCTTTTTTTATGTTAGATCAAACCGTACATGCTTCTGATAATACAACTCGATTCTTACGCCGCACTTATAACTTAACAATTGCTCTACGCAACGCGATGGGGGAAAGTCTATGACCCATTTAATTCATAAAAGTAGATCTAAGGAAAAAGGGGCAACCCTTATTGTTGTGCTTATTATTTTATTGATTGTTATTTCTGTAGGCGTTTTAGCAATAAGAGTGGCTATTGTTTCTTTAAAAGTTGCTACCAATAGTCAAGTGAGCCAATTAAATTTTCAGTCATCTGACACACCTTTAGAACTCATTGTGCAGATGAATCCTACTACCCTAACTAATATTACTAATGTGATTGGTGCCGCACTTAAAGAGCACGAAAGTAACCCTGGTGCGGAATACAACTTTTGTTATAAGCCTGTTTCTACAGCAACAAATTTTGCTCAGACCAGAGGCGCAAGTTTACTTCGAGCAGGAAGTGCTAATAATGCAGTTGTCGAAGATGGCGGAGTGGCTGGTTTCTGCAATTTAACAACTGACTATGGAAGTAATCGTCAAGCAGTGGTTACCCAAGTTGCTGTAAGTGTTCCAACAGATGCTGCTAGCGATATTCCAGGCTCAAATTTACCACGAGGAACAAACACCTCGGAAGGTACGCAACTACCTAAAAGCATGTTGTCTACACAACGTATTCGAGTGATTACAACTGCTTTTTTGCCAGCCTATGCATCTACCTCTATTGAAACTTTACAAAGAGATTGCTTAAGCACGAGTTCGGCAAAAATTAGCGACAATTTTGATACTGCATTAACGGCTAAACAAACATTGGCGGAGTGTTTGGCAAATCATAACGTGCCTTTTAGTACTCAAGTTCAAGAATTTAACTATACCAATAAACTCACTCAAATTACGGCACCAGGTTCATAACGGGGAATATCGTGAAACTAAAATTGAAGAATTTTAAGCCAAATAATTTATGGTATGCCATCTGTTCGAGTTCAGTTGCTTTTACATGGCTAATGACAAGCTCCGTTGTGCAGGCGAGTGATTTACAAATTTATGCTTCACCTACAGCTGGTAAAAAAACCATTGTGATGATGTTGGATACATCAGGAAGTATGACCAACAATAGTTATGGCGAAAACCGTCTGGCTATGCTTAAAAATGGTATGAATGCTTTTTTAGCAAGTAATAATCCTGTTTTAAATGACACTCGTGTGGGGTTGGGAAATTTCTCTGCAAATGGTGATAGCCGAAGTGGGCAGGTTCTAGTGGCTGCTGCTCCTTTAGGAGATGCGAGTACGTTAAATACAGTGGGTTCTCAACGTTATAAATTAAAACAGGCTGTTGCAAATTTAACTGCTGGAGGGTCAACGCCTTCAGCACATGCTTATGCGGAAGCTGCTGCTTATTTGATGGGTACAACGACCTATTCAGAGGCAAATTATGCCATTCGAAAAGATAGCTATATAAGGCGTGTGCGAAAATCTGATAATAGAACGGAATACTCATATTGTACGAATTATCGCGATTCACAAATCGATACTACAAATCTATGGCAACCTTGTCGTTCTAATAACTATTGGAGTAACTGGTCAACTTCTAATCCGGGTGTGGATACGGCAACTGCTTATGATACTTCGTCGGATTGGACCTATTCTTATACTTATTACTACACCACCTTTAATTATGCTGTAGCAAATGCAGATAGTGGTATCCCAAAATCAAAATCAAATGATACAGCTAGCAATCCCAATATTGTTGTAGATAGAAATGCCTCCAATTTAAATGCTATTTACCAATCTCCTTTACCTGCAGTGGCCAATCGCCAGAGTTGTGATGGGCAAGGAATCTACTTTTTATCAGATGGAGAACCGAACAATACCACAAATACACGTTCGGCAACTGTAATGTCGACAGCCCTAGGCAGTACTTTGGGAGCAAATTTTACTTGTTCTGGAGGTTTGTCTAACACTACAGCAGACTCTGGTTGGGCCTGTATGGGGGAATTTGCAAAAAGATTATTTGATAAAACAAAAAACCCAGCTGGAGTGTCTATTCAAACAGCATTTGTCGGTTTTGGTAGTGACTTTTCTAGTTTAAGTTCTTCTGATGTAAAAAATGCCTGTCGTTTAAGTTCGAGAACCCAATCTGACCGTAGAAGTGATGATAATTGTTCGCCGAATCAGACCACAAATGCGGTCACTGCACCTGGTTATGGAAATGGAGGCTTTTTCCCTACCCAAAGTGCGCAAGGTGTAACAGACAGTGTTATCGCATTTATTAATAACTTAGAAAAAGTTCCGTTACAACCCTTAACCACTGGCGCTATCTCAGTTCCTTATGATGCACTAAACCCTAAAAATTTACAGGAATATGGTTACTTACGGGCTTTAGAGCCAAACCCAGCTAACACATACTTAACATGGCGTGGAAATTTAAAGAAATATCATGTTGTTTTATCAGGGGGCAATGCAGGTGCTTTTGAAGCTAACACTGGTGGGTTGGTTTACAATGCAAGTGGGGCTTTTAGAACGGGTACGAAAGATTATTGGAATAGCTCTAATTATAATGATGGAGGTAACGTCTTTTTAGGTGGTTCATATGCAAAAGTTCCTTTACCAATTGCTGGACAAAATGAAACACGTGATGAAGATGGAAATATCATAAAATATTATTACGCAGTACAAACTAAAATCCGCAACTTATTTACTGATGTTTCCGCTGTTGCGGCAGATGGTAGCTTAACGAAAATATCGACTTCTGGAACTAATTTGCTAAAAATTCCAGCTACTCCACCAGAAGGAACTAATCCTTTTGATAGTGTGGCTAATACAGCAAGTTATGTTTTAGGAAAATTTAATGCATCAACTGGACAAGATATTTTAAAAGCTTTCCCGATTGGCTTGAAATTAAAAATATTAAATTATCTAGGTTATTCAACTGATATTAGCGCTACGACTTTACCTTCGTCATTAGTTACATCGAATGAACCCTATTTATCGATGGGCGGTAGTATTCATTCTTTACCGGTGCAGCTTACCTATAATGGAACATTAGATGAAAATGGGAATTTAACATCTGCGCGTGAACAATCTATTCTCTATGGAACGATGGAAGGTGGTCTGCATCTTGTGGATGCTTCAACTGGCGTAGAACAAATGGCTTTCGTTCCGGCTGATATATTAAATGATCCAATTGCATCAAAAGCTTTAGTGGTTGGCCAAAGTGATGCCTCAGCTCCTGCTCACGGTATGGATGGGGCTTGGGTATCTGACCCTGCATATAGTATTACTACAACGGGAAGCGGTAGCTCAGCAGTATCAAAAGTAACTGCAAAGCAAATGAATATTTATGGTGGCATGCGAATGGGTGGCAGCAGCTATTATGGCTTAAATGTCTTAAATCCTGTCTCACCTAAGCTCCTGTTTAGAGTAGGAGCAGATCAAACTGATTATAGTCGCATGGGGCAGAGTTGGTCTAAACCTGTACTTGCAAATATACGTTATAACGGAGTTATTAAACGGGTTATGATTGTTGGTGGTGGCTACGACCAATGTTATGAAAACCCGAATATTACCTTGAGTAATTCTTGCTTTACGAATGGAAAAGCAAAAGGGAATGCTGTTTATATTATTGATGCTAAAACTGGGGAACGCTTATGGTGGACTAGTGATACAGGCTCTAATATAGATAACTCTAATATGAAGCACAGTATTGTTAGTCGCATTAGTACCTTAGATCGAGATGCTGATGGTTTGGTAGACCATTTATATTTTGGCGATTTAGGCGGGCAAATTTTCCGTATCGATCTTAATAATAACCAGACAAAAACAAATTCAACTTATAGCAGTTTCGGTATTCGAGTTGTTCGATTAGCGAATTTAGCAACAAATGACTCAACTTATGATGCTTCGAATGACTATACCGCTGGGAATGCGCCGCGTTTTTATGAACCGCCAACAGTGACAATTCATGATTATGGAATCCGCACTTTTATTACTGTCGGTATTGCTTCAGGTGACCGTAGTACACCTTTAGATGTTTATCCGCTTACAGGTCGTGAGGGGATGTCACCGAGCACCGCATTAAGCGGAAGACCTGTAAACAATGTCTATGGGATTATCGATAAAGACTTTATCAAAAAGAATTTAATGTCTTTAGCTGATAACCAACTTGAAACAAAAGATATTACTCGATTGACGCTTCGAAAAAATCCACAAATTTTACGGTCTGGGGAAACACGAGTAGCACAGATTTTCTTTCCAAACACTGGGGTGGGGCAAAGTGGTTGGTATCGCTCACTTTCTAGTATGAGCGATGGCACAGAGAAAGCTAATAATAGTTTCCGTATTAAAGGTGGACTGAAAGCTTTTGAAGAACCTATGGCCGTTACGGGGACTTTAATTGTGCCTGTTTATGATCCGCAGGGAACAGGCATTGTAGCGGCAGACCCATGTTTACCACGTGTAGTAGGTGAAACTGACCAGCAGACGTTCTGTTTACCATTTGGCGCCTGCCTTAATTCTGATGGGTCAATTGATCAAAATAAAGAGAATGGAAGTGGATTCAAAACACAAACTGGTACTAATTGCCCAGTAGGAGCTTCCGAATGTAATAAAAACGTTATTGGCTCCGGTATTCGTGGCGTAACATTTGTACCAACGGAGGATAACCCACCTGCGACTAATAGTTGTGGGAAATTAAAGCTGTCTGGAAACGAGAGTGGAACGGGCGAGTGGCAATGTACAAGTCACTTAGTTCCTGCGCGCTGGTATGAGCGTTATCGCTAAAGGATGACTTATGAATAAATACTATATCCAACGGTTTAATCAGGGTGTTACCTTGATTGAGCTCATGGTTGTCATCGTGATTGTCGCTATTTTTGCTTCGATTGCTATCCCTTCATATCAAAGTTATAGCCGCAGAGCGACTGCCTCTGCTGCTAAAGGTGAAATTCTAAAATTGGCAGAACAGTTGGAACGGCATAAATCCAAGAACTTTACCTATAGAGGATTTACTACGACATCTGTAACTTTGCCACGGGGTGGTTATACGATTGAAATTAGTGATGATACGACGACAGGAAATTTATTGACGAATGCTGCTGCAAATGGGCAGACATGGGTCATTAAAGCGACAACTACAGATTCAAGAAATTTTAATTTTATTGCTAAGAATTCAGGTTTGCGTTGCCAAAGTTTAACAGCTACGGCTGTTGATAATGACTGTGGTGGAGCAGTCACTTGCAATGTATGTGAAACAAATAGTGAGAATTGGCAATGAAGAATGGTTTTACTTTAATAGAACTCATGATTGTAGTCGCAATAATTGCAATTTTAGCGGCTATAGCTACACCTTCGTATTTGCAGTATTTACGCAAAGGACATCGTACAGCTGTTCAATCTGAAATGATGAATATTGCCCAAACATTAGAATCAGAAAAAATAGTTCACAATCGCTATCCATCGAATGCAACGATTACATCGGTTTATGGTTCTAGTGTCAGTCCTCAACAAGGCCAAGCCTTATATAACTTAGCTTTCGCTAGCATAACTGATTCAAGTTGGGTGTTAACTGCTACACCTATTGCTACTAGTTCTCAAGCTGGTGATGGGATCATTTGTCTTAATGATCAAGGGCAAAAATTTTGGGCAAAAGGTGCAACTGATTGTGCGTTATCTGCCACATCAAATTGGCTACAGTAATTTTAAATTCAAAACTGCGGATAACTCAAAAAATAATCTTTCTTTCAGGGCGAAAATCACGTAGAATGTCGCCCTCTATGAAAGGGGTTTGAAGTGTTGCCGATGGTCGGCGCAGGGATAATCCGTAAGAATTATAAGGCTTTTATCATGGTTGTTATTCGTTTAGCACGTGGCGGCGCAAAAAAACGTCCATTCTATCAAATCGTTGTGACTGACAGCCGCAATGCACGTGATGGTCGTTTCATCGAGCGTATCGGTTTCTTTAACCCGACTGCACAAGGTCAAGCAGAAAAACTTCGTTTAGATGCAGACCGTTTTGCTCACTGGGTTTCTCAAGGTGCTCAACCTTCTGAACGTGTTGCTTCTTTAGCTGCTCAAGCTAAAAAAGCTACTGCATAATTTTTGTAGTAGGTAGCCCATGACATCAACACAGAATGTTCCCGAAGATCGTATTCAGATTGGACAGTTACGTTCAGCTTATGGATTGAATGGGTGGCTCTGGGTGTATTCAAATACAGAACCTATGAGCAACATGTTTGACTACCTGCCTTGGTACATTGAGACCAAGGCCGGTTGGCAAACAATAGATGTAAAACGTTGGAAACCACATGGCAAAGGCCTAGTTGTTGCGTTGAAAGGTGTGAGTGATCGCACTGGGGCGGAAAGCTTGGTTGGCGCTAATATCTGGATTGCTAAGTCTCAACTGCCAAAAGCAGATGTAGATGAATACTACTGGTCAGATTTAAAGGGCTTAACTGTGTTAGGTCTTGATGAAGAAGAACAGGAAGTAAACTTAGGGAAAATTCATGAGTTGTTTGAAACTGGAGCTAATGATGTGATGGTGGTGCATGCTACCCCAGACAGCATTGATTCAGAAGAGCGCATGATTCCTTGGCATAAAGATGTAGTACAACGTGTTGATCTTGAAGCTGGTCGTATTTACGTCAATTGGGGCGTAGATTATTAATCCTTTTAGGATTAATACAGCAGGAAAATAGAGGAGTCTGTAATGTTTTTTGCAGTCATTACGCTTTTTCCTGAAATGTTTGAAGCGATTACAGCCTACGGCATCAGCGGACGTGCGGCAAAACGAGATATTGTACAAGTCACTTGTATTAATCCTCGTGATTTTGCTGAGGGAAACTACAGAAGAGTGGATGAACGTCCATTTGGTGGCGGCCCAGGTATGGTGATGATGGCTGAGCCTTTGGCGAAAGCAATTGCACATGCCAAACAGCTTGCCTCACAAGCAGGACATGTTCATGTTCCTGTGGTGTATATGTCCCCACAAGGCAAAACCTTAAATGAGCAGGCAGTACAGCAGTTTGTTGATTATGACGGCTTAATTGTACTGTGTGGACGTTATGAAGGAGTAGATGAACGTTTGATCCAGCATTACGTTGATCAAGAATGGTCAATTGGTGATTATGTTCTATCTGGTGGTGAACTGCCCGCTATGGTGTTACTTGACAGTATTATTCGCCGTTTGCCGAATGTAATGTCAGATGAACAATCAGCAGTACAAGATTCTTTTGTTGATGGTCTTTTAGATTGTCCGCAATATACAAAGCCTGACCATTTTGAAGGGCTGGATGTACCAGAGGTATTAAAATCTGGACATCATGGCAACATTGAAAAATGGCGTTTTTTGCAGCGATATCAAAGAACTCTAGAGCGCCGACCAGAATTGGTCGAAAACGTAGAGTTGACTAAGCAGCAAAAAAAATGGCTAAAAGATACGCAAGAGAATGGTGGTAATTCTTAATCGTTATTCTCAAGAACGAAAGTTCTGCAACAAGACGAGAAGCAATGCTTCGAGTTAAAGCATAATTCTATTTAATGAATAGTTTTATGTAAATTTAAAGGCTCTTTATAGACATATTGTCGTAAAGGGAAAGATAAACGGGTTGATATGCGCTTTAGCCTCTATCCCCAGCGGAAATTCAGACCTCTTCTGACTCCGCACATATTGGAGATTCCCACAATGAGTGGTAAACATCCTTTAGTTCAAGCTGTTGAAAATGCACAGTTAAAATCTGATATCCCTGCTTTTGCTCCTGGTGACACTGTCATCGTTCAAGTAAAAGTAAAAGAGGGTGATCGTGAACGTCTTCAAGCATTTGAAGGTGTTGTAATCGCTAAGAAAAACCGTGGTTTGAACTCTGCGTTCACAGTACGTAAAATTTCTAGCGGTGTTGGTGTTGAGCGTGTATTCCAAACTCACTCACCAGTTGTTGCTAAAATCGAAGTGAAACGTCGTGGTGACGTTCGTCGTGCTAAACTTTACTACCTTCGTGACTTGTCTGGTAAAGCTGCACGTATTCGTGAAAAATTACCAGCTCGTAAAGCGTAAGCTTATAGCGAGTAAAAAAATGCGCCTTTTGGCGCATTTTTTGTTTAAAAACTATAGTCCTTGAAGTTTTAAACGGTTTGCATGTTGACGGTAAACCGAGACAGGATCGGAAGCGAAAATAGAACGTATACCAAGTACTTGGTTCACTTCATCTAAATGATTCCAGTTGTAATCATCACGAATTGTTTTACCAAATTTGGCACTGCATCGGGAAACAAGTCCATCATTATCACCAAATGGATCGACTACTAAACTACTGCCTGTAAGCGCAATATCAAATGGATCTAATGGGTTGGTCAGCGCTTTATTCCCCGAGAAAGAATACATATAAATACCTTTCTCTTGGTATGTCCCTTCACCACAAGAAGTAGTTGGTACACCCATAGGGAATTGAGCATTAAATTGAGCTGAACCTTGAGTTGATAAGCTATGAGCACCTGCTAAAGAGTCATGCGGATAGCTTGTTGGGTCTAGGCCTCCTGCCCAAGTAATGGCTGCTGAAAACCAGTTTACTAACGTTGCCAGTCCAGACAGAGGAGTACCCTCAACGTTCAGGATCACATCTGCCATTGGTGATCCCTTGTGAGGTGCACCGATCGTGGTGAGTGAGGCAACTTTCTCTGGCATGATACCGGCCACATAGCGAATTGTCGGGCCCCCATGGCTATGACCGATCAAGTTGACTTTAGGCTTACCAGTAATGGCAATAATCTCTTCTACTTGCTGGGCAAGTTGTTCACCACGCACTTCTGTTGAGTTAAAAGGTGACACTCTGGTTGCCCAGACATTTCCTCCATTACGTGCCAGATCAGGAAGGATTTGGTACCAGTAATCGAGACCAAGTGTATCTGTCCCAACTCGGTTAAAACCTGCCATACCGTGGTTAAAAACCAGTGGATATTTGGTTTGTGCATAAGATGAATAGACGAACGAGTTTTTAACTTGTTCAGCATTTGTGGCATGGGCCGCTGAAACACTCAATCCTGAGAGCATTGCAGCGCAAAAAAACATTAACTTCCTTTTCATTTTTTACTCACTATTTTTATTTTGTATGAAAAGCAGCTTCTTACTGCTAGTGCTTGTTTAGCCAGTTCCTAAAAGAAAAGGCTTAATAATTAAATGGCAGTTCACCTCCCTGATCATGGACCGTTTCAAAAGTTCGAAGTCTTAATTGTTCTTGTGATGAGCTAAATTGTTGTTGGCGTAATTGTTGTATGGCTTGGTTTTTAGCACTATCGCTCATATTGCTTTTAATAATTTCATCTCGTCCACTCAAGTAACTTGTAACCCTTTGCTGCCAAGCACTACGCTGTGTATCTAAAGTTTCTAGCCTTTGAGTTGCTTCAGCTCCGACGAGTGCCGTACGCATCTGCCGAAGTTCTTCTGCAGAACCATGACGAGCTTTAATTTGTTTAGTCAGCGTATGTAAATCATCAAGTTTAGAGAGCTCTTGTAGGTTTTGTTGCCAGTCTTCTGGTAGTTGTTCAAAGCGTTCTTTAAGCTTTTGAGCCTTTTCAATTTCACTTAAAGAAGAGTCCTCAAGTATTTGCATACGATCTAGTGTGTAATTCTGATAGATATCTTCAGCTGAGAAGAGCCCCTCAATTTCAGCGGACGAAAAGAAACGTTTTCTTAGATCTTGAATTGAATTAAAGATTTTTTGAAAAAAATTTTTATCTTGTTGTTTTGATGGAGGCGTTTGGATTTGAGCAAGCTGTTCACGGTATTTTAAGTAGCGGGTCCATAAATCCAATATCTGTGAGCGAGCTGGCTCTAAATATTTTCCCTGAATAAATTGTCCAAAGTGATTTTTGATTTGTTCTAAATCATTTTCTCCATATTGGGTAATAAAATATTCAAAGCAGTCACGAGTTTGACTGTTAACGACCAAATGTTGGGAACTATCAATTTTTAACTGGCAGTTAACTTCGGTATCTTGCTGACTTTTACTATGGTAAGCATCTGCATTTAGCTTTGAGTTATTTGTGGGTGGACCTGATGCTAAATTTTGAGCTGTCTTTTCACTGACTTGGGGTGATGTGTTTTTTGAATCAGGACTTAACCAATATACACATGCAATGAGGCTCAAAATAAAAAATCCGAGCACGCACCACAATACCTTCTTCTGCATCCCTTGCATAAAGATATCTTCCTTAAGTTTTAATTTGTTGTTTTTTTACTCGATCATTAATGTGCCATAAAATAAGTGAAAAGGCACCTAAATATTGTGAAAATATCTTGCCGAATTTGCTAACATGTCGGCACTTTTTTCTAGCTTTGTGTTCCAGTAAAAATGACGACAAAAAATCAAAAAATTTCTCGTCGCCATATCAGTGGTGTATTTCTATTAAATAAACCATTAGGCTTAAGTTCAAATGCGGCTTTGCAAAAAGTGCGTTGGTTATACCGCGCCCAAAAAGCAGGCCATACTGGAGCGTTAGACCCCTTGGCGACAGGTTTGCTCCCGATTTGTTTGGGAGAGGCGACTAAGTTCTCACATTATTTGCTGGACTCAACAAAGCGTTATCAAACCACTGTTCGATTGGGACAGACTACAACAACAGGTGATGTGGAAGGGGAGATTTTACAAGAGCGTCCTATTCCTGTTCTTAACCAAGAACTTATTGAACAAACTTTAGAAACGTTTAGAGGCGATATTCAACAAGTTCCGCCCATGTATTCGGCTTTGAAAAAAGAAGGTAAGCCGTTATATGAGTTGGCGAGAAAAGGTATAGAGATTGAGCGAGAGGCGCGTCCAGTCACGATTTATGCTTTAGAGCTTATTGCGTTTACCGAAAATAGTATCACTCTGGATGTAACCTGCTCTAAAGGGACATATATCCGTGTGCTAGGTGAAGATATTGGTGAAGCACTTGGTTGTGGTGGGCATTTAACGATGCTGAACCGGACTCAAACAGGACATTTTGAGCTTATCCCAAGTTATACCATTGAATATCTGGAAAGTTTAACAGAAGAGCAAAGAGAAGCTTTGCTACTTCCAGTTTATGCACCAGTTGACCATTTCCTAAAAATTCAGGTTCCGGAAGGGCGTGAAAAATATTTTTGCAACGGTTTAGAAAGCAATATTGAGCATTCTGCAGAAGCAGAAGTTTTGGTATTTTCGGGTGAGCGCTGTTTAGGCTTAGCCGAGATTACCGATAAAAAACGGTTGGTACCTAAGCGTATCTTAAATTTGTAGTAGATGTAGAGTATAGAGCATGGGCATGGAATGGGACGTTATCCTTAGTTTGATCTTTTTTGCGTTTACTGCGGGAGCAATTGATGCTGCTGTAGGCGGCGGTGGACTCATCCAGATTCCCGGGATCATGAGCACTTTTCCTAACATGTCGACTGCTACGGTGATTGGTACCAATAAAGTCTCATCCATTTTTGGTACTGCATCGGCGGCTTATACATTTGCTAAAAAAGTAAAGTTGCAATGGAAGCTTCTAGCAGTTATTGCCATTTGTGCCTTGATTAGTTCTTTTGCTGGCGCGGCATGCTTATCACTTATTCCTCAATCGGTATTGCGTCCTTTCGTTTTCGTAATGTTGATTGTGATTGCGATTTATACCCTAGTTAAAAAGAACTTCGGTCAAGTTCATACCGAGCAAAAAATTACCACGAAAATGTTAATTTTAGCTGGTATCGGTAGTTTGGCTATTGGTTTTTACGACGGTATTTTTGGGCCAGGTACAGGTAGTTTCTTTATTTTCTTCTTTATCCGTTTTTTACAAGTTGATTTCTTGCATGCTTCAGCTTTTTCAAAAATCGGTAATTTTATGACTAACTTAGCTGCGCTGAGTTTCCTCATCCCAACTGGTCACGCTATTTTACATATTGGTTTGATGATGGCAGCTGCTAACGTGCTAGGTTCTATTGTTGGGGTACGTACTGCACTTAAATATGGCAGTGGTTTTGTACGAATTATCTTTTTAATTTTGGTGAGTATTCTGATTTGCCGTTTGGGCTATCAAATGTTTGTTACGGGTTAAATAAGATTGAAAGTATGAGCTGTTTGAAAAAGGCAGTTCATACTTTTGTGTATCATTTAAAGCTAGAAATATAAAAATCATTACAGAAATTTACTAGAAAGAAAACTGTGTAAAAAATAGTCTCATTTTAAGCTACTTAAACATTATAAATTTCAAAGTATGATAAACCTTGAAATAAAAAAGATTTTTTAGCTAAAAAATGAGGAAGAGAATGAATATTTTCGAAGCATTAAGAGAAAGCCATGAAAATCAACGTAACCTTTCTGAACAACTCATTCAGACACACGGTTTAACCGAAGAACGAAAAGAGTTATTTGATGCATTAAAAAATGAACTTTATGCCCATTCAGTTGCAGAAGATCGTTACCTCTATATTCCTTTAATGTTTGATGATGTCGGTTTAGATATTACGAGACATGCTTTATCTGAACATCATGAAATGGATGAGTTGGTCGAACAACTTGAAAAAACCGATATGAGTAGCCCGAGTTGGTTAGCAACCGCCAAACAGTTGAGTGAAAAAGTCCATCATCATTTAAAAGAAGAAGAACATAAGTTTTTTCAACAAGCCGGAAAAATTCTTAAAGACAGCGAAAAAGAGACACTCGGCAATAAATATTTAAAGGAATATAAAAAGTATAAAAAGCAGCAGTAGAGTAAACCTATGCAGCTTTTTTAGTACTTCTTAAAGTAACACCAATAGAGGCCAGCATTACGCAAGCCAAAGCCACCCATTGCAGCATGCTGATTTCTTCGTGAAGTAATAAGAAACCCGTTAATGCTGCCAATGCTGGTGCTAAACTCGTTAGAGTCCCGTAAGTTAATTTATTAAGTTGTTTGAGAGCCATTAAGTCGAGTGCATATGGAATTGCAGTCGCTAACACTGCAATAAGTAAGGCTTTACCCCAGTACTGTGTTTCAAGTAATGCAGGAGCATTATGCCAGATTCCAATTGGCAATAACGCAAGTGCAGATACACCGATCCCAATCGTTAATGCGTGCATCCCGATATTTTGGGTCACAACTTTATGACCGAAATAGATATAGAAGGCCCAGCAAAGTCCGGCACCTAGCGCACATGCTGCACCTACATACGAGAAATGGTGTTGAATAGGGTTTTGCCAAGGTACCATGAGTGCAATGCCTAACATGGCTAGTGCTACCCAAATGTAGTCGCTCTTTTGTTTAATAGAAAGAAGCGCAAGACCCAATGGACCAATAAACTCTAATCCAACAGCAATACCTTGGGGTAATTTTCCAAGTGAGGTATAAAATAGGATATTCATTAAGCCTAAAGATGCGCAGTACATCAATAAATCACGCCATTTTAAATAAGGTAAGCGTGACCAGATTTTCCAAGATCGGAACATAATTGCGACAATAACCGTTGCAAAACTCAGCCTTAAAACTGTAACGGTGAGAGGGTCTAATGTTGCAATGAGCTGCTTAGCAAATGAAGCGCTGATTTGATATGAGACCATCGACAAAATCATATACAGCACAGCAATAATTGGAAGATTTTGCATGGAAAATACTCTAGCGCTTCATCTGATGTCTAAAAATAATGGTGGACAATTATAACGAATACTGTGTTTTAGCTGGCAAATTTCATTAAATTAACTTGCTACTTTTTCACGTTCTTGGCGAGCTTTTTGGGTGGTTATGGTACAACCAACAGAAGCGGTAATAATGGTTGCAAGTGCTAGCCATTGGTTCCATAACAGATATTCGCCTAAAAAGATAAAACCAGATAGCGCTGCAACTGCGGGTTCTAGGCTCATCAATGTTCCAAAGCTTAAAGGTGTCAAATTGCGTAGTGCCAACATTTCTAAAGAGAATGGAAGAGCACTGGCTAAAATGGCCAAACCAATAAAATAAAAAAGATAGGGAAGTTCAATCACTTGACCAATCGAGCCTGAAAAAAAGGTAATGGGTAATAAGATGCATGCACCTACACTCATTCCCAAGCACACCGTATGATTACCTGAAATACCAGAAGGTTTTTGCCCAGCAATAATATAAAGCGCCCAACAAGACCCTGCACTAATTGCAAATAAAACGCCGATCCAATCTAAGCTATGAGCCTGATTGAAAGGGAAAAGTAAAATCAGCCCAATAATTGCGAAGCTGACCCAAACAAAATCATATTTTTGGCGTGCGTGATATAACGCTACACTTAAAGGGCCAATAAATTCAAAAGCTACCGCAATCCCAATCGGTAAGCGTTCGATCGACAGATAAAATAAGGCGTTCATGCCTGCAAGTGCAAATCCATAAGCTAAAATTGCTTTCCAGCGGACCTGACTAAAATTAATTCGCCAAATTCTAAAAATAAAGGCAAGAATAATTGCACCTAAACATAGGCGCATTGCTGAAACAGTCAGTACAGGGAAGTTCTGAAATAAAATTTTAGCTAAAGATGCGCTACTTTGAACGCTTAACATAGCAAGAATAAGAAAACCCAACGCATGTAGCTGAGATTTCTGGTTTAAAGTGGACATTTTATTATTTGATCAATTGGTATACTTTTCACATGATAATGTAAATGCCCATAAAAAAGCCACAGACATTGCTGTGGCTTTTGACTTTACAGTTCGTATTAGAACAATACGCGCACGCGAATTGTACCTTCGACTTCATGCAACATATCTAAAGCTTCTTGAGAAGCAGAAGCGTCAACATCCATGATGAGGTAACCGATGTCACCTTTAGTCATAAGTGACTGACCAGAAATGTTGATGCCTTGTTCAGCAAACAAGTTGTTGATTTTAGACAATACACCTGGCACGTTTTTGTGGATGTGCAATAAACGGTGTTGACCAGCTGTCAATGGTAATGCGATTTCCGGGAAGTTCACCGCAGAAAGTGTCATACCTTTGTCAGAGTAAGCAACAAATTTCTCTGCAACTTCTAAACCGATGTTTGCTTGCGCTTCCATGGTTGAACCACCAACGTGAGGAGTTAAAATCACGTTGTCTAAGCCGCGAAGTGGAGACTGGAATTCTGCACCATTTGCTTTTGGTTCTTTCGGGAATACGTCAACTGCTGCACCAGCAATATGACCAGACTTGATTGCATCAGCTAAATCTTCAATCACTACACATGTACCACGTGCAGCATTTAAGAAGATCGCGCCTTCTTTCATTTTCGCAAATTGTTCTTTAGTGAAGAAGTTACGTGTAGACGGAACATCTGGCACATGCAACGTTACAACATCTGCAGTTGCTAAAAGTTCATCTAAAGAACCAACTTGGCGAGCATTACCCATTGGTAATTTCGTTACTGCATCATAATAAATAACATGCATACCCATGCTTTCAGCAAGAACTGAAAGTTGAGAACCGATGGAACCGTAACCCACAATACCTAAAGTTTTGCCACGAGTTTCAAAAGAACCGACAGCAGACTTGTCCCAACCACCACGATGACAAGCCGCCGATTTTTCAGGAACACGGCGAAGAAGAAGAATCGTTTCAGCAAGTACAAGCTCTGCAACCGAACGCGTATTTGAATACGGTGCGTTGAATACAGGAATACCACGTGCCATTGCTGCTTTAAGATCAACTTGGTTTGTTCCGATACAGAAACAACCTACTGCGATCAATTTATTTGCAGCTTCGAAAACTTCTTCAGTCAATTGGGTACGCGAACGAATACCAATAAAGTGAGCATCTTTAATTGCTTCTTTAAGCGCTTCGCCTTCAAGAGCAGTTTTACGATAGTCAATATTGGTGTAACCCGCAGCGTTTAAAGTATCGACTGCGTTTTGGTGAACGCCTTCTAACAAAAGGAAACGGATTTTATCTTTAGGTAGTGAAAGATGTTGGCTCATTACGGCTCCGCTACAAAGGCCAAATTTGGTGGCGGTATAATAACATACTGGGCAGCGCTATAGATATTTCGTTTATACCATCGCCTTATGGCAATTTTATCTATGTCTAATCACTTCTGTTTATGGCTTGTCGAGCATTTTAAAATATGCTTAGTAGGGGGATAAATGTGATTTTTCTCTGAAAGCCCCATAGAAAGTATTTATTTACGTTAAACATGTTTTGTAGTGACAGTATCTCTATTCTGAACTTTATCGCTTGCGCGGATACATGTAGAATATAGGAGTTCCTTGAACATTATGGCTTTGCTCAGGTGAGAACCTTGAGAATTATGAGGTCATATCCCACCACAGTTTACTTCTTGCTAGGTCTGCAAACGATGAATGCTCCAGTCGCTTTAACACCTGAGTTACTCACCCAATTAACAGCAATCGTCGGTGAAAACCGTATTAAAACCGATGCTGATAGTCTCGAAAACTGGGGTAAAGATCATACCAAGCATTTTAATCCGAACCCATCGGTCATCGTTTTTCCTTCAACGACTGAACAAGTTCAGGCGGTTGTTAAGCTTGCGAACCAGTTTAATGTTGCGATTACACCGTCAGGTGGTCGTACTGGTCTCTCTGCCGGTGCGGTAGCAACGAATGGTGAAATTGTCATTAGCATGGACAAAATGAACCAAATTCTTGAGTTCTTCCCGGCAGACCGTATGGTGCGTGTTCAAGCTGGTGTTGTGACTGAGCAATTGCAGAATTATGCAGAAGAACAAGGCATGTATTATCCGGTGGACTTTGCGTCAGCGGGTTCTAGCCAGATTGGCGGTAATATCGGTACCAATGCTGGTGGTATTAAAGTGATTAAATATGGCATGACACGTAACTGGGTACTTGGTTTAACTGTAGTGACTGGTAAAGGTGACATCCTGCGTTTAAACAAAGGCATGGTTAAAAATGCAACTGGTTATGCATTACAGCATTTGTTTATTGGTGGTGAAGGCACACTAGGCTTAGTGACTGAAGCAGAAATTAAACTTGAGCGTCAACCACAAAACTTACAAGTTTTAGTTTTAGGTGTTCCAGATTTCGATGCAGTAATGCCTGTGTTACATGCTTTCCAAAAAGACATCGACTTAACTGCATTTGAGTTCTTTGGTGAACTTGCAATGCAAAAAGTTTTAGACCACGGGCATGTACAACGTCCATTTGAAACTCAATGCCCGTTCTATGTATTACTTGAGTTTGAAGCACCATATGAGCCGATTCTCGATAAAGCAATGGAAATTTTCGAGCATTGTATGGAGCAGGGTTGGGTACTTGATGGTGTAATGAGCCAGAGCCTTGACCAAGTAGAAAGCTTATGGCGTTTACGCGAAGATATTTCTGAATCAATCGCGCCGTTTATTCCATATAAAAATGATATCTCAGTATTAATTACTCACGTACCTGCATTTATTCGTGAAATTGATGCGATTGTTCAAGAAAACTATCCAGATTTTGAAATTTGCTGGTTCGGACATATCGGTGACGGTAACTTACACTTAAATATTTTAAAACCTGAAAACTTAACCAAAGATGAGTTCTTTGCGAAATGTCAGGTGGTTAATAAATATGTGTTTGATACCGTTAAAAAATACGATGGTTCAATCTCTGCTGAACATGGTGTAGGCATGACGAAAAAGCCATATTTGGAATATTCACGTTCGCCTGAAGAAATCGAATATATGAAAGCTTTGAAAAAAGTATTTGACCCGAATGGTTTAATGAACCCAGGTAAATTGTTTGATCTTTAAATTAGATCTATTTTGTAGAACTACATAGTTTCTACAGAGTAACCAACAAAGCCATAGCATCATAAAGCTATGGCTTTTGTTTTTGGTGATAAAAATGCAACGTTTATTTTTAATTTCAGCGCTCTGTGCTGGACTTTTCACTGGGTGTGCGACGACCAGTAAATTAATTCCTTTTGTGGGTTCGGAAACTCCGATGCAACAAGTACTTAAAGCCCAGCCTGAGATCGTAAAAGAGCATAACAATACCTCAGTTCAGCAAGTATTTAACCGAGTAGAATCTCCAACAGTTTCCCGTATTACCGTTATCCAAACTGGTTTAATGGATGATTCTATTTCTGCAATCCGAACAGAATATTCATTCAAATTGGTTGATGAAAAGTGGCAATTGCAAAATAAGCAAAAGAGCTACCAATGTGCGAGAGGGAAAGGCTCTAGAGGTTTCCAAACACAACTTTGCTCTTAAAAATAAAAAAGACGATAAATATATCGTCTTTTTTAATGACCTAAATTATAGGCCGCTTTCTAAAATTTTAATTTTGACATCAACGACATCGTTTTTAACTGTCTCATGGTGCGCTTGCATATGAGGTGTAGCTAAATGCGCTTCAAGATGGGCAACACTTTGCCATTTTTCTAGCATGACAATCATGTCAGGCTCTTGGGTTTGGAAGCTCGCATTTGATTTGTGATCAACTAAAGGTTCATAACCATGACAACCATCTTCTGCTAAAACAGTTGGAATGATTTTTTGAAATGCATCCAATACGTTCTGGCGATGCTGTCCACCCGATTTAGTACGAATTTCCGCAATAATGGTTAGCATGGATTTCTCCTTATTAGGCTGCTGCAAATACAGTATTTAAGTGTGCTTTATATTCTTCAACATAACTATCAACGTTAGGCATTTTAATTACGTCATTTACGATAAATGTCGGAAGGGTGCTCATGCCTAAGAACTGATTGGCTTTATGAAATGGTAAATAAACACCATCTACACCTACGCCGTGGAAGAATTGATCTGCATCTTCAAATGCTTCCATTGGAGCATTCCAAGTCAATGACAGCATATATTTTTTGTCATGAATTAGACCACCTGAACCATATTTTTTTGAGGCATCAGAACGGCTACGGCCATCACTTGCATAAAGTGAACCATGACCAGTGGTAAAGACATCATCAATATACTTTTTGACTGTCCAAGGTGCGCCCATCCACCAGCCTGGCATTTGATAAATAACAACATCTGCCCATAAGTATTTTTCAACCTCACTTTCAGCATCATAGTTGCTGTCTGCACGGGTGACTTGGACTTCATGGCCGAGTTCCGTGAGATGTGTGGTTGCTAGGGTGGTTAATGTGTCATTTAATTCACCGTTTGAGTGGGCAAATTGTTTAGCACCATTAATCACTAAAATCTTACTCATGGAGGTTGCTCTCATTAAATTCCTGTATTTGACGCATACTCTATGAGAATTACTGTTGTAGAAAAATGCATGAATAGGAAAAATATTGTTGATAAAAAATCAATAATTATTATTGGATTTCTATTTAAAATTAATCTATCTCATTAATATCAATAAATTTATAACAATTTACAAAGCTCAAAAGGAAAAAGTGGCCTATTATCTTTAGCATTAATTTTGAGTAAATAGAGGGGAAGAGTGATGAAAAAGAATGGTTTGTTGATTATTTTCAGCTTAAGCATATTAACAGCTTGTGCTCCACCTCAAAAATCTTCTGCTCAACTTGCTGATAGTCCTATACAGGCTGTATTACTCGATCAACCAGATCTTTTAAATGATGCAAGCAATTTAGATATTTCACAGCAAATGAATGCTTCGGATGATCCTTCCAGTGCGCAAGTTACTATTTTGCAAACAGAACCTAGTCCAGATGCGGTGTCGAAAACACGTACTGAATATTTATTAAAACGAGATCAGCAAATCTGGAAAATTGTAAATAAAAAGCAAAGCTATCAATGTACACAAGGACAAGATACCCCAGACTTTCAAGTTAATCCTTGTCCTTAATGCTTAATTTTTTATCGAATATGTGGATAACTTTGAGTTTGTGCACAACAAGAATTTGTGGGTCTTTTAGTACAAAAAACTGAAATTTAAGCTTCTTGAAATTGCATGATTGCTGATCAATTTAAAAAGTGCTATTGTTGCGCTCGGCAATTAAGCCAATTGGTAAAAATTACCGAATCTCACGTCATACATTTTTTCTCGTTTTAGACACCCTGTGAATACGGTGTTTCACATTCTAAACATGCACTCTCACGGCATATAAAAACTTAACTAAAGATTGATAGACCATACTGTCATCGTCATCACTACATTATTTAATTCAATATGTAGTTACTGAGACATTTTGGCCGCTATTTTGAAGTGTACAACTCATGAAAAATATTCAAACGACAACGTTGAACCGTACAACGTTGATGTTTCCTTTGGCCTTAGTGCTATTTGAATTTGCGGTTTATATTGGTAATGACCTAATTCAGCCAGCCATGTTGGCAATTACTGAAGATTTTGGTGTAAGTGCAACTTGGGCACCATCTTCGATGTCATTTTATTTATTAGGTGGCGCATCTGTTGCATGGTTACTTGGTCCTTTGTCGGACCGTCTCGGACGTAAAAAAGTACTATTAGCAGGAGTTTTATTCTTTGCTCTATGCTGTTTTTTAATTTTACTGACGACGCAAATCGAGCAATTTCTAGCTTTAAGATTTTTACAGGGTATTGGTTTAACTGTAATTTCAGCCGTTGGTTATGCGGCCATTCAAGAAAGTTTTGCTGAACGTGATGCGATTAAAGTCATGGCACTCATGGCAAATATCTCATTACTTGCACCTTTGCTAGGACCTGTACTTGGCGCTTTCTTAATTGATTATGTGTCATGGCACTGGGGCTTTGTCGCCATCGCAGTATTGGCATTACTTAGTTGGATCGGGTTGAAAAAACAGATGCCAAGCCAGCAAGTCAGTGTAACCAAGCAACCTTTTAGTTATCTTTTTGATGATTTTAAAAAGGTGTTTGCCAACCGCCGTTTTTTAGGTTTAAGTCTCGCATTACCTTTAGTGGGTATGCCTTTAATGCTATGGATTGCTTTATCTCCAATCATTTTAGTAGATGAATTAAAGCTCACCAGTGTGCAATATGGCTTAGCTCAATTCCCCGTATTTTTGGGTTTAATCGTAGGCAACATTGTCTTAATCAAAATTATTGACCGTTTGCCTTTGGGTAAAACAGTCATGATGGGTTTACCGATTATGCTCACTGGTACACTCATTTTAATATTAGGTGTGGTATGGCAAACCTATCTCATACCTTGTTTGCTTACAGGGATGACACTCATCTGTTTTGGTGAGGGAATTAGCTTTTCAGTCTTATATCGCTTTGCACTCATGTCATCTGAGGTATCAAAAGGAACAGTTGCAGCAGCAGTTTCAATGTTACTGATGATGAGCTTCTTTGCAATGATTGAGCTTGTACGTTATCTCTATACACAATTTCATTTATGGGCTTTTGCATTGTCTGCATTTACCTTTATTGCTCTTTGGTTTAGCCAACCGCGAAGTGCTTTGAAGCAGGAAATGCAAGAAAGACTGCAACAAGGCAACAATTAAATAAAAAATACCGGAATTGATATTCCGGTATTTTTTTATTCTACTTAATCTCTTGTTCTAAAAGTTTGTCTTTAAGTGTTAATAGTTCTGGCAAAGTTTCTAGCAATAAACTGATTTGTTTTAACACGAGTGTGTAATTTTCTGAAAAGTGCTCATAAGTAGTTAGGCTTTGAATTTGCGCTAAAGTCTGCTCAAGGAAATTGAAATCAATATAAGCCGGATCAAATAAGCTCTGTTTAAGAATTTGCTGACAATCCAGTAAGAGTTGTAATACCTGTTGATCATCAATTTTTTGTCGTTGGCTTCCTAACGCTGCTACGTAACTCAGTTGGCTGTGGCTATAAACCAAATAACGAAAAGCATAATGGATGAGTTGAGGGTTCGGGTTGGGTTCAGCACTTAGGCTTGAAATCATGTTGGATAGCTCAATCTGAGCGTTATGCGCAGCACGACGAATTCGGCGGTACTCTATATCCTGATTTTTGCCATATTGATATTGCTCAACAATCACATTGAAATAATCTAAGGTCGCTTTGCTGCTTTTATTAATATTATTGGGGATGTTTCGAAAGTTCCAGTCGGGCCAAATAAAGTTTACGGCAAGCCATGCAATAAAGCAGCCTAATAAGGTATCTATCAGTCGAGGCAAAATAATACTGTAGCCAGCGCCTTTTAAGTTGAAAATTAATAGCACCATAAGGGTAGCCATGAGCGTAGCCAAAGCATATTTCTTTTGACGTAAGTAAAAAAAGCAAACTCCACAAATAATTGTAATGATGAGCTGGCCTTCAATACTCGGTACAAAATATAAAATTGGTATTCCTAATAAAACGCCGAGTAAGGTACCAATCGTTCTTAATTTAAGACGGCTTTTAGTCGCAAAATAAGTAATCTGACAGACAAACAAACTGGTGAGTAAAATCCAGTAACCATGCTGCGCAAAGGGTAACAGTGAAATTGCATAACCTGCGGCGAAAACCACAGCAATTCGTATGGCATGCCTAAACAGCGCTGACTGTGGCGTAAGTTGTTGCCGAAGTTTTAAGATAAGATCTGAAAATCCTTGAATATCATCATCAAGTAAATTTAAGTGTTCTTGTCTTGTTTGAGTGTTATTTTCAGGAACAGGTTGGGCATATTGCAGTTGTTCAAACTGTTCATGCATTCCTTTTAAATTATCAAAAATAAGTTTTAAATTTTTAACTTCAAAATTTTGTGGATGTTGTTGTATCCAATCTTTTAAAGAACTTTCCAAATGTCCTAATACTTTCTGACTTTCTTGCGAAGGCTGATATGGCTGGTTATATAAAATACATTGAGCTAAGTCTTGGCATGCTTGTGCTTGTAGACGCAGGTTTTTTTGGAAACGGAAAATAAGATCACTACGGCTAAAATTCTGTTGAATATGTTCGTAATGTAAATAATTTGAAGTGGCTTGCTCGTGAATATCTCGTGCGAAAAAATATAGGTTTAGCCAATAGATACTTTTATTACTGACTCTGGAAGCTTTGAGCCGAGTCAGTAGTGAACTGCGTATTTGATTGAGACTTTGGGCAACTTGCGTATTTTGTAGAGATAACTCATATAAAAGCTGCTCAACATTCTCTTTATTGTCCGGATCAAACAAACGAGCTTTTGCTTGTAGTAGAACAGAGATTTCTTTAAAAATTTGTGAGAGCTTATCTTGTAAGGGAAGTGTCGGTTTAATAATAAAAAATAAAATAGAAGTTAAACCGTACCAGAGAGCGCCATAAACAAAATAAGTAGGTTGTTGATACCAATGTGCATATTCGCCTAAACCGAACATACTATAAATAGAGAGCAAAATAGTACCAAAAGAAATCGTGGCATAACGTTGCCCTAAGGCGCCTAGTAATATGAAAAAAGCGCTTGAGATAGAGAGATATAAAATAAAGAAAATTTTGTAAGGTGCTAAAAAGCCAAGAATACTACTGACTGTAAAAAAGAGCAGGCAGACATAGACCAAATTGCGTAATCGAATACTTAAGCGATCATCAAAGTCTGTTAATGCTGCTGCAATTGCGCCTAAGGTTACGGGAACAATAAGTTGATTATAGCCCAGCCACAGCAAACCTAAAGTTGTGCCAGTAAGTACAATCAGAATTTGCAGGCAATAAATTAAAATAGAGTTTGTCTTAAAGCTATTAAATATTTGGGTCAGATAATTCACGGCTTTTGTTCTAAATTAGAGAATACGTGAGAAAGCAGTATGTAACTTTAAATTTTTATTACTTCAAAAATATTATTCTTTTTATCTACAAAAGTCAGTCATTTTTTAAGATTTTATTAGACTTAAACCAAGTTGTAACGATCAATAAATTAACAAAATTGTGGATATCTTTTTAGATACCCACAATTTGAAAAATACATAAATTATTTAATCACACCACATGCAATTCGTGCTCCACCACCGCCAAGAGGTTGAGGTGAGTCTGAATAATTGTCGCCACCCGCATGGATCATAATCGCTCGACCTTGAATATCAGCAAGTTTCAATCGAGGTGCGATTACGGCAGTTGTCGCAACACCTGTATTATCAACAACTAAAACAGGTAGATCGCCTAAATGGCCAGTGGTTGGAGTACCATGATGAGGGGCTTGGTTCGGGTTATAGTGGCTACCCGCAGCTAAAGCAGCGCCAGGTTTTCCATCTTTTACAGCAGGTGCACAAGAAGCGTTTTCATGAATATGGAAACCACGAGTACCACTTGGTAAGTCAGCAAGAGCAGGGGTAATAATTAAGCCTTTGTCGCTATCTTGAAAGCTAATCGTACCTATTTTTTTGCCAATACCGTTAGCTGTCACTTCATTTACGTCGACCACTTTTTTTGTATGCATTGAGGTTAATGCTTGGGCTGTGTCAGATACAGTTTTAGTTACCGAACTACAGCCAACGGTAAAAAGGGCTGTAAGCGCACAGACTGCGCCAATTTTATTAAACATCTGCATGATTGGATGTCCTTATAAATATATATGATTGTTTGATTCAAACAAACAGAGGTCTGACCTACAAGTTAATTTAAATAGTTAATTTGTATCTAGAAACATTTTTAAATTAAATTACTATGTCACTCTTTATCATTGGACGATTCACTCTCAGAATCATAAATCATAGTCGTTTTTGGCATAGGTTCAGGTTCAATCGTTTCATGTAACCATTCACGCCAAATTGCCAATAAAATAGCCAAAATTACAGGACCAATAAATAATCCAACCAAGCCAAAACTCGCAATACCGCCTAATACACCAAACATAATTAATAAGAATGGAATTTTGGTGGCACCAGAAATGACGAGTGGTCTAATCACATTATCTGAGCTACTAACAATCAGCACACCCCAAACCACAACACCAATTGCTTCCATGGTTTGTCCCTGAGAGAACAACCATAAGCCAACGCCTAAATAAGAAATTGGAGTACCAAATGGAATTAAAGCCAATAAGAAAGTAACAATAGTGAGTACCATAGGGTTTGGTACACCTGCTACGAAGTAACTTAATCCAGCTAAAACAGCTTGAGCAATTGCAGTTAAACCCACACCATAGACTACTGCACGAGTTGTTTCAGAAATTGTATCTAGATAATGATGAATACGAGGGCCAATGACCATTTCTAAAGCTTTACTCACTTGAGATAAAATCATTTGACCATCACGATAGAAGAAAAATAGGCTAAATACTGCAAAGCCAAGTTTGACAATATTTTTACTAATTTCACCAAGCAGCACACGGCCATAACTTAAATGGCTTTGTACCCAAGCTGCGATATTTTGAATCGTACTATTAGGATCGTTATTTAATTCATTGAGTGTACGAGAAATCTCTTTTCCTACAAAGGGAAGATCACGAATAAAATCTGGAACGCTTAAATGACCCGAAAAAACCTGACGTTGTAAATCAAAATATAAGTTACGTCCCTCATGCTGCAAAATAAAAACCGCGCATGTAAAGGGGATACCAACTACCAAAATGACCAGACTAATCATTAGGGTTGCGTTTAAAGTATTACGTGATTCTCCAAAAAAGCGCTGAATTCTTAAATAAATAGGCCAAGTCATATATGCAATGATGGCAGCCCAAAGTACAGGAACAATAAAATATTTCAGGATATTAAATCCTAAAAAAATCAAAATAAAAAACAGCCCAAACAATAAAACGCGCTGTAAATTAGGAGCGTATGGATGCACGAACAATATTTCTCTAATTTTCTACATAGAATAAAGTCATATTAACTGAAAAATAACCTGAGGCAAATTTTAAGGCCGTAATGTAAAGAACCTTATACATCCAGTTTCAAAGGCTAAAATTCCTTTAAAACCACTCAGCTTTATCTTCAATTAACTTGTTTAGCACAGGTTGCCATTGATTTTGGATACTAATAAAGTTCTTTTGCGGTTTATCAAAAATGCTTAAACCTTGCATTGCTAAGCTGCCATAGGCAGTGCGTTCAGCAATCCATGCAACAGGTTCCTGTTCAATTTTTTCAAAGAACTGCTGGATATCTTTTGAGCTTGCACTGTTTGGTTTTACACGGTTAGCAAGAAGCAAAATCTGTACTTTGCCTTTGCGAATACGTTTAATATCTTGTAAATGCTTCAAAAAGCGACGAGTACTGTCTATGTCAAAAAATGAAGGCTGAAGCGGAGTAATAATGGCATGAGCTTCACTAATAAGTTGTTCAGCATGCTCACCTGACAGAGCACCAGGCGCATCAATAATTAAATAGTCCAGATTTTTGGGTGCATCACCAATTGATTTCTCATGACGCCAGTCTAGGCTTTGAATCGTTGCAACGGTATCAGGACGCTGTTTTAACCATTGTAAAGCCGATTTTTGATTGTCCGAATCTGCTAATGCTACTTTATATCCTTTTTGTGCCAATGCTGTTGCCAACGTAATGGCCGTCATGGTTTTTCCGCATCCGCCCTTTTGATTTGCAATAAGTATCGTTTTCATAAATCCAATTATTTTCAGCAGCACATTTGTTTATGTTTTATACCTTAGCATCTTTTTATGTGAAGGAGATGACCACATTTGACAAAAGTTTAAGCTGTTTCGTTATTTTAGATATGATTAGATCTGTAATCTTAATTCGTGCTTTTTAAGGAAAATTTATGTCTGTATGGCTTGCCATGCTTATTGGTGCTGGAATTGGCATTATTATCACTACTCTTATTTTATCAAATACACGTAATGGACGAATTAAGGCTGAATATGAGCAATATATTGCTGAACTTGAACTAGAGCATCAACAAGCGCTTACTCAAGCACAAAAGAGAAGTGTAAATACAAGTCGTGCGGTGTTGAAAGGAAAAATGGCAGAACAATTTGCTCCGGTTTTACCTGAATTTCAGTATTTACCAAGCGATGCAAAATTCATGGGCGATCCGGTGGACTATATTATCTTTGATGGATACACCGATTTTCGCGATGGCGATGGTACGGCAGAAGACATCAATATTATTTTGCTTGATGTAAAAAGTGGAGGAGCTAGACTTACGAAAGGTCAACAGGCAATTGCACAAGCTGTTCAACAAGGTAAGGTTCGTTTTGAAACGTTGAGAATAGATTTCGAAGATTAACAAGCTGTTTAATTCAGCACAAAAATAGACGAAATTGATCTGTATTGTTACTAAATTTCGATATTTTTTTCATCGCTTAAAGCTATTATAAATTGAAGATCTATTCACTTTGATCTAGCAATATTTGAGGTGTAACACGATGAAAAAACAACGTTTGATGATGGGCTTACTCGCCGCGCTTGGCATGAGTTCAACATTTGCATCGACCTCAAGTGAATATAATATTGCCAATGGTTTGAGCCCGATAGAAAAAGATCAATCTATTTCTGTATTACAACCTTTTCAAGGCAATTTTAGAATCTTGGGTTCAAAAGTTTATCAAAATGATGAACAAGCTAAATTTTCTCCTATCGACTATGCAGTAAGTTGGGGATTGTTTGCACAGCCTGAAATCGCACGTCATATTTCAGTGAAACAATATGACCGTTATTTAAACTGGAAAATTCCTAAATTACCTGTTCCAGCAGAGCAAGCAATGCAAATGGTGTCTAACATGCACATCATTCCTGCAAACCCTGAGATTGCTCAGCAGATTAAACAGGTTAAACGTGGTGATTTAGTTTATCTAAAAGGTGACCTTGTCGAGATTAAGGACAAAAATTTGGTCTGGAAATCTTCACTTACGCCGACTGATACTGGTGATGGTGCATGTGAGTTATTCCGCGTTCAGGCAATTCATTGGGTTGAAAAGCAAAATATATAATTTAAAAAAAAAGCCTTCATAAGTTTGAAGGCTTTTTTATAACCACTACATTGCTTATTTCTGTTGCGATGCTTTCCAATATTTTAATTGATTTTGTGCTTGTAAATAGTCGGCAAGATCATTGATCTGTTCATCTTTATTGGCTTGCTTATCACTCAAGTGTTTTTCTTGGTTTTCCCAATATTGATAAAGTAGTCCCTGAATGTAACGGCCCTGCTCAGTTTTTAGATCTAAATCTTTTAACATGGTTAGAGCAGAGCGCACATTATCGAGAGTACGCTGTTGCTCAAACTCTGTAGTGAGGGTTCCAGCTTCATGCATTTTTGCTAATTCACTTTCCATCTCGTCACTCATTTCTGTAAAGCGACGGTCATAATCCTCTAACAGCGCAATATCGTGCGCATCATCAGCAGTGGCAGGGAACGTCTTAACAGGTCTTTCATTCAGTTTTTCTAAAACCTGATCGGTAGATGAGGTGGCAGAAGGTTGCTCCGTCTTAGCAGGCTCATCCGCTTTTTTACAAGCAGTCAGAAATAGGCTAGAGCAAAGCAAAGACATTAATATGATTTGAGGTGTTTTCTTCATAACTTTCAACCAAACCTATTCACTAATTATTTAATGGGTAACGTACTTTTCTGAAAGTGATATGCATACGTAATATATGGAAAATCAATCTGATCTTGAGGACCTAATCCCGTAAAATCATAAACAATTTTTTCAAACTGTGCTTTGAGTTGTAATTGATCTTTTTCAGTCATTGCAGCAATAAAACTCGTAGAGAGTAAACGTTTACTCACGACTTGTTCGACAGAACCATATTGTGACTGTGTAAATGTTTGTAGGCTATCAAATAAAAATAAATCTTGTTGTTCAAATACGCGTTTCCACTTTTCACTATGATAACGAGGTGTATCACCTTCAAGAGGGAGTAGGAAGTCAGCTAAAGCCTTGACCCAATCTGTACGTTCGTCACGTTGATTCCAAACTAGCCCTAAATGTCCTTTTAGTTTTAATACTCTATGCATTTCTGTTAGGGTATCGAGATTGTCAAACCAGTGAAAAGATTGCGCACAAATAATGGCATCAATTTTATGGTCTGCTACAGGAATTGAATTACTAAAAGCCTGTAATGTTTTGATATCAGGATAAACTTGTTGAAGCTGCTGTAACATCTCGCCAATTGGCTCAACTGCAATAACATCAGCATGTGTTTGTTTTAAGTAGGGTAAGAATTTGCCAGTACCCGATCCAAGATCAATAACAGTAGATTTTTCCTGTATTTGTAGGCAATTTTGCAGCCAACTTACTATTTCTGCGGGATAATTAGGTCTAACTTGCTGATATAGTTCAGCAGCTGAGCTGAAGCCTTTTTGAGCGGCAGGATGTAAGGATTGTGTCATATTTTGCGCTTTTTAATCTGACTGGCATCTATAAAATAAGATACTCCGCAATCATAAATTGGCAAAACACCTATTTTGTTTCATTTTTGACGTTGTATGTGGGAGTAAATTTTCTTTCGGTGTGAGCATGGATAAGCAAATTATTTTTGAAGACGAACACATTAGAGCCATTTTTTTACCAGGCAATTCTAATACATTGGTTCTCTCTTTTGGCGATTTGATTACCCGAGCGAGTGGCTTATCTATCAATGCTGAAAAGTCTCTAATTAAATACCAATATAATGTTATTGGGGTAATGCCAAAACAAAAATCATGGTTTCCTCAAGCAAGCATGATTGAGCTGGCAAAAGCGATTTCGCCTATTTTAGAAGGCTTTAAAAATATTGTGGGTTATGGCGGTTCAATGGGCGGCTATGCGGCAATCAAATATTCTAATTTATTGAATATGAACCGTGTGATTGCATTTGTGCCTCAATATTCAATTGACCCTGAACACGTTGAAGACCGACGCTATGCTGAGTTTTTTGATTCGGTAGCAAACAAGGACATGGAGATTCAGCCGCAAGATGTTGATGCAGCGCGTGAATACGTCATTGTTTATGACCCATATTTCTCGATTGACCGTGAACATTACTTAAAAATAAAAGAGCTGTTACCAAGCTTACATACGATTCATTTGCCATTTACTGGTCATGAAGCATTGTCTGTATTGGCTAGTTCAAGTTTATTACATGATTTTATTGAACATGATTTCGATGAAATCTATTTTTATCAGCAAGTTCGTAAGGTCAAAAAACAAAGTAAGTTTTACTTCCGTAATGTACTTGCGCATGTTCTTACCCAACATGATGAAATGTTGTTAAAAATATTACGCCAAAATGATTTTCAGCTAGATGAACGTTATTTTGATAACCCACTTAAACAGGCTATTACACGTAGTCTGATAAAAACAAATCAAGCAACTGAGTTGGACTTTCAAAAGCTCGGTATTAAAGTACAAAGAATTCAAGAAGATGCAAATTACAAAGAAGGCTTGCAGACTAGCTTTGGTTTAATTTTGGTATTCAACCTCATCAACTCAAAATTTGAAAGTTACACGGTAGACACTCTACTGGCGAATAAATCTTATTTGGTTCCAATTGTGGCTGAGCAAACTGGTGTAGTACATATTGAATTAAATAATGAAATTTATTTGTTAGCGATGAATGATCGCAAAGTCATTAAATTGTTCAAGAGTGAAGAGCCTTTAACATCGGATATGAGTCCTTTTCTAATCAAAAAATATTCCGACTGCTTTGCGATTAGCTATAAGCAACTAAATTTATCTTGTGATGAACAAGGGCTGTGTGAATTTACGGAAGGTTCAATTCAACCTACAGAACAGTTGACTACCATCAGCTATTAAAACTTTATAGTGTTTAAATAAAGCTCAGACCTTTAGGTTTGGGCTTTATTTTTTGCTTAAAAAATATTTTTTTATAAACTTATTTGTATATTATTTTAAAATTCATTATTTAAATAAATAGTAGGTTTATTATATGGTGATCTGCTGTATTTAAAGTAGGCATAACTAGTAATATATAAATATTATATTTAAAAATAAATGTGTTTTCCTAATACATAAATTATAGAAATAATATAAGATTAATTAAAATACAGTTATAGCTATAAAAAAATATAAATAAATGTTTTTACTATATATTTTATTTTGACTTGAAGAGCTTGGTTAAAATAAGTTCACTATTCAAAGATAATTGCATATTTATTTTTTTCTCCTAAAATGATTTTTTACTAAATTGTCGTTACAGTTTTTTATATGCAATCATTAAATTATCGGAATAATGATGCATCGCAACATGGAAGTTCTGCACCTTTGAAACGAGCAATGAGTACTCGACATTTGGTGATGATCTCCCTTGGCGGTGCCATAGGTACAGGTCTTTTTTTAGGGTCTGGTGATGTAATTTCCCAAGCAGGCCCAATTGGCGCAATTATTTCTTATTTTTTGGGCGGTTTAATTGCCTATACCGTGATGTTATGCCTTGGTGAACTTGCGGTTCATGTGCCGGAATCAGGTTCTTTTGGGGAGTATGCGCGTCGTTATATTGGTCCGGGTACAGGCTATATGATTACTTGGCTCTATTGGTTAACTTGGACTGCAACTTTAGGAACTGAGTTTACCGCTGCGGCTTTATTGGTGCAGGAGTGGTTTCCATCTACCTCGGTATGGGCTTGGACTCTTTTTTTTGGAGCCTTAGTTTTTTTCCTTAATATTAGTTCAACTCGATTATTTGCCGAATCTGAATTCTGGTTGGCCCTCGTCAAAGTTATTACAATCATCTGTTTTATTGGTTTAGGTCTACTGGCAATTTTTGGCTTTATTCCTTACCAAGGACATGAAACAGCGCCATTATTTAGTAACCTGACTGCTCACGGTTGGTTCCCAAACGGTCTCTTCCCAATTTTTGCTACTATGCTGATTGTTAACTTTGCTTTTTCGGGCACAGAATTAATTGGAGTAGCGGCGGGGGAAGCTGAGAATCCAGCACAGACAGTTCCTAAAGCAATCAATGCGGCTATTTGGCGTTTACTGATTTTCTTTGTTGGTACAATTGTGGTGATTAGTTCATTACTGCCGTTCCAGCTTGCAGGCCTTAGTGCAAATGAAGTAAGTAATAGTCCTTTTGTGACGGTATTTAACTATATTGGTATTCCATACGCAGAAGACATTATTCGCTTTGTAATTATTACGGCTTTACTATCTGCTGCAAATTCTGGTTTGTTTGCTGCTTCACGTATGATGTGGTCGCTTTCGGCAAAAAATCAATTACCAAAAATATTTTCTAAATTAACTCCTTCTGGAACACCGATTGTTGCCATTACTGTAACTATGTTTGGTGCAATTCCTGGATTGCTTTCAGAACAATTCGCGCCAGAAACAATTTTTAAGAATTTGTTGGGCGTTGCAGCTTTTACAATGGTTGTGGTTTGGATTGCGATTTGCGTTTCACAGTTTAACTTCCGTAGACAGTGGTATAAGTCGGGTAAAACAGCAAAAGATTTACGCTTCGCGGCACCTCTTTTCCCTCTTACTCCAATTGTAGGTGGGCTGTTCTGTATCGTTACCTGTATCAGTATGGTGTTTGACCCATCTATGCAAGTTGGTTTTATCTGCTGCATTATTTTTATCATTTTATGCTATGCAAGCTACTTCATTTTTTATCGAAAGAAAGATCTAGTGTAAAGCTAAGCTTTTTAGTCGAAAAATGTGTTTTTAAAGGTCCCGAAAGGGGCCTTTTTTGTGCCTTAAAGGAACTGCAAAAGAAAGAATTTCTGTATTTTTTTTAAAAATGAAGTTTTATTTTTAATCATGAAAACAAATATTGTTTTATAAAATTACCATTTATCGGATTCTTATTAATATTTATTTATTATTAATAGTTGATTAAGTCTATGTTTAGCTTGGTTATTTGATAAAGAGGTTTTTTGGATTTTATGAAATATGAATTAGAAATGGACTTATTATAGATTTAATGTAGAGAGAGTATAATTTTTTGACAAATTTATGAAGGTGATTAATTTTTAAGTTATTGTTATTTATAATTTTAATTTGGTATATTTTTTTAAATTATGATTTTATGTTTTCTATAAATTTTTTTTATTAAAGTTAAGCTTTTTTTAATATTTGTTGTTTTTTTATTATAAAGATTAGTGCGATTTGATTATTTTTTCTCTGCTTATTTATTTTAAAATGTTCTAAATGAGTGTGCTCTATGCTATATTTATTGGAAGATTTTATAGCTATGTTCCGGCTTAATTTTAAGCGGTATGTGTAGAGATAATTAATCTGTAGCATTATTGAACAATGTTTATTTTTAAAAAGACTAATGGAGGGATCTATCGATTAGTCAAAATAATTTTTATGGACACATGATTTTTTTATAAATCATCGTTCTTTTTAACTCCCAAACGGTTATGCCATTTCTTTTGTATTTATATTTCAGCCGACTGGATTAAGTGGGTTGTGGTTAAACTTTGCTTTTATAAAGATAGCTTTATAAACAGTAAGTTACATGAAAGAAAGCTTGTAAAAGATATCGATATATAAAAGTAGATCATACTTTTAGTATCAACAAATGGAATTTAAAAAATCTAATGCTTTAGAAGAGCAGAAGGTTTAGTAAATAAACTAACACTTTGTTATTGCAAGGTTTTAGTTGCTGAATAATAAAGACTACGGATTTATCAAATCTGAGTCTATGAAGGTATATAGGAAAAAAGATGTCAGATCTTTCATACGTAAACGAACACAGCGATGCATGGCAAACTTACTTGGCACAAATTGACCGTGTAGCGCCATATTTAGAACACTTAGCTGATTATATCGATACTTTAAAACGTCCTAAGCGTGCGCTTATTGTTGACGTGCCAATCGTGATGGATGACGGTTCGATCCAGCACTTTGAAGGTTACCGTGTACAACACAACTTGTCTCGTGGTCCGGGTAAAGGCGGTGTTCGTTACCATCCAAATGTTGATTTGAATGAAGTAATGGCGCTGTCTGCATGGATGACAATTAAAACTGCTGTTTTGAACTTGCCATTTGGCGGTGCAAAAGGTGGTATCCGTGTTGATCCACGTAAATTATCAACTCGTGAATTAGAGCGTTTAACTCGCCGTTATACGACTGAAATTGGTCATATTATTGGGCCTCAAAAAGATATTCCTGCTCCAGACGTTGGTACGAATGCCAATATCATGGGGTGGATGATGGATACTTATTCTACTAGCCAAGGTCACACGGTAACTGGTGTTGTAACTGGTAAACCAGTTCACTTAGGCGGTTCTTTAGGTCGTGTGAAAGCAACTGGTCGTGGCGTATTCGTTACAGGTCGTGAAGTAGCAGCAAAAATCAATTTACCAATTGAAGGCGCGAAAATCGCTGTTCAAGGTTTTGGTAACGTAGGTAGTGAAGCTGCTTTCTTGTTTGTTGAATCAAAAGCAAAAATCACTCACGTTCAAGACCACACTGGCACAATTTTCAATGCTGACGGTATTGATCTTGTTGCATTACGTGAACACGTAAATGCAAACCAAGGTGGTGTTGGTGGTTTCGCTGGCGCGCAAGCAATTGCTGATGAAGATTTCTGGACTGCAGATGTAGACATCATTATTCCTGCTGCGTTAGAAGGTCAAATCACAGTTGAACGTGCTCAAAAACTTAAAGCTAAGTTGATTTTAGAAGGCGCGAACGGCCCGACTTATCCTAAAGCTGAAGATATTTTAGTTGAGCGTGGCATTGTTGTGGTTCCTGACGTGGTATGTAACGCCGGCGGTGTAACTGTAAGTTACTTCGAATGGGTTCAAGACATGGCGAGCTACTTCTGGACCGAAGAAGAAATCAACGAGCGTTTAGATAAGTTGATGGTTCAAGCTATGCATGACGTTTGGAATACAGCAAACAGCAACGCTTGTACTTTACGTACAGCAGCTTACATCTTGGCATGTGAGCGTATTTTAAAAGCTCGTAAAGAACGCGGTATTTTCCCAGGCTAATCTGCGGAAATTACTTTAGAAAAAGTGGTTTGAGCAAATATAAAGGATGTTATAGGGTTTATTTGCTCATTCCCTTTTTCTGAATTATTCAAATTTAAGTGTTATCGAATATATTAAATAAATACTGAGGTAAGCATGGAACAGCCAATTTCTGTAACTCGAAGCAACTTTAACGACTGGATGGTTCCAGTTTTTGCACCGGCAAATTTCATTCCGGTACGTGGCGAAGGTTCACGTATTTGGGATCAAGAAAATAAAGAATATATCGATTTTGCAGGCGGGATTGCAGTAAACGCATTAGGTCATGCGCATCCAGTGGCAGTAAATGCTTTAACAGAACAAGCAACAAAACTTTGGCATGTAGGCAATGGTTATACAAATGAACCCGTTCTACGCCTTGCAAAACAACTCACTGAAAATACATTTGCAGATAAAGTATTCTTCTGTAACTCAGGTGCAGAAGCGAATGAAGCGGCATTAAAACTAGCTCGTAAAGTTGGTCTAGACAGCGGTGTTGCTGGCAAAAGTGGTATTGTGGCATTTAACAATGCGTTCCACGGCCGTACCTTATTTACCGTTTCGGCGGGTGGTCAACCTAAATATTCACAAGACTTTGCACCTCTTCCAAATGGTATCAACCATGTTGCCTTTAATGATTTAGAAGCTGCAAAAGCGGTCATTAATGAACAAACTTGTGCCGTGATTGTTGAGCCAATCCAAGGTGAAGGCGGTGTTATTCCTGCTGACATCGAATTTTTAAAAGGCTTAAGAGCACTGTGTGATGAGTTCGGTGCCTTACTTATTTTTGATGAAGTACAAACTGGTGTTGGCCGTACAGGTGCACTTTATGCCTACATGAACTCTGGTGTTATTCCAGATGTGTTAACGACTGCAAAAGCACTAGGTGGTGGTTTTCCAGTAGGCGCAATGCTAACAACTGATAAGTTTGCTCCGCATTTTTCTGTCGGTACACATGGTACGACTTATGGTGGTAACCCGTTAGCAAGTGCGGTTGCAGGCGCAGTATTTGAGTTTATTAATACGCCTGAAGTACTTGAAGGTGTAAAACATCGTCATCAATATTTCCTAGATGCATTAAATAAATTAAATACTGAGTACTCGATTTTTGAAGAAATTCGTGGTCAAGGCTTACTCATTGGTTGTGTATTAAAAGCTGAGTATGCAGGGAAAGCGAAAGACATTACGACTTGGGCGGGCGAAGAAGGTTTACTTGCTTTAATCGCGGGACCAAACGTAGTTCGTTTTACACCGTCTCTAATTATTCCTGAACAAGATATTGATGAAGGAATTGCTCGTTTAAAACGCGCATTGGCAAAGTTGGCTAAATAAAAAAAGGAAAGCTAGCCATGATGATCGTCCGTCATGCCGAGTTTCGAGACCTTGAAGATATTTATAAATTAGCAGGTAAGTCGGGTGTAGGCCTGACTTCCTTGCCGCAAAATATGGATACACTTTCGGCTCGAATTTCACGTACTCGCAATACTTTAAATGGCAATGTCCATAAAAGTGAACAAGGTTATTTATTTGTTCTTGAAGATACAGAAGCTCAACGTGTTATTGGATTAAGTGCAATTGAAGTTGCTGTAGGGCTCATTGAACCTTGGTACAACTTTCATGTTGGTACTCAAGTACACGCTTCAAAAGCATTAAATGTCTATAAGTCATTACCTACTTTATTTTTAAGTAATGACAGAACAGGTAGTAGTGAACTCTGTACACTATTTTTGGATCCAGAGCGTCGTGAAAACCAAAACGGTAAATTCTTATCGAAAATCCGTTTTATGTTTATCGCTGCCTTTAAGCAATATTTCGAGAAAAAGTTAATTGCTGAAATGCGTGGTTTCTCAGACGAAAATGGATGTTCTCCATTTTGGGATGCGATTGGTCACCATTTCTTTAATATGGATTTTTCAACAGCAGACTATTTGAGTGGAATTGGGCAAAAAGTATTTATTGCAGAGCTTATGCCACGTTTCCCAGTCTATGTAGATCTCTTGCCAAAAGATGCGCAAGAGGTAATTGGAAAAATGCATCCACAAACTTTACCTGCTTATCATGTGCTTGAGTCGGAAGGCTTACGCTATCAAGGATATGTCGATATTTTTGATGCTGGTCCAACTATTGAAGCCAATATTGATGAATTGCGAGCAGTAAAAGAAAGTCAGTTACTAAACGTCAAAATTATAAGTGAAGCTGCGGTCGGTAAGACCCAATATCTCATTGCTAATGATAATTATCATGACTATAAGGCAATGCTGTTAAAGCTTGATCTTGTTGATAACACAATAAATTTAACACATGAACAAGCTGAAAAACTCGGTGTACAAGAAGGTCACGTTGTTCGTGTGTTATCACTAAATCCAATGGAAGTATCCTGATGTCAAACTCTTTATTTATAAACGGTGTCTGGTTACAAGGCAGCGGCGCAACATTTGAGAAAACAAATCCTGTTGATAACCAAACTGTATGGTCAGGTGCCGAGGCTACTGCTACTGATGTAGAACAAGCTTGTCAGGCAGCGCGTACTGCGTTTCCAGCTTGGGCGCGTTTACCACTTGCAGAGCGTGTAGCGATTGTTGAAAAATTTGCCGCTTTGCTTGAAGAAAATAAAAAGCATTTAGCAGAAGTTATTAGCCAAGAAACCAGTAAGCCATTTTGGGAAACATTAACTGAAGTTCAATCAATGATTGGCAAAGTTGCGATTTCGATTCGTGCTTACCACCAGCGTACAGGCGAAAGCTCAACTGAAATGGCCGATGGTGTAGCATCTTTACGTCATCGTCCGCATGGTGTGCTTGCAGTTTTTGGCCCATATAACTTCCCGGGCCATCTACCAAATGGGCATATTGTTCCTGCATTGCTTGCTGGCAACACAGTTGTATTTAAACCAAGTGAATTAACGCCTTGGACTGCTGAAGAAACTGTAAAACTTTGGCAGCAAGCTGGTCTGCCAAATGGTGTAATGAACTTGGTGCAAGGTGGTCGTACCACGGGCGAAGCATTAGCTGCCTCACATGAAATTGATGGTTTATTGTTTACCGGAAGTGCAAACACTGGTTATCACTTGCATAAGCAAATGGCGGGTGCACCTGAAAAAATTCTTGCGCTTGAAATGGGTGGCAATAATGCATTGATTATTGATGAAATTATCGATGTCGATGCAGTAGTTAATCTTGCTATTCAATCTGCTTTTGTTTCGGCAGGTCAGCGTTGTACATGTGCACGCCGTATCTTGGTAAAAAATGGTGCTGAAGGTGATGCATTCATTCAACGTTTTGTTGAAGTTGCTAAAAACCTAAAAGTTGGCCGTTGGAACGACGAACAACAACCATTTATGGGTGGCGTTATCTCATCGGTTGCTGCAACAAACATGATGCATGCTCAGCAAAAATTACTTGAGCTGGGTGCAAAAAGTTTATTAGCAATGACGCGTCCTCAAGAAGACAGCTCGCTACTTACTCCGGGTATTGTTGATGTCACAGGCGTGAAAGATATTCCAGATGAAGAATATTTTGGCCCGCTTACCACCATTCAACGTTATGACAACTTTGATGAAGCATTAAAAATTGCTAACGCAACTCGTTTTGGCTTGTCGGTTGGTTTGGTTTCACCAAAACGTGAACTGTTTGATGACTTACTCATTGAAGCACGTGCCGGTATTGTGAATTGGAATAAGCCATTAACTGGGGCTTCAAGTGCCGCACCATTTGGTGGTGTAGGGGCGTCAGGTAATCACCGCGCGAGTGCTTTTTACGCTGCTGACTATTGTGCTTGGCCAATGGCATCACTTGAAAGTGATAGCTTAACCTTACCAGAAAAATTATCTCCAGGGATTGTGTTGCCTTAAACACTAGGGAAAGAAAAAATGAAAGGATATGAAGTAAATTTCGATGGTTTAGTTGGACCAACACATCACTACGCGGGTTTGTCGTTTGGTAATGAAGCATCGACAAAAAACCGTAATAATACCTCGAATCCAAAATTAGCAGCTAAACAAGGTTTGCTAAAGATGAAAGCTTTGGCTGACATGGGAATGAAACAAGGTGTACTTGCTCCGCATGAGCGTCCACATGTTCCAATGTTACGCCGTTTAGGTTTTACAGGTGATGACATTAGCGTTGTTGCTCAAGCAATGCGTCATTCACCTGAACTATTATCATCTTTAAGTTCAGCTTCTCCAATGTGGACTGCCAATGCGGCTACCGTTTCACCTTCGGCAGATAGTCAAGATGAGCGTGTGCATTTCACAGCAGCGAACTTGAACAATAAGTTTCACCGTTCAATTGAAGCTGAAACTACAAGCCAAGTTTTACAAGCGATCTTTAAAAATGAACGCCACTTTGTACACCACGAAGCATTGCCACAAGTGGCTTTGTTTGGTGACGAAGGTGCAGCCAATCACAACCGCTTAGGGGGTGATTATGCTAAGCGCGGTGTTCAGGTGTTTGTTTATGGTCAACAACATTTAAATAATGGCTTGCCGGGACCAAAACGTTATCCTGCTCGTCAAACGCGCGAGGCAAGTGAAGCTATTGCACGTTTGCACTGTTTAGATGATGCGCATACCGTTTTTGTTCAGCAAAATCCAGATGTAATTGATCAGGGCGTTTTCCATAACGATGTGATCGCGGTAAGTAACCAACAGGTTTTATTCCACCATCAACATGCCTTTTTAAATCAAGATCAGGCCTTTGCTGAAATTCGACAAAAAATGGCAAGCATCGGTGAAGATTTTATTTCAATTGAAGTCCCTGAAAACCGTGTTACCGTTGACGATGCCGTAGCAACCTATTTATTTAATAGCCAAATTTTGACTCGTCCAGATGGTGGAATGACTATTGTTGTACCAGAAGAGTCTCGTCAAAATGCAGCAGTCTGGGGCTATTTGAATGACATGATTCAAATGGGCACACCAATTGATGCTATTCAGGTATATGACTTACGTGAAAGTATGCGTAACGGTGGTGGTCCAGCTTGTCTACGTTTACGTGTAGCTTTAAACGAAACTGAGTTAAATGCCGTAAATCCAAAAGTACTGATGAATGATCAGTTGTTTGGCACACTCAATCAATGGGTTGATAAACATTATCGTGATCGTTTAGCACAAGAAGATTTGGCTGATCCGCACCTACTCATGGAAAGCCGTATGGCGCTTGATGAACTAACCAAAATTTTAGGTTTGGGTTCGGTTTATCCTTTCCAAAAATAATGAGGAGGTGACATGCAAGATTTTCTAGCATTAACCTTACAAGGTGAGCAGCCTACAACTCGCGAAGGAAAACAAAATAATTTTTCTTGGCGTTGGTTGGGTGAAGGACTTCTTGAATGTACGCCAAACGCACAGTACGACAAAGCTGTCGTACTGTCAGCTGGAGTGCATGGTAATGAAACAGCACCAATTGAATTGTTATCTCATCTTTGCACGGATTTATTTGCAGGGCGTTTAAACCTTGCTGTGAGGTTGCTGCTTGTATTGGGTAACCCCTATGCAATGCGTCAAGGCAAACGCTATGTGCATGATGATGTAAATCGAATGTTTTGTGGTGGATATAAAACTCTAGCCGTGACTCAAGAATCAAAGCGTGCTGAAGTTTTAGAGCAAGTTGTCACCAACTTCTTTCAAGAAAGTGCAAGTGACGCTAAACGCTATCACTATGATTTACACACAGCAATTCGTGCTTCATTGTTACCAACGTTTGCTTTATTTCCCTATCAAACGCATGGCTATGATGCTGATTTAACAGCAAGTCTTGAAGCAGCCGATTTAGATGCTTTGGTTTATCACAATGCAGTAGGTAAAACGTTTACACATTTTACGAGTGAAAATTTTAAAGCTGCGAGCGCAACGTTAGAGTTAGGCAAAGCCTTACCATTTGGGCAAAATGACTTGAGCCAATTTGCAGCAATTGATGAAGTTATTCGTAATGTAGTTTCTGATCAAGCCTTGCCGCTACGCAATAAAACAAAAATTCGAGTCTTTAAAGTGTCTGATTCTTTAATTAAAAAAGATGAAGATTTTAAGATGAATTTATCAGCTGAAGCTCCGAATTTTTCGACTTTTACCAAAGGTGAAATCATTGCAACTCAACCTTCTGGTAATTATGTGGTTGAGCAAGATCGAGTCTGGATTTTATTTCCAAACCCAAATGTGAAGCTTGGTTTGCGTGCAGGCTTAGTTTTAACTGAAACGAGTTGAATACTTGATTTTGAGAAATAAAAAAGGGCAATTAATTGCCCTTTTTTATTTATAACGGATTAGTTATTACCGAAAAGACCTTTAACCCAAGATTTCTTTTCAGCTTTTTGTGTAGTCGCTTGAGCGCCTGCATTTACGTTTGCATTTGCATTAATACCAGCAACATTAACACCAACGTTTACACCTGTTTGAGCGTTAACTCCATGAGCTGGTTGAGCTGTATTTAATTTTGCTTGAGCATCAGCTTTAGTGTCAGCTACAAACTCTTTTTGCTCAGCTTGGTTTTGAGCTACACGAGTTTTTACAGCATCTACATGTGCTTGAGCATTAGCTTGTTTTTCAGCAGTAAACTCTTTTTGATCTGCTTGTTTTTCTGCAACTTTAGCTTTTACAGCATCAACACCTGCTTTTGTATCAGCTTTCGCTTCAACTGCTAAGTTTTTAGTGCCGTTTGCAGCTTTAGTCGCTACATTTTTAGTACCTGTTACTGCTTCGGTAGCAAAATGTTTAGTACCAGTTGCGGCTTTAGTTGCTACATTTTTAGTACCTGTCGCAGCTTCGGCAGCAAAATGTTTTGTACCATTTGCAGCTTTAGAAGAAAGTTCAGTCACTTTTCCTGTTGTTTTTTTTGTTGCTTTAACTGTAGTGTCAGCCGCTACATGACCAGCATGCTTTGCTGTGCTACCCACAGTATGTGCAGTATTTTTGACTGTATTGGCTACGCCACTAACAAGACCACCCGGTTGTACATTTACTTGAGCAGAAGCACCTGCATTAACGCCCGCACTTTGTGCAAAAATAGAGGCAGAAGCAAGAACACTTGCAGTAACGATAGCTGTTTTCATCATTTTCATTGCGATATCCTTCAAAGAATATACCCTTTTAGTGAGGTATTTCATAAACGCAAACGAATCATAGCCAAGGGAATATAGTCTTGTGAACTGTCTTCATCAAAATGTTACAACAGTGTTACGTTGAGTAAACAGACTAGGGATAAATTGTGAAGATTAATAAAAATTAATAATAAAGTGAAAAAGAACATTTATTTGTTAGATATTCTAATTAGACTCTCTTGTCTTTCCTTTTTTAAAAAATATCCTTTAATTTTTTCCCTTTCGGTTTTTCTTGACTTGTCCTTTATATCTTTAAATATGATGTGAATCTAATTATTTATTAGAGGAAACGGCATAATTATTGCTTATTATGAGAATGAAGTGCTTTTTTAGCACTTTTTTGAACCATATTCTGCCAGAAATATAAATGTACAGGGCAGAACTGTATTTTTGCTTATTCGGGAAAAGGTACTTTAGCTTTTCTCTGGTTTGTACATTTCATGAAATAGAAATTTCACATGAAATGTATTGAAAGAAATAGCACTTTATTTCGAATAATCAAAAATAAAAATAGATATCTATAAACAAAAAAACAGAGATATGACAGATGAAAATTATTGCTTCCCTTCTTGTATTGGTCGGCTTGGTCGCCGTTGTTCTCTATCTTAAGCCCACAAGTGGTGCATCTGATGTGTTCAATTCTGCTTTACATGAGTCGAATTCGCCACAACCAGACACATCGTCGTTTCTTTCTAAACTTAAGGAGCCTACTCAACCTAAAAATCTATCTCAACATTCAACTCATCCTCAATCGGTATCAGCTGATACTGTTCCTTTTTATGACACAAAAAGTGATCTTTCTATTCAACCGATTGATCCAGAAAAAGATCCATCAAATGAAATAAAAGCGAAATAAGCAAATTGTTAGTTGAAAAACTACGGAGAAAAATAATGCAAAGTAAAACGTTATTTCTATTAGGTCTATGTACGATATTAAGTACAACTGCATCCGCTCTTCCTTTGGATTCTCAAGGTGCTAAACAGCGGTTAAATCAAGCAGCAAAACAAAAAGTATTTCAGGGCAAAATCGATTTGGATGCCTTGGTCAATAATGATTCGAATGATTTAATCGTCGAATACAATATTCCTTCGGTGAGTGTGCCTTCCGGTTTAGAGCGGCGGAGTTATATTGCAACAAATAAAAAGAATATACAGGCAAGGTTTAACCGTGCTGGTGGTGTCCAAGTACTTCGGGACTACAATAATTTGCCTTTAGCTTTCTATCGAATTAGTAATCGCGAAGCTTTGGTGACTTTATTAAATGATCCAAATGTTAAAGCAGTTTATCCGAACCGTATTAACCGGACTACGACGAATGAAAGTTTACCTTTAATTAATCAACCACAGGCCAATACCAATGGTTTTACCGGCGAAGGCTCTAGTGTGGCAGTGATTGATACAGGTGTGAATTATCTTCACTCTGATTTTGGCTGTACGGCAGTAAATACACCATCAAGCACATGTCGAGTGGTTTATTCATTTGATAGTGCACCAGATGATGGCGCTTTAGATGATGATGGACATGGGAGTAATGTTTCAGGCATCGTATCTAAGGTTGCAACCAAAACCAAAATTATAGGCATAGATGTTTTTAGAAAGGTCAGATCCCAAGGTAAATGGGTAAGCACAGCTTATGATAGTGATATCCTCGCAGGGATTAATTGGGCTGTAAATAATGCTCAGACTTATAACATCAAAGCGGTTAATTTAAGCCTTGGCGTGCCAGGTGTTAAATATACCTCGGAGTGTAGTGATAGTAGTTATGGAACTGCATTTGCCAATGCACGAGCTGCTGGGGTAGTGCCTGTAGTTGCTTCAGGCAATGATGCATTTTCAGATGGCATCTCATCTCCTGCTTGTGTTGCTGGGGCAGTAAGAGTGGGGGCTGTTTATGATAGTAATATTGGTGGTGTGTCATGGGGGAATCCTGTGAAATGTTCGGACCCAACCACAGCGGCAGATAAGGTGGCGTGCTTTAGTAATGGTGGTAGTCTTGTGACCTTATTAGCACCGGGAGCAATGATCACGGCGGGTGGTTATACCATGGGCGGTACATCTCAAGCGACACCACATGTGGCAGGTGCAATTGCTTTATTACGAGCAAATCGTGTGAGTCCAACAGAAAGTATTGATCAAACCATCAGCCGTTTAAAAACGACAGGTAAACCAATTACTGATTCAAGAACGGGCTTGGTTTTCCCACGTATTGATTTACTGGCAGCAACAAATGGTTTAACCATTAATTAATAGCTTATTTATAATTTTTTAAATTAGGTCCAAGAAATTTTTAAATAGCTATAACCCGTTGCAAAGGGTAACTTCTGCAACGGGCTTTTTATGAAAAAAGTACTAATTACACTTTGCTAGATTCGCTGGATTAAAGTTGCTTTGGAGTTTTTTGAAATTATTCTGAATTTCTGGATCTTGAATATTAAATGTCGTTGAGCTTTTGGTTGTAGAGTTGGTTGCCTGATTTAATATGCCTGATTCATCAGGATACTGCATAGTCGATGAGGTCGCTGAAATTAGACCATTATTATTAAAAGTCCAGTGCTCAGTTACATGTCCACCCCCTAAATAGCCAGTAAATTCAATCATACAAGCTTGTTTATCTTGTTTAATGAGTTTGGCTACATTACCTGTGGTAGAGGGATAAGCCTCGATATTCGTATCTTGTTCTAAAACTTGTGCTTGAGAATAAGATGAAGGAGGTGTAGAGGTCGCACATGCAGTTAATGCTAAGCAGCATAGTGTTGAAAAGAGGAGTTTTTGACTATTCATAAGGCAGATTCCTAGCTTTCTTATAGTTAATGACATTATTTCTAGATGAATATCTGGGTTTATAAGTGCGCGAAGTTATCGCGCTATCCAAAAAATTAGTTAGCTGTTGTGCTCGATTTACTTAATTCACCTTGCTCGATCGGGATATTTTCACCATTTCGACTACTGGTAATATTTTGTTTGGCTTGCTCTATTTTCTGTTCAGTAAATACTTTAGCTGTATCTGCTTTTTGTTGAACGACTTCTGCTTTTTCAGCAGTAAATTCTTTGGTGTTTTGCCATTTCTTACTAATTTTATTCGATGTTTTTTCAGAAGCACCTTGAATAGAGTTTCCTAAATTTTGTATGCCTTTGCCTGTTTTATACAACAGTACGCGTCCTAAGCTAGGATTGTCACCATAAGGTTGTGTTTTAGGTGTTGTTTCAACAATTTGCTGTGGCTGTGTTGTTTCTGCAAATAAGGTTGATGAAGCCAATATAGAACTTGCAACGCATAACACTTGTAAGGTTTTCATATGGATCAATCTCCCCAACCAGAATCAAAAGATGAAGTGGTGATCTTACTGTTAAAAATAAAGCTTGTACTGCAATGAGATAAAACCCATACGATTTGATTACGATAAATCATCATTTAATGGCGCTAAACCAATCATTGCAATAATTCATAAACTAAATTCAGTCTTAATCAATTCTATAAACATGTCTCTAGCTTTATGGTTACTCACATTTTTGTGCCAGAAAAAGTGGTTCTGCATAAAAGCAAGATATTCAAATTTATAACTTTGGATATGGGCCAAATTTTTATATTGCTCATAAATACTTTTAGGCACTAACGCCACCCCTGAGCCTGCACTGACACAGCCAATAATCGTGGCATAGCTAGTAATGCTGGTAATAGGAAGAGAGATATTCTTAAGTTTAAGCCATTCTTCAAGGGCAGCACGGTAAGGGCAGCCTTCGGTCCACATAAAAATTTCTTTACCAATCAAATCTTCTTGGCAGTGGATTTCACCGAAAGATGCAGGGGCAATTAAAATAATTTCTTCTTGATAAATACTCAGTTTATTTAGCATAGGAAAGTCAATATTGCCCGCGACAATTGCACCATCAAGTTTGTGCTGAGAAATATCGACTAATAACTGTTTCCATGTGCCTGTAATAATTTGAATGGAAACCTCTGGAAAACGTTGATGATATTTCGCAAGTAAATTGGGGAGGCGAGTGGTAGCAGAAGATTCAATTGCTCCAATTTTTAATGGGCCAGAAGGTGGGGCATCCGGATGAATGCTTCGTTTTGCCTCATCGCATAGCGCTAAAATTTTATGACAATAATCGAGAAAGATTTCTCCTGATGGGGTGAGTTTTAAAGCTTTACCTTCACGATAAAACAAAGGTGCTCCAAGCTCTTCTTCGAGTTGTTTAATGCGCGTTGTGATATTGGATGGTACACAATGCAGTTGCATTGATGCTTTTGCCATTGTTCCGCACTCAACCACGGTTTGGAACATCTTTAATTGAGTGATATCCATGTTTTATCATTCACTTTTAATGAATATTTAACTCAATATAAGTTAATTTTATTCAACTATCTATGTGCATATGATGAAAGAGTTCCATTTCATTAGTGCAGATTTAACATGGCAATTTCTCTTGCTACCGAAACCCAGCCTCCCGCATTTAAGCTCTATTTATGTATTGCTGTGACTGTCTTTTGTTGGGGCTATTCACCTATTGGCGTACATAGTGCCTTGCATTCATATACACCGCAGCATATTGCGTTGCTTCGTTTTTTGATCGCATCGGTTTTTTTACTGCTTTTGGTCATGAAAAAAGGCATTCAGCCGTTAAATTGGAAAGATGCTCCTGCACTTGCTGTATTAGGATTTTTCTCTGTGACGCTGCATCATTTGCTGATAAATACAGGGCAGCAATATGTGACTGCGGTTGCCTCTAGTATTTTGAGCCAATCTATTCCGTTATTTACCTTTATTATTTCAGCTTTGCTTTTTAAGGAACAAATCAATTTCAAACAATGGTTATGTATTTTATTGGGACTTTGCGGCGCCGTGTTAGTGGTTAGTGGTGACCATGGTTTTGGTATACCGAGTCCTTATAGTTTATTGATTGTTTTGGCTGCAATTGCTTGGGGGCTTTATTTTAATTTATATAAAAAATTTGCTTTAAATTACGATGCCTTGAGCATGATGTGCTACATCATTTGGTTCGGAACCATTCCTTTACTATTTTATAGTACTCATTTACCCCATGAAATTTTACATGCCACTTGGCAAGCCAATATGTCGGTTGTCTTGTTGGGTATTTTTCCAAGTGCGATGGCTTATGTGCTTTGGGGATATGTACTTAAAAATATGCCGTTAACGATTGCATCGAATTTTTTATATTGTTCGCCGATTGTCGCAATGAGTTTGGCAGTTGTTTTCTTAAATGAAAAACCGTCAATAATGGTGCTGCTAGGTGGAGTGATTATTGTAGGGAGTTTGGTGTGGATGAATTGGGGGAATAGGCGTACTATCGAATAAGCTATGTCATGCGCTACTTGCTTTAAGAGAATGAAATGATTGTTGTTACCTTGACCTATAAAAAACCATTAGCCGAAGTTGATGCTGTACTCAAAGAGCATATTGCTTTTTTAGATCATTACTATGAGCAGAAGAAATTTCTAGCATCAGGACGCCGGGAAAATAGAGTAGGTGGGGTAATTTTAGTTCTAAGCTCTTCGATTCAAGAAGCTGAAGAAATCATGAAAAATGATCCATTTTATATTCATGATGTGGCCGATTATGATTTTATGTGGTTTGAGCCGTCGAAAAGTTTAGAAGAAATTAAAGACTTTGTTTGATTACATTAGAGAACTACTTAAATTTAAGTAGTTCTCTAGTCTTTTTGGTTAATATTTATTATTGCTCAACAATATAAATACTATTTTCGAATACATCTCCTTTACTTGTTTTAACTACACCAACACATAAATTGTCAGGGGTTTGAATAAAAGAAACTAAGGATGTATCTGCATTAGTTTTACAGCTCTTTTGCTTGTTCTCATCAAATGCTTTTAAATTTAATTGATGTTGTAAATCTAAAGTGAATACTTGGCTAAGAGCGCTAAATGCTTGATCTGCTTTTTTCATAAATAATAAATTATTTTGAGCTTCCCATTCAGATAAAGAAATACGTTCCTTACTTACGTAGTGATATAAGCGTTTTGTATCTGCATTATTGTCTGCCGCATTTTTAAATTGGGTTTTTAAACCAAAATTCACTTTTACAACTGGCTTTTCGCGGAAAGAAAGACGTGAATAAGGCACAATTTTAACTTCAGATGCCTGATTTAAATCGAGTAGTTTAAGTGTTGGATCTGCTTTATTTTGGGCGAAAGAATCGTTAATTTTTTGATGTATTAACTGGTCAAATTTAATAGGTTGATTGAGAGAGCTTTTTTCAATGGCTGAACTATTTGCATTTTTATCAATTGCCATGGCAACACCTACTCCGATAAGACCGAACATTCCAGAAACTGGGCTGGCAGAAGCATTGCTTGAATCACCAACTAATATTTGACTGTCTTTTACAAAGTAATCACCTGCACCTGATTCAGTCATTGAAGATAATTGTTCTGAAGAAACGGAAAGAGAGGTTTGTTTACCCGCAGCTGGATATTGAATCGATTTGGTCGTTGCACATCCAGTGAATAGTAATGTTGATATGAGTAATAAATTTAAGTTTTTCATTGCAATGAGACTTTGTTAAGTTTGGTAATTATTTGTTTTAGTTTATTGAATTGTGGATAAAAAGTGAAGGAAGTAAATAATTCTTATTTATTAATTGGGTGTAAAATAATCATTTATAATTATATTGAATGAAATTCTTCAATAAAAAACCATGTTTCCAACTAGAGTGAAAACATGGTTTTTATTAAAGCTTAATTATACAAAAATTAATTTTTATATAATTTTAACCCTGCAACACACTCACATCAGCCACAGCAGTAAACAAGTTACGTAACTGAGCCAATAAACGTAAACGGTTTGCTTTTAGGTCAGCATCATCTGCCATAACCATTACGCCATCAAAGAATGCATCAATCGGCGCGCGAAGTGCTGCAAGCTTAGAAAGGGCAGCAGTGTAGTCTTTTGCTGCAAGTAATGGTTCAACCACAGGAGTCACTGCTTGAAGTTCAGCAAATAATGCTTTTTCAGCATCTTCAACCAAGCTTGCTTCAACTACAGAACCTTCAGGTGTTGCTTCTTTTGCAAGAATGTTAGCAACACGTTTGTTTGCAGCAGCAAGTGCAGCAGCTTCAGGTAGTGTACGGAAGTGGTTAACAGCATTTACACGCTTGTCAAAATCAAGTGGAGATTTTGGTGCAAGTGCTTGAACCGCTTGAAGTACGTCAACAGCAACACCTTGGTCTTCGTACTTAGCACGGTAACGACCTTCCAAGAATGTAACCGCGTCAGCACGAGTTTTGTCGTGGTCTTTAACGATATCGCCATAACCTTGAAGTGCAAGATTCACTAATTCTTCAATCGTTACATCTAATTCATTTTCAATGATTAAACGTAAGATACCAATTGCTGAACGGCGAAGAGCAAACGGGTCTTTAGAACCTGTAGGCGCTTGTCCAATACCGAAAATACCAACCAGCGTATCTAAACGGTCAGCAAGGGCAATCGTTGTACCTGTTTTGGTTTTTGGTAAAACATCACCAGCAAATTTTGGTAAATATTGCTCACCTAAAGCTTCTGAAACTTCAGTATTTTCGCCTTCAATACGCGCGTAATAAGTACCTGCAATACCTTGAAGTTCTGGGAATTCACCAACAAGCTCAGAGGTTAAGTCGCATTTAGCAAGTAATGCAGCTTTTTCAGCATCGGCTGGGTTTGCACCAGTGATTGAAGATAATGCAACTGCAAGTTTTGCAATACGTGTTGATTTGTCCCAAAGCGTACCAAGTTGTGCTTGGAATACCATGTTTGCTAGTTTTTCTTTACGAGATGCAAGCGGTTGCTTTTGATCTTGTAAGAAGAAGAATTCAGCATCAGACAAACGAGGACGGACAACTTTTTCGTTACCTTCAATAATTTGAGTCGGATCTTTAGACTCAATATTTGAAACAGTAATGAAGTAAGGCTGTAATTTACCTTCTGCATTGATCAAACAGAAATACTTCTGGTTGTCTTGCATTGTCGTAATAAGAGCTTCTTGAGGAACAGCTAAGTAGCGTTCTTCAAAAGTTGCACGTAAAGCTACAGGCCATTCAACTAGACTTGTTACTTCATCAAGTAAGTCAGCTGGAACAATCGCAGTTGCGTTCACTTCATCAGCTAACTTTTTCACTTGTTCTTGAATGGTTGCCTGACGCTTTTCAAAGTTCGCAACAACGTAAGCTTTTTCTAAAGCAGCTAAGTAGTCATTTGCATGTGCTAAAGTCACAGCTTCAGGTGCATGGAAACGGTGACCATAAGTCACATTGCCAGCTTTATGATCTTGAATAGTCGCGTCAATAATTTGGTCATCTTTAAGTAAGAGAACCCATTTCACTGGACGTACAAATTCGGTACGACTTGCAGCAGAACGCATACGTTTCGCAATTGGTAAATTGTCTAATGCAGTTTGTAAAATTTGTGGAAGTAAAGCGTCAAGACTTTGACCTTTCACATCTTTTAAATAGCAAACTTTTTCAACTTTACCTGCTTGGAAAGTAGAAAGTTGGTCTACAGTAATTCCTTGACCACGCATAAAGCCTTCGAGTGCTTTAGTCGGTTTGCCTTCTGCATCGTAAGCCGCTTGAACAGCAGGGCCGTCAAAACGTTTTTGTGTATCAGCTTGAGCAGCATCGATATCAACAATTTTAAGCGCTAAACGACGTGGAGCTGCATAAGCTTCAATTGATGCGAAGTTTAAGCCCGCATCTTTTAAGCCTTTTACCGTTTCTGCTTCTAAAGCATCACGTAAAGTTTTCAAGCTTTTTGGTGGAAGCTCTTCACAGCCAAGTTCGAATAAAACAGTATGTTTGCTCATTAGTTTTTCTCCGCCTTTGCTGCTTCACTTTCAGCTTGTGCTTTTAGCTGTGCCAATACTTCATCACGCAAGTGTGGTTCTGCCATTGGGAAGCCAAGCTCTGCACGTGCTTGTACATAACTTTGTGCAATAGCACGCGCTAAAGTACGTACACGTAAAATGTAACGTTGACGCTCAGTCACAGAAATTGCGCCACGTGCATCAAGTAAGTTAAAGGTATGAGACGCTTTAACAACTTGCTCATAAGCAGGAAGAGAAAGTTTTGCTTCAATTAAACGGTTTGCTTCTGATTCGTAAAAATCAAACAGTTCGAATAGTTTTTCAACTGGAGCGTATTCAAAGTTATAAGTCGATTGTTCAACTTCATTTTGATGGAATACGTCGCCGTAAGTTACCGTGCCGAATTGGCCTTTAGTCCAAACAAGGTCATAAACCGAGTCAACACCTTGAAGGTACATTGCGAGACGTTCTAAACCGTAAGTGATTTCGCCTGTTACTGGGTAACATTCAACACCACCGACTTGTTGGAAGTAAGTGAACTGAGTTACTTCCATACCGTTAAGCCAAACTTCCCAACCTAAGCCCCAAGCACCTAGCGTTGGAGATTCCCAGTTGTCTTCTACGAAACGAATGTCGTGAGTAAGCGTATCAATCCCGATTGCTTTTAAAGAATCGAGATAAAGCTGTTGGATATTGTCTGGATTTGGCTTAAGTACCACTTGGAACTGATAGTAGTGTTGCAAACGGTTCGGGTTTTCACCGTAGCGGCCATCTTTTGGACGACGTGAAGGTTGAACGTATGCCGCGTTCCAAGTCTCTGGCCCTAAAGCACGTAAGAATGTTGCGGTGTGGAATGTTCCAGCGCCCATTTCCATGTCGTAAGGTTGTAATACGACGCAGCCTTGTTCGGCCCAATAGTTTTGTAGGGCAAGAATTAAGCCCTGAAATGTATCAATGTGCGAGATGGCGCGACTCATGTAGCATCCACGAATTTATGAGAAAAATTGCCACTAAGTATAAGGATTTTGTGGGGGAGTGGCAAAGGCTTAATCACAGGAATATGTGTTTAGCCGATTTGTTTTCGCCTCAGCCATTCCAAGCCTAACCAGTAACAAAAGCTGGTAAATAAAATCATAAGATAAAAACTATAGATCTTATAAATATGCCACCAAGGAGAAGGGAATGAACCGACAAAAATTAAGCGCGTAATAGGGCTAATCAAAATCCAGATGACAGTTGCGCAGATAAAAATACTTATCAGATTTAAACGATTTTTACGCGCGAGAAAATATGAAGTGATATATGCAAAAGGAATAACCAGAAGACCATAAAAAAGTAAATAAAATAAGAAATGGGCTAAAAAAATAACTGCAACTGAATAAAGGCTAAATTCCGCATTGAAGATGATTATTCCTAAGGCGGACATACTCAACAAAGGGATGGGAGCTAGCGCAAGTGCGCGAATAATCGTTTTTTTGTTATATTGAAGCATATTAAAAATTATAGAATTGAGAATAAATTATGCTGAAATTTTGCTTCAAACTCATTGTTTTATCAAGCCTTTTTTGTAGTCCATGGCTTTATGCACAGACCGATGCTGATCAGCAAGATGAATACAACCAATGTGTAGAGCAGACTATTAAGGAAATGCAGCTTGAAAGTATTAATAACATGGTTGTGCATAGCTGTTCTGAACAAGCAAAAAGACTTATGAAGAAAAAATTGTTGCTCTCATTGATCAAATTCGTACACAAAGCGAAGAATACAAACAACCAGAACGTTATCAAGATATTTTAAAATCTCAGCGACTTTGGAAAGCTTATGTAGATCAGGAATGTAGTAATGCAGGCTCATACATTGGCTCACCGATGTATTCATATTGCCCAATGCAAGAGTATGCCGAGCGTGTAAAGCAACTAGAAGAATATGTTAATTAAGACGGATCATTTTAAACGTCACCTCATGACGCCGAGCGTACTTCACTGGATTAAATTTAAGAATGCAAAATGATATTTTTTAAACGATGCCATAAATGAGTCGTTTGATATGTCTGATCGCATTCGAGAAAAACTACAGATTCTTGCTGATGCTGCTAAATATGATGTGTCTTGTTCATCAAGTGGCAGTGACCGTAAAAATAAAGATAAAGGCCTAGGCGATGCCAGCCATTCGGGTATTTGTCATAGCTATACCGAAGATGGCCGCTGTGTATCTCTCTTAAAAATTCTATTTAGTAATGTTTGTATTTTTGACTGCGCTTATTGTGTTTCACGTCGTTCTAATGACGTCCAGCGTGCAGCATTTACGGTGCAAGAGGTTGTAGATTTAACCATTAATTTTTATCGCCGTAATTATATCGAAGGCTTATTTTTAAGCTCAGGCATTTTTAAATCGGCAGATCACACGATGGAGCGTATGCTTCAAGTCGTAAAGAAGTTGCGTCTTGAAGAAAACTTTAATGGTTATATTCATCTAAAAACCATTCCGGGGGCATCTCCTGAACTGATTCATGAAGCAGGTTTATATGCTGACCGCATGAGTATTAATTTGGAGATGCCGACCGAGGTTGGGCTAAAAACTTTTGCACCAGAAAAATCACATCAGGAAGTGCAAAAAGATTTAGGTTTGGTCCGTGACAGGCTCATTCAGCTTAAAGATGAACGCCAAATCATTAAGCATGTGCCGAAATATGTACCAGCGGGGCAGACCACACAAATGGTAGTGGGGGCCCATCAAGAGTCAGACCAAGATGTCTTGTTTATGGCAGACAAGCATTACAAAGAATTTAAACTCAAGCGCGTCTATTTTTCTGGCTATATCCCAATTAATAATGAAAATAATTACTTACCCGCAGTAGGTTCTGCACCGCCATTACTTCGTGAAAACCGACTCTATCAAAGCGATTGGTTGATGCGTTTTTATGGTTTTGAGGTTAATGAAATCGTCAATGAAAAACACCCAAACTTAGATCTTGATGTAGACCCGAAATTAAGCTGGGCTTTAAGGCATCCTGAACAGTTTCCAGTAGATTTAAATCGTGCCGATTATCAAATGATTTTACGTGTGCCGGGCATTGGGGTGAAATCGGCCAAGAAAATTGTGCAGGCTCGTCGTTTTGGGAAAATCCATATCGATTTATTAAAAAAACTCGGTGTAGCTTATCAGCGTGCAAAATTCTTTATTCGCTGTGAAGACAGTCCAAAGTTCCAAAAAGAACTATCATCCAGTTTTATTCGGCAGCAGATTTTAACGCAGGGTTCTTCGAAATATGTGCAGCAACTCTCGCCACAATTAAGCCTTGGGTTTTAGCCATGTTTAATGATGAAGTGGCTTACTATTTTGATGGTTCAATGGTTGGGCTGCTGAGCTGTGTTTTTCGTGCATTTCAATTTAAAGAATTGCAGGTCAGGCTATGTTTAAATGATGCAGCTCAACATGGCTTATTTGCCGATAAAATTGAGGTTGCAAATAACGAGCAGCATGCTGAGCGTGTGTGGTCTGCGCTACAAAAAAAGCTTTCATCTTCTTCGTTAAAACAATTTTATTTTGCTTATTTATCTGAATCTTTAGATGCCTATCAGCACTTATTTGATTATTGTATCTATGTGTTTACTAGCCATGTTTCCATTGAAAAAGATTATTCAAATCCTAGTGTTTTAGCGATTGCGCAGTGGACGAAAAAGGTCGGGCGAGAGAAGCATCGGATGGAAGCTTTTATTCGGTTTAAGAAAACCAAGGATGAACTTTTTTTAAGTTTAGTGCGTCCTGATTTTAATGTTTTACCGCTTATTCAGCCGCATTTTAAACGGCGTTACCAAGATCAGCGTTGGCTTATTTATGATGAGAAACGTAAATTCGGACTGTATTATGATTTACGTGAAATACATGAAGTTTCACTCGAAGCCTCTGAAGTTGACCGCAATTTAAAAAATGGAATGAGCCAAAGCTTTCAGCTTGAGCTTGATGAGCAGGAAGTTTTATATGATCAGCTTTGGAAGGATTATTTTAACAGTGTAAATATTACTGAAAGGCAAAATATAAAACTTCATGTGCAATATTTGCCAAAGCGTTACTGGCGTTATTTAAATGAAAAATTGATGGAATATTAAAGTTTTAAAATCATAAAAAATAGTTCAGCCAGTTTTCTTACTGTTGAAAGGTATAATTTAAATGCACTTTATGTGGCTTTGGGCGTATACTTTTGCCCGTTATAAATGACGGCATATCCCCAAAGGTGTACTGTGAGTGTTATACAGCCAGAATGGTTACAGATTTTAAAGCCAAATTTTAAGGTTTTACCTTTAAAGGAACGGTTACTTTGCGGTATTGGAGCGTTGTGTGGTTTAGCAATTTCCTCCTTAATTAGCTGGTATGTTCTGGGTGGAATTAATGCTTGGTACATCGCCCCAATGGGCGCCTCATCTGTTCTATTGTTTGCTGTGCCGACCAGTCCCTTGGCTCAACCATGGAATGTAATTGTTGGTAATACCTTAGCCGGAATTATTGGTGTTGCCTGTGCACAGTGGATTCCGGATTTAACCACAGCTTTTAGTGTCGCGGTAGGTTTTGCTATATTTTTAATGATGACCACCGACTCTTTGCACCCGCCGAGTGGGGCGGTTGCGATTACAGCCGTGCTGGGTGGGGCAGCAATTCATAAGTTGGGCTTTTACTTTATTTTTTATCCAGTTTTACTCAATTCGTTCCTTTTACTTGGGTTTGCTGTTTTCTTTAATCGATTGATTGGGCGACATTATCCGGTTACCGCGCATTTAAATGAACGTAGTAAAGACCCAACGCCAACTCAAAAAGTATCAATTCAGCCGAAAGATATTGAGTATGCATTAGAGCATCACACTGAACTTTTAGATATTAGCCAATATGACTTAGAAAAAATCATTTTAGAAGCTCAGGAACATGCCAATGAGCGTATGGTAAATCAATATATCTGTCAGGATATTATGAGTCGTGATGTGATTAAACTACATGAAGATGACGACATTCATCAGGCGCTTGATAAATTTAAACAAGTGAACTTGATGAGCTTACCTGTAGTAAATGCAGAAAACCATTTGGTGGGAACTTTAGCGTTATATGAAGTTGTAGAGTGGTTTAAGGGTGCAGCCGATCCAAGAAATTCTTGGCAGCATTACGTAAAACAAATTATGAGCCGTCGAGTGGTCACGGTACTACCAACTCAACCTATTCAAGATTTAGTGCCGTACTTTGTTGAAAAGTCTTTTAATTACATTCCTGTGGTTGAAGATCGTAAGCTTATAGGAATGATTAGCCGTGCAGATATGATTGCTGCATTACAGCAACAGTTAAATCGAAAGCTATAATTTTTAGAATAAAAAAAGCTACGGTTGATTAGGGGATGCAACCGTAGCGACCAAAGTTATGAATTAACGTACTTGTTCTTCATTTACTGTTCGGACGGATTGTCGATAGCCTTCAATATGTTCTGGCTGTTTTTTCGGAATCACTAACCATAAAACCAGATAAACTAAAATTCCTGGAAAGGCAGCACTCATAATTGAGATCAAAACAAAAATGACACGTAGTAAAGTTACGTTCCAACCAAAACGTTCAGCAATACCACCCATTACACCGGCGATCATGCTGTGTCGGTTCGAGCGATATAAACCAGAACTGGCCATCTAATTCTCCTTAAAGATAAAAGTTACAAGAAGCTATTGCTCTTGCTTAATAAAAATATGGAGACGAAATAACGGGTTTAAAGTCCTTTAAAAAGTAAAATAGTTAAAATATGTAAAGGATTGAAAGGAACGAAACCAACATCTACTAAAATGCACCCTTTCAGGGCTTAAGAGTTTAAAGCGGCAATCAGCTAATACTTGATTTGAAGTGTAAATATAGCTGTTGCTGTTATCTGTGAATAATGCATATGTCTTTGAAGTGGTCTCGTTTTTCAGTTAAGCATGTGGTTGTAGTGGCTGCGATGTGCATGACACTGAGTGCTTGCGATATAAATCATACCAATTCAAAAGATCATTCAAATACAAGTTCTAGTTCTAATCATGAAGAAAATTTAATAAAAAGTAGTACGTCTATAAAAACATTGGATTATGTCGCTGGACGAACTTTCTTACCTGAAGATACCTCAGATCAAACCCAAAAATTAAACGCAGCGTCATTACAATATGTAGGGCGATATCATACTCGTATTTCATGCGACGATGCTTTTGCTGATTGTGAATCAGGCGAAGCAGAGTACATTTTAAATTTATTACCAAATGGGTCGGCTTATTGGAATGTTGTTCATTTTGGTCGTGTGGGAAGTAAAGACGGGGCTAAAAGTGCCGCTGTAAATCAATTATGTCCTACTCTAAATTGGAAAGTGGATGAAAAAGGGCGTGAGTTAACGATTCAATGTCCATTATCTAAAGTTAATTTTTATTTTAATATTGATTCAAATAAAAGATTGGTCACAAATTTAGAAAAATTACTTTATAGCGACTATGGAAAAAATCGTGAATTTTTAGAGCAAAACTATTTTGTTCCAAATCAGGCTTATGTTTTAACTAAAGAATAGATATCCGATAAATATAAAAAGAGCGCAATATTAAATTGCGCTCTTTTTATATTATGACTTAAAAATCATTAGTAGTCGAAGCTAAAGTGTTCAACTGGTAATGATGTTAGGGTGCGAGATGTAGTCACCATTGATTCTGCATGACCTTGAGCGCGTGGCAATAAACGATCAAAGTAGAAATCAGCAACTTTGATTTTTGCTTTATAGAACTCAGCAGTTTCTTGGCCGTTACCTGCTTCTAATTTTTCAGAAGCAACCACAGCTTGTTGAGCCCAGAAATAAGCCATCATCACGTAGCCTGAGAACATCAAGAAATCTACAGAAGCAGAAGATACGATGTCGCGGTCTTTACGTGCAGCAAGCATGATACGAACTGTTAAAGTGTTCCACTGAGCACAAAGCTTAGTTAAGTCCCAAGCAAAACGACGTAAATATTTATTACGTGCATGTGCAGCACAGAATTTTAAGATTTCAGCAGTATATTCACGAACTACTTTACCTTTTGAACTTAACAATACTTTACGACCAATCAAGTCGAGTGCTTGAACGCCAGTTGTTCCTTCATATAGGGTCGCAATACGTGCATCACGTGCGATTTGCTCCATACCCCATTCTTTAATGTAGCCATGGCCACCGTAAACTTGCATACCGTGGTTAGCAGCTTCTAAACCAAGTTCAGTTAAGAAACCTTTTAAAATTGGTGTATAGAAACCAAGTTTATCATCGTAGTCTTCAAAAGCAGCTTGATCACCACGTGCTAAAGCATCTGTCATTTTGTCAGCGATTTGAGCAGCGTAGTAAATCATAGAACGACCGCCTTCAGCGATTGCTTTTTGAGTTAACAACATACGGCGTACGTCTGCATGGTGAATGATTGCATCAGCAACTTTATCCGGATCTTTTTTACCAGAAAGCGCACGCATTGACATACGATCTTTGGCATATGGTAATGCGCCTTGGAAAGATAACTCAGCGTGTGCAATACCTTGAACAGCAGTACCAATACGTGCTGTATTCATGAAGGTAAACATTGCATGTAGGCCTTTGTTCACTTCACCGATTAAATAACCAGTTGCATTATCAAAGTTGAGTACCGCAGTTGCAGATGCACGGATCCCCATTTTGTGTTCGATTGAACCACAAGCAACTGTATTACGTTCACCAACACCGCCATCAGCTGTAGGCATGAATTTTGGTACGATGAATAATGAGATACCGCGAGTACCAGCAGGTGCATCTGGAAGGCGTGCAAGTACGATGTGAATGATGTTTTCAGTTAAATCATGTTCACCAGCAGAAATGAAGATTTTTGTACCGGTGATTTTGTAACTACCGTCTGCTTGAGGTTCAGCTTTAGTTTTTACCTGCCCTAAGTCTGTACCACATTGAGGTTCGGTTAAGCACATTGTGCCGCTCCAAGTGCCTTCAACAAGCTTAGGCATATATGTTTGTTTTTGCTCATCAGTACCGAATTGCAAAATAGTGTTCATACAACCAGAACTTAAACCTGGGTACATGGTAAATGACCAGTTTGCAGTACCCATCATCTCTGATTTAATCAGGTTTAAAGACATTGGTAGGCCTTGACCACCAAATTCTTCTGGGTAAGAAAGACCTTGCCAACCGCCCATTACGAATTGGTCATAAGCTTCTTTAAAGCCTTTAGGAGTAGTTACTTCGCCGTTGTCAAAATGGCAACCTTCTTCATCACCAGATTGGTTAAGTGGCGACAATACGTTTTCACAATAATCTGCCGCACCTTCAAGAATCATATCAACAGTATCTGGATCAGCATTTTCACCATTTGATAAAGTTTTATAGTGAGCAGGGTAATCTAGTACTTCATTCATTAAGAAGCGGATATCGTGTAGCGGAGCTTTATATGCTGGCATGGCTTTAATCCTAATTTTGAATCATTGTGGGATTATCTGTATCGATGATTTGATTATTCACTCGCATGATAAAAATACAATGTTAATCGCACCCGAAAGAAATGTCAGAAAAGCGAATTTTGTCGAAAATAAATACACCTGAAATTATAATTTCTGCTACATTCAGGACTTATACTTTTATGTGAAAAAACAACTAATTTTCTTATTTTTAGCAAGTTTTGTTAAAAAGATAAAGCGATAAGGTTTTAAAAAAGGTTATGCATCTAAAATATCTCAGTTTATGTTTATTTAGTTTGGGTTTGACCGCTTGTGCGCAGCATAACCTACGTCCATCGGTAGCATCTACTCAGTTAGATCAAAAAGTCATTCAGGGTATGAATGCAATCTATGAATACCCAAGCTATGACTATCGTGGGCATTTTAAAGTTAGTGTTGATCCAAATCAGTCAAAAAAAATAAATAATGTAGAAAAAACAGTGCAGCTAGATGCTGCAGTGCAAAAAAAAGTAGATCAATATTTACGTGAACAAAAAATTAATTTAAATAAAAAACAGAAGCAGGCGCTGTATGCCGCAATTGCAAATGAGCAAGCGGATTCAGGCATTTCTGGTGAATCACGCTCAGAAAAAGTAAACGCCGTATTAATTAATTTATTAAATGATCTTCAATTTAGTTACGATGGTTCGGTTCATTATCGTCAAAAAATGGGGTCTTTAAACCTTACAGCAAGGTATGAAAAACCGACACTTTTGGTACAGGCAAAATTGCCAATGGTACTTGATCTGAAAGATTATAAATTTTACGTTAATTATTTTGGATTAATGCCTTATCTGGTCAATAAAGATAATCAAAATAATTTAGCGTATGTCGATTTTTCAAAGTATAAAAATCTGTTTACAAATGTCGATATGAAGAAATTCGTTGAATATGCGAAAGCTTCTGGTGCTGTATCTTATCGTTTGGCTGAACCACAAAATTTACAGCGTTTATCAGTTAGTGACGCTGAGCGTAAAGCGGGGATTGTAGAAAAAATTCGTTTAAAAGATACGGTTGAAGCATTATTGCTACAATCGGATCTCTATAGTCAGGTCAATGCTAAATATCTGCAAAAAAATGTTTTCGGTTTTGATGAAGAAAAGATTGCCGAATCTATAGCAACTGAATTAGCTGCTTCAGAAGCGAAGAGTAAAGAAGGTAATGCTGATGGGCAAAAAGTTTCTTCAGAAGATGCAGCAGCAGTTAGCCAGCAACTTTATTCACTTATTAATGCTCATTTCGGTAATGCTTTAGATTCTGAATATGGTGATGAAGACCAATCAAGTGCAGCTCAAGATGGGGCAGCCGAAGAGGAAGCTTCTGATACGGCTCAAGCCGAAGATGTTGCTGTAGCAGATGCTGAAGAAGTCACACAAGATGAAGAAGTGGCTTCACTCACAGAAGATCAGTGTGTCGAATTACAGTCTCAAAAAAGTTCCGTTGCCTTAGGTGATATTAATTACTGTCAAATTTACGGTATTGATGTGCTTGATCAGAGCGCTGGAAATACCGAAAAAACTCAGATTAAAGCTCGTCAAGCTGCGTTGAAACAAACTTTTGCTGATTATGATCAAAACCAGTTTGTTGATGATGAAGCATTCAAAGCTCTATGGAACAAGCATAAGGCTGAAATTGAACAAGCTTTACCAAAACAAAGAAATCCGGTTGCGATTGATGTCGGACTGGATGAAAAGGGCCGTTTAGTCAACGCGGATTATGATATTGCGTATACACCAGCTGAATTTAACCATCGCTTTAATATTAAAGCAGACATGCAAATTCTCAATTATGGTAAAGCGACCCCAATTAATCAGCAGCAGCTTAAACAAGCTAAATCAGTTGCAGAGGCAAGTAAGGGTTCGTTATTTGAAAACTTCGTAAAAGGCTTTAGTGAAAAACTTGGGCAGAGTGATGTTTCTGAGCATCCAGTTGGCGCTCATAGCGATGTACAAGATTTAGATTCGAGTCTGGCGCTGTTGGCTAACCAAACTTATGATGCAACACATGCTTATGACAAAACGTATAAGGCTGTGTTTATTGCAAAATTGACTGCCGAAAAACCGTCATATATTCATTATTATTCAGTTCAACAGTTGCAAGAAATTGCTGAGGTTTATGCTTATTGGTTCTCTGAAGAGGAAACTTATAACCCTCAAGGTAAAGCTTTAGAACGTATTGAGGCATTGCAGAAAAAGCATCATCTTGAGCAAGAAGACCAATTTGATAATGACTTAGGCCGAGCTGTGGACCATATTGTGATCACAACAATACAAGGTGAAGCTGGGCGTGAAGCATGGCAAAAACTACAGAAACAATATAAGCAACCTGAACAGCTTTTCTCAAAACAGTATCAATTAGAGTTTGAAAAACAAAATGGTAGTTCTGATGAAGAAAAACATTTGTTGTCAGAAACAGCTGATATTTTAGGTAAAGTTTATGTCGCTGCTCGCAAACAGCAACTTACGGAAAAAACAATTCAGAATTTAAAACCTGAACATAATGAATTTATTGATTATGAGATTTTCCGAGATGTTTATAAGCAGATGGTTACAGCTAAAAAATAATAGATGAAATAAAAAAGAACCTACTTCGTGTAGGTTCTTTTTTTGACTTATAGAAAATCTTTTAATTCTGGCTTTACGCCATTCCAGATATAGAAGGCTTCAATGGCTTGGCCAACTAGCATGCCAAAACCTTCTGCATAAGGCACATTGCGTTGTTTCGCTTGATCAAGAAAGCTAGATGGCTTGCCATAGGCCATCTCATAGGCATATTTGAACTCTAGACTTTCAGGTAGTTGTAATGCATCACCAGACAGGCTTGCAGAAGTTGCATTAATTACAATATCAAATTTCCCTTCTAACTCATTTAAAGAAATTGCTTGTAATTGAGCTTGAGGAACTGCCGCTTTTAGGTCATCTACAAGTTGTTCAGCACGAGCAAGAGTTCGGTTTGCAATCACAATCTTTTTAGCACCAGCCTGAACAAGCGGGTAAATAACACCACGAGTTGCACCACCAGCCCCTAAAATTAAAATAGCTGTATTTTCTAAGTTCCAATCTAAAGCTTGAATTGCGGCAACTAAGCCTTGGCCATCTGTATTGTCACCATGCAATTTGCCATCTTCCATCCAAAGTGTATTTACAGCTTTGGCAATTTGAGCACGTTCAGTCAGCACATCACACAAAGCAAATGCCTGTTCTTTAAACGGCACGGTAACGTTCATGCCACTCCCGCCATTTTCAAAGAAACTACGCATACTCGGCTCAAAACCATCAAGAGGGGCAAGACGTTTTTGGTAGTCTAGGCCAATACCTGTTTTTTGAGCGAAAGCATGATGCAATTCAGGAGAGCGTGATTGTTCGATGGGGTTGCCAATTACTGCAAACTGTTTGGTCATTCTTATATCCAAAATTTTAAAATGGCATGAGGCAGATAAAGTCTGTACTGAATTTTCAGCAGGCCTCACTATAAGCCAAATTTTAATAAGAAAAAATATTTGAATGAGATTCAGAAAATTGGAAATAAAAAAGGAGATTCTTTAGGGTGGAAGCCAAAGAATCTCCGAAAAGCAAAAAATTAAGCGACTTTTTCTTTTAGGTTTAACCAGTCACGAGGTTTTAAGTAATAGTCGGTTAAACGTTTTTCTGGTGAGTCTTCATCCCATTCTGGACGATATGACCAAGCTGCAAGATTAGGCAGGCTGACTAAAATAGACTCAATACGTCCACCTGTTTGTAAGCCAAACAATGTTCCGCGGTCATAGACTAAATTATATTCGACATAGCGACCACGACGGTAAAGCTGGAACTCTCGTTGAGCTTCGGTATAAGGCTGTTCACGATGTTTTTCAAAAATTGGCAGAATGGCATTTAAATAACCATTGCCTACAGCTTGGATATATTTAAAGCAGGTTTCGAAATCCCAGCAATTTAAATCATCAAAGAATAAACCACCGACACCACGCTGTTCATCTCGATGTTTTAGATAGAAGTAATCATCACACCATTTTTTATGTTCAGCATAGACATTGTCACCAAAAGGCTGGCATAGGTCATGTGCGGCTTGATGCCAATCGATAACATCCTGTTCATCTGGATAGAACGGTGTTAAGTCAAAACCACCACCAAACCACCAAATTGGATCTTGTCCTTCAGGCTCTGCAACGAATAAACGTACATTGGCATGTGAGGTTGGAATATTCGGGTTTTTAGGGTGAATCACTAATGACACACCAAGCGCTTGTGCTTTAGCACCAGCAATTTGAGGATGTCTTTCTGTAGCAGAAGCGGGCAGTTTACTAATATTGATGTGAGAAAACATCACACCACCTTTTTCAATCACGGTGCCATTTTGTAAAACTCGAGAACGACCGCCACCACCTTCTGGACGTTCCCAATCATCAATAATGAATTCACCCGTACCACCACCAGCTTTTTCTTGTTGTTCTAAACCAGCACAAATACGAGCTTGTAAATCGAGGAGAAATTCGCGGACACGTTGAATATCTGTTGAAGTCGGATGTTGCATAGTGACCCTCAAAGATGATTGAGATAGGAGATAGATACATCAAAACACAAAACCATAAAAAAAGTAAGGGATTTTTAAGAAATGTCTTAAAAATCCCTTCCAATTATTTTTAAATTTATAATTTTGTTCTAGAAATCATCTTTTTGATAAAGGTGATCCATGCGTTCACGTTTAGTTTTTAAATATTGTTCATTAAAAGGATTACGTCCAACCGTTAATGGAACACGACCAACCACATTAATACCTTGATCCTTGAGTGCCTGAATTTTCAAAGGATTGTTAGTAATTAACTTAACTTCTTTTACTTTTAAATGATCAAGCATAATGCTACACATGTCATAACGGCGTGCATCAGCTGGCAAATTTAAAAGTAAATTTGCATCTACGGTGTCATGACCTTGATCTTGTAAGGCATACGCACGAATTTTATTTGTAAGTCCAATACCACGGCCTTCTTGGCGTAAATATAAAATAACGCCTTGACCTGCTTCGTTAATAAGCTTTTGAGTTGCCTGTAATTGAGGGCCGCAGTCACATTTTAATGACGCAAAAGCATCACCTGTTAAGCATTCTGAGTGAACACGTACTAAAACAGGGCCTGTGGGTGGATTTTCTAACCCTTTAGAAAGTGCCACATGTTCTTCACCTGATACTGGATCTTGAAACACAGAAATATTGAATTCACCAAAAGCGGTCGGGAGTTTTGATGTTGCAATGAACTCTATAGGCACAGATTAACTCATCTTTTAACCGAAAACGGTTTAAAGTATAGCGTAATGCTGGGAGATTGGTCGAATTGTCATAATCATTTTGAGCACTAAGGTTTTCTTTTTTGTATAAAGAAGACGATAATAGTTGATAAATAGTCAGATTATTCAGGATAATCTGCCAACCATACCCATACTGTATGAGAGACTGCTTTGCATGACCTCGTTCGCAAATGTGGCTGATTGAAGGTGACTTCATTCGATTGTATGATCGACCCATTTTGACCCAGCTTAGGATTTGCCAGGCTTATAAAGGCTTTGCCACATATGTTGTATACCGAAATTCCAACTCAACGCCCTGTTACGCCATTGTTAGATGCAATTGATCATCCTCAACAATTACGTCAGCTCGAGCATAGCCAATTGGTTCAAGTGGCTGATGAGTTGCGTCAATATATTTTATATGCAGCAGGCCAGAGTGGTGGCCATTTCGGTGCTAACCTCGGCGTGGTTGAGCTGACGGTTGCGCTGCATTATTGCTTTAATACTCCAAATGACCGATTAGTTTGGGATGTAGGACATCAGGCGTATCCACACAAAGTCTTGACTGGTCGCCGTGAGCAAATGACAACAATCCGTGCTAAAAACGGTTTGGCAGCATTTCCCGCTAGAGAAGAATCAGTTTTTGATACATTCGGCGTAGGGCATTCATCAACTGCAATTTCGGCAGGTTTAGGAATGTCTTTAGCGCGTCGCTATCAAAATGACCCATGTGAAGTCGTTTGTATTGTGGGTGATGGCGCAATGACAGCAGGTATGGCATTTGAAGCCATGAACGATGCTGTGGCACACGATGCCGATTTAATTGTTGTACTTAATGACAATGACATGTCGATTTCTTGCAGTACAGGTGGTTTTGCTAAACATTTAGCTGCAATTTGGGAAAAAGGTCATTTAGTTAATGTCGATGAACATGGCGAGGCTTATGTACAGCCACATCCGAAATGGACGTACAACTCTCGTTTACATCAATCGGCAACAGATGCGGCCGATAATTTATTTAAAGCGATTGGTTTTGATTACTTCGGTCCTTTCGATGGACATGATGTAAATCAACTTGTTCAAGTATTTAATGCTTTGAAAAAACGTAAAGGTCCACGCTTAGTCCACGTCTATACTAAAAAGGGTAAAGGCTTTACTCCGGCAGAAGCAGACCCTATTACCTATCATGCAATTGGCAAAATTAATGCAACTTCAGCAGGTAAAACGCCACCAAAATATTCTGATGTATTTGGTCAATGGTTGTGTGACGAAGCTGCACAGGATGAACGTTTATTAGCAATTACCCCAGCTATGTGTGAAGGCTCGGGCATGGTTAAGTTTGCTAAAGAATTTCCAAAGCGCTTCTTCGATGTTGCAATTGCTGAACAGCATGCAGTAACACTTGCAGCAGGCATGGCTTGTGAAGGTTTAAAACCTGTTGTTGCGATTTATTCAACATTCTTGCAGCGTGGTTATGATCAACTTATTCATGATGTCGCATTACAAAATCTTGATGTGACTTTCGGAATTGATCGTGCAGGCTTGGTTGGTGAAGATGGTCCAACCCATGCTGGTGCATATGACTATGCATATATGCGGACAGTTCCGAACATGGTCATCATGGCACCAAAAGATGAAAATGAATGCCGTCAAATGCTACATACCGCTTATGCTTATAATGGGCCAGCAGCAGTACGTTATCCACGTGGTGCGGGAGTAGGCGTTGAAATTCAGCAAGAGCTAACGGCCATTGAATTAGGTAAAGCAGAAGTCGTTGCTGAAATTAAACCTGCTTGTGATGAGCAGATTACAATTTTAGCGTTTGGTAGCCGCGTTATGGTTGCCATAGAAGCTGCTGAGCAGTTTGCACAAAAACATGATGTTGGTGTGCGTGTTGTAAATATGCGTTTTGTGAAACCACTTGATGAAAAAATTATTCGTGATTTGGCTGAACATACACAATTATTTGTAACTGTTGAAGAACACGCAATTATGGGTGGTGCAGGCAGTGCAGTAAATGAGTTCATGGCACAAGAACAAATTGTTAAACCTATCATTAATTTAGGTCTGCCAGATTTGTTCTTGCAGCAAGCATCACATGGTCAAATGCTACAAGATTGTGGGCTAGATGCTAAAGGTATTTTGAGCTCAATTGAACGAGCTTGGCTTAAGCTAAATCAGGTGGTTTAAGCCTTTAATAAAATTTTTGAAACATTTTTTCCCATAAAGCGCATTCATTTGCTAAAATGTATGCGCTTTTATGCATTATTCTTTGTCAAAATCTTCAAATTTGTATTGTAGTGGGTGTTCAATGGAACCTATGGTGGTTATGGCTGCGCGTGCGGCTCAAACAGTTGGTCAAGAGCTTTTAAAAGCGCATCAAAATCGTCATAAACTCGATTTGCAAGTTGAAGAGAAAGGCATTGATGGCCCAGTAACACGTGTAGATCGTTATTTGGAACAATTGACGATTGATACATTACGTAAAAGTTATAAAAACCATAGCTTCTTAGGTGAAGAGTTCGGTTTGCAAGAGGGCAAAGGCCACGATGCAGACTGGTGCTGGGTAATCGACCCGCTTGATGGCACGCAAAACTTTATTAATGGTTTCCCTCATTTCTGTATTTCTATTGCAGTTCAGCATAAAGGCGTTACTCAGCACGGCGTAATCTACGACCCAGTACGTGACGAATTATTCTCTGCAAGTCGCGGTCGCGGTGCAGTTATGAATCAACGCCGTATTCGTGTAAATGTAAAAGATACTTTAGAAAATACATTCTTGGCAGTAGGCCATCCTTACCGTGCTAAACGTGCTGGTGAGATCGTATCTTATGCAGAACAACACTTTGCTTCATTATTAGCTGTTACTCAAGCTGGCGCACAAATTCGTCGTGGTGGTTCAGCTGCTCTAGATTTAGCATATGTTGCTGCTGGTCGTTTTGATGGTTTCTTTGAACTTGGTTTAAAACCATGGGATATCGCTGCTGGTGAGCTTATTATTAAAGAAGCGGGCGGTGTAGTGGTTGATGCACGTGGTGGTAATGAGTCTCTTGAAAATGGTCAAGTGCTTGCAAGTTCACTCAAAATGCTAAAACCTTTAATGCAAACTGTAGTTCCAGCTTGGGGTCAAGCTGCAAAATAATTTAATTATTTATAAATAAAACCCTCTATTATCAGAGGGTTTTATTTTTTAAGTAATTGGTAAATTTTAGTTAGTTCAATAAATATGAAGAAAGTTGATTAAAACACATGACTTTTAATTTCTTTCTGCTATAATCCGCCCACGCACTTAAATTTCCGTTCATTACCTGAACATTCTGTTCTATTCATTGTAAGCGCACGCTGTCCATAGAGAGGACCATTTCTTGCGCCCCGATCGCTCAGCGATTCTTCAGGTTCGGCCGTAATCAAGCGTGCGTTTAGTCCACATCGTCGTTACTCGGATTGCTGCTGAAAAAACGTTTCAGCTAACTTTGCTTTGCCGCTTTGTGCCGATGTCTATTTTGTATTTATTAAAAATGGAGCACCCACTAGGGTGAAACTCTCTATGAGCAAAACTTTTGCCGAATTTTCTTTGCATGAAACCTTACAACAAGCGCTTGAAGGTTTAGGTTTTACTACCCCGACTCCTGTGCAAGAACAATCTATTCCTGCAGCTTTAGAAGGAAAAGACCTTCTAGTATCTAGCCAGACTGGTTCTGGTAAAACTGCGGCATTTTTATTACCAACATTACATAATTTAGCTGGTCAAGAAACTTTTGTTCCGTTCAAAGAACGCATGAAAGCTGTGACCCAACCTAACATTTTAGTTTTATGCCCAACACGTGAATTGGCTCAACAAGTTAGCCAAGATGCGATTGCTTTCGTACGTCACATGAAAGGTGTTCGTATTGCTGCAATCATGGGTGGTATGCCTTTTGGTAAGCAAATCCAACAGCTTAAAGGCGCGCAAGTTATTGTTGCGACTCCTGGTCGTTTATTAGATTTAGTTAACCGTCGTCAATTAAAGTTAGACAAAGTTGAAGCTTTAATCGTTGACGAAGCTGACCGTATGTTAGACCTTGGCTTCTCTGAAGATTTAGAAGCGATCAGCGATTTAGCTGGTAACCGTCGTCAAACATTAATGTTCTCTGCAACTTTCGCTGACCGTATTATTCGTCTTGCTGAGCGCATGATGAATGAACCTGAGCGTATTGCAATTGAAACAGGTCACAGTACAAACACTGACATCACCCAGACTTTACACTGGACAGATGGTTTCGAACACAAGAAGAAACTTCTGACTCACTGGTTGGCTGATGAAACTCTTGATCAAGCAGTTGTATTCGCGAGCACTCAAGAAGATACAGATATGTTGGCTGAAGAACTTGCAGAAGCAGGTCACTCTGTAGTTGCACTTCACGGTGCAATGCCACAAACAGTTCGTAACCGTCGTTTACGTAGTATTCGTGAAGGTCGTGCAAAAATCTTGGTAGCGACAGACGTTGCTGCACGTGGTCTTGACGTACCGACAATTTCTCACGTAATTAACTTCGGTTTACCAATGAAACACGAAGACTATGTACACCGTATTGGTCGTACAGGTCGTGCTGGCCGTACAGGTCAAGCAATTACTTTAGCGACTTATCGTGAACGCGGTAAAATCCGTGCGCTTGAAGACTATTTAGATGCACGTTTAAGTGTTTCTGAAATTGAAGGCTTAGAGCCATCTCCACCTCCTGCTCGTTCAGGTCGTGATGGCGGTGGTCGTGGTCGTGGCGGCAACGGTGGTCGTGATGGTCGTCGTGGTGGCGGTTTTGGCGGTGGTCGTCGTTTTGAAGGCGAAAGCAACTTCAAACGCCGTGAAGGTGGTCGTGATGACCGTCCACGTCGTAGCTTTGATGACAAACCACGTGGTGAACGCCCATTCGGTGGGGAAGATCGTCCACGTCGCGAGTTCAATTCAGATCGCCCACGCCGTGAAGGTGGTTTTGAAGATCGTCCACGTCGTGAGTTCAACTCAGATCGTCCGCGTCGCGAAGGTGGTTTCAACGATAAACCGCGTTTTGACTCAAATGATGACAACCGTGGTAACCGTGTAGATTACAAACCACGTCGTGAAAATGGTTTTGGTGACCGTCCAAAACGTACTTTCGGTGGTGAAGATCGTCCACGTCGTAGCTTTGATGACAAACCACGTGGTGAACGTCCATCATTTGGTGGCGAAGATCGTCCACGTCGTGAGTTCAACTCAGATCGTCCACGTCGCGAAGGTGGTTTTAACGATAAACCGCGTCGTAGCTTTGATGATAAACCACGTGGTGAGCGTCCAGCGTTTGGTGGTGAAGATCGTCCAAAACGTAGCTTCGGTGGTGAAGATCGTCCACGTCGTAGTTTTGATGATAAACCGCGTCGTAAATTCGACCGTTAATCAAAAGTTCGTTTAAAGAAAGGCCAGTAGAAATACTGGCCTTTTTTATTTTTCAGTTTTGTTATAAAATAACAAAGTGTGAATTAGTTCAATTTTTTAATAAATAATGAGTAAAAGTAAGCGAAAAGAAACAATAATGGCACAGTTGAAGAACTTATTAGTTCAGCACGGCTTGCCTTATCTTTTTATTGCACTTGTTTTGTGTAATGGGGTTTATTTTGCCTATGCTTTTATAACTGGAAGTTCTATTGAGCAGTTTCAAATTTCTGAATTAACCTCTTTTTACGAACATACCTCTTCTATTTCTACCAACTAACTTAGCTTTGCTTTTGTCAAAATAACAACAAGTTTGCCAATTTTCAGTGTTATAGTATGCGTGCATAAAAGTGCAGGAACGATTGCCATTATGAATAATAAAACTCCTCTCTCGACTCAACCACTTATTGAAGTGAAAAATTTGAGTTTTAATCGAGGGGAACGCGTCATTTATGACAATATTAGTTTAAATATACGTCGTGGCCAGATTACGGCCATTATGGGACCTTCTGGTACAGGTAAAACAACATTATTACGTTTGATCGGTGGACAGTTAGTTCCTGATCAGGGCGAAGTTTTGCTCGACGGTAAAGATATTGCAAAAATGTCCCGTCAGGAACTTTTTTCAGCCCGTGCACGTATGGGAATGTTATTTCAGAGCGGTGCTTTATTTACGGATATGTCGGTCTATGAAAATGTGGCATTTCCGATTCGAGCACATACCAAGCTTCCTGAAAATCTAATTGCTGAACTGGTTGCATTAAAACTGGAATCAGTTGGTTTGCGTGGTTCTGAACAATTAATGCCTACAGAACTCTCAGGTGGTATGAACCGTCGTGTCGCTTTAGCACGTGCGATCGCGCTTGACCCTGATTTAATCATGTACGATGAACCGTTTGCAGGGCAAGATCCTATTGTAAAAGGCGTGTTGACACGTTTAATTCGTTCATTGCGAGAAGCTTTAGATTTAACCACAATTATTGTTTCGCATGATGTTCCCGAAACCCTTTCTATTGCTGACTACATTTATGTTGTAGCAGAAGGAAAGATTCAGGGGGAAGGAACACCAGAAGAATTACAGGCATATGCTTCTCCATTTGTGCGCCAATTCTTAACAGGTTCAGCAGAAGGACCGGTTGAATACCAATTTAGTCATCAAGCCTATTTAGATAACGAGGTTCGTCCATGAATACGATTGCCTGGTTAGGTAGACTCGTTATTGAGCGGATTCGAGGGATTGGTGTTGCGGCACTAATGCTCTTACAAATTGTTTTTTCTTTTCCTTCATCTGGTGGGTTTGGACGATTTATTTACCAAATGCATCGGGTAGGGGTGATGTCTTTGTTAATTATTACTGTATCGGGCCTATTTATTGGTTTGGTACTGGGTTTACAAGGATATTCAATTTTAGTGAACGTCGGCAGTGAATCAATGCTAGGCACCATGGTGTCTTTAACATTGCTGCGTGAATTGGCACCTGTGGTTGCTGCGTTATTATTTGCTGGTCGAGCAGGTTCTGCATTAACAGCAGAAATTGGTTCAATGAAGCAAAGTGAACAACTTGCCAGCATGGAAATGATCGGGGTTGACCCATTAAAACAAATCGTATCACCCCGTCTTTGGGCGGGAGTGGTCAGTTTACCGATGCTAACTGTCATTTTTGCTGCGATTGGTATTGTGGGCGGTAAAATGGTAGGTGTCGATTTTCTTGGCGTCGATGAAGGCTCATTCTGGAGCGGTATGCAAAACAACGTGCAATTTGGGCATGATGTCGTAAATGGCATTATCAAAAGTATTGTGTTTGCTTTGTTATGTACATGGATTGCGGTATATCAAGGATATGCATGTGATCCGACTCCAGAAGGAATCGCAACTGCAATGACGAGAACAGTTGTATATTCTTCATTATGTGTTTTAGGTTTTGATTTCGTGTTGACTGCGGTCATGTTCGGAGGGATTTAATGAAATCACGTAGTAGTGAGCTGGCCGTAGGTATCTTTGTTATTATCTTCGGTATTGCCTTGTTCTTTTTAGCCATGAAAGTTAGTGGCCTTGTTGGTACCAACTTAAATGATAGTTATACCATGAAGGCTCAGTTTGATAACGTCAATGGTTTAAAGCCTCGTGCTAAAGTAACGATGAGCGGTGTCACAATTGGTCGTGTTGATTCAATTACCCTTGATCCAGTTACGCGTTTGGCTACGGTAACCTTTGGTTTAGATGGAAAATTGACAAGTTTTAATGCTGAGCAGCTAAAAGAAGTTCAGAAAAATGCTTTAGATGAACTACGTTATAGTTCTGATTATACGCAGGCTTCTCCAGAGCAACAAAAAGCAATGGAACAGCAACTGATCAGTAACATGTCCTCCATCACCAGTATTGATGAAGATGCTTATATAATGGTTGCAACCAATGGTTTGTTGGGTGAGAAATATTTGAAAGTCGTTCCAGGTGGTGGTTTAAACTATCTTAAACGTGGCGATACAATTTCAAATACCCAAGGAACCATGGATTTAGAAGATTTAATTAGTAAATTTATTACTGGTGGTGGCGCAGGTAAAGTTGCCGCTGGTTCATCCTCAGCAGAAGAAAAAGCTCCTGCAAGTACCGACAGCAGTGCACAGCCGTCATTTGTTGAGTAAGAGTTTATTTGAAGGAGTGGTTCCAGGTGAATACGTTGTTTAAACAAACCCTGACAGCAAGTCTTTTGTCTACTATGATTGCAGGTACAGCTTTTGCTGCACCTTCAGAAGCACCACCTGATTTTATCAAGCGTGTTGCTGATGGCTTGATCGCTCGTTTAAAAGCAGATCATGCTAAGTTGCAGAACAATCCTGCTTTAGTAAAATCAATTGTACGTCAGAACTTAGACCCATATGTTGATTCACAAGCGTTCACTCGTATTGTGATGGGTACTTATGCGACGAATCAGTATAGTACAGCTGCACAGCGTGCTCAGTTTGAAACAAACTTCCGTAATACATTAATTGAAAATTACGGTAGCGCATTTGCTAAATATACAAATCAAAGCTATACCATGCGTCCTTACAAGGCAACTGCGGGGAAAAACCCTGTAGTGACATTGGACTTTAATCACAATGGTGAAAAAATTCCTGTTTCTTTCCAGTTGGCTGACAAAGGTACTCAATGGAAAATCCGTAATATCAATGTCTCTGGTATTGATCTAGGATTACAGTTCCGTAATCAGTTTGCTGCAACAGTGAAACGCAATGGCGGTGATTTAAATAAAGCAATTGCTACGTTCCAACCTGATGCAGACGCAGCTGTTAATCAAAACAAAAAGAAATAAGTAGGTGACGTGTGGTTCAGTATCTCAACCAACAATTGGTTGTTTCGGGAAAAATTGATTTTGAAAATGCGGAACAACAGTATCAAGCAGGTTTGGCCATCATAAAGAAGCAGCAAAGCTTCCCACTTGTGGTGGATTTAACTGAGCTTGAGCATGGTAGTACCTTGGCCTTGGCTGTTTTAGTTCAATGGTTACGAGAGACTCCAAAAAATACTGGTTTGCATTTTAAAAATGTCCCTGAAAAAATGCTGAAGATCATTCAAGCCTGTCATTTGCAGGAAGACCTGCAAATGATCTGATGTTTTTGATGTAAAAAAGCACCTATATTTAGGTGCTTTTTTATGCTCGAAATTAGCATTTTATTACAAAACTTAGATCCATTTTTTCCAGCGGAAATAAATGATCGGCCCAATAAAGAAACCCATAATAATCAGCAAAACAACGAAGAAACTGGTCGTACCATGTGCAAAAGGTAATACGTCTGTGTTCATGCCATAAATACTGGCAATAAGCATCGGAGGAGCTAACATACTTGGTAAGATCGAGAATCGACGAATCGTATCATTCTGTTCTGTGTTAATGAATCCAGACGTCGTATCAAGTAAGAATCGTACTTTTTGGAATAAGAACGCATCATGTTCTACCAGTGAGCGTACATCTTCACTGAGCTCTCGAATGTCTGCATCATAAATATGACTGCCTAATGCACGTGGACGCGATAAGAAAGTAAGTACACGTCTTAAATCAATGAGACAAAGCTGCGCTTTCCCTAGCATGTCTTCTTGTTGAGCTAGGCGTGTAATCATGTCATCGAGATCTAGAATTTTTTCACGTTGGTGGTTATTAAGAACCTCGGTGGAATATTTTTCTAAATCTTTGTGGATATCTTCTAAGATATCCGCAAGCTCATCGAGTTTTGCTTCAAGAAGACCTAATAAAATCCACGTTGGATCTTTATAGTCCATGTCATAGTCATTTCGGCGAGCACGGGCACGAAAGGCACGAAACGCAACTAGTTTTTCTCCGCGCATCGTAAAGAGGCGGTCTTTATGTAAAATAAAAGCTACGGTTTGCACCATGGCCAGCATATGTGATGACTCTTCAGCGTCGCCATCCACCTGATAATTTTTATTTTTCGTTAAAAAATAAGTACTGATGTGCAAAATACCGTCATCATCACGGTAAAATCGTGCAGAAGATGAAATGTCTTCAAGCGACTTTAGTGTTGGTAAATTTTGGTCATAGGCATCTAATACCCATTGTTGCTCTTCTTGCGAGGGTGCAATAAGATCAAGCCAGACTAATTCGGGATGTAGATCAAATCCACCATTGATGGTGGCATCTTCCAGACTTCCGCGTTCTGTGGCATAAAAGGCTTCAAGCATGTGTCTTTTTTCCTCACGCAGTCTGATGGAAATGGATGGGTGTATTTTAGACAAGGATTTGCCGAAAAACACTTGCCAATACGCTATTTTGCAAAAAAAAACTCTATCGATAGTTTAGTTTGTCAGCATGACAGTTCAATAAAACGGTTTTTTACACTATGAAATCAATTTGTATTTTCTGTGGTTCATCTCTTGGTTCAAACCCAATTTTTCAAAAAATTGCCCAAGCTACAGGCGAGGCTATTGCAAAACAAGGTAAGACCTTGGTTTATGGTGGTGGCCGCTCAGGCCTAATGGGTGTGGTGGCCGATAGCGCCTTGCAAGCAGGTGGACAAGTCATTGGCGTGATCCCTCGTGCTTTAGTTGATCGTGAGTTAGCTCATCCGGGCTTAACCAGATTATATGTGGTTGAGAATATGCATGAGCGTAAAACCAAGATGGCGGATCTTTCAGATGGCTTTATTGCTTTGCCGGGTGGCGCTGGTACATTGGAAGAAATCTTTGAACAATGGACGTGGGCGCAATTAGGGATTCATCAAAAGCCATGTGCTTTCTTAAATGTAGCGGGCTTTTATGAAGATTTACTTAAAATGATTCAAGGAACGGTGGATAATGGATTCAGCCAAGCACGGTTCGTTGATAAATTGATCGCATCAGACAAAATTGAAGATATTCTTCAACAATTCGAGCAATATCAGGCTCCTGCTCCAAAATGGACAAACGCAGATGTCCAACCATAAACGAGGTTAAATAGGTGAAAACAATTACGGTCGCTGCCGCAGTGATTTTAAATGAGCAAAATCAGTTGTTGCTTGTAAGAAAGCGTAATACACACGCTTTTATGCAAGTGGGTGGCAAGCTGGAACCTAATGAGGCACCAGAGATCACCATGCAGCGAGAAATTTTAGAAGAAGTCGGAAGCTCTTGTGTGATTGAGCAATTTATTGGTCATTTCGAAACAGCAGCTGCCAATGAGCCAGATCATATTTTGGTGAGTCATTTATATCTAGTTCAGCTCGACCAAGCACCTAAAATTGCAGCCGAAATTGCAGAAATGAAGTGGATAGATTTAAATGATTCGGAAACTCAACTTGCACCATTGACCCGAGAAATTGTCATTCCTTGGTGTGAAGAGTATTTATCTACAGTGCAATAGCTTAACTCTTCGGCGTCGCTGCTAGGCACGCCGTATGAATGGATGTGCAGCCTAATTGTTTAAGTGCCTGACTGAGCGCATGAACAGAGCTTCCTGTGGTTATCACGTCATCAATAATGAGAACGCGGCGATAACGTCGTTTCTCTTGATGATGAGGTAAAAATTGTTGTTCGATATTTTCAAAGCGTTCTAGCCGAGAAAGTCCTTTTTGAGAGTGTTCATTTAAGCGTTGAATTGGTTGCCAAACAGGTATTTTTAAGTGTTTGCTTAATATATTGGCGAGTACTAAGGATTGATTGAAACCACGCTCGATTAAACGTTGATTGGAAATGGGCATAGGTACGATCGCTTGTACCTTGGGAAATTTTAATTGTTTTAAAATTTCACCTAATAAGATCTGATAATGTAACTTTTGTTCATATTTAAACTGCTGAATAATCCGGTTAACCGGATAAGCATAATTACAGGCCACAAGAACAGATTGATTATTACGTTGAATCGTTTGTTTAAGCCAAGGTAGCTGTTCCCAACAGTCTTTACAGAGCGAGTATTTTTCTCGTATGCCTAACTCGCACAATGAGCAAGGTGAAAATAACTGAATAAGAGGTTGAAAGTTTAAAAAATTAAACATACGCGTAGCGAGGCGCCTCAGGAAGCCAACGTTTTAATAGAGCATCTGCCTGTTCTGGATAATCTTTTAAAACTTGCTGTGCCACATAGTGGGCTTGACTCAGTAGGTGATCATCTCGCTCTAAACGAGCCACTCTAAATCCCATATCTCCGGTTTGTTTAGTCCCTAGTAATTCACCCGGTCCGCGTAATTCCAGATCTTTTTCCGCAATAACAAAGCCATCATTACTTTCTCTTAAAATAGAAAGTCTCTCTTGTCCATTTTGAGAGAGAGGCGTTTTATATAAAAGTACGCAAAAACTAGCTTGAGCACCTCGACCTACGCGACCACGTAATTGGTGTAACTGAGAAAGGCCCAAGCGCTCAGCATTTTCAATGACCATAATGGAGGAATTAGGAACGTCTACTCCAACTTCAATCACTGTGGTTGCGATAAGAAGTTGTAATTCATTATTTTTAAATGCTTGCATGACGGCTTGCTTTTCATCGGCTTTCATTTTGCCATGCACCAAGCCAATGTTGAGCTCAGGAAAGCGCTCTTTCATCTCTTGGTAAGTTGCTTCCGCTGCTTGTGCATCTAAAGTCTCAGACTGTTCAACCAATGTGCATACCCAATACGCCTGTTTCCCATCTCTACAATTCGAAGCAATACGTTGCAGTACTTCCTCACGACGATCAAGCGGAATCGTAACGGTTTGAATTGGAGTACGGCCTGGAGGTAATTCATCAATAATTGACGTGTCTAAGTCCCCATATGCGCTCATTGCTAGAGTTCTTGGAATGGGGGTTGCCGTCATTACGAGTTGATGTGGGGTGAACTGCTCAGCACCTTTATTACGTAAAGCTAAGCGTTGATCGACACCAAAGCGATGTTGTTCATCAATAATCACTAGCCCTAATTTAGCGAAGCCAACATTATCTTGAAATAAGGCATGTGTACCGACAATAAGTTCCGCGTGGCCTTCTTTAATCTGTTGTTCTGCTTGGGCACGGGCTTTACCTTTTTGTTTACCAGATAACCATGCCACGGTAATACCTAATGGTTCAAACCAACGTTTAAAGTTTAAATAATGCTGTTCTGCAAGAATTTCAGTTGGAGCCATTAATGCAACCTGCCAATCTGCTTCTAAAGCATGACAAGCGGCTACAGCTGCAACAAGGGTCTTTCCAGCACCAACGTCACCTTGTACTAGGCGTAGCATAGGTTGGTGCTGTTTTAAGTCATTTAAAATTTCTTTAGATACACGTTTTTGTGCATTGGTCATTTGAAATGGTAAAGCTTCTAAAAGCTTTTTAGCTAATATTTTACTGCTTGAAAAAGCAGGTGACGCAATTTGACGAATATAAGCACGGCGATTAAGTAAACTAATTTGGTGCGCAACCAACTCTTCAAAAATAAGCCGTTGCTGTGCAGGGTGCGAGCCTTGAGCCAATTGCAGCATGTTGGCATCAACTGGAGGCTCATGAATGTAATACAAAGCCTCTTTAAGCGCATAGCCATTGGTATATTGCTTTGGGAGTAGCTCTGGTAAGGCGTCGCTATGATGCTTTAAAGCTTGTTTAACATATTCGCGTAATTTGGGTTGAGTTAATCCATCCGTACTTGGATAAATTGCTGTCAGCTGAGTTTTTGGTAGAGGTGTATGTTCATGAATGAGTTGAATTTCAGGATGATACATCTCAAGGCCGCGGGCACCCACACGGACTTCACCAAAAATACGTAAGCGATGACCGGGTTTTATTTTATCAGTCAGGTTTTTATAAATATGATAAAAGCGTAAGGTGACTTTACCGAATTCATCTTGCACCAAGGCTGCCATAGATTTTCGCTTTCCCGGAGGGAAATCAATTGATTTGACTTCTCCTTCAAGTAAATAGCTCCGCCCAACCACAAGTTGATTCATTGGAATAATCGTACTGCGGTCTTCATAATCACGTGGCAGATGAAACAGTAAATCATCTGTGGTAAAAATATTTAGTTTTTCGAGCAGGGCTGCTGAAGCCGATCCAACGCCTTGTAACTGATGGACTGAAGTCATGTCCCCTCAACGAGTTTTCTATGCATATATTATTTATCGGTTATGGTAAAACATCTCAGCGTGTTGCTAAACAACTATTTGAGAAAGAACATCAAATTACCACAATCAGCCGTAGTGTAAAAACGGATAGTTACGCAACACATCTTGTCCAAGATATTTTTTCGCTCGATTTAAGTAAAATTGAACCTGTGAATGTCGTATATATTTTACTTTCTCCAAACGAGAGTACGGTTGAGGGCTATCAACATACTTATGTAGATAGTATTGAACCGATTCGAGAAGCATTAAAAATACATCCAGTAAAAAAAATAATTGTTGTCTCTTCTACGCGGGTATATGGTGAAAATGCAGGGGAGATCATTGATGATTTTAGTGAAATTCATCCAAATGATGCTCAAGGCCACATATTGCGTAATATGGAGTTACTCTGGCAAAAATATTATCCAACTCAATCTGTAATTGTTCGCCCTACAGGTATTTATGGAACTTCCATTGCCCGTTTAAAAAAAATGGCTGAAAATCATCAAAGTTATCCAAATATACATTATAGCAATCGAATACATATTGATGATTTAGCAAGATTTTTAGCTTTTATGGCTGATTACGAAAGTCATCAAGCAAGCTATATTGTGACTAATAATCAACCATTGCCTTTGCATGAAATTATTGTGTGGTTTCAAAAACAATTGGGATTGCCAGAATTAACTTTAGAATCAAACCAAATTTCAGGTAAAAGAATTTATGCAAAACATTTGCCAGCAACGGGTTTTCAATTAGAGCATCCGATTTGCTTTAATGACTATTTATTATGTTTAAATGTTCATAGCACTAAATGAAATTTTGATTAAACTTTAAATAAGAACATAAATACCTGATGAGGCAGTCAAATTGCCGATAAAGATAAAAAGGTTAAAAGTGAAAAAAATTTGTTTAGCTCTTATCTTGAGCGTAACAGCTGTTGCGAGTTGGGCTGAGGATCAGGTGTGGTGTGCCTATGATCCTATCGGGTCCCAAGGGGATATTACTCGCCGTTTAAATGACATTCGGCTATATGCCCAGCAATATCAAGTCAAATTTAAAGTGGTGACCTATCAAAAAGAACAGCAGGCCATACAAGCCTTTGATGATGGGAAGTGTTCAGGTTTAGCTGCATCCAATTTCAATACTTATCGTTATAACCAGTTTATGGGAAGTACCGCGGGTATAGGGCTTATTCCTAATAACCGCACGGCCAAAAGTTTTTTGCAGCTTTTAAATCATCCTACAATCGAGAAAAGGTTAGTTTCTAAGAATTATGAAGCTATAGGAATGATTCCAATTGGAACGGCTTACATGGTTCTAAAAAATAAGAACCTCTCTAGAGTCGCTCAATTAAGAAATCAGCGTATTGGGGTGCTACCTAACAATCCACCACAACAAGCATTGGTACGAAGTGTAGGTGCTCAGCCAGTTTATGTCGATTTATCTAACGCGATTGCGCAGTTTAAGCAAAATAAAATCGATATTATTGCTGCCCCAGTATATGGATTATTGCCGTATAACTTACAAAAAGAATTTGGACCAAATACTCAAGTTATTAATTTTCCTTTGGCATATTTCGGTGTCAATTTAATTATTAAGCCGCAAGCTTATCCTGCTAATTTTGGCCGGAAAATTCGAGGATGGTTTGTTCAAAATAGCCAATTGCTGACGAATCGTGCGACACAATGGGAAAATCATTTACCTGCTTATTATTGGGTAGATGTCTCTTTTTATGAGAAGCAAAGTTATGACGTAATGGTTGCCAAAATACGTAATCAGTACGTTCTTTCAGGTTATTACGATGCTTATTTCGTTCAGCTTATGAAGCGCTTACGTTGTATGGACGATCCACGTTATTTTGAATGTCCAATTCGCTAATAAAATAAAAGGCAACCGAAGTTGCCTTTTATTTTGACTGAAGACTTTAAGCTTTTTTGCGTTTTAAACGGCGTTTAGCTTGTTGAGATGCCATTGCTTCAAGAGCATCTTTTAATTCTTCGTCAGTAAAGGTGGTGATGTGCTGTAACATTTGTAAGGTTACTTCATCAAGCACCAACTGTGCGCCAGCAGCCATTTGACGGAAGTTGTCATCAAACTCAATTTGGCCTTGGTCATTGGTACGAATGTAATTTTGCTGCGTAAGTACTTTTAAGAAGCTTTGGAATAAAGCTTTATCGAAGAACTCTGGCGAATTAAATTCATAGAGAACTGATAAACGTTGCCCTAATAAATGACTTAATTCTTCAACTTGTTTAGCAGAAATATTACCTGAACCACGTTGAGTAATGAGCGCAAGTGTCATGTAGTAGCGCTCAAGACTTTGCTTAACTGGCGTTGCTAAAACAACAAGCTGATTATGCTCTTCTGTATTTGGCGCAGAGCTAATCAAGTTACCTTCATCGTCTTGTTGAATAAGGTTAGATTGAACTAGAGCATCTGCATATTGCTCAACTTGTGCCTTAAGCTCGCTGCTCTTCCATTTAAGGAATAACTCAGCTTTCAGGAACGGATAGAGCGTATAGATGACATTAGTTAAATCTGAACGACTGATTTTTCCATTGTGTTCAACAAGTGATGCTACTAGAGAAGGTAAAACAAAGGCGTGCAAGATGTTATTACGGAAGTAAGTCAGAAGAACAGCTTGGTTATCTTCAATCGCAATAATATCGCCCAGTGCATGCTGAACGCGTTTAATGAGTTTAAGCTTTAAACCATACGCAATAATTTCTTTACCAGAAAGTGGCGTTACTTCCATACGTTGGTCATATGGGAAGTTTGATGCCAAGTTACGATAAGCTTCTAGCTGCTTAATACAAATTTCTTCATCAAGCGTATGCTTTGGAGTTGCAAGCAAAATAATAGAAAGTAAAGAAACAGGGTTTATCACCACAGCTCGGTTAATATTTTCTAAAATTGCATGTGCAGAGCTATTTACTGCATCTGAAACAGCTTGAGGAATTGGGTCGTCATTTTTCTCGATGTAAACGTTTTCTGCATTATGTTGCTTAAGCAGATCATCAAGGAAAACAGGTTCACCAAAGTTCACGTGGACTTTACCAAAAATACGTTCAATTTTTCGTAAAGTTTTCACAATACCAAAAATAGATTCGGCTTCTTTTGGCTTACCTTGCATTTCGCCTACGTAAGTTGAGCCTTCCATGAGTCGTTCATAACCAATATAAGTTGGTAAGAAAACGATTGGTTTAGCACGGCCACGTAAATGGCTGTGAACTGTCATGGCAAGCATACCGGTTTTAGGCGGTAATAAACGTCCAGTACGTGAACGTCCACCTTCAATAAAGTATTCAAGAGGCGTGTTGCGTGACAAAATACTATATAGATATTCTTTAAATACAGTAGTGTAGAGTCCATTTCCACGGAAAGAGCGGCGAATGAAGAATGCACCGCCACCACGTAGAAGCTGTCCAACAAAAGGTAAGTTTAAGTTATCGCCCGCAGCAATATACGGAACCATTAAGCCACGTTTATAGATGACATATGACAATAGTAAATAGTCAATGTGACTGCGATGGCACGGTGTATAGACAACTTCATAGTCTTTCGCTAGTTCACGAACGGTACTAAAGTTATGTACTTCTACGCCGTCATAAAGCTGGGTCCATAGGCGTGTTAAGGCAAGATCGGCAAAGCGCACTGCTGAGTGTGAATAATCCGATACGATTTCATTCACATAGCCGATCGCACGGCGTTCAGCTTCAAGCATGCTCACTTTTCCGCGAATACTTTCACGGCGGATTGCTTCTTGCACATCACGAGATTTAACAACCGATTGCATGACATTGCGGCGATCCGACAAATCGGGGCCTAACACGACTTCACGCTGACGGTCTAAATAATCATTTAACGTACTTACAATATAAGTTGCTGGTGAAAGATTTGGATAATGCTGCTGTGCATATTCAACCAATTCACGTAGCGATTGTGGTTCATGAAATTCTAAATAAGACTGACGGCCATGCAAACCAATATTAACCAGCTGCTTAACTGTGCTTGGTGTTGCCCATGTGTCTGAAAATAATAATTTAAACCAAGAATCTTCTTTATCTGGCGAACGGCCCCATAAAACTGTAACCGGAACAAGCTCTATATCAAGTTCAGGGTTTTCTTGTAAAACTTCAATCAGTTTTATTAAACGCGGTGGAAAAGCATGAGGAGGCGGATTCAGTAAATTATTTTCATCATTGTGCTGTAAAAATAAAACTGATGCTTTTTCCTGATGAGTACCCACAATGAGTGGGTCTAACGCAGGTTTTAAATTTAAACGACGCGTTTCTCCATCAACCACTAAAGCATTGCTTCGAGAGTGGTTTTGTAAGACGTAACAAACCACTTTTTGGCGGTCAGTTTTTGCTTCTGTTTCTGTTGTTTCTGATACTGGTTCAGTAGGAACTTCCCCAAGAACATGTGGTGTTACCACGAGGTCAAGTAGTTTACTCGAAAGCCGACGATACATTTGACCAAACCCACTCTTGGACATAAGAACTCCTACTTCTTAAAGACAAATCCCAGCACCAAATGCAGAGGGTAATTATTTTGCGGCATTTATTAAAAAAAACAATATGCTACTTTCTTATAAATTATAATGCTTTTGGCATATTTTATCGTTAAAAATCGTATTTTTAGCTGTTATATGAGCAATCTTCGTCAGAAGTTGACTGATTGTTCCATGTTCAAATAGTTTTTTATGGCACAATAGATTCTACACATCTGTACTTTAATACGATTTTTTACCTGAAATATGAAGGTATCTCTCATGAATGCGTTAACCCAAGAACTTGTCGATCTTCTTACTTTAGAAAAGCTAGAAGAAAATATTTACCGTGGCATAAGCCGTAATCTTGTCGGTAAACGTGTCTTTGGTGGGCAGGTTTTGGGTCAGGCTTTACGTGCAGCATCTTATACAACCGATCGCCCAGCGCATTCTTTGCATGCATATTTTTTATATGGTGGCGATATTAATGCCCCAATTATCTATGAAGTAGACCGTTTACGTGATGGGAAGAGTTTCGTAAGCCGTCAGGTTCGTGCCATTCAACACGGACGAGTTATCTTTTCGGCGATGGTTTCTTTTGCTAACCCCGAAGAAGGCTTGAACTATCAACATCAAGAGCCAGAGTATCCCGCACCAGAGACTCTTAAATCTGAAAATGAGCTCAAAGAAGGTATTTTAAATTTCGTACCTGAAAATGTTCGTGCTAGTTTCATGCGTGAGCGCCATGTGGAAATTCGCCCAATTGATCCGGTAAATCCGTTTCAGCCTCAACCTGAAGCTCCTTATAATGCGCACTATATCCGCACACATGACCGTATTCCAAAACAATTAGATGATATTGCTTTGCATCAAGCAATTGTTGCGTTTTATTCAGACTTTACCTTAATGACAACTGCTTTGAGACCGCATGGGCTTAGCTATATTTCTCCAAGTTTGCAGTGTGCGAGTATTGATCATGCCATCTATTTCCATCGCCCGCTGCGTGCTGATGAATGGATGCTTTACGATATGGAAGCAACCGTTAGCGCAGCTTCTCGCGGCTTGAACTTTGGCCGTATGTGGCAAAATGGCCAACTTGTATGCAGTACCGTGCAAGAGGGTTTAATTCGTTTGCGGGAAATTGAAACGCAATAAGCTTATTTATAAAGCCATCTGATTAGATGGCTTTTTTATTTTTAATTGAAACGATGTGACAAAAAATTGCTCGTATGAAAAGCAAGCTCATGTCATATTTGCAAAAGGATTGCCAACTGAAAAAAATAATGCTGATATGAACTTAAATACACAAATTCTTATTGCGGCCATTTTAGGCTTAGCCTTTGGTTTTATATTAACGTTGTATCCCGATACTGCGTTTGTAAAACATAGTTTATATGGGTTAGGCATATTAAGTAGTGTCTTTATTGGGCTGCTTAAAATGTTGTTGGTGCCTTTGATTTTTAGCTCGATTGTTGTGGGTGTCTCTAATTTGCAGGCGGGAGGGCAGTTAGGCCCAGTCTGGAAAATTACCTTTTTATGTTGTTTGACCACAACAACACTAGCTTTAATTCTAGGTATAAGTTGTGCTCATCTATTTGAAGTAGGACGTGGTATAGATATCTCTATTTTCCAGACGTCTATGCAAAACTATCAGGCACCAGATAGTTTAAATCCTGCAAGTTTTTTCACTAATTTTATTCAAAATACATTAATCAACCCATTTAAAGCATTTAGCGATGGTAACGTTTTAGCTGTTGTGGTGTTTGCACTATTTGTTGGTGTTGCTTTAGTCCATGGCGGTGAGCGTTTTAAAAGTATTCGCGTATTAAGTCATCAATTTTTTGAAATGATGATGATGCTAGTCGGCTGGGTAATGAAGCTAGCACCTTTGGGTATTTTTGCTTTATTAGCAAAATTAATGGCAACCGAAGATATTTCAGTATTAAGTCGTTTGGCTGAGTTTGCTGTTGTAGTGACAGGGACTACCATTTTTCATGGTGCTGTTGTTTTACCATTACTACTTTGGATTTTTGGCCGCATGAGTCCTTGGACTTTTTTCAAAGGAACACGTACAGCACTGATCACTGCATTTGCCACCAGTTCTAGCTCTGCCACAATGCCCCTTAGTATGAAATGCGCACAGGAAAACTTAGGGGTTCGTCCGCAAACAGCTGGTTTTGTAATTCCTTTAGGTACACAGCTTAATATGGATGGCACAGCACTATATGAAGCAGCCGCTGCATTGTTTGTCGCAAATTTGGTGGGGCTAGACTTAAACCTGACACAACAAATTATTGTGTGTTTAACAGCAATGATTGCATCACTAGGGGCCCCTGGCATTCCAAGTGCAGGTATGGTTACCATGATTATGGTTCTACAGTCTGTAGGTTTACCGGCTGAAGCAATTGCAATTTTACTTCCGATTGATCGCCTATTGGATACGGTAAGAACAGTGGTAAATGTGCAGGGTGATATGATGATTAGCGTGGTTGTTGATCGTTATACAAAAGATAAAGATATCAGTGTCTAATCTCCTAAATAAAAAAGCAGGATTTTAAATCCTGCTTTTTTATTTTTAAGCCGCTTGTAACTCGGCTCTTTTTGCTGCTGGAGATTGCGATAAATAACTTACCGCATCTTCAGTGCTGCCTTCTTTAACTGGATCATACCAAGGCATGAGGTAATCAATTTGTTGGGCAATCAGCCAGATTGGGTTTGGTAAAACCTGATTATCTTTTCTGCTAATTTTATACCACTCTACAGCAACCCATACTGGGAAAAATCTAGATTTAGCAGCATCAGCAAAACGTGGATCTTGTTTCATAATATGTGCAGCGCCATCTACCCATAATCCAAGCACCAGTACAATCACTGCAAGGCTTAAATAGTAGCGTGGAATATATCCACCACCCAAATGGCGATATAAATCAAAAGCAACGGTACGGTGTTCAATTTCTTCTGAACCATGCCATTTAACCAGATCGACCATTTCAGGGTCAGCGCCTAATTCTTCCCAACGCTTGTTATAAAGTGCATATTTCCCTAATACACAGGTCATATGCTCAACAGTTGCAATAACGCCTAAACGGAAAAGGTCCCATTGCCCTTGTAGAAATTGAGGAACTTCTTTGTCAAAAGGCTTATCTGCTAAGGCAGTGGTAAATAGATAATTCATAATGTCCAGATTTCGCTGGATATCAATATTACGTGCGCTTAAATATTCTTTATTGGCAGAAGTATGCGCATTGGCATGCATAGCTTCTTGGCGGATAAATGCTTGCACATCTTGTTTAAGTTTTTCATCTTTAATTTGCGGTAAAACTTTATTGTACAAACGGCAAAACCAGAATTCTCCAGCAGGCAAGATATTATTAATTTCATTAATAAAATAACTTGCGAAAGGCTGATTTGGAATCCAGTCAACAGGGGTATCTTTCCAGTCAAATTTTACTTTACGTGGAAGAATTTTATAGTCAATAGAAGAACCTAAAGCCTTGTTCTTCAAAAAAGATAACAATTTCATCATTTAGTCCTGATTTTTAACTCGATGAAGTTATAACGAGTATAAAAAAAGCCCCTACATTTGTGTTTAGCAATAGGGGCCAATTTGAAAATAAATTTAATAAAGAAATTGTATCTGTTTTGACGATTTACTCTTCAGCATCCTCATCTGATGCTTCAGGGATCGCGTCAACGTCAAATTCCGGCTCTTGATCAAGCGTAAAATGCAGGCGTCCAGCCATAACACTTGCTAGCTCTTCTAAACCTAATTTATTAAGTGATGAGAAAAGTTGAATCGAGAAATCAAGCTTCATTTTTTTCAGTTGTTGCTTAACTTCTAATAGCACTTTGTTTGCAGGGCCACGATTAAGTTTGTCAGCTTTCGTTAAGAGAATATGAACAAAGAGATGACGTGAATAAGCCCACTCTAGCATCATCATGTCGAAATGCTGTAGAGGATGGCGAATATCCATCAGTAATACTAACCCTTGTAAGCTTTTACGATGGATTAAATAGTTCTCTAATTCTTTTTGCCATACTCGTTTCATATCTTCAGGTACGGCTGCATAGCCATAGCCAGGAAGATCGACTAAACGTTGATCAGGATTACCTAAACTAAAGAAGTTAATCATCTGAGTACGGCCAGGTTTTTTAGAGGCGCGCGCTAGCTGTTTTTTGTTAGTTAAGGCATTGATAGCACTGGACTTACCGGCATTTGAGCGTCCTGCAAAAGCGATCTCGTAGCCACTATCTTCAACACAAAGTGCCAATTTAGGTGCACTCATTAGAAACTCAGCTTGGCGTAACCAGTTGAGTGATTGCACAGCATATGCCGTGATCGCTGGATCTGGTTTCTTTTCATAGCTGATCTTTTGCTTGGGTGCGAGTCTGGCTTTGGTGTCTTTCGATTTTTCACTACGACGCATAAAAAATAACTTTTTAAATGAGAGGGCTCGCGCCTAGTATAAAGGAGCTTGGGTATTCTTGCTAATTTTCAATAAGTCGACTTATCAAAATCAGTAGAGCTTAGATTTGTAAAAATGCAATAGGGGAGTTGGCAGGAGCAGATTTTGATTGCTGCAAAACTTCTCCGAGTGTGTATTGGTCTAGGCTTTGATAAAAACTCTCTAAAGCCTGATCTAAAATACCTTTTAAACCACAGTGACTGCGTAATACGCAAGGTGGCGTATTACATTCAACGATTTGATTGTCGCCCTGTAATATTCGAACGATTGAACCTAAATTTGAGTTAAGTGCATCTGGATTTAAGCGAATTCCTCCGCCTTTTCCACGAATGGTAATAATCCATTCCTGCTTGCCCATGAAGTGAACAACTTTAACTAGATGGTTTTGTGAAACATGCAAATCTTTCGCGATTTCTGCAATCGTGTAGGGTGCATCACTTGGGCGTGCAACATACATTAAGAGTCGTAATGCATAATCGGTAAATTTATTAAGCTGCATGATCACCAAAAATGGAAGAGATTAAAAGGATGATCATCTTAGCCTGAAAGTCTAAATAAGAAAACTTTCAGGCAAGAGGTTTTTACATTACAGCGTTAAAGGGGCTGAAACCTGTAATTGATCACCCACTCTATAATGCTCAAGTAAAATATTAGCAACCGAAAACTCTGTATGATTTTCTTCAGGCTGCACTTCAAAATGATATGAGTTATCTTCTTGAGCTTCAGTAAATTTAAAAGCTTTCGGTTGTTCAAGTTGTTGCTCGGGAACTTGTACTTTAACTGAAATAAAGGCATTTGCTGGGCTAGTCAGTACGTCTTCATGGTCAGTTGCTTTTAAAGTGAAGCGTTTGCCAGATTCCAAAGGATCAATTTGAGTAATTTCAAATGAACGCCAGCCAGCCCATCCACCTTTTAAGCTTTCAAGTTGTTCGTATTTTTGTTTTTCAACACCAATCAAGATATCAGCCAACTGTAAGTATGCTTGTTTCCACGCTTCAATAAGCTCTGATTCGAATGGCACATTGAGTACTTCACTAATTGAATGAAGCAAGTTGTCCCCAACAATTGCATATTGGTCTGGTTGAATATCTAAGCTCACGTGTTTAGTGGTGATGCGTTCTACCGCTTTAGCGAGCACGGTAGGGTTCTCAATATTTTCTGCATAAGCAAGCACAGCAGCTGCAAGAGCACGTGGCTGACGTAAGCTGGTTTGGTCATCTAAATTAAAAACATTTTTTAACTCGGGATTGTTATTAAGCATGCGCTTATAGAAGTATGTAGTCAGCGTAACGCCGTGTTCACGTAAAACCGGTACAGTAGATTTAACAAGTTCAATTTGTTGTGGAGTCATGGCTAGACCTTATTTATCTGGCTATATAAGATGTATTTAAAATACATCTTTAAAAAATTAATGGCAATAACTTTTTCCTAAAAACCATAAAAAAATTAGGGGATATGAAATCCCCTAAAATTAACGCAATTTTTTTAATATTTTTATTTACCAAATAAAGAGCCGAGCAAGCCTCTTACGAGTTTTTGTCCCGTACTTCCTCCTAAGCTGCGTGCAGCACTCTTGGCAAAAGTTCCCACAATGTCTTGTGTGAGTTTAGCTCGTTCACGGGCTGCTCTTTCTTCCTCTTTTAATTGCTCACGTGCCAAACGTTCCTGCTCTTTAGCTTGCTGTTTTGCTAAAGTTTCTTGTTCTTTAGCTTGTTGTTTTGCAAGTTCGGCGTCTTGCTGCTGTTGTTCGCGTTCAGCAACTTTATTCTGTAGCATTTCATAGGCACTATCACGATCTACAGCTTGTTCATAAACCCCAGCAATAATACTTTGCGAGATTAAAGTCTGACGCTCTTCTGGAGTGATCGGTGTAAATGCAGAGTACGGAGGCATAACCCAACCACGTTCTACAATCTGTGGTGTACCTTGCTCATCTAGACAGCTAATGAGTGCCTCACCAACACCAAGTTGGGTAATAGCTTCATCAACTTGAAACTCGGGATTAGCACGGAAAGTGTCTGCTGCGGTTTTTACAGCTTTTTGATCTTTAGGGGTGAATGCACGTAATGCATGTTGAACGCGATTACCAAGTTGACCAAGAACGCTTTCGGGTAAATCGAGTGGGTTTTGAGTAATAAAGTAGATACCCACCCCTTTGGAGCGGATTAAACGTACCACTTGTTCAATTTTGTCTTGTAGAGCTTGGCTGGCATTATCAAATAACAAGTGAGCTTCATCAAAGAAAAACACGAGTTTAGGCTTATCCATATCACCCACTTCTGGTAGCTGTTCAAATAACTCTGAAAGCATCCATAAGAGGAAAGTGGCGTATAGCTTAGGCGTATTCATGAGCTTGTCGGCAGCAAGAATATTGATATAGCCATGCCCATTTGCATCGGTTTGGATAAAATCCAGAATATTTAAAGCTGGTTCCCCAAAGAACTGTTCTCCACCTTGGTCGGCAAGAGCGAGTAAGTTGCGCTGAATGGCACCTAGGCTGGCTGGTGATAAATTGCCATACTCGGCTTTAAACTCAGCTGCATGTTCACTCACAAAAGTAATCATGGCTTTTAAATCTTTAAAGTCGACTAAAAGTAACCCTTGGTCATCTGCAATACGAAATACAGCAGATAAAACACCTTCTTGGGTATCATTTAAGTTTAGTATGCGTGCTAATAAAATTGGCCCAATTTCAGAAATGGTGGTTCGGATAGGATGACCTTGCTGACCAAATAAATCCCAAAAAACAACTGGGTTTGCTGCGAATGGAACACTATCAATTTGTAAAAGTTTTAAGCGTTCATTAAATTTATCCGAAGCTTCACCAGCTTTTGCGAGACTTGAAACATCGCCTTTAGCATCGGCAAGAAATACCGGCACACCGATTCGGGAGAAACTCTCTGCTAGAACTTTTAACGTAACTGTTTTACCTGTACCTGTGGCGCCTGCAATAAGTCCATGACGGTTAGCAAACTGGGGAAGTAAAACAATTTCTTTTGATGTGTCCTTAATATTTTTAGCAATAACAATCGGTGTACCCATATATTTTTATCCTATGGTTTGAGTCACTATAATCTTGTCGTTTTACAGTTGTTTCAGTGCATTTTCGATATCTTGTATCAAATCTTGCGGATCTTCTAGTCCTATACAGAATCGAACCAATAATCCTTGTTGTAAATGTGTATTCTCAAGTTTTCTCATCATTTTTAAATCATAAAGCATAATCAGGCTAACGGGTCCACCCCAGCTAAAACCGAGCTTAAATAACTCTAATGCATCGCAGAAACGACGTACTGCTGTAATGTCATATTCAGGTTTAAAAATAACACTCACTAAACCTGCACTTTGATCAGTTGTGCATATTTCTTGCCAGTATTGATGGCCTGGTGAGGATTCATCACTTGGGTGTAGAACTTGTGCAAATTGGCGTTGGTCCTTTAGCCACTTAAGTAAAGTTTGAGCATTGGCTGACTGTTGTTCATAGCGTAAAGACATATGAGCAAGGCTGCGTTGAACTTGAGCCGCATCATCTCCAGAGATTGCGATGCCTAAAATGGCGTGTGTGCGGAATAGGCGGTGATGAAGTTTCTCATCACGAGTTACAATGCTGCCCATTAGGATGTCACCACCACCACTTGGATATTTTGTTAATGCGTGAACGGTTAAATCGACTGATAGATGTTCATCAGAAAAATTAAAAGCATTAAACGCAAGCCCAACTCCCCAAGTGTTATCTAGAGCTGTCAATACACCATGCTTTTTAGCTTTCTTGACTAGATTTTTAAGATCAGGGAATTCTAAAGTAACTGAACCTGCAGCTTCTAACCATAATAGTTTACTTCTTTCGGTAGGTTGAAAACTTGCAGCGTCAATGGGGTTATATACTTTAACAATAATGCCATATTGACTTTGTAGATAAGTTAAATGTTCTAGATTTGGCCCGTAAATATTGTCTGGAACCCATACTTCATCATTAGTACTTAAAAATGCTGAGTTCACAATATTAATTGCGGATAGGCCACTCGGTGCAAGCAAACAATGCAAACCACCTTCAATTTGCGCAATATTGTCGCCTAAGGTGAATGTAGTAGGGGTGCCATGTGTTCCATAGCTATAGTCATACTTATCAGTCCAGTGACGATCAAAAAGGTGCGAAGTTGATTTGAAAATGATAGTCGATGCGCGAAATAAGGGAGGTTGCACCGTTTCAATGAATTGCGGAGCCTTTCTTGGGGCATGAATGAGACGAGTCTGGAAATCGTTATGCTTTTTCATAGTGCATTATGTTTTAAATGATAAAGTTAGATTAAGAGAAATTTAAATTCTTCGCTAGATTTATAAAGTTTTGTAAGACGTTTCGTTACAGTAGACCTATAAAACAAAAACTTGGCTTTATTTTTGCAAAGACCACTACAACATTCTAACAACAATAGGTTTAAGCGCATGAAGTCGCATTTAAGAGTTCATTATTTTCAACATATCGCGGGTGAGGGTTTTGGGAGTTGTTATTCATTTTTAAAAGCTCACCACGCGACTATTAGTTCTACGGAGTTTTTTGCACTTCCGGTTGATCGGTCACTTGAAATAGAAGCTTTACCACAAATTGATGAGGTTGACTTATTATTAGTCATGGGTGGCACCATGAGTGTAAATGATGAGGCGAATTATCCATGGCTTAAGATAGAGAAAAGATGGTTGCGTCGTTATTTAGCAGCAGGAAAGCCTGCTATAGGTCTCTGTTTGGGTGGGCAGCTAATTGCTAATGCACTAGGCGCTGCAGTCAGTCGAAACCGCTATCAGGAACTTGGCTGGTCGACAGTTCAAAGGGTAGCAAATTTACCTCAAGACAGCTTTCCATTGCCTGAAAAGATAAAGGTGATGCAGTGGCATAGCGAGACATTTGAAATACCCAAAGGTGCTATACACTTAGCCGAGAATATAGCTTGTCGTAATCAGATGTATCAAATTGGAAAAAATGTGCTTGGTTTTCAATTTCATCCAGAAATGACGCCAGCAACGTTAGAACTCTTGCTTGAAAATGAAGAAGAGCTATCTATTTTTAATGGGGAATATGTTCAGCCTGTGAGTGAACTGCAATATTCAGAAGCACAAAAATTTGAACAAGGTAATCAACTCTTAAATAAAGCGATTGAATTTGTCATAAATGCCTAGAGTAAGTTGAGAATACTAGGTTAAAGTGCGTTTTGAACAAAAAATAGAAAAAGAGAATTGCATAAGACTTAAACAATCGTTATAATGGGCGACCCTCAAAAGGAGGGGCATTTACTGCGAAGAAAGTAGTAAATGTGCATTACAGTCGTGGCATCGATCATGACCTTAGTGATTTTCACTGCCTTTGACACTTACCAATAGGTGAGATGCGTCAAGGGTGATTCTTTATATGTTTGGCTTGGAGTTTACTGGTATGTCTAACCAGAGAATTCGTATCCGTTTGAAGTCTTTTGATCATCGTCTGATTGATCAATCTGCTCAAGAGATCGTAGAAACCGCTAAGCGTACTGGCGCACAAGTTTGTGGTCCAATTCCGATGCCTACTCGCATCGAACGCTTCAACGTTCTTACTTCACCGCACGTTAACAAAGATGCGCGTGACCAGTACGAAATCCGCACCTACAAACGTTTGATCGATATCGTTCAACCTACAGATAAAACTGTTGATGCATTGATGAAATTAGATCTTGCGGCTGGTGTTGATGTTCAGATCGCTTTGGGTTAAGGCTTTCGGTTGATTAACTTCTAAGTTAATTAGGCCGCTTTTTTAGAGGTTTATGCACATGGCTATTGGTTTAGTCGGTCGCAAATGTGGTATGACTCGCATCTTTACAGATGCAGGTGTTTCTGTACCTGTTACAGTCATCGAAGTCGATCCAAACCGCATTACGCAAATCAAAACACTTGAAACTGATGGTTATCAAGCTGTTCAAGTAACTACTGGTGAACGTCGCGAATCTCGCGTAACTAACGCTCAGAAAGGTCACTTCGCGAAAGCTGGTGTTGCTGCTGGTCGTTTAGTTAAAGAGTTCCGTGTTACTGAAGCTGAGCTTGAAGGCCGTGAAGTTGGCGGTACTATTGGCGTTGATTTGTTCACAGTTGGTCAAGTAGTTGACGTAACTGGTCAATCAAAAGGTAAAGGTTTCCAAGGTGGTGTTAAACGTTGGAACTTCCGTACCCAAGACGCTACTCACGGTAACTCAGTTTCTCACCGTGTATTAGGTTCTACAGGTCAAAACCAGACTCCTGGGCGCGTGTTCAAAGGCAAGAAAATGGCTGGTCACTTAGGTGATGAACGCGTAACAGTACAAGGTCTTGAAATCGTATCTATTGACGCTGAACGTTCTGTTTTAGTTGTTAAAGGTGCAATTCCTGGTGCAACTGGCGGTGACGTGATTGTACGTCCTACCATCAAGGCCTGAGGGGAAATACCGTGAATTTGAAAACTGTTTCCGGCTCTGCTGTTGAATTGTCTGAAGTTGCTTTCGGACGTGAATTTAACGAAGCTCTTGTACACCAAGTTGTTACTGCTTACTTAGCAGGTGGTCGTCAAGGTACTCGTGCTCAAAAATCACGTGCAGACGTTTCTGGCGGTGGTAAAAAGCCATTCCGTCAAAAAGGTACTGGTCGTGCTCGTGCGGGTTCTATTCGTAGCCCTATCTGGGTTGGCGGTGGTAAAACTTTTGCTGCTCGTCCACAAGATTGGTCTCAAAAAGTAAACCGTAAGATGTACCGCGGTGCAATGCAATGTATCTTAGCTGAACTTGTTCGCCAAGATCGTCTTGTATTAGTTGAAGAGTTTGCAGTTGCAGCTCCAAAAACTAAAGAATTGCTTGCAAAGCTTAACGACTTAAATGCTGCTCGTGCATTAATCGTTACTGACGCTGTAGATGAGAACTTATATCTTGCAGCACGCAACCTTCCGCATGTAGATGTGGTAGATGCAACTGCAATCGATCCTGTAAGCTTGATCGCGTTTGATAAAGTTGTGATGTCTGTAGCTGCTGCTAAGAAAATTGAGGTAGAACTCGGATGAACAACGAACGTATCTATCAAGTCCTAAAAGGACCAGTCTTCTCAGAAAAGGCACAAGTATTAGGTGATACTGTTGGTGTTCAAGTATTTAAAGTAGACATCAATGCTACTAAACTTGAAATCAAAAAAGCAGTTGAAAAACTTTTTGGTGTAGAAGTTGTTAAAGTTAACACAACTATTACTAAAGGTAAGACTAAGCGCTTTGGTCGTACATTGGGACGCCGTTCTGATGTTAAAAAAGCATACGTCACCCTGAAAGCTGGCCAAGATGTTGAAATGGCTGACTTGGGCGATACCGCTGAAAGCGCAGCGGAATAAGGACGAAAATTATGCCGATTCAAAAATGTAAGCCAACGTCTCCAGGACGTCGCTTTGTAGAGAAAGTGGTTCATGACCATCTTCACAAAGGCGCTCCTTACGCACCGTTGGTTGAAGCTAAAAAACGTACTGGTGGTCGTAATAACAACGGTCACATTACTACTCGTCACGTTGGTGGTGGTCATAAACAACACTACCGTATCGTTGACTTCAAACGTAACAAAGACAGCATCCCAGCTGTTGTAGAGCGTATTGAATACGATCCAAACCGTACAGCACATATTGCTTTGTTGAAATATGCTGATGGTGAGCGTCGTTATATCATCGCACCTAAAGGCTTACGTGCTGGCGATAAAGTACAATCTGGTAACGATGCTCCAATTCGTCCAGGTAACTGCTTGCCACTTCGTAATATGCCGATCGGTTCTACACTTCATAACGTTGAACTTAAAATTGGTAAGGGTGCGCAATTAGCGCGTTCTGCTGGTGCTTCTGTTCAGTTGTTGGGTCGTGATGGTTCTTACGCAATTATTCGTCTTCGTTCAGGCGAAATGCGTAAAGTACATGTTGAATGCCGCGCTGTAATTGGTGAAGTTTCTAACCAAGAAAACAACCTTCGTTCATTGGGTAAAGCTGGTGCTTCGCGCTGGCGTGGTGTTCGTCCTACCGTACGTGGTATGGCGATGAACCCGATTGATCACCCGCACGGTGGTGGTGAAGGGCGTAACAAAGGTATTCAACCTGTAAGCCCATGGGGTCAAAAAGCTAAAGGGTACAAGACACGTACCAATAAGCGTACGACTAAGATGATTATTCGCGACCGTCGCGTCAAGTAAAGGAATCTGACTAATGCCTCGTTCTCTGAAAAAAGGCCCATTCGTCGATGCGCACTTGTTCGCTAAGGTTGAAGCGGCTGTTGCTAGTAACTCTCGCAAGCCGATTAAAACTTGGTCTCGTCGTTCGATGATCCTTCCAGATTTTGTTGGTTTAACAATTTCTGTTCATAATGGTCGTAACCACGTTCCAGTAATTGTTACTGAGCATATGGTTGGTCATAAACTCGGTGAATTCGCGCCAACTCGTACCTATCGTGGTCACGGTGTTGACAAGAAATCTAAACGTTAATAGGTGTCATGATGGAAGTAACTGCTAAATTACGCGGTGCCGCTATCTCGGCACAGAAAGCACGTTTGGTTGCAGATCTTATTCGCGGCAAATCTGTTGCGCATGCTTTAAATATCTTAAACTTCAGCAATAAAAAAGCTGCTGTTTTAGTAAAAAAAGCATTGGAATCTGCGATTGCAAACGCTGAACACAATAACAGTTTAGATGTTGACGATCTTAAAGTATCTACGATTTACGTTGACGAAGGCATGAGCCTTAAACGTATTATGCCACGTGCTAAAGGCCGTGCAGATCGTATTACTAAGCGTACTTGTCACATCACCGTTAAGGTAGGGGTTTGATATGGGTCAGAAGGTTCATCCAATCGGTATCCGCCTAGGTGTTGTGAAACGTCATAACGCTAACTGGTATGCGAATCCGAAACAATACGCTGAATACTTGCTTAAAGATCTTCAAGTTCGTGAGTTTTTAACTAAAAAACTTAAGAATGCGATGGTAAGCAACATTCTTATCGAACGTCCATCAGGCGCTGCTAAAGTAACTATTAGCACAGCTCGTCCTGGTATCGTAATCGGTAAAAAAGGCGAAGATATTGAGAAATTACAGCGCGAACTTACCAGCATTATGGGTGTTCCAGCGCAAGTAAGTATCAACGAAATTGATCGCCCAGACTTAGATGCGCGTTTAGTTGCTGAAGCAATCGCTTCTCAATTAGAAAAGCGTGTAATGTTCCGTCGTGCTATGAAGCGTGCGGTTCAAAACACTATGCGTGCTGGTGCTAAAGGTATCAAAGTTGAAGTGTCTGGCCGTTTAGGTGGTGCAGAGATTGCTCGTACAGAATGGTATCGTGAAGGTCGTGTACCTTTACATACGCTACGTGCAGACATTGACTATGCAACTATGCGTGCAGAAACAACTTACGGTACGATTGGTGTTAAAGTTTGGATTTTCCGTGGCGAGATTTTAGGTGGCATGAAACAAGTCATGAACCCTGCTCCTGCTGAAGATCGTCCAGCTAAACGTGGTCGTGGTCGTGGTGAAGGTCAAGAGCGTCGTGGTCGTCGCGGTGACCGTGCTGCTGACAAGGGAGAATAATCCATGTTGCAACCTAAACGTACCAAATTCCGTAAGGTGCACAAAGGCCGTAATACTGGTCTAGCGCATCGTGGTAGTACAGTATCATTTGGTTCGATTGCAATCAAAGCAACTGAACGTGGTCGTATGACTGCTCGTCAGATTGAAGCTGCACGTCGTACTATTAGCCGCCGTATTAAGCGTGGTGGTAAAATCTTTATTCGCGTATTCCCGGATAAACCAATTACTCAAAAGCCTCTTGAAGTGCGTATGGGTAAAGGTAAGGGTAGCGTGGAGTACTGGGTTTGCCAGATCCAACCAGGTAAGATCCTGTACGAAATTGAAGGTGTGAACGAAGAATTAGCGCGTGAAGCATTTGCTTTAGCTGCTGCTAAACTTCCGTTTAAAACCACTATCGTGACTCGGACGGTAATGTAATGAAAACTAAAGATCTACGTGAAAAATCGGTAGAAGAGTTGAAAGCTTTGCTTGATGAGCAACAGCTTAATCAATTCCGTCTTCGTATGGCGAAAGCAACTGGTCAGTTGGGTAAATCGCATGAAGTGCAAGTTGCTCGTAAGACAATTGCTCGTATTAAGACACTCCTTACCGAAAAACAGGGGAACGGACAATGAGTGAAAAAACAGTCCGCACGTTAACCGGCAAAGTAGTAAGCGACAAAATGGACAAGTCTATTGTTGTTCTTATCGAACGCCGCGTTCAACACCCGTTGTATGGCAAATCAATTCGCCGTTCAACTAAGTTACACGCTCATGATGAGAACAATGTTGCTAAACTTGGCGATGTTGTGACCATTAAAGAAAGCCGCCCAATTTCTAAAACTAAAGCTTGGACTTTAGTGGAAGTAGTTGAAGCAGCTGCTGAGTAATTCGACGTTCTTGTTGCATCATCGGTCAATTTCGAGTACTCTTTGAGCCTTTCGAAATTGTGACCGGTGATGCTCGGTTTTGGAGTAGGGCAATGATTCAAACCGAAACTATGCTCGACGTAGCAGACAACAGTGGTGCTCGCCGCGTACAATGTATTAAAGTACTTGGTGGTTCACATCGTCGTTATGCTTCTGTTGGCGACATTATTAAAGTTACTGTAAAAGAAGCAATCCCACGCGCACGTGTTAAAAAAGGTGACGTGATGAATGCGGTTGTAGTTCGTACTAAATTCGGCATTCGTCGTCCAGATGGTTCTGTGATCCGTTTTGATGATAATGCTGCAGTTATCCTGAACAACAACAAAGCTCCGATTGCTACTCGTATCTTCGGACCAGTGACTCGTGAACTTCGTACTGAACAGTTCATGAAAATCATTTCATTGGCTCCTGAAGTTCTATAAGAGGCAATCATGGCTAAGATTAAAAAAGGCGATCAAGTTATCGTGATCGCAGGTAAAGAAAAAGGCAAACAGGGTACTGTATTGTCTGTTTCTGAAGACCGCGTTAAGGTTGAAGGCCTTAACTTAGTGAAGAAGCATCAAAAGCCGAATCGTGTAACTGGCGCTGAAGGCGGTATCGTTACTCAAGAAGCTTCGCTTCATATTTCAAACGTGGCAATTTTAAATGCTACAACCCAGAAGGCTGACCGTGTTGGTTACCAAGTGATTGATGGCGTGAAAACTCGCGTTTATAAATCAAATGGTGAATCAGTGGCGGTAGCGAAGTAATAGGTTGAAAAGGCAATGGCCAGACTTAAAGCACGTTACAACGAAGAACTTAAAGCGAAGTTACAAGAAGAACTTAGCATTAAGAACGTGATGGAAATTCCACGCATCACAAAAATTACCCTAAACATGGGTGTAGGCGCAGCTGCAACTGATAAGAAATTATTAGATGGCGCTGTTGTCGATATGCAATTAATTGCTGGTCAAAAACCAGTAATTACACTTGCTCGTAAATCTATCGCTGGTTTCAAAATCCGTGATGGTTGGCCGATTGGTTGTAAAGTTACTTTACGTGGCGACCAAATGTACGAATTCTTGGACCGTTTGATCTCAATCGCAATCCCTCGTATCCGTGACTTCCGTGGTTTCTCTTCGAAATCATTTGATGGTCGTGGTAACTACTCAATGGGTTTGAAAGAGCAAATCGTTTTCCCTGAAATCGATTTCGATAAGATTGATCGTATTCGTGGTATGGATATTACTATTACTACGACTGCTCGCACCGATGACGAAGGCCGTGCGCTTATGCGTGCATTCGGCTTCCCGTTCAAATAAGAGGTCGATATGGCTAAGAAAGGTATGATTAATCGCGAATTGAAACGCGAAAAAACAGTTGCTAAATACGCTGCAAAACGTGCTGAATTAAAAGCTACGATTGCAAACGTAAATGCAAGTGAAGAAGAGCGTTTCGAAGCGATGTTAAAGTTACAAGCATTGCCACGTAATGCATCTCCGGTACGTCTTCGTAACCGTTGTGGTTTAACTGGTCGTCCTCATGGTTACTTCCGTAAGTTCGGTTTAAGCCGTAACAAATTACGTGACACAGTAATGCAGGGTGATGTACCAGGCGTTGTTAAGGCAAGCTGGTAAGGAGCGACTAAATGAGTATGCAAGATACCGTTGCCGACATGCTAACACGTGTTCGTAACGCACAAATGGCTAAGAAACAAACTGTTTCTATGCCTTCTTCTAAGTTGAAAGTTGCAATTGCAAACGTACTTCAACAAGAAGGTTATATTTCAAATGTAGAAGTTGCTCAAGAAGAGACAAAATCTACTTTGACAATTACTTTAAAATATTTCGAAGGCAAACCAGTTATCGAAATGGTTAAACGCGTAAGCCGTCCAGGTCTTCGCCAATACCGTGGTAAAGATAAACTTCCAAGCGTTAAGCAAGGTTTAGGTATTGCAATTGTTTCTACAAGCAAAGGCATCATGACTGATCGCGCTGCACGTGCTGCGGGCGTTGGTGGTGAAGTTATTGCTTTTGTTTCTTAATAGGTGATTCCTCATGTCTCGTGTGGCTAAAGCCCCAGTAACTGTACCTAATGGTGTAGCAGTTACTCAGAACGGCCGGCAGGTCGAAGTGAAAGGCAGCAAAGGTACATTGTCTTTCAACCTGCATGCGCTGGTCGAGCTAAAACAGGAAGAAGGTAAACTTCAACTTGCTCCAGTTAAAGAATCGAAAGATGCTTGGATGCAAGCTGGTACTGCTCGCGCTGTATTGAATAACCTTGTAAAAGGGGTTAGTGAAGGCTTCGAACGTAAGTTGCAGCTAGTTGGTGTTGGTTATAAAGCTGCGGTTAAAGGTACTGTTGTAAACCTTAACCTTGGTTTTTCACACCCAATTGACTACGCTTTACCTGAAGGTGTAACAGCGGAAACTCCAACTGCTACTGAAATCATTTTGAAATCAGCAAACAAGCAGTTGTTAGGTCAAGTAGCGGCAGAAATCCGTGCATATCGTTCTCCTGAACCATATAAAGGTAAAGGTGTTCGTTATTCGGATGAAGTCATTCTTCGTAAAGAAGCTAAGAAGAAATAAGGCGCGAGGTTCTTATGAACGAAAAGAAACAATCCCGTTTGCGTCGTGCGAAAAGCACACGCTTGCACATTCGTGCATTGGGTGCGACTCGTTTGTGTGTAAACCGCACTCCGCGTCACATCTATGCTCAAGTTATTTCAGCAGATGGTGGCAAAGTTTTAGCACAAGCTTCAACTTTGGATGCATCTTTACGTAGCGGTACTACAGGTAATGTAGACGCGGCTACTAAAGTAGGCGCTTTAATCGCAGAGCGTGCGAAAGCAGCTGGTGTAACTAAAGTTGCATTTGACCGTTCTGGTTTTAAATATCATGGTCGTATCAAAGCCTTGGCTGATGCTGCTCGTGAAAACGGCTTGGAGTTCTAATCATGGCTAAAGTTGAACAAAACGAAGGTCTTGTTGAAAAGCTGGTTGCCGTTGATCGTGTAGCCAAAGTTGTTAAGGGTGGTCGTATCTTCTCTTTCACAGCATTAACTGTGGTGGGTGATGGTAATGGTCGTGTTGGTTTTGGTCGTGGTAAAGCTCGTGAAGTTCCAGCTGCTATTTCTAAAGCACTTGAAGCTGCACGTCGCAACATGATTACTGTAGACCTTGCAGGTACTACTTTACAACACCCTGTGAATGCTCGTCATGGTGCAAGCCGTGTATATATGCAACCTGCTTCTGAAGGTACTGGCGTAATCGCTGGTGGCGCTATGCGTGCCGTTCTAGAAGCTGCAGGTGTACATAACGTACTTGCTAAATGTTATGGTTCTACTAATGCTGCAAACGTAGTAAACGCAACTTTCAAAGGTTTGCGTGATATGACTTCTCCTGAGAAAGTCGCTGCGAAACGTGGTAAATCAGTAGAAGAAATTCAAGGGTAATCAATCATGAAAACGATTAAAGTTACCCAGACTAAATCTTCTTCACATCGCTTGAAAAATCACAAGCTTTGCTTACAAGGTTTAGGTCTGCGTCGTATTGGTCATACTGTAGAAGTGCAAGATACGCCTTCTAACCGCGGTATGATCAACAAAGTCTACTATATGGTTAGTGTAGAGGAATAAGCCATGACTCTGCGTTTAAATGAACTTGCGCCTGCAGAAGGTGCAAAACGTGAACACCGTCGTTTAGGCCGTGGTATCGGTTCTGGCGTTGGTAAGACTGGTGGCCGTGGTGTCAAAGGTCAAAAATCACGTAAAAGTGGTGGCGTTCGTCCAGGCTTTGAAGGCGGTCAAACTGCGATTTATCGTCGTTTACCTAAATTCGGTTTCACTAGCCAAATCGCTTTAAAAACTGCTGAAGTACGTTTATCTGAGTTAAGCAAAGTTGAAGGCGACATCGTTAGCCTAGAAACTTTGAAAGCTGCGAATGTTGTTCGTCGTGACCAAATTCGTGCTCGTATCGTACTTTCTGGTGAAATCACTCGTGCATTCACTGTTCAAGGTGTTGCATTGACTAAAGGCGCTAAAGCTGCGATTGAAGCAGCTGGCGGTAAAGTCGAGGAGTAATCTCGAGTGTCTATGTCTCCTAGTTCTTCAGGTCATGTCAACATGATGAAAGGTCAGCCATTTCATGTGAAATACCGTGAAATTATTCGCCGGATGAGTTTTCTAATCGGTGCATTGCTGGTCTTTCGACTAGGAGCGCATATTCCAGTACCAGGCATTAATAATGCTGCGTTAGAAAATTTATTTCATGCGAACCAAGGAACTATTCTTGGGCTATTCAATATGTTTTCTGGCGGTGCTTTAGAGCGAATGTCTATTCTTGCTTTAGGGATTATGCCGTACATTTCTGCGTCAATTATTGTGCAGTTAATGTCTACTGTAATTCCATCACTTGAAGCCTTGAAAAAGGAAGGTGAGCAAGGTAAGCGTAAAATTAATCAATATACGCGTCAGGGTACATTACTACTTGCTGTGGTTCAGGCTGTTGGTATGTGTGCTGGCTTAATTGGTCAAGGTATTACTTTGACAAATGGCCTTGCATTTTACGTACCTGCTGTTACTTCTTTAGTTGCGGGAACAATGTTCCTAATGTGGCTAGGTGAACAGATCACAGAAAGAGGTATCGGTAATGGTATCTCAATGATTATTTTTGCAGGTATTGTTGCTGGTTTGCCTAATTTAATTATGCAATCTATCTCTTCTGTAGATAATGGTCAGACAAGTTTAATTGGTCTTGTAATCTTTGGTCTTTTGTCTTTAGGTGTATTGGCAGCTATTGTGTTTATTGAAAAAGCACAACGTCGCATTCCAGTAAACTATGCGCAAAAGCAACAAGGGCGTCGTATATTTACAGCACAGCAGACGCATTTGCCATTAAAAATTAATATGGCGGGTGTTATTCCTGCGATTTTTGCAAGTTCTTTACTCTTGTTCCCGGCAAGTCTTGGTCAATGGGTGGGAAGTGCAGATCCAAATGCTGGTTTTATTAAAAGCAGCTTACAAGATTTAGCTTTAGTATTGTCGCCTGGACAGCCTTTGTATTTGGTGCTCTTTGGTGCGTTAATTATCTTTTTCTGTTACTTTTATACGGCTTTAGTATTTAGCCCTAAGGAAGTATCAGAAAATCTAAAACGCAGCGGAGCTTATGTGCCTGGTATTCGCCCAGGTGAGCAAACTGCTCGTTACTTAGATCATATTCTTAATCGTTTGACGTTTATTGGTGCGATTTATATTACGGTCATTTGTTTAATGCCAATGATTCTACAAAGCTCTTTTGGGATTCCATTCTATTTGGGTGGTACCTCATTATTGATCGTAGTTGTCGTGGTTATGGACTTTATGGCTCAGCTACAAGCGCATTTAACATCTCATCAATATGACAATCAAACATTAATGAGAAAAACGACTGCTCATCCTAAGGGATAAGCGCACTTAGAGGTTTCATCATGAAAGTACAAGCTTCTGTAAAGAAAATTTGTGGTAGCTGTAAAGTTATCCGTCGTAATGGGGTTATTCGCGTAATTTGTAGCGCAGAACCTCGTCATAAGCAGCGTCAAGGTTAATCTAATCAAGACCTGTTGATTTCAGTAGGCGAATTGGGTTAATATCCGCCCCTCAAGATTTTTGTGGGGCGGTTGATTATCTCTACTGCCTTTTTGGAGAAAGTGAATGGCTCGTATTGCCGGTGTAAACATTCCGGATAACAAGCATGCTGTTATCTCCCTCACTTACATCTTTGGTATCGGTCGCCACACTGCTAAGAATATCTTAGCTACAGTTGGTATTACTGAAACTACTAAGATCCGTGAGTTGGACGATGCTCAGCTTGATGCGATTCGTGCAGAAGTTGCTAAGGTTCCTACCGAAGGTGACTTACGTCGCGAAATTTCCATGAACATTAAACGTTTAATGGATTTGGGTTGCTACCGCGGCCTTCGCCATCGTCGCAGCTTGCCTGTCCGTGGTCAACGCACCAAAACTAACGCACGTACCCGTAAAGGTCCGCGCAAACCGATTAAAAAGTAAGATTTCTGGAAGCTAAAAGATGGCTAAAGATACTCGCACACGCAAGAAGGTCACTCGTACCGTCTCTGAAGGTGTTGCACACATTCACGCGTCTTTTAATAACACCATTGTTACGATTACTGATCGTCAAGGTAATGCATTGGCTTGGGCCACCTCAGGTGGACAAGGCTTCCGTGGTTCACGTAAATCAACTCCGTTTGCTGCTCAGGTAGCTGCTGAAGTTGCTGGTAAAGCAGCTTTAGATTACGGTTTGAAAAATCTGGACGTCCTTGTAAAAGGTCCTGGTCCAGGTCGTGAGTCTGCGGTTCGTGCATTAGGCGCAGTGGGTTATAAGATTAACAGCATTACCGATGTGACTCCAATTCCTCACAACGGTTGCCGTCCACCTAAAAAACGTCGCGTGTAAGGAGAAACATTCATGGCTCGTTATATTGGTCCAAAATGCAAACTCTCTCGCCGCGAAGGGACAGACCTGCAACTTAAATCTGGCGTTAAACCATTTGACGTCAAAACTAAAAAAGCTAACAAAGCACCTGGTCAACATGGTCAGGCACGCGGTGGTAAGCAATCTGAGTATTCACTACAATTACGTGAAAAACAAAAAGTCCGTCGTATTTACGGTGTGTTAGAACGTCAATTTAGTAACTACTATAAAGAAGCAGCTCGTGTTAAAGGCGCAACAGGTGAGAACTTGTTGAAATTGCTTGAAAGCCGTCTTGATAACGTTGTTTATCGCATGGGTTTTGGTTCTACACGTGCAGAAGCTCGTCAGTTAGTAAGTCACCGTAGCATTACTTTGAATGGTCGTCGTGTAAACATCGCATCTATTCAAGTTAAAGCTGGTGATGTAATTGCGGTTCACGAAGGTGCTAAACAACAATTGCGTATTAAAAACGCGATTGAGTTAGCTGCACAACGTGGTATTCCAGCTTGGATCGAAGTTGATCATTCTAAGCTTGAAGGTACGTTTAAAGCTGCACCAGATCGTTCTGATTTACCTGCTGAAATCAACGAAAGCTTGATTGTAGAATTGTATTCTAAATAATCCTTGAGGTAGCAATAATGACGCGTACTGCAAACGAGTTTCTAACTCCGCAAGCGATCAAGGTCGAAGCGGTAAGCGGGACCTCGGCAAAAGTGATTCTAGAACCTTTAGAGCGTGGTTTTGGCCACACTCTAGGTAATGCTTTACGTCGCATTCTATTGTCTTCTTTACCTGGCGCTGCTGTGGTTGAAGTAGAAATAGAAGGTGTCGAGCACGAGTACAGTACTTTAGAAGGCTTGCAGCAGGACATCGTCGAGCTCTTGCTGAACCTAAAAGGATTGTCTATTAAGCTGTTCGATCAAAATGAAGCATATTTAACATTAGAAAAACAAGGTCCTGGCGATATTACTGCTGCTGACCTTCGTTTACCTCATAATGTTGAAGTGGTTAACCCAGAACATTTAATCGGTACTTTAAGTGCTTCAGGCTCATTAAAAATGCGCTTGAAAGTTGCTCAAGGTCGTGGTTATGAAACATCTGATTCTCGTTTCCCTGAAGGTGAAACACGTCCGGTTGGTCGTTTGCAATTAGATGCTTCTTATAGCCCGATTAAGCGTGTTTCTTACACCGTTGAAAATGCGCGTGTAGAACAACGTACCGATTTAGATAAACTGGTAATCGACCTCGAAACAAATGGAACGGTTGATCCTGAAGAAGCAATCCGTAAAGCGGCAACAATCTTGCAACAACAAATTGCAATTTTTGTTGATCTTCAGAAAGACCAAACTCCAGTTGCTCAAGAGCCTCGTGAAGAAGTTGACCCAATCTTGCTTCGCCCAGTAGATGATCTAGAGCTTACTGTTCGTTCTGCTAACTGTTTGAAAGCAGAAAATATTTACTACATTGGTGATCTTGTTCAACGTACTGAAGTTGAGTTATTAAAAACTCCTAACCTTGGTAAAAAATCGTTAACAGAGATCAAAGATGTTTTGGCATCGAAAGGCTTACAACTCGGTATGCGTCTTGAAAACTGGCCACCAGCTAGTCTTCGTATGGACGACCGTTTTGCCTATCGTAGCCGTTAATTAAGTAGGACTATCACCATGCGTCATCGTAATAGTGGTGTGAAATTAGGCCGTACAAGCAGCCATCGTAAAGCGATGTTCCAAAACTTGGCTAATTCTTTATTTGAACACGAGTTGATCAAAACAACTGTGCCTAAAGCTAAAGAATTACGTCGTGTTGCTGAGCCTTTAATCACTCTAGCAAAAAACGATACTGTAGCAAATCGTCGTTTAGCATTTGCTCGTACTCGTAATGCTGCAACTGTTGGTAAATTATTTACCGTACTCGGCCCTCGTTACAAAGAACGTAACGGCGGTTATCTACGTGTTCTTAAAGCGGGCTTCCGTGCTGGTGATGCAGCACCGATGGCTTACGTTGAGCTTGTAGATCGTGAAGTAAACACTTCAGCTGAATAATTGATTTTATTCAAAAAAGACCGGTTTTATACCGGTCTTTTTTATTTCTAGTCAAAAAATAAATTATAAAAATGTCCTCAAGTGACATAAAAAAGTAGATAAACGGTCAAACTTGACATTGTGTATTGTCAAAATTGTGTTTTAATAAACTTATATTCTCAACAATGGGTATAAAAATAAAATGGAAAAGCAAGTTGATATTTTAATCATTGGCGCAGGTATTTCAGGAATCGGAATCGCTGCCCATTTGTCAAAAAATTCACCACAACGACAATTCGAGATTTTAGAACGTCGTGAGTCTTTTGGTGGAACATGGGATCTTTTCCGTTATCCTGGTATCCGTTCAGATTCAGATATGTCTACCTTTGGTTTTAACTTTAAACCATGGTGTAAAGCGAATGTATTAGCTGATGGTGCTTCTATTAAAGGATATTTAGGTGAAGTAATTAATGAATTTAAATTAAAAGAAAAAATTCATTTTGGTCATCGCGTACTTTCTGCTAATTATGATTCGGCTTCAAAAAAATGGCAGGTTGTAGTCGAAGATAGCAATAAAAAACACCAGACTTGGATTGCTAACTTTGTGGTCGGTTGTACAGGTTACTATAATTATGATCAGGGTTATGCACCTTCTTTCCCAAATCAAGAAGCATTTAAAGGGCAACTCATTCACCCACAGCATTGGCCTGAAAACTTAGATTACGCAGGTAAAAAGGTGGTTATTATTGGTAGTGGTGCAACAGCGATTACTTTAGTACCAGCAATGGCTAAAGGTGGGGCAGGTCATGTGACCATGTTGCAACGTTCACCAACGTATATTGCTAGCGTTCCTTCTATCGATTTCATCTATGAAAAAACGCGTAAATTTATGTCTGAAGAGGCAGCTTATAAATTTACCCGCGCACGTAACATCGGTATGCAGCGCGCTATTTATGCGTTGTCTCAGAAACATCCTAAAACTGTACGTCGTTTACTTTTAAAAGCAATTGAAGTGCAGCTTAAAGGTAAGGTTGATATGAAGCATTTTACGCCTTCATACAACCCTTGGGATCAGCGTTTATGTGTAGTGCCAGATGGGGACTTATTTAAAATTTTACGTGAAGGCAAAGCAAGTGTAGAAACTGATCAGATCGAGAAATTTACTGAAAAAGGTATTTTACTTAAATCTGGCAAACATCTTGATGCTGATATCGTTGTTTCTGCAACAGGACTACAAGTTCAGATTATGGGTGGAGTTCAGGCGACTCTTGATGGGAAGCCAATCAACTCATCTGAACATATGCTTTATAACGGCATCATGCTAAGTGATGTGCCGAATATGGCTATGATTATTGGCTATGTGAATGCCTCATGGACACTCAAAGTAGATATCGCTGCCGAATATATTTGTCGCTTATTAAACTATATGGACAAAAATAGTTATGATGAAGTGATTCCATCGGGTGATAAGACTGTGATGGAAGAAGATACTGTAATGGGTAAATTATCTTCAGGTTACATTAACCGTGCGGCACATGAACTTCCTAAACAAGGTAAGCGTGCTCCATGGCAGGTGACTAATAACTATTTAGAAGATAGAAAGTCTTTGAAAAATGCAAAATTTGAAGATGGCATTCTTCATTTTCATAAGCGTTCTGAAGCAAATGAGCGTAAACCAAAATTAGTATCTTAATTCGTATGAAATAAGAAAAGGGGCGTAATGCCCCTTTTTTATTTAAGGTATTAAAGTGTTCTTGAAATTAATTCTTTCATGATTTCATTTGTACCTGCATAAATTCGATTTGCTCGATGATCAATGTATGCACGTGCAATTGGATATTCAAGCATATAGCCATAACCGCCATGTAATTGAAGACATTCATCTACAATCTTTGAGAACATATCAGAAATTTTATATTTAGCAGCTGCTGCAGCTTCTACACTCAACTTTTCTTCAAGTTGTAATTCCATACAACGATCTAAATATGTCCGGCAGAAATCTATTTCTGTTCTGAGTTCGGCAAGTTTAAAGCGTGTATTCTGAAATGCGCCAATAGGTTTACCAAATGCTTTTCGATCTTTTGTATATTGAACGGTATGTGCAAATGCTGCTTCAGCACCGGCCTGACAAATGATAGCAACTAAAATTCGTTCCCATGCTAATTCTTTCATGAGCATGATAAAGCCCATACCTTCCATGCCTAAAAGATTTTCTTTAGGAACGCGAACATTATCAAAGAATAATTCGCAGGTATCTTGGCCTTTCATACCAATTTTGTTTAGAGGTTTACCTTTACTAAAACCAGCACGATTTGCTTCTACAATAATTAAGGATAAGTTCGCCGAACCTTTATCACTATTGCCAGTCTTACAAACGACTACGGCCATATCGCATAAGTAGCCATTCGTAATAAAAATTTTGGAACCATTAATGACATATTCATCACCCTCAAGTACGGCGGTGGTTCTTACCGCTTGTAAATCTGAACCAGTGCCTGGTTCCGTCATTGCAATAGCAGTAACAACTTCTCCAGTTGCCATTTTGGGTAACCATTTTTGTTTTTGCTCTTCATTACCAAAATTATTAACGTAATTAGCAACAATATCGGAATGTAGAGAAAAACCTGTACTTGAGTCCATCGCATACGCTTGTTCTTCAATAAGAATCATACTGTATAGGCGATCTACCCCAGAGCCACCATATTCCTCTGGCATTGTGGTGCAAAGAAGACCTAGTTCTCCAGCTTTATTCCAAAGATCTCGGTCAACATGTTGCTGTTTTTCATATTTCTCTATATTGGGAACGACTTCCTTTTCATAGAATTTACGCACTGTCTCACGGAAGGCTTCGTGTTCTTCATTGAATAATTGTCTTGGTAACATATTTGGAATAGGACGGATGGCACCAGATTGCATTTGTATTTCTTCCTTGGTTCAGGTGTGATGTTATGCCCTAAACATACGTAAGCATTTCATGCCTAACAATGTGATGAATGCTCAATTATGCGGATAAGATGATAAATTTGGTCAATTTGATATTTTTAGCGATCTTTAGGATGTGATCAGGTAAACTAGGCGCACTATCAACACAGATGGGGACGTAAATGTCTGACGAAATGACCTTGGAAGAACGTAAAGTAATTTATCGAGCACGCCGCGGCTTAAAAGAAATTGACGTCTATTTTGACCCGTATGTAAAAAACTATTATTTAAAAGCTGATCCAGCAGAAAAAGCATTATTTGCAGAGTTAGTCGATCAAGAAGATCCGGATTTATTAGATTGGTTCATGGAAGTTTCTGAACCTCCACGTACTGAGTTACGTGAATTTATTTATAAACTAAAACAGTATGTACATGGCTAAACTGTTTTGATAAAAGAATTAAATTTTGAGCTGAAATATAGCCGTGTCTCGGTAATATTTCAGCTTTTTGTTGGTTTAGGTTTAGCAATCCTGCTTTATCAATTATTAACGCCGATATGGTGGCTATGTGCTGTCATTCTTCTATTTATTGGTTTTATTTTCTTTCTAAAGCAAGCTCAAATATCTCAAATTGAATATTTAGATCAAAAATTATGGTCGGTTGCATATTTTTCGAAAAAAGAAATTTACCGTGGGGAAATTACTAAAATAATTGATTATCAGTTATTTGTGGTTATTTATCTTGAAGAAACTCCTACGAACATAGCTATTGTTTGGTTCGATCAGCTTCCTATTCAGCAGTGGAAAAGATTAAAAGTTTTAGAAAAACTCTATTAATTGTTAGACAATTCTACAATTGTATATTTATTTAAAAATTATAAAAAACAAAAACTTAATAATTTTTTTCTTCATTAAACTTTGGATTGTCTAATTAAAATATAGAAAAAAGCCAAGGAAAGACAATTGTCTGACAATTTCACCTATGGGTAGCTATTTGATCGGTTAAAGTACAAACACCAACGTAAAGTGTGTCGGAGGTCTCAAAATGGAGATGCCAACATGGTCGTTCTTGGTCATTGCCATAATTCTGGCAGTGGTGATAGGAAGAGCAGGAACTTTACTCAGGGAACATCTTAACAAAGTTAGTTTTAACAAGGTTAAGAGACAGAGGATGCAAGGTCGTCGATTAGTCAATTATTAAAGTTGGTTAATCGATTAATTTCATCAAGTGTCCAGTTTATAACTGGGTGCGATTGTAGTAAGGAGGTCTCTCATGGAGATTTCAATGTGGATGTTTCTGTTAATTGCAGTTGTTATGGCTGTAGTAGTAGGAAGAGCAGGAACTTTACTTAAGGATTATATAGAACAAAAATAATATAAGCCGTTAAAAGCTTATCCCAGTTAATAAGTAGCATGTGCTGAACCGTCGCAATGCTACTTTTTTTTGCCTAAAATTTCTGTTTCCTCGAAAAACTGTCAATTTTATCTGCTGTGAAGTGTGTCAAAGTATAAGCGCTACAATTAGAGTAATTACTCTTTTATTCAAGATATGCATCTGCTAATGTACATCTGAAAAGGAAAAAACAAATTACATAGAGGACAGGAAGATGTCTAAAGTCCAAAAAATAAGCCAAGGTTTGGCGGTGAGTTTTCTTGCAGCTTCAGTTTTATCAGGTTGTTCATACGTCGTGAAAACCGGAGCAAATGTTGCTCTAGGTTTTACGGAAAAGCACGTCGTTCCACCTATTTTGGCAATGCAAGATGCTGAAATGGTATGTAATACCGGTAGTGCGTTAACGCCTGCAATCATGTCTACCAAAGGGATGGGTGCAGATCCGACACGTGTTGCAGTATTAATGTATGCAGCATCAGGTGTATGTGCGGAAAATCAAGCTTTAGAACAAGAACTGCGTTATTTACGTGCTTCAAAAGCAGGTCAAGTGACAGAAGCCCAAGATGCACGTATTGCACAGAAGCGTTGGGCAGCAATTGCAGCTGAACGTCAGTATACAGGCTATAAGTTATTTGCTGATCGTTGGGAATCTAAATATAAATATCACTTAGGTGACTCTTGCCCAACGATGCGTAATGATACTGATCAAACTGTTTATTTACTTGGCATGATCAGTGGTCTTCAGGCTGTGACCAACGATATTAACTCAGGCGGTGCAGTCAATGTTCCTAAAGATATCGCTGCTATTGTAGAGCGTGGCATGGTTTGTCTAGATAATGAAAAATTCTGGGGCGCACCTAATGCAACGCGTGCTGTTATCTGGACTTTATTGCCAGGTGCTGATGAAGGGAAACCTGATCCGTACCAAACTTTAAAACAGTCAATTCAGATTGGTGAGAAAAAAGGTGTTCGCCTATCTCATGCCTTATATGCTGTAGCTGCTCAAGCAAGCGGCGATGATGCAAAAATCCGTGATGCATTAAGAACCTATGCAGCATCACAAGCTGATGACAAACCTGTCAATCCGAACTTTAAGTTAATCGATAGTATGGCTGGTCTTATTGTACGTGGTATCTCTGACCGTTACTGGACTGAGCATACTGGTGTACGTACCGGAGATGATGGTATGTCTCATTTCTGGGATGATAAAAATGAAGGTGCAGCAGAGCTAGATGAGTTGTTTGATGGGGGCGCCGCTTCAGAGGTTCCTGCGGATTCATCTGCTCCACCAGCAGCGCAGTAAGAATATTTGAAAGACTAACTTCTTGCGAGTCTATTGTTAAGTTCTACAATAATTGTAAGAAGTTTAATTTCAAGGAGTGTGCCATGAAGGATCATGTACTGAATAGTAAAGTGCTTTTGGTCGCAGTGTGCATTTCCATATCTGCATGTCTACAGGTGTTTCCTGATACTTTTATTTATTGGCGCGAAAGTTTACTTGGCGAATTCTGGCGTTTGTGGACTGCACATTGGGTACATGTTGGATGGGTTCATTTCCTTTTAAATATGATGGCATTCGCTTGTTTACCCTTTATTTTTCCACATACAAAAGCATGGCATCTTCTAAGTCTACTTTTGCTGTTGCCACCCTTTATTAGTTTGGTGTTCTACTTTTATTTACCTTATATCGAAGCTTACGCAGGTCTGTCTGGTGTCTTACATGGACTATATACAGCGGTTGCTTTGGTCTATCTGCAATATCGTAAAGAGCGAAATTTTGCTTTGCTGGTTTTAGGGTTAATTATTGCCAAACTCATATGGGAAAACACTTTTGGACAAACAGGAACTGCTCAACTAATAGGGAGTCCAGTTTTAACTGAAGCTCATCTATATGGGGCAATTGGTGGAGCAATCTTTGGAGGATGTTATTGGATTTTCCAGAGATTAAAAAAGAAACATTGACAATACAAACTGTTAAAAAAGAGATTTTAGTCATTCTTTATTAACAAAGTTTGATGCAAATTTGATCGTTGAATAAAGGGATTGGTAGAAGGGGGATGGATTTAACCCCTGACCAAGAAAAATTGCATGACTCAAGTCCTTATTTTTTTTAGGGATTTGAGAGAACAAAATTGGAATATTTATGCAAGAACATCAAGAAAAAAGATCTGGATTAGGTCTGCTGGGTTATATCTGGAACGAATGGATCTCAACATTCGTCATCCTCATTCTGCTATTAATGACGCTAATTATTGGTACCGGGGAAATGATCCACGGACAATTATTACGTATCGGGGAACGTCTTTATGGCGACCCTGCTACAGGTATGCAATATTCTTTTTTGCGTGCTGAGCCTGAAAAGCCAACTTGTGATCGACATCCAAATATCGAGGCTCAAGTAAAAGAACAAATGAAAGCGAACGCGTCTGATGATTTCGCGAGTTTCTTTGGTGCAGCATCGGAAAGTGATGTCCGTGCATCACTACTCGCAGCAAAGCAACAATGTGATGAAAAATATCAGGCGTATGATAAAACTATTAAATATATCGAAGCTAACCCAGGGGTACGTACTTACCGTGCTATCGAGACAGGTTTCTTCGGTATTTTTAAATTTGGTACAGAGAACCGTGCCATTTTACTGGTCTTTATGGTTTTGATTTCTGCGATTACTGCATCGTTGAAATATCACCATATTGGTTTGCGTAATCCGGCAACAAAAATAGATTACAAAGTATATTCCCTGTTTATGTTGATTGGTAATGCACTACTTAGTACCTCTGTCATTAGTCAGTATCGTTCCGTCATAAATTCTGGGGTAACACCTACCTATGAAACAGTAACGATTTACTGGATGTGGATGATTCTATTTGTTGTTCTGACTTTAATTAGTTTGTATCAATTATTTGTTTCACCTCCACCAAAACGTGAAGGCGGTAATATAGGTTTAGCCTTACTATCGGTGCCTCTATATGCTTACATGGCGTTAATTACAGGCATCGTATTTACGTTCTTTATGGATTACCCAATGGGGCAAGGTATTTACCTTGGTTTATTGGTTGAGTTCTCGGGTATCTTCTTAAACCTTGCCTTGTTTATTTGGGCAGGTATGCTTTTAACTCAAACACGCGTTATGGACTTGTTCCTTAATGTGCTTCGTCCATGGAACTTGGCACCAGAAACCTTAACTTGGTTAATTCTAATTGCTGCTGCTGTACCAACAGCTTATACAGGTGCATCAGGTATTTTCGTTATCGCAGCAGGTGCAATTATTTATAAAGAAGTCTGGAATGCGGGTGCTCGCCGTCAATATGCTTTGGCTGTGTCTGCAATGTCAGGTTCTTTAGGGGTAGTTGTACGTCCATGTCTACTGGTCGTTTTAATTGCAATGCTTGATAGCCGTCATGTTACGTCGGATGAGCTATTTGGGCATGGTATTTATGTATTTTGGTTAACTGCATTTATTTTCTTGGGTGTTTCACTACTTTTAGCTGAAGAAAAATTCCGTGTGAATTCACCAAAAGTTGCGATTCCGGGCATGATGCGTGCCTTTGTACCTGTAATTCCATACATTCTGATCACTGCTGTTGTTCTTGCGATCTATAAATATGCATTAGATACAGGAATGAACGAGTTTACTGCACCAGTAATTTTGCCATTAGTTCTGATCGCAATGATCTTGTACGACAAATTGGTTGCGACCAAAGAAGCGCCTGCAATCAATATTCATGAAGCGATTGTTCGTGAACACGAACAAAAATCACCATTCTTGCGTGCACATGATCCGCATAGCTCTCAATACCGTCTTGGTTTTGGTGGAGCACTTCGATTTGCGACCTCAGAAACTGTAGGTCATATCGGTGCTTTAATTATCTTGATGGCATTGTCTGCAAGTGTAGGTGGTTTAATTGAACGCTCTGAAGTGGTCGAATTATTACCGACTCATTTGGGCAGTATTTACATTTCACTTGCATGTATTGCGCTATTACTTGCCATTATTGGTATGTGTACAGATCCATTTGGTGCTGTAATTTTAGTTGCTGCAACTATTGCACCTGTAGCATACGAAAATGGTATCCATCCAATTCATTTCTGGATGATTGTGTTGGTTGCATTCGAATTTGGTTACGTAACACCACCAGTTGCCTTGAACCATCTACTTACGCGGTTGTCCGTCGGAGATGATGAAGTGAATGCTGCTGATGCTGAAGCGAAAGAGAAATATACAAGCTTCTACTTCCGTTATGAGCGCTGGTTGCTACCAATTATTGTCTTGTTCTCATCATTGGTATTAGTGACTTATGTGCCATATGTATTTAAGTTATTCGATTGGTATAAATAACTTAAATCAAAGTATTGGTTATACAAAAAAGCCTTCCTAAATGGAGGGCTTTTTTAATAAGTAGATTGAGTAAATTTAGAACAAGATGATTAGAATTATTTAAATCCGGCTAAAAAAGCTAAAGATGTACAGCTTTAGCTTTTTTTAAGAGTTCATTGAAAAACTATTGCTGTTTAAGCTGAGCTTCAAGCAATTTAACTTGTTCTTCTTTGAGTTTAGTTAGTTGATCCGCATCTGCATGCTGAGCTTTTAAGGTGGCTTCCTGATCTTTTAGCTGCCGATGAATATCTTCAAGTTTAGATACTTCTTCTTTTGCTAAAGACTCTTGTGCTGGGACAGGCTCTTTAAGCACATTTTCACTGACAAGTTGCTGAGAGCTTGCATTTTCAGCTAAGGGTTCAGAACTTGGTAATGGCTCAGCTGGTTTCGGTTTAGCAGGAGCAGGAGTCGAGACAGGTTGTGGATCAACCAGTGGTGCTGACGACTCGGTTTTTTTAAAAAACCATTGCGCTGCAAAAAAAAGCACTACGAGAATGCTTAAGCCCCCAATTAAAATCCATAATAATTTTGAGTTTTGTTTTCTTTGTAGTGGCATGTTTAAGACCTTTAGTCGGGACGACGTGGCTTGAACTGTATTACCCCAATTTCATCCGGTTCAGCAGGTGTTTCAGGCTCATCAACATGAGTCGGACGATTTTCGCTATAACCGCATTCGATACATTCAATCCATTCGTCTTCTGCGGTGGTTAGCATGATAATCCGATCTATGGCTTCACATTTTGGACATTTTGCCCCAGCAATGAAACGTTTTTTCATCTTTATCACCCTAACCACACGATCAATTTAGGCCCATAGTTTAAGCGGTTTTGTTGTCATTCGTCCAACCTTGATGACGTAACAATGCGTCAATTTTAGGCTCGCGTCCACGGAAATTCACAAATGCCTCAAGCGCAGTGTCTTTTCCACCCACAGCTAGAATTGCCTGACGGAATTCTTTACCCGTTTGAGTGTTAAAAATGCCTTCATTTTCAAAACGATCAAATGCATCGCTCGCTAAGACTTCTGCCCATTTGTAAGAGTAATAACCTGCGGCATAACCGCCAGCAAAAATATGACTAAAACTATGTTGGAAACGGTTGTAGTCGACAGTAGGAACGACCGCATATTGCTTACGAATATCGTCTAAGGTTTGCTGAATTTGCTCACTGTTAAGGGCTGGCGTTTTGGTGTGAATGGTCAAGTCAAATAATGCAAATTCAAGCTGACGTAAAGTTTGCATACCAGATTGGAAGAATCGAGCATTTAATAAAGCATCTAGTAATTCTTGTGGCAAAGTCTGTTTACTATCGATGTGTTCACTTAATACATCTAGGCTTTCTTTATCCCATGACCAGAATTCCATAAACTGGCTTGGTAATTCTACTGCATCCCAAGCAACACCATGAGTTCCTGCAACCGAGATATTATCTACTTCGGTCAACATATGATGTAAACCATGTCCGAACTCATGGAACAAAGTAATCACTTCGTCATGAGTCAATAAAGCAGGTTGGTCACCTACTGGAGGAGTAAAGTTACACACCATATAGCAAATTGGTTTTTGTAAGCCATGAAGTGTTTGCATGCGCGAGCGGAAGCCATTCATCCATGCGCCACCACGTTTGCCTGTACGTGCATAGATGTCAAAGAAGAAGCCACCAATCACTTGACCTTGGTCTTCTAATTCAAAATAACGTGCATCTGGGTGCCAGACAGGTGCTTGTCTTTCAATAATGTTAATGCCGTATAGACGCTGCACAATCTGGAATAATCCCTGAATAACTTTAGGTGCAGGGAAATAAGGTTTTAATGCTTCTTGAGATAAGTTGAATTGTTGTTGTTTAAGTTTTTCAGAATAGTAAGTTGTATCCCAAGGTTTAAGCTCATCAACACCATCTTGTTTAGCAATTTCTTGAAGTTCGGCAACTTCTTGAAGCGCAGGAGCACGCGCATGCTCTGCTAGGTCAACCAAAAACTCATGTACTGTTTTTACGTCCGGTGCCATTTTACTTGCCAGAGAATATTCAGCATAGTTATTGAAACCAAGTAGTTTCGCCATTTCCTGACGAAGACTCAAAATTTCTTCCATAATTTTGCTGTTATCAAATTCAGTTGGTTCAGACTGATCAGATGCGCGAGTCACATAAGCTCTATAAAGCTCTTCACGTAATGCACGGTCATCTGCATAAGTCATGATTGCAAAATATGCTGGGAAATCTAGGGTTGCTACAGCTTGGTCAAGTTCACGTTGTTTGCCGTACTGTTTTAATAACTCAATATTACTTTCTGGAAGACCTTTTAGCTGATCTTCGGTAAGTGGTTTAAAGTAAGCTTGTGTTGCATCAAGTACGTGGTTTGAAAAATCAGAAGAAAGCTGTGAAAGACGCGCAGAAATCTCTGCATAACGTTTTTTCTCTTCACCCTCTAAGGCTACACCTGAAAGTTTAAAGTCACGTAAAGCTAGATGGATAGCACTTTGCTGTGCAGGGCTAAGAGAGGTATAACTTTGACCATCATGGATGTGTTGATAGGTTTGATAAAGCGCCGTGTGTTGACCAAGCTGAGTGTAATATTCACTTAATGCTGGTAATAAAGATTGATAGACTTCTCTCGTTTCTGCATTGCTCATTACCGCGTTTAAATGCGATAAAACGCCCCATGATTCACTTAGATTATTTTCAAGTGTATCGACTTGCTCAAGTACGGCAAGTTGCTGAGTTACATCTGTAGGTGCAGCCGTAAGAGTATTTAAAAATTCCTGACCTGCTTGGATCGCTTGTTGAATGTCTTGTTTTAAATTTTCTAATTCAATTTGGTCAAAACGCGGAGTTGGTAAAGTCGCTTGCTGTAAAGTCATTGCTAATAGCCACATTATTTTTTAAACATGGTATTAGATGTAGGTCCTCTCAGGCTGGAAATCAAGCTTAATGTGTAAAATAACCCTTTTTAAAAAGAAATAAGTCTCCTATTGGAGACTTATTTCTGAAGTGTGATAATTATTTACTCACTATTCAGCCTTTGATTTTGCATTCGACTTTTTCTTTTTAGGCTTAGATTTTTTTTTCACCTTTTCTGATTTAGTCTCGGCTTTTGCTGAGGTTTTTTTACCAGATTTTTTGGTGTAAGAACTTGGCTTACTTTTTTCTTTCTTTTTGTGAACAGGTCTTTCACCATCACTGCTGACGGTTGGTTTGCTAAAGACCTCTTCATTAGCCTGAGCAGCTGTTTTAGTCGTACGCGGCGCACGGCTACGAACTACTCGACCCGCATGGGTAATTTGCTTAATGAGCTGGAAGTCAATTTTACGTTCTTCCAGATTGACACCAGCGACCTGAATTTTAACTTCATCACCTAATCCAAAGACTTGACCACGATTTTGTCCTACTAGATTTTGACTCGCTTGATCATAAATAAAGAAGTCATCGCCGAGTTGGCTAATATGAATCATGCCATCGACATATAGATCTTTCAGGGTCACGAATAAACCAAATTCGGTTACCGCACTCACAATACCTATAAACTCATCTCCTAAGTGCTGTTGCATGTAGTGACATTTCAACCAAGTTGTTACGCTACGAGAAGCTTCATCAGCACGGCGTTCTGTTTGAGAGAAATGTTCACCTGCATCATCTAGTGCAGCACCAGAGAGTGGATAAGGCTTTTGTTTCAAGTGAGCTTTAATGGCACGGTGTAATAATAGGTCTGGGTAACGACGAATTGGCGAAGTGAAATGCGTATAAGCTTCATAAGCCAAACCATAGTGCCCTGCATTTTTTGCGCCATAATAAGCTTGCATCATTGAGCGTAATAAGACGGCATGAATACTAGGAGCATCAATACGATCTTTAGTTGCTTCAATTACTCTTTGATAGTCTGCTTGAGTTGGTTGGTCAGGGAAGGGTAGACCCAGTAATTTAACAAAGTCTTTTACTTTCTGAATACGTGAGAACTCTGGAGCTTCATGTACGCGATACAACATTGGAACATCATGTTCTAATGCATATTCAGCCGCAGCAACGTTAGCAAGTAACATGCACTCTTCAATAAGTTTATGTGCTTCATTACGTGTACGTGGCAAAATTTCTTTAATCCCGCCTAGCTCATCAAAAGTCATGTAAGTTTCAATGGTTTCAAATTCCATTGCATGACGATCAGCACGTAAATTTTTCAAAATCTGATAAAGCTGGAAAAGCGTATTTAAAGATTTATGAACATCACGATCTTTTGGAATCGCATCTGTTGCGCCGTCAAAATATTGTGCTACCTGTGTATAGGTCAAACGTGCTTTTGAATGCATCACTGATGGATAAAAATCGTAACCAGTTACGCGGCCTGTACGAGAGAGTTTCAAGTCGCAGACCATACATAAGCGGTCTACATGAGGGTTCAGAGAGCATAAACCATTTGACAATGCCTCTGGTAGCATTGGTAATACGAAATGCGGGAAGTATACCGAAGTACCACGTTCCTCAGCTTCTTCATTGAGGGCTGAGTCTAAGCGTACATAATGGCTAACATCAGCAATTGCGACAACTACACGATAACCGCCACCTGGACGTTTTTCAGCATAAACCGCATCATCAAAATCTCGAGCATCTTCACCATCGATCGTAACTAATGCTAAATCTCGTAAATCAATGCGGCCTTCACGGTCTTGAGCAGATGGTTCTTTAAAGCTTTCAGCTTCTTTTAATACCTGATCTGGAAATTCGTAAGGTAAGCCAAACTCAAGAATAGTCTGCGGAATAATAATTTCTGTATCAGCTTTGTCGGCCATAGACTGAATAATATGCGCCGTCGCAAATTCTTCACGAGTCGGATAACTATCTATTGCGACACGTAGCATATCGCCAACATTTGCTCCAGCATGCGTTACCAGTTCTTTTTCTAAAGGAATAGGCTGGTGCTGATTTGGATTGTTGGGCTGAATAAAATATTCGCCATCATGAACCGACAATTTACCAATTAATTGTTTAACACGATGTTGTAAAACTTCTGTGATAAAACCCCAAGGTTTGCCTTTACGGTCAACTGAAGTCTGTCGCACTCTAACTCGGTCACCGTTAAAGACTAAACGCAATTCACGTTCAGGAAGTAAAAGGTCACTTTGACCATCAATATGCGCTGTGCCTAAACCTTTACTATTGATATAAACAGTTGCTTCATAGGTCGGTTGATCTGCCACCAACTGAAATTTAAACCCGTCTTTCATGATTTGACCGTCACGAACCATAGCACTTAAGCGGTGACTGAGTGCTTCAATACTTTTTTGGTCATGAATATTAAAATGATCGACAAGTTCTGCATGAGATTGCGGTGTCTGCAATTGTTCCAATGTATCTAAAATAAGAGTACGGCTTGGAATAGGATTGTCATAACGTTCAGCTTCAGCTTTCGCTTCGGGGTCAGCCCAGTTTTTTGTCATGTCGTTTGGTTTCACGCTTGGCAGATAAGTTTAGCATAAGTCATGCAGACCCGAACTGCACGTTTAGGTTTGCAATAATGTGTTATGCACTACAGTATTTTGATGAAGAAATAATATCTATCTTAACAAGCGTTTGATCGAAAAAGACGAAAATAATGAGAAAATTGCTTAAAAAATAATTCATTGAACTAAAAAACAAGAAAATTTCACTATGATGACTTGAACAATAGGGTTTTAGTTTGTATTATGGCGGCTCGTTCCGGTGAGGTGGATGAGTGGCTGAAATCACTTCCCTGCTAAGGAAGCATACCTATTACTGGTATCGAGGGTTCGAATCCCTCTCTCACCGCCATTTACTTAATGCGCTCATAGCTCAGCTGGATAGAGCACTTGGCTACGAACTAAGGGGTCGGGAGTTCGAATCTCTCTGAGCGCACCAAGTAAAATAGAACGAATCGCTGAAAGGCACACAAGTTACGCGCTCATAGCTCAGCTGGATAGAGCACTTGGCTACGAACTAAGGGGTCGGGAGTTCGAATCTCTCTGAGCGCACCAACTTGAAGAATTAACCGCTTTTATAGCGGTTTTTTTGTGCCTATTTTTTAGTACTTTAAAAAATCTAAATTTATAACTTTATAACTTTATAACTTTTTAATTATATTAGAGATAATCATAAATGAACTTAGCTTTATTTGATTTTGACGGCACGATCACGCACAGCGATACATTCAGCCTATTCCTTAAATTTTCTTTAAATAAAAAAACTCAAATACTAGGTGGTATTCGACTTGCACCTTATATAGCGGGTTATAAGCTTGGATGGGTAACCGATAAAACCATTCGAACTAAACTCTGTCAGGTGGGATACGTGGGCTATGATGCGGATTCCGTAAAATATATGGGGCAAGAGTTTGCTAAAAATGTCCTTCCTACCTGTGTGCGTCAAAATGCTTTAGAACGTATTCTTTGGCATAAACAACAAGGTGATCAGGTTGTTGTTGTATCTGCATCATTAGATGTTTATTTAGAAAGCTGGTGCCAATCTTTAGATTTAGACGTTATATGTAATCAACTTGAAATACGTGATGGTATTTTGACAGGTGATTTTATTAATGGTGATTGTGGTTATTTAGAAAAAGTAAATAGAATAAAAAACAAATATGATTTAACTCAGTATTCTACAATTTATGCTTATGGTGATACACCTAATGATTATGCAATGTTAGAGCTGGCGCATAAGAAATATTATAGATGGGAAGAAGTGAATTAATATTTAAAGATATATTAATAAATAAAGCCACTTGTAATAAGTGGCTTTATTTTAACGACTTATATTAAACAGTATTGAAAGAGTTTTCTAAGAAGTTATCGGTAAGTAATGATGTAGGTACGATAGTATGCGTTGTATTAGTTACGCTTGATACTGTCGACGTTACTCCACCGAGTAAGCTACCACCAGTTAATCCACCTAGTAAATTAGAAATAACATCTAATCCGCCTTCACCAGTCACACCGCCCGTTAAGCTACCCACGATATCTGTTACGATGCCGATAGGGTTGTCTGTACCGCCAGTAACGCCACCAGTTAAGCCGCCTAGAAGGTCGGTCACTAAGCCAAGAGGACTATCACCATCTACGCTACCAGTTAAACCGCCAAGTAAATCAGTGACTAAGCCTAGTGAGCTATCTCCACCAGTAACCCCACCAATAGTTCCTGTCAATCCACCAATGATTTCTGTCACTAAGCCAGTAGCAGTTGTGCCATTTGTAATGAGCGTATCAAGGATACCGGTAGCAGATTCAGTAGCACCTTGAATGTCTCCACCCACTAGATCAGAAATGACTTCAAGCGTGCCATTTACTGTGTCACGAGAAGTTTCGAAAGTTAATGTGCCGAGGTCTGCAAGTTCAGAAACAGGATGCTCTGCTTGTGGAAGAATGCTGATAATTGTATCTGCAACTGTATCAATGCCAGTGTTGATAATTTCAGTTTTTAGGCTTTCTACCCCCTGAAGAATATCAATACCGCCTTGAACAACATCAATCACTGGAGAGATTGGAGAAGTTCCACCACCGATACCGCCTGTTACACCACCGATAATGTCAGTAATTACTTCAAGCGGGTTGCCGTCAACACCACCAGTTACACCACCGATGATGTCAGTAATTACTTCAAGCGGGTTACCGTCAACACCACCAGTTACACCGCCGATAATGTCAGTCACGACTTCAAGAGGATTACCACTAACACCGCCAGTTACACCACCAATAATGTCGGTTACCACGCCAAGTGGACTATCACCACTTGTTGCGCCGCCGATAATGTTATTAATAATTCCAGTAGCAGTTGACCCATTTGTAATCAGTGTATCGAGAATACCGGTAGCAGATTCAGTAGCACCTTGAATATCACCACCAACTAAATCAGAAACAACTTCAAGTGCACCGTTTACTGTGTCACGAGAAGTTTCGAAAGTTAAAGTGCCAAGATCTGCTAGGTCTGAAACAGGATATTCAGTTTGTGGAAGAATACCGATAATAGTATCAGCAACAGTGTCGATACCAGTATTGATGATCTCAGTTTTTAGGCTCTCTACACCTTGTAGAATATCAATGCCGCCTTGAACGACATCAATGACTGGAGCGATTGGAGATGTGCCATCACCGATACCGCCAGTTACGCCGCCGATAATATCAGTAATTACTTCAAGCGGATTACCGTCAACACCACCGGTTACACCACCGATAATGTCAGTAATTACTTCAAGCGGGTTACCGTCAACGCCACCAGTTACGCCACCGATGATGTCAGTAATTACTTCAAGCGGGTTGCCATCAACGCCACCAGTTACACCACCAACGACGTCTGTAATGCTTCCGACAACGTCAGTAACAATACCTGTAGCAGTTGTACCATTAGTGATTAATGTTTCAACGACACCAGTAGCAGACTCAGTTGCGCCTTGAATGTCTCCTCCCACTAGATCAGAAATGACTTCAAGCGTGCCATTTACTGTGTCACGAGAAGTTTCGAAAGTTAAAGTGCCAAGATCAGCAATTTCAGAAACAGGGTGTTCAGTTTGAGGAAGGACACCAATGATAGTATCAGCAACAGTGTCGATACCTGTATTGATGATTTCAGTTTTTAGGCTTTCAACACCCTGAAGAATGTCGATACCACCTTGAACAACGTCAATAACTGGAGCAATTGGAGAGGTTCCAAGATCAATACCGCCAGTTACACCACCCACAACATTGGTTACTGTTTCTAATGGATTTGTAGAACCGACAGTACCGGTTACAGTGCCAACCACATCAGAAATTAAGCCTGTTGTGGTTGTTGTCAGGGTGTTGGTTACCGTTGAAATTACATTAGAGAGTAAACCTGATGTAGAGATATTTACATCAGAAATGTTTATATCAGAAACGTTTACATTAACAGCGGAACCTGTGTTTACGTTTGTGTTTACCGATACAATATTACCCAAATCTTGAGTAATTTTTGATATCGAAGATACGAGGTTTGTTAGTAAGAACATGTTGGTCTATTTCCTATATAATTTTGTATTTTTAAGTAAGTATTATTTATTGCGCTTTATAATTAATGAGATGTGTATCTCAATAATTGCGATTTAGTATTGGTTAGATCTCAAAAGCTGTCAATGTGTATTTTTAGTCACATTTTTTGTTATTAAATAATATTTAAAGAAATAATAATTTATTTAATTTAGACATAAAAATAATAATAATTTTTATATTATATAATTTTAACTAATTATTTTTTTAATCATATTTTCACTTATTTGAAGCATTATCTTAGTTAAATTTCAAACAGTCTTATAATGGTTAGGTTCAACCAGAAATATATTATTTATATAATGTTGACTAAAACAGTAGCCTTTATCTTCTAGATAGATGGCAAAAAGCTTCAAAAACTCTATAAAACTTATTTGAAAAAAAATATTTCAGATACATCTTTGGTGAGCAAAGTTTCAATAATTTTAGCTATAAAGCTATGTAAACTAGAGTGATGGCTAAGAACTAGACGTTTGATGACAGAAAGATGAAAAAAGGCTTCCTAAGCCTTAAAAAATGCGTATAATGCGCAACATCAAGTACGCGCTCATAGCTCAGCTGGATAGAGCACTTGGCTACGAACTAAGGGGTCGGGAGTTCGAATCTCTCTGAGCGCACCACTTGAAGAATTAACCGCTATATATAGCGGTTTTTTTGTGCCTGTTTTTTATTATTTCGATTTAAAAGCTAGTGCTCATGGCAACCAGCTCTTAAATGATTTGAAGTTGAAAAAAATTAGCCAAATGTTTTAAAACGGCTTTCATCTTCAATAAAAGCTTTTTCACCTGCTTCGCCTTCAATTGAACCAAATACTAATTGGGCTCTTAGTTTCCATTGAGTAGGAATATCAAAAGCAGCATTAATTTTCTCATCGATAATTGGATTGTAATGTTGTAAAGAAGCTCCAATACCTTGTTCAGCCAATACATTCCATACTGCAAATTGTGCAATTGCTGTTGAGTGTTCAGACCAGACTGGGAAATTATCAGCATATAATTCAAATTGCTCTTGTAGACCTTTAATCACATCTTGGTCTTCAAAAAATAAAACTGTACCAGCACCCGCTGCAAAACTTTGAATTTTTTGTTCAGTTCCAGCCAGTGCTTCGGCAGGAACAATAGTTTTTAATACATCTAAAACAATATTCCAGAAATTTTGATGAGACTCATTAAATAAAATAACAATGCGAGATGACTGAGAGTTAAATGCTGAAGGGCTATGTTTGACTGCTTCTTGAATTAACCTTTCAATTTCCGAAGGAGTATGTTGTAAGTTTTTCCCGATCGAATAAATAGAACGACGTTTTTTAATTAATTCTAAAAAGCTTGGCTGATTGAAAAGAGGGGACTCTTGAGTGGCTTGAGTAACCACATCTTTTGAGACTGTTGCTTTTTGATTTAAGCCAAATAATTTTGCAAAGAAAGACATGAGACATTCCACTAAGAAGGTAATGCTCTTATTGTAGAAATTTTAAAAACTGAAATAAGCTCAAAAAATATGAATCTACGTTCTATATATGCAACGTAGTTGATTTTCGAATCTCATCATAAGCTCTACTTTTAAACAAAATAAAAAATAGCCTTTGATTCATTTTAAAGCTGAAATGAATATGCTCTAATAGTTTCGATTTATTGAGTATTGATGCAGTGCAATGACTGAGCAAAAAACAGCTTTATCTTTACGTTACTATTTGAATTTAGAAGAGTCACAAGATGGGTTTTCATTAGTGACATTTGGGAAAAAGCAATTTACCCGTTTTCTTACACCTGCAATTAGTATTGCAATTATTATTTGGGGATTTTATTTAGGTCTCTCTGGGGTTGGACGATATTATGTCGGGTTAGGCGTATTTTTTCTGGTGATGCAAGGCCTGATGCGTTACTGGCTTTTACCTATGTTATTTAAGCGTCAATTTGTTCGTTACCAGTTTGGAAAGAGTGAGCAGGGAATCGACTTATATCAAGATTACTTTGAGCTTTATGCCAATGGTCGTAAGCAAGTGATGCAATATGCAGATGTACAAATTTTTGCTAAAGGCAAACTGACTTACATGCTTGAGCTAAAGAATAAAACTGTAATTATTGTACCAAAGCGTGCATTTGCACAGGTTTCAGATCAAACCATATTTGAAAATACATTTAAGAAATAAATTATTGGAATTATTAGCCGCAACAACAAAGGAAGCCTCATGAATACACGTCCTTCAAAAATCGTTTGCGTGGGCAGAAGTTACGCCGATCATGTCAAAGAATTAAATAATGCTATGCCTGACAGCCCTATATTATTTATTAAACCACCGAGTAGTTTGATTGGTTTAAATGACGGTATTTCTTGGAATCCAGCGTGGGGCAGTTGCCATTTTGAATGTGAGTTAGTGTTACGTATTGATCAACCTTTGAAAGGTGAAACAGATCCTGAAAAAGCTTTAAAAGCGATTGGAGCAGTAACTTTAGGTCTTGATTTAACAATGCGTGATTTACAGAATGATCTGAAAAGTAAAGGCCACCCATGGGAGCGAGCTAAAGCTTTTGATGGTGCTTGTGTTTTGGCAGATTGGGTTGATACAAAAGAAATTACAAATTGGCAAGAGACCAAATTCACTTTCCATATTAATGATGAATTGCGTCAAGATGGTAATACTGCACTGTTAATGTTTACTATTGCTGAACTTTTAACTGATATTAATCAGGTTTTTTCACTAGAACCAGGTGATGTGATTATGACAGGTTCACCTGCTGGGGTTGGACCATTACATGCAGGCGATCAGTTGAAAATGACATTAAAAGGTGCAACGCAAGATTTTGCATGGGAAACTTTTGTAAAAGCATAACCCATTCCTAAAATTGCCAATTTTTAACCCTATTATTTTTTTAATAATAGGGTTTTTTTATTGGGTAGGAAAGAGTGCCTATACTGTTAAATAGTTTTACTTTCTTATTTCTCTTCAAAAATTGTTGAGAGCGGAATAGAAAGTTTTGCTGCTAAATAATCATTAGATTCGACCAAGGCGGGTCCTATTTTTTCCATCCATTCATCGTCATCATGTACATTCAAAACATCTTCACGTAATGGGAGAGGGTATGGGAGAGCAGTGAAAAAACTCCAGAAGTCAACTTGGGATAAATTGCGCGCAAGCACATATTCATCTTTATCGGTACGTTTAACCAAATTTTGCTCTTCAAGCAAAAGTACATAAGCTGGCCAGCGGCCAATTTCTCCGCGACCTAAAATTTCTAAAGCTTCTTTGTCACTTACACTTTCACCGAGTTTCTGTTTTTTATAAAACAGCTCGAGAATATCTAATAGCATTAAAACAGGATGACGTTTCTGCTCTTTACCCGAGTGAAAAGCAGTTAGAGCAAAACTTACTTCTACACCAAGTAAAATAATGTTCCATGACAGGAAGATCCATAGAAGGAAAATTGGCACTGCTGCAAATGCACCATAAATAATTTCATAACTAGTGAAATTTGACATCACAAAGCTAAAGAAATTTTTGAGTATTTCAAACAGTACAGCACTTAAACAAGCCGCTATTCCTGCCGCATAAACTGGGACTGTACGATTGGGAATGGTCCAATATAAAATGAAGAAACCCAAAATTGTGAGTACAAAAGAAATTAGCCAGAGTAGAAATGCGCCATCAAGTTGATAACCTGTGAAGTTATTACTTAATAAGTTCATCGATGCAACTGTTGATGAAATAACAAATGCACTTCCTAAAATAATCGGACCTAAAGAGATGATCGTCCAATAACGCATAAAACCCATAATGCCACTGCGTGTTTCTTTTACACGCCAAATACGGTTAAAGACGGTTTCAATTGAGGTCAGCATTAAGACAGTAGTAACGAATAAAAACAGCACACCAATAACGGTTAAGTTGCTAGATTTTTCTGTAAAAGCATTTAGCGCTTTATCAAATGCGATCGTGCTTTTTGGTAAAAAGTTACTATAGATTAAATGTTGCAGTTGTTGTCTTGCTGGTTCTAATGCTTTGATTGAAGAAATAATTACTAAAAAAACCGTTAACATCGGCACAACTGCGAATAGCGTTGTATAGGTGAGAGAGCCAGCTTGTTCACGGCACCGATCAGCTTCAAAACGCTTAAATACATATAAAACGAACTGAAACCAAGTTTTATTATAAAAAGGAAGCTTACTTAAAAAACGTTGTAACATGCGTCGTCTATCCCGATTTTTTTAATCATCATGTTGGGCGATTGATAGCTTATCAAAGTATGAGCTTAAGTACTCAAATCGTAGATTAAAGCAAAATAATAACTTATAGAATTAAAGTCGTTCTGTAAGTTTACTAGGTGCTATAGAAAGAATTGTAGCCATAAATTTTTTTCAAAAAAGTAGGCTTTCTGTTGTCTGAGCAAGGGTTTACCAAAAGTAGATAAACTTTTTACTCAATGAGTCCGAGAAAATTGCTCGCATTATCTTTTGTGCTGCACCATCAATCACCTCTAGAATTTCATAAAATTGGTTGCGCCAAAAAAATAAAAAATCCCGTATAGTGTTCTTTTTAACAAAATTTATGAAACCGATGCAACCTTACATTCTTGTACTCTATTACAGCAAATATGGTTCTACTAAAGAAATGGCTCATTTAATTGCCAACGGTGTTGAGTCTGCGGGTATGTCAGTGAAAATTCGGACAGTACCAAATATTGCTTCAGCTGTCACAATAGCCGAGCCAAGCATTCCGGAAGAAGGTGATATCTATTGTACGTTAGATGATCTAGCGAATTGTTCAGGTTTAGCGTTAGGTTCTCCAACCCGCTTTGGCAATATGGCAAGTGAAATGAAATATTTTTGGGATCAAACAACCAGTCTTTGGCTCAATGGGGCATTACATAATAAACCTGCTTGCGTTTTCACTTCTTCTGGTTCAATGCATGGTGGGCAGGAAAGTACTTTACTCACTATGTTACCGCCGTTATTTCATCATGGCATGATGATTTTGGGATTACCTAATGCAATTCCAGCGTTATCTAATACTAAAACAGGTGGAACACCTTATGGCGCAAGCCATGTAAGTGGACCGCGTCATGACCAGAACTTAAGTCAGGACGAAAAGATTTTGTGTGAAGCTCAAGGAAAACGTTTAGGAGAGGTTGCCAAAAAGCTTTTAGTTTAGTTTTGAGCAAATAAAAAAGAGCGGATATCCGCTCTTTTTTAGGTGTACATCTTATTCTTTTACAAAAGTAACTTTGCCATCTGTAAGAGAATGAACACGTGCTAATGATTCAACACGGTAGCCTTTTTCAAGCAATAAATCACGACCTGGCTGGAATGATTTTTCAATCACAATACCCACACCTACAACTTCTGCATTTGCTTGGTGAATTAAATCAATCAGGCCTAATGCTGCTTGACCATTTGCCAAGAAGTCATCAATAACTAATGCTTTATCAGTTGAATGAAGATGTTTATTTGAAATCGCAATCGTGCTTTCAGTTTGTTTAGTAAAACTAAATACTTTAGAGCGATATAAGTCATCTTTTAAGGTCAATGACTGATATTTGCGAGCAAAAATTACAGGTACACCAAGTTCTAAACCTGCCATGATTGCAGGTGCAATACCTGATGCTTCAATGGTAATAATCTTGGTAATCCCTGCATCTTTAAAGCGAGCGGCAAATTCTTTACCAATCTGCTGCATTAATACAGGATCAATTTGGTGGTTTAAGAAAGCGTCGACTTTCAAGACTTGATCAGATAGAACGATACCTTCTGTTAAGATTTTCTGTTCTAGTGCGTGCACGGGAGAATCCTCTAGACGGATGCTTTTTAAAGCAAATGCGTATTTTAAAAAGCATCCAAAAAAATGCAAGCTTTAATTCGTCTTACCTGTATAACTTGTTAATAACAATCCATAAGAAGTTTTACCATCAATATGACTTACTTTAACTGGTAAATAATCTAATTTCGGCGCTAACCAAAAGATTGTACTGCGTTCAGGTTTGTTGTGTTGTAAAACCACTTTAATGGTATCGAATGTTCCATAAGAGGTTTTAATTTTCTCATTACCTTGTTTTACAAATCGACGATTTTCAACTTCTTTTGCATCTGCAAGTGGATAAGAGGACTTCAATGAACCATTTTTTAAGTCTTCACGCAGTTGTAACTCTGCATTTAACTCATCAAGAACGCCTGCCTGCCAAGCAAATGAACGAGCTTTATCATCTTTCTTGGTAGAGATAGTTTTGCTATTTGGATTAAAGTTAATACTCATGGTGTTGTTATGAATCAAAATTTTGCTGGTACGGCTAAAACTTTGAGACCCAATTTTACCATTGGTGAAACTAAATTTACTTGTTTCACTGGCGGACGCAATTCCACCTGCTTTTGCAGTGAATTTATAAGTCCAGTTATTACCTTGTTGGCTTAAGGCACGTGTAGCCGACCCCATGCCTTTATTATTGTAAGTAAACTGATAATTTGCCTGAAATGGGCTCATGGCAAGTGCATGGCTTGAGAAGCCTGCAAAAAGCAAAGTTGTTGAAATACCTGTTGCGATGCCAAACGATTTCAGAAATTTTGTTGCCATAAGTAAATATCCTTGTACAGACTAAAAAGTCAGTGCTGATGCATCTGTAACTTAAACATATTATGCCTGTTGATCATGGAGAAAAAATCAGGATTTATGCTAAATGTGTAATCTATTTGTGTTTTTTGGCAGTTAATTAATCTTCATTTATAAACCGTTTATTCATCTTTTTGCTGAATTGGCGTTATTTCAGAATCCGCGAATTCTTCTTCAAAATCGTCGTCCTGATCACGAGAAAGTAAGGCTGCTAAATTCACATTTCCAAATACAACTAACTCAGCTTCACGAACTCGTGCGTAATTTATATGTACTTTGCCTAATGTTTCGATGATGCTGGCTTTTTTGCCAAACCAACGGTTGAGATCAAGAAATATAAGTTCATCGCGTTCTTCTGCTACATTAAAACGTTCAAGAATCATCCCCAAAGGGTCTTTTTTCAAAATTTTATGGTAGTAAAAAACTGCGGCTTTTACGGCGATCTTTTGCCAAAAGTTTTTATATTTCGCTTCAATAATTTGTGTATTACTAATTTGTTCAAAAACTAAAAGTTGTTGTTCTTTATTAAATTCCATCTGGATCAGTTTTAAATCAACCGATAGTGTGGTTTCTAAACCTTTTACATGCATGGTTGCATATAACCTTAACCAGTCATGATAAAGATCTGCATGTAGGTCATCTAAAAACTCAACATTATTCGTCACGTAACGTTGCAAAGTGGCATTCAGAAAGGTTTGTGATAATGTAAAATCTCTTTCTTCCTCAATGAATGCTTCTGCTTTTTTATAGACTTTTTGAAGGCGTCTGACTAATGAGGAAAATAGCGTTTGCATAAAAGAACTTCCAGAAGATAATTTACTAAAGAGCCCACACAATCTTTATTATGATAAAAAACGGGTTTTGATATTGCAGTGTAGCAAATTTACTTGATACATTTTGACAAAATGAAAATGGATAAAACCCTATATTTGAAGTGAATCACACTTTTATCCATATTTGAATATCAGTTTGTATTTTATTCGGTATTAAACCGTGGGGAAAAGGCATTTATATGCTTTTAAGATTATGTTGAACAAAAGAAGTTTATCCATAGAGCCTTTTCATTATTGGTGGCAAGACCGAGTCTTTATTGCCGCAACAATATTAGCAATCTTACTCCATATTTTTGTATTGCTCATTCACTTTGCCATGCCTAGCCCATCAGAGCAATCTACTAAAGAAATTGCAATTTCAATTCGGCCAAGCAATGAGCCAGTTCATCAGGCAGATTTTTTAGCGCAAGCAGATCAGCAAGGCTCGGGCGCATTTCGTGAAGCTCATCGGACTTCTAGTGATACTCCAAATCCGATGCTCAATGATGCTTCAACTGGAGATACTGAGTTAGAAAGTTTGCAAAAGATTCAGCAGCAAAGAGAACTTAAATTTGAAGAAAAAGTTTTAATGACGGTTTTGAGTTGGCAGAAACAAGCGGATGCAAGCCAAAGAAAAAAAGAACTAGAACAATTACAAAGTCAATTTCAAGCAAAAGCTGCGATGGTTGCAAGCCTTGAAGCACAATATTTGCAACGCCAACAAGATTTCAGCCGTCAGCAAAAGATAAAAACAGTAGATGGTATTCAAGCAAAGAAAGATGCTTCGGCTGCTTATTTGGATAAGTTCCGTGAAAAAGTAGAGCTTTATGGCAACCGCTATTACCCTGAAGAAGCCAAACAGCAACAGCTAAGAGGTGAAGTGCGTTTAATGGTAATTTTGAATGCTCAAGGGGGAATTCGTGCAATTCGCTTGCTTGAAAGCTCAGGTCATCCAGTTCTAGATGAAGCAGCGAAGTCTTCAGTACGCCGCGGCGCACCATTTGGGCATTTTGATGCCAATATGAAAGATATTTCGGAGTTGCGTATTGTACGTACTTGGCGTTTTGACCCAGCTGAAGCTGAATTTGAGGTTCACTAATTAAAAAATGTGGATAACTTTTAGGATATCCACATTTTACTAATGATCAGATTATTCCTGATAAGGGTTAGCAATATTGAGTTTTGCTAAAATTTCAATTTCTAAGCCTTCCATCTCTTCTGCATCTTCATCACTGGTTTCATGGTCATAACCAAGTAAATGTAAAACACCATGTACTAACAGATGTGCAAAATGATTTTGTGCAGTTTTCTTTTGTTCCAAAGCCTCTTGTAATACCACTGGAATGCAAATAACTAAATCACCTAATGGTAAGGCATCTAGCATTGGTAGAACTTCTTCTGGAATATCACTTGGGAAAGATAAAACATTAGTTGGTTTATCTTTTTCTCGGTATTGCAAATTGAGTTGCTGGCTTTCATCCAGATCTACGCAAGCAACTCCAATTTCACAATCTTCTTTATAACCAACGTGGCGTAAAGTGGTCTCAATAATTTTTTTGAGTTGAGCCCGTTTGAGCTCTAACTCAGGTGATTGAAAGTCTTGTTGTAAACTTAAACTGATTTTCAAAATGAATCCTTAAGCATCCTGGTGTTGCAAGTCTGCTGCTGTATCGTTTTCAGCAACTAATGCTTCTTGACGTGCTTTACGTTCAGCACGTGCTTCAGCATTAAGACGCTGTTGTTCACCATCCCAACCTTCATACGCTTCAACAATTTTTTGAACAAGTTGATGACGTACAACGTCACGGGAATGGAAACGGGTAATATGAATTTCTTTAATATTCTCGAGTACACGTAGTGCATGTGCCAAACCAGATTGTTGGCCTCGAGGTAAATCTACTTGGGTAATATCACCTGTAATCACTGCACGAGAACCAAAACCTAAACGGGTCAAGAACATTTTCATTTGTTCTGGCGTTGTGTTTTGAGCTTCATCCAAAATTACAAATGAATGGTTAAGTGTGCGACCACGCATATATGCAAGAGGTGCAACTTCAATCACTTGACGCTCGATTAACTTGGCAACTTTTTCGAAGCCGAGCATTTCGTAAAGAGCATCGTAAAGAGGGCGTAGGTATGGGTCGATTTTCTGAGTTAAATCACCCGGTAAGAAACCTAGCTTTTCTCCAGCTTCTACAGCAGGACGTACAAGTAAAATCCGTTGGATTTCATTACGTTCGAGCATATCTACTGCGGCGGCAACTGCTAAATAGGTTTTACCTGTACCCGCAGGGCCAACACCAAAAGAAATATCGCTTTGCAAAATACGCTGTACGTAGCGTTTTTGATTAGCACCACGTGGGTTAATACGGCCTTTTCGAGTTTGGAAATAGACATCCATTGGTGCATCATGTTCATCCATTTCTTCTCCAACTAACTCGAAATTACGTTCGGTTTGAGAAGATTGAATTAACAGATGCAACAGATCTGCACTGATTTGCTGGGATACCTCAGACTCTTCGTAGAGTCGTTGCAATAATGCTTCGGCTCTCCCAACAGCATCTATCTCACCATCGATATGAAAAACATCTCCACGATGAGTAATTTTGACATCTAAACGCTGTTCAATTTGCTTAAGGTGCCCATTATAGGCACCCAAGATGCTCTTTAAACGTTCCATTGAAATTTCAGGAAATGTTAAGGTACGTCGAATCGCTGCAGTCAAGAGAAAACCTTTCAGTAGACTTTAGAATACCTCTACATTACGCCACGTCAGGCTCAAGATTCAAGAGCTCACCGTAAACTAAATTTAAAGTTTTAATTTCAGTAATCTCGATCTCTGCAAAACGACCTACCCAAGAAGCATCACCGACAAAAGTGACTAGACGTGTATTATCGGCTGTACCTAGTAAAATATTAGGGTCTTGGTCCGAAACTTTTTCAATAAGAACACGTTCAATTTTGCCAAGCATTGCATCAGTTTTTTCAATGCTGGACTGTTTAATCACTTTTTGAACTTGAGCTAAACGCTCTTTCTTAACGTGCTCAGGCGTAGTATCAGGTAAGTCTGATGCAGGTGTACCTGGACGTTTTGAATAAACAAAGCTATATGAGTGATCAAAATCTAAGTCTTTGATAAATTGAAGTGTTTCGGCGAAGTTTTCATCAGTTTCACCAGGGAAACCAATAATAAAGTCACTCGATAAATGCATATCTGGACGTATTTTTCTTAACTTGGCAATCTTGTCGATATAAACATCAATCGTATGATTTCGCTTCATTGCCTGTAAGACATCATTAGAGCCACTTTGAACAGGCAAGTGTAAATGCGACACCATTTGAGGTAAATCTTCATAACACTGAATAAGTTCGTCAGAGAACTCAAGTGGGTGCGAAGTCGTATAACGTAAACGGCCGATACCCGGAATTTCTGCAATGAGTCGTAACAATTCAGGGAAGGTACAGATGCCGCCTTCGAAAGTTTCACCGCGGTAACCATTTACATTCTGACCCAGAAGTGAAATTTCACGGACACCTTTTTCCGCAAGACCCGCGATTTCAGCAAGTACATCATCTAGTGGGCGAGAAACTTCTTCACCGCGTGTGTAGGGAACTACACAGAAAGAACAGTATTTAGAGCAGCCTTCCATAATAGAAACGAATGCTTTAAAGCCTTCTACACGTGGTTCGGGTAAAAAGTCGAATTTTTCAATATCTGGGAAAGAAATATCAACCAGTTTGATTTTATCTTTTTTAGGTTTTTCTACTTGAGCATTATGTTGATCAAGCATTTGCGGTAAACGGTGTAATGTTTGTGGGCCAAAAATCATGTCTACATAAGGCGCACGTTTTTGAATATTGTCACCTTCTTGAGACGCAACACATCCACCGACACCAATCACAAGATCAGGATTTTTGTCTTTTAGTTTGCGCCAGCGACCTAATTCACTAAATACTTTTTCCTGCGCTTTTTCACGAATAGAACACGTATTCATGAGCAGAATGTCTGCTTCATTAGGGTTGGTCGTCAAAACGTAACCGTGAGAATCTCCTAAAAGGTCTGCCATACGGTGACTGTCATACTCATTCATCTGACACCCTTGAGTTTCAATATAAAGTTTTTTTATTGAAACATCAGTGGTGTGCGTTGGCTGGGTAACAGTGTTTTCTGAGGCAGCTTTGGCACCATTGGGAATGAAGGTTTGAACCGTCATGCAGGCTCCTAACAGATCGATCTAAAAAGAATAAATTGGCCCAAAATGGGTCAAACTATCTATTATAGCAGTATTTGAGCTGAACCGATAACAGTAAACTTTCAGAACATGACACGGTTTTTGTGAAGTAAATTAGGTGAATTTTAATGATGTTGAATCATAGAGTTACATAACACAACAAAAGAAAGCACGAAGAATAATTAAACTATGCGTTGAAGGTGAATAGTCAGGGTTTAGCACATATATGAGACCAAGTAGAAAGAGCTCATCAATCCATAGTCGTGTAATGAAAAATAAATATATGCATCGTAGCTGGTTAGGAGCTATGTGTTTACTTGGTTGTTCATTTACCTATGCTGCCGAAGAGCAGTTTAATGATGCACTAAATGCTGCAAATAGTGGTAATACTGCGTTATTAGACCAATATCAGCTTGCTATGCAAAATGATGTGTTGGGATATTACCCAGAATATTGGAAACTTAATACAAACCTTGGCTTTCAACCTACTGCCTCTATCGTAAGCTTTGCTCAACGCTATCCACAATCAGCAATGGCTGAAAAATTAGCAGCCGATTATGTTGAAGAAAAAGTTAAACAAGCTGACTTTGCATCTGCACAACCCGTCTTATCTTATGTCACCAACCCTGACCAAGCCGAAAATTGTGCTTTGGCACAGGTGCGGGCGAGAAGTGGTGATGCATTAGTTTTTGCTGAATATAAAGATGTTTGGTTAGCAACTGAGTCACAACCAGAATCCTGCTTAGGTTTAGGGCGCATGATGTTATCTAGCCCTTTAATGAGCGCACAAGATAAACAACAGCGTCTATGGGTACAATTGCGTGCAGGTTTGTCGGGGCAGGCGCTCGCAACAGCACAAACTTTGGGTTTGAATTTGTCCTTGGCCCAGCTTAACCAAATTCAGGCCAATCCACTCAATTATTTATGGAGTGCGCCTAAAACAAATGATGCAGATTATGCTTATTTGATTTTCGCGTTAGGGCGTTTAGCTAATAATGACTTAAGTAATGCTTTTTCAAATGTGCAGCGTGTTGCCCAAGGTACGCCACAAAATGTACAAAAATATTTATATCGTACGGTAGCCTATATTGGTGGCACCACGGTAATGAAAAATAATTTTAATCGTGAAGTTCTTCAATATTTTGATGCAAGTTATGGTTATCCATTAAGTCCGGAAGAAGCTGAAATTTATGCGCGTCAGGCGATTCGTTTTGGGGCGTGGGAAAGTTTAATTCGCGCTATTGATAGTATGACGGTAACCCAAAAACAAGAAGACCGTTGGCAATATTGGCTTGCTCGTGCGTCAGAGCAGCGTGGTGATAGTGCTTCTAAAGCAACAGCACAACAAATTTATAGAAAACTGGCTCAGGCTGGTGATGACTATCATAACCTTTTAGCAAAAGATCGTTTAGGTGAGCGTTATAACCACCAACCTTATGATGATCAGCCGACAGCAAGTGATTTAAGACGTTTAGATCAGAATATTCACTTTAATCGTGCTTTTACTTTAAGACGTATTAATGCAAATCCAACTTATACGAATCGAGAGTGGAATTGGGCAGTTCGTCAAGCGTATCTTCAGCATGATGACGGTTTACTTTTAGCTGCGGCAAAGCGTGCTCATGACATGGGGTGGTATGACCGTGCAATTTATGCAGCAGATCGTACAACAAATAAGCATAATGATACTTATCGCTATGTGACTCCTCATAAGACTAATGTCGTAAGTCATAGTTACAATGCAGGAATTGATCCTGCATGGGCTTATGGTTTAATGCGTCAAGAAAGTCGGTTTGTTACTTCTGCGCGTTCTCACGTTGGGGCGGGCGGTCTTATGCAAATTATGCCTGATACGGCGAAGTTGATTGCACGTCAAATGGGTGAAACTTATAATCCGGCTGCATTAAATGAAATGAATACCAATATTCGATATGGAACATTTTATTTGTCGATGATTCAGGGACAATTAAGCAATAACCCTGTTTTGGCGACAGCAGGTTATAATGCGGGCCCTAATCGGGCTAGACGTTGGCAACCGGATTATCAATCAATTTCGGCTGACCAATATACTGAGACAATTCCATTGTTAGAAACCAGAGACTACGTCAAGCACGTTATGACGAATGCAACACATTACGGTGTAATATTGGGTCAAGGCGCCCAGTCGTTATCGCAGCGTATGAAAGTCATTCCAATGCGTACGTCGCCTTAGCTTTAAGGTGGTTGATGATGGATCTTCTTTTAATTGGCATATTCAAGTTTTAATTAAATGAAATATAGATATTTGGAACTTCGTTCAATTTTGCAACTTGCATGGTGGCTCATCTGTGCGGGAGTAGGATTGATGAGTTCCGTTTTACATGCCGAACCTGTTAATTTACAGGGGTATGTTATGCATGTGCAAATGACACCTGCCGCATGTGCATTAGATCCCTCTAAACAAAAACAACGTAAATGTCTTGAAGGATATTCACTGACAATTACAGGCCTTATGCCGGAAACAAACCAAAGTAACTGCTCAACAGACAGTTCTGCAACCTTATCTCCATTGCAAGCCAAAGTCGTAGCTCGGGTTATGCCTGATAATAATGCTCGTGTACAGCTATGGAAAAGTGTAGGTGGATGCGTTCCTATGAATGCAAGCCAATATTTCCGTACGGTTATTAATTTCGCTGAACGTTTAAAAATTCCGGCCAGTCTCACAAGTTCAACAAATGTTGAAATGCAGCAATCTGCGTTAAGACAGCAGTTTGTACGTCTTAATCCGAGCTTACCTCAAAATGGTATCCGTTTTAGTTGTCAATTATCACGTTCGGATGTGGTCTTAACGGAAGTGAAAGTTTGTTACACGGTAAAGGGCCAATATAAACAGTGTGCAAATCATGTGGTATCGAATTGCCCTGGTGAAATCATGATTAAAGGTAGTTATTAAAGATTACAGACATTTCGTAAGGAAATGCTCACCATACATTGAATCTATTTGTAAAGATTAATTTGTATTTTCTATCAGACTTTTGGTGAAAACGAGTGGCTTTTACATGCATCTGCCAAATCTTTAGAGTACAATCTTTGCCGTTTATGATGATTTGGTTAGATGGAATTCCTATTTAACCCGATTAAGGACACTCATTGGAGACAATTACATGAAGCAACCCGTTCGTGTTGCCGTGACTGGCGCTGCAGGTCAAATTGGTTACAGCTTATTATTCCGTATCGCAAGCGGTGAAATGTTAGGTAAAGATCAACCTGTTATTTTACAATTGCTTGAAGTTCCAGTTGAAAAAGCACAACAAGCGCTTAAAGGCGTAATGATGGAACTTGATGACTGTGCTTTCCCTTTATTGGCTGGCATGATCGGGACTGATGATCCGAAAGTTGCATTTAAAGATGCTGACTACGCATTATTGGTAGGTTCTCGTCCACGTGGTCCTGGTATGGAACGTGCTGACTTGTTAAAAGTTAACGGTGAAATTTTCATCGGCCAAGGTCAAGCATTAAACGAAGTTGCTAGCCGTAACGTTAAAGTATTAGTTGTAGGTAACCCTGCAAACACTAACGCTTACATCGCAATGAAATCTGCTCCAGATCTTCCAGCGAAAAACTTCACAGCGATGTTGCGTCTTGACCACAACCGTGCGTTGACTCAAGTTGCTCAAAAAGCTGGTGTTGCAGTTGCTGACATCGAAAACTTAACAGTTTGGGGCAACCACTCTCCAACAATGTATGCTGACTACCGTTTTGCAACTGCAAATGGCGAAAGCTTAAAAGACAAAATCAACGATCCAGCTTGGAACAAAGACGTATTCCTTCCAACTGTTGGTAAACGTGGTGCTGCGATCATCGAAGCGCGTGGTTTGTCTTCTGCTGCTTCTGCTGCTAACGCTGCAATTGACCATATGCGTGACTGGGCGCTTGGTACAAACGGCAAATGGGTAACTATGGGTATTCCATCTGATGGTTCTTATGGTATTCCTGAAGGCGTTATGTTCGGTTTCCCTGTTACAACTGAAAACGGTGAATACAAAATCGTTCAAGGTTTAGAAATCGATGAATTCAGCCGTGAGCGTATCAACTTCACTCTAAACGAGCTTGAAGAAGAACGTGCAGCAATTGCTGACATGGTAAAATAATTCATCAGTTTGATGAGTTAAAAAAGCACTCTTTTAGAGTGCTTTTTTATTGAATTCTGAAAAAGCAAACACAAAAAGCAACAAGAAAATATAGACACTATCATGCAAGTAAAAACGTTTTATTGTTAGATTAGTTAATAGATGATTTAAAAGAAGTTATAGGAGAATAACAATGTTTGAACAGCAACCGACTTTAGAGCTTTTATTTGATCAGTTGGGTTTAGATTCTGATGAAGCAAGTATTGAAAACTTTATCAAAACACATCAATTGCCAGCCGAGCAAAAATTACATGAAGCATCTTTTTGGTCAAAAGGTCAAAGCGATTTTTTGAAGAGTCATTGGGAAAAAGATGATGAGTGGATTGTGGTTATTGATGAGCTCAATGAACAACTGCATGAAGACAGTGTGAAAAAATAATTTCAAAAAAATAAAGCCTGTTTTACAAGTAATACGTAAAACAGGCTTTATTGCATTAAGAGTTTAATGTGTCTTTACTTTTAATTTATCTTTATACCATGGCTCATGACGTACAAGGTCAAATACAGGTTGGCCATGAAGCAATTCAAGATCACATGTAGACGTTGATAAATATTTAGTTAACCAATGTCTTGTTAATGCTGACTCTTGTCGTGCTGCTGACGCATATGCCAAGAAGAAGTAGATATCAGCATGTTCATGATGTGCTAATGGCTTCAAAATTTGTTGAGTAATCAGCGCAAAACGTTTTTCTTTATTGAGTTCAAAATAAAGCATATAGGCTTTGGCTAAATGTAAAGACAAATTAAGATATAAGCTCAATGGCATTTCTTCATATTCCATGCGTGCTTGTTCAAGCAAGACAATAGCTTCTTGTAAGAAATGTAGCTGTTCTTGGCGAACACGACTTAATACTACAAGTTGCATGCGTAACTCAGCACGCTCTAAAGCAAGCTCAGGCGTATTTTCAGTCAAATAAAGTTGGTCTGTTTCACCAATTCGGTTCACAATTGTTTTACTTTCAATAGACATACGCCATCACCTTTTTTAATCAATAGCTTTTATATCGGGTTCATTTATCAAATTTAAAGAGTAACCTTTAAACCCAAATAGAATTTCCACTACGAAGCCAAGCCGTAATAGATAGCCTTTGTTGTTTTGAAATTAATACTTCATGTAATAAATCGCTTTGAAATATTACCAGTCGATTGGGTTCGGGATTAACAATATGCCATTTCTCGTTGTTATCTTGTAGTCGCAATTGCCCACCCCAATCCTCTTGCCATTCTGGATGTAGATAATAGACAGTTGAGATAATACGATCATTTTTTTGTTGAGGATTGTCTCGGTGTAAAGCATAAAATTCACCCAAATTATAACGGGCAAAATGAGCTTCAACCTCTTTAATCCCTAAATAGAATGCTTGATTTAGACTTTGTGAAAATAAAGTTAAGGTTTCAATATGTAGCTGAGCAATAGGGAGCCGGTCATTAATCCAGAGAATATGGTCGCTACGAATATTACTTACAACGCCGTTTTGAATGCCTGCTTCTCTAAATTCATCCATATGATGGCTACATTCTTGAGAAACCTGTGCGCGATATTGATCTGGATATGCTTGATTTATAATGGCAAAGCCATGCGCATTTAAATCATCTAAAATTTGATCCAAATTCCATGAATCAGGAAGTGAGTGAGAACGCATATAACCTCGAGTAGATCGTAAAAATATCAAGCAGCTCTATTTTAGATGATCACAACCTTACGAAAGAATATTTTTTTCATGTTAAACTATTTGTTGAATTGAGGAATTAAAGTCAACATGAATTACCGTCACCATTTCCATGCGGGCAACTTTGCAGATGTTATGAAGCATGTGCTTTTGCTACAGCTGCTCAACCGTTTAAATGCTAAAGATAAACCTTATCGTTATATCGATACGCATGGAGGGGCCGGCAAATATGATTTATCTCTGGCACCTGCACAAAAGTCTGGAGAATTTCTCACAGGCATTCATCGTCTAGTTCAACTATCTGAAATGGAAAAGCGTCAGGCACCTGAAGCAATCCAACAATATTTGAAGTTAGTCGAACAATTGCGTTCTGAAGAAGGTAAGGGGAGTTATCCAGGTTCTCCTTGGTTTGCTTTGCAAGGCATGCGTGAAATTGATAAGGCAACAATTTTTGAAATGCAGCGCGATGTATTTCAGCAATTACGTCATAACATTCGTGATAAACGTGCAGGTTTACATGAGCGTGATGCATATGAAGGCTTGCTCGGCGTAATTCCGCCAAAAGAAAAGCGCGGTCTTGTTATGATCGACCCTCCTTACGAATTAGAACGTAAAGACTTTCCGCAATTAGTTGAACTTTTACAACAAGCTTATAAAAAATGGCCAACAGGCGTTTTTGCAGTTTGGTATCCAATCAAAGACCGAGCGATGATTGAACGTTTTGAAAAGAAAATGTTTAAAACGGGTATTCGCCGTCAGTTAGTTTGTGAAATTTGTGTGTGGCCAGATGACACACCTGTGGGTCTAAATGGTTGTGGTCTATTAGTGATTAACCCACCTTGGCAGTTCTCTGAACAAGCAGACCAAGCACTACAGTGGTTATTCCCGCATCTTCGCATGCAAGAAACTGGTGGTCATGCTGCTGTTCGCTGGTTGGTAGGTGAGTAACAGTTAACTTAAATCAATGCACATGTTTGGAATAGAAAATAATGACAAATGCGCCTAAACCAGAGCAAGATTTAACTCATAATGAACATTCATTTGATGGGATTACATTTGAAGTGGTTGAAGAAGAAGATAATCCGGAAGGACAAAAAGTGAAGCGCCGAGGTATTTATCTTTGGCCTAACTTAATTACAACCGCTGCTCTGTTGTCCGGTTTCTATTCCATCATTGCAAGTATGAATGGGGATTTTAACCAAGCGATCTATGCCATTTTTATTGCAGCGCTATTAGATGGCTTAGATGGTCGAGTTGCTCGAGCAATTGGCGCACAAAGTGCTTTTGGCGAACAATATGATTCTCTCTCAGACTTGTTAGCTTTTGGTGTGGCTCCAGCAATGCTGATGTATAGCTGGAGTTTGCATGATTTAGGCCGTATTGGTTTAGCTTGTTGTTTTGTTTATACAGCCTGCGCAGCCTTCCGACTAGCGCGTTTTAATGTGCAAATAGGCGTTGTTGATAAGCGTTATTTTATCGGCATTGCAAGTCCACTCGCTGCTATTATCATTATTTCACTCGTCTGGGTTGCTCGCGATTATCCTTTCATTTTTGATTTACGTGATATTGCGATTCAAACTATTAATGCTGTTCTTATGGTAATTGTGGGATTACTCATGATTTCCAATATTAAATATTATTCTTTCAAGCAGATGGATCGTAAACGCGTTCCTTTTGTAGTTATGTTGCCAGTAGTACTGATTTTTGCGGCAATCACTTATAATATTCCAATGGGCATTTTGACAGTTTCAATTATCTATGCTCTATCTGGTTTTGTTACGACTTTATTTGCACGCAAGAGTAATGAAACACTAAAAACATAAAATAGAAGAGGTTCAGTATGCCTAAGTTGATAAGTGAAATTAATCAATTACAGCAGCTGGGCCCTAATGTTAAAGAGGGGGTTGTTTATCAACCTTCTCGTGGCTTTTTTAAAATTGTTTATCAAGGCTTGATCCTTCCTAATTTACCAACCCCACTTCGTTATTTTAATTATATTAGTTTAGTGGGACAGCCACGTATTCCTCTGTGTTATAACGCCCATAGCATTACAACTTCAGCTATCGACACTGCAACAGTGCTTGTAAGTAATAGCCAACATAGTGTGGGACATTTAAAAACATATTCTATTCGACGCCAATGCCAGTTTGATTCGGCGCTATATCAATTTGATAAAACCGACCTGATTCAATGGCAAATTCCCGTGATTCGCCTTCAACGATTAGACCCAGAAATGGGGTGTGATCTTACGATTCAGATTCCAGAAAATATATCTAATGCCTCTGCTTTGCAGTGGGGTGTTTCTGACTATTGGTCAACACTATGTGTATGTGAAGGGGAAATTTTTTATAAAGGACAGAAATATCAAATTGAAGGGTTGGGGCGATTTAAACACGCGCGAGCTTTGCACTTACCGTTCTTATCTTTATGTTTCTATACGTGCCAAATTATTAACTTAAATGAAACGACGCAGCTTACATTCTTACAAATAAGAAATCAGTGGAATATCATCCTATGTTCAAGATTAGATATTCAAGAATTTGGGAAGCCTGTTGAAAGTTTTACAGAAGACGTAAATTTACATATCCACCGAGTTTATCCAAAGGTTAAAACACCAAATGGTAAAGAGATGTACTTGCCTAGGGAGTTTTCTTGGCAATGTGAGAAAAATGGAAAAATAATTTTTGAACTTTATGCACAAAGTCGTGGTGATTATAAGTTTGGGTTGGCGGCCGGATATGTGGGAAGCTTTCAATATCAATTAAGTTGGAATGAACAGTGTCTGCAAGGAGAGGGGGGATACTGTGAATATATTGATTGTCGCCCACTTAGATGGCAAGAAAAGAATCAAGACGAGAAAATTTTAGATAAATTGATGCTTTTACAACCATGTTTATATAAAAAATGACTATTTTTATCGTTTTTGATTAAAAAGCGAACTGTTGTTGCACTAATATTAAAAAAGGTATTGCAAAGGGGATGAGATGGTCTATAATGCACATCCATCGGCGGTGATGCAGATAGAAACTTGTTGAAAAACAGTTACTTGTGATTAAGTTGATTGCTTTAAGTGATGAATTTGATGGTAAGTTGGTTTGAGAGATAAGTTTTAAAAATATCGAAATTACCTGTTGACTTTTAAGAGATTAAGAGTAATATAGCCGACCTAGCTTGCTGGTGACGAACCAGGAAGAAGATCATTAAGAGAATTGAAGAACAACTTGTGTGGATTTTTACTGATTGATTAATCGAAATAATTTTCATTAATTGATTGGTTTAAATTACTCGAAGTTTATTTGAGCGAAATTTAAGTCAGTAATTGATGAGCCAGAATTGGCACCTTGTCTTTAATAAGGTGCAAAATGATTTTAACTGAAGAGTTTGATCATGGCTCAGATTGAACGCTGGCGGCAGGCTTAACACATGCAAGTCGAGCGGAGAGAGGTAGCTTGCTACTGATCTTAGCGGCGGACGGGTGAGTAATGCTTAGGAATCTGCCTATTAGTGGGGGACAACATTTCGAAAGGAATGCTAATACCGCATACGTCCTACGGGAGAAAGCAGGGGATCTTCGGACCTTGCGCTAATAGATGAGCCTAAGTCGGATTAGCTAGTTGGTGGGGTAAAGGCCTACCAAGGCGACGATCTGTAGCGGGTCTGAGAGGATGATCCGCCACACTGGGACTGAGACACGGCCCAGACTCCTACGGGAGGCAGCAGTGGGGAATATTGGACAATGGGCGCAAGCCTGATCCAGCCATGCCGCGTGTGTGAAGAAGGCCTTATGGTTGTAAAGCACTTTAAGCGAGGAGGAGGCTACTTTAGTTAATACCTAGAGATAGTGGACGTTACTCGCAGAATAAGCACCGGCTAACTCTGTGCCAGCAGCCGCGGTAATACAGAGGGTGCAAGCGTTAATCGGATTTACTGGGCGTAAAGCGCGCGTAGGCGGCTAATTAAGTCAAATGTGAAATCCCCGAGCTTAACTTGGGAATTGCATTCGATACTGGTTAGCTAGAGTGTGGGAGAGGATGGTAGAATTCCAGGTGTAGCGGTGAAATGCGTAGAGATCTGGAGGAATACCGATGGCGAAGGCAGCCATCTGGCCTAACACTGACGCTGAGGTGCGAAAGCATGGGGAGCAAACAGGATTAGATACCCTGGTAGTCCATGCCGTAAACGATGTCTACTAGCCGTTGGGGCCTTTGAGGCTTTAGTGGCGCAGCTAACGCGATAAGTAGACCGCCTGGGGAGTACGGTCGCAAGACTAAAACTCAAATGAATTGACGGGGGCCCGCACAAGCGGTGGAGCATGTGGTTTAATTCGATGCAACGCGAAGAACCTTACCTGGCCTTGACATAGTAAGAACTTTCCAGAGATGGATTGGTGCCTTCGGGAACTTACATACAGGTGCTGCATGGCTGTCGTCAGCTCGTGTCGTGAGATGTTGGGTTAAGTCCCGCAACGAGCGCAACCCTTTTCCTTATTTGCCAGCGAGTAATGTCGGGAACTTTAAGGATACTGCCAGTGACAAACTGGAGGAAGGCGGGGACGACGTCAAGTCATCATGGCCCTTACGGCCAGGGCTACACACGTGCTACAATGGTCGGTACAAAGGGTTGCTACCTAGCGATAGGATGCTAATCTCAAAAAGCCGATCGTAGTCCGGATTGGAGTCTGCAACTCGACTCCATGAAGTCGGAATCGCTAGTAATCGCGGATCAGAATGCCGCGGTGAATACGTTCCCGGGCCTTGTACACACCGCCCGTCACACCATGGGAGTTTGTTGCACCAGAAGTAGCTAGCCTAACTGCAAAGAGGGCGGTTACCACGGTGTGGCCGATGACTGGGGTGAAGTCGTAACAAGGTAGCCGTAGGGGAACCTGCGGCTGGATCACCTCCTTAACGAAAGATTGACGATTGGTAAGAATCCACAACAAGTTGTTCTTCATAGATGTATCTGAGGGTCTGTAGCTCAGTTGGTTAGAGCACACGCTTGATAAGCGTGGGGTCACAAGTTCAAGTCTTGTCAGACCCACCATGACTTTGACTGGTTGAAGTTATAGATAAAAGATACATGACTGATGATGTAAGCTGGGGACTTAGCTTAGTTGGTAGAGCGCCTGCTTTGCACGCAGGAGGTCAGGAGTTCGACTCTCCTAGTCTCCACCAGAACTTAAGAGAAGTTCGGATTACAGAAATTAGTAAATAGAGATTTAGATCTTGGTTTATTAACTTCTGTGATTTAAGTATCACGGTATTAAGCATGACCTGACGAAGGCATGTTTATTCATTAACAGATTGGCAAAATTGAGTCTGAAATAAATTGTTCACTCAAGAGTTTAGATTAAGCAATTAATCTAGATGAATTGAGAACTAGCAAATTAACTGAATCAAGCGTTTTGGTATATGAATTTAGATTGAAGCTGTACAGTGTTTAAGTACACAGACAACAGATAGTAGCGATGAAGAATCGCACGGACAACACTCACTTGTAGGTGTTGACGACTGTTTGGGGTTGTATAGTCAAGTAATTAAGTGCATGTGGTGGATGCCTTGGCAGTCAGAGGCGATGAAAGACGTGATAGCCTGCGAAAAGCTCCGGGGAGGCGGCAAATATCCTTTGATCCGGAGATTTCTGAATGGGGGAACCCACCTACTTTAAGGTAGGTATTGCAACATGAATACATAGTGTTGCAAGGCGAACGAGGGGAAGTGAAACATCTCAGTACCCTTAGGAAAAGAAATCAATTGAGATTCCCTCAGTAGCGGCGAGCGAACGGGGATCAGCCCATTAAGTTATGTGTGTTTTAGTGGAACGCTCTGGGAAGTGCGAACGTAGAGGGTGATATTCCCGTACACGAAAGGGCACACATAATGATGACGAGTAGGGCGAGGCACGTGAAACCTTGTCTGAATATGGGGGGACCATCCTCCAAGGCTAAATACTCCTGACTGACCGATAGTGAACCAGTACCGTGAGGGAAAGGCGAAAAGAACCCCTGTGAGGGGAGTGAAATAGATCCTGAAACCGCATGCATACAAGCAGTGGGAGCACCTTCGTGGTGTGACTGCGTACCTTTTGTATAATGGGTCAGCGACTTATATTCAGTAGCGAGGTTAACCGTATAGGGGAGCCGTAGAGAAATCGAGTCTTAATAGGGCGTTTAGTTGCTGGGTATAGACCCGAAACCAGGCGATCTATCCATGAGCAGGTTGAAGGTTGGGTAACACTAACTGGAGGACCGAACCCACTGTCGTTGAAAAGCCAGGGGATGACTTGTGGATAGGGGTGAAAGGCTAATCAAGCCTGGTGATAGCTGGTTCTCCCCGAAAGCTATTTAGGTAGCGCCTCGGACGAATACCATAGGGGGTAGAGCACTGTTTCGGCTAGGGGGTCATCCCGACTTACCAAACCGATGCAAACTCCGAATACCTATGAGTACTATCCGGGAGACAGACTGCGGGTGCTAACGTCCGTAGTCAAGAGGAAAACAATCCAGACCGCCAGCTAAGGCCCCAAAATCATAGTTAAGTGGGAAACGATGTGGGAAGGCATAGACAGCTAGGAGGTTGGCTTAGAAGCAGCCACCCTTTAAAGAAAGCGTAATAGCTCACTAGTCGAGTCGGCCTGCGCGGAAGATGTAACGGGGCTAAAACTATGTGCCGAAGCTGCGGATTTGACATTAGTCAAGTGGTAGGGGAGCGTTCTGTAAGCCGATGAAGGTGTATTGAGAAGTATGCTGGAGGTATCAGAAGTGCGAATGCTGACGTGAGTAACGACAAAACGGGTGAAAAACCCGTTCGCCGAAAGACCAAGGGTTCCAGTCCAACGTTAATCGGGGCTGGGTGAGTCGACCCCTAAGGCGAGGCCGAAAGGCGTAGTCGATGGGAAATTGGTTAATATTCCAATACTTCTGTGTAATGCGATGAGAGGACGGAGAAGGTTAAGTCAGCCTGGCGTTGGTTGTCCAGGTGGAAGGATGTAGGTATGTATCTTAGGCAAATCCGGGGTACTCTATACTGAGATCCGATAGCAAGCTGTACTTGTACAGTGAAGTGGCTGATACCATGCTTCCAGGAAAAGTCTCTAAGCTTCAGTTACACAGGAATCGTACCCGAAACCGACACAGGTGGTCAGGTCGAGTAGACCAAGGCGCTTGAGAGAACTCTGCTGAAGGAACTAGGCAAAATGGTACCGTAACTTCGGGAGAAGGTACGCTGTTGTTGGTGATGGAACTTGCTTCCTGAGCTGACGACAGCCGCAGAAACCAGGCCGCTGCAACTGTTTATTAAAAACATAGCACTCTGCAAACACGAAAGTGGACGTATAGGGTGTGATGCCTGCCCGGTGCTGGAAGGTTAATTGATGGGGTTAGCGTAAGCGAAGCTCTTGATCGAAGCCCCAGTAAACGGCGGCCGTAACTATAACGGTCCTAAGGTAGCGAAATTCCTTGTCGGGTAAGTTCCGACCTGCACGAATGGCATAATGATGGCGGCGCTGTCTCCAGCAGAGGCTCAGTGAAATCGAAATCGCTGTGAAGATGCAGTGTACCCGCGGCTAGACGGAAAGACCCCGTGAACCTTTACTGCAGCTTGACACTGAACTTTGACCTTACTTGTGTAGGATAGGTGGGAGGCTTTGAAGTTGGAACGCTAGTTCCAATGGAGCCGTCCTTGAAATACCACCCTGGTAATGTTGAGGTTCTAACTCTGTCCCGTTATCCGGGACGAGGACCGTGTCTGGTGGGTAGTTTGACTGGGGCGGTCTCCTCCTAAAGAGTAACGGAGGAGTACGAAGGTGCGCTCAGCGTGGTCGGAAATCACGCGTAGAGTATAAAGGCAAAAGCGCGCTTAACTGCGAGACCCACAAGTCGAGCAGGTACGAAAGTAGGTCTTAGTGATCCGGTGGTTCTGTATGGAAGGGCCATCGCTCAACGGATAAAAGGTACTCTGGGGATAACAGGCTGATACCGCCCAAGAGTTCATATCGACGGCGGTGTTTGGCACCTCGATGTCGGCTCATCTCATCCTGGGGCTGAAGCAGGTCCCAAGGGTATGGCTGTTCGCCATTTAAAGAGGTACGCGAGCTGGGTTTAGAACGTCGTGAGACAGTTCGGTCCCTATCTACCGTGGGCGCTGGAAATTTGAGAGGATCTGCTCCTAGTACGAGAGGACCAGAGTGGACGAACCTCTGGTGTACCGGTTGTGACGCCAGTCGCATCGCCGGGTAGCTATGTTCGGAAGGGATAACCGCTGAAAGCATCTAAGCGGGAAGCCTACCTCAAGATAAGATTTCCCTAGGAATTTATTCCTCTAAAGAGCCGTTCGAGACTAGGACGTTGATAGGTTGGATGTGGAAGCATAGTGATATGTGAAGCTGACCAATACTAATTGCTCGTGAGGCTTGACTATACAACACCCAAGCAGTTGTATATGAAGCATCAATCGATTCATAAACATGCAAAGCAACTTGATTTAGTTATACCACTAGCTAAAATGAACAACGAAAAATCAGATTCAATCAGCCCATCTGTCAAGATTTGGAAAACGCAACGTATCACACAGTGAATAAAACGAAGCAAGTATCCATACCAGTTGTGCTGGCGACCATAGCAAGAGTGAACCACCTGATCCCTTCCCGAACTCAGAAGTGAAACCTCTTAGCGCTGATGGTAGTGTGGGGTTACCCATGTGAGAGTAAGTCATCGCCAGCTCATTATTCTAAACACCCCCGTTCTAACGAATGGGGGTGTTTTTTTATGCGCGGAATTAGTATCCTCAATTCTTTAGATACTGAAATTAATTCAAATTATAAAGAAATAAAGCTACTCTAAAATTATTTACCTAATTAGAAATTTAATATGCAATGGATCGTAATTAAAACTTTCTCATTTCCTTATGAGGCACAAATTGCAAAGACTCAACTAGAAGCATTTGGAATTCCTGTTTATATTGAAAATGAGCATACAATTAATATGGATTGGTTTTATTCTAATGCTTTAGGTGGGGTTCGTTTATTAGTTCCAGAAAACTATGTTGATGAAGCGAAGTCATTTCTTGAAAAAGACTTTAGTGATGAGCTTGAACAAAAGTTTGGGGAGAGTAAAGAATGTTGCCCTGAGTGTGGAAGCTTGGATATAGAAGTTAATAATAAAGGAAAAAAATCTGCCTTTTTAGCGTTTATGTTTTTGGGCCTACCTTTATTTTCTTTTAGAAATGGTAATAGATGTAAGCGTTGTGGACACTTTTGGAATTAAATATATAGTAAACGATTATTGATTATCTTAATTATGGAACCTAATGTAGAGGTATTGGATTTAGTTCTATCTCTGCAATTAGTGTACTAGGCGGAGAAGCCATTGATATTAAATAAAATAAATTATTTTGATGGCCGTTCAATTTAATAAATATAAGGACTTATTTAATGGTAGATAAAAAACAGCTAACTCAAAAGCAAATAGAGTTACTCCTTGAATTATTAAAGAATAGATTTGAAAAAAATACACATCGTCATACAGAAATAGAGTGGTCGGATGTGCAAAATAAACTAATTAAGGTTCCTGATAAACTTTGGTCATTGCTGGAAATGGAAAATACAGGAGGGGAGCCTGATGTTATTGCTTATGATCAGCAGAAAGACGAATATTTATTTGTAGATTGCTCTCTTGAGACACCTAAAGGTCGTAGAAGCCTTTGCTATGATCGTGAGGCTCTAGAATCTAGAAAAGATCATCCTCCTAAAAATAGCGCAATAGATATAGCTAAGGAAATGGGTGTTGAACTTTTAACAGAAAAGCAATATTACCAATTACAAGAAATCGAAGAGTTTGACCTTAAAACATCAAGTTGGCTCAAAACCCCAAATGAGATTCGTAAACTATATGGAGCACTTTTTGCTGATCGTCGATATGGTCGTGTCTTTATTTATCATAATGGAGCGCAGTCTTATTATGCTGCTCGTGATTTTCGTTGTTGCTTAAAAGTATAGGCATTGCATTGTATTTGAATAAACAGAAGAAGCTTTGATGTTTTATGCCAAGAAAATGGAGATTCTTGCAACTTTTGATTGATGGCAAACATGACAAGATATGTTCTGGAATTAAATAAAAACATCAGGACATCTGTAGAAATGCAACCAAACCCAATTTACTATAATGAACAACATATTGCTTTTGCTGATAATGTTCGTCGATTTGTACAAAAAGAAATAGCTCCTTTCGTTAATGAATGGGATGAGGCTGAGACATTCCCAAGAGAGCTATATAAGAAGGCTGCTGAAATTGGTCTATTAGGTTTAGGTTTTTCTGAGGAATATGGCGGTATTCCTGATGCAGATCCATTTTATTCATTACTGGCTGGTGTAGAAATGGCAAAAGCTGGTTCGGGTGGAGTACATATTTCACTCATGGTACATACAATTGGAGCACCACCGATTCAGCATTTTGGAAGTGAAGAACTAAAGTCAAAAGTTTTACCAAGGATTATTTCAGGAGAAAAGATTTCGGCATTAGCGATTACAGAACCAGGCGGTGGTTCTGATGTGGCTGCATTACAGACTAAAGCTGTTCGTGATGGTGACTATTATATTGTCTCGGGTGAAAAAACATTTATCACATCGGGAATTCGTGCAGATTATTATACAGTTGCGGTGCGTACAGACCCAACCAAAACAGGTGCTGAAGGCATTTCAATGTTGCTCGTTGATGCGCACAGTGAGGGAATTACTAAAACACCTTTAAAGAAAATGGGATGGTGGGCTTCTGATACAGCTCATTTGCATTTTGATCAAGTGAGAGTACCTGCATCAAATCTGCTCGGTAAAGAAAATGCTGGTTTTAAAGTTATTATGAATAATTTTAATATGGAGCGTTTTTTCTTAGGTGTAGTAGCGTATGGCTATGCTTTAGTCTGTTATGAAGAAGCTCTAGATTGGGCACAGCAACGAAAAACTTTTGGTAAGCGATTAATAGATCATCAAGTGGTTCGTCATAAATTGGTAGATATGGCAACGCAATTAACCTCAACACGGGCATTACTTGAAGAAACTGCATGGAAAATGACTCAGCCAAAACTGCATGGGCCTGAGTTAGTCGCTCAAATCTCGATGCTGAAAAATGTTGCGACTCGCACTATGCAATTTTGTGCTGATGCGGCTGTACAAACGTTGGGAGGTATGGGTTTTATGCGAGGTACTAAGTCTGAACGTATTTACCGTGAAGTAAAGGTCAATATGATTGGCGGTGGTGCTGAAGAAATTATGAAAGATTTGATTAGTAAGCAGCTCGGTTATTAATTCTTGCAGGGTGGTCATTGAGCCACCTTTTTATTTCAAAGCCATTTCCCACACCATTTCTGTTAACTCATCAATTTTGACTTTACCCTCAGCTTTATACCAAGTTACGGTCCACGAAATTGCACCACCAACTAATCTTCGCCAAATAAAGGCATCATGTTTTATCTTGCCTTGAATGCGTAACTTTTCAATGACATCTAACCAGATTTGTTCATATTCATTACGCATTTCTAAAAGATAATCTTGTTTTTCTTTTGACAGCGCAAACCACTCATAAACTAAAACAGCCATGGCTGCACCAGTATCTCCAGTAATTGAAATGAGTTCCGCTTTAATAAGAGCTCGTAATTGGTGTTCTGGATCGGTAGATTGAGCTGCGGCCTCTTCTAAACGAGCAAGATTGTAAATGATAGTTTGCTCCATTACATGAGCGAGGATGTCATCTTTACTCTTGAAGTGATGGAATAAGCTACCTGATTGAATTCCAATAAATTGAGCAAGTTCGCGGACAGTGGTTTTATCATAACCTTGTTTGTGAAATAGATAGGCTGCTCCCTGTAATAAACGACCACGCGGGCTATCGTCAAAGCAAGAAATATTTGGAATCTGTTCAATTGAAGTAGCAATCATACGAAAGCTGGATCCTTTATATAAAAATATTTACGGAAAAAATTTTGCTAAATCTCACCATGTTTTAGGCTAGTTGTCGAGTTTGGCAGTTTTAGTCAATTTCACAATAACATTTTGCTCTTTACAAACCAAGCGCTTGCTTGGTAATGTTGAGTGTAATTTTTAAACAAAATAATGAGAAACAAGATGGCAAGTAATCAACTGGATGATGAGCGTGTCGTAAAAATAGGGTGTGCCTCAGGTTTTTGGGGAGATACCAATACTGCTGCTTTTCAATTGGTACATCTAACCGATATTAATTATTTGGTTTTTGATTACTTGTCAGAAATCACCATGTCGATTATGGCCAAAGCGAAAATGGTAGAGCCGAAACATGGCTATGCTTTAGATTTTGTCAGTCGTGTCATGGCGCCTCTACTTAAAAAAATTGCAGAGAAAAAGATTAAGGTGATTAGTAATGCTGGTGGTGTTAACCCATTGGCATGTCGAGATGCCTTGCAAAAAATAATTAAAGAATATGGTCTAGACCTGAAAGTTGCCGTAGTGTTAGGTGATGATCTTTTGCCAAAACATGAGCAGCTAAAATCACAGAATATTCAGGAAATGTTTAGCGGGGAAGCTTTGCCAGAACAGGTGGCGAGTAGTAATGCTTATTTAGGGGCGGTGGCTATTCGTGATGCCTTAGACTTAGGCGCCGATATTGTGATTACTGGTCGTGTTGTTGACTCTGCTGTGGTACTTGCACCCTTAGTTCATGAGTATCAATGGTCTTTAGATGACTACGATAAGTTGGCGCAAGGTTCGTTGGCAGGTCATGTGATTGAATGTGGCGCCCAATGTACGGGTGGTAATTTTACCGATTGGCAATTGGTGCAAGGCTTCGACAACATGGGCTTTCCAGTGGTTGAAGTGAGTGAAGATGGCTCATTTGTTGTAACTAAGCCTCAAGGTACAGGAGGTCTGGTTTCTACTGCTACAGTTGCAGAGCAAATTCTTTATGAAATAGGCAATCCTCAAGCGTATTTACTACCCGATGTAATTACTGATTTCAGCCAAGTGCATTTAGAACAAGTTGGGGAGCACCGAGTTCGTGTGACGGGAGCGAAAGGACAAGCACCGACTGCGCAATATAAAGTCAGTGCGACCTATCCTGATGGTTATCGGGTTTTAGTAAGTTTTTTAATTGCAGGGCGTGAGGCACCACAAAAAGCACAAGTCATTGCCGATGCGATTTTGACTAAGTGTGAACGTGTTTTAGCAATGCGCTCAGTGCCACCTTTTAGTGAGAAATCAGTTGAAATCTTAGGGATTGAAAGTACCTATGGCGAACATGCCCAAACATTAAATAGTCGTGAAGTTGTGGTCAAGATAGCTGTAAAACACATGTTCAAAGAAGCATGTATGTTCTTTGCATCTGAAATTGCTCAAGCTTCAACAGGTATGGCTCCAGCCTTGGCAGGTATTGTTGGAGGCCGACCCAAAGCATCTCCAGTGATTAAACTATTTTCATTTTTAATAGATAAAAATCAAGTAAGTGTCGAAATCGATTTTGAAGGAAAACGCTACCCAGTTGAGATTCCACCAGGAGTTTCTACAGAGCAATTGCCTACTTTAAAGGCAGGTGAAAATGCACTTTATCAAGGAGATGAAATTGAAGTTCCTTTGATTGAAATTGCTCACGCCCGCAGTGGTGATAAAGGCAATCATAGCAATATCGGTGTGATTGCACGTAAAGCAGAATATTTGCCATGGATTCGTGCAGCACTGACTGAAGAGACTGTTGCAAGCTATATGCAACATGTCTTGGATGCTGAGAAAGGGCGAGTAATTCGTTATGAGTTGCCGGGTTTAAATGCACTGAATTTTATGTTGGAAAATGCCTTGGGTGGCGGTGGTGTTGCAAGCCTACGTATAGATCCGCAAGGGAAGGCCTTTGCACAACAATTATTGGATATGTCTGTAAAAGTTCCGGCACATCTTTTAGAAAAATAAAATGAATGGATGAAACAAAGATGAGTTATCAATCAATTTTTAGACCAGATGCTTTTGCTAATAAAGTCATTATTGTGACAGGTGGCGGCTCAGGAATTGGCCGTTGTACGGCCCATGAGCTTGCAGCTCTTGGCGCTCATGTGGTGATTACAGGACGCAAAATTGAGAAATTAGAGAAAGTAAGCCAAGAAATTATAGAAGATGATGGGCGGGTTCATTTCATTGTTTGTGATAACCGTGAAGAAGAACAAGTGAAAAATATGATTGCCGAAGTGATTGAGAAATTCGGCAAACTCGATGGTCTGGTAAATAATGCGGGTGGCCAGTTCCCCTCAGCTTTAGAGAATATTTCGGCGAATGGTTTTGATGCAGTGGTGCGTAATAACTTGCATGCAACTTTCTATTTAATGCGTGAAGCTTATAACCAATGGATGGCTAAACATGGTGGCAGTATTGTCAATATGACTGCTGATATGTGGGGCGGTATGCCGGGAATGGGGCATTCTGGCGCTGCGCGTTCGGGGGTTGATAACTTAACTAAAACAGCATCAGTTGAGTGGGGGAAATCAGGTGTTCGTGTAAATGCGGTTGCACCAGGGTGGATCGTGTCATCCGGTATGGATAATTATAGCGGTGATTTTGCCAAAGTAATTATTCCAAGTCTTGCTGGCAATGTACCGTTAAAACGTATGGGAACTGAGTCAGAAGTGTCATCGGCGATTTGTTATTTACTGTCTGATGCTGCGGCTTTTGTTTCAGGTGTAACTTTGCGTATTGATGGCGCTGCATCGCAAGGAACACGCATGTACCCACTAGTTGATGCGACAAATAGCCAGTCTTATAATGGTTTCCATCGCGCGTTTATTCCTGAAATTTTTCAGAAAAAGACTGAGGCTGAGGAGAAGTAACAGTGACTATTCTCCAATCCGAAATTGCTGTTGGTAGTGAACAGTATCAAAAGAATAAAGAGGCATTGCTTACTCAACTGAGTGAAGTCCGTGCAATTCAACAAAAAAGTATTGATAAATCGTATGCTGCCAAACCGAAATTCGATAAAAAGGGCAGGATTCTGCCACATGAGCGTGTACGGTTGTTACTCGATGCTGATTCACCTTTCGTTGAGCTTTGTGGTTTGGTTGGCTACAACATGCATGATGACAAGGATGGCTCCGAAGCTGGTGGTGGTGTAATTGCTGGGATTGGTTTTGTCAGTGGTGTGCGTTGTCTGGTCTCTGCAAGTAATAGTGCGATTAAAGGCGGGACCATGTCTCCTATGGGCGTACAGAAAACTTTGCGTTTGCAAAAAATTGCCTTAGAACAAAAACTCCCACTGATTACGCTGACCGAAAGTGGTGGTGCAAACCTTAATTATGCTGCGGAAGTATTTACCTATGGTGGTATGACATTTGCCAATCAGGCACGTCTTTCAGCGGCAGGTATTCCCCAACTTGCAGTGGTGCATGGTAATGCAACGGCAGGTGGTGCTTATCAGCCCGGTCTTTCCGATTATGTGATTGCTGTACGCAAGCAAACCGAGATGCTTCTTGCAGGTCCCCCTTTACTTTTGGCTGCCACTGGCGAAGTGGCAACAGCTGAAGAGTTGGGCGGGGCAGAAATGCATGCACAGGTTGCCGGAACTGCAGAATATTTGGCAGAAAATGATGCTGACGGTATTCGACTTGCACGTGAAATTTTTGAACATCTGAACTGGAAAGAACAAATCAAACCAGTTAAAACGACATATAAAGAACCTCGTTACGATGTCGATGAACTGTTGGGTGTGATTCCAAACGACCCGAAACAACCATTCAATATGAAAGAAGTGGTTGCCCGCATTATTGATGATTCAGATTTTCTAGAATTTAAACAGGAATATGATGATTTAACGGTGTGTGGCTGGGCAAAAATTGGCGGATTACATATCGGTATTATTACCAATAATGGTCCGATTACACCCCAAGGGGCAGCGAAGGCAGCCCAGTTTATTCACCTGTGTGAGCAGACCAAGCGCCCATTATTATTCTTGCATAATACCACTGGCTTTATGGTGGGAACCGATGCCGAGCAAAATGGCATTATTAAACATGGCTCAAAGCTGATTCAAGCGGTTGCCAATTGTTCTGTACCTAAAATTTCAATTGTTGTGGCAGGGTCGTATGGTGCTGGCAATTACGCGATGTGTGGTCGGAGTTTATCGCCAGACTTTATTTTTGCATGGCCAAATTCGCATGTTGCTGTAATGGGTGCTGCACAAGCTGGAAAGGTACTGCGTATTGTTGCTGAAGGTAAACAAAAAGCTTCAGGGCAGGAGCCGAATCCGCAAATGCTCGATTTTCTTGAGCAAAGTACGGCCATGAAATTAGAGCAGCAATCTACCGCGCTTTTCAATACAGCTATGCTACATGATGATGGCATTATCGATCCGCGAGATACCCGAAAATTATTAATTTTCCTTTTACAGACCATTTATGAAGCACAGCAACGAGAGCTAAATCCAACTCGTTTTGGTGTGTCCCGTTTTTAATCAACCTTTACCGCAATTAAAAAAATTAATAGGAATAACACAATGAAATTTACTAATGAACATGAAGCATTGCGCCGTACAGCTCGTCAATTTGTTCAAAATGAGCTGAATCCACATATTCCAGAATGGGAGGCCGCGGGACGTTTCCCAATCCATGAAGTATTTAAGAAGATGGGTGATCTTGGTTTATTAGGAATTTGCAAGCCAGAAGAAAATGGCGGTTTAGCGTTAGATTATTCATATAACCTCGTGGTTGCAGAAGAAATTGGCTATGCAGCTTGTGGCGGGGTGCCTTTAGCTATTGGTGTACAAACCGATATGGCAACACCTGCTTTGGCACGTTTTGGTAGTAAAGAATTACGTGATGAGTTTTTAACACCAGCGATTGCAGGGGAATATGTTGCATCCATTGCAGTATCAGAAGTACATGCTGGTTCGGATGTTGCTGCTATTAAAACAACTGCAAAAAAAGATGGTGATGACTATGTCATTAACGGCAGCAAAATGTGGATTACCAACTCCTTGCAGGCCGACTTCTTCTGCCTTTTAGCCAACACGTCTGATGATAAACCACACGTTAATAAGTCGATGATTATTGTGCCCGCAAAAACCAAAGGGATTAGTTTTTCAGAGCCACTTAATAAATTAGGGATGCGCTCAACGACCACAGCACAGGTTTATTTAGACAATGTACGTGTACCACAGCGTAACTTAGTGGGTGTTGAAGGCATGGGCTTTATGATGCAAATGATGCAATTTCAGGAAGAGCGCCTATGGGCTTGTGCCAATGCGATTGGTGGGTTGGAAAATTTAATCCAAAAGACCATCGACTATACCAAAGAGCGTACCACTTTTGGTCAACCCCTCATTAATAACCAATATATTCATTTTCGTTTTGCCGAACTCATGACCGAAGTGGAAGCACTCAAAGCATTAACCTATCAAGCATGCGAACAGCATATTGCAGGCGAGGATGTCACGATGTTGGCGTCTATGGCAAAGCTCAAAGCTGGACGTTTAACTCGTGAAGTTGCTGATAGTTGTCTGCAATACTGGGGCGGTAATGGCTTCATGTGGGATAACCCTGCGTCGCAGCTGTATCGTGATGGCCGCCTAGGGTCTATTGGGGGCGGGGCAGATGAGATTATGTTGGGAATTATCTGTAAGTTGATGGATATTCTGCCTAAAAAGCACAAATAAATATAAGGAATACACCATGACACTTTCAGCATCTCTACAAGTTTTAGATATAGATGACAGTATTCAATTGGAACAGGACGGCAGTATTTTATACCTTTGGTTAAATCGACCAGAGAGTCGCAATGCCATGAACCTGAATATGGTCAATGCAATTCAGCAGGTTTTTGCTGCCATTCGCGATGACCTTTCGATTCGTGCGGTGATCATCCGTGGTGAAGGCGGTACTTTTTGTGCAGGTGGTGACATTAAAGATATGGCTACTTTACGAATTGAAGCGACTACTGCCGGCAGTCTACAACCTTATGTGGACTTTAACCGCCGTTTTGGTGCCTTGCTTGAGCAAGTTGAAGCCGCACCGCAAACGGTTGTGGTGATTTTAGAAGGCGCGGTGTTAGGTGGTGGTTTTGGTCTGGCATGTGTTTCCGATGTTGCCATTAGCCGTGACAATGCCCAGTTTGGTTTACCTGAAACTGGACTTGGTGTGATTCCTGCGCAAATTGCTCCTTTTGTAGTGAAACGTATTGGTCTAACTCAAGCTCGTCGATTAGCTTTATTAGGTATGCGCTTTGAAGGGCATACTGCACTGAGTGTCAGCGTGGTTCATCAAATTGCACATAATGAAATCGAACTTGAACAAGCTTTACAGGAAACCATTCAACACATTAAACGTGCCGCCCCCGAGGCTTCCCGCGTGACTAAAGCACTGTTACATCGAACGCTCAATGAGCCTTTGAGTGATTTGTTAGATGATGCTGCACAGCAGTTTGCTCAAGCAGTTGGTGGTACCGAGGGACAAGAAGGTACGATGGCTTTTATCCAGAAACGGTTGCCGAATTGGGCCGATGAATCATAAGCGATAGGGATAAAAATAATGAAATTTTCAAAAGTACTGATTGCCAATCGTGGTGAAATTGCAGTTCGAGTCATGCAAACTGCTAAGGCAATGGGCTATCAAACTGTCGCAGTTTATTCCAATGCAGACCGTCATGCTCGCCATGTGCAAGAGGCCGATGAAGCTGTCTATATTGGTGCTTCAAAAGTATCTGAGTCATATCTTTCAATTACCAAGATAATAGATGCATGCAAAAAGACAGGTGCTGATGCAGTTCATCCGGGTTATGGTTTTTTGTCTGAAAATACTGATTTTGCTCAGGCGTGTATCGATAACCAGATTACGTTTATTGGGCCTACCGCTTCTGCAATTGAGTTAATGGGCAGTAAACGCCTTTCAAAAATCGCCATGATTGAGGCGGGCGTCCCTTGTGTGCCGGGTTATGAAGGTGACCGACAAGAGCTTGAATATTTGGCTACACAAGCAGAGCAAATAGGTTTCCCTTTGATGGTTAAAGCTTCTGCGGGTGGCGGCGGTCGTGGCATGCGTTTGGTACAGCACCTCTCTGGGTTGGTGGAAGCTTTACAAACTGCGCGTTCAGAAGCTGAAAATGCTTTTGGTTCTGGCGAGCTTATTTTAGAAAAAGCTGTCATTGCTCCGCGCCATGTCGAAATTCAGGTTTTTGGCGATACACACGGCAATTATGTTTATTTGTTTGAGCGTGATTGTTCGATTCAACGTCGTCATCAAAAGGTCGTTGAAGAAGCACCTTGTCCAGTGATGACGCCTGAATTACGTCAGCAAATGGGCGAGGCTGCAGTGGCAGCAGCGAAAGCATGTGCTTATGTGGGGGCTGGTACAGTTGAATTTTTGCTAGATGCATCGGGTGCATTTTACTTTTTGGAAATGAATACCCGCTTACAGGTAGAACATCCTGTGACTGAACTTATTACTGGATTAGACTTGGTTGAATGGCAGTTGCGTGTTGCCAATGGTGAACAGTTACCTTTAAAACAGCAAGAGTTGACCTTACATGGACATGCCATCGAGGTACGTTTGTATGCAGAAGATCCACGGCAAGATTTCTTACCACAAACAGGACAAGTTCTGCGTTGGCAGCCAGCAACTTTGCCAAATGTACGGATTGATCATGGGATGTTGGCAACTGATGAGGTTAGCCCCTTCTATGACCCGATGGTAGCAAAGGTGATCGCATATGGGAAAACCCGTGAGGATGCGATTCGCTTACTCGCTCGTGCTGTGGATGATTGTGTTTTGCTAGGTGTAAATAGCAATAAACAGTTTTTGGTCAATTTACTGCGTCATCCAATTGTTGTTGCAGGAGATACGAATACTGCATTCATTCAACAGCATTTTCAAAACGACAGCAGTCTACATAAGCAGGTTCTATCTTTAGAAACCTTAGCCATTGCTGCGGCATTATTTAGCCAAAGTAACGGTACGGCAGTGTGGCAAACTGGTCTAGGTGTGCCATTACCATTAAAGCTTAAATATGATGATCAGCAAGTTCAATTGCAGCTTTCATCGCTAAATAATACGTTTACGGTACAGCTCTGCGATCAAACTATTTGTATTGAAGTGCTTGAAAGAACGATAGAGCAATTGGTTTATTTAATTGATGGTGTACATCGCCGTTTGCAATATGTATTGGATGGCGATCAGCTTTATCTAGATAGAGATAATGGTAATGTTGTGATACGAAATGTGACTTATGCTGCTCCAGAAATAGCTGATGTGGCTGGTGATGGCAATATTCGTGCGCCGATGGATGGTGCGGTGGTGAATATTTTGGTTAATAAAGGTGATCAAGTCATAAAAGGCCAAACTTTATTAGTGCTTGAAGCCATGAAAATCCAACAGCAGATTAAATCGGATGTGGATGGTGTAGTTGAAGATGTTTTAGGTCAGCAAGGGCAGCAAGTAAAAAAACGGCAGATGTTATTTACTATTCAAATCTAGTAAAAAATACCGCTCTATATGAGCGGTATTTTACTTTAAATGAGGAGTTCTGAGTTATTCTCCATCGGCCTCTGCAATTGTCTGACTTGCTTTTTTTAGGCTATATAGTAGTTGACCTAAAAGGACTTCTTTATTACTTAGCGTAACCATGACCATTGGGTGATGAACAGCAGGAATAGCAGTTAAAATGGCCTTGCCATTATCTGCATCTAAAGTAATGTTGTTACAGCCCGTGAGTTGAATCTCTTTTAAAAATGCAGTGACCATTGCCAAAATTGAGCTACTTACGGCTGCTAACTTAGTAGTGTTATGGTGGTTCTTGTGGCTCACTGTTGCTAATTCAAAACCATCAGAAGAGCAAATCATGACAAAATCTACACCACGCGTATTCATCAAAATATTATGAGCTTCGACTTTTGCAAGTTGTAGTAACTGTGTTGGAGCGGTTCGTTTTTGAGTTGGGATACTAAGCATGATCATTCCCTTGAGATGTTGAGCCTACCTTGACTTCAAGTGATGCAATTAATGATTCAACCATCATTAAAATTTGTTCTTGCTCACGCGCATCAATAAAAAAAAGAGGGTATGGTAGTGCATTTGCTTTTATCCAATGACGATATTGTTGAAGTGATGACTCTTTATTTTCGTCAACATGAGTAATACCAATCGCAATATTATCGTTATAATTTTTAAAGGTTTCTAAATAGCTTTCTAACTCGGCAATTGGATTAGAGCTATTATGATCTAATAATAAAATAACACCGATTGCACCTTCACAAATGACCGACCATATAAAATCAAAACGGCTTTGTCCTGGGGTTCCATAGAGTCCGATTTTGATTCCATCATCTAAAGTAATTTCACCATAATCAATCCCTACAGTGGTCTGGGTTTTCTGATGGCTTTGAACATCTGTATTGAATGCTTCTGTTTCTAGAATTGGAATTTCAGATAGCGATTTAATCGCTTCTGTTTTTCCTGCCCCCATGCTACCTGCAAAGACAATTTTATATTGCTGTATAATCATAACTTCCCTTAAAGACCAAATCGCCGTCTAATTTTCCCTATAAAATTTTTAAAAAAATGATTCTCTGTATTTGAATTCTCTAAGTACGAATTTGGCGTGTAAGTGCATTTGCTTGCAGAAATAAATTTTCCATTATTTGCCATTAAGCAAGCTGTAACGAAGCGTAAGACATCATCAATTGATAAGTTAAGCTGGTTAGCCACATCAGTAATTTTAGCTCCCTGTATAAAGCATGCAGAGAGTTGTAGGCTCACTTTTGTATATTCTTTTTGATAGGGCTGTGGCCAATGATCAATTTTAAAATAGCTATCCTTGGAGGCTAGATTTTCAAAATTGTTTGAATTCCAAATCAGATTCCATAACCAGTCCTGTAAATAATAATCTTTTTTACGCGAAACCTTAGTGAAGTCTGAAGTATTAGCAAAAGTAAAATCAAAGCTTTGATTGGTTTGCGTATGTTGGCGTGATGGCTCTAACCAAGCAATTTGAGTTCTATTATCAATAATGGCTAGAGTACCTTTATCATCAAAAATATGTAGTCTGGCATTTTCTGGACTGTGTAAATTCCTTATAAACTTATCATCAATCAACAGTAGCTCATTTGATAAATCTGAAACTACAGCAGTATTTTTTTTGTTCAAATACGATAATAAGTTTATTTCTATCCAGTTAAGTAAAGACTCTACTTTTTCTAGTGGCAGATGCAGGGTGTGTTCATCAACTTGATATCCATTTTTTGAGGGAGTTTTACTAATTTTTAAATAAGGACATTTTTTCTTTTGAAGAATATTTTGAATATTATCTGAATCAAAAAAGTTTTCGTTAATTAATAATAGATCAATATGAATATTAGAAATATTAACCCAATTAATATCATACTGATTAGATATTAAATTTCTGATTAAAGTTTTTAATTCATCCGAAACATTTAAGCTTAAACCAGAGGTTGCAATATTTATGCAATGCCTATCCATAGTATCACATTAGATTTTTTATTGAATAAGAGAGGGGTTTTAATGTGCTCTTTATAATAGGTATAAAAAGCACATTTCAGATTAATTAGCTAAAGTCTAACTCTTTTTCAAATGACTTTAACTCGTGGCGAGCCATTGCTAAATTTGACTTACTCCGGTCAAGGACTAAGTAAAGGAATAAATTATTATTACTTTCTAGAGGTCTAATTAAATGGTAAGCCTTACCTAATGTAATTAAAATATCTTCAATATTGTCATTTAATTTCAAAGCATTGGCGATGTTTCGTTTTGCGCGGATTACTTCTGTATTGCCGGCAGCTGCCAATTCTAAATCAATTTCCCCACCACCTTGAGTTGCAAGTGATAAACCACTTTCTGAATCAACAAGTGCAGATGCAATAAAACCATCAATTTCAGTTAAGCTATCTAAAGAAAGTTTAGCCATGTTTTTATCTCTCAGGATTCTAAAATTATATTTACTACTTTTTCCTAAAAGTAGTTGAAATTCATTATATTTCTGCTCAATTTGAAGTCAATAAATCAAAGAAATAGAGAAATTGTTGTTTTGGGAAATAAGTGACAGAAAATGTCAGATTATAAAAAATATTATAAGATTATTTTTACATTATACTTTTAATATTGTGCTGAGTTTTACATTATATATTTTAAAATCTGAATAAAACAATTGTAATAGAATGTTAATAAAATATTGAAAAATAAAATATTCTAATTTTAATCATAAAAAGGGGAATAATGAATTCCCCTTTTTTTATATAAAAATCAAATTAAACGAGCTGTGTATAAATACAGTAGAGATAGCCCAAAATTGCTAAAGCAACTACAGGGGCAACAATCTTTGACCATGTAGGTACAGAAATTTCGGCAGCTTGTTCTTCAATATGCACGTCATCATGATGAGGTTGGGCTTGGTGAACCATTTGGTTGAACTCCTTCATTGTTGTATCCAATGATAGCTCTTCTTGTTCCACAGGTTTAGAACCAATTAATTCATTTAGGTGGTTTGTTGACCAAACCCAATCTTCAGCTTGACCTGATAAGTGTTCAATCTGACCTAAAATTAATTCTTTTAAGCCATTATGCCCAAAACCACCTGTTTCATCGAGCTGATTAAGTTCTGCTAACTGCAAAGTTAAAATTTCAGAAATACTCTGTTCTAGTTCTGAATTTTTTAAAGTCGACTGATTATGTTTAGAAGTCGTTAAATGACGAGCAACTTCTTGAATATAAAGTGGATCTGAGGTTTTGATTTCTTGATAAATCTTATTGTCATTCTGACGCCATAAACTAATCAGTTTTCCAAGCGTAAGAATATTCACCTCATCAATCAGTTTATTTTTTTCATTAACTGGATATTGATTTAAAAGCTGAGGCTTTTGAATTTTTATCTGCTCAGCAAAGTATTGGACTAAATCAAATGCCATGCTTTCTTCCTCTAAATTTAATCTAAAATTCTTAACGATGGTTTTTTCTTAGTCGATGTTGTTTCAGTTGCTTCTTGTACTTCTGACTCTACTGTATTTTCTACAGGTGTTACATTGGCATATTCTTCAGGATCAAAGAATAAACCTTGTCCATTTTCTCGTGCGTAAATCCCTAGGACAGCTTGAATAGGAACATAAATGTCTTTTGATGCTCCGCCAAAACGAGCTGAAAAAGTAATAGCTTCATTGGTAATAAGCAATTGATGAACTGCATGGGGCACAATATTTAGAACAATTTGCCCATCTTTAACAAATTGTTGCGGAACGTCGGTATGCGGTTGTGTCGCATCAACTAATAGATAAGGAGTAAGTTGGTTATCACAAATCCATTCATAGATTGCACGAGCAAGATAAGGACGTGTAGGGGTTAAATCAATAGTTTGCTCAGACATATCACGCTATTCCATATTTAATAGTTCATTGTAACGGTTTTTCTCTTGAGGCGTCATTGATTTAGCAAAAGAAGGCCGTTCAAAGATACGTTTACAGTACAAAAATATAGGTCGACAGTGCTGTTTTGGTAAATCAATTCCCATGCTATTTAATCTTAAAAAGATAGGGGCAAGCATGCAGTCTAAGATTGTAAAATTCTCAGACATGAAATACGGAAAATGCTGAAATAGGGGAGTAAGTGAAATTAATGTTTCACGTAGTTCTTTTTGAGCTTTTTGCTTTTGTTCGACATTTAGGGAGTCAGCATGTTTTAACATGTGATCTGCTAACTTAAACCAGTCGTTTTCAAGTCTCCAGATATACTGACGCTGTTCTGCACGCATCATAGGAGCATCGGCATAAAGCTTGCTTTGACGATAACGATCATCTAAATATTCAGCAATGATAGGGGCTGAAAATAATTTAAGATTTTGTTCGACCAACATTGGTAATTGATTATAAGGATTTAAGCTGGCCAAATCCTCGTCTTCATGGTCAGTTATGATCAATTGATATTTGATTTGTTTTTCTGCTAATAAGAAACGAATCCAGTGAGAACGGAAATCATCAGCATGACTGTAAAGGGTAATCCCCTGAATAGAGGTGTTTTCGACCGACATATCACAAGACGACGTGGTTGAGTGAATCGATTAGGATACTAAAAATGCTCTAGGAAATCACGGTTCTAAAGAGATAGTTTGTTTATATTTATAAGTTTGCATTTTATGGTTCTATTTTTATAATAAAAAAGCCTTGGAAAAATCCAAGGCTTTTTGTCCAACTCGATAAACGAATTAACGTTTAGAGAATTGAGGACGCTTACGAGCTTTACGTAAACCAAGTTTCTTACGTTCAACTTCACGAGCATCACGAGTAACGAAACCAGCTTGACGTAGAACAGGTTTTAAAGTTTCGTCAGCAGCGATAAGCGCACGAGTAATACCGTGACGGATCGCGCCAGCTTGACCACCGATACCACCACCTTTAACAGTGATGTAAAGGTCAAACTTTTCAGTAACTTCTAAAAGTTCTAAAGGTTGACGAACAACCATACGAGCAGTTTCACGACCGAAATATTGCTCTAAAGTACGGTTGTTAATAACGAGTTTACCTGTACCAGCTGACAAGAAAACACGTGCAGTTGCGGTCTTACGGCGACCTGTACCATAATTAGTAGCCATGTGCTGTATCCCTTAGATGTCCAAAACTTGTGGCTGTTGAGCAGCATGCGGATGCTCAGTACCAGCGTACACTTTCATTTTTTTGATCATTGCATAACCAAGAGGACCTTTTGGTAACATGCCTTTAACCGCTTTTTCAAGAACAGCTTCAGGTTTGTGAGCGATTAACTTCTCGAAGTTAGTCTCACGGATACCACCAGGGAAACCAGTATGGCGATAATATTTCTTATCAAGTGATTTTTTACCAGTCACTTGAACTTGTTCAGCATTAATCACAACGATGTAATCGCCAGTGTCAACGTGAGGAGTATAAGAAGTTTTGTGCTTACCGCGTAAACGACGAGCGATTTCAGTCGCAAGGCGACCTAAAGTTTTGCCAGAAGCATCAACAACATACCAGTCATGTTGAACTTCAGCTGGCTTAGCGCTGAGAGTTTTCATTAAACCACTACCTATTATAGTTGGTTTGGACTATGGAATCTGTCCAAACAAAAGGAGCGAGCATTCTAAACGAGTTTGTCCAAACTCACAAGAAAAATCCAGTTTAAGTCCTATAATTTAATCCATAAACTGATGAATGTCAGATATGTTAAAATCAAACAAATTCTTGTTATGTGTCTGGAGTGATTGTGCTGCCATTATATGTCACTTCCGGTGAGCCGGCTGGTATTGGTCCAGATATCTGTTTGAGCTTGGCTAAGCGGGTTGATGAACGCCCTGTTGTTGTTTTGGGTGACCAAAATTTATTAGAACAACGTGCCCAAAAACTTGGGATCGATATTCAATTTATAGAATATACCGGACAGCCTGAGTCATCATCTCTGAATGAACTCTATATAGAACATGTGCCTTTAGAGGCAGCTGTCATTGATGGTCAATTAAACCCAGCTAATGCAGCTTATGTATTAGAGCAACTGCGTCGTTCAGCTGATTATGCAATGTCTGGTAAAAGTGTGGGAGTAGCCACGGCACCCGTGCAAAAATCGGTTATTAATGATGCTGGTATTTTGTTTAGTGGTCACACTGAATATTATCAAGAGTTTGCAGGTGTAGAACGTGTCGTTATGATGCTTGCAACCAAAACCTTGCGTGTCGCGTTAGCAACTACACATTTACCTTTAAGAGATGTAGCAGATGCAATTACCAAAGAGCGATTGCATCAGGTTATTGATATTTTACTGCATGATTTAAAAACTAAATTTAAGATAATAGATCCACGTGTATTGGTGTGTGGTTTAAATCCTCATGCAGGTGAAGATGGTTATTTGGGGCGTGAAGAGATTGAGACCATTAATCCGGTACTCGAAAGTTATCGAGCGCAAGGGCTTAAAATGAGTTTAAGCTTGCCGGCAGATACTTTGTTTACTCCAGAACATCTTAAAAATGCAGATGCTGTACTTGCCATGTACCATGATCAAGGTTTACCTGTGTTAAAATCACAAGGGTTTGGTGAAGCCATCAATATTACATTGGGTTTGCCTTTCATTCGAACTTCGGTTGACCATGGCACTGCGTTGTCTTTGGCCGGGACTGGTTTGGCAAAAAGCTCAAGTTTAAATGTCGCTGTTGATTTAGCTTTATCTTTAGCAGCGAGCTAAATTTTTCATGTTGGAAATGTTCTATGTATCAAATTAATGCCCTAAACCCGAAAGATGAAGGGCATAAAGCTCGTAAACGTTTTGGTCAAAACTTCTTACATGATCAACGAGTCATTGCCAAAATTGTGCGCTCTGTAAGTCCGCGTACAGGCGACAATATTGTCGAGATTGGACCTGGTTTAGCTGCCTTAACATCTCCTTTAATTGGGGAGTGTGATGCATTAACAGTAGTGGAACTAGATCGTGACTTAGCTGCTGGGCTACCAGAACGTGTTCCACATCCTGAACGTTTGACGATTATAGAAGCTGATGCATTAAAATATGACTTTAGCGAACTGGTAAAAGATGGCCGACCATTACGTGTAGTCGGTAACTTACCTTATAACATTTCAACCCCATTACTTTTTCATCTCTTGGAATTTGGCAGCAAAGTTAAAGATATGCACTTTATGCTGCAAAAAGAGGTGGTTGACCGTATTACTGCTGAACCGAATACAAAAGAATATGGACGCTTGTCGGTAATGATTCAGTATTACTGTCAACCAACATTTTTATTTGAAGTGCCGGCTGGGGCATTTAACCCGCCACCTAAAGTAACGAGTGCTGTTTTCCGCCTTGTTCCTTATGATCAAAAGCCAATTACAGCAAAAGATGAAAAAGCTTTAGCTCGACTGGTTGCCCATGTATTTACTCAGCGCCGCAAAACATTAAGAAACAGTCTTAAAGGTATGATTGCAGAAGATGGCTTTGAAAAAGCTGGTGTTGATCCGATGGCTCGTCCAGAGACCTTAACACTTGCCCAATTTGTTGCTTTGGCCGATCAAATGGTGGCGTAAATGACTAAGCGTTTTAACTATGTTATTGGTGATGTGCAGGGGTGTTTTGAAGCTCTAAAAGCCTTGCTTAAAGAAATACGTTTTGATCCAGATCAAGACTTTTTATGGTTTGCTGGTGATTTAGTCGCACGTGGTGAAAACTCGGTAGGGGCATTACGTTTTATTAAAAAGCTTGCTGATCGTGGCGCTGCTGCAACTGTACTTGGAAATCATGACCTGACTTTAATTGCGGGTGCGCGTGGTTTAAAAGAGATTAAAGAAAAAGATCGTACCCAAGACGTTATTGATGCTATTGATGGTGATGAGTTAATCGATTGGTTACGTAAACAGCCATTATGTTTATTGCCAAACGAGCATACGATCCTTACTCATGCTGGCATACCTTGTATTTGGGATGCGCAAAAAACTGTAACGTTGGCAAAAGAGGTCGAGGCTGTACTCGCAAACGAAGATTTATCTGTATTGGATGCTTTTTTAGCAGACATGTATGGTTCTAAACCAGATTTGTGGGAAGATAACCTAACTGGTTCTGCGCGTTTACGTTGTATTACCAATTATTTGACTCGCATGCGTTTAACCAATGCCGAAGGGGCTTTAGAGTTTAGTTTTAAAGATTCTTTGGATGCACCAATGCCGGAAGGTTATTTACCTTGGTTTGAATTTCCGAGCAAAGCCGCACAAACTCATCAGATTATTTTTGGTCATTGGGCTGCGCTCGAGGGCAGAACTATTAATGAGCAGATCCAGAATATCGATGGTGGCTGTGTTTGGGGTAGAAAATTAATGGCTTATCGTATTGAAGACAAAGAAATTTTTTCTGTTGAAAACCCAGTGCAACTATAAGAAAAGCAATGCTTTGCTATGAACGTAAGATGAAGCTTGTAGCTGAGTTAAAATAAAAAAGCCGCAGAAGCGGCTTTTTTATTGGGAACTATTATTCTACTCGTATCCAGATTTGATTACGCCCTAAAGCTGAAACTCCGAGATAACCGCGCATATGTAAGCGTTTGCCAGTTGAACTAAGTTTTGCTTTAAGCCCGTAAACTTTGCCAGTATTCGGATCTAAAATTTTACCGCCAGTATAGTTCAGTCCATCTACCTGTTTTAAACCAGTTGCGATATCCAGACCTAAAATCGGTTTATTGGTATATGGCGCAGGGCAATTATCACAAATTTCTTTAGGCGTATAACCTGGGCGTGGCGTTACTTTGATAATTTTCCCAGCATATGTTCCGTTCGCTTCTTTTCGTATTTCTACCTGTGCTTTAGGAGCACCTGTCTTATCATCAATTGTTTGCCAGAGACCTGTAATATCTGCTGCGAATGTAGCAGTATTAATCCCCAATAAGAGCAGAGCTCCAATAAAAATTTTCCCCATAATTAAAAATCCTTTTAACTTTGAAAGGTCATCTTATTTGGAATTGATAGACCGTTCAATGTTTATTTAATCAACTTCTTAATTATGGTGTTCCAAAAGACAACATTAATGTTGGTAGCCAAATTGCAGTAAATACACCATTCAATGCCATACCAAATGCAGCGTAACGACCTGCAACGGGTCCGCGTTGCCAAGCTTGAGCTGTTCCGATGGCATGTGCAGCTAAACCTAAGGCTAAACCTGATGCTCTCTCATCATGAATATGTTTAAGTAAGAATGGTGAGAATGCAGCGCCAATTACCCCAGACAAAATAACAATAAGGGTCACAAGTGTTTCAGGAGCATGTAATAAAGTTGCGATGTTCAGAGCAATTGGAGTAGTTACTGCACGGGTGGCAAATGCAAGAATTGTAGGTTCAGACATATGTAACAAGTAAGCCAGCCCCATAGGTAGAGCAACGGCGCTAATACTTGCAAAAAGTAAAATACCAATGACCGATTTAATTGGAAGATCATCGTAACGCATTGCAGCTAAAGGAATGGCTAAGGCTACAGTGATATAACCTAATAGATGGCCAAATAAGTCATTCACATAAAAGCGATACTGCTCATATGGTACATGCAAAACTGAAAGTAAGCCAATCACAATGAACATGCCGAAAACTAAAAGTGGAACTTGCGGGAAACGTCGGTTTAAAGGCTTTGCACACAGATAACCAATGAGTGTGATCAAAAATCCGTAGAAAATCGTAAACATTTTATTCTCCTTATAACCAACGTTTTGCCATTTTTGCATAGACCCACAAAGGTATAAGGGTACTGACCACTAAAACAAAAAGAAATAATGGAATTTCTTTACCCATATGTACCAGCATAATTAATGAACCTGCACAGATAGGTAAAAACGCGAATCCACTTTCTTTCATGATTTTATTATTGGTATCTACTATTCGAAGTGGAATTTTTTTAAACTTTCTCCAAATCAGTAAAATAATAAGTAAGCTGATTAGACCGACTAGATTACCTAATTCTGGATGACCAAAAGCACGCATGACAACGACAGAGCCTTCACGAAAACCAATAATGAGTAGTAATGTAATTACCCATGCTGTCCAGTCTATACTTTTGATCTTATCCATATTTTTTATCTCTAAAAGTTTACTTATCAAGTTTTAACTGATATCGCCCTTGATTTCAAACTCTTCCAAGGGGCGCTTAAATTGTCTTGCGTGTTCTCCTAAGATTTCATCCAATGGAAGCTTTGCTTGGCGAATCAGCTTTTCTAACTTATGTGGCGCAATCTTCACATCAATATGTAATAAGCCTGCATCATCATAATGTTCAGACTCAATCACATTTAAGGCATAAAGTTGAGTACGTAATTTGCCATAAGCAGGCTTAAGCACGAGTGAAAACTTTTGAATTTGGCCCATTAAGCATTCTTGTACTGCTTTTTGGAGCAACTCTAGACCTTGACCAGAATGAGCTGAAACATAAACTCGATCTGGGACGTGTGGCTCAGCATAAATAATTTTGGCCTCTTCACCACTTAGATCAATTTTGTTGTACACCCGAAGTACGGGAGCATCAGCACCAATGTCTTTTAATACGCCTTCAACCGCTTCAATTTGGTCAAGCATGTCATGGCTACTACTATCAATAACATGTAGTAAAAGGGTCGCTTCTAGCGTTTCTTCAAGTGTTGCTTTAAATGATTCAACCAAATCATGCTGTAAGTTTCGTACAAAACCTACTGTATCTGCTAGCACAACAGTACCGATACCATCCCAGTCTAAACGGCGTAGGGTTGGATCGAGTGTTGCAAATAGTTGATCAGCTGCGTAGACATCACTATTAGCTAAAATATTAAATAAAGTGGATTTACCAGCGTTGGTATAACCTACTAATGAAACCGTTGGAATAGCTGCTTTTTGTCTTGCTGCACGCCCTTGCATACGAGTCTGTTGTACTTTGTCTAATTTATCTTTTAATTGGGTAATACGAACACGAATGAGACGGCGATCTGTCTCTAGTTGTGTTTCACCGGGACCACGTAAGCCGATACCACCTTTTTGTTGTTCAAAGTCGGCAGACCAACCACGAATAAGACGAGTAGATAAATGTTTAAGCTGAGCAAGTTCGACTTGTAACTTACCTTCATGCGTACGGGCACGCAGCGCAAAAATATCTAAAATTAAGCCTGTGCGGTCAATAACTCGGCATTTTAATATTCTTTCTAAATTTCGTTCTTGAGCAGGTGATAACGCATGGTCAAAGATAACCAGACTCGCTTCTAGCTCCTGAACTTGCTCTGCAATTTCTTCGACTTTTCCGGAGCCAATAAAAAATTTAGGATTAGGCTTATTACGCTGAACCTTAATATGTTCAAGGATATCTGCACCAGCAGACTGTGCAAGTAGAGCAAACTCTTCGGCATCCAGATCATCTAATAATTGTACAGAAACACTCACTAAGATTGTGCGTTCACCGCCTTGATGCCGATCAACATATTCCACGTGGCTATAAATCCTGAAAATGGGAAAACTTTATTCTAGAGGAAACTTAAGCAAAAGGGGAAAGCGTTTGTTCTTATCCTTTAGATTAGTTATATGAGATTAGTCTAGTGTTCAGATTTATTTTATTTGCCGTTCTCTAACGTCAATGCAAGTTTATTACGAAACGTATAGAATGACTTGAGATTGGTATAACAATGATTAATCGTTAGTGAAATTTTATGGCTCAAACGCAAAGTATAGTTAATTCAACGTTAAAGAAATTATCAAAAATAGGTTTATACGGAAAAAAGGTCACTTCTGCCACGGCTGCAATTAGTGAAGGTTTTTATCTAGTTTATCGACATGGGCTTTATAAAGATCCTAATAATCCTGTTAATACACGTTATGTCCAATACTTTTGCCGCCGTTTATGTCAGGTTTTTAATTTAGATATAGAAGTACATGGCACAATTCCTAGAGAACCAGCTTTATGGGTAAGTAATCATATTTCTTGGCTAGATGTTGCGGTTCTAGGTTCAGGTGCACGAGTTTTCTTTCTGGCTAAAGCTGAAATTGAAAATTGGCCTATTCTTGGAAATTTAGCCAAAAGTGGTGGAACGTTATTTATTAAGCGTGGATCTGGCGATTCTGTCAGAATTCGTGAGCAAATTGCTGAATTTTTAAAACAGAATATTCCAGTATTATTTTTCCCTGAAGCCACAACTACAGATGGACATTCTGTTAAAAAAGTACATGGACGATTACTGGGGGCAGCGATTGAAGCACAGCGTCCAGTACAGGTTTGTTTGATTTGTTATGTAAACCGCGATGGGCAATTAGATACAGTTGCGCCATTCATTGGTGACATGACATTTGCCGAACATATTCAACGTGTACTCGAAATGCCTAAAGTAACAGCTCATCTGTTAACTTTGCCTCCCATTTCAGTGGAAGGGCATGACGTCAAAAGTTTAACGCGTGAAGTGCAAGAAAAAATGGTAGAAGGTTTGGCTCAACTACATCAGAAAGTACTTAAGCCAAATAACTAATTACATAAATCCTTCAAGTGGCAGCCATGAAAGAAATTTCATGCCTGCTTTTTGCCACCATTTCATCTCAGGTTCCTGTCTATAAATTACAGGACCATTCGGAGTTTCTTGCTGCCAATAAATATGGTTATTAGTGTCGAGCTTTAATTTATAAGCATACTTATTTAAATTTTCATCCATTGTATGGTGAATCGTCTTAGCCAGTGATGGGCTATCTAAAATCACACCAATTTCAGTATTTAAGTAAGCCGAGCGCGGATCAAAGTTAAATGAACCAATAAAAACCTGCTCATCTAATGCCATAAGTTTAGTATGCAAACTTGATCGGCTTAGCCCTTTCATATTTACTTTAGCTTTAGTAGCAAGCTCATCTGTATTTTTATTTAAATCTCTTTTATCTGGTGTCGGTAAAAATTCATAAAGTTGTACGCCGTTTTTAAGCAGTTCTTTACGGTATTTTCCATAAAAGGCATGTACAACAGCAACGTCATTCGCTTTAAAAGAATTCGTTAAAACTCGAACTTCAACACCTTCTTTGGCAAGCGTGCTTAAAATCTTGGCGCCTTGTTTTTCAGGAATAAAATAAGCAGAGATTAAGTCAACGTTACTTTCTGGTTTTTCCAAATGATTAATTAACTGGAAATTGAGGTGTTCTTCTTTCTTAGCTTTCGATTTGATTTTATCAGGTGAGTCTTTTACGACTTCTGCTTTTACCCAATCGAATTGAATATTGTGATTTAGCCATTGATCAAATGCATGAGATTTTGCGGTTAAGTTTAAAAAGTTTTGAACGGTAGCTTGTTGATAGTGTGCTTCGAGTTGGTCTTTTAAGCCTTCATAACGTAAACGGTGCTGCTCAGGACTTACTATACTTTGAACTGAATATGCATATTCATGATTCCAGTAATCATCAAACGAATTTACGATATCATCAACAGCAGCGCCTACCAACATTACATCGACATCAGAAAACTGATAGCTATCGCTTACATTGTAATATTGATTGGTCATATTGCGTCCGCCAATAAGAGCAACCTCATTGTCGGCAATAAAACTTTTATTGTGCATACGACGATTAATACGTTTTAAATCCAGCACCATATCCATCGCACGGAATTTGCGGAAACGGTAGGGATTAAAAAGCTTAACTTCAATATTTTTATGCTGAGAAAGGGCCAGTAAAATCCCTTCCATTTTTTTTGCATTATTGTCATCAATAAGAAGTCGGACTTTTACACCTCGATCAGCTGCACGAATAATCGCGTGCAAGGCTAAAGCACCAACTTTGTCATTATCCCAAATGTAATATTGTAAATCTAAAGTCTTTTCGGCTTTATCAATTAATCTAAGTCGGGCCGCTAGAGCCTCCAGCGGATCATTTAGAACATGGAAACCCGTTAACTTTGGATTTTGCTGACGTAAAGGTGTAATAATTTTGGCAAGTGAAGTCTCAGAGGTATCAATATCTTTTGCATATTGTACTGGCTCAACACCATGTTTTGGCAGAGTACTACATCCTGTCAAACCCACAGCAAAACTTGAACATAGGACTATAGAGGCTTTTATCAAAAAGCCTTTAGCTTGTTGATTCGTTTGAAGCTGTTTGGAAGGAAAGGATTGTGCCATAATCAGTACATACGATAAGGTGAGCTAGAGTATAATTCGTGCATATTGAAAGATAAATATTGAATTTGATTACTAGCAATCAATATAAGATAAGTCGAGAGTCGTAATGTGGAATCCAAATTCAATCATTTTTTGTTTTTACTTTATTTTTTCAATACTTGCTCTATGGGGAATTTCTGAGGCTTGGATTCATCAATCACGAACCGAGACGATTCATCCATTTAAAGCTTTTGTACATCTACTCGCATTTTATCTCTCTTATCTACTTATTCCTCTCTGGTTTTTTAATTTATATGCTGCTTGGATTGGTTACTACTCAATTCATCAAGGTATTTTCATCTTTTTCTTAAGTGGCGTGTTAATTTACGCCCGATTTATCGAACCTCATTTAGTGCGTGTCGATACTCATCAATATCGCTTAAACCCAGATCGTAGTTTTGATAAGCCAGTAAAAGTAGCCTTAATTGCAGATTTACATATTGGTTTATTTTCAGGGCATGAACGTCAGCTCAAAACCATAGTTAGAAAATTAAACGAACAGCAACCTGATTTAGTGGTAGTCGCTGGTGATTGGACATATGAGCCAGAAGACAGATTGATTGAAGAATTAAGTGTTTTAAAAGAAATTCAGGCGCCTGTATATTCGGTTCCTGGAAATCATGATGAGCAATATCCTGGCCCACCGATTCAGCAACTATTAAAAGATGCCCTATTTTATAATGAAGTTGTTGATATCGAAGGTAAGATTGTTGATTTTGAAGAATTTCGTTTAATTGGTATTGGTGACCTCTGGGCAGGCAAAACCGATATGCGTTCTATGCCAGATTTACCGCAAGACAAGCCTTGGTTAATTTTATCTCATAACCCTGATACGGTAGATATGGTACCTAAATTACCGAATCGACCATTAATGTTATCTGGGCATACACATGGAGGGCAGGTAGAGCTTCCATGGTTGACTAACTATATTATGAAAAAAGTATCAATTTTAGGTCATAAGCGCGGTTTCTACTCTCATGAGCATGCGGATGTCTTTGTTACCGTTGGCACAGGAATGGTTGGAATTCCTTTGCGTTTCAGAGTGCCACCAACCATTGATATTATTGAGCTAGTTTAAAATAAAAAAGCCAATCACAGAGGATTGGCTTTTTTATGAGTTAAATCTACTTATGGAATAACGACAATCGCAACACGTCGGTTAATCGCACGGTTTTCATTGGTTGTATTTGGTACATAAGGTTGCGTTGAACCACGACCAATCACGTAAATGTTTTCTTTTTTAAATCCACGTGTTAAGAAAAGGTTTGCCACACTTTGAGCACGCTCTTCAGATAACTTTTGGTTATATGTAGCATCACCAACATCATCAGTATGACCAACAATTTTCAATTTATTCAGGTCATATTTATTCAGTTGATTTGCCAGACGTACTAACTCAGCTTCATGACTTTGTTTTAACTGTGCATTATTAAAGTCAAATAACAAGCGTTCTGGTAAACCTAAAGTCCAGCCTTCATCAGTAAGAACGAAACCTTCTTTTTTGAGCAATTTTACTTGACGATATTTTAATGGACCAAAACTCAGGCACCCTGCAAGAGTAATGCATAGCAATGCAATAAAAGAGAGTTTTAAAGATCTTGTATTCATAGATTAGCCTAAATTTAATTTTCAGGTTTATAGATAAACCAGTGTTCATCCGAATTTTTAGCCTTATACATTGCTTGATCTGCTTGCATAATGAAATCTTCGGGGCTAGATGCAAATTGTGATAAAGCAATACCTACACTGAAACTGAAGTAAATGGTTTGACCATTTAGATGCAAAGGTTCTTTACAGCTTTCGAGTAAATTTTCAGCAATAGATATTAAATGATCAGCATGACTAATGGAATGCAAAATGACAGCAAATTCATCACCACCTAACCGTGCAATAAAATCTTGATGACGTAAACGAGTTTGCAGGCGATTCGCCATTTCTTTTAAAACTTCATCGCCAGCTAAATGGCCAAATTGGTCATTAATTGCTTTGAAGTTGTTGTTATCTATAAATAATAATGCAGACTTATTATCAAACCCTTTATCTTCAAACATGTCTAAAAGGATTTGATAAAAATAATGTCTATTAGGTAATAAGGTGAGTTGGTCGTGATGAGCCTGAAAGGATAATTTACGATTTTCCTTTTGCAGCTGATTATCCCATATTTGAATTTCTTCAAGTAACTCGTTAAAAACGGTATTTAAATCTTGAAATTCTTTAATTCGGTTGTAAGGGAAGCGAAGATTATAAGCTTTTTGTTCACTTACAATTTGAGCAATATTAGTAAGTGGGTAAATAGCCTGCATAATTTGACGATAAGTTAGATTTACTGACCACCATAAAGCGCAAACAATAAACAACATTGCAATCGCAAGCCCTACCATAATCATTTTTAGGAACTGCAATATTTTTTCAGAGCTACCAAAAAGTGTAAGTTCACCTACATTTTGTTCATGATGATAAATTGTAAGATGAACAGGCTCATTTAAAAACCAATGATCAAACCAGCCTTCTAAAATTGAAGTTTGACTTGATAATTTAAAACTTTGGGCGATCAGATGATGTTCTGAATCGTAAATATGAATAGTACGAATTGAATGATCATTCGTGTACTCATTCAAAATCTGCTCTATTGTAATTTTATCATTAAACACGACTGCGGGCTGAATACGCTCTAATAGAGTATGACTAAGCAATTGCAAATTCTGTTTGGCATAAGTTTCCATAGTAAAAACAGAAATTGAGACAAACGTAAAAGAGCAAATGAAAAAAGTAATAGCAAAAATAGTAAATTGAGATTTTCTAAATAATGCGTGTAGTGAAGTGGACTGATACAACTTTGATATCATGATCCTTACTCCGCATTCTTAGCCAAGAGCAATACTCTCGGATCAATATGGACTTTGGAGTGACTTAAAGCATCTAAGTTAACTTTAAAGGTAGTGTAATTATTCTGAGTATATAAACAAAAGATACTTCCTATCTCGCACTCTGAATTATTAATACTTAAAGAAAGTAAAGAATGATAAGGATAGTTTTGAATAAGGTTTTGTTGTTGCTGCGGAGAAGTACTAGAAAAATAGACAGCCTGACAATGTGACCGAGCAAAATCTTTCGCATTTACAGTTTGAACACGATAATTATAAGACATTTGCTGGATATAAGATTGAAAAGTAGATGTAATAGAAGGGTTATCAATTACACAAAGAGTAGGAGTATTTACATTCTCCCACTTACTGTAGCTTAGGATAGATAAAGTAAGTACATAGAAATTATGTTTTGAATTGGCATAACAAGGCCCACTCGTAGCAAGCACTACAAGTATGCAAACAAATACTTTTTTAGCGAACTGCCACATGGTGAGTTAATGCCAAACTATTGCACGAATAATCTATTCTACATGAAGTTGATAACGTAAAAAAAGTTTAATATCTCATCTAAAAGCGACCAAAAAGCTTAAAAAGTATCCAGTTGATGATATTGATTTAAAAAAAGGGTTGCAAAGGGGATGAGATGGTCTATAATGCACATCCATCGGCGGTGATGCAGATAGAAACTTGTTGAAAAACAGTTACTTGTGATTAAGTTGATTGCTTTAAGTGATGAATTTGATGGTGAGTTGGTTTGAGAGATGAGTTTTAAAAATATCGAAATTACCTGTTGACTTTTAAGAGATTAAGAGTAATATAGCCGACCTAGCTTGCTGGTGACGAACCAGGAAGAAGATCATTAAGAGAATTGAAGAACAACTTGTGTGGATTTTTACTGATTGATTAATCGAAATAATTTTCATTAATTGATTGGTTTAAATTACTCGAAGTTTATTTGAGCGAAATTTAAGTCAGTAATTGATGAGCCAGAATTGGCACCTTGTCTTTAATAAGGTGCAAAATGATTTTAACTGAAGAGTTTGATCATGGCTCAGATTGAACGCTGGCGGCAGGCTTAACACATGCAAGTCGAGCGGAGAGAGGTAGCTTGCTACTGATCTTAGCGGCGGACGGGTGAGTAATGCTTAGGAATCTGCCTATTAGTGGGGGACAACATTTCGAAAGGAATGCTAATACCGCATACGTCCTACGGGAGAAAGCAGGGGATCTTCGGACCTTGCGCTAATAGATGAGCCTAAGTCGGATTAGCTAGTTGGTGGGGTAAAGGCCTACCAAGGCGACGATCTGTAGCGGGTCTGAGAGGATGATCCGCCACACTGGGACTGAGACACGGCCCAGACTCCTACGGGAGGCAGCAGTGGGGAATATTGGACAATGGGCGCAAGCCTGATCCAGCCATGCCGCGTGTGTGAAGAAGGCCTTATGGTTGTAAAGCACTTTAAGCGAGGAGGAGGCTACTTTAGTTAATACCTAGAGATAGTGGACGTTACTCGCAGAATAAGCACCGGCTAACTCTGTGCCAGCAGCCGCGGTAATACAGAGGGTGCAAGCGTTAATCGGATTTACTGGGCGTAAAGCGCGCGTAGGCGGCTAATTAAGTCAAATGTGAAATCCCCGAGCTTAACTTGGGAATTGCATTCGATACTGGTTAGCTAGAGTGTGGGAGAGGATGGTAGAATTCCAGGTGTAGCGGTGAAATGCGTAGAGATCTGGAGGAATACCGATGGCGAAGGCAGCCATCTGGCCTAACACTGACGCTGAGGTGCGAAAGCATGGGGAGCAAACAGGATTAGATACCCTGGTAGTCCATGCCGTAAACGATGTCTACTAGCCGTTGGGGCCTTTGAGGCTTTAGTGGCGCAGCTAACGCGATAAGTAGACCGCCTGGGGAGTACGGTCGCAAGACTAAAACTCAAATGAATTGACGGGGGCCCGCACAAGCGGTGGAGCATGTGGTTTAATTCGATGCAACGCGAAGAACCTTACCTGGCCTTGACATAGTAAGAACTTTCCAGAGATGGATTGGTGCCTTCGGGAACTTACATACAGGTGCTGCATGGCTGTCGTCAGCTCGTGTCGTGAGATGTTGGGTTAAGTCCCGCAACGAGCGCAACCCTTTTCCTTATTTGCCAGCGAGTAATGTCGGGAACTTTAAGGATACTGCCAGTGACAAACTGGAGGAAGGCGGGGACGACGTCAAGTCATCATGGCCCTTACGGCCAGGGCTACACACGTGCTACAATGGTCGGTACAAAGGGTTGCTACCTAGCGATAGGATGCTAATCTCAAAAAGCCGATCGTAGTCCGGATTGGAGTCTGCAACTCGACTCCATGAAGTCGGAATCGCTAGTAATCGCGGATCAGAATGCCGCGGTGAATACGTTCCCGGGCCTTGTACACACCGCCCGTCACACCATGGGAGTTTGTTGCACCAGAAGTAGCTAGCCTAACTGCAAAGAGGGCGGTTACCACGGTGTGGCCGATGACTGGGGTGAAGTCGTAACAAGGTAGCCGTAGGGGAACCTGCGGCTGGATCACCTCCTTAACGAAAGATTGACGATTGGTAAGAATCCACAACAAGTTGTTCTTCATAGATGTATCTGAGGGTCTGTAGCTCAGTTGGTTAGAGCACACGCTTGATAAGCGTGGGGTCACAAGTTCAAGTCTTGTCAGACCCACCATGACTTTGACTGGTTGAAGTTATAGATAAAAGATACATGACTGATGATGTAAGCTGGGGACTTAGCTTAGTTGGTAGAGCGCCTGCTTTGCACGCAGGAGGTCAGGAGTTCGACTCTCCTAGTCTCCACCAGAACTTAAGAGAAGTTCGGATTACAGAAATTAGTAAATAGAGATTTAGATCTTGGTTTATTAACTTCTGTGATTTAAGTATCACGGTATTAAGCATGACCTGACGAAGGCATGTTTATTCATTAACAGATTGGCAAAATTGAGTCTGAAATAAATTGTTCACTCAAGAGTTTAGATTAAGCAATTAATCTAGATGAATTGAGAACTAGCAAATTAACTGAATCAAGCGTTTTGGTATATGAATTTAGATTGAAGCTGTACAGTGTTTAAGTACACAGACAACAGATAGTAGCGATGAAGAATCGCACGGACAACACTCACTTGTAGGTGTTGACGACTGTTTGGGGTTGTATAGTCAAGTAATTAAGTGCATGTGGTGGATGCCTTGGCAGTCAGAGGCGATGAAAGACGTGATAGCCTGCGAAAAGCTCCGGGGAGGCGGCAAATATCCTTTGATCCGGAGATTTCTGAATGGGGGAACCCACCTACTTTAAGGTAGGTATTGCAACATGAATACATAGTGTTGCAAGGCGAACGAGGGGAAGTGAAACATCTCAGTACCCTTAGGAAAAGAAATCAATTGAGATTCCCTCAGTAGCGGCGAGCGAACGGGGATCAGCCCATTAAGTTATGTGTGTTTTAGTGGAACGCTCTGGGAAGTGCGAACGTAGAGGGTGATATTCCCGTACACGAAAGGGCACACATAATGATGACGAGTAGGGCGAGGCACGTGAAACCTTGTCTGAATATGGGGGGACCATCCTCCAAGGCTAAATACTCCTGACTGACCGATAGTGAACCAGTACCGTGAGGGAAAGGCGAAAAGAACCCCTGTGAGGGGAGTGAAATAGATCCTGAAACCGCATGCATACAAGCAGTGGGAGCACCTTCGTGGTGTGACTGCGTACCTTTTGTATAATGGGTCAGCGACTTATATTCAGTAGCGAGGTTAACCGTATAGGGGAGCCGTAGAGAAATCGAGTCTTAATAGGGCGTTTAGTTGCTGGGTATAGACCCGAAACCAGGCGATCTATCCATGAGCAGGTTGAAGGTTGGGTAACACTAACTGGAGGACCGAACCCACTGTCGTTGAAAAGCCAGGGGATGACTTGTGGATAGGGGTGAAAGGCTAATCAAGCCTGGTGATAGCTGGTTCTCCCCGAAAGCTATTTAGGTAGCGCCTCGGACGAATACCATAGGGGGTAGAGCACTGTTTCGGCTAGGGGGTCATCCCGACTTACCAAACCGATGCAAACTCCGAATACCTATGAGTACTATCCGGGAGACAGACTGCGGGTGCTAACGTCCGTAGTCAAGAGGAAAACAATCCAGACCGCCAGCTAAGGCCCCAAAATCATAGTTAAGTGGGAAACGATGTGGGAAGGCATAGACAGCTAGGAGGTTGGCTTAGAAGCAGCCACCCTTTAAAGAAAGCGTAATAGCTCACTAGTCGAGTCGGCCTGCGCGGAAGATGTAACGGGGCTAAAATTATGTGCCGAAGCTGCGGATTTGACATTAGTCAAGTGGTAGGGGAGCGTTCTGTAAGCCGATGAAGGTGTATTGAGAAGTATGCTGGAGGTATCAGAAGTGCGAATGCTGACGTGAGTAACGACAAAACGGGTGAAAAACCCGTTCGCCGAAAGACCAAGGGTTCCAGTCCAACGTTAATCGGGGCTGGGTGAGTCGACCCCTAAGGCGAGGCCGAAAGGCGTAGTCGATGGGAAATTGGTTAATATTCCAATACTTCTGTGTAATGCGATGAGAGGACGGAGAAGGTTAAGTCAGCCTGGCGTTGGTTGTCCAGGTGGAAGGATGTAGGTATGTATCTTAGGCAAATCCGGGGTACTCTATACTGAGATCCGATAGCAAGCTGTACTTGTACAGTGAAGTGGCTGATACCATGCTTCCAGGAAAAGTCTCTAAGCTTCAGTTACACAGGAATCGTACCCGAAACCGACACAGGTGGTCAGGTCGAGTAGACCAAGGCGCTTGAGAGAACTCTGCTGAAGGAACTAGGCAAAATGGTACCGTAACTTCGGGAGAAGGTACGCTGTTGTTGGTGATGGAACTTGCTTCCTGAGCTGACGACAGCCGCAGAAACCAGGCCGCTGCAACTGTTTATTAAAAACATAGCACTCTGCAAACACGAAAGTGGACGTATAGGGTGTGATGCCTGCCCGGTGCTGGAAGGTTAATTGATGGGGTTAGCGTAAGCGAAGCTCTTGATCGAAGCCCCAGTAAACGGCGGCCGTAACTATAACGGTCCTAAGGTAGCGAAATTCCTTGTCGGGTAAGTTCCGACCTGCACGAATGGCATAATGATGGCGGCGCTGTCTCCAGCAGAGGCTCAGTGAAATCGAAATCGCTGTGAAGATGCAGTGTACCCGCGGCTAGACGGAAAGACCCCGTGAACCTTTACTGCAGCTTGACACTGAACTTTGACCTTACTTGTGTAGGATAGGTGGGAGGCTTTGAAGTTGGAACGCTAGTTCCAATGGAGCCGTCCTTGAAATACCACCCTGGTAATGTTGAGGTTCTAACTCTGTCCCGTTATCCGGGACGAGGACCGTGTCTGGTGGGTAGTTTGACTGGGGCGGTCTCCTCCTAAAGAGTAACGGAGGAGTACGAAGGTGCGCTCAGCGTGGTCGGAAATCACGCGTAGAGTATAAAGGCAAAAGCGCGCTTAACTGCGAGACCCACAAGTCGAGCAGGTACGAAAGTAGGTCTTAGTGATCCGGTGGTTCTGTATGGAAGGGCCATCGCTCAACGGATAAAAGGTACTCTGGGGATAACAGGCTGATACCGCCCAAGAGTTCATATCGACGGCGGTGTTTGGCACCTCGATGTCGGCTCATCTCATCCTGGGGCTGAAGCAGGTCCCAAGGGTATGGCTGTTCGCCATTTAAAGAGGTACGCGAGCTGGGTTTAGAACGTCGTGAGACAGTTCGGTCCCTATCTACCGTGGGCGCTGGAAATTTGAGAGGATCTGCTCCTAGTACGAGAGGACCAGAGTGGACGAACCTCTGGTGTACCGGTTGTGACGCCAGTCGCATCGCCGGGTAGCTATGTTCGGAAGGGATAACCGCTGAAAGCATCTAAGCGGGAAGCCTACCTCAAGATAAGATTTCCCTAGGAATTTATTCCTCTAAAGAGCCGTTCGAGACTAGGACGTTGATAGGTTGGATGTGGAAGCATAGTGATATGTGAAGCTGACCAATACTAATTGCTCGTGAGGCTTGACTATACAACACCCAAGCAGTTGTATATGAAGCATCAATCGATTCATAAACATGCAAAGCAACTTGATTTAGTTATACTACTAGCTAAAATGAACAACGAAAAATCAGATTCAATCAGCCCATCTGTCAAGATTTGGAAAACGCAACGTATCACACAGTGAATAAAACGAAGCAAGTATCCATACCAGTTGTGCTGGCGACCATAGCAAGAGTGAACCACCTGATCCCTTCCCGAACTCAGAAGTGAAACCTCTTAGCGCTGATGGTAGTGTGGGGTTACCCATGTGAGAGTAAGTCATCGCCAGCTCATTATTCCAAACACCCCCGTTCTAACGAATGGGGGTGTTTTTTTATGTGCGATAAAAAAATCTAAATCCCCGACTAACTTTAGAATGAATTATGATATAAATCACATTATTTAAAATGATAACAAGAGTATTAATAATGAAATTTTCAGAATTTAAAATATTTTGCTTTATATTGGCTATAACACTCAGTTGTAGTTCTATATATGCTAATGAAACTGTGAAAAGTTTGTATAGTACAAAAGCCTTTTTAAATATTTGTGTAAGTTCTAGAGGAAATCCTGAATTAATAAATAAACAAGCAAAAAATATGGGATTTATCCAAATGCCTAATGAATATGCTGCACATTTTTTAAAAGATTATAATGGTCATGCATGGATGATAAGTTCCTCTGAAGGAAAATTTGTTATTACTCAACTCGATAATGGCGTATGTTCATTATTTATAAATAAAGGAAATTCAACTGAAATTCAGAAGAATTTAGAAAGCTGGCTACCTCCAGAATCTACGGGCCTAACTTATAAAAAAGAAGTATATAAAGATAAGAATTTGACCACAACAAATTATATTATTTCTAAAAATGGGAAGGCTTTAGAAACATGGATATATACTAGTTCATCTGAAAAGAATGCTTCATTAGTTGCGGTTATTTCCCATCAAATGAATTAATTAAAGCAATGTGAAGTAGAGAAGAGCCAATTTTTATTAATAAAGAGCTCTTCTAAAATCGATTATTTCAGTTGTCTACGCGCATGCTTTAGAGCAGTTCGAAGACCTTCTTCTAAAGTCGGGTGATAAAAGGGTTTCTCTAGAATATCATTTAGCGTTAATTCTTCACCGATTATCCAGCTTAATAAATGGGCCATATGTTCAGTTGCTTCTGTAAATAGCTCAGCACCTAGAAGCTTTTGGCTTTCCCGTTCTATATAAACTTCAATAGCACCTATATTTTTTCCAAGAACTATAGCTCTTCCTTGTCGTTCATAAGAGGCTTCGCCTGTAATAAAATCTATACCTTCATCTTTTAATTGCTTATAACTTTGGCCTACGATCGCCATTTCAGGATGACTAAAGACAATTCCTAATGGAGTAAGTGTCTTAACTGCGTTTACCTGTGGATAATTTAAACAGTTATAAACAACTTTTTTACCTTCATGAGCTGCTTCATGCTGTAGTGGCGTTGAGGTGTAAGCATCCCCAACAATAAAAATTGGATATGTTTCTAGCTGCTTAGTTTTAGCATTTACAGGTAATAACTTAATATCTTTGAATGAGTTATCAATATTTTCTAGTTTTAAAGTATCAATTAAACTTGTACGGCCGGTTGCAGCTAAAACATATTCAACTTTGAGAGTTTTCTCTGTTTCATCAAGTTGGTAAGTTAATACAGCGTTTTCCTGACTGCATTTAACTTCACTCGGTAAAGTCTCGAATAGAATTGTTAATTCTTTTCCTAGCTCTTTTTGAGCAAGCTGTTGAAGTCTAGAACTAGTTAGGATTCCAATTCGTTTACTGCGAGCGAAGATTGTTGTTTCTACACCTAGGCGATGCATAGCTTGTGCGATCTCAAGAGCGATTACACCGCTACCAATTACAGCAATAGATTTAGGAAGTGTTTTTAACTCAAATATTTGGTCTGTTGTTATAAGCCGGTTTCCTAATTCTTGCTTCCAAATTTGATCATAATTAGGAGTTGAACCAACAGCCAGAATAAAACTTTTTGATTTATACCGTTTTCCGTTAACTTCTACAGTTTGTGCATCAATAAAATGTGCTTTGCCAGAAATTTTATGCTCAGTCGGCCATTGATCTATATCTTTTAAAGTTGCTTGTGTAAATCTATCACGTAAAGTTTGTACATGCTGCATCACTTGATTAGTATTAATATTTGCAGATACGTCTAAAGCAACCTCTTGAGCATTTTGAATGTCAAACATACGGTTTGCTGTAGAGATGAGAACTTTACTTGGCATACAGCCTACACGGGCACAAGTGGTATCCCATGGTCCATCATTTATAATTAAAATATTGTTGGTATGTTTAACGGCTTCTTTGTATGAGCTAATACCAGCAGTACCTGCGCCAATAATAATAATATCGAACATTGTCATTAAGCTATTTTAATAGATATTTAGAATATATAGAAAAACCCTCTTAAACAGAGGGTTTCGTCCTAATTATTTAGCTTTAAAATGTAAATTTTTGCATAAAAGGTGTTTTTAGGGTTGTTGAAACAGTCCCATTTTGATTAATAGACTGACCTTCAATGCTTACCCCATTAATAACATGCTTAAAGTCTAATGTAGTTCCATTCAAGCTTTGTTTGAAAGTAAAAATATTTTGTCCTTCTAAATAAATACTGCCATTAAATTTCTGTGCATTCGTTGTTGGTGATTCATTTTCAACTCGGCTTCCTTCAAGGCTAGTAATACTTGGTAGGCTCAATATTTGGTGATTATTAGCCATTACTTTATATGTCGCATTGTTCGTATTACCAGGAGTTGAGTTCACAACAAATGAAATTGGCTCTGCAAAAGGGACATTAGGATTGTCATTAATGAGTACGTTGAAACCAGAACCACCTTGAACTACATAGAGATCACCATCAATTGATGTATTATCTTTATAGACACTCATTGCACCCGTGGTTACTTCTTTTTCAGTTGGTTGGCCAGTCTCTGGATCTTGAACTAGAGCGGTTGTCGTAATTTTATAATCACTTGTGGCAGCATTAATTAATACGAATCTTTTTTGCTTGGTTTGTTCAAGTCCCCATGACTGTTGGAAAGGATAAGCAAACGCACCTGTAATAGTTACATCTTGAAAGTTTTTATCATTATTTTCATTTTCAAAAATATAAATTCTGGTATTTGATTGATAGTCCTGTAAGTTCGGAGATATATTGTCGTTTGACAGTTTAATGTTCTTCAAGTCGTCTGCTGTAATATCAAAATCCCAATCACTATAACCAGTGAGTAAAGTTTTAATTTCATCACCTTTAAATACATAGCAGGCGCGGTAGTCTGTAGTACTCTTGATAAAACATTTATCACGATAGTGATCGGAGTACTTAGTAAGATCTACTTTTCGAATATCTAAGGTTAACTTAAGTGGTCCTTGAGCGAAGGTATCTAGTGCATGATCAATATAACCTTTTGATAGCTTTTCATCATTAAGATCATAGGCACCAAATAGATATTTACCTTCTTGTTTTACATTATTTAAAACTGAGGTCGCTAACTCCTGATCTGGTGATGGAGTGGTTGGTGTTGTTGTAGAACCAGAATTTGAATTTTGATTATAGTAACCATCATTGCCACCCCCACCACAAGCTGTCAAAAAAGCAGCCAAAGTAACTCCACATACTCCTTGAGTAAGTTTCATGATTATCCCCATTAAAATGATAAGTTATTTAAAATAATTTTTTAGGTTTATAAAATAACATATATTTCATGAGGTTGCTCATGATATTTATAGGCAGGGTAACTGATTAAATGCGTGTACCCATCGTTACTCCGACCGTAGGTTTTACCTGCATTGAGGAGCATGCGCTAATGATTAAACAGCTTAAAAGAATGAAAATAAATTTATTCATAGAAAATTAATAAATGAATCAAAAGATATAAATACTCTAAATTAATATTATTTTTAGTTCTGTTGAGTTCGTGCAGAGACATGTAAAATAATTTATCAAAAAACCCTACTTTAAAGAAGAAAATAGGGTTTTAAAGAGTGCCAATTTCTTAAACTTAGTCGTCTAACAAATCCATTTGTTTTGCTAATTGATATAGATTATTTGAACGGTTTCCTGTGCGGCAGAACATCAGCACAGGTTTTGGCAATTCATTATAATGATTAGCAAAAGTACGTACATCTAGCTCAGTAATTTGTCCAGCTACAACAGGTTGATAAACATAGTCTAAGCCTACTTGACGTGCTGCTTCTTCAATCTGAGCGCTTGTAGGTTGTTCTGGGCCGCCTTCCATATCTGGTCGGTTATTAATAATAGATTTAAATCCTTTTTCTACAACTTGGCCAACGTGTTCTGGACCAATTTGACCTGCGAAACCAACATTATCTGACATTTCGTCACTCCAAAATTTAACAAAACCTCTTATGCTGTATCATAGCATTAAGCTTAACCTGAGATACAAGACACTAAAACGTTGTTCCTACATAGATAAAACTTATGTCATAGAACAGCTCTAGATTTTTAAAAGGCGATCAGGATGTTTTTTGTAAATTCATTACTTCGACCATAATGCCACGGAGCACATATGCACGCTTATACGGTTGAGCCTTTATATGTTCCATGTGATCAGGAAATGATCGCAGCTGACTTTTATATTCCAAAAACAAATAATAAATCTGCGGTAATTATCATGGCGCATGGTTTTGCTGGATTGCGTCAATTTAAACTTATTCAGTATGCCCAGCGATTTGCTCAAGCAGGTTACGCTGTTATTTTATTTGATTACAGATATTGGGGTGGCAGTACTGGCAAGCCTAGAGAAATGGTCTCCATCAATTCACAATTAGAAGATTGGAAGACAGTGATTCAGTATGCTTCGACTTGTAAACTCGTAGATAACCGAAGGATTGTACTTTGGGGAACTTCTTTAAGTGGGGGATATGCACTAAGCCTAGCTTCTGAGTTAAAGAATATTCAAGCGGTTTTAGTACAAATTCCTTATGTAGATGGCGCTGAAACTGCCAAGCTCTATCCTTTGCAGCGCTATCCCCAAGCATTAAAGCTATCGAGTCAGGATTATATGGGATCAAAGATGGGGCTTAATCCAAAGCGATTACCTGTTGTTGATCAACATAACCTATGCTTTATGCCTACCGCAGATAGTTATTATGGCTATTTATCGATTGTAAATCCTGACTATTATTGGAGTGGGGAAGTCCCAGCTCGTGTCTTCTTTAATCTGATGCGCTACCGTCCAATTCAAGTTGTGCGCCAGATTAATATTCCTGTTTTATTTATTGCTGCTCAAAAAGATTCGCTTATTCCTATTGAGTCAAGCCGTGAAGCTGCGACAAATATTGCGCCTTTTGTGAGTTATCATGAATGGGATATGAAACATTTTGATATCTATCACGGTTCATGGTTTGAAAAAGCAGTGACAACCCAATTAGAATTTTTACATCAGCATATAGGAGTGATGTAAATGATTATTGTATGTGCATCGTGTGGTGCTAAAAACCGAGTTCCAGAAGAAAAACTTCCGGAGCAACCAAGCTGTGGTCAATGTCATCAGCCATTACTACCGCTTGCACCAATTGAGCTAAATGAGCAGAATTTTAGTAACTACATCACGAATAGTGATTTACCTATTCTTATAGACTTATGGGCAGAATGGTGCGGACCTTGTAAAATGATGGCTCCACATTTTGCGCAGGTCGCAAAACAAAATCCAGGCGTTATCTTTGCCAAGATTAATACCGAAGAATCTCCTCGCTTGAGCCAAGCTTTTCATGTGAGAAGTATTCCGACACTTGTCTTAATGAATAAAACGACAGAGGTCGCGCGTATTAGCGGTGCATTACGTGCGCCTGAATTGCAACAGTGGCTCGATCAACAACTTCAAACGAATTTCGGGAGCTAAGGTGTCAGAAGCTTATACCAAACCAGAAGGAATTTTATCCTTACAAACGATTGCCATGCCAGCAGATACAAACTGGAGTGGTGATGTATTTGGTGGATGGATTGTGTCACAAATGGACTTGGCTGGAGCAATTCACGCAGAACGTTTCAGTCGTGGCCGTTGTGCTACGATTTCTATTAATCAAATGACCTTTTTGGTTCCGGTAAAGGTTGGCTTTGTCATTAGCTGCTATACCAAAATCTTAAAAGTTGGAAATACTTCTATTCAGATGCAAATTGAAGTTTGGGATAGTCATGATGACTCTCGTGAACCAATACGCATTACTGAAGGAGTTTTTACCTTTGTAGCAGTAGATGTAAAAGGTAATAAGCGTCAAATACCTGAAGAAGCGAAACAGAAGTTTTTGGAAACTCAATAAGAATCAGAAAGCCTGAATCTTAGTATTCAGGCTTTAATTTTTATTCAAAAGAAAAACTAGTTTTTAGAAATTAAAACATCGTATTTGTATTTTTGCTTTGCTCAGGAATATTTTGTATCACATCCCAATGCTCTACGATTTTTCCATTTTCAACACGGAATATATCAACAATTGCTCTTCCTCGATCTTTTTCATTTTCAGTCGAATGGACATGTAAAACGACAAGATTGCCTTCAGCAATCGCACGTTTAATCTCATTTTTAGCTTGAGGATTCTTTTGGAATTTTTCAGTGAAGAAATTAACAAAAGGTGCTTTCCCATCTGGAACATTAGGATTGTGCTGAATGTATTGTTGACCAATATAACGGTCTGCATATTGTTTGACTTGATGTTTTAAAAAGACACCTTCATAAAAGTCGGTCACTATTCTTTTGTTTTGAGCACTTACTTTATCAATAGCTTCTGATTTAGCCGAAGTTACTTTACTGGTTTTAATGCTGGGTTCAGTCGCGTGAGAACTTATTGTTGTAAATATTAAACTGGTAAATAAAGAGGAAAGAATTAATATTTTTTTCATTTTTAACCTCAAGATATAAATTATTAGTTTTATATCTTGAGGTAAATAACCGTCTAAAAATACTTTAGATTAGTTATTATTTCTTACGTTTAGGTAACCATGCCCACAGCATTTGGCATTGAATTGGTTCATTGCCTGCATCATCAATCACAGTAACAGGAATCACAAGTTCACCTTTTTCATTATCTGCAATAAACTTTTGTTGTTCAGCAGACAATGTTGCTGTAGCAGTCAAACCGCCTTCAACCACTTTTAAATAATCTACATGTAATGATTTGATTAATAAAATACGATTATCAGGAATATGTAAACCAGTTAGAAAACCTGTTGCAGTTTCTGCTAAAAGAGCCATAGCCGCAGCATGCACTCCTTTAATATGATTTTGCATATTTTTTTGGTTATCTAAACGGACAGTAACGTGGTTTGAGTCTACTTCTAGATAGCGGATATTTGCTGTACCCACCATTGGTACGATACGGCCAAACGCCTTGCTCCAAAGCGTGCTCCGAATACCTTTAGGGAATTTTGAAGTTGCTTTTACCAGTTTTGATAGACGATTGGATTGAGACATGGGATTACCTTAGCTTTAAATGGCCGACAAGATATTAATCTTTAAAGTTATTAAACTGTAATGGCACACCGAATTGTTGTTCACGTAAAAAAGTCATGACTTGTTGTAAGGTGTCACGCTTTTTATCAGTCACACGAATTTTGTCGCCTTGAATAGAAGATTGCACTTTAACGCCACTTTCTTTAATGGCTTTATTAATTTTTTTTGCAGTATCAGAGTCAAGACCATCTTTAAGTTTAATGACTTGTACAAAGTTTTTGCCTGAAGCCGCAGCTTTTTGTGGATCAAGTGCTTGAACATCAATTTTACGTTTATAAAAATGATTTTCTAACATGTTATAAACTTGTTCACACTGGAAATCACTTTCGGTACTGATTTTGATTTCTTTATTTTTTTCATTTAATTCGATAGAAACATCGTGACCACGGAAGTCAAAGCGTGTTGCAATCTCTTTTTGTGTGTTTTGTACAGCATGATTAACTTCAAATAACTCTAATTCAGAGACAATATCGAAAGAAGGCATAGTTTAGACCTTTACAAAGTGAAAGAATATTTGAGATGCTAAGAGGGTTTTCTTCATTTGCCAAGTGTTGTTTACATCAAAGGAGTGCACAATGATCCGTAAACAAGAAATTACAACATTTGAATTCCCAGAAAATGCTGTTATCTGGGATGTCCGTGATACTAATGCTTATGCAGAAGGGCATGTTAAAGGTGCGGTGAATCGCCCAATTAATGATTTGAATGCTGATATTTTGAACCAGGTCTCTGCGGGTCAGCCGATTTATATTTTATGTGGTGGTGGTAGCAAAGCTCCTCGTGCAGCTGAGAAACTAGAAGGATTGGATGCCTCGCGTGAATATGTCGTGCTGATGGGCGGGACACGTGCAGCTCGTGATGCTGGCTTGCCTCTAGAGCAGGGCGCATAAAAAAAGCACCTTCGGGTGCTTTTTTATTGAAATGAATTATTGCGGTTTAAAATAAGGCTTTTTAGGTTTCACTTTCTTTTGGAACCGTTGAGGATTCAATTTTTGTAATAAGCGGTCTGGTACTGGACAAGCTTCTCCTAACATTTGAGCAACTAAGATTTCACTGCACAGCGGGGCAAATAAGAAGCCTTTAGAGCCAAGCCCAGCAAAAGTAGCAATTCGGCTATTCTCCTGTATTTTTCCAACCAGCGGAAAATAATCCAAGCTTTGTGCCCGTATAGATGCACGCCCTTGCCATGTCGAAGGTGACGGTAACTTTTCAGCATATTCAGGGAATACGCTGTGGATTAATTCAAAGTTATGCACATGATCTTCGGGAAGTACATCTTGATCTTCACGATTTGGGTAGAAAGACGCACCTAAAATCATCTGCGAGGCATCAAGTTGCATGCAATAGCCGCCATAGCTATAAGCTTCATTTAAATGCAGGGGAGCAAACGTATTATCAACCCAGCTCACTTGTCCACGTATTGGTTTTAACTGTGGATAGCTGTCAAATAAAGCAGCACTTTCTCGAGCGCAGCACACAACGACATAGTCTGCTTCTGCAATAATTTCATTGTCGGTTTGCAATTGAACTTTATTTTCACAAGAAACAAGTGCTGTGACATGGGCAATTTTGAGATTGATACATGGATGCTGCAAAATTTCATCACGTAATTGATGTGGTGAAACGGAACCAGCCTCAGTTAGTAATATGCTTGAGTAATCAGTTTCAAGTGAGTTCGCTGAGTTAGTAACAACTTGAGCTGGATACTGATTTACCAAATCTAGAAGTTCTTCTGCATTTTTCAATGCAATTTGTTGAATTTGAAGTGGACGGAATGCATTAAAATTTTTATAAAAATTTAAAGCATGTTGCCAACTTAAGGTCATGAGATGTTCATGACTTTGTTCAATTGGGCATAGTTTCGGATTAAGTAATGCCAAAGGGTTTCCAGAGGCGCCCGATAATGCATTGTTTTGCTCGTATAAGGTCACTTGGTGGCCACGTGCTGCAAATGCCCACGCCGTGCTTAAACCTGCTACACCAGCCCCTATAATCGCAATATGCTGTTGCTCTGTAGCCAATGCATGAGTTTGGTCTAATTCTGTGGAACCTTCATCAGATTCAGGCAGATTCCAGACTGCTTTGAGCATTTCTCGTTTATGGCCAAAACCACGTGGACGAGAAATATCAATACCATGTGCTTTGAGTCCACGTTTTAGAATGCCAGCAACACTAAAAGAGGCAAATGTAGTGCCATAACCTGAAAGACGGACAATATTATTTAAAACATTTTGTTCCCACATGTCTGGGTTACAAGATGGTGCAAAGCCATCTAAAAACCAGGCATTCACAGCTTTAGTTTTAGCCATGCTTGGGAAAATTTCTTGCGCGTCTCCAAGCCATAAATCGATGCTAAAACGTTCTTTAGGAAAAGTTAAACGATGACATCCAGCAATAGGCAGGGGATATTGTTCAATTAACTGCTCTGCAAGTGGTTTAAGTTCATCCCAGACATTTAAAGCGCGAATAAGATCAGCTTTACTTAATGGAAATTTTTCCACGCTAATTGCATGTAAATGGCTTTGATTATCAGGACGAACTTGCCGCCAAAGTTGCCAGAGTGCAAGAATATTTAAACCTGTACCAAAACCGGTTTCTCCTACACTGAAATATTCAAAATCTTTTAAATTGGCTAATCGTTCTGATAAGTCATTACCATTTAGAAAAACATGTCGTGTTTCAAGTAGGCCATTATCTTTAGAAAAGTAGACATCACCAAATTGTTTAGAAATGGGAATCTCTATACCATCGACAAATTCCCAGTCCAGCTCTGCTGTTTGGATACAGTTTGATACGTTCATTGAATTTAATAGATCGCTTGGTATTACCACTGGCGTCGACGTTTTGTATGAATATAACTAGCAATAAAGAAACCTAGCAATACACCACCCGCTAAGGTAACAGCGCCATATAAAAACATTTGCGCACTTCGTTCGCTTTGTAAGACTTGAACCTGAACAGAGAGATTATCATTTTTTAGCTGTAACTCTTGGTTCTGGGCTAGCGCTTCAAGGTTGGCATGTTCTAGCTGTTTTAAGCGAGATGCTTGATCTTGAACTAAGGCTTTGATTTTTGCGTCTTGCTGTTGCTTGTTCTTTGCGAGCTGTTCTGCTGTAAGTGGTTGTGTTGCAGTTGGTGCCGTCGTCGCTACTGTTTTGACTCCAGTTGTAGATGTTGGAGCTGGTTTAGCGGCTTGAGTTGAAGGCGCACTTGGGGAAGGAGTTGCTGGTGTCGCAGCAGGTTCAACTGCTCCAGCAGTTGAACATATCAAACACAAGCCAAGAAAGCTTTTGATTGCAAGCTGCATGCGATTACCCTTTTGGAAATGCTTTATTAAACGGTTTTACATCAACGTGAGCATAAATGCCTTCTTTAAGAAATGGTTCTTCTTTTAACCATTCATCTAATGCTTCGCGACTGTCGAATTCAACAATCATGGTGCTACCATAGAAGCCTGCTTGCGGATCATTAGGATCTTTTGGCATAGCACCCGCTGTAACAAGGCGGCCTTCATCATCGAGTTTTTGTAAGCGTTCGATATGCTGAGGGCGTACTGCCAAGCGTTTTTCTAAAGTTCCTTCGTTATCGGTACAGCTTAGAACAAAAAAAGGCATGTAATCGTATCTCTATAATCAATCTGGAAGCACTTTAAGCGTCTGGTGACTTAAAATGTTTGCGTAAAATAATGAACTGAATAATGATAAATGAAAACATCACGATCATGTCACCAAATGCAGTAAATTCGCCCCAATATTTTCCACCGTGAAATAAAAATGCGAAGAATACATGCAGACAAGACATCACAACAAACATCGCAGCCCAAGCAAAATTGAGGTTTTTCCAACCTTTTTCACTCAAATCTAAAATCGGGTCAAATAAGCGTTGAATGAGTGGTTTACGGTCTTTACCAAACCAAGGTGAAACCAAGAATGCGCCTGCAAAAACTAAATTTAAAATCGCAGCTTTAAGACGAATATAGAAATCGTCACTTAACATGAGGGTGATGCCACCAAAAATGACAGTCATAAACAATACAAACCACTGTTGTTTATCAAGACGGAATTTTTGGAAAACGAATAGGGCACCATATACCACAAGCATTGAAATAATTAAGCCAGTCGTCGCTACAAGAATATTATTATTATCGGCACCACCAGCAGACCCGATCAGTTTCAGTAAAGGATGCTGGGTGTCAGTTGGATCAACTGTTTTATATAAATAGAAGAAAATAATTAATGGAACAAAGTCCAGAAGTGCTTTCATGTTAGAGTATCTGATCAGGTTTGGCGAATGGCATAGTATAAAAGATGCAAGGCATAGATTTACATACACATAGCAATATTTCTGATGGAACTTTGTCTCCGGAATTACTGGTGCAAGCTGCTATTGATGTGAACTTGCATACGTTGGCTTTGACTGACCACGATACAATGGATGGGTTGCAGCGTGCAAAAATTGCTGCACAAGGCTATGATTTAAATATTATTTCTGGTACAGAGATTTCTAGTCAGTGGTCGCGCCCAACCACTAAGAAGAGTTATGGTGTACATATTGTTGCTTTAAATATGCAAGATGAAGCACCAATTTTAGAAGCATTAGAACAACAAAAAAGAATTAGAGCGCAAAGAGCTAAAGTGATTTGTGAGCTATTAGAAAAATGTATTGGTTTTCAGATTTATGATGATGTTCTTGCCAAAGTAGAAAATCAGGCGGATAGGGTAACAAGAACTCATATTGCTAAAACATTGGTCGAGAAAAATGTCGTGACTCGTCCTCAACAAGCATTTGATCGTTTCTTAAAAGAAGGAAAACGTGCTTTTGTAAAGTTTGAAGGACTAGGCTTAAAAGAAACCATTAATGTGATTCATCAAAGTAAAGGCTTCGCAGTATTAGCACATCCGACCCGTTATGATTTATCTGCAACTAATGTTCGTTATTTAATTGAATTATTCGCGACATCAGGTGGAGATGCAATTGAGTTACCTCCACCAATAGAACCTCTATCTACTCGGCAAATGATTGATCGAATGATTGAACAATATCAGTTGGCAGTTTCAATTGGCAGTGATTTTCATGGTGAAAATATGCCATGGATTAAACTAGGAAATACACCTAAACCCACTGATAAGCAGCATGGGATTTGGGAGAATTTTATTTAAACTCTTTATAGTAAGTTGTTATCTTGAGCCTGAATTGGCGGTGGGGTAGGTTTACCGAGAGTCCCTAATAGTTCAATCTCGATACTACGTACCATTGCATCTAGCGGTAAATCATTACTTTGGGTACCAAAAGGCTCTTCAATTTCAGAGCTTAGAGCATCCAGACCCAAAAATGTGTATGCCAAAATTCCGACGAGTAAAGGTGTTGCTAATCCAAGCAATGACCCCAGACTAAACGGCAACATAAAACAGAAAAAATAGACTGTGCGATTAAGTAAAACTGAATAAGCAAATGGAATAGGTGTATTGGCAATTCGGTCACAGCCAGTTTGTACGACGCTTAAGTCGGCAACATTCTTATTCATTTGTGCATAAATGATGTCAGAAATTTCGCCTTCTTTAAGTGCCTGCAACAATTCCCAGTGAATGAGACTGAGCGTGTACTGAGGGGCGTTATTTTGCTGGTAGAGTTGAGTGAGTGCTTGCTGACTCATACCACTGGTTTGTATTAACTCAGTTGGGTTCGCCGTCTGACGACGTAAACGGTCACGCAATACATTAGCAAAAACAATCACATGTTGAATAACGCGCTCACGGCGAGCTTGAGTTAAAATACGGCAGTCACGGTCAAAATGGCGTGAAGTTGCAATTAGAACACCCCATAATTTTCGGGCCTCCCACCAACGGTCATAACACGCAGTATTTTTAAATCCTAGGAAGATTGAAAGTACGACACCAATGAGAGTGAAGCCAACCAAAGGAATCTCTGGAAAGCGATAAAGATTGATGTACTCCACTCCACCAATGATTGCCGAGATCAGCATCACAACGCCTAGGGATGGCAAAATTTTGGGTAAAATTGTGCCTCGCCAAGAGAATAAAACTTTGAAAATACTAGGCTGTTCCCGAACAATCATTTTATTTTAAACGTCGCTATTTTTGTTTTGATCTTCTAGGCTTAGTGGTACTTTGTCAATATCATTGAACTGATATTGTTGCTGGGTTGAGCAGTTGTTGTTCAGCAAAGGAAAAGCTCCCTTCTGGTGAGATAATAAAGTGGTCAAGCAGACGAATTTCGACAAGCTGACAAGCCCGTTCAAGTTGCTGAGTTAAGGCAATATCTTCGGAAGACGGTTGTGGAGAACCAAAGGGATGATTGTGTGCAATAACGAGCTGGCAAGCATGTTGCTGTAAGGCGTAGCGTAAGGTTTGATTGACCGAAACTGCGCAATGCTGAACTGAACCAAAGAATAGCTTTTTAAAATGAAGCTTTCTTAATTCGGGATCTAGGCACAAAACAGCAAAGACTTCTTGTTTTTCGCCTTTTAATTCATAGCGCAGATAATCCAAAACTAGATCTGATGAATGAAGGCTGAGATTATTTGTCTGGAAGTGATGATCGAGATAACGCCGTCCAAGTTCTTTGACTGCCAGTAATTGTGAATATTTCGTTGCCCCAATGCCATTAAATTGAGTTAACTCACTAAATGAGGCATCAAACACGGCATTAAGATTACCGAAGTGCTGAATGAGTAAACGAGATAACTCGACTGCTGAATATTGCCGTGAACCTGAGCGAAGAAAAATCGCGAGTAGCTCAGCATCTGATAAACTTTGTGGACCTTGTTGTAATAACCGTTCTCTTGGCCGTTCTTGTTCAGGCCAATTTTTAATAGAAGTATTCATATTCCCCAGCATTATTCGCTTAAAATTTTATTTTGTTTGCCCAATCAATCTTGGGTCTGCGCGTATTTAATGCTATTGTGAGCGCCACTGCAACAGAAAGGTATCCTGTTCGTGAGCTTTGATCTAAGCGTTATTCCTCATAAAAACATTGTTTTAGCTGTTACTGGCGGAATTGCTGCCTATAAAAGTGCCATCTTAGTCCGCCGCCTCAAAGATTATGGCTTTGACGTGCGAGTGGTGATGACACATGGTGCTCAGGCATTTATTACACCACTAACTTTTCAGGCTCTTTCTGGTAATCCTGTTCATACTGAACTTCTAGACCCTGCGGCTGAAGCGGGTATGGGACATATTGAATTAGCGCGTTGGGCTGATTTATTACTAGTCGCACCAGCAAGCTGTGACACATTGGCTAAATTTGCGAATGGTTTAGCAGATGATTTACTCAGCACTGTGTTTTTGGCAACAAAATCTCCTGTTTGGGTAGCTCCAGCCATGAACCAGCAAATGTGGGCTGCTAAAGCAACTCAACGTAATTTGCAAACCTTAGTCGAAGATGGCGTACATGTAATTATGCCGGATGCGGGTGAGCAGGCTTGTGGTGATGTTGGCTTAGGCCGTATGCCTGAGCCAGAAGAAATTGCTCGCCAAGTCGCTGGCTATTTCCATCAAGCTCAACGTGCCATCGCTGAGAAATTTGGACTGTTGGCAGGTAAGCGAGTTGTGATTACTGCTGGGCCAACACGTGAAGCGATTGACCCTGTCCGTTATATCTCAAACCATAGTACTGGAAAAATGGGCTTTGCTTTAGCCGCTGCCTGTTATGCTGCTGGCGCGCAAGTGACTCTGATTGCTGGACCTGTAAGTTTAGATACGCCAAATGGTGTTCAACGTGTAAATGTTGCCTCAGCACGACAAATGCTTGACGTCAGTATGAGTTCACTAGAAACAGGCTGCGATATTTTTATTGCCACTGCCGCAGTCGCAGACTATCGCGTAGCAGAAGTTGCTGAGCATAAGATTAAGAAAGCAGGGGATGAGTTGAATGTTTCCCTTGTCAAAAATCCAGATATTGTGGCAACAATCGCAGGTCAGGAAAAACGTCCATTTATGGTGGGCTTTGCAGCCGAAACGCAAAATGTTGAAGAATATGCGGCAGGTAAACTTGTTGCTAAAAAATTAGACATGATTGCGTGTAACGATGTATCACGTGCTGATATTGGATTTGCTTCCGATGAGAATGCGATGACAGTTTTCTTTGCTGAAAGCTATCACATGAAAAAGCGTGAGTTGGAGAAAGCATCTAAACAGGAAATTTCTCAACAATTGGTTGAAGCTATTTCGGATGCATTACGCCGTAAATAATTTTTGAATCAAATAAAAAAACCGCGAATGAATCGCGGTTTTTTTATTTGTCTTGTTTTAGACAGCTTAAGGAATTTCATCCTCAAATTCAGGTTTAACCTGAACGATGAAGTCTTGACGGTTAAGACCACGCCATAATGCAAATGCAGTACCGATATAAATCGAAGAATAAGTACCAACAAATACACCAACAAACATTGCCACAGAGAACCAGTGTAGGCCATCACCACCTAAGAACATCATTGCTAGTACAACCAGTAATAAAGTCATTGATGTATGAATGGTACGACGTAAAGTCTCAGTTAACGCAATATCGACGATTTCACGAGGAGTCGCACCGCGAATCTTACGGAAATTTTCACGAATACGGTCTGACACTACAATGTTATCGTTAAGCGAGAAACCAATAACAGCAAGTACTGCAGCTAACACTGTAAGGTCAAATGGCCATTGGAATAATGCAAAAGCACCAATAATAATGATGATGTCGTGGAATAAAGACATTACGGCACCCATCGCGAGTTTGAACTCAAAGCGGATGGTTACGTAGATCAACATTAAGATAAGTGCAAGTGCAACCGCGCCAGCAGAACGAACATAGAGTTCGTTACCAACCTGACCACCTACAGAGTCCACTTTATGAACTTCAGCAGCATTATTTGGTAATTGTACAGCCTTAGTGATCGCGTTATTAAGATCTTCAACCTTAACTTCTTGTACTGGCATACGCACAAGTAAGTCTTTATTGCTGCCTAAGGTTTGTACTACAGCATCTTTAAAACCAGCTTTATCGAGTGCCTGAATAACTTCAGATTGATTGGCTGGTTGAGCATAGTTAAGCTCAGCTGAAACACCACCTGTAAAGTCCAAACCGAGATTAAGACCTTTAGTCGCAATAAAGAAAATACTTGCCAAAGTAATAAGGATCGAGAAGATTGCTGCAGGTTTAGCAATCTTCATGAACGGGATGATTTTTGCATCATCCGGACGACCATATTGTTTTGAATCTTGTTGAGTCACTTTAGTCATCATCGATCTCCTTAAATGCTCAACTTTTTCAAATTACGGCGTTTACCATAAATGATTTGTACGATTGCACGAGTTACTGTAATTGCAGTAAACATCGAACAAATAATACCGATCATTAATGTCACGGCGAAACCTTTGATTGGGCCTGTACCAATTGCAAACAGAATGAATGCAACGAGGAACGTGGTTAAGTTCGAGTCAAAAATGGTGTTATAGGCTCGATCATAACCGGCCACAATGGCCTGTTTGGGTGAGGCCCCCCAGAGCATTTCTTCTCGGATACGCTCACATATCAATACGTTCGCATCGACCGCCATACCAATGGTAATAACGATACCGGCAATACCCGGTAAGGTGAGGGAAGCTCCAATCCATGACATCACGGTTAAAATCATTGCCAAGTTAAACACAAGAGCAAAGTTCGCGATTAAACCGAATACACGGAAGAAAACCACCATCCAGATTGCAACGAGCAAGAAACCGATTTGAGTAGACAATACACCTTTATCAATGTTTTCTTGACCAAGGCTTGGACCTACTACACGCTCTTCAACAAAGTACATTGGCGCAGCTAAAGCACCAGCACGAAGCATTAATGCAAGTTCAGATGCTTCTTGAGGAGAACTTAAACCGGTAATACGGAAAGTTGAACCTAAAACAGCTTGAACTGTTGCTGCGTTAATGACTACAGATTCAGTGTATGGCGTCCGAACTTCTGTTTGTGCACCGGTTTTTGGATCTGTGACATAGTTAATTTTTTGCTTGTTCTCGATGAACAATACCGCCATGCGTTTACCAACTGCATTACGGGTTGCATCGGACATTAGCTTACCGCCAGCGCTGTCGAGCGTGATATTTACTTCGGCACCGCCAGAGTCCTGACTAAAGCCAGAGCTTGCATTTTGAACACGCTCACCAGTCAAGATTCGGTTACGTTGCAACAAGAGCTGACGACCGCTATCTAAAGACTCATAAGCAAATACTTCTGTACCCGGAGGTAAAGGTTGACCATTATATTTACCCGTATATGGATCGATATATTGATCATTTAAGTCAGAAACTAAACGGAATTCGAGGTTCGCAGTACGTCCTAAAACACGTTTAGCTTCAGCTGTATCTTGTACACCGGGTAATTCAACAACAATACGGTTGCTACCCTGACTTTGTACCAATGCTTCTGCAACACCAAGTTCGTTAATACGATTACGTAATGTTGTTAAGTTCTGATTTACCGCATATGACTGAATTTCTTGGCGACGTACATCGGTATAAGTAAGCTTTAAAGTAGAACCTGTAGAGCTTGCTAATGCCTGTTGGGTATATTCATTCCCATTACGACGTAAAAAATCCATTGCTGCATCACGGTCAGCATTGTCAGCAAATTGAACAGTGATCACATTATTTGTTAATGCAAGACTGTTAAATTTGATCTTGTTTTCACGGAACTGACGACGCAAATCGGTGGCAGAGGTTTCCATACGTTGGGCAACGGCTTTGTCCATATCTACTTCAAGCAAGAAGTGGACACCACCACGTAAGTCCAAACCAAGTTTCATTGGTTTTGCCCCAATCTTTTGCAGCCATTCCGGTGTGGTTGGTGCAAGGTTTAGGGCGACAACATATTCATCACCTAAGTCACGACGTAATACTTCTTTTGCCTTTAACTGTGCTTCAGATGAACTGACACGCAATAGGGCAGCATTATTTGTAAAAGTATTGTCATGGCTCGCAATATTTGCTGTTTTTAAAATTTGCTCTGCTTTTTTCACCACACTTTGATCAATTTGGGTACCAGCTTTGGCACCGGAAATTTGAACAGCGGGCTCATCCGGATATAGACTAGGCAGTGCGTATAATGTACTGATTACCAGAACAACCAGAATCAGTAAATATTTCCATGCAGGGTAACGCATTCGCTTTCTTCTTAAATGAAAAAGCCGTGCTAAAGCACGACTGTTTTATGATTAAAGGTTATTTAGAGTGCCTTCAGGTAATACTGAAATTACGCTGGCACGCTGAATTTTTACTTCTACACCACGGCTAAGTTCAACAACTGCATAGTCACCTTCAATTTTGGTTACTTTGCCCATTAAACCGCCAGCGAAAACAACTTCACTACCAACACCTAAGCTCTCAATCAAAGAACGGTGTTCTTTAGCACGTTTTGCTTGAGGGCGCCAAATTAAGAAATAAAAGATTGCAACGAATACGACAATCATCAAGATGTTTGGCAAAATACCATTAGTTGGGCCAGCTGCCGGTGCTGCATGAGCAGCAGAAATTAAAAAGCTCATTTTGATTTCCTAAAGTTAAAAATATGAGTCAGATAACTGACATAATCCTAATTCGTTTTGCAATTTACCTTGTCTTGAGGTTGAGCGCAAATCTGGCTTATTCATCAACCGGACATGGTGGAACTTCTAAACCACGACGGGCATAAAAGTCCTGAACAAATTCATCAAATGTGCCATTGTCTAATGCATCACGCATACCTTCAGTCAAACGTTGGTAATAACGTAAGTTATGAATAGTACCGAGCATAGACGCTAACATTTCTCCACATTTTTCAAGGTGGAATAGATAAGCGCGGGTAAAGTTCTTACAAGTGTAGCAATCGCAATGTGGATCGAGCGGGCTCTGATCATGACGATATTTACTATTACGAATACGTACCAGACCATCAGTGACAAAATAATGACCGTTTCGCGCATTACGAGTCGGCATTACACAGTCAAACATATCGACACCGCGGCGCACCGCTTCAACGATATCTTCTGGTTTACCAACACCCATCAAATAACGCGGTTTGTCATGTGGCATTTTATTTGGTAGATAATCTAAAACTTTGATCATCTCTTCTTTAGGTTCACCTACAGATAAACCGCCAATTGCGTAACCGTCAAAGCCGATTTCTAAAAGGCCATTTAAAGACTCATCGCGTAAGTCTTCATACATGCCACCTTGAATAATGCCAAATAACGCATTGTGATTTTTGAGCTCATCATGGTGATGGGTTTTACAACGTTTTGCCCAGCGCAAAGAAAGTTGCAATGATTTTTGAGCTTCTTCATGTGTCGCAGGGTAAGGCGTACACTCATCAAAAATCATCACGATGTCAGAGTTCAAGACCTGCTGAATTTCCATAGAAATTTCAGGTGATAAAAATACTTTTGAACCATCAATCGGTGAGCGGAAGGTAACACCTTCCTCTTTGATTTTGCGCATTGCGCCAAGACTAAAAACCTGGAAACCGCCAGAGTCAGTCAAAATTGGCTTATTCCATTTAATAAAGTCATGCAAACCACCGTGTTCTTTAATCACTTCAAGACCCGGACGCAAATATAAATGGAATGTATTTCCTAAAATAATTTGTGCCTGAATGTCTTCGATGTCACGAGGTAACATGCCTTTGACTGTGCCGTAAGTCCCCACTGGCATAAAAACAGGTGTTTCAACAACACCATGTTCTAAAGTTAAACGACCACGACGGGCGCGCCCCGACTGACCTAATTTTTCAAACTTCATCTAAAAATCCTGAACACGAGCAGAGGCGAAGAAACAGTTCGCTGCTAAAAAGAGGGCTATTTTCCTTGATTCTGCTACGTAGTTCTACTACTAAATGTAGCTGGTTATAAAATAGATAAATTTCCGATAGTTTAGAGACTATTTTCTTCCTATTAAAAATTAGGTTTATAGTCAAAATTTTCATTAACAAGATTATCTCTAAAAGGGCGAATCGCTTTCTTGGATAAGGTTAAGGTGTTAATGAGATTATTAGGGAATACTTCAATCTGGTTATTGAATAGCTCGACATTACGGTTAAAAATGCTAATTGCTGCACCAACATTTTCATTTTGTTCCTGAATATCATCCATCATTTTGCTATACAGCGAATCAGCTTTAAGCTCTGGATAATTTTCAACAACAACGTTTAAGCTTCGAATAAGCTCTTGGCTCATTTTCTCGATCTGTTGTAGCTGAGAAATATCAGTGTTATTCACATTTAAATTAAGAATTTGTTGACGTAATTGAGTAACCTTTTCTAATGTCGATTTTTCAAATTGAGTATATTGATTGAGTGTTGATTCGAGAGATTCCAATGTCTTTACTTTTTGACGCTCGAAATTGGCAACTTCAGCCCAAGCTCTTTTAGTCGCATTAAAGTAACGTACGATGGTGTTACGGATGTGAATGCCCCAGACAATCAGTACGACGAAAATCCCCAAGAAAATAAATAAACCTGTCATTTTCACTCCTCTTATTTTTGTTCCCTCATTGAGCCTTTTAACTTCTTATTTTTTGATAAGTTGCCAGTTCAGCGCTACGAGAGATTTATTTAATTAAATTAAGCATTAATTGCTGAAATTTTTCATATTGCGGCATAGTCATGGTACGCAAGTGTCCACGTAATGTTGAAACATCATGAATTTCACTTTGCTTGCTGGTGGTCTGAAAAAGATCTTGTTCACCGAGATAACATAAAATTTGCTCTTCATGATGATAAATTAAATCACCTTTAAAGTGTTGAAAAAAATCATGAAATTTTAAGGTTATGCTTGGGCTAACTTCTTTAGCTAATTGGTGTTGGGCAGTACCAAAAATATTGAGCTTTTGGTTAATCAGGATGTCAGTGCTTTGCCATTCAGTTAAGTAAGGTGCAAAAAAACGAGAACGTTGGTTACTTACAGCAATACCCAATGCAGGCATTTGAAATATAAAAGCGCCCCATAGATCTCTATGGATCTCTCTAACTATTTTTTTGTCACTATCCTGATTTTGAAGAATGGGTAAATTATTTACATAGTGATATTTGAACAGCAGAACTTGATGTTCCGTAATTCCATCATCCCACGTAGTGGAAGCAAACTGAGTAATTTCGTTAGATTCATTACCCCGATTAAACAGTGGAAAGTGTTGCTTTAATTTGCTTAAGACTAAAATTGGTTGAGATTGAATAGGAAGATAGGCCGGTAACTGTTGTAACCGTAATCTATAACGTAAAGTGGTGATACGCTGTTCTAAATAGTGAATGACTTCGCTTAGAGGTTTTTGCGGTTCATAGAGCAAATAGGCCAGAAAACCAGTTAAAAATGCCCATAAGAGGCTCAAAATATATTGAATATGAGGATGAAAAAAGTATCCAAATAATAAAGTCGTAATACTGCAAATACCTAACAAATGCGGCAATATATTAACAAAACGAAGGTTAGGATCTTCACGCCATGGATGTAACGCATTTAAAAGCTCTTGATCTGTTTGTGACTTTTGTCCAGCATCCCAAAGTCGAGCAATATTGCGCAAAACCTGTGTATTTTTCTTACGTCTTATATGCAGAGCTTCTTGTAAGGTATCAATTGGCATGGAAGTAATGAGCTCATTATCATAAAGTACTATTTTTAGATTATCTTTTAAATTGAATGAGATAAATAGAAATAAGTTCTAAATAAATAATTACTTTTATAATTTCGGCATTTGAGTTTCATTAATGAAATGCTGCAATGTATTTGCAAATTGCTCAAACTCTGGCATTGAAAGAGTTTCAAGGCATTCAGCAAGCTCGCGTACACTAGCGCCATATAAACTTTGTTGGCGTAAAAGATTTACATTACAGAGCCAACATAATGCAGATGTTTCAGGGTGTATATAGAAATCCCCTGGAAAATCTTCCAACATTTTTTCTAATAATAACAAACGGTCTGGGCTTAGAAATTTTACTAAATCCAACTCATTAATTCCGCTTTGTTGGTATTTTTGATTAAAACGGATATCACTTGATTCCCAAGTTACTCCTAAGCGACAAGCCTTTTTTTGTTTACTTGAAATACTGACTCCGCGAACTGGAAAATTCTCTAAAATGACGCCGTATAAATTATAGCTAACATCTTTTAGTTCCCATTTACCTTTTGAATTATAGGCCATCTCTCGATTGATATAATGGTATCTAAAGATTTTATAGGGGTGAATTGTTTCTCTTACTTGCCACTTGCCGTGTATTGCAGTTAAAACTGAATTTTCTTGATTGCCTAACTTAAATAAAGGAAAGTCTGAAGCGGATGTTCCTTTTTTAGGTAGGTTATCTTCAGTTGCAAATTTGAAATTATATTTATGTTCATAATAATAAACTTGGATATCTTGAAGTAGGCAAATCAGTTCGGCTGTTGATGCTCTATGATAAAAACCATAAAAGATCGCAAGAATGGCAAAAGGGAAGAAGTAAATCGAGATTAAAAAGCCTAATGCCATACAAACTAAGGCGAAAATTGTAGCATTCCAAAAAATATAATTTCGAATATCAAGTTGTTGGGTGCCTGTCCAATTTTTTAATGAATGAATAAGTATTTCGGGAGGTAATTGCTGATTAAGTAAATTTCTTAATGCCTCAATATTTCTTAAAGTAATTTTGTTATGTGTATTTTGATTGTCAAAAGCACTTTGAATTTTTTGAAAAAGCAGTTTCATAAATTTTATTATTAGTCGAAATTGTAGTTGGGTCAGCTGGGTTAAACCTCGAATCAACTTATAAGGTTTACCCAGCCTTAGTATTTAAACGTCTAATTTATCAACCAGCATTGCATCGCCATAACTAAAGAAACGATAGCGGCTTTTAACAGCATGTTCGTAGGCAGCTAAAATATTGTCTCGATTTGATAGCGCTGATACCAACATGAGCAGGGTAGACTCTGGTAAATGGAAGTTAGTAATTAAACGGTCTACGATGCAGAACTCATAACCTGGATAGATAAAGATTTGCGTGTCGCCAGTCCAAGCTGCAATTTTACCGCCATGAGCTTGAGCTGCACTTTCTAAAGCACGTGTCGCGGTTGTACCAATGGCAATCACTTTATTGCCGCGTGCTTTAGTCGCCAAAATTAAATCAATAGTTTCTTGAGGAACATCACACCATTCACTGTGCATGACATGATTGGTAATGTCATCAGTACGAACAGGCATAAATGTGCCAGCACCGACATGTAAAGTCACAAAAGATTTTTGAACATTTTTTTGCTCTAACTTTGCTAGTAACTCTTCGTCAAAGTGCAAGCTCGCAGTAGGAGCGGCAACACTGGCAATTTTTTTAGGATTATGGAAAACCGTTTGATAGCGTTCAGTGTCAATTTCTTCTGCTTCACGGTTAAAGTAAGGCGGAATAGGTAACTGACCATACTGCTCAAGTACAGGCAAGATCGGCTGTGAAAACTCAACCACAAATAAATTTTCGTGACGGCCACGTACAATCACAGGAATATTATCTGCACCAACAAAAAGCTCCGCACCTGCTTTAGGTGAGTTACTCGATTTGATATGACAATACGCCGTGGTGTGGTTCAGCATACGCTCAACCAAAATCTCAATAGCACCGCCTGTAGAGCGTTTTCCTTTAAGTCGAGCTTTCATGACCTTGGTGTCATTAAGCACCAACAAATCACCTTCTTTGAACAGATCGATAATGTCTGTGAACATGTGATCGTGATATTGACCCTTTGAGTCTAAGTGCAACAACCGCGAAGCACTACGTGATTCGAGAGGGTAACGGGCAATGAGTTCATCAGGTAATTCAAAGGAAAAGTCAGACAGTTGCATATTTGAGAAAAAACACCACAAAAATTGGGCTTAGTATAAACTTTTTCGCTTTTTTATGGCTGTGCTTCTGACCTAAATGATGAAAAATGTTTAAATGATCTAAAAGTGAACGATAATATTCACTTAGGGTTTGACAAGTTTTACAAACGCGCTAATATACGCAACACAAACATACTTCCTCTCCCGAGGTGGTGAAATTGGTAGACGCGGCGGACTCAAAATCCGCTGTCAGAGATGACGTGTCGGTTCGAGTCCGACCCTCGGGACCATATTCAGAATCGTAAGATTCTACGAAAACCCCTAAGTTAACGGCTTAGGGGTTTTTTTGTTTTAGAAATTTTTTAAGGAATTTTGATAATATATGATGAAGAAAAGCTGATTCAGTTGTACCGTCAAACACGTGAAGAAATGAGTTCAGGGTTAATCTCTATAGCTGAGACTTATACAAATCAATTTAAATAAACTAATTTAATTACTTAGAAAAAATATTATGAGAACTTTTTGTTTTATTACTGCTGGAATTTTTATTTTAGCATGGTTGTTCTTTCCCAATTTATTTCAATGGTGGGCAATACATGTATGGTTCATTCCAATTGAACAATTAGATGAAATGGGAAAACTTGGACCTCTTGGTGATATTTATGGAAGTCTTAACACTCTTTTTACTTCAGTCACTTTAATTATTGTTATGTATTCTGCCTATTTGCAGAGACAAGCAAATAGAGATGCTAGAGAAGCTATGGCAGAACAGCTTATTCAGGCCAGAGAAGCAAGTGATGAACAAATTAGGCAAGCAAAAGAGGCTACCGAAGAACAACTGAAACAAGCCAGGGAAACAACTATTCAACAAATGGATTTAGCTCAGTCAACCCATGAAGCACAGATCCAAGAAACAAAAAACTCATTTTTTACGAATCAATTCTATTCATTGTTAAATTTTAAAAACGAAAGAATAAAAACTTTAGTACTACGTGATGTGAATAATAATACAATTTCTGGCTATGAAGTATTTACAGTTTTACAGTCAGAGCTGTTTAAAAATATATGCCTTAAATATAAAGATGATTGGGATATAGTAACTAAAGAAGTAATTAGTCAAGAGTTTAGAGAAATTTCAACTGCGCTTAATAATGGCCATACATTCTATGAAATATTTACTTATTACGAAATTTACTCTTCTTTATTTGAACTGATAGAAACTGCAAGTATTAATGAAAAGCAAAAATTTTTTTACTCGACATTAGTACGCCAATCCACAACACCTTCAGAACAACTAACTTTGTTTTATTTAATCCCTATGTGGGACAGACTGCATGTTTCATTAGAAGGAAGTAAAATCTTTATTAGTTTTGGACCAGGACAATCCGAAGGATTTGCCTTAAAGTTTTATAATAAGAGTTTCTTTTATACTTCTGAATGGTATGCGGTTTATGATAACCAACAAACCCCAGCCTAAGCTGGGGGGAGTTTATTTGGCATGAACCGCGCGGTTAATGTTGACCACTTGGTGATGTAGCGTGTTGATGATGGCGCTAAATTCTTGTTCTTTTAAACCATCATCGACTTTCATTTTTGAAAAGGCAAAAAGTAAATTTTGAAGGTTCTCAAGTGGATATTCAATTTCTTCCAATATTTCTTCAGCCGTCATTTTCTTTTGGCTTTTAACGTCTAGTGTTGAGTGCATTTCTCTGTCCTGTCCATTAAACAAGAAGCTATTTATAAACTCGCATTTCTAACATCTTACAACTGTCTACCTTCAAATATTTGTTGTATTTTCCTCAAGCATACCCACTTTATGTATCTGAAAACCTTTAATTGAAACTTCACATTTCTATTTTGAAAAGAACGTTGCTCTTTTAATGTACTGTGTTAAAGTTTGTAGTAGATCATAATGATTATAAGTACATTTATTGAGAGCGGTTCCGACCAAAAACGACATAATCTGTGAGGCGGGCAATGACATTCCAACGTTTAGAACTAAATCAGGTTGAGCAGTTAAGTGCTTGTAGGATATCTCTGTTGCTTGGATTAAACGCCGAGCAGAACTACATCGAGCAATTTTTCCGGTTTAGTCTTCGTCTTTTGAATTGTAAAAAAGCCTTATTGACTTTTAATCAGGAACCCTACTTTTGGCACCGTTGCCCTGAAGGCATGACGGCAATCTCGTTTAAACCATCAAAGCATTTAAAACAGTGCTTCGCCAAACAACAGACGATTAATCACTTACATCCCTCATATCAAAATTTAATCAACTATTTAAAAGAATTAAATATTGATTGCAGCAGGGCATTGGCTGTGCATCTTCTACACCCTGATAAAACTTCGATGGGTTTTGCTGTCTTTTTTGATGACGATGCGGCAACGTTTGAAGATGATGATATTCAATTGTTGCTCGATTATTGTTCTACTTTTATGCAGCAAGTCGAGTTGAAGTTTAACTATGAAGAGTTAAACGAGCTCTATGAACAACAGGTAGCGATTAATTCAAGTAAGACAAAATTTTTCTCGATTATCTCACATGACTTACGGGCACCCTTTCATGGCTTGCTTGGATTTTCTGAAGTACTTGCCAAAGAGCGTGAAACCTTAGATGAATCTAGTATTCAAAATATTGCAGATTATTTATACGACACCTCACAATCGACCTATAACTTGCTTGAAAGCTTACTAACATGGGCGATGGCCGAGGGAGGACGTTTTGTCTATCACCCGATTAACTTTAAACTTAGACAAGTCAGCAATATCGTGTGCGATGTACTGCACACTTTAGCTTTAAAGAAGAATATTGAACTGGTTAATGGTGTTCCAGATGATTTAAACATCTACGCCGATATCAATATGATGACCTCTGTAATTCAGAACTTGGTGTCAAATGCGTTGAAATTTACCGACGTTGATGGATCGGGCAAAGTCTTTATTGAAGCTCAACAAGCGGATGTAAATGTAGAAATTACTGTTCGAGACACAGGTCTGGGTATGACCGAGCAACAAATGGCAAATTTATTCCATCCACGTATTACTGCTAGCTTTAAAGGCACTGCAGGTGAAAAAGGTGCCGGCTTAGGTTTGAGTCTTTGCAAGCGTTTTGTCGAGATTAATCAGGGACAAATTACTGTTAGCTCCAAAGAAGGGGTAGGAACGACATTTAAGGTTCTATTACCTTCAGCTCAAGAAAGTCATGAGGTGCATACCGAACATCATTCTTCATCAGAAGCAAAATTAGTCTAATCCCTTTTCCTAACACTACTCGAACTGCTATAACTAAAAACAGAGTACGAGGAAAAGAGCTTTTTATATGAATGCGGAGCAGTTACAAAAAACATTGCGTGCCAGTCAGTACGCAGAACAAGTTTTAGGTTTGCATCAAGCTGTTTTAGAACAAGATTATCAAATAGATCAATTTACTGCACCGCTCTCTACCGAACAGATTTACCAATTTGTACAGACCACGCTAGATGGGATTGGTGACGAAACGCTTTGGATGCGCGGAATGCGCATTTTACGTAGCCGTTTAATGTTCCGCTGGATTTGGCAGGATGCCAACCAGCTGACCGATGTTGTCACACTTACTCGTGAACTTTCTGATTTTGCCGATGCCAGTATTTGTGCTGCAAAAGATTTTGCGCGTGTCGCACTTGTGGCGAAGCACGGCGAACCTGTGAGTTACTCTGGCAAAGTGCAAGATTTGATTGTTGTTGCCATGGGTAAGCTTGGTGCTCAAGAGCTTAATTTATCGAGTGATATCGACTTAATTTTTGCTTTTGATGAGCAAGGTGAAACCAACGGTCGCAAATGTATTGATGTACAGCAGTTCTGTATTTTGTGGGGACAAAAACTCATTTATTTGCTTGAACACATTACTGCCGATGGTTTTGTGTTTCGAGTTGATATGCGCTTACGTCCTTGGGGGGATGGCTCGGCATTAGCGATTAGTCATGCCGCTTTAGAAAAATATTTAAGTCAGCATGGTCGTGAATGGGAACGTTATGCGTGGATTAAAGCGCGTGTAGTGACTGGAGGTAAAGAAGGGCAGGATTTGTTAGAAATGACACGTCCTTTTGTGTTCCGCCGTTATGTCGATTACACCGCTTTTGCTGCCATGCGTGATATGAAAGCGATGATTGAGCGCGAAGTCTTACGTCGTCATATTGAGGATGATATTAAACTCGGAGCGGGTGGTATTCGTGAAATTGAGTTTATTGTTCAGGTATTTCAGCTTATTTATGGCGGGTCTAAACGTGAGTTACAAGACCGTCAATGTTTAGTTAGTCTTGAGCACATTGGGGAAGCTGACTTATTAGAAAAACAAGCTGTATTAGAGCTTGAAGATGCTTACCTATTCTTACGCCGTGTTGAACATGCAATTCAAGCTCTCAACGATCAGCAAACCCAGTTATTGCCCGAAGAATTGGATTTAAGGCAACGCATTATAGATACCTTAGGTTTTGCTAGCTGGAATGAGTTTCTCGATGTTCTTAATGAGAAACGTCAAAAAGTAAAAGTTCAATTTAAGCAACTGATTGAAGATACCAGCTCTAATGCCGCAACTGAAAATTTTGGGCAGTTAGAGCAGCAGTTAGATGAAGTGTTGGATGATAATGCGAAAAATCTGATTCATGAGTTTTGGCATGGTCATGCACTTAAAAAACTTCCTTCAAATGCTGTGCAGCGTTTAAAAACATTTTGGCCTCATTTAATCGAAGCGATCTTACAGTCTGAACAACCTCAAACTGCATTGTTGCGTTTAATGCCGCTGATTGAATCAGTCATGCGTCGAACCGTGTATTTGGTGATGTTGATTGAAAGTAAGGGGGCATTGCAACGCTTAGTGAAAATGGCGACGGTGAGTCCGTGGATTTGTGAAGAGCTAACGCAATATCCGGTACTGCTGGATGAGTTCTTATCGATGGATTTTGAGTTACCAAAACGTAAGGACTTAGAAGACTCATTACGTCAGCAATTGCTTCGTATTGAGATTGATCAGGTCGAAGACCAAATGCGAGCACTTCGCCTCTTTAAAAAGAGCAATGTACTCACTGTTGCGGCAAGTGATGTCTTAGCTGAAAGCCCTCTCATGAAGGTTTCCGATGCATTAACTGATATTGCTGAAGTCAGTGTTAATGCAACTCTCCATTTAGCTTATCAGACCGTGGCGAAGCGTCATGGTTACCCATGTGATGTTGATGGAAAACGCTGCTCTCTAGACTACAAAGCTTTTGCTGTCATTGGTTATGGCAAAGTGGGTGGTATTGAGCTGGGCTATGGCTCTGACTTAGATCTTGTCTTTATTCATTATCTAGATGAGCAAGCAGATACGGATGGAACGAAGTCAATTAGTGGCTTTGAGTTTGCTATGCGTGTGGCTCAAAAGTTTATGTCACTCATGACCACTCAAACCCTTGATGGCCGTGTCTATGAAATTGATACGCGGTTAAGACCTTCAGGTGAGGCCGGTTTATTAGTGACAAGTCTTAAGGCCTACGAACACTATCAGTTGAAAAGTGCATGGCTTTGGGAGCATCAGGCATTAGTACGTGCCCGCTCTATTGCAGGTGACGAGGTACTTTGCCAGAAATTTGAAATATTTCGACGCGAGATATTGACTCAATCTAGAGATGAGGCTTATGTTCGTGAGGAAGTGTTGAAAATGCGTCAGAAAATGAAAGACCACCTAGGTTCGTCTTCTGAACAAAAAAAACATGGTATTTTTCATTTAAAACAGGACGCAGGTGGTATCGTCGATATCGAATTTATGGCACAGTATGCTGTACTTGCATGGAGCGGGACGAAACCCGATCTCGCCCATTATTCTGATAATGTAAGAATATTAGAAGATGCTGCTAAAGCAGACTGCTTATCCAGTGAAGATGCCACAGCATTAATTCGAGCCTATCTTAGTGAACGTGCCGAAAGCCACCGCTTAGCCCTTGCAAATCAATCCATGCAAGTCAGCGCAGCGGACTGGCGTAGTACCCGTGCGGTCGTTTGCAATTTATGGCAAAGATTAATAGACCCAACCGCCTCGGTTGAGTTGGATAGTGAATGATTTTATAACAATTTGGAGTGTTCCATGAATTTGGCTGATCGTGATGGTTTTATTTGGCAAGATGGAAAATTAATTGATTGGCGTGATGCAAAGATTCACGTTTTAACCCATACATTACACTACAGTATGGGCGTATTTGAGGGTGTTCGTGCTTATGAAACGCCTAAAGGTACAGCGATTTTCCGTCTTCAAGACCACACAAAACGTTTGTTAAATTCAGCAAAAATTTATCAAATGAAAGTGCCGTATGATCAAGCAACGCTTGAACAAGCACAAATCGATGTTGTTCGTGAAAATAAATTAGCTTCTTGCTATTTACGTCCGCTTATTTGGATCGGTTCAGAAAAACTTGGTATTGCAGCAACAAATAACACGATTCATGCCGCAGTTGCAGCATGGGCGTGGGGCGCATACCTTGGTGATGAAGCGATGGCGAAAGGTATTCGCGTTAAAACTTCATCATTTACTCACCATCATCCAAACGTGACGATGTGTAAAGCAAAAGCATCTGGTAACTACACGTTGTCAATTCTTGCTCACCAAGAAGTTGCACATTCTGGTTACGATGAAGCAATGTTAATGGACCCACAAGGTTATGTATGCCAAGGTTCTGGTGAAAACGTATTCTTGATTAAAGATGGCGTTTTACACACTCCAGATATCGCTGGTGGTGCACTTGACGGTATTACACGCCAAACTGTGATGACAATCGCTAGAGATCTTGGTTACCAAGTTGTTGAGCGCCGTATTACACGTGACGAATTCTATATTGCAGACGAAGCATTCTTCACAGGTACTGCTGCTGAAGTAACACCAATTCGTGAATATGATGACCGTCCAATCGGTTCGGGTACCCGTGGTCCAATTACCACTGAAATCCAAAAAACTTACTTTGATGCGGTTCAAGGTAGAAATCCGAAATATGAACACTGGTTAACTTACGTAAAATAAGTTAATCCGTTAACATAAAAAGGCGAACATAAGTTTCGCCTTTTTATTTTTTGGCTTAGGGAGCTTCTATGCATATTGTCTATGTGTCTGATGGTAAGGCAGGACACCGCTCACAAGCATTAGGCTTGTTTCAGGCAATGCAAAGACAACAGCCAGAAACAACTTTTGAAGAGATCCTAATTTCTGAGTTACCTATTATTTTTTTAATTCAGGCATTTTTCTCTGCAAAAAACTCCTTATTTAAACAAGCGCCTGATTTTGTGTTTGGCGTGGGAAGCCACACCCATTTTCGCGTTTGGTTGCTCGGTAAAATTTTCAAAAAGGCCAAAACGATTATTTTAATGAAGCCTAACTTACCTGTGGTTTGCTTTGATTACGCTGTTATTCCAGAACATGACGGTATTCATGCTGATAGCCATGTGATTGTCACACGTGGTGCATTAAATCCCATTCGTAATGAAAATCGTCATCAAACCGCGAGAGTTTTAATCGCTTTAGGTGGTTCATCTAAACGACATCAATGGAACCAAAATAAAGTATTAACCAGTGTTCAAAAAATTGTTGAGAATAATCCAGATGCTGAAATTATTCTGACCACTTCACGTCGAACCCCAGCAGAGTTTGTCGATATTTTAAGGCAACAAAGTTTTGCCCAGCATTTACACATATTTCCAGTTGATCAAACACCCCAAGGCTGGATTTTCGAAGAAATGCAAAAAGCAGAAGCAGTTTGGGTGACAGAAGACAGCGTCTCTATGATTTTTGAGGCGCTTACCGCGGGTTGTCGAGTCGGGGTGATGGCAATGGACCGTTTGAAAGACGACCGGATTACGCACTCAGTTGACCAAATGTTAGAATCAAAATTAATCTCACAGCAGACTTATGTTGTACAGTTACCACAACCTTATGCTTTTAAAGAAGCAGACCGTGTGGCAACATATCTTTTAGCAAAATAATGAGTTTGAGATTGTGCTATATATACTGATTTTATTGGTTCTGCTTATCTTCGTATTAAGTTATAAGTATGCTTGGTGGAAGCCGAAAATAAGTTGGAATCAGCCTCGTATATTGATGTATCACATGGTCAGAAACCATATTGATGGTGCTAAATTTAATAAACTTCGTGTGAAACCCGCTGAATTTGAAAAGCAGATTGCCTGGATGAAATCACAAGGATTCCATTTTGTAACTATGCAAGAGTTACAAAATGGTTGGGGGGAACACCCTGCTAAAACAATAGCAATTACATTTGATGATGGTTATTTAGATAACTTACAAAATGCCTATCCAATTTTAGAAAAATATCAAGCAAAAGCAACAGTTTATGTGGTGGTTGACCGTCATGATAGAGATTGGTCAACTTATAAAAAAGAACATCACAATAGTGGTGAACTTATGCGTGAAGCTAAGTTGAATGATGCCCAAGTCAAGCAACTCGCAGACAGTGGGCTGATTGAAATTGGTTCACATACATTGACGCATGCCAATTTAAATAAACTCAGTGATGCCGATTGTTTAAGAGAATTGACTGACTCAAAGCAACAACTTGAGCAATTAATTTGCAAACCCGTGACCAGTTTTGCATATCCATTTGGGATTTATTCAGACCGCGATGTCAAACTGGTAAAACAGTCAGGGTATAGCAATGCTGTAACGACTGTAGAAGGAATTGAAGGCGAACAGCCAGACTTTTTTCAACTACAACGTATTAAAATCAGTGGTAAAGATTCATTATTTGCTGTCAAGCTCCGTTTAAAGCTTGGTAAGCGTGAGGGATAAGCATGAAAATTACTCTTGTAATGGCGAGTGATGAGGAAGGGGGACTAGAAAAGCATGTACTTGAGTTGGCTGCTGGTTTGTCACAATCACATGAAGTATCTTTAATTGCACATCAGAAATATAAAAGTCAGGTGAAAAGTGCGGTGAACTTTGTGGCTTTCGACATGAGTGGTAGCCGTTATAACCCATGGACAAAATATCGGCTTAAAAAATTAATATTGGCGACAGAGCCACAAGTGCTACATGCTCATGCTTCGAAAACAGCAAAACTTTTACAAGGTATATTGAATAGTTTGAATTTTCCATGTGTTGTAACCATGCATGGTGCAAAAAAGAATATTAAAACCTATTTGGCATTTGATCATATTATTTGTGTAAGTAAACGTCTTGCACAAATAGTAGGGCAACCACATAAAGTAAGTGTGGTTTATAATGGGATTTCCTTAAATATAACTGCTCAACCATTTGTAAAGAATAGAAAATTTATTGCAATAGGCCGTTTAAATGAAGTGAAAGGTTTTAATCTTTTATTAGCCGCTTGGCAGAACATTCCTTGTGAATTAACTATTATTGGTGATGGTGAAGAACGGGACAGACTGGAAAAATTGATTAAAGAATATCAGTTAGCTGATCGTGTTAAGCTATATGGTTATAGTAATAATATTCATCCATTGATTGCGGAACATGAAGCCTTAATTGTTTCATCTTTACGTGAAGGCGGTCCTTATACACTTGCTGAGACCTTGTTGCTTGAGCGACCAGTTATTGGTACAAATGTCGGGATGATGTCTGAATTTATTCCCACAGAATTTTTATGTGAACCTAATAATATATTGGCTTTACAGCAGCTCATCCAAAATTATTTAAAAATATCTGATCCAGAGAGTAGTTTTAAAACTGCTTATGTACTAGCACAAGAACAACTTACTTTCACGAAAATGATTGATCATACAGTACAAGTATATCAGTCACTGTTTTCAGTATAGGATTATGTATTGATGACACAACAAAAGGATTTTATTCTTGCATTGACAGATGGTAAACCTGGTCACGAAACTCAAACTCAGGGAATGGTTCAGCTATTGAATCAACAGAAAAACTATCAAGTGGAATGGATTCAACTAAATTTACCTAAGAAATGGTTATACCGTGTTCTTAAGTTTCTGTCCAATTTTTCAATAAATACTCATTGGTTATGCTATTTCCTTGATATGAAAACTATCAAGTCGTTAGAACAGAAACAAGTTGCATATATTGTATCAGCGGGGGGAAATACCTTGCTCGCCAATTTGTTGTTAAAACAACATTTACGCAATAATCAAGCCATTAAAAATTTAGTAGCGAGTTCATTACGAGGAATTCGTGCTGATTTATTCGATGTGGTATTTACCATTCATGATCAACAAGCTACATTGCCACATTACTTTTACTACCCAGTTGCACCTAATAAAATGTGTGCTTTGCCTTTGACACGTGATCAGGCACGTGAGCATTTAGGAATTCACAGTGCTGAATTAGTGATAGCAGTTCTAATTGGTGCGAATACCAAAACAGTCAAAATCGGTGATGCTGTACAATGGGCAACTGTTTTACAACAGATTCGGTTGCAATATCCAACAGCGAGATTATTAGTTACGACATCGCGTAGAACGTCAGTTAATTTCGAAAAAGAGTTACAAGAGCTTACTGAACAGTACGATATTTTTCAGGCAAATGACTTGCTAACATGGGTTGCACAAGGGCAAAGTTGTGATATTAAAGACTACATTAAAGCAGCTGATTGGATTTTAGCGAGCCCAGACTCAACCTCGATGGTTGCAGAGGTTATTATGTCCGGAAGCAAATTGCTAGTACTTTATGATGAAGTTGCAGTACAGGATGTGGCTATCAAACAACAATTAAACTCCTTAGCTCAACAGCGGTGGTTATATTTATTAAATTTTTTAGATGCTCATCAAATTGTTGAGGCTGTCCAAAAATTAAAAGTACAAGACCATACGGGAGAGATGACTCGAAAATTGAATAATATTTTGGGAAAATAAACTAAATATTTAGATTTTATTTTTTAATAATCGCCAACTTGATCATTCAATACATCAAATTCTAGATAAATTTAAAAAATAAAAAGAGCAGGAATCTCCTCTTTTTTATTTTGTTTGCTTTAATAATGCTTTATAAGGAGCAACGAAGCAAATTGATAAAATAAGTTGTATAAGTAGTTTTAGAATATAAATAGGTACAATGTAGAAAGGTAAAGTCTCCAGCGCTGTTATACAGGTTGGCATAATCCGATTATAATAACGACGACGAATAGCTAAAGAAGCATTTTTTCTTAATTCTTTTGATAGACATCTTTGGTTAATTTGATAAGCCTTATTCGCTTCTGGATGTTGATGGGAATAGGCTTTTAAAAACTGTGACATGCTTTGGCGGAACAAAATGACTTGACGTCTAACTTCAAAATGATCTTTTTTCTTTTTTGCCTGCGCAATAACGCTTGTATTATGATAACGAAAATAGTTTAAACATTCATGAGTAAAAAAAATATCGCCTTGTGTTACGATCTTTGCCCAAATTTCCCAATCGCCAATGAAGCGTAAGCTCGGGTTAGCCCCTCCCACATCAAAGTAAGTTTGTTTTTTGAAAATAACCCCACTCGCATTAGGAATAGTATTTTGAGTATTTAAAAATTTTTCTATATATTCAAGCCCTTTCATTTCAAAGTTGTTTTCGAAAAGTTTTGGGTCTACTTGATCTGTAAAATCTTTCCAAGAACCAGTTATTTCTCCTCTAGCGTTCATTCGATATGATTGGCTATACGCCAGTACTAAATTGTGGTTTTTCTCAAACTGTGGTACTAATTTTTCTAAAAAACGAGGATCTGCTATATCATCGGATTCAGCAATCCAGATCAGCTCTCCTTTCGCTAAATGCATCCCTTTGTTCCATTGGTAGAAGGTGGAGCCTGAATTTTTTTCATTGATAATGCAATGAGAAACTTTAGGATGTTTTCGGTATTTTTCTAAAATTTTAGCGCTATGATCTGGTGACAAATCATCTAAAAGGATTAATTCAAATTGTGAATAGCTTTGATTAAGAATACTATTAATTCTTTCTTCTAAATATTGAGCATGATTATAACTTGGGACAATGATACTAACAAACACTGAGTAGAACCTATAACATGAATACTGGTAACGATACTCTTAAAGCAATAGGTCAACAATCGTATCTATCCTATTTTTATAGGTATGATCTCGTTGAACCTTGTCCATTGCTAGTAAGGGATTAATAGAATTTTCTTTGAGTTTGCTTTGCAGTTCGGAAGGGTCTGAAAAAGTTATAATTTCATTTTCTATGCTGAATGCAAATTCAAGATCTTTTACATATTCACTGACTAAAATGCAACCGCAAGCAGGTGCTTCAAAACAACGCATATTCATGCCTTGTCGTATATTTACTTTATTAATGAGGTTAAGAACATACTTATGTTTACGGTAAAGTTCAGCGACATTGGGTAGACTAATATTATGTGGATGAATAATACTGTCATTTTTTACAAGATTATTCCAGCCTTTACCATAAATAGTAATTGGGAGCGGAATTCGTTCAATTAGTTCTTGTCTGTCAGGAGACCAAGCTCCTACAAATAAAAGTCTGTCATTTTTTTGTTCATCCTTCGGAAAAAAGATTTCAGGATTGTAAGCTAGTGGAAGGTAGATTGAATGATCTAATCCTATATCTTTAGCATCTTTAATAAAACTGAAGTCGGTAAAGCAGTATAAGTCAATAATTTCTTTTGTTTTTTTTAGCCTTGAATCAAAAAAATCTCCGATCCAATGAGCTTTTTTGCATGGAAAGTCAGCTAAAACTTCTAGTAGATAATCATTAAAATAAAAGAGATCGGCAATCAATATTAGATCGGGCTGAAATGTTTGTAACTTTTTCTTTAGTAAATTAGCTGTATATATATCTTTATTTGGTAAAATTTTCTTAAGAAATCGTTCACAGGTATTATTGTGATTTAAAGCAAAGCCTTGAATCACATAATTAGGGTGTCGGTGAGAAGTGGCAAGAATATTTTCGAACCATTGCAATATACCCCCACGTTTACCAAGAATGAGTAATTTCTTTTGCATTACTCTTTGTCCGCATTTCCTTTTAAAACCATATAAATCAATGCAACAAAAATGAGCAATGCACCAACCAAGCTACTTACACAGAAAAATAAAATACGTTGATTTGTAGTCATGTTAAATAATTCATTTGCAAGAATATAGCGCATGAAAAACCATTGTGCGAGGGAGAATACAATCACGACTAAAGCATGTCGACGTACATCAGGGCGCATAGCCATAAAGCTGACCTCTTAATTAAAAGCAGCCTATTATGCCACTGACGTGCTTTTTCGCAAAGCATAGCTTATGAAAATTGAATGTTTGTTTAATACTGTCTAATAAGAAACCCTGCATAAGCAGGGTTTTTTAATTTGAAGATCTAAAAAATTATTTAGATTCTTCAGCTTTTGGCTTTTCACGTAAGCGGATACCCAAGTCACGAAGCTGGTTTGCTTCAACAGGAGCAGGTGCTTGAGTAAGTGGACATTCAGCAGTCTTAGTTTTCGGGAACGCAATAACGTCACGAATTGAAGTCGCGCCAGTCATAAGCATAACTAAACGGTCAAGACCAAATGCCAAACCACCGTGAGGAGGAGCACCATAACGAAGCGCGTTAAGTAAGAAGCTGAATTTCTCTTCTGCTTCTTCATCAGAAATACCAAGCGCTTCAAAAATCGCTTTTTGCATTTCTAATGTGTAAATACGAAGTGAACCACCGCCAACTTCAGTACCATTCAATACCATGTCGTAAGCAACAGAAAGTGCTTCACCTGGATTGCTCTTCACGTCTTCTACGCTAGATTTAGGTAGCGTGAATGGGTGGTGAACAGAAGTCCATTTACCATCGTCAGTTTCTTCAAACATTGGGAAGTCAACAACCCAAAGTGGAGCCCACTCACAAGTTGAAAGGTTCAAGTCGTGACCAATCTTGACACGAAGCGCACCCATTGCGTCATTTACAACTTTAGCTTTATCAGCACCGAAGAATACGATATCGCCATCTTGCGCGCCAACACGTTCCAACAGCTCAAGTACAATCGGTTCAATGAATTTCACGATTGGAGATTGAAGACCTTCAATTCCCTTAGCGAGTTCATTAACTTTAATGTACGCTAAACCTTTAGCACCATAGATGCCAACGAATTTGGTGTATTCATCAATTGCACTACGTGGCAATGAAGCTGCACCAGGAACACGTAAAGCAACAATACGGCCTTTAGGATCTTTTGCAGGACCAGCGAATACTTTGAACTCTACTTCTTGCATTAAGTCTGCAACGTCAACGAGTTTCAACGGAATACGCAAATCTGGTTTGTCAGATGCATAGTCACGCATTGCTTCGCTATATGGCATACGGCGGAATTTTTCAAATTTTACGCCAAGCAAGTCGTTAAATAATTTAACAGTCATGCCTTCCATCAAATCCATGATTTCATCGTCGTTTAAGAACGATGTTTCAATGTCGATTTGAGTGAATTCTGGCTGACGGTCAGCACGTAAGTCTTCATCACGGAAACATTTCGCGATTTGGTAGTAACGATCAATACCACCAACCATCAATAATTGTTTAAACAATTGCGGTGATTGTGGAAGTGCATAGAAGCTACCATTTTGTACACGACTTGGTACTAAATAGTCACGTGCACCTTCAGGAGTTGCACGGGTTAAAATCGGAGTTTCAACGTCTAGGAAACCGTGATCGTCTAAATAATTACGGATCAAGTTAGTTACTTTAGAACGGAAACGTAAGCGATCTAACATTTCTGGACGACGGATGTCCAAGAAACGATATTTTAAACGGTGTTCTTCTGACACGTTAATGGTGTCATCATTTAACGGGAATGGCGGAGTTTCAGAAGCAGCAAGAACTTCGATTTCTTTGCCTAAAACTTCGATTTGACCACTCACCATATTTTGGTTTTCAGTACCTTCATAACGGCGACGAACACGACCTGTAATTTTTAATACATATTCAGAACGTGCTTTATCTGCTGTTGCAAATGCTTCTGGAGTATCTGGGTCAATAACCACTTGAACGAGACCATCACGGTCACGCATATCAAGGAAAATAACACCGCCATGGTCACGGCGACGATGTACCCAACCGCATAGTGTAACGGTCTGGTCGATTTGGGCTTCAGTTAAAGAGCCACAGTAATGAGTTCGCATCATGATGAAGATTATCCAAACTATATTGGCTGAAAGGACGGATGCGTAAACCGCGCACCGTCAAAAAAGTAAGTTTTCGATTATGCCTTGTTGGATGGTTTGTCACAAGAACTAGATCAAAAAACCGCAGAAATTAACCTGAAAATGAGCAATTTGGCAGCGATTTTAATTATTCATCCCATTCTTTGTTGTCGATCTAAAACCAAGAATAGTAAGCATCCTAAGCTAAAGGTACTTAACCAACCTTGCATAAATTCATTAATAGAGCGGCCCGTAAAATAATACGTATCGGCATGCCAAACTTCATGAGGAATGTAGCGGGCATAATCCCAAAAAGAAAATAGGCCTAACACTGTAGATAAAATCAAAAGAAACCATGCAAAAAATTTAATTTTTTTACTTACTTTCCAGTGTTGTTTATAGCGCTGATAATAGTGAACACACATCCAAACAATAAAAGGTAAGGCAAGAGCAGAGGAGCCTAACTGTAAAAGACGATGTAAGGGATATGGGTGCCCTAAAAGATGAATATTTGTTGCTAATACATCTTTAAATACAAAGGTCCGAAAGTCTGAGTGTGTTAGACCATCCCAGATTAAATGTGTTGCAATTCCTAAAATAAGTGCGAGTAATGTTCCAACCAAAAATAAAAAAATACGTTTTAAAGAGTTGAGGTCAAGATCATGCTGAATGCCCAAAAAACGATAAATTACAGGCCGGTAAAGTAAATACCAAATAGCACAGAATAATAATCCTAATGCTAGATTTGGGTAGAAAAGTCCTTTCCATTGATGTGTCAACATCCCTGACTGCATTGTAAATAAGCGGTAAAGATCGGGTGTCATACTTCCAATTGCTAGAGCTGCAACTGGTAAAGTGTTTCGGCTAAGCTTTGAAAGAGGAGGAGCTATAACGGCATGAGAGATTGTAAAAGGCATTATAAAACAGAGATTACTCACATCATTTAATTGCCCAGTCTAACGAATCAGCCGATTGGAAATGTTTTTTATTGCAAAAAGACTGAAATGTTATAATATAACAAAACAAAAGGCGTAGCGATCAGAGAATCACCTCATGTTGTTCTATAAAAATATTTTGACCTTATCCATTTTAGCTGTCATATCCGTACCTTCGTTTGCAGCAGAAAGTGAAAATGTTGAAAAGCTAGAAACTATCCGAATTAAGGCTCATCCACTTGAGCAAACTTCACAAGATTTTGCTGTGGCAGATACTGTTGTTGATCAAAAGCATCTGTCGCAAGGCACTGCTACCATTGGGGATGCACTCAGTAGTGAAGTGGGAATTTACGCGAATCAGTTTGGGGCTGGTTCGAGTCGTCCAGTCATCCGTGGACAAGATGGACCACGCGTTAAAGTACTTCAAAATTCATCAGAAAATATTGATGTCTCGACGTTGTCTCCTGACCATGCTGTTACTGTAGATCCTGTGCTTGCGAAACAAGTCGAAGTAATTCGCGGCCCTTCAACTTTACTGTTTGGTGCGGGGACTGTCGGTGGTTTAGTCAACGTCATTGATAACAAGATCCCTACGCAAATGCCTGAAAATGGTTATGAAGGACAAGTTGGCTTACGTTACAACACTGGAAGTGATGAAAAACTGGCGAGCGCTGGCGTAACTGTTGGCTTGGGCAGCCAAGTTGCATTACGTGTTGAGGGGTTAACACGTGATGCGAATAACTATATTGCACCAAACTATATTCATGAAGGTGAAAAAGAGCGCCGTGTAGACAATACTTTTGCTCAGGGTGACTCGGTTAATGTTGGTTTGTCTTGGATTTATGACCGTGGTTATACGGGTATTTCTTATAGTAACCGTCGTGATCAATATGGCTTACCGGGGCATAGCCATGAATACGAAAGTTGTAGCGCTCATCTAGGTGGAAGACCACATTTGCATTGTGGAGACCATGAGCATGAAGAGGGTGAAGAAGCTCACGATCATGAGCATGAAGAACATGAGCACGAGCATGGCGGCCCATGGATTGATTTAAAATCTGAGCGTTACGATTTTAAAACCGAGTTAAATGATCCATTTGCAGGCTTCCAAAAGTTACGTGCGCAAGCAAGCTATACTGACTATCAGCATGATGAAATTGAAGAGGGAACAATTGCGACCCGATTCCAAAACAAAGGTTATGATGGACGTATTGAGTTAGTACATAACCCGATTGCAAGTTGGGAAGGGGTAATTGGCGCACAGTTAGGTCAACAGAAATTAGATTTAACTGGCGAAGAAGCATTTATGGCTCCGACCACTACCAAAAAGTGGAGCGTATTTGCTTTAGAACATAAACAATGGAAAGACGTACATTTTGAGCTTTCTGCACGTGCAGATCAGCAAGAGATTGATGTAGACGATAACTCTAAACAAGATTTTGATGGTTCGGCATTTTCTTACGCAGGTGCTGCGAATTGGGAGTTTGCACCGAACTATAAACTTTCTTTTGTTGCTTCACATCAAGAGCGTTTACCTTTAGCTCAAGAGTTATATGCAAATGGTGGACATTTTGCGACGAATACTTATGAGTTAGGCAATGATCAACTCAGTAAGGAAAAATCGAATAATGTTGAGTTAGGTTTGCATTTTGATAATGACAAACTTGATTATCATCTGCATGTTTACCATAACTGGTTTGATGACTACATCTATGCACAAACTCTTGACCGTTATAAAGACTTCCGTTTAGTTCAATACACTCAAGATAAAGCACGTTTCTATGGTGCTGAGGGTGAAATTGGTTATCAAATTACTCCAATGTACAAGATCAGTGCTTTTGGTGACTATGTACGCGGTAAAATTGATGCCGAGGGTAACGCTCCACGTATTCCAGCGGGACGTTTAGGGACTAAAGTTGATGCAGACTTTGGCGATGGATTTAGTGGTTCTGCCGAGTACTACCATGTCTTTAATCAAGATAAGATCGCAGCTTACGAGACCGAAACTGAAGGCTATAACATGCTCAATCTTGGCGTGGCATATTCTGGACAATATGGTGCAAAAACAGATTATCGTGTTTATATGAAAGCAAATAACTTGTTAGATGACACGGTTTATCAACATGCTTCATTCTTATCAAATATTCCACAAGTTGGACGTAATTTTACTGTAGGTGTTGATTTTAGTTTCTAAGGTTTTAACACGAAACTAAACTTGAAAAATCAATCCAAAAGACCTAATTTGAAACCATCAAGTTAGGTCTTTTTTATGCGTATTTTTCAACGAATTCATCAAAAAATAAATTGGTCAGGGCGTCGTTATATGGCGGTATTACTTTGCGTTGTTGCTATTGCATATCTTGCGTCGGCGATTTACCACACAGTAAAACCATTACCACAAGGGATTAACTTTAGTGGCAAGCTTAGACATGCCGATGTCAAATTTTTAGCTGATAAAACCTACCTAGATGCGAAAGGACAACAGCAGGTTGATCAGCATATTTTTGATGAAATCTTGAAAATGATTGATGAGGCAAAAACCACAATTGTGGTGGATATGTTCTTGTTTAATTCAGAAGTGGGTGACTCGAAAATCAAGCAAAGACCATTAATGCAAGAGTTAACCGATGCATTAGTGAGTAAGAAAAGACAGAACCGTCAAATTCAGATCGTTATGATTACCGATCCGATTAACTCGGTATACGGTGGTATCAGCCCTGAACACTACCGTCAGTTACGTCAGGCAGGTATTGATGTGATTGAAACGAATTTAGTCCCTTTGCGTGCTTCTAACCCGTTTTGGTCTGGGTTCTGGTACATCTGCTGTCAAAATATTGGCAATAACCCTGAAAAAGGCTGGTTACCGAATCCATTCGGTGATGAAAAAATTACACTGCGCAGCTATCTAAACTTATTTAATTTTAAGGCCAATCACCGTAAAACCGTTGTCGTTGATACCGATGCTGGTTGGAAGACATTGGTGACCTCAGCAAATCCACACGATGGCAGCTCTAGACATTCTAATGTCGCATTGGTTGTAACAGGGGCGACAGCTGCTGATGTTCTCCAAACTGAAGCTGCAGTTGCACAAATGTCAGGCAGTAGTTCTCCATCGCTCATTTTAGGTGACTTTGAAAAAGACGTTAGCAAGCCTCAAGTGCAAGTTTTAACTGAAGGTGCAATTTATCAATCTGTATTGAAATTAATTAATTCAGCGAAGCCGAAAGAGCATCTTGATTTAAGCATGTTCTATTTATCTGAACGTAAGATTATTAAAGCCCTAAAAAGTGCTCAAGAACGAGGCGTTATTGTTCGTGTTTTATTAGATCCAAATAAAGATGCGTTTGGTCGACAAAAGAATGGTATTCCAAACCGTCAGGTGGCTTCAGAGCTACACGCTGCGGGCATTCCAATCCGTTGGTGTGATACACATGGCGAGCAGAACCATAGCAAAATGATCTTGAAATATAATGCCCAACACGCTGAGTTGATTGTAGGATCTGCCAACTTTACGGCCCGTAATTTAAAGAATTACAACCTTGAAACGGATATGTTGGTCATTGGCAAAGTTCAAGATCAAGTTTTTAAAGATGCACAAGATTACTTCAATACCTCGTGGTCAAACCTAAAAGATAGACAGATGAGCGTGGATTATGTGAAGTATGCAGATGAGTCTAAAGTGAAGTATTGGATTTATCGTTTTATGGAATGGTCAGGATTATCGACTTTTTAACCACCATCTTGAAGTTTTCCAAAAAATGGCTGTGCCTATAGTCATCCACAACCAGCCCAAAATCTACGATTAAATTGTTTTTGCAATAAAATTAGATAAACGAAAACAGTGAACAGGTTTTGTGGATGACAAATGCTTTTGGTTACTTTGGGCGAAACCAAAGTAACGAATTAGCTACTACAAGTAGAACTTAAAGCGTTAAGACCCCGTCGTGCTAATTAAAAATAGAGAGTAAAACTTTGAATATTTTAAGGCGCTGGCGGAATCAATTGATCCAACGCTTTATCATCAAGTTTTTCGATTTCACTCAAATCCGTTTTAATTTTCCACTGTGACTCATCATCTACAGGGGTTGGTAAACGTGCTTCAAGCCAGTCACAGACCACATCTGGAGAGAATTCAGGATGGTTACATTGAATAATCCATGATAAAAAATCTTTGGCTTCACCATTCATGTAAGGCGGTGGTGAAACAGGGAAGAATAATGTTGGTAGGCGTTCATTCGTCGATAGATAGTTTAAAACATGTCCTAATTCTTGAACTGTTTGCCATGCTAGCGGATGTTCTACATCAATACTGAACTTAAACCACCAAGCATGTTCGCCATCTGCTCCATGAGCCATGATACGGGCTTCTTGTACACTTGGAACTTTGCAAAAAAATTGATGAAGACGCTCAAAACTGATTTCAGACACAGCAATTGACCTAGTTTGAAAAATGCTAATGGTAGCACAGATACAGATTCTTCATATTTTCTTTATAGTCATTACAAAGTTTAGCAATCAAAGCGGTTTTATTCATGGTTTCTCCTTGAGTCTCTTTTAATCTAGCTTCATATCAAGATTAAAAGGAAATAGGCCATGAAAAAGCCAATCGTTCTTGTACTTTCGACATTAATGTTAGGTATATCAGCTACCGCGATGGCCGATTCTGGACACCGTTGGAACAATGACCATGGTAAAAACTATGATCGATATGAGCATCGTGATGACCGCCGTCATGATTATCGTAATGATCACCGAGCGCCAGTTTGGTCAAATGCTGATCGTGGTAAGCATTATGGTAACTATGTTGCTTTTAAACGTGGTGAACGTATTCCTGCTCAATATCGCCATAGCCGCTATTATGTTTCGGACTGGAGAGCACACCGTTTATATGCGCCACCACGTGGATACCACTGGGTTAAAACACCTAATCAATACTTATTAGTAGACTCAAGACACAACATTTACCGAGTTCGTTAAACGTAAAAATAAAAAGGCCTCAATATTGAGGCCTTTTTCTATGCTAATTCGTCATCTTGCGGTTGAGGGGTTTTCAAATTATTAGAAGTTTTTGCATGTTTCTCTTTCATCACTGATGGGTAGTGCCATGAAGCAAATCGAACGACTAAAATAGATAAAGCTAAAATCAAAATTGAGCCCGTAATAATGACTTGATCGATATCCGCTTTATGATCATGTTGAATATCTGAAATGAGTAGACGGGTTAAGGCCGTAATCGCGACATAAATAAGAAAACGCACAGGCATATGATTGGTTTTAAAGTAAATTCCAACCATTGCTCCAAGCTCTAAGTAAATAAATAATAATAAAATATCATCAATTGAAGCATACTTTTTGACGGTCAGAATTTCAAAAACCGTATTGGCTGCAGACCATGCCACCATACACCCGATAATGAATAAGGCTAAATAATGGAAGGCTTCTACTGCATAATGTCCGAAACGGTCGAGTATTCGTTCGTATTTTTTAGGATCAGGCATAATAAGATCTTTTGTTCACTTCGTAATGTTTAGAAATTAAACAAATTTTGTGCCAATGGAAATAGTAAATACAAAATAAAAAACGCCTGATTATTCAGGCGTTTTTATGAAGATTTAATTCAACTCAGGTAGTAAGGTGATATCCACTATAAATACAAAGACTATTTCAAATTTTTATATTGTTGAATGACATCTTCAAATACAATATGGCCTAAAAAGTTACCTGTACTCTTTACGGATTGTTCTTGTTCAATTGCATGCGCAAATTTAACCGCCGCCTCATTTTGTAATTGTTCATAAAGTCGTTTGCAGTTTGGAAATTGATCAATATCAATAACATTATGATATTCCAACCATCGTGCGATACCTGCGTAGTATCCGTCTACAAAAGACAATTGATCGCCAATTAGCCAAGTTTGATTTATCAGACTATTTTCTAAAGCGGTAAATGCTTTTTTAACTTGGACTGCTCCATATTCACATAATGCTTGTTTATTACTTTCTGAGGACGAGTGTTCAAGGCTATACCAGAGAGGGCTAAATGCATTGAATAAAGTCGTATTCAAAAAAGCTAGTTTCTGATTAAAGAGATTAAATTGTTCTGTTCCTTGTTCATAATGAAAAGCCGCATTCAGGCTTTTTGCCATGACATGGTTCAAGATAGCCATGCTTTCCGTTAAAACTTTACCATTATCGTAGAGCAGTGCAGGTGTTTCACCGACTGGATTAATTTGGCTGTATTCCTCGGTATTACACTGAGCCGGCATCTCAATTCTACAGAGTTGATAAGGTAAACCTGACCATTCCAATGCAACTATTGAACCAAATGAGCATCCAGAAGGTACGCCATAAAATAAAGTGAAAGTTGACATGATGATTACTCTTTTTTGATGTGTTAAATCATCATAAGTCGACAGAAAAGTTTCTAGTAGTCAGGTATTATGAAACTTATTGTCTACATATATGGACATTGAATAATGCTACTTAGACAAAACTTGAATGATGTTTATCTCTTTGTTGTTGCTGTAGAGCATCAAGGATTTTCTGCCGCAGCTAAACAGCTCAATTTACCTAAATCAACTATTAGTAAGCGTGTTGCAATATTAGAAAATAAGCTGGGCTTAACGTTAATTCATCGTAGTTCACGTAGTTTTGTCTTAAGCGAATCAGGAAAACTGTTTTATCAACATGCCAAAAATGCAGTAGATGAGTTTCGTTATGCAGAAGAAAATCTATTAATACAACAACAAGAACCAAGTGGTGTAGTCAGACTCAGTGCTTCTGTACCCATTGCTCAGTATCTTCTATCTGATTGTTTGCCTGAACTTGCAGAACGTTATCCTAAGCTGTTATTACAAGTAGAGGTAACTGATCGTTACGTTGATGTTATGAGTGAAAACTTTGATATTGTGATCCGTAGTCATTTTCAACCATTGCCGGATTCTGGATTAATTCAACGTGTGCTTAAAAATGATAAAATCATTGCTGTTGCAGCGCCTACCTACTTAAGGAAATCGGCTCCTATACATACACCAGAAGATTTGCTTAAACACGAAGGTATATGGCCTGAATTGCAAATGAATCCATGGCATTTTCAAAATATAAATGGTCAGAAAGAGATAGTACGTCCAAACATCCGCTTTGTAGCAAATGAGTCGGAGATCTTAAAGGGGGCTGCAAAAAGGGGATTGGGTATTACGCTTTTACCTGAAACTTTCTGTATGAATGAACTATCTGAGGGTAGCTTAATTCATGTTTTGCCAGATTGGTCTGCTGGTAGCGTAACGACAAGTTTATTGATGCTGACAAGACGAGGGCTTTTACCCAGTGTCAATATTACAGCTGACTTCTTGGTCGAGAAATTAAAAACTTAAAAGTTATTCTACTTTTTATGATTATAAAAAAACGCCTGATTATTCAGGCGTTTTTTATAAAGAACTTAATTAAGCTTGATTTGTAAAGTAATCTTCACTAAAGCCCATAATTAAGTCAGAACCAGCTTTAATTTTAGCAATACGCGTATCAATATCTGGCAAGATACGTTCAACAAAGTACTGAGCCAAAGCAAGTTTGTTTTGGTAGAAATCACCAGACTTATCTTTAGCAGCGGCAGCAATTTTCGCAAACATGTATGAGAAGCTGAGTAAACCCACTGCATGTAAATAATCAACCGCAGCTGAGTTAGGAAACTCTACATTCTCAGCAGCTTGCTCAATAATAAACTGAGTGATTGCTTCAATTTCAGTTGCAGCATCTAAAGTTGCATCTTTAATGAAGTTCAAATCAGTGTCTAAGTCATTTGCAAAGTCACGAATTTCAGTGATGTATTCAGCAATGAATGCACCGCCACATTTAATGGTTTTACGACCAATTAAATCTTGAGATTGAACACCGTTGGTTCCTTCGTAGATTTGAGCAATACGAAGGTCACGAATACATTGTTCCATACCCCATTCACGGATGTAACCGTGACCACCAAATACCATTTGAGCATCTAAAGTCGCTTGGAATGCTGTATCTGTGAGGTAAGCTTTTGCAATTGGAGTTAAAAGCGCAACACGGTCATTAGCTTTTTTCACTGCTGCTGCATCAGTTGAGAATTTAGTAATATCGAGTTGTTGACCTACATAGACAGCAAATGCACGAGAAGCTTCATTATTGGCACGTACATTTAACAACATGCGACGTACATCACCATGCACTAAAATGCTGTCAGCAGGTTTGTTTGGTGATTGAACACCAGCTGCACTACGACCTTGTAAACGGTCAGTCGCGTATTGAGCAGCATTTTGATAAGCAAATTCAGATGCACCTAAACCTTGAATACCCATTGATAAACGTTCATAGTTCATCATAACGAACATTGCAGCAAGGCCTTCGTTTTCTTTACCAACGAGGTAACCTTTAGCTCCATCAAAGTTCATCACACAAGTTGCAGATGCCTTGATACCCATTTTATGTTCAATAGAACCTGGACCAACATGGTTACGGTCGCCTAAAGAACCATCTTCATTTACAAGGTATTTCGGTACGATAAATAACGAGATACCACGTGAACCAGCAGGGGCATCTGGAGTTTTAGCAAGTACCAAATGAATGATGTTTTCTGCTAAATCGTTGTCACCGCCAGTAATGAAAATTTTAGTACCGGTAATGTTATATGTACCGTCTTCATTACGTTCTGCTTTACTTTTGATAATACCTAAGTCAGTACCTGCATGTGGTTCTGTCAAACACATGGTACCTGACCATTCACCTGAATAAATCTTAGGTAAATAAGTTTCTTTTTGTTCTTGAGATGCGTAGCTGCTTAAAGCCATACCAGCACCTACTGAAAGAAGCGGGTAAAGCATGAAAGATGGGTTAGTCGCAAATAACATTTCATCAGAAAGAACGGTGAGCATTTTTGGCATGCCTTGACCGCCCCATTCCTCATCGGCACCTAAGCCAATCCAACCACCTTCTGCATATTGACGAAATGCATCTTTAAAACCAGCTGGTGTGAATACTTCGCCGTTTTCATAGCGGGCCCCTTCTTCGTCACCAGTACGGTTTAATGGATGAGTCACGTTCTGAGCAAATTTAGCCATTTCTTCTAAAATTGCTTCAGCTGTTGCAGCATCTACATGAGCGAGTTTCTCATTAGACTGCCAAAATTGTTCTGCTTTAAATACATCATTTAAGATGAATTTCATATCAGCTAAAGGAGCATTGTAAATTGGCATAATCGTTCACCTTTTTTGTGCACATCGGCCTGTGCTAGATATCCTGTAAAACGAAATGGATATGGAATTTAAAGTGTAAATTTATCATTGATTTTATAAAAAAAGGACCGTCAAAACTGAGCAGTCCTTTTTTGTTTTTTAACATTGCATATCGCAACTAACTATGGTTAGAAAGCGAAATGTTCAGCGTCTAATGACATTAATGGATCTAGACCACCAGCGATCACATCTACGTGAGAACGTACACGTGGCAAGATTTTCTTGAAGTAGAAACGAGCAGTAGTTACTTTCGCATTGTAGAAGTCAACATCGGTTGTACCTTCTGCCAATTTCTCTTGTGCTACAAGCGCCATACGAGCCCATAGGTAAGCTAAAGTGATATAACCTGCGAAGTATAGGTAATCTACAGCAGCAGCACCGACTTCATCTGGGTTTTGCATCGCACGCATACCGATTTGCATAGTAAGATCGCCCCATTCTTTGTTAAGCGCCGCAAGCGGTTCAACAAATTCTTTCATAGCAGCGTTGTCTTTGTTTGCTTCTACGAATTTATGGATGATCTTAGTGAAGTCACGTAGCATTGCACCTTGAGTTTGCAATACTTTACGACCTAACAAATCAAGTGCTTGGATTTCAGTTGTACCTTCATACAAGCAAGCAATACGTGTATCACGTACGATTTGTTCCATGCCATGCTCAGAAATAAAGCCATGACCACCGAAGACTTGTACACCGTGCTTAGCAGATTCAGAACCTGTTTCAGTTAAGAATGCTTTTGCAATTGGAGTCAATAAAGACAAGATGTTGTCAGCAAACTTACGCTCTTCTTCAGTTTCGCCTTTTTCAACGATATCTGCGTATTGAGCAAGTAAGTAAACAAGAGCACGACCGCCTTCAGCAAACGCTTTTTGAGTTAAAAGCATGTTACGAACAGCAGGGTGAACGATAATTGGATCTGCTTCTTTTTCTGGAGCTTTAGGACCAGAAAGTGAACGCATTGCTAAACGTTCTTTGGCGTAAGTCAACGCACCTTGGAAAGATGATTCAGACGCTGCTAAACCTTGAACAGCAGTACCAATACGTGCTGTGTTCATGAAGGTGAACATACAGTTCAAACCACGGTTTTCAGGTCCAATCAAGTAACCTTTAGCTTGGTCAAAGTTAATGACACAAGTCGCGTTACCGTGAATACCCATTTTGTGTTCGATAGAACCACAACGTACCGCATTACGTTCGCCAATAGATCCATCTGCATTTACATTGAATTTAGGAACAATGAATAATGAGATACCTTTAGTACCTTTTGGTGCGCCAGGTAGGCGAGCAAGAACGATATGGATGATGTTCTCAGCCATGTCATGTTCACCAGCAGAGATAAAGATTTTCTCGCCAGAGATTGCATAGCTACCATCAGTATTTGGTTCTGCTTTAGAACGGATAATACCCAAGTCTGAACCTGCGTGAGACTCAGTTAAGCACATCGTACCCGTCCAAACACCTGAAACAAGGTTTGGCAAGTAAGTATTTTTTTGTTCATCAGAACCGTGATGCTCTAATGTACGTACAGCTCCGTGAGACAAACCTGGGTACATGCCCCATGCCCAGTTAGAGCTACCTACCATTTCAGAAATTGCGATACCTAAAGAGTTAGGTAATGCCTGACCACCGTATTGTTCTTCTGCTGATAAAGACGGAAAGCCAAGTTCAATATATTTTTGATAAGCTTCTTTAAAACCTGTTGGAGTAGTGACTACGCCATCATTCCAAGTACAACCTTCGCGGTCGCCAACTTGGTTTAGAGGAGAAAGCTCATTTTCACAGAAGTCCGCCGCAGCTTCTAAATATTGATCAACCAATTCACGGCTTACGTTACCTTGGAAATCAGGTAATTTTGCATAGTGTTCTTCAGCATTTAATAATTCATGCAAAACGAATTGCATATCACGTAAGGGCGCTTTGTATTGTGGCATATCGGGTTCCTCAATACTGGTGAAACCAGAGTTATAATCTTAATCTATGATAATGTGCCATGAGGCACCTTGGACTATTACATCGTGCAACAACTTGCATAACTGTACAAGCACCTCAGGACCTTTACTTTGTGACTGCAAAGTCAAGAAAAAAATGCTGAAACTATGTAAGTGCTTTGAGTGTAAATACTTTTAGTTATGTTTATATGATACAAATAGTCAAAATCGTAAACACTTATGTATAAACAAAAGGCGCCTATAGGCGCCTTTTGTTTTATGATTTTTAGAATTATTTTGCTTGAACTGGTGCAGGAGCAGGGGCATTAACAGGTGGTTGAGGGCGTTTTGGTTCAAAACGAAGGTTACAAGTACCTTCAACTGTCTTATCCCCAATTTGAACACTTACGGGTTGTCCATTGGCCTTACCATCACATGCTTTTTGGATTTGTTCAAAGCGAGCTTGACGTTCTGCGCGGTGCTGTTCCCATGCAGCTTTTTGTTCTGGGGTGAACTCACGGTGCTTCATACGGTGGTGACCCTCACGTGGGCCATCTTGCATCATTCCATGCTCTGGTTTAGGTGGTTGAGTTGTCGATTGACACGCAGCCAAACTTCCCATTGTTACAATTGCCGCACTGAATAATGCAATTTTAGCCGTCATTTTCATATTTAAAGCCTTTTAATGTTGTGTTTTCTGATGGCTTAAAGATTAGATAATAAAGATGTAGAAACAATGGAGAGTTTTTCTTTTCGTTGTTGGTTACAATGCAAAATATAGGGTAAAAATGAGAGAGTGCTTTTGAACGTTCTACGTGTTCCCATTGCATTACGGTTATTTTTGACAGTCTTGCTCACCACATTGCTTATTGCGACTGCAAGCTTGAGCGTTTTGCACTGGACCATGCAAAAGAATTTTGCCAAATACGTGGCTGACGTTGAAATGCAGAAACTAGACCGCCTCATTACCAATCTGGGTGACGTCTATACGGTGTATCATGATTGGGGGAATGCGATTCAGGCACAGATTTTACAAATTGAAGGAACCGCAGCTCCTGACGACTATGATCGTCTCTCGCAGTGGTGGCTTCGTCGTCAATATGACATTGCAATACAACAGCATTCTTTCGATGAACATGCCCTTATTAATATTTCACCGCAAGTTGCACCGACCAATAAAAATACTATTTTTAGTGATGAGGAATTAAGAGCACTCGAGCAAAATTTACCTTCCCAGTATCAACCCTTTGAAGGGCTAAGATTCCCTTTAAGCGCAAATCAGTTTCGCCCAAGTGATGATAAAAATAAATCAAAGAAGGGAAGCTTAAAAGATATTGAAACCCAAAATGGCAAGAAACGTTTTATTGCTTTACCAGACCGTTTAGGATTGAGTTCGCGTTTATCTCTATATGATGCACAGCACCAGTTTGTGGTAGGTGAACCGCCTTCATCAGATCAGATGTCATTTCGCCCAATTATTTTAAATAATAAAGTCGTGGGATATTTAGGTTTAAAGCCTGTTTTAGATAAAGAAGACGCTTTGAGTATTAATTTCTTTAGTAATCAAAAGCGTTATTTACTCTTAATCTATGCTTTAACCTTACTATCAAGTTTAGTTGCAGCACTGTTAATGGCGACTTATTTTAAAAAGCCAATTCAGCGTTTATTAAATGCAACCAATGAATTAACCAAAGGAAATTATCAACACCAAGTAGTTATTAAGCGAAATGATGAGTTAGGTGATTTATCAACTCAATTGAACCATTTGGCAGAGATTTTACATCAGCATGAAGAGTCACGACGTCAATGGGTGGCAGATACTTCTCATGAATTAAAAACGCCTTTGGCTGTATTGCAAGCACAAATTGAAGCCATGCAAGACGGGATTCGAAAAGCAACTCCTGAACATTTAGATGCAATGATGCGTCAGGTTTCAAGCTTGAAAAAATTGACCCAAGACCTTGCAGACTTGGCGCAGGCAGATGCTCAGCAGCTTAAGTGTTATTTGAGCTCTGTAAATCCATGGGAAGTGGTACTACAAGAAGTTGAAAACTTTAAACCCAAACTTGAGCAGGCTGGTCTCGAAATTCAAGTTGAAGGAACAAGTTCTCCGCTATTATTAGACCGTGACCGGTTTAAACAGATTATTGTTAATTTAATTAGTAATAGTATTCGTTATACGGAAACAGGTGGCAAAATTCATATTCATACAAGCCAGACTCCTCAAGAGTGGACTTTGTATGTCGATGATAGTCCTTATGGTTTAAGTGATGAGCAGTTATCCCGTTTAGGTGAACGTTTCTATCGCGTAGATGATTCGCGTACGCGTAGTACAGGTGGAACAGGGCTGGGCTTAGCTTTGTCTTGTAAGATTGCGCAGGCGCTTGGTGGTACACTCAGTTTTGAACATTCACCATTAGGTGGTTTACGTTGTGTACTTACTTTTAAAAAGCAGAGTTAAATATAAAAGGAAAAATATCTCATGAAACATGTGATGTTGGTTGAAGATGAAGTCGAATTGGCGCATTTGGTGCGTGATTATCTTGAAGCTGCCGGTTTTGAAGTAAGTATGTTTCATGATGGTCAAGATGCCTATGCGAGTTTCCAGCAACGTAAACCAAATTTGATGATTCTGGACCTAATGGTTCCACGAATGGATGGTTTAACGATTTGCCGTAAAGTTCGTGAACAATCAGATTTACCGATTATTATGGTCACTGCCCGTACCGAAGAAATTGACCGAGTATTAGGTCTTAACATGGGAGCTGATGATTACGTATGTAAACCATTTAGCCCAAAAGAGTTAGTGGCTCGTGTACAAGCTGTTTTACGCCGTTTAGAGCGTAAGGCAGAACCTGAACAAAATGATTCTTTCCGAATTGATAAAGCACAACAAAGAATTTGGTATCAACAAAAATCATTGAGTTTAACACCAACCGAATTTCGCTTACTTGAGCTATTTTTAGAGCATGTGGGGCAAGTTTATTCACGTGCACAATTATTGGATCATATTAATCCAGATAGCTTCGATGTTGCCGATCGTGTGATTGACAGCCATATCAAAAATTTGCGACGAAAAATTAGTGAAGCAGCGGAAACTGGTAACCGCCATGAGTGGATTCAAGCAGTTTATGGCGTAGGTTATCGCTTCGAATATCCTGAAGAGTAAGTCTTCATAAAAGTTATTCTGTGGATAACCACAATGTTATCCACAGAAAATGTGGATAGTTTTAAAGATTTTATGGATAAATTATAATCTTGGTTTGATTGGGTACCAATTGCCAAATTTCATCTATATCTACATTTCTAACCGCGATACATCCTAACGTCCAATCCTTATGGGGCATATAAGTCGAGCTAAAAGGCATCGAGAGTAATGATTTCGGAACAGATCCATGAATCATGATATCTCCTCCTGTTGGTTGATGATGTTGCTTGGCATAAGCAATATCTTTCGCATTGGGATAGGAAATATACAAAGATTTATAGTAAGCACTTTGTGAGTTTCGCCAATCTATAGAATAAATCCCTTCAGGTGTTCTACCATCATTTTCAAAGTGTTTATGTCCTTTGGGATTAAAGCCGAGACGAATCGGATATTGCCGAATCACGTCCTGATTACTCTTGAGCAGAAGTAGGCGTTGGTTTTTAAACACTTCAATTGAAGTAACAGGCTTGGTCTTGATTATTTCTTGGATCTCTTCATTTGAGAGGGCTTGATGGCTTGACGTAAAAGTCGGTAAATATTTTTCATAATTATAAAAAGCGATTCCCAGTGGAACTATAAGAAATGTACAAATAATGAGGGGTTTAATTTTCATATATTATTCTTTGATGTGTAAGAAACTCTCTTAAGCTAAGTGGCTTAAGAGAGTTTAGTTTTTTAATATTAAGATGAACAGCTCACTGCCACATCTGGAACATCACTTGGTAATGGCCCTAAATCTTGTGGTTGCTCAAGATCTGGTTGTCTTCTGTATGGATGATTAAGTAGCTTAAATAAACGATCTACTTCGCTAAAATCATCTCTTTCCGCTGCTTCAATAGCACGCTGCGCCATGTGATTACGTAAAATATAAACTGGATTTGCTTTTTGCATATTTGCATCCAGCTCATCAATATCTTGATGTTCACGAATGCTTTCATATTGGCTAAGAAACTCATCAAACTGTCGAATATCAAGGCAATCATCTCGTAAAGCTTTGTATTCTTTATTTTGAAGACGAATAAAACTTTGAGTGTAATCGAGTTGTTCAGTTTGTAAGATTCTTAAAAACGCAAAACTACAATCAAGGCTGTCTTTGTGGAAATGGGGAAGTCCCATTTTTTGACATAAACCTTGTCCATAGTGTTCTAAAAAGATTGGTTCAAATTGTTCTAAGCAACGTGCTAACTCTTCTTTAAACTTATCTTTTTGTTCAGGTTCAGCGAGAGGAATTAAGTTGTTTAGCCACGTCCATAAGTTCCAATGGCCTATACTCGGTTGATTTTGATAGGTATAACGACCTTGGTAGTCTGAGTGATTGTTGATCCAGTTCGGGCGAAAACGCTCCATAAAACCATATGGCCCAAAATCGAGTGTTGAACCTGTAATATTTAAGTTATCGGTATTCATTACGCCATGAGCAAATCCAACCAATTGCCATTTCGCAATCATAATTGCAGTACGTTCAACTACCTTTTTGGCAAAGGATAAAATTGGATTTTCAGTTTCTAAGCATTCTGGATAATGCCATTCAATACATTTTTGAGTGAATTCTGGTAGCAATTCAGGCGCATATTGATTAATCCATTCGAAGTGTCCTAAACGAATATGACATTCAGATGTTCTAAGTAGCATTGCGCCTAACTCTAATTTTTCACGCTGTACGCCTTGAGTCGAGGTTGTAAAACCGACTGCATGACTAGATGCGACGCCTAAAGCATTTAAAGCATGTCCTGCTAAATATTCACGGACCACAGAACGTAATACTGCTCGCCCATCTCCCATTCTTGAATAAGGCGTAGGACCTGCACCTTTTAGGTGTAGGTCAATGGTTTGGCCCTTTGTATTGAGTATTTGCGCAATGAGTAAGCCACGTCCATCGCCGAGTTGTCCTGCCCATTGTCCGAATTGGTGGCCAGCATAGACCATCGCAAGAGACGGAAATTCAGGGAATGTACGCTGTCCACTACAGATATCAACCCATGCATTTTTATCGTCTTCTGACCATTGCAGTTCATCAGCCAAAGCACTGTTAAAATGTCCTGCTTTTGCACCACGTAAAGGTGATGGTTGCTGAACATGAAATAATTTAGACGGAAGTGAAGGGTAGAGCGGATTAAACTGCATAGGCTTAGCAAAATAGAGAGAGCGGATTTCACTATAACACAGTTAAAAAGCAGGCATAAAAATAGCTCCCGAAAGAGCTATTTTAGATCAGAATTTATTTTAGTCTGACACCACATTGGTATTCTTTTTAACACTACGCATAAGTGTTTCTAAGCATTCGCGGTGATGACTTAAACGGTGTTCAAGCAATTGGAAATCAACTTTAAGCTTATGATCCATTCTATGAATCTTTTCAGCCATTGCTGCTTTTTTAGCTTGTAACTCTTGTTCTTTAAGTTTTGCCCAATCATTTAATGTATGTGTAAATGCTTCGTACTCTTGTGCAATACGTTGCTTCATTTGAGTAATGTCTGCATTTACATCATGACCATAAATAGCGAGGTCTTGTTCAGCGTATTTAAATTTCATCGCCAGTTCTGCTTTTTTAATATTAAAGCTTGGAATACGACGTAAATTTTTAGCTAAACCAATTTTAGAACATGACCAGATCAACCATTTTGTTGGGTCATATTGCCACCATTTCACACCATTACGATAGTCGTATTGGAAGATATGGTGATAGTTGTGGTAACCCTCGCCCCAAGTGGCAATAGCTAACCAGAAATTATCACGTGCTGAGTTTTCGTCTGTATAAGGACGTTTACCAAACATATGGCAAAGCGAGTTAATAAAGAATGTAACTTGATGGCTGATGATTAAACGTAAGAGACCACCTAGGAGGACTACACCCCATAGATCACCTGTTGCCCAACCAATTAAACCTAAAATACCAACATGAACTGCAACTACAAGTAGCGCGTAATATTTATGCTGGAACATGACCAATTTATCATTGAGTAGATCTGGTGCATTTTTAAAGTCTGGCTCAGATGGTGAATGATCGCGGATCATCCAACCCATATGGGCATACCAAAAACCACGTTCAATTGAATACGGATCTTCATCAACATCATCAACATGTCGATGGTGAGTACGGTGACCAGATGCCCAGAACAAAATACTATTTTGTACGGCAAATGTTCCACCGATCATTAAAAGAATTTTAAGCGGTAACGATGCTTCATAAGCTCGGTGAGCCCAAAGGCGATGGTAACCAGCAGTAATCCCCATACTACTTAGAGCTAAAAGAAAAAATAAGCTTACCCATGCGCTTACACTAAAATCATAATAATACGCATAAATCGGGATTATGATTGCGGCAAGAATTGGTAAACCAATTAAGGTAATGCTAGCGGTCCAGTTAATTGGGGCTTTGAGTGGGGCGGAAGTCATATCCGGCAGCGCTCCTAGAATCCTTGTGAAACAAGGTACAAAGACAAAACGACATAGCAAAACCAATCATCAAGATATATTGCTATTCTATCCTTCATATTAGCACGTGCTTAGTGAGAATCACTAGCATTATTGTACAGATGTATTGAAAGAACCGTAACAGAATTAAACTATGTCAAAGAGTTTTTCAAGCAGGAGAAGTTGTTTAATGAACGTACAACGATTGAAAAAAAAGAACAGCATTGATATTTCAAGAAAATTATCATTGAAGTGTGTCTTGGTCACAATCAGTCTTGTATTAGCCGCATGTCAAAGTGCACCCGAACAAACTACGAAAAAAGTTCAAACAAAAAGAACAGTTCATCAGACTCAAACCCCTATTGTAAAAAAGCGAGTGAGTCCAGATGGCATTCAAGATATTGATTGGCAGATCACTCAGATCAGTGGTCATAAGGCAAAATTTTTTAACCAATGGCCAACCCTTTCACTGAACTCAGCAGTCAAAACAGTATCGGGACATACTGGCTGTAATGCTGTTTTTGGCCGTTATACATTTAATTTTAGTCAGCAAAAACTTGATATGCAAGTAAATGCAGGCCATTCAAGCTGTGATGGTGCTTTGGCTCAAGAAGCAGAGCTGGTAGATGCTTTGCAACGTATTCAACGCTTTCAACTCGTAGGTAATACGCTATATCTACTTGACCAGAGTGGTCAGCGCCTCATTCAGGCACAAAAGAAATAAAAGGTGGTTTTTACCACCTTTTTTATATTTACAGGGCTTGTAACATCGTGGTTGGAATATCTGTAATTAAGCCCTGAATCTCTAAATCACGCAGCCTTTTTGCTCTTTCTACATCATTGACTGTCCAGACACTAATGTTCAAACCAGCTTGATGTGATAATTGAATCATTTCATCTGTTGCCAGTTGGTCGTGCCAACCAATATGACAGCACCCATATTGATGCGCGAGTTCAATTGCCGTTGCCCCAACTGGAAGCTCAACTAACAATCCGCGTTTAAATTGAGAGTTGATATCGCGTAAGGCGTTTAGAATTTGAAGATCAAAACTTGTGATGGTTACAACTTTTTCAAAGCCCTGTAATTCCGTCTCAAGCTTTTGAACGAGTTTTTCGGCCAACGCCATATCTCTTACAGCTTTAACTTCAACTTCAATATGATCGAAATTATCAAGTAAGTTTAAAACGGCTGTGAGTGTAGGTGTTGGCTCTGAATTTGGCCAGTCAGGCCAGCTTTGACGATGATCAAATGATAATGCTTGAGCTAAAGTAGATTGTTCTACAACTTGATCGACTCCAGCTGTACGCAAAAAATTGTCATCATGAATAACAACCAACTCTTGGTCTTGAAGCTGACGAATATCGAATTCGACACCACGAATACCTAAATTTTTTATGTACTGAAACCCACCAAGTGTATTTTCAGGAGCTTCTCGGCGTGCACCACGATGACCAATAATGCGCATAATTTTCTTCTATGAAATCTTTTGATTATGGTCTCTTTAAAAAGAGCAGAGACCATGTTTAATCTAATCTATTTTTAAATAATCTCATTAATATTTTTTTGCCAAAGCACTTCTTGACCACCTTCGGCACGCTGTAAAGCTCGTGATGCAACAAATAACCAGTCAGATAGGCGGTTTAAAAGTTGGAGTGCTGTAGCTTGAATATTTTGATCACGAGTTTGTACTGACATGAGCGATCGTTCTGCACGGCGGCAAACGGCACGGGCTTGATGAGCATAACTACAAGATAAAGAACCAGACGGTAGGATAAACTCTTTAAGCATCGGTAAGTCTTCATTCATACGGTCAATTTCTTTTTCAAGAAATTCAATACAAACCGGCTGGAGTAGATTGTAATTTGGAATACAAACCTCTCCACCTAAATCAAAAAGCCAATGTTGAATCAGACTTAAGCTTTTATCCCAAGCGGCCTTATCAGTTACTTGGCTATCTGTGATTTGAGCACGAAGTACCCCAATAATGGCGTTGAGTTCATCAACATCACCAAGTGCCGTAATTCGTAAATCATCCTTGGCAACACGAGAACCATCGCCTAAACCTGTGGTACCTGAATCGCCTGTGCGTGTATAGATTTTGCTTAAACGGTGTCCCATGATGGATATCCTGAACAAAAAAAAGGGATAATGTCGGTCAGAACATTACCCCGAAACTGGAGTTAAGAAAATATTTTTATAGTTGGCGTGAGAAATTAATAACGGAAAGTTACGCCAACAGAAGCTTGACGGCCACCGTTCACATACCAGTTACTAAAGTTGTAAACTGTTTTATATTCAGCATCACCTACATTTTCGATATTAGTAAATACTTTAACATTTGGATTGATATTCCAGTAAGCACTTAAATCGACAGTAGCATAGCCTGGTACTTTTTGTGGATTAGAGCTATTCTGCGCATTAGAGCTAGAGCGGGCAATAACAGAAGCGCTAACACCGTAAACAGCATTTTCTAAGCCTGTAGTTAAGGTAAGTGTTTGTTTAGGTCGATAAGCAATTTCTAAACCAGTTTCTTTATTCTCAGTTTTTACATAGGCATATTCAGTCGATAAAAATAGATCATCTTGTTTCCATTTAAATCCAACTTCTCCACCAGAAAATTGTGCTTTGTTTAGATTTTCATAAGTACTTGTCGTTGTATTAGTTGCAACATCAAAGCTTGAAGTTGAGGCAATTAAATTTTTGACGTCTGTTTTGTATGCCGATAAATATGCTGTTAATGCAGGAGTAAACTGATGATCTAAGCCAATTTCATATGAAGTACTTTCTTCTGGTTTTAGATTAGTATTCCCATAAGTATGATAAATTCCAAAAGAACCATAATCCGCTTCGCTGTGATAATACAATTCAGTAAGTGAAGGAGCTCTAAATGCTGTTCCGATATTTGCATATATACTGGTTGACGGTAATACAAAGTAACGAATAGCCCCTTGTCCTACATTATGTGTTCCAAATTTTTCATTATCTTCGAGGCGGATGCCTAATTGCGTGCTGATTTTATCAGTTTTATATTGATGTTGTAGATAATAGCCAGTAGAGTCAATATCTTGCTTTCCATTTAAAATGGAGGCATCTTGATACTCTGTATTATCAATACTTGTGCCAACCAAGATGTTTTGTGCCTGTGTAAATTGCCACTTAACATTTAAATCACCTTCATTGCGTTTAGTGTCGGCATGATAAGGTGATGATTCACGATACTTTTGTGTATCTTTAAAATTAGAATATCTTGTATTGATAGTGATATTAGTTGTCGGTTTGTATTCGACTCTGGTACTGACTAACTGATTGTCAAACTCACGTTTAGCTGTATTACTTATGCCACCATTGTCTGAATAATTATTAGCGCCTTTATTTTGAGAAATTTCAACACTTGTATTTAAATTATTTTTATTGTCATATCCTAATTTTGCGCTATAACCTTTTTGATCATAAGCAGCTTTTAAATTGTCTGGTTGTGTGTTGAAAATATGTGTTCCATCACTTTCCATACTTTGCCCACGAATCTGAGCAAAGAATCCTGCATCACTGACCAAATCTGTTCCAATAATGGCCTTATAAGTATTATCTTCACCATAAATACCTGTAACGAATGCAGAGTTTCTTTCAGGTGTAGATGTAATCATTTGAATCACACCACCAATCGCATCAGTACCATATTGAACTGATGCAGGACCTTTTAATATCTCAATGCGGTCAAGATTAGTTGTATCTAAAAGTTCAGGATAGATTGGGGAAAGGGTATTTGGAGTATTTAGACGTGCTCCATCTTTTAATAACAGTACATGATTTGGATTTGTACCACGAATCAAAAGATTAGTGCCTTGTCCAAGACCACCATTTTGTTTGATATAAATAGATGCATCTTTTTGTAAGATATTAGATAAATTTGAAATAGGATTTTTTTCAATTTCTTCTTTTGAAATCACTGAAATACGCGCCGGAACCTCACTGGCTTTTTCAGCACTTTTTGAAGCAGTCACTACAATTGGATCAAGCTGAGTTACATTCGTTGTATCTTCAGCAAAAATAACAGGTGAACACCCCATCGCAATAGCGATAGCCCCTACCAGACGAGTAGGTTGAAAAGACTTAGACATAACATGCTCCATACATTCACCCCACGTGAATGATCGGGTAGATAGATGAAACAAGTAGGTCTCCGGACTTCAGCGCCATATTTAATTTATGGACATATTCACCTTCCCACATTACTGCAGTGGTGTAAGTCGAGAACGACTTAAAAAATATGCTTTACATTGTTACCGTTGCGGGGGCAGTGCCGGACTTTCACCAGCTTCCCTAAAGCATGAATTGCTTACACTTGCTTCCAATTTTACGCAGTATAAAGTGGCGATTTACTTCATACAATGTCATTTGGAGCAATTCCCTGAGAACTTTTACGCAAGGGACAAAAATTGCATTACAATGGCGCTTATTTTAAGAAATGGTTGTAGTTTAGGCAGATCATGAGCCAATCAAACCAAAAACGTACACGAGCAAAAATCTGTGGAATTACTCGCATTCAAGATGTTCAGGCAGTTGTTGTTGCTGGAGCAGATGCGATTGGTTTTGTTTTTTTCCCGCCAAGTCCAAGACATGTAACGGTTGAACAGGCCCAAGAATTAGCAAAAGTAATTCCACCTTATGTACAAATGGTAGGTTTGTTTGTAAATGCGAGTGCTGCTGAAATTCAGGATGTACTTGATTGTGTTCCCCTAGATGTATTACAACTACATGGCGATGAAACTCCAGAACAATGTCAGGAAATTGCTCGCCATTGTAAACGTCGCTGGTATAAAGCGATTCAGGTTAAACCTGATCTGGATGTAGTTGCTGAAATTCAAAAATATCAGGCAGCTGGTGCCAGTGCTGTATTGCTCGATGCGTGGCATCCTGAGCTCAAAGGGGGCACAGGACATCAGTTTGACTGGTCTAAATTCCCAAAACTTGATATTCCATTAATCTTGGCAGGCGGTTTAACCCCTGACAATGTCATTGACGCTATTCATACTACCGGTGCTTTTGCAGTAGATGTGAGCGGAGGCGTAGAGTCCGCAAAAGGTATAAAAGACCAACAACTCATTGAACGATTTATGCAAGGAGTCCAACGTGGATCAGCAAAACAATGTGATTGACTATACACAGTACCCAGATGCTGCAGGGCATTTCGGTATCCATGGCGGACGTTTTGTGTCAGAAACTCTAATGGCGGCATTAGAAGATTTAGAAAATCTCTATTCCCGCATGAAAAATGATGAACAGTTTTTGGCAGAATTCGACCGTGACCTCGCCTACTATGTTGGTCGTCCTAGTCCACTTTATTATGCTGAGCGATGGTCAAAAGAGTTAGGTGGTGCGCAAATTTACCTTAAACGTGAAGACTTAAACCATACAGGTTCACACAAGGTAAATAACACGATTGGTCAGGCGTTATTGGCAAAGCTTTCTGGTAAAAAACGTATTATTGCCGAAACTGGAGCAGGGCAGCATGGTGTAGCAACAGCAACCATTGCAGCACGTTTAGGTCTCGAATGTGTTGTTTATATGGGTGCTGAAGATGTTAAGCGTCAAGCGATGAATGTTTATCGTATGCGTTTGTTGGGTGCTACAGTTGTTCCTGTACAAAGCGGCTCTAAAACGCTGAAAGATGCCATGAACGAAGCGATGCGTGACTGGGTAACTAATGTTGATACGACGTACTATGTGATTGGTACAGTTGCAGGCCCGCATCCATATCCTCAATTGGTTCGTGACTTCCAGTCGATTATTGGTCGTGAAGCACGTAAACAGATTTTGGAACAAGCAGGTCGCTTACCAGATGCATTAGTTGCCTGTGTAGGTGGTGGTTCAAATGCAATGGGCTTGTTCTATCCATTCTTAAACGATGCCAACGTGAAAATGTATGGTGTTGAAGCAGCTGGTTTTGGTATTGAAACTGGTAAACACTCTGCGCCGTTAAATGCAGGTCATGTGGGTGTATTACATGGTAATCGTACTTATTTAATGAGTGATGAACAGGGCCAGATTATTGAGACACATAGTATCTCGGCGGGCCTTGATTATCCGGGTGTTGGCCCTGAACATAGCTTCTTGAAAGATATGAAGCGTGTAGAGTACGTGCCGATTAATGATACAGAAGCTCTACAAGGTTTCCGTGATTTAACTAAAATCGAAGGGATTATTCCTGCACTTGAAAGCTCGCATGCGATGGCTTATGTCTCTAAGCTTGCACCGACGATGTCTAAAGATCAGATTATTATTGCGACTGTTTCAGGTCGTGGTGATAAAGATTTAATGACAGTTGCACGTATTGATGGCGTAGAAATGGTCGAGATGTAAGAGGAAAAAATGCCAAGTTTGTTTATGGTGATGTTAGGCGGGCGTCATGCTCGCGCTAATACAGAAGTTCATGATGTAGTCATGGCTGTAGGAGATACTTTGGAAGAAGTTTATCCTCAACTTAAACAGGCTTGGTTTGGTGAGACTCAAGGATTGCATATTGATGCTTGGGCCAAGCTCTCAGGAGTTAGCTCTCAAGGGCAAAATTATCAAATTCATTTTACAGATGCTGCTCCACAACCAGATGATTTAAAATTATATTTAATTAATCTGGGCGGATATAATGCAAGTGAATTCGGTGAACTTCACCGTTATGAGTTTGTGGTTGCACCGAATGCGGTAGCTGCCAAACAATTAGGTAAACAATTTATAGATCGGCAGTGGCAAAAAGCACATACAGATCGAGTCATTGATATTGATGACTGCTTAGCGATAGATTGTGTAGCAGGGCGCTATATTCATTTAATAAAAGGCGATTTTGCTGAAACAATTTGGGAAAATACGTATTTGACCGTGGTATAGGTCATTTGAAATCTAATATTCATATGGAAGTGGGTAAATGGATTTAATTCAAGAAAATGGACAGCCTCGCTACGGGCGTTTTGAATCTGTACCGTCAACCATTCACGTACAACATTATATTTATAAAACCCCTTACGGTAAGGTCCTTAAAGGCTGGCGTAAACAATTAAAATATAAAAAATTTAAATTCTGCGGCATTCAACATAAACACTATAGTATTGGTCTGGCAATTGTAGATATTGGCTGGGTTGGGCACGGTTTTTTCTATATTTATGACCATGTAACAGAGCAAGTCATCGAGTGGAATGCGATTCAGCCTTTGGGGCATAAAACCTACCTTGATGAACAGCCCTTATTTAATCAAAGTTATTTTTCTAAATCGCCTTATCAGTTTGATATCCAGCATGCCAATGGTGTGCGATATATCCGAGTCACTAAATATGGTGAGATTCAACTTAGCGCTCGAATTTTTTGTGCTGGAACCGATATATTAAGTTTGTGTACACCAACTGGCATCAATGGTTGGACTTATACCCAAAAGCAGACCACATTGGCTGTAGAGGGGATGTTTATTAATAAACAAAGCCAAATCGTACAATTTGATGAAAAGACATTTGCCTCTTTAGATGATACTTGTGGTTTTTTGCGGCCTGAAACAGCTTGGTTCTGGCTTTCATGTAATTTCTGGGATGAGCAAGGGCGGCGTATTGGTTTAAATTTAGCTTCTGGTGTTAATGAAAGCTTTGGTAATGAAAATTGCTTATGGATTAACGGCGTTTTATTTCCACTGACTGATGTTTTATTTGAAAAAGTAAATGATGAGCTTTGGCAAATTAGCTCTTTAGATCAAAAACTTAATCTCCAAGTGCATATTGGTTGGTGCCGATATGAAAATATAAACTTAAGAATGATCGGCAGCCAGTTCAATCAGTGGCAAGCTAAAATTAGCGGCACGATTGAGCATGAGGCAACCGATATCATCAATTGCAATGAGCAATACGGTTTACTAGAACAACATTATGCAAAATGGTAACAAGCAGGTTATAAACCTGCTTGCCAAAACGCTTCACCAGCTGCAATAGGATCATTCGTCTTTTCAAGTGTTTCAATCCAAACAGGATATTGGCGAATGACCGGATGCTGACTTGGATGAAAGTCTTTTTTAAACCAATCTAAATATTGGCTTTTCATGGCGGTTAATGTGCCATTTTTCCCAAAGAACCAAGGTAAGCCTTTAAGGCTCATCAAGAGTCGTTCTCTAGAACTAAAGCCATCACATTTCAACATGATATTCGTGCGATAGAGTGTGAAGCCAAACATCAGTACCGTCGTAAGAACCAATACAAAACGACGAGTCGACTCAGGAACTTCACCTACTTGTTTCATGACATCAAAAGCAACATCACGGTGCTCCATCTCTTCAATGGCATGCCACGCGAATAGCGCTCGAACATAGGGGTGAGCATTTTCTAAAGTTTTTTTATGGCTATAAAAGGTTTCTGCCATTAGTGCTGTTAAATGTTCCGCTGCCGCTGTCATCGCAATATTGTATTGTGGTGAGCGTTTGGTGAGTTCAAAACGAAAAATTTTTTTAAGTGTGGCTGTGAACTGGTCAACAGGCATGCCTTGCTCTTTCATGAGCTGATTCATTTTGTCATGTGCAATACCGTGTTGAGCTTCTTGTTTAATAAAGTCTGCAACCCGTTTTTGTAGTTCGGGATCATCAATTTTGTCTCGGAACATACGGACACATTCAATAAAATAACGCTCTCCATCTGGAAAGGTTAAGCTGAGCGCATCAAACATACGAGTCAAAAAAGGATCATTATTAAACCAAAAGCGAGGTGCTTCGTTTAAATGAAAATCCAGATCTTTACGAACCACTGGCTCGACCTGATAAGAAACATGTGCGTTCATATTTTTATTTCTCGCATCTAACATGTTCATTAGTATGTCGCTAATAGTCGGCTTTGTTTTGACAGTTATTGCCAATTTTTATACAGTTTGCGACAAGATGGCATTAAAAAAAGGATGAGCCATGCAGGATTTTACGATTTCAAACGGCTACTTTTATCTGTGGAATACTTATCTAAAAGAAAAAGGAATCGATTGGCAGGTATTAAACCTTACAGATGTTCAGGCCCGTCAAGTTCAAAATATTTTAGCTTCATCTATTGATGCTCAATCTTCTTTAAACTTTTTTCTTGAACTTTTAGAACTGACAGAGTCTCGTCTACAAGTTTCTAATTTAGCCCTAGAAATGGCAACTTGTATTACACCTGCCAATTTTGGTGTACTGGGATATATGGCTTCTCGAAGTGGGAGCTTTGCAGAGGTTCTTGAATATGTCATGAAATTCCATCGTCTCGTGATTGACGGTGAGCAAGTCGTGCCTATGCAAGTTGAACAAGATGCTTCTAACATTCGTTTGTATTGGCCTTTGGTTGATGCCAGTAATATCATACTTTGTGAGCTGACTTTAGCTGCTATGGTTCAGCTTGCTAAACAAATTGCTCCTTTCCATGATTTTCTCTTGCAGCATGTTGAGTTTGTGCACCGCTCACGTGGTCCCTTAGTTCACTATCAGCGTTTCTTTCAATGTAAATTATCATTTGAGCAACCTTACTATGCATTAACTTTTGCAAGTGAAGGATTGAATGTTCGTCCTCGACATGCAGACCCCAGCTTAATGCAACTTTTAGTGAAACAAGCAGAAGAGGCATTAGCTCAGCGGAAAATACATACAGATTTAGCTCAGCAAATACATTGGATTGTTCATGAATATTTCAAACACAAGCAACAAGCCCCGAAAATTGAGGATATTGCCATCGAGTTGAATATTTCAGTACGAAGCTTGCAGCGTCAATTACAGTCATTAAATACTTCATTTAAATTAATTTTAGATACTGAACGCATGAAACGCTGTGAAATATTACTTCACCAAAATGAAAGCCTCACCACAATTGCTGAACAGTTGGGATATTCGGATCAGTCGGCACTTGCACGGGCTCATAAAAATTTGACGGGACAAACTTTACTTACGCGGAAAAGGGAATTACAACTCGCCAATAAAAATATTGAGAAATAAGCTTTATGCGGTTAATTTTTGGTCAGTCGACGATCTAATAATGGCTCGAAAATAGGAAGCTTTGATCATTGAGAAAAGTTTCAAAATATTGATAAATGTACACCATGGGTTGTATGAATCATACAATCGAATATCGCCATAACGTTAGACCTGTTCAATGGACAAAAAATAGCGTTAAAATGCGATGTTCTTGTATTTCTACAAACAACTCCTCAATTTTAAATAATTCAAGGAAAGCACAACCCTATGTCACGTCTTGCCACCCGTTTTGAAAAGCTTAAGTCCCAACAACGTAAAGCGCTTGTATCTTATGTTATGGCGGGTGATCCACAGCCACAAGTAACGGTTCCGTTACTGCATAAAATGGTTGCAGCAGGAGTAGATGTCATTGAGCTTGGTTTACCATTTTCAGATCCAATGGCTGATGGTCCGGTAATTGCGCTTGCAGCTGAACGTGCGCTTGCAGCAGGGACTAACACGTTGGATGCACTCAACATGGTAAAAGAGTTCCGTGAGCAGGATCAGGAAACACCTGTTGTTTTAATGGGTTATCTCAATCCGGTTGAAGTGATTGGTTACGAGAAGTTTGTTTCTCATGCGAAACAATGTGGTGTAGATGGCTTATTACTTGTGGATTTACCACCAGAAGAGTCAAAAGAATTTGGTGCTGTGTTGAAACAACATGATATGGACCAAATTTTCTTACTTGCACCAACTTCTACAGATCAACGCATTCAACATGTGACAAATCAGGCAAGTGGTTTTATTTACTACGTTTCACTTAAGGGTGTAACTGGAGCAGCAACACTTGATACGGCAGAAGCTGCTGCACGTATTCAAAAAATCAAAAATGCCACTAATATTCCAGTGGGTGTTGGTTTTGGTATTAGTGATGCCGCTTCAGCAAAAGCAATGGGTAATGTTGCTGATGCCGTGATTGTGGGTAGTGCTTTCGTTAAAAATTTTGCAACGTTGGCAGCGGATGACGCTGTTGAACAGACGGTGAGTAAAGTCAAGGAGCTTCGAGCAGCGCTCGATGAGTTAGTATGAATCAAGAAGTGAAACCAGGGAAAGTTCTTAGCCCTTCGACACCATGGACAAAACGTCCGGTTCCAGGTATTGAAGTCGCAGATGAGCAACAAATTCTCAAAGCAACATTTACTGAGCCAACGATTGAATGTCCTGAATGTCATGCACTAGTGACACGTACAGCAATTTCTTTCAATGCATATGTTTGTCCGCAATGCGACGAACACTTACGAATGAAAGCTCGTGACCGCTTGAACTGGTTCTTCGATAATGTTGTAACTGAATTGGGTCAAGAATTTACTGCTAAAGATCCATTAAAGTTTGTTGACTCTAAACCGTATCCAGATCGTATGCGTGAAGCGCAAAGCAAAACTGGTGAAACGGAAGCATTAATTGCCATGCAAGGTAACTTAAATGGCGTAGATATGATTGCATGTGCTTTTGAGTTCGACTTTATGGGCGGCTCAATGGGTACAGTTGTCGGTGACCGTTTTGTAAAGGCTGCCGAGCTTGCAATTGAAAAACGTCAGCCATTAATCTGTTTCGCAGCTTCTGGCGGCGCGCGTATGCAAGAAGGTATGTTGTCGCTTATGCAAATGGCGCGTACTTCTGCCGCGATTCAAAAATTAAAAGATGCTGGCTTACCATATATCGTTGTGTTAACACATCCTGTGTATGGTGGTGTAACAGCTTCTTTAGCAATGTTGGGTGATATTCATATTGCTGAACCTAAAGCGATGATTGGCTTTGCTGGTAAGCGTGTAATTGAGCAGACTGTACGTGAAACTCTTGAAGAACCGTTCCAACGTGCTGAATATTTGCTTGATCATGGTGTAATCGATCAGATTGTTCATCGTCATGCTTTACGTGATACTGTATCTCGACTTGTATCGAAATTGATGAACTTACCTTGAACCAACAAGCTCCACTTTCAATAGACTCTTTAGATACATGGCTCAATTATTGGAGCCATGTTCACGTTACAGGGATAGATCTTGGTCTGGAACGTGTAATTCCTGTTGCAGAAAAGCTGGGTGTAACTCAGCCTAATGCTAAAGTTTTTACAGTAGCCGGAACGAATGGTAAAGGCTCAACCACAACCACACTGGCTGCGATATTAAACGCACAGGGTTATAAAGTTGGGTTATATCAGTCACCGCATATCTATCGCTTTAATGAGCGAGTTAAGTTAGGTGGAGTTGAAGTCGATGATCAAAGTCTGATTGATGCTTTTGTTCAAGTTGATCAGGCTCGTCGCGATTGTGATTTAAGCTTATCTTTTTTTGAAGCAACCACTTTGGCTGCTTTTGTTATTTTTAAACAACAACAATGTGATGTATGGGTGCTCGAAGTTGGTTTGGGCGGGCGTTTAGATGTCGTCAATGTGATTGATCCCGACATTGCAGTAATTACTAATATTGGCCTAGATCACACAGATTGGCTAGGCGATACCATCGAAAAAATTGCTTTTGAAAAAGCAGGCATTATTCGTCCATATATTCCGGTTATCTTCGCGGGTGAGCAACAATTACCGCAAGCAATTCAAGATAAAGCACAAAGTTCACAAGCAGACTTATATACCGTTAATCGTGATTATTTTTATAAGCTCGCAGAAGATGGACAAAACTGGTACTTTGCTTCGGAAGGAACCACTTTAAAACTTCCTTTAGGTACATTAGCGATTGAAAATATTGCAGGAGCAGTTGCGGCCATTTTAAATAGCGGACTTGAAATTTCTCAGTCAGCATTAGAAAAAGGTATTCAATCTGCTCGCTTAGCAGGGCGTTTTGAACAGCGTCAAGTGAATGGGAAGACGGTCATTTTTGATGCTGGGCACAATCCACATGGTGTTGAATTTTTGTTAAAGCAATTGCGAAATTTCTTAGAATACAATAAACAGTACACAGAAGTTGTCGCAGTATTTTCAATGCTGGCAGATAAAGATATAAAATCAGTAGTCGATTTATTGAAACCTACTGTTTTACATTGGAAAATTGCTGAATTGAATGTGCCGCGTGCTGCGCCGATTCAGCAACTCAATGATGCCTTGCAAGGCCAGACAGTACAACAATATGGCAATATCAAAGAGGCTTTTAAATCAGCGCTTGAGCAAACAAATAACAATCAGCTGATTTTGGCCTGTGGTTCGTTTCATACTTTAGAAGCGATTTGGGAGTATTTGGAAGAATGTCAATGAATAACAAACAACGCTGGATGGGTGGCGTTGTTTTACTAGGAGGTGGTGTTTTATTGGCAGCATTACTTCTAAAAGGAAATGAGGAAATAAAACAGGTTGAAGCTCAACCATCCGCATCCACATCGCCAAAAACTCAAACTAAACCAAAAGAGACAACTGAAGGGCAAATGGTACAACTACAACCGCTTGCGGTTGATGTTGAAACTGAAAAACGTTTGCTAGAAGAACAGCGTCGTGCTCGTGAAAAGGCCGTTGCTGAACAAGAAGCACGTGCAGCTGAGTTCTTAGCAATGCAGCAGCAAGCTGAAGCTGATGCTGCTCGTAAAGCTGCAGCAGAGTACGCTGCTATTAATGCGCGCCGTACAGCGGCTCAAGAAAGTTCAGATAATATTCCACCGGAGTTAGTGGGTGAGGCGAAAGCTAAAAACCAGCAAACCAATACGGTGAATAAAACAACTGATACTTCAAAAATAGATGCAGACAAAAAAGCTGCTGAAGCAAAACGCCAAGCAGAAGCAGACAAGAAAGCAGCTGAAGCTAAACGACAGGCAGAAGCAGACAAAAAAGCAACTGAAGCAAAACGCCAAGCAGAAGCAGACAAGAAAGCAGCTGAAGCTAAACGACAGGTAGAAGCAGATAAAAAAGCTGCTGAAGCAAAACGCCAAGCAGAAGCAGACAAGAAAGCTGCTGAAGCCAAACGACAAGCAGAAGCTGATAAAAAAGCCTCTGATGCTAAACGAAAAGCTGAAGCTGAGAAAAAAGCTGAAGCTGAAAAAGCACGTGAACTGCTTGAAAATGGCGATAAAAAGTGGATGGTTCAAGTCGCTTTGGCTGCTAACCAAGCCAATGCAGATGCAGTTGTTTCTAAATTACGAGCTAAAGGCTATAAGGTCACTACAAGCCCAACCAGTAAGGGTATTCGTATTATGGTTGGACCTGCAAAAGACCGTGATACAGCAGATGCTGCTCGTAAGAAAATTACTTCTGATTCAAGTTTAAACATGAAATCAGCGTGGGTGATTGACTGGGTACCGTTAGACCAACGTTAACCAAATTAAAAATTCCACTCAAGATGTCACTAAGATGGATTCGACAGTTGCTGTTGAATCCATCTTACATTTTCAGGTGTAAATAATCGGTCAATGTTCTTCCAAATAATATGATAACCGTAACCCCCTTGTTTCATTTCCTTAACCGCATCATCAATTGCCCAATTTTCAAAAATAATGCGATACATGGCAACGCTGGCCCCTGTACGATCTGAACCATGGTAGCAGTGCAATAAAACGCGCTGATCATTCTGCTTGGCAATTTTGATTTGTTGCATGACTTCTAAGAGATCTTGTCGGTCAATTGCCCAAGTGTTGATAGGAATATGTACAAGATTAAAATTTTCATTTTTAAAAACTAAACTATCTGCGTCTTTGGCTCTTAAATTAATGATCGTTCCAATTTGGTGATTCTTTAATTCAGAAATCATTGCAGTATCAGGTTGTTCACTACGATAAACATCATTACTAATTTGATAAAAGTTATGAGTCTGAGAAACTAAGCTTCCCCAATCTTGTGGTCGATGCTCATGGGCGATACTTTCGTGCTGCATACACCCTTGTAAACTTATACAGATGACAAGTGTAAGGAGCGATAATTTCTTCATGTTTGATACCGTTTAAGCTCATCAGGGTCGTGAGCACAAATTATTTCAATCGTGGGTTCATGTTGAGCTAAATGCTGTAAACGCTTGAGGTTAAAAAGACGCTTTTCATTATCTTCTGCAAATGTTTTTTCCACCAGACCAAGTGATCTTAATTTATTTTTAGGGTTTAACTCTAGGTGTGAGTAGTAGGCATCTCCACAAAATAATAACCATTGATTTTGTTGCTTTATGGCAATACCGCAATGTCCAGCTGTATGTCCTAACAGTGGTATCATTAAAATTTCATCTTGAAACAGGGGAAAACCTTTGACTTTTTCGAGGTTGAACCATGCTTCACCTTTTTGATATTCAACGAAGTTCCAATACCGATGATCTTTATATTGATTGGTTCTATAGCGAAGTTTGCCTTTAAAATTTGGAAGTTGGGCAGCGTTGTATTCTGCTGCTAAAACATGAACTGTGGCATGAGGAAAATCTGAGATACCGCCAGCATGGTCAAAATCAAGATGAGTGACAAAAATATGCTGTACATCTTTGGGGCTAAACCCGAGCTTTTGGATTTGTTGGATCGCACTAAATTCAAGATTATGCTCAATATTGCCTAAGCGTTTAACTAATGAGCCTAGGCGCTGCTTCATATGTAAGTAATCTTGCAAGCCAAAGCCAGTATCGATAAGCACTAAGCCTCGATCAGTTTCAACTAAAAGACAATGACAGATTACTTCAGCTCGGAAGCCTTTTTGTCCAAATAATGGCGCACAAACCGGGCACATGCTGCCACACTTTAAATGATGAATTTTATAGATCATGATTTTTATTTTTTTACCAAATCGTTTCGAGTTATAACTGATCTGAGCAATAAAAACCATGAGTATTCAATACATAAATAAAAAAGCCATCACTACGGATGACTTTTTCGGGTGTGATATTTAATCTAAGTGTGCCTACGCGCTTTGCTTGTCTTGTAGGGAATTTTTCAGATATTTGCCTACGCACTGCGTTTGTCTTGAAAGCAATAAAACCTTTAGTCGGTTTTATTGCTTTCAGGCTGTGGCGTGAGGCGTAAATAAGGTTTAACAGCCATATAACCTTTAGGGAAACGTTGTTTAATTTCTTCTTCATCTTTAAGTGATGGCACAATAACGACATCTTCACCTTGCTGCCAGTTCGCAGGTGTAGCGACTTTATGCTTGTCTGTTAATTGTAATGAATCCACAACACGTAAGACTTCGTTAAAATTTCGGCCCGTCGAAGCAGGGTAGGTAATGATTAAGCGAACTTTTTTGTTAGGATCAATAATCACTAATGAGCGCACCGTTAGAGTTTCACTGGCATTAGGGTGAATGAAGCCATAGAGCTCAGATACTTTACGATCTTTATCTGCAATGATTGGAAAGTTTACAGTTGTATTTTGTGTTTCATTAATATCATTGATCCAGCCTTTGTGTGATTCTACATCGTCTACAGACAAAGCAATCGCTTTAACATTCCGCTTCGTAAATTCATCTTTTAATTTTGCTGTATAACCTAATTCAGTTGTACATACGGGAGTATAGTCGGCTGGATGTGAAAATAAGATTCCCCAACTATCCCCTAAAAAATCATAAAAATTAATTGTGCCTTCACTCGATTCTTGTTGAAAATCGGGAGCAGTATCTCCTAATCGTAGTGTCATGATCTTTCCTCAATTGCGCATAATTTGTTATTCGATTGAATGAATATGCAGCATTTACTTTATGATTAAAATTATTGTTTTTGTATTTTATTATGAACTTTTTATATAAGTGTAAATATATATGACTAAAACTCATTATTTTAAGTGCTTAATCAATGTAACTTTAAGGTAAATTTGCTAAATTAGATTTCTCGGAAGTTATGCTTAATCGATGAGCGTTAATGGTGTGTTTTTGGTGCTCGGCACATTAAGGGGAGATTAGATGAATGAAAAACCATTCGTCTAACTATCAGATTTTTTTTAGGGGTTTTGTGCAAACCCCTTGTACTTCAAATTTCTGGCACCATAATAAACGACTGAGAAAAAGTTTATTCATTTGACCAAGCAAGATTTAGAGAGTTTATCCATGTTGGCAAGTCTGATCGGAGGTATCTTCGGTACAAAAAATGAGCGTGAACTCAAACGCATGCGCAAAATTGTTGAGCAAATCAATGCGCTCGAGCCGACGATATCAGCTTTAAGCGATGCAGACTTATCTGCAAAAACTCCAGAATTCAAACAACGTTATAATAATGGCGAAAGTTTAGATAAATTACTTCCAGAAGCGTTTGCGGTTTGTCGTGAAGCTGCTAAGCGTGTGATGGGTATGCGTCACTATGACGTTCAGTTAATTGGTGGTATTACCTTACATGAAGGTAAGATTGCCGAGATGCGTACTGGTGAAGGTAAAACCCTTATGGGTACTCTGGCGTGTTATTTAAACGCTTTGAGTGGCCAAGGTGTACATGTCATTACTGTGAATGATTATTTGGCACAGCGTGATGCCGAGTTGAACCGCCCATTATTTGAATTTTTGGGTCTATCAATTGGTACGATTTATTCAATGCAAGGTCCGTCAGAAAAAGCGGCAGCTTACCTTGCCGATATTACTTACGGTACCAATAACGAATTCGGTTTTGACTACTTACGTGACAACATGGTGTTTTCTTTAGCAGAAAAGAAACAACGTGGTTTGCACTATGCCATTATCGATGAAGTTGACTCCATCTTAATTGACGAGGCACGTACACCATTAATTATTTCTGGTCAAAGTGAAGACTCTTCACACCTCTACAGTGCAATCAATACAATTCCACCTAAATTACATCCGCAAAAAGAAGAAAAAGTAGCAGATGGTGGTCATTTCTGGATTGATGAAAAGCAGCGTTCAGTTGAAATGACTGAAATTGGTTATGAAACTGTTGAACAAGAACTTATTCAAATGGGCTTGTTGGCTGAAGGCGAAAGCTTATATTCAGCAACAAATCTAAACCTTGTTCATCATGTGTCTGCTGCCATTCGTGCACATTTCCTATTCCAACGTGATGTTCACTATATTATTCATGATGGTGAAGTGGTTATTGTCGATGAACATACGGGTCGTACGATGCCGGGTCGTCGTTGGTCAGAAGGTTTGCATCAAGCTGTTGAAGCAAAAGAAGGCTTAGAAATTCAGCCTGAAAACCAAACTTTAGCGACAACAACATTCCAGAACTATTTCCGTCTCTATAAAAAGCTTTCAGGTATGACAGGTACTGCTGATACTGAAGCTGCGGAAATGAAAGAAATTTACGGTCTTGATGTTGTGATTATTCCAACGCATCGCCCAATGATTCGTAACGACCAAAACGATTTAATTTATTTAAACCGTAACGGCAAATATAACGCGATTATTCAAGAAATTATGAATATTCGTCAGCAGGGTGTTGCTCCTATTCTGATTGGTACAGCAACCATTGAAGCCAGCGAAATTTTATCTTCTAAGTTAATGCAAGCTGGTATTCATCATGAAGTTTTGAATGCAAAGCAGCATGAGCGTGAAGCTGACATTATTGCTCAAGCGGGTAGCCCGAATGCAGTAACGATTGCAACTAACATGGCTGGTCGTGGTACGGATATTATCTTGGGTGGTAACTGGAAAGCGAAACTTGCCAAACTTGAAAACCCAACTGCAGAAGATGAAGCACGTCTAAAAGCACAATGGGAACAAGACCACGAAGATGTATTGCAAGCAGGTGGTTTGCATATCATTGGTTCTGAACGTCATGAATCACGTCGTATTGACAACCAGTTACGTGGTCGTGCTGGTCGTCAAGGTGACCCTGGTGTTTCTCGTTTCTATTTGTCTCTTGAAGATGACCTTATGCGTATTTTCGCAGGTGACCGTGTCGTTGGTATGATGCGCGCGATGGGGTTAAAAGAAGATGAAGCGATTGAACATAAAATGGTGAGCCGTTCGATTGAGAATGCTCAGCGTAAAGTTGAAGCGCGTAACTTCGATATTCGTAAGAACTTATTGAAATACGATGACGTGAATAATGAACAGCGTAAGATCATTTATTCTCAACGTGATGAAGTATTAGCTGAAAATACCTTAAAAGAATACGTTGAAGAAATGCATCGTGAAGTGATGCAAGGCATGATTGCTAACTTTATTCCACCAGAGTCAATTCATGACCAGTGGGATGTGGAAGGTTTAGAAAATGCTTTACGTATTGATTTAGGTATTGAGCTGCCAATTCAAGAATGGTTAGACCAAGATCGTCGTTTAGATGAAGAAGGTTTGGTTGAGCGTATTAGTGATGAAGTGATTGAGCGTTATCGTCAGCGCCGTGCTCAAATGGGTGATGAATCAGCAGCAATGCTTGAACGTCACTTCGTTTTAAACTCTCTTGATCGCCATTGGAAAGATCACTTGGCTGCAATGGATTATTTGCGTCAAGGTATTCACTTACGTGGCTATGCGCAAAAGAACCCTGAGCAGGAATATAAGAAAGAAGCTTTCAACCTGTTCGTAAACATGTTGGGTATTATTAAAACTGATGTTGTGACTGATTTGTCTCGTGTACATATCCCAACACCAGAAGAACTTGCAGAAATGGAAGCTCAACAGCAGCAGCAAGCTGAATCGATGAAGCTTTCTTTTGAACATGATGATGTAGATGGTTTAACTGGTGAAGTCACACTTTCTCAAGAAACCATGAACGAGTCTGCCGATCAGCAAGCTTTCCCTGTTCCAGAAAGCCGTAATGCCCCATGCCCATGTGGTTCAGGATTAAAATATAAGCAATGTCACGGTAAGATCTAATCTGCCTTCACAGAAAAAGCAGAACAATTGTTCTGCTTTTTTTATGTTTGTAGTAAGCCTGTGAATAATGTTTGCAGTTTTAAGCATTAAATGCTATTTACTTCTCATCCAGAGTGTATGTTGGAAAGACAATGAAAAAAGTATTACAACCTTTATTTTTAACTGTTCTTGCTGTACCAAGTTTTGTTTTTGCAGCAGAAGCAGCTTCAGCCCCTCAAACGACAACGGTTGACAAAGTGCTTGCAGCAAAAGGCCCAACTTCGGCTCAAGCTGTAGTGAAGCAAGAAAATACTACAGTGATTAGCCCACGTACAGGTATTCGCTATACGTTGGGTAACACAGGTAATCGCCCAATTATTTTACAAACTACTGCGATTGCTCCAGCAAACTCAGCAAACATTAATCGTATTGTGGCAAGTAACCCAGCTCTCTCTGCAAAAAGCCAAGAAAAAGCAAAAGTTGCTTTAATCGGTGAAGCAGCTGTAGCAGGACCAGCAGCAGTTGCAGCAAGCAATGTAACAGCGCCAGCTGCAACAAATAGTGTTGCTCCAGCAAATCCTGCATCAATGAATTAATTCATATACATATAAAAAAGCCAGTTCAATTTGAACTGGCTTTTTTATATGGGTGTCTTTAAAACTTTAAATCTGATTATTTACATCATCATTTTTTGTTTCACGAATAAGTAAGAAGGCAACTAATGATAAAAGTGATGCAGCAGTCAGATAATAACCAACTGCATATAAACCATAAGTTTCAGCAAGCTTAGTCGCAATGAGTGGGGCAAAAGATGCACCAAAAATACCAGCCAAGTTAAAGGTTAATGCTGAACCTGTATAACGAACTGAAGTTGGGAAAAGTTCAGAAAGAACTGTACCAATTGGACCATAGGTTAAGCCCATAATCGCCAAGCCAGTACATAAGAAAAGGAATACGATTAAGGTATTTCCAGACTCTAACATGCTAGAGAAAAACAAGCCGAAGATCGCAGCAGCAATACAAACACCAATAGAAGTTGTTTTACGACCAAATTTTTCTGCAAAAATAGCCGATAAAGGAATGAATGCGGCGAAGCAAAGTGTGGCAAAGAGTTGAAGTTCTAAGAATTCACCACGCGCATAACCCAGTTTAGTTGTTCCCCAGTTTAAGGCAAATACGGTAGTAAGATAGAACACAACAAAGGTACAGATTGCTGCAACTGTACCAAGAATAAGCTTACCTGTATGTTTGGTTAAAACTTCTTTAAATGGAATATTAACTTCTTTTTGCTTATCTAAGACTTTCTGGAAAGCTGGAGTTTCATGAAGTTTTAAACGAATATATAAGCCAACAATAACCAATACAGCACTGGCAATGAATGGAATACGCCAACCCCATTGCATAAATGCTTGCTCAGGAATAACTGCGCTCAATAATAAGAATGAACCTGTTGCCAGAATAAAGCCAATTGGAGCACCTAGCTGTGGAAACATGCCATACCATGCTCTTTTACCTTCTGGGGCGTTTTCAGTCGCTAATAATACTGCGCCGCTCCATTCACCGCCTAAACCTAAGCCTTGTCCTAAACGACAAACAGCTAATAATAATGGTGCGACAATCCCGATTTGAGCATAAGTCGGAAGTAAACCAATACATACGGTTGAAATACCCATGGTCAGTAAAGCTGCAACTAAAGTTGCTTTACGACCAATACGGTCTCCTAGATGACCAAATAATGCGGCACCGATAGGACGAGCAATAAAGGCAATTGCAAAGGTTGCCAAAGATTGTAAGACTGCGGCACTGCCACTACTAGCTGGGAAAAATAGGTGAGGAAAGATAATCACGGCAGCTGTTGCATAGATATAAAAGTCGAAGAACTCAATGGTTGTACCGACTAAGCTTGCAAACAAAACTCGTGTTTTTGAATTAGTGGCTACTACAGGAGCAGCAGTCGCAGAAGTTGACTCCATATAAGTCCTTATATCCGTTAAAATTTATTTTTAATGACTACTCTTTTTAAAGACGTATTTTTCTCAAAGAATAGCGTGAAAGAACATCATCCATGACTCTTTCAGGATCACTGAATATGAGTGAAAAATGGACTAAACTACGTACCAATAGATTGCAAGAAAATGTGCCCCTGCACCTAAAAGCACAAAAATATGCCAGATCGCATGGGTATATCTTACCTTTTTTAACGCGTAAAACAATGCTCCAACCGTATAAGCTAATCCGCCAATAATTAACAAAATCAACGCGTCTTTACTTAGATAGGTGCGCATATCATCCATAACAAATACAGCAAGCCAACCCATAAGAACATAAGCAAGTAGCGAAATTTTCTGAAAACGATGAATAAAAACTAACTTGAAAAGTGTACCAATTGCAGCAATGCTCCAGAGAGCAATAAGTAAAATATGAGCTTTTTGCGTAGGTATAGCAATGCTTAAGAACGGGGTATATGTTCCCGCAATTAAATAATAAATAGCAGTGTGGTCGAGTTTTTTATACCAGTAGCGTAGGTTTTGTGTTTGAGCAAAATGATAGAGTGTAGAACTGGTAAAAACTAAAATTAGGCTAAATGAATATACCCATAAGCCCACCCATTGAGCAGTGGAAAGATAAGATCCCTTTATAATTAAAAAGATAGAAGCTACAACCGCCATAACAACGCCAGCACCATGACTATAGGCATTAAATAGTTCTTCTTTTGGATCGTAAGTTTCCAACACAGATTTACTCATAACTTTAATTTTTTTGATTAAAAATACAAATGTATAGAAATACAAAACAGTCGTAAAGTTATTTTATTTTTAATCCTAGACGCTTTAAACTTCTATTTTATATGAGTCTTCATTTTTCAGGTATATCCGTGTCGGTTTTCTCCTTTGAGCAAGAACAGCAATTCTTTCATGAAATCAAGCAAATTCTTGACCAACAAGCTTTTGAGCGTTTGATCTTGAGCCAATATAAGGGAGAGTTGGCGCAGCTGGAAAAAATTACTTTCCGCGTTGTAGAGCTACATGGTCAAAAACAGCTTTCAGCTCTATATCATCACACGACCCAAGATGTGACTAAAAACTATTCATTTCAAGAAGGTTTGCAACAGATTGAGCAATTAATCACTCAGTGTAAGCAAGCAAACTTATTTTCGACCACTCAAGAAATTCAGCTTAAAAAAAATAAGAAAAAAGCCATATTAAATATGGGTAAAAAGCAGGCTGTAAATACGACACAAACGGTTCAGGCGCATGACCGTGAAAAGCAGCGCTATGTACAGCAGGGCAATGCATTTTTAAAAGAGCTGGGTATTACTGATGAAAAAGCTCAGGTCATTCCAAGCATGGCCCGTAAATGGAAACAGATTAATAAATTTATCGAAATTTTTGCGAGTGCCTATGAACAGATTGATGCGTCTCAACAAGAGTTACGCATTGTCGATTTTGGCTCGGGGAAAGGTTATTTAACTTTTGCATTGTATGATTATCTGCAACAACAGCAGAAAACACCATTGATTACTGGTGTAGAGCTGCGCCGTAATTTGGTGGAGTTTTGCCAGAACGTTGCAGACAAAGTTCATTTCAATCATTTAGATTTTTTTGAAGGTGACGTTCGTAGTTATCAACCGGAAAAGCTGGACGTTATGATTGCTTTACATGCGTGTGATATTGCGACTGATTTTGCTATTCATACCGGAATTCGTTTAAACGCTTCGATGATTATGTGCGCGCCATGTTGCCACAAAGAGTTACGCCCTCAATTACATAGCCCAGAAGTTTTACAACCAATGCTACAGTTTGGTATTCATGCTGGACAACAAGCCGAGATGCTGACTGACACTTTACGTGCGTTACTTTTAAAAGCGTATGGTTATGAAACCAAAGTTTTTGAGTTTGTATCGCTTGAACATACCAGCAAAAATAAAATGATTTTGGCAACAAAACGCAAAAATGTTTCACAATCTGACGCCAAGATTATGGCTCAAATCCAAGCATTGAAAGAAATGTATGGTGTTAAAAAACAAACGTTGGAATTGCTATTACAAGATCAGTTGCCGATCGAAAATATCGGCTGTAAGTGCTAGGACGGTGAATGGATGTATAAAATTGTAGAGGGTGGTTGGGAACAGCTTGAGCAAGATGCGAAATACATCCGTGAACAAGTCTTTATCCAAGAACAGGGAATTGCACCTGAAGATGAATGGGACGACTTGGATGCCACAGTTCTACATTTTATTGTCTATGACAAAGAGCAGCCTATTGCTACAGCACGTTTGTTGCCGCAGCATAGCGTAGGGCGTGTTGCTGTTTTAATGCCTTATAGAAAGCAGGGTATTGGTAAAATTTTAATGCAGCATATTATTGACTATGCACGTCGTCATAAACTGCCTTACTTAAAGCTTTCAGCACAAACCTATGTAACAGCCTTTTATGAAGCTTTAGGTTTTCACGTGCAAGGTGAAGTTTACCAAGACTGTGGCATTCCACATATTGATATGGTTTTGAAGTTAAATTGAGACTTCTTTTTAGAAGTCTCAATTTAGATTTATTTCATTGCATTCCAGCTTTCAATTGCCTGTAGTCCTGTTTCTAAGCCGACTTCATAACTGTAGCGAAGCTTTTTTGGATTGGTAGTTAAACGGCCAGCCATATTTTTAAGAGGCGGTGGACACACTTCTAAAATTTGCTGGTCTGAGTTTTGACCACGAACAAAATCGACCGAAGCGTTATAACGATCACAGCGGCTACGCAAGCTACTAGCGAAACCATAATGATGTTTAAACGCATATTTTGCGAGGAATTGATCACCTCGACTACTTGCTTTGAAATAGTTTTTCGGACGAGTACGTAAAACTAACAGTTTTTTTACGCCACTTTGCTGAGCCGTCCAGCGAACGGGTAGGGCATCTGCAACACCACCATCAAAATAAGGTTCACCCATAATATCGACGGGATGACGCGTTAAAACTGGAATTGAGCTAGAAGCTCGAAGCGCATTCAGCAAATTATCTTTACCCGCACGAAGATATTCTGCATGACCTGTTTTAGCATGCGTCAACACCATATAAAAATCTGGATTTTTAGCGAAAAGACTCTGTTGATCAAGTGGATGTTCTTTTTCACCAATTTCCCACATCCATTTTAAATCAAGTAAGTCGCCGCCTTTAAAAAAGCGCTTGTAATCGATAAATTCAGGACGCAGTGAATGATCAATATAAAATGTTAGAGTGCGGCCTTGCTGGCCTGCCAGATAGTTGGCGACATTAGTTGAACCAGACGATACACCAACATATAAATCGAATGGGTTGAACTGTTGTTGTAAAAACGCGTCAAGTACACCACTGGTAAAGGCACCACGCATGCCTCCACCTTCTACAACCAGGGCGTTGCGGGAAAAATCTGTCATTTGAAAAATATCTGATTACTGAGTTGATTGCTTATGTTCTTGCATATCCATTTCAGGCATGTTGTCACTATGTTGAGCGTGTTGCTCTGTAGAGTGCTCAGCCTTTTGCTGCATTTGCTCTTGTTGTGCTTTGCGCTGTGCACCTGGCATATAGTCAGGTTCATTACTCATTGCTAAATAGAAAAAGCCAAGGAAAATTGCACTTAAAACACCAACGATCAGAACAAATTTCCAGCCTAAAATTGCTGACTCGGAAGAATTTTTATCGGACATAAGAATTTCTCGAATGTGCTGTAGAAGCACAAAAATGAAGTCTATTTATAGCATATTTAGGCAGGGGGCTGAAATCTTAAAGGTCATAAAGAAAAACCCATATAAATAAAATATATTTATATGGGTAAGGTTTATGCAGTTTTTTAAATATTCAATAAGACTAAATTACTGAATATCTTGTTTCTGCTCAGCTTTGGTTTTTAGTAAAGCTGGTGGTGTAAAACGTTCACCATATTTGGCAGCTAATTCTTCGGCACGTTTTTGTGCTTTATCAGTACCATACTGATTTAGGAATTGAATTGCTCCTCCAGTCCAAGGTGCATAACCAATCCCAAAGATAGAACCGACATTGGCATCAATTACAGACTCCAATACGCCTTCTTCATAACAACGTAAAGTATCTAAGGCCTGTACAAACAGAATGCGATCAATCATATCTTGTTCAGAAATATCATGATCTTTTTTCCAGCGGTTTAAGCCTTCCCATAGATGCTTTTTGCCATTTTCTGGGTATTCATAAAAACCAGCTCCAGCAGCTTTACCTTTACGGTTTAACTCATGAATCATGGTGCGAACCACTTCATCTACAGAAGTTTTAGGTAAATCTTTTCCTTCGGCTTGTAGAGCTTTGCGTGCTTCACTGGCAACATGTTCGGTTAATGTTAAAGATACTTCATCTTGAATAGCGAGGGGGCCAACTGGCATACCCGCTTTCAGTGCAGCCATTTCAATACGCGCTGGGTGGACACCTTCGGCAAGCAAGCGCATACCTTCTTGAATGAACGTACCAAACACACGACTGGTAAAGAAACCACGGCTATCATTAACAACAATCGGTGTTTTTCCAATTTGTTGTACAAAGTCGTAAGCTTTGGCAAGTGTCTCTGCGGAGGTGTTTTTACCTTTAATAATTTCAACCAACTGCATTTTGTCGACAGGGCTAAAGAAATGCAGACCGATAAAAGCTTTATCATCCTTGCTTGCTTGAGCTAAACCTGTAATTGGCAGGGTTGAGGTGTTTGATGCCATCACACCGTTAGGCGCTAGATATTGCTCGGCTTCTTGAGTGACTTTAGCTTTAAGTTCTTGATTTTCAAATACCGCTTCAATAATTAAATCACAACCTTGTAAGTCTTCGGCAGAAGCTGTAGCCGTAATGAGCGATAAAACCTGATCACGTTTTTCTGCAGTCATGCGGCCTTGTGAAACGCGTTTATCTAAGAGCTTTTGTGAATACGCTTTGCCTTTCTCTGCATTTTCAACAGCTACATCTTTAAGTACAACTGGAATGCCTTTAACTGCAGTTGAATAAGCAATGCCAGCACCCATCATGCCAGCACCCAACACACCTACTTTAGTGGCTTGCCATTTTGGAACGTCGGCAGGGCGGCTCGCACCAGACTTAATTGCATTTAGACCATGCCAGAAAGTGCCGATCATATTTTTAGAAATTTGACCTGTTGTAAGCTGAGTAAAGTAGCGAGACTCAATACGCAAGGCGGTATCGACATCGACTTGAGCACCTTCAACTGCGGCAGCCATAATTGCTTCAGGGGCAGGGTAACAACCTTTGGTTTTGTCTTTTAATATGGCTGGTGCAATTGCAAGAACTTGTGCAACTGCTGGAGTTTTTGGATCACCGCCTGGAATTTTATAACCCTTCACATCAAAAGGCTGCTGAGATTTTGGATTGGCCTTGATCCAAGCAATTGCTTTATCTAAAAGTTCTTGCTCATTTTCGGCAGTGTCATGAATTAAACCTAAAGATTTTGCTTTATCGACACCGAACTGTTTACCCTCCATTAAAAATGGGAACGCATTTTGAAGTCCGAGGAGACGTACCATACGCACAATACCGCCGCCGCCTGGTAACAAACCTAAAGTGACTTCTGGTAGACCAAATTTGCTTTTCGGGTCATTGATAGCAATACGGTGATGACAACTTAAGGCTATTTCCCAACCACCGCCAAGTGCTGTGCCATTTAATGCTGCAACGACTGGAATACCAAGCGTTTCAATTGTACGTAAATGATCTTTTAGCTTTTCAACCATATTGAAAAAGTCAGTTGCGTGTTCAGGCTGAACTTGAATCAGCTCATCTAAATCACCACCTGCAAAGAAAGTTTTTTTAGCCGAGCGGAAAATAACCCCTGAAAGTTCTGTTTCTGCTTTAAGTTTCTGAGTCGCTTCATCGAGCGAGTCACGAAACTCGGCATTCATGGTGTTCGCAGATTGACCAGTTGAATCAAGCGTTAAAATGACAATATTGTCGGCATTTTTTTCGTATTGAATTGCACTCATCTTCTATATCCCTAATTTTTATACGCGTTCAATAATGGTGGCAATACCCATCCCACCGCCAACACAGAGCGTCGCTAAACCGCGCTTTTTATCTTGTCGTTCAAGCTCATCAAGTAAAGTGCCTAAAATCATGGCACCTGTTGCCCCTAATGGATGGCCTAAAGCAATCGCACCGCCATTTACGTTGACTTTCTCAGCTGGGACGTTGAGTTCATTAATAAAACGCATAACAACTGCCGCGAATGCTTCATTGACTTCAAACAGGTCAATATCGTCAATCGTAAGACCAGCTTTTTCTAAAGCTTTACGTGCAGCAGGAGCAGGGCCAGTCAGCATGATGGTTGGATCAGTACCGACTAATGCAGTTGCCAAAACTTTAGCGCGTGGTTTTAAATTTTGTTCTTTGACAGCTTTTTCAGAAGCTAATAAAACTACAGCTGCTCCATCGACAATACCTGATGAGTTACCTGCGTGATGAACATGATTGATTTTTTGTGCTTCTGGATATTTTTGTAAAGCAACTGCATCAAAGCCCATTTGTCCCATCATTTCAAAACTTGGGTTGAGCTTCGTTAGACCTTCGAGTGTGGTATTGCCTTTAATAAATTCATCTTTCTCTAAAATCACCACACCTGCATGATCTTTTACTGGCACAACTGATTGGTCGAAATAACCATTTGATTGAGCCGCCGCCGCTTTTTGCTGTGACTTTACAGCAAAATTATCAACATCTTCACGGCTATAGCCATCTAAGGTTGCAATGAGGTCGGCCCCAATACCTTGTGGAACAAATGATGACTTAAGATTTGTTTCTGGATCTAATGCCCACGGGCCACCATCCGAGCCCATTGGAATGCGTGACATTGATTCAACGCCACCAGCAACCACTAAATCTTCCCAACCAGAGCGGACTTTCATTGCTGCCATATTGACTGCTTCTAAGCCTGATGCACAAAAGCGATTGATTTGTACCCCAGCAACATCATCATTCCAACCTGCTGCAATCGCTGCTGTTTTGGCAATATCACCACCTTGATCGCCAATTGGTGTTACGCAGCCCAAAACAATATCGTCAACTTTAGAGGTATCGAGTTGATGGCGCTGCTGTAATTCATTTAATAAGGTCGTCAGTAATGTAATTGGTTTTACTTCGTAAAGAGAGCCATCTTTTTTTCCTTTTCCGCGTGGGGTGCGAATGGCATCAATAATATAAGCCTCGCTCATAACAGTTCCTTTTTTATTACTTAAACTTTGTTGTGTTTTGAGTGTACTGGTTTTAAAAGGCAACGCAATGACGATAAGCGCACCAGTCAGGTGATGATTTTTGCCAATAGAAATACAAAAAAGCCCAAGTTGAACTTGGGCTAAATGTGAAGCTAAATAGATTTAAGAATTAGTGATAACCATGTAGCTGGCGATATAGGCCAGGGGTTACACCCGTCCACTTTTTAAATGCACGGTGGAAAGTACTGGTTTCACTAAAGCCAACTTGTTGGGCAACATCTTCAAGTGTTAACTCAGGGTTGAGTAACAAGTGAATCGCAGCATCCCGGCGTAGGGCATCTTTTACGCCTTGATAGCTTTTACCTTCTGCAGCCAAGCGACGACGTAAGGTTTGAGGAGATAAATATAACATTGATGCAACGTCATTAAGCGTTGGCATTTCTTCACCAATTTGGCTTTTGAGCACTTCACGGATACGCGAAGTTAGCGAGTTAGTATTTTTGAATTTTACTAAAAGCTGAGCAGGAGCTGCTTTTAAGAATTCTTCTAGCGTTTTTTCATCTTGGCGGATTGGCAAATCAAGATAATCAGCTGCAAAGGTAATTTCAGTACGTGGTGCATCAAACTGCATAACTGGTGCAAAAAATAATGCATCATATTCATCGGCATGTGCAGGACGTGGATAGCTAAAATGAACACGTTCTAATGGCAAGCGGCGTTCAATCAACCATGATGCTAGACCGTGCCAAATCATGAGCATGCTTTCAGTAATGAAATGGTCAGGATCTAAAGTTTTTGGAATGAGGGGAACTAGACGTGCTTCATGTTTGTCACGCTCTAGAGTTACAGACCATTCATCGCCAAATAATTTGTAGAATTGAGATGACAGTTCAAGGGCTTGGCCCAATGTTTTTGCGTGAATAATCAACTGACACATAATGGCAAAAGTGCCCAGACGACGCGGTTGTACGTCAAATCCAACGTGTTCATCCTGTGTGACCATCCACAACATTTTTATAAAACGAGTGTATTGTTCTGGTGAGATTCGAGCTTTAGGTTGACGTAATAATTCCGCTTCAATACCCACATGTGAAAGGAGCATTTCAACATCCATGCCAAGGCGTTTTACGCCTGTCAAAGCCGCATTCACGAAGTGGATGCTAATCGTATCGCGACTCATATTGAATCCTTCAGTCTCTTTGATGTTCACTTTAAATTGACCTAAATGACCGTCTAAAAAAATAAATTGGCGATTTACAACAGAGTAAAAGCACTTTTTACATGTTAAATTGCCGAAATGATCAAGGTAAATGGCTGAACATGACATTGTTTTAGTATATTTGCTTAACTAATATAAAAGAAAATTCGAATAATAGTGGTTAAAAATACGATGACGACAGCATTAAATGGACTTAAAGTTCTCGATTTCTCGACGCTCTTACCTGGCCCTTTTGCCACAATGTATTTGGCTGATATGGGAGCAGAAGTCATCCATATCGAATCTCCATCACGTCCTGATTTAATCCGAATCATGCCACCATACGCAAATGGTCAAGCAACAGCACATAGTTATCTAAACCGAAATAAACAGTCGATTGTTCTGGATTTAAAAGATAAAGCGAGTATTGATCTGATTAAAGCCAAAATTTCTGAGTTTGATATTGTCATAGAGCAGTTCCGACCTGATGTGATGCGTCGTCTCGGACTAGACTACGCGACACTTGCTGAAATTAACCCACGTCTCATTTATTGTTCAATTACAGGTTATGGACAAACAGGGAGCTATAAAGACAGAGCTGGGCATGACATTAACTATTTAGCTTTAGCAGGTATTGCTGGATATAGCGGCCGACAAGACAGTGGTCCACCACCACTCGGTATTCAAGTTGCAGACATTGCAGGTGGTTCACTTCATGCTGTTATTGCAATTTTAGCTGCAGTTGTCGAACGTGGACGTAGTGGAATGGGACAATATATTGATATTTCCATGACCGATTGTGTTGCTAGCCTCAATAGTATGGCCGCATCAGCGACACTTGCTGCACAGGTTGAACAGGCACCAGAGCATGGCATGCTCAATGGCGGTATTTTTTATGACTATTATATGACTCAAGATGGCCGTTATCTTTCAATAGGTAGTCTTGAGCCACAATTTATGTCTGGTTTATCAGTGGCGCTTGATTTGCCTTTATTATTACAAAAAGGTGCTTCCTTAGATGTCGAAGACCGACAAGAAGTTAAACAAGCCATTCAAGAGAAAATTAAAACGAAATCATTTAAAGAATGGCATGAAATTTTTGCAAATCTTGATGTGTGTGTAGAACCTGTTTTAAGCCTAACTGAGTCCTTAAACTCGCCTTTAGCACAAGAACGTGGATGGATTGTGGATGTACCTTTGCAAAATAATACAGCGGATACAGAACCACAATTGGCTTGTCCAATTAAGTTTTCAAGATCGAAAATGAGATATTCCTTTATAGGTCAAAAACTTGGTGAAGGACAGTGGTAAAGAGCTGGGGCCATTTTTCATACAATGTGTATTAAGATTATTATTAGATTAATCAATCGATTAACATTTTGAATAATTTCTTTACATAAAATTAGCGTACCCTTTATAAACAAAGACATAAAAGGTATGTAAACATGAAAACACATAAATCCTTGATGGCTTCCTGTTTATCCGTTTTATCAATTACTCTTTTTATACAGCATGCACAAGCTGCTGCTGCATTCGACCCAAATAGTCCTTGGATGTTGGGTGATTGGAACGGTCAACGCACCGCGTTACAAGCACAAGGTTATGATTTTTCTTTTGGATATACCGGCGAATATGCCGGTATTTTAGATTCAAAAAATACGTCTACGCATGGTAGTGCTTATACGGGGCAACTTGCACTAGGAACTCATTTTGACCTAAATAAAATTTTAGGTTGGCAAGATACTGAAGCTCAAATCACATTAACTTATCGTGATGGGCAGTCGCTTTCTGAACATTCACCAGCTTTAGCAGGGCACTTAAGCTCAGTACAAGAAGTGTGGGGGCGTGAGCAAACTTGGCGTTTAACAGATTTGTGGATCAAGAAGAAATTCCTTGATCAGAAGTTAGATGTGAAAGTCGGTCGTTTTGGTGAAGGTGAAGACTTTAACAGTTTTGACTGTGATTTCCAGAATTTAGCGCTTTGTGGTTCGCAAGTCGGTAACTGGGTGGGCGATCAGTGGTATAACTGGCCAGTAAGCCAATGGGCAATGCGTGTTAAATATAACTTGCAACCTGACTTATATACCCAAATTGGTGTATATGAATACAACCCGGAAAATCTGGACCGAGGTAAAGGTTTTAACTTAAGTACTGATGGTTCTCACGGTGCAATTATTCCTGCCGAAGTAGTTTGGTCACCTAAATTAGGCGCTCAAAGTATGGCTGGTGAATACCGTTTAGGTTATTACTACAGCACTGCTGACGCTGAAGAAATTACGAATAAGGCCCAAACATCTCATAAACAAGGGGTGTGGGTAACTGCAAAACAAAAATTATTCCAGCCTGCTGATCAAACAGATCGCGGTTTGACAGGTTTTGTGAACCTGACTTTCCACGACTCTGATACCAACAAAATTGATAACATGCAAAACGTAGGCTTGGTCTATAAAGGTTTGCTCAATCAACGTCCTCAAGATGAGTTGGCACTCGGTGTGGCTCGTATCCATATCAATGATGATTGGAACGATGTTCAAACTAAAGAATATGACACTGAATACAATACCGAGCTTTACTACGGTATTCATGCCACTAACTGGTTAACTATTCGTCCAAATGTGCAATATGTTCGTCATGTTGGTGCATTAAAAAATGGTGATAACACTTGGGTTGGCGGTATTAAATTCTCAACTGCATTCTAAGCGTAATTACTCCGAAAAACGGATTGTCGAGGGCTAAATCATTGATTGAATTATCCTGACCTTCCGTTTTTTCTTGATGCCTGAATTTGTTTTAGATGTATTGGTGATGCCATTTTTCTATAAGGTTCTTGGCACATCTTTCCTATAAAAATGATGATTGATAAGAGGTGGTTTATGAATCAACCTACTTCAAGATCAGGTTTAACGACTTTTACCGTAATTATTATTGGGTTACTGGCGTTATTCCTGTTAATTGGAGGTATTTGGCTCGCTACACTAGGCGGTTCAATTTACTACATTATAGCTGGAGTATTACTCCTCATTGTTGCATGGCAACTCTACAAGCGTGCTTCTACTGCTTTGTGGGTTTATGCTGCATTAATGCTAGGAACTATTATCTGGAGTGTCTGGGAAGTTGGAACAGACTTTTGGGCGCTTGCACCACGTTTAGATATTTTAGGTATTCTTGGTTTATGGTTATTGGTTCCGGCTGTAACTCGTGGAATCAACAACCTTGGATCAAGTAAAGTTGCCTTATCTTCAACTTTAGCAATTGCAATCGTGTTGATGGTTTATTCTATCTTCAATGATCCGCAAGAAATTAATGGTGAAATCAAAACACCTCAACCAGAAACAGCCCAAGCCGTGCCTGGTGTTGCTGAAAGTGATTGGCCAGCTTATGGCCGTACTCAAGCAGGTGTGCGTTATTCTCCATTGAAACAGATCAATGACCAAAACGTAAAAGACTTGAAAGTTGCTTGGACTTTACGTACTGGCGATCTTAAGACAGATAACGATTCTGGTGAAACGACCAATCAGGTTACACCGATTAAAATCGGTAATAACATGTTTATCTGTACAGCTCACCAGCAGTTAATTGCGATTGATCCTGCTACAGGTAAAGAAAAATGGCGTTTTGATCCGAAACTTAAAACGGATAAATCGTTCCAGCATTTAACTTGTCGTGGTGTGATGTACTACGATGCAAACAATACAACTGAGTTTGCAACGAGTCTTCAAAGCAAGAAATCTAGCTCTACACAATGTCCACGTAAGGTATTTGTACCAGTCAATGATGGCCGTTTAGTGGCTGTAAATGCTGACACTGGTAAAGCATGTACTGACTTTGGTCAAAATGGTCAAGTGAACTTACAAGAGTTCATGCCATATGCTTATCCAGGCGGTTATAACCCGACATCTCCTGGTATCGTGACTGGTTCAACTGTTGTTATTGCTGGTTCTGTAACAGATAACTACTCAAATAAAGAGCCATCTGGTGTGATTCGTGGATATGATGTTAACACTGGTAAACTTCTTTGGGTATTTGATACTGGCGCAGCAGATCCAAATGCAATGCCGGGCGAAGGTACTACTTTTGTTCATAACTCACCAAATGCGTGGGCACCTTTAGCATACGATGCCAAACTTGATATCGTTTATGTACCAACAGGTGTAGGTACACCAGACATCTGGGGTGGTGACCGTACCGAGCTGAAAGAGCGTTATGCAAACTCAATGTTAGCGATTAATGCTTCTACTGGTAAATTAGTGTGGAACTTCCAAACAACCCATCACGATTTATGGGATATGGACGTACCATCACAACCATCTTTAGCTGATATCAAAAACAAAGCTGGCCAAACTGTTCCTGCAATCTATGTATTGACGAAAACAGGTAATGCCTTTGTGCTTGATCGCCGTAATGGTCAACCGATTGTTCCTGTAACTGAGAAACCGGTTCCACAAACAGTTAAACGTGGACCACAAACTAAAGGTGAGTTCTATTCAAAAACTCAGCCATTCTCTGACTTGAACTTGGCGCCACAAGATAAATTGACTGATAAAGACATGTGGGGTGCCACTATGCTTGATCAGCTCATGTGTCGTGTATCTTTCAAACGTCTAAATTACGATGGTATTTATACGCCACCATCTGAAAACGGTACTTTAGTTTTCCCTGGTAACTTAGGTGTGTTTGAATGGGGTGGTATGTCAGTTAACCCTGATCGTCAGGTTGCTGTAATGAACCCGATTGGTCTGCCATTCGTCAGTCGTTTAATTCCTGCTGATCCAAACCGTGCACAAACTGCAAAAGGTGCGGGAACTGAGCAGGGTGTACAACCGATGTACGGCGTACCGTATGGTGTTGAAATTAGCGCATTCTTATCTCCGCTTGGTTTACCTTGTAAACAACCGGCTTGGGGCTATGTAGCTGGCGTTGATTTGAAAACTCATGAAGTGGTATGGAAAAAACGTATTGGTACAATTCGTGACAGCTTGCCGAACTTGTTCCAGTTACCAGCTGTGAAAATTGGTGTGCCTGGTTTAGGTGGTTCAATTTCTACTGCCGGTAATGTCATGTTTGTTGGTGCAACTCAAGATAACTACTTACGTGCGTTTAACGTTACTAACGGTAAGAAACTTTGGGAAGCGCGTTTACCAGCAGGTGGACAAGCAACACCAATGACTTATGAAATCAATGGTAAGCAATATGTTGTAATCATGGCTGGTGGTCATGGTTCATTTGGTACGAAAATGGGCGACTATTTAGTGGCTTATGCCTTACCAGATAACAAATAAAAAGCTTTTATAGAAAGGGCCTGGATTTATCCGGGCTTTTTTATGTCGATTTATATTAAAGCTTATCAATAAAACCGTTATTAAATATGCAAAAAAAGCATTTTATTGATGAATAAAAGCTCGCTATGCTATCCGCCTTAATAATGAATCTACTAGCCATACGCCATGTATTTATATACCGATTTCGACCAGCAGCTGGTTAATGAACGAGTTGCTCAGTTCCGTGATCAAACAGAACGCTATTTAGCTGGCAAACTTTCTGAAGACGAATATCGTCCATTACGTTTGCAAAATGGTTTATATGTGCAACGTTATGCGCCTATGCTGCGTATAGCTGTGCCGTATGGCTTAATGAATTCTAAACAATTACGTAAAGTTGCTGAAGTTTCAACTGCTTATGACCGTGGTTATGCACATGTATCTACACGTCAGAACATCCAGTTAAACTGGCCTGCACTTGAAGATGTGCCAGACATTTTGGCTGAACTTGCAACTGTACAAATGCATGCCATTCAAACCAGTGGTAACTGTATTCGTAACACGACAACTGACCAATATGCAGGTGTGGTTGCTGGTGAAATTGCAGACCCACGTCCAACATGTGAGTTGATTCGTCAGTGGAGTACATTCCACCCAGAATTTGCATTCTTGCCACGTAAGTTCAAAATTGCTGTTTCTGCACTTGAAGAAAAAGATCGTGCGGCAACTGCATTCCACGATATTGGTGTTTATATCGTGCGTAATGAAGCAGGCGAGATCGGCTATAAAATTATGGCTGGTGGTGGTTTAGGCCGTACCCCAATCATCGGTAGTGTGATTCGTGAGTTTTTACCACGTGAAGATTTAATTGCTTATTTAGAAGCGGTTTTACGTGTTTATAACTTGCATGGTCGTCGTGATAACAAATATAAAGCGCGTATCAAAATTCTAGTTAAGGCATTAACTCCTGAAGTGTTTGCACAAAAAGTTGAAGCTGAATTTGAACATACACGTGAAGCATTAAAGATTCAGCCAGAAATCTTGAAAAAACTGGATGAAGAGTTCACTCCATTTGCTTACCAAGATTTGGCAGATGAAGACTTCACAGCTTTATTTGCTGAACATCCAAAATTCAAACAGTGGTTCAACATCAACACGCATGCGCATAAAGTGAAGGGCTATCGTATTGTTACGATTTCTCTAAAACGCGCAGGTATTGCGCCAGGTGATATGACCACCGAAGAAATGAATTTTATTGCAGACCTTGCTGATAAATATACTTTCGGCGAACTTCGCACGACTCATGAGCAAAACATTGCTTTGGCAGATGTGCCTCAAAAAGATTTGTTTGATGTATGGCAAGCGCTTGAACAACAAAATATGGCGCGTGCACATATCGGCTTTATTACCGATATCATTAGTTGCCCAGGCGGTGATTTCTGTTCACTTGCAAATGCGAAATCAATTCCAATTGCTGAAGCAATTACACGTCGTTTTGATGACTTAGACAAAGTTTATGATCTTGGTCATTTGGATCTAAATATTTCTGGTTGTATGAATGCTTGTGGTCACCACCACGTAGGTAACATCGGTATTTTAGGCGTAGATAAGAAAGGCGCTGAGTTCTATCAAATTACATTAGGTGGTAATTCAGACCATGATGCATCAATCGGTGATATTTTAGGCCCATCATTTGCAGCAGATGCAGTGCCAGATGTCATTGAAGAAGTATTGAATACTTATCTTGATTTGCGTACTGAAGGTGAGCGTTTTGTTGATACATATCGCCGTGTAGGAATTCAACCATTTAAGGAGCGTGCATATGCTTAATACAGCTCTACCAGTGCTTTATAAAGATGGCACGATTGCAGATAATACTTATCAAATCATTGCTGAAGATGGTGTTATTCCCCAAGGTGATGTTGTGGTCACAACAGCTCAACTCGATCAATTAGCTAACGTTCAAGGCAAAAAAGCTTTGTATGTGACTGTAAATGATTCACCTGAAGAGCACACATTTCCAGTAAGTGAACTTGATGCAATCTTCATTGAATTTGCAGGTTTTGGTGATGGTCGTGGTTATTCATTTGCTGCACTATTGCGTCGTCAAGGTTTCCAAGGCGAATTGCGTGCAACTGGTGATGTGTTTAAGGATGTTCTAAATTACTTAAAACGTTCAGGTTTTGATAGTTTTGTGATTAAAGAAGGTAAAGATGTGCAAGAAGCGGCAGCTGGTTTGCAAGACTTTACCAACCCATATCAAGCTTCAACAGCCGTACCTCAAGCAAGTTATCAAACTGGCGCTTAAATAGTTTTTAAATATAAAGGCTGAACTCAGGTTCAGCTTTTTTTATGAATAATTTTTAAATGACTCAACTGAAGAACAACAATGTTAGGTTTAATTTCAAAAATAAATCCTGGTGCTTGGTGGCTACTTTTTGCTATTGCGACAGATGTACTCTCAACATTTTATTCTGCTAAGGGGAATGGCTTAGTCAATAAAACAGCTCAGGGTATTGCTCTGGTTTTATATATTATTTCTTTTGCATGCGCTGCTATTGCTTTGAAATATATGCAAGCTGGAATCTTATATGTGCTTTGGTCTGGGATAGGTGTATTAGCAACAGCTTTTTTGGCAAAGATTTTTCTTGGTCAGAATATTGATGTGGCAGGATGGGTGGGAATTGGTTTTATTACTGTAGGTTTAATGATTATTGCACAATATTCCAATATCGATGTTTAAAGTCCTTATAGAAATAGTAAGTATCTCTATAAGGGCTAAATATTGAAAATATTAGGTATCAAGCTGGCAGTTAACCATCCACTTTATACCGAACTGATCGGTAAATGCGCCGTACAATGCACCCCAGAATGTTTTTTCTAAAGGCATTTCAATTTGACCATTAACAGATAACGCATCAAAAAGTTGTTTTGCTTTTTCTTGCTCATCTTTTTCAAGGTTGATCGAGATGTAGTGATTATTTCCTTGGGTAAAAACGCTGTTAGGGGCACAAAACTGATCATTTGTATCTGAGGCCATAAGCACAGTGTACTCATTAATCGGTAAAGAAACATGTAGAACCAGATTTTTGTCGGCTTCCGATAACGTCACACCTTCAGGCGCTGGCATATCATCATAACGGCTTAACATACCGAATTCACCACCAAATACTGATTTATAAAAGTTAAAGGCTTGTTCTGCTTGACCTTGGAAATTGAGATAGTGATTGAGTTGCATTGTTATTGTCCATTGTTGTTTTCGTTTAAAGGAATAAGTTAAAACTTAAAAGTGATTTTGTGGGTCATTTTTTGTAGTTTTTTCATAAAAAATCCCACCGAAGTGGGATTTTAAAATAATGAATTTGGATTAAATGAGTTCAATTGCAACTGCTGTTGCCTCACCACCACCAATACAGAGTGCAGCAATACCTTTTTTACCGCCAGTACGTTTCAGTGCATGAATAAGTGTAAGAATAATACGAGAGCCCGTAGAACCTACAGGGTGACCTAGTGCACAAGCACCACCATTGATATTTACTTTCTCTGCATCAAGTTTGAAATCATCAATTGGGCACATGGTAACCATAGCAAACGCTTCGTTAATTTCCCACAGGTCAACATCTTGCGCATTCCATCCCGCTTTTTTAAGCACTTTTTCGATAGCACCAACTGGAGCGATCGTAAATTCTGAAGGATGCTGAGAGTTTGACGCTGTTGCGATAATTTTTGCAAGCGGTTGCAAACCGCGCTGTGCTGCAACTTCACTTGAAGTTAATACTAATGCAGATGCACCATCCGAAATAGAACTTGCATTTGCGGCGGTAATCGTACCGTCTTTTGCAAAAGCTGGTTTGAGTGAAGGAATCTTGTCAATCTTGGCATTTAAAGGTTGTTCATCCTGATCAACAACGTCATCACCTTTACGACTAGGTACAGTAACTGGAACGATTTCGTCTTTGAAATAACCTTCAGTAATTGCTGTTTGAGCACGTTTTAAAGAGCGAATCGCAAAGTCATCCATTTGTTCACGTGTATAGCCACGAGTATTGGCCATATCTTGAGCAAATGAACCCATTAAACGCCCAGTTTCAGCATCTTCAAGCCCATCAAAGAACATATGATCTTTAATTTCGCCATGGCCCATGCGATAGCCAGCTCGTGCTTTTGGTAAAACATAAGGTGCATTTGTCATAGACTCCATACCGCCAGCAACAACAACTTCAGCACTACCTGCTTTAATCATATCAGCGGCTTGCATAACAGCTTTCATGCCAGAACCACAAAGCTTGTTAATCGTTACTGCACCTGTAGAGTCTGGTAAGCCAGCTTTACGCATCGCTTGACGTGCTGGACCTTGCTTTAGGCCAGCAGGCAGTACACAACCCATAATGACTTCTTCGACATCAGTAGGCTGTAAACCTGCTCGTGCGATTGCTTCTTTAATCGTTACAGCACCTAATTCAGGCGCTGTAAGTCCTGATAGTGATCCTTGAAAACCACCCATGGCAGTACGAGCACCATTTACAATTACGATGTCAGTCATTGTTGTAATCTCCGATTGTTCTTAATCTCAAAATAAGAAATGTTTAAAACCTAGGCAGTATATTGCAAAAATCAAAGAGAGATATCTTCTGCATTAGACTGTAGAGTTCTAACAATTTTTAAGGTCTTCTAAACGGGTGTGTCCCATTTTGCTGAGAATTAATTTAAAGTTTTTAAGCTGGTTATAAGAACAGTAAGTAAAAGTGCCGTTAGATTCGCGTGGGAGTCCTGTGTCGCCCTGAAATACAATACTATTTAGTTTTTTTCCAAACTTTTGAAATTTTAAAGAACCGTAGCGATGAGCAAATTCAACATTGGTTAATACTTCTTCATTATTTTCTCTTTGTAGATTCTGATTCGTGTCTACAAAGCTTATAAGACTTGTATCCCAGTTATTATTACATGTAGACAAATCAACACTTGGGCAAAGTACGACACTCTTATGTCGTAGAATTGCGTCGTATTTGGCTTTTTGTATATGAATTGTGAGTAGTCGAGACGAATTTTTTAATTCTACAGAAGCCATAAATTGATGATATAAAGGAAGCGCTATAGTGGCCATAATCATAAGAATTGCGAGCGTTATAGCGAGTTCCAACAACGTGAAACCGGGAGATTTAAACATTAAAATTCCTTAATATATAAAGAGGTATTTTGATTTTATGCTTTCTATCAATGATTTATAATGATTTTTATAGTGAGGAAACACAAAATTAAATAAAGGTTATCAGGATGCTAGAATACTGGTAAAATCACCGTAAGCGAAAGAAAGAAGTTGTTCATATTTGCTAGTTGAGTGAAAAATTACCGAATTACAACGGAAATTGTAAGTAATTTTGTCAATAATTTACTTGATTAAAATTATCAAGCACTTGGAAAGTCTATCAAGTGTTTGTATGATTCAAATGTGAATAGCTTAAAAATAATACTGGGGTGAAAATATCTCAGGGGCCAATAAATTTAGGCTGAGCTTGAACAACAATTGTTATCTCTGGAGGATATCCATGAAATTGAGTCGTATTGCACTTGCTATGCTTGTCGCTGCTCCATTAGCTGCTGCTAATGCTGGCGTAACTGTTACTCCATTATTGCTTGGTTACACTTTCCAAGACAGCCAACACAACAATGGTGGTGACAAAGGCGAGTTAACTAACGGACCTGAATTACAAGACGATTTATTCGTTGGTGCAGCTCTTGGTATTGAGTTAACACCATGGTTAGGTTTCGAAGCTGAATATAACCAAGTTAAAGGTGATGTAGATCCTAACTACGGTGAATACAAACAAAAACAAATCAATGGTAATTTCTATGTTACTTCTGATTTAATCACAAAAAACTATGACAGCAAAATTAAGCCATATGTATTGTTAGGTGCTGGTCACTACAAATATGAGTTTGATGATGCTCGTTTAGCATATCATGATGGCGAAGAAGGTACTTTAGGTAACGCAGGTGTAGGTGCTTTCTACCGCTTGAACGATGCTTTATCTCTTCGTACAGAAGCTCGTGGTACTTATAACTTTGACGAAAAATTCTGGAACTATACAGCTCTTGCTGGTTTGAACGTAGTTCTTGGTGGTCACTTGAAGCCTGCTGCTCCTGTAGTGGAAGTTGCTCCAGTTGAACCAACTCCAGTTGCTCCACAACCACAAGAGTTAACTGAAGATCTTAACATGGAACTTCGCGTGTTCTTTGATACTAACAAATCAAATATCAAAGACCAATACAAACCAGAAATCGCTAAAGTTGCTGAGAAGTTAACTGAATACCCTAACGCTACTGCACGTATCGAAGGTCACACAGATAACACTGGTCCACGTAAATTGAACGAACGTTTATCTTTAGCTCGTGCTAACTCTGTTAAATCAGCTCTTGTAAACGAATACAACGTTGATGCATCTCGTTTGTCTACTCAAGGCTTCGCTTGGGATCAACCGATTGCTGACAACAAAACTAAAGAAGGTCGTGCTATGAACCGTCGTGTATTCGCGACAATCACTGGTAGCCGTACTGTAGTTGTTCAACCTGGTCAACAAGCTCAATAATTTGAGTTTTTGAACAGTAAAAAAGCGACTCGTTAGAGTCGCTTTTTTTATTGCGATTTTTAAAATATTTAGTCATTTCTATGTCTCCTTAATAATAATTACTTTCGATCTTGGTTTAAATTATTTACCAAACACCTTTCTTCAATTGCTGTTTAGCGTCTTGTCTATCTCTACGATGTTGAGCACGAGGTTTCTCTGTTTCATGTATTCCACCTTTGTGAAGTAAAGGGGAAAGAGCCACTTGATTACGGACTTTGATTTTTGACATTTCTTTAATTTTCATGTTTTAACCTTTAATACATAAAACTTGTTTAAGTGTGTGAACGACTTCAATGAGGTCTGACTGATTCGCCATGACTTCATCAATGTCTTTATAGGCGCTTGGAATTTCATCGACAACGCCACTGTCTTTACGGCATTCAATACCTTGGGTTTGTTCAATAAGATCTTGCTGATTAAAAAGAACTTTTGCTTTACTTCTGCTCATCTTGCGACCAGCGCCATGAGAACAAGAACAAAATGATTCAGGATTTGCTTTGCCTTTAACGATATAAGATCGTGCTCCCATTGAACCTGGAATAATACCTAACTCATCTAAGCCTGCTCTAATTGCACCTTTTCGGGTAATCAATAGATTTTCGCCAAAATGTGTTTCACGGCTTACATAATTATGATGACAATTAATCGCTTCTTTTGTCATTTGAAAAGAAGGGAGAGGAGGGCGGATCGCTTCTAAAATTAATCGCATCATCTCTTTGCGGTTTTCAAAAGCATATTCTTGTGCCCACTCTACAGCTTCTACATAATCATCAAAACTTTTTGAGCCTTCAGCAAAATAACTTAAGTCTTTATCAGGAACATGGCCAAAGCGATGCTGAGCTTCTTTTTTGGCTAACTCAATAAAGTAAGTACCAATAACATTACCAAGCCCTCTGCTACCTGAATGTAGCATTACCCATACGTCTTGATTCTCATCAATACATAACTCTATAAAGTGATTACCACCACCCAAAGTCCCAAGTTGCTTTTGCCATGTTGCATCAAATTGTCGAAGCATTCGGACAAGACCAGGATGCTTTTTGATAATTGGTTCTAAGCATTTTTCAAGTGGAATAATGCTAGAAGCTTTCGCTTTGACTTGTTTATGCAAAGCAAAGCCAACAGGGACTTTACGTTCAATTGCATCACGCAAACGACTTAAGTTATCAGGTAATTGTGAAGCCTTTAAACTCAAGCGAATTGCATTCATCCCACATCCAATGTCAACTCCTACAGCAGCAGGAATAATGGCGTGTTTGGTTGGAATAACACTACCTACAGTAGCGCCTTTACCCACATGCACATCAGGCATAACTGCAATGTGAGAATAGATGAATTGCAGCTGAGCCATTTTTTTGAGTTGTTCTATACTTTCACTATCTATATCTTGAGTGAAAATTTTAACAGGGACACCATAGAGTGCCTCCTTGTTTAATATTTTTTGTATGCCCATAATTTTTCTCTTATTTTTCCGTCCGAATAGGCATAAAAAAACCTAGCGAATGCTAGGTTCTAAGTTTAAGCATTCGGACAAGTGGTGTGAATTTGTACACTTGTCCGTGAGCTGACATCGTGCCAAATTATTTAATCTGTTTTACCTTGTACTAATGGCATGATGTCCTCCTTATTTAAAAGTGCCGTTGAAAATCTGAACGGCATTTTACGCTTTTTAAATCAAAGATCAAGCTTTTGATCTTTGATTTACTTTAATGACCAGTTTTAATCTTGCTCAGGTTTGACGTTCATTTGATCGTAAGAGATCAATTTGGTTTTATTTTTCCACTTATAACCTAACCAAATGATCAAGAACAGTGGCAAGCTAATATAGGTTGAAAGTAAGCCTAACCAATCAATTTTTCCACCTAAAATGGCTTGGTAGTTCTGCCCTAAGATAATGATTGAGCAGAGAATAAATGCAAACCAGGGTGCAAATGGGAAAAATTTGGCACGATATGCTAAATCTTCTAATTTATAGCCTTGAGCAATATATCCTTTACGGAAACGATAATGTGAAATCGCAATTCCTAACCAAACAATAAAACCGCACATACCCGACATATTGAGTAGCCAGTTAAATACTTGCTTTTCTCCAATAAATGTTGTGAGGAAGCAAAAAGCGGCAATAAATGTGGTGGCATAGAGCGCATTCATCGGAACGCCACGACCATCGAGTTTTCCAAACCACTTTGGTGCACGGCCTTCTTGAGCCATTTTAAACAACATACGAGTTGAGGAATACATGCCTGAATTACCTGCTGATAAAATAGCAGTAAGAATGACAGCATTCATTAAACTCGCAGCAAAAGCAAAACCTACTCTTTCATAAAGCAATGTAAATGGAGAAAGCGCGATATCTTCAGTGGCTGCTGCTTGCAATAAATTCGGGTCATCATAGGCAATCAGGGTGCCGATAATGAAAATACATAGGATATAGAATAATAAGATTCGCCAGAAAATCTGTTTGATTGCAAGTGGAATTGTCTTCTTTGGATCTTTTGATTCGCCAGCAGCAACCCCAACCATTTCAGTTCCTTGGAAAGAGAATCCGGCAATCATTGCTACACCAATCATGGCTTGTAAACCGCCTACAAAAGGTGCCTCTTTGTAAGTCCAGTTCCCGAATGTTGCAACACCTGGAGTTAGCATAATCTTGATGATCATGGCTAAGCCAATAATAATAAATGCAACAATTGCAATCACTTTTACCATTGAGAACCAGAATTCGCTTTCGCCAAATCCCTTTACTGTCATCGCGTTAATCATAAAAATAACGGCAAGGAATAAAGCACTCCAATAGAACCCCGGAATATCAGGGAACCAGAACTTCATAATAAACTGGACTGCAACAAGTTCAAATGCAACCGTAATTGCCCAGTTATACCAATAGTTCCAGCCTAGAGCGAAACCAAAGCCTTCTTCGACATAACGACTGCCGTAAGTAAAAAAGGCACCGGATGTTGGTGTGTGAGTTGCAAGCTCACCTAAGCTGGTCATTAAGAAGTAAATCATAATGCCAATGAGTGAATAGGCGAGTAGCGCTCCACCAGGGCCAGCGTTTGCAATGGTTGATCCAGAAGCAAGGAAGAGGCCTGTACCAATGGAACCACCAATGGCGATCATATTCAGATGACGAGCCCCAAGCTTACGCTGGAGTTTTTCAGGAGCATGTGTTTCGCTCATGGAGATTCCTTACATAGTTTGTTATGCACAGGCATATAACACCTTAAAGCCTTGATGATCAGTTTTAATCTGGCACTGACCAAAGTGCTTCTCAATTAAGATCGGATAGTTTAAAAAACGGTTTGCTACAATCCATAGCTCACCTGATGCCTTTAAATGTTTTTTAGCGTTCTGGCAGAGTCCTTCACTTGCATCATAGTTGGTATGAATACCCTGATGAAAAGGGGGATTACTGACAATGGCATCGAGTTCTGTTGGAGCGTCTGCAATTCCTGTAACAGGCTGCAATCTCAACTGGTCTGAACCTATTCCATTTCGACTAAAAGTCATTTCCGTTGACCGTAAAGCGAAAGCATCAATATCTAGGGCATGAATAATATTACTTGAATTTATTTTTGCCAAATAGCAACTGATAATTCCAGCACCACACCCGAAGTCGGCAATTCTACCTGATTTCACCTGATTAAGATAAGGGAGTAAAACAGCAGTTCCGACATCTAGATGATTTTGACTAAATACACCGGGAAGGGCACAAATCGTAAGCTCTTGTTCATTAACATGAACAGTGTAAGTTTTAAGCCAACTTTCGAGAGGTTTAAGCTGTTCTGTTTTTTCAATCTTTAAGTGCCATAGCTGACAGTGGCGTGCACTATCGAGTTTAAGTACTTTGCCGAAGCTTTGTAGTTGTTTGGCAGCGCGTTCAACACCACCTTTTTTTTCACCTACTAAAAAAACAGACTGAGCAGTTTTAAGATTGCTCATTACGACATGCAGTATGTAATTTAACAGTTCTTTAGATTTGGGAACAAAAATGACGGCTTGATCGAATTCTTGTAATGGAAACTCAACTGAGAAATGTGCATTTGTTCCACTATTTATAAAGCTCTGGTAGTCAGCATGGTTCCATGTCCAGACTGACGCATCAATATCAGCTGGTAGTTGACTAACTAAGGCATCATTCGGTGCATTAATGAACAAGATTCTACCTTTTAAATAGTCTTGCTGTCTTAATATCACTTCACTTCTAGGATCCATGTACATCTCTCATGAAGAATAATGCCCAGTGGAAACTGGGCAATAATCAAAATTAAAAAAATAGTTATTTATGTGTTTCAGGAAGTACAACATTTAAAATTAATGCTGCTATACCACCCGTCGCTACGCCAGAGCTAAAAATATTTTTAAATAATTCTGGTAGGTGTTCCAAAATTTGAGGAACTTGAGCAACACCCAAACCTAATGCAAGTGAAATTGCGATAATTAAAAGTGCTCTGCGATCTAAATGAATAGATGAGAGAATGTTAATGCCTGATGCAGCAACCGCACCAAACATCACCATAACTGCTCCACCTAAGACCGCCTGTGGTACGGCTTGTATTACACCAGCTACTGCTGGAAATAAACCTAATAAAATAAGTAAAGCAGCAATCCAGATACCCACATAACGACTAGCTACACCAGTGAGTTGAATTACACCATTATTTTGAGCAAAAACAGAACTAGGGAAAGTATTAAATAAGCCTGCGAGTAAAGAGTTTGCACCATTCACTAAAACACCGCCTTTAATGCGTTTCATCCATTCCGGACCATTAACGGGTTGGTTTGAAAGTTTACTAGTTGCAGTCACGTCACCAATCGCTTCTAAAGAGGTCACTAAATAAATAAAAGCCATTGGAATGAATAAGCCCCAAGAAAAGCTTAAACCAAAGTGCATTGGTGTTGGAATCTGTACAAGAGGCGCATCTTTAATACCTGAGAAATCTAGGTAACCCATAAATCCTGCAAGAATGTAACCAATTACTAAAGCAATTAAGATTGCTGAACTTTTAATCCAAACCACCCGAATGCGGTTTAGCACAATAATAATAGCAAGTACGGTACATGACATAATAAGGTTGTCTGCACTTGCAAAAGTATGGTCTTGCATGGCTTGGTAGCCACCACCCATACTAATCAAGCCTTCCTTAATAAGCGTTAAGCCAATTAATAGAACAACAATACCAGTCACCAAGGGAGTAATTAATCTTTTTACCCATGGAAGAATTTGCGAAACACCCATTTCAATAAAGGAACCAGCAATGACTACACCAAAAATTGCAGCCATAACTTGGTTTACAGGAGTTCCTGCGGCAACCATTGCACTACCAATACCAATAATTGGTCCAATAAAGTTAAAGCTTGTGCCTTGTACAATCAGAAGACCTGCACCAAACGGGCCGACTTTTTTACATTGAAGAAATGTAGCAATACCCGAAATCACCAAAGACATAGATAAAATCATGTTAGTTTCGGTGCGTGATACGCCTAAAGCTAAACAAATTAAAAGCCCTGGTGTAACAATTGGTACAATAATCGCAAGCAAATGCTGGAAAGCTGCTAAAAAAGCGATCAAAGGTTTTGGTCGATCATCTAAGCCATAAACAAGGTCAAGATGGTCTTGAGAGTGTTGATTGGACATGGGTGTAGGTACGCCGCAATTTCGCAAATTGGCGCTATTCTAATCGAGATACCTATCTTTACAAAACGAAATACAGGCTATTGGAAAATTTTTTTGTCAATGTCAATAAACTGTCACTACTCAAGAGTAGTGTTTTTCTGTATAATTTGCCCTCAAATTTCAGGCGTTTCGAATTTTCATGTCAGATATCAAAAATCTCCGTAATATCGCAATTATTGCGCACGTCGACCACGGGAAAACCACACTTGTCGATAAACTACTTCAGCAATCTGGTGCTCTCGGTGAACGAGCAGGCGAGATTGAGCGTGTCATGGACTCAAATGCGCTTGAAAGTGAACGTGGTATTACCATTCTTGCAAAGAACACTTCTATTACTTGGTTAGATAAACGTACTGATACAACTTACCGTATCAACATCGTGGATACCCCGGGACACGCCGACTTCGGTGGTGAAGTAGAACGTGTTATGTCGATGGTTGACTGCGTATTACTTTTAGTTGACTCTCAAGAAGGCCCAATGCCACAAACTCGCTTTGTGACACAAAAAGCCTTTGCTCGTGGTTTAAAACCAATTGTTATTATTAACAAAGTTGACAAACCAAGTGCACGTCCAGATTGGGTTATTGATCAAGTATTTGATTTATTTGATAACCTTGGTGCAACTGATGAGCAATTAGATTTCCCAATCGTTTATGCATCAGGTTTACGTGGTGTAGCGGGTCCTGCTCCAGAAGAACTTGCAGAAGACATGACTCCGTTGTTTGAAACGATTGTAGATATCGTTGAACCACCAGCAGTTGACGTTGATGGTCCATTCCAAATGCAGATTTCATCACTTGACTATAACAGCTTCGTAGGTGTTATCGGTGTTGGTCGTATTCAACGTGGTTCAGTAAAATTAAATACTCCTGTTACTGTAATTGACAAAGAAGGCAATACACGTAACGGTCGTATCTTAAAAATCATGGGTTACCATGGTTTAGAGCGTATTGATGTTGAGTCAGCATCTGCTGGTGATATCGTATGTATTACTGGTATCGACGCACTTAACATTTCTGACACGATTTGTGATCCGAAAAATGTTGAAGCATTACCAGCCTTATCTGTAGATGAACCTACAGTATCTATGACTTTCCAAGTAAACAACTCTCCGTTTGCTGGTAAAGAAGGTAAGTTCGTAACTTCACGTAATATCCGTGAACGTCTTGATCGCGAATTAATTCATAACGTAGCTTTACGTGTTGAAGACACTGACAGTCCAGACCGTTTCAAAGTATCTGGCCGTGGTGAACTTCATCTTTCAGTTTTAATTGAAAACATGCGTCGTGAAGGTTTCGAAATGGGCGTATCTCGTCCACAAGTAATCATCAAAGAAATTGATGGTGAAAGACAAGAGCCTTATGAAAACGTAACTTTTGACGTTGAAGAACAGCATCAAGGTGCTGTAATGGAACAAATGGGTCACCGTAAAGGCGAGATGACCAATATGGAAGTTGACGGTAAAGGCCGTATCCGTATTGAAGCAACTGTACCTTCACGTGGTTTGATCGGTTTCCGTTCTGAATTCTTGACCATGACTTCTGGTACAGGGATCATGACTTCAAGCTTCTCGCATTATGGTCCTGTTAAACAAGGTACTGTTGCGAAACGTCAAAACGGTGTATTGATCTCTATGGTTCAAGGTACTTGCTTGGGCTATGCATTGTTCAGTTTACAAGACCGTGGTCGTTTATTCGCTAAACCACAGTTAGAAGTTTACGAAGGTATGATCGTGGGTATTAACTCTCGTTCAGACGATATGGTTGTAAACCCGACTAAAGCGAAACAATTAACTAACGTTCGTGCATCTGGTACAGATGATGCTTTAACTTTAGTACCTGCAATTGAATATACGCTTGAACAAGCGCTTGAATTCATTGAAGACGACGAATTAGTTGAAGTAACACCTAAATCAATCCGTATCCGTAAGCGTTATTTAACTGAAAATGAACGTAAACGTAATCGTGATAAATAATTTTTCTTAATTGAAAAAGAAGAAACCGCTAAATTAATTTAGCGGTTTTTTTAATCGTTATATTTGAAGTTAAAGTAAGCTTAAAATCATATTTTTCTTGTAAACGAATATGTTGTTAAAGTGTGAAATAGCTTTCTTTTTTTGATAAAAATATTAAATTATCAATATCATGGCGAGAACTATCTAATTCGATAAGATGCCAATGAAAAAGAAAAATATGACGTGTTTCTGCCCCCGACATCTGGAGATGTTTAGATGAGTATTATTCAAGAATTTAAAGAATTTGCCGTTAAAGGCAATATGATGGATTTAGCCATTGGTGTGATTATTGGTGGTGCTTTTGGCAAAATCGTGGACTCTTTAGTGAAAGATATTATCATGCCACTTATCACTGTAATTACTGGTGGTGGTGTTGATTTTTCACAAAAATTCATTGTATTAGGTGCAAACCCTAATAACTTGCAATCTTTAGATGCTTTGCAAAAAGCAGGTATTAATGTTTTAACTTATGGTAATTTCCTCACCATTTTAATTAACTTTATTATTCTGGCGTGGGTTGTGTTCTTAATGGTGAAATTATTAAATAAACTTCGCCGTAATAAAGAAGAGCCAGAGGCTCCAGCTGCAACTCCAGAAGACATTCAATTGTTGCGTGAAATTCGTGATGAGTTAAAAAAGCAAGCTTAATAAGATTTGAAATAAAAAACGGTGCCTTGAGTACCGTTTTTTATTACTTAGTATTTTATGTTGTACTAAAACTATTGGTAACATTGCCAGTAGAGAGAATTTCAACTCAGCATATTGTAAAAGGTATATAAATTAATGAATCAGCTTTTTGTGTATGGCACTTTATGTCCGAATAAAGCAAATGCTCATATTCTTGAACAAATTGGCGGTAGTTGGACCAAAGCCAGTGTAAGAGGTGTGATTCATATTTTAGATTGGGGGCCAGACAAAGGGTTAAAAGCGCTTGAGTTAGATTCGGAAGCAGATTGGGTAGAGGGCTATTTGTTTAGCACAGAAAAACTTGCTGAAAACTTGCAGATGCTTGATGACTTTGAGGGTTTTCAATACCAACGTGTCATCGCAAATATAAAATTAGAATCAGGCGATTATGTTAAAGCCTGGACATATCAGCTGAATGCACAGGCTTCTGAAAAACGATAGTTAAAATTATGGAATCAACGTAAGCTGCCCATTCTAAATTTAACTTCTAAAAGATGATAGCCAAACTGGCTTTTAATAGGGCCTTGCAACACGCGTTCAGCAGCCGTAAAAACAACTTTGTCGATGACGGGTACTAATTGACCTTTTTTGACTTCACCAAGTTCACCGCCACGTTTTGCTGAATTACAGGTAGAGTATTGCTTGGCAAGTTTGGCAAAGTCAGCGCCACTTTGTAGCTTCTTTTTTAGCTGCTCAGCTAAGTCTTTATCTTTGACTAAAATATGTCGGACAATTGCTGTTTGCATGTTGTCTTCCTCCAAAAAATTAAGGCTTTCTCAGCTTTTTAAGCGGTTGGCACTCTGGGCAAAATACGCTGGCACGCTGACCAAGTTTTAAGTTTTCTAATGTGGTTTCACAGTTAACACACATTTCTCCAGCACGGCCATAAGCGAGTAATGTTTGTTGGAAATAACCATTTTCACCCATGGCATTGCTGTAGTCTCGTAATGTAGAGCCACCTAGATCAATGGCCGACTTTAAAATGCGCTTAATCTCGACAACAAGTTTCTCAATTTGTTGCATGCTTAAGTCACCAACGGGCTGTGCTGGGTGAATACCAACATTAAATAAGCTTTCAGTTGCATAGATATTGCCTACACCAACAACTACATGATTATCCATGAGTGCAATTTTTATGCCGACAGACTTATTTTTGAGTTTTGAAGCTAAATATTCCGCATGAAAGTCGGGACTTAAAGGTTCAGGCCCTAAAGTATCTATGAGTTTGCCTTGAGTCTCGTGGTTAAGCCAAAGAATACAACCAAAACGGCGAGGGTCATGGTAACGTAATTGCTGATCTTCAAATTGAATAATCAGATGATCATGCTTTCTCAGTTCATCATTTGGCTCGGTCAGACGAAAGCTTCCTGACATACCTAAATGCCAAAGCATTTGATCTTGTTCAAACTCTGCCAAAATATATTTTGAACGTCGATTTAACCCGATGAGACGTTGTCCGACAAGTTTCTGAACATCATCTGGTATAGGCCAGCGTAAGCTAGGATTACGTACTTCAACACTAAGAACTTTTTGATTCAATAAGGGAAATAAACTGGTTTTGGTGGTTTCGACTTCGGGTAACTCAGGCATGCCAACTCGCAGAATTAACAGATATACTGGATTAATCAAGTATAACGTGTGGTATGTAATATTTCAGAGAATACTATGTCAGATATTTTACCATTAAGCTGGTTTCAACGAGAAACCTCAGAAGTGGCTTATGATTTAATCGGCTGCGTATTGTGTAAGCGACAACCTGATGGCCAAGTGATCCGCTGTACAATTAGTGAAACTGAAGCTTATTTGGGCGTTCGTGATAAAGCTTGCCATAGTTACAATGACAAACGCACCGCTCGAACAGAGGTAATGTATTGCCCTGGTGGCACAATTTATGTCTATTTAATTTATGGCATGTATGAAATGCTCAATCTTATTACTCAGACAGAAGGTGTGCCTGAAGGAGTAATGATTCGTTCTGCATTTTTAAATGGTGCTTCAACCAAAAAAGACTATAAGCTTTTAGCTGGGCCCGGCAAATTGACACGCTATTTAGGGATTGATCGGACTTTAAAGGGACAAATCTTGGGAGAGGAATCTGGACTATGGGTTGAAGCGGCATCAACGCAACCAGAAGTAGTTCTAACGCCACGGATTGGAATTGATTATGCCGAAGAAGCAAAACATTGGCCTGAACGATATTGCTGGAAAGATCATCCATCTTTGAGTCGATAATTTTAATCTGGAAATCAATTTTTAGATATTGATGAGGAGTGTTCCAGATTTACAACAATGCAGACCGAATTCAATATCCAGACAAGACACTGCTTTTTGTTATCATAACTACAATATAAATAAAGGAAATAAGCATGTCCTTATTACGCTTAGACCGACTTCATTACTGTATTTTGATGAGTATGGGCTGTATTTCTAGCCCACTTGTTTGGGCAGAAGATTTAACACAAGACGTAACTGTATTGCCAACATTACATGTGGAAGCAACCCGTACCGATACAACCTATTTGCAGACACCGGCTTCGGTTTTTCGGATAGATGCACCTCAAGTTGATACTTCTTCACAAGTAAATTTAACCGAAGTTGTGAAAGGTGTACCGAGTTTACAGATTCGTAATCGTGAAAATTATGCTCAAGATTTACAGCTCTCTATGCGTGGTTTTGGTGCACGTTCTACTTTTGGTGTCCGTGGTATTCGCCTTTATGTCGACGGTATTCCTGCAACAATGCCGGATGGACAAGGCCAAACGTCTAATATCGATTTAAGTAGTCTGGACCATGTCGAAGTTCTAACAGGACCTTTTTCTTCACTTTATGGAAACTCATCGGGTGGGACAATTTTAACTTCTACTAAAGAAGGGCAAGGCAAAGATTCAATTGAGCTGAGCTATTCGGGAGGCAGTCACGATAAAAGCCGAGCAGGGCTCGTGCTACAAGGTGGAGCAAAGGGTGCGAATGAACCAAGTTATGTTATTAGTTCATCATACTTCGATACTGATGGTTACCGAGAACATAGCGGTGCAGAAAAAGTACTAAATAATGCAAAGCTCAGTTGGAATCTTGATGATGGTAGTAAAATCAACTGGGTAACCAACTATGTAAAAATTCATGCAGACGATCCGCAGGGACTAACGCATGATCAGTGGAATGCTAACCCAAAGCAGCAGGTTCCATTTTTAAAGCAATTTAATGTCCGTAAAGATATTGAACAAACTCAAACGGGTGTGACGTGGACTAAACCGATTAATGATAAAAATGAACTCTATGCCATGGCATATTTAGGTAATCGCCAAGTTACTCAATATCAATCTATTCCTAAATCCACACAAGATGCCAGCATCAATCATGCAGGCGGGGTGATTGATTTTGAGCGTGATTATTATGGCGCTGATTTCCGTTGGACGGGCAAAGAGTTACTTCCAAATACCACTGTAAGTGTTGGTGTTGCATTAGATGCAATGGATGAAGATCGTAAAGGTTTTGAAAACTTTAATTTGGTAAATGGTCAACCTTCTTATGGTGTCAAAGGTAATTTGCGCCGTGATGAAGATAATACTTTGTGGAATATCGATCCCTATTTACAAGCATCATGGCAGTTTTTACCAACGTGGCGTTTAGATACGGGCGTACGCTATAGCAATGTCCATTACAAATCTAAAGATAACTATTTAAGTAATGGCGACGATAGTGGTAAGACTGATTACAGTAAAGTTTTGCCTTCGGCTGCTTTAAGCTGGCAAATTTTACCTGAACTCATGGGCTATGTGAGTTATGCCAAAGGATTTGAAACGCCAACTTTTACTGAAATGGCATATCGTCCAGATGGAGAAAGTGGTTTTAATTTTGATTTAACCGCATCCACAAGCGATACCTATGAAACAGGCTTAAAATCACAAAACCAATTTGGTGACTTTACTTTGGCAGTTTTTCAAACTAAAACCAAAGATGACATCGTTTCTGCCGGCAATTCAAATGGCCGATCAACGTTTCGTAATGCAGATAAAACCTTACGTGAAGGGGTAGAGTTTGCATGGAATAAAAAGTTGTGGCGAGATTTAACTGCGACTGCAAGTTATACATATTTAGATGCAACTTTTGATGCTGATATTCCAGCATTGGGAAGTATTGCTCAAATTCCATCGGGTAATGCCATTCCTGGAATTGCTGAAAACCAAGCTTATGCCTCTTTAGCTTGGCAGCCATCGCACGGTCTATATGGCGGTGTAGATGTACAGTATATGGATAAAATATACGTGAATGATACCAACAGTGACGCAGCGCCAAGCTACAGTGTAACCTCAGCTAATGTGGGTTATGCATGGGTAATGGGCGACTGGAAAGTGAATAGCTTTGCCCGTGTTGATAACCTATTTGATAAAAACTATGCAGGTTCAGTGATCGTAAATGATGGTAATGGACGTTACTTTGAACCAGCGGATGGACGTAACTGGAGTGCAGGTTTACGTGTAATTAAGCAATTCTAGGAATTAAAAATGGCAAAATTATTTGAAACGGTTAACTTTGGTTCACTACAACTGGTCAATAGAATTGTAATTGCTCCGATGTGCCAATATTCGGCAACAGATGACGGTGAAATTACCTATTGGCATGAACAGCAATGGGCTAATTATGCATTATCTGGCGCTGGGCTTTGTATTGTAGAGGCGACTGCTGTACAACCTGAAGGTCGGATTAGCTATGCTGACCTTGGGCTCTGGAATGATCAGCAACGTGACCAAATCAAAGCGTTGTTAGCTAAGGTTCATACACTTTCACCGATGCCATTTGGAATTCAGTTAGCACATGCAGGACGTAAAGCATCTACTGAAAAGCCATGGTTGGGTAAAGGCCAAATTGCAAAAGATCAGCCTCATGGTTGGCAAACGGTTGCACCAAGTGAAAGTACTTTTTCTGTTCATGATGCAGCACCTCATGCTTTGACGATTGCTGAGATTAAACAAGTTCAACAAGACTTTGCAGCAGCGGCAAAACGTGCTGTAGAAGCTGGATTTGAGTTGATTGAAGTTCATGCTGCACATGGTTATTTACTACATCAATTTTTATCGCCAATTGCCAATCAGCGTACTGACGAATATGGTGGTTCTTTAGAAAACCGTATGCGTATGACCCTTGAAGTTCTTCAGGCAATTAAACTCGCTGTACCAGAAGGTTATCCTGTTGGTGTTAGACTTTCTGCAACCGATTGGTTGGAGAGCATTGAGCATTGGGATGTTGAATCTACGGTTGGTTTATCAAAAGCTTTAGAGCAATTGGGCGCAGCCTACGTGCATGTGTCTAGTGGCGGTTTGCACGAGCATCAATCTATTACGATTGGGGCAGGTTACCAAGTCCCATTTGCTGAACAAGTCAAAAAGCATGTGTCTATTCCAGTCATTGCTGTAGGGTTAATTACTGAGCCAGAACATGCCGAACAAATTTTGGAAAACCAGCAAGCTGATGCTATTGGTCTTGCCCGTGCAATGTTATATGACCCAAGATGGCCTTGGCATGCAGCAGCGGCTTTAGGGGCAGAAGTTAAAATTGCGCCTCAGTATTTACGTTGCCAACCACATGGATTAAAGCAGCTTTTTAACTCTTTTTAATTGTATTGGGCAAAGTCATCTTTGCCCATTTTTCTTTCGCTAAGTGAGGATGGTCAGTGGTTTTTCAGGTTATTTTACCTATCTTGATATTGCTATTGATGGGCTATGTTTGTGTCCTCATCAAATTGGTAACACCTGAACAGATCAGGGCTCTTAGCGCATTCGTAATTAAAATTTCCTTACCAGCTTTTTTAATTCACTCATTGGCAAATAAAAATTTACAAGACATTTGGCACCCAGCTTATTTTCTTGCTTATGGCGGTGGGTCCTTAATTTTATTTTTCTTGGCTTTCATTCTCTATCGAAAATATTTTAAAAATAGCTTAACCCATAGCGCCGTCACATCGATGGGTGCATCTATGTCCAATACTGGATTTATGGGAACAGCTATTCTAACCATGTTGATAGGTAATCACGCTGCGATCTATATTTCTTTAACACTCATTATTGAAAATTTATTGATTGTGGCGCTGATGCTGATTTTGGCCGAAGCTGGTTTACATCAACAGCAAAATCTTTTACCACTTTTAAAACAGACATTTTTAAACTTACTCAAGAATCCTGTCATTATCGCTATTTTGGTTGGGATGGGATGCATTCTTTTAGATGTTAATCTTCCTGCAACGCTTGATCAGTCTTTAGAGTTACTTGGGCGTACAGCTTCGCCTTTGGCCTTGTTTGCAATTGGCGGAAGTTTAGTAGGTATTGGAATAACAACGGTAAATATAGAAAGTGTTTTGTTGGCGACCTTTAAAGTTGTGCTAATGCCATCTGTTATTTTTGCACTTTTTTTAATAACCCCAAATGTAAGCCATGAAATGCTTTACGCAGGAACATTAATCGCTGCTTTACCAATGCCGATTGCTTTCGGAATTTTTGGACAAGCCTATGGCTTAAATGAAAAGGCGTTAACACCGCTTATGATTAGTACAATTGTCGGTTTTATTGGGGTGAGCTGGCTTATTGCTCTGTGGTGGTAAAAGAAAAGCCCCATAAGGGGCTCATCATCCATTATTTTTTGGGTGCTGGCTGTGCAGGAGCATTTGCAGCCTGTTTGCTCTTTTCTGCAATAATCTTATCAACCGAGGCTAAAGACTCTTTAGCGTTAGGCACATTTTGATTGGCGAGTTCAGTAAAGATCTTTTTAGCCTGCGGTAGATTTTGCGGAATGATATTGCCATTCGCCATCATTGTTGCTAAAGCCATAGAAGCAGGGGCATAGCCTTTTTGAGCAATTGATTGTAAAGCTTCGATACCTTGGCGTTTCATTAAAGGATTTTTATTTTCAACGCCTTGGCTAATGTCGTAGAGTGCTTTGACCTGAATAGCAGGATAGTTACCTTTTCGAATTAAAGGCGCCAATTTTTGAAGGGCAATTTGATGTGACTGTGGTTTTTTTTGAGCAAATAAAATCGTTGCAATTTTCACAGTTGCATCATCAGAACCTTGAGCTGATGCCTTTTGAATATATTGACTGAATTTATTGCTATCTTTGGCAACGCCCAATTCACCAGTCTCATAAATTTGTGCAAGGGTGTAACTTGCTTGGGCGTAACCTTTATTTGAAGCATCCTCATAATATTTTAGAGCTTTAGAAGAGTCTTTTGCTGTACCTTGGCCCATTTGAGTCATATAGCCTAAGTTATAAATAGCTTGGGCGTTACCTGATTGGGCAAGGCGTTGCATTTCTTGAAATGCGGCAGAGTAATTTTTTGCTGCGTAGAGTTGCTCAGCTTGTTTAAAAACATCGGTTTTAGCAGCAGTCGCTGTGTTATCAGCTGCAAAAATTGATGCACTTGAAAGGGTGATTAGGCTTGCGATTAGTAATTTCTTCATTTCTTTTTAACCTTTTACTTCGTAGCTACATCAATCCATTGATGCATGAAAGAGTTTCAATTTCTCATCATAAATATTGATTGCTGAAAGTAAACAGCCGATTTGTATATAAAGCACTGCACTTTGGGCAAATTGTGGAGAAAAAATACCCACTCACATTCATATAATGGAGTGGGTAATATTATTATTTTGCTGACTGAAGTAATGCTTCGATTTGCTTGGCATCAGTTGGTACGCCAGAGAGTCTTTGGCCATCTTGCAAGAACAGGGTAGGTGTTCCATCAATATTTAATTTTTGACCTAAAGCGATATTTTTCTGAATTGGGCTTGAGCAACTTTTGCTATTAGTCGGCAATTTGCGATTAAGCATATAGTTTGTCCAAGCTTCTGCCGGATTTTTTGAACACCAGATTTGATTTGAAACTTTTTCAGCATTTGGATGCAAACTAGTAAGAGGATAAAGGAACACATATACGGTTACGTTATCAACCCCAACCATATTTTGTTCTAGGCGCTGGCAATATGGGCAATCTGGGTCACTAAAGACATAGAGCGTACGTTCGCCTGTACCTTTTACATATTTAATCGCCTGATTTAATGGCAAACTTTTAACGTCAATCTTGCCCAATTCGGCAATACGTTCTTCAGTCATGTTTTTTTGTTGTTTGATGTCGACTAAATTACCAACAAAAAAGTACTTCGCATCTTGATTAGTATAAACAATGCGGCCGCTTGTATAGACTTCATAAATACCTTGCACAGGCGATTGATAAACACCTTTTATAGGCAAATCCGGATAATTCGTCTTAAGATTTTGTTCAAGTGTTTTAACATCAGCATGAGCAGAACCGAAAATAGCCAGACTCAACATGAGTGTAGCAAGTTTAGTTTTCATCTTTTTTCTCTTTAATTTCAACAGGGCTAATGATGGCATATAAAGCTTAAAAAATTGACGTTCTAATCTAATGAAATCATTAGTGTTTTGTATCTATAAAAAAGCCCACTAACTTAGCAGTGGGCAGTTTGGACTAATAAAAATTATTATTGTGGTCTTGCAACGTCGCCACTTAAAGCTTCTGGTAACTCAAGAACTTGAAGCCCCAACTCTTGTAGAGCAGCAGGTTTCGCAACAACTAAAGCAAGATAGCCTTCATCATTTGCAATACTATTAACGACTTCAATATCGTTATTTAATTGAGTTGCTGAAGCAGGCGCTTCACCTGTACCCTGAACCAGATGTAACCAGTGTTTTGGTTTTGCTTTAAACCAAAGACGCGCCACAATTTCCTGACCTAGGTAACAACCTTTATCGTAATTGACGCCTTCACGTTGATGTAAACGCAATTCTTGGGGCTGGAATTCATGTTCAGTAGCCTGTGTAATCCAAGCTTGACCAGTCATAATGGCTTGTTTTTGCCATTCGGAAATATCAGTTTCAGCAGTAGTGAATTCAGTTTGGTGATCCACAACTTTTGGGAACACAGTGTCTTGTTCACTTAAAGTCATTTTTGAAAAGGCACCATACTTTTTAATATGCTTGGCAAACTCTTCGGCTTGATCTTGGGTAACTACAATTTCAAAACTTTCAGGATTAATCTTCTTTAGCCATAAGCCAAAGTGAATACGACCTTTAAGATCACAAATGGCTGTATAGCGAGTTGTATTTTCAGCTAAACGTTCAGTATCTACAGTAACTTGGCCTTGTAAAAACTTTTGTGCATCTACACCGTTTAAAGCATATGAGGAGAAAGCGAGCAGACTCATGATTAATCTCAAATTCAATATGTTTCTTTATGATTGCTGACTATTTTGCTCCATTTTTACTAAAAAATCAGCCATAGTTTTCGTAATTTGAGTTTGTCCTGAAGTTGGCTTTTTTGTTTAAAAAAACACCAAAAATATACGTTCGGATAAATCGGAAGGTTTAAGCTAATAGCCATAATTTCAATAATTTTAAGGAAATTAAAATAAGGAGAATATGATGGCAACAGGAACAGTGAAATTTCATCGCGTGTTTAAAGCTCCAGCCGAGCGAGTTTACCGTGCATTTTTAGATCCAGATGCTTTAGTCAAGTGGTTACCGCCCCACGGCTTTACTGCTAAGGTTCATAGTTTTGATGCAAATGTTGGTGGCTCATACAAAATGAGTTTTACCAATTTTTCAACAGGTTCAACACATGCTTTTGGCGGAACATATGTGGAATTAGTTCCAAATGAACTAATTCGATATAACGATCAATTCGATGACCCCAATTTACCTGGGACTATGCAGGTTACTATTACATTAAAAAGCGTATTGGTAGATACAGAAGTGCATATTACGCAAGAAGGCATACCGGAAGTGATTCCTGTAGAGGCATGCTACTTAGGTTGGCAAGAATCCCTATCTTTACTTACTTTATTGATTGAAGCTGAAATTCCAGATCAATAAAGTCACTCTACTTTCTTATAAAAGAGTAGGTCGTATGACCTACTCTTAACATAGCTCTAATTGGTTTTGTTGTTCCAATAGCTTAACTATGGCTGAAAAATCGACTTGTTGTGCATCGGGTTTGGAAACCTGATTAAACTGTTGCTGAATAAGACTAAAAGCTGGGAGTTCCAAATTATTTTGAGTAACGAGATTTAGTGCAATTCCAATATCCTTTTGTAATAAATCTAATGCAAAAGTTTTTTCAAATTTACGGCTTAAAACACGTTGCATCATGATGTGTTCTGAAATATTACTTTTGCCACTAGAGTGGTTAATACAGTTCATTGCGGAGTGTAAATTTACACCTTGAGATTTAAGGATACTTAATCCCTCTGCCAACGCCCAAAGATGTGTCGCCATTAATGTGTTATTGATGGCTTTTACTGCAAAGGCAGCGCCACTTTCGCCGACATATTCAACTAAATTAGCAAATGCTTGAATGATTGGTTTTGCTCTTTTAAAAGCAGACTCGACACCTCCGACCATTACCGTGAGAGTTCCTCGTTCAGCTCCAATCGTTTGTCCTGAAACTGGTGCATCCAAATAATCAACTCCATTTAATTTGAGCTGTTGGCTGAGTTTTCTTGCTGTCTCTGGCACACCGCTAGTGCAATCTACCCAAATACAGCCTTGTTTTAGTTGAGAGTCCGCAATTAAATTTTCTACATCTTGGCTAGTCGGTAGGCATGAAAAGATAATATCTGCTTGTAGAGCTTGTGTCAGGTCTACAGCCTGCGTACCAAAGGTTTGTTCATGTTGCTTTGCTTTAGCAAAAGTACGATTCCAAACATAGACTTGGCTGCATACTTGGGTTAAATGGGAAGCCATGTGCCATCCCATTGCACCTAAACCGATAAATGAAACACTTTGAATCAAGGAGTTTCTCCAGAACTAGAGATGTGGGACAGAATTAAGCGGTTCTACTGATTTTTCAATAGATTGATTTTCGGATTTTTCCGTTCTGTTGAGTAATAGGTTAAGAACAATTGCTGCAAGTGTCGCAGTTCCAATACCTCCTAAGTCAAATGGCCCAATATGTAGACTTAAATTGCCAGCACCCATAATGAGACTGACTGCTGCAATAATTAAAGTACTATTTTTAGTGAAATCAACTTTGTTATCGATCCAAATTTTTGCTCCAGCAACAGTAATTAAGCCAAAGACAACAATGGACGCACCGCCTAATAAAGCAACAGGAATGGTACTAATAATTGCTCCAAATTTAGGGGATAGACCGAGTAGGATTGCAAATAGTCCCGCAACCACAAAAATAGTCGTTGAATAGACTTTAGTTACAGCCATTACCCCAATATTTTCAGCATAAGTCGTCATGCCTGTACCACCAACAGAAGCTGATAAACTTGTACAGATGCCATCTGCAAAAAAAGCACGACCCATATATGGCGATAAATTACGTTCTGTCATGGCAGAAACCGCTTTAAAATGTCCCAAGTTTTCAGCGACTAAAATAAGCGCAACAGGTGCAATCAATAAAATAGCTTTGGCATTAAAAACAGGTGAGTGAAAAGTGGGTAGGCCAAACCATGCAGCTTGACTGATTGTATTAAAATCGATGGGTTTGCCTAACCCTAAGATATTAGTGAGTAGAAAATAAATAAAATAAGCACTGATGAGCCCGATGAGTAATAGAAGGCGGCGAATCATACCTCTTGTAAAAACAGCAACGGCACTAATGCATAAAATGGTAATGACTGCCATCCACGTGTCAAAGCTATTTGTCGAAACGCTTTTGATTGTTACAGGTGCAAGGTTTAAACCAATAATCATGACAATTGCACCAGTGACCACGGGTGGCATGAGTTTTTCAATCCATGCAGTTCCAGTTTTCATGACAATTAAACCGATGCATGCATAAATCAAACCGCAAATGATTGTACCGCCCAGCGCCACAGCTAAATTTGGATTTGATCCAACCCCTGCATAGCCTGTCGCTGCTGCGACTGCACCAATAAAGGCGAAGCTTGATCCGAGATAGCTAGGCATACGCCCACCTGTAATTAAAAAGAACAAGATAGTGCCAATACCAGTAATAAAAATGGTAAGGTTCGGATCAAAGCCCATGAGTAACGGGGCTAAAACAGTTGCTCCGAACATCGCAAAAGCATGTTGTAACCCCAAAACAATACTTTTACCGGGAGGAAGATATTCATCAATTTGTACGGGAGTTTCTAAATTACCGGTGTGCGGCTTAAATTTAGGAAACCAAGATTCTTGTGTTCGCATAACAGATCCTCTTTTTCATTTTTTATCTGCATTAGCATGCTGTTTGTAATTCGCAATAATTGCGGTTGAAGTACATAAGTGCATTAAGCCCACTTTGGTGTTTCATTGCTTTGACCGAACAAAACAAGACATCATGACTACCGATACTCATGCTTTGTACAATTTCACAATCAAATGACACCAAGGCCTCATTCAAAATCGGAGAACCAGTGAGTAGCTTGCTCCATTCCCCATGGGCAAAGCGTTCTGGCATTGGTGTTTTTCCGCCGAATATTGTAGATAGCGTACTTTGATGGGCAGCTAAAGTATTGACACAAAGCACCTCGTTTTGTTTAAAAGTATTAAAAACTGATGCTGAGCGATTGAGACAAACCAATAGTGTCGGTGGTGTATCGGTTACGCTACATACAGCGGAGGCTGTAAAGCCAGCCTGTCCCGCAGGTCCATCTGTCGTGATGACATTCACTGCTGCTCCAAGATTTGCCATGCCTTGTCTAAAAGTATGCTGATCTACTTCTAAGTGTGTTGAGCATGTTTGACCCTGCTGAATAGCAGATGGAGTTAAAACCTGTTTCTCTTCTCTTTTTTGCATGATTGCTCTCCAACCCCAATGCATGATCATTACAATGAATCGAGGCTAAAACATCACATCAGTTATGATGCTGAAGGTTTTTATCAGTGACATCGTTTATCCCACATGGGCAATCGATGCAATTTCAATTAAGGCATCGGGTTTCACCAAGCCGCACTGGATACAAAAGCGAGCAGGTTTGTCACCCGGAAAATATTCTGCATATACCGTATTCACTGCGCTATAGTCCGCCCAATTTTTAATGAAAATGGAATTGAACGTTACGTCATCCATGGTGCCACCCGCAGTTTCAATCACTTTTTTGATTGTTTCTAAAATATGGCGAGTTTGTCCGGCAGCATCACCAATACAAACCACATTATTATTTTCATCAAAAGCCAATGTGCCTGAGACATACACAATATTGTCTGCTTTGGTTGCAGGAACATAGGGTGCAAGTGGTGCCGATGTTCCTTCAGGAATAACAACTTGTTTAGACATAAGATGCTCCAAATCAAAAAATTTAGATAAAATTAAATGTATGAATTAGGCAGATTGCTGTAGCAATGTTGATGCCGAACTAAAGGTTTCAATAAAACTATTGGTGTCAGATACCCAGCCAAAAAAAGTTTTAATGTTATATAGGGCTGCGTCATGAGCCTCTTGAGGTCCGGCTTGATAGCAAGCATCTTTAAGTGCAACACCGAAATATTCCAAAAAGAAACCATCACGTAAGGTCGACTCGACACAGACATTGGTGGCAATGCCTACAAAGACCAAATTACGAATGCCACGAGCACGTAAAATGCTGTCGAGCGCTGTGTTAAAGAAACCGCTATAACGTGGCTTTTCAATAATGATGTCTTGTGGAAGAGGTTGTAACTCATCAATTAAAGCAAAGTCCCAACCGCCTTTAGATAAAAGTTGGCCTTGTAATTCGGGGTGTTTACGCATGGTTTTTAAAGCATTGGATTTATGAAAATTTGGTGAGCCTAAACCACCAGCTTCGACGTAGTTTTTATCCCAACCATTTTGGAAATAGATGACCTGAATCCCTGCAATATGTGCAGCATTGATCGCCTTTTTAATATTTTCGACTACGGGTTTAGTCTTTGAGACATCAAAACCTGCTAAATCTAAATACCCACCTAAAGAGGTGTAGGCATTTTGCATATCAATCACAATAAGCGCAGTTTGTTCTGCTGCTAATTGAATATGTTCAGGTTCGGCTTTCAACACTTTGCCTGTACCAATCTGTGCCGTGAATTCTGCACATACAATATTAGACATTTCATTCATGCGCTTTTCTCCAAAACAGTTGGTTCGGCTTGCTCTGCCAGTTCGGTAACGACGCTTTCACGACATTTCATGAGCGGTTGAATGCGTTGACCAAAATCTTCTACACCTTGTAAAAAGTCATCAAAGGTCAACAAAATTCCCTCTGTCCCTTTAATCTCGGAAATTTGATCGAGCATTTTTGCGACATTTTTAAAAGAGCCAACAATGGTGCCCATATTGATATTGACGGGAGAAACGCTAGAGGCCATGTGGCGAATATTGGTGTCAGTGCCAGACACTTTATCTTTTGCACCTTGGTCTTGTAGCCAACGAATAGCTTCCATGTCCGCACCGTCGTTATAGTGTTGCCACTTCTGCATTGCAGCTTCATCTGTTTCGGCAGCAATTACCATAAACAACACATAGGTCTGTACATTGCGTCCAGTTTTATCGGTTTGAGCTTTTAAGCGATCATTAATTTCGGCATAGGCTGTCGGTGTGTTTAAACCTTTTCCGAAAACAAAGTTGTAGTCAGCATATTTTGCGGAAAAAGCTAAACCAGCATCAGACTGTCCTGCACAGATAATTTTCATATCAGCTTGAGGCTGTGGTTTGACCTGACAATCATTCATCTGGAAGAACTCGCCTTTTAGGTCTGACTTCCCAGTTGCCCAAAGTTCACGCAAAACTTCGACATATTCAGATAAGTAATCATAGCGTTTAGCAAAATATTCATCGCCGGGCCACATACCCATTTGGGAATATTCAGGCATTTGCCATCCGGTCACGACGTTTAGTCCAAAGCGACCGTTGGAAATCGAATCTATGGTCGATGCCATACGTGCCACAATTGCAGGAGGCATGACTAGTGTTGCCGCGGTTGCATAAATTTGGATTTTACTGGTGACAGCAGCGAGACCTGCCATGAGGGTAAATGTTTCAAGGTTATAGTCCCAAAACTCAGTTTTTCCGCCAAAACCACGCAACTTAATCATGGAAAGGGCAAAGTCAAAACCGTAGTGTTCAGCACGTTGTACAATTTGTTTGTTTAACTCAAAGGTAGGTTTATATTGCGGTGCATTTTCTGAAAGCAGCCAGCCATTATTTCCAATTGGACAAAAAACGCCGATCTTCATCTTGATTCCCCATCGTGAGTTTAGGAAGTCGAACTGAAAGCTATAAACGATATAATTTTCAGTATTTGTTTGTATATTTAATAAAGCATAGTGCGTGCCAACTTTAATATTTAAATATTTATCAATATCTTGTATTTATTGTTTGGTATAATTTTTATCAAATGGTAAAAAATAATGCGATTGTGCACTAAGGTGGAACTAACTTGCTTCATTGTGCATCATTTGATCAATTTTACTTTTAGAGTGTGTATGACATCCAATGTTTTAAAACAGCAGAACAAAAAAAGGCGACATTGAAGTCGCCGTGTAGGACTAAGGTATTTCTCTTTTGAGATTGAAGAGGGTGTTATGTACTTAACTCATTCTACCCGACAAGCCTCTTCAAAATTTAAACGGGGAAGGCGAGTATAAACTTTTTGAGGGTCGCCATAGCCGATGTTAATGATGAGATTAATATGATGATTTGTCCCTGCAAAAAATAGCTCATTAACTTGTTTCGCATCAAAACCAGACATTGGGCCCGTATCTAAACCTAAACTACGGCATGCCATAATTAAATACGCAGCTTGCAAAGAACTATTACGAAAGGCAGTTTCATGTGCTGCGGCTTCACTTGATGTAAACCATGATTTTGCATCAGCATACGGAAATAGTTCTGGCAGTTTGTCATAAAATTTTGCATCGGTTGCAACCAAAACAGTGACAGGAGCTGTCATCGTCTTTTCTACATTGCCAGATGACAATGCTGGCTTGAGTTTTTGTTTAGCTTCAGGTGTTGTTAAAAAGACAAAACGAGCAGGACTACAGTTGGCAGAAGTCGGCGCCATTTTGACCAGATCATAAATTTGTTGAATTTGCTCGGGGCTGACGGCTTTATCTAACCACGTGCTGTGGGTTCTAGCTTCTAAAAAGAGTTGATCTAAAATATTTAATGTTTTTGCTTTCATGATAAGGCCTTAATGCTATGGAAAAATTGAATGAAAGTTTGATTTAGTTGTTGAGATTCGATCACTGTGGAAGCATGGGCACCAGAGGGTAAAATGCAGAGTTGACCATGACCAAGTTTGGTAAAAAGATCTTGTGATTTATGTGCTGGAACTAAAAAATCATCTTGATTGGCAACGATATGAATTGCAGTGTCTTGTAGTGCTTGTACGTGCTCTGATTGTAATTGAAAGCGCATCAATGCTTTGAGTCGTGCAAATACATTTGTCTTGGGCGGAAAACCTTGGAGCTGAATATCTTCGGTACTTTTAATGTGGCTATGATTCTGAGAAATCCATGCTGGAGGATACAAAAATAATGCCTGTGCACGTACATAGGCTTCAGCACCCGCAGAGGCTAACAATGCGATACGGGCATCAAAACATTTTTGTGTATGGGCATCTAGCTCATCCCACGCATTAATCAGTGTCAGGCTGAGCATGGTAATTGAGCTGGATTGTAGTTGTTTTGCTAGCTCCATTCCGATGATGCCGCCTAAAGCATGCCCGATCATATGGAATTCATGAATTTGAAGATGTTCTAATAAGTGTAGTACTTGATTTGCCATGTCACACATATGGTAGTGTGCAGGTAATAAAGCACTGTCTTGGTGACAGCCTTCTTGGTCATAAGTCACGATGTTGAAATGCGTACTCAACGATTCAAGTTGTGGGCTCCAAAAACTAGCATGACCACCTAACCCAGATGAGAAAATCAAATAAGGGGCATCTTTTTGAGATGAACACGGATAAATATAATATTTCATTTTTTACCATTTGATAAAATAATGAAAAATTCAAAAGCAATTTATATGCCTGAATTAATCAGTAATGGCAAATTGAGACAATATTTAGCGCAAAAGATTTAGATTGTAGAAGAAGGCAAATCAATGTGATGATTAAGCCAATGATATTTAGATTGAGCTGAGTAGGTGTCAGAAATGAATATCCAAATTAAAAGAATTTATGAAAATGCTGAGCCTAGTGATGGAAAGCGAATTTTGGTTGACCGTTTATGGAGTAGGGGAATTAGTAAGGAAAATGCTCATTTGGATTTGTGGCTAAAAGAAATAGCACCTTCGACAGAACTTAGAAAGTGGTTCCATGCTGCAACACCAGATCATTGGCAAGAATTTAAGCAGCGTTATTTAAAAGAGCTTGAAACCAACTCCGCCGTTGAAGAGCTACAACAAATCGCATCAAGGAATACAGTCACACTTTTATATTCAGCCAAGGATGTTGAAAACAATCACGCAATTATTTTGAAGGAATATTTATTAAGTAAAAACTTAAAATGAATATATAAATTTTTTTTTGGTAAAAGTCTCTTATTTAAAACTTTAAAAAATGAGTCATTTCTCGCATAATATACTTTTTGAGATTTTTTCATGTCTTTGCCAAACTGCCCAAAATGCCAATCAGAATATACTTACCAAGATGGCGACTTATTGATTTGTCCTGAATGTTCACATGAGTGGAAAGAAGGAGAAGCATCAGCAACTGAAGAACAAGAAATTATTAAAGATGCAAATGGAAATGTCTTGGCAGATGGTGATAGCGTCACTGTAATCAAAGACTTAAAAATTAAAGGTTCATCTTCAGTCGTTAAAGTAGGAACAAAGGTAAAAACGATTCGTTTAGTTCCAGATGCAAGTGATGGCCACAATATTGATTGCAAAATTGATGGTATTGGTCAGATGAAACTAAAATCTGAATTTGTAAAAAAAGCTTAAACTGTTAATTATTATTACATTTCAGCAGAGATATATGTCTATATCTCTGCTTTTTAAATTCCTAACATCATTATAATTTTATTACGAAAAAGTATAAAAAATGGACTGTTCAAGGAATATTTACGCCTTTATATTGTCATTAATAACAAATAACTTTCGTCCAGAATAATAACGAAAGTCATACCCACACCAACAAAAAAATGAGGTTTTTATGGCAGGATGGTACGAAATTTCACAAGCGAGTGATGGACAATATCGCTTTATCTTAAAGGCAGGAAATGGTGAGCCTATTTTAAATAGCGAGCTATATAAGGCAAAAGCCTCTGCTGTAAATGGTATTGAGTCAATTCAGAAAAACAGTGGTGATGACGCCCGATATGAGCGTTTAACTGCAAAGAATGGGAAACCTTATTTCAATTTGAAAGCTGCAAATCATCAGATTATTGGTACGAGTCAGTTTTATGCGAGTGAAGCTTCACGAGATAAAGGAATTGAGTCGGTTAAAAACAATGGTTCATCAACGACTGTTAAGGACTTAACGGTTCAGGCATAAAAATTGAGTTAAAAAAAGCAGCTTCGAAAAGCTGCTTTTTTATTTAGGTATTTATTAACGCGCTAACTTAACTAAAAGTTCTTCTTTAGTTAAATTGCTCGCTTCAGCATCGCGACGGCCTTTATATTCAAAAGTACCCGCATCAAGACCTTTTTCACCAATCACAATACGGTGCGGAATACCCATTAACTCAAGGTCAGAGAATTTAACGCCTGGGCGTTCGTTACGATCATCAAGTAACACATCAAAACCTTGAGCTTGAAGTTCTGCATACAGAGACTCTGCTGCTTCAAGAGTACGTGGTGATTTGTGTGCATTCATTGGAACAATTGCAATTTCAAAAGGTGCAATGGCTTGTGGCCAGATAATACCTTTGTCATCATAATTTTGTTCAATTGCAGCTGCAACAACACGTGTTACACCAATACCGTAACATCCCATAGTTACTGTAAATGGTTTGCCATCTTCACCTAGAACTTTACACCCTAAAGCTTCGGAGTATTTAGTACCAAGCTGGAAAATATGACCTACTTCAATACCGCGTTTAATTTGGAGTGTGCCTTTGCCATCTGGAGATGGATCGCCTTCAACCACATTACGTAGGTCAAAAACTTCGCTAATTTGTGCATCACGTTCCCAGTTTACGCCAACCGCATGTTTGTCCGTTTCATTTGCACCAGCAACGAAGTCAGAAAGAACAGATGCAGCACGGTCAACAATTACAGTTAAGCCTTTTTCGACTAAACCTTGTGGACCTGTAAAGCCAGCAGTTAAACCAAATGCTTGAAGTTGTTCTTCAGTTGCAAAAGTAAGAGGCGCAGCAACTAAAGGATGCTTCTCAGCTTTAATCTCATTAAGTTCGTGGTCACCACGTACAAATAGAGCAACGACAGGAACATTACCTTTTTCATCAGCAATGCCTTGAACCAATAATGCTTTAACAGATTGCTTTGGATCAGCATTTAAGAATTGGCAAACATCATCAATCGTTTTTTGGTTTGGTGTTTCAACCAATTTAAATTCTTGTGTCGGTGCTGCGCGTTCACCCACCAAAACAGCCTCAGCCATTTCAACGTTTGCTGCATAATCAGATTCAGTTGAAAATGCGATGTCATCTTCACCACTTGCAGCCAATACGTGGAATTCGTGTGAAGCTGAACCACCAATAGAACCTGTATCTGCTTGTACTGGGCGGAAATCTAAACCTAAGCGAGTGAAAATACGGCTATAAGTGTCGTACATCACATCATAAGTTTCTTGTAATGATTCTTGAGTTGCATGGAAAGAATAAGCATCTTTCATGATGAACTCGCGTGAACGCATTACACCAAAACGTGGACGGATTTCATCACGGAATTTAGTTTGAATTTGATAGAAATTTACAGGAAGCTGCTTATAACTTTTTAATTCGTTACGCGCCATATCTGTAATAACTTCTTCATGCGTTGGCCCAAGTACAAATGGGTTCGTATGACGATCTTTAAAACGTAATAACTCAGGGCCATATTGTTCATATCGACCTGATTCTTCCCAAAGACTTGCAGGTTGAGTCACGGGCATGAATACTTCCATTGCGCCTGAGCGGTTCATTTCTTCACGAACAATCGCATCTACTTTTTTAAGCACACGTGTTCCCATCGGCAGCCATGTATATAAACCAGATGCCAATTTACGAATCATCCCCGCACGTAACATGAGCTGGTGTGAAATCACTTCAGCATCATTTGGGGTTTCTCTCAACGTTGCAAATAAAAAGCGGCTTGCGCGCATGGAAAAAGTCCTAAAAGTTAAGCGTTATAAAAACGCAGATTATACGATAATCGCTGCATTATGACATGAATCGTCGTGTTTGACGCAGCATAAAGTTTTTCAAGTCATCCAGATAAGTGAAAATGACGGGTACAACCACAAGAGTCAACAGAGTAGAGGTTATCACACCACCAATAACCGCATGAGCCATTGGTGCGCTTTGCTCACCGCCTTCGCCGAGACCTAAAGCTAAGGGAACCATCCCCATCACCATAGCACTTGTGGTCATCAAAATTGGACGTAAACGGGTCTTACCAGCTTGTAAAATAGCGTCATAACGGCTCACACCCTGATCCATCGCTTTCTTAATAAAATCGATCAGCAAAATTGCATTTTTAGTGACAAGCCCCATCAGCATAATAATACCAATAATCGAAAACAGATTTAGCGTGCTTTGGAACAGGAATAAGGCAAGAAAAACACCAATCAATGACAAAGGTAAAGACGCCATAATTGCTGCGGGATGAATAAAGCTATTGAACTGAGAACCTAACACGATATAAATAAATACAATCGATAGGGTAATGGCAGTTAAAGCATATCCGGCAGATTCAGCCATGTCTGCATTTGCTCCTTGCGTATCAAATGTATAGCCCGCAGGTAGCTTAAACGCCTTTTGCATTTTGTCGATGTCTTGACCAATATCTCCACTCGGGCGACCTGAGGTATTTGCCTCAATAAGAACCTCACGTTCAAGATCACGTCTGTTAATTTGCGAAGCCCCAAGTTTTTCTTCGGTCGTTGCGACGGCACTCAATGGAACTAATATATTTTGTCCAGCTGCATTGGTTTTATTAGAGTTGATATATAAATTTTGAACATCTTGCGGAAGCATACGTTTATTTTCATTTAAACGTAAATTCACATCATAAGTTTCGCCGTCACGATCTTCCCAAGTGGTGACATTATCGCCCGCAATTAATGGTCGAATGTTATTCGCAATTTGCGAAACAGATAAGCCCAAATCACTTGCCAGCACGCGATTAATATGAACACCCAAAGTAGGTTTGGGTTCTTTCAATGAACTTTCTAAATCAACTACGCCTTTAATTTTTTCCATTTCAGCAATAAAGCGATCTGAAATTTTTTGTAGTTCATTTAGGTCAGATCCTTTAATAGAAATCATGATTGGCTTTTGTCCGCCAGAGACAGAGTCTTGTGCTGCGGCAACAGAGGTCACTCGAATACCCGCTACAGTTTGCAAACGGTCACGGAACTCATTATTCAGTGTATTTAGATCTGAGCTACGTTCTTGTTTTGGCTTTAAGGTCACTCCTAAACCAGCATGGTTTTTACCAGAGTCTACTTCACTGTTCACTACACCGTAAGTGGAAACGACATCAGGGAATTGTCTAATAATTTGATCGACCTGATGTAATTTGGCTTGGGTATATTCTAAAGAAGAATCTACAGGAGTCTCGAACTGGATACGGACTTCACCTTTATCTGGTGTAGGTACAAATTCGGTCCCGATGAGTTTAGACAGGCCTAATGCAGCAAATAATGAAGCGATTGCAACAATGACGGTAATAAAACGAAAGCGTAGAGCAAGCTTTAATAGCTTTTCATAAACATGAGTAAGCCGATCTAACAAATTAGAAATATGGTTAAAAAAACGTTGTAGCCAATTATCTTTTTTCTTTACAGGATCTTTCCAATGAGCTGAAAGCATTGGGTCGAGTGTAAAGCTAATAAACATTGAAATTAAAACAGCCGTACTGACCGTTACACCAAATTGATAAAAGAAGCGTCCAATTAGACCACCCATGAAGGCTACGGGTAGAAAGACTGCCACAATGGTAAGTGTAGTTGCGAGTACAGCTAAACCAATTTCTTTTGTCCCTTCAAGAGCAGCGGTTACATGGTCTTTGCCCAGTTCAGTATGTCGGACGATATTTTCCCGAACTACAATTGCATCATCAATGAGTAAACCAATACTGAGCGATAAAGCTAACAGCGTCATCATGTTAATGCTAAACCCGAAAGCCCAAATAAAAGTTAAGGTTCCGAGCAAAGTAATCGGTAAGGTTAAACCGGTAATAACTGTAGAGCGGAAAGAGCCTAAAAAGAGTAAAACAATGAGAACTGCTAAAGCAGCACCTTCAATAATGGTTCGAACAACATCTTTGATTGAAGCGCGAATACCTTTAGAGCTATCAGCTACGACTTTGTAATCTAAACCCGCAGGCATTTGATCTTTTAATTTCTCTAACGTTTGATAAGTCTGATCGACGACTTTAATGACATTGGCATCGGAACTTTTTAAGATATCGACTGAGACCGCAGTTCTTCCATTATAAAAGGCACTCGATTGTAGTTCGGCTTGTGTGTCCTCAACAGTTGCCACTTGCTTTAAAAAAATGGGTGAACCATTTTTATTGGCAATGACCAAATCACCAAATGCAAGGGGATGAATAACTTTTGATTGAATCTGTACAACCAGTTCAGTATTTTTATGTTGTAAGGTTCCTGCAGGAACTTCAATATTTTCATTTTTTAGCGTGTTAATGACCTGATCAATACCAATCCCGTAGCTTTGTAATTGTGCAGGAATAACCTTTATTCGTATTTGCCGCTTTGCATCACCTAGTAAATTGACATTACCGACACCTGAAACCGTTTTAAGCTGAGGTACAATTTTTTTATCTACATACGAACTTAATTGAGCCAAACTCATGCTGTTTGATTCAAATACGACTGACATGATTGGGCTAGAGGAGGGGTCATAGCGTTGCACAATCGGTGTATCAATTTCATCACGGAACTGCGCTGTGACGGGTGCAATTTTGTCACGAACATCCTGAGCAGCAATCGCCGAAGAAGTATCAAGGTTAAACTCGGCAATCACCATTGAAAGGCCTTCACTTGAGCGTGAGGTAATCTGCTTAATTCCTGAAATTGTATTAATTTGATCTTCAAGTTTTTTTGTTATATCTGACTCAACAGCCTCAGGCGACGCACCCGCATATTGCGTCGTGACCACTACGAAAGGGAAATCTATATTTGGAAACTCTTCGACAGTCATGCGTTTCCAAGATGCCAACCCGAGTACCATTAAGCTGAGCATCATCATAATGGTAAAAACGGGGTATTTCACACTGATTCGAGTAAACCACATACGCTATTTGCTACCTTATTTATTTTTTTCGGTTGTAACCGTCACTTTTTTATTAATGTCGGAATCTTCAAATTGAATACGGCTGACCAGATCTGAGCTTTGTAAACCTTCGACTAAAGCAATATTATCGTTATAGCGTTGTTCAACCACCCGAATTTTAACTTTTTGAATAGTGTGATTGCGTATCACCCATACAAACGGGTCATGTTGCATATTTTGAATACTATCTAAAGGAATAGTTTGGCCTTGATGAGTGTCATTGCGCAAAATGTTTCCATTAATGAAAGCTCCAATACTTAACGAGTCAATTTTTTCTTTAGGAGCAGCAAAAAACTCAATTTGTCGACTATCTTGATCTGCAACAGGTGAAATGCGAGTTAGCGTTGCATTTAACTGTTTTGAATTGCCCTGAATTTGATATTGAATGTTACTACCGATCTTAAGCGCAGATTGCTGTTCAATTGGCAACTTGGCTTGTATTTCAAGTTGATCTGGATTTACTATTTCAAATAGTGTTTGTCCAACTGAAACAGTTTGGCCTGGTTCAACTTGGCGTTTAGTAATCACACCTGAAATTGGACTAGTAATAATTCCGTCTTGATCCGCTTTTTTAGCAATATCAACATTGGCCTGTTGTGCTTTTACACTTTCAAGCTGACCTTTATAGTCAACCTGACTCTGTTCAAACTCGACACGAGCAATAAAACCTTGATTAAATAATCTCTGTTTTCGGTTCATCAAATTACGAGCAAGTTCAGCTTGTGACTGAGCCGATGCGAGGTTGGCGCGTGCTTGCGCTAATCGTGCAACATTGTCCTGATTATTCAATCTGACCAGAACTTGACCTTTTTGTACCTGTTGACCCACATTTGCAGTGACATTCGTCGCTGTTGCGCTTACTTGTGCCTGAATGGAACTTTGCTGAACCGCTCGAATAGTTCCTGTAAATGCAGTTTGAGAGTCAAGAGCTCCTTCTTTAACTGCAATAAGATCTTGAGGAATAAGCTCAATTTTTACAGGAGCTGAGGCTGAGGTTTGGGTTGTTTCTTGCTGATTACATGCAGCTAAAATTAAACATAAACTAATAATACTCAGTTTAAAAAAAGTAGAAGGGGTGAGATGCATTGTGTGCATACAGCATCATCCTATAATTCAAATTTTATTTTGCCCCTATTCTTGATAAACCTTTGCAGTTATTCAAGCTTTTTTAAACGATCGATAATATTTTCATACTCATTGTTGGTTCGATTATAGGTCTTGGAAAGTGTTTCAAGTGTTTGTTTAACCCGATTAATATTAATTAGATTGTTTTCAATCAACGCCTTATGACGCTCAGGAATCGGTTCTCCTTTTCTGAAATACTCCATTTCCTGACGCTTAAATAAAATTTTGTCTTGTTGTAATTGATTAAGTTGTTCCTGTTGATAATTAATTTGCTTTTTTATAGACACTAATGCCTGATCTCTTTTAATCGAAGCTGTCTTACTATTGCTATAAGCTTTTTTTAATTTGATATCTTGTTCTTTATGTCGCGCCAATAATGCCCGTTGACTTGATTGATTTAAATCAGCTTCAGCATTATAAGAATGGTTTCTTTTTATCACTTGCATATTACGATCTAGAGCTTCATAACCATAACGAATATGAGCAGGTGTGACCGATGTACTAATATTGGCAATACCATGTTGATCATAATAACGATACCAAACTGCTTTAGGTGTATCGGCAATAGCAACACTAAAAGGTAAGAAAAAGAGTGATCCGAAGGAAATAATGCCTATAGATACAGACAAACAGTTCCTGTAAAAGGCATATTTCATCCTGTCATTCATTGAAAATCCCCAAAAAAGATAGCTAAGTCGCTTATTTTTAAATATTTAATCTTCATTATATTAATTATTATTTAGCTGAATAAAAATATAGTCATTATAAAAAAAATGATAATTTTAATTAAAGTGTGATGAGGTTAAAAGTTATTGTTTATAAATGAGAAAGTAGACAAAAATGCCTCATTGAAAATAGAAGGTGAGATATGTTAAAAATGCGTATAAATGTGTAAAAACAAATTTAAGTTAAATTGCATTTATATTTTATTTTTATGGGGATGGAAGATTAAATGGAAGATGCATTCCAAAATCTGAAAGTAATGGTGATTGATGACTCAAAAACCATTCGCCGTACAGCAGAAACCTTATTACAGCGTGAAGGCTGTGAAGTCATTACTGCTGTGGATGGATTTGAAGCTTTGTCCAAAATTGCAGAAGCAAATCCGGATATTGTTTTTGTCGATATCATGATGCCTCGTTTAGATGGTTATCAAACTTGTGCTTTGATAAAAAACTCTCAAAATTATCAGAATATTCCCGTTATCATGCTCTCTAGTAAAGATGGTTTATTTGATCAGGCAAAAGGGCGTGTGGTAGGTTCAGATGAATACTTGACGAAACCTTTTAGCAAAGATGAATTGTTAAACGCGATTCGTAATCATGTAAGTTCATAAACAATAATTTGAGGGCAAAAAAATGGCACGTATTCTCATTGTAGATGATTCACCAACAGAAACTTTCCGTTTTAAAGAGATCCTAACCAAACATGGTTATGACGTGCTTGAAGCATCAAATGGTGCAGATGGTGTAACTCTTGCAAAAGCAGAGCAACCAGATCTTGTATTGATGGATGTTGTAATGCCGGGTGTAAATGGTTTTCAGGCAACACGTCAGATTACTCGTGATGAAGACACTAAGCATATCCCTGTTGTTATTGTGAGTACTAAAGATCAGGCAACTGACCGTGTATGGGGCAAGCGTCAAGGTGCGATCGATTATTTGATTAAGCCAATCGAAGAAAATCAATTGATCGATGTAATTAAACAATTTCTAAATTAACTCATCCATCCATAAAAACATAAATAACGGGCATTTTGTACCCGTTTTATAGGATCGAGTATGGCAGCGAATGGATTTATCGAGTTACTTCGTTTGTCTAAACGGGGTAATAAGAATTACGCTTCAGTTCAAAATGAAGCACAGCGATGGTCAGGAATTGCTTTTGAAATGAGAGGGCAATACTTTGTCGCACCACTTGGGGAAGTGTCAGAAGTAATCTATCCACCAAAATATACACCTGTTCCAAATACCCAAAGTTGGGTAAAGGGATTGGCAAATATTCGAGGAAGATTACTTTCAGTGTCTGATTTGGCGCATTTTATTTTAGGGCAACGAAGTTCATTTTCGTCAACTCAAAAAGTATTGTGTATTAGCCATCGCGACCAGTATGTGGGGTTGGTCGTGGATCAGGTTTTGGGGATTCAGCACTTTAATAAAAAAAGCTTTTTTTCTCAAAGCTTAGACTTAGAGGAAAATCTAAAAGAATATTGCCAAGGTTATTTTCATCAACATAACCAGCATTGGCATGTCTTTTTATTTAGTCGTTTATTGCAAAACCCACATTACATGAATGCATCGACAAAATTTATAAACTAATTTTTACGCTGTGAAAACAGAGTATTTTTCTGGGGAAAAGCTATGGGCTTTAAGCTTAAAAAGAAAGGCAGTAGTCGGGTTGCGTCCGAAAAATCGGGTGTCAATTTTATTGCAACAATCCAGTCAAAAATTGAGCAGTTTGCCAGTTTATTTGGGGAAAGTGAAAAGTCTAAGCCAATCCTATATGCAGCACTTTTATGTTTTGTGCTTGCATTAGTTTCTCTAGCCTATCTGTTCTATAACGTTCCACGTCATAACCAGTTAATTCGAAGTCTCGGTGAGTTACGTTTGTTATCTCAAACGATTTCTAAACAAGCAACTGAAGCAACTGAGTCTGGCTCTCAAGAGGCAATCACCAAGCTACAGCAGTCTCAAAAAGACTTTAATGAAAACTTACTTGAGATTGAAAATATTCACGGTAAGTCGACTGATGAATATCAAAAAGTTCAAGTTATGTGGACTGAACTTTCAAAAAACATCGATTTGATTTCAGCACATCAAAAAGTCCTTAACCAGCTATATGACACCAACATCTCTATTAGCGAAACCGTTCCAGAGATTCAGGCAGAATATAACTTGATGGTTGACCAAATGGCACGTCAAGGTTTGCCAAGTAGTCAGGTAATTATTGCCAAAAACCAAGTATTTATTGCAGAACGTATTTTACGTTCTATTAACTCGGTATTAAGTGGTACCGATGGCAATGTATCGACTAGCGATTTTGGTGTAGACATTGATACGTTTGGTACGTATTTAAATGCTGAACTTAATGGTAATGCTGAATTGGGTGTTGAGCGTATTGCAGATCCAGCTTTACGTGAATCTTTAGAAAGTATTAAATCTGAATATGACAAAGTCTTAAAATCTGCTGCTGCCACGGTATTAAAAAATGGTAACCAGATTGTCAATGTTCGTCAGGCATCTTCTCAGATCTTCTCTAAATCAGATGTGATGTTAGATAACTTGGGGCATTTATCTGATGTAGCAAGAAAGAACTGGCTTACTTTATTGTTAGGCGCGGTGCTAATCAGTTCTTTAGCAGGCTTAATCTTCTCAGTATTTAAATTGATCACATTACGTAGTGTGATGGATAAGCAACGCGTTACTCGATTACAAGACGAATATGACCGTAACCAAAACGCGATTTTACGTTTACTTGATGAAATTGCCGATCTTGCAGATGGTGACTTACGTTCATATGCAACTGTATCTGAGGATTTTACGGGAGCGATTGCCGACTCGATTAACTTTGCGATTGACCAACTACGTGACCTTGTATCCCGTATTCATGAAACCTCTCAAGAGGTTGCTCGCTATACGCAAGATACGCAGAGTATTACGAACCAATTAGCAGAGGCATCTGAGCATCAGGCTCAAGAAATTGCTGGTGCATCAACAGCAATGAATGAAATGGCGCAATCGATTGACCAAGTATCTTCAAATGCATCTGAGTCTGCTGAGGTAGCAGAGCGTTCGGTACAAATTGCCTCTAATGGTGCGCAAGTGGTAAACCGTTCAATTGAAGGTATGGACACAATCCGTGAACAGATTCAAGAAACGTCTAAACGTATTAAGCGATTGGGTGAGTCGTCACAAGAAATTGGTAACATCGTATCGCTCATTAACGATATTGCCGACCAAACTAACATTCTTGCATTAAACGCAGCAATTCAAGCATCTATGGCTGGTGAAGCAGGTCGTGGTTTCGCCGTAGTTGCTGACGAAGTACAGCGTCTTGCAGAGCGTTCTGCATCGGCAACTAAACAGATCGAAACTCTGGTTAAAACAATTCAGACCGATACAAATGAAGCTGTTATTTCGATGGAACAAACCACTACTGAAGTTGTGCGTGGTGCAAACTTGGCAAAAGACGCGGGTATTGCCTTGGATGAAATTCAAAAAGTATCGGGTGACTTGGCAAACTTAATTGCCAGCATTTCTGATGCAGCAAAACTTCAATCTGCATCTGCCAGCCACATTGCTACTACCATGACAGTCGTACAAGAAATTACTTCACAAACGACAACTGCAACCTTTGATACAGCACGGTCTGTTTCTGAACTAGCAAACATGGCAGAGTCATTACGTGAATCGGTAACGGACTTTAAATTACCTGATTAAATTGGGGATGAGAATAGCTGTTTCTGTACCGCTATTCTTCTAAAAAGTATTAACAACACCAGATAAATATTGGGGAAACAGCTATTTTTCTGGTGTTGACTCTGTCGTTTTTCTCCATTTTGGAGACAAGCAAAAGAAGCCTTTGCTATGAAAGAAATATTAAAAACTTTAACTGAAGCAATGATGCTACCGGAAGATAGCTACTCTCAACAAGACGATGAATTTATTGAAATATTTGTCGAAGAAATTGAAGAAATTTTTGTTGAATTACAATCTTTGATTCACGAATGGATGCAATCTAAAAATATTGCTACGCTTACTGAAATCCGCCGTCATTTTCATACATTGAAAGGTTCTGGGCGAATGATTGGTGCAAAATCTTCTGCTGAGCTTGCTTGGACTGTAGAAGATACGCTTAATCGGGTAATCAATCAGAGTCTCGGATTAACTCCTGACATCCAACAATATGTTCAGTTGGTATTTAAGTTCTATTTCTTTAAGTTAGTAGATGACTTCAAATTTAAAAAAGATCATACCTTAGACTTTAGGCCCCTAATTTTATTGGGACAACAATTACAACAACAGCAAAGTGTAGAACCCGCGTTAGACGAACTTTTATTATTATCAGATATTCTTACTGCTGAAACTCAAACCGGTTTAGAAGCGAATGACTTAGAACCAGAATCTACAGAAGTTTTAACTATTTCGACTCCAGAAGTTGCTATAGAAACTGAACAGACTCTTGCTGAAACCTTAATTTTATTTATGGAAGAAGCAGAAGAGCACTTAGCGACAATTGATCAGTTTTTGGAAAAAGAAATACATCAGCATGAAAGTTATAATGCTTTAATACGTGCGTTACATACATTACGTGGCAGCTCTGCCATGGCTCATGTAGAACCAATCTTTGAAGCTAGTACCAAAGTTGAGCATTTATTTAAAATACTATTACAAGAAGAGCTTTCTTCTCATTCAGAAGAAGTTTCATTACTCCGTGATTATCGTCAGTTTATTCGAAATAGTTTAGATCTATTGGCTGCACATTGCTCTACTGAGCAATTGGAATCTGATCTACAAAAATTTAATCAGGTTTGGGATGCTTACATGGAGCAGCATGGTGAGCATTCGAGCCCACTCATGCCTCCACATGGTTTAGTGTCTCAGCTATTACAGCTAGATGTTGCTGAATTACTTGATGCGGAATTAGACTTTGAGAAGGGAATACGTACAGAGTTTCCTCATTATCTTGAACGTTTAAGTGAACAAGCAGATGTTTTGCTGCAACATACTCAGTCGCAGGCAATGATTGGTTTATATGAATATACTAACCAGTTGAAAGAAAGCTACGACATATTGCTTGATCGACCTGATTTATTGCAATCAGATTATATTTTTGAAATTTATCAAAAAGCGCACCAACAATTAATTCAGTTATTTGATGCATTAGCTGCGGGACAAAGAGTAAGTATCATCGAGCAACACCAAAATGTCTTGGATGAGCTAAAACTATATACTCAATATATTCCAAATCTTAATTCCGAATCATTAGAAACTCATCAAGACGTTTTTGAACCATTGTTTAATGCTGAAGTTGAACAAACGGCGAATGAACCTCTGATAGAAAATGTATTCACTGATCAGGTCACCATAGGACAGAGTGTACAACTAGATCGACAGTTTATTTCGTCTGAGCATGTAAACCGTCATTTTGATCCAGATCTTTTAGATATTTTTCTTGAAGAAGCCGATGAGTTGCTTGAGGGAATGGATACAGATCTTAATCTTTGGGTTAATGATCAAGAAAACTTTGCCGCTCTCAATAATCTGATGCGTTATTTGCATACCTTAAAAGGTGGGGCAAATATGATTCAGGCAACTTATATTGGTTTAATTGCACATGAGTTAGAAAGTATTTATGAGCGTTTAATTCAAAAACAGTTGATAGTTTCGTCTGCTCTCATTGATTTTATTCGACTAGTTCAAGATGACTTGGCTGACCGTCTTCAAATAGTGCGTGAACAGCACCTAGATTATGCTGCTTCTCATACTATTCAAGCACTTAAAAATGCAGGTCAGGTATTTGATTCTCATATTAAAGAGAGCAAAACAGAACCTGAAACGTATGTTATACCTGAATTAAATTTTGAAGTATTACAACAAGAAGCGATAAATAATACGGCGTTAAACCTCAGTGAGTTAACTTCTGCTTCTGAGCAGATTGCTAAGTCTAATAATCAACTTGTTGAGCAAACCGAATTACAAGTTCTTTATGCTGATCACGATCATACAGAGAGTATCCCAGATCAAGATATTAATACTGTTGTCGAGCAGACATTCATGGAGGAAGCGGCCGAACTATTAGAAATGGCCGATCACTTATTAAAACAATGGTTCGAGCAACGTACTAACCGTAGTATCTTGCTTCAACTACAAAGAGCAGTGCACAGCTTGAAAGGCGGTTCCCGTATGCTGGGACTTGAAACCGTGCAAGCGATTGCTTATCAACTTGAGAATGCTTTTGAACAATTTGCGCTTCATCATTTCAGCTCAAATATTTATGACAACTTATTAGAGAGTGCAATTGTCTGGTTAAAAGAGGCAATTTTTAAACAAAATTATCAACACTTCGATGGTTTACAACAAAGTCTGGAAAATATCCAGTTCATTGAAAGAGCAATTCAAATTCCTAGTAAGTTAACTAGAACTGATCTATTCAGCACGGAACCTGTAATGAGTTTAGTGCAAGGTGACGGTACAGAACCACCGCCAATGATGGGTGAGTGGGAACAAGCACAACGCCTTGATCAAAATAATGAGATGATTCGAGTCTCGGCAGATTTAATTGAAAAAATGATTGATCTGTCTGGTGAAAATTCGATTAACCGTTCGCGAATTGAAATGGATTTAAGCCAATTTGGTCATACCTTAGCGGAAATGGAATTGGCTATTCAGCGACTTGCAGATCAGTTGCGTCGAATGGAAGGTGAATTGGAAACCCAAATTATTGCAAAGCACGGTATTGAGAACTCACGTTATACGGAATTTGATCCTTTAGAGATGGACCAATATTCTTCATTAAATCAGTTATCAAAGTCTCTTGCCGAGTCTGCATCGGATTTAGTAGATTTTAAAAATACATTATCTGAAAAGATCAGAGACACTGAAGGTTTATTGGTACAGCAATCGCGTATTCAGGCTGAAATTCAAGAAGGTCTTATGCGAACACGCTTAGTACCATTTTCTCGATTATTGCCTCGTCTGCAAAGAATTGTGAGGCAGACTTCTACCACGTTAAATCGACCAGCGGAGCTTTTTGTTAATAATACAGAAGGCGAGCTGGACCGGACAATGTTAGAACGTTTGGTTACGCCACTTGAGCACATGCTTAGAAATGCAATTGACCATGGATTAGAAGACCGTGCGCAACGTGAACAAGCTAAAAAACCAGAAACTGGACGCATTGAACTCAATATTCATCGTCAAGGTACAGATGTTGTAGTTACATTTAAGGATGATGGGCAAGGTATTGATATCGAGAAGGTTCGTCAAAAGGCGTTAATGTCTGGTTTGATTAATCCAGAGCAAGTATTAGAACATCAAGATATTTTACAGCTGATTTTCCATCCTGGTTTAAGTACAGCCGATCAAGTCACTCAGATTTCAGGCCGTGGCGTCGGACTGGATGTCGTGCAAAGTGATATTAAGGCCTTAGGTGGCCATGTGAGTGTCGACTCTGTATACGGGCAGGGAACTGTCTTTACCATACGTGTTCCAACGACAGTAGCTGTTAGTGATGCTTTAATGGTTAAAGTTGCTGATCAGCAATTTGCAATCCCACTGGCGCAGATTGATCGAATTGTACGAGTTTCACCAGCATCATTAGAACAATATTTCGGAAGTGAACAAGAGCTCTTTGAATTTGAAAATAAGCGCTATCCATTACGTTATTTATCTGAGTTTGTTGGTAATCAACCAATTCCGCGCTTAAGTGGAATGATGTATTCATTACCAGTATTAATGATTAAGGCAAATAATGGACAAACCGTCGCCTTATTAGTTGACCAACTGATTGGCTCACGCGCACAGATTGTAGTTAAGCCAATAGGACAACAATTCTCTAGCATTGGTGCGATTGCAGGAGCAACTATTTTAGGTGATGGTCAAGTTTGTCTAATTTTAGATGGACAAAATATTGCTCGTCAAATTCAATCTACTCGCCGACATAAATCGCTTAATGAAACTATCTATAGACAACGCGAGTCTGATGAGCGACGTCTTATCATGATTGTAGATGACTCGGTAACTGTACGTAAGGTGACGTCTCGCTTACTTGAACGTCAGGGCTATGATGTAGTCACAGCTAAAGATGGGGTTGATGCCATTGAGCAATTGGAAAATATTAAACCAGATCTCATGTTACTTGATATTGAAATGCCACGAATGGATGGTTTTGAAGTTCTTAATCTTGTACGACATCATGATATGCATCAATACATGCCAATTATTATGATTACATCCCGAACAGGTGAAAAACATCGTGAACGAGCATTTACTTTAGGTGTTAACCAATACATGGGTAAACCTTTCCAAGAAGAAGACTTACTTCACAATATTGATGCGTTATTCATGACATTTAAAGAGGAACTTGCCTAATGAAAAGTAATATAAGTACATCCTTAATTAATGAAATGAACCAGCAAGAGCTTCAGCATTTAATTACTGTCTCAACTGGTTTTATTGATGCATATATTATTGAATGTCATCAGCAAGTGCCGATGCTATTGCCGCAAAATATAGTGTTATCTGCTATGGATGTTAAAAACGGTATCAAGCATATTGAATGGCATGATGTAAAACTCCCTGTTTATTCGGTTCACAACGAAATAGATTCTCGAGCAGTAGCTTTAGTCATTGAAAGCGAAGACATTAGTCAACGTTTTGCACTTGTGTGTAAATCGATGCCAGTTTCAGTTCGTCTGCGTATTTCTGAAGTCGTAGATGAAAATGAAAATATACAAGAGTCTTTACAGCACCCAACTGTATTTAAATATATTCGTATGGACAATCAACGCTACCATGTTCCTAATTTGCAATATATTCAAGATTCTCTTCACCTATAGAATCTATAAAAAAGGAACTCATTTTGAGTTCTTTTTTTATAAAAAATAGGTAAAATTCTTTTAGAGAATATAAATTTATTTTAAAAATCATTGAAGCGCTTGCTTTATTTATATCGCAAATTTATATTTTATATGTATTCCAAATGCTAAAATATAAGAAATCACTAATATTTACTTTTAATAAAGCCTCATACTGAATTTTAAAAGGAGATAAATTAAAAATATAGTTAAAGGAGGAACTTACTTTGTCATATTAATCATAGCAAAATAACCTAGAATAAAATCTTCTATAGCAGAAAATAAATGTCAATTCATAAAGAGCTACATATTTTAGAAACAGATGATCAGGGTGAATTTGCTTTATGGGAAATTTCTAAAAGAAATAATTCTCTAATAAAAAAAGAAGCAATTTTCTTATCTCATGGTGCATTTTCGGATAAAACTGTTTGTATAGGCATTGCAGATTATTTGGCAAATCATGGTTATATTTGTTTTATTTTAGAGTGGCGAGGGCATGGTACTAGCCCAAAAACAGATATACCATTTAATTTTGAAACTGTTGCATTATATGAATATAAAACTGCATTTCATTATATTTACCATAATTTTAATATAACTTCCTTGCACTGTGTAACACACAGTGGTGGAGGGCTATGCTTAACCATGTTCTTAATTAATTATCCTGAATATTTAAAAAATATTCAAAGTATTACTTTTATTGCTTGCCAAGCATTTGGAGCAGTAAATAATTCCTTTGATTTTATTAAATTGTTTTCTGCAAAATTAGTTGTAAAAGGTCTAGGTCAGATTCCTGCTAATAAATTTAAGTTGGGGCGAATAAATGAAACCTATTACACGATGCGTCCATGGTTTAATTGGAACTTAAAGGAAAATTTTATAAGTGAATTTAAAGATATAGATTATAAAAAATTTATGAGCTCTATTAGAGTTCCAATATATTCTATTTGCGGGACTGGCGATAAATTTATTGCCCCTGCTAAAGGATGCTATAAGTATTTGCAAGCTTTTGAAAATGAAAATAATATATTTCGAGAATTTGGCTATTCCAATAGTAACTTAGAAAGTTATTCTCATAGTCGAATTGTACTTAGCCAAAATGCTGCTAAAGAAGTCTGGCCAACTATATTGCAATGGATAGATAAGAATTCAAAAGCAGCTTTTTAAGCTATTTCTATTAAAACTAATTTTCTAGTTTATTGAATATAAATAATCTTTAAAATTTTAAAAGAATGTATTGATACTTTAAATACAAAAAACGCCCCCAAAAGGGCGCTTTTTCAATTCGTTAGATCTTAACTTTTACTTAGCTAACAAATTTTCCAAAATTTGTTCATAAATATCAGTTAGTGGATCAAGGTCTTGTACATCAACATGTTCGTTAATCTGATGAATTGTTGCGTTAAGAACACCTAATTCCAATACCTGTGCGCCTGTTGGAGCAATAAAACGGCCATCAGAAGTACCACCACTCGTTGAAAGCTCAGTTTCAGTACCCGTTACGTTCAAAATAGCAGTTTGCGCTGCATTAACGAGTTCACCCACAGGTGTTAGGAATGGTAAACCAGAAAGATTCCAAACGATTTCGTACTGTAAACCGTGTTTATCTAAAATCTCATGCACACGTTGTTTAAGTTGTTCTGCTGTTACTTCTGTTGAATAACGGAAGTTAAAAGTAACTTCTAGTGCACCAGGAATGACATTTGTTGCGCCAGTGCCAGCATGAATATTTGAAATCTGAAATGATGTTGCTGGGAAATATTCATTTCCATTATCCCAAACAGTTTGGCACAGTTCTGCTAAAGCTGGTGATGCTTCATGAATTGGATTACGCGCCAAATGTGGGTAAGCCACATGACCTTGCTTACCTTGAACTTTTAATACGGCATTAAGTGAACCACGACGACCATTTTTAACAATATCACCCAATTTATGAGTACTAGAAGGTTCGCCTACCAAACACCATGTCATCTTTTCGTTACGTTTTTCAAGAGTCTCAATCACTTTAACCGTACCGTTAATAGCAGGTCCTTCTTCATCAGAAGTAATTAGAAAAGCAATTGAACCTTTATGATCAGGATGTTTTGCGACAAAACGCTCAGATGCAACGACCATCGCTGCAAGTGCTGTTTTCATATCGGCCGAACCACGACCATATAATTTTCCATCGCGAATTTCAGGTGCAAACGGATCTGAATTCCATGCTTCTAACTTACCTGTCGGAACTACGTCAGTATGGCCGGCAAAACAAAATACAGGTTCTTCAGTTCCGCGACGCGCCCAAAGATTGTCAACTTCACCAAAACGCATTGGTTCAATATGAAAACCAATTTTGGCTAAACGGTCTGCCATGATGGTTTGGCATGTATGATCAATAGGAGTAACAGAAGGTTGTTGTAACAGTTCTAAGCTAAGCGAGAGAGTGTCTGAATGGTTCATACCGAAAATTGCGTGCTGATCAGGTGAAATATAGTCCGATATAATAGGCGAATCTCTAGGGGATGGGTACGTAAAAATAAAAAAACCTTATCGGAACGATAAGGTTTTTGAAGTAACAACTCTAACTTACATTTTATCTTGTGTTTTTTCAGCAGTATTTGTTACAGCATCACCTGCTTTAGAAACATCTTGCCCAAAACCTTTAAACGTATTACACCCTGTTAAAATAACAGCAACCATTACAGACGCAGCTAAAACTTTTTTCATCATTTTCTCCGTTTAAATTTAATAATGAAGTAAATTTAGATTAAAAAACAAACGGAAAAAGAAACATGACTGTTTAATAGTAAAAACGTTATAAAATGTTTCTAGAAGCTTAAAACTTATTGTTAATTAGCTTAATTTTTGCAGGTGAGGCTTAATGTTTAAGTACGAAGGATGTCTAAACATATAAAACAAAACCTCTTCACTATTTTTACAATATAGACCGTCTGTCCACCAATGTGCTGGATTTGAAGTCTGCTCTTTATTTGGACACAACCATTCGTGTCTTTCCAATCGATAAAAAGAAGAATGTGGAATGGTAGTACCCCAATATCCCAAACGACGCTTTAAATTTATCCAATCTGGTAGCGACTTTTGAAAATTTAGTTGAAGTGGTAGGTAGAGTTGTCCTTTTAAAACCGCAAAACGTTGTTGAATCTTAAAATTTAATGCCTCAGAAAATTGAAATTGCTTATTCGTAAAATGATAAAGTTTCTTGCTTAAAGTATCTTCACGGTTTAATCCAATCCATTGTTCTAAATGTAAGTCTGCCTCGCCCAAATAATATTTTAACGCGACCTCCCAATGTTCAATTTGTTGAGTTTTTTTATTTAAAATTAAAAAATCCAGTTCACCTAAAGTTTTTGTTCCATCAATCTTTTGAATGCTATGACCTAACAGTTGGTAAGGATGATAATTATCCTCTTGTAGCCAGAACCAAAGTAAATTCTCAAAGCGTAAACCTAAGCGTGTACTTTTAAGTTGAGATAAAAACTGGATTAAAGGCTCTGGTGACTGATCGAGCTCTTTTAACCGTGGTAAATAATTTTGGAAATGCTCTTCCCATACTTCGGTTGGGTGCAGCTTAAAGTCATGTTGTATAGAAAAACTTTTTGGTAATTGGCAAAGTAAATTTGGACTAGCGATACAAAAAGCTAGCTGTCGCACTATAGGATGTTGGAATTGAAGCCATGGTTCGAAATAGGAAGTTTTCACTGAGGCAATATTCATATATTTAATACTCGAAGTAATTCATCCTAATTTCATAAGGGATCAACAAACAATATTAGAAAAACACTTTATACTAACGCTAACAGCAGGTTAAGGTTTATATATGCAAACATTGTTCTGGCGCTCTTTGGTCGTGATTTTTATCACGCTAGGCATTATTGGAGCAATTTTACCAGGTATGCCCACAACAGTGTTTTTGATACTAGCTGCATGGGCAGCTTCAAAGGGATGGCCACAAATGGATGATTGGTTATTAAACCATCCCAAATATGGCCCAACATTACGTGATTGGCGAGCCAATGGTACAGTACCACGTAAAGCCAAATGGATTGCAAGCATAATGATGGCAATCAGTGGCGTTATAATGCTATTTACTTCAGCACCGCTTTGGGTCAAGGTTTTTACTGATACTACCATGTTCATCGTTGCAGTTTGGTTATGGCTACGCCCTGAGCCAAAATTAAAAGATTGATAATCTTTTAATTTTGGCGCAAGACAAGCAGTGAAACTGCGCGTAGATAAGAGAGGATTGATAATCTTTTAATTTTGGCGCAAGACAAGTTTTTCCTATAAATTTTTACTTAAACTCAAAGTATTTGAGTCGATATAAGAGAATAAGTTCAATGTCTCAATTTAAGCTCGAAGAAGCAGATGTCCTCATCGATTTAGCAAATCAAACATTAACTTTGCCTAAACATAATAAGTTTTATGTCATTTCTACCGGAAAGAACGGAATCGGTGAGCAAGAGAATACTGGTAGGACTCCACGTGGATGGCATAGGGTTGCAAAAAAAATTGGTGCACAATCTCCTCAAAATGCGGTTTTTATTGCACGTAAGCCAACAGGGGAGGTCTATAGTAGTCAACTAGCAGCACAATTCCCTGAAAGAGATTGGATATTGTCTCGTATTCTTTGGTTAGATGGCTTAGAAGAAGGCTTTAATAAAGGCGAAGGTCATGACACCATGCAGCGTTATATCTATATTCATGGCACACCTGATAAAGAACCGATGGGCGTTCCCATGTCACATGGCTGTATTCGAATGCGTAATGAAGAAATCATTGAACTGTTTGATTTAGTCGCTGAAGATGCATTGGTTTATTTGTCTGAGCAATCTTTAACCTAAAATAAGATTTTAAAAATTCTTATTTAATTAGCTGAATGATCAAAATATTAAAATAAGTGCTTAAATAAAATACAAAAAATTGTTTTTTACATAATAATGACTTATTTTTAATCATTCATTCGCATTTTTTTGAAAAGTTGTCGAAAAGCGTTTGACACCTGTTAAAGATTCTCTATAATGCACCTCACAAACGATGAAGACGTTAAGGGCGCTTAGCTCAGTTGGTAGAGCGTCTGCCTTACAAGCAGAATGTCGGCGGTTCGATCCCGTCAGCGCCCACCAAGCCTTTACGTTAAGCTCTCAAGTGCAGCGGTAGTTCAGTTGGTTAGAATACCGGCCTGTCACGCCGGGGGTCGCGGGTTCGAGCCCCGTCCGCTGCGCCACTTAAGACTTAACATCGTTTACCCCACAATTGCGATATTGTGAAAGTGCAGCGGTAGTTCAGTTGGTTAGAATACCGGCCTGTCACGCCGGGGGTCGCGGGTTCGAGCCCCGTCCGCTGCGCCACTTTTCAGTTCGGGTTGTGTTTGGAAGATGATTTAAGATGTAAAAATTTTAAATCGAAAAATTAATAATTTATTAGTTTTTTCTTCTTGGGGCGCTTAGCTCAGTTGGTAGAGCGTCTGCCTTACAAGCAGAATGTCGGCGGTTCGATCCCGTCAGCGCCCACCATATATGTGACCATACTTTATTTTAAAGTATTGTAGTGCAGCGGTAGTTCAGTTGGTTAGAATACCGGCCTGTCACGCCGGGGGTCGCGGGTTCGAGCCCCGTCCGCTGCGCCATTCTCTTGATTCCCTTGTCTAGAGAATGTAGAGTATAAAGATACATTCGCTATCTTTTCTCATTAAGGGCGCTTAGCTCAGTTGGTAGAGCGTCTGCCTTACAAGCAGAATGTCGGCGGTTCGATCCCGTCAGCGCCCACCATAATTTCTATCAGAAATTTAAATTCCCTAAATTCATATTCATCTATAAATATCTTATACTTACATGTAAATTTATTTACTACGTGACTCAGTGTAGATACAACGTTTCTATTCTAAAATTAAAGTCCTTATACCTTTAAGTTATTCTTTTTATTGATCTCTAGTTTTTTAATTTTTTAGCATTAGTGTTTTTTTACTCTTGCTGTTGATGGGCTTCCTCCTCCTTATTAAATTTCTTTATTAGTGGCTAAAGATAAGAATCTAACTTGCAATTTATGATCTTCAGCTTAGATCAACTCTGTATTTGTACCGATCACTAATATTTTCACAAATAAAAAAACTGCTATTTTTTAAATAGCAGTTTTTTTATTAAATTATTTTTAATATTCGTTTAAAAGCCATCCACTTGCATATGCGAAATATTCACGTAACCATGCATTGTAGCGAGTAGCTAATGGTGTCTCGGCTGCTACCCCATAAATTTGGGTATAGCCCTGTTTTTTTGCAATTGCTATTGCTCGAGGAATATGAAAATCACTTGTCACAATAGCAATTGGCTGGTCTAAGGTAATGTGGTGCTGTTCTAATAAGGGTTTACTATTTTTTAAGTTAAGCTCTGTGCTGGTGCTTTTATCTTCAAGGATCATTTGATCTCTTGCGATATGATACTTTTGTTCAAGATAACGAGACATAACCAATGCTTCGCTTTCTTTTTCTGAAAAATCAAGACCACCTGTTAGAACAATCTGTGCTTGCTGCTGTTTTAGGGCTAGAGGGGCGGCCGTATCTAAACGTTTTGCAAGAATTGTGGATGGCTGACCATTCTCAACACCGCTTCCTAAGACAATAATTGCTTTTACTGGAGGAATATTATTTGAAGTATCTTTATTTTCTTTAATAAAGCTAAAAAAATAGCCTAAGCCAATTAACCATATCCAGAAGCATAACCATCCAAAACGCCAAAGTGTGTGTAAGCGATAGTGATAGAAGAAAAAGCGTTCTAAATGATAATAAAATAAGGAATATAGGCAGAGGAAAGCACCTAAAATTAAAGGAATAACGGTGCCTACATTAATTTTATTGAGACAAATTAGAACTAATCCATCTAGAAATAAAATCGAACCAATGATTGCTAGGAAAATACGGATCCACTTACTGATTTGCATTGTGCTTAGAGTTGCAATTTAAATTGCAGACAGTGTATGCAAAATCATTCTGAATGCAATAAAAAACCGAGTAAAGCATTTAAGCTATTACTCGGTTTTAGTTTTTATTGATCTTTAATAAACATCACGGCGGTAACGGCCTTGTTGTCTTAAATCATCTACCTGTTCTTCACCCAGAATTTCGATAAGTGCTTGATCGACTCCACTTGCCATACCATCAATACTACCGCATACATACAGAACAGCACCCCGTTCTACCCAGCTTACTAATTCTGCTGCATTCTGACGGATTACATCTTGAACATACATGCGTTGTTCTTGATCTCTCGAAAAAGCTAAATCGAGGCGTTTTAACATTCCTGTGGTTTTCCATGCCTCAATAGTTGATTCATAGAAGAAATCACATGCTCTTTGACGTTCACCAAAGATTAACCAGTTTTCAGTGTAATCATGACGTGTACGGGTGTGTAATAGGCTCATTAAGCCAGCAATACCAGTTCCGTTACCAATACAAATAATAGGGCGGTTGTCATCAATAAGATGGAATGATTCATTGGTACGAATACGCAAAGCAATTTCATTATTAACTTGCGTATATTGAGTAAGCCAACCCGAACCTAAACCTAAGTTGCCAGACGCATCATATTGTTGGCGTACAACCAAACGAAGGACTTGCTGAGAAGGAATACTCGCAATCGAATACTCTCGCGTTGGTAGAGTAGGGAGCTGCTCTAATAAATGATCCAGATTGGCAAATGGTTCAATTTCACCAGTTAAATCTTTATTCCAAAGCGCTTTTTCGATTGAAATCTGCAATGAATCAACTTTTGAATTTTTAAGAATATGATGCTTTTGCAAAAAAGCATGAATACGTTCAGGACTATTACCAGGCTGGATTTCAGCAATATCACCCGCTTGCCATATCGCCTCATGATTTGCTTTAAGTTCAATATTATAAGCAGGCTGACCTAAGCTATTTGGGTTGAGTAAATCACGTTGCTGCAATGTCCAACTATCAAATACTTTTTCCAGATTTACAGCATGTAAATCTAATTTGGTTGCTTTAGCGAGAGATTGATTCCAATTTTGAATATCCGATGGGTTTGCATTATCAACTTCAATTGTATTGAAGAGAGCATGGGCACCATTTGCTTTAAGCCAAGCATCTACTGCATGGCCGAAACTACAATAAGTGTCTGCATATTCTTTAGAGCCCAGCGCTAGAACAGCATAGTTGATGTGCTTAAGATCCACATTCAATTTTAAAAGTTTTTTAGCAAAGCTTGTAGCAAGATCAGGAGCATCACCAGTACCATAAGTACTGATCACGAATAAAACCTGTTGATGTTGCTCTAAATCAGTTTGTGTTAGCTGCTGTACAGGTTTTACCTGAACGGGTTGATGAGCCTCTTGTAAACTTGTTGCCGTACTCCAAGCGAGTTGTTCAGCTACGCCTGTTTGAGTTGCATAAGTAATAAGCCAAGGCTTTGCATTTGGATCAATGTATTGTCCTGCTAAAGACTGACGAGCCGCCTGTGTTAATTTTTTCTGTTTACGGCGTTTAAGATACAGCATCCACCCAGTAACCAAGAACAAAGGCATTGCTAAAGAAGCAAGCATTGCAACGAATTGATAAATTGGTCCAAAGAAGCTACCGCGGTGTACGGGTAACATGCTGCTCATAATCTTTTGATTAAGCTTTTTGTCTTCGTAAAGCTCCATCTTTTCGATGTTGCCAGTTTGATAATTATAGATGGCTTGGTTACGTGCCCGTTCGTGTTGTGGGGTAGCATCGACAAAGCTTAACTCAATTTTTCCATCATCTTTTTTCGGTAAGCTTAATGTTAGAGTCGAATAATCACGTCCAACCTGACTATTGAAGCCACTCCATGTTTGATTAAGTGCTGTAATGAGTTGAGTATTATCTAATTGAGGCTCTGATTTTTTATCATTATTACGGTCAGATTGTTTACCTTGCTGCATTCCACGATTTTGATTTTGAGGAGCAGCGCCATGATCTTGTCGTTTAGGTTGTTCAACTCCCATCACTTTGAACATGCCACTACGCCACCAATCATAAGACCAATATAGTCCTGTACATGCGAAAAGAAGATAAAAAACAATGACCCATGTGCCGACAACAGCATGTAGATCCCAAATAAAATTCCGGCCTTTGAGTTTCGGTTTAACAGCAAGCCATTGACGAACAGAGTGCTTTTTAGGCCAACGTAAATATAACCCACTGAGTACGAAGTAAATTAGCATGAGTGCGCAGGCACCAGTAATTTGTTTACCAACTTCACCTGCTGTTAAATTACGATGAATTTGTTGTATGAGTAACAACAACTTTCGGCCTTTAACATCTGGAAGAATCTCAGCGTTATAAGGATTCACCATCATATTATAGCCACGGCGTTCACCTTCTTTTTCAATATTTACAATAGAAGAAGAGGTTGGGTCCTTGGCGATCGTAATGCTATTAATTTTGATTTCAGGTTGTGTTGTATTGAAATGTTGATATAGCTGAGCAGGAGTTAATTTTGGAGTGTTTTCAGCTTGTACAACATAACTATCAGAATTCACCCATTTTAAAATTTGTTGGTCATAAGAATAAATTGCACCTGTAACACCCATAATGGATAAGATTAGGCCAGCAGTAATACCCAGAAACCAATGAATTTGAAATAAAATTTTTTTAAACATGGTCGAAAATGTAAATATGATGGAGATCTTGTAACGAAGTATAGCCGAAGATTGGGGAGATAATATGGATTTTGGAGATAATATTAATTTTCATTATCATTTATTTTTAGCTTAATAAAAAACCTCCATGAGGAGGCTTTTTATAAAATCTAGAATTACAAGGTTTTTGGTTCGCCTACAGATTCTTTTAAGTGTGTGCGAATTGTGTTGAACGAGAAGTTTTTAGAATCCATGCGCTTAGGTAGGATATAAGCACCTTGTTGTTCTTGGCCTTTTGGATCTTTTACTTTGAAATTGACCAAAATAAAATCAGGTGTATTGTACCATTCGTAGATATTTTTCCATCCAATAGTACCTACGCCTTCTTGTAAGCCCATTTGTTGACGCATCACAATACCATGAGGCTGCACACCTAAACGAATACCTTTGATTTCCTGTACCGGAAATTCATTCATTTTGCGTTTAACGTACCACTCTAATCCGTATTTACGACCTAGGTAGTAAAGTACTACAGCAACAATAGCAACCCAGCAAAAAACAGTAGAGTAGTTCTTAATAAAAATAAGACCTAATATAGCTAGGGCTAAAACCACACCCATAATTGCCCAAATTTTTGTGCTGATTTTATTGGTGCTGCGCCAGATAAGAAGCTGTGCATTACGTTGTTCAGCTTCTGACACATCATAGGGAACAGGCTGAAGCGTATAAGCGTATAAAGTTTTCGCGGTCATAGTGCAAATAACAAATTGTAAACTGTTTTAAGTTTAGCATTAATTGGCATAAGTCAGGAAAGGATATTATGCCAATTTCATACTAATTTCCGACTCAAATTTATAACGATGCAAGCTCGCTGGCATCGTTATCAAGATCATGACTTAGACGTTGTTTTAGCATACTAAAACGGTTCAATACACCAAGCATGAGTGATAGCTGCTGTAAAATGATGAGTGATTTTTGATCCTCTTCATTATTTTGGCTCAAACGTTGACGTATCGTCTGGAGCATATTTTGTGCTGTAAGATCAGGCATCTCATCTCTCAATAAAGCCCCCTGAATATCATCCAGTGCTTGATCTAAGAGTTTAAGAACAGCTTGATCTTGAATGTTTTCTCGATGTGCTCCAAGTGCTGCGATATAACTTAAAAATGTATGGTTTAAACATAAAAATTCAAAGATATCCGACTTACGGGTAGGGTCAAAGTCTGGCTCTGTCGCTAAAGTTGAGATAAGTGAAGCAACCTCGGCATCAGTATTATGAGCAGCCCGTCTTACAATACGGTAATTCAGCGCATGATTGCGACCTTCATGATATTGTTTAACAACTTCAGCTAAATAATTGCATTGAGCTTGTAATGAACGTCTGATGTTGCGAGGTAAGCGTCGGAATTTCCAGTCAGGCCAAATAAATGTCACCCCAAACCAAGCTAGCGCACATCCAATTAAAGTATCTACAAATCGCGGAATAGCAGCAGCCATTGCCGAGCCATCTAGATTAAAGTTAATTAATGCCAAAATTGTAATAAATGCGGTTGCTTGAGCATATTGCTTACTGCGTAACTCAAAAAACAGTACCCCGCTCAAGATCAACATTAATAGTTGTCCTTCGACGGAAGGCACGAGAAATACAATGGTAAGACCAACAATAATTCCGACTAATGTTCCGACAATTCGTAAGCGTAAGCGACGTTTGGTTGCGTTGAAGTTAGGTTGGCTTACAAATAGGGCTGTAAGCATAATCCAATAGCCGTACTCGATATTGGTCATTTGAATCAGCACATACCCAATAAAAAGAACAATTGAGACGCGAATTGCATGGCGGAAAAGTACAGATTCAGGAGTTAGATTTTGCTTTATTCGGATGACAATATCGTTCCATCCTTGTAAATCATCATCTTTAAGCTGGTTCTCTGCTTGTTTAACTTTATCAGACTGAATGTGTTGTTCCGTTTCTAAGTTGAGTAACTGAGAGTCGATAGATTTTAAATTTTGGTATAAAGCGAAGAGAGCATTTACCCATAACAGATCATAATGCTGATCACGTCTTAGTTTCTCTAAAGATAGTCTTAAGTTCTCAAAACTCTGCTTGAAGCGTTTGTTATGATTATAAGGTTTGCGTTGTAAAATACATTCGTTTAACTCTTGGCAAGCTTTGCCTTGAACCGCCAAAATTCGTTGAAATCTAAATAAAATATCACTGTGCTGAAAAATTTTGGCTAACTTTTGATAGTCGATATGGGCTGAGTCAGCACGCTCATGAATGTCTTGAGCGACAAAATAATAATGTAAGCTTCGGCGTGTATCTTTTTGCCCACGGTCACCTTTTAAACGAGTCAATAAAGCTGTTTTTAAGTCGTTAAAAATCGTAATTAACTTACCATTTTCTAATGACAGCTCAATCATACTTTGCTGATAGCTGGCAGGAGTCATATCTACATCAAATAAATTTGATTTTGCAAATAGAAAATCACCTAGAGATGCATAAGACGCTGCGAGTTTATCTTGAAGTTGGCGAACCGGAAATAGTAAAAAGCTAATAGTAGCAATGACGCCATACCAAGCAGCACCTGCAACTAAAAGAGCAGGTTGAATATACCAGTGATCAAAAAGGTGAACACCCAACATGGTATAGACCGAAACAACCAAACAGCCATAAGAAATAGTGGCGTAACGACGTCCTAATGAACCTAGTAAAATCCAGCCAATACATGAAGCAATCAACCCTAAAGCAAAAGCCATTGGGTAGGGGAAAAGTAGTTGTACAGAAGCTGCGGTAACGAAGAACCCAATATAAGTATAAATTAGGTTCATGATTCGCACGGAAAAGCGATCATCAATATCACTCAAACCTGCTGCGACTACACCTAAAGTGAGTGGAATAGTTGCTAATTGATAGCCTAAAAAATAAGGCACGAAAGCAGTTCCTGAAAAGGCTATCAGCATTCGCACGTTATACATAAATGTTGTGTTATAAGTCGCTCTTTTTAGGCGTTTAAACCAAGATTTCAAATGAAGTCCTTGCTGATCAACCTGAGTGATAAAGGATTTGTGTATTTCTACACCAATGTTGCACAAATCATACGATAGACAGTGTAAGCTTGTCTGTATGCAAATGAGTGAAAAATGAAATATCGTTATGTCTGAACAAACAGCCCAGCGTCAATACTCTATTGGCTGGATTATGTTGCTCGCTTTACTTACGGCTTTAGGGCCGTTATCCATTGATATGTACTTACCTGCGTTACCACAAATGGCCCATGATTTTGGGGTAAGTACGCAAATGGTGGCAAATACACTACCAGCTTATTTTTTTGGTTTAGCCATTGGGCAGTTGGTTTATGGTCCTTTAAGCGATCGTATCGGTAGAAAGAAACCACTTTACTTTGGCCTCGCGCTTTATGCAGTCGCAAGCTTATTTTGTGTAATGGCTACTAATGAATGGAGCTTGATTGCGGCCCGTATTTTACAAGCTTTAGGTGGTTGTGTTGGCGTAGTCATGGCTCGTGCAGCAATACGCGATAAATTGGACGTTCAAGGCTCTGCACAAGCTTTCTCAAGCATGATGATTGTCATGGGACTTGCACCAATTTTGGCTCCTATGATCGGAGCATGGATTTTAATTTGGTTTCCGTGGCAGGCTATTTTTATTGCGCTTTCAATTGTGGGTGCGCTGTGTTGGCTGTGCGTACATTTCTTTTTTAAAGAAACTTTGGCAAATGATAAAAGGCTTAAGCTATCACTCTATCAAGTGGTGACTTTATATGGAGCTATTTTCAAAGATGCGAGTTTCCGCTTACCTATGTTTGCAGGCTGTTTAACGGGGGCTGCATTATTTTGCTATATCAGTTCAGCACCTGCAGTGTTTATGGACCAGTACGGACTTAATCAGCAAGAGTTTGCTTACGTATTTGGACTAAATGCTTTTGGCATCATGTTAATGTCCTCTTTAAACAAGCATTTAACAACACGTGTTGAAATTACCAAACGCTTAAAATCGGGTTCACTTGTGCAAGTGACTGGAGCCATGATTGTATTTATTGCTGGTTTAATTCCTGCGGCGCCTTTATGGCTGGTTATGGTAGGGTTATTTTTAGCTATTTCAGGCATTGGTTTAACAGGCCCAAATGCTATGGCGTTAGCAATGTCCAAACAAGGTGCTCGCGCTGGGACAGCAAGTGCAATTATGGGAAGTATGCAATTCGCTTGTGGCCTTTTAGGTGGCGTGCTTCTTAACTTCTTGATTTGGTCCGCATCGCTCAATATGGGCGTAATGATGGTGTTATTTACACTAAGTGGTTTTATTGTCGTATTGAAAGCGACACAACAGGTCAAAACCAAGCCATTCTCATAGCTTTTAGAGAATGGCCACTTATAGCTTATTCGTCTAGAAAAACTGTGAAATTTTCAACAGGTTCTCTAGGCGTAATAAAGGTATTTACAATGTGGTTAGGATCGGCATGACCTAATGCAATTGCACATACCAGTTCTTCGTCATCTGATGCACCTACTATATCTAAAACAATAGGGTGAAAATGATTCCAAGCTGCTTGTGGGCATGTATCTAAACCACGTGCCTTGGCAGCGACCATCACGTTTTGGATCATCATTGCGATATCCATTTTGGAACCGATTCCCATAGTTTTATTTACGGTAAAGAAAAGGCCGACTGGTGCATCAAACAATTTAAAATTACGTAGCTGCTGTTCAGCCATTTTTTCTTTTTCGCCCTTTTTGATTTCGAGTAAACCGTAGAGTCCCCAACCATTCTCGCGGCGGCGGTCAATAAAAGGGGATATCCATTTTTCAGGGTAATAGGCAAAAGTTTCTTTATATTGTTCTGCTAGTTCAGGATTTTTTGAAACTTCAATTTGTGCAGTACATACACGTTCAACCATTTCATCACGCTTTTTGCCTGTGACCACATAGACTTTCCATGGTTGAGTGTTTGTTCCAGAAGGTGCTCGACTTGCGACTCGTAATATATCTTTAATGACTTCTGGCTCAATTGGAGTATTTAAAAAAGCGCGGACAGAATGTCGAGAAGTGATAGCTTCATCAACGAGACGAACTTGTTCCAGATTCATGCGTACTCCTATATCTTTTCTTAAATACTTCATACTTTTTTGAAGTTTAATTTCATGTTTTGAAAGTAATTCATTTATAAGCAAAAAATATTAGAAAAGGGATATCCTTAAAGATATGATGATGTGTTTAGTTTGGATATAATGTCTAATTAACTCTAATGTGAATATGCCACTTTAGATCTAAATAGACAAAAAAGTATGATGTTTTTGACTATAAAAATAAATTTATAGCATCAGTTGGATTAAAAATCACTCAATTGAAAAAAAGGTATAATATGTTTAAAAACAGTACAAAACAGATGATTTTGGATAAAAAATAATCGGAAATAACATAAATTTTTAATGAAAAACATACACAAAATTTTAAATTTCTGCATAATACCGACTTTTTTACGCAGGTATGATTTCTCCATACTCATGTTAGGAAAGAAATGGCTGCATACAAAATCCCTTTACAAAAAGGATTTGGATGTAGAAATGGAGAAATACACGAGGAATAAGGAGCTTTACATGAGTTTACCGCTCATCAACAAGCAGTTCATGAAACAAGGATTGGCGATTACCATTGCAACCATGAAAATGAACGTAACTCACGCAACTACTGAGCCACAAGAAATACAACAGCTTGGTACAGATCTAAATGCACTCTTCTCCAATCAGAGGGAAAAGGGCGCAGATAGCCGCGTTATGGCGATGGCTCGTTACAGTCTTTGAAATTCATATCCATTTTAGACATTCGCTCTCAAGTATATGTAAATATGCTTATTGGCTTAAATCCAGATTTTTATAACTCGATTAATTGATGGGAATCATTAAGCGAGCTGATTTAGCGGTGGTCATTTGTTAGTTTCCAAGTTTGTAGCCGAGTCGATGCATTCTGTTCACCCAAATGGGAATATGTTCAGTGGTGCGATGAATTCATTTTATCTGAAGGATGCTTTCTCTCATGCGACCTTCAAAGGCTTAGTGCTGGGCATTATGTTGCTTAAACTTGTGACGTTAATTGCTATTCAAGTGACATTAAAAGTTTTTCCTTAAATGTACTGAAGAAGTCCCTATTTTGAGGGGCTTTTTTGTTTATTGCAGTATTTTGGCTTGTGCTATTAGCACATTAGCAAGAACGTAAGCGGACCGAGTATGAATGAACAACTCAATGCCACACTGATGTCGTGGGTACAATTTTTTAATGATCCTTTATGGGATTTTCTGGTTATTTTCTTGCTGGCTGTCGGTATTTTTTATACGGTCTTAACAGGGGCAGTGCAGATCCGCATGTTCTTGCAAAGTATCCGTGTCATGAAAAGCAGCCGTACAGAAGGCGAAGATGAGCATGGACTTACACCTTTCCAAGCTTTTGTAACGGGTCTTGCGAGCCGTGTTGGGGTGGGTAACATTGCAGGTGTGGCAATTGCGATCGCAATTGGTGGTCCTGGTGCTGTGTTCTGGATGTGGGTAACTGCTGTACTTGGTATGAGCTCTGCTTTTATTGAGTCAACACTTGCTCAGCTTTTTAAAGTTAGAGATAGCAAGTCTAAACAATTCCGCGGTGGACCAGCTTACTACATTACCCAAGGTTTACGCAGTAAAACCTTTGGTGTGGTTTTCGCACTAGCTCTCATCTTTACCTATGGTTTCGTATTCAACTCAGTCCAAATTAATGCGATTGCTAATGCTTCTTCACATGCTTGGGGTTGGGACAAGGCTAATCTTATTGCTCATTTAGGTGGTGTTGATCTAGAAATTTCATGGGTTGGTCTTGCGCTTGTCGTTATGGTTGCATTGGCAATTTTTGGTGGTATTAAACGTATCGCTAAATTTGCGGAGATGTTTGTACCTTTAAAAGCGGGACTTTATCTAGCCGTTGCTCTCTATATTGCAATTAGTAACTATGCAATTTTGCCTGATATTTTAAAGCTGATTGTGACTGAAGCTTTCCAATTCAATGCTGCGGCAGGTGGTTTCTTCGGTGCGGCAGTGTCAATGGCAATGATGCAAGGGATTAAGCGTGGTTTGTTCTCAAACGAAGCAGGTATGGGCTCTGCGCCAAACGCTGCTGCTGCATCTGATGTAAAACACCCTGTAAACCAAGGTTTAGTACAAATGCTTGGTGTATTCGTAGATACGTTCATTGTATGTACAAGTACCGCAATCATCATCTTAGTTTCTGGCGTTTACCAAGACGCAGGCTTTGTTGGTGTTGAATTAACACAACGTGCCTTAGAAACTCAAGTTGGACATTGGGGATCTGATTTCCTAGCGGTTCTATTATTCTTATTCTGCTATTCAGCTGTATTAGGTAACTATGCTTATGCAGAAGGTAATGTACAGTTTATTAATAACAACCCGAAAGTCATGTTCATCTTCCGTATTTTCGTATTGGTGATGGTGTACTTCGGTGCAATCGGTAGTGTTCCGCTCGTTTGGTCTATGGCTGACTTGTTTATGGGTATCATGGCAACCATTAACTTGATTGCAATTTTACTATTAACGCCAATGGCACGTACTTTGTTAAAAGATTACCGCGAGCAATTAAAACGAGGCATTAAAGAGCCTGAGTTTAAAATTGACAAGTATCCGGAATTGAAGAAAAAAGTTGATTCAGATATCTGGTAAGTTTCAAAAAGGCCTCTTATACATAAGGGGCCTTTTTCATATAGGCGATAAATAAAATACTTGAGTCTAAATTTTAAACATGACAAATTAAATAAATTCACTACAGCTTTTCACGAAAGTAGCAACTAAAATTGCAATCCGAACTTAAACCTCATAGTACGAAGATGGGCCATGAAACAGCTTAAATTGTGGGTTCTCGGACTCTCTATGGTGTTGGCGGGATGCCAGACCACCACACACTTGTCTGCTGCTCTAAAACCACAAACGACAGAAGCTTATGCTCGTTCTGTCGATCAGCCATTTGCAAGAATTAAAAAAATGCAAAAACGTCCTGTTGTCGCGCTTGTATTGGGTAGCGGTGGAGCACGAGGTTATGCTCATATTGGGGTGATTGAAGTTTTAGAACAACATGGTATTCGCCCGGATTTTATTGTAGGTACGAGTGCGGGTAGTATTGTTGGGGCAATTTATGCGAGTGGTAAAACACCTGCTGAACTGCGTGATACTGCTTTAAAAATGAAAGCTGGCGATGTCCGTGATATTAGTATCGGTTTAAAAGGCTTTTTTGATGGCAAAAAAGTAGAGAACTACGTTAACCAGCAAGTAAATAACATGCCACTCGAAAAAATGAAGATTCCAATGTATGTGGTGGCAACTGAACTAAAGCATGGCACTAAGACCGTATTTAACTACGGCAATACTGGGCAAGCCGTGAGAGCCTCTGCTTCGATTCCTAGTATGTTTGTGCCGACTAAAATTGGGAAATCTGAATATGTTGATGGCGGCTTGGTGAGCCCCGTGCCAGTTGAAGTGGCTCGTGATTTAGGTGCTGATGTCATTATTGCAGTTGATATTCTAGCTCAACCTATTTACACAGAAACTTCGAATGTCTGGGGACTGTTTAATCAGAATATTAATATCATGCAAGGGCGTTTGGCAGCAGAAGAATTGCAATATGCAGATGTTGTTATTCAGCCAGATTTAAGAGAAAAAGCACATATTTTTGATGTCAAAGGCCGTGAAGCTACTATGAAATCTGGTATAGATGCAGCTAATGCCAAGCTTTCTGATATTCAGTTTGCTATTGATGAAAAAATAGCTGAACAAAATATGTCTACGGAAGGCTTGAGTGCTCAAAGCCAATAAATAAACGTTAATATTCTGAAAATTATAAAAAAAGCCCACAAAGGGCTTTTTTTATGGAAGTTTAAATCTTTAATTTTTGGAATAAAATTTTTTGTATATTAGAGACATGTTGGATATGCTGAAAACTCTAATGGGTAATATGAAATATTGTTGCCGTTTTTTAAAAAATAATTGATTTGTAGTGTATTGAGGCTGACTGGATAAATGATACAGCAACAGGTTAAAAATGGCTTTCCAACATTAGATGATGTTCATGCTGCCGCAGAGCGTTTGGAAGGTTTAGTTGTAAAAACTCCCTTTGTTTTCTCAGAGACCATTTCTAAAACCTTAGGGGCTGAGATGTGGTTGAAATTTGAAAACTTACAATTTACAGCTTCATTTAAAGAGCGGGGTGCTCTGAATAAACTGTTGTGTTTATCTGAGCAAGAAAAACAACATGGTGTTATTGCAGCTTCGGCAGGCAATCACGCACAAGGTGTAGCCTACCATGCTCAGCGGACAGGTGTGACTGCGACTATTGTAATGCCGAAATCTACGCCAAACGTTAAGGTGCAACGAGTACGTGAGTACGGTGCGCGCGTTATTTTGCATGGGCAGGACTTTTCAGAAGCTGCTGCTGAAATGCATCGTGTTGCACAAGAAGAATCTTTGACGATTATTCACCCATTTGATGATGCTGAAATTATTGCGGGTCAAGGCACCATTGCACTTGAAATGCTTGCAGCTGTGCCTGATCTGGATATTTTGGTTGTGCCAATTGGTGGTGGTGGTTTAATTTCTGGTATTGCAATTGCTGCTAAAGCGATCAATCCAAAAATCAAAATTATTGGGGTGCAATCAGTTGTATACCCAAGTATGGCAAAACTACTGTGCAATTATCAGCACGCGGTTTCAATGGGCTCTACTGTTGCTGAGGGTATTGCGGTAAAAACTCCAGGTGAGCTTACGACCCAAGTTGCTAAAGAATATGTTGATGACATTGTCGTTGTCACTGAGGACATGATTGAAGAAGCGATTGCACTATTACTTAATATTGAAAAAACAGTATGTGAAGGAGCAGGGGCGACAGGTATTGCTGCAATTATGTCGCGTCCCGATCTGTTTTTAGGTCATAAATTAGGTGTGGTGCTGTCGGGTGGCAATATTGATACACGTGTTATGGTCTCTGTATTACAACGCCATTTAACCCGTACAGGTCGTATGGTTCGTATTCGTGTTGAATTACCAGACAATCCAGGTGCTTTAGCTCGTTTAACGGCCATTATTGCTGAGCAAGGTGGTAATATTTATGAGTTACGTCATGAACGCTTTGCGGCAACAAGCCGTGCCAAAGAAAGCGCTGTGAGCGTTGATGTAGAGTTAAAAAGTGCCTCGGACCTAGATTTACTCATTCAAGCAATGCAATTGGAAGGCTATATTGTTCGTAAAGAAGAGATTTAATCTCTGATATCACTGTGTTATAAAAGCTGTATATGGCTCTATCGAGAGTCATATACAAGGTAATTTAAATGGATTAAATTGCCAAAAAAGGGATTTATTTACAAAAAAACGATCAAATCCTTTAATGGAACAGGAAAAACTGACAATTCTCTAAACTTTACCCTTCACAATTTTAAGGTTTAGGTTTTAGTATTCCTTTCATTGTAAATTTGAAGAAATATAGGGATATCCACGCTCAATGTTCAAATCATTTTTTCCATCACCAAGGTATTTCTTTATATCTGCGGTCATTTGGATCGCGCTCAATATGGTGCTCTGGTACTCAGGTGGAAACACATGGGGAACTTTTATCGGCTTTGCTAAGGGCTACCATGATACTCAACTACCATTAGATGTGAGCCGTTTTTGGTCTCCCACTTTCTTATGGTTTTATGTTTGGTTTTTAGTCTCTACTGCGCTTTTTGCTGGTTTCTGGAGGGCTATATCGAATAATCCTTGGCAACGTTGGTCTGTGTGGGGTTCGGCGTTTATTTTATTTAATATCTGGTTTAGCGTTCAGGTTAGTGTAGCTGTTAATGCATGGTATGGGCCTTTTTATAATCTCATTCAAAGTATGTTAGATCACGGTGGTGGTGATATTAATAAACTTTATATGGGAACAGTTACATTTCTTTTAATTGCGATGGTCGGTGTGACTTTAGCTGTTATTAATGCTTTTTTTGCTAGTCATTATGTATTCCGCTGGCGTACAGCAATGAATGAATATTACACAGAGCATTGGGAAAAGCTTCGTCATATCGAGGGGGCTTCACAGCGTGTTCAAGAAGATACCATGCGTTTCGCCTCTGTTTTAGAAGACCTGGGAGTAAATTTTGTTAAGGCTATAATGGTTTTAATTGCCTTTTTACCTATTCTTTTTGAACTTTCTAAACAAGTTAAAGTACTACCTATTGTAGGTGAAATTGATCATTCATTGGTCTGGGCTGCAATTGTATGGGCTGTTTTTGGTACTGTTCTATTAATGGTTGTTGGTATTAAATTACCTGGTTTACAGTTTAATAATCAAAAAGTAGAAGCAGCCTATCGTAAAGAACTTGTCTATGGTGAGGATCATGAGGAGCGTGCACAGCCAAAAACATTAAGAGAATTGTTCTCAAGTGTTAGGCTGAATTATTTCCGTTTATATCTGCATTACTCTTATTTTAATTTAGTTAGTATTTGGTATATCCAATTAGATATTTTATATAGTCTAGTTGTTTTATTCCCTTCTATTGCCGCAGGTAAAATGACATTGGGTTTAATTACGCAAATAGGTAATGTTTTTGATAAAGTCCGTGAATCATTCCAATATTTAATTAGTTCATGGAAAACGATTATTGAACTGCTTTCAATTTATAAGCGTTTAAGAATATTTGAGAAAATTTTAGATTAAAAAGTAATCATATCTCTGAAAGATGCCTTGGTTCAAGCCATGGCATCTTTAGAATTATTAAGTATTTAGTAGAATAAAAGATTTAGTAAGTTTCTTCGTTTATTATTTTGATTTATATAAAAATATATTTTTGAAAATATTATATTTTCGCGGTATAAAACTTGCTTCTATATTGGTTTTAATTTTGCCATTCGCTTAATTAATAAAAGTCAATCGCTATTAAGTTGTTGTTTTTAATTATTAAATATTTAAATGTGAGGTTGAGTCTTTGAAATCTATTTTACTTAAAAGTGCTCTTACGATTGCACTTATGACTTCTGCTAATTTGGTACGTGCGGAATTAGTAACAAATTCTCAAATCAAAAAAATATCAGGTATAGATCAACAATATATTGATTCCTCTATTAATGAAAAGAACGATTTTTATTCACATGTAAATGGTATTTGGTTAAAAAATACTGAAATCCCAGCTGATAAAGCAAGTTGGGGAGCTTTTAATCAGCTCCGTGAGTTATCAATCAGCCAAGTACATGGAATTGTAGAAGAGCTCTCTGGTCAAAAGTGGGTGGATGGTAGTTTAGAGCAAAAAGTAGCTACTCTATATGCTAGCTTTATGGATGAAAAAAGTATTGAGAAGCAAGGTATTAGTCCTCTAAAAAATGAGATAAATCAAATTGATAAATTGAAAAATAAGAATCAAATTGCAATTTTAATGGCACATTTTGCTCGTATTGATGTCAATAGCCCAATCCGTCTAAGCATTGAACAGGATATGAAACAATCTACTGAAATGGTGGCTGGTTTGGAGCAAAGTGGTTTGGGTCTACCTGACCGTGATTATTATTTGAAAGATGATAAAAAATTTATTGAAACTCGTGCACAGTATTTAAAGTATATTGAAAAAACTTTAACACTTGCTGGAGACTCGCAAGCAGCACAACATGCTCAGGAAATTTTAAAACTTGAAACTCAGTTGGCAAAAATACAATGGAGTAATGTACAAAATCGTAATCTTGCAAAACGCTACAATAAATACAAAATCAAAGATTTATATAAACTAACACCTGTATTTGATTGGCAAGGTTATCTAACAGCAACTGAATTAAAAGGAAAAATTGATACTATTCAGGTAAATCAGCCAGACTACTTTCAGGGCTTAAATACAATTATTCAAGATACACCCTTAGATATATGGAAAGCTTATTTTAAATTGCATTTGATAAATAATTTTTCTCCATTACTAAATAGCGCTTTTGTAAATAATAAATTTGATTTTTATAACAAGACACTTCGAGATATTACTGAACAAGAAGCGCGTTGGAAGCGTGGTGTACAGCTTGTTGATAAGGTTCTGGGAGATGGTATTGGCAAACTTTATGTTGAAAAATACTTTCCTGCTGAGAAAAAACAACAGATAGAATTATTGGTGCAAAATCTGATTCGTGCTTATGACCAAAGCATTACAGAGTTGGACTGGATGAGTCCTGCAACGAAAATACAAGCTCGTAAAAAGCTTTCTCACATGTCAATAAAAATCGGGTATCCAAAAAAGTGGCGTGATTATTCTGACCTGCACATCGCTAAAAATGATTTAGTTGGGAATATAATTCGCGCAAGTGAGTTTAGATACCAATATGAACTTAATAAATTAGGTAAGCCGGTTGATCGTGATGAATGGTATATGAAACCACAAACGGTGAATGCTTATTACAATCCATCATTGAATGAAATTGTATTTCCAGCAGCGATATTACAACCACCTTTTTTTAATATAAAGGCAGATGATGCAGTGAACTATGGTGGTATAGGTGCTGTGATTGGCCATGAAATTAGTCATAGCTTTGATGATCAGGGTAGTCAGTTTGATGAATTGGGCAATATGAGAAACTGGTGGAATGCTGAAGATCACCAGCATTTTAAAGCTAAAACACAAGCGTTGATTGAACAATATAACCGTTATGAACCGATTGCTGGTTATCATGTTAATGGTGAATTAACATTAGGTGAAAATATTGCAGATAACTCTGGTTTAGCAATTGCCTATAAGGCTTATCAAATTGCATTAGGCGGTAAGCCCGCCCCTGTAATTGATGGACGGACTGGGGAGCAACGTTTTTATATGGGGTGGGCTCAAGTTTGGCGTGCGAAAACCCGCGAAGCTCAAGCGATTATCTATTTAAAAACTGATCCTCACTCTCCTGATAAAGTACGTGGTAATGGAGCTTTAATGAATCAAAAACCATTTTATGAGGCTTTTAAAATAAACGAAGATGATCAGATGTATTTACCACCAGAGAAACGGGTAACTATTTGGTAATTAAGAAAGCCCGCGAAAGCGGGTTTTTTATAAGTATTGGATTAGTGCGTTGCATTATAAAAATTAAGGATAGGGCCAACTAAAGATTGTTGGGATTTATCTAACGTGACTTGAATTTCTTTATAGTTAAACGTGTCTTCATCATAATATTTAGCAATACCATGGGTTTTATTGTTCACTTGTGGAATTTGATAACTAAAAAAAGCCACTTTTTTAGAAGGCTGAACAATATTGATGAGTTTTTTAGGGTCTTTAAATCCACCAAATTCATTTTCCAGACTTTCTTTTAATAGTTCAGGAAAATAAAGCGTTGCATTTGGTAATCCACACCCAACGCAAAAAGAAGAGTCATAAAGCTTAATCGCTTGCTTTTGATCTGGACTCATTATTAGAGCAAAACCAGTTCCATTTGCCCCTGCATTTGCTTGAACATCTTGCCAGTTACGTGGAACAAGTACTAAACCTGTTTCAGGTAATGCAAGAAGCTTGAGTTGTTTGGCGTGTTGAGCATCGAGTTTGAAATTAAAACGGCAGCTTTTGTGGGTACACGTTTCAAAGTCTTTAAGTAAACTATTCTCTGTAGGACTTTGTGCTGTAACATCATAAAACGGAACTGTAACACCGTTTAAAAATTTTGCCTCTCCTAGAGGGTAGAACTGATTGTCTGCTTTGCGGGTTGCAGCAGAGCTATAAAATTTGGGGAAATGGGGAGTAAAGCTTTTTACTTCTGCATAAGCAGATGAGGTTAGACAGGTAAATGCAGTAAATAATAAAAAATTCAGTTTTTTCATTTTTAGTAAGTAATCAATTTAAATCTTATATAAATCTAGCATATTCTTTTAAACTAGACGGTAACTCAAAATTTAACACTATTGTTAACTTCATAATAAAACAGACTTATAGAGATATGAAATAATGAAAAATATGCTTTCAATTTGCTGTTTGGCAGTAATGAGTTCTTATAGTTTTGCTCAAGAAATCAAAGGTATTTCATTTTCACACCAAGAGTGGGAAATCTCGTGTAGCAATACGGGTACATGTAAAGCCGCAGGCTATCAAAGTGAAGAAAATGGTGATAATCCAGCATCACTTTTATTGGTGCGTAAAGCAGGGCCAAAACAAGCTGTGCAAGCTGAATTTGCTTTATCAGACTATGAACAAAGCATGCCAGCCAACCGGCTTAAAAATATTCATTTTTATATAAATGGCAAAGATTTAGGCGCTGTGACTGTAGATGGTACTGAGTTACCACTTATGGGTAAACTCAACAGCTCGCAAGTCAATGCTGTACTACAGCAATCCAAACAGAAGACTGAAATTGTATTTAAAAATGCACAGCATAAATGGAAAATTTCCGATGCTGGAATGACTGCTGTGTTACTAAAAATGGATGATTTTCAGAAGCGTATTGGGACTGTTGGTGCTTTGGTTAAAAAGGGCAGCGCCAATGAAACCAAAGTGCTTATGCCTGAGCCAAAACTACTTGTTAAACGTATTAAGACTTCAAACAAACCTTATTTAACTTTACAGCCTAAAAATAAACAGTACCAAGCAATACACCGTAGTTTGATGGCTGTTAAACCGAATCCGAAAGAAGACGGTTTTTGTGAAGGCGTTTATGGCGGTAACAGTGATGGGGCCGAACCACAGAAAATTGAGCTATATAAACTAACCAATAAGAAAGTTCTGGCGACTACGTTGTGCTGGAGAGGCGCCTATAACGAAGGGTATGGCGCTTGGGTGCTAGATGAGTCATTAAATGGTAAGGCCGTGTTTGTGACTGAATCCGCTTCAGATTTTGATAGCGGTATTATTAGTAGTGCTCAAAAAGGAAGAGGCATAGGCGATTGCTGGGCAAGTGAAGAGTGGGTATGGGATGGCAAGAGTTTTGTACAGACTAAGGATATGTGGACAGGGATGTGCAAAGGCTTGGCAGCAGGTGGAGTGTGGGAGCTTGATCGAATAGAGTCTGTGGTGAAATAAGTATTTTGCAGTTACAGAGTCATAACAGGTAACTTTGGTGACTCTGTGATAAAAAGAACAGATTGTTTATTGGAGCCAGAGCTATGTCACATCATCTTTACGCTATTGTTCGCCGTAAGTTTTCACACCTGAGCCGTTCAATATGTGTGGCTGCTGCTGTGTTGGGAACTACCCAAATTGCGATGGCTGGCCCAACAGTTGATCAGTTAAGTGACTGTTTAGTTAAGGCTACAACGGCTTCAGACAAAACTACTGTACTTCAATGGACATTTACGGCTTTAGCTGCTCATCCAGATTTAAAAGCATTTAGTAATGTAACACCTGAGCAAAAGGATCAGTTAGATCAAAAACTGGCGCAGGTTTTACAACGTGTGATTGTGGAGCAATGTTCTACCCAAACTAAAGCTGTAATTCAGGCTGAAGGTGTGAAGGCAGTTGGAGAGGCCTTTCAACAGTTAGGTCAAAGTGCGGGTGAAGATATTGTTAAAGACCCAGCCGTTAAACAGCAGTTGCAGGGCACATTACGCTATATTGACTTAAATAAATTGGTGACGACGTTTTTAACACCAGAAATTTGGAATAAATTAGGGATTACAAGATAAAAGTCTAGTTTTCTATTTTAGTAATAAAGCCTGCTATCTAAGAGTAGGCTTTATTGTATTTGGGATAAAGAGATCTTTTTAGATCGTAATTGTAGCCCCTAAAACTTTCACAAATTGAGCTAACCAAGCTGGATGTGCAGGCCAAGCTGGAGCAGTCACCAAATGACCATCTGTAACTGCTTCAGTCACAGCAATATCTGCGTATTGTCCACCTGCCAATTTTACTTCGACAGCACATGCTGGATAAGCAGAACAGAGGCGGCCTTGTAATACATCTGCCGCTGCTAGTAACTGAGCGCCATGGCATACGGCTGCTATTGGTTTTTTCACTCGATCAAACTCACGCACAATTTCGATAATACGTTCATTCATGCGTAAATACTCTGGTGCACGACCACCCGGAATCACTAGACCTACATAGTCTTCGGTATTAACGGCATCAAAATCATAGTTAATCGCAAAGTTGTGGCCACGTTTTTCGCTATAAGTTTGCTCACCTTCAAAATCATGAATAGCCGTTGCAATATGGTCGCCGTTCTTTTTATTCGGGCAAACAGCATGCACGGTATAACCTAAACCAGTTAAGAACTGAAATGGAACCATAGTTTCATAGTCTTCGGCATAGTCACCGACCAACATTAAAATCTTTTTAGACATAATTTATCTCTCTTTTTAAAATATAAGTTATCTAAATTATTAATTTAAATTAGCACAGTCACTGAGTAATTTTTTAGGAAAAAAGTGCATTCTTTAGTCGAAGAATGCTTTAGACGGATATAAAAAAGCCCCGATAAATCGAGGCTTTTTCTTGAGTTGGCTAGTCAAATTAACCAATCAATTTTTTCATTAATTCATTGACTTGAGCAGGGTTGGCTTTACCCTTAGATGCTTTCATGACTTGACCAACAAGACCGTTAAAGGCTTTTTCTTTACCAGACTTGTACTCTTCAACCATTTTTTCATTGGCTGCAAGTACTTCTTTAATGATCGCTTCAATTGCACCTGTGTCAGTTTCTTGCTTTAAGCCTTTTTCCGCAATAATGTCATCGGCAGATTTACCTTCCGATTCCCACATAAAGCCAAAAACTTGTTTAGCAATCTTACCGCTAATGGTGTTGTCAACAATACGAGCAATCATGCCGCCAAGCTGTTCAGCAGAAACAGGTGAGTCAGCCAGATCTAGGCCTGCTTTGTTTAAAGCACCTGAGAATTCGCCCATTACCCAGTTTGCAGACACTTTACCTTGCTTCGCACCGCCAGCAGCAGCCACAACAGCTTCATAGAAGTCTGCCATTTCGCGTGAGAGCGTAAGTACGTGAGCATCGTACTCAGTTATACCAAAGTCTGCGATAAAGCGTGCACGGCGAGCAGCAGGGAGCTCTGGAAGTGCAGCGCGAGCAGCTTCGATTTGCTCATCTGCAATAATCACCGGTAACAAGTCTGGATCTGGGAAGTAGCGGTAATCGTTTGCTTCTTCTTTAGAACGCATTGAGCGTGTTTCCATTTTGTTCGGATCGAACAAACGAGTTTCTTGGTCGATACTTCCGCCGTATTCCAAAATTTCCATTTGGCGTTCAATTTCAACATTGATCGCTTGCTCAATGAAACGGAATGAATTGAGGTTTTTAAGTTCACAGCGCGTACCAAAAGGTTGGCCCGGACGACGTAAAGATACGTTACAGTCCGCACGGAATGAACCTTCTGCCATGTTACCGTCAGAAATACCTAACCAACGTACTAATGTGTGAATCGCTTTGATATAAGCAACCGCTTCTTCAACCGAACGCATGTCAGGTTCAGAAACGATTTCAAGCAAAGGTGTACCAGCACGGTTTAAATCAATGCCAGACATACCTTCAAATTGATCATGTACAGATTTACCGGCATCTTCTTCAAGGTGAGCACGAGTTACGCCAATACGTTTAGTCGTACCATCTTCAAGTTGGATGTCGATGTGCCCCAAGCCCACAATTGGGTTATCCATTTGGCTAATTTGGTAGCCTTTTGGCGAGTCAGGGTAGAAGTAGTTTTTACGTGCAAATACTGATGCTTGGTCGATGTAAGCATCAATTCCAAGACCGAAGCGAATTGCAAGATCAACCACTTTTTCATTCAAAACTGGAAGTACACCCGGCATTGCCAAGTCCACAAGGCTCGCTTGCGTGTTTGGGTCTTGACCAAATTCAGTCGATGAACCAGAGAAAATTTTAGAATTGGTTGCAAGCTGAGTGTGAATCTCGATACCAATAACGACTTCCCAACCGTCAATCAATTTCAACTTTTGAGCTTCAGCCATTATGCATTCTCCTCAGCAATTGCCGCACGTTGAGTATGGAAATCGGTGTTTTGTTGGTATTGATGAACAATCGACAATAATTGCGATTCTGACCAATAGTTACCAATCAACTGTAAGCCAACAGGCAAGCTATCTTTATCAAAACCAACAGGAGCGTTAATCGCTGGTAAGCCTGCTAAGTTCACTGCAAGTGTATAGATATCGCCTAAATACATTTCAGTTGGGCTTAAGTTCGCACCAATTTTATATGCAGTTGTTGGTGCAGCAGGAGCCGCAATCACATCCACATTTTCAAATGCTTTTAAGAAGTCTTGTTGAATTAAGCGACGTACTTTTTGTGCTTTCACATAATAAGCATCGTAATAACCCGCAGAAAGCGCGTAAGTACCAATGAGAATACGACGTTGAACTTCTGGACCAAAACCTTCTGAACGTGAGCGCTTATAAAGATCCATCAAGTCAGCTGGGTTTTCACAGCGGTAACCGTAGCGAACACCGTCATAACGTGACAAGTTAGAAGATGCTTCTGCTGGCGCGATGAGGTAATACGTTGGTACATAGGCTTCAGTCATGTTGAGATCGATCTCAACAAGCGTTGCACCCATTTCTTCAAGCTTTTTCAAAGACTCTTCAACACGCGCTTTAACGTCTGCATCTAAACCTGCAACGTTAAAGTACTGTTTAGGAATACCAATGCGTAAGCCTTTTACAGATGTGCCATTTAAATTTGCAACGTAGTCATCAACTTCTTTTTTAACCGAAGTCGAGTCTTTTGCATCGTGACCTGCAATTACATTCATTAAGTAAGCACAGTCTTCAGCAGAGCGTGCCATTGGCCCCGCTTGGTCTAAAGATGATGCATAAGCAATGATCCCGAAACGAGATACACGACCATAGGTTGGTTTTAAGCCCGTTAAGCCACAGAATGACGCAGGTTGACGGATTGAGCCACCTGTATCAGTACCTGTAGCAAAAGGTGCTAAATCAGCCGCTACAGCCGCAGCAGAACCACCTGATGAGCCACCAGGAACGTGGTCAAGCGCCCATGGGTTGCTTGTTGCGCCAACATATGAGCTTTCAGAAGTTGAACCCATTGCAAACTCGTCCATGTTCACTTTACCTAAAGTGACCAGACCAGCTGCTTTAGTTTTTTCAACAACAGTTGCGTCGTATGGAGAGATGAAGTTGTCTAGTATTTTTGAACCGGCAGTTGTTTTAATGCCTTTGGTACAAAAGATATCTTTATGCGCAAGAGGAATACCTGTTAAAGCGGTTGCATTACCTGCTTTTAATGCAGCATCGGCAGCGTCGGCTTCAGCAAGAGCTTGTTCAGGCGTAACCGTCACGTAGCTTTTTACCAGTGGGTCAATTTTAGCAATACGTTTTAAATAGTGTTCAGTCAGTTCGCGAGATGAAAACTTCGCTTGGCTTAAGCCCTCAGCAAGTTCACGAATTGATAAGCGATGTAAATCAGTCATGAGTAAAATTTCTTTACATTCAAAATAGGGAAGATGGGTTAATTGAGTAAAAGTTATTCAATCACGCGAGGAACAAGATACAAACCATCTTGAGTTGCAGGTGCAACTGCTTGGTATTCATCTCGATGATTGCTTTCCGTTACCACATCAGCACGTAAAGGTTGAGGATTGTCAAAAGGACTTTTCAAAGGTTCTACGCCTTCCGTATCAATGCCTTTTAAGGTTTCCATCATGCCTAAAATTTTATTTAGACTTTGAGCATATTCAGCAGATTGCGTATCATTGAGCGACAATCGAGCAAGATTGGCGATTGCTGAAACTGTTTGTGCATTTAAATCTGCTGAATGCTGTGCATCCGATGTAGACATAACATCACCTAATCAGTATTAAAAATTTTCAAAATATCGTGCGTTATAATAAGCGATTGACTTGTTCAAATCATCACATTTAGTTTAAAGTTGCCACCTTGCATCCACATGAAAGTTTAACTGAGAACGAACCGTGATTCTAAAACGACTAATTGGCTTGTTTTCGCCGGATCTAGCCATTGATTTAGGTACAGCAAATACACTTATTTATGCACCAGGCCGCGGCATTATATTAAATGAACCAACAGTTGTGGCAATTCGTCACAGTGGTTCACAAAAAATTGTTGCTGCTGTAGGTCTAGATGCTAAGCAAATGCTGGGCCGTACGCCTGCGAATATTTCTGCAATTCGTCCAATGAAAGACGGTGTAATTGCGGATTTTGAAGTGACTGAAACCATGTTGAATCAGTTTATTGGTAAAGTTCACGAAAAACGTTTGTTCCCACCTGCACCTCGTGTAGTTGTATGTGTACCATGTAAATCAACTTTGGTCGAGCGTCGTGCGATTCGCGAAGCAGTATTTAATGCTGGTGCCCGTGATGTTCGTTTGATTGAAGAACCTATGGCAGCAGCAATTGGCGCAGGTATGCCAGTTGAACAAGCATGTGGTTCTATGGTTGTGGATGTTGGTGGCGGTACAACAGAAATTGCAATTATTTCATTGCAAGGTTGTGTCTACGCTGACTCTTTACGCATCGGCGGCGATGTTTTTGATGAGCAAATCATCAATTATGTTCGTAAAGCTCACGGTTGTGTAATTGGTGAAACCACTGCTGAAATTATTAAAAAAGAAGTAGGTATGGCTGTTTCTGATGGTACAACATTAGAAATCGAAGTACGTGGCCGTAACCTTGCAGAAGGTGTGCCTCGTGCAATTACCGTAACTTCTGACGAAATTACTCAAGCCATTTCTGATCCGTTACAAAGCATTGTAAGCGCTGTGAAATCTGCTCTTGAGCAAACTCCTCCTGAACTTTCTTCTGATATTGCTGAGCGCGGTATTGTGTTGACAGGTGGTGGTGCGCTACTTCGTAACCTTGACAAGTTATTGGCTCAAGAAACTGGTTTACCAGTTGTTGTTGCTGAAGATCCTCTTACTTGCGTAACCCGTGGTGGTGGTAAAGTATTAGAATTCTTCGACAACCCGAACCATGACATGCTTTTCGTCGGTTAAGTTTAAGGATTAGGCGGTGCAACCGAATATTTTTTCAAGACAGCCGCCATCTTTCCGCTCGTTCATTATTGCGGTCATTACATGTTTGGTTGTGCTGTTCTTTGATTGGCGCATGCCTTATGTAATTCAGCCAGCAAGGGATGTCTTGTACGCTGCATATAACCCAATTTATGCATTGGCTAGTTATCCGGTACTGTCGAGAGAATGGCTGAATCAACAAACAAAATCTGAAGCACAACTGCGTCGTGAAAATACCGCGATGCAGGCTGAGCTTTTACAAGCTCAAGTCCGCTTACAGAAGCTTTCTGAACTGTCAGCTGAAAATACCCGTTTACGAGGCCTTCTTGATACACCGTTAATTATTGATGGTCGTATGGAAATTGCCGAAGTGATTGGGACAGATGCAGACCCATTACGCCATATCATCATTATTAACCGAGGCTCTACGGACCATCTAAAGGTCGGTCAAACGGTTCTGGATGATAAGGGGATTATGGGGCAGATTATTAATGTATACCCTCATAGCTCACGTGTGATGTTGTTATCAGATAAAGAACATTCACTGTCGGTACGTCTTGAGCGTACTGGAATGCGGGCGATTGTTTCTGGTACAGGTGATTTGGGCCGTTTAAAAATGGAATATGTACCGACAAGTGCGAATATTCAGGTGGGGGATAAAGTGTTTAGCTCAGGCTTGGGTGAACATTTCCCAGCAGGTTACGCAGTGGGTACAGTGGCCAAAATAAAACGCCATAATTCAGGTGAGTTTGCTGAAATTGATGTAACACCATCAGCACAATTGGCAACAGGCCATCATGTAGTTGTACTTTTCTCTGAATCATTAGCGAAGGAGCAGCCGTATGCCGATCGCTAAACTAAAACGAGAAAAGCGTAAAGATCCATTATGGGGAATTATTCTCTCCGTTATTGTGGGTTCTGTACTTATGGTTTATCCGCTATCTTATGATATTTCAGGATGGCGGCCACTATTCATGTTGATGATCATGCTATTTTGGGTAGTATGTCAGCCAACATGGTGTGGGGTCTGGTTTGCATTTGGGATGGGGATTTTTACAGACTTACTGCTTGATGCGCCTTTAGGGCTCAATGCCTTAAGTTTTGTAATTGTGACTTTTCTTACCCGTTTTTTAATTCGGGAACGCCGTATTTTAACTTTTGTTAATTTATGGACGATAGCAACGCTGGTCATTATTGCCCATTTAGCATTTATGTGGGTAACACAGACGATGGGTGGAATTCATTTTTCGATTGCTAGACATTGGCAACCTTTGATGACAAGTATTATCACGTGGCCAGTCGTCTATTATTGTTTGGCAAAATGGCGCATATAGTTTTAGCATCTAGCTCTCCTCGTCGGAAGGAGCTGTTGCAACAGCTAGGCTTAGATTTTGAAATCTATAGTCCTGACATTGATGAGTCTGTTCATGAAAATGAGCTGGTTCATCATTATGTTGAACGGTTGGCTAGAGAAAAAGCTCAAACTGTATTGAAGCTTTTTCCAGAAGCAATTGTTATTGCTGCCGATACAAGTCTGGGACTTGATGGCCAAATTATTGGTAAGCCTGAATCGAAAAATCATGCTTTTGAAATCTGGAAACAATTATCTGGACGTTGGCATGATGTGTTTTCTGGACTGTGCGTTGCGACTCAACAACAAATGTTAAGTCAGGTAGTGCAAACACAAGTTGAGTTTCAGCACCTGACTACACAGGATATGGAAGATTATTGGACCACGGGTGAGCCTGTTGGAAAAGCGGGTGGATATGCAATTCAAGGAATTGCCTCGCAATATATTCCCCAAATTCAAGGAAGTTATAGTAATGTGGTAGGACTTCCTTTATACGAATTTGCACAGTTATTCAAAAGAGTAAAGACATAAGGGGTTGTTATCATTCTTCATTGAATAGCATTGTCGATGAACACTAGACAACGTTAAAGTTAACAGCTTCTCTGACTCTTTAATAAAAATTTTATAATGCTTTGAGTTTATGTATGTCAGAAGAACTACTTATTAATGTCACGCCTATGGAGTGTCGGGTGGCATTAATCGAAAATGGAACTGTTAATGAACTGTATGTCGAGCGTACAGTTAAACGCGGTCTAGTCGGCAATATCTATAAGGGTAAAGTTGTACGAGTGCTTCCGGGCATGCAAGCTGCCTTTGTTGATATTGGTTTGTCTCGAACAGCCTTTTTACATATCAATGATATGGTTTGGCCTCGTTCGCAGCCTACCCCAAATGTCTTTGAGCTATTACATCCTGGGCAAACCCTTACTGTCCAAGTAATGAAAGATATGTTGGGCACAAAAGGTGCACGGCTAAGTACAGATCTTTCAATCCCTTCTCGCTATTTGGTTTTAATGCCGTATGGTAACCATATTGGTGTTTCGCAGCGTATTGAGTCTGAAGAAGAGCGAGATCGACTGCGTAATATTATTGAAGGTATTCAATCTGAGCATAATTTACCCGGTAGCGTGATTGTCCGTACGGCTGCAGAAGGTGTGGATGAGGCAGAAATTGCACAGGACATGTGCTATCTGAGCAAATTGTGGGAGTACATTCAGCGTAAACAGACCGACGTTGCTGTTCCTTCTTTAATTTTTGAAGAACTTCCATTACCTCAACGTATTATTCGCGACTTAGCAAGCGAAGAAACTGCAAAGATTTATGTAGATTCGCGAGAGATTCATGCAAAACTGCTTGAGTTTGTAGATGAATTTGTCCCGAATATGAAGAGTCGTCTCATTCATTATCCAGGCGAGCGACCACTATTTGATCTTTATAATGTTGAAGAAGATATTCAAAAAGCCTTACAAACTCGCGTAGCTTTGAAGTCGGGCGGTTATCTGATGATCGACCAAACTGAAGCTATGACAACGATTGACGTTAATACAGGTTCATATGTAGGTGGTCGTAGTCTTGAAGACACGGTTTTTAAAACCAATATGGAGGCGACTCAAGTTATCGCGCGTCAACTTAGACTGCGTAATTTGGGGGGGATTCTCATTATTGATTTTATTGACATGCAAGAAGCAACTCACCGTGAAGAGGTGATGCGTCAGTTCGAGAAAATGCTTGAGCGAGATCACGCGAAGACCAAAATTACTCAAGTGTCAGAACTTGGTCTGGTCGAAATGACGCGTAAACGAACTCGTGAATCATTAGAACACTTGTTATGTGAATCATGTCCAACATGCCAAGGGCGTGGTTTTGTCAAAACAGCGGAGACAGTGTGTTACGAAATATTTCGTGAGATATTACGATATACCCGCGCATTTGAGTCAACGAGTGGCTTTACTGTTGTTGCCCATCCTTCTGTGATTGACCGATTATTAACAGCAGAAGCACCAGCAGTAGCCGATTTAGAGCATTTTATTAACCGTGTTATTAAATTTCAGGTCGAAAATTTATATACGCAAGAGCAATACGATATCATTTTAAGTTAAAGTTGTAACAAGATATCGCTTAATCCTTGTTACAACTGAAATTTTACTTTCATTCATGAATTTTAAATACTACTTACATACAGTAGCCCTAGACGTTCTCCCTATTAAACGTCTTAGCAAACAATAAGAGGTATAACCCATGAATGTAAGTGAAAACTTAATTAGCAACGGTCTTAAACATGTTTTAGAAAGCACGCCAGTAAATAGCTGCTATATGTTGAATGACCAAGGTAAAGAAGTACCGATTACAACTGCAATGATTCGTTCAGTATGTCATCAGTTGCTTAACCAGTGCCGCACAATCAAAAAATAAGGGGCCAATTCAAAGCCCCTTAATTTTCTAACTTGCTGAATGATGTTTCAGCTGTTTCTCTGCAATAATTTCTTCAAAACGTTGAATCTCATCTTCTAAATGAGTCAAAAGGTTTTGCATTTTCGGCAAAGCATTTCGACAAGCTGTTAATCCAACTTCAAGCTTATCTAAATAACTAGTCATGGTAATATTTAGAGCTTGTCCATCCATGACAATCGAAGCAGGGTAGAGTGCATCTAATTTCGCGCCATTCCAATAAAGCGGCTCACGTGGTCCTGGTACATTGGAAATCACTAAATTGAACGCCTGACGCTTAGGAAGCATTCCTGACATGATGTTTAATCCTGCCGGACCATAAACAACTGCACTATAGTTTAAAATTTCATTCGCAGTCATGCGGCTAAAGCGTTGCTTTGAATTTTGCATGCTACGGCGAATGATTTCTAGACGTTCTAACGGTTGATCTTTGTGCGTCCCTAAATTTGCCAAAATCATGGTAATCCGGTTACTCATGTCAGAATCATCTGTACGTAATGAAGCTGGAACCATGGCAATCAGTGGCTTTTTTGGTAAGCTGTTTTGGCTAATCAAATATTCACGTAAAGCACCTGAACATACAGCCAGCACAACATCATTAATCGTTACGCCTAATGCTTTTGAAATTTTTCTAAGGCGGCTTAATTCAAATGATTGGGCCGCAAAACGACGTGAAGCACTCACTCTTTGGTTCAAAATCGACACTGGCGCCTGAAAAGTAGAAACATAATCAGGATTTTTGCCCATTTCTTTAAATATAGTCTGAGATAGCTCGTGCATAACTTTGGGAGCTATATCGAGTTGAGACTTAATGCCGCCTAAAATACTCTTAATTTTACTAGTACTTGGAGTTGGTACTTTTAGACGCTTAGCTCTTTTACTCTCAACACACCATAAGGGAACAACATGTTTCTCTTCCGGCGTTTTTGACAGAGATTTCTCGATCAAACGCATACCAGCAACACCATCTACCATTGCATGATGGATTTTAAAATACATGGCAAAACGATTGCCCTCGATTCCTTCAATAATGTCACAAGTCCAAAGTGGCTTTGCGCGATCAATTAGTGAGCTATGCTGCTGTGAAATATACACCAGAAGTTCACGAATACGGCCAGGATGAGGCAAAGCAATGTGGCGAAAGTGATGATCGATATCGAACTCTTCATCTTCATCCCAAAATAGACCACTTAAACGATTATTGAAGGGTGGAATAGGAATGCTCTTTGAGCGTTTAATATCTTCTACTAAATCATGTACAAAGGTTTCTGGTGCATTTTCAGGAATTTCAAATAAAAATAATCCACCGACATGCATGGGTTGCTGTCTTTTTTCAAGTGACAAAAAAATGAAATCAATTGGGTGTAATGGACGCATAAATCATTGTGCCTCATGCATTTTTCTAAGAAGCCCTTATATGAGCTCTTATTAGAATTATAGAACCGTAGAATTAAGTATATAGCGTTTAGAGTAGAGAAAATATGACTTTGTGTACGGAACATGACATAAAAAAAACCACTGATTTGCCAGTGGTTTTTTGATATCCAATTACTTTTTCATATTACCAGCATGTAAGCCACACTCTTTTTGAGTGGCTTCTTCCCACCACCAACGTCCTTCACGCTCATGTTGATTTGGTAATACAGGTCGCGTACATGGTTCACATCCAATAGAAACAAAACCACGCTCATGAAGAGGGTTATATGGAATTTCCATCATACGGATGTAGCTCCATACCTCAGCACTTGTCCAGTTCGCTAGAGGGTTATATTTAATGAGTTGCTTACCTGGGCCAGAGAAACCTGCATCAGCTTGTACTACAGGAATTTCTGTACGCGTACCTGGGCTTTGATCTTTACGTTGACCCGTAATCCAGCCATCTAAAGTCGCAAGTTTTTTACGTAAAGGCTGAACTTTTCGAATACCGCAACATTCTTGATGCCCATCTGTAAAAAAGCTGAATAAACCTTTTTCGTTTACCATGTTTTGAACAGCTTCAGATTCAGGGAAACAAATTTCGATATTGATATTGTAATGTTTACGAACAGTTTCAATAAATTGATAAGTTTCGGCATGCAGGCGGCCCGTGTCGAGACTAAATACACGGAAAGGTTTACCTAAGCGTGAAGCAATATCGATTAACACAACATCTTCTGCTCCCGAAAATGAAATTGCAATTTCACCTTGTTGGCTTAAGGCAAGTTCTAAAATTTCTCGAGGGCTTTTGGTTGCATATTCAGCAGCAAGAGCATCTACGATATCAATAGTCGGAATAACGGTCATGTGTGTTCCTGGCAAAAGGCTTGGGCGCATTGAGTTATGAAAAATATTCTAAAGGATAGTTGATAAAGTGCTTAGCACTTTAATTTCGATCCTTATGAATAAAATTGATTTGATCAATAACAACGCAAAACTGAAAATCTTAATGGTATGATACAGCAATTTTTAACCAACGTTGGAAGCATTCATGGAAATCGTATGCCTAGATCTTGAAGGGGTTTTAGTTCCTGAAATCTGGATCAATTTCGCTAAAAAAACAGGGATTAAAGAACTCGAAGCAACAACTCGTGATATTCCGGATTATGATGTTTTAATGACTCAGCGTCTTAATATTTTAAGACAACACGGTTTAGGCTTAAATGACATTCAAGAAGTCATTGCCGAGATGGGGCCATTACCTGGGGCAAAAGAGTTTGTTGAATGGGTGAGTACGCATTTCCAACTCGTGATCTTGTCAGATACCTTCTATGAATTTGCACATCCTTTAATGAACCAATTAGGGTGGCCAACGATTTTCTGTCATAAGTTAGAGACAGATGAAGAAGGCATGATTACCGCTTATAAACTACGTCAACCAGATCAAAAACGTGAGTCTGTTAAAGCATTACATGGCTTGAATTTCCGTGTAATCGCTGCAGGTGATTCGTATAACGATACAACCATGCTTGGTGAAGCGGACCACGGTTTCTTGTTTGATGCACCTGCAAATGTGATTGCTGAGTTTCCTCAGTTTCCAGCTATCCACGGTTACGATGCATTAAAAGAAGCAATTCGTTCAGTTTCACAGCGTACAATCCCAGCTTGAGAATAAATAATAAAAAAGGCGCTTTAAGCGCCTTTTTTATATGCATAATTTTTTAAACTTAGAATTTATAACCAAGTTTTAAACCATAAGCGATGGCATTGTTGTCAGAGAAGTCTGCAACATATTCATCACTACCAGCTTGTGCACCTGTTTGAGCTTTAGCATCACCCAACCAGAAATATTTTACACCGCCAGCAATAAACGTTTGTGGAGTAGGGCTATATTGAAGACCTAAACCTACGTTCCAGTAACCTTCTGTTGGTCCTAGTGTTGTTACAGGGTTACCTGCACCAGAGTCCCAGCCTACAGACATATTACCAGCCCATTTATCGTTTAGTTTACGACCTACACCAGCGTTCACAGACCATTGGTCATCAGAGTATTCAACTAGGTTAAAGCCATTTGGACGTCCAACAAGACCACCTACAGCTTCCGATACTTTGCCGAATTTATATGGTTGAATTGAGAAATCTTTCCAGTTCACCCAACGTACATTCGCAAACGCAACAGTATCAGCCATGATTCCTGTTTGGAAATCAAGGTTTACAGACTGTGGTGTAGTAATTGTAGTTTTGCCTTCTGAATTAATAGCTTGAAGTTTAGACGCAGGAACATCTAAGCCCGCAAGTACTGAAGTAAGACCAGGGAAATTTAATATAGATAAGTCTTCATTAATATTCACTTTATGATCAATTTCAGATCGATAGGTTAAAGATGCTCTGAGTGCAATTTCAGGAATTTGATAAGCTGCACCTGCTAACCAACCTACACCAGTAGTTTCTTTAATATTCGCGTCATAACCATTATAAAGGCTATAAGCTTGACCTCGTAAACTTACATTACCTTTAACTGTTTGTAATACAGGACCCGCATAGAAGTTAAAGTTTTGAGTTGGTTGGAAACCAAGAACAAAAGATAAATTTTGTGTATCAACTTTAACTTTAGTTCCACCTGTACCTAAATAATTATTTGCAGCATTAATAGCAGCTTGGGTGTTTTGTAATGCTGTCAGTCCTGCACCTACAGTTGTATTTCCACCTTTAGCAACTTGTTGTAACGCGCCTAAGATATCTGTTTGAGTTGGTTTTGTAGGATCACCGCCAGTAGCATTCGTCACAGCTATAAGAGCTGGTGTAAATGCTGCCCCAGATGCTTGAACTAATTTGTTAATTGAACTGGTTGCTAACTCACCTAATGCCTTTTGACTTAAAATAGTATCAGTGCCTGGATTCGAAACGAATACATTGTTGCCTGAATATTCTGAATCTGAACCAAATGGCTGATCATAGAGTAGACCGAAAGAGAATTTATCGTTGAGTTGTAATTTTAACGCCGCACTTGGAAAGTAATAATCATTAGCCATATCGCCAATATCGCGGCGTGTTGCGCTTGATCCTGCTTCTTTACCCGCTACATCTGGGTCTAAAACAGAAATACCTGCTTCAAAATAATTACCCGGTTGGAAGAATGCAGACATTGACTGTCCAGAGCGATCCAATGCTGCTGCAAAAACCCCAGTTGCAGGCAGCGTTGCTAAAATCATTGCAGTGCTCAGATGTTTTAATTTCATTTTAATCTTTCCTTGAACTTCAAGACATTTTTTTAAAAGTAACAGAGTTAAACCGTTTAAACTGTGTTGCCTTCAAAGCTCCTAATTACAAGTAATAGAAGCTTTGATAACTCCATGTAACAAAAATAGCATAATTACAATAAGAGTAAATCTGTTATATGAACTGAGGAGTACTCACTTTTTATACAAATAATGCCAATAATGGGTGAAATATGAAGGAATATTTGCATTGTTAAATTAATTTAATTATTTGATATTTATATTTTTTATATATTAGTGGGGGCCTTTGTTTTTATGACATTTTTGTCACAAATCCAAGAAAAATGGTCAAAGATTTTTTTGTAAAAATATGAATTAAGTGATTATGAAATGAGTATTGGTAGTCATTTTTAGTTGATAAGTCCAGTTTGTCTACATCTGTATATTATTGATTAAGTTTTATATTATTCATTTTATGAAAAAGTTTACCGTAATTTTTTTACCATTTGATCTATTTTTTGAGCGAATTTGGATTCTATATTTGAAAGTTATGTGTAATAAAAAACCGAAAATAATGATCTAAATTCGGTTATTTAATTTTAAGAGCTAAAACAGAGCATTAGAGTGGATAGAGTTTTTCATCAAATTGCTCAAGTTTGGGAAATTTTAATGACTCTAGCTGGTCCAGATGAGTAATGTAGATTACATAGTCTTCAAGAAGGGTTTCTCGTGCTTCTTGGCTAATATATGGCACATGATAAGCAATGAATGGAGGTAAGACTTCAAAACCAGCATATGCCAAAGTACCACGTTGAATCGGGGATAAATAATTTTCGATTGGGCCATGAATTGAGTTTTCTCCAAACATGTGTGTTCTACCACCGAGTGTTAAACACAACATCGCTTTTTTACCTACCATGCCGCCGTGATCGTAAAAGCGTTTGCCTCCATAAAAAAGCCCTGAGACAAATACGCGATCAATCCAGCCCTTTAAAATTGCTGGCACAGATGTCCAATAAAGTGGGAAATTTAAAATGACGAGATCTGCTTTTTTAACTTTTTCAATTTCTGCTTGAATATCTGGAGCTAGAAGTTGATTTTTGCTGGCATTTCTTTGTTCTAGTGCATAGTTAAAATAATCAGGCTGATTAAGCTCTAAGAAATCCGCTTTGGATGCAACTGGGTTAAATTGCATTGCATATAAATCTGAAATTTCTACGCTGTGCCCCAATTTTTCTAAGGTTTGCTTAGCTGTACTTTTTAGAGCAGTGGTGAAAGACTGTGGTTCTGGATGAGCATGGACAATTAGAAAGTTCATAGGGGAGGACCTGTATTCTTTTTTAGAAATTGTGCTGTCTCGTGCAATTCAGCGGATTTTGTTTTGAATAACTATGCATCAATTTAAAAGCATGGCATAGTTCATGAACTGACAGTTTTTACCATTTCGCGCCATTTTATTTTGCTCATATGGGTTGCTTATGAATCCAGAATTACCCGGAACTTATATTAATTTAATCGTCGAGACTGTTAAGCGGTGGGGTGTCTCTGGTGAGCAGCTTTTAAATGGAAGTGGAATACCTTTAGACCAATTAGAAAAGCCTTACTGGTATGTTGAATTCAACATCTTAAATCAGCTTATTGAACGGGCCATCGAGTTATGCAAAGAGCCAGCACTAGCAGGATATTTAGCTTTAAGCATGACGGCTTCATGTTATGGTTCAGTCGGAATGGCTGCCATAGTTTCTCCAAATTTAGGAGAAGCGCTAAAAATACTTGAACAATTCATTGGTTCACGTTGTAAGGTTTTTAAACCAGAATTAAAACAAGAAAATAATGATGCATATTGGTCAATTTATCAGCCCATCAATGCATTTCAGCTGAGCCCAAATGCCAACATTTTTTTGCTACTCGGTTTTGTTCAAATTGCAAAAAAATTAACAGGACTTTCTCATTTGGGAAAAGTTGAATTACAAATGCCAGAGCCGATCGGTTTTGACCAAATCAGTCATCAACTGGCTGTGACTTGTTTATTTAACCAAAAGCGTAATCGTTGGATATTTCCAAAAGAGTATTTAGCACAGCCAGTATTAACGGCAGACCCAATGCTAGCGCCGTTATTAAATGCGCAGTGCAAGCGGGATATAGAGAAATTAAACTTAAAAAGTGGCTGGAAAGGGCGAGTCAAACAAGTTGCCGAAAAATTGCTTATGAATGGGAATATTGAGGCGTTAAAAGTTGGGCAAGTGGCTCATATCATGAATATGTCGGAGCGAACTTTGCAACGCTATTTAGCTCTTGATGATACTAGTTTTACGCTCTTGGTAGACTCCCTGAAAAAGGAGCATGCCCAGAAACTTTTAACTCAAAATAACATGTCGATCGAAAAAGTTGCTTTAATACTAGGTTATGCCGAGACTTCTCACTTCACTCGTGCGTTTAAGCGCTGGATGGGAATGACGCCTAAATATTTCCAAACCAAACATAAGATGGATGATTTAAGTTAAAAGGCCATAAATTTAATTTCATGGCCTTTCATTTATGATTTGAGTCAATTAAGTAGATTATTCTGGCTTAGATGAGAGTGAATCAATCACTTCAAAATAGCTAGGTGGTGCTGGAACATGGCCGCGCTCTCTCAATAGACGATGCATACGCGGCAGTTTGAAGTAGGGCACCGAAGCCATTAAATGGTGTTCCATATGGTAATTGACATGAATAGGCGCTACAAAACTTCTAGCAATCCAACCTGCACGTGTAGTACGGGTATTGGTTAAAGCTGTATTACTCGTTTGCATACCTGCATGTTCGGCCATTGAGCGAATTCTTAAAAATAAAGGAAACGGTGTCAAATACGCTAAAGGCCATAACCAATAAAACCGTTGCTGACCAAAAGCTTTTAAAACACCATAAAGAGCAACATTGGTAGCAACGGCACCACTACTGTTTTTTATAAGACTTTTTGCATAATCAACGAAATCTTTATTGCTTCGATCTAACCAAACCTGATCATTTGCAACGGTCCATTTCATTAGATCTAGATCCATTAACACTCGACCAAAGCTAAACTTTAATCCCGTCATACCCGTTAAGTCGCGTAAGAATTTACGAGTAAGCGATTTCTTGCTTACAGGAAAACCAGAAACTAACGAAAGATCTGGATCATCTGGAGTAGAGGTTTTTGCATGATGACGGACATGATGTACGCGATATTTTTTTAGATCATTCCAGATTGGACGGGCACATAGCCATTCACCTACAAAGTCATTTATTTTTTTATTTTTAAATAAGCTCTTATGCGATGCATCATGCATCAAAATTGCTAGGCATAACTGGCGACCTGCCAATATAGCTAAAGCTAGCATACAAGCAAGTAATTTGCCCCAGCTAGGTAAGTAATCCCACATCATGATTAAGCTTGCAAATGTTCCGCCAATAACGGCCCATGTGCTTGCAACAGCCCAAGCACCGTATATATCTGAGGATTGTGTGAGTTCTTGTATTTCTTCTCTGCTAAATAGATCGGTCACACTCACTTGTGCATTCATTTTTATTCTCCCAAATCAGATTTTGGTATCCATATCTTATATTACAAATATAATCATAAAATTTTAAAATGTGAAATATTTGTTTGTAAAAAAATAAATCGCCCTTTAGTGGGCTAATTCATTTTCATAAAGTTTCTGCCATAGCTTTTGTCCAATCGAATCGAGCTGTTGTACATTTTGAGCAAACTGATTACGGGCATACTCGTTAACAAATGGAGAGGGTAGTAGAGGATCATTCATGAGTAAGGTAATTGTTTCGCGTCCTAATAACAAAGCTTGGGTAGCGGCCTCATTTAAGGATAAATTTTTATAATTCAAAAGCCATTCTTGAATATCTTGACTATACATCTCATAGTTTTTTTCAAGTTGTTGGGTATCCCACAAAGAAGGAATTAACGAAACTGTTTTTGAGTCAAATTTTTGAATAATAGAAATTTTAGCTTCATTTTCAAGCCCCGCTAATACGAGCTCTTCACATGTTTTTTCAAAGCTATACGCTAAATTATCTGGCCGTATATAAATGCCAGTTTCGAGTTCTCTAAAACCAAATTGACTTAAAGCGCGTTCTCTTTTTTTTAAAGCGGTCCGATCAATACGACCTAAAGTTCCAGTGAAGACTGCCAGATATTGATGTTGCCATTCTTTAGTCTGCTTAATGCCATTTTTACGATTCAAAATGACTTTTGCCCATTCTTTGGTTGATGGTGAAAGTTGATAAATGCCGCGTTCTACACTTTCTATCATGCCTTCATTTAATAGCCGCGTTGTAGCCACACGAATACCGTTGTCACTCATATTAAAAAGTTTAGCGGCAATCAATATTTGTTTAATGGTTAGCTGAGGATAAGCAGAGGAAAGAAATAAATCGATAATGAGATGGCGTGCATTAATTTTGGTATTTTTCATTCAGATAGAATTTTTGAGATGACCTGCATTTGATCAGAATAATATCATGTTTTTTTAAGGACTTTTTAAGATCATTTTGTAGAGTAAGTAAAGGTAAAAAGCTTTGTCTATAACAAGAAAAACTTTGGCAGTTCTTAACCAAGTTTTATCTTTTTACGATAGTTAACCCAAGTTTGTCATCATGATGTGATACATTATCGCACTTTAAATAAACTGCCTTTAACTAGGGGCAATAACCACAAACGTTAGAAATGATCTGATATTGAACTTGTGTTAGGTCTAATTTGGGACTTACCAATTTCGATAAAACAAATTTTAGGTCGTTCTAATGATTAACTTTCTTTGAGCAAGTTATGGAAAATTTTGAAGTTATAAAAGCACTGTTTTTAGGCTTTGTCGAAGGCTTAACTGAATTTTTACCCATCTCGAGTACAGGCCATTTAATTTTATTTGGTCATATTATCGATTTCCACTCAGACGGCGGTCGTGTATTTGAGGTCGTAATCCAGTTAGGTGCTATTTTGGCAGTGTGCTGGTTATACCGACAAAAAATTATTAACTTGATTAAGGGATTCTTTAGTGGTGATGTGGAATCACGTCATTTTGCGATTAGTGTGCTTATTGCATTCTTTCCAGCAGTCATTATTGGTGTTCTAGCTGTCGACTTTATTAAAAGTGTTCTATTCAGCCCAATTGTGGTTGCGATTGCCTTAATTGTCGGTGCCCTTATCATTTTCTGGGTGGAATCTAGACAGTTTGAACATAAAACACTTGATGCAACCAAAATCACCTTTAAACAAGCGCTTTTAGTAGGTCTTGCTCAGTGTGTGGCGATGATTCCGGGAACTTCGCGTTCAGGCGCAACAATTGTAGGCGGAATGTTTGCAGGTTTATCACGCAAAGCTGCTACAGAATTTTCTTTTTTCCTTGCTATGCCGACCATGTTGGGCGCTGCGACTTTTGACTTGATTAAAAATGCTGACGTACTCACCTCAGACAATATGGTTAATATTGGGGTAGGTTTCGTTGCTGCTTTTATTGCCGCGCTGTTTGTTGTAAAAGCATTGGTACTGTTTGTTGAGCGTCACACGTTACGTGTATTTGCTTGGTACCGAATTGTACTTGGCGTAATTATTTTAATTGCCGCAATGTTCTTTAATTTATCGACTTAAATAGCCTGATAAAATGAAAAAACCTAGAATGCTCTAGGTTTTTTTATGCCTAAAAATTGATTTGAATTGCCTATTTATACAAAGTAAACGTAAGACAGATGTTTTCATTTTAGGTTCATTGTTATATTGATTATTAGATTACCTCTCACAATAAAACTATGCCGCAAAATCATCTTACAGAACATTTGGTCGATGCATTTTTGCACTTGGCTCCAGCAGAAGGCCTCTATCCTACTTTTATTTCTAACATCACCTTAATGCGGGTAGATCATTCCACACCACCTGTTGCCGTGCTGCAAGAACCCTCAATTGTTTTAGTGATACAGGGGTTAAAGCGTGGATATATTGGTAAAGAAATCTTTCAGTTTCAACAAGGTCAGTGTTTATTTATCTCAATTGCAATACCGTTTGATTGCGATACTGTAGTTGAAAATAATGAACCGATGTTGGCAATCGCAATAAAGTTTGAACCACAAATGATAGCTGATCTCATTACTAAAATGGATAAACAGCAACAAGTGGTTACTGAAGATGCTCATTCAGAAGATTTAAAATTAAGCTGTGGGCTTAGAGTGATTGACATGAATGCCACCATTTCAGATGTTGCTCTCAGATTGCTCAATTTACTTCGTTCTAAACAAGATACTTTTATATTGGGTGAGCAAGTTAAAAGAGAATTGGTTTATCGTGTGGTGCAGGCTTCAGGCGGCAATCTAGTCGAGAGCTTATCGGCTATGGCAAGTCGAAATGGCGTGATTTACACCATTTGTGAAATTATTCAACGTGATTATTATCATAACTTAACGGTTCAAGAGTTGGCGAAACAAGCGGGCATGAGCATATCGCTTTTTCATCAAACTTTTAAAAAGGTGACGAATTATTCGCCCTTACAGTACATCAAAATTACTCGGTTACATAAGGCACGCGAGTTAATCACGAACAATAAAATGGGAGTCGCAGAAGCCGCCTATGAAGTTGGATATGTTAGTGCTTCTCAATTTAGCCGAGAATTTAAGCGACTGTTTGGAGTTCCACCCAAGTCTTCAATTATTTAACGTAGATTAGTATTTTGAAATATAAATCAAACATGGAGCATTATATGACCCTTCCAACAACCATGAAAATTATTGAAATTACGGCTCCTGGTGGACCTGAGGTTCTAAAAGTTCAAGATGCAAATATTCCAGCACCTCAAGCAGATGAAGTCTTAATTGAGGTAAAGGCTGCTGGAATTAACCGCCCTGATGTATTGCAGCGTATGGGTTTATATCCAATGCCTAAAGGTGTTACTCAAATACCCGGACTTGAAGTCGCTGGTGTCGTGGTTGCTGTAGGTGAACAAGTCGATCAATTCAAGGTTGGAGATAAAGTTTGCGCCCTAACAAATGGCGGTGGTTATGCTGAGTACTGTGCGGTAACAGCAACTCAAGTATTACCAATTCCTGAAAATTTATCTTTTACACAAGCTGCTGCGATTCCGGAAACATTTTTTACGGTTTGGGCAAACCTATTTGATATTGGCCGTTTAAAGAAACATGAAACTGCATTGATTCACGGTGGGGCAAGTGGTATTGGAACCACAGCTTTAGCGATTTGCCAAGCTTTAGGGATTAAAACTTTTGCTACGGTTGGTAGTGAAGATAAAATTAAAGCACTCTCTAGTTTCACCACAGCAATTAACTATAAAACCCAAGATTTTGAGCAGGAAGTTTTGAAGCACACTCAAGATCAAGGTGTTGATGTCATTTTAGATATTGTAGGTGGTTCTTATTTCACGAAAAACCTAAATCTATTAAAACGTGATGGCCGATTGGTCATTATTGGTTTTATGGGGGGACGAATCGCAAAAGAATTTGATTTACAAAAACTGATTTTAAAACGTGCCACAATTACGGGTTCAACGATGCGAGCACGTAATAGCCAAGAAAAAGCACAAATTGCCCAATCTTTGAATGAGCATGTGTGGCCATTATTGGCTCAAGGTAAATGTTTACCGCAAATCTATAAATCGTATGCTTTTTCAGATGTACAAAGTGCTCACGCATGTATGGAACAAGGTGATCATATTGGAAAGATCGTTTTAGAAATGAATGCGTAACGCTGTAATCATTGAAGTTTGGGCGAACGACAGGTTCGCCTAAACTGAATTTTATAATTCTAGATTCTGCCTATTTCTCTATAAAAATTGCCAAATTCTATTGGCAGATTGCACCACTTCTATAACTTCACCTATAAATTGAGTAAGAAATAACAATTGGTTTTTACCTTATTTCTTTCCATACTGATGAAAAAGGATAGTAACAATGAATACTGCAAATATTGATGATAAAAATCCTACTCCAGATTTGGCTGAAGATAATGCCTTTTTCCCATCACCTTATTCACTGAGTCAATATACTGCTCCTAAAACCGATTACGATGGTACGACTTATTCAACGCCGTATACAGGCAATAAAAAGGTCTTAATGATTGCAACTGATGAACGTTACATCCAGATGCAAAACGGTAAGTTCTTTTCAACAGGTAACCATCCTGTAGAAATGCTTTTACCGATGTTTCATTTAGATAATGCAGGCTTCGAAATTGATATTGCGACACTTTCAGGAAATCCAGCCAAACTTGAAATGTGGGCAATGCCAAAGCAAGAACAAGTGGTGTTAGATACCTTTCAGAAATATGCAGATAAATTAAAAAATCCGCTAAAACTAGCTGACATTTTAGAAAATGCAGTTGGTGAAAACTCACCCTATGCGGCTGTATTTATTCCGGGTGGGCATGGCGTATTAGCTAAAATTCCACATAGTCTTGAGGTAAAGAAAGTTCTTAAATGGGCGGTTGAACAAGATAAATTTATTATTACGTTATGCCATGGTCCAGCCTCATTACTGGCTGCGGCAGTTAATGAACAGCCAGAAAACTATATTTTTAAAGGCTATCAAATTTGTGTATTCCCTGATTCATTAGATAAAGGAGCAAATATTGATATTGGTTATATGCCTGGAGCTTTACCTTGGTTAGTGGGTGAAAATCTTGAAAAACTCGGTGTAGAAATTTTAAATAAGGGCATTACAGGTCAATGTCATAGAGACCGTAAATTGCTAACTGGTGATAGTCCGCTTGCTTCTAATAATTTAGGGAAACTTGCAGCTGAAACATTGTTGGCTGAAGTGAAGGATTAAGTGATGAAATATGTACGCCCTGCGGGACTCGAACTATACTTTATAATCCTTTTATATAAATGATTATGAGTTTAGAGTTTTTAAATTGTATCCCTATATGTATCCTTATTTTTTAAAGTACTATTAATTGAATGAAATCTAGTTAATAGTATTAGTTCGAATCCTTATTGGGGATTCGAACTAGTAAAATAATTTAATCTGATTTATTAAATTATTTGCTTTAAAGCTGAATTCGGTTTGAAACTTTGACGGGTAGGAGGGTCTGATTTTTTTGTAGAATACTATTGTATACGTTCACATCACCTACAGTTTGAATTGATAAAACTAAAGAATACTTAATAGGAGGTAGTTCTGATATTTCCGTTGAAGCACCTTGTTCTCTAGCATGGTATTTAACATCAAATAAGGGGGGACTGTTCTAAATTTTGTGTAAGTACTTAATTTTCATTTATCCTTCAGAGGATAATTACAAAAGGTACTTCACATGGATGAAGCAACAATCAAAAGTATGGCTGCCGAATTGGCTAAAGGTCTAAAAACACCAGAAGACTTAAACCAAATGACAGCAGTCTTTAAAAAATTCATGATTGAAACTGCACTCAATACTGAACTTTCAGACCATCTCGGTTATGAAAAGCATCAGCCCAAGAAAGGCTCAAATAGCCGTAATGGGTTTAGTTCTAAAACCATTACAACTCAAGATGGACAACTGGCTTTAGATATTCCCCGTGATCGAGAAGGTTCATTTGAGCCACAAATTATAAAAAAGCACCAAACACGCATCACCAGTATGGATGACCAAATCCTCTCACTGTATGCAAAAGGAATGACTAATAGGGAAATTGTAGCCTTCTTCAAAGAAATGTACGATGCCGATGTGTCAGCATCTCTCATCAGCAAAGTTACCGATGCTGTGATTGAGCAAGTGACTGAGTGGCAAAATAGAGCCTTAGATAGCCTTTATCCTGTTGTCTATCTTGACTGTATTGTTGTCAAAGTCCGTCAGCACTCCAATGTGATTAACAAGTCCGTATACCTTGCTTTAGGCATCAATATGGATGGGCAAAAAGAATTACTGGGTATGTGGATTGCTCAGACAGAAGGTGCCAAATTCTGGCTGTCAGTCATGACAGAGCTAAAAAATCGAGGAGTACAGGACATTCTTGTTGCCTGTGTAGATGGATTAAAAGGCTTTCCTGACGCGATAGCCTCTGTTTACCCTCATACTGATATTCAACTGTGTATCGTGCATGTTGTACGCAATAGCCTGAGATTTGTAAGCTGGAAAGACTACAAAGCTGTTACGTCGGGTCTGAAAGCGATTTATCAGGCAAGTACAGAGGAAAATGCTTTAAAATCCCTAGACATCTTCTGTGATCAATGGAATCACCAGTATCCCAAAATTGGAGAATCCTGGCGGGCCAATTGGGAAAATATCCGAACGATCTTTAGCTATCCAGCCGAAATACGTCATGCAATTTATACAACAAATGCGATTGAGTCGTTGAATAGCGTAATACGCCATTCAACGAAGAAAAGGAAAATCTTTTCATCTGATGACTCAGTAAAGAAGGTCATTTACTTAGCAACATCAAATGCTGCGAAGAAATGGACGATGCCAATTCAAAATTGGCGTTTAGCAATGAATTGGTTTACGATTCAGTTCGATGATCGATTAAAAGATCATTTATAAAAAATGGAACTTACACAAAATAATTTACAGGCTCAATAAGGGATCTTCAAGAGTTGATAATTTAAATCTTTGGCTTCTAGATATTGTTGTTTCCCATTTATGAGCATCTTCTCTTAATTCCTCTTCTGTAAGATATAAGCCTTTACTTGAGAAAAACGTTTTTGCATCAGGATGCTGTTGGTCATCATTTTTCTTATTTTGATTAGCTCTAAAGGTAATATCCAAACCTGATCGAGTGTAGTGTAATGGATGTTCAGGATCTGTAATAGCATTGATACAGAATGTCGCTTTTAAAACAACCCATGTACAATCTGCGTCTTTGGGAACTGGAATAGGTATACGCAGGTGTTGGTCTGGTTTAAGTTCCCCCTGAAAAAGAATTGTAGCTTCATCATCTAAGCATTCTAATACTTCTTCTGGTTGATGTGGTAATTTACCCCAACCTACATTATTTTGTGAATGTTTTTCAGGTTTAGCCTTATGAATCATTAAGGCTTTAATTGAGTTTGTTGTTAATTCAAAATCCGTTAATGCATCAATACCAGCTGCTACACGCATGGCAAGTGGGGAAGCAAAGCTAGTACCCATGGTCGCGATTATTGAATGAGTTAATGGTGAATAAACATGGAACATCTCCTTTTCACTTCCACCAAATAAAACTCCATCAGGTTTAATTAGTCCAGGACTTCTTCCTGGGCCCGTACAACTATAAGGGGCGCGTTCCCAATCTTTGCTTTGGCAATCAATTGCCCCAATAGCAAGGCTGTTAACCATATCACTTGGAGGTTGGATACGCCCTAATTCTCCAGGTAAGTCTCCATCATTTCCAATAGCGATTGTCGCTAAACAATGCCCATCTTGTAGATATTGGTCGAGAACAGAGGTCCATACATGCACATCATCATCATCAACAGCTATTTGAGGACCTAGACTCAAATTAATATATTTATACTTTTTTTCTTTAAGTACAGCTTCAATTCTTGTTAAAACGTTAAATAAATCAGGATCGTGTTCATCTTCTGGTGAAAGAACTCTGACTACATCAACACTTGTGTAAGGAGAGCCTAGTAATCCAGAACCTGGCTGATATGGCCCAAATAGGTAAGTGGAACATACTTCACTGCCATGTGCTAAAAAATGGGGATGAGACGCGGAAACATCAGCAGGTATAATTTCTTTAGCTAAATCTCCTAGGAGATGAGTGCTTCCAAGACCACCATCGAAAATACATACTTTAAACTTATCAGACAGTTGATAATTCTGAGGAAAGGCAAATGTTTCCTTTAATAGTGTCCTTGTTAAATTGGGCTTATTGAAACGTAACTTAGGAATACTTCTTAATGCTCGCAAATGAGAAAATTCTGCGAGTTCTTCCTCAAGACCATGTTCAATAGTGACAGGTAAGAATGTTAAGCCCCCAACAAATTTACTTTTATTTTTTTCCGCATTTCCTCCTAGTTTATCAACATACTTTAAAAAAGCTTCTAGAATACTTTCCTCTTCTTGAGATGCGTGAATTACCACTTCAAGTTTGTTGATTTGTCTAGTTGGATCTAAATTTTTAATCTTTTCTTCTGAAGTAAAAATATCTACTCGTTCAATTGTTCGAATAAAGTCTAAAGTAGTTTGATCTAGATTATTTTCTTCAACATCTTTAAGCATTTTTTGATAGTCAGTTTTTTTCCCAGATACATATATGCAAGAAGTTACAGCAATATCTGGATGTTTGCGGGTAGCCCAACTATCAGGGGAAATTTTTACAGATTTTGAACCTATGTCTTTCATCCCAAATTTTTTGAATAGCTTACGAGGATAATAGGTTTTAGCTAAATATGAAGGGTGTTGAATAAATTTGACCACAACCTCATCATTAGCACATGCATCGGTAGGTTTATTTTCGATTTCCCACATAATTTCCTCTAAATTATGTTGAAATCTTAATCTCCCTTCTTCTATTGAATAGGGATGTTTCTTATCTCCACCTCCAGTTTTTATATAGACTGGATTTGTAATGGTTTCACCATAACCTATGAGGAAGTTCTTCATATTTAATTACTCTCAATTGTTTGTAAAGTGGTAATAATTTTTTTAATTGTTGGCCTACTTAAGCCTGTTTCTTCAGCGATTTTTCTCTGAGAAAGACCTTTTCGGTATAAGTTAAGCACAATTTCATTTCTTTCGGTTTTAGAAGTTTGCTTTTGAGAAGCATTAGAAACTGATTTTAAATTTTCATTTCTTTCTAAAAGAATATTAATGAGTGCTTGGTCTTTTATAAAGGCTTCTTTTCTAGATAAGTTAAATGTTCGTTCAATATCGCTGAAAGATTTTCCTGAAAAAAGTTCACATAAAAGTTTTTTATGCTTTTTTAAATCGGAATGTTGCTGCTCTATATAAGCTTCGATCATTTGTGGGGTTGGATTACTGAACTTAAGTTGTAAGTCAAATCTACGCCAAATTGCTGGATCAAGTAATTCACTATGATTTGTAGCTGCTATTAATATAGATGATTCTGGCCAATCATCTAATGTCTGTAAAAGTACTGTGACTAGACGCTTCAATTCTCCTAGTTCTCGCTCATCATCTCTACGTTTTGCAATTGCATCAAATTCATCTAATAGCATTACACAAGGGAACGAGGATGCGTAATCAAGAACTGCTCGAATGTTACTGCCTGTTTTACCAAGATAACTACTTATAACTGTAGCTAAATCTAAAACAATTAATGGCAGTTCTAATTTATTCGCCAGCCATCTAGCTGACATTGTTTTACCAACGCCTGGAGGACCTTCAAATAAAATAGTTTTAGTAGGGGCTAATCCGAGTTCTAACAATTTTTCAATTAAAGAGCGCTCCTTAACTACTTGAAATAATTTACTTTCAATACTTTCTGACAGAATAGGAATTGAAGACATAATAACTGGATTTTCGACACGAACTAGTTGTAATCGTGAATCAGTGTCAACAGGAAGTATTTTTGAATTATCTTTCGAACGTAAAAGGTTCGATTGCAATCTACTGTTAATAAAATGGTACAACTCTGGATCATCACTCTTAATTTTAGGAGCAATTTTTTTTAATGCCATTTCAACTGATCTGACATTACCAGTTAGAGCAGAATCGATAAGGAGTTGGCTAAGTTTTAGTTCCATTTTTGGTAAACTTTTTTAATTTAACAAGTGTATTTTATCCTAAGATTTACCGTTTTAAAATTTTTTTTACCAATTTTAATGTTTTTTTACCATTGGCTGATGTTTAGTTTTTCCTTGGTCTGCCTATTCGATGTGTTAAATCTGTTTTTAGAAATGGAACAACAATATTTGGATCATAGAGTTTCTTGCTATTCCCACCAACATTAAATAGTTCTAATTTTTGTGAGAGCATCTCTCTTGATAGAGGAAAGCGTTTAGTGAGCCATGCTAAATCTACAAGATCGGGATATTGCTCTACTTCTAATGAAATAACTGTGGCGCCGTGAATTTTATCTCCTAAGCATATCTGAGGTGGAGATTCGCTTTCTACAGTGATGATATATTTTTGCTTAAACATATTAGAGGCTAATCCAGTTTATCTTTAAACTTTTCAACTTCTTTTTTTACAACTGACTCATACCAGAAAACATCTTTTTTGTTAATGCGGATTGGTTGAGGAATTTCACCACTATTTACCCGGTCATAGAAGGCATCCTTTTTTATAGAAAGAAGGGCCATAAACTCTTTTGCACGCACACGTCTGTCAATATTCATCGTAATTTAGAGGTTAGTTTTTATCCTAAGTAGATTTATCTTTTAATAAGGTAAAATCAATAAAAATTATTTTGATAAAGTTACGAAAAGTAAGGTTGATAGAAGATATCAGGTATTCATGATTTTGATTGTTTTATATACGCTGATCATGTTACTACATCAAAAAAATGCTGTTACTACATCAAAAGCTAAAAGCAGAAATTTTAAATCAAAATTGGCTACTTTGATTTCTAGCCCATAATTAGCCCAATAATGGGATTATTCCCAAAACGGTAATATTCCCATTATTGGTATTTTGAATGCTCCCAATAATGGGATGTAGAATCAACCCAATTTTGGGATGCAGAACCTATCAATGAATCAATCATAGAATCGATCATTCACTCTAAAAGAGATACTGGCTCAATAAATCACAGCATTTGAGATAGTCAAAATAATATAAATAAATAGATTTGAATTACTTCTTCTCAAAAACCAATTAAGAAAATAGCTCAATTTCTCACTGGTTTGAGCACTGTCAGCTTTTTTAAAGAAAAATGAATCAAGATACATGAAAAATTATTAAGAGCCTAGGAGAGCAAATAAAGCGTTTATTAATGGGGTGATTTAGTTTGTGATTTGTTGGCCAGAGTTGGGGTTTTTATGGATGGGAAAAGTAAGAGAAAATAGGATGTTTTGCAGTCTCCCTCGCGCGCGCGCGCGTTTTATTGAAAATATACCCATTTTTTGTGGACCTAATCCAAGTCCTAATTAGATAAATTGATAGGGCTGAACTATGAATATATTTGCTGAGTTATGCTGCTTCTCCACACCTAAAAATCTTTTTTTTAATAAGAGATTGCTAAACTATTTAGCTCCAGACCTCAACAGAATGATTGTAGATTTGAAAAATCTGGGGTGGACACTTGAGAAAATAGCCTTTGTATTACCAATATCAGGGGCTTCCTCAGTCAGAGAATGGATCTGTGGAAGTGTCATGAAATATGACAACGGCGCTGCCTTTGTTGAACTTTGGATGCATTTGACTAATAAAACAGAAAAAGAAATACCTCGAATTAATCGTTACCTTATAGCTTAGGAGGATTACACATGGGATCTAAAAAGAAGTTTTTTGAACCGATTACAGGAACCAATATTAACCGGGCTATTGATCTATGTAAAAGCACTCCAGAAAAATTGAAAAAATTTCAGGAAGATATTCGTTATCTAGATTCTAATCAGCTTTTTCAGAAGCAATTTATTCATCAGTTATTAGTTATAGTAAATGACCTTGAAGAATTAAATCAGTTGCTATTAATTATGGCGAAGCCAAAAGATATATATTATTCCTCTTTAAGGACAGCATTAGCTTGGATCAACAATATATCGAATGCTTTAATTATTACGGGGTATTATCTCGATCCTGAGAATAAATATAAGCGTCTATTGAACAAGCATTCGTTTGGTTTTGAAATAAATTTAATTTTAAAGAAAGTGGACTCTGTAAAACAAATTTTAGAACGTATAAGTAAGGGAGATCCCGTTAATAGGAGAATTCATTGAATACATGAATTTTTGATTTTATATAAATGAGTAAAAAGGAGGCTTTAAAACCTCCTTTTTTTTAGTGCTGTATATACCCATTTTTTAGGGAGTTATAACCCATTAATTTTGAAGTATTGAGTAAACTACTTTGAGAATAAAATGGTATTAATTCCACGTTCATCAGGCCGAAACATGCCGCGACCTACATTGCAACAACATACGCCTATAACCGGACTCGGAAGCATTGGTAAAGCTGTTGATGATGTGCTTGAAGCGCGTAAAGAGGAAAAAGATAAAAAAGAGAAAGCTGACTTCGCTTTACAGTCCTCTAAAATTGGTGCTGATATCAATGTTGTAGACAGTGACCTTACTCTTAAAATCCAGACTGGTGAGCTTCCTTATGAAGAAGCAGTAAAGCAGCGGCAGCAAAGCCTGGAATCAATCAAGACGCAGTATAAAAATGTGGTGCCTAAGCAGTTTGAGCAAAACTTTAATAATTACTTTGAACAGCATTCTTACCAGAGCGCATCCAAGTATTTGCCGATCGCACAGAAGTCAGAACAGCAACAGGCCATTGTCCAGCTCAAGGACATGCGAGAAAACTACCTTAAGAATCCCAATGCTTCTGAAAAAGAGGTCTGGAATGGATTAGCTTTGTATGCGCAATCTAAAGGCTTACCTCTGGCTCATGTTCAGGATACTTTTAATGAGTACAAAAATAATCGCTCCAGCAATGATGTAGCTGCATTCTATTTAGGAAATAAGTCGGACAATGCAAAGCTTACTGAACTAACGACTCCTGAAGCTGTAATAGCAAAACATCCCAATTTAACCCAAGAGCAGGCTGTTTACTGGAGTGGTCGTGCACTCACTCAAATGGATCAGAATAACCGTGCGGCTGCATTGCAGCAAAAACAGTTGGATGATGATGCCAAAGATGCTGTTAATGAGATGAAAGCAGACATCGAAACAGGCTTAATCCCAAGTGAAGACGTCATCAAATCTCGTTTGGCACGTGTTAAGGGTACGGAAAAAGAGTCTGAGTTTGTCCAATACAGTGGAGCTTTGGTTGAAGTCCAGCAGTTCATGAGATTAGGGCCAGATGAACGTGAAGCCTATCTGAGCAAGAGACGGGTAGAAGCTCAAAATACGGCGCAGGACAATCCAAAAGATGTCAGTTGGAAATTGAATCTTCTGTCGAAGACTCATGAGAACATGCTCAATTATGAGAAAAATAACTCCACTTTGGCCTACTCGATTAAGACAGGTCAGGATCTAACAGTAGTACCTACCAATGCAATTTTAAGTGGTAACCCTGAAGCCATTGCAGCTTTGTCTAAGAATATTAAATCTATTCACGCAAATAACGTATTGAATGGCACGGTAGGATCCTTAAATCCATTCTCGACACAGCAACAATCTGAATTAAAGCAGTTCTGGGAAAAAGCCAAACCAGGTGACAAATTAAGTTTGCTTACCAGTCTTTATAAATCCAGCGCAGGCAATGCCAATGCATCCAGAGACATGATTAAAGGAATTGCTGGTGATAGTGGTGCATATCGTTTATCTGCTTCGCTCAATAACAGAGGTCTGCAAGATATTGCTGGCCAGATCGTTACTGGGCAGGATCTGATTGAAAAGGGGTTGGTCAAGGTCGATGAAAGTGACTTAACAAAGCATACAGAAGCGTATTTAGCCGGTATCACCTCACCAGGTAAACCAGACTTTCAAATCTATCTGGATTCAATAAAAGCCAACTATGCTTATTTGGTTCAGAAATCCGAAAAGGTCACCGATTCAAAGGGAAATATTCTAAACAAGACCATTGATGAAGAGCTTTTTAATAAAGCAGCTAAGAATGTCACAGGGGGCAAGTTCACTTCAGGGGGATTCTTCGGAAGTAAATCGGTAGTGTTGCGACCTCATACTGTAGGCGAAAAATCTTTCCGTGAGCAGCTGGAGAGCTTTAACTCTCGTAATGCCCGTAACTATGGTGGATCTGACAAAGACTTCTTTTTGGATCTGCCTTTAGAGCAAGACCCTAAGAATCCATACGTCTATTACTTCAAGAATGGCACCAAATACATCATGGATGCCACTGACAAAAAAAGACAAAAACGTTTAGCTTTTACGGTTCGATGAGGTAGATATGGATTTTTTAGCAGATGACGAATTAACGTTAAATCAGGATGATCCTCGCTTCAAACCTAAGAGTGAGCGTGGTGGATTTAGTGATGGAGCTTTAGGTATTGTTTCTGGTGTTGCCATGGGTACTGTTGAGGCAGCTACTGCACCAGATGCCTTGATACGTGGTGATAAGAAAGCAGCGGCACTAAGAGCGCAAAACCTTGAGATCTTTAAACCTGATGACTTAGGGGGAGTAGGTGAGTTTACCTATGGCCTGACTAAAGACTTCACTCGTATTGGTTGGAACGCCGTCACAACATTAGGTACAGGCGGTGTACCCGGTTTAGCATTAAATTCTGGGCTATTTGGATACCAGACCTTTGAAGCAGAGAAATCAGATTTATTGAATAAAGGAGCAGATGTAAAAACTGCTCGCACTGGTGGCGCCATTAAAGGGCTTGCAGATGCAGCAAGTTTTGCGATTCCTACCCACGGCGTTGCTAAATCAGTGGTCGCTGATGCTGTGGCCACTACTGCGCTGGCTACTGGGGCAGGGGTCGCTGGTGATTATTTAGAAGGTTCGTTTCTTAAAACCAATGAAAATAAAAAGGTCGCTCAATACGGTGAGGCATTAAAGGAAAATGCTTTAAGTCCATCCACATTAGCAGCAAACGGCGGGATGGCCTTATTACTCAACTTGTGGGCGAACAAAGGGCGTTTACGACCAGAGCAGATTAAAGACCATAGTAATGTAGATACTATGAATGATGCGGCTCATATTCAGGCCAACATCGAGCATGCAGAGGGTACGAATCCATTTAGCCCAACTAATGCAAAAGAGGCCAATTCACACTTTGATGCATTGGATAGTGCAATGGAGAGTGCATTGAATGATGAGCTGGTCAGCTTAAAAGCACCAGTGACAGGCACACCTAAAGCAGTAGTAACCAGTACACCAGTGGTACCAATAACAGGTACACCGAAGGCTATTGTAAGACCAAGCGCTATCAATACTGATGAACATAAAGCGCCAGTAATAGCCGATGTCTTGACTAACCCTGTATTTGATAAAAAACCGTGGACAAAAACGATTGTCCAGGAAGCCTCTAAACGGGGTATCAATCCAGTGGATGCCTTAATCATTTCCCATTTGGAAACTGGTGGCACCTTCAGCACTTCAATCCAGCCAAAGGACAGAAACGGTAAGTTACTATCTTCCGCTACCGGCTTATTCCAGACTTTGGATAGCACCTTTGCCCGTATGGGAGGTAAGAACAAGTTTGATGGCAATGATCAAATTAAAGCGGGCCTGAACTACTACGAACATAACTCCAAGGTTTTTCGTACTCACTTTAATCGAGATCCGAATGGCCTAGAGCTTTACTACCTGCATTTCTTTGGTGAGGGTGGTGGACCAGCATTTTTAAAGGCTAAGGATAATGAGCTTTTTGTTGATGTGGCCACACGCTGGAGTAAAGGCAATCAGAAAAAGACTGCAAGACAGATTGCAGAAGGTATCACTTCAAGTCATCAATTCAATGGTATGACCGTAGGACAAGTAAAGGCCAAATACGAAAAGCGCTGGAACGAAATCGCAAGTCTTTATAGTGATGTTAGTCCAGATGCTTCAGTAAGATCTACTGAAGTCCGAGGGAGCGAATCAGAGTTCCCACAGTTTGAGTCTGATATAACTGCGCCACCTGCTTACAAGTCCCAATCTGATGCTGAAATTGAAGCAATGCCTTTTGTACTCAGTGCAGATGAGCATAGTGTGAAGTCACTCCAGGAAGAGTTTGAAGCCCTATCTTCTCCATTGACCAAGGAGGATCTGGAATACCTCAAGGCTACGGCGCATTATCAGTATTCTGAAGGTGGTGCTTACCGAACGCCGTATGTTGAACCTCAAGTCGATTTATCTGGTCCCGGTAATAGCGCTAACCGTAATTTGGATACATTGGACTCTGATCTTTACCAGCTTGAGCCAGAACAACAACGCGTTATTCTTCCAGGTCCAGAATCGAACACTTTAGATATCAATACCAGAACATCAGATTCAAATATTCAGCAAAACTCAATTATCGCAGGGGTAGATAATTGGACTCCAACCAGATCGCAAAACTACCTTAAACGAGAGCGGTCAATGGATGATGGGGGAGTTATTCAAGAGCTACACAATAGTACTTCTAATACGACATTCCAGCGCCAAGTTAATCAAGATGGCACCATTAGCCCGGTAAAGGCTACACGTAATGGAAATGACCTATTTGCCCATCCTGCTAATGGTAAAGCCGATAGTCCTGAATTAACTGCGGTACAGCATAAAGCTACTCAGGCATTGGAACGGGAGTTTTGGAAGCCAGGTAAATCTAAGGTTGATGGTGCACCGGACTTAACCAAGTCTAGTAAAGGGGAATACGGTGCATTCACTGACACGGCAGACGGCAGGGAAGCAGTTTCAATTCTGGAAGCAGATCCCGATATGGAAGTGACCTTTACGCGTCTGGATGAAAACGGGGATGAGGAAATTGTGACGATGTCATCCCGAGATCTATTGGACTATGTCAAAGAGCAAGAAGAAATCGCAAAAGATGAAATTCAGGCAGTGAAAGCATTGGCAAGCTGCGCATTAAGATTTGGGAGTGAAGCAGCATGAGAGCTGAATGTAGAGAACAAGTTGCAAAGGCATTAGGTAAAAGAAAATTAAGTGCAGCTGATAGTAATCGTATTTCATCACTGTATATCCGGGCACAAAATACTCTGGCCAGAACAGATCCTGATTGGATGTTTAAAAGTCCTGCTGAACGTGCTGAAGCGATTGCGCAGAAAACTGCTACGGATCTCGCCGTCCAGATCGCTAAGAACAATCAGAACATTGCCCGGGATGCCATCATCAAGGCTCAGCTACAGAACGAAATCTATAACCATCCTAAATTAAACCCGGTCCAAGCTTTAATGCGGAAGATTGCATACTTCTCGGATCAGAGTGGTATCCAGTCTATAGAGAAACAATCTCAAGCATTGCATAGCCGCTGGATGTCATTGGTTGCCGATGTGTTTACCAAGACACAAGAGCGCTTTGGTATGTCAGTGAACAAGGCAATGACTGACGACATTATCCGGGTCATGTTTGGTGGCAAATCTGATAATCCAGAAATTACGGCGATTGCCAAGGAAGTAAGTGCAGCCCTGGAGGAAATGCGTTTAGCCTTCAACCGGGCTGGTGGGAATATTAAGAAGCTCGATAACTTTGGCTTTATGACATCACATGATCAGAAGAAAGTAGCCCTAACAGATCAATCAGAATGGGTGAACGATGCATTGGCTGGAGTAGATCGTAATCAGTATGTCAAAGAGACTGGTGAGTTGATGGATGAGCTGGAGCTTAAATCCATGCTTGAGGAGATTTATAAAACCATCTCAACCAACGGCGCTAACAAAGACTTACTGATACTGAATAAACAGGCCAAAGCAGGGGCATCGCCTGTAGGTGGTCGCTCCAAGATGGCGAATCGTCACCAAGAGTCCAGGGCTTTGCATTTCAAGGATGGTGACGCATGGCTGGCGTATCAGAAGAAATATGGAACTTATGATGAAGCAGGGTTTCATGAGATTCTGAAAAACCATACTCACCGCATGAGTACAGAAGTGGCCATGATGCAGAACCTTGGATCCAATCCTCGTAATACATTTGAGTCGTTATTGGATGAAGCCAAGATCAAACTGAAAGCAGATCCACAGAATGGCATGAAACATGGTGAGATTGATAAGCAGGCTCATCGGGCCATGTCCATGTATAACACTCTGGATGCCAATACCCGGGCGATTGATTCAACCTTAGGTAACGTTATGGGTGGATTACGTGCCTTAATGGTTGCATCTAAATTAGGTGGCACCACGCTGACGACCTTTGGCGACCATGCCAGTATGAAGAAGGTCGCTAATATGCTGGGCCTGTCCTATACCAAATCGATCCTCCCTGAATACATGAAGCAATTGAAACAGGGTGCCACACGTGATGAAGCATTGCGGTTTGGCCTTGGGATTAACGAAATGGCCGGTTCAATGACCCGTTTCGGTGATGCTGATATTGTCAGTAGTGCTACCAAGTCAGGCCGCTTTAATGCACGTATGCAGGCTTTTGCTGCAACAACTATGAAACTATCAGGACTGAACGCCGTCACCGCAGGAGCGAAACGAGCGCTTAATCTGGTGCATATGAATAAGCTTGCTGAAATGACCCGTAAAACGGATTGGAAGGATCTTGGTGCAGATGATCTTAAGATCCTGCAGGGGAACGGTATTACCGAACGTGACTGGCAGTTGTGGCAGCAGCTGGAGCCAAGTAAGCGTGAAGATGGGACGGCGGTACTTTCGCAGAATGATTTTTTTAATGCACCAGATGATGTGATTAAGCAGTTTTTGCCATTGGACAAGCAGGATAGTGCGAACGCCATTGCTGACTTCCGCTATAAGGCTGCAATGAAGTATCAGACTCATATCTTCAATGAGGAATCCGTAGCTATCATTGAGGCCGGTGTACGTGAGCGCAGCATCATTAACTTAGGTGAAGCCGGAACTATCCAAGGGGAATTGGGCCGAACCTTATTCCAGTTCAAAGGCTTCCCATTGGCTTATATGTTCCGTATTGGTCATCGTGCCTTTGCCCAGGGAGACATTAAGAGCAGAGTGACGTTCCTAGCTTCGCTACTGGCTTATCAAACTTTAGCAGGTGCATTGATCGTCCAGACTCAGAACTTGGCCAATGGTAAGAATCCGGAGCCTGTATTCACGATAGATTTCTTTGGTAAGTCACTTCTTAAAGGTGGAGGACTTTCATTCCTAGGTGACATCATGTCTGCGCTTTCAGATCCAACTGGTCGAAGTGCCTCAGACTTTATCAGCGGTCCATTATTAGGCCAGAGTATGAAGCTGGGTATGTTGCTCACAGGTATGGGGAACAACATAATTGAGGGCAAAGAGTCTACTCGGATGATGGAAGTGGCAAATACATTGAAGAGTAATATTCCATTGCAGAACCTTTGGTACAGTAAGTTGGTAGTTGATCGTATGCTGTTTTCTAAAATGCAGAATATGATTGATCCTGATTATTTACCAAGAACACAGCAACGGCTTGAGAACTTGGGTAATAGTTACTGGTGGGATTTATCAGAATAAAATTAGGAGCTTCAGCTCCTTTTTTATAATATGGTATTAACTATCACACTTTAAAAATGAAAGAAATGAATAAATTTTTACTTAAGGTATTAATGTCTTTAGCATGCTTTAGTGCATTTAATTGTATCGCTGTGGCAGCTTCAGAATTTGATATAGCTGATATCTTTAACTCTGATGGGACACCTAAAGAAGGATCTATCAATGGAGTTAAATTTATTTCAGCTAAAGAGAATGGATTACTAACTTTAGCCCTATTTGATAGTGAGTCGATTCCAAACAAGAGCGGTGATAATTACTGGTTTTTAAGCTGTAACTCTTACAAAGATAATTATAATATGAATGCAGTTATATGCGGAGCACAGAGAGGGGAATTCAAAATTTTGTTGGGCTCGTTAGGATATATTATTGAAATGGAAAATAAGCCAAGAGGTGGGGGACGCTATATAGTGGCATTTGATAAGGAGCCTAGTTTTGAGGCAACTTACCGTATTGTTGATAAGGTCGAAGTTAAGAAATTCTTAGCCAAAATGATCGATTCAAAAAAGATGCAGTACTCTTATAAAAATGAGAAAAATAAATATATTTCTAATGAAAGAAAAATTCAGAATACAGGCCTAACAATTTCTCTCCTCAAAGATATGAGAGATTATTATTAAATTGGTCAAAAAATATAAAAATCTACTGTTACACGATAAAAAATGGACAATTTAAGGGTGTTACATGATAATTGTTTGAGGTGTTACACGATAAAAAAAGGTGTGTTACATGATAGTCTACTGTCTGTTACACGATAAAAATACTGAATAATGACTACTTACTAACATTTTTAAAAGCCCTATTTAGGGCTTTTAAATGATATTTAAAGTAACCCTAATTGACCAATATCGTATTTATATGTTTGCCATTCACCTTCGCGTGGGAATCTATCAATCCCGGTTTCATTCTTCCAAAGTTCAATAAATGCTTCACCATTTTCATAGTTAGGTACTCCACCACGTGCCCATTCGCTAACAGTAGATGCACCTGATATTGGTAATACAAAGGCTATTTTCTCATGTGACCATCCAAGGTTACGCAAATCTACAATCATTCTGTTGAAGTCTGGGCGCTTATATCCTCGGCGCTTAATGAAGAACTCTTTTACTTTTTTTTGGGTTTTCAGATTTTTAAATCTTTCAGCAGGTGAATTCTTAAATACAGTCGAGTCTATACAACTGTTATCCACAAACATCATATTGTTGCTCCTTGGATTTGATTAAGTGCTTCATGATCTAAATTAGTAAATTGGCAGTACTTCAATTGAGCATGCATGTACGCGGTACCAGCTTCGCCGTGGCGGTTCTTTCCTACAATAGCCTCAGCAATACCCCGGTATTGAGATTCCTTGTTATAAACTTCGTCTCTGTACAAGAAAATAATTTGGTCGGCATCTTGTTCAATTGCACCTGATTCGCGTAGATCCGACATCATTGGTCTTTTGTTTGGTCGCTTCTCTAGTTCACGGTTGAGCTGAGATAACAGGACTATGACGCAATTAAATTCTTTGGCCATGGCTTTAAGTTCACCAGTGAAGTAGGCGATTTTTAAATCTTCTCGGGCAAACTGTTTTGTAGTCTTCATGATCTGAAGGTAATCCACCAGTACCACACCAACGGTACCGTACTGATGTTTTACTTTACGGATAGATTCCCTGATATTCGCTATCGAGGGACGAGACATATCATTGATATACATCGGTACTTTTTGAAGCATCGCAACGGCGTTTGTATATGCTGTAAATTCCTCTTTAGGTAGTAGATGAGGGGAATTGCGTACTACTCCAATATCTGCCGGTGCAATCGCGCAACAGAGACGCATGGCAATCTGCTCTTTAGGCATTTCGCCAGACATGATGAGGGTAGGCTTTTTCTGTACGACTGCTACATTGTTTGCGATGAGCTGGAGCATCGTAGTTTTACCCATCGCGGGCCGTGCAGCCACCACCATTAGACATCCAGGTTCGACATCGCCTAACTTTTTGTCTAAGTCATATATACCGGTCTGGATTCCTTTAATCATCGAATTGCCAGCAAGTGCAGCTTCAATCTTACGGTGCATCTCAAGAAATGTATTGGATGCAGCATCATGAATATGAAAGAGTGATTCACTTCCAGTTTCAGTATTCAGATCTGCAAAAGCAGTTTGTGCATTCTGGACCAGCTCACCACGGCTCACAGTTAAGTTCCGAGCATGATTAATCACCTTCATGGCTTCAGCTTCAACTTGCCTGCATGTCGTAAGATCCTTCAATTTCTCAGCATAAGACACCAGGTTATAAAAGCTGGAAGGGGCATCACCTAAAATTTGCATGATGTATTGCTCACCACCGGCAGCTTCAGAATAGTTACGCATTTCTAACCACTGGTTAACCAATACGGCGTCATATGGTGAATTTTTAGAATCAAGATCTACTATGGCCTGAAAAATTAGTTTGTGGCGTGTAGCGTGGAAATCTTCCTCGGTCAGTAGATTTTCAACTTGGCTATACGAATTTGAAACAGTCATCAGCGCTGCAAGTACAGCTTGTTCAATTTGTAGATTATGAATCGGCGTATTCATTGAGGACCTCCTAATAGGCTCTTAGGCTTAGTCGGTAAATTAAGAAATGGTTGAGCAGTATTAGCTTGCTGTCCGGTTAGAGACTGAATGCCATATTCAGGATTCTGCTTTTTGTAGCGTTCAAACTTGTCTACGATCCAAGCCGTGAACTTATGAAGTTTTTTACTGTCAGATAGTCCGCTGTTATCAAAATAAGAGTTGAATGCACTCAGCTCGAATTCAAAGCTAGGTAGGCCAAAGATTAGGTCTATATTGTTGCTGTGACCTGCCATCTTTATCTTTGTTATCAACTGATCCACATCAGGAATCCAGTCATGCTCTTGAGAGAGATTCATTGGTAGATTCCCTGATAGGTTCTGCACCCCGTTTTTGGGATCATTCAACATCCCGTTTTTGGGGTTATTCAAAGCACTATTTTTGGGATCATTCCCATTTTTGGAATCATTCCGTTTTTGGGATTGTTTAATGTTCCCGTTTTTGGGTGTATTAGCATCATCTAGATTTTGGGTGTATTCCTCGCGACCCTTTACGCCGTTGAGCTTGAGAACACGAACACGTCTGGTAGGTCCTGTGCGCTCTCCAGTATCTTCGACCAGACCAAGTTTAATTAACTCTAAAATAACTTTTTGAACTGTTTTTTTATCCAGCACGGTATCTTTAGCCAAGCGCTCTATGCTTGGCCAAGCCGTATGTTCTTCACCGGCCCGATCTGCTAATGAAAGCAGAACGAGACGTTGTGATGAGTTATTTACTGGAGCAGCCCAAGCCCACCGTGTTGCATCAATGCTCACTGGATCCTCCTTGCTGATAAATTTTGTTTAGCGCATTTACCAGCCGTTCGCCTGTAATTTTCACCAGGCTAGGATATGTGGGAGGAAGTGGGTTCCTTGGTGGAGTGGCTTCTTCTGCTTGTGCTGTTTTATTCAAATCTCGAGAAGGCTTATCCATTTTTAGTAGCCTCCCATTCTGATTCATACTTTTCGCTTTCAATATCGAATGTATTGCTATGAGTTTCGGCCAAGTACGCGGCGATATGAATTAAGCGTTCAAGAGTCGCGAAGACGGCGCCATGAGTATTTTGCTTAATAGCCTCTTTGATTATTTCGACTTCATCTTTAGCTTCATAAAACATGGTCTCAAGCCATGATGTATTTTCATAAGCTAATGAGTATGCATAGTACAGATCACCAGCATCGTACTGATCATCAGGCTTATGCGTATGTCTGTTAAGTTCACGCATGTAAGTGTCTGCTTGACTGTTAGCAAGCTGCTGGGAAATTATTATTAGATTTTCTAGTTCAGCAAAAGCAGAGGAGTCGGCTTTATCATTTTCTTGTACAAATGCTTTAACGAAAGCCGTTGCTTTGTTGATCTGGTTAGCCAAAGTTCGAAGTTGTGTGGCAGCTTCAGATGCAAGTGAATAGGCACTGATAATATCAGCGACACTGTAAAAAGGAATTGATTGTTCTGGAAATTGAATTTGTACTTTAGCGTTCATGATGAATGCGCTCCTTGTGTTTGTTTAGGAGCTTTACCAGTCACGACCAAGTGAGGGTGGCAAAGCTGAAAAGGGTTGGTCGACAGGTACACAAGAGACCTGCACATCCGAAGATGTCCCTCTCCAGCTTCACCATAGAGATGCAGAAGCATAGAGATTTTACGCATAAAAAAAGCCCGTAGCGGACTGTATGCGCTTGTGTATTCATAGCCGACCAAAGCTAATCTAGTGATTTTGCACCAGACAGACTTAATATAAATCAATAAAATTAATTTGAAAAGGGCGAAGTTAAAAATAGGTGAATATTTCATGAAATAACCCCTTCACTTACTAATTTTTGAATTACCCAAGCTTCGCCTTTCGTCGTAAACATTGGTTGTGAGTAACCCAGATCAGTTTGTTTTAATTCGCCAAACCCTTTATCGATAAACCATTGTTGAAATACACGTGCACGCTTTACGCCGTGGCTATAAACTTTGAGAGAGTCCAAAAGCTTATTTAAGGCTATAGCGGATAAACCAATTTTCTGAGCTACTTGAGTCGCATTGAGTAAAGTGTCACGAACTACAATTTTTTCGTAGTAATCAACCTTTGGTTTATCTTCTTCAATTTTTCGTGCCTGATCTGCTGCTAACTGAAGTGCTTCAGAGAAAGATTGAGGGAGTTGTGGTCTTTGAGTGATCAGTGCATCAAATGTATTGATAACTTTTAAATTGAATGATGGGCTAATCCACATAGCGTATGCATAAACAATTTGCTTAACAGCATATGTACCTTGATTTAAGCCCCCGCGTACCACTTCGACAGGGGATACAGGGATTCCTGTATCGATTAAAGCTTGAACAAGTTCTTGAGTTTGTTTGTTTTCAAGGAAGTACTGAGGCTGGTTTTTACGTTCCCCACCACTGGCTTGATGTAGGTCATTTAGGCAAAAACGCCCAAGTTGATCTTGATGAATTGTAGCTCCATCAATATTTATTTGAACTGACGAAAGAGTTATTAAGTTTTTAGAAGCATTCATAATCATGCCTCCATTTGAGCTGCAGCAGCTTCTTTCTTGTTATTGTGCCATTCAATAATATCCTGATAATCAAAGAAAACGGGCGCTTGTTTTGATGTACCCATCTTCATCGGACGTGGAAATGTAGGATCTTTGCGTATAGTGTGTCGAAGGGACTCACGTGTTACATCAAGTAGCTGACAAGCAGTACCAAATTGAATTCGGATTGGTTTTGTTTGAACCATGTTGATAACCAAGTTTGCAAGAACATGGTTGTAATTAATCAGAAAGTTATTGGGGTGACGAAGACCCAAAGGGGTAACTGTATTATTGTTTATTAGGCGTTACCCCAAATTTAAGTGTTTATATTTAATAGGTTTTATGGGGTAACACCTTTAGTTATTTTTTCTTTAGAACTATTTGATTTTTGAGTTACCTCCAGTTTTTGCATTGGGGTGACGGCAAATCTTGTCTATACACTTTTTCATATAGTCATTATTAGTAAATTCTGGATAATTATCTCCGATCCAATCCATCACAGTGCTTTGTTTTGGAGCTATATCTGTTTCTGGATTATATTTTATCCAAAATTCTTGAATTACTCCTTTTATTGCTTTTAATGCAGGTGTTAAGTATTGATTGGGATCTACTTGAGTGATCATAGTATTAACTTGGGGCTCTTTAGCTCCCAATACAGTGCTAGAATGAAATTTTAATTTTTCTATTTCAATCAGTTGTTTAGACACTTTAAAGCGTAAATAATTAATTTCTGATAAAGGATCTTCAATGTTTGAAAAGTCTATAACCTCTGGTTTAGGTCTTTTTCGACCTTCAAAATAAAAAAGATAAGGAGCACATCTACCTTCAAAGTTCCTTTTATTAAAATTATTTATTACGTATCCGCGGTTAACTAGGAATTCTGCTAGATCAAGTTGGGGGATATCCGTTTCGTTGACACTTTTTAAGATTTCAAGTTCGATAGCTCTTTGAATTAAGACTAAAGCATCATAAGTTTTGGGATAATTCATTTTAAATTGATCTTTATTATTTTTGTACAACAATACAATTATATCCGGATCATCCTTTGATATTAAACATGCAGCTTCAATGGGAGTAAAAAAATCGTTTTTAAACAATTTTGTTAAAAATGGTCTGTCTGAATAATCCAAAAAAGCAACAGGTTTAGGTTTGTTATTAGGATTTAAAATATTTTTTACTTCATTTACATGAAAAACAATTTCTTTAGACTTAAAAGGATTCCCTTCAAAATACTTTATTTCGTGTAACCATCTTTTTTCTTGAATGTCATCATCAATCATTTTAGGTAAGGCTTTAAGATACTCATCTTGTTTAAGATATGGAAACTCGGTATTAGGTGAAATATAGTCAATAATTTTTTCAACATCAAAAAACACACCACCAGTTTCTGAATTTGAGTGATCTATATAATCAATAAAATCTGTAACGTAGATATAGCCTTTAAATGCTTTTGACCAACTCACAGTTCTACTATGAGCAATAGGATCACGTTTGTCTAAACCATTTTGGAAACGTTCCTCATGAATACAAATAATATTACCTTCGAAGTATAAACAAGGATGTAATTCACCGAGTCTACAATGATGTTTAATTGTACTAATATTCAACTTATTTTCTGAAGCGACTAAAAGTTCATCTAAAGTATATAAAGTTTGCATTCTTGCCTCCCACGGCACCCCCAAATAGGAGCTAAGCCAATCGGATTGGGTATCCGACTTTCGGGAGCTAACCTAGGCTTAGCAAACTGTTAAAATTGATTATTTCATCAATTTCGCATACTTAAATTGTATGATCTCGTCACCTAAAATCTGTGCTGTATAATCATATGGACTAATACTTGTTTCTTTAGTTGCATCTAAATAACTACTCCACCAATTGAGCATTGTTTTTCTTTCTTCTAAGAACTCTGCTTTATGGGTATATGCAAGTCGTACATTATTACGCTCTTGATGACTCATTTGTTTTTCGACAGCATCTTTTTGGAATAGTTTACTTTGGATTAGGGCGGCACAGGCCATACCTCTAAATCCATGGCCACAAACTTCAGTGTTTGTGTCATATCCAAGACGGCGTAGAGTTTTATTGATAGTAGATTCACTCATAAAACCATGCGGATCGCCGTTTTTAGGAAAAACATTTTGAGTGTGTCCGCTGTATTTGTAGATCTCTTTTATTATATTTAGTGCCTGATTCGAGAGAGGAATTAAATGAGGTGTCTTCATTTTCGCACCACGATGAGAATATTTGTAACCTTCTACAAAATCTCTAGTTGGGGGAATCGTCCAAATAGCATTCTCAAAATCAAATTCCTTCCACCTTGCAAATCTAATTTCACTTGAACGAGCAAAGGTATGTAATGCAAATTCAACACATAGTCGAGTAAGTGGATGACCTGTATCGGAAGCTAATTTAGCTTGTAACTCGGGTAATCTTTCTAAAGGTAGTTGAGGGTGATGTTTAGTTTTCTTTGAAAGAATGAAAATATCTTGAAGACCATAGGCTGGATTGCTTTCAATAAATCCTTTTGACATTGCAAATGCAAAAATACTTGTTAGCCGTTGCCGGGTTTTTTTTACAACTTCGGTATAACCTAGATCCTCAATACTTTTAATTACTTGAATCAGTTCTTTTGGCTTAATTGCATCAATAGGTTTTTTCCCCAGTTTTGGAAAAACATACTCTTCCATATTCTTAAGAGCTCTTTCTGCTGTTTCAGTTCCCCAGCGTCCAGTATTTTTATATGCTGTATGCCATTCTCGAGCTATAGATTCAAAATTATATTTATTGTCTAGTTTAGCCTTTTGTATTTCGCTGTATTCAATTGGATCTATTCCATTGGCTAATAGTGTCTCCAATTCACGGCGCTTATCTCTGGCTGCTTTTAAACTTAAAGCAGGGAAGTTACCCAATGTCATTAAGCCATCTTTACCATTAGCTCTTTTATATTTAAATCGCCATACTTTTGAGCCACTTTTACGAATGAATAGAATCAGCCCATGACCATCGTATAAGGAATAATCTTTTTCCTGCGGCTTTGCACCGGTGCATTTGGAGTCGGATAGCGGAATAGTTTTCTTAGCCATGGCAGAATAAGGATACGTATTGAGTAGAACTTTATATATCCTCAATCATATCCTTAAATATTGCAACTATATCCTTATGTATTTATCTATATTCTTCTATGATTTGTATATAAATATTTGAATAATAATTACTTTTAACTAAATTGTTTTATATTTTGCTATTAGGTTTGTGCGCCCTGCGGGACTCGAACCCACGTCGGTCGCTTAGGAGGCAACTGCTCTATCCAGTTAAGCTAAGGGCGCATAATTTTATGATTATAAACAAAAAAGCTATTGCGAAGGCAATGGCTTTTTTACGTTTTAGTTATTAAAAATTTTGCCAGAGTGGCCAATAAAGATAAAGTTGAACCATTCAACGGTTTCAAACACTTATATCTGTAGAAAAACAGTTTATAAAGCTAAAAAATCACAAAAACTTCATGTTGATCTTTCTATGATCTGAAGCAAAACACGAAAAGGTTTAAGACAAGCAATTGAGTAGATGAAACTGTTCCCGAAAGGTTGTTTGTTAAAAATCAGATTTAGCTACCTATAATTCAAAAGGGCATAGCATGAAAAAAATTGATGAACAGGACTTATCTAGAATTATTGAAATGGCATGGGAAGATCGAACCCCATTTGAAGCAATTGAGCGAGAATATGGCTTAAGTGAAAGCGAAGTGATTCGTTTAATGAGATATAACCTGAAAACCAATAGTTTTAAACTTTGGCGTAAACGTATGGCAGGGCGTAAAACTAAACATCAACAATTACGTTCACCAGCCGTTGAACGAGCTTACTGCTCTCGTCAGTATAAATATGCTTAACATCATCATATATAACCAATTGAAATACATCTGATTCAACAATGAAGAGTCGTGTTGAATCAGTTAAAATAATCTGGTGAAATATTTACTTATTTGAACGGGCTTGTCTTTTACATCTTTCAGAGCAATATTTTACTTCTTCCCAGCAACGTTCCCATTTTTTTCGCCAGTCAAAAGGGCGTTGGCAATAGACACATATTTTCTAGGGTAGATGCTGTTTTTTCATGATATTAAAGCTCATCAAGTTGATGAATAAGTAACTTTGCATGCTTCATGACAGAAGCTTTATCTTTCATACGATCAAGGTTTTTATAAATCATCGACATTCTGGGATTCTGACGAAATATGGCCTCATGCTGGCTCATAAAATACCAATACAAACTGTTAAATGGACAACTGTCTGGTTCAGTTTTGGTTTTGACGTTATATGTACACTGCTGACAATAATTTGACATTTTATGTATGTAATTACCTGATGCAGCATAGGGTTTACTTGCCATGGTGCCGCCATCTGCATACATTGCCATACCTAATGTATTCGGTAACTCAACCCATTCATAAGCATCTACATAGACAGCTAAATACCATTCGCAAATTTCTGATGGGTTTACACCTGCTAAAAGCGCAAAGTTGCCTGTAATCATTAAACGCTGAATATGGTGAGCATATCCATGTGCAAAGGTATTTCTGAAACACTCGGCCATACATGCCATTTTTGTATTACCCGTCCAGTAATATTGTGGCAGCGGCGTGCTGGCTTGAAGGGTATTTTGATCGCTATAGTCAGGCATACACAACCAATAGATTCCACGCACATATTCCCGCCACCCTAATATCTGCCGAATAAATCCTTCTACTGCATTTAAGGGAACCTGTCCGTTGTAATAAGCTGTTTGGGCAGCGTCACACACTTCTTTTGGCAATAACAATCCACAATTTAAATAAGGCGAGAGCAGACTATGAAACATAAAATCTGAACCATAAACCATGGCATCTTGATAATCGCCAAAGTGGGGTAGTTTGTTAGAAATAAAATGATCTAGAGCAAGTAGGGCATTTTGACGGGTTGTTGCCCATTGAAAGGAGTTGATATTGCCGATATGTTGAGAAAATTCTTTCTTGACCAGTTGAATAACATCTATATCAATTTGATCATGCTCAAAGGTTAATTTTGGTGGCAAAGGTGGATTGCCTGACCAAGCTTTTCGATTGGCTTGATCAAAGTTCCATTGCCCGCCAACGGGTTGTTGGTCATGCATTAAATAATGAGTTTGCTTGCGCATTTCTCGGTAAAAGTATTCCATTCTTAGTGTTTTATATTTGTTTGCCCATTGCTTGAATTGTTCTACGGTACAAAAGAATCGATCATCTTCTAAACAAATAACAGGTAGTTTTAGCTTGTTAGCCCATGAAGTTTCGATTTCATGTTGTAAGCGATACTCACCACATTGGGTAATGACGAGAGTATTCGCCGAGAAGTGTTGCTGCTGCAAAGCAATAAAGTCGACTAACTTTTTTATATGACTTTCGCGCTTAAATGTGTGATAACGGATTTTCCAGCCCTGTGCTTTTAATTCTTTTGCAAAGTGACGCATTGCACTAAAAATCAGTGCTATTTTTTGTGGATGATGAGCAACATAAGACGTTTCCTCAAGCACTTCAGCCATCAAAATAACGTCTTCATTACGGTTTAAATACTTGAGCGTTGCGAGTTGGTGATTTAATTGATCACCCAGAATTAAACCAAATCGCATATTTTTGCTTCATGAGATGGAACTAAAACTAGTTTAAGTTTTCAGAGATCAATTTTATGTGAAGCAGAGCTTCTAAGTTCATCACTGGTCAGTTAGCTATAAAGTCATAGATATAACTTAAAAGCATAGCGCGCGTGAATAAAATGTGATTTTAATCAAAAAGATACAAATTAAATAAATTGAAGATGTTTGCCAGTATGCGTAAGATTTTTAAAAAATATGTTTAAGCTTGATCCTTTTGAAGGAGCCATAGAGGCCATCGAAAGGTTCTTCACTCGAGTATATAAATGGATACCAACAACCTTCCTATTGCTTATATTTTTCAGCAGCAACAACTTTTGGTTGATGCGAATTTTAATCTACCTTGCCTTGAACAGCAGGAATATGATTTACCTATACAAGCAGACCCTCTAGTAATAGCAAGAGATTTCCAAGAAAGCGAACTTATACCAAATGGATATCAGTTTATACCCATTCGCCAACTCTTACAGTATTGGACTAAACCTCAGTTTGAGCAGGCAAGTCGCGCTTTTCAGTTGCTAGAGTGGCGTCGTAATCATCAGTTTTGTAGCCGTTGCGGACATAAAACCCAACAGCATAAGACTGAATATTCTATGACTTGTCCAGCATGTAATTTTAGTCAATATCCTAGAGTTAATCCTTGTGTGATTACTATTATTACACGTGGAGAGGACGAGATTTTGCTGGCTAAAAATGCCAGAAATACGAGCCAGATGTACAGTTTAATCGCTGGCTTTGTCGAGGTAGGGGAAACACTAGAAGATGCTGTGCGACGTGAAACATTAGAAGAAGTTGGATTACACATTAAGAATATTCAGTATTTGGCGAGTCAACCATGGCCATTTCCGAGTAACTTAATGTTGGCTTTTAAAGCTGAATATGAAGCGGGCGAAATTGAAATTCAGGAGAAAGAACTTAGCGATGCTCAGTTTTTCAAATTTAATCAATTACCTGAAATTCCATTTAAAGGCAGTATTGCTCATGCAATGATTATGCACGTTATTCATGGCACACCTGTCGCTGATGATACGAAACAGTGGCTTTAAACTGAGATTCAGATATGGCTTTAATCTTATAGTTTTAAATAAAAAAGCCATTGTCTAGACAATGGCTTTTTAGATTTATTTATTCTTCAGTATTCTCAATGGAATCTAGTTTTTTAGGATTTAAATAGTCAAAAAGTACAAGCATTGCCGTAATCCAAATAGGGATCATCATTACTGACTCTTTGAAGCCTTGAGTCCACATAATATAGAGAACCACAGCAATAAACGCTAAAACTAAGTAATTACTAAAAGGTGACCATAACGCTGGAAAAGATGTCTTAATATTCGCATGCTTAACAAAGCGTCTATACTTCAAATGTGTGATTGATATCATTGCCCAGTTTAGAACAAGTGCACCAACCACAACGTACATAAGATGTCCAAGAGCATCTTCAGGTACAAAGTAATTCAAAAGAACACAACCAAAGATTAATAAAGCAGAAAGCAGAACAGCGGGAATAGGAACCCCCTGTTTATTGGTTTTTGCAAAAACTTTTGGTGCATTCCCTTGTTGAGCAAGACTGTAGAGCATACGGCTATTTGCAAACATCCCACTGTTATAAACAGATAGAGCAGCAGTTAAAATAATAAAGTTAAGTAAGTGTGCAGCCCAACCAATACCCATTTGGCTAAAAATCATAACAAATGGACTTTTGTCGAGACCGCCAAGATCTAATTGGTTCCATGGCACTAATGAAAGTAAAATTGCCAATGAACCGATATAGAAAATCAAGATACGGAAAACGACTTGGTTAATTGCTTTTGGAATCGTTTTTTTCGGATCTTTTGCTTCTGCTGCGGCCATACCAATCAGTTCAATACCACCAAAGGCGAACATCAAGAAAGCCAACATATAGAAGAGGCCGCTAAAGCCATTTGGAAAAAATCCACCATGAGACCAAAGGTTACTAAATGAAATATTTGAGCCTACATCTGCTGTAAATAGCAAATAGAGTCCAAAAACAATCATAGAGATGACCGCAGCAACTTTAATAATAGCGAGCCAGAATTCGGACTCACCATAAAATTTGACGTTTGTTAGGTTAATTGCCGTAATCACGACAAAGAAAAATAAGACAGACGTCCACGCTGGAATATGAGGCCACCAATAATTAATATATTTGGCCACTGCGGTGAGTTCGCTCATCGCAACCAGAACGTAGAGTATCCAATAATTCCATCCGGTTAAAAATCCGGGAAATTTCCCCCAGTATTTATACGCAAAATGGCTGAACGATCCTGCAACAGGTTCTTCAACAATCATTTCTCCCAGGTGGCGCATAATTAAAAAAGCAATTAAGCCACCAATGGCATATCCTAAAATAATGGATGGTCCCGCAGATTGAATCACTTGCGCCGAGCCTAAAAATAATCCGGTACCAATTGCTCCACCCATAGCAATTAATTGGATATGTCGATTTTTTAGTCCTCGTTGAAGTGTAGAAGATTCGTTGGTCAAAGGTCTTCACTCACTATGAATAAGTAAATTATTCTAATAGATGGAGTTATTTTAGCCTAGACTACAAATTAATAAGCAGCGACTGAAAAGTAATTGTAAAAACTATTTAAAATCATAATCTTGCTTTTAATATTTCTATTTCGAGTGAAAAGTACTCTAAAAAATATAATTTCAGATAGACTTTTTTTCTTAGATTTTGCTTAGATTAAGTCATTGCAAGAGCATTGTTAAATTCACAAAATATGCTCGCGTCAATACGATTGATGTATAAAGCAGATCGCTATCTCTTGGCCTTAAAACAATTTAAGATGAAGAGAAGGGTAAACAAGAATGCTTGTTTTGATATAGAAGAACATAATAGTAAGGATAACAGTTGATATGAGCTCAGTACCGCAAATTAAAATTCCAGCAACTTATATGCGTGGTGGAACTAGTAAAGGTGTCTTTTTTAAACTTGATGATTTGCCGGAAAGAGCTCAAGTTGCAGGTCAAGCAAGAGATCAGCTGTTACTACGTGTCATTGGTAGTCCGGATCCTTATGGAAAACAAATTGATGGAATGGGTGGTGCTACTTCGAGTACGAGTAAAACCGTTATTCTTGCTAAAAGCACTCAGCCAGATCATGATGTCGATTACTTGTTTGGTCAGGTTTCAATTGATCAAGCTTTTGTAGATTGGAGCGGTAACTGCGGTAATTTAACCGCGGCTGTTGGTTCTTTTGCGATTTCAAATGGCTTAGTTGATGCCGATCGTATACCAGAAAATGGCCTATGTACGGTTCGAATTTGGCAAAAAAATATTCAAAAAACTATTATTGCTCATGTGCCTATTACCAATGGTCAAGTTCAAGAAACTGGGGACTTTGAACTGGATGGGGTGACGTTTCCTGCCGCTGAAGTTCAAATTGAGTTTTTAGACCCAGCCGATGACGGTGAAGAAGGCGGTGATATGTTCCCGACAGGAAATATCGTTGATGAATTAGATGTTCCTGATATTGGCCGTTTCCAAGCGACATTCATTAATGCAGGTATTCCAACCATTTTCTTAAATGCAGAAGATTTGGGTTACCAAGGTACAGAGTTGCAAGATCATATTAATAGTGATGCAACTGCACTAGCACGTTTTGAAAAAATTCGTGCCTATGGCGCGGTGCAGATGGGTTTAATTAAAGATATTTCAGAAGCGGCTGCTCGTCAGCACACACCCAAAATTGCTTTTGTCTCTAAGCCAAAAAACTATACAGCTTCAAGCGGTAAGTCAGTTTCAGAGAGTGATGTCGATTTATTGGTTCGAGCTTTGTCGATGGGTAAATTACACCATGCGATGATGGGAACAGCAGCGGTTGCGATTGGCACAGCAGCTGCCATTCCAGGCACTTTAGTAAATTTAGCGGCTGGTGGTGGAGAACGTGAAGCAGTACGTTTTGGACATCCATCTGGAACATTACGTGTTGGTGCTCAAGCGGAACTGATTAATGATCAATGGGTCGTGAAAAAAGCCATTATGAGCCGTAGTGCACGTGTGTTAATGGAAGGTTGGGTACGCGTTCCAGGTGACAGCTTCTAAAAGTTGTTAAATAAGAAAAAGCCTCTCAATTATGTAGAGGCTTTTTTACAGTTGCCTTCAAAAACTCATCACCCACTTTTAACAGTGAATCGTGTATGATGTAGCGCATGAATGCTTCATGACATTCAATAAAATTTCTCTACTGATTTTATCGAGGCGACTGTGTCATCACTCTCTCAAGTTAATGCGGATGTTTTAAAACAAGCTCAACAACGTATTCAACAAGATTTATTGACGACACTGGCTGCATTTTCAATTCCAGAACCTCTAAAAAGTGCAGTACACCATGCAGTTATGCTTGGTGGAAAACGTGTGCGTCCGGCTTTGTGTTATGCCACTGCTTCTTTACAGCCAAATCCAAATTTTGCTGCGGCCCGCCGTGCTGCGGTTGCAGTTGAACTTATCCATTGTTATTCACTAGCGCACGATGATTTGCCTTGTATGGATAATGACTTACTGCGTCGTGGTCAGCCGACTTGTCACGTTGCATTTGGTGAAGATACGGCTTTGCTTGCAGGCGACATTTTACAATCAATGGCTTTTGAGGTTTTAGGTAGCCGTTTGTTTGATGAACAAGGGCAGGGTACCGATGCCGCAATTGTACTAAAACAAATGCAGATTTTAGCAACTGCCAGCTCTAAAATGGTCTCTGGACAAGTTTTAGATTTGCAAGCTGAAGGCAAGAAAATCACCCAAGACGAACTTGAAAATATCCATCGTAATAAAACTGGTGCGCTCATTCAAGCGGCTATTATGATGGGTGCCGTGACCATTTTCTCTGGAACAGATCAAGCAATTCCAAAGTTGCGTCAATATGGGCAGACCATTGGACTGGCTTTTCAAGTATTAGACGATATTCTCGATATTACTTCGAGTACGGAAACCTTGGGTAAAACCGCAGGTAAGGATGAACAAGTACAAAAATCGACGTACCCAGCCTTAATGGGGCTCGAACAAGCAAAGGTCTATGCTAAAGAATTGCATGATCAAGCTTTTGAAGCTTTAGCTCATTTTGGTGATGATGCCAAAGAATTAGTAGATATCTCACAATTCCTTTTAGCACGTACCAATTAATAATATTAAATCAATATTCATAACTTCTATTCATATTCAATGAATAAGGGAGAAAAGAATGAGTGGTGCTCAGCTTCATCAAGCTGCAATTGAAATCGCTCGCAATCTTCCTTTTAGCCAACAGGACCATCCATTTGGTCCAGACTATGAAGTTTTTAAAATTTTAGAAAAAATATTCATGCTGACAGCAGAAGTAGCTGACGTCAAAATAGTTAATGTCAAATGTGATCCGTATAAAAGTCAGGAATATCAGGAGCTCTATTCATTTATTATTCCAGGCTATCACATGAATAAAAAGCACTGGATTTCGATTACACCGCATAAGAACTTAACAAGCGATTTACTTCAAGATTTAATTCAGGATTCTTATGATTTGGTTGTAAAAAAACTACCTTTGAAAGATCAGAAAAGATTAAAAAACCAATAATATAAAAGATAAAAAAACGGCGACATAGTAGTCGCCGTTTTGATTTCAATTACGTATTAAATGTAACTAAATTAATTATGTTTTCCCATAATTCCGCGAATTGTATTTAAAACATCTGCTGGTAAAACCACAGTTTTAGCATTGCTCGATTTCGCCATATCTTGCATTGCTTTGACATACTGTTCACCTAACAGATAAGCAACAGGCGTTTCTTTATCACCCACTGCACTTGTCACCATCTCAATGGCTTTTTGTGAAGCTTCTGCCAAAACAACTTGTGCTTCTGCATCACGGCGGGATGCTTCTAAGCGACCATCAGCTTCTAAAATTGCAGCTTGTTTTTCACCATCAGCTCTCGTTACTGTCGCACGGCGTTGACGTTCTGCCGCAGCTTGAGCTTCCATGGCAGCTTGCATGGTAGAAGAGGGCTGAATATCTTGAATTTCAACAGTTTTTAACGTGATCCCCCAATCTGAAATATCATCAGAAATCGCAGCTTTGAGCTTCGCTTTAATATGATCTCGTGAAGACAAAGCATCATCTAGATCCATTTCACCGACAATAGAACGTAATGAAGTTTGTACAAGGTTTTGAATTGCCCATGTATAGTTTTCAATACCATAGACCGCTTTTTCTGGTGTGGTTAAATTAATATATGCCACAGCATTCATGAGTAATACAGCATTGTCGCGCGTAATCACTTCTTGAGATGGGATATCTAACACAATATCTTTAGTGGTAACTTTATAGGCCACTTCATCAACATAGGGAATCACGAAATTAAGCCCCGGATTAAGGGTAGAATGATATTTCCCTAAACGTTGAACAATCCACTTATAACCCTGAGGAACAATACGAACCCCTTTAAAAATGGTGACAGCCACAAAAGCCAAAAAGGCTAAAACAATAATAGTACCGACTGGCATGAAAATACCCTCTCTTTATCTTTAATGTTTATGAAGTACCATGGGACTGGACAATTAAGTCGTTACCCGAAATATCAATAACTCTAACACGATCACCGACTTTGACTGGTGTGGTGCTTCGGCAGTTCCACTCATCAGCCCCTAAAATGGGCATTGGAAAGCGAACGATAATTTGATCATGGTCGAGACCGGTTTGAATCACCATACCAATTTGACCAATCGTCGCTTCACGGGGTAATCCCGCTTTAGTCTTATCAATTGATAATGGTTTAATAAATTTGAACCAAAGAATGGTGCATAGCACTGACAGAACTATCCACAATATAATTTGCGTTGTGAGGCTAATATCTGGAAATAACCAGTAGAGAAAGCACACCATAATGGCGGCAATACCAAACCAAAGCGCGGCAAAGGCGGGTAGAATCAGTTCAGAAAGAATAAGTAAGATACCCAATACAAACCAGTGCCAAGGTTGTATAACAAACTCCATAGATCTGCTCTTTTATATATCTTTATGATGGGTAAAAGTGACTCAATATCACTTTTACCACTGTAGCAGATGATGGGGAGTGTGGATAGAAAAAAACCACCTCAATTAGAATTTAGGGCGTGGTGCAGGCTTAAACGCAGCTGGAGATTTTTTGAAGTTTGCAATTGCAGTTTCAACTTGGCGTATTTGCGCTTGAGCTGCTTTTTCGCCTTCCAAAATTGCTTGGTTACTTGATTTGAGATCAAGGGTACCTAGATGACCAACTTTAGGTTGAATGACAACATTGGCCTGCTTGAGCTCTTCATTAATACTTTGTTGACCCATGATATTAATGGTTTGATCAAGTAATCCCCACATGTTTGCTGGGCGGTTTCCTGCTGGACGCGCGGAAATATCGACTGCAATGACAATATCTGCACCCATATCACGAGCAGTTTTAACAGGAATTGGGCTAACCAATCCACCATCTACATATTTCTGCTTGCCAATTGTCGCTGGTACAAACACATTTGGAATACTACAAGATGCACGTACTGCTTGGCCTGCATTACCTTTAATGAAGTCAGCTTTTTGACCATTATCAAGGCGTGTTGCCACGGCAGCAAAACGGATTGGGAACTTCTCAATCGGTTTATTGCCTACATTACGGTTCACGTAGTCCTGTAACTTTTGTCCAAGAATAATACCCTGACGATTAAGTGTTAAATCCCGGATATCTGACTCTTGTAACTTTAGAGCCAGACTTTGCAATTGATAAGGCGTTTGTCCACTTGCGTAGATACTTCCAACAAAGCTACCGGCACTGGTACCCGTGACAATTTTAGGTTTAATTCCGTGAGACTCTAAAACCTTAATTACACCAATATGTGAAAATCCTTTTGCTCCACCGCCACCTAAAGCAAGTGCAATCACAGGTTCACGGGCTTTCATTGAGGTTGTCGGTGTTGGTGTTTTGCTAAATTTATCACAGCCAAATAGTGCTAGAGAGATAAATCCAATACTGGCAAATTGAGCAATTTTCATCTTTAAAAATAATCTACGTCGAGATAAATTAAGAGGGCTCATGAGACCAGATTTGCTCAATTTTTGCTAGGTTTTTTTCACTAGATTTTGTAAAGGTTCGGCAAGCCAATTGCGATTTTTAGGTGAAATTTTTCCTTCATAACGCTCAAAAATCTTGGTGAGATCTTCGTCGTAGTGGCCACTTGGGTTTAGGTGACCTAAGCAGTGAATCGTCTTGTGATCATAATCAAAAGAAAACATCACAATGGGAATATTGGCCTTTGCAGCGATATGATAAAAGCCACTTTTCATTTTTTTTGCTTTTTTACGTGTGCCTTCGGGCGCCATACCAATCCAGATTTTGTCATATTTTTGAATAGTTGCAACGACTTGCTCAGTAAGACCATTGGCTGTGTCACGTTTAACTGGAATGACTCCAGCCCAATCTAAAGCTCGTTTAAATGGTGGTTTAAAAAGAGCATCTTTACCTAACACCGTAATTTGAATACCTAATCCGAAAATCGCAAGAAAGCCATACCATCCATCAATATTGGAAGTATGAGGGGAAATAATCGCCACTGCTTTTGGCAAATTAGGAACTTCACCTTCTATTGTCCAACCTTGCGCTAAAAAAAGTTTTTTAAATAGCGCTCGGCTTAAAGCATTACCGCGTTGAGGTACTAAATCAGGTAAATTAGGGAAATGTTGATCCATATTTTTTTAAATTTTAACTTGTCCTAGTTTTATCTTAATCTTTTGAAATATATGCTTCATTGGCAAAATGTAAGAACAACATGACATTTGATGTTATTCCTCATTAAACAAATAAAAAGTAGGTTTCTATGTTGCGGCAGCAAAATCTTTATCTTCTGCTATTTTCTCTATATTGGGCACAAGGACTGCCTGTTGGGTTTATGACCCATGCTTTACCTGTGATTTTAAGGGCAGAAGGGGTTTCACTCGCCCACATTGGTGGCTTTGGCTTATTAATGTTGCCGTGGTCAATCAAGATTTTTTGGGCGCCATGGGTCGACCGACACGCACTTTCCCGTTTAGGACATTATCGTAGTTGGATTCTACCTACTCAGTTTTTGACTGTGGGTGTACTGTGTATTTTGTCTTTTTTCCCCGTTCAAGCTTTAGATCAACCTATTTATTTATTCGCATTTTTTATTTCACTACTTTTTATGAACTTAACTGGAGCAACACAAGACATTGCTACCGATGCTTTAGCAGTCAACTTGTTAAAACATGATCAGCAGCATTGGGGCAATACATTTCAGGTCATTGGTTCGCGGTTAGGTTTTATTGTTGGGGGAGGTGCCGTACTTTGGTGCTTAGACTGGTTAACATGGCAACCCACTTTTTTGCTATTAGCGACCATAGTATTTTTAAATACTCTACCAGTTTGGTTATTTAAAGAGCCTCAACATACTTCTCATGCGAGTCGCGAACTCAAACTTGATCAGCAAAATTTAGTCCTAAAAATTAAAGCTTACCTAAGATATTTCTCTCAAAATAAAGAGCTCCGCTCTTGGTTAATGGTACTGATCACTTTTAAAGTAGCAGACGGCTTAGCAGGGCCATTACTTAAACCTTTAATGGTGGATATAGGATTAAGTTTTACTCAAATTGGTGTTTACATCACGATGCTCGGTGCAGTAGCAGCACTCGCTGGGGCGGCAATAGCAGGAGGAGTGCTTAAATACTTTTCAAGACCAACAGCATTAATTGGCTTTTCAGTTTTTAAAATTATGAGTCTAGGAGCCTATGCTTATTTAGCCTATGCCTATGAACAAAAAATTCAGCTGAATGTCTGGGTTATATATACAGTCAATGCTTTAGAAGATGCATTCTCGGCAATGCTATTGGTAGCTATGTTGACTCTAGTCATGCATTACAGTCGAAAAGAATATGCGGGGACAGATTTTACCTTTCAGGTTTCAGTCATGGCGACTGTTAGCGGTCTTCTTTATAGTTTTAGCGGTGTGATTGGAGATGTACTCGGTTATTTCCATTATTTGATAGCTATTGTCATTATTGCAGTGATCAGTTTACTGCCTATTTTCCTCTGGAAACATGAGAAACTACAGGAAAAATAATGTTAACTAAATGAAATAAAGAACTTTAATATTGCTCAAGCAGTGATCTAAGCTTTATCTAATACCTTTGTCTATGTTTTTAAAAATGTATATTTTTAGCTATTTAAATGCTCAATTAATTGTGCCATCTTGTGTGGGTAGCAAATGGAAGCTAACTGGAGAAAAAATGGATTTAGATAACAAGAAAAATCATGTGAATCAATCAAAATGGACAGAAAAATGTTCAATTAGATTGGTTATTAGCCTAAAGTCTAAAAAAGAATAATGAAATAACGATTTAATCATTCTATAAGATAAGAGAGTTGTGTAGGATTCGTTACAACATGAAGTTAAGGTAAAAATCTGTAAATCAAAGTATGTTTTTTATGTCTTTGTTTATCGGTTTTAGTCTTGCACAACGTTGAAATTGGTTTTGGTTGCGGTAATAAAATTAATGTAACCAATGTGGAGGAGAGTTGATTTTTTAGCCCCTAATTTAATGGCGTAAATCAACTTGGCATGGATAGGCAACATAAAATATATTTTTAGGAGTTTTTGATGGATCTATTCCTTAATCGTAAATCTTTCGTTATTAAAAGTTTAGCTCTTACAGTTACAGCTTTAATGATGAGTGGGGCACATGCTGCGACTTCCGACAAAGCGGAAATTCAACAGCTTCGTAAAGAAGTTGAAGCGTTAAAAGCTTTAATTCAAGAACAACGTCAAGTTCAGCAACAACAACAGCAAGTACAGCAACAACAGCAAGTACAGTTAGCAGAAGTTAAGGCACAACCTCAAGCTGCTGCGCCAGTTTCTCCATTGGCAGGATTTAAATCTAAAACTGGTGCTGATGTAAACCTATATGGTTTTGTTCGTGGCGATGCTAACTATATTATCGAAGGTGCGGATAACGACTTTGGTAAAGTAGCTGAGTCAAAAGGTGAAGCAACTGATAAAATTCGTGCTACAGCGAAAACGACACGCCTTGGATTAGACTTTAATACGCCTGTTGGAGACGATAAAGTAGGTGGAAAGATCGAAGTCGACTTCGGGGGCACGAATGATGCCTTTCGTATTCGTCACGCTTATTTAACTTATAATAACTGGTTGTTTGGTCAAACAACGTCTAACTTCTTGTCTAGCCATGCGCCAGAAATGATCGACTTCTCGACAAACATTGGTGGTAGTACAACGCGTGTTCCACAAGTACGTTATAACTATAAACTTGGGCCAACAACTCAATTGTTTGTCTCGGCCGAGGAAGGCGATAGCACTGGCCTTACTGGTAAAAAAGATGCAGATGGTGCTTGGGTAAATGATAGTATTAAATATAGCTTACCAGTCTTAACTGCCAAAGTAACTCAAGGTTATGCTGGTGGAAAAGGTAATGCTTCAGCTCGTGCATTAGTTGAAAACTATAAATCAAAAGCTGGTGGTGACAACCAAACTGGTTGGGGTGTGGCTGTTGGTACCGACTTTAAAGTATCTGATCCTTTAAAACTATTTGCTGATGCATCTTATGTGGTAGGTAATAGTAACTATCTTTATGGTAGTAATAAGGCCTATACAATTGTAAATGGTGATATTGAACAAAATGAGTTTGTAGCTGTACAAGTGGGTGGAACTTATAAAATTTTACCTAACTTACGTTCAACTTTAGCTTATGGTGCACATTTTTCTGATGATGGTAGCGATTACGCTAGAATAAATGTAACTGCAAATGAAAAAGTTCGACAAGCATGGATCAATTTTATTTATACACCCGTTAAACCAATTGATTTAGGTCTTGAATATATCAATGGTAAGCGTGATACCTTTGCTGGTAAATCTTATAAAGATAACCGTATTGGTTTAATGGCTAAATATAGTTTTTAAAACAATATTTAGCTGAAAGCTCAAAAGACGAGGTTAAATTTAACCCTGTCTTTTTTATATAAATTAAAAGAATTGGTAAGCTTTAAAGCTTCTGAATTAGATCATTTTTTATTTAAGTCATTTTTAAGTTTCAATTTCTACATTAAAGCATCATAAAAATGTAGTAGTAATTAGAGATGCTGAATTTTTTTTCTAAATTAAGAAATAAGCAGATTTCCCTTTTTAGGTTCAACATCATTATAGCCATTTGGTTAGGTGCAATTCTAAATATTGGTTTTTATAAGAAAGTTCACCTGTTAACACCATATTTAGGTATAAAAGCAACCTTATTTTTAGCGGCTACCGTAGTGATTGTTGTTGCTACCTATTATGCAGCTTTACAAATTTTAAACTGGAAATGGACAGCCAAATTTTTTGCCATTTTGTTGGTGTTTATTGGTGGATTTAGCTCATATTTTGTAAATACTTTGGGCGTGATTGTTTCACCTGACCAAATTCAAAATATCATACAAACAGATGTCTCTGAAGCTACAGATTTACTTTCTTTGCGTTTTGGAGTTTGGACCATCTTCTTTGTTGTTATACCTATTTTTTTGATTACTCAGGTCAAACTCAAATCAGAAAAAATATTTCCACTTTTACTTAAAAAAGTACTCTCAATTGTTCTTGCATTTGCGGTTGTCGGTGGTTTGCTGTTTACTTATTATGTCGATTTTGCAGCAATATTTAGAGAGCATCGTGACCTAAAAGGAATGATTTCACCTCAGAATACCATTTCTTCGGTCATGTCTTATTACCGTAAAAAAGCACCTAAGAAAAATCTTCCACTTGTGAAATATGGTGAAGATGCTCATCAAGTGCAACAAACTCAAAAAGATTTACCTAAGCTTATGGTGCTTGTTGTGGGTGAAACCGCACGTGCTGAAAGCTTCTCGCTTAATGGTTATGCCAAAAATACAAATCCAGAGCTTTCGAAACAAGATATTTTAAACTTTTCACAAGTGACGTCATGTGGTACTGCAACAGCGGTTTCTGTGCCATGTATGTTCTCTGGTATGTCACGTGCTGATTATGATGAGCAATTAGCGGGTCACCGTGAAGGATTACTGGATATTGCTAAACGTGCAGGCTATCAAGTGACTTGGATTGATAATAACTCAGGTTGTAAAGGTGCATGCGATCGCGTTGAAAAATATCAAATTCCAGAAGAGTTAAAGCAAAAATGGTGTAAAGATGATGAATGTCTTGATGGCATTCTGGTTGATAGCTTAAAACAGTATTTGGCTTCTATTCCAAAAGATGATAAGCGTCCACGTTTAGTTGTATTACATCAGATGGGTAGCCACGGGCCAGCATATTACAAGCGTGCACCTGATGGATTCCAACCATTTAAACCAACTTGTGATACCAATGCGATACAGGGTTGCTCGCCAGCCGAACTAGTAAATACTTATGATAATACAATTGTATATACAGACCATGTATTGAACCAAATGATTAATACTTTAAAAGAAGTATCGAATTATCAAACAGGTTTCTGGTATTTATCTGATCATGGTGAGTCAACAGGCGAACATGGTATGTATTTACATGGAGCACCTTACTCAATCGCACCGAGTCAACAAACACATATTCCAATGATGATGTGGTTTTCTGATGGTTGGAAACAATATAATCTTGCCCAAGTAAATTGTTTAAATCAACAAACTAATGAAAAATTGAGTCAGGATAATCTATTCCCAAGCTTATTAAGTCTGTTAGATGTAAAAACTCAGGTTATAAATCCTAAATTGGATATGCTGCATTCTTGTGCCAGTGTGAAATAAAGTGAGCCTTGAAGATGACAAGAATATTGATAATTGAAGACGATTTTATGATTGCAGAGTCAACAATAACGTTGCTGCAATATCATCAATTTGAAGTGGAATGGGTCAATAATGGCTTAAATGGTTTAGCTCAGTTGGCTAAAAATAAATTCGATTTAATTCTTTTGGACTTAGGGCTACCTATGATGGATGGCATGCAGGTCTTAAAGCAAATTCGCCAAAGAGCAGCGACTCCTGTTTTAATTATTTCAGCACGAGATCAGTTACAAAACCGTGTTGATGGTTTAAACAATGGTGCAGATGATTACTTGATCAAACCATACGAGTTTGATGAGTTGCTTGCTCGTATTCATGCGCTATTGCGCCGTAGTGGAGTAGAGGCTCAGCTTGCGAATCATGAGCAATTATTACAAAGTGGTGATCTGGTTTTGAATGTTGAACAACACATTGCAACCTTTAAGGGACAGCGTATTGATTTGTCTAATCGTGAATGGGCAATTCTTATTCCTTTAATGAGTCACCCAAATAAAATCTTTTCTAAAGCAAATCTTGAAGATAAGTTATATGATTTCGATAGTGATGTGACTAGTAATACGATTGAAGTATATGTGCATCACCTGAGAGCTAAACTCGGGAAAGACTTTATCCGAACTATTCGAGGATTGGGTTACCGTTTAGGGCAATCGTAGCTTAATTTTGGAACTTCATAACAGTGCATTATTCATTAAAAAAACGACTAATTTGGGGCACCTCAATTTTTAGTGTGATCTTAGGTTGTATATTAATTTTTAGTGCTTATAAAGTTGCACTTCAGGAAGTTGATGAAATTTTAGATACACAAATGCGTTATTTAGCTGAGCGTGCAGCTGAATATCCGCTAAAAACAGTAAGTAGTGAGTTTGATTTTCATAAAACTTACCATGAAGAAGATCTATCTATAGATATTTGGGCTTATAAAGATAAAGCTCATTTATCCCACCATCTACATTTATTGGTTCCACCTGTTAAAAAAGCCGGTTTTTACTCACATAAAACCGATAACGGCTTAATCCGTACTTATGTTTTGCCACTTAAGGATTACCAGATTCAGATTAGCCAACAAGAAAAGATTCGCCAAAGTTTTGCTTGGGAACTTGCAGGTAGCATGTTCATTCCATATTTGATTATCTTACCATTTGCGATTTTTGCTTTAGCTGCAATTATTCGTCGTGGGCTGAAGCCCATCGATGACTTTAAAAATGAACTGACTCATCGTGATTCAGAAGAACTGACACCTATTGAAGTTGTAGATTATCCTCAAGAATTGTTACCCACAATTGATGAAATGAATCGACTTTTTGAGCGCATTTCTAAGGCACAAAATGAGCAGAAACAGTTCATTGCAGATGCAGCCCATGAACTTCGAACCCCTGTGACTGCTTTAAATTTACAAACTAAAATTTTAATTAGTCAATTTCCTGAGCAGGAATCGCTGCAAAATTTGAGTAAAGGATTAGCGCGTATTCAGCACTTGGTGACACAGCTTTTAGCGCTAGCTAAGCAGGATGTATCTTTAAGTCTGATTGAACCGACGAGGGCTTTTCAGCTTAATGATGTCGCTTTAAATTGTGTTGAACAGCTTGTTAATCTGGCTATGCAAAAAGAAATCGATTTAGGGTTTGTTCGTAATGAACCAATTGAAATGCATAGTGTCGAACCAACAGTTCATTCAATTATTTTTAACTTAATTGATAACGCAATCAAATACACGCCTCATGAAGGGATGATTAATATTTCTGTTTTCACTGCTACAGATGGCGATGCGTGTATACAAATTGAAGATAGCGGCGCGGGGATCGACCCAGAACATTATGATAAAGTACTAAAACGTTTTTATCGTGTACATCATCATCTTGAAGTGGGGAGTGGTTTAGGTCTATCCATTGTTGACCGAGCAACTCAACGTTTAGGTGGGACTTTGACACTAGACAGAAGTTTAGAGCTTGGTGGACTTTCGGTTTTGGTTAAACTTCCAAAGATTTTACATGTTCACGAAACAAGGACTTGAGTTAGACAAGTTCTTGTTTGATTCGTTTTTCAAACTCAAAGCGATGAATACAAACGGTATAAAATAAGATATTTACGGCCCAAATGACCCAACCAGTCCATAAATTATGACTCAAGAAATGTGCTCCACGCATCATTTGTGCCCATCCCATCATAAAGCCTAATAAAATGCCTGAAATGAGATAAAAATAGGCACGTTTGGGTTGTTCAAGACGATAAACAAAATAACCTGTCATTAAAATAAAGCCAGCGCTTGCATGTCCACCCGGAAAGCAATGACCATGTTTCGCAGTAAAGTCCCAAATATAGCCACCTAAGCTGTTAGGATGAACCATATTCCAAGGGCAGGCATGAGCAGATTGTGATTTTAAGAGACCAACCAGTGCGCTGCCAACCATGCTCACGAAAAACATATAACCATATTGCCAGCGATAAAGCTTTAATTTCTCAACTTTAAATGATGCAAGCCATAGACCCAAAAAGATGACATAAATGCCAGTAATGATCTGCTTTACAATCTCATGATTAAGTCTTTCCAGATACCAATTGTCTCGATTGAAAAAATGACCTGTTGAATCAATCCAAGGTTGGATGAGGTACATATCAATTTTCCCACCCACTGGAAAAACGATTAAAAGCAGAAAAAAACTGAAAAACAGAAGAATAATATTAATCTGGAAAAATTGTTTTTGTTGATTCATGCCATGCAACATCAATTAGATTGTGGGTAAAGGCATTACATAAAATAAAACTTAAATTGCTCTTAAACTATACTGAAGAAAGAAGTTCAATTTTCCTTAAAAATAAAAAAGCGACGAGAAGTATCGTCGCCCTGAGCACTTTAGAAAGTATTAAAACATACCTTCTTCAGAATTTGCTGAAATTTTATGAATAGACAAATCTGCACCACGGAACTCGTCTTCTTGAGATAAACGAATGCTGATAGTTGCTTTAAGCAAGCCGTAAACAATAAAGCCGCCAGCCAGTGCAATAGCAATCGCGAGTGCTGTACCGATGAGTTGTGAGGCAAACGATACGCCGCCTAAACCACCCAGCCATTGTTGACCAAATAGGCCTACTGCAATACCACCAAATGCGCCGCATACGCCGTGTAAAGGCCAGACACCAAGAACATCATCAACTTTGAGTTTGTTTTGGGTATAGGTGAATAGATACACAAACATGGCACCCGCTGCACCACCAATCACAAGTGCACTGATTGGATGAACAATGTCAGAACCTGCACAGATTGCCACTAAACCAGCAAGTGGGCCGTTGTGTAAGAAACCAGGGTCATTTTTCCCAATCGCATTGGCTGTAATTGTACCGCCGACCATAGCCATGAGTGAGTTAATCGCAACTAAGCCAGAAATTGCATCAACACGCTGAGCACTCATCACGTTAAAGCCAAACCAGCCGACAATCAAAATCCATGAACCAAGCGCCAAAAATGGAATAGAAGAAGGGGGATGAGCACTTACACGACCATCTTTCTTATAACGACCAGAACGCGCCCCTAATAAAATGACAGCAGCAAGTGCAATCCAACCGCCCATGGCATGAACTACGACTGAACCCGCAAAGTCGTGAAAAGCTGCGCCAAAGGTTGTTTCTAACCACTTTTGCAGACCGTAGTTACCATTCCAGACCATACCTTCGAAAAATGGATATACCAGCGCAACTAAAGCGAGTGTGGCAATTGCTTGTGAACGCATTTTTGCGCGTTCAGCAATACCACCCGAAATAATGGCAGGAATTGCCGCAGCAAAAGTGAGTAAAAAGAAGCAACGCATAAGGTTATAGCCATGATCACTTGATAAAACCGTACCATCATGGAAGAAGTGCTGGCCATAAGAGATGTAGTAGCCAACAAAGAAATATGCGATTGCAGAAAGGGCAAAGTCAGTCAGAATTTTACTAAGTGCGTTCACCTGATTTTTATGGCGAACCGTACCAAGTTCCAAGAATGCAAAACCTGCGTGCATGGCAAGAACCAAAACAGCACCAAGTAATAAGAAAAATAGATCTACATTTTGCATAGCATGCTCGAAAAAAGTGCTAAATTCCATTTTGGAACAAATCTGGGTCTGTAAATTGCACCAAAATAGATTTAAGGAATCTAAAAACCTAAGTTTGTCGAAACAAACTCAATTGCATAAAAGTGAATATGCAATAAGCGCACCAATTTGGATTAAATAAGTAGTTTTTGGCGATAAATGGTGCGTTGATTTGGTTAAAGAGGGGCAGTTTTGGCGCTTTTTACGTTACAAGTCATCTAATGTGCTTATAAATTGACCTGAAAGAGTTCGTTCTCAAAGTTTAAAAAGACTCGCTCATATTCAATTAATGATCTGACCAAACCGATTGTGCGACTTCAATAAAAGCTTTTGCAGCGGGACTCATGTGCTTTTTATTTTTGACTGCGAGACCAATAGAACGTTTAAGGTTCGGTTTAAAAGGGCGTTTAACTACATTTGGATAGAGTGAGAGTAACTCTTTGGTGAGCACCATATCAGAGACAATCGAAATCCCTAACTGGTTATGGACCATGCTGACGATACTTAGAATTTGTGAAACATAAAACTTGATGTCTGGTTTCACATCAAAGTTTTTTAAAATTAATTCGACCTGATGTCGACTACCCGCCATTGTCATAATAAAAGGGCAATTTTCTAGCTGTACTGGATCAATATAGAGTTGTTGGGCGAGCGAGTAACTATTCGGAATTAAGGCAACAAAACGATCTTCAATTAAAGGGAATGTATCGAATCGCTCATCTGGCATAATCAAGAAACCAACTTCTATACGCCGTTCCAATAGCCACTGGGCAACTTCTTTATCTTCGCCTTCATCGATATAAATTTCGATTTTGGGGTAACGCTGTCGAAAGCTTTCTAAAATTTCAGGTAATAGATAAATGGATGATGAAGCTCCAAAAGACCCTATACGTAATGTTCCTTCATTTAAACCGTGGATGGCCGCCACTTCTTTTTCTAATGTATCGGAAATACTCAATAACTCTTTTACATGAGTAAGAAGCTGCTGACCTGTCGTGGTGAGTTCAATATCACTTTGGGTTCTTGAAATTAGGTTAATGCCCCATTGTTGTTCTAATGATTTAAGTGCATGGGAAACTGCCGACTGTGAAATGCCCAACTTTTCTGCTGTAGCAGTAAAGCTTTTTAGTTCAGCAATGAGTGCAAAAATTTCAAGCTGGGTAAATGTCATGTTGTATTTGTTATGAGTAAAAACTCATTTTATCATGAGTTTTCATTATCTTTAATATATGAGTAAGCCAAGGTTATTGCCAAATAGCAAACCTCCACAAAACTCGAGTAAAGAAATGAATAGCATTGTTTTATCTCTTTTTCCCTTAGTTGCATTAATTGCATCGGGATACTTATTTAAAAAATATCGTTTTTTTAGCGATGAGTTTTGGGCTGGGGCAGAGAAGCTCAATTACTATATTTTATTTCCTGCTTTGCTTTTTAGTACGCTATCAACCGCAAAAATTGACTTAAAAAGTTTGAGCACAGCCATTATTGCGATGTTGATTGTGGTTTTAGCAGTGACCGCTTTTTTATACATACTCCGAATGTTTTGGCACATACCGCCTGCACGTTTTGGTGTGCATGTACAAAGTATGGTTCGCTTTAATACCTATATTGGTTTGGCTTTAGTCACTTCGCTTTTTAAAAGTGAAGGAATGGCAATACTGGCAATTTTATTGGCGCTTTGCATTCCACTTGTGAACATTATTTCGGTACTTGCATTAACTTCTAAAGAACACATGGCAATTAAACCTATTTTAATTGCACTTCTTAAAAATCCTTTAATTGCATCGTGTGTAGTAGGGGCAGCAGTCAATGCACTTCACATCCCGATTTGGGAAGGCTTTAGTCAGTTTATTAAGCTTTTTTCAGTGTCGAGTTTGCCATTAGGTTTGTTATGTGTTGGTGCAGCTTTACAGTTTATGCAAATTAAAAAAGATATTGTCGTGTTGGCGGCAGACACTTTTGCACGACTTTTAGCAGTGCCTGCTTTGGCTTACGCGGTCTGCATGTGGTTTGGTTTGCCAAGTTTGCAAACACAAATTTTAGTTATTTTCTTTGCACTACCGACTGCTTCCGCTTCCTACATTTTAACCAAAGTTTTGGGTGGCGATAGTCAGCTCATGGCAGCCGTGATTAGCTTTCAAACTCTATGTGCCGCAGTAACCTTGCCATTAGTGATTTGGTGGATTTCTTAAGATATAAATTTTAGATAAGTCGTATTTAAAGAATGCTTTGCTACCTTCCTCATCTGATTATTGCTACACTTTTTTCTTTTTCAGGTGGATGAGTATGTCCTTTGATCTCAAAGTGAGCTTGCAGCAAAGGTCTGAACCGTCTGTACAGCAGAAAAAACTGAATCGCCTGATTGATAAAATAGAGCAGCAAAAAGTTAGCCTGAGCACTTGGCAAAATGCGCAAGCCGAGATTCAACAGCACATTCGGCAAAAACTGATGCCTGTGTATGGAAATTTGCATGAGGTCTTATTTCAGCAGCTAGAGCAACTTTGGAATATATTGCATAGCCATGAGTTTTCCAAAGCAGACATGCAACGACTAGATGAAAAAAATGCCCAGCTTGCACACATGTTGAAGCGCTCAAAAATGCTATCTGCTGAGCAGTTAGAGTTAGTGAGGCAGATCGATACCTTTTATCAGCAACATGGGGTTGAATTGGCAAAAAAGAATAAGAAAGCTCAGTCAATAAAATCTGAATGTGAAGAAAGTGCTGAGCAAGGTGTAGAGTTAGAAGAAGACTTTGAACAGTATGCTGCTGAGCAACAAAAAGCGCGTGAACAAGCCAAGCAGCAAAGACAGCAACAGAAACGTGAACAAGCCGAACAAATGGCAGCGCAGTCGCTCAAAACAGTTTATTTAAAAATTGCCGCGATGATTCACCCAGACCGTGAGCAAGATGAAACTAAAAAAGAAGAAAAAACTGAGTTGTTCCAACAAGCAAGTCTGGCCTATGAAAGACAGGATTTGTTTTATTTACTCAAACTTCAGTTACAGCTTGAGCAGAATAAGGGGTTAGGTGCTAAAGAACTATCTGCTGAGCAGTTACGGTTTTATAAACTTGCTTTAGATGCACAAAGTCAGCAGCTTGAAAGCCAAATAGCTGAGATTTTGGATTCTTTTCAGTTAGCCAAGAATGTGAAAGCAGAACATGTACACATTAGTGATGTTTATAAAGCTGTCGATGCTGACTGTGCTGAGTTAAAGCAGCAGGTGAAATGGGAAAAGGAACGCTTAAAGTATATGAAAAAGGTAAGTGGGGTAGAGATGCTGTTGGAGCATGGGGTACTTTAATTATCTTTGATAAGCCTATTAAAGTATAAACTTAATGGCAGCAGCAATTAGCTTTTAGGCTTATTTGCTGCCTTGACGTTGTTAATGGTCGTTTAGTACGAAAGTAAAATACTATTTGTTAGCCAGATTAGGTTAATTACCTAGTAATCGTATAGGTTCTTTCAGATTTTGATCTAACATAGTCTTCAGCTGTACGAAGCGTGTTCTCTAAAGTAATAAATCCGTTATCAAGTATTTTATCACTTAGAATGGTCTGTTTGATTTTTAAAGTAAGTAAATCATTAATTTTAAAATCAGTTATTTTTTTCTCATCGGTTGTATATATTTCTATAGAGTTGGTATCTTCAGATTTATGTATAATATATATTAAAATATATCTGAGAATGAAACTATTAACATACCCATATTTGTTTTCATAATCGAAATCAAACAATATTACTATTTTATTTTTACTAATTTCACTATCTTCATTATAAGCAATAAAAATACTTTGAAGAAATGGCTGGACACCATTTTCTATATATTTTATATCGTTTAAAAAACCTTGAATAGAAGGAATAACTAGAAATTTATAATAATTTAATTTATCTATTTCACTTAGAAATTTTAATTCAACTTCAAACTTATTGTAATTTTCATAATTGAACATATCGGTATAAAATTTCTGAAGTATTGTTATATCGAAACTTCTCAATAAATTTGCTACAAAAAACTCTTGAATACTTTTATGTATAAAACTATATTCATTTCCCTCTTTAAGTATCAGACAAATATTTTTTGTTAATTCTAAAATAATATTATTACTATCAAATTTTAAATCAAGAATTCTACAAGATTCCTTTAAACCTTCCTGAAAATATTGTTTATCAAATGAAATCCTATTACCGTTATTTTTTGAATAAAAACAAAATTCTTGGAAAATATCTTCTAATTGGGATTGGGTTGCATCAACATAACGGGTTCTTTCATAAGGGAGTTTTAAATAATCATGTCTATTCATTAAAACATCAAAAATATCTCTATAGAATTCTGAAATAGAAAGCGCTATTTGTAATTTAGTCTGATAAGTCATTACAAATAAGGTCAACATTAAAGGAGTCTTTAGAATATCTTGTAGACCTATAGCACTCTCTTCAATTTTTTGGACTAATTGTTTAGAAATTTCTATATCATGAGTTAGCTTTTGAATAAAGCCTGCTTGATCATTTTTATCATAAGGGTGTAATGTTAGTGATAAAAAATATGGACTGTTCTGTAAAGCATTATATGGACGACTTGAACATATAATTTTCATATTGGGAAATTTTATTGACCGTTGTTCTAACTTTGAAATAACACTTGGTATTAGTTCTTTATTAAGCTCATCAAAACCATCTAAAAATAATGTAATTTTTCCACTTTCGGCTAATGCATCGAAATTTTTACTACTTAATTCCACCTCTAGAATGTCGCTAAGATAGGTACATAAACAATCCGTTAAATTTTCCGTTTTTTGTATGCTTCTTAATTCAAAAAATATAGGTAGAGAGTTTTTTTTAAGTATTTCATTAAGAGTAAGATGTCTCATAAGCATGGATTTACCATGACCAACTGTACCTTCAATAATAAGATTTTCAGTAATTTCTATTTCTCTTACATCATTAAATGTTTGAATGGAACCATCGGGCAGGTTTACTTTAGTTGGGTAATAAAATTCAGATATATGTTGAGGTCTTTTACTATCATAAATTGTTCTAATCATTAAAATTTTACTAATTTTTGATTGTATCTTATCTGAAGATTTTTCTATGTTCATTTCTGCAAGAAAAGTTCTTCCTGATTTTTTTGTAAAATTATAAATATCTTTGCAAATTTCAGTAATAAGTGGTCTAAGTACTAATGTTCCAAAAGTAATAGTTACTGGTTCGACCATAGTGATTTCCCGATTATATTTATGAATTTTAATACTTTATTATAAAAAATCCCTTCATTGAAGGGATTTTTTACTTTCATTGATTTATTTTAAAGCGCAGCAATTTGCTCCATATTCGCTTTAACTTTTTCTAACTGAGCAGCAAACTCAGCAAGCTTCGCTTTTTCACCTTCAACAACCGCTGCTGGTGCTTTAGAAACAAAGCCTTCATTTGCAAGTTTACCCGCAATTTGGTCGTGTTGCTTTTGGATTTTATCCAAGTCTTTTTGCAAACGAGCAAGCTCAGCTTTAGGGTCAATTAATCCTTTCATTGGTACAAATACCGATGCATGGCTAACAACACTAGAGCAAGACAAAGGTGGTTCTTGGTCTTTATTCAAGAACTCAATGCTTTCAACTTTAGCCAATGCTTTGAACAACGCTTCAATACGAATAATTTGTTCACGTTCAGCATCAGATGTGTTTTGAAGTAATACTGGCAACAAGCGCGCATTACCTAAGCCCAACTCACCACGAATGTTACGTACTGCGCCAATCAAACCTTGAAGCCATTGCATATCTGCTTCAGCTTGTTCATTGATTTTTGCTTGCTCAGGAATAGGGTATTGAGCAGTCATAATCGTTGGACCACCTTGACCAAGCATTGGTGCAAGAGTCTGCCAGATTTCTTCTGTCAAATACGGCATAAGCGGATGAGCCAAGCGTAATGATGCTTCCATCACAGCAAGCAATACACGGCGTACTTCAGCTTTACGCTCTTCTGAAACTTCTGCATCGTTCAGAACTGGTTTAGTTAACTCAACGTACCAGTCACAGTATTCATTCCAGATAAAGTCGTAAATCGCTTGAGCAGCAAGGTCTAAACGATACGTTGCAAACGCTTGGTGTACAGCGGCTTCTGCTTTTTGTAGACGGCTCATAATCCATTGTTCTGGAAGTTCCCAAAGATCAGGACGTGCTTCTTGGCCAACAGTTTGACCTTCAACATTCATGAGAACGAAACGAGTCGCGTTCCAGATTTTGTTACAGAAGTTACGGTAGCCTTCAACACGTTTTAAATCGAACTTGATGTCACGACCAGTGTTTGCAAGCGCACAGAACGTGAAACGAACTGCGTCAGTACCGTAAGCATTAATGCCTTCTGGGAACTCTTTACGCGTTGATTTTTCAATCTTCGCAGCATCTTTCGGGTTCATTAAGCCAGTCGTACGTTTTGCAACTAAGCTTTCTAAATCAATACCGTCAATCAAGTCTAATGGGTCAAGTACGTTACCTTTAGACTTAGACATTTTTTGACCTTCACCATCACGTACCAAGCCGTGAACGTAAACAGTCTTAAATGGAACTTGCGATGAACCATCTTCATTTTTCATGAAGTGCAGGGTCATCATGATCATGCGGGCAACCCAGAAGAAAATGATGTCAAAACCAGTCACCAACACATCTGTTGGGTGGAAAGTTTTTAAGAAATCATTTGCTGCATCTTTTTGTGCATCGCCAGTCCAACCCAAAGTTGAGAAAGTCCAAAGTGCAGATGAGAACCATGTATCAAGAACGTCTTCGTCTTGTTTAAGTTCAACGTCAGCCGCGATGTTATTTTTCGCACGTACTTCTTCTTCATTACGGCCAACATAGATGTTGCCATTTGCATCGTACCAAGCTGGAATACGGTGACCCCACCAAAGCTGACGTGAAATACACCAGTCTTGAATGTCACGCATCCATGCCATGTACATGTTGCTGTACTGCTCTGGAACAAACTTAATACGGCCATCTTGAACTGCTTCAATTGCAGGCTCAGCAAGCGGAGCAATTTTTACATACCATTGATCAGTCAGTAACGGCTCAATGATCACACCTGAACGGTCGCCACGTGGCGCTTTTAAGTCATACGGTTGGATTTGATCTAACCAGCCTTCAGCTTCAGCTTGAGCAACTAATTTTTTACGTGCTTCAAAACGTTCTAAACCAGCGTATTCGGCAGGTGCAGTAATCGTTTTAGAAATTTGTTCGCCAGCTTTTGCAATATATTCAAACTCACCTAAAACTTCGGCGTTTTTGTTGAAGATATTAATGATAGGCAAGCTATTGCGTTTACCTAGGTCATAGTCATTGAAGTCATGAGCAGGCGTGATTTTTACACAGCCAGTACCGAAGTCTTTTTCAACGTATTCATCTGCAACGATCGGAATTAAACGACCAGTAATTGGTAATACAATATTTTTACCAACAAGGTGTGCATAACGCTCATCTTCAGGATGAACAGCAACCGCAGTATCACCGAGTAAAGTTTCAGGACGAGTTGTTGCAACAACTAAATAGTCTTTGCCGTCTTGAGTTTTAACTGATTTGTCTTCAAAGAAATATTTAAAATGCCAAAGTGAGCCTTTTTCTTCTTTGCTTTCTACTTCAAGGTCAGAAAGTGCTGTTTGAAGTTTAGGGTCCCAGTTTACTAGGCGCTTACCGCGGTAAATTAAACCGTCTTCATGTAAACGAACGAATACTTCTTTAACTGCGTTTGATAAACCTTCGTCCATCGTGAAGCGTTCACGTGACCAGTCTACCGAAGAACCTAAGCGACGAATTTGTTTAGTGATCGTGCCGCCAGATTGTTCTTTCCATTCCCAAACTTTTTCGATGAACTTATCACGGCCTAAGTCGTGACGAGTTACGCTTTGTAAGCCAAGTTGACGCTCAACAACCATTTGAGTTGCAATACCAGCATGGTCTGTACCCGGTTGCCACAAAGTGTTTTTACCCATCATACGGTTATAACGGGTGAGGGCATCCATAATGGCATTGTTAAAACCATGGCCCATGTGCAAACTACCAGTGACGTTTGGTGGCGGAATCATGATACAGAATGATTCACCGTGACCAGAAGGTTTGAAGTAACCTTGTTCTTCCCACGTTTTGTACCACTTCTTTTCGATCTCGGTTGGATCGTATGTGGTTGCAATATTTTGAGCGGTTTGAGCGTCAGTCATAGTAGCTTAGATCGAATATGCATAAAAAATTGCATCTATTGTAGCAAAAAAATGCCTCGAAATTAATGTGCTGAAAACAGATAAACGGTTTTGTATTTTTTTCAAAAAACGGTAGATTTATGAAAGATGGATCACAATTTAATCGTGTGGCGACACGGCACAAAAATTACAAAAGAATTGAAAAAGGATGCTGCTGATGAGTTATGAAGTTTTTTTGAAAATTTCCGATTCGACTTATACACAATTCGAGGCTATTCGGCAAAAACTGCATGATGGGGTAAGCCAAAGTCAGGCAAAACCTTTAGGCGATGTACTCTCTGATCTTTCTTGTGAAATTATTGAGCAGGTTTTTTCTGTGCTTTTACAGTCAGGAAATGCAAGCATGTCTTCAAAACAACAAGCTGAGTCTGAAAAAGTTATTCAGCAAGTTTTAGAGACTTTTCGAAAATACATGCCTTGGTCAGTTTCATTCTTTGGAAATGAACGTCTTTTACCTTTAGTTGACTACATGACATCTCTCATGAAAGAGCAAGGGCAGCAAGTTTATATTACCTATCCGGTCACACTTCAACTCGTACAACAAGCCGAAACCCTTACCCAGCAAATTCGTGACGGTAATATGCAAAGCATTACGGCTGCATTTGAAACACTCATACAAATTGTGGATTTAGGCGTAACAAGCCTAGTACGTGAACCTAAAAAGCGTTTAAAATTTAATTTGGTTGTCGATAAAACTCTTAACGGAGTCATCAACATGACGACGCATTTGGGCTATAAACGTTTGGAAAAGTTAGGGACACAGGTCGATCAGACCACAGCAACTCATTATATCAACCACTTTTTGGCCTTCATGCATCAAGCAGCATAATTTAAAAAGATAATAGGAACATCACATGGCCAAACTTGATACTTTGCAAAATAAAGTGGTATGGATTACGGGCGCATCTTCTGGTTTAGGTAAGGCCTTAGCAGGGGAGTTGGCTTTACAAGGCGCAAAGTTGATTTTGACCTCGCGTCGTTTTGAAGAATTAGAAGAGGTTCGGGTTGGTTTATTAAATCCCGATCATCATTTGTCTGTGGTCGCAGATATTACTGATGAAAAGCAGGTTCAAGAGGCTTATAAGCAGATTTTAAAGGCGAAAGGCCGTATTGACTGGCTCATCAATAATGCAGGTTTAAGCCAACGCGCTTTAATTAAAGATACGACAATGGCAACCGAACGCGCCATTATGGAAGTCGATTATTTTTCACAAGTCGCGTTAACTAAAACAGTATTACCGACCATGCTAAAACAAAAGTCTGGCCGAGTTGTATTTGTGTCGAGTGTAGCGGGTTTATTGGGAACACAGTACCGTGCAAGCTACTCGGCTGCTAAAGCAGCGATTCACATGTGGGCAAATAGTTTACGTGCTGAGGTCTCAGATCAAGGTGTCGAAGTTTCAGTTATTTTCCCTGGTTTTGTAAAAACTAATGTTTCTTTTAATGCACTCAATGGTGCAGGGGAACCTCAAGGCCATCAAGACGAAGCAATTGAAAATGGTTTAGAGGCAGATGTTTTTGCAGAGCAGGCTGTAAAAGCTTTAGTACAGGGTCAAGAATATATTGTTGTGGGTGGGGCCAAAGAAAAACTAGGTGTAATGGTTTCTCGGATGTCACCAAAACTTCTTTATAAAATGATTCGGAAAACAAAAGTAAAATAAAAAAGTGATTTTGCCGTGCTAAATTGGTGAAAAACCCGCATAGAAGGTTCACCATGGATCAGGATTATCACCGTATTTTAGAAGTCGTCACGCGTTTTCAATTGGTCTTTGATCAGAAAAATTGGGACGCTTTTGATGAGTTGTTGGCAGATCAACTTGAGGTGGACTATTTCCAATTTAGAGGAGAACCTTTATGTGTCGTGTCTTGTCATGAATATAAAGGTTCTCGGCAGCAAGCATTATCCCATTTACGACTACAGCACAATTTGAGCAATCCTCTGGTTCGGATTGAACAAGATCAAGCATGGCTAGAATGTAATTATCAAATTTATCGTTTTTCAGAAAATGATTATTTTCATTCTTTTGGTCGTTATTATTTTACTTTGGCGAAACAACAAGACCGTTGGAAAATTACCCGAATTTGCCAGCATTTAACTAAAAATATTGGCAATCCACGTATTCATTTTTCTGAGGTTGGGCAGTATTAATCTTTAACTGCTGTTCCATAAGCAAAAACTTCGACCATTCCGCCTTGCATTCCGAGTTCGGTTGTACTCAGCCGAACTCCCATAATATGAGTAGCACCGACACTTTGAGCTTGTTGTTTTAAACGTACAATCGCCTCTCGGCGAGCACGTTCAACAATACTTTCATAACTGGTCAGTCTTCCGCCCAAAACGTTTTTTATAGATGCCAATACATATTTAAAGTAATCATGAGAAATCACAACATTACTGCTAATAAAGTGGCCTAGCTGATCACTCGTTGCAAAACGATTGGTATCAATTCTGATATGGGCAAATTTTTGCTCTTTTTCTAGAAGTTCATTCAAATGTTTTCGTTCAATATGACGGCCAAAAGCCCAACCAATACTGAAAAGAATGAGAAAAATAACAAGCTGAAAAATAAGATTATCCATTTTCTACCTATGCATTAAATGGATCGGGTAGATGAGGTGCTTGAGGCTGCACAACCACTGCTGTGCCATATACAAATAACTCAGAAGCACCTTGTGCAATATTTGAAGTTGAAAAGCGAATACCCACAATTGCATTCGCACCAAGCTGTTGGGCTTTTACAATCATACGCTGCATGGCTTCTTGGCGAGATTCTTCTAATAATTCGGTATAACCCGTAAGTTCACCACCTACAATATTTTTTAAACTAGCCATCAGGTCACGGCCAACATGCTTACTACGAACGGTACTTCCGTAAACAACATCTAGCTGCTTTACAATCTGGTGGCCTGGAACACTTTCTAAATTACTCAATAACATTGTTTTTTATCAATCTAAATTCTTAAGGTTTCAAGATAAAAAATATTCAGATGAGTTGCAATAAAAAAGCCCACCGAAGTGAGCTTTTGTGAATAAGTTATTTAAAACTTATTGCTTTTTAAGTTCAGCACTAGATGGTTGATTAACCACTGTATCTGAAGTATTTGCTTTTAAACCACCACCTAGAGTTTTGTATAACTCGATTTGGTTGTTTAAGTTTGCTTGTTGAAGCAATAACAAACCTTGTTCTGCTGAATAAGATGAACGCTGTGCATCAAGAACCGTTAAGTAACTATCAATACCAGCACGGAAGCGGGCATTTGAAAGTGTGTAGTTGCGGTTAGTTGCTTCTACTAGACGTTGTTGAGCTGTTAAACGCTCGCCAATGTTGGCACGAGTTGCAAGCGCATCATTAACTTCGCGGAACGCAGACTGAACTGATTTTTCATAATCAGACAATGCAATTTTCTGATCAGTTTCAGAAATTTTCACATTGGCACGACGAGTGCCCCAGTCAAAGATTGGTAAATCTAAGCTTGGTCCAATTGACCATACAAAACCACCTGACTTAAATAGATCACTTAAGTCAGTTGATGCATAACCTGCAGAACCCGTTAAGCTAATGGTTGGGAATAAACGTGCTTTTGCAGCACCGATATTCGCACCAGCAGCGCTTAAGTTATATTCAGCAGCTTTTACATCTGGACGGTTGTTAAGTAAGTCGCTTGGTAAACCCGCTGTAAATACATTTTGTTGCGTAATGCGTTTTACAGGTTGGGTTGGTAACAAGTTTTGTGGAACTGATTGGCCAACTAACAAGTTCAACAAGTTTTGCGCTTGAGCAATCTGTGTTTTGTAGTTCGCTACATCATTACGTGCAGTTTCTACAGAAATCTGTGCCTGACGTAGTGGAACTTCACTATCGATGCCCACATCAAAACGTTTTTTGTTGAGATTGTAGGAATCTTGCTGTGCTTTAAGTGTTTGCTCTGCAAGTCTTAAGTTGGCAGTTGCGAAAGAATAGTTCAACCATGCTTGAGCCACTTGACTGATTAGACTGATTTGAGTCGAATCACGTGCGCTTTGCGTTGAAAGATAACTATCTAACGCAGCATCTTTTAAGCTACGTACGCGGCCCCAAAAATCAAGCTCATAGGCAGTTACACCCAGACCTACTTGATAAGTAGAGTAGGGGTTATTCGGATCACGGCTTTGAGAAACCTGACGAATTGCACTACCACTTGCTCCGATTGTTGGAAGCTGATTGTTCTGTGTAATTCGATATTGCTGTTGAGCACGTTCGATATTGAGCGTTGCTGTACGTAAGTCGCGGTTGTTGGCAAGTGCCAAATCAATCACTCCGAGCAAACGAGGGTCAGCAAAGAACTGTTTGTAACCTTGTTCAGCAATAGACGTACCAGAAGCGCTATATGCATAGCTTTGTGGAATATCGGTTTTCACGACTGGTTCTGGGCCGCGCATGCTTTGACAAGCTGCCAAAGCAAGCGCAAGTGCAGATACCGCAATGCTACGACCTGAAATAGACCATACGTTTTGCATCACGATTTATGCTCCTGAGTGTTTATGGTTTTTGGTTTGTACTTAAAGATACTACGAATCCACACATAGAATACAGGGATAAAGAAGATACCTAAGAACGTTGCACTGATTACACCACCGAGTACACCGTAACCAACAGAGTGCTGACTTCCTGCACCTGCGCCTGTTGAAAGGGCAAGCGGAAGTACACCGAAACCGAAGGCAAGGGTAGTCATGATGATTGGACGTAAACGCATTTTTGCAGCATGTAAAGTTGCATCAATTAGGTCTTCACCTTTTTCCTGCAGCTCTTTTGCGAACTCAACAATCAAGATCGCATTTTTTGCAGAAAGACCGATTACCGCGATCATCGCTACCTGGAAGTAAATGTTATTTGAGAGATTTGGATCTCCTTTAATAATCATACCCAAGTAAGTTAATACGATTGCACCAATAATACCGAGTGGTACCACAAGTAAAACCGAGAACGGAATAGACCAGCTTTCATACAATGCAGCCAAGCAAAGGAAAACGATTAACAATGAAAGTGCATATAAGAATGGAGCTTGAGCACCAGACTCACGTTCTTCAAGTGATAAACCTGTCCATTCATAGTCGAAACCTTGTAAGCCCATAGATGGTAACTTAGCAATAATTTCTTCCATCGCTTTCATTGAGTCACCAGAGCTCACGCCAGGTGCAGGTGTACCTTGAATGTTAACCGATGACACGCCGTTATAACGTTCAAGACGTGGAGAACCATATGTCCATTCGCCAGTAGCAAATGCAGAGAACGGTACCATTTCGCCTTTGTTATTACGTACATACCACTTATTTAAGTCTTCAGGCATCATACGGCTACCCGCATCACCTTGAACATAAACTTTTTTCACACGGCCACGGTCAACGAAGTCGTTAATGTATGAACCACCCCATGCAATACGCATCGTATTGTTAATGTCGGCAATGCTAACGCCCATGGCACCAGCTTGAGCTTGGTCTACATTAATTTGATACTGAGGTGTATCTTCTTGACCATTAGGGCGAACACCCACAAGACGTTTATCTTGTGCAGCCAAACCTAAGATCGTATTACGTGCGGCAATAAGTTTCTCATGGCCTTGACCACTTGAATCTTTAAGTTGCAAGTTGAATCCGGCTGTTACACCGAGTTCAGGCATTGCTGGAAGCTGTAATGGCATGATGTAAGATGCATCTTTAACGATCATGTTCAATGCCATACCACGTTGAATCAATGCGCCAATTTGAGATTCTGGTGAAGTACGCTCACTCCAGTCTTTCAATTTAACGAAGCCAATACCAGCATTTTGACCAACACCTGTGAATGAGAAGCCCGAAACGGTGAAAATTGATTCCACAGTGTCTTTTTCATTCATGAAGAAGTTTGTCATGGTGTCAATCACTTTACCTGTACGGTCAAGCGTTGCATTTGGCGGTAATTGAACAAGCGTCATGACCACACCCTGATCTTCTTCTGGTAAGAATGAAGATGGGAGTTTTTGGAACAAGAACACTAATAAAGCAATAACTACAGCGTAAAGCACGCCAGAGAAGATTTTGCCCTTAAGCATGCGGCTAACACCATTTTGGTAGCTATGCGACATGCGGTCAAAACCATTGTTAAAGCCTCTAAAGAAACGAGCAAAAATATTATTGCTTGGTGCTTTGTTAGGATCATGCTGTTTTAAAATGGTTGCACAAAGTGCCGGTGTAAATGTTAACGCTACAATTAACGATAGAACCATTGCTGTTACAAGGGTAATCGAGAACTGACGGTAAATTACACCAGTTGTACCACCAAAGAATGCCATTGGTACGAATACCGCTGTTAATACGCTTGTGATACCAATTAACGCGCCAGAAATCTGTTGCATTGATCGTGACGTCGCCGTGACCGGATCGGTATGCTCTTCACTCATCACACGTTCGACGTTTTCGACCACAACGATGGCATCATCGACCAGAAGACCAATTGCCAATACCATGGCGAACATGGTTAAAGTGTTAATTGAGAAGCCAAAGATATTAATAACAGCGAATGTACCTAACACAACAACAGGTACAGCAAGTGTTGGAATAATCGTTGCACGCCAGTTCTGTAAGAACAAGAACATGACAATGAATACCAAAATTACCGCTTCAATTAATGTGTGTACAACACTTTCAATTGAAAGACGAATAAATGGAGTTGTGTCATAAGCCAGTTTGTCTTCAAGACCCGCTGGATAATTCTTACGTAATTCAGATAAACGTTGTTCAACAGCTTCTGCCGTATCAAGTGCGTTGGCACCAGTTGCAATTTTAATTGCAAGACCACCAGCAGGTTTACCATTAAATTTCGAGTCAAACTGATAGTTATCAGAACCTAACTCTACACGCGCAACATCTTTTAAACGAACCTCAGCACCAGATGCTGTGTTCTTTAAGAAGATATTTTTAAACTGTTCAGGTGTTTGCAGCAAACTTTGTGCATTCACTGTTGCATTAAGCACTTGACCTTGTACAGCTGGCGCACCACCTAATTGACCTACCGCTACTTGTGAGTTTTGCGCTTGTAAAGCTGTTGCAATATCACTAGGAGTAAGTTGATAACTGGTTAACTTAGCTGGATCAAGCCAAATACGCATTGCGTATGAACCACCAAAGACCTGTACCTCGCCCACACCAGCAACACGGCTAAGTGGTTCTTTAATTGATGAGTTTACGTAGTCTTTAATGTCTGAATCAGAAAGGCTGTTATCTGGTGAGTAGAATGCAATAACTTGCAAGAAGCTTGCACCAGATTTAGTAACTGTTACACCTTGACGCTGTACATCTTCAGGTAAAAGCGCAGTTGCAGATTGCAATTTGTTTTGAACCTGAACCTGTGCAATATCTGGATCAATACCTTGTTCAAAGTTTAATTGAATAGAGGCCTGACCGTTACCAGCACTGTTAGATGAAATGTAGCGTAAACCATCTAGACCATTCATTTGTTGTTCAATGATCTGGGTTACAGTGTTTTCAACAGTCTCAGCAGATGCACCAGGATAAGTTGCAGCAATTGTAACTGTCGGTGGTGCAATCGTCGGATACTGTGCAATAGGCATTTTTGTTAGCGTGAGAATACCCGCCAACATAATGACTAATGCAATCACCCACGCAAAAATGGGGCGATGAATAAAAAATTGTGCCATTCAATCTACCCCTTATGCATTAGATGCTTTCTGTTCTGCTTGAGGTTTACCTGATTGAGCCGGTTTTGTCGCATTTGGAGCTGCACCTTGTGGATTCGCTGGTTGAGCTTGGTAAGGTTTTGCTGAAACTTCTTGCCCTTCTTTAACTTTGGCAACACCGTCAACAATCACTTTATCACCAGCTTTAAGACCGTTAGTCACAATCCAGTTTTGTCCTTGAACACCAGAGGTTTCAACAGGACGACTCTCAACAGCACCTTTGGCATTAACAAGCATTGCTACAGCTTGACCTGTAGGTAAACGTGTAATTGCAGCTTGAGGAATCAGGTAAGCATTAGGAACTACACCTTGAACAATCTGTGCAGTGGTATACATGCCTGGAAGTAACAGATGATTCGGGTTCGAGAATACGGCACGTAAAGTAATCGTTCCTGTATCCTGATTTACAGAAGCATCAGAGAAAGCAAGTTGTCCTTCGATTGGGTAAGTTGAACCATCTTCGAGCTTCAATTTCACTTTCGTGTTGTTACTATTGTTTAAACTGCCTTTGCTAAGTTGTTGACGTAAACGTAATAACTCGGCACTAGACTGGTTAATGTCAACATAGATCGGATCTAACTGTTGAATCGTCACTAAAGGTTCAGTTTGGTTAGCAGTGACTAAAGCACCTGCTGTTACAGAAGAACGTCCAGACTGACCAGAAATTGGTGAGCGAATTGTAGAGTAGCCAAGATCAACATTTGCATTCGTTACTTGAGCTTTTGCAGCAGAAACTTGTGCTTCGGCAACATTAACCTGACCAAGTAAGTCGTCATATTCTTGTTTAGATACAGCGTTACTTGAAACAAGTTGCTTATAACGGTTTAACTTAGTACGTAGTGAAGCTAGATTTGCCTGTTGTTGTAAAAGGGTAGCTTTTGCATTTTCAAGCGTTGCACGGTTAGTTCGAGAATCCAGTTCATATAGAGCCTGTCCTTCACGAACGTAACTTCCTTCAGCAAACAAGCGTTTTAAAATCACGCCACTTGTTTGAGGGCGAACTTCAGAAATTTGATATGCTGAAGTACGGCCGGAGAGTTCAACGCTTTGTTCAACACTTTGTGGTTGAGCAACAATAACACCTACTTCTGCAGGCGGCATTTTCTGAGCAGCAGCAGCTTGCTGTTTCTCATCGGAGCCTTTGCTACAACCAACAAGTGCGATACTTGTTGCTAATGCGCAAGCAGTAAGGGCAGGAGCCCAAAGCTTAGCCGACATCATTGTTCCACCTCGTTTAGATAAAATCTAAAAATATATTTGTTTTCTACTTAACCTACTTTGTGTTTGTAATAACCAGAGCCAAAGCAGTGCAATCCAAATAAAACCTATGCCCCAACCGGCGAGTACATCTGTTGGAAAATGAACTCCAGCATATATTCTTGAAAGCCCCATGCAGATAAACCAAAGACAGGAAATCAAAATGATATAAGGAGAGTTAGTGTTGGGCTTATGGCATAACATTATCATTGCCATACAAGCCAGTGTTGATGCATAAACACTATGTGCACTTGGGAACGATGCACCATAACTTTCGACAATATGATATACCTGTGGAGGTCTTGGACGGTCAACACACCACTTGAGCAGCCAACCCGTGATGATACTGCCAAGAACACCCACGCTAATGAAAATAACAGTAATATATTTTTTATACCATGCTTGATATATACACACCAATAAGGATAAAAAACATACAAAAGGCATACCGCCTACACGTGCTAGAAAGGTCGTAATAGAGTTAAGATAATCTGATCGATTTTCACTCAATATTTGAACGGTGAGAAGATCCAAAGATTGAAGTCTTGGTACAAAAAGACCAAGAACACCTAATCCTAAAAAAATACAACCAATAAAAAGCAATAAATAGGGCATGTATATACCTTTGCTCGTTCAAGCAGTGTCTACTACTGAAAGCCGTTAAAAGTGTACTTGCCAGTACACTTTTTTTCAAGCCTGATAGATCATCGTAAATTCATTTTGAAAATTTTTTAACATTTGGAAAAACAATCACAACAAAATTGACGAAAATCACATTTTGTGTACAAAGCAAAATTCTTAGTGGTCTGCTTTTTTCCCGTTATTTGTTGAGGTATTTTCTTCAAGTTCTAATGGTTGTTTCGGTGGCCAGAAAAAATCGCTTGGACGAGTTAAAAAATGGGTCATGACCAATTTGGCTAAAGGTTTCCATTGTTCAAAGCGGACTCGACGCGCTCGTAATGCCACAATAATCGTTAAGGTGAAACTCACAAATAAGTTAGTGAGACCAATGCATAGCACACCAAGAAAGGACACGATAATCAGTCCGATATCTGGGCTGCCGTTAATAGTCATTAAACCTTGAATAAAGTTAGCGGATGCAAAGGCAATATGGCGAATATCTAAAGGTAGACCTAGGATAAAGCCTATGGTCCCCATACTTCCTAGCATAATACCGAATAAGAAGTTACCGGCTAACGCACCTAAATTACGTTCAATATATTCAGCAAAACGGTTAAGGCGATCTTGCCCAAACCAGCTAGCTAAACGGCGATGTGCTCTTAGACGCGGGCCGACTTTTCGGTAAACAGCCATGTTGTCAAAGTATCCTGCAATGAGACCTGACAAAAACAAACATACTCCAGCAATTGCTGCATGGGGAACTGCTAATGAAGTAAAGGGGTTTAGACTGTGTAGAAGATAAGTTGCTTTAGTATGGGTTAATAACGGTTCATCAAGGTAAAACTGCCAAGCAAAAGTGATGAGTGCAGCAGTAGGAATCGCAATTGAAATATTGCCCAAAATAGCAATAAATTGCGTTCGGATAATATTAATAATAAGCGCCGCTAACTCTGCAATTTGAGCCGTTTTAGAGCCTTTACGTTGCTGCACTGTTGCAGCAAGAGCCGCCGCCGTCATAGCGGGTTGCTTGGTCGCAACTGTAAAATGCAGAACATGAATCAGAATGAAACCTAGGGAATAATTCATACTGAACGTAAAGGCTTGCATGAGCGGGGCCATTGTCATTCTTGCAGCAAGAATTTTTAAAGATGCCATAAAGGCAATAATGACACCTGCACCAGCGGCAGCTTTATACATTCCCCAAAAGCCTTTGGTATCTGTACTTACGTAATGTTCACCTGTTCGGCTAGCATTTTCTGTTACCTGAAAGGCAATGAGTTCACTAGTCGTACTGAGTAATGAGCGAACACTTTTTTCGCTGTAATGTGCCTTGGTTAAATCGGAAATCAGATGTCCTAAAGAAACATATTTTCCTTTAGTGTTATCTACGACCAGATAAAGTAATAACTCAATTCGATCAAGACATTGCTCAAGTAATGACAGTAAGTAAGTCAAACTTAAGCTGACACCAATTCTTTTGGTCGCACGGCGAATCTTTAAAACCACATCTCGGCATTGTTCCAACATAACAAATGCTTGTGATGCATCGGGCGGGGAAATAACTGCAATTTCATGTTCAGAAATTTCTTGTTTTTTATACTTTTCAATAAACTCAATAATTTCACGGTTCTGAACTAAAAACGGCGACTCATATTCTGTTAATTCTGGCTGAGCGTTAATAAATTCGGGATAAAGACCAATTCCACTAATTCGATAAGATAGGACTGTAATGGCTTTAATCATTTCACTTTGAATGACTAACTTCTCATCGACATTACTTTGGCTTTGCCCAATAAGGCTAAATAAATTTGCCCAATCTTCATCATCAATATTATTGAGCCAAATTTTGTCACTTTCTAAATAGAAAATTTTACCAATTAATATTTTGAGTTGGCTTGCATCTTCTATTAAAGGTAAAAAATGTGCTCCGAGTCTTTGCCCAAGTTGGTTCCAGAAACCATCTAAAGACAAGATTCCGCTATCAGCATATAAACTAACTTGCTTATAGCGATTAATTAAACGTAATAAAAAAGTTTGTAGTAAAAAGGGCGCTGTAGGTGTGCGCAAAAGACTTTCAATAAAAGCCTGTATTTTTTTCTTAATTTCATCCGTATCTTGTGGGGTGGATGGTCGGATGACATTGACGAGTTCAATCAGTAGATTTTCATCAATGACAGCTTGAGGATCCTCAAGCTGTTTCTCTATTTTTAAAAAAAGATCTGAAAAATTTATATGCATAGGCAAAATAATATCTATTGTATTCGATGTAACGCAAGCTGAGTTAAATTAATCAAAGCCTGACGATACGCTGTATCGGGTAGGTTTGATAAAGCTTGCAGTGCTGCTTCTGTTTCTTCTTGGGCACGTTGGTTGCAATAATCTAAAGCACCAGACTTCTGTACAATTTCGATGACCTGAGATAGTTGGTCTACTCCACCAGTTGCGATACTGCGACGAATAATCGCATGCTCTTCACCTGTTGAGCGTGCTAATGCAGAAATTAACGGTAAAGTTGGCTTACCTTCCATTAAATCATCACCAATATTTTTACCTAATGTTTCAGCATCAGAGGTGTAGTCTAAAATATCATCAATAATCTGGAATGCATTACCAAAATGACCGGCAAACAATCTTAATGGCTCACGGTACGCTTCTTGCCCTGCCAAAATAGCAGCACCTTCTGTAGCCAGCTCAAACAGGCGAGACGTTTTACCATGAATAATTTTTAAATAAGTTTCTTCAGTTGTATCTGGTTGATGCTGTGATTGAAGTTGTAATACTTCACCTTCAGCAATTTCACATGTACCTGTTGAAAAGTCTTTCAATAAAGTCATGTTGTTTAAATCGACTAGTAAATCGAAAGCACGAGCAATCAGGAAGTCGCCAACTAAAACGGCTGTTTGATTGTTCCATGTTGCATTTGCTGTAGGGCGTCCACGACGAAGCCCAGATTCATCTACCACATCATCATGGACCAGTGTCGCGGTATGCAACATTTCAATGATTGCAGCTAAACGCTGTGCATTTGCCATGTTATCTAAACCACAAGCACGTGCTGCAAGTAAACACATGATTGGGCGCATACGCTTTCCGCCAGCTTCAACGACATGTTTGCTGACAGACATGACTAAACCGACTTTTGAGCTAATTCCTTCATTAATCAAGTGATCCATCGCAGCGAAGTCTGAAGCAACAGGCGCAAGAATGTCTTGCTTGAAATCGATGACCATATGAAGAAAAACCCCGTATTGGTAGATAAGTGGCGTTAGTGTATCAATTAAAGATGTGTTGCATAGCTTAACAAGTGGCTGATATTAATCATTTCTATTGTTTTTAAGCGTTTTTTGTTCTTTATTTAAGCAAAATACGATGTTTTCGACAAAACAATAAATTTAATGACATCAGCATTAATACAACTTGTTCTTGACGCAATTTGTGTTTGGAACTGTATTTTAATTTTCATTCAGAATCAATGAAAACTGCTAAATTCCAATCCAAGCTGTTTGATTTTGTAAGAATAGGGGATCATGCTTTACTGATAGATAGAAAATACTTGTCGTTTGATCAAATTTCACTTAAAATCTGTCGCCTTGTATAACCCCAGTGGCGATCGTTTTAAGATCGATATATCCCTTTATCGACACGACGACACGGGCTGATTGGAGTACATTATGTACGCAGTAATCCAAAGCGGTGGTAAACAGCACCGTGTAGTTGAGGGTGAAACCCTTAAAGTTGAATTATTGAAAGCTGAATCTGGTGCGACTATTACATTTGATGATGTATTAATGGTTGTAAACGGTGACAACATTCAAATCGGTGCTCCAGTTGTAGCTGGCGCTAAAGTAACTGCAGAAGTGATTGGTCATGGTCGTCACGACAAAATCCGCATCATCAAAATGCGTCGTCGTAAACACTACCGTAAACAACAAGGTCACCGTCAATGGTTCACTGAGTTGAAAATTACTGGTATTTCAGGCTAATCACGAGGAGTAAGAGACATGGCAACTAAAAAAGCCGGTGGATCGACGAAGAACGGTCGTGATTCAAATCCAAAAATGTTAGGTGTTAAAGTTTACGGCGGTCAAGCTGTAACTGCTGGTAACATCATCGTTCGTCAACGTGGTACAGAGTTCCACGCTGGTGCAAATGTTGGTATGGGCCGTGACCATACTTTATTTGCTACTGCTGACGGCGTAGTAAAATTCGAAGTGAAAGGTCAATTTGGCCGTCGCTACGTAAAAGTTGAAACTGTATAAGTTTTAGCTCGAAAAAAGCCCACATTTTGTGGGCTTTTTTTATGGCATTTATTTTTATTCATCTTCATCATGATGAATGAAATTCTACAAACAACATGAATAACATAACAAAATATCTTATTTTCTCAATGATTAGCACAGAGTTTGTCGGTTAATATGAGTCTTGAATTAAGAGCTTACTCAGTTTCATAACTATGAAAGAGAGTAAGTTGCCTTACAGCAACTAAAAAGGTGATGACATGAATATGCTTCGTAAAACTATGTGTGCTATTACACTTAGCGCGTCAGTGCTTGCTCCTGTAATGAGTACTACAGTGTTTGCTGCGCCTGTAGCAGCACCGGAGCAACAGGCAATTGGGAACCTGGTTAATCAGTTATCAGGTTTACAGCGTTTGACTGCCGACTTTGAACAAACAACTAAAGCCAATACAAAAACTGTGGCACAGAAAAAGAGTTTAAGTGCACAGCATATGAACCAGACATTTAAAGGCTCAATGAAAGTTGAGCGTCCGGGGAAATTTTATTGGGAAACAGTAAGTCCTGCTAAACAAACTATTGTAACGAGCGGAAAAACAGTTTGGATCTATGATCCGGATTTACAACAAGCTGTCCGCCAAAGCTTAGATGATCAGGTTGCAGATACACCAGCATTATTACTCTCTGGTAATACCAACCAAATTATGAAGTCTTATCGTGTAACACAACCCGATAAATCTAAACTCTATTTCACATTATTCCCTAAAAAAGAAGATGGGGCATTCCAAAGCTTAACGATTAGCTTCGGAGCAAATAAAGCGCCTACACTTATGGTATTACAAGACTCATTAGGTCAAACCACCTATGTACGCTTTAAGAACGTTAAAGTAAATGCTTCAATTCCGGCATCAGTCTTTAACTTTACGCCGCCAAAAGGTACGGATGTTATTGATCAATAATTAAAGCCTCTTCAAAAAAGCTACTTTAACGGTAGCTTTTTTTATATAAGAGAAACAGATACATTTTTTAACCCCGTCTTATTCTTACGCTTTGTATAGTGTTAGAGGTAAATTCATGGGGATTATTATGCGACTTTACGATAAGAAAATTATTTGTATTCTTCCATTAATGGCTGCAATGGCAATTGTGACTGGTTGCCAACCAAAGTCTGCGGCTAAAGAGGAGCAGGCCACTTCAACTGCAAAAGTTAAAGAGACTAAAGAGGCTGGTGTTCCTGTAATTCAAGCAAAAGTAATCCCAGTAAAATTGCCAAAATCAAAAGTTTGCTTAGAAGATGGTTGTACTGAGTATGACTTCCAAACAGTACAGACCAATCAAAAATGGATTAATGATTACTTCACCAATCGTATAAAGAAAGCAGATCCGAATGCTTTTGCAAATTTAGCTGATCAACCAGTTGAAGTACCTGAAGGTGAACCAAGTTCAAGTCAAAGTGCAATTTATGTTCGCTATTTAGGGCAAAACTATAACCTTGCCACCTTTGCATTACAGACTTATTCGTACTCAGCTGGTGCTGCACACGGCATGTCTCATCAAGAATTTGTAAATTTTGACTTATTAAATAAAAAGCACATTACTGTTGCTGAACTTATTCAGCCAGATGTTGAAAAACAGTTGGTTGATGCTCTTTTTGAAGCTAATACAAATTGGCTTCAAGCACATAATATTAGCCGTGAAAAACTTCAGCTAAGCGATAATTTCTACTATGGTGCTAATGGCATTGTATTTGTCTATCCAATTTATGAGCTGGCTTCATATGCAGAGGGAATGTCTGAATTAACGCTGCCATATTTTGAAGCGGGTAAGTTCATTAAACCTGAGTATTTGCCAAGTGTGCCAAACTATAACTTTTAAAATAAGTGATCTATTCTAAGAATTGTGTGAAAGCTATTCGTTATGAAGATGATCACTATATTTTTTAGTGTTAAGGCCTTACACTATAGCCAGTTTTTTACCCATATTATGATTGATTATGATCGACCCTAAGTTACTCAGAAATAATATTGAAGCCGTTAATGCGGCTTTGGCAAAACGCGGTGTTCAATTAGATGTTCAAGAATGGGCTTCTTTAGAAACTCGCCGTAAAGACTTGCAATCAAAAACTGAAAAATTGCAGGCAGAACGTAATGCCGGTGCAAAACAAGTGGGTCAGATTAAAAAATCCGGTGGTGATGCTTCTGAAATCATGGCGCGTATGCAAGCCATTGGTGATGAAATCAAAGCTGCTGAAGTTGCTTTGTCAGAGCTCCAAAACGAGATTGAACAAAAAGCGTTGAGTATTCCTAACTTACCAGATGAGTCTGTTCCTGCTGGTAAAGATGAAGATGATAACGTTGAAATCTCAAAGTGGGGTACGCCTCGTCAGTTTGATTTTGAAATCAAAGATCATACTGATTTAGGTGAGTGGATGGGCGGTTTAGAGTTTGAAACTGCGACTAAATTGACTGGTTCACGTTTTAGCGTATTGAAAGGTCCTTTAGCACGCCTACAACGTGCATTAACTCAGTTCATGCTTGACACTCATACTTTAAAGAATGGCTATACAGAAGCGTATGTGCCTTATTTGGTCAATGCTGATTCACTTCGTGGTACTGGGCAGTTACCAAAATTTGAAGAAGATTTATTCAAACTTCAAGGTGAAAAAGAATATTACCTCATCCCAACAGCAGAAGTTCCAGTTACTAACTTCGTTCGTGATGAGATTATTGATACTGAACGCTTGCCATTAAAATATGCAGCGCATACGCCATGTTTCCGTAGTGAAGCTGGTTCTTATGGTCGAGATACACGCGGTTTAATTCGTCAGCACCAATTTGATAAAGTTGAGATGGTGCAAATCGTTAAACCTGAAACATCTATGCAAGCACTTGAAGAGCTTACTGCACATGCTGAGGGTATTTTGCAGGCACTAGGTTTGCCATACCGCAAAATTTTGCTTTGTGGTGGTGACATGGGCTTCGGTGCAACTAAGACTTACGACTTAGAGGTTTGGGTTCCAAGCCAAAATACTTATCGTGAAATCTCTAGTTGCTCTAATATGGGTGATTTTCAGGCACGCCGCATGAAAGCACGCTACAGAATGGATCAAAAGAAGACCGAATTGGTGCATACACTAAATGGTTCAGGTCTGGCAGTTGGACGTACTTTGCTTGCTGTAATGGAAAATTACCAACGTGAAGACGGTTCTATCGAGATTCCAGAAGTATTACGCCCATATATGGGTGGTGCAACGTTTATTGACTAAGCTTTGCATCTAAATTGTGCACGGTTTTTGCTTAACCCAAATCAGATGATTAATGTAGAGGTTTAAGGTGGATATTTTTCCAATCTCTTTAAAGTTGCAACAGCAACATTGTCTGATTGTGGGTGGCGGGCATATTGCTTTGCGCAAAGCAAACCTTTTAGCCAAAGCGGGAGCAGTAATCGATATTATTGCTCCTGCAATTGAAGAGCAGCTTTTACAGTTAGTCAAAACGACAGGCGGAGAGTATTTTGCCGAGTCCTTTGCTGAAAAAATATTAAATACACCATATCGATTAGTGATTGCTGCAACTAATGATGCGCAGGTGAATAAAGCTGTTTTTGAACAATGTGAAGCGCGTAATTTATTAGTAAATAGTGTTGATGATATTCCACATTGTCGCTTTATGGTTCCAGCTATAATTGACCGTTCTCCATTAATTATTTCTGTCGCTTCAAATGGTGCATCACCAGTTTTATCGAGACAACTTCGTACTCAAATAGAAACAATTGTTCCGCATGGCATGGGTAAGTTGGCTGAGTTTTCTGGTCACTGGCGTAAGCAGGTAAAAGAAAAAATTCCCAATCCAGATGAGCGTCGGATTTTTTGGGAAAACCTCTATGCTAGTCCATTGAAAGAACAAGTTTTCAATGACAATTTAGAAGTTGCAAATGGTTTGATTCAGCAAGCCTTAACAGAATGGACTGCACCTAAAGGTGAAGTTTATTTGGTAGGCGCTGGGCCGGGTGATCCAGAGTTACTGACACTAAAAGCATTACGTCTTATGCAGCAAGCTGATGTTGTGATTTATGATCGTCTTGTTTCTGCACCCATTTTAGAACTTTGCCGTCGTGATGCGACCAAAATTTATGTGGGTAAAGCGCGTTCGAATCACTCTGTTCCCCAAGATGGCATCAATGCTTTACTGGTTGAATATGCTCAAAAAGGAAAGCGTGTTTGTCGTCTAAAAGGTGGTGATCCGTTTATCTTTGGGCGTGGTGGTGAAGAAATTCAAGAGCTCGTTGAGGCGAATGTCACTTTCCAAGTTGTACCAGGCATAACAGCAGCATCAGGCTGTTCAGCTTATGCGGGCATCCCATTAACACATCGTGATTATGCACAAAGTGTTCGTTTCTTGACTGGGCATTTAAAGGAAGGTTCACCTGAACTTCCTTGGAATGAGTTGGTTTATGAAAATCAAACTTTGGTTTTATATATGGGGCTAGTTGGTTTAGAACGCATTTGTGAGCAACTTATTGCTCATGGCCAACGTGCTGATATGCCGGTAGCTTTAATCTCTAAGGGAACCACACCAGACCAGAAAGTTGTAGTTGGAACATTAGCTGATATCGCAACAAAAGTGTCTGAACATCATATCGTAGCACCAACTTTAACCATTATTGGTGAAGTGGTGAATTTACGTGAACAGTTAAAATGGCAATAAGTTCATTTGAGTTTATTGCTGGTTATTAAAGTCGAGAAAATTTGTGATTCATGTTGTCCTATACGAGCCTGAAATTCCTGCCAATACAGGCAATATCATTCGTTTATGTGCTAATACTGGTGCACAGTTACATTTGGTCAAGCCTTTAGGTTTTGAATTGGATGATAAAAAGCTCAAACGAGCAGGCCTTGATTATCATGAATGGGCACGTATGCAAATTTGGGACAACATAGAACTTTGCCTTGCTGACTTGAAAGCTAAAGGAGTCGAGCATGTTTTTCCACTCACCACTAAAGGTTCTGCAACTCCGCATACAGTTGATTTGAATCGACCTGTGGCTTTACTGATGGGGCCAGAAACACGCGGCTTGCCTGAGCATGTTCGCTTGATGTTTCCACAAGAACAGTGGATTCGTTTGCCGATGGCTGAAAACTCAAGAAGTTTAAATTTATCTAATGCAACGGCTGTGATTGTTTATGAAGCATGGCGTCAGCAGGGTTTTAAAAACTTAGGATAAGTTAATAGTTTTTAAATAAAAATAAGGCCACAGTTGTGGCCTTATTTGTTTTTAGATGTCTTATTTAGGGAAAACAACACCACTTGCTAAATCATAATTTGTTGGTGAGTTGGTATAGACCGATCCAAGTCGAACTGCAAAGAACCAGCCTAATTTACCTTGGTCTTGAATCCGATTTTCAAAGATATAAGGCTCATCTGTTTCGGATGCAGCATCTTCAATAAATACTTTATATTCAATAGGTCCTGTATTTTCACTGTCGCGCTCAAATAGATAACCATCAATATTAAAGAAGCCTAGGTTATTGTTCGCGTCGACTAATCTATAACCTTCAGCTGCCTGTTCTTTAAGAAGTTTTTCAAGTTTAATTGCATCATCCTTGTTGAAAGGAATATGTTGTGGAACTTCAAAATAACGATATGCATAGGTTCCGTTATGGGTACTGCTATTTACGCAAGTAGGTACATAGAAGGTTCCATTCGTTGTGCCATTATTGGTGAATTCTGAGTTTGCGTAAATTAGCTTACAACCTTGTGCACCAAGTTCGTTGAAGGCATTTAGAATACTTGTGCGAGAAGTGTTAGTTAAGAAGCGATTAGAATAAGAATATGTTGCTGGTTTCTTATCATTTTTCACAAATAAATATTTATCTGTATCAGATGTAACCTCGCCAAATGAAAGCTTATATATATAGCCTAAGCTACCTTGTTTATTTAACTCATTCACCCATAGTAAATAACGGTTTGCTACTGAATTAGTTTTAACATCAACTGTTTTATAGGTGTATGTGTCAGTGGATTTATTGTTTTTAACATATAAATTTTTATACAGCGCAAAGCTTCCATCCGGATTATCTAATCTTACAGATGGCGTGAGAAGAGCGTAGCCTTGGCGTCCTTGATCATTAAGTTGACTTAATACGTCTGCCCAAGATTCCTTATTATCTCCTAGTCTAAAACTTGCTGTTGCCAATACTTGAGTTGGCTTTTGCATGCTTGCTGGTGGAGTTGTTTTTGTGAAGCAGGTATTTGTGAGATCAAAGTTTGCTTGCTGCAAATAATTATGTATCGCATTTGGTTCATCTGTAGGAACTAGACAGAATTGGTTTGCATTTTTAAACCCTAGAATAGCTGGCTGTTTCTGCGTTAGCTTTCCTGCTACTACAAGCTGCCAATCTACTTTGTTATAGCTTGAGGTTTGTACTGTCTGAGGTGCTCCAATATTTGAAACCAGACTAAAATCTTCAGCTTGGCGGTAACTTGCAACAATGTTACCTGTACAGTTCGATTCATTCTCATAACGTACTGTTTCACTGGCAAATCGCACGCTGTTATCAGAAACCTTAATGACATTCATTTTTAGAGCAGAACCGTTAATACAACCTCCTTTGCCTGCTAACCAACTTCCAACAAAGCGATCCGCTACACTTGTTGGTGTTGGTGTTGGTGTTGGTGTTGGTGTTGGTGTTGGTGTTGGTGTTGGTGTTGGTGTTGGTGTTGGTGTTGGTGTTGGTGTTGGTGTCGGTGTCGGTGTCGGTGTCGGTGTCGGTGTCGGTGTCGGTGTCGGTGTCGGTGTCGGTGTCGGTTCCGAATCGTTATCATCAGATCCGCAACCACTTAAAGCTATAAAAATCAAAGCAATGCTGCTTCCTTTTAGTATGTTATTCATCACATAAACCCTTTTTTTATTAAAAATGTGAAAATTTAACATTTTTAAAATAAATCAATTATAATGCAGTTGTAAAGATCAAATTTGAAAAAAGGTTCAACATGGCAGCTTATAATCAAATTGAAATATTCGAACAAAGCCAAAAATGGTTTGACCAGTTGCCATTAGAGTGGAAAAACTGGCTTGAAGAAAACTTAGAAAAAGGGTGTGGAGTTGAACAATTAGTCGATGTATTAAAAGCAAATGGATTTGAACCAAAGTTTGAAATGAATGATTTGAAATTTCAGACTTTATTGGATCATGATCAAGAGTGGATAATTGAACAAGTTTTAAATGAGGTAACGTCTTCGGAAATTATAAAAATATTAATAGAGCTGGGGCATGATGGTTTAAAAGTAAAAGAATATTTAAATAATTTAGAAAATAATAAGTTATATAAAATTTTGAAGAAAAAGCATCATCAGCTTAAAAAACGTGTATGGTTAATAGAAACTGTAGATCAATTGGCACAGCTAAACTCTGACTATAGTAAAAAAATTCCTTCTATTACTGCTCCAAATTTTTCTGATTTTGTGAAGGGTTACTATAGTCAACATCGCCCTGTGATTTTAAAAAAAGGAATAGAACATTGGCCAGCTTTGCACAAATGGTCTCCGCAATATTTTGCTTCTAAATTTGGTCATCATTTAGTTGAAGTTCAGATGAATAGAAATTTAGATGAACAGTTTGAAAGACATTCTCCATCATTAAAGCAGAAAATGAAGATGTCAGAGTTTGTATCAAAAGTTATGTCAGTTGATGCTAGTAACGATTTTTATATGACTGCAAATAATGCATCAAATAGTCATCAGATGCTTCAAGAATTATTTTCAGATATAGAGGATTTTGCAGATGGTTACTGTGATTTGGCTTTAAAGGATGACCGTAGTTTTTTATGGTTTGGACCTAAAGGAACATTTACGCCCTTACATCATGATTTAACGAATAATATGTTAGTTCAAATTTATGGAAGCAAAAAAGTAACTTTAATTCCTGCCTTGCAAGTTCCTCATCTATATAACGATCATTGGGTATTTAGTGAGTTGAGTGATACAAATAAAATTGATTTTGAAAAATATCCTTTAACAAAATCAATTACTCCTGTTGAATGTATTTTGAATGCAGGGGAAGCTCTATTCATCCCGATTGGTTGGTGGCATAGCGTAGAAAGTTTGGATGTCTCAATCAGTATTTCTTTTACCCATTTTAATGCACCAAATCATTATATTGATCGGTTTCCCAAAGAGGTCTAAGAATGAAAATTGCATCTTAAACCGTTCAGTGTGACAATTGCTCGGCCCATACTGTTTTTCAAATATGAAGGAAAATTGTTACTCTATGACCACACTCCAAACGAACAATGCAGAACTTAATCAGAAGCAGGTATTAATGTTAATGGAATACCTGACGCAATGGTTAATTCGTTCAGGAGTGGGATATAACGACTTTGTAACTGCTTTAAAACCTGTTTTCTATCAACAGGCTTTAAGTGAGCTAGAGCGTATAGAGCAAAAGCCAACTGATTCAGCAGTCAGTTTACTTTCAGGGTTACATCGCAAAGACGTGAATGCATTTAAAAAGGCAATGCAGGCTGGTCAGCCTTTAACAGAGGCAAAAGTAGCAGAGCCAGTAAGTGTTCCTGCTCGGGTGATTGGTTTGTGGCTTGCAGAGGGATTGGCAGAAAAAATTCCATTTGTAAGTAATGATCAGGTTAGTTTTGAAAATTTAGTAAAGAAAGTCTCAACTGAAAAGCATCCAAGATCTATTTTGAATGAACTCGAACGCCTAAATATTGTGAAAGAAAAAGATGGCCTTGTGATGTTGCAGCAGCGTAGTTTTATGCCTGATGTAGAGCAATTTGAGGTTCGAAAATTATTAACGAGTAATTTAGAAGCACATTTAGCTGCTGGAGTTCATAATTTATTTCAGCCAGAAAAAGAACCCTATTTAGAACAAGCAATTTTTGCTGATGAACTAACAGATGAATCGATTACTTTACTCAAAGAAGCAAGTTTGCGCTTATGGGAAGATTTATCACTACAAGTACTTAAATTAGCTATTGAACGTTGTGCACTAGATGAAGGAAAAGAGGGTGCAACTAAAACTTTCCGTTTCGGAGCTTATCAATATGACGAAAACAACTTATAAAAAATTAATAATATCCATAAGCTTCATTTTGACAAGTGGTCTTTTAACCGCTTGTGGAGAGGATTTATTCGCAGGTGGTGCAAGTTTAGGCGGATCAGGATATCCAACTAAACCTGGTAAACCGGGTGATTTTGAAACACCAGCCGATGGTGAGAAAGGCGACTCAAAAGATAATGAAATTTGGTTGCCTGCACCTGTTGAAGATGACTGTAATGGCTTACATCGCAAACTACAGTTTCTCAATAATGTAACGCGTGAACCCATAGAAAAAGAAACTGTTTTTAAATATGCACAGCAGTTAACTCTAAATGGCACAATTGCTTTGAAGATTACTCAAACTAATAAGGGATTAGAGAAAATACAAGAAAAACAACCTGCGTGTTATGTACCTTTAGAGCTCTATTTACTTGGAAACACGAAGCGCTCCTATCCAGAAAATGAGTGTAAAGAGATTCAAACTTACGAATATCTACCAGATGAAACCAAAACTTTTATTGTCAATTATCCAGCATTTGACGTCATGAATGGTACTTGGAAATATGGTCTAGAAAGCACTTATTTGAAGAATGATCAAGAGTTAAAGCAATGTGAACCTTTAACTATCCAATTTAAAATAAGTGCACCACCTGAGCAGATTAAAATTAATTAAGTTGAGCAGCCCTTCAGCTAAGAAAAAAGCCTAATCAATTAAGCTCAATAAAATTTTAAGGGAAGCATGAGTTAAGCTTGCTCTAGCACTTTTTCATCATAAGTCATTTGGGCTGCTAAAACCTGTTCAATATTGGTTTCGGCCCATTCCTTTAATTGGAACGCCATTGAAGCGACATTTTGTCCCAGTGAAGTTAGTGAGTAATCAACACGAATAGGAGACGTATTCTGAATTTTACGCTCAATAAAACCATCTCTTTCCAGCATTTTTAACTTCTGTGATAAGACTTTAGGCGAAATACCTTGAATATTCTTTTTGAGCAAGTTGAAGTGCTGAGTTTCCTCTTCAAGCACATTTAAAATTAATAAAACCCACTTATCTGCAATTTTTTCAAAAAATAAACGAGCAGGGCAATGTTGTTGAAAAACATTATATTTTAGACATTCATTCATACTATTTACCTACTAATTTCTTAAAAAATTACCATAGTTACCAGTTAGTAACTAATTGACACCTAGTTTCTAAAATATATCATAAAGTGGAATTTAATAAAACAAAGGTTTGCTCCCATGTCTAACTCTAATATCGCGGTTGTATATTTCTCTGGTTATGGCCATACCAAAGTAGTGGCTGAAACGTTTGCAAACGAAATTAATGCTCAGCTCATCCAAATTGATCAAGAAGGTAATATTACTGAGCAAGATTGGCAGACATTAAATGATGCGAAGGGGATTGTTTTTGGTGCTCCGACTTATATGGGTACAGCACCATGGCAGTTTAAAAAGTTTGCTGATGCAACTTCAAAAGTTTGGTTTACACGTGGTTGGCAAGATAAAGTATTTGCAGGCTTCACAAACAGCGCGAGCTTAAATGGGGATAAGCAGGTTACGCTTATTCAATTACAGACTTTAGCATCGCAACATGGTGGAATTTGGGTGAGTCTTGGTTTATTACCAGCGAATACAAAAGATGCAACACGTGAAGATGTAAATAACTTAGGTGGTTCAGTTGGACTTTTAGTTCAATCACCTTCTGATGCAAGTGTAGAGGAAGTCCCTGCTGGAGACCTTGAAACAGCGAAACTCTATGCTCAACGTGTACAAAATATTGTGAACAAAATTTTTGGTTAATTTGACAATAAAAAAGGCGCTTTAAGCGCCTTTTTTATGAGGGATGGTTATTCATGTTCATTATGTTGAGGCGCTTGATATTTAAAACCTTTAGTTTTATAACCTAGGTATAAAATACCGAACATTGCCCACCATAATCCATATTTCAAGGCTGTCTCTTCAATCTCAAGCCATAGAGCGAAAATACTGAAGAAGCCAAGAAGTGGAATAATTACAAAGTTAAAAATATCTTTGAAATTCTTTGTACGGCCATCACGTAAAGCATAGCGTGAAATCACTGATAAATTAACAAATGTGAACGCAGTTAACGCACCAAAGCTAATCATTGAAATGACAATATCTAAGCTCATGAAACCTGCTGCTAGTGCTACAACACCAACAATAAGAATATTGTATGAAGGCGTATAGTTCTTTGGACTAACATGACCAAAGATTTTTTTATTGATTACACCATCACGTCCCATTGCATACATTAAGCGCGATACACCTGCATGAGCTGAAATACCAGATGCCATGACAGTAATAATTGCAAAAGCAAGAACGTATGACTGAAATAATGAACCACCTACAAGTAATAAAATGTCTGGCTGTGTTGCTGCAACATCTTCAAAGTAGTTTTTAGGATCATGTGGGAAGTAAATTTGCATGAAGTAAGTACTGATGACAAAGATTACACCAGCGATAAGTGCTGTTAAGAAAATCGCTTTAGGTAATGTTTTTTCAGTGTCTTTTGTTTCTTCTGCTAAAGAACTTAAAGAGTCGAATCCAGTAAACGAGAAGCAAAGTAATGTTGCACCAGTGACTAATGCCCCTACGGATGTCAACTCATTCCAGAAAGGCTCTAAGCTCCATAACTGATAACGGGTTGCTTCTGTAATTGGACCTTCTGCATTATAGCCCATTTGTAATTTGCTATAGACTAGATAAGTAAATATGCCGATCACGAGTAACTGTACAAATACAATCAGGCTATTAAAATTAGCAACAAAGCGTGCGCCACGTAAGTTAATACCAGTCATGAAAGCGGTTAATACAATTACCCATACCCAATGATTGACTGTAGGAAATAATGCATCAAGATAAATACCAGCCAAAATAATATTGACCATTGGTGAAAGCAAATAATCTAACCAAGATGACCAACCCACCATAAAACCAACATTAGGGTGAATTGATTTTTGTGCATAGGTATAAGCTGAACCTGAAGATGGATAGCGCTTAATCATATGTCCATAACTAATCGATGTTAGCAAAATGGCAATTAATGCAAAAATGTACGAAGTTGGAACATGGTAATGACTTTCTTCGGAAACTAGACCGAATGTGTCAAATAATGTCATTGGCTGAATATAGGCTAAACCAATAATAATAATATGCCAAAGACCTAGCGTTTTTCGTAGCTTAACTACAGACGGAGTCCCAGAGATAGTTGTCAACGGCGTTATCCTCATAATCGTTGATCAAGGATCAGCTTGGTGTTAAGGATCGTTTGAGACGAACGATCCCCCCTACAGAAAAAGATAAAGTGCGCCAATCTATCCTAAATTGATGCAAATTGTCAGTACTTTCATCGATTTTTTAGCAAATTTTTTGCCATATTTACAAATAAAATGATGAATATAGATTCACATCTATAAAAAAGGTCCTGATTTTATATAAAAATCAGGACCTTATGGGGGATTTTTGATTTAACTTATCTTATTACCATGCCTTTTGTAAAATATCGCGGATATCTTTTAGGCTTGCTTCTTTAGGGTTGTAAATAATTGAGCCGTCATTTAGTGCTTTTTCTGCAACTTCATCGAGCTGTGATTCCGTTACTTTGCCAGTTTCACGTAAAGTACGTGGTAACTTGGTTAAAGTAAATAAACGATCACGCATTGCTAAAATTGTTGCAATCGCTCTGTCTGCACGTTGAGTTGCTGGAGTTTGTGCATAGATATCAGCACCAGCTAATGGCAATAGTAATTCACCAATTTTCTGGCCATTTACCTGCTTATTATATTCAAGCACATATGGTAAGAATAAATTCATACATAAACCGTGGGGCAGGTGAGCAACAGCACCTAAAGCATGACCTAAAGAATGTACAAGGCCTACCATTGAGTTAGAGAATGCAATACCTGCCATTGTAGAGGCTTGTGCTAGTTCTAAACGACCTTGTGAGTCATTTGGGTTTTCTAGGACATTAAATAGGTTTTCACTAATCTTTTTAATTCCAGCACTTGCATAAGCATCGCTAAGTGGATTGGCAGCCATACATGTATAGGCTTCAACACAATGTGTTAAGGCATCCATACCTGTCATTGCAGTTAAATGAGGTGGCAATGTAAGTGTCATGCGTGGATCTAAAATCGCTGCATGTGGCATTAAGTAATAAGAAGCAAATGCCAATTTAACATTCTTTTGTGTATCTGAAACCACGGCAACCATAGTCACTTCAGATCCCGTACCTGATGTAGTCGGAATTACGAAAAATGGTTTTAATGGTTTTGGTAGGTTGTGTGCACCAGAATATTGAAGTAAGTCATCTCCACCTTCAGATACTAAAATGTTAGTTGCTTTAGAAGTATCGATAACTGAACCACCACCTACAGCAATAATCGCATCGCATTTATTCTTGCGATAAGCTTCTGCGGCAAGACGAACGACTTCTAAACTTGAGTCTGGTGGAACATCATCAAACACATGACCAATGACAGCATCAGTCGTACTGAACGCAGCTTCAATCGGGTTGAGTAGGCCATTTGCGCGCACACCTTTATCTGTAATGATGAGCGGACGTTTTGCGCCTAAAGTTGCAAGTTCAAACGGAATATGTTCTAACGCAGCATTACCAGCAATGACTTTTACAGGACAAAAGAATTCGTAATATGGTTTAGCCATGTTATGCGCTCCGCTTGAAATAGGACTTAGCTACTTTTAAGTAAATATTTGCAGCTTCGTTGAATTTTTCTTTTAGGGTGAGTTCGGTTGGGTATTCTTTGACTGCAAGAGACGCAACCAATTTAGGTAAAATGAGAGATTCCATTTTATTTAGACAGCGTACTAAGCGAATGGCAGCAGATACATCACCATCAGCAATCATTCGGTCATTAGCAAATGCTTGGGCAGTACTTTCTTGAAAAGAAAATACTAAAAAGGCATGAGTTAGATGTTTGAATGTAATAGTTAAGTCTGGCTTTCTTTCAGCTCTTTTGAGTAGCTCTAACTGTTTGTCTTCTGTGACTCGAGCAAAAAATGCTGGTCCATTTGGGAAAACATTCATTGAAAGTACAAAGTGAACAGGAAATTTAGATACTTCCTCTTGTATTTCAGTGTCCACTTGACTTGCCATGACTAAGCCACGACCAACAACATCCATCATGAGCTTAACGTAGGCAAGTTGCAGAGTAGGCTTTACAGCTTTTGTCGAAATCACTCGCGTATCCCTTGTTAAAATTATGCAAAAGCAAATTTAGAGTAATTACTCTAATCCATTTTTATTTCATCGCAAAGCGATTTATTCGGTTTTGACTTCTGGGTCATTAAAGTAACCAGTATTCTTAATATACTCAATAAAGTCTTGGCAAAGTTGAGTGAATGATGGATAAGGAGTCACCAAATCTTGTATACGCACCATTTCTAAGCCTGCGTAACCGCAAGGATTAATAGTTTGGAACCCATCTAAAGCACAGTCCAAGTTTAATGCTAATCCATGGTAGCTACGACCACGACGAATTTTAAAACCTAAGGAACCGATCTTACGGCCATCTACATATACTCCTGGTGCATCAGGCTTAGCATACGCTTCAATTCCGTATTTTTTTAAAACATCTATCATGAATTGTTCAGCAAAACTGACCAATGTTCGTACGTTCCATTTTAGACGATTAAGATCAAACATGAAGTAAGCAACAAGTTGGCCGGGTCCATGCCAAGTCACTTGTCCACCACGGTCAGTTTGCACTACAGGAATATCTGATGAAATTAGGATGTGTTCAGGTTTACCAGCTTGACCTTGAGTTAAAACATTATGATGTTGAAGTAACCATAACTCATCAGGCGTATCTTGATCTCGCTCATTTGTTAAGAGTTTCATGGTTTCAAATTTGCTTTGATAATCTTGTAAATCGTTCCATTGCCGAATGATTAAGTTAGGTTTATCAAGGCTCATCACAATCTCTTCCTATAATTAGTTTATGCGGCGCCCAGTTAATATCTACTAGATAAAAGCCGAAAACCTTGTAATTTTAAAGGATTTTATAAAAGGAATTCTAAATATTTGTAAGGTTTTTCGTGGTAGGGAGTTTTTAAAATTTCCAAAAAAAATACCACAGTAAGAATGCCTGACTGTGGTATTTATTGAAGAACTTAAAATTAAAGCGCAGTTCTAATCTGCGGACAAGCAGCCAAGTCAGCATAAAGTGCATGAACTTGTTCCAATTCTTCAAAGCGCAATTGTGCTGTTAAAGAATGATACTTGCCAGTGCGAGATTCTTGAACTTTTAATGTTGAGTGGTCGAAGTCTGGAAAATGTTTTACCAAAATATCGACTACAGCAACACGTAATTCTTCACCCGCATCGCCAATAAGTTTAATTGGATAATCCATCGGAAATACCCAAAGATGTTCTTGTAGTTCGCGAGATGGAGTGCGGTCTAACATAAGTTACCTCATGATTTGAAACGCCTGCATTATCGCAGGCGTTTATAGCTCTTTCTATTAAATGGGGCTTGGTTTTGAAATTTCAAGCTTTCAAAACTTAGTCATTTTCCAAGAAAGAACGTAAATGTTCAGAACGAGAAGGGTGGCGTAATTTACGTAATGCTTTCGCTTCAATCTGACGGATACGCTCACGTGTTACGTCAAATTGTTTACCAACTTCTTCAAGTGTGTGATCGGTTGGCATATCAATACCAAAACGCATCTTCAATACTTTTGCTTCACGTTCAGTTAAGTTTTCCAATACTTCACGAGTTGCTTCTTTTAAGCCTTCTGAAGTCGCAGCATCAATTGGAGAAGTGATGTTTTGATCTTCAATGAAATCCCCAAGATGTGAATCTTCATCATCACCAATAGGTGTTTCCATCGAAATCGGTTCTTTAGCAATTTTAAGTACTTTACGAACCTTAACTTCATCCATTTCTAAACGTTCACCTAATTCTTCAGGTGTTGGTTCACGGCCCATTTCTTGTAACAATTGACGAGATACACGGTTGATCTTGTTAATTGTTTCAATCATGTGTACTGGAATACGAATTGTACGAGCCTGATCGGCAATCGAACGAGTAATCGCCTGACGAATCCACCAAGTTGCATAAGTCGAGAATTTATAACCACGACGGTACTCAAACTTGTCTACAGCTTTCATCAAACCAATGTTCCCTTCTTGAATCAAGTCAAGGAACTGTAAACCACGGTTGGTATATTTCTTCGCAATTGAAATTACCAAACGGAGGTTGGCTTCTACCATTTCTTTCTTAGCGCGACGTGCTTTCGCTTCGCCAATTGCCATACGTTTAGAGATATCTTTAATTTCAGCAACGCTTAAACTAAGCTCTTTCTCAATATCTGCAATCTTTTGTTGGAATGCTAAAACATCTGGACGAACTTTTTCTAAATGTGCCTTGATTTCAGCAGGTGCTTTAGCAATTTGTTCATCTAACCAAGCTGGATTAGATTCCTGTTTAGGGAAAGATGTACGGAATTGAGTACGATCCATACGGCCACGACGTACTGCATAACGCATGATTTCACGTTCATTGGCACGAATTTGCTCATGTGTACCACGAATCATTTCAGAGATGATGTCAAATAAACGTGGTGTAAATTTAAACATCATGAACACAGTAGCTAAAGCTTCTAAAGCTTCTTCAGCCTCTGGACTGTTACGACCATGTTTTTCAACAACAGCTTTTGTTTTAGCCCAAGCAGCTTCTAGTTCAGTAAAACGAACTTTTGCAACTTCAGGGTCTGGACCTGAATCGCCTTCAGAGTCATCATCACCTTCAGACTCTTCTTCTTCATCGTCATCATCAAGCTTAACTTCTTTCGTTGATTTTGAAGATGATTCGTCTTCTTCTTCAAGTTCTTCAACTTCTTCTAAAACTTCTGGAATATCTTCATCAGTTTCAGGATCGAGGTAGCCTGATAAAATATCTGCAAGACGGCGTTCGCCAGTTAAAAAATCATTATATTCTTTTAATACAACTTCAACAGCATTTGGCCAGTAAGCAATTGAATTAAGGACATCACGGATACCTTCTTCAATACGTTTGGCAATGCTGATTTCACCTTCACGGGTTAACAGTTCAACTGTACCCATTTCACGCATGTACATACGTACAGGATCTGTCGTACGCCCAGGCTCATTTTCAACCGATGCAAGTACGGCAGCAGCTTCTTCTTCAGCAACCTCATCAGTTGCGTCAGCCGACTCACCGAACATGGTATCGTCAGATTCAGGTGCACGCTCGTGTACAGGAATACCAACGTCTTGAAGCATTTGAATAATGTCTTCAATCTGTTCGCTTTCAGTAATCGAGTCCGGCAGATGATCGTTAACCTCAGCGTAAGTTAAGTAACCTTGTTCTTTGCCTCGGCTAATCAGAGCCGCTACTTGAGAAGTAGGGGAATGCATATCGCTCATCTTTGCTTACTCTTTGTTGAATCTGTGGCAGTGAAAAACCGTGCATGATAGCACAATTTGCTTGAAATGTTTTGGCTTTGATCAGTAACCGTTAAATAAAAAATATCTTTGAATTCACGTCTGTTTTTTGAATATTGGGATAAAATCATTTTTTTCAAGCTTAAATCATCGAAAAAATCATAGAATTTTTTTTTGATCAAAAAAATAGTTCAGCTTTATAAATACACAATTTTTTGGGCGAAAAAAAGTACAAATATGCAGTTTAATGAAAAAAATATAAATAAAACTTGACACGATTTAATAACCAAGATAAATAGCGGCTAGACCCATTCACATTTTTTCATTAGAGGTAGTTTTAGTGTCTTCTACAGATTTTGAATTAGATGATAACTACGGTGATGATGATGATGTCGGTTTTGATGAGTCATCAGGCAAAATCACTGCGAAAGAATCATTAGAAAAACGTAGATTAATTGATGATCTATTGGCTCAACGCCGTTTAGAGCGTGAGTTAAAAGATTTTGATTACGATTTAGACGATGATGATCTTGATGATGAAGACTAATCAAATCTGAATAGGGCATCGTCAGCTTAGATGCTATGCTATCGTAGATTTCTTTTTTATAGTCAGGTAACACAATGAGTGCGTTAGATTTAGACCAATTAAGTGAATATCTAGATGGAGACCACAATGAGTATGGTCTGGATTTCGCTGCAACTCATGGTTTTCTGTGTGCAATTGCAGTAGGCCCTCAGTTTGATCGTTGGTTAGATGAATTATTTGATAATAACCATAAAAAAGTTCCTGCCGAAATTATTCAGCAGATCAAAGCGTGGTTAGAATCAATTCGACAAGACTTAGCAAATGAAAATGGAATTGAATTTCCGTTTGAAATTGAAGAAGCTGATGTTGAGTCTAGCTTAGGCGACTGGAGTGTTGGATTTGTTGATGCGATGTTCTTAAATGAAGATGCATGGTTTGCAGCTGAATATGAGGAACAATTAATTGATTTAACTTTACCAATGATGGTATTTAGTGGAATTGATGAAGAAGATCCACAGATGGAATCTTTCCGTCGTAATGGACAGTTAATGGATGAACTGGCAGAAGAAATCCCAGATAATTTGAATGAATTATACTTGATGTATCATACGCCAAATTAACTTATTAGAAGAAATAATAAATAACGTCCTTTCTAGGGCGTTTTTTATTGTAAAAAAATTAGTGGTATAAATAAAAAAGGGCAGTTAGAAATCTAAATGCCCTTTAAAAACTATATTATAGTTTTATAGGCGTTTACGCTTTGCAGCAGCAATTTGTGACTGGCGCATACGGAAACCAGCTTTTTGCTTTTCAGTGGTTTTGTCGATGCAATAAACGCAAGAAACACCGTGTTCGTAACTTGGTAGAGCAGACTCTTCAGGAGTTAAAGGCCAACCGCAAGCATGACATTTAATATTCACGCCTTCCTCTACACCATGAGTTACAGCAGTACGTCCGTCAAATACGAAACATTCACCTTCCCATAAGCTTTCATCAGCAGGGGTTTCTTCTAGGTACTTAAGGATACCGCCTTTAAGATGGTAAACCTCTTTAAATCCTTCTTGAAGAAGTAAAGAAGTTGATTTTTCACAGCGAATACCACCAGTACAGAACATCGCAATTTTTTTGTCTTTATGTTGCTCTAATTCTTTCTTGACGTATTCTGGAAACTCACGGAATGTTTCAGTTTTAGGGTCAATTGCGCCCTTAAATGTACCCGCTTTATATTCGTAATCATTACGTGTGTCGATTAAAATTACATCATCACGTGCGATTAAATCATTCCACTCTTTAGGATCAAGATAGTGACCGACTAAGTCACGAGGTTTAACCTCAACACCTAAAGTCACAATTTCTTCTTTAAGTTTAATTTTCATTTTGCGGAAAGGTTTGTCAGAACTATGGGATTCTTTGTATTCCATAGCGCCAAAGCCTTCATTGAGCAAAAACTGATGTAGTGTATCAATTGCTACGCGATCACCAGCAACAGTACCATTAATTCCTTCACCTGCTACAATCAGAGTTCCACAGAGGTTAATTGTTTTCACTAAGTCTAATAAACGTTGTTGAAGATCGGCAGGATCTTGAACTTCTTTAAATTGATATAGTGCTGCAACAACCCAACCTGCGGTCGCTTGCTGTTCTACAGGTGCAAGCTGTTCTACAGTAGCGTTCATGGAAAACTCCAAATGTATTAAGATAGAAATTTAAGGCGCATATTTTAGCGCGAAAATTAGTAATAAGCGAGAAAACCATAAAAAGTATATGGTTTATTTAAGGAGTTTGTTTTGAGTAATGATCATCGAACGCTCTCTCTCACCCCATGTGCAGGGCGTTGTTCAACAGTTTTTGGTGATCAGGTTTGTCGTGGTTGTCGCCGTTTTAACCACGAGGTGATTCAATGGAACACTTATACGGCAGAGCAGCGTTTAGCTGTATGGAAGCGTTTAGATGATCAATTGAATCAAATCTTAGTGCCGATGCTGCCTCATGCAGACTTACAGCATGTTGAGGGCTTTATTTTAAGTAAGCGTGTTCGGTTAATGGAAGGGGCGAGCCAGGGTCGTAAGCTTTACCATGCCTTAAAAATATGTGAAAAGAATAAACATCTAGCACACGAGAGTGGTTTGGGTATTTCGGAGTCTCAAGTCAAAACAATATGGGTTGAGTTTGAAAGACGTGTTTTAGCGTTGGCTAAAGCGAGCTATGAGTTGGCTTGGCTGCGAGCAGATGGAATTAGCCATCATTTGTTAACTATGTATGAAGAAGAATAAGTCTAGAGTAGAAAAGACGGAAATAAAAAAGCTGCCAGAAGGCAGCTTTTTTTTATTAATTTTCTTTCGAATATTAACGTTTGATGTCGCGTTGAGTTTCACCAGTATAAAGCTGACGAGGACGACCGATTTTGTAAGGGCCGCTGTGCATTTCTAACCAGTGGCTGATCCAACCAACTGTACGAGCAAGAGCGAAGATTACAGTAAACATTTCTGTTGGGATACCAATCGCTTTAAGGATGATACCTGAGTAGAAGTCTACGTTAGGGTAAAGTTTACGCTCAACGAAGTACGGGTCGTTCAATGCGATACGCTCAAGTTCCATAGCAAGTGCTAATTGAGGATCGTTGATGCCTAAAGCTTCAAGAACTTCGTCACAAGTTTGCTTCATTACTTTAGCGCGTGGGTCGAAGTTTTTGTAAACGCGGTGACCGAAGCCCATAAGCTTAACTTCTTTGCGTTTAACTTTTTCCATGAACTCTGCAACGTTTTCAACGCTACCGATTTCATCAAGCATCTTAAGAACTGCTTCGTTTGCACCACCGTGAGCAGGTCCCCAAAGTGCAGAGATACCAGCTGAGATACATGCATACGGGTTTGCACCAGTAGAACCAGCAAGACGTACTGTAGATGTAGAAGCATTTTGCTCATGGTCAGCATGAAGCGTGAAAATACGATCCATTGCGCGAGCAAGAACAGGATTAACTTTGTAATCACGGTCAGCAGGAGTAGCAAACATCATGTGCAAGAAGTTTTCCGCATAACTTAAATCGTTACGTGGATAGATGAATGGTTGACCTACTGTGTATTTGTAACTCCAAGCAGCAAGCGTTGGAATTTTTGCAATTAAGCGAATTGCAGTGATTTCACGGTGGTTGATGTCTTCAATATCTAGGTTGTTGTGATAGAACGCAGATAATGCACCTACAACACCAACCATGATTGCCATTGGGTGAGCATCACGGCGGAAACCATTGAAGAAACGGCTAACTTGATCGTGAACCATAGTGTGAGCACGTACTTTCGTATCAAACTCAACTTTTTGTTCAGCAGTTGGGAGCTCGCCATTTAATAATAAATAACAAGTTTCAAGGTAGTCTGCTTGAGTTGCTAACTGATCAATTGGGTAGCCGCGGTGTAATAAAATACCTTTGTCACCATCAATGAAAGTAATTTTAGATTCGCATGCGGCTGTCGCCATAAAACCAGGATCGAAAGTAAAATGACCTTCTTTCAGTATGCTGCTGACATCAATTACATCTGGACCTAAAGTGCCACTGTAGATTGGTAATCCAATTTCTTTGCCATCAAGATGTAATACGGCTTTTTTGCCATTTGCTTCAGACATTCAATAGATCTCCTGTCCTGGTGAATGTTGATCTGACTCGAAATCCTAATGTTCTCATGTGCGAATCAGACGGTGTCAAAATTTGCTATAAGATTAGTGAGTACTGAAATTTTGTCAATTATACTTATGGATAAAAAATGACGTTCCCACAGAGAGTTAGTCATCAAGACCCGAGCAAAAAAGTCAGTAAAATCACTGCATCGGGATGGTATAATAAGTCAATTCAACAAGAACGTGCAGAAAAAAAATGAAGGATGAGTACAATTGTAAGCAAATTTATAAATTGCAATTTAGAATAATAAGGCGGTAGAAAATGCCAATCTGCTTAAAAAAATCATAAAACTCATGGTGTAATTTCAAATTTATACTCAAAAAAAATTGTATTTTTATTTAGTTGTAACAAAGAATATTGTTCTTTTTTTAAGTTTAATTGTATAAAAAATAGCTCATCAGACGACTTTAAAATCATAAGAACTGTTTTTTAATGAAATTCACTTTCGAAAAATTAGTATAGATCGCTTAATATCTATCTGAAATATAAGTCTGTTCACTTATTTGAAATGTGGCTCACATTGAAAATAGGAGGGTATTGCGATCATTTTTCTATTGATATGAGGAATTTATAACTTTATCTTTAGTCTAAAATCGGCTTATTTAAAAGAAATTTCAGAAAAAATGAAATTAAATAAAAAGTTATTTTAAACAAGGACATGATGTATGTAGGTGTGGTTTTTTTATTGACCTAATAATGTAATATTGTTTTGAATGATTCTTATTTAATGGTTTTTTGCTGAAATGGCAAAGTGGATTGTTTGTATTTTGATACTTCGCGTTTTATAATTCAGTGTCGTTTATAGGTTAGGCATGAGCTGTGCTTGCCTAACAATGCCAGCTTTCCTTGGAATTAATTCAACAAACTCCGGTCGGAGTTTCTACCTACAGGATGCCCGCTGTGAAAAGCAACAGACCTGTCAATTTGTCCATGGGTCAGGTGTTAGCGGTAAATTTACGCTCACCCGTGGCTATTGCATCAATTTTACACCGTTTATCAGGTGTCATCGTTTTCTTATTAGTACCAGTTCTCTTATGGATTCTAGATAAATCATTATCTTCACCAGAAGGATTTGACTACGTTAAAAATGTCGTTTTTGGAAATATCCTTGTACGTTTTGTTGTTTGGGTATTTGCAGCCGGCTTGATATTCCACTTTATTGCTGGAATTAAGCACTTACTTGCAGATTTAGGTTTTGCTGAAGAACTGCAAAGTGGTCGTATTGCAGCGACAATTTCATTGATCTTATCTGTGGTAGCCATTATCGCAGCCTTTGTATGGATTATGTTCTAATGAAAAGTGCTACAGGTTTAACTGGTTCAGGTTCTCGTGATTGGTTTATCCAGCGTGTAAGTGCGGTTGTATTAGCAGCTTATACTGTTGTTCTTTTTGGTTGGATTCTCTGCAAAGGTGGATTTGACTATCAACAGTGGGCTGGCTTCATGATGACATTACCAATGAAGATTTTTTCTTTATTGGCAATTTTATCGCTTATCGCACACGCATGGATTGGTATGTGGCAGGTTTTCACTGACTATGTCACTACTCGTCAAATGGGTCCTTCAGCGAAAGGTTTACGCCTTGTACTGACGACGGCTGTCATTATTGCAGTGTTTGTGTACGCAATCTGGGGTATCCAGATTTTCTGGGCGAATTGATAGGAAGATATCATGGGCGCGATAACCCCTAAAGAAGATTATTCAAATATTCAAAACCTCACTTTCGATGCAGTTATCGTTGGTGGTGGTGGTTCTGGTATGCGTGCTTCTTACCAACTTGCTCAAGCAGGTTTGAAAGTTGCAGTACTTACTAAAGTTTTCCCAACACGTTCACATACAGTTGCTGCTCAGGGCGGTATCGGTGCGTCGTTAGGTAACATGCAAGAAGATAACTGGCATTTCCACTTTTACGATACGGTAAAAGGTTCTGACTGGTTAGGTGACCAAGACGCAATTGAATTTATGTGTCGTGAAGCACCAAAAGTTGTGTATGAACTTGAACACATGGGTATGCCGTTTGACCGTAACGCTGATGGTACAATTTACCAGCGTCCGTTCGGTGGCCACTCTGCGAACTATGGTGATAAACCAGTTCCACGTGCTTGTGCTGCTGCTGACCGTACTGGTCACGCATTATTGCACACGCTTTATCAAAGCAACGTGAAAATGGGTACTCAGTTCTTCGTTGAATGGATCGCGCTTGATTTGATCCGTAACGAAGCAGGTGATGTTCTTGGTGTAACAGCGATTGACCAAGAAACTGGTAATATCGCAGTATTCCAAGCAAAAGCGACATTGTTTGCGACCGGTGGTGCTGGTCGTGTTTACCGTGCATCAACAAATGCTTATATCAACACTGGTGACGGTCTTGGTATGGCTGCTCGTGCTGGTATTCCATTACAAGATATGGAATTCTGGCAATTCCACCCTACGGGTGTTGCGGGCGCAGGCGTATTGTTAACTGAAGGTTGTCGTGGTGAAGGTGCAATCCTTCGTAACAAAGACGGCGAACCGTTCATGGAACGTTATGCACCAACTTTAAAAGACTTGGCTCCACGTGACTTCGTATCACGTTCTATGGACCAAGAAATTAAAGAAGGTCGTGGTTGTGGTCCAAAAGGTGATTATATCTTACTAGATATGACTCACTTGGGCGCTGACACAATCATGAAGCGTTTGCCATCTGTATTTGAGATTGGTAAAAAATTCGCGAACGTTGACATTACTAAAGAACCAATTCCTGTAGTACCAACAATCCATTATCAAATGGGTGGTATTCCTACAAATATGCATGGTCAAGTGTGCTTACCTGAAGCAGGTACAGACAATTACACTAAACCTGTAAAAGGTTTCTATGCAATTGGTGAATGTTCTTGTGTATCAGTACATGGTGCAAACCGTTTAGGTACTAACTCACTTCTTGACTTGGTTGTATTTGGTAAAGCTGCTGGTGAGCACATTATCGACTACGTAACTAAGCATCATGGTGATGAATATGCACCACTTCCAACAAACGTATTAGAGCAAACTTTAGATCGCGTACGTAAATTGGATGAATCAACTTCTGGTGAAAATGCACAAGAAGTTGCTGATGCGATTCGTGATATCGTTCAAGACCACGCTGGTGTATTCCGTACTCAAGCTTTGCTTGATAAAGGTGTTAAAGAGATTCTTGCTCTTGAACCACGTGTGCGCAACATTCACTTGAAAGATAAATCTAAAGTATTTAACACTGCACGTGTTGAAGCGCTTGAAGTTGAAAACTTATATGAAGTTGCAAAAGCTACATTAATTTCAGCTGCTGCGCGTAAAGAGTGTCGTGGTGCGCATACTGTAGTTGATTATGAATTGCCAGCTGATCACCCAACTTATTCATACGGTCGCCGTGATGATGAGTGGATGAAGCATACTTTATGGTATTCATCAGATAACCGTTTGGAATATAAGCCAGTGCGCTTCAAACCGTTGACTGTTGATGCAATTCCACCAGCACCACGTACATTCTAATCGGGAGTATAAAGATGAGTAGAGGTACTCGTACATTCGAAATCTACCGCTATGATCCTGATAAGGATAAAGCGCCGTACATGCAAACTTTCAAGCTTGAATTGACTGATAAGCACCGTATGTTGCTTGATGCATTACTTGCTTTGAAGGTTCAAGATGAATCATTAACGTTCCGTCGTTCATGCCGTGAAGGTATTTGTGGTTCGGATGGTGTAAACATTAATGGTAAAAATGGTTTGGCTTGTTTATGGAATTTAAATGACCTGCCTGAGAAAATTGTAATTCGTCCATTACCAGGTTTGCCGGTTGTTAAAGATTTGGTTGTTGATATGAACCAATTCTATGATCAATATGACAAAATTCAGCCATTCTTGATCAATAACCAACCAGCTCCACCTAAAGAGCGTTTACAGTCTCCTGAAGAGCGTGAACACTTAAATGGTTTGTATGAATGTATTCTTTGTGCATGTTGTTCAACTTCATGCCCATCATTCTGGTGGAACCCTGATAAATTCTTGGGTCCTTCAGCATTGTTGAATGCATACCGTTTTATCATCGATTCTCGTGATACTGCTACTGCAGACCGTTTGGCTCGTCTTGACGATCCATTCAGTTTGTTCCGTTGTAAAGGTATTATGAACTGTGTGTCAGTATGTCCTAAAGGTCTAAACCCTACTAAAGCAATCGGTCACATCCGTAACATGCTATTAGATCAAGCGGGTTAATTCTGCACAAATAGAAAACGCGCATCCTTGATGTGCGTTTTTTTTTAATTTTATAATGTAAACTTTAGACTTTGGTCGAAAAGAGCGAGGATTTTATATATTGCACCATATATTAAAAGATAAAATCGCTTATGTATTTCGCCAATTTATAGGTGGTATGTGTCAAAAAAATCAATCGTTGTTTAAGAACATGATACGATTTGCCACAAAGTTATAGGTGAAAAAAGCGTATACTAGTGAAATTAATTTAAGTAGCACGATCTTAGATCTGTGCTTAATTTTTATGGTTAAAGTCATTTTAGAAAAGTTAATTTTAAAGTTAATTTTTCTAAAAAGATTTGCAAAAAATTGCTCGGTTTTAATCGAGTATAAGGTGAGTGATGATGCCATTGAGGGCGTTGTGATTCATTAATTACCTATGGAGTTTTCTCTCTAGGTAGTATGACGCCCCATGGTCTTAGAGACCTGTTGGGTAAGTAATGCCTTTTTTACCAATTTGGCATTATGCATCATGGGTGTGCTTAAAAGGCAGCCTGTAATATTTTTTGCAATAGGAAATGGGTCCACAAATGCAAGAAGTTGCTGACGCATTGCGTCTTGACACTGAACTTTCCGCTGATAGTGCAGCGTATATTGAAGAACTTTACGAGCAGTACCTGACTTCCCCAACCTCTGTAGCTGAGGACTGGCGCCAATATTTCGATAAATATCCAAAGGGTGACCAACCACACAGCGCTGTGCGTGAGCAATTCCTATTACTAGGACGTAATGCTAATCGTGTTCAACCTGTTGTACAAAGTACTGTAAGTACTGAGCATGAGCGTCGTCAAATTGGCGTTTTACAACTTATTGCTGCTTATCGTAATCGCGGACATCAAAAAGCTAAATTAGATCCATTAGGTCTTGCTAAGCGTGAAGAGATTCCAGATTTAGATCTTTCAGCTCACGGTTTAACCAAATCAGATTTAGACACTGTATTCAATACCGGCAATCTTGAAATCGGCAAAAGCGAAGCAACGCTTGCTGAAATGATTGAAGCAATGGAATCAATCTATTGTGGTTCGATTGGTGTTGAATACATGCATATCGTGGACACAAAAGAAAAACGTTGGATTCAACAACGTCTTGAAAGTGCCCGTGGTAAATTCAATTACACAAATGATCAAAAGAAAGGCTTCTTAGAGCGTTTAACTGCTGCTGAAGGTCTCGAAAAATATCTTGGTAATAAATACGTCGGTGCTAAACGCTTTGGTGTTGAAGGCGGCGAATCTTTTATTCCGATGGTAAACGAGATTATTCAGCGTGCTGGTGCTGTAGGTTGTAAAGAAGTTGTTATCGGTATGCCACACCGTGGCCGTTTAAACCTTCTTGTGAATATTATGGGTAAAAACCCTGCGGACTTATTTGGTGAGTTCGAAGGTAAATCAATTCATAAAAAAGGTTCTGGCGACGTTAAATACCACCAAGGTTTCTCAAGTAATGTAATGACTCCAGGTGGCGAAGTTCACTTGGCATTAGCATTTAACCCATCTCACTTGGAAATTGTTGGTCCTGTAGTTGAAGGTTCTGTACGTGCACGTCAAGTACGTCGTAGAGACATTGGCGGTGATGACGTTTTACCAGTTATTGTTCATGGTGATGCGGCATTTGCAGGTCAGGGCGTGAACATGGAAACCTTCCAGATGTCACAAACTCGTGGCTATACGGTTGGCGGTACAGTTCATATTATTGTGAACAACCAAGTAGGTTTCACAACTTCTGATCCTCGTGACGCACGTTCTACAGAATACTGTACAGACGTTGCTAAAATGATTCAGGCGCCAATTTTCCATGTAAATGGCGATGATCCTGAAGCTGTTATCTTTGCTACTCAATTAGCACATGATTTCCGTCACGAATTCCGTAAAGATGTTGTTATCGATTTGTTCTGTTATCGTCGTCGTGGCCATAACGAAGCAGATGAGCCATCTGGTACACAACCATTGATGTATCAAGTAATTGCGAAGAAAGCAACGACTCGTACACTTTATGCTGATCAACTTGTTCAAGAGAAAGTACTTGATCGTGCTGAAGCAGACCAAATGGTTGAAGATTACCGTTCTGATCTAGAAGCGGGTAATCATGTAGCAAATGCATTGATTCTTGAACCAAATACCAAAATGTTTGTTGATTGGACGCCATATTTGGGTCATGACTACACAGACGATTGGGATACTTCATTTGACTTAAATCGCTTAAAAGAATTAGGCGAGGGCATGAGCAAACTTCCTGAAGGGTTTGTAATGCAGCGTCAGGTTCAAAAAGTAATTGAAGACCGCGTAAAAATGCAAACTGGTGAAACTCCATTAAACTGGGGGGCAGCAGAAACTTTAGCTTATGCAACTTTATTAGATGAAGATTATCTAGTTCGTATTACTGGTGAAGACGTGGGTCGTGGTACTTTCTCACACCGTCATGCGAAATTGCATAACCAAGCTGATGGTTCAACTTACATTCCACTTTGTCATGTGAAAGAGAACCAACCACGTTTTGCGATTTATGACTCTCTTTTATCTGAAGAAGCAGTTCTTGCATTCGAATATGGTTACGCAACTACAATTCCTAAGAGCTTGATTATTTGGGAAGCACAATTTGGTGACTTCGTAAACTGTGCTCAAGTTGTGATTGACCAGTTTATTGCTTCTGGTGAGACTAAGTGGGAACGTGTTTGTGGTTTAACAATGTTGTTACCACACGGTTTCGAAGGTCAAGGCCCAGAACACTCATCAGCTCGTTTAGAACGTTTCTTACAGTTATGTGCTGAAGACAACATGCAAGTGATCACTCCAACGACACCTGCACAGATTTTCCATGCATTACGTCGTCAAGCTGTACGCCCAATTCGTAAGCCATTGATTGTAATGTCACCGAAATCTTTACTTCGTCATAAACTTGCTACTTCTACTTTAGAAGAGCTTGCAAATGGTTCGTTCCAAACTGTAATTGACGAAATCGATCAAATTAACAAGTCAGATATAACTCGTCTTGTACTTTGTGGCGGTAAAGTTTATTACGACTTACTTGAAAAACGTCGTGAACAGAACTTAACTAATGTCGCAATTGTACGTATTGAACAGTTGTATCCATATCCAGAGCAACGTCTTGCGGAAATCTTGGCTGCTTATCCAAATGTGAAAGAACTCGTTTGGGCACAAGAAGAGCCGAAGAACCAAGGCGCATGGTTATTTATTGCACCGCGTTTATATGACGATATCTTAAAATCTGGCAAACAAATCCGTATCAGTTTTGCAGGTCGTGAAGCTTCTGCTGCACCAGCTTGTGGCTCACCGTACTTGCATGCAAAACAACAAGCTCAGCTAATTAATGATGCATTGGCAATCGAAGCTGAACAATCAGGAGATTCTCAATAATGGCAACCGAAATTAAAGCACCGGTATTCCCAGAGTCTGTTGCAGATGGCACCATCGCAACTTGGCATAAAAAGGTGGGTGAACCTGTATCACGTGATGAAGTAATCTGTGATATTGAAACCGACAAAGTTGTTTTAGAAGTTGTTGCTCCTGCTGATGGTAGCTTAGTTGCAATCATTAAAGATGAAGGCGATACAGTTCTTTCTGACGAAGTTATTGCTCAATTTGAAGCTGGTGCTGGTGCAGCAGCGGCTGCTCCTGCAGCAGTAGAGCAAGCAGTTGCTCAAACTCAAGCTGGTGCAGCGCCTGTTGTTGAGCGTACAGAAACTGTATCTGATCAAGCTCCTGCAGTTCGTAAAGCATTAACTGAATCTGGTATTGCTGCTGCTGACGTACAAGGTACTGGTCGTGGTGGTCGTATCACTAAAGAAGATGTTGCAAACCATCAAGCTAAACCAGCTGCTAACGTTACTCCGTTAAGTGTGGCTGTTGGTGAGCGTATCGAAAAACGCGTTCCAATGACTCGTTTACGTAAGCGTGTAGCTGAGCGTCTTCTTGCTGCAACTCAAGAAACAGCAATGTTAACTACATTCAACGAAGTTAACATGAAGCCAATCATGGAATTGCGTAAGCAATATAAAGATGCTTTTGAAAAACGTCATGGCGCTCGTTTAGGCTTCATGTCATTCTTCGTTAAAGCAGCAACTGAAGCGCTTAAACGCTACCCAGCTGTAAACGCTTCAATTGATGGCGACGATATCGTTTATCACGGTTACTATGACATCGGTGTTGCAGTATCTTCTGATCGTGGTCTTGTTGTACCAGTATTACGTGATACTGATCGTATGAGCTATGCAGAAGTTGAATCTGGTATTGGTGCATATGCTGCTAAAGCACGTGATGGTAAATTATCTATCGAAGAAATGACTGGTGGTACTTTCACAATCACTAACGGTGGTACTTTCGGTTCGTTACTTTCAACTCCAATTTTGAATCAGCCACAAACTGGTATTTTGGGTATGCATAAAATCCAAGAGCGTCCTATGGCTGTAAATGGTCAAGTTGAAATCTTGCCAATGATGTATTTAGCACTTTCTTATGACCACCGTATGATCGATGGTAAAGAAGCTGTAGGTTTCTTGGTAGCAATCAAAGAATTGTTAGAAGAGCCAGCTAAACTCATCCTTGATCTTTAATTTCTTCGAATAATATTACCGAGGTAGAGTGATCCTCTATCTCGGACCATGGAGATAAACAATGTCTCAACAATTTGATCTTGTTGTTATTGGCGGTGGTCCTGGTGGTTATGAAGCTGCAATTCGCGCTGCTCAACTAGGTTTTAAAGTCGCTTGTATCGAAAAACGTATTCACAACGGTAAGCCATCTTTAGGTGGTACATGCTTAAACGTAGGTTGTATTCCTTCTAAAGCATTACTTGACTCTTCTCACCGTTACGAAGATACAGTACATCACTTAGCTGATCACGGTATCACTACAGGTGAAGTGAATTTTGATCTTGCTAAGCTTCTTGCTCGTAAAGACAAAATTGTTGACCAATTAACTGGTGGTATCGATCAATTGCTTAAAGGCAATGGCATTGAATGGTTAAAAGGTACTGGTAAATTACTTGCTGGTAAAAAAGTTGAGTTCGTTTCTCATGAAGGTGAAACTCAAGTTTTAGAACCTAAATACGTTATTCTTGCGTCTGGTTCTGTGCCTGTAAATATTCCAGTAGCTCCTGTAGATCAAGATATTATTGTTGATTCAACTGGTGCATTGAACTTCCCAGAAGTACCTAAGCGTTTAGGTGTAATTGGTGCAGGTGTAATCGGTTTAGAGCTTGGTTCTGTTTGGCGTCGTCTTGGTGCTGAAGTTGTTGTTTTTGAAGCAATGGATGCATTCTTACCAATGGCTGATAAAGCTTTGGCAAAAGACTACCAAAAACTTTTAACTAAGCAAGGTCTTGATATTCGTATCGGTGCTAAAGTTTCTGGTACTGAAATTAATGGTCGTGAAGTGACTGTTAAATACACTCAAGGCGGCGAAGAAAAAACTCAGACTTTTGACAAATTAATCGTTTGTGTAGGCCGTAAAGCTTATGCAGAAGGTTTATTGGCAGATGATTCAGGTATTAAATTGACTGAACGTGGTTTAGTTGAAGTAAACGATCACTGTGCAACTTCTGTAGAAGGTGTATATGCGATTGGTGACTTGGTTCGTGGTCCAATGCTTGCTCATAAAGCAATGGAAGAAGGTGTAATGGCTGTTGAGCGTATCCACGGTCATGCAGCTCAAGTGAACTATGACACAATCATTTCTGTTATCTATACACATCCGGAAGCGGCATGGGTTGGTTTAACTGAAGAACAAGCTAAAGAAAAAGGTCATGAAGTTAAAACTGGTCAATTCGGTTTTGCTGTAAATGGTCGTGCTTTAGCGGCGGGTGAAGGTGCTGGTTTTGTTAAGTTTGTTGCTGATGCAAAAACTGACCGTTTATTAGGTATGCATGTTATTGGACCTGCTGCATCTGATATCGTACACCAAGGTATGATCGCTCTTGAATTTGTATCTTCTGTTGAAGATCTTCAGTTAATGACATTTGGTCATCCAACATTCTCTGAAGTTGTTCATGAAGCTGCACTTGCTGTAGATGGTCGTGCAATTCACGCGATTCAACGTAAGCGTAAATAAAATAAAGAGCGGTTCTCCGCTCTTTTTCACATTCGATGGTGTGATTAAAAAAGCATCAAGGTGAAAGACGTAGACAGCAATTTGCATATGTAACATGAGAATGTTGCGCAAATTGAAGACAACAAACAAAGTTAAGTAGGTAACTAAATGAACTTACATGAGTATCAAGCTAAAGCGTTATTGAAAGAATATGGTATGCCAGTACAAGAAGGTATCTTGGCTACCAATGCAGACGAAGCAGTTGCTGCATTTGAACAGCTTGGTGGTAAATTCGCGGTAATGAAAGCGCAAGTTCATGCTGGTGGTCGTGGTAAGGCTGGTGGCGTTAAAGTTGCAAAATCTAAAGAAGACGTTATCGAATTTGCAAACAATATCATTGGTACTCGTCTTGTAACGTATCAAACTGATGCAAATGGTCAACCAGTAAACAGCATCATTGTTGCTGAAGACGTATATCCAGTTGAGCGTGAGCTTTACTTGGGCGCGGTTGTAGACCGTTCTAGCCGTCGTATTACTTTCATGGCTTCTACAGAAGGTGGTGTAGAAATCGAGAAAGTTGCGGAAGAAACTCCAGAAAAAATTATCAAAGTTGAAGTTGATCCATTAGTTGGCTTACAACCATTCCAAGCACGTGAAGTTGCGTTTGCTTTAGGTTTGAAAGACAAACAAATCAGTCAATTTGTAAAAATCATGACAGCTGCTTACCAAGCATTTGTTGAAAATGATTTTGCTTTATTTGAAATTAACCCACTTTCAGTTCGTGAAAATGGCGAAATTTTATGTGTAGACGCGAAAGTAGGTATCGACTCTAACGCGCTTTACCGTTTACCTAAAGTTGCTGCTTTACGTGACAAATCTCAAGAGAATGAGCGTGAATTAAAAGCATCTGAATTTGATCTTAACTATGTTGCTTTAGAAGGTAACATTGGTTGTATGGTTAACGGTGCTGGTCTTGCAATGGCAACTATGGACATCATTAAACTTTATGGTGGTCAGCCTGCAAACTTCCTTGACGTTGGTGGCGGTGCAACTAAAGAGCGCGTAATCGAAGCGTTCAAAATCATCCTTGCTGATACATCTGTACAAGGTGTTTTAATCAACATCTTCGGTGGTATCGTACGTTGTGACATGATTGCTGAAGCGATTATTGCAGCGGTTCAAGAAGTAAACGTAACTGTTCCAGTTGTTGTTCGTTTAGAAGGTAACAACGCTGAGTTAGGTGCTAAATTACTTGATGAATCTGGTTTGAAATTAATTTCTGCAAACGGCTTGTCTGATGCCGCAGAAAAAGTTGTAGCTGCAGTTAAAGCGTAAGGGGAGTATCAATCATGAGCGTATTAATTAATAAAGACACTAAAGTATTGGTACAAGGTTTTACTGGTAAAAACGGTACTTTCCACTCTGCACAAGCTTTAGACTACGGTACAAAAGTTGTTGGTGGTGTTACTCCAGGTAAAGGTGGTACTACTCACCTTGACTTACCAGTATTCAACACAATGAAAGAAGCTGTACGTGAAACAAATGCAGATGCATCTGTAATCTATGTACCAGCTCCATTTGTTTTAGACTCAATCGTTGAAGCGGTTGATTCAGGTGTTGGCCTAATCGTTGTGATCACTGAAGGTGTTCCAACAATCGACATGCTTAAAGCAAAACGCTACTTAGAAACTAACGGTAACGGTACTCGTTTAGTTGGTCCTAACTGTCCAGGCGTGATCACTCCGGGTGAATGTAAGATTGGTATTATGCCTGGTCATATTCACCAACCAGGTCGCATTGGTATCATCTCGCGTTCAGGTACATTGACTTATGAAGCTGTTGCTCAAACAACTAAGCTTGGTTTAGGTCAATCTACTTGTATCGGTATCGGTGGTGACCCAATCCCAGGTATGAACCAAATCGAAGCGCTTCAATTGTTCCAAGACGATCCAGATACTGATGCAATCATCATGATCGGTGAGATCGGTGGTACAGCGGAAGAAGAAGCTGCTGAATTCATCAAATCTAACGTGACTAAGCCTGTAGTAGGTTACATTGCTGGTGTAACTGCTCCTAAAGGTAAGCGTATGGGTCACGCTGGTGCGATTATTTCTGGTGGTCAAGGTACTGCTGAAGAGAAATTCGCTGCATTTGAAAAAGCAGGTATGGCTTACACTCGTAGCCCAGCTGAGCTTGGTTCAACTATGTTGCAAGTTTTAAAAGAGAAAGGTTTAGCTTAATCGCTTTACGCTGAATCTTAAAAAGCACCGCATCTGAAAAATGATGCGGTGTTTTTTTATTTATTAAAGAAAAATAAGAGTTTTTATAAGTATAGCTAATTCATAAATAAAATTTTTAGGCAAAAAAATACGCAATGATTGGGGTGATCATTGCGTAGAACAACGAATCTGTAAAAACAGTTTCGGTTTAAGGAGAAATGTCGAGAGGCTCATATGATGTAACCTACATAGAGGATAATAGATAAAGATAAGATATTCTTCATCGCTATTAGCGTTAATAAGTGTTACTTCACGTTAATAGGGTAAAAGCCTGTGAATGGCTATCAATACATTAGTAATTCTAAAAAATGAATATTATTGAATCTAATAAATAAAAAAAGCCCCGAAGGGCTTTTAGTTTTCAAAAAGGATTAAAATTTAAATAAACCTAAACCATCTTTAACTTCGTCTAAAGTCTGTTGAGTAATAAGACGGCACTTATCTGTACCTTGTCGTAAAACATCCATAATATAGTCAGGATCTTTAGCAAGTTCTTCGCGACGTTCACGAATAGGTGTAATTAACTCTTTTAAGACACCTTCAAGACGTTTTTTAACCGTACCATCACCAAGACCACCGCGACGATAGTGTGCTTTTAATTCTTCAACTTCTTCTTTATTTGGATCAAATGCATCTAAATAAGTAAATACAATATTGCCTTCAACTTGACCTGGATCTTCAATACGAAGGTGATTTGGATCGGTGTACATCGCATTAACAGCTTTTTTAATATCTTTATCAGAAGCATTTAAAACGATGGTATTGCCTAATGATTTAGACATTTTCGCTTTACCATCAAAACCAGGTAGACGTGCCATATTAGAAAGCAAAGCTTTACATTCAGGCAAAAGATCTTGACCGATTTGGCGATTTACTCGACGTACGATTTCATTCGTTTGTTCAATCATTGGAATCTGATCTTCACCTACTGGAACCACAGTTGCTTTGAAAGCAGTAATGTCAGCCGCTTGTGCAACAGGGTAGCAGAGGAAACCAGCTGGAATGTCACGCTCGAAACCACGCATTTGAATTTCAGATTTAATGGTCGGGTTACGTTCTAAACGCGCAACAGTCACGAAGTTAAGATAAAGCATTGTGAGTTCATTGAGTGCTGGTAAGCAAGATTGAACACAAATGGTAGTTTTTGTTGGATCAATGCCTACAGCTAAATAATCTAGAGCAACTTCTAGAATATTACGACGAACTTTATCTGGATTATCTGCATTATCTGTTAATGCTTGTGCATCTGCTAATAAGAGATGTTGATGATGGCTATCCTGTAAACCTACACGAGAACGCAAAGAACCGACAAAATGCCCAAGATGAAGTTGTCCGGTTGGGCGGTCGCCTGTCAAAATAATTGGACGCTGATCAACATTACTCATTATTTATTCCACTATCGTATTGGCTTAATCAGGGGTAGTAAGCCCTGTAATATAAAAGATTGGCATTATTGTACGGGAAATAAATTTTTTTCGTCAGCGATTGGGGAAACTTTTCTTAAAATAATATTGTGAATTTATTCAGTAAAATTACAGAAATTCAAAAAAATCATCTTACAATAGCTTAATAAATACAAACTTGGATAAGAAATGGCGAGTGGCTTACTTTTATTACTAGATGATATAGCAACAATTTTAGATGATGTTGCTTTAATGAGCAAAATGGCTGCCAAGAAAACTGCCGGAGTTTTAGGTGACGATTTGGCCTTAAATGCTCAGCAAGTAACAGGTGTGCGCGCAGATCGCGAACTACCTATTGTTTGGAAGGTGGCTAAAGGCTCATTTGTTAATAAGCTTATTTTAGTTCCTTTAGCATTGTTAATTAGTGTGATTGCACCTTGGCTTATTAATCCGTTATTAATGCTCGGAGGCTTATTTTTATGTTATGAGGGAGTAGAAAAAGTTCTTCATACGATTATGCATAAAAAAGCTTCTACATCAGAGGAAGCAAAAGCAGAGCTTGAAAATGAAGAATTAGACTTAGCAACTTTTGAAAAAGAAAAAATAAAAGGAGCAGTAAGAACTGACTTTATTTTATCGGCTGAGATCGTGGTGATTACGCTTGGTACAGTTGCTACAGCTACTTTAATGACAAAGGTAAGCGTTTTAAGTGTTATTGCTGTTGTGATGACGATTGGCGTTTATGGCCTAGTTGGTATGATTGTTAAGATTGATGATTTGGGATTATATTTAACAGAACAGTCGACCTCATTTAAACAAACTATAGGTCGAGGCCTATTAGCTTTTGCTCCTATTTTGATGAAATTACTTTCAATCGTGGGCACTATTGCAATGTTTTTAGTGGGTGGCGGGATTATTAATCATACGATTCCATTGCTTCATCACTTAACTGAAGACACAGTGGATCATGTGGAAACAATACCAGCAGTGGGTAACATCATTGGTGCTTTAATACCAACATTGATTAACTTTGGAATAGGACTTGTTGCAGGTGCAATTGTTCTATTAATTGTGAGCTTAATACAAAAAATGTGGCCTAAAAAAGCATCGGGTTCATGATGCCATTCTAAAAAGAAGAGGGAAATTATGCGCTGGAAAGGTCGACGAATTAGTAGCAATGTTGAGGACCGTCGAGGTGGTGGCGGTGTTAGAGCAGGCGGTATCAGTATTATTGGTTTGGTTGTTGCATTTGTTGCGTGGAAGTTCTTTGGTGTTGACCCACAGCAGGCTTATCAAGCAACGCAGCAAGTTACTGCTTCACAACAATCAAATGCAACTGCGCCAGAAAGTTTAACGGCCGAGCAAAAAGAAGCCTCGGATTTTGTTGGAACGGTTTTGGCTGATACAGAAGATACTTGGACCCCCATATTTAAACAGTTAGGTAAAAGCTATACGCCACCTAAATTAGTTTTGTTTAGTGGAATAGCTCAGTCAGGATGTGGCACAGCTCAATCTGCGATGGGGCCATTTTATTGTCCGGCAGACCAGAAAGTTTATATCGATACAGAATTCTTTAAAGATATGCGTCAGCAAATGGGAATTTCTGGTGAGCAGAACCAAACTGAGCTTTCTAGGGAAGATCAGGCAGGCGATTTCGCACAAGCTTATGTGGTTGCACATGAAGTAGGGCACCATGTTCAAACCTTGCTGGGTATTTCATCGCAAGTACAGCAAGCCCGTGCACAAGTCAGTCAAAGAGAAGGTAACCAATTATCTGTTCGTCAAGAATTACAAGCTGACTGTTTAGCGGGTATTTGGGCGAGTCATAATCAACAGCGAACTCAATTTTTAGAGCAAGGTGACATTGAGGAAGCGATGGATGCTGCTCAAAAAATTGGAGATGATTATTTACAGAAGCGTTCTACAGGTCAGGTTGTTCCTGATAGCTTTACTCATGGTAGTAGTGAACAGCGAATGCACTGGTTCCAAGTGGGTTTAAAAACTGGTGATATTAATCAATGCGATACTTTTAACAATCCAGTTTAAAATTTTATAGGATGAGTCTTGTTAAACATAATTTAATAAGCTCATCTTTTTTTCAGATCATAACTATAAATAATGTTAAGAAATTTAACAGATTGATAGATTGTTCAATCAATTCGGTAAACTTGTGTCCTAATTTCTGTTTTTTATGATTATGGCATAGTCATGTCAGCTTTTTATTAAGTTTGGTCGATCTAGCAAAGTTGTTTATTTGGTCGTTGACCCAGAAGAAGGGTGTTCATGGGTAATTTTTTTCTATTACAAGCTTTTACAGTGGTTTTTGCACTATCAATTGCAACCACGATCTTTAATAAGCGTATTTTAGGCTTTCCACAGGCGATTGGTGTTCCTCTGGTCTCAGCAATTTTTGTCTTTATTCTACAGTGGGGTGCCAGCCTACTAAATGGTAACCAGTTTATTACCATTAACATTCATAATATTGAAGAAGCAGTACGCCATATTGATTTTTATGATTTTTTAATTAATGGTGTTATTTGTTTTATTCTAACTTCTTCTGCACTCAAATTTAAAATTTCAGATCTAAAAAGTTATTGGAAACAAATTAGTATTTTGGCAACAATTGCCTTAGTGCTTTGCGCTGTATTGTTTGGCAGTTTACTCTATGGATTCCAATTACTTGTTGGATATCATGTACCAATTCTGGTGCTATTACTTTTAGGTGCAGCTTTAGGGGCAACAGACCCAATTGGTATTAAAGGTGTGCTTAGTTCGATTCGAGCACCACATCATTTAATTGTTAAGTTAGAAGGTGAATCATTATTTAATGATGCAATGTGTATTGCATTGTTTATGACTTTACTTAATGTTTTACAGGGTGAACATTTTTCATTAGTAGCGACATTAGAAGCTCTACTTTATGAAATTGTTGTCGCCGTAGGGATTGGTTGGGCATTTGGGGTAGGGGTGTTGCGTCTATTACGTGGTAAACACGAAATGGAGTCCCTGATTTTAACAACAGCTTTACTTGCAAGTGGAGCATATTTGGTTGCTTTGTTTGCACATGCATCAGCACCGATTGCTTGTGTAATTGGCGGTTTAATTGTTGGAAACAAATGGAAAGAAATACGAGAAGAGCGAGAGATTCAAGAAGTTAATCATTTTTGGCATACAGTAGAAGGAATCATTAACTCATTCTTATTTACTTTAATTGGCTTAGAGTTATTTATTCTTGATCTAAACTTTAGCCTGATTTTAGGCGGTATTGTTGCATTCTTTATTCTTCATATTTCTCGTTTTGCTGCCAACTTTATGGCTTTTGCGTTTTTCCCGAATATGCGGAAAATGAAAAGTTATAATGGTAGTTTAACTATTTTATCTTGGGGTGGGGTACGAGGAGGAATTTCACTTGCATTGATTTTGGCAGTAGCCAATATTCCCGCCTTAAGTCCCTATAGTAGTATCCTGATTGGATATACATTTATTAGTGTATTGTTATCAGGTATTGTGTGCGGCCTAGGCTTACCAGCTGTGATGAATGCTTTTTATTACAACCCCAACGAAGAAACTGAAGGCTTAAAAGGCTTTTATCAAAGGTTGTGCCATAAGATGAACCGAAGAGGTTTTCAGTATATTGTGGGGGAGGATGCGCTGGGTAGAGAAACAATCACCGTTTATAATCCAGATATTCTTGTAGACCAAAAAACTGAGGATGGAATTGCGACAATGCATGACCCGAATAAGTTACAAGAAGTAAAAAGATTTGAGAGTCCAGATAATTTCTAAATATAAATAGTTTTAAAATTTATAAAATATTTAAAAATGAGGTTTTAGTGTAATAGTAAAATATTACCTAAAGCCTTTTTTTTCTATATATCATTAATAATATATTTTATTTTATTAAGATATTAATAATTGTTATATGAATATTTTAATTAAATGATTTTTCAACAAATGGTAAATAGAAAAATAATAAATTTGTTTTATATATAAAACGTTTAACGTGATTTTTCATTAAATTAACATAAGAAAAACTTAACTAAGACTTATATATAATTTCTATTAATTAAAATTTTTTCTTTAGGTACTTTAGTATTTGTTTTTTTTATTTTAAAGTGTTTAATGTAAAAATGATCACATTACTTAATGTTTTTAAGTTGTAGGTCAAAAACTTAGAAAGATTAAGTAAAAAGAATTATACATAAAATCATTTAAATCAATAATATAAAAGGAATACAGATATGCCTGAAATACAAATTATTGCCAAGGATAGTCACGATACCTTGTCAACAATCAAGGGAACTTCTGCGAAGCTTTCAGAAGCGTCGGTCGTATTGGTAAAAGTGGCTGCCAGTGATGTATTGGTAGTGAATAGGGAGGGTACCAATGCAGTCATTCGCCTGAAAAATGGCGAGACTATTGTTATTGAAGGCTTCTTTAGTGGAACAGCTGAGCCTAAAGATAACAGTCTTGTTTTTCAAGATGAAAATGGACAGTTGATTTGGGCAAAATTCAAAGATGCTGAAAATGATGCGGACGCCGATGCCGATGCGGACGCTGACGCAGACAGTGATGTTGAACCACAAGCTCTGGTAGCTGAGGATTTACCTGCTGCTTTACCGGCAGAAGCACCACAAGAGTTGGTATCTGACGTTATTTACCAGCCTATTTCTTCAATTGAACCATTACTTTATCACGATGCAGGTGTAAACCCATGGTTGTGGGCAGCTATTCCTTTAGTTGCGGGCGGTATTATCGCTGCAGCATCGAATAGTGATAATGATGATGACTCAACACCTGCTGACACTACTCCACCAAATACAGATGGAGTTACTTTCTCTGTTGACCCTGTTACTTCAGATAACGTAATTAATGCATCAGAAGCAGCAGGTAATGTCACGATTACTGGTGTTTTGAAAAACATTCCAGCAGATGCGGCCAATACGGCCGTTACAGTTGTTATTAATGGGGTAACTTATAATGCAACTGTAGACAAAACAGCGGGTACATGGACAGTAAGTGTGCCTGGTAGTGGTCTAACAGCTGATGCAGATAAAACCATTGATGCGACTGTAACGTTTACAGATGCGGCAGGTAATAGCAGTACTGTTAAAGATACACAAACTTATACGATTGATACGACTGCACCGAATGCACCAGTGATTGACCCGGTTAACGGGACAGACCCGATCACAGGTACAGCAGAACCTGGTTCAACAGTAACTGTGACTTATCCGGACGGTAGTACGGCAAGTGTTGTAGCAGGACCGGATGGTACTTGGACTGTACCAAACCCTGGTTTGAATAATGGTGATGAAGTTACAGCTGTAGCAACAGACCCTGCTGGCAATACATCAGGACCAGGAACAGCTATTGTTGATGCAGTTGGTCCAAATACGGATGGTGTTAACTTTGCTGTTGATTCGGTAACAGCTGATAATGTGGTTAATGCATCAGAAGCGGCTGGCAATGTCACGATTACTGGTGTTCTGAAAAACGTTCCTTCAGATGCGGCTACTACAGCCGTTACAGTTGTTATTAATGGGGTAACTTATACTGCAACTGTAGACAGTGCAGCAGGTACATGGACAGTAAGTGTACCAGGTAGCGGTTTGGTTGCTGATGCTGATAAAACGATTGATGCTAAAGTAACCTTCACTGATGCAGCAGGTAATAGCAGCACAGTTAACGATACACAAACTTATACACTGGATACAGCTGCTCCTTCAGCGCCAGTGATTGACCCGGTTAACGGGACAGACCCGATTACAGGTACTGCAGAACCTGGTTCAACCGTAACAGTAACCTATCCTAATGGTGACACAGCAACAGTCGTGGCAGGACCTGATGGCAGCTGGTCAGTACCAAACCCTGGTCTTAATGATGGTGATGAAGTTGAGGCAATTGCTACAGATCCAGCAGGTAACCCATCTTTGCCAGGTACAGCTACTGTTGATGCAGTTGCACCAGCAGTTGTTATAACTGATTTATTAACGAATGACAGTACACCTGCGTTAACCGGTACAGTGAACGATCCGACAGCCACTGTGGTTGTGAATGTGGATGGTGTTGACTATCCAGCAGTGAACAATGGTGACGGCACCTGGACGCTTGCAGACAATACACTTCCTGCGTTAACTGATGGTCCACACACCATTACCGTGACTGCAACAGATGCAGCAGGTAACGTAGGTACAGATACAGGTGTTGTGACAGTTGATACAGCAGCTCCTTCAGCGCCAGTGATTGACCCGGTTAACGGGACAGACCCAATTACAGGTACAGCAGAACCTGGTTCAACAGTAACAGTAACTTATCCGGACGGTAGTACAGCAAGTGTTGTAGCAGGAACGGATGGTACTTGGACTGTGCCAAACCCAGGCTTAAATGATGGTGATACGGTAACAGCAGTAACAGAAGATCCTGCTGGCAATACATCAGGTCCAACAACAGCTGTGGTTGATGCGGTTGCACCGACAGTAGCGCTTAACGATGTATTGACCAATGACAGTACACCTGAGTTAACCGGTACAGTGAACGATCCGACAGCCACTGTGGTGGTAAATGTGGATGGTACTGACTATCCGGCAGTAAACAATGGTGACGGCACCTGGACGCTTGCAGACAATACACTTCCTGCGTTAACTGATGGTCCACACACCATTACCGTGACTGCAACAGATGCAGCAGGTAACGTAGGTACAGATACAGGTGTTGTGACAGTTGATACAGCAGCTCCTACAGCACCAGTGATTGACCCGGTTAACGGGACAGACCCAATTACAGGTACAGCAGAACCTGGTTCAACAGTAACAGTAACTTATCCGGACGGTAGTACAGCAAGTGTTGTAGCAGGAACGGATGGTACTTGGACTGTGCCAAACTCAGGCTTAAATGATGGCGATACAGTAACGGCAGTAACAGAAGATCCTGCTTGCAATACATCAGGCCCAGCAACAGCTGTGGTTGATGCGGTTGCGCCGACAGTAGCGCTTAACGATGTATTGACCAATGACAGTACACCTGAGTTAACCGGTACAGTGAACGATCCGACAGCCACTGTGGTTGTGAATGTGGATGGTGTTGACTATCCGGCAGTGAATAATGGTGACGGCACCTGGATGCTTGCAGACAATACACTTCCTGCGTTAACTGATGGTCCACATACCATTACCGTGACTGCAACAGATGCAGCAGGTAACGTAGGTACAGATACAGGTGTTTTGACAGTTGATACAGCAGCTCCTACAGCACCAGTGATTGACCCGGTTAACGGGACAGACCCAATTACAGGTACAGCAGAACCTGGTTCAACAGTGACTGTGACTTATCCTGACGGCAGTACAGCAAGTGTTGTAGCAGGACCAGACGGTACGTGGACTGTGCCAAACCCTGGCCTGAATGATGGCGATGAAGTTGAAGCGATTGCTACAGATCCAGCAGGTAACCCATCATTACCAGGCACAGCTATTGTCGATGCAGTTGGCCCAAATACCGATGGTGTCAACTTCGCAGTTGATTCAGTAACAGCTGACAATGTAATTAATGCATCAGAAGCAGCGGGTAATGTCACGATTACTGGTGTTCTGACAAACGTTCCTTCAGATGCGGCTACTACAGCCGTTACAGTTGTTATTAATGGGGTAACTTATAATGCAACTGTAGACAGTGCAGCAGGTACATGGACAGTAAGTGTGCCTGGTAGCGGTTTAACAGCGGATGCAGATAAAATAATTGATGCCAAAGTAACCTTCACTGATGCAGTAGGTAATAGCAGCACTGTTAATGATACACAAACTTATACAATTGATACCACCGCACCAAATGCACCTGTACTTGATCCAATCAATGCGACTGACCCAGTGAGCGGTACAGCAGAACCTGGTTCAACAGTGACTGTGACATATCCTGACGGCACCACTGCAACAGTCGTGGCAGGCACAGACGGAACATGGTCAGTACCAAACCCGGGTAACCTGGTGGATGGCGATACAGTGACTGCAACAGCCACTGACCCTGCAGGCAATATCTCATTGCCAGGTACAGGCACAGTCTCTGCAGACATCACACCGCCGGTGGTTGCACTAGATGATGTACTCACTAACGACAGCACACCAGCACTTACTGGTACAGTGAACGATCCGACAGCCACTGTGGTTGTCAATGTGGATGGTGTTGACTATCCAGCAGTGAACAATGGTGACGGCACCTGGACGCTTGCAGACAATACACTGCCTGCGTTAACTGATGGTCCACACACCATTACCGTGACTGCAACAGATGCAGCAGGCAATGCAGGTACCGATACAGCAGTGGTGACGATTGATACCACCGCACCAAATGCACCTGTACTTGATCCAATCAATGCAACTGACCCAGTGAGCGGTACAGCAGAACCTGGTTCTACAGTGACTGTGACATATCCTGATGGCACCACTGCAACAGTCGTGGCAGGCACAGATGGCAGCTGGTCAGTACCAAACCCGGGTAACCTGGTGGATGGCGATACAGTGACTGCAACAGCGACTGACCCTGCAGGCAATACTTCATTGCCAGGTACAGGCACAGTCTCTGCCGACATCACACCGCCGGTGGTTGCACTTGATGATGTGTTGACGAATGACAGTACACCAGCACTCACTGGTACAGTGAACGATCCAACAGCCACTGTGGTTGTCAATGTGGATGGTGTTGACTATCCAGCAGTGAACAATGGTGACGGCACCTGGACGCTTGCAGACAATACACTTCCTGCATTAACTGATGGTCCACACACCATTACCGTGACTGCAACAGATGCAGCAGGCAATGCAGGTACCGATACAGCAGTGGTGACGATTGATACCACCGCACCAAATGCACCTGTACTTGATCCAATCAATGCAACTGACCCAGTGAGCGGTACAGCAGAAGCTGGTTCTACAGTGACTGTGACATATCCTGACGGCACCACTGCAACAGTCGTGGCAGGCACAGATGGCAGCTGGTCAGTACCAAACCCGGGTAACCTGGTGGATGGCGATACCGTGACTGCAACAGCCACTGACCCTGCAGGCAATATCTCATTGCCAGGTACAGGCACAGTCTCTGCAGACATTACACCGCCAGTGGTTCTCCTTGATGATGTGTTGACTAACGACAGCACACCAGCACTCACTGGTACAGTGAACGATCCGACCGCAACAGTGGTTGTCAATGTGGATGGCACTGACTATCCGGCAGTGAACAATGGTGACGGCACCTGGACACTTGCAGACAATACACTTCCTGCGTTAACTGATGGTCCACACACCATTACCGTGACTGCAACAGACCCTGCAGGCAATGCAGGTACCGATACAGCAGTGGTAACAATTGATACCACAGCACCAAATGCACCTGTACTTGATCCAATCAATGCGACTGACCCGGTGAGCGGTACAGCAGAACCTGGTTCAACAGTGACTGTGACATATCCTGATGGCACCACTGCAACAGTCGTGGCAGGCACAGACGGAACATGGTCAGTACCAAACCCGGGTAATCTGGTGGATGGCGATACGGTTACAGCAACAGCAACTGACCCTGCAGGCAATACTTCATTGCCAGGTACAGGCACAGTCTCTGCAGACATCACACCGCCGGTGGTTGCGCTGGATGACGTGTTGACCAATGACAGCACACCAGCACTCACTGGTACAGTGAACGATCCGACAGCAACAGTGGTTGTGAACGTGGATGGTGTTGACTATCCGGCAGTGAACAATGGTGACGGCACCTGGACGCTTGCAGACAATACACTGCCTGCGTTAACTGATGGTCCACACACCATTACCGTGACTGCAACAGATGCAGCAGGCAATGCAGGTACCGATACAGCAGTGGTGACCATTGATACCACCGCACCAAATGCACCTGTACTTGATCCAATCAATGCAACTGACCCAGTGAGCGGTACAGCAGAAGCGGGTTCTACAGTGACTGTGACATATCCTGATGGCACCACTGCAACAGTCGTGGCAGGCACAGACGGAACATGGTCAGTACCAAACCCGGGTAATCTGGTGGATGGCGATACGGTTACAGCAACAGCGACTGACCCTGCAGGCAATACTTCATTGCCAGGTACAGGCACAGTCTCTGCTGACATCACACCGCCGGTGGTTGTACTTGATGATGTACTCACTAATGACAGCACACCAGCACTCACTGGTACAGTGAACGATCCAACAGCCACTGTGGTTGTCAATGTGGATGGTGTTGACTATCCGGCAGTGAACAATGGTGACGGTACCTGGACGCTTGCAGACAATACACTTCCTGCGTTAACTGATGGTCCACACACCATTACCGTGACTGCAACAGATGCAGCAGGCAATGCAGGTACAGATACAGCAGTGGTGACGATTGATACCACAGCACCAAATGCACCTGTACTTGATCCAATCAATGCAACTGACCCAGTGAGCGGTACAGCAGAAGCGGGTTCTACAGTGACTGTGACATATCCTGATGGCACCACTGCAACAGTCGTGGCAGGCACAGACGGAACATGGTCAGTACCAAACCCGGGTAACCTGGTGGATGGCGATACGGTTACAGCAACAGCAACTGACCCTGCAGGCAATACTTCATTGCCAGGTACAGGCACAGTCTCTGCTGACATCACACCGCCGGTGGTTGTACTTGATGATGTACTCACTAATGACAGCACACCAGCACTCACTGGTACAGTGAACGATCCAACAGCCACTGTGGTTGTCAATGTGGATGGTGTTGACTATCCGGCAGTGAACAATGGTGACGGCACCTGGACGCTTGCAGACAATACACTTCCTGCGTTAACTGATGGTCCACACACCATTACCGTGACTGCAACAGATGCAGCGGGCAATGCAGGTACCGATACAGCAGTGGTAACAATTGATACCACCGCACCGAATGCACCTGTACTTGATCCAATCAATGCGACTGACCCAGTGAGCGGTACAGCAGAACCTGGTTCAACAGTGACTGTGACATATCCTGATGGCACCACTGCAACAGTCGTGGCAGGCACAGACGGAACATGGTCAGTACCAAACCCGGGTAACCTGGTGGATGGCGATACGGTTACAGCAACAGCCACTGACCCTGCAGGCAATACTTCATTGCCAGGTACAGGCACAGTTTCTGCAGACATCACACCGCCGGTGGTTGCGCTGGATGACGTGTTGACCAATGACAGCACACCAGCACTTACTGGTACAGTGAACGATCCGACAGCCACTGTGGTTGTCAATGTGGATGGTGTTGACTATCCGGCAGTGAACAATGGTGACGGCACCTGGACGCTTGCCGACAATACACTTCCTGCATTAACTGATGGTCCACACACCATTACCGTGACTGCAACAGATGCAGCAGGCAATGCAGGTACCGATACAGCAGTGGTGACCATTGATACCACCGCACCAAATGCACCTGTACTTGATCCAATCAATGCAACTGACCCAGTGAGCGGTACAGCAGAAGCGGGTTCTACAGTGACAGTCAGCTTCCCTGACGGCACCACTGCAACAGTGGTAGCTGGAACAGATGGCAGCTGGTCAGTACCAAACCCGGGTAACCTGGTGGATGGCGATACCGTGACTGCAACCGCGACTGACCCTGCAGGCAATATTTCATTGCCAGGTACAGGCACAGTCTCTGCAGACATCACACCGCCGGTGGTTGCACTGGATGACGTGTTGACCAATGACAGCACACCAGCACTCACTGGTACAGTGAACGATCCGACAGCAACAGTGGTTGTGAATGTAGATGGTGTTGACTATCCGGCAGTGAACAATGGTGACGGCACCTGGACACTTGCAGACAATACACTTCCTGCATTAACTGATGGTCCACACACCATTACCGTGACTGCAACAGATGCAGCAGGCAATGCAGGTACAGATACAGCAGTGGTGACAATTGATACCACCGCACCAAATGCACCTGTACTTGATCCAATCAATGCGACTGACCCGGTGAGCGGTACAGCAGAACCTGGTTCAACAGTGACTGTGAGCTTCCCTGACGGCACCACTGCAACAGTCGTGGCAGGCACAGACGGAACATGGTCAGTACCAAACCCGGGTAACCTGGTGGATGGCGATACCGTGACTGCAACAGCAACTGACCCTGCAGGCAATACTTCATTGCCAGGTACAGGCACAGTCTCTGCAGACATCACACCGCCGGTGGTTGCACTAGATGATGTACTCACTAACGACAGCACACCAGCACTTACTGGTACAGTGAACGATCCGACAGCCACTGTGGTTGTCAATGTGGATGGTGTTGACTATCCAGCAGTGAACAATGGTGACGGCACCTGGACACTTGCAGACAATACACTTCCTGCATTAACTGATGGTCCACACACCATTACCGTGACTGCAACAGATGCAGCGGGCAATGCAGGTACCGATACAGCAGTGGTGACGATTGATACCACAGCACCAAATGCACCTGTACTTGATCCAATCAATGCAACTGACCCAGTGAGCGGTACAGCAGAAGCGGGTTCTACAGTGACTGTGACATATCCTGATGGCACCACTGCAACAGTCGTGGCAGGGACAGATGGCAGCTGGTCAGTACCAAACCCGGGTAACCTGGTGGATGGCGATACCGTGACTGCAACAGCGACTGACCCTGCAGGCAATACTTCATTGCCAGGTACAGGCACAGTCTCTGCAGACATCACACCGCCGGTGGTTGCACTAGATGATGTACTCACTAACGACAGCACACCAGCACTTACTGGTACAGTGAACGATCCGACAGCCACTGTGGTTGTGAACGTGGATGGTGTTGACTATCCGGCAGTAAACAATGGTGACGGCACCTGGACGCTTGCCGACAATACACTTCCTGCATTAACTGATGGTCCACACACCATTACCGTGACTGCAACAGATGCAGCAGGCAATGCAGGTACCGATACAGCAGTGGTGACCATTGATACCACCGCACCAAATGCACCTGTACTTGATCCAATCAATGCAACTGACCCAGTGAGCGGTACAGCAGAACCTGGTTCTACAGTGACTGTGAGCTTCCCTGACGGCACCACTGCAACAGTGGTAGCTGGAACAGATGGCAGCTGGTCAGTACCAAACCCGGGCAACCTGGTGGATGGCGATACCGTGACTGCAACAGCCACTGACCCTGCAGGCAATATTTCATTGCCAGGTACAGGCACAGTCTCTGCAGACATCACACCGCCGGTGGTTGCACTAGATGATGTACTCACTAACGACAGCACACCAGCATTTACTGGTACAGTGAACGATCCGACAGCCACTGTGGTTGTCAATGTGGATGGTGTTGACTATCCGGCAGTGAACAATGGTGACGGCACCTGGACGCTTGCCGACAATACACTTCCTGCATTAACTGATGGTCCACACACCATTACCGTGACTGCAACAGATGCAGCAGGCAATGCAGGTACCGATACAGCAGTGGTGACCATTGATACCACCGCACCAAATGCACCTGTACTTGATCCAATCAATGCAACTGACCCAGTGAGCGGTACAGCAGAAGCGGGTTCTACAGTGACAGTCAGCTTCCCTGACGGCACCACTGCAACAGTGGTAGCTGGAACAGATGGCAGCTGGTCAGTACCAAACCCGGGTAACCTGGTGGATGGCGATACCGTGACTGCAACCGCGACTGACCCTGCAGGCAATACTTCATTGCCAGGTACAGGCACAGTCTCTGCAGACATCACACCGCCGGTGGTTGCACTAGATGATGTACTCACTAACGACAGCACACCAGCACTTACTGGTACAGTGAACGATCCGACAGCCACTGTGGTGGTGAATGTGGATGGTGTTGACTATCCAGCAGTGAACAATGGTGACGGCACCTGGACGCTTGCAGACAATACACTGCCTGCGTTAACTGATGGTCCACACACCATTACCGTGACTGCAACAGATGCAGCAGGCAATGCAGGTACCGATACAGCAGTGGTGACGATTGATACCACCGCACCAAATGCACCTGTACTTGATCCAATCAATGCAACTGACCCAGTGAGCGGTACAGCAGAACCTGGTTCTACAGTGACTGTGACATATCCTGATGGCACCACTGCAACAGTCGTGGCAGGCACAGATGGCAGCTGGTCAGTACCAAACCCGGGTAACCTGGTGGATGGCGATACAGTGACTGCAACAGCGACTGACCCTGCAGGCAATACTTCATTGCCAGGTACAGGCACAGTCTCTGCCGACATCACACCGCCGGTGGTTGCACTTGATGATGTGTTGACGAATGACAGTACACCAGCACTCACTGGTACAGTGAACGATCCAACAGCCACTGTGGTTGTCAATGTGGATGGTGTTGACTATCCAGCAGTGAACAATGGTGACGGCACCTGGACGCTTGCAGACAATACACTTCCTGCATTAACTGATGGTCCACACACCATTACCGTGACTGCAACAGATGCAGCAGGCAATGCAGGTACCGATACAGCAGTGGTGACGATTGATACCACCGCACCAAATGCACCTGTACTTGATCCAATCAATGCAACTGACCCAGTGAGCGGTACAGCAGAAGCTGGTTCTACAGTGACTGTGACATATCCTGACGGCACCACTGCAACAGTCGTGGCAGGCACAGACGGAACATGGTCAGTACCAAACCCGGGTAATCTGGTGGATGGCGATACAGTGACTGCAACAGCGACTGACCCTGCAGGCAATACTTCATTGCCAGGTACAGGCACAGTCTCTGCCGACATCACACCGCCGGTGGTTGCACTTGATGATGTGTTGACGAATGACAGCACACCAGCACTCACTGGTACAGTGAACGATCCAACAGCCACTGTGGTTGTGAACGTGGATGGTGTTGACTATCCAGCAGTGAACAATGGTGACGGCACCTGGACGCTTGCCGACAATACACTTCCTGCATTAACTGATGGTCCACACACCATTACCGTGACTGCAACAGATGCAGCAGGCAATGCAGGTACCGATACAGCAGTGGTGACGATTGATACCACCGCACCAAATGCACCTGTACTTGATCCAATCAATGCAACTGACCCAGTGAGCGGTACAGCAGAAGCTGGTTCTACAGTGACTGTGACATATCCTGATGGCACCACTGCAACAGTCGTGGCAGGCACAGACGGAACATGGTCAGTACCAAACCCGGGCAACCTGGTGGATGGCGATACGGTTACAGCAACAGCTACTGACCCTGCAGGCAATACTTCATTGCCAGGTACAGGCACAGTCTCTGCCGACATCACACCGCCGGTGGTTGCACTTGATGATGTGTTGACGAATGACAGCACACCAGCACTCACTGGTACAGTGAACGATCCAACAGCCACTGTGGTTGTGAACGTGGATGGTGTTGACTATCCGGCAGTGAACAATGGTGACGGCACCTGGACGCTTGCAGACAATACACTTCCTGCGTTAACTGATGGTCCACACACCATTACCGTGACTGCAACAGATGCAGCAGGCAATGCAGGTACAGATACAGCAGTGGTGACGATTGATACCACCGCACCAAATGCACCTGTACTTGATCCAATCAATGCAACTGACCCAGTGAGCGGTACAGCAGAAGCTGGTTCTACAGTGACTGTGACATATCCTGATGGCACCACTGCAACAGTCGTGGCAGGCACAGACGGAACATGGTCAGTACCAAACCCGGGCAACCTGGTGGATGGCGATACGGTTACAGCAACAGCTACTGACCCTGCAGGCAATACTTCATTGCCAGGTACAGGCACAGTCTCTGCCGACATCACACCGCCGGTGGTTGCACTTGATGATGTGTTGACGAATGACAGCACACCAGCACTCACTGGTACAGTGAACGATCCAACAGCCACTGTGGTTGTGAACGTGGATGGTGTTGACTATCCGGCAGTGAACAATGGTGACGGCACCTGGACGCTTGCAGACAATACACTTCCTGCGTTAACTGATGGTCCACACACCATTACCGTGACTGCAACAGATGCAGCAGGCAATGCAGGTACAGATACAGCAGTGGTGACCATTGATACTAGCGTTCCAGTTGTATCTTTAGATGACTTAACTACTAATGACACAACTCCTGCTTTAACAGGGGTAATCAATGACCCAACAGCAACAGTGGTTGTGAATGTGGATGGTGTTGACTATCCGGCAGTGAATAACGGTGATGGTACTTGGACTCTTGCAGACAATACTTTGCCTGCATTAATAGATGGTCCTCATACTGTAACTGTAACTGCAACTGATCCAGCTGGTAATACGGCTACAGATACAGCTACGCTTACTATTGATACCGTACCTGCAGACCTGATCGGTGCGATCACGATTCCTGAAGACTTAAATGGCGACGGTATCTTAAATGCAGACGAGCTAGGCACAGACGGTACCTTCAATGCACAAGTGGCGTTGGGACCAGATGCAATCGATGGCACAGTGGTGAATGTGAACGGTACTAACTACACCGTGACAGCAGCTGACCTTGCAAACGGCTTCATCACTGCAGCGATTCCTGTCACAGGCGAAGGCCCTGTAACCATCCATGCAGAAGCAGTGGATGCACAAGGTAACCTTGATGTTGCAGATGCAGACGTCACCGTGACTGTAGATACCTTGCCTGCAGACCTGATCGGTGCGATCACGATTCCTGAAGACTTGAATGGTGACGGTATCTTGAATGCAGACGAGCTTGGTACAGACGGCACCTTCAATGCACAAGTGGCGTTGGGACCAGATGCAATCGATGGCACAGTAGTGAATATCAACGGTACTAACTACACCGTGACTGCAGCTGACCTTGCAAACGGCTTCATCACCGCAGCGATTCCTGTCACAGGCGAAGGCCCTGTGACCATCCATGCAGAAGCAGTGGATGCACAAGGTAACCTTGATGTTGCAGATGCAGATATCACCGTGACTGTAGATACCTTACCTGCAGACCTGATCGGTGCGATCACGATTCCTGAAGACTTAAATGGCGACGGTATCTTGAATGCAGACGAGCTAGGCACAGACGGCACCTTCAATGCACAAGTGGCGTTGGGACCTGATGCAATCGATGGCACAGTAGTGAATATCAACGGTACTAACTACACCGTGACTGCAGCTGACCTTGCAAACGGCTTCATCACCGCAGCGATTCCTGTCACAGGCGAAGGCCCTGTAACCATCCATGCAGAAGCAGTGGATGCACAAGGTAACCTTGATGTTGCAGATGCAGATATCACCGTGACTGTAGATACCTTACCTGCAGACCTGATCGGTGCGATCACGATTCCTGAAGACTTAAATGGCGACGGTATCTTGAATGCAGACGAGCTAGGCACAGACGGCACCTTCAATGCACAAGTGGCGTTGGGACCAGATGCAATCGATGGCACAGTAGTGAATATCAACGGTACTAACTACACCGTGACTGCAGCTGACCTTGCAAACGGCTTCATCACCGCAGCGATTCCTGTCACAGGCGAAGGCCCTGTAACCATCCATGCAGAAGCAGTGGATGCACAAGGTAACCTTGATGTTGCAGATGCAGATATCACCGTGACTGTAGATACCTTACCTGCAGACCTGATCGGTGCGATCACGATTCCTGAAGACTTAAATGGCGACGGTATCTTGAATGCAGACGAGCTAGGCACAGACGGCACCTTCAATGCACAAGTGGCGTTGGGACCAGATGCAATCGATGGCACAGTAGTGAATATCAACGGTACTAACTACACCGTGACTGCAGCTGACCTTGCAAACGGCTTCATCACCGCAGCGATTCCTGTCACAGGCGAAGGCCCTGTAACCATCCATGCAGAAGCAGTGGATGCACAAGGTAACCTTGATGTTGCAGATGCAGATATCACCGTGACTGTAGATACCTTACCTGCAGACCTGATCGGTGCGATCACGATTCCTGAAGACTTAAATGGCGACGGTATCTTGAATGCAGACGAGCTAGGCACAGACGGCACCTTCAATGCACAAGTGGCGTTGGGACCAGATGCAATCGATGGCACAGTAGTGAATATCAACGGTACTAACTACACCGTGACTGCAGCTGACCTTGCAAACGGCTTCATCACCGCAGCGATTCCTGTCACAGGCGAAGGCCCTGTAACCATCCATGCAGAAGCAGTGGATGCACAAGGTAACCTTGATGTTGCAGATGCAGATATCACCGTGACTGTAGATACCTTACCTGCAGACCTGATCGGTGCGATCACGATTCCTGAAGACTTAAATGGCGACGGTATCTTGAATGCAGACGAGCTAGGCACAGACGGCACCTTCAATGCACAAGTGGCGTTGGGACCAGATGCAATCGATGGCACAGTGGTGAATATCAACGGTACTAACTACACCGTGACAGCAGCTGACCTTGCAAACGGCTTCATCACTGCAGCGATTCCTGTCACAGGCGAAGGCCCTGTGACCATCCATGCAGAAGCAGTGGATGCACAAGGTAACCTTGATGTTGCAGATGCAGACGTCACCGTGACTGTAGATACCTTGCCTGCAGACCTGATCGGTGCGATCACGATTCCTGAAGACTTAAATGGCGACGGTATCTTGAATGCAGACGAGCTAGGCACAGACGGTACCTTCAATGCACAAGTGGCGTTGGGACCAGATGCAATCGATGGCACAGTGGTGAATATCAACGGTACCAACTACACCGTGACAGCAGCTGACCTTGCAAACGGTTTCATCACTGCAGCGATTCCTGTAACAGGCGAAGGCCCTGTGACCATCCATGCAGAAGCAGTGGATGCACAAGGTAACCTTGATGTTGCAGATGCAGACGTCACCGTGACTGTAGATACCTTGCCTGCAGACCTGATCGGTGCGATCACGATTCCTGAAGACTTAAATGGCGACGGTATCTTGAATGCAGACGAGCTTGGTACAGACGGCACCTTCAATGCACAAGTGGCATTGGGACCTGATGCAATCGATGGCACAGTGGTGAATATCAACGGTACTAACTACACCGTGACTGCAGCTGACCTTGCAAACGGCTTCATCACCGCAGCGATTCCTGTCACAGGCGAAGGCCCTGTGACCATCCATGCAGAAGCAGTGGATGCACAAGGTAACCTTGATGTTGCAGATGCAGATATCACCGTGACTGTAGATACCTTACCTGCAGACCTGATCGGTGCGATCACGATTCCTGAAGACTTAAATGGCGACGGTATCTTAAATGCAGACGAGCTAGGCACAGACGGCACCTTCAATGCACAAGTGGCATTGGGACCTGATGCAATCGATGGCACAGTGGTGAATATCAACGGTACTAACTACACCGTGACAGCAGCTGACCTTGCAAACGGTTTCATCACTGCAGCGATTCCTGTCACAGGCGAAGGCCCTGTAACCATCCATGCAGAAGCAGTGGATGCACAAGGTAACCTTGATGTTGCAGATGCAGACGTCACCGTGACTGTAGATACCTTGCCTGCAGACCTGATCGGTGCGATCACGATTCCTGAAGACTTAAATGGCGACGGTATCTTGAATGCAGACGAGCTTGGTACAGACGGCACCTTCAATGCACAAGTGGCGCTGGGACCAGATGCAATCGATGGCACAGTGGTGAATATCAACGGTACTAACTACACCGTGACAGCAGCTGACCTTGCAAACGGTTTCATCACTGCAGCGATTCCTGTAACAGGCGAAGGCCCTGTGACCATCCATGCAGAAGCAGTGGATGCACAAGGTAACCTTGATGTTGCAGATGCAGATATCACCGTGACTGTAGATACCTTGCCTGCAGACCTGATCGGTGCGATCACGATTCCTGAAGACTTGAATGGTGACGGTATCTTGAATGCAGACGAGCTTGGTACAGACGGCACCTTCAATGCACAAGTGGCATTGGGACCTGATGCAATCGATGGCACAGTAGTGAATATCAACGGTACTAACTACACCGTGACTGCAGCTGACCTTGCAAACGGCTTCATCACCGCAGCGATTCCTGTCACAGGCGAAGGCCCTGTAACCATCCATGCAGAAGCAGTGGATGCACAAGGTAACCTTGATGTTGCAGATGCAGATATCACCGTGACTGTAGATACCTTGCCTGCAGACCTGATCGGTGCGATCACGATTCCTGAAGACTTAAATGGCGACGGTATCTTGAATGCAGACGAGCTAGGCACAGACGGTACCTTCAATGCACAAGTGGCGTTGGGACCTGATGCAATCGATGGCACAGTGGTGAATGTGAACGGTACTAACTACACCGTGACTGCAGCTGACCTTGCAAACGGCTTCATCACTGCAGCGATTCCTGTCACAGGCGAAGGCCCTGTAACCATCCATGCAGAAGCAGTGGATGCACAAGGTAACCTTGATGTTGCAGATGCAGACGTCACCGTGACTGTAGATACCTTGCCTGCAGACCTGATCGGTGCGATCACGATTCCTGAAGACTTGAATGGTGACGGTATCTTGAATGCAGACGAGCTTGGTACAGACGGCACCTTCAATGCACAAGTGGCATTGGGACCTGATGCAATCGATGGCACAGTAGTGAATATCAACGGTACTAACTACACCGTGACTGCAGCTGACCTTGCAAACGGCTTCATCACCGCAGCGATTCCTGTCACAGGCGAAGGCCCTGTAACCATCCATGCAGAAGCAGTGGATGCACAAGGTAACCTTGATGTTGCAGATGCAGATATCACCGTGACTGTAGATACCTTGCCTGCAGACCTGATCGGTGCGATCACGATTCCTGAAGACTTAAATGGCGACGGTATCTTGAATGCAGACGAGCTAGGCACAGACGGTACCTTCAATGCACAAGTGGCGTTGGGACCAGATGCAATCGATGGCACAGTGGTGAATGTGAACGGTACTAACTACACCGTGACTGCAGCTGACCTTGCAAACGGCTTCATCACTGCAGCGATTCCTGTCACAGGCGAAGGCCCTGTAACCATCCATGCAGAAGCAGTGGATGCACAAGGTAACCTTGATGTTGCAGATGCAGACGTCACCGTGACTGTAGATACCTTGCCTGCAGACCTGATCGGTGCGATCACGATTCCTGAAGACTTGAATGGTGACGGTATCTTGAATGCAGACGAGCTTGGTACAGACGGCACCTTCAATGCACAAGTGGCATTGGGACCTGATGCAATCGATGGCACAGTAGTGAATATCAACGGTACTAACTACACCGTGACTGCAGCTGACCTTGCAAACGGCTTCATCACCGCAGCGATTCCTGTCACAGGCGAAGGCCCTGTAACCATCCATGCAGAAGCAGTGGATGCACAAGGTAACCTTGATGTTGCAGATGCAGATATCACCGTGACTGTAGATACCTTACCTGCAGACCTGATCGGTGCGATCACGATTCCTGAAGACTTAAATGGCGACGGTATCTTGAATGCAGACGAGCTAGGCACAGACGGCACCTTCAATGCACAAGTGGCGTTGGGACCAGATGCAATCGATGGCACGGTGGTGAATATCAACGGTACTAACTACACCGTGACAGCAGCTGACCTTGCAAACGGCTTCATTACAGCGACTCTTGCCGCAACAGCAGCAGATCCTGTGACTGGTCAGATTGTGATTCATGCTGAGGCTGTAGATGCACAAGGTAACGTAGATGTTGCAGATGCAGATGTAACGGTAACTCTAGATGTTACTCCACCTGATATCACTACAACTGTGTTAGCAATTGACCCAGTTACTGCTGATAACATCTTGGATGCGACAGAAGCTGGTGGATCAGTGACCTTAACAGGTACATTGACCAACATCCCTACAGATGCAGTAACAACAGGTGTTGTGGTTACTGTAAATGGTGTTGACTATACAGCCACAGTTGATGCCGTAGCAGGTACTTGGACAGTTGATGTAGCTGGTAGTGGTCTTGCAGCAGATTCAGACTTAACTGTTGATGCTACTGCGACATTCACAGACCTCGCAGGAAACGTTAGTACACTTCAAGATACGCAAACTTATACTCTTGCAAGCTCTATCATTGCTTTCGATAACACTGATACAGCTGTACTTGCTCCTCAACCATTGCTTGTACAAGATGATGCAGCACTAGGAAGCAACACTTATCTAGCACTTGTATCACTTGCTGGACTTGATTTGCAGTTAGGATCAGAGTCAATCGGCTTTACAGTAGCTGCTGGTCAAGAAGGCAATGCGACCTTTACTTACAGCGCTTTAATTGGAGTAGATGCATTATCTGATTACTCTCTAGTAGTTCAGAAACTTGACCCAGTAACAGGCCAATGGACTTCGGTCTATGGTGGTGGTGAGGCTGATATTCTTGATCTTACTTTACTAGGTTCAACTCCTGGTGTGGTTCTTGATGGTCTAGAAGAAGGACAATACCGTGCATTCATGACTTACAACGGTCTTCTAGGTATCGGTTTACTGGGTACCTTAACTGGCACAATGGATGTTTATGACACAACACAAGTAGGTGGATATTACACTGAAGTTGCTGATGGGAATGTGATTACTGATATCAATACCAGTGGTGAAACAGACGTTGTAACCGCTACGACTGTAGTTACAGCGGTAAATGGTCAGCCTGTTACAGCGGTAGATACTGTGATTAATGGGTTGTATGGTACGTTGGTAATCGATCCAGACGGTACATACACTTATACGCCTAATGCAAGTGCAACCGGTGTAGGTCAAACAGATGTATTTGTCTACACATTAACTGATCCTGTAACTGGTGATACGGCTGAAGCAAACCTCAATATTCAATTGAGCTCTGTGAAAGCAGTGGATAATGTTGTAACTGCAGAGATCAACCCAGAACCGTTGCTAGTTGCAGATGATGTTGCTCTAGGTAGTTCAACTTACCTTGCAGCAGTATCGTTGGCTGGTCTGGACTTACAATTGCTTGGTAACGACGCAATTGAGTTTACTGTTGATCCAAACCGCGAAGGTACAGCAACGTTCACATTCGATGCGATCATCACAGCAGATTTACTTAGCGATTATGCAATCGTTGTTCAGAAATTTGATGAAGCAACAGGACAATGGGTATCAATTGGTGGTACTAACCCAGAAGCATCACTCATCGATCTAACGCTTGTCGGTGGAACACCAACAGCAGTTCTTGAAGGATTGGATGCTGGTCAGTACCGCGCATTCATCGGATATGAAGGTTTGCTAGGTGTAGGTTTGGGCGGAACATTAACTGGTACGATGGATGTCTACAATCCATACATCGTGGCTAGTTACTCTGTTGAGCCGATCTCTGGCAATGTCATCAAAGATGCGAGCCTCACTGGTGAAGTTGATGCAGCAAGCAGCAGTGCTGTGATCTCTCAAGTGAATGGTATTGCGGTTGATCCAGTTGCTGGTGCAACAATCACTGGTACATACGGTACATTGGTGATCGACCAAGATGGTAACTACACTTATACCCCAACTGTAGACGGAGCAAACCTAGGTCAGGTAGATCAATTTACCTACACCTTGCTTGATCCTGTAACGGGTAATACTTCTGAGGCAACACTTTACGTTCGTCTCGATAGTGACAGTGTAGATATGACTTGGAACGATGCAGATCCATCTCAACCAGCTGTAATTACTAGTCCGCTTCCAGTAGATGCGATGGATAACGTTGCTTCAGCTGAAATAGACATGGTTTATCCAGTAACGACTGAGGTACTTGATAACGCGATTAGTTACAACTGGTTACTCGGTGTCGGTGGTATCGTTATCGGTTCTAAAGAAGGTACAGCGACATTTACAGTTGATCCAGGTAATCTGACTGATGCGATTATTGCAGTGAACTTTGGTTCGGTTGCTACGGTTGTCGACGGTTTACATGTGGTATTAACACGATTAAATCCAGATGGCACTCGTACTGTAGTTGCAGATAGCTCTGATACTGGCGTGATCGATTTGTTAGGTATCTTTGGTTCTGAAGTTCAATTCAAGATTGATAACTTAAGTGCCGGTACTTATGAGTTGTTCATGGAAAGCAACACATTACTTACAGCTCTAGGTAGTGTTACTGCGGATATCACGCTGAATCATGGTGATATCACTCAACCGCCTGTACTGGTCGTTGACCCTGTAACTGGTAATGTACTTGCTGATGATAACTCTGCGGTTTACGGTACAAACTATGTGCCGGACTACATTACAACAACTTCAGTAGTAACTGCTGTTACAGCTGAAAATGGTAATACAACTACAGTTGTAGCGGGTACTCCAGCAACGGTTGTAGGCGTATATGGAACTCTGACTATTAATGCAGATGGTACTTATAGTTATCAGGCAACTGCGGATATGGCGAATGTAGGTAAAGTTGATAGCTTCACTTACACAGTGACAGATCCTGTAACTGGTAGAACTGATACTGCTACATTACATGTTCAAGTTGGTTCGCCAGATGTTGATGTAACTTGGAATACAGCAGATCCTTCGGCAGATGCTACACTTCCAACACCATCTGTAACAGCTGATACAGATGATGCAACAATCAGCATGGCGCCAGTGGTAGATCCAGTTGTGGATGTTGCGAGTGGTAACGTGACCATTGGTAACTTGGCTGGCTTCCCACCACTACCTGTATTAAGCAGTACCGTAACTTCAAGTCAGTTTACAGTAGCGGCAAATACAGTAAGTGATGTACATGTACAGTTGAACTATACAGCATCATTAAGCTTATCCGCCCTTCCAACGACTGGATATACAATTCAACAGTTAGTTGGTACAACTTGGGTAGATACTGCATATTCTGGTTCTGCAACTGCATTGGCAGGTGTACTCGGTGCTCCAGCATTCTCGGCAGATGTGCCTCATTTGTCGGAAGGGACTTATCGAGTTGTGTTCAGCTTATCAAGTCTGATTTCTCTTGGTACTGTAACTCTAGATTCTGTAGTGACCACGACAGCGACTCATCTAGACCAATACACACCAGATGGACAAACAGACTGGATTACTGGCAACGTACTTACTAATGATGTTGTAGAAGGTACTCAGCTCTATGTAATGAACTCAACAACTGGTACTTATGAACTAGCTGCTGGTCAAGGAGTGAATACAGGTGAAGGTACGTTGTATCTATACAATGATGGTTCTTACTTCTACAAACCATTAGACAGCGCGGCAAATGCGACTGTTGATGCGATTGATTACAAGTTGGTTTCAGTGATCGATGGTAGTGAATATGCCTCTACATTGACGATTAACTTGAGTCAAGAGTTGAATAGCCTTGCAGTAAGTACTGCGGCAAATGATACATTTGCTCTTGGAAATGGCTCTGATACCTTGATTTACAACACATTAACAGCTGCAAGCGTAACTAACGCAACTGGTGGTAATACAACAGCTGGTGGTGTAGATGTATGGACTGACTTCCACGTAGGTGACACTGCAACCGATGATCAGGCTGATAAGATTGACTTAAGTAACTTGTTAATTGGTTCTCAAACTAACTTAACAATTGGTCAATATGTGACAGTAAGTTATGATGCTGGTACTCAAACTGCGACAATCAGCGTAGACCGTGATGGTGGATTACTTGTAGAAGGTACTTACACTGAAACACCATTGCTTCAATTGACTAACCTTACTGGTCCAGTCACATTGAATGACTTGATCAACAATGGTCAAATCATTTTCTAATCTGACAATCGACTTATAGAAAAAAGAGCCTTTGGGCTCTTTTTTTATGTTTAAACAATACGTTAACTTAGCTTTTTATATGTTCATGCTATGATGGATTGAAAACTTTATAGAACAACAAATAACGGATAGGGACTGATTTCGAGTGACAGCATTTTTAAACTTCCAAAGACAACTGAACCTTTGGTTAGAACATATCGCTCCACATGCTTCCGCTTTTCAGGATGAAACAATTTTATTTATATCTTATGGGCCTAAAGACCAAAGATGTAACGTATGGCATAGTGAAAAAACAAACTTTTCTCAAGCAAAAATACAATTATTAGCTTTCATTAATGACCAGTTTGCACATGAGTCACTTGTTGATTATATAAAAATTGATGTTGCATATAATTTAACGAAACAAGTTTGGACAGTAGTAGAGCAGCAGGTCCATCATCAATTTCACAATAACCACTACCGTAAAGGTATTGGATTTGATGAACACTGTTCAGTGGTTTTTCTGGAGCAAGAGATTTATGGAAAGGCAATTATTCGAGGTTTGAGCTATGACAAACCCAACTTTTTTGACGAAACAAATCTGAATTATGCAATTAAGCAAAAATATAACGCGACTAAACCACAGATTAAACTACAAGAGCTACAAGACATTTGGACTTTTGATACCTACGCAGCATTTTATGAAAATGGGCAATTCATTAATTTAGCGAGCGGTTATGATGCGAATGGTATTAGGGCGATTTCGAGCAATAAGAAACAGCATTTTCAGTCGTTAATTGAAAAAAATTCGGCATTTTTGCATGATCAAATTCAAGAAAATGGCAAATTTATCTATGGCTATTTTTCTGCCTATGATCGAGATATTCGTAACTACAATACGGTACGCCACTGTACCTCGGTGTATGCGTTGCTGGAAACATTTGAAGTGCAGAGCAAACCAGAATATTGGCCCAAGATACATGCTGCTATCCAATATTCACTGACCAACTTTTATAAAGAAAAAGACTCAGAAACTGCTTTCATGATTGATGGTAAAGAAGGGGAATTTGAAATTAAATTAGGTGCCAATGCGGCTGCTATTTTAATGTTAACTAAATATCAAGAAATTACTCAAAAAACTAATTATCAAAAATATGCAGAGAAACTTGCAAATGGTATTTTAAAATTAATAGATTCAAATGGCTCAACGACTCATGTATTAAATTATCCAGATTATGATTTAAAAGAAAAATTCAGAATTATTTATTATGATGGTGAAGCTGCTTTAGCTTTATTAAGGTTATATCAAATTAACCAAGATTCTAGATTATTAGAAACTGTTAAATTAATGTTTGAATGTTTTATTGAAAAGAGATATGAAAAATACCATGATCATTGGTTAAGTTACTGTACAAATGAACTCACTAAAATATGCCCTGAAGATAAATATTTTATTTTTGGTTTAAATAATTATTTAAAACATTTTATTTTTATTCGCAATCGAAAAACGACTTATGCGACTTTACTAGAAATGTTAATGGCTGCTTATAAAATGGTAAGCCGCTTAAAAGAGCAGGGGCGCACAGTACTTTTTGAGCAGGCGTATATGCCTGAGCTTCAAAAATTAATTGAGTTTAGAGCTGATTTTCAAACGACAGGATTTTTTTATCCGGAAATGGCGATGTATATGGCTCGGCCAGATAAAATTTTACATGCGTTTTATATTCGTCATGATCGTTTTCGAGTACGGATTGATGACCAAGAGCATAACTTATCAGGTTATATCGCTTACGTAAAAGATTACAAGGGATATGAACCATGAAGTATCAACCCGTTGAAATCAAATTATTGGCTCATATCGACACTACAAGTTTCGATGAAGCTTTATGGCAATTCGAATTTGACGATGATATTTCAAAACTACTTCTAATCGACTACGCATTAGAACAATTTCAGCAAAAAAATGTACAAGCTCAAGATGTCTATGTTGTGCCACAAAATATGAGTAAGCACATTGGACAACAAAAATTAGGTTTAAAAACATCAGAAAGTTATACATTTACCGAGTTATTGCAGTTCTTAATTTTTACTCAAGCAGCAGATGTAAAAGATGCTTTAAGTAAGATGCTCTGTGGTACAAATGAGCAAGCATCTTTAATTTTCTCTAAAAGAGCCGCTACCTATAACTTAACTTTAAAAAATGAAGCTACCCAAAATCAACTAAAGCATTTGTTTTTATTGATCAGAAAAATTTATAGCTATCCCAATGATATAAAAGAACTATTCTTTATAAAGGAGCTGAATTTTCAAGGAAAGTCTTATCTCCCTCATACACCATTAATGGGACAGCATGTAGTAGAGGTCTTATATCTTACAAACTCATTTAGAAAAATTTATCTCACTTTCTTTGAAGAAAACCAAACGATCGGTTTCTTTTCTTTTTTAGATGATATTCAGCGTGCTGAGCACTTAATTCCTTATTATCACTGTTTTCAAGCACAGACTATAAGACCTAAAGTTTGCTCAGCTCCAAGTGGCATTATTAACATTCTAGGCGATACCTACTTTGGGGAAATCTACACTGAAAAACGTAAGGCTAGAGGGCAAATAGATGCTCTGCAACAGTATGGATATGACTATTCTTTTAAAAAAATAAAAGCTTTTTTAGGTGAACATGACTTAAATATTGCTAACTTTGAAGCGGTATTTTCTTTAGAAAACCAATCTCCTTTAGGTCATAAAAAGCCTTTTATTCTTAAAGCTGATGCTGAACAAACATTAGCAGCATTCAAAAATATTCACCTTAATCATGTGGCCTTGGCAAACAACCATCTAAAAGATTATGGGGATCGTGGGCTGACCTATACATTACAACAGTTGGATCAGGCTAACATTTCTTATATTGGTGCTGGTGTAAACCAAAAAGATGCTCATAACTACTTTGAGCTCTCTTTTGAAAATAAGCGCTATGCTATTTTTAACGGATACTGGCACAGAGATACTGCCTATCTCGATTATGATTTTTATGCTTTAGGTCATAAGAGTGGGGTCGCGTGTTTAAATGGTGTTTTGCTTGAACAAATAGGGCGCTATAGGCTGACTCATCCTGAACATAAAATTATTGTTATTTGCCATTGGGGTGTCGACTTTAAGCCCATTACAAAAGAGCAGAGTAAGCTTGCTGTGATTCTAACCCAAGCTGGCGCTGACTTGATCATTGGTCATGGTGCTCATACTATTCAACCTGTCCAGATCATCAACCAAAAGCCAGTCGTGTTTGGTATTGGAAATGCTGTGTTTAATAGCAATGGCGAATATGAAAAACACAATGCTTTACCATTGGGTTGTATAGCAAGGTTAGACTTGTCAAAAGACTTACTTCGTCTTTATCCAATTTACACCAATAATTTGAAAACATTTTGGCAGCCATATCCAGTCAATGCTGAAGATCTCTTAAAAGCTAGTACTTACATGACATCTTCACTGACCCCTGAAAATTACATCGCTACCCAAGATAACTTAGGAGCATATATTGAAATTAAATTTTAGGGATATAGTTTGTATGTCGATAAAATAGTTTGAAGTTGTACTGGCGTAAATCCTAAATTCCTTAAGCCACCACTTCCTAATTTCCATTCGGCGCTTGCCATGATGTTTGTTGGAGTACGTTTTGTAGCTTTTGGTGCACAAACATGTTTTAGTCCAAACACATGTCCCATTTCATGCACGCTACCAGCCTGAATATTATAATTGAGGCGGTTCCAGTCTAATAAAATAAAGGGTTTGCCATTATTACGAAAAGCTCTACTTGTTACATCTTCAAATTTCCATTTCGTTGAGTAGGCATCATAAATAAAAACAATCACTTCTTTACTTGCAGTTCGTTTCGGAAAACACGTATTTACACTGGCAGGAATGGTTTCAATAGTAATTGGGTAGGGCTGATTAATCTGTTGTTTTAAATCACAATGTAATTTTGAAAACTCTTCATAAGGAATATAACGATGTAATTTAAATTTAAAAATTTTATTATTTTTATCATCTACATAGTATTTATTTAATATTTTAATTTCCTTACGCATCTGTTGATAATTATCAAACTTTGTAGCTTCTGGAGAGTTGGTTGTAAAAACAAAAGTGACCGGAATAATAGGGCGGCCATCTGTAGAGACTTTAGGTGTTTCTCCTAAAGGAAGAGGAGGGCGTGTAGTACAAGAAACGCATAATAAAGTGCCAGTAATCACCAGTAATGTTTTTTTCATGCAGATTTCCCTCAAGCCCACCTTGGATTGCATTTAGTTTTGTTCAAAATTTTTTATATGATATGAATGATGTCAATTTTTATGGAGTCCATTTTGACAACTCAGTATGAACTACATCGGCAAATTTTAGAAGTCATTGCTTTGATTCCTTACGGAAAAGTTGCAACGTATGGACAAGTGGCTCGTATGGCAGGATTACCAAAACATGCGAGATTAGTGGGCTATGTTTTGAAACATCTTGAAGCTGATTATCAAGTTCCTTGGTATCGTGTGATTAATTCTCAAGGCAAAATTAGCCTAAGTAAATTTAATGAAAAAGGTGAAAATATTCAGCAGTTAAAGCTAGAAGCTGAAGGAGTCTATTTGTTAAACGGTAAAGTAAACTTAAAGCAATTTGCTTGGCAGCCTTAATATTTATGTTAGAGAGTAAATACACATGCAAAAGAATAATAAATGGTGTAGTGGAGCAGTATTACTTTTAAGTTTGATGGCGCAGGTGAGTTATGCTGAAAAGGATATTTCAACTCAACCTTTTGCAAATATAAAGGCTTCTCAGCAAGACATAGATTTGATATGCAAGCAACTGAGACAGAAATGCAGTGGTGACGCTATCCTGTGGAAGGGAAAAAATACGCAAGATTCGATTTATTACCTAATAGATGAAAGTCCACAAATTGTTCAGGTTAAGAAGCAAAATAATCAATTTAAAGTAGTTGATCAATGGGACTTTAAAGATTATCAACATCATAATAAAGAGCCTCACACCGATGATTTGGCACCAGATGGATTACAAATCTTTCCAGCTTTATATCCATTAAATAAAAATGAGTTTGCAATCGCAGTAGTTAATAAATGGTTTACGGGTTACTCAGGAGGAGGGCGTTTTGAAGAAAATGCTGACTTTATTAAGCTTAAACCCCATGGGAAGTATCAAGTCGCACTAAAAGATATTGCTTTTTCTTCACGAGAAATGATTCGAGCATGTTTTTCAGAACAAGATTATAAAAAATCGCCCCATTGTCATGATGAGGCATGGATGATACTAAACATTCAATTTAAAGATGTGGGGCAACCATATTATTTATGGCAATTAAATTATAAAAATTATTCTTGGGAAGCTTTCAAAAGTAAAAAAACGATAACGGTTGAGCAATCGCGTGAAGAGGTTATGCCTTTTAAGAAATAGAAGCCTATCTTGCTCACTTTAGCCAGACAGGCATTCTCACTTTAGCGAACAATTAACACAGGAATATGGCTTTCCCCTAAAACTTTTTGTGCAACACTTCCCAACACGAGTTTTCGGACTCCCGTGCGGCCATGAGAACCCATGACAATCAGATCTGCATTTAAGTCTTGAGCAGCCTGAATGATTTCCTCGTGTACAACAAAGCCTTCCAACAGTTTGGTTTCAACAGTAATGCCTTCGTTGGCAAATTCTTGTTTTGCTTTTTCTAAAATGTCGAGCAAATAAGTTCTTGTACGTTCAATCAACTCATTAGTTTGGCCAGTTTTTACGTAGACATCAGCAATAAATGGATCAAGTGCCATCACTTGTACAACTGTAATTTTACTATTTAACGCTTTTCCCAGCTTAATGGCCTCTTTCATGGCGACCATAGAGGTTTCAGAACCGTCAATTGGTACTAGAATATGTTGATATAACATGAGTATTTTCCTTATTGTAATGATGCTTATTTATTAATACTTTATACCTATTTTTTGACGATTTAAATTCAAGCAAGTAATCATTTGTGATTTTATAACGACAAATTTTGTAGATAAATTTTTATAAATTGCGCAAATTTTCTATATGTGTAGATAAAGCATCAATATCGTCAGTTTGAAGATATTCACGTATTTTCAAAATTTGCTTCTCATCTAAATCATAAAGTTTTAAAGCAAGTAGTTTGTCGATTTGTTCTTGAGGAAAGCGATATTTAATAATTTTCGCAGGCACTCCACCTACAATTGCATAAGGAGGAACATCTTTAGTGACTACGGCTCCAGTGGCGACCACTGCACCTTCACCTAGTTTGACACCTTGCATAATCATGGCACGGCTACCAATCCAGCAGCCATCAGCAATTACAGTATCGCCAGCCACCAAAAAACTTCGAGTATCAAAAGGAAAAGTTGAAATCCAGTCTGGTCTGTGAAGTTGGTTACCACCCATCATGATCACACACTCAGCGCCAAAACAAACAAAATTACCAATATAAAGCTGGTCAATTGGCTTGTCTGGAGTAGAGGGCTTGTCATGTAAATAGCGTACGACACAACGTTCAAAACCCTGATCCCAATAAGCTGAATAGTAAGAATAATTTCCTTTAATATGGATATTTGGATTTCTCACAGTTTTGGAAATAAACTCAAATTCGCACCAATGACGAACAGGGGAGCCAATTAACTTTTCAGCCATAAGGGAAATATAAAAAAGAGAATACGCCATTATACCGAATTGCGATTCAAGCTGAACCCATAATCTCAGCCCAGCCAATGAATCGAATGTTAAAGCGCGTGCTAATTTGAACTAATTATTATGAGGAATACGTGCAATAACTTTAATCTCAAAATCAAAGCCTGCTAACCAAGTTACGCCCACAGCGGTCCAATTAGGATAAGGCTTTTGTGTAAAGATCTGATTTTTAACTTTCATAATGCTTTCAAACTGCCGTTCTGGATCGGTATGAAAGGTGGTGACATCAATAATATCATCGAAAGTACAACCAGCTGCTTTCAGTGTCTCTGCTAAGTTCTTAAAAGCTTGGATCACCTGTTTTTCAAAATCAGGTACAGGTGAGCCATCTTCAAGGCTACCAACCTGTCCTGAAACAAAGAGTAAATCCTTCGATTGAATTGCGGCTGAATAACCATGCTGTTCATATAAGGCATGGCGGTCTTTAGGAAATATTGCAGTTCTCATCAGGTTTGTTCTCCTTCAGTATTTAAATACCAATCAGTAAATGTCGCTCAGGTTTCACATACGCCTCGTATGTAAACATAATTGACATACGAGACGTATGTCAATTAAAATTTTTTGTGATGATGAGCTGGTGAAATACATGTCTGTTCGTGAACAAAAGATGGCGGAAACCCGCAAGAAACTGATTGAAGTAGCACGTCGTGCATTTGCTGAATATGGCTATGCAGATACTTCAATGGATAAACTCACGGCAGAAGCAGGGTTGACCCGTGGGGCGCTGTACCATCATTTTGGTGACAAGCGTGGTTTATTTGCTGCAGTGGTCGATCAAATTGATTCACAGATGGCAGAATATGCCCAGCAGCATTTAGAGCAGCCTGATGATCTTTGGGAAGGATTGCTACTTGAAGGGCAGACCTATATTCAAAGTGCTTTAAATCCTGAGTTTCAGCGTATTGTGTTACGTGATGGACCTGCAGTGCTGGGCGATCCAGCGCATTGGCCAAGTCAAAACAGATGTCTGCAGTCTACTCGTAAGTGCGTTGAACAGCTATTGACAGCAGAACAAATTAAAATTGTAGACCCAGAAGCGGCAGCAGTGCTTTTAAATGGGGCTGCCATGAACGCAGCATTATGGGTAGCTTCTAGTGAATATCCTGAACAGGTACTTCCTGAAGCCTTAAATGCTTTTAAAATCTTTGCATCAGGCTTTTTAAAAATGCATAGTGAACTTTTTTAATAATTGTTTGAAATATAAAAAACCCCTCAATTGAGGGGTTTTATAGTTTCAGTATATCTATTTATAAATTAAAGATATTCTACACTTACGATTTCATATTCCACTTCGCCTTGAGGAGTAACGATTTTTACTTCATCACCTTCACTCTTGCTCAAAAGGCCACGTGCGATTGGTGAGTTCACTGAGATTTTATTGATTTTAAAATCAGCTTCATCATCACCAACAATTTTATAAGTCTTGCGTTCTTCAGTATCAAGGTTTTCAATCGTTACCGTAACACCGAATACAACACGACCGTTTTGTTCTAAGTCCTTAACATCGATGACTTGTGAAGCACCCAATTTTCCTTCGATATCTTGGATGCGTCCTTCACAGAAACCTTGCTGTTCACGAGCAGCATGGTATTCTGCATTTTCTTTTAAGTCCCCATGTTCACGTGCTTCAGCAATTGCTTGAGTAATACGTGGACGTTCAACAGATTTCAGATGTTGTAATTCTTTCTCTAAGGCGATTTTACCTTCAGGGGTCATTGGATAACGTTGCATTTCGGTCCCTCTTAAGTTGAGAAAACACAGTTAAAAAAATGAAAAAATCCCGCCACCGATAAGGTGACGGGACTTATCGGTAAAAAAATTAACCTACAGTTAAATCTTGCAAGCGGTATACATCCATTGGCAATTTCACAGCAAAGGCTTGGCAAACAGCTTCTGCGCCATTGATAGTCGTTGTGTAATACACTTTGCCTTGTAGGGCAGCACGACGAATCATTGCAGAGTCATATTGAGCCTGTTTACCTTCAGTGGTATTGACAATAAGGTGTATTTCACCATTTTTCAAGCGGTCAACAATATGTGGACGACCTTCAGTAACTTTATTTACAGATTCACATTCTAAACCTGCTTCTTTAAGCACTTGGTAAGTACCACCTGTTGCAACAAGCTTGAAGCCATATTCAACTAATTTCTTAGCGATATCAGCGATATATTTCTTGTCAGATTCACGTACTGATAAGAAAGCATGTTTTACTTCGCCTTCAGTTGGTAAACCAGGTAAGCGTTCATTTGAGCCTAAAACAGCTTTATAGAATGCTTCACCAAATGTTTTACCTACGCCCATCACTTCACCTGTAGATTTCATCTCAGGTCCAAGCATAGGGTCTACGCCTTGGAATTTAGCGAATGGGAAAACGGCTTCCTTCACAGCAAAATGAGTTGGAATGATTTCTTTAGTAAATCCTTGAGATTCAAGAGATTGACCTGCCATACAACGCGCAGCAACTTTCGCTAAAGAATCACCAATACACTTCGATACGAATGGAACTGTACGTGAAGCACGTGGGTTAACTTCTAGAACGTAAATATCGTCACCTTTTACAGCGAACTGAACGTTCATCAAGCCAACAACGCCAAGTTCTTTTGCCATCGCAATCGTTTGACGACGCATTTCATCCTGAATTTCTTTTGATAAAGAATAAGGAGGAATCGAACATGCAGAGTCACCTGAGTGAATACCAGCTTGTTCAATATGCTGCATGATACCGCCGATCACAACGTCTTTACCGTCAGATACACAGTCAACATCAACTTCAGTTGCGTCATCTAGGAAACGGTCAAGAAGAACAGGGGCTTCATTAGATGCTTGAACTGCTTCACGAAGGTAACGTTTAAGTTCTTCTTCGTTATATACGATTTCCATTGCACGACCACCTAATACATAAGATGGGCGAACAACAAGCGGATAACCTACTTTTGCAGCTTCAGAGATACCTTCTTCAGCAGATTTTACAATGCTGTTGTTTGGTTGACGAAGCTGTAAACGTTGAATCATTTGTTGGAAACGTTCACGGTCTTCAGCACGGTCAATCGCATCTGGTGATGTACCGATAATTGGAGTACCTGCTTCTTCTAAAGCACGTGCCAATTTAAGCGGAGTTTGACCACCGTACTGTACGATTACGCCTTTAGGCTTCTCTGTACGTACGATTTCAAGTACATCTTCAAGTGTTACAGGCTCGAAGTATAGACGGTCAGATGTGTCATAGTCGGTAGAAACAGTTTCAGGGTTACAGTTCACCATGATTGTTTCGTAACCGTCTTCACGCATAGCTAATGCAGCGTGTACACAGCAGTAGTCAAATTCGATACCTTGACCAATACGGTTTGGACCACCACCAATGACCATGATCTTGTCACGGTTTGATGGATTTGCTTCACATTCTTCATCGTAAGTTGAATACATGTATGCAGTACCAGACTCAAACTCTGCTGCACATGTATCAACACGTTTGTAAACTGGATAAACACCCAAGTTCCAACGTTGTTTACGGAATTGCTTTTGTGAAATGCCCATGAGGTGAGCAATACGAAGGTCAGATAAACCTTTACGCTTGAACGAACGGATGTTGTCAGCGTTTAAGTCACCAAAACCTAAAGTTTTCACTTGAGCTTCAGTTTTAACGATGTCTTGAATCTGAATAAGGAACCAACGGTCAATTTTAGTTGCTTCGAAAACTTCATCTAAAGAGAAACCATGACGGAAAGCGTCCGCTACATACCAGATACGCTCAGGACCCGGAACTTTAAGTTCTTTTAGAATAATTTCTTTTGCATTTGTTGCACCAGCTTCGATTTTTTCATCAAAACCGCTTACACCAACTTCAAGACCACGTAATGCTTTTTGTACAGATTCTTGGAAGTTACGGCCAATTGCCATCACTTCACCAACAGATTTCATCTGAGTGGTAAGAACTGGTTCAGCTTGCGGGAATTTCTCGAAGTTAAAACGAGGAATTTTCGTTACAACATAGTCAATTGATGGTTCGAAGCTTGCAGGAGTTACGCCACCAGTGATGTCATTTTTCAATTCATCAAGAGTATAACCAACAGCAAGTTTTGCTGCGATTTTAGCAATCGGGAAACCTGTTGCTTTAGAAGCAAGTGCAGATGAACGAGATACACGAGGGTTCATCTCGATAACAACCATACGGCCGTCTTTCGGGTTAATACCGAACTGAACGTTAGAACCACCTGTCTCAACACCAATTTCACGAAGAACTGCAACCGAAGCGTTACGCATCAATTGGTATTCTTTGTCAGTTAATGTCTGAGCTGGTGCTACAGTGATTGAGTCACCAGTGTGTACGCCCATTGGGTCGAAGTTTTCGATCGCACATACGATAATACAGTTGTCATTTTTGTCACGAACAACTTCCATTTCGTACTCTTTCCAACCAATTAAAGATTCATCGATCAATAACTGGTGAGTAGGAGAGAGATCAAAACCACGTTCACAAATCTCAAGGAATTCTTCACGGTTATATGCAATACCGCCACCCGAACCACCCATTGTGAATGATGGACGGATAATTACCGGGAAACCAAAGCGTGACTGGATTTCTAAAGCTTCTTCCATTGTTTCAGCAATGGCAGCTTTTGGACATTCCAAGCCAATTTTACGCATAGCGATATCGAAGAGTTTACGATCTTCGGCTTTCTCAATTGCGTCTTTAGTTGCACCAATTAATTCAACATTATATTTCTCAAGAACGCCGTGCTCATCAAGTGCAAGAGCACAGTTCAACGCAGTTTGGCCACCCATAGTTGGCAATACTGCATCTGGACGTTCTTTTTCAATAATCTGTGCAACTGTTTGCCAAGTAATTGGCTCAATATAAGTTGCATCAGCCATTGAAGGGTCTGTCATAATGGTTGCTGGGTTAGAGTTAACCAAAATAACACGGTAGCCTTCTTCACGAAGCGCTTTACACGCTTGAGCACCTGAGTAGTCAAACTCACATGCCTGACCAATCACAATCGGGCCAGCACCAATAATTAAGATGCTTTTAATATCCGTACGTTTAGGCATTATTCGCTCCTTAATTACTGTTTAGATGCTTCGATAAGTTCGATGAAATGATCGAACAATGGGGCACAATCATGTGGACCAGGGCTTGCTTCAGGGTGACCTTGGAAGCTGAAAGCTGGTTTGTCTGTACGATGAATCCCTTGTAAGGTGCCATCGAACAATGATTTATGCGTTGCTTTTAAGTTAGCCGGTAAAGTTTCAGCATCTACAGCGAAACCATGGTTTTGTGAAGTAATCATCACTGTACCATCTTCAAGATTTTGTACAGGGTGGTTAGCACCGTGGTGACCATGGTTCATTTTTACAGTTTTTGCACCAGAAGCGAGTGCCAAGATTTGGTGGCCTAAGCAAATACCAAATACAGGTAATGTTGTGGTTTCAACAATAGTTTTTACAGCTTCGATTGCATAATCACAAGCAGCTGGATCGCCAGGGCCATTTGAAAGGAATACGCCATCCGGATTAAGTGCCAATACTTTTTCAGCCGGAGTTTCTGCAGGTACAACGGTTAATTTGCAACCGCGGTCTGCAAGCATACGCAAGATGTTGGTTTTGACACCGTAATCGTATGCAACTACATGATATTTTAATTCAGGTTGAGAGAAGCCTTGGCCTAGAGTCCATGAACCTTCAGACCATTCAAAACCAGTTGGATCACAACATTCTTTTGCAAGGTCTAAACCGTTTAAGCCACCAAAAGCGCGAGCTTTGGCAATTGCTTCTTCTTCAGTAATATTTTCGCCAGCAAGGATGCAACCATTTTGTGCACCTTTGTCACGCAAAATACGTGTTAATTTACGTGTATCAATATCCGCGATTGCAACAACATTGTGTTCTTGCAAATATTCACTCAAAGACTGCTCAGCACGGAAGTTACTGTGTAGTAGAGGAAGGTCACGAATAATTAAACCATTCGCCCATACTTTATGGATACGACCAGATTCAACGTCTTCTGCGTTGCAGCCAGTGTTTCCGATATGAGGGTAAGTTAATGTCACAATTTGTTGTGCATAACTTGGGTCAGTCAAAATTTCTTGATAGCCTGTCATGGCTGTGTTAAAAACGACTTCTCCAGTCGTACTTCCCGTTGCGCCGATTGACGTTCCTTTAAAGATCGTTCCATCTGCGAGGGCTAAAATGGCGGGGGTGCTCAAACCAAAGCTCCTGAATTTCGGCTGTAAAAAAGCGAGTAGACCCAAAAAAGATAGGCGATGTTGTGATAAAACATGCCCCTCCCTATCGGTCTGCTCGCTTGTAACTTAACAGCGTATTATACGCATGGAACCTTAAAAAGTCTATTTATTTTCTGCTAAAAAACATAATTCATTGCTTGATTTTTACAAAAAAATTATCCGCTCATCCGAATCAGTTACTTTTGATAAATTGTCTAACAATTTGCTGGCTGAATTTTTAGAACTGGATTTATTGTATTGCTAGTTAAAAAATAAACAATATGAGGAAATAGTATGAGTAATGATCAAGTTTCAAAAGATGTAAGGGAGAAAGCTCAAGCAGTTGTTGATTCGGTAAAAGCTGAGGTGAATGAAGTGAAAAAAACCGTAGCAGCTACTACAACTAAAGCAAAAAGAACAGCAACTGCTAAAACTGCGCAAGTAAAAGAAAGTGTTGCCGAGAAAACTGAGCAGATTAAAGAAGTTGCTACAGAAGCGAAAACTCAGGTGAAAGAAGCTATCACTGAAACTCAAGAGCAGGTCAAAGAAGTTTTAAGCGAAACTCAAGAAAAAATTGAAGCTGAAACTCATGAGTTAAACAAGAATATTCAAAATCAATTTGTTCAAATTAAACAAGATATTCTACAACGTCTTGATGTGATTAAAGCTCAGTTTAGCACCTCACAAGAAGGACTATCTGAACTTAAAAATGCTTTGAAAGCAGAAATTAACGCACTTATCGAAGATTTGACTAAAGTCAGTAAAGAACTTAAAGGTGATATTAGCCAGATTTCTTTGAAGCACAAAGATTCTTTAAGTGAAAGTATTAAGCGTACTAAAAATAATGCAGTTGAAGCTTGGAATAAAGCACGAGATAACTAATGATCTTAGCTTTTAGCCAGCTATAAAAAAAGCGAGAATTAATTTCTCGCTTTTTTACTTTTAAAACTGATGTAACCAGTCACGCTTATTATGGAAATCCGCACTTTTTCCACTATGCTGCATTGCATAGTACTGCATACCTTCTTTGGTTTTTAAAACTGCAGTTAAACCTAAATAAAGGTTTGCCCATTTCAAGCGATGCTGTTGCATAAATTGTCCCAAATCAAGACTAACATTTAAGCCATAATGAGTACGCTTGAGATGGTTCAGTTCGATATCGTAAGCAGCAAGGGGAGGCATACTTTCTGGATAGCGATATTCTTCAAACTGATAAGACTGCCATGCTTGAGAAGGGGAAAGGTTAATTTCCCGATAATAATCTTCATCATGCACGCCAACAAAAATTTCGAAACAAGTTTCTTCCCACAAAAAATCCTGACGCGGATGAGCCGCGACTTCTTGGGGCCAGACAATGAGTTGATTTGGATCACGAATCCAAAAACCGACATTTAAGGTGTGCGGTGCTTGCTGTTCAATTGCGCCAACAACAGAAACAGCATGAAAACGATCAAAAGCTGAAAGTTCGTAACTTGCCATAGTTTGTCAAATCAACTTAGTTTGCTAAATGAGCGTGGCGAACAAGATTAGACAAATGCTGGTTTTGCTTAGCTGCTTTTTTGTAAAGTAAAACAATTTTACCAATCTTTTGCACAGCTTCTGCGCCAGTCGCTTCTACAATTGCATCAATTACAGCAGTACGTGCTTCACGGTCTTCACCAGCAACTTTAACTTTGATAAGTTCGTGGTCGTTTAAAGCACGAAGAGTTTCTTCGATAACAGCATCTGTTAAGCCTTGTCCACCAATCATGACAACCGGATTAAGCACATGACCAATTTGACGTAAACGTTTACGTTCATGGATAGATAAAGCGGCCATTAAAAATACCTGATTTTAAAAACGACTTAGTATAGCAAAAAACTTAAATTCAGATGTACGAAAAACTGTATAAATAATCGATCAACATTATTGGAAAAAAACTGTAAAACTTGGTGAGATTACGCTACATCCGTACTGTAATGAGAGTAATTTTCACGTACAATGAACGATCAGAAGTTTTTTTGATATTTAGTGAGTTATGGCAACACGCATTACAAACCAGAAATTGTCGAAAAGTAGTCGTGCGTGGATGAGGGAACATCTAGACGATCCTTTTGTAAAAAAAGCACAAAAGGAAGGGTATCGTGCGCGAGCAGCATATAAACTTCTTGAAATCCAAGAAAAATATAAGTTGATCAAGCCAGGCATGACGGTAGTCGATTTGGGTGCAGCTCCTGGTAGCTGGTCTCAAATTGCTGGAAAACTTGTGGGTAGCAAAGGTTTAGTGATTGCTTCCGATATTTTGCCCATGGATGCTTTGCCTGATGTCACTTTCTTACAAGGCGACTTTAGAGAAGAAGCTGTATTTGAAAAATTGTTAAATATTTTAAATGGGCGACAAGTAGACATTGTAATTTCTGATATGGCCCCCAATACATCAGGTAATAGGGCTGTTGATCAACCTAGACAGATTTACTTATGTGAACTGGCTTTAGATTTTGCTCAAAAGGTTCTTGGTCCTAATGGACAGTTTGTGGTTAAAGTGTTCCAGGGTGCAGGATTTGATGAGTTTCGTAAACAAGTGGTTGATAGTTTTGATGTGTTAAAGACAGCAAAACCAGCAGCTTCTCGGGCGCGCTCTAAAGAAGTTTTTTTGGTTGGACAAGGGCGTAAGAAAGCATTGCAATAAAGTTTACTTGCCAAGCTCCTAAAAATTGTGCATTTTGTACTTTTAGGTTATCCGCAAGCAATACAGTTGCTGTTTTTATGACGATCAGCCAAGATTGGGCATGATCAAATTAGATCGATATGGGAATAAAGCTTTGAGCGATTACTTCAAGAATGCCGTATTGTGGCTAATAATACTTGGTGTTCTGATTTTAATTTTCAGTAATATCAGTGACCGCAATAAGCCTACTGCGATGAAATATTCAGATTTCGTTGCAGCGGTGAATGCTGGCCAAATTAAGCAAGTCACAATTGACGGTTTAAATATTAATGGTGAAAAAACTAACGGATCACAGTTTGAAACTGTTCGTCCGCAAGTTGAAGACACTGAGCTTATGCCGAGCTTAAATAAGCAAAATGTTGTTGTAGAGGGAACAGCTCCTCAACGTCAAGGCATTTTGATGCAACTTCTCATTGCTAGTTTCCCTGTACTGTTAATCATTCTGTTATTCATGTTCTTTATGCGTAACATGGGTGGTGGTGCAGGCGGAAAAAATGGACCGATGAGTTTTGGTAAGTCGAAAGCAAAAATGCTTTCTGAAGACCAAATCAAAGTTAATTTTTCTGACGTTGCCGGCTGTGATGAAGCAAAACAAGAAGTTGTTGAAATTGTAGATTTCTTAAAAGACCCTGCAAAATTCAAACGTTTGGGCGCTACCATTCCTCGTGGCGTACTTATGGTTGGTCCTCCGGGTACTGGTAAAACGTTATTAGCCAAAGCAATTGCTGGTGAAGCTAAAGTTCCTTTCTTCAGCATTTCAGGTTCTGACTTTGTCGAAATGTTCGTGGGTGTGGGTGCGTCCCGTGTCCGTGATATGTTCGAGCAAGCGAAGCGTCATGCGCCTTGTATTATCTTTATTGACGAGATTGATGCAGTAGGACGTCACCGTGGTTCAGGTACAGGTGGTGGTCATGATGAGCGTGAGCAAACCTTGAATCAAATGCTCGTAGAGATGGATGGTTTTGAAGGTAACGAAGGTGTAATCGTAATTGCTGCGACGAACCGTGTTGATGTCTTGGATAAAGCATTATTACGTCCAGGTCGTTTTGACCGTCAAGTAATGGTGGGTTTACCTGACATTCGTGGTCGTGAGCAGATTCTGAATGTACATTTGAAAAAATTACCTTCAGTTACGGGTGTGGATGTTAAAGTTCTATCTCGTGGTACTCCAGGTTTCTCTGGTGCACAGTTGGCAAACCTTGTTAACGAAGCTGCATTATTTGCTGCACGCCGTAATAAGAACACTGTTGACATGCATGACTTTGAAGATGCAAAAGACAAAATCTACATGGGACCAGAGCGTAAATCGATGGTTTTACGTGAAGAAGAACGTCGTGCAACTGCTTATCATGAAGCTGGTCATGCGATTGTTGCTGAGATTTTACCGGGTACAGATCCTGTTCATAAAGTAACGATTATGCCGCGTGGTTGGGCTTTAGGTGTAACTTGGCAGTTACCTGAACAAGACCAAATTAGCCACTATAAAGACAAGATGCTAAACGAAATTGCAATTTTGTTTGGTGGTCGTATTGCTGAAGAAGTATTTATCCAACAGCAATCTACTGGTGCTTCAAATGACTTTGAGCGAGCTACTAAAATGGCACGTGCAATGGTTACGAAGTACGGTATGTCTGACAAAATGGGTGTAATGGTTTACGAAGATGAAAACCAAAATGGTTTCTTTGGTAATGTGGGAAGCCGTACGATTTCTGAAGCAACTCAACAGTTAGTTGATGAAGAAGTACGTCGTATTCTTGATGAGCAATATAAAGTTGCACGTAATATCTTAGAAGGTAATAAAGATATTGCACATGCGATGGTAAAAGCTTTGATGGAATGGGAAACTATTGATCGTGATCAAATCCGTGACATTATGGAAGGCCGTGAGCCACAACCGCCTAAAGTATATGTTGCTGAAAATCCAGTGGCTGCATTTGAACCACCAAAAGATGGTCCATCTACACCACCACCATTGCCAGCAATGAACTAATAATTAGTTAATTAAAAAAGCCACAGTCATGTGGCTTTTTTTATGGGCTTGAGTTTGTTAAAAGCTAAAAACAAATCAACACTATATATAGAGGATAATTGCTAAAATACAGCCTGATTTTAAACTGGAGCTTTTTATGCAACTAATGCCTTTGCCTCAACAGATTTTACAGTGTGGACAGCTTCAGTTGGATCTATCACAGCCTCACGTTATGGGCATATTAAATGTCACACCAGATTCTTTTAGTGATGGTGGAAAGCATAATCAAGTAGATCAAGCGATTGCTTATGCGCTAGCCATGGTAGAGCAAGGCGCTACCATTATTGATATTGGTGGTGAGTCTACCCGTCCAGGAGCATCTGAAGTAAGCGTAGAAGAAGAAATACGAAGAGTTGTGCCCGTAGTTGAAGCTTTAGCTAAACATAATATTGTTCTATCAATTGATACTAGTCAGCCTGATGTTATTCGTGCAGCGAAAGAAGCAGGAGCACATATTTGGAATGATGTACGTGCGCTTACTCGTCCCAATGCTTTAAAAACGGCAGCAGATCTGGATATACCCGTAGTGATCATGCATATGCGTGGTGAGCCGACTACAATGAATCAGTTAGACCAATATACGGACGTAACCTTAGATGTTATAGAGGAGCTCCAGCAGCGCGTGAATGAAGCTTTAAATGCGGGCGTGAAAAAAAATAATATTATTATTGATCCTGGGTTTGGTTTTGCAAAAAATGCTCAGCAAAATTTAAGACTATTAAAAGAATTTTGGAAGCTTGGTGAAATGGGTTATCCGATTTTATCTGGCCTTTCTCGTAAACGTTTTATTGGTGAAGCATTAAAAGGTGCAACTGCAGATCAGCGTGCGGTAGGAAGCGTTACGGGGCATTTGCTTAGTATTCAGCAAGGAGCATCTATTGTTAGAGCGCATGATGTCAAAGCAATGACTGATGCAATTCTAGTTTGGAAGGCGATGATACAAGCTTAACAAAGTAGGCTTTATAAAAATCAGGTAGTAGCTCATTAATTTAATGAGCTAGATGATTGAGTCAGGGAAAAATATCGTTATTCTTTTGAAAATATGTTATAAGCGGCAAGTTTTTGCTGTTGTGTAAACTTTTGTATGTTCGAAGACTTACTTCTCCCGATGTTTGATGATGAATATTATCCAGATATTTTGGTCGCTGAACTCAAGCAGCTCATTGAACAATTTGCTAAAAAAGTTCAGAAGCCTGCCTTAGCTGAGCAGGATATCTATCGATATGCTCATCAAACTGTGATTGAAATTAATGAGATGAAACCTCAGTTCGAAGATCTAGATTCTTCTTTAGATGATAGTGCTGCTGACTATATTGCTGAAGCAATGATGATGGTAGCACAGGAAGCTGGATATTTAGATCTAGAAATGGAAGAGCTGGTGATGAATCGAGAGTGGTGATTACTCTCGATTTTCAATATCTTCAAATGCATCTAATAAGTGGCAAGATGCCTTTAAATGTATTTCGTCTATTTCTTTAATTTTTAAAATTAAAACACCATTCTCTTGATAATCTGCGTCCGCTAACAAACTGACCCAATAAGTTTCTCGTTTTTGTTCCAGCGTTTTAAATTTATCTATTATCTGTTCGGGTGCTTTAACTAAATAATCATCTTTGGTAATAGAGCAACGTGAAAAATACCAATGGTTGTCTTTGAGAGAAAGGGTGCCGGAGAAAAGATCTATGGCGTAAACCTTTGTTATAAAAAGGGTAGTGTAAACGAGTAATAATATTCTTATCATAAAATTCATTTTGATTAGGCATAAAAAAACCAGCATACGCTGGATTCTTTGTAGCACCAAATTCAATATTTGAAAATGGTGCCCGGGGCCGGACTCGAACCGGCACGCTTTGTGGGCGGGGGATTTTAAATCCCCTGTGTCTACCTATTTCACCACCCGGGCATGTGCGCAATAATAGAGGACAAGTGCGCGATTGGCAAGAGAAAATCAGAGTGTTTGCTTTATTTTCAATCAGTTCTTGTTGGTATTTATATAAATTGACCAGTTTATGTCATGATTTGTTCATTAAACTGAGATCAGTTGTTCATCTTATCTACCTAAATTTAAGACACTCATTGCTTAAAACTTAGGTAATTTTATGTCAGAGAAAATTTCACGCCGAGAATTAATTCAAAAAAGTTTATTTGGTTTTGGGGCGCTATCTTTGCCTGTAGCTTTTACGGGGTGTAACGATGGTTCCGATGATGAAAGTCCAGAAGCACAAGCAGATTTCCTTCATGGTGTAGCAAGTGGTGACCCATTGCAGGATAAAGTAATTTTATGGACGCGTTTAACACCAGTAGACCTTAGTGCACCTCTTAAGGTGACTTGGGAAATTGCTACCGATGATCAGTTCAAGCAGAATTTAAAGACTGGTACGGTTCAAACGACTAAAACTGACGATTTTACCGTGAAGGTGGATGCAACAGGTCTACAAGCAGGTACGACTTATTATTATCGCTTTCGATTTGGTAGTAAAGTCTCGCCAATAGGGCAAACTAAAACTTTACCTGTAACTACTAATAAGGTTAGCTTTGCAGTATGTTCTTGTTCTAATTATCCTGCGGGTTATTTTTACGTTTATCGTGAAATGGCAAAACAGAACGTGGATGTAGTGATTCATTTGGGCGATTATATTTATGAATATGGGGCTGATGGCTATGCGACAGAAGATGCTGCAAAGCTGGGCCGTACTTTACCGTCCGATAATAATAAAGAAATTATTGAGTTAGATGGTTATCGCAAGCGTTATGCGCTGTATCGTCAAGATAAAGACTTACAGGCCGCTCATCAGCGTCATCCTTTTATTGTAATTTGGGATGACCATGAGTTAGCAAATGATACTTGGCGTGAAGGGGCTGAGAATCATACGGAAGAAACTCCAAAAGCAAAGAATGAAGGTAAGTTTTTAGAAAGAAAGCTAGCGGCTTTACAAGCTTATTTTGAATGGATGCCTATCCGTCCTATCGATGATCAGCATACTAAGATTTATCGCCGGTTTGATTTTGGGGGGCTTGTCAATTTAATGATGTTAGATACTCGCATTATTGCCCGTGATGAGCAGTTGGATTATGGCAAGTATATAACAGCAAATGGTTTGGATATTGCAAAATTCCAAGCAGATTTGACTAATCCAATGCGGACCTTAATGGGTGAAACTCAGCGTGAGTGGTTATTAGGTAGTAAAGAGAAAAATATAGTAGGTGTCTTACAAAGTTCAACTGCAACATGGAATGTTGTGGGACAGCAAGTCTTAATGAGTAAAATGTGGATTCCTGCTGAGTTGTTGGCATCGCTGGGGCAAATTACTTCAGGCGGAACATCGCCAGATACGTTAGCTAAAATGAATGCGCAAATTACAGAATTAGTCACATTAAAATTACGATTAGAGCAGGGTGATCCAACTTTAACTGTTCAAGAAAAAGCTCGAGTCACAACTTTAGTTCCATATAACCTTGATGCTTGGGATGGTTACTATGCTGAGCGAGAGTTCTTTTACACTAAATTGGCAGAGTTTAATAAGAAAATTATTGTTTTGGCAGGCGATACCCATAATGCGTGGACATCTTACTTATATAGCCAAAAGGGTGAATATGTCGGGGTTGAACTGGCGACAAGTTCGGTTTCTTCACCGGGTCTTGAAAAATATTTAAGTATTCCGCTAGCTCAGTTGCAGCAATTTGAATTTGCCTTTACGACGCTTATCGATGAATTGGCATATTGTAATTTAAATCAGCGGGGTTATTTGATGGTTACACTAGATGATAAGCAGGTGCTGTCGGATTGGATTTTTGTAGATTCAATTAAAAATGCAGAATATAAAGTAGATTCTAGTCGAGGTTATCAATTGGTGTTGGATGCGAATTTAACACCTGAAAAAGATAAGCAAAAAACTGCTTAAATATATGGGGCGAGAAAGGGATGCTAATAAGTATCCTTTTTTTAGACATAAAAAAACCAGCTTTCGCTGGATTCTTTACGACACCAATTTCTGTACTAGAAAATGGTGCCCGGGGCCGGACTCGAACCGGCACGCTTTGTGGGCGGGGGATTTTAAATCCCCTGTGTCTACCTATTTCACCACCCGGGCTTTACCAAATTTGGAGGCGGAGGTCGGAATCGAACCGGCGTCCACGGAGTTGCAGTCCGCTGCATGACCACTCTGCCACCCCGCCTACATTTGGTGATGCACATATTAGCAACCTTTACAAAAAAAACAATACTGTTTTGAGATAAGATGAACATAAAAGCAACATCTAGAATAAATTTGTCCAAATAATCATGTATTATTGGCACATTAAATTCATGTCTACCTTGGAGATGTGCTGTGGCATTGGTTTTAGACGGTCGCGCATTAGCAAAGCAAATTGAAGAAAATTTGTCAGTACGTGTTGAAGCTTTAAAAGCTAAAACAGGTCGTACCCCAATTTTGGCGACTATTTTAGTTGGGGATGATGGTGCATCTGCAACTTATGTACGCATGAAAGGAAATGCTTGCCGTCGAGTAGGCATGGATTCTTTAAAAATTGAATTGCCACAAGAAACGACAACAGAACAATTATTAGCTGAAATTGAAAAACTTAATGCTAACCCAGATGTACATGGCATTCTTTTACAACATCCAGTTCCAGAGCAAATTGATGAGCGTGCATGTTTCGATGCAATCTCATTAGCTAAAGATGTTGATGGTGTAACCTGTCTTGGTTTTGGCCGTATGGCTATGGGTGAAGCGGCATATGGTTCAGCGACTCCTGCTGGCATCATGACCATTTTAAAAGAAAACAATATCGAAATTGCTGGTAAACATGCGGTTGTGGTTGGCCGTTCTGCAATTTTAGGTAAACCAATGGCAATGATGCTTTTGCAAGCCAATGCAACAGTAACGATTTGCCATTCACGCACACAAAACTTACCTGAGCTTGTGAAACAAGCTGACATTATTGTGGGTGCAGTTGGTAAAGCTGAACTTATCCAAAAAAACTGGATTAAACAAGGTGCAGTGGTTGTAGATGCTGGTTTCCATCCTCGTGATGGCGGTGGCGTAGGTGATATTCAATTACAAGGTATTGAAGAAATTGCTTCTGCTTATACACCAGTACCAGGTGGTGTTGGTCCAATGACCATTACAACTTTGATTCGTCAAACTGTAGAAGCTGCTGAAAAAGCTTTAGGTTAATTTAATTAACGCTAGGCTGTTATTTGATACGCGTAACCGTCATCCGCAATTGTTTGAGGCAGAAATACGTTAAAAATTTAATGTTTCTGCGATGCTTTCGATTCTAGAGAGTATCTGCCGAGTTTTGCGGATGACAATGGTTTTGCCTACTTTTCCCGAAAGAAAAGTAGGTCCAACCGAAGGTTATTCTAAAAATTCAAATCATAATGGAATGACTCTGTTATGCTTGTTATAAAAATGAATTAAAAGAAATCTGATGAGCTGCACCTTTCAACTGTCCAAAGCCCCTGAACATTTACTTCAAGCACTGAATGAAGTTATTCCCAATTGTGAGTTGATGGCACAACAGTTGCCTGAAACGCCTATTTCTTTATGGTTAATTCCACCAGTTTTTTCAACTGATCGCTTAGATGATGAAGTTATTCGTCGTATTTGGAATGATACGCCGTATTGGATTTTTTGTTGGGCATCTGGTTTAGCGATGGCGCAGTGGTTACTTGCAGAGCCGGACCATGTTAAGGATAAAGTTGTTTTGGATTTTGGAGCGGGTTCTGGTGTCGTCGCAATTGCTGCAAAAATGGCAGGAGCGAAACGAGTCATCTGCTGTGATATCGATCAAGTTAGTTTGAATGCTTGCCGTGAAAACGCTTTACTTAATAATGTTGAGCTAGAATATTTAGATGATTTATATAAGGCTGAGCAAGTTGATGTTTTATTGGCAGCTGATGTTTTATACGATCAATGTAACCGCTTTTTCTTAGATGAATTTTTAAAGTTTGCGCCAGAAGTCTGGGTGGCTGATAGCCGTGTTAAAAACTTTAGTCATCCCAAATATGAAAAAATTGAAGAAAGAAGTGCTTCTACATGGCCAGATCTAGATGAAGCTAAAGAGTTTAGAAATGTAAGTTTTTATAAGACGCTGTAAAAGAACAGCGTCTTTTTTATTTTATGAACAAGTATAACGAACAACTTTTAGTGTGCTTGGACGTGCTTCAAGCGCTTGGCGAGTCGCATAGTCTTCACCATTATTTAAGCTAGGTGTATTTGATAAGCCAAAAGAAGCACGAGTTTCGCCGAGTTGAATTCCATAATGCTCATCTTTCGCTGGATTAGGAATTTCATTGATACTCAAAATTGATAATTTATAAACTTTCTGAGCACCTAGCACATTCTGACAAGCGCGTTGTAATTTACGTTCATCGAGTTGCTGGTTATTACGACCCGCTAAAGTGTAAGCTAAAGTCGCCGAAGTTTTTGTTTGGTTTTCAATCTGGTATCCAGTTGAACCATTATATTGTCGAGGGGTAGTCTGACAAGCAGTTAAAACAAACATACTACTTAATGCCAAGCATAAAATACTTCTATTCATCAGTATCGTCCTTATTTTCTTATAGCTAGTATCTCATAAAATACAAAGGTTGTTGGGGCTTAATCTCATGATTTGAGCTAACATCGGCGAACGATATTAGCCCTTATTGATAAAATATTAGTGTTCTTTAATTTTTGAGTGATGCTTGGTGTCTTTCATAAAAATATAAATAATGAGAGAAATGAAGATCATGATACTTACATAAATAAAGTACCAAGATTCATGCCCAGCTTCTTTAAAACTTAAAGCAAAGAACTCTGCTGTTCCGCCAAATAATGTATTGGCAATCGCGTAAGGTAATGCAACACCTAGAGCGCGAATGTGTGCAGGGAAGAGCTCGGCTTTAACTACAGCATTAATTGAAGTGTAACCAGTCACCATTACGAGACCCCCAAAACATAACCAGAAAGCTGTCCAGTAATTATGTGTATTTGCAAGTGCATCAAATAAAACGTATGTGAATAAAACACCTGTTATTCCGAAGAAAATCATAAGGGGTTTTCGACCAATGCGATCCGACAGAGCACCCGCTACAGGCTGTAGACACATAAAAATAAATAGCGCTAAAGTTGTAATTTGAGTGGCTTCAGGTTTAGTAAATCCAGAAGTATTGACCAAATATTTTTGCAAATAAGTCGTGTAAGTATAAAAAGCTAAAGTCCCGCCAGCGGTTAAAAACAATACTGTAAAAGCTTCTTTAGGGTAATGTTTAAATAAAGCAAACATGCCTGATTTAGGCTGGTCTGTTTCTGCCTGAGCATTTTTAAAAGATTGAGTTTCTAGTAGGCCACGTCGAATACGGAAAACTACAATAGCAAGTAAAGCCCCAATAAAGAATGGGATACGCCATCCCCAATCATGTAGTTGTTCTTCAGTTAATACCATTTGTAATATTAATAGAACACATAGGGCTGTGAGCTGGCCAGCAATCAATGTTACATATTGGAAGCTAGAGAAAAAACCACGTCGATTTCTTTCAGCCATTTCACTTAAATAGGTAGCACTAGCACCATATTCACCGCCTACACTTAAGCCTTGAATTAAACGGGCGACAACTAAAAGAAGAGGAGCAAATACACCAATACTTTCATAACTTGGCGTCACGGCAATAAGCAGCGAACCTATACACATTAAAGTGACGGAAAGCGTAAGACCCGCTTTGCGTCCTTTACGGTCTGAATAGATTCCCATAATCCATGCGCCGATGGGACGCATTAAAAAGCCTACAGCAAAAATTGCGGCCGCTTGAAGGAGCTGAGCCGTCTGGCTACCTTTCGGGAAAAAAGCATGAGCAAAATAGAGCGTGAATGCTGCATATACATACCAGTCGTACCATTCAACAAGGTTACCGGCAGAACCGCCCAAAATTGATTTTAGACGAGTTTTTGTATCTAAATTAGAATGTGGAGTTGTTGCGGTAGAAGGTTGATCAACCATGAGTCGCTCCATGTTTCGCTTGGGTTGAATGCTAAAAAAGAGAAGATTTATTCCGTTTTTACATATTTTCTAGAGGAGTATTTCACTTTATTTTTTTTATGTCTGTAAAACAATGTTTATTATTTAAGCAAAGGAATAAGTTGAATATTTATGTGATTTCAATTTAGCCGATCAATATATTTTCATCATCTAATTCTCATATGTTGCATATTATTTTTCTCAAGTAGTAAAAAACTGATAAAGAATGAGTAATGTTTGGGCGAAGAATTCCTGTATATCTTAAAAATAATGATATATTCCAAAGAAAATTTTGAATAAATACAGTTAGACATAATGTTTTGGCATTGTGGACTAGATGTGTGTGAATAATGAAAGGGACATTCAGATGTCAAATTGCCCGAAAAAATATATTGTTGCTTTTGATCAGGGAACAACAAGCTCAAGAGCAATTGTTTTAGACCATGATGCTAATGTTGTCAGTATTGCTCAAAAAGAATTTACTCAGATTTATCCTCAGCCTGGCTGGGTCGAGCATGATCCTATGGAAATTTGGGCTACGCAAAGTGCTGTTTGGGTAGAAGCTTTAGCTCAAGCAGGTATTAAGAGTGAACAAGTTGCAGCAATTGGGATTACAAATCAGCGGGAAACCACAGTTGTTTGGGATAAAAAAACGGGCAAGCCGATTTACAATGCGATTGTTTGGCAAAGCCGACAGACGACTGAAATATGCAATCAACTACATAAAGCAGGATGGCAAGAATACATCCGTAAAACAACGGGATTGGTAATTGATCCATATTTTTCAGCCACAAAAATTAAATGGATTTTAGACCATGTTGAAGGAAGTCGTGAACGCGCTGAGCGAGGAGAGTTGTTGTTCGGTACAGTGGACACTTGGTTAATTTGGAAACTCACCAATGGTGCGGTCCATGTTACTGACTTTACCAATGCTTCGCGAACCATGCTTTTTGATATTGAAAAGCTTGAATGGGATGAAAAACTTTTACAAGTTTTAGAGATTCCTCGAGCAATGTTACCCGAAGTACGTAGCTCATCTGAGGTTTATGGATATACACATACCATTAGTGGGCAAGAAGTTGGTATTCCAATCGCAGGAATTGCAGGTGATCAACAAGCCGCACTGTTTGGTCAAATGTGTGTTGAGTCTGGTCAGGCAAAAAATACCTACGGCACAGGCTGTTTTCTATTAATGAATACAGGTAAGAAGATTGTCCGCTCAGAACATGGATTACTAACTACTATTGCATGTGGTGCGAATGGTGAGGTGAACTATGCCTTAGAGGGTGCTGTGTTTAATGGTGGTTCTTGCGTTCAGTGGTTACGCGATGAATTAAAGGTCATTAAGAATGCTAAAGACTCTGAGCTTTATGCAACACGTGTGAAAGACAGTAACGGTGTATATGTTGTACCTGCTTTTACAGGGTTAGGCGCACCGTATTGGGACCCAACAGCGCGTGGAGCTATTTTTGGACTTACGCGTGGGGCTAGTATTGAACATATTATTCGTGCAACTTTAGAGTCTATTGCTTTTCAAACCCGAGATGTTTTAGATGCAATGCAGCAAGATGCAGAAGAAGAGCTCCGTACACTCCGTGTTGATGGGGGAGTGACGGAAAATAATTTCTTAATGCAATTTCAGGCTGATATTTTAGCAACACCAGTAGAACGTCCAATAATGAAAGAAACCACAGCTTTGGGTGCAGCTTTTCTTGCTGGACTGGCGACGGGTTTCTGGCAAGATCTACATGAGTTAAGGAATAAATCTGCTATAGAAAAGGTATTTGAGCCAAAAATGTCTTCTGAACAATCAGAAATTATTTATAAGGGTTGGCTCAAGGCAGTTAAGCGTAGTCAAAGTTGGGCTGAGGATTAATTCGTTCTTTAACTGGTTGAATTCAATAGTAGGGTAATTAATTAACGGTTAAATACTTGGTTATTTAAAATTGATTATTCTACTTTTTTGATTGTTGTTTCTTCAATTTGGTGTTTTAATTTTTATAAGATCAACAATAAAAAGAAAATGAGAAATGAAAATACAGCCTAATGATTATTCAAAAATATATGACATTGCCGTGATCGGTGGCGGTATTAATGGTGTTGGTATCGCTAATGATGCTGCAGGCCGTGGACTATCGGTATTTTTATGTGAAAAAGATGATTTAGCTAGTCACACTTCATCTGCTAGCAGCAAATTAATTCATGGTGGTCTGCGCTATTTAGAACATAAAGAATTTAGATTGGTTAGAGAAGCTCTAGCAGAGCGTGAAGTGCTATTGGTTAAAGCTCCACATATTATTAAACCCATGCGCTTTATTATGCCTCATCGACCACATTTACGCCCTGCATGGTTGATTCGTGCTGGGCTGTTTTTTTATGATCACTTGGGAAAACGAGAAAAATTATTAGGTTCAAATCTTATTTACTTCAAAGAAGATAGTCCTTTAAAACCAGCTATCACACGTGGCTTTGAATATTCTGACTGTACTGTAGATGATGCACGTCTTGTGGTGTTAAATGCATTACAGGCCAAAGAGAAAGGTGCCAAAGTCGTAACCCGTACGCGTTGTATTAAAGCTTATAGGGAACAAGAGTTGTGGCATCTGGAGTTACAAAGCGGAGCAGAGTTTTATCAGGTACGTGCAAGAGCTTTAGTGAATGCAGCTGGTCCTTGGGTTGAAGAAATTATTAGTGAAAATCTGAAGCTAAAATCGCCCTATCGAATTCGGCTGATCCAAGGAAGTCATATTGTTGTGCCAAAATTATATGACTGTCATAAAGCCTTCATTATGCAAAACGAAGATCGACGCATCGTGTTTGCAATTCCATATTTAGAAAAATATACACTGATTGGTACGACAGATCAAGAATATATAGGTGATCCACAAAAGGTAGAGATCACAGAGGTAGAAATTGATTACCTCTTAACAGTGGCCAATTCACATTTTAAAAAGCAGTTAACTCGAACTGATATTGTAAGCCAGTACTCCGGTGTGCGTGCTTTATGTGATGATGAGTCTGATAATCCTTCAGCGATTACACGTGACTACACTTTGGCGCTACAAGCAGAAGAGAGAAAGGTGCCATTATTATCTGTGTTTGGTGGCAAGATCACAACTTACCGAAAATTAGCCGAAGCTGCTTTAGATCATCTGTCTGCATTTTTTAATGATATGGCAGAAGAGTGGACTGCAGATGAGCCATTACCTGGCGCTGAAAACTGGACAACCTTAGAGGATTTAACGCATCAGATTCAGTCACGTATAAGTGGAGTGTCTGAGTCACTTGCCAACCGTTGGGCGCATGCATATGGTACAAGAGTCTGGAATATGCTCCAAGAGAGAAATGCAGTAGAGCAATTAGGTCGGAATTTTGGACATGACTTATTTGAATGCGAAGTCAAATATTTATGTGAATATGAATGGGCAACTACTGCTGAGGATATATTGTGGCGTAGAACAAAACTAGGTCTGGCATTTGATGAAAAACAAGTAAAAGTATTAGAAGCTTATTTATCTGAGCGTCGACAAAAAGATGATGCCGCATAATAAAAAAGGTCGCATATAGCGACCTTTTTTATATATAGCAATTAGAAGCCAGTTTTTACAGCTTCAAGTAAAGCTGCTTGACGTTCTTTTAATGCTTTCGGTAAGCGATCACCGAGTTTATTAAATAAATCAGTGTGGCTTTCAATTTCAGTAATCCACTGATCTTTATCTTGAGCTGTGATTAGGTCAAATTCTTCTTTAGAGAATTCAGTACCTTCCCAGTTCAAGTCGTCATATGTTGGAACAAGACCAATTGGTGTTTCAACAGCGTTTGCACGACCTTCACAACGATCAATGATCCACTCAAGAACACGCATGTTTTGACCGAAACCAGGCCATACGAAGTTGCCTTCAGCATCACGACGGAACCAGTTTACATTGAAGATTTTTGGTAATTTATTACCAGCTGCTTCAGCTTTTGTGCTTACTTGTTGACCAAGGCTTAACCAGTGATCAAAGTAGTCAGCCATGTTATAGCCAGCAAATGGAAGCATCGCGAATGGGTCACGACGAACGATACCTTGTTGACCAACAGCAGCAGCAGTAGTTTCAGAACCCATAGTTGCCGCTTTATATACACCGTCAACCCAGTCGAAAGCTTCAGAAACTAAAGGAACCGTATCTGCACGGCGACCGCCGAAGATAAATGCAGAAATTGGAACGCCTGCTGGATTTTCCCAGTCAGCATCGATAGAAGGGCATTGACCAGCTGCAACAGTGAAGCGAGCATTTGGATGCGCTGCTTTTTCACCATTTACGTGAGGTTGACCTTTCCAGTTAGTTAAGTTTGTTGGAACTTCTTTAGAAAGACCTTCCCACCATACTTGACCATCTTCAGTTACCGCTACGTTTGTATAGATAACATCTTTATGAAGAGTTGCCATACAGTTCGGGTTAGTCTTGGTGTTTGTACCAGGAGCTACACCGAAGAAACCAGCTTCAGGGTTAATCGCATATAAACGACCATCTTCACCTGGTTTGATCCACGCAATATCGTCACCTACAGTTTCGATTTTCCAACCTTCATAACCTGCTGGTGGAATTAACATTGCAAAGTTTGTTTTACCACATGCAGACGGGAATGCTGCAGCGATGTAGTGTTTTTCACCTTGAGGGTTAGTCACACCAAGAATAAGCATGTGTTCAGCTAACCAACCTTGTTCGCGTCCCATGACAGAAGCGATACGAAGAGCTAAACATTTTTTGCCAAGTAATGCGTTACCGCCGTAACCAGAACCGAAAGACCAGATTTCACGAGTTTCTGGGTAATGAACGATATATTTTTCAGGGTTACATGGCCAAGCAACGTCTTTTTGGCCTTCAGCAAGTGGAGCACCTACTGTATGTACACAAGGAACAAACTCGCCGTCTGTACCTAATACGTCATAAACTGCTTTACCCATACGTGCCATTTTACGCATGCTAACAGCAACGTAAGGAGAGTCAGTTAACTCAATGCCGATATGAGCAATATGGCTACCTAAAGGACCCATTGAGAAAGGAACAACGTACATGGTACGGCCTTCCATTGAGCCTTCAAATAAACCATTTAATTTTTCACGCATAACAGCTGGGTTTTCCCAGTTGTTTGTCGCACCAGCATCTTCTTTATTTTGAGAGCAGATGTAAGTACGGTCTTCAACACGTGCAACGTCAGATGGGTCAGAATTTGCAAGATAAGAACCAGGATGTTTTTCTTGGTTTAATTTCTGCATGGTGCCGTTAGCGATCATCAAGTCGATTAGACGTTGATACTCTTCTTCGCTTCCGTCACACCATTCGATTTTTGCTGGTTTGGTTAAGTTTGCAATTTCTTCAACCCATGCGATAAGCTTAGGATGACGAACGAATTCTGGTGCGTTCACTGTGGTCATGGTGAGGCCTATTCAAAATATGTACAACGTACAAGTCATTCATTGAGAGGTACAATGAAAGATCAAATAAAAAAGTGGCTGTATTAAAGCACAAAATCATAAAAAAAATAAGACTAAAGACTAAGAAATAGATATTTTACTTTTTTGAATTTTTCTTATTTAAATCATTAACTTGCAGTTTTTTTGCAATATCTTATACTCAATATTTTTATGTTGTATGTGTGTTATTTATATTATTTATTTCTTTAAAAATCAATATCTTGATTCTTATTTTTTTCTTGAGAATTATTATTGATTAAACAAATGATCTTCATTCAAAATTTACATAAAGAGACTTTTATTAGGTGTTTTTATATACAATATTCAGGATGAATCCCTCTAAGATAATAAAAATGCGGACTTTAAAACCTCTCTCTATCATTTATAACCAAAAGTCGGGTTTTCATGCGTCAAAACATGAAGATATGTATGAACAGTTAATGACCGTGTTCACCGAATTTGGTTTTGAAATACAAGTTTTTGAATTAGCGGAAGATGTTTCTTTTGATGATTTGATGAGTCAAGTAATTCATCGGCATAGCCAAAATGCAAACTTAGGTGTTGTTGTTGCAGCGGGTGGGGATGGAACATTAAATGCGGTAGCATCAAAACTTAGACATACTCATATCCCTATGGGAATATTACCTTTGGGAACTTTTAATTATGTCGCTAAAGTTTTAGATATTCCTTTGGATTTGTTAGAAGCTGCTGAAGTCATCGCTACAGGTACACCACGCTCTGTACATATTGCGACAATTAATGACCATGTTTATTTAAATAATGCAAGTTTAGGACTTTATCCATTATTTATAAAAAAACGTGAGCTTTATAATAAATATTTAGGACGCTTACCTTTACATGCCTATACCTCAGCTCTGGATGTTTTATTAAGAGAAAATAAATCCATGAAACTTTCCGTCACAGTTGATGGGAAGAAATATCCAGTTAAAACCCCTCTAATTTTCTTTGGTAATAACCAGTTGCAGTTGTGTGATATGAAATTAAGAATTGCCGAATGTGCAGCACAAGGTCGAGTCGCTGGAGTGGTCATTACGAAAAGTGATAGGCTTAGTTTATTAAACATGTTGTGGCAGTGGATTCAAGGCAAAGTAGAAGAGACACAAGATGTTTATAGTTTTTGTGCAGATCATGTGGTGGTAGATTGTGCAAAAAGATCAAAACTTACAGTAGCTTTAGATGGTGAAATATTAGAGATGAAAGCACCTTTAAATTTCTCTGTAGAAAAGAATGCTTTAAATATTATGGTGCCAAATGTTGTTACATCTGTCTGATCTGCATTTTGGAACAGAAGTTGAGGCATGTTTAGATGCAATCCGACTTTTTTGCACTCAACATAAACCTGAAGTCATTGTGGTGAGTGGTGATATTACTCAACGTGCCCGATATCAACAGTTTTATAAATGCCGTCAGTTTTTAGATAGCCTTAATATTCCTTATCTTGTTGTTCCTGGTAATCACGATATTCCGTTGTACCATGTCTGGAACCGTTTTTTCTCACCATTTACTCGCTACCAATATTTTTTTGGCCAGCTTGAACCAACTTTAGAAACTGAACATTTTTATATTGTTGGGGTGAATAGTATTCGCCGTCGTTATCATACTCGTGGACATATTTCGATTGAGCAAATTCAAACTACATATGAGCGATTACAGCAAGCGCCAGCGGATAAAATCAAATTAGTTGTTTTCCATCAACCTTTTTATACTCCACCTGATGATGAGCATGGTATTAAAGATTGTCCTGTATTAGGAAAAATGGCACTCGAAAAATGGAGTACAACGGGACTATTTGGAATGTTACACGGTCATTTACATAAAACCGCTGTATATGATTTAACGCAAATTTATCATTTAAAGATAAATCATCCTATTTATGATATTCATGCAGGAACAGCGACTTCTAGCCGTTTGCATTATCATGTTCCAAATAGTTTTAATGTCATTTCAAATGAAGGAAAAATTAATCATTATTGGTTTAATTACGATTTAAAGATTTTTCAATTAATTTAATTTATAAGAATTCTCTAAGACATTTAACTTAAGAGTAGATTGATAAAATTTTATCCATTACAATGCCTAAGCTTCAAATTCTATATATGGGGAATAGGAAAACATTCTAAATGTTTTATCATTTTAAAAATAATATTAATGGATACATAAAAATTTTTAACTATATAAAAAGCCGCGATTTAAAGTAGCTACAATAAGGGTTTAGTGTTTTATGATAGTTAATAGTATTTGATTAAATGAGTATCTATTTATCTTAATATTTTAGAATAACTTAATAATATTTAAAATTTCATGGTGGAAAAATGGTACAAGTATCATTAATGGCAAATAATGCTTCAAAAAATAATACAGTTGATATTAATGTAGGCCAGACAAAAAATATTGTAGTAAATCCTAAAGAAGTCGTAAAAATCGATATAAATCCAGAAAAAATTTCTTCAATAACAAGAGAAGGAAACAGTGCAATTGTTCATCTAAAAGATGGAACTGAAATTGTTTTAGAAAACTATTTTATTAGCGAAAACCCGCAAATTCTTTTAAATGAAGGGCAGAGTTATTGGGCTGCTAATCTGGGAGAAGATGCTAGCGGACAGACCACTGTTAATTATTTAGAATTAAAAGATACGCCAAAGCTTATTGATAGTTCATCTTCTGTACCCCTCTGGTCGTGGGTAGTCAGCGCTTTAGCAGGAGCAGGAACAATTGCTTTATTGTCTCGGAACGATTCTAAAGATACGACGCCTCCTGAGCCAGGTACTTTGAATCTCAAAAATCTTTTGGATTCAGGGGCTTCTACAATCGACCAGATCACTCAAGATAAAAACTTCACTTTAAAGATTGAGGGACAGGAAAGTGGCAGCCGAGTAACGTATTTGGTCTCTACCGATGAAGGAAAAACCTGGCAGGAAACAACTGCCGCTCAAAAAGATTTGGTCGATGGTGTTTATCAATATAAAGCTGTAGTAACCGACGTTGCAGGCAATACATCAGAAACCGCTATACAAAAAGTTGTTGTCGATACAACAGCACCGCAAGCAGGCGAACTGACTTTATCTGCTTTGGCTGATACGGGTATTTCGGCAACTGATCAAATTACGCAAGATAAAACTTTTGATTTAAAGATTAGCGGACAAGAAGTAACTAGCCAAATTACTTACTGGATATCGAAAGATGATGGTAAGACGTGGCAGGAAACAACAGTTGAACAAAAAGATTTAGCTGATGGTATTTTTCTCTATAAAGCTGTAGTAACCGACGTTGCAGGCAACATATCTGAAACCAGCGTGCAAAAAGTCGTTGTGGATACCACAGCGCCGCAAGCAGGTGAACTGACTTTAGCTGCTTTGACTGATACGGGCATTTCAGCAACCGATCAGATTACGCAAGATAAAACTTTTGATTTAAAGATTAGTGGACAAGAAGTAAATAGCCAAATCACTTACTGGATATCTAAAGATGAAGGAAAGACTTGGCAGGAAACAACAGTAGCTCAAAATGATTTGGCGGATGGTGTTTACCAATATAAAGCAGTAATAACAGACGTTGCAGGCAATACATCAGAAACCACTATACAAAAAGTTGTTGTCGATACAACAGCACCGCAAGTAGGTGAACTAACTCTATCTGATTTAAGCGATACGGGTGTTTCGGCAACTGATCAGATTACGCAAGATAAAACTTTTGATTTAAAGATTAGCGGACAAGAAGTAACTAGCCAAATTACTTACTGGATATCGAAAGATGATGGAAAGACGTGGCAGGAAACAACAGTAGCTCAAAAAGATTTAACCGATGGTGTTTACCAATATAAAGCTATAGTTACAGATATTGCAGGCAATACATCAGAAACCGCTATACAAAAAGTCGTTGTAGATATTACCGCACCACAAGCAGGTGAACTAACTTTATCTGATTTGAGTGATACAGGTGTTTCAGCAACCGATCAAATTACGCAAGATAATAATTTTACTTTGAAGCTAGCTCAACCGATTGTAATCGGAGAGCAAGCTGTTTTATTAGACCACTATGAAGTCTCTACCGATGAAGGAAAGACATGGCAGGAGACAACAGCTGATCAAAAAGATTTAGCTGATGGAAGTTACCTCTATAAAGCTGTAGTGACAGACCTCGCAGGCAACACATCAGAAACTGGTGTGGAAAAGGTAATTATAGATAATTCTTTAAATATTGAATCAACTACAGTAACTGTAAAGTCGATTACTGAAGACAATACAATAAGCCTAGTTGAAAAAGACCAAGTTATTTCTATAAGACTGGACGTAGATAATCTACCAACAGACTTAAATAGCTCACTGACCTCAGTAAATACGACTTTAAACGATGTTGTTTATAACTTTCATTTTGATGAAGTCACCCAAGAATGGGTTACTGAAATTCCAGCAGAGTTTTTGTGGTCAGAAGAATCGCAAACCAATATATCAATTGATATTAGTCTTACTGATCAAGCTGGCAATACAGCCATTATTAAACAGACCCAAAATTATAATGTAGATCATACTCCAAATTCGCCAACTCTAGATTCACTAACTTTCAATAATATAGATGGAGCTATCATTTCAGGTAGCGCATATAAAGGAAGTAAAGTTGATATCTACAATAAAAATGGTGATTGGCTTGCAACTACAATAGCTAATGAGGAGGGTAAATTTACTTTAAAAGACCTTTCTATTAGTACTAATCAAGAAATTTATGCGGTCGCTACTTATAATGGATACAGCAGTGAAAATTCGTCAATTAGCCTAGTTACTGAAGTTCCTGCTATTAGTATTACAAGAATTAGTCCAGAAGGTGTGATCACTGGTTATGCGACCGAAGGCAGTCATTTTATTGTAAAAGATCAGAATGGAAATATTCTACAAGAGTTTAACTCCATTGCATTTGAGGGTTCAGGTATTACGCCTTTTAGTGTAATGGCATTAGGTGAGGTCAGACCATTTACTTTGACCCTCAACCAACCTTTAGAGGAAGGTACTCAAATTACTATCTCTACAGATAAAGATAATATTTCAGGCCATCCACAATATATTACCGCAGACTATACTCCAGCAGTATTTTTAGAAACTCCACAATTTGATATTAGTGGTGAAACTTTATCAGTACATGTTAATGAGCCGAACAGCTTTATTCGTGCATTTTCTGGAGAGGGCAATTTAATTGCTACAGGTTTTACCGATGAACAAGGCTTTGCAAGTTTACAGGTGTTCCAATTTTTAAAAGAAGGTGAGTCGGTTACCGTACAAGTAGTAGATAAAAATCAAAATACGAGTGAAGCCCTAATCGAAGTTCCAAACTTTGCTTATATTCCACATGTTGAACGTATTACACAAGAAGGCTTAATTTCTGGGTTTGCTGAAGATAATAGTACAGTAATCGTGCGTGATGCTGACGGTAATGAATTAGGAAAGGTTACATTAGGTGATGACAATAGTTGGAATGAATTTAGTCATTTTAGCTTGAGTGTAAACCGACCTTTAATTGATGGAGAGCAAATTTCCGTTCAAATTATTGATAATAAAGGATTGATAAGTCCTGAGCAGAATATCATTGTAGATCTGACTCCTCCACCTGTCCCAACAGATTTAAATTTCAATGATGCTGGCGATTTAGTTTATGGTCATGCAGAACCTTTCTCTGAAATTTTAGTTAAAGATGGGCAAGGAAACATTCTTAATAAATGGTTCTGGAATAACTGGACCGATGAGAGTGGAAGTTTTTCGATAGAACTAGGTATGTTTTTAACTAATGCTGAGACGGTTTATGTCACGGCTACCGATGTGAATGGAAATGTAAGTTTAGCAGCGCAGATACAGGCGCCTAATTATGCTTTTGCCCCTCATGTAGATAGCTTTACTTCGGATGGAGTGATAAGTGGACAAGCTGAAAATAATAGTACTCTTATTGTTAAAGATGCCAAAGGTGAAGTCGTAGCTGAAATTAAAGTCGGTGAAGATAACGGTTGGAATGGATCAAGTTATTTTAAACTCCAGCTTGACCGCCCTCTTGTTGATGGTGAGCAGTTTTTCTTATCAATTAAGGATGCTCGTGGGCAAGTAAGCACCGATACTGTAATTACCGCTGATACGGTTGCTCCTACACCAGCCAGCAATTTAGTTTTCTCAGAAGATGGTTCATATCTTACAGGCGTAGCAGAACTGAATACTACGATTCAGGTTTTTGATCATAATGGTCAGCTCGTGAATATATGGAATAACACCATTAGCTCTGACGGTACATTTACTATTTACTTAGGTAGCAACAATTTACATGGAGAAGCATTCACGGTCACAGTTAAAGACCAAGCCGGAAATGTGAGTGAAGCTGTTTCAATAAATGCTCCACTTGATGATATTGCACCAGATCCAATTAAAAATATTTTACTTGATGCAAACGGTCAAAACTTTACAGCGCAAGCAGAAGCAAATAGTCAGATCGAAGTTTTTGATTCATTAGGTAATCAGACGGGTTGGGGCTCTACAGATAGTGCTGGTAATGCTTCTGGTTCTTTCAATCAAACTTATTTACACGGTGAGGAACTCACTTTTGTTGTTATAGATCGAGCAGGTAACCGCAGTATCGAATTTAAGCAAAATGCTTTAATTGATACCATTGCACCAAATCCGATTGAAAATATCATCTTCAACGAAGATGGCCAAAGTTTTACAGCTCAGGCAGAAGCTGGAAGCTCTATTGATGTATTCGATCAGGATGGAAATAAGATTGGTTTTGGTTACACCGATAGCTCAGGTAATGTATCTGGTTATTTTCAACAAGTTTACTTACACGGTGAGGAACTTACTTTTGTCGTAATCGATCGAGCAGGTAACCGTAGTGCAGAGGTCACGCAGAGTGCTTTGAATGATGATGTCGCACCAAATCCGATTGAAAATATTGTATTAGATCTCAATGGTCAGAACTTTACAGCTCAGGCAGAAGCAAATAGCCAAATTGAAATCAAAAATAATAACGGTGACGTCGTAGGTTATGGATCAGCAGATAGCGCAGGTAATGTTTCAGGATATTTGTATCAAGTGCATTTACATGGCGAAGAGCTTACTTTTGTTGTCGTTGACCGAGCGGGTAACCGCAGTACAGAGGTCAAGCAGAATGCCTTGATTGATGATACTGCGCCAAATCCGATTGAAAATATTATATTAGATATCAATGGTCAAAACTTTACAGCGCAAGCAGAAGCAAATACTCAAATTGAAGTTAAAAATGCTGTTGGTGAGATTGTTGGTTCAGGTTATGTGGATGGCGCTGGTAACGTGTCAGGTTATTTTAATCAAGTCTATTTACATGGAGAAGAACTCACTTTTGTTGTCGTTGACCGAGCGGGTAACCGTAGTGCAGAGATCAAGCAAAACGCTTTAACTGATGATATTGCACCAAATCCGATTGAAAATATTGTATTAGATATCAATGGACAGAACTTTACAGCTCAGGCAGAAGCAAACACTCAAATTGAAGTCAAAAATGCTACTGGTGAAGTCATAGGATCTGGTTCAACCGATAGCATGGGTAATGTTTCTGGTTACTTCTATCAGGTCTATTTACATGGTGAAGAACTCACTTTTGTTGTAGTTGATCGAGCTGGTAACCGCAGTACAGAGGTCAAGCAGAATGCGTTGATTGATGACATTGCTCCGAATGTGATTGAAAACATTATCTTTAATGAAAATGGTCAAAACTTTACAGCGCAAGCAGAAGCAAATAGCAAAGTTGAAGTTAAAAATACTGTGGGTGAGGTTGTAGGTTTTGGTTATGTGGATGGTGCTGGTAATGTCTCGGGTTACTTGAATCAAGTTTATTTAAAAGGTGAGGAGCTCGCTTTTGTTGTGATTGATCAAGCTGGTAATCGTAGCGTTGAAGTAAAACAAACAGCCTTTCTTGATAATACGGCACCAGAAAATGCGACTAATTTAGTATTTAGCGAAGATGGTTCATATCTAACTGGTATGGCTGAGCCCAATTCTACGATTCAAATATTTGATCAGAATGGTCAATTATTAAATCTTTGGAATAATAATGTTAATTGGGATGGAACATTTAACCTCTATTTAAATAGTAACTACATGCATGGAGAAGTATTTAAAGTAGTTGTAGTTGATCAGGCTGGTAATTTGAGTGACGGAGTTACTGTAAAAGCACCGCTTGATGATATTGCTCCTGTAGCTGCAAGTAATCTGGTCTTTAGTGAAGATGGTTCATCCCTTTCTGGTGTAGCTGAACCAAATACCTTCATCCAGATTTTTGATCAAAATGGTCAGCAGATGAATACGTGGAGTCAGAGTGTAAATGCTGATGGTACATTTACTATTTTTTTCGGTATTTACAATTTACATGGTGAAGAGTTTACAGTCATTGTTAAAGACCTTGCTGGAAATGTCAGTGAAGCTGTTTCAGTTAAGGCGCCGCTTGATGATATTGCGCCTAATCCGATTAAAAATATTGTACTTGATGCGAATGGCCAAAACTTTACAGCACAAGCGGAAGCAAACAGTCAGATCGAAGTTTTTGACTCATTTGGTAACCAGATAGGTTGGGGCTCTACCGATAGCACTGGTAATGTGACGGGTTACTTCTACCAAGTTTATTTACATGGAGAGGAATTAACTTTCGTTGTCATAGATCGAATGGGTAACCGCAGTGTCGAACTTAAGTTAAATGCTTTGGTGGATACCATTGCGCCAGATCCAATTGAAAACATCATCTTTGACGAAAATGGGCAAAATTTTACGGCACAAGCAGAAGCCAATAGTTTTATTGGTGTCAAAAATGCTGCGGGTGAGTTTGTCGGTTATGGTTATGTCGATAGCACTGGTAATGTGTCCGGTCACTTCAATCAGGTTTATTTAAAAGGTGAGGAACTCACTTTTATCGTTATAGATAAAGCAGGTAATCAAAGTATTGAATTTAAGCAAAATGCTTTGATTGATGATATTGCACCAAATCCGATTGAAAACATTGTCTTAAATGAAAATGGTCAAAACTTCACAGCGCAAGCGGAAGCAGATAGTCGAATCGAAGTTAAAAATGCTGTTGGTGAGGTGGTAGGATCTGGTTCAACTGATAACATGGGTAATGTTTCTGGTTACTTCTATCAAGTGTATTTACATGGAGAGGAGCTTACTTTTGTTGTAGTTGATCGAGCTGGTAACCGCAGTACAGAGGTCAAACAGAATGCCTTAATTGATGATATCTCGCCAAATCCGATTGAAAATATTGTGCTCGACTCAAACGGTCAAAACTTTACTGCGCAAGCAGAAGTAAATACTCGGATTGAAGTCAAAAATGCTACGGGTGAGGTTGTAGGCTATGGTTATGTAGATAGTACTGGTAACGTGTCAGGTTATTTTAATCAAGTCTATTTACATGGAGAAGAGCTTATATTTGTTGTAATTGATCAAGCAAGTAACCGAAGTATTGAGGTTAAACATAATGCTTTAATTGATGATGTTGCACCATCAGCTGCTTCAAATATTACATTAACCTCGGACGGATTGCTTTTTGGTGAGGCTGAGCCAAATGCAACGATTGAAATTATTGATCAATATGGTGCAGTTATCGCAACAACTTATGTTTGGTACGATGGCACATTTAATCAATGGATTAATCTGAGTCAATACCAGACACAAAATTTGAGTATTGTTGTCAAAGATATTGCTGGCAACCGAAGCGAAGTTGCTCATGAATTAGTACCAGTATTTACCAACTCACCAATTACTGCAACAGAGCTAAAACTGGATGTAGATGGTCATATTCTAACAGGAAAGGCAACAGCAGGAATGTCGATTGTTGTTACATCTACTGATAGTCAGATCATTAATGGAGGGTGGAATAATGTTGTGAATGAAGATGGTAGTTTTACTATTCAGTTAATTGATTACTATCTACAGGGACAGACATTACAAGTTCGAGTTTATGACCAGAATACGAATCAATACAGCCTAATCTCTGAAATTATTGCGCCTTTAGACAATATTGCTCCAGTAATTAATGATGTGGTGATTAGTAATGACGGTTATGGTATTACCGGACAAACTGATTCAAAAGCAATCATTCAGGTAATGGATGCGGATGGAGATTTACGAGCAGAATTTCAAACGGATGAGACTGGATATTTTAACGCTAGTATTTATCCACCTATATTACGTGGAGAGCAGTTATTCATCACTGCGATAGATTTAGCCAAAAATATAAGTAAGCCATTTAATATTACTTTTAATGCAGATACTAATGCACCGCCATCAGCAGAGCATATTGTGGTATCTGAAAATGGTTTTTTTATTGAGGGAACTGCTTCGCTCAATAGTGAGGTGCGTATTTATGATGTGTATAGTAATTATATTGGTGGTGGTTCTGTAGATGAAACAGGGCATTTTAATATCCAGTTATACTCACCTCAGGCGAATGGGCAAACTTTACGCATTGTTGTGGAGCAAAATGGCTATCAAAGCGCTTACACCGAAATTACCGCACCCATAGACATCGTCGCGCCAAATGCAGCAACTCAGCTTGTTTTAGCAGATGGAAATGTACTTTCAGGACAAGCGGAAGCATATTCAACAGTTAATATTTTTGATGCTAATAATAATTTAGTTGGTCAAACTACTGTCAGAAATGATGGAAGTTTCACAACATACTTATGGTCACAATATTGGCATGGTGAAACATTGACGGTAAAAGTAGTTGATGCCAATCAAAATGTGAGTGTAGGTACAACGATTATTGCTACAAATGATACAACAGCACCGAAAGTGGTCACCCAGCTTGCCATAAATGGATGGGGAGAGCTCACGGGACACGCAGAAAGTAAGGCTACTCTTGAAATTACATATTATTTTGCTGATCAAGAACCTTCCGTAACGAGTACTACGGTCATGGCAGATGGAACTTTCTCTACTTATGTGTATGGGACTGCAATGTCATTTGACCTTACCATTATTGATCGTGCAGGAAATCGTAGTGAAACTATCAGCAAAGCGATTAATGATTTACCTACAATCACTGTCGATCAATTTAAAGGTGATGCTACGGATAATACGTATATAGTTGATCATATAAGTGATTTTGTTGAAGAATATACTGTTGAGCCGTATGCAACATATAAAGATGTTTGGATTGATAATAGCTATATGTATCCAGAATGGATTAATGAAGGGCATTATGAACAGATATGGCTTGTTGATGGATATTATGAACAACAATTAATAACAGATGTATATTATGAAAAGCAGTGGATCATAAGTGGTTATTCGACTATACAAAAAATATATATAAATCAAGATAATATAACTTATATAGATAATGGTACGGCAGAGAGCGACTATAGTCGATATGTAGAACAACATTATGATGCTGTAAATGAACAATGGCAAGAAGGCTACGAACTGACCTATATACGTTCAGAAGAAGGCTGGGTTGATACTAGTCATTTTGAAGATATCTATTTTGATACAAGTCATTATGAAGATGTTTGGGTGGATGCTAGCCGTTATGAAGATGTTTGGGTAGATACTAGCCACTATGAAGATGTTTGGGTAGAAAGTGGCTATTGGGAGAACCAGCTTATCGAATCAGGCTACCGAGATGTCGATTTTGGTGGAAACGATAAAATAGTTAGCTCTGTGAGTTATAGTCTGGTTGGATATTCTGATTGGTCGACAGGTCTAGAAAGTGGTCGTTATGTTGAAGACTTGGAGTTGGTTGGTTCTGCTCATCTAAATGCAACAGGCAATGCTTTAGATAATCTTTTAACAGGTAACTCTGGTAATAACGTTTTGAATGGGCGTGAAGGTAACGATACCTATATGACTAATGAAGGTACTGATTCCATACTGTTCCAATTGCTAAATAGCCAAGATGCGACTGGTGGGAATGGATATGATACGGTGTTAGATTTTACTTTAGGTGATGTAAGAACTGATACTCAAGCAGACAAAATCGATTTAAGTGAACTATTAATTGACTATTCTAAAGACGTGAGCACATTAGCGAAATTTATTACTGTAGAGCAAGATACTGGAAACACGACTATTAGTCTTGACCGAGATGGTGAAGGTACAATGTTTAGTAGTGTTTCATTGATAACTTTAAATCAGGTAAATACAACATTAGATGAATTGTTAAATAACCAGCAACTCTTTGTTTAACATTAATATTTATCTTTATAAAAGAGGCTATGAAAATAGCCTCTTTTATTTTGTGCTTTAAATTTAATAAAAACTCTTCACAACTTGTTAAAAAATGACCAAAAAAGATAAGTTTTTTTCATTTTCCCCTTGAAGCCTTTTTTTTCATCCCCACAAAAGTGACATCTAAATATTTTGTTATTGCTCTGGATTAAAGCAATAACGATTAATCAAAAAGACTTAGTCTGATGGAGTTAATTATGAGCAACATTCGTCCATTACATGATCGCGTTGTAATTCGTCGCGTAGAAGAAGAAACCAAAACTGCTGGTGGTATTTTACTTCCAGGTTCTGCTGCTGAAAAACCATCTCAAGGTGAAGTAATTGCAGTAGGTAATGGTCAAATCACTGAGAATGGCGTACGTGCTTTGGATGTTAAAGTTGGTGACAAAGTATTGTTTGGTACTTATGCAGGTACAACAGTGAAAGTAAGTGGTGAAGAACTCTTAATCATGAAAGAGTCAGACATTTTAGCTGTGTTGGAAGGCTAATCAATCCATAACTCAATTCATTATCAGATTCAGTATTTAAAAAGATTCGGAGTTTAATATGTCAGCTAAAGACGTAAAATTTGGTGATTCAGCTCGTTCAAAAATGATTGCAGGCGTAAACGTACTTGCAGATGCGGTTAAAGTGACTTTAGGCCCTAAAGGTCGTAACGTAGTAATTGACCGTTCTTTCGGTGCTCCGCACATCACTAAAGACGGCGTAACTGTTGCTAAAGAAATTTCATTAAAAGACAAGTTTGAAAACATGGGTGCTCAACTTGTTCGTGAAGTTTCTAGCAAAACTAACGATATCGCTGGTGACGGTACTACAACTGCAACTGTACTTGCTCAAGCAATTTTAAATGAAGGGATCAAATCTGTAACTGCAGGCATGAACCCAATGGATTTAAAACGTGGTATTGATATCGCAGTAAAAACTGTAGTTGAAAATATCCGTTCAAATGCAAAACCAGCTGACGATTTCAAAGCGATCGAGCAAGTAGGTTCTATCTCTGCTAACTCTGACACTACTGTTGGTAAACTTATCGCTCAAGCGATGGAAAAAGTAGGTAAAGAAGGCGTAATTACTGTAGAAGAAGGTTCTGGCTTCGAAGACGCTTTAGACGTTGTAGAAGGTATGCAGTTTGACCGTGGTTATATCTCTCCGTACTTCGCAAACAAACAAGATACTTTAACTGCTGAACTTGAAAATCCGTTCATTCTTCTTGTTGACAAGAAAATCAGCAACATCCGTGAATTGATTTCTGTTTTAGAAGCAGTTGCAAAAACTGGTAAACCACTTCTTATCATCGCTGAAGATGTTGAAGGTGAAGCGCTTGCTACACTTGTTGTAAACAACATGCGCGGTATTATCAAAGTATGTGCTGTTAAAGCTCCTGGTTTCGGTGACCGTCGTAAAGCAATGCTTCAAGACATCGCAATCTTGACTGGTGCAACTGTTATTTCTGAAGAAGTTGGTATGTCTTTAGAGCAAGCAACTCTTCAAGATTTAGGTACTGCGCACAAAATCACTGTTTCTAAAGAAAACACTGTTATTGTTGATGGTGCTGGTGATGCTGCTGGTATTGCTGAGCGTGTTCAACAAATCCGTGCTCAAATTGAAGAATCTACTTCAGAATATGACCGTGAAAAATTACAAGAACGCGTTGCTAAATTAGCAGGCGGTGTTGCTGTAATTAAAATTGGTGCAGCGACTGAAGTTGAAATGAAAGAGAAGAAAGACCGTGTAGATGACGCGCTTCATGCAACTCGTGCAGCAGTTGAAGAAGGTGTTGTTGCTGGTGGTGGTGTTGCTCTAGTACGTGCGGTTAATGCATTAGATGGCTTAAAAGGCGCTAATGAAGATCAAACAGCAGGTATCAACATTTTACGTCGTGCGATCGAAGCTCCACTTCGTCAAATCGTTGCAAATGCTGGTGATGAGCCATCTGTAGTGATCAATGCTGTTAAAGGTGGTGAAGGTAACTTTGGTTACAACGCTGCAACTGGTGAATATGGCGATATGTTAGAAATGGGTATCCTTGACCCAGCTAAAGTAACTCGTTCTGCACTTGAGCATGCAGCTTCTGTTGCTGGCTTAATGTTAACTACAGAATGTATGATTACTGACATTCCTGAAGATAAACCAGCTGTTCCAGATATGGGCGGTATGGGTGGTATGGGCGGCATGATGTAATAACGCATCAACGCTTTAACCAAAAAATCCCTGCTTATGCAGGGATTTTTTATTTTTCACGTAATTTTAAGAAATAATTAAGTTCCATTATTTATATTAAAAACAGGAACAGCAGCTAGAAGTTCCTCTTTTGTTACAACCATGCTTATTTACTTGTAGGCATGGTTTTTTTTTAGCCTAATAAAATAATTAACCATGTAATAGCAATGATAGAGAGTGCAACAAATTGGGCTGCACTTCCCATATCTTTTGCATTTTTAGAAAGCTGATGTTTTTCAAGTGAGACTCGGTCAACCACAGCCTCAATAGCAGAGTTGAATAGCTCAACGATCATTGCAAAAAGACATACAATAATCAGTAACACATGCTCACTACGGCTCACATCAAGAAAAAAACTAACCGGAATCAAAATAATGTTAATCAAAACAATTTGGCGAAAAGCTGCCTCATTTTTATAAGCTGCTTTAAATCCTGAAATAGAGTAGCCCGTTGCATTTAATATGCGCTTAAGACCGCTTTTACCCTTATAGGGAGAATAGCTATTCATATACTTATATTTCTGACACTTTTCATGCATTATATAATTTGGGTCTTAAAAAATTATTAAATCTTTTTTAAAGATTTCGACTTTATAACTCAATAGAGAAGAAAAGATGAAAAAATTATGTGTAGCGTTGGGCCTTGCAATTGGAAGCATCCATGCAAGTTATGCTGAGCCAACAGCAATCCCGCAAGTACCAGGATATTATCACCATCAATTTGGAAACTACCGCGTAACTTCTTTACTTGATGGTACGATTTATTTAAATCCTGATTTATTCAAAAATTTAAATCAGGCCCAGAAAACTAAAATCTTAACCAAATATGCTGCTGTTAATGAGAAAGGGATTCAAACCTCGGTAAATGCATTTTTAGTTGATGATGGAAAAAGTTTAACGCTTGTAGACAGTGGGGCAGCAAGTTGTTTTGGCCCGCAACTTGGCTCGATTGCAAAAAATATTGAATTGGCAGGTTATAAGCTTGCTGATGTAAAAACTGTTTTACTTACTCATCTACACCCAGACCATGTGTGTGGTATTGCTCAAAATGGAAAAGCTGTATTTCCAAATGCAACTGTATATGCACATGAGCGTGAAGCTGATTACTGGTTAAATCCAGCTTCTGAAAAAACAGTGCCAGCAGACAAAAAAGAAAATTATTTGGGCACTGTTAAAAACGTAAAAACTGCTCTTGCTCCATACCAAGCAAAAAAAGCATTCAAGACATTTAAAGATGGCGACGTCATTCAAGGTTTTGAGGTAATCGATACTCGTGGTCATACACCAGGTCATCATAGCTTCCGCTTAAAAAGTAATGATCAGCAAATTATTTTTGTTGGAGACATTGTCCACTCACATTCATTGCAATTTGATGCTCCAAAAACTGGGGTAGATTTTGATGTGAATTCTGAGCAGGCGATTAATACACGTTTAAAAATGTTTGCTGAAATTTCAAATAAGCAACAATGGGTTGCCGCACCACATTTACCATTTCCGGGCATTGGTCATGTTTATAAAGTAAATGCCGAGCAATATCAGTGGATCCCACTTTATTTTGATAATGTTGTAGAGAAATAAAAAAACAGGGCATTTATTGCCCTGTTTTTTTATTAAAAACTTTATTTATTTTGCGGTTTTTTCATAATTAATAACGGCTTCACGGCCAAGTGCCGGGTCATCTGTAAAGACTCCATCAACACCCGCTTTGAAATAGGCTTCGAACTCTTTTAAAGCACCAGATGGACAGCGCTCCGCAGGTTTATCTTGACTGCACTTTAAATGCGTTGGTAAATAATAATTTTCTGGGCGGAAAGTATAAGGATGTACTTTTAAGCCAGCTTTATGCGCATCAGAAATAAACGAAGTTGTTTGAACTGAGCCACTGTCATTAAAGTTAAGAATATAGCCTTTGCTTGGCCCTACACCGTTTGCATATTTAGCCACGTCTTTTAAGCCTTGTGCTGTGGCTAAATCGGCATAAGTTTTAGTTTCTCCCGATTCAACGAAGTCGGCTGGTTGAGAGGTTTTAGCGTCATATAATTGAATGATTTGTGCATATTTAATCGTTTTATGAAGGTCGAGCTGATCTTTTAAATATTTTAGATTACTCACTTCAAAAGACTGTAAATAGACAGGTGCAATATCACGTGTATATTCGTATTTGGCTAAGGTTTTAAGAAGGGTATCTTCCATTGCCAGTTTCTGATTTTTAAAGTAAGTCGGATGTTTGGTTTCAATATATAAACCAATAATTTTTCCCGTTTTCTTATAATTTGCTTCAGCCAGTTCAATCACTTGCTCTAGAGTCGGGACAGGGTAGAGGTCATTATAGGCTGTGTTTGCTGGTCGGAACTCTGGAATACGTTCACGCGCTTTAAGCTGCTGTAATTCACTTAAAGTGAAGTCTTCTGTAAACCAGCCTGTTAAGTCTTTACCATCAATATTTTTTGTTGTTTTACGATCTGCAAACTGGCTTAAAGTGCTTACATTGGTTGTTCCACCAATCTCATTTTCATGGCGAGTAACCAATACGCCATCTTTTGTAGAGACTAGATCAGGTTCAATGAAATCTGCGCCATCATCAATCGCTTTTTGATATGAAGCTAACGTGTGTTCAGGACGTAAAGCGCTCGCACCGCGGTGTCCTACCACTAAAATTTTAGGAAGTTGATATTCTGGTGTGGTTGGTGAGTTTTCAGTTTTATCGTCATCATTACAACCAACCAAGCTAATTAAACTTAAGCATAAAAGTGCTCTTTTAAACATAATTCTACTCATATTGTTTTAGTCGAAACGTATTTAGTCTGATGATTGAACTTGACGTGATCATGAAGAATTCATGAATTTTCAGTGACACTTGTTAAAACCTTGTTTATGGGTTTGTAGGAAATGCCAGTTCTTGCTTTGTTTTTGTTCTAATTGCATTTATTGTGTTAATTCTACTTGTCTTTTTTATATCGCTCGTTGATGATCAAGAGGGCAAATTTGGTATTGCCATCTATTAATTGACGACCTAATTCTGAGCAGCCATGCTATCTAAATTTTTTATTCAGCGTCCCATTTTTGCCAGTGTACTCGCAATTATTGTTATGGCATTTGGTATTTTCTCGGTGCTGAATTTACCCGTAGAGCGCTATCCTGATATTGCCCCTCCTAAAATTACAGTATCGGCAAGTTATAGTGGTGCGGATGCGCAAACGGTTGAGCAAAGTGTTACTCAGATTTTAGAACAACAAATACAAGGTATTGATAATTTACTTTATTTCAGCTCTACCAGTGATTCATCAGGACGTAGCCGAATTACCATTAGCTTTGATAATGGCACAAATCCAGATACAGCACAGGTCCAAGTACAAAATAGTATTAGCGGCGTCATAAGACGTTTACCCGATGAAGTACAACGCCAAGGGGTGACCGTGAGTAAGTCACTCGGCGATACTTTTATGGTGGTAGGCTTATATGACTCAACTGGTAAATCGGGCAATATTGAGCTATCGGACTATTTAACTACGCATGTGGTAGATGACCTGAACCGTATTGAAGGGGTGGGTGAGTCTGATGTTTTCGGTTCGCAATATGCTATGCGAATCTGGCTAAATCCAGAGAAATTAAAACAATATAATTTAATGCCAAGTGATGTAGCGAATGCAATCACTGCTCAAAATACACAAGTTGCCGCAGGTGCAATCGGTGATTTACCCGTCATTGATGGACAATATTTAAATACGAAAGTCACCGCAGGATCTCGACTAAAAACAGTCGAAGATTTTAAAAATATTGTAGTGAAAGCAAATCAAACAGCGAGCTATGTCTACTTAAAAGATATTGCTAGAGTGGAGTTGGGTGCAGAAAATTATCAGTCTTTTAATACTATTAATGGCTATCCAGCCGCTGGTTTAGGCATTTCACTATCTTCTGGTGCAAACGCGATTCAGACCTCGAAACTCATCCATCAAACTCTAGATCAGCTTACAACTAAGCTACCTGCGGGCTATATAATTGTTTATCCACGAGATAATACGCCGTTTGTTCAAGAGTCTATTAAGGAAGTTGTAAAGACGCTTATTGAAGCTATTATTTTAGTTATTTTGGTGATGTTCCTGTTCTTGCAAAGCTGGCGCGCCACACTCATTCCAAGTATTACCGTTCCTGTTGTTATTTTAGGAACTTTTGCTGTTTTATATGTGCTCGGTTTTAGTATTAACACCTTGACGCTGTTTGCATTGGTGCTCGCCATTGGTTTGCTGGTAGATGATGCGATTGTGGTCGTTGAGAATGTTGAACGGCTCATGCATGAACAGCATTTAACGCCGAAAGAAGCAGCCATTGAGTCGATGGGAGAAATTAGTGGTGCCTTAGTCGGAATTACATTGGTTTTAACTGCTGTTTTTATTCCAATGTCGTTTTTAGGTGGTTCAATTGGCGTGATTTACCGTCAGTTTTCCATTACTTTGGTTGCCGCTATGGCGTTATCACTCGTCGTGGCATTAGTCTTAACACCGGCTTTATGTGCCTTAATTTTAAAACCCAATCCAGAGCCTATGCGCTGGGCAGTTTGGTTTAACAGAAAAATTGATCAACTTAAAAATCAATATATAAAAATCGTCCAAACAAGCATTCGGTACAGTAAATCGGTTATCGTGATTTTTGTGGCTTTGATTGCTGTTTTTGCACTGTTCTATAGTGGTTTGAAAAGTGGATTTATTCCTAAAGAAGACCAAGGCATTTTAAGTGTTCAAATTAAACTTGTTGATAGCGCTCCAATCTCGCAAAGTCAGAAAATTGGAGAACAAGTCCGCCAATATTTCTTAACTCAAGAAGATAAGAATGTGGATCTGGTTTTGATTCGCTATGGCCGAAATTATTCTGGTACAGGCCAGAACTTGGCTCAAGGATTTATTGCCTTAAAACCTTGGGATGTACGTACAGGTAAAGAAAATTCGGCTGACGCTATTCAAAAGCGTGCGATGAAGTATTTTAGTCAATTTAGTAATGCACAAATTAATGTGACATTGCCTGCTTCGGTCAATGGTTTGGGCCAAACTGATGGGTTGGATTTATGGATTCAAGATTTAAATGGGCAAGGGCAAGATTTTCTAGATAACACTTTCCTCCAGTTGCAAACACAGAGCAAAAACTATTCAAGTTTTGAAAACTTTGATAAGCAATCCACTAACAGTAAAGCAAACCTCAATATCAAAATTGATCAGAAACAAGCATTAGCAAATGGATTAGAACTACCCGCGATTAACAACACTTTGTCGAGTGCATGGGGTGGAACCTATGTGAATGACTTTATTGACCGTGGTCGTATCAAGCGCGTTATGATTCAAGGTGATGCCCAGTTCAGATCAAAACCGGAAGATTTATATAATTGGTCTGTGCGTAACAACCAAAATGAAATGGTGCCTTTTAGTTCATTTGCTAACTTTAGCTGGGGCGGCGCTCCTGAAATCGTAAAGCGCTATATGGGTTATAGTGCCTTGCAGTTACAGGCAGATGTTGCGAGTGGCAGCAGTTCAGGTCAGGCAATGAAAGATGTTGAACAACTTGTAAATCAGCAAAAGGATGTTGGCTTGGCGTGGACAGGTCTATCTTTTGAAGAGCAGAAGTCGACAAATCAGGCCGTCTGGTTATATTTAATTTCGGCAGGCTTTATTTTCTTATGTTTAGCTGCTCTATATGAAAGCTTGAGTATTCCAGCCGCTGTAATGACCTCTATTCCGTTAGGTGTTGGAGGAAGTGTCATTTTCTCTTATATTTTCGGACTACCCAATGATGTGTATTTCCAGATCGCACTGTTAACCACGATTGGCTTGTCATGTAAAAATGCAATTTTAATTGTTGAGTTTGCTGCTTTGGCTCAGGAAAAAGGTAAGAGTGCAATTGAAGCAGCTTTAGAAGGGGCGAGCTTACGTTTAAGACCGATTTTAATGACATCTTTGGCTTTTGGTGCAGGAGTGATTCCTCTTGTATTTGCACAAGGTGCAGGAGCTGTAAGCCGTCAAGAAATCGGTATTAGTATTTTAGGTGGGGTTATGTTTGGTACAGTACTGGTTCTTTTCTTTATTCCCGTCATGTACGTGTTGCTGCGTTCATTGTTTAGATCGAAAACTACTAGTTAAAAGTAAACGATTTAAAAAGAGGTATTAAATCAAGTATATTAAGATTAACTTTCTCTTTATATATTTGATTTAGATGCCTCAAGAAAAAAAATTAACAGAGCAACAGGTCATCGCACTAGAACGAGATCTGGCTAAGTTTGCAACCATGATGGATAGTGCGGTTCGCATTCCTTTTACAAAGCAAGGTATTGGTGCCGATGCTGCGCTCAGTACTATTCCAATTGCAGGTGATGTCGCTGGTTTCGCATTGACCTGTTATGCCATCTATAAAGCCAAACAAATTGGTGTGCCTCAACATAAGTTGACTCCAGTCATCAAACTAGCAGTTGTAGATGCTGTAGTCGGATTTGTTCCAGTGGCTGGGACTATTTTTGATATTTTTATAAGACCAAGTCGAAAAGCACTAGATGTAGTTCATACGCATATACGCGAAGAATATGCGATTCAAAGTGATATTCATGTCGTTCATCCGTACTTACATGAAAAGCTCGAAAAGAAGCAACAGAACTCAGCTTTCTGGCGCAATCCTGTTGTCAGTTGGTTATGGTTGCATATACCCGATTTAGTAGGTGCGCTTGTACTGCTTTTAATTGGTTTAGCTGTTTGGTGGGGAGCAAGCTATCTTTGGAGTCTCTATCAAACCATGCAATAAAAAATAAAGCCTCCATTTGGAGGCTTTATTTTTACATTAAACGTTTTATGGGCAATCTAATTGATGTAAAGCTGCCACACGTTGTTCAATTGTTGGGTGGGTTTGGAACAAAGCAGCTAAGCTGAAACCTTGTTCTTTACCTTCCGCAATTGCGAAGGCTTTCATTTCTTTTGGCATTTGATCTGGCATTTCTGTCTCAGCTTGGAGACGTAATAATGCAGAAATCATTGCTTGTTTACCTGCTAAACGTGCACCTGCTTCATCAGCACGGTATTCACGATAACGAGAGAACCACATCACAATGGCAGAAGCGAGAATACCAAAGACGATATCCAATACCATGGTAATAATGAAGTAACCCATACCTGGGGCTTCATCGTCTTGACGACCAAAGACATTACGGTCGATAAAGTCACCAACTACACGAGCAAAGAACATAACAAAGGCGTTCACAACACCTTGGATGAGCGCTAGGGTAACCATGTCACCATTCGCAACGTGACCAATCTCGTGCGCAAGCACAGCACGTAGCTCATCTTTGTTCATACGTTCAAGTAGACCAGATGAAACGGCAACTAAGGCATCATTTTTGTTCCAGCCTGTTGCAAAGGCATTGGATTGATATGATGGAAAAATACCAACCTCTGGCATGTTGATACCAGCACGTTGAGAAAGTTCAGCGACTGTTTGCAATAACCAGCTTTCAGCTTGGTTACGAGGAGCATTCGGGTCGATCAGTTCTGTACCGGTCGTTTTCTTAGCCATCCATTTTGACATGAATAACGAGATTAAAGATCCCACCATACCAAACACAAAACAGATCACTAAAAGGTTGCCTAGATTCAAGCCACCCGCGCCATGGTAACTACCGACACCGAAGAGTGACAAAATAATGCCAGCTACAACCAGTACCGCGAGGTTGGTAAGCAAAAACAAACCAATCCGCATCATTGAGAAAATCCTCTTATAAATAAAATGTTATCTGATTTAAAAATTCGAAATCATGAAGCTAATATGCGGGGCTTGGGGGAAAAATTCAAGAAAAAAATAAGGAATTGATACATTCTTTCATTTAGCAGAATGTGCCTAAATTTAAAGAATAATTGGCTAAATTCGTCAAAATGGTAAAGATCAGGTAATAGATCATTACAATTTAAAACATCTGAACTTACCTAAATAGAACTGCGAGCCGCCGTTCTTCTTTACTGTTTATTCAATTCGTATATGGGCAATTGCGGTGGCATTATTGGTGACATAAGTGCCTGTTGGTGCATCGGTATAGGTACCGTCAGATAAAGTCACGATTTGACGAGAAGATGAATATTTAGGTGATTGAGTCGTAATTTGAGCTGTTGTGTTTTCTGCCAAATTAGAAGGATGTGAAACGGTTTGTACTGAAGCATTAGTAAAAGATGAAAAACCTGAACCCGATGCATATAGGTTTTGGTATCGACTTGTTACACGGCGCACATAATCTTGTGTTTCACGAAAAGGGGGAATACCGCCATATTTGTCGACATTACCTTCACCGGCATTGTAAGCCGCAAGCGCCATTTGTGTGTTTCCATTAAAACGCTTGAGTAACCAGCTTAAATATTTAGCGCCTGCAAAAATATTTTGTTGCGGGTCATAGGCGTTAGAGACATTAAAACGACGTGCAGTCGCAGGCATTAACTGCATTAAGCCTTGAGCACCTACTGGCGAACGAGCTCTTACGTTAAATCCTGACTCGGTGTGCATAACGGCTTTAATTAAACCTTCTGAAACACCATGTTGTTGTGCAGCTTGTCTAATAATGTGGTCGAAAGCATTCTTATTTTTATTGTAGCTTGGCAGAACAGAAGCTTCTGATGCTCCCCAGTTTGTATAACTGTGAATATTACTATCAGGATAATAGGTCACTTTTACTTTTTTAAGAGAGTGGTCATAGCTTTTTCGGTTGGTGAGTAATGTACTACCGTTTTTATCTTGGTAAATATACATTTGACCCGCTGAACTCGAAGTTGTACCGACCGTAAAAGTGGTCATCCCCAGCAAACAAGAAACAAGAAATTGAACCGAATTTTTCATTTTATGTTATTCACAATTTTTAGGTACTCAAAACTTGGAAAAGAGTTTATCAAAAAATATTACTTAAAGAAGATTTGTGTAATTTTTTTATTTCGACTCTTTCAAAAAATCAAGCTGATTTGTTCGAATGCTCATCAAAAAAATTAAAAATTTTTTTTAAAATGATTCTATTGACATGGTTAACATGTTGATTATTAATAATAAAAAACATTGGTTAAAAAATGATCAATTTAAATAAAACCCTTAATAGAAGGCCAAAACAGTTTGTCAAGTAGGAAGAAATCCACAATTTTATCCACAGGTTTTGTGGAAAACTGTGGAAAAGTCCAAAAAGTAAGCATTTTGCACAAATTTTGAACGCTTCAGTCAAAATAGAGCATGTGTTTTGCATCATGCACGAGCAATGTGACGACTTCAAGAATTGAAACTATTCTTTTGATGCGATTCTCTTCTGAATCATATAAAATTGCGCGGTATTTTTATTTATGGGTATATCTCGTCTATGTACGCGCCAGTTGAGTCCAATCAGGGATTTAATTTTAAGCCTGAACTTCCAACAAGCTCGGCCTATTACCGTTTGCTCAAGAAGCTTCGCCGTCAAGTTGGGCATGCTATTCGTGACTTCAATATGATTGAAGATGGCGATAAGGTCATGGTGTGTGTGTCTGGTGGTAAAGACAGTTATACCTTGCTCGATATTTTGTTGCAGTTTAAGCGTATTGCACCAATCAATTTTGAGGTGGTTGCGGTTAACCTCGACCAAAAACAACCAGGCTTTCCTGAAGATGTTTTGCCTCGTTATATGGAAGAGAACAACATTCCATATTACATTTTAGAAAAAGACACCTATACCATTACTAAACGCTTAACGCCGGAAGGTAAAACCTACTGTGCAGTATGTTCACGTTTACGCCGTGGTTCTTTATATGGCTTTGCACAAGAGATTGGTGCCACTAAAGTTGCTTTAGGTCACCACCGTGATGACATCATTGCAACATTCTTCTTGAATTTGTTCCATGGCGGTAGCTTAAAGGCGATGCCTCCAAAGCTTTTATCGTCAGATAAAAAGAACATTTTGATTCGTCCTTTGGCATATGTTGAAGAAAAAGACATTATTAAATATGCCGAGATTCGTCAGTTCCCAATCATTCCATGTAACCTTTGTGGTTCGCAGGAAAACCTACAGCGTGCCATGCTTAATGAAATGCTACGTGAATGGGATAAACAATATCCGAAGCGCTTACACAGCATTTTCGGGGCATTACAAAACGTATCGCCGTCTCAGTTAGCAGACCGCGAATTATTTGATTTCGAGGCTCTAGATTCTCAGCGCGAGTTGGATATTAAAGATCCGGAAGAGCTTAAGAACCGTTTAGATGTCGTGAACTTAAGCTTCGCTGCTGAATAAACGCTAGCATAAAGAATGTTAAAGGCACTTTATAAACAAGTGCCTTTAATGTATCAAAATACTAAAAAATGAATGTTCCGTACAAAAAGTCATAGCCCAAAATTTAAATTACATGCTATAACAAGCCACAAGCAGAATTGCTTCACATGATGTTGTCTGGATAGACAACCAGAGAAATTGAACAAATAAATTTGAGGAAGAATCATGCCTGCATTTTTAACTGAAGATTGGTTTGCGACTGTCGAAAAATTAACTGCTGAAGCAGGTGATCTTAATTTGCCGCCCGCTCTTGCGAACTTGGCAATTAATTTAGTAGTTACAGATGCTTCTGGAAATACCGAATTAGCTTTAGATGGGGGTAAAATCCAAAAAGGTTTGTCTTCAAATGCCAAAACAACTTTAAATATGGATGCTGAAACTTTACGTAAAGTATTCTTAGAGTTTGATATGGCTGCTGCTATGCAGGCATTCATGACTGGTAAAATTAAAGTTCAAGGCGACATGTCTCAATTAATGGCTTTACAAACAGCTAAGCCAAGCCAAGAACAAAAAGATTTGTTTAAGAAAGTATTAGAGCATACTGCTTAAATCTAAAAGAATTCATATAAAAAGCTTACCCAAAGAGGTAAGCTTTTTATTTGTACAAACAATGAATTTATCAACTTTTAAAAATAAAAATTAGATATTGATTCGTGTTTGCGCCGTTTTGATATGTTCAAGATAAGCACGGATACGAGTGACATATTGAACTGCTTGCTTATATCGACCATTTCGCGTTTTATTACTTTGCAAATAGTCATAGAGATTGACCCATTTGTTCGGATCTTTTCCTTGAGATTGCAAGCGCTTCTGAATCTGACTTACCGCACCCGGTCCCATGTTATATGCTACCAGCGCATACCAGTTTCGATCAGGGAACGGAATATTATCAAATTCAGTTAGCATCAGATCGTAATACTTCGCGCCGCCCTGAATACTCTGAGCAGGATCGCTACGATTGCTTACACCCATTGCTCGAGCAGTGCTATTGGTTAGCATCATTAAGCCACGCACACCTGTGGGAGAAACAGATTCTGGCTTTAAATATGATTCTTGATAACCAATTGCAGCAAGTAAATGCCAATCTAGATCATACTTCGCTGCGCTTTGTTTAAAGCTCGCTTTGTAAATCGGTAAACGTGTGCTTAAGTCACGTTGAATGGTTGACCATGCTTCTGGTTTCACCACATTGCGGTTATAAAAAGAGGCAAGCTGTTGGGTCACACCATTTTGCTTACTTTGGCATACAAAGCCGCTGGCGGTCTGTGTGAGTGGGTCATCAGCCTGTTTAAATACCCAACTTAACTCAGGATTTAAGCCATTTTTTTGCAAATTTGCTGTGTCACCACAACTTGCAGAAAACGACATTAAACCTTTGTTTTCGATTGTGCTTAAACCTGCTGTAGTCATCGCAAAGTTTGCTTTACCTTGCTGAACCCATCTAAGTGCAGTGGCATTGTCTGCCACGATTTTAAAGTCCAGCTTTACATTTAGGTTCTGTGCATAGTTACGTGCTAGGTCATAACCAAAACCGTGTAAAAACTGATCTTCTTTGAAAACGGTTGTCGGGCTTTCTACCGCAACAACAGTTAAAGTGTTTGTGTTAACTACAGTATTGTACTGTAGGGTTTTTCCTGCATTAAGACTATGAAATGGGAGAAATATAGTACTGAGTGCAAGAGCTTTTAACGGGAGAGAAGAAAATAAAGAGTTAAGGCAAAGCCTCGACCCAGAACTTGAATTACTGTGCATGTTGTCTCCGCTACAGATAATTTATGCCCTAAAAGTCAGACAAAAAGCTGCCATAACTTCTAAAAGTTGATAAATTCAATAAGGGGTGGGCAGTCATGACGTCATTCAAAATGACATGAAATGAAAAAAACAAACTGTGTAGAAAATCTACATAGTTTTCGAGTGGGTTAAAAAATGCTCAACATTTAAACTGCGCGCATCATAATATTGAAAAAAAGTAATGTCAAATTTTGTACAATTAAAACTTCGATATATCATCATAAACACATGAATTTCTTAAGGAAGAAAATTTATACACTTCTGATGTGAGAAAATAGGGTATAAAATGCTACATCTTGTAAGCGATATGTTGTTGAACAGTGGTTTTTTATCATGAAATCTAACTTAATCACTCGGTCAGGGCATGACAAATTAGTTGCTGAATTAAAACAACTTTGGCATGAAGAACGACCGGAAATCACCAAAAAAGTAAACTGGGCTGCAAGCTTAGGTGACCGCAGTGAAAACGCGGATTATCAATATAATAAGCAGCTCCTCAGAAAAATTGATCGACGCGTACGCTATTTAGGAAAACGCTTAGAAGAATTAAAAATTGTTGATTACTCTCCTGAGCAAGACGGCAAAGTTTATTTTGGCGCTTGGGTCGAGATTGAAAACGAAGAAGGTGAGCAAAAAACTTTACGTATTGTTGGAATTGATGAAATTTATGATCATCACCCGCAGCATATCTCGATTGAGTCACCTATGGCTCGCGCATTGCTCGGCAAAGAAGTTGATGATGAGATTGAAGTACACACGCCATCTGGAAAAAAGCTGTGGTATATCAATACAATTCGCTATGAAAAGACAGAAAACTCAGAAATTTAAATAGATTTGTGTTTATTTTGAGCGGTTGAATTAAAAATTAAATAAAAGATTTGCCAACTTCAATTTTTATTTATATTATAGCGCTCGTTGGAAGCGTGGCAGAGCGGTTTAATGCACCGGTCTTGAAAACCGACGAGGGTGTGAGTCCTCCGTGAGTTCGAATCTCACCGCTTCCGCCAGATTCTTAAAAGGCCCTTGTTAATGACAAGGGCCTTTTTTTACCTATAATTTTAAACTGCTCAAGTGAAGAAAAAATATAATATGGCGTGATTCAACATAACTATTAAACAGTAGGAATTGTTCCACCATCAATCACATATTCAGTACCTGTAATTGCAGATGCACGCGATGATGCCAAAAACGCGATAAGATTTGCTATTTCATCTGGTTTAGCTGGTCGTCCCATAGGAATTCCTCCGATTGAATCCATAACTATCTGTTTACCACCTTCATAATCTGTGCCAGCTTGTAAAGCCAGTCGCTCTGCAAGAGGAATAGACGCCTCTGTTTCAATCCATCCTGGCGAGACTTGAACAACCCGAATACCTTTGGGGGATATTTCTTTTGACAGGCTTTTACTATAAGTCGCTAGTGCTGCTTTTGTAGCAGCATAAGCTGTCGTGGCTTCAGGTAAAGGAAGTGAGCGTTGTATAGACGTAACGTGGATTACTACACCTTGGCTTTGCTGAATCATATCGGGAATTAATTGACGATCAATACGTATTGCAGGCATCAGATTTAGGTGAAGCTCTTTGTACCATTCTTCATCGGTCAATGCTGCAAATCCTCCCGCTGGTGCAGATGATCCACCAAGCATGTGTACAATGATATCTACACCACCTAATAACTCTTGTACTGCTTGAACGACAGCTTCACAACCTTCTCGAGTTGTGAGATCAGCAGAAACAAAATGTACATTATTCGGTAAATAATCTGGTTGAGTTCTAGCAGTGGTTAGTACTGTTGCGCCAAGCTCATTGAATAATTTAACGGTGGCAGCACCAGTACCCTTTGTACCCGCCGTGATTAAGGCACGTTTTCCTTTTAAAGTAATAAAATCTTCCATTAATAAATACTCAATTTAACAACTTTGTCATTTTCAAGTGTGAACTGAAAATTAAGTTTCACAGGACTATTTGGAAAGTTGCCACTCCCTTGTGTTAAAACCGTGCTGATATGACCCGTATTAGAAACATCAATAATTTCAAGTGAGTACTGGTATTTTTCTTTCATTGCCAGCAACCATGTACGAATTTCCACAATTCCTCTGTATAGACTGCCATCGTCTTCAACAATGGCAGATTCAGAAAAAATATGGTTCAAAGCATCTACGTCGTTCGCTTGATCAGCATCAAAGTATGCGCTAACCACTTCTGGTATATTTTTCATGAGTCTCTCTTTTTGAATGATCCTAATCGATGTTTAAAATTTTATAATTTGACGATTGTCCTAACAATCCGTATAAAATGGGATGTTTAGTTGAATAAATCAGGATAATGGAACGAGCAAATCTAAATGATTTAAAAGCAGTAATGGCAATCGCTAAGCGAGGAACTTTTCGTGGAGCTGCGATCGAACTCGGTATGTCAACAACCGCATTAAGTCATGCAATCGGAAAGTTAGAGGGAAATCTGGGTGTTCGCCTGTTTAATCGGACAACACGTAGTGTCTCATTGACAGAGGCTGGCAGACTTTTTGTGGAACAAGTGGGGCCTGCACTTCAGAATATTCATAGCGCGTTAGATATTGTACGTTCGCAGAGAGAATCGCCGTCAGGTACATTAAGAATCAATGCAGCTGCATTTGCAGCGAGAGAAATTATTTCTCCTGTGATTATCGAATTTCTTCGACGTTACCCAGAAATGAATATTGATTTGGTCACTGAGGGTAAACTTGTTGACATTATTGCTGATGGTTTTGATTTAGGCATTCGGGTCGCACATCTTGTTCCAAGTGATATGATTGCAGTGTCCCTTGGTAAACTTCAGAAATATGTAGTTGTTGGTTCACCTGAATATTTTGAGCGTTATGGGAAGCCACAAATACCAACAGATCTTTTTAGACATAAATGTATTCGTGTACGTTTACCTGGTGGTGCACTATTTCGCTGGAAATTTGAAAAAAATGGAGAAATTATTCAAATTGATGTGCAAGGACCAATTACCCTTGATGAAGCAAGCTTATCAAGAGCAGCAGTATTAGAGAGCATTGGCCTAGGATACTTTATGGAACAGGATGTTCGTACTGAAATTGAGTCAGGTCAACTTGTTTCTGTATTGGACGATTGGATGCCTTGTATGTCTGGTCTTTGTTTATATTATTCAGGAAGACGTAATCAATCTGCTGGTTTAAAAGCCTTCCTTGCCCTAGTTCGTGAAGTAGCCCTGAATAATGAGTAATTTGTTGTATATGAATTTTGAGTATTAGAATTATAAAAAGCTAGATTGTGCAGGATGAAGTTGGATGATTTTTAATTTAATTTTTTGAAATATATAATTTTATTTTTGAGCCATATCAGAAGAGTTACATAAAAAAACTGCTTCCGCCAGATTCTTAAAAGCCCTTGTTAATGACAAGGGCTTTTTTTATACCTAGTGTCTACATTACAGTAAGATTTAGCTTAAATACTGCTAACAAATCCTGAAAATTTCATATAAATCAAATAAGTATATATTTTAATCAAAATTACTATATTTATATAATATATTTTTTATTTTCAATATCTTACCAATTAAGCTTCTATATATCAGAATCGAACAAGTTATTTGTAGAATATTCATTTATTGATATATGATGAGCCAATATTTAGAAACTGTTTCAAAACATAATTCTATTGTTCAGCGAGCAAGTTCAAGGAAGGAATGATGCTGAATTCAGTTTTCTAAACCCGATATCTGGAAATTATTTCCGCCCCAAAATTGTATTTTGACCCATTGGTTGGCAATGCCTGACTCTTTTGTAAGATAGGCGTTTCCTATTTTAGGATGTATCTATGAAAAAATTATTTAGTGTTTTGTTCAGCGCATCTGTTCTAACACTGACGGCATGTAATAAAGAACCTGCAAAAACTGAAAATACAGCATCAGCTAAAGACAAAACTGAGTCAGTACGAACTATTAAACTGGTTTCTACAGGTTCAGACACTGACGTATGGAAATATGTTGCAACGCTTCCTGAAACTGCTCAAGCGGGCATTAAACTCGAAGTGACTAACCTGACAGACTATGTTGTATTGAATACATCTGTAGCAAGTGGCGAACAAGACGTAAATGCGTTCCAGTCATTTAACTATTTGGCAGCTTATAACTCTTCAAATACAGCTAAAGTTGCTGCTGTTGCGACAACTTACTTAGAGCCAATGGGTATTTATGCAAATAAAGTTAAATCTGTTGAAGAGTTCCCACAAGGCGCAACTATCGCGATTCCAAACGATACTGCCAATGAAGCGCGCGCTTTAACATTATTACAGTCTGCTAAACTGATTAAACTCAAACCAGACTTTGACCCTGTAAAAGGGACGACCAATGACGTCGTTGAAAATCCTAAAAACTTACAATTAAAACCAATTCAAATGACTACAGCCGTTCGTGTTAAAAACGATGTAGACGCGATTGTGTTGGGTAATACATTGGCACTTGAGGGTGGCCTCAATGTAATGAAAGATTCTATCTTCCGTGAGCCTATTGACCAATCTACAAAGCTTTATGTGAATTTGTTGGGTGTTGCTGAAGCAAACAAAAACGACCCGATCTATACAAAACTTGGTGAACTTTACCACTTACCTAAAGTTCAAAAGTTTGTGAGCGAAAAATTCGGTGGCACAAAAGTTGAAGTGAACAAACCTGTTTCTGAATTTGCAGACATCAAATAAGTAATTTTTTAATTTAAAATTATTTTTAAAAGCTAAGTCTCGGTAATAGGGGCTTAGCTTTTGTTTTATTTATTTTTAAAGGAAATCCAAAGTTATCGGAACTAGATTTATATTAATTTTAGAAGACTAGCTATCAAATAATTCTTAGCATACTTAACTTATTGTCTCTTTATCTGAAAAATTTCTAAACCTTAAATTTTTACCATACAATCAAAAATCACAATAAAATTAAGGTGAAATAATGAAAAAAAATATATTGATTCTTAGCTTATTAATTATCAGTGTAGAGAGTTGGGCCGAATGTAAAATTGGTGATTTAGAGATTGATCCAAGCGCTTCACAAACACCAGAAGGGACACCAAATCCAAGCAACTATATAACAATAACTGGACAGAAAGTGTTAACTAAGGCTTTGGCTAATATAAACATAGGAACACTGATAAAAACTAAAACTGATACCAATATTGCTCAGTCTAATGTGATTGCTTTTGAATATATTTTCAAGAAACCAATAAATCTAAACTCAAATGAACTAGCTTCAGGATTTATCACAGGAACAAGTAATTATGACGGTATTGTTTTTGCCGCGCCAAGTTTTGGAAGTGCGTATGGTTCACAGCAAAATTTGTTCATGAGCTCTATTTCTGGAAACATAACCCCAAATCAGACACAAAATGAAGTTTTAGCAAATGAAACAGTTAGAGTGGGGATTTATTACAATCAAATCAGCAAGAAAATTGGTTATATCGTAAATGGGGTCGATAGGGGATACACATGGAGTTATACGACCCCATTAAGCAAAATGAAATTTGGTATTGCTATTGAAGAAGGGTTTTATACTTCCAATTCTAGTTCCCTTGGAAAAGAAATATCATATGAAATAATATCTGATCATTCAAAACTACAATTTACTTATCCAACAGGCACCACAGATATTTGTGGAACACCTCTTTAAAATAAATTACATATCAAATATGCTGCCTCACTACTTTAGTTAGGCAGTTTTAAGGGGCTATTGAGTAATCTATTTTTTTTCAAAAAGCATCCATTCAAGCTCTACGGTCATCCATATTGGTATTACCATTTATACTCAATAAATAGTTAAACTCTTGCAAATATTCATAGATTTCAGGAGTGAGAGTATATTTTTAGAGTAGTGGTACTGATGTCTGCTGTGTTCGTAAATCTGAAAATATCTCGGCTAAATCTACTTGGATTGGTTCACTGGTCGTGCCTTGGGTTTATAAATAATTTAATTGAAAATGCTTCTATAGAACAGGGGCTTTTTATAGCTAAATTATAATAATTTATACATTAATTAATATCTAATATATTAAATACATAATAAGATATTGTTATAAAATTATGAAAATTGGAAAGCTATAGGAAAAAATTTTAAGAATGTATTTAATGCATATTTGGACATTTAAGTCTATGAAAGAAGGGGAATCTCTATTCGCCTACCAAATACAAAAAGAATTTGCAGATATTTTAGTTTCAATTTTTGATCAGGAAACACTTCCACTTATTTCTGATCTTTCATATGTAGATTACGATTTATATAGTGACAGACAGCTTTATCAATTAATTAACGAATTTAAAAAACTAATTGAAATTTATACAGCTTTTATAGATGAAATTTCTAAAATAATAAGCTTTTTAGAAAAAGCTATTGAGTGTAATGAAAAAATTCTTTTTGATCCCTTTAGAGAATCTATCTTGGGCCTAAATATTTTTGAATTTTCCTAAAAAATCAATACACCTCGTATGAAATGAATTAAGTATCTATAATAATGGGTGCATATAAAAATATATGAAGTTAAAGATTTAAAAATTATGATACCGGTACAGCCATTCTCTTTTTTCACAATTTTTCTGTTGTTTATTGTTCCATTAATTGGTGTTGTACTAACACTAGGCTTGTTGGTGAAAGCACTATTCTTTTGGCGAAATAAGGCTCAAAAGCCTGTTAGGTTTTTTTCTCGAAAGACATTATTCATTACCGTATTGGCACTAATATGTGACCTATGGGCAGGTTATTTATTTTATATGATTGCATCGGTAGGGTATGAGTTTGCACTTAAAGAGCATTATAAAGAAAGTCGCAGCCATTTCATTTTATCTCAAGATGCGCAATATGGAGAACTGGTGATTCCCAAAGGGAGCTTAATCAGTCGTTATGATGCTTTTGACAACGGTGAGCCTCAATTACCCTTGAGTTTACGGGGGTTACAAGCTGTACGTTTTCCTCATCCTGTACAAGTCGCTGGAATGTGGGTAACTGCGATGGAACCTCCTCGAATGGAATTGGCGTGGGATCAGCAAATAGGTCCAGTTATGCGCTTTGACCCTAATGAGGAAAATGGTTATGGTAAATGGGTTTACGATACGAAGCGTCCCACCATCACCTGTTCTCGTGGAGACATCGTGTTACTTGAAATTCCATCCATTCATTATGATATTGCAAAAGAATTTGGTAAACCTGAACCCGATGGACCCAATGCACGTTTTCGCCCGAGTGAATGGGGTGTTCAACAATGCGAAAAAGGTCAGGGGCCAATTAAAGTTAGTCCTGCATATACTGGGACTGCACCAAAGAAACCTTGGTTTCAACCTTACTGAAAAGCTCTATTCGACCTCTTTAAAGATTAGGTCAGTAATCTTATGCATTTACATGATCAATTTTAGGTAGTTGTGAACAGAGTGCTTGAGCTTGTTTATGTCCATGTTCACTTAAAGCAATCAAAGCATGCGAAAGGGTTTTTCCATTAATATTGGCTTCACTCTCAGCATGTCGGATCAGAAAAATACTCATATTATTTTATTGTTCAGTTGCACGTATAGCACCTAAAGCAGCTACTTTTCTTCCCGCTTTTACTTTTGATATGTCGCAATCTTGCCAAAGCTCAGGAAGGCAGTTTTCTTTAGCAGACTTTAAAGCTGCGTCTAAATAACCGGGTAATTCTATCGTTCCTCCTCCTATTACTAATTGCGATGGGTTTAAAAGATTAATAACAGTTGCTATTCCAAGACCTAAAGCTGTGCCTGCCTCTTTTATAACAGTTAAGGTTGGTTGATCTCCATTGTTAGCCATCAATGCTAGATTAGATGGACTGAGTGCACATTGCTTGGTAATTGCTGAGCCACTTGCAACTTCATCTAAACGCTTAATTCCTTCATTACTTTTTACTGGTAAGTAACCTAGCTCACCAGCCCAACCACTAGCTCCCAGTAAGGGTTTTCCATTTATTATGAATGCAGCCCCAATACCTGTCCCAATCATAATAATGCCGCTTGCAGCATGAACCGATGAATCATTTAGTTCCGCATGCATGGCAGCTTTTACATCATTTAAGATAATTGTTTTACTACATAATAATTTTAATGCTTCATTTCCCTGCCAACCTATAAATGCAGGGAGGACATCACAATTAACAATGTGTCCATATTCGTTAACTAGACCCGGCACTGCTAGGCTTATACTTTCGGGTTTAATTCCATGTTTTAAAATAAAAGATTGTAGGTGTGATATTAATTCTTCTGGGGTGAATGAAATTCCTGTACTAAATATCTCCTCAATTTCATCACATAATATTAATAATTTAGTACCTCCAAGATCTACACCAATTTTCTGTCTGTTCATCCGATGCCTTATGTAAAAATCATTTTTTAAAATTCTAGCGCGTCTAGAGGATTGTGTTTTATAATTATCAGTGTTTATGTAATAACTTTTAAATTTAATTCAAATGAAGATCTATTATTTTCCTTACACTGAATATTCGCGTAAATATAACAAATAGTTGTTTACTAATTTTTCTGTTTTTCTCTCCTTTATAAACCCCCATTTAACAATAATCATCTCATTATTTATCCTTACTTTTTAATGATCTAATTTAAAACAAATGTCATTTTGTGTGCTTGACTGTAAAAGGACAGGGCACTATTCTTTGCCTGCTGGCCACATTGCCAGCCGGTTTTAGCAGACCGTGCTCAAGAACATTGAAAAAATTCATTTTTTTGATGTAGACCCGTTCGTCTCCCTTTTTGTAGCGGTAGGACGGAAGGGGGACACCTTCGGGTGTGCTGGGTCTTGAGCCAGTCTGCTAACCCCCTTTCGTTCTGCCACCATAATTCTATAAATGTCTGGCAGAACTCCCAATAAAAAGGAGTTGGCTTTGCACATTCTTAATTTCTTGGCAGCGACTGCCAAAGTCTATATCGACACGACTTAAATTTATAAGCAACTTGATAGCGATTAGCGCTTTCAGGCTTTAATTCGTCGCGACCAAAAACTTAATCAACAATAAAACTTGAGATGTGCAAAACACAGTCTTAACGGCTTTGCTATGCCTTTTTTCTCCCAAAAAAGTATCTCGTTTACATACAACAAGAATTTTTATAACGGTAAAACTATGCCACATTTAGTGATCTCCCCACGTGCCATACAAGTCGTAAATAAATCAATTGATCTGTTTCACCATCACGGATTTCATACGGTTGGAATCGACAGAATCGTGAAAGAGTCTCAAATTCCAAAAGCGACTTTTTATCATTATTTTCACTCTAAAGAGCGGTTTATCGAAATCTGCATGATCGTGCAAAAAGAACGTTTAAAAGAAAAAGTAGTTTTAATGGTTGAGTACACCAGTCAAACAAGTGTGGTGGATAAACTTAAGAAATTTTATGTCTTACACACCGATTTGGAGGGGCTTTACTATCTATTATTTAAAGCAATTTTTGAAACCAAACTGACCTATCCAAAAGCCTATATCACCGCAATGAGATATAGAACATGGTTGCTTAATGAAATCTATAGTCAGTTAATAAAACTAAAAAAAGATGCTTCCTTTCAGGACGCCAAATTATTTTTATATATGATTGAAGGAACCATTATTCAGCTTTTAAGCTCGGGTCAAGTAGGAGATAAAGAGATGATATTAGACTGTTTTTTGAAGCAGTTTAAATAAAGTGAGTAAAGCAAAAATATTCCTGTTAAATCTGCTTAAGTGAGTTTGCCAGATGTTTCTTTAAGTTATTAATAATTGATACGATGTTTAAATGTCTAATTTAAAAAGCCCTTTTATAACAAGGGCTTTTGTTGTGGGGCTATTCTCTATATTGCCATGCTTTTAAAAAGGTTTGGCAAACTTCTTGATTTAACCGCTGTAGTTCTTCTGGAGTTGGAATATTTCCACTAATGAGTGTAGCTGGATATGAATATCCCATTACAGCACCGAGGAAAGCTTTAGTTGCTTCTTCAGGCTGATCAATTTTGACTATGCCAGCATTGTGTGCAGTTGCAAGAATATCGATTAAAGACCTTTTAATATTTCCTTGAGTACGTTGCTGAATTTTAGGAAGAATTTCCTTCATTTCAACTAAAGCAATAATCAGCAATCTTTGCAGGCGAATGACGTCAATATGATAAAAATGATTTTGTACAGACTGTCCAATTTCTAACAATAATTGATCTAGACGCTTATTTTTCAATTCATGCTGTTCAATGAAAGGTGCTTCCATTTCTGCTTTTAAATGATCAAAAACTTCAATAAGTAGAGCTGTCTTGGTCGGGAAGTGATTATATAAAGTTTGTCGATTTGTACCGGCTTTTGCAGCAACAGTTTCTAAGCGGACTTCTAACCCATGCTCAAGGAATAGTTCACGGGCTGCTGCCACAATAATAGGGCGAATTCGAGACGGACGACCTGGTGATTTTTTTAGCATATCAGTTTTCTTGCACATCATATTTATTTACTTTACAGTAAAGTAAATAAATTGTCTATAAGTCTAGGGTGCCAAAATATGTTTGGTTCGGTTTTTTTTAATCATAAGTACTTGTGGTTATTACCTTTGCTACTTTTTCTTAATGGATGTGATTCTGATCCGCCTGCCCCTAAAAATATTCAGCAGGTAGGCACGATCACTATAAAACCAGAGACGATTGAATCTACCTATCAATTGGCTGGAAGAACGGTGGCCTCTGAAATTTCTCAGGTCCGCCCACAAGTCAATGGAGTAGTAATAGAGCAATTATTTAAAGAAGGTACGCAAGTAAGCAAAGGCCAACCACTTTATAAAATTGATTCATCACTCTATCGGGATGGGGTGGATGAAGCCGCTGGTAATCTTGCATTAGCAAAAGCCACTGTAAATTCGGCTCGCCTTCAAGCCGAGCGTTATAAAGAATTAATAAAGGTGAATGGCGTGAGTCAACAGGAGCTTGATAATGCTCAAAGTACATATGAGCAAGCGAAAGCGACTGTTGCCGTAAATGAAGCTGTACTGAAAACAGCACGAACCAATTTACGTTACACACAAGTTAGTGCGCCAATTTCAGGACGAATAGGGCTTTCATCCATTACACGTGGGGCTTTAGTCACCTCTGCTCAAACAGATCCTTTAGCAACGATTCAAAAACTGGACCCCATGTATGTCGATTTGACTCAGTCGAGTGATGAATACATGGCACTGCGTAAACAACTTGCTGAAAATGGAATAAAACCGACTGAACTTTCAGTACGTTTGAAGCTTGAGAATGGCACTGCCTATGCAGAACAGGGGACTTTTAAGTTTAGTGATGTTGCTGTAGATGAGGCGACAGGAAGTGTCACCTTACGTGCAGCATTTCCCAATCCCAATAATGCGTTATTGCCCGGCCTGTATGTGCGGGCAGAACTTGGAACGGGAACACGTCCTAACAGCGTCTTAATTCCTCAAGGTGCGCTGTTCCGAGACGCAGAAGGAAATCCACTTGTTTGGATTGTTGGAAAAGAGAATAAAGCCGAGCAACGAAAAATTACTCTAGGCGATGCAATTGATAATCGTTGGTTAGTGACCTCTGGCTTGAAAGCAGGAGATCAAGTCATTGTTGAGGGTCTGCAAGGCTTAAGTGCCGGCATGACGATTGAACCTACCCCAATGAGTTGAGGATTGCGTATGTTGTCGAGTTTTTTTATTGCACGACCTATTTTTGCTTGGGTCCTCTCTATTTGTATTATGGCGTTGGGGACGATTTCGATTTTAACGTTACCCATTGAGCAATATCCTGACATTGCGCCACCGGGTGTAAATGTTACTGCAAATTATCCGGGCGCATCGGCCAAAACTGTTGAAGACAGTGTTACCCAGATTTTGGAGCAACAAATTAAAGGGATTGATGGTCTACTTTATTTTTCATCGAGTAGTAGTTCGGCGGGTCAAGCACGCATAAGTCTTAGTTTTGATCAAAATACCAATCCTGACACTGCTCAGGTGCAGGTGCAAAATGCTGTGAATCAGGCACTGAGTCGATTGCCTCAAGAGGTTCAGCAGCAAGGGATCACTGTGACAAAGTCACAAGGCGATAGTTTACTGGTCTTTGCGCTTTACGATGAAAGTGGGACTAGATCTTCTGTCGACATATCTGACTATATGGTGAGTACACTGCAAGACCCATTAAGTCGGGTCGATGGAGTGGGTGAAATCACCGTATTTGGTGCCCAATATGCAATGCGCATCTGGCTTGATCCTCATAAATTAAACAGTTATGGATTAATGCCATCAGATGTTAGAACCGCAATTGAAGCACAAAACACTCAAATTACAGCAGGAGAATTGGGCGCATTACCCACGCGTGATGGGCAAGCGCTAAATGCAACAGTAACAGCATTATCTCGGCTACAAACCGTGAGCCAATTTGAAAATATTATTTTGCGGACACAAACAAATGGTGCGGTTGTATTACTTAAAGATGTTGCCCGAGTCGAGCGTGGTGCAGAGAGTTATCAGACTTCTACACGTCTGAATGGAAAGTCAGCTTCGGGTATGTCTATTCAGCTTGCATCTGGTGCCAATGCATTAGAAACGGCTGAACGAGTTAAAGCTGAAGTCACACGGTTAACTGCCTCTATGCCAGCGGGTTTAAAAGTTGCATACCCACGCGACAGTACGCCATTTGTAGAAGCTTCGGTAAATGGGGTGATTAAAACTTTAGCTGAAGCGATTGTTCTCGTCATTATTGTCATGTTCTTATTTTTGCAGAGCTGGCGTGCGACTTTAATTCCGGCAATTGCAGTTCCGGTCGTATTGTTAGGTACATTTGGTGTGTTGAGCGTACTTGGCTATAGCATTAATACACTGACTTTGTTTGCGATGGTACTCGCAATTGGTTTACTGGTAGATGACGCAATTGTCGTTGTAGAAAATGTCGAGCGAGTTATGCATGAGCAAAATGTTGATGCTCGGCAAGCCACCATAATTTCAATGCAGGAGATATCAGGTGCGCTCGTGGGTATTGCCATGGTACTCGCAGCGGTATTTTTACCTATGGCATTTTTTGGTGGTTCTGTCGGGATTATCTATCGCCAGTTCTCGGTAACGCTCGTATCGGCTATGGTACTTTCTGCAATTGTTGCTTTAACACTTTCACCTGCGCTATGTGCAACATTACTCAAACCTGCAAATGAAAAACATAAGCAGAGAAAATTCTTTACTTGGTTCAATCGTAAAGTCGAACAAGGGCAGTCAGGCTACCGCACAAAGCTAGTTGCTGTTTTAGGTAAACCCAAAGTCTTTATGGTCATATTCGTAGGTATTACAGCTTTGTTAGGTTGGCAATATACGCGTATGAATACAGGTTTTTTACCCCAAGAAGACCAAGGCTCGGTTATGGTTCAATTTAGTACGCCTGTAGGCACGACACTAGCTGAAACAGAGCGGGTTGGCAACCAGATTGCAGACTACTTTTTGACGAAAGAAAAGAATAATCTCAATGTGATTTTCATGGTGATGGGTAGAAATAACGCAGGCAGTGGGCAAAATGTGGGAATGGCATTTGCCGGACTCAAACATTGGGATGACCGAGAAGGTAGTGAAAATACAGCCGAAGCTGTGATTGCTCGTGCAAATGCACATTTTAAGTCACTACGTAACGCACGTGTTCAGGTACTTTCACCTGCTGCTGTAAGAGGCCTTGGGCAATCTAGTGGCTTTGAGTTTTGGTTGCAAGATGCTGAAAATAAAGGACGAGATGCTTTACTCGCAGCACAAAATGATGTGTTAAAAGGAGCAAATGCTGATTCTGGCCTAGCTGCAGTACGTTTGAATAGCTTAGAAGATAAAGCCCAGTTACAAGTCAATATCGATCAAAGAAAAGCCAGTGCTCTTGGATTAGCCCAAGCAGATATTAGTAATACGCTGTCATCGGCCTGGGGCGGATCTTATATTAACGATTTCATAGATCAGGGACGTGTTAAGCGAGTTTATTTGCAAGGAGAGGCAATCTATCGTTCCTTACCCCAAGATATTGGGCAATGGTATGTTCGCGGTGCTACTGGTGAGATGACGCCATTTTCTAGCTTCTCTTCTGTGAAATGGCAGATGGGCCCTCAAATGCTGCAACGCTTTAACGGTCTTTCAGCCGTTCAAATACAAGGCTCTGCGGCAGCTGGTGAGAGTTCTGGTGGGGCTATGGATAAGATGCAGGAGTTAGTAGACCAGCAACAAGGTTTTAATCTTCAGTGGAGTGGGTTGTCTTATCAAGAGAAACTAGCGGGTGGCCAAACAATCTGGTTATATTTAGCCTCAATCATCTTTATCTTTTTATGTTTGGCAGCACTTTATGAAAGTTGGTCTATTCCTGTCTCTGTCATGCTAGTAATTCCTTTAGGTCTTATTGGCGCTGTAGTGGCTGCAAGTCTGGCAGGCTTTGTTAACGATATTTACTTTCAGGTCGCTATGCTCACCACCATTGGGCTTTCTGCCAAAAATGCCATTTTGATTGTTGAATTTGCGGCAGCCAAGTTAGAGGCTGGTCAGGCATTAATGGACGCCATTATTGAAGGTGCTGGTCAGCGATTACGGCCAATTATTATGACATCTCTGGCTTTTGTTGCAGGTGTTCTTCCATTAGCTGTATCTACAGGAGCAGGAGCTGTTAGCCGAAAAGAAATTGGTATCGCCGTAACTGGTGGGATGATTTCGGGAACTCTACTTTCTATTTTCTTTGTGCCTTTATTTTTTCTTTTAGTTCGTCGTTTAACTAATAAGTTAAATACCAAAAAAGCCAAATGATTTTACAAAACAGAATGTCATTAACAATTAGGCCCTCATGCTATAAATAGCATGAGGGCCTAAAATCTGACTAAAAACTTAGAATGTATTTTGAATAATTACATCGTCGTAAGGAAGTTTGCCTACACGTGGGTAAGGCTGAGATGCTGACTTACCAACTGCAATCATTAAACATACTACGTGATCTTCAGGTAAGTTAATGAGCTTTGCCATCGCATCAAAGTCAAAACCATCCATAGGACAACTGTCTAAACCATGCTCTTGAGCAAGTAACATTAAAGTTTGAGCAAAAATACCCGCACTACGCATCACTTCGTCACGTTGGGTCTGTGGACGGTCACGGTAATATTGGTCAATTGCGCCAACCATAATATTTTGAACTTCCGGAGAAGCTCCATCCCATACACGCTTAGCATCAACTTCCCATGTATTTACTTTTGCACACAACACAATCAGTAATGATGACTCTGTAACTTGTGGTTGATCCCAAGCAATGGTGCGAATTTTTTGTCTTAACTCAGTATCTTCAATGATGACTGGACGCCAATGTTGTAAGTTAAAAGCGCTTGGCGCATTGGCTAAAACTTCTTGTAATAACTGCTTTTTGTTATCTTCAGAAAGTTGAAAAGCAGGGTCGAAGCGTTTAACTGCGCGGCGGTTACGGATGGCATCAATAACATTCATAAGATTTTCCTACTTAAGAGTTGGGTAGCGGTACTCGTTAGTTTTTATAACGTTGGGCTACATCAGCCGAAGAAAAGTTTGGTAGTAATGTGATACGTGATTTTTCAAAATTATTCCATTGATTTTCGTCTTTTAGCACAGGAATTGTGATTGTTTCTTTACGGTCGAAGCCAATCAGGGCTGCATCGACCAAATCATTGACATCCATTAATGGTGGAACTTGGCTTAAGTCGATGCCAGAACGTTCCCAAATTTCGGTTTTAGTAGCAGAAGGCAATACGGCTTGAACATGCACGCCATGATCTTTTAATTCTAAATATAAGCCTTGGCTAAAAAATTGGATGAAAGATTTACTTGCGCCATAAATGGTAGAACCTAATTCAGGGGCTAATCCAAGCACAGAACCTAAATTAATAATGGCACCTTTACCTTTATGTATAAGTGATTGCGAAATTGCATGAGACAAACGAACAACCGCAGTCATATTTAAAGTAATGAGTTTTTCAATATCTTTAATATTTTGAGTTAAAAAGGTTCCGTTTAGTGCAATGCCTGCGTTATTTACCAAAATTTCAATATCAGCATCATTTTTGAGTACATCTTCAATTTTACTAATGTCTTGATCGTTTGATAGATCGGCTTGAATGAACTCGACTTGTACGCCGTATTTTTCTTGAAGATCTTTTGAGATTTTATCTAGGCGGTTTGTGTCTCGTGCAACCAAGATTAAGTTATGGCCACGTTGAGCAAATCGGTCTGCATAAACAGAACCAATCCCTGACGAAGCTCCTGTAATAAGTACTTTTGATTGAGCTGACATGTGATGTCTCCACGCTTTAATTTTTAGATGATGATCATAATCTAAAATATATATTTTTTGATGTCAATCATAATCAATGTATAATTGTGACGAGTAGGGTGAGTAAAAGTGGGTAGGCCAACATGAAAGTCAGTAAAACTCAGGTAAAAGAAAACCGAGAAAAAATTGTCGAGAAGGCGACTCAACTGTTTCGTAACAAAGGCTACGATGGTGTCGGCATTGCTGAATTAATGTCTAGCGCAGGCTTTACCCACGGTGGGTTTTATAAACATTTCAGCTCGAAAACAGACCTTGTCTCAATTACCGTTAAACATGGGCTTGAGCAGGTTTTAAAAAGAATAGAAGGCTTAAATTTAACTCAATTTATTCAGCTTTATGTGTCCCGCACTCATCGCGATAACCGAGATTTGGGCTGCACCTTAACAGCGCTATCTTGTGATGCCGCAAGACAACCAGACGAAGTAAAAGTCGAATTTGAAGAGGGCATTGAGCAACTTATTCAGTTCATTATGAATGAACGAGCAAAACAAGTTTCTTTGGAAGCGCCAGAGTTGAGAAAGCAAGCTATTAATATTCTTGCTCAATCCGTAGGGGCAATTGCCTTGTCTCGCGCATGCCCAGACCAATCTGTGCTTAGCGATGAAATATTGGAAAGCTGTAAAGAGAGTCTTTTAAAGTTAGGCGGTTAAACTTTTTTATCTCTCAAACTGGTTTGGCTAAGCTGAATTAATCTCGCAATATCGACTGTTCTTTCATAAATAAGTTTGGCTGCATGTTCACAGGCTTGTTCTAATGTGATCGGGCCATTTGCTAATGAGAAAGCAGCCGTAACGCCATGCTCATAAAGCGCTTGATAGCCTTGGCCTAAAGAGCCTGCAATCACAATGACAGGGGTGCCATGAGCTTTTGCAATTTGGCTTACCCCAAAAACTGTTTTGCCGCTTAAGGTTTGCTGGTCAAATTTACCTTCCCCTGTAATAACCCAATCTGCATGAGCAATTTTATGTTCAAGTTGATTCAGTTCACCTACGACTTTAACGCCAGCTTTAAAATCTGCATCTAAATAACTTTTGGCTGCAAAGCCCAAACCACCAGCAGCACCAGAACCTGCTTCCTCTCGTTTGTCGAAACCTAAAATTTGCGCAGAGACATCGGCAAAATGAGCAAGCGCTCGATCAAGTAACTTTACTTGAGTAGGGGAAGCCCCTTTTTGTGGGCCAAAAATATGTGATGAGCCATTTGGGCCACAAAGCGGATTGGTTACATCGGCAGCCAGTAAAAACCGTGTATGCTGAATACGTGTGTCAAAGTGTGTTAAATCAATTTTTGATAGGTTGCCTAGAGCGAGGCCACCTGCGGGTAAAACCTTTTGGTTGGCATCGAGCAAAACAGCACCCAAAGCACTCAGTAATCCTGTGCCGCCATCGTTAGTCGCACTACCGCCCACAGTTAAAATAATGTCTTTTGCACCTGCGTCTAAAGCATCCAAAATGAGCTGGCCTGTTCCAAACGTTGTGCTGTGGCAAGCATCACGCTCAGCCGGTGGGATTAACTGTATACCGCTGGCTTGAGCCATTTCAATGATGGCGATTTTTTGTTTTTCTAACCAGCCCCATTTTGCCTGAACAGGCTGACTTAATGGCCCAACCACAGTTTTTTCACGCCATTGCCCCTCGCAGACTTCTAAAACAGCTTCAATGGTTCCTTCGCCGCCATCGGCCATAGGGCATAAAATCGTTTCTGCATGAGGAAAAACTTCTTGCCATCCTTTGGCAATGGCCTGAGCTACGTTTAAAGCAGATAAGCTGTCTTTAAATGAGTCAGGAGCGATCACAACCTTCATAAGTGCTCTAATGTGGATAGATTTTTAATTGTTTTATACTGCTTAATCCAAAAAAACCATACATAAAGACATGTAAGCATCAATTTTAAAGAGTTTCTCTTCTGTTAAGAATGAAAACTAATAATGTTTTGATCTGTAAAAGGCGGAGTTTCTATCTTTTTAACTCATTGTTTTATATATTTTTCTATAAATAGCGTGGTTGGCTTGAATGATTGTAATTGTAAAAAATATGGCACATATTATAAGAACAGTTGAGCCAGCTTTTTAAAATATGGTGAATAATATACCAAGTGGACTCTACCCCCAAGCTAGACAGCAGCGATTCTTAATATAAGCATAATTAAATTTGTGGTTTTATTGGATTTGTTGAATGCCTAAGAAGAATTAAGAGGATGACAAAGTGGATAATTCAGAAGAACAAAAGCACATACAGGAAAATAACGGTTTTGCGCGAATTGAGCCATACACTCATCCTGCTGGCGGGTGGGGTGCACTGCTAAGTGTTGCTCGAAACTTAAAGCGACAAGATATTTTAGGTAAAGGTTCAATTACCTTACTCAATATTAACCAGCCTACAGGTTTTGACTGTCCCGGCTGTGCATGGCCAGAAAAGAAAGATGCTCATGCCTTTAACTTCTGTGAAAATGGTGCAAAAGCAGTTGCCTTTGAAGCAACCAGTAAAACAGTGACTCCTGAATATTTCGCAGGACATACCGTTAGTTGGCTGTCAGAGCAAAGTGACTTTTTCCTCGAAGACTTAGGTCGCTTAACAGACCCAGTTCGCTACGATGCTGCAACCGATAAATATTTGCCTATTTCATGGGACGATGCGTTTAAACTCATTGCTGAACATTTACATGCGCTAGACAACCCAGACCAAGCGGCATTTTATACCTCTGGCCGTGCCAGTAACGAAGCAGCATTTTTATATCAATTATTTGTGCGAAGCTTTGGTACAAATAACTTTCCAGACTGCTCGAACATGTGCCATGAAACCACAAGTGTTGGTTTGCTTGACTCGATTGGTTTAGGAAAAGGCACAGTCACCCTAGAAGATTTTGACTTAGCCGATGCTATTTTTAGTTTTGGGCACAACCCCGGCACCAACCATCCACGTATGTTAGGTACTTTACGTGAAGTATCTAAACGCGGCGGTAACATTATTGCGATTAACCCAATTAAAGAAAGAGGTCTTGAGCGTTTCCAAGATCCGCAAGCACCGCTTGAAATGATGACTAACGGCAGTACACCAATTAGTCGCTATTATTTCCAACCTAAAATTGGTGGTGACTATGCACTCATGTTAGGGATGTTAAAACACTTAAATGAGTGGGATAAAAAAGCACTTGCCTCAGGTAAACCAAGCGTTTTTGACCGAAACTTTATTGCGGTGAATACTGTTGGTTTCGATGAAATGATTGCTGAGATTGAAAGAACTGAATGGGCAGATCTTTATAAACACTCAGGGTTATCGCCTGAACACTTAGAAAAACTCGCCAAACTCTTTTTAGAATCAGAGCGTTCAATTTTCTGTTGGGGAATGGGCATCACTCAACACCGCCACGGAACAGCCAATGTACACATGCTGGCAAATTTATTGTTGGCGCGTGGTCAAATTGGCAGACCGGGCGCAGGGCTATGTCCAGTTCGTGGGCACAGTAATGTGCAAGGCGACCGAACCATGGGTATTAATGAACTGCCTAGCCCTAAATTACTCGACAACATTGACCGCGTATTTGGAATTAAATCACCGAGAAAAAATGGGCATGGTGTTGTTGAGACCATTAAAGCTATGGCTGAGGGCGAGGTCAAAGTCTTTATTGGTTTGGGTGGGAACTTTGCAGTTGCAACGCCTGATACACCATATACCCAAGAAGCACTTAGAAAGTGTAATTTAACCGTTCATGTCGCAACCAAGTTAAATCGTAGCCATTTGGTGTGTGGTAAAGATGCATTAATTTTGCCATGTTTGGGCCGTACCGAAATTGATGAGCAGCTTCATGGCCCACAGGCAATTTCAGTCGAAGATTCAATGAGTAATATTCATTTGTCAGCAGGGCGTAACGCTCCAATTTCTGACAATATTTTGTCTGAACCTGATATTGTCGCCCGAATGGCCGAAGCAGTGCTTCCAGACAGCCAAATTAAGTGGAAGTGGTATATCGAAAGTTATGATCGTATTCGTGACTCAATTGCCGATGTCTTTGATGAGTTCCATGACTTTAATTTACGTGTCTATAAACCGGGTGGATTCCATCTAGAGCATCCAGCCAATCAGCACATCTGGAATACAAAAAGTGGTAAAGCGCAGTTTATGATTACACCGCTGAGTGAAGTCTATGCCGATAAAGAAAATCAGTACGCTGCCGCATATACCGACAGTAAAGTTTATACCTTAATGACCACGCGTTCTCATGACCAATACAACACTACTCTATATGGTCTAGATGACCGTTACCGTGGGGTGTTCGGTCAGCGCCGTGTTTTGTTTATGAACCAAGCTGATATTGATGAAGCTGGTTTTGAAGCAAACCAGTGGGTCGATATTGAAAGTGTTTTTTCAGATGGTATGAAACGTATTGTGCATAGTTTCCGTATTGTGCCGTACAACATTCCGCGAGGCAGCTTAGCCGCTTACTATCCGGAAACTAATCCTTTGGTGGCCTTAAGCAGTCATGATAAATATGCCAAGATTCCGGCTTCTAAAAGTGTTCCTGTGATTTTACATCCGGGAAATGCGCCAGAGCATTTTAACTTGGCCACGGCAGTAGCTCCTGAAGATGCCGATAAGAAAGTAAGCAGCCTTTAAATCAAAGGCAACATTAAAAAATGGCGCTCTAAACAAGCGCCATTTTGAAATAAAGGAAATAATTTTGACACCACATTCCTATGGCGTTGAAACATTACCAGTACAGCGGTTTAACAAAACCGACTCTGAAAATGTTTTAGATCATATTGTACAAGAGTACCCAATTGCCTTGGTGTATAACGACATTTCGCATGCGGTGATGATGGCGACACCGACCGATGTAGAATTATTTGCCAAAGGCTTTAGTCTCTCCGAAGGAATTTTAACCAGCTTAAAAGAGCTATATGCGCTTGATGTACATCAAAATGAATTGGGCATTACGGTTGAAATGACCATTTCATCTAGAGCGTTTGCTGCATTAAAAGAACATCGCCGCATGATGGTAGGCCGTACAGGCTGTGGTTTATGTGGAATTGAAAGCTTAGAGCAGTTTCAGTTAGACGTGCCCAAAATTACAACGCATGCATCAAAAATATGGCTTGAGCAAATTCCGAGTGCCATTTCCCACTTAAAAGCCCAACAGGAAATTACCGCTTTAACGGGTGGCGCACATGCCGCAGCTTGGGTGGTTGATGGGCACATTGTCGCTTTATTTGAAGATGTTGGCCGCCATAATGCTTTAGATAAATTAATCGGTTATTTAGCACAAGAAAACTACGACACCAGTTTAGGTTTTGTTGTGATGACCAGTCGGGCAAGTTATGAACTGATACGAAAATGTGCCCAACTGAATATAAGTCTACTGGCGTCAATTTCAGCGCCTACCAGCATGGCTATTCAATTAGCCAAACAATCTGGCCTGACTTTGGCGAGTTTTTGTAGGGGAGACAGATTTGTTTTATATACAGAAATTTAAAATATATTGTTCAAGGTGATGGACTAAAATGAAGCTCATCTGACATTTCTTTGGCTTTTAAGCTAAGGATAGGTTTTATGGATTATTATAAAACTCTAAAGGTTCAGAGTCTGTCCAAATGTCTTGGTTACAATCACTAAAAGAATGGGCAAAACGTCTAAAAAAACAAATTATTATGCTTTGGTTTGCGTCAAAGCATCCTCAAATGCCATGGTTCCCAAAAGTTATTGCTGTGGTGGCTGTGGCTTATGCCTTTAGTCCAATCGATTTAATTCCAGATTTTATTCCTATTTTAGGCCTTTTAGATGAGGCCATCATTCTACCGATGCTGATTTGGTTAGCTGTTCGTTTTACACCTCAACAAGTCATTTTCGATGCAGAACAGCAAGCTAATGAATGGCTAGAAGAACATGAAAAAGGACCACGAAATTATTTGGTTGCTGTACTTATTATTTTAATGTGGCTCACTCTTGCGGTGATGACTTATTTTTATTTCGGTGGTGGTTTGTAGGTGAACTACGCTTAGAAACCTTATCGTAATTTAACGCCCTGAACATTGTGCTTTGCTACAACTCAAAGGATAATAACGTTTTTATAAGCTTTGAGTTGCAGATAATGAAAATCGTCGCAGATGAAAACTTGGCATTTACCGATTACTTTTTTTCTGAGTTTGGCGATATTCAACACCATGCAGGACGCACCTTAACGCACGCAGATGTAAAAGATGCTGAAGCTTTATTGGTTCGCTCAGTCACCGCAGTAAACGAAAGTTTAATTCAAAACACCGCTTTAAAATATGTGGGTAGTGCCACAATCGGCACCGATCATTTAGATATTTCTGCTTTAGAAAAACAAGGAATTACATGGGCGAATGCAGCAGGTTGTAATGCGCAAGCGGTTGCTGAATATGTCATTACTGCTTTACTGCATTTAGATGCGGACCTTTTAGAACAACAAGAAAAATTTACCCTAGGCATTGTTGGCCTTGGCAACGTCGGTAAGCGTTTGGTCTATATGGCTCAGTTACTTGGCTGGAATGTAATTGGCTTCGACCCATATGTGAAACTAGACACAATTGAAAATGTAAGCTTAGAAATTCTGTTGCAACAAGCCAATGCCATTTCAATTCATGTCCCGCTTACAAAAAACGGTGAACATCCGACATATCATTTGTTTGATGAAAAAGCTTTTGCAGCGCTTCAACCTGACACGATTTTAATTAATAGTGCACGTGGTCCAGTCGTGAAAGAAACCGCTTTAATGGAAGATATTCAGCGTACCCAGCGTAAAGTGGTGCTTGATGTATTTGAGCATGAACCAGTCATATCAGAAGAACTCATAGACATGTTGGCTTTAGCAACACCGCATATTGCTGGTTATAGCCTTGAAGGAAAAGCCCGTGGTACACAAATGATTTATGAAGCGTTTTGCCAAAAATTTGGATACGACATTAATAAGCGTTTTGAAACTCAGCTACCTGCATGCGAAGACTATTTTTCGGGGCATGATTTAAAAGCTGTATTAAAGCAAAAACTATCTCAAATTTATGATATTGCTCAAGATGATGCCAACATCCGTGCCTGTGTTAAAGACGGCAAAGTAGAGCAAAAAGCATTTGATTTATTACGTAAGAATTATCCGCTGCGCCGTGAATGGGCAGCACATGGGGGACCACAGGCATGAGTTTAAGTTATCAACCTACTTGTTCAATTGATGCCTTAAAAGCACGTGCCAAGCTCTACACCCAAATTCGTCAGTTTTTTGCTGAACGTGGTGTTATGGAAGTCGAAACACCAATCGTTTCACAAGCAGGTGTCACCGATGTACATTTAGCTTCGGTTCTGGCTTTGCGTCATATTAATGGCAAATTGCAAACACAATATTTACAGACTTCACCAGAGTTTGCCATGAAACGTTTATTGGCGAGCGGTAGTGGGCCGATTTATCAAATCTGTAAGGTTTTTCGAGATGATGAACACGGGCGTAAACACAACAGTGAATTTACCATGCTTGAATGGTATCGCCCCGGTCTAGACTTAAAAGCGTTAATGCATGAAACAGCCGATTTATTGCAGACTTGTTTGCAGCATCGTTTTGGTGAAGTTCGTCCGTTTATTTTAAGTTATAAACATGCCTTTCAAGATCGTCTTGATATTAACCCGTTGCAAGCAACTTTAAAGCAACTCAAAGATACCGCAAATCGTGTGGGGTTAAACCTTGATTTGGGCGATGATCGTCTAGCTTACATGGATTTGTTGTTTTCTCATTTTGTTGAACCAAGTTTGGGTTTTGATGCTCCAGTTTTTTTAACAGACTTTCCACCAGAAATGGCCTCTTTGGCAAAAGTGAAAGTAGATGAAGATGGGGAAGAGGTCGCGGCGCGTTTCGAGGTTTATATTGAAGGCTTAGAACTGGCAAATGCTTACGATGAATTACTCGATGCAGATGTGTTACGTTCTCGCTTTGAAGCAGATAATGCAGAGCGGGCTAAGCAAGGGCTTCATGTTATGCCTTTAGATGAGCATCTGTTAGCAGCATTGCCTCATATGCCGGAATGCTCAGGTATTGCTTTAGGTGTAGACCGTTTACTTATGGTTGCAATGGATCAGGTCAAAATTGAAAAAGTAGTGACCTTTCCAGCAGAAATTGCTTAAACGCTGACAAATAAAAAAGCCACTATATTGTGGCTTTTTTATTTAGGATTTATTTAGCTTAAGCTTGTTGAATACCTGCAACAACCCAGTCTTGCTGAGAGCCAGCAGGTTTAACAAAGTGCCAGATTTCGGTAAACGGTTGTGGCAAGCTGTTTAAGTCTTCGCTTACTGTACCAGTGAAACGTACGCTTACTACGTATTGACCATTTTCAGTTGCACTATCTACAACCATCGCATTCAAGTTGCTAAATTCAGCAACGTCTTGATCTTGGTTTTCCATGATGTCGTTATACATAGAACTATAAAGTTCTGGTGTTAAGTAACGGCGAATTTCTTCAATGTTACTTGCAGTATTCATCGATTGGATATGATTAAAACGTTGACGTGCAATACGTAAGAACGCAGCTGGTTCACTACCATCTGGAAGTTGATTGCCATTGCTCGTGGTTACACCACCAAAAGGCGCTTGCGTTGCTGCACCGCCACCCACAGATTGACCAAAGATATTTGTATTATCGCCAGCATTACGTGGAGCTGCTTGTGGTGCAGCAGAACGACCAAATGGGTTTTGACCGTTGCTATTTGGTGCGTAAGGGTTGTTACCCGCTAATTTTTTTTTTGATCCCAATTTACGGAATACAAAGAAAGCAAGAGCTGCGGCAAGCAATACCCAAATCCAACCTGGGATTCCACCTTTTTTCTCTTCTTGAGCTTGAGCCTGAGTGGCTTGCTGTTCAGTTGATGTCGGTTTGTCATCAGCTAAAGCATTTGCTGCAACAGCACCTACGGCAGCACCAGCGACACCAGCTGCAACCATTGAACCAACGCCTGGACCAGATTTCTGAGGCGCTGTAGTGGTTTGTTGAACTGGAGTCACTTGACGAGGTTGTTGATAAGACTGGCTTGAAGTAGTCGAACGTGCCATACCGTGGCTTTTACCACCACCTGCACGTTTAGCTTCAGCAAGAGGCGAAATTGCTAAAGCAGCCATTAAAATACCGGTAATCAAGCCACGCTGGTGTACTTCCATAGGAAATTCCTGTTTAGAGTTAATTTGTAATAGTATTTATGCAGGCTTTTACTCTAAATTTCAACTATAAAAGTATGTTTTTTTATGTCAATTCATCACTGAGCTGCATAGCTTCTGTCAATGCTTCATGCAAGCGCGCAACAGCAATAACTTGTACGCCCGGAATTGCCTTTTGAGGAGCGTTTCCTCTTGGTAAAATGACATATTTAAAGCCATGTTTTGCTGCTTCTTTTAAGCGCTCCTGACCGTTAGGAACAGGGCGAATTTCACCAGAAAGACCAACTTCCCCAAAAACTGCAAGTTGTTGGGGCAAGGCTTTAGTACGTAAACTTGAAGCACATGCGAGTAAAACAGCCAAATCAGAACCTGTTTCGGTAATTTTTAAGCCACCTACAATGTTGACATATACATCTTGTCCAGTGGTTTGCACGCCGCCATGACGATGCATTACAGCAAGCAACATGTTCAAACGGTTTTGTTCAAGACCAAGTGCAACACGTCGTGGTTGTCCTTGAGCATCATCAACTAAAGCTTGCACTTCGACCAAAAGAGGGCGAGTTCCTTCACGGCTAATCATGACAATTGAACCGGGAATCGCTTCATCATAACGACTTAAGAAAATAGCAGAAGGATTGGCCACTTCACGTAAGCCTTTATCAGTCATGCCAAATACGCCAAGCTCATTCACTGCACCAAAACGGTTTTTAACAGCACGAATCATGCGATAGCGAGAGTCTGATTGACCTTCAAAGTAAAGTACGCAGTCCACCATATGCTCTAAAACACGTGGACCTGCCAGTGCACCTTCTTTGGTCACGTGACCAACAATGAATAGTGCTGTGCCACTATTTTTTGCATAACGGGTTAATAAAGCAGCAGATTCACGAATTTGTGAAACACCACCCGGAGCAGATTGGAGGGTTTCTGTATAAAGTGTTTGAATCGAATCTAGAATAGCGACTACAGGTTTTTCTTGTTCTAAAACTTCACAAATGCGTTCTACACAGGTTTCAGCCATGACTTTTAATTGGTCGGTTGGCAGGTCAAGACGTTGCGCACGAAGCGCCACCTGAGATAAAGATTCCTCACCCGTAATATAAAGTGCAGAGCTTTTTTCGCTTGCCATATGGGTCGCAGTTTGCAAAAGAATGGTTGATTTACCAATACCGGGGTCACCACCAATCAGCACCACAGAACCTGTCACCAAACCGCCGCCAAGCACTCGGTCAAATTCGCTAATGCCTGTAGGTAAGCGGGTTTCATGAGAAACGGAAACTTTATTTAGCGTTGTAATGTTAGCAACTTGACCCGCATAGCCCCCGATTTTAGGACGTGCGCGGTGAGCAGTGGTTGGCTCAAGTTTAACTTCAGTCAGAGAATTCCATTCACCACACTCTGAGCATTGACCAGCCCATTTAAGATGATCGGTACCACATTGCTCGCAACGGTAAACAGTTTTGACTTTGCTCATAAAAAATTGAAATTTTGCTCGATATTATATAAATATAGTTCTTAGGAAGTTCTTCGTTCTTGTTTCCAAAAATTATCATAAAAGATATTGAGGAAATTTGAAGGGATCTTCTAAGGAACTAATAAGGGAAAGACACCAAAAATAACACGATATTGGATTTTTACAAGTCAGATAAAGTTTGTTTTCAGTGGATATAAAAAATCTAATCTATTCCCCAAGGACGGTGTTTTTACTGGAGTATGTATCTAGCTGTTTATTATAGATATGGCATGGATATTGCTGAAGTGAAAACGAACAAAATAATATGAGTATTGTATTTTAAAAATACAAAAGGTTGATATCTATGAGTGCAGCAGAAATTGTTGATTGGATTAATGGCATTATTTGGAGTAAGGCACTTATTTACCTGTGCTTAGGCGCGGGTTTATTTTTTTCTATTTTGACAAGATTTGTGCAAGTACGTCAAATGAAGGAAATGGCCAGACTATTAATAAAAGGTACTTCTTCAGAACAGGGGATTTCATCATTTCAAGCCTTAGCTGTTTCATTATCGGGACGAGTAGGTGTAGGTAATATTGCGGGTGTAGCGGCAGCAATTGGCTTTGGTGGGCCGGGTGCTGTCTTTTGGATGTGGTTGGTTGCATTTTTAGGAGCAAGCACGGCATATGTAGAATCAACTTTAGGTCAAATCTATAAAGTCGAATATCAAGGGCAATATCGTGGTGGTCCTGCTTTTTATTTTGACAGAGGGCTAGGACAGCGTTGGTTAGGCATCGTATTTGCTATAGCAGCAATTATTTCTTGTGGTTTGTTCTTACCTGGTATTCAAGCAAATGCGGTAGGTAAGGCATTTACACAGATTACAGGTGAAGGGGCAATTATTTTTGGTGATATTGGCCTGTTTAAAATTGTAGCACTTGTGGTGATTGTTGGTTTACTCGCTATCATTATTTTTGGTGGTATTAAACGGATTGCACGTTTTGCTGAATTCGTTGTTCCTTTTATGGCAGCTGGTTATATTCTAATGGCTGTTGTTATTGTGATTGCGAATATTCACGAGCTACCTGGTGTAATCAAATTAATTTTTGAAGATGCTTTTTCTCCTATGGCGGGTCTTGGTGCTGCAATCGGTTGGGGGGTAAAACGTGGTGTTTATTCAAATGAGGCAGGGCAAGGAACAGGGCCACACGCAGCAGCTGCAGCAGAAGTTCAACACCCAGCTCAACAAGGTTTTGTACAGGCATTCTCGATTTATGTCGATACATTATTCGTCTGCTCTGCAACAGCATTTATGATTTTAATTACAGGTATGTATAACGTACAAGGTACATTAGAAGCTGGTCAATTTATTGTACAAAATGTTGGAGCTACTGTAGAAATAGGTTCTCCTGCTTTTACCCAAATGGCAGTGAGTACAATGTTTGGTAATTTTGGCCAAATCTTTGTGGCATTGGCTGTGTTCTTCTTCGCTTTTACAACGATTGTTGCGTATTACTATATTGCTGAAACTAACATTACTTATCTAAGCTATATTACTAAATCTCCATCGTTATTATTTGTGACGAAGTGCTTTATTATTCTCTCTGTATCTTATGGGGTTTTAAGTGCAACCGGTTATATATGGGGTATTGGTGATATTGGTGTCGGTCTAATGGCATGGATTAATATTGTCGGAATTATTGTGACTTATTTTGTATGGAAGCCAACAATTAAAGCTCTTAAAGATTATGAAGCTCAGCAAAAAGCTGGAGTAACAGAGTACACATTTGACCCTGTTAAATTAGGAATTAAAAATGCGACATTCTGGGAAGAAAGATTGAAGAATAAACAAAAGTAAATTTTTCAAAAGATAAATTTATTTCCTGATCCTTAATCGAAAAGGCTACCTCACTGGTAGCCTTTTTATATATGCGAAAGTTAAGCAAGTACGACAAAAGTTGACTTGAGAGTCCGTTGTATTGCAATAGGCTTGTGCGTATTATCGGCCATAATTGTATGTAGCTTGGAATCATCAGCAATACAGACAAAATTGGTTAGCTGAAAAGTTGTCAAAAAATATACATTTAAAAGATACCTGCAAATGGTGCGATATCGTCTTTTTGATTTGAATTTAGCTAACGGACTAAAAAAATTACTGGAGTGTATTTATCAAATGTCGAATCAAAATCTGAGCGAGCCTCATGAACAAGGTGAGCTCCATCGAAGCCTCTCCAATCGGCATTTACAGCTGATCGCGATTGGTGGTGCAATTGGTACCGGATTATTTATGGGATCAGGCAAAACAATTAGCCTTGCTGGTCCATCAATCTTATTCATTTATTTGATTATTGGTGTGATGGTGTTTTTTGTCATGCGTGCGCTTGGCGAATTACTTCTTTCAAACCTTGCCTATAAATCATTTATTGACTTCACAACAGATTTAATCGGTCCATGGGCGGGTTACTTTGTAGGGTGGACATACTGGTTATGTTGGATCACGATTGGTATCGCTGACCTTTCTGCAATTATCTACTACTTACAATTCTTCAATAATGGTCTACCTTTCTCGCCTGTCGAAGGGGCGATGATCAGTGTTGCCGCGATTGTATTTATTATGGGTTTAAACCTGTTAACAGTTCGCTTGTTTGGTGAGTTAGAGTTCTGGTTTGCGCTCATTAAGATTCTTGCGATTATTATTTTAATCGCTGTGGGGCTATGGATGATCTTTACAGGCTTTACCTCAAGTAAAGGTGAAGTTGCATCATTTACTCATCTCTGGGCTAACGGTGGTTTCTTCCCAACAGGTGTACATGGTTTCTTGGCAGGCTTCCAGATTGCAATCTTTGCTTTTGTTGGTGTGGAACTTGTGGGAACAACGGCTGCGGAAACGAAAGATCCAGCACGTAACTTACCAAAAGCAATTAACTCAATTCCAATCCGTATCATTATTTTCTACGTATTGGCATTGTTGATCGTAATGTCTGTAACGCCTTGGAATAAAATTGATCCTGCGATTAGTCCATTTGTAAACTTGTTCAGTCAAGCAGGTGTGGCAGCAGCAGCGATTTTGATGAACTTGGTGGTATTGTCATCAGTTATGTCGTCAATGAATAGTGGTGTCTTCTCAACAAGCCGTATGTTATTTGGTTTATCTCGTGAAGATCAAGGTCCAAAAGCTTTTGGTAAATTGAATAGACGTGCGGTGCCGGCAAATGCATTGTATTTCTCTGCTGCGTGTTTATTGTTAGGTGCGGCATTACAGTATTTTGTTCCAAATACAGTTGAGGCATTTACGCTTGCAACGACGCTTTCAACGATTCTGTTCATTTGCGTGTGGTTACTCATTATCTGGAGTTATATCCGTTACTACACTACGCGTCCTGAGCTACATGCAAAATCAACATTTAAATTACCGGGTGGTCTATTTACATGTTGGATCACGATTATTTTCTTTATTGGCATGATTTATGTGCTGTCTTTAGAACCAGATACGTTCAAAGCGCTTAAAGTCAGCCCAATTTGGTTTGTTATCTTGATCATTGGTTATTTCTTCTTCTATAAACCACGTCATAAAAAGTAATTAAATTTATTTGGTTATGATCAAACGCTGGCTGAAAAGCTGGCGTTTTTTATGCATATTGTTTTTCTCTTTAAGTTTACTCTTTAGCCGCCTGCATGATCACGGTATACTGCATCGAATTGTTTAAATCAGGTGCTCAGATGCGTCGTGTCATTTGCCTCATCAGTTTATTGAGCAGCAGTATTTTGCTTAGCGCTTGTGGTCAGTCAGGAGCATTACAGCTACCTTCTGATCCGAATTATGACAAACGCGCGAAATACTTGCTCTATCGTAATAAAGAACAGAAACAAGTTGTTCAACAGGATGAGCAGGCTGAACAGCCAGTTGAATCATCAGCCCCAACCCAAACAACTTCACCTTAAGCTTTGAAATAAGGACACATTCATGAGTTTCACTCGCATTAATGGAGTATTGCATGCAGAGCAATGTTCTATGGAGCAGCTTGCGCAGCAATTTGGCACACCTTTGTATGTTTATTCAAAAGCAGCTTTTGAAAAACATTACTTAGATATGGACCGTGCTTTTGATTTTATTGATCATCAAATCTGTTTTGCGGTGAAATCTAACTCAAATATAGCTGTTCTTAATGTGTTGGCAAAACTTGGTGCTGGTTTTGATATCGTATCAGGTGGTGAACTTGCACGCGTTTTAAAAGCGGGTGGAGATGCATCTAAAGTTGTTTTTTCTGGTTTAGGTAAAACCGAAGCTGATATTGAAACATCGTTAAATGTAGGCATTGCTTGCTTTAACGTAGAGTCTTATGCAGAACTAGACCGTCTTCAGAAAGTTGCAGCTCGTCTAGGCAAAAAAGCGCCGATTTCTTTACGTGTAAATCCAGACGTAGATGCAAAAACTCATCCTTATATTTCAACAGGTTTAAAAGAAAATAAATTTGGTATTCCAAGTGATACCGTTTATGAAACCTATCAATATGCTGCATCTTTGCCAAACCTTGAAATTATTGGCATTGACTGCCACATTGGTTCGCAGTTGACCGAGACTAAACCGTTTGTTGACGCTTTAGATCGTGTCATGTTGATGATCGAAGAATTGAAAAAACTTGGTATTACTCTTAAACACATCGATATCGGTGGCGGGTTAGGTGTTTGTTATAAAGATGAAACACCGCCAAGTGTTGAAGAATATGCCAACTCAATGAAACCTGCTTTAGAAAAATTAGGTCTCAAGGTTTATATGGAACCGGGTCGTAGCATTAGTGCAAATGCAGGTGTGCTTTTAACCAAAGTTGATTTGCTCAAGCCAACGAGCCACCGTAACTTTGCCATTATTGATGCAGCAATGAATGATTTAATTCGCCCTGCTTTATATGAAGCGTGGATGGATATCCAACCTGTAGTGCCAAGTTCAGATACTGAAGAAAAAACTTGGGATCTTGTGGGTGCAATCTGTGAGACGGGTGATTTCATTGGTAAAGATCGTTCATTGGCTTTAAAAGAAAATGACTTGTTAGCTGTTCTTGGCGCTGGCGCTTATGGTTTTGTAATGAGTTCAAATTACAACACACGTGGACGTGCCGCAGAAGTGATGGTGTCAGGCGATAAAGCCCATTTGATTCGTGAGCGTGAAACGGTTGAATCCCTGTGGGAAAATGAACGCTTGTTGCCTGAGGAGTAAATGAAATGTTGTTAGAATTTACTAAAATGCATGGCCTAGGCAACGACTTTATGGTGGTTGATCTAATCAGCCAACGTGCCTATTTGGATACAGAAACAATTCAACGCTTAGCCGATCGTCATTTTGGCATCGGTTTTGATCAGCTTTTAATTGTTGAACCACCAGATTTACCGGAAGCAGATTTTAAATATCGTATTTTTAATGCTGATGGTTCTGAAGTTGAACAATGTGGTAATGGTGTACGCTGTTTTGCTCGTTTTGTACATGAGCGCCATTTAACGACCAAAACAAGTATTACTGTCCAAACCAAAGCAGGTATTGTAAAACCTGAATTGGGACAAAATGGTTGGGTTCGCGTCAATATGGGGTACCCGAAGTTCTTACCGAATGAAATTCCATTCATTGCAGAACAACCAGAAGCTTTATATACACTTGAGTTAGCTAACGACCAGACCATTAATATTGATGTGGTTAATATGGGCAATCCTCACGCTGTCACTATTGTTCCAGATGTATTAACTGCAGATGTTGCTGGCATTGGTCCACAAGTTGAGTCACATAAACGTTTCCCTGAACGTGTTAATGCTGGCTTTATGCAAGTAATTGATGAAAAACATATTCGCTTACGTGTATTTGAGCGTGGCGTAGGTGAAACACTTGCATGCGGTACAGGGGCTTGTGCTGCTGCTGTAAGTGGTATGCGCCGTGGCTTACTTGCGAACTCAGTTGAAGTTGAGCTTGCTGGTGGTAAGTTACAAATCGAATGGCAAGAAGGCGATGTGGTCTGGATGACTGGTCCAACAACTCATGTTTATGATGGGCGTTTGGATTTACGTTATTTCCAAGGTTAATAGCATTACCTAAATAGAAGCCTCTTTTCATCAGCTAAAGTGATAAAAGAGGCTTTCTTTTATATGTATAATAATATTTGATTTAATTATCTTTTACTCAAAGCTAATTTCAAAGCAAACAACACAAAAATACTGCCAGTAATTCGGTCCATATATTTCACAAATTTAGGTTGCTTAAGATAACGTGACAGTGGTTGCATAGTCAAAATTAATAAAGTTGACCATAACATTCCAATCACCACATGAATCATTACCAGTCCCATCACCCAAGTAACTGCTGATGCTTGTGGTGGAATAAACTGTGGAAGAAATGAAATATAAAAAATACCAACTTTGGGATTAAGTAAATTACCCAAAAAGCCTTTAATAAACCAATTTTGTGAAGGAGAGGTATTTGAACTATTCTCTTGAATATCTGCAAGTTGGCTACGTGGTTTTAAAATCATATTTAAACCTAACCATGCTAGATAAGCTGCTCCCATCCATTTTAGAATATTAAAAGCGAGATCAGATGCCATGAGCAAAGCACCTAGACCACAGGCAACCACAATTCCCCATACAATACAGCCAAGGCTAATGCCGACAGCTGCTTGAAACGCTTTCGATTTACCTTCAAGTGTTGCTGTACGAATAATTAAAGTCGTATCTAAACCAGGGGTCAGTGTAAGTAAGGTAATCGCAATTAAATAAGGAATGAGTATGGTGGTCATGGCAGCAAGGTCCAATGAATACTTGGTTTAAATTGTAATATATAAATTAGATCAGCATTAGGTTGTGCGGTATCAAATTTTCATGATCACATAGTTTTTGATACACTCAAAAAAATGAGCAAATAAATGGAGAGCAATTTGGATTTTGCATTACAACTGCTCTCAATGTGGTTAAAAGAAAGAAAAATACAGAATCAATCTGAGCACACGATTACTGCTTATGAACGGGATGTTAAAAGCTTTCTTGAGTTCTGCGAGCACAAACAACTAGATTTGAGAAATATTGAAGCTTCAGATTTAAGAGAGTACTTAGCGCAGCGTGTCGAACAGGACCAGTTAAGTTCAAGTAGCATGCAACGTCATCTCACCTCAATTCGTCAATTTATGAAGTGGGCTGAACAAGGTAAATATCTAGAAATTAATCCTACCGACGATTTTAAGTTAAAACGCCAACCTAGACCTTTGCCCGGCATGATCGACATAGAAACGGTTAATCAAATTTTGGATCAACCTATGCCAGAAAAACCGGTTGATCAGCAATTGTGGTTAAGAGATAAAGCCATGCTTGAGTTACTTTACTCAAGTGGTTTACGTTTGGCTGAATTACAGGGTTTAACAGTTAAGGATGTAGATTTTAATCGCCAACTTGTTCGTATTACAGGTAAAGGAAATAAAACACGTATAGTACCATTTGGGAAAAAAGCAAAAGAAAGCCTATTGAACTGGTTGAAAGTTTATAAAATTTGGAAAGGACATTTTGATCAAAATGATTCTGTCTTTATTTCCTTACGAGGAGGGGCGCTCACTCCAAGGCAAATTGAAAAACGAGTGAAGCTTCAGGCACAAAGAGCAGGTGTAAATGTCGATTTACATCCACATTTACTCAGACATTGTTTTGCTAGCCATATGCTATCGAGTAGCGGTGACTTGCGTTCAGTACAAGAAATGCTAGGCCATAGTAATTTATCTACAACACAAATTTATACCCATATTGATTTCGATCATTTGGCTCAAGTGTATGATCAAGCCCATCCAAGGGCACATAAAAGCTAAAAGTTAAAAAATAGACTCAATCAAAGATAATTAAATTGAGATGTTTTAGGTGAATGTAGAGATCATTTGGATTTTTTTACAAATTTGTTTAAGAGAAATAAGGGAAACTACCCAATTGACAATTTTGATCTTTGAGTATTTTGTGGACGACTGGGTCTAAAAAACGTCGGATTTATGGTGTTTAAAAGTAATGTTATGTTTCTAGCTAATATGCTAAATAAGATAAAAAGATAATAAAAATCAATGTATAAAATAGAGTTTAAAAAGAATAAAATAGGCCCTCATAGCAGTCTAAAATTTTTTTATGAACTGATGATTTCATTTTTTTTGTGCTGTTCCAGAAAATTGTGACTTGACCGAAATGCCAAACACATTGCAAGATAGGGTACCTAAAAAATTTTAATTGAAGAGTTAATATACTTTTCTCAACATTTACTTTTGCTAGAACAGCCGAGGATTACATGAAGGCTCTTGTTGCTGTAAAACGCGTGGTTGATGCCAACGTTAAAGTTCGTGTTAAGCCGGACAATAGTGGGGTTGACCTTACCAACGTAAAAATGTCAATTAACCCATTTTGTGAAATCGCAGTGGAAGAAGCGGTTCGCTTAAAAGAAAAAGGAACAGTATCAGAAATCGTTGTTGTTTCTGTTGGTCCTAAAGAAGCTCAAGAACAAATCCGTTCTGCAATGGCTCTAGGCGCAGACCGTGGTATTTTGGTTGAAACTACTGATGAAATTGGCGCTTTAGAAGTTGCTAAAATTTTAAAAGGTGTTGTTGAAGCTGAAAAACCAGAACTTATCCTTCTTGGTAAACAAGCAATTGATGATGACTCTAACCAAGTAGGTCAAATGCTTGGTGCATTATTAGGTGCTGGTCAAGGTACATTCGCTTCTGAAGTGAAAGTTGATGGCGGTAAAGTACAAGTGACTCGTGAAGTTGACGGTGGTTTACAAACTGTTGAACTTACACTTCCTGCAATCATCACGACTGACTTGCGTTTGAACGAGCCACGTTATGCAGCATTGCCTAACATCATGAAAGCTCGTAAGAAGCCACTTGATACAAAATCTCCTGCGGATTATGGCGTTACAGCTGGTACTAAGCTTAAAACTGTTAAAGTTGAAGCTCCAGCAGAACGTAAAGCTGGCGTACAAGTGAAATCTGTAGATGAGCTTGTTGAAAAATTGAAAAATGAAGCGAAAGTGATCTAATACGGAAGGATAAAATCATGAGTATTTTAGTTATCGCTGACCACAACAACCAAGTACTTAACGGTGCTACTTTAAACGTTGTTGCTGCAGCACAAAAAATCGGTGGTGATATTACTGTATTAGTTGCTGGTTCTGGTGCTCAAGCAGTTGCTGATGCTGCTGCTAAAGTTGCTGGTGTAAGCAAAGTTTTACTTGCTGACAACGCTGCTTATGCAAACCAATTAGCTGAAAACGTAGCTGGCTTAGTTGCTGACTTGGCTAAAGGTTACAAATACGTTTTAGCTGCTTCTACAACAACTGGTAAGAACATTCTTCCACGTGTTGCTGCTCTTCTTGATGTAAGCATGATCACAGATATTATTTCTGTTGAATCTGCGAACACATTCAAGCGTCCTATCTACGCTGGTAACGCGATTGCAACTGTTCAATCTGACGAAGCAATCATTGTGGGTACTGTTCGTGGTACAGCATTTGATCCAGTTGCTGCGGAAGGCGGTTCAGCTGCTGTTGAAACAGTTGGCGAAGTAAAAGATGCGGGTATTTCTCACTTCGTATCTGAAGAAATCGTTAAGCTTGATCGTCCAGAATTAACTGCGGCTCGCATCGTAGTTTCTGGTGGTCGTGGTGTAGGTTCTGGTGAGAACTACCATAAAGTACTTGATCCATTAGCTGACAAGCTTGGTGCAGCACAAGGTGCTTCACGTGCAGCAGTTGATGCAGGCTTTGTACCTAACGATTTCCAAGTTGGTCAAACTGGTAAAATCGTTGCGCCTGAGCTTTATGTTGCTGTAGGTATTTCTGGTGCGATCCAGCATTTAGCTGGTATGAAAGATTCTAAAGTTATTGTTGCAATCAACAAAGACGAAGAAGCGCCAATCAACAGTGTTGCTGACTACTGGTTAGTTGGTGATTTGAACACTGTAGTACCTGAATTGGTATCTAAACTTTAATCTTTACCGATTAAAGCTAAAAAACCCTTAGTTTTTACTAGGGGTTTTTTTATTATGGATAATGTCCTGAAATATATAACTGAGACTTTTATCTCATTTGAGGTTTGATTTTTATAGAATAAAAATCACATAGTTTTATTAAGAATAGAACGTGCTCGTTATAGCGATGTGATAAGAATAATATGCAATTAAATTATACAAATATCACCAGATTAGCGGTGTAGATTCCGCACATTACAAAGTGCTTTTATGCTATAGTATACAGCTATATTTTTTTCGATTTTAGTTCAGTTTCCGGAACTAAATTTTTTGCAAGATCAAGACATATAAGCAGATGGAAATTTCTATCTGTAAGAAGGAGTATGCATGAGCGTATCGGAAATCCGACCGATTGCCATTGAGGACGAACTCAAGCATTCATATTTAGATTACGCGATGAGTGTAATCGTATCTCGTGCATTGCCGGATGTGAGAGACGGTCTTAAACCTGTTCACCGTCGTGTGCTTTATGCCATGCACGAATTGGGCAATGACTATAACAAAGCCTACAAGAAATCTGCGCGTGTTGTTGGGGACGTAATCGGTAAATATCACCCTCATGGTGACTCAGCTGTTTATGAAACCATTGTACGTATGGCTCAGGACTTTAGCTTACGTTATTTATTGGTAGATGGTCAGGGTAACTTCGGTTCGATTGATGGTGATAGCGCAGCTGCGATGCGTTATACCGAAGTCCGTATGACCAAGCTTGCACACGAGCTTCTTGCAGATCTAGAAAAAGACACGGTTGACTGGGAAGATAACTACGACGGATCTGAGCGTATTCCTGAAGTACTTCCGACACGTGTTCCTAACTTGTTAATTAATGGCGCTGCTGGTATTGCCGTAGGTATGGCAACCAACATGGCACCGCATAACATGACAGAAGTTGTGAATGCGTGCTTAGCCTATGCTGACAATCCGAATATCTCGATTGAAGGATTGATGGAATACATTACGGGTCCTGACTTTCCTACAGGCGGTATTATTTACGGTAAATCAGGTATTGTTGATGCCTACCGTACAGGTAAAGGCCGCTTACATATTCGTGGTAAGTACCATTTCGAAGAAGATGAAAAGACAGGCCGTACAACTATCGTCTTTACTGAAATTCCATATCAAGTAAACAAAGCAAGAGTTATTGAACGTATTGCCGAGTTAGTGAAAGAGAAAAAACTTGAAGGTATTTCAGAACTTCGTGATGAGTCTGACAAAGAAGGTATGCGTATTGCAATTGACTTAAAACGCGGTGAAAACGCTGAAGTCGTTGTAAATAACTTATTCTTAAATACCCAACTTGAGAACTCATTCAGCATCAACATGGTTTGTCTTGATAACGGACAACCAAAATTGATGAATCTGAAAGATATTATTGCGGCATTTATCCGTCACCGCCAAGAAGTTGTGACACGTCGTACCATGTTCGAACTGCGTAAAGCACGTGAACGTGGTCATATCTTAGAAGGCTTAACAGTTGCTTTAGCCAATATCGATGAAATTATCGAGACGATTAAAACTTCTGCTAACCCTGCTGAAGCGCGTGAGCGTTTACTTGCAGGTGAGTGGGCAGGTGGTGGTGTCGTTTCATTGCTTGAAAAAGCTGGCGCAATTTCTGTTCGTCCAGATGAAATCGAAGGTGAAGATCCAAATCGTCCATTTGGTCTAACTGAATCGATTTACCGTTTATCACCAACACAAGTAGGCGCAATTTTAGAATTACGCTTACACCGTTTAACAGGTCTTGAACAAGACAAATTACATGCAGAATATACTGAGATCTTAGGTCAAATCGCTGAACTTACTGCGATTTTGAATGATTTCAATTTATTGATGGCTGTAATTCGCGAAGAGTTGGCACTAGTACTACAACAGTATGGTGATGGACGTCGCACTGAAATTATTGAATCACGTATTGATTTTAGCCGTGAAGATTTAATTCCTGAAGAGCAAGTTGTATTAACGGTTTCACAAACAGGTTATGCAAAAACTCAACCACTTTCAGATTATCAGGCTCAGCGCCGTGGTGGACGTGGTAAGTCTGCAACTTCAATGAAAGATGATGACTTTATTCAACATCTCATTGTAGCTTCAAACCATGCGACTGTGCTGTGCTTTACCAACGTAGGTAAAGTATATCGTCTTCGTGTGTTTGAAGTGCCTCAAGCATCACGTGGTGCCAAAGGTCGTCCGATTGTGAACTTGTTACCTTTAGATGCGAATGAAACAGTAACAGCTATCTTGCCGTTGACTGAGTTCCCAGAAAACCATTACGTATTTATGGCGACAGCATCAGGTACGGTTAAACGTGTTGATTTAGAGCAATTCGCTAATATCCGTTCAAATGGTTTACGCGCAATTGAACTCAATGAAGAAGATACCTTAATTGGTGTTGCGATTACTGATGGTAATCAGCAAATCATGTTGTTCTCGAACGAAGGTAAGGCAATCCGTTTTGCTGAGACTGACGTACGTGCAATGGGTCGTACTGCGAAAGGTGTTCGTGGTATGCGCGTGAGCTTTGCAAGCAGTACTTTAAGTGAAGAAGATGCAGATGTTGAAAATGATGAATCAGATGACAATGACGATTCAGCAGATTCAAATTTAGTAAGCCGTATCGTATCGCTTGTAGTTGTACCTGAAACAGGTGAAGTGCTGTGTGCAAGTGCCAACGGTTACGGTAAGCGTACACCAGTAAATGACTTCCCGACCAAGAAACGTGGCGGTAAGGGTGTAATTGCGATTAAGACAAGCGAACGTAATGGTGAGCTTGTTGGTGCAGTGTCTATTGACGAAACCAAAGAATTGTTACTTATTTCTGATGGCGGTACATTAGTTCGTACACGTGCAGCAGAGGTTGCAATGACTGGTCGTAATGCACAAGGTGTACGTCTAATTCGCTTAAGCGAAGAAGAAACTCTAGTGGGCGTTGTGTCTATTGAAGCTGTCGAAGATGAAGAAGAGTTTCTCGAAGGCGAAGTAGATACTACTGAAACTGATAGCGAAGAAGTTGTATCAAATAATGAAGATGCTTCTGAAGAGTAAGTAAAACTTTAATAAAAAAGGAAGCATAAGCTTCCTTTTTTATTTTATGAAGAAGATTTTTTAACAAGCCGATAATAAGATAAACTCACCAATATTAATCCAAGGGTTCCAAGAAAAATCAGTTTTGGTACAACCGTGGCTAGTGGAACACCCATCTGATTAAGTTGCACAAACATTTGTACCGCATGTGTTGAGGGTAAACACCACGCAAACCATTGTAGCCATTCAGGCATGGCTTGATGAGGCCAAGCAGCTCCGGTTAATAAGAATAAAGGTACTGAGCTAAATACAATAATATGTCCGGCACGTTCCGGCATATCTAAAAGTGAACCGATCAACATGCCTAGTCCAATAATACAACTAATAAAAATTGGAACGGCAATGAGGAGACCTATAAAATTTCCACCGTGTGGATAGTCATTGAACCACAAGGTAAAACCAAAAAGATAAAAACTGCTTAAACAACCAATAGTAAACAGGCTGGCAAAAATTCCAGCGAAGCGAATAGCTGTAATTTTTTGGTGTTGTTCACGGTAGCTTGCAATCAGCATCGCTAAACCTAACACAATGGTTTGATGGATAATTAAAGAGGCAACAGCCGGAAAAATATAACTTCCATAGCCTGAAAGGGGGTTAAATAAAGGAACCTGATGAATAGAAAGTGCGGGTTGGAAATGAGTGCGCTCTCCAAATTTTTCAATATATTCTTTTAAGGTCGCTTCGATGGATGTAGCTAAGCCTAAACCAATTTCTTTAGTTTTTAAAAAGTTGGTAGTACTTAAATATAAGCCAATTCCGCCTGTTTCTCCGCGGCGTAGGCTCTGTGTTAAGTTATTGGGTAAAAGCAAAATACCATCTGCTTTTTGTTCACGGACCATTTGTTCTGCTTGTAAGAAATTGCTGGTAACAGTAACAATATGAACATGGGGACTATTTGCACTTTGGCCAATCAATTGAGAAGTTAAGAGGCTTTGTTCTTCATCAACAATCACAATAGGAATAGATTCTGCACGCTCAGCTTTATAGGCGGTCGGGTAAAAAAAACTATAAAGAATGACCGATAAAATCAGAGTTGTGAAAACTGAACTATTCCCTACAATATCTTTAAAAGTTTGCAAATATGCATTTAAAAACTCTTTCATTGTGTTACCCCTCGAACTAATTTTTTAAGCAATAGACAACTTAAAAAGAAGTAAATCAGGCAATAACCGATGAGTATTAAAAAAGGAATCATTGAAATGAAAATTGGACTGCCGATCACCCATTGTTCGGTTTGAAGCTTGGCATAAGGGGTATACGGAATAATGAGTGACCAAAATTTGGTGAAAATCGGTGCATTATTTAAAGGTAGCGTAACGCCTGCGAAACTTAAAGATGACCCACCATAGACAGCGATAAAGCCAAAAGTTTTGCTTAAATTTTTGGTTGCTAAAATAACTGTGCTGCTAATCAAAGCATAGGCAAAATAAAGTAGGAACTGTGCGCATAGCAATAAACTAAGAGAACCCGCTACGAACCAGCCACGAATTTCGACTAGCCAAAACATCCATAGCCATGTCCATGCACAAAATATAAGGCTATAAAGCAAATTTTTAGCCAATAAACCTTGTATAAAACTTTCTCGGTTTACCCATGTTGTTAACGTGCCACGTTTCAGTTCTTGTCCAATAGCAAAGGCAACACAGCAACATAACAATAAGTGCAATACAGCAGGAACCATGAAAGGTTCTAAATAAAACTCATAGCTCATACTTGGATTATAAAGCGTTGAGATTTTTACATGAGCTGTAGGAACATCTAAATAGGGAATACTATTTACAAGATAACTTTGACCAGCATAGTCTGCTAAAGCATTGAGAGTACTGACCAGCATTGCTGAAGAAATCGTATTTCCGACACTAAAAAAAGACTGGTTAAATGCAATGCTGATTTGAGCATCTTGCGCTTTCACAAAGCGTTTTTCAGCCCCGTCTGGAATGAAAACATAGCCCCATATTTTGGTTTCATTGAGTAGTTGTTCCGCTTCTGTGGAGCTTGCCGTAATTGTTTTAATATCTACCGTATGATTCAACGAAAGATACTTTTCAATATTACGGCTAAGTTCACTTTGGTCTTGATCAATAATCGCAATTGGTAAGTGTTCAGCTTTACCTGTGTAAAACATGCTGCTAAACATGAAAATGATAAAAGCAGGGATAAGTGTCACCATACACAAATCCCATTTATTGCTTTTTAGATAGTTTAGTTCCCGTAATATACTGGCAAACATGCTTTATTTTTCTTCTTTAATTTTAAATAGAACGCTCATGCCAACCTTTAAATCTTTGACAGGACGTTCAGGCACCAGATGTAATTTAAAGCTACGAATATCATAGCCCCCAGTTTGGCGAGTCGTTTTTATAGTGGCAAATTCACCTTCCGCATCAATATTCTTGATTTTAAAATTCACGTTCTGATTAAGAGCAGGTATGAATCCTTCAAGGGTTTTATTTTTATAAACGGATGCATATTGATTTTCACCGACGTTTAAACTCACCCATAAATCATCATCTTCTAAAATGCTAACAACAGGCACGCCCATAGCGACTAACTCAGAAGGCTTACCATAAGTTTTTGAAACCGTACCTGAAATAGGTGAGAGTAAACGTGTCTCTGCTTCCAGTGCTTTTGCTTCGCTTACCGCTGCTTTTGCAATTTCAACTTGTGCATCTGCTGTAGATTTTTGCTGGCTAGTACTTCCACGTTTTGCACGAGCATATTGTTGATAAGAGGCCTCACTTAATTCTTGAGCAGAAGTTTGAGCTGCAAGCATTTCATCTCGTCTTTGACGCGAAATGACACCTTGTCTATATAAATTTTCACCACGTTGGTAAGTGGTTTTTGCAAGGTTTGCTTGTGCTTTTGTGCTTTGCCAGTTGGCATAGAGAGTATCGATATTTTCTTGTTGCGAACCGCGGTCTACCGTAGATTGAAATGCTAAAGCCGATTGTAAGGTAGCCAAGGCTTGTTGCTTTTTAGCTTCTATTTCCGGGCTAACCAAACGAACAAGGGGCTGACCTTTGGAAATTTTCTGGCCTTCTTGTACATAAATTTCTTCAATACGACTCGGAACTTTTGTGCTTACGTGAATAGTTTCGGCTTCAACTCGGCCTTGTAGTTCAATAGGCTTTGGCTGATAACTTTTCCACAAACCAAAAATAATTAAACCCAATATGGCAATAATGATTACACCAATGATCAGTTTGATTTTTGAATTTTTAGGTGGTTTGGAGTCACTTTTATTTGTGCTTGATTCTTGACGATTGCTAGCTTGTTCATCTTTTTGAACTTGGTTTGTTTCTGCTGTATCCGCAACAGGAGCATCTTGTTCTGAATGAGCTGAGTCTTGATTCATTTTATACTCCTATTAACGGATATAGTCGGTATGTGGTTGATTAACGTAAGCTTTAAATTGATCTATTGAACCGTGACTTTGCAATAGCGTTGCGAGTGACATGACATATTTATAAGCATTTAAAGCCATTTCAGTTTTTAACGCGCTTAATGCATTTTGCGCATCAATCACTTGGGTTGCTGTACCCATTCCTTCACGAAAAGAAAGTTCTTGGATACGTAGGTTTTCTTGAGCAGCATTTACGTTTCTTTGTAAGAGCTGATGACTTTGTTGAGCAGAGTTAAGCTCGTTATATGATTTATTCAAAAGTGCTTCAATCTCTTGTTTAGTTCGTTCAGTCATGAGCTCAGAAGCGTAGCGCTTCAATTCGGCAGCATGAATATTCTTATTTTTATCTACCCCAGAGAATAGGTTGTATTTTGCCATTACACCGACAATCCAGTTTTCATTTTCATCAAGCGCATATTCACCAAATGCAAATAAACTTGGTTTTTTTGCGGCTTGTTGAGCTTGAATATTTACGTTAGCCAGTTGAGTATCCATCTGCATTTTTTGTACAAGGCTAGACTTTTGTGAATAACTGGTTAAAAGTGATTCTAGAGACTGGCTGGGAGTGTTATTTACAAATAACGGTGTACTTAAATCGACATTATTTTGTTGATGTAAAAGATTATTAAGGCTAAAGCGGCTGGCATTTAAGTTGGCTTGAGTATTTTGTAAAGTTCGTTCCGCATTATTACGCGCGACTTCAAATTGCATGCGTTGCCCTTTACTAATAAATCCTTGTTGTTCCAGCTTTAGGGCATTGCTGTAATGTTTTTGCATCGCATTAAAGTTAAATAAGCTACTTGCGACCAGTTGCTGCTGTAATTGCACATTAAAGTAACTTTGTACAACTTCAAATCGCTGTATATCTTGTTGTTGTTGGCTTGAAAGTTCAGAGCGCTGTGCTTGTATATTTGCTATTTTTTTAGCGCTGCTAGTTAAGCCCCCTGTATAGAGAGGCATTACGACTGAAATGGAAGGGCGTACGACCTGATCTTCTATGGTTAGATTCGCATAATCGGGAAAGCGATTTATACCATCATGTATGGTTTGGTTTGCGCCTTCTTGAACTTGTCCCAGCACATCTGATGGAATGACATTGTTCCACTGTGAAAGTTTATCGTTTAGTCCTTGGCTTAAATCATTCTCAAGTTTTTGTTTAAAAGAGCCAAGAGGTACATCTGTTTCACTATGAAAAGCATATGCTCTGACATTTAAATCAACTCGAGGTAATCCGAGGCCCTTTACTGCTTCAGCTTCTAATTGAGATGCTTGCTGTAATGCTTGGTTGGCTTGAGTACTATATGAACTTTTCAAAGCTTGTTGTTCTGCTTCAGCATAACTTAAGCTTCCGGCGTATAAATGATTAGTGAAAAAAAAGCCTAAAGCCAAAGCAAGATGTTTTGGTTTAAATGAAAAGGGAAAAATAGACTGTCTATATCGATGTGTTGGCATTTTAAATAACAATTTTTGGCATCCCTTATAGTTTAAATTTCTTGTTATTAAATTCAATTATCATCTTGTTTATTATACATTTGTATAAAAATATAGTGGTTTTTAGCTCCTTTAATTATTGAATTTACTAAGCCAATATTTTTGTAATAGCTATCAAGGTATGTGAAATTATAATCACAAGTCAAGTTGATCTTTTTGCTTAAAAATTTTTTTAAATGAGGAAGCTGGTCATTAAAACTAAAGAAATAACGACAACAATAATTGAAAAAATAAACCTAAATACAGTCCAGCATTGAAATATTTACTTGAGAAGCTGCTGCAAGCTTAAGCAATCTGTGGTTAAATGCCATTTTTATTGTGTTTGACTTTATACAAGGGAAAAATCATGCGCGCGTACAATTTCTGTGCTGGTCCTGCTGCATTACCTACTGCCGTTTTAGAAAAAGCTCAACAAGAATTGTTGGATTGGCAAGGTAAAGGTCTATCCATCATGGAAATGAGTCACCGTAGTGCTGACTATGTTGCGGTGGCTGAAAAAGCTGAAGCAGATTTACGCAAGTTAATGAATATTCCAGAAAACTATAAAGTACTGTTTTTACAAGGTGGTGCGTCATTACAATTTTCTGCTATCCCTTTAAACCTTTTAGGTAAGAACAGTAAAGCCGATTATATTCACACCGGTATCTGGTCTGAAAAAGCTTTAAAAGAAGCGAAACGTTATGGTGACATTAATGTTGTAGAAGCTGGCATTAAAGTAGATGGCAAGTTCGCAATTTCTGAACAAAGCGAATGGAATTTATCTGACGATGCAGCATATGTACATTATGCGGATAATGAAACGATTGGCGGCTTACAATTCGCAGGAATTCCTGATGTAAAAGCACCACTTGTTTGTGACTATTCATCAAGTATTTTATCTGCTCCATTAGATGTGACCAAGTTTGGTTTAATCTATGCTGGCGCACAGAAAAATATTGGTCCTGCTGGTTTAACAATTGTCATTATTCGTGATGACTTACTTGATCAGGCTAAACCAGAAATTCCAAGTATTTTAAAATATGGCGACCAAGCCAAAAATGGTTCTATGGTAAATACACCATCGACTTACGCATGGTACTTGTCTGGTTTGGTATTTGAATGGTTGCTAGAGCAGGGTGGGGTAGAGGCTATTCATAAAGTGAACCTTGAAAAAGCTCAGTTGTTATATGGTTATATCGACTCAAGCGATTTCTACAATAATCCGATCGCAATTCCAAACCGTTCAATTATGAATGTACCGTTTACCTTGGCAGACGAAGCTTTAGAAAAGCAATTCTTAAAAGAAGCGGAAGCTAATCACTTGTTGAATTTAGCTGGCCACCGTTCTGTCGGCGGTATGCGTGCAAGTATTTATAATGCCGTACCATTAGAAGGCGTACAGGCTTTAATCAACTTTATGGATGATTTTGCAAAGCGTAATGGTTAAGCAAATCAAATAAATAAAGCCCTCAAATGAGGGCTTTATTTATTGAATAAGTTATAAATTAAAAAGGCACTAAACCAAACTGGTGCATGAATATGGCAGCTAAGAACATACCCAAGACAAAAAAGCAAAACGCACCAGTATCGACCTTTACGCGCAGGCTACTGGATTGAATGAGGCTGGTAGTTTGTTCGGGTATAATCTTCATTCAATAACCTAATTATTAAAATATTAGTGAAATTCAATTAGTTTCACCCTTTTTAGCACAAATAGTCGCCTGAATCCAGATATTACCGCGAATATATTCGCCAATATTAAAGTTTTTATACAAATCGTTTTTGGTCGCAATGCGCACTAATATGGCAGGAAGATCATCTTCTAAAACCAAAGTGACATCATAAAGGGTATATTCTGCCCCCATAAATGTCATAGAAGTTTTACCAACAATATTACCTTGGAACCATGCTTCGTCTTCTTGACCAAGATTTTCACCATATAAATAGGCGACCATTTTAGAAAAATCAACGGTTACAGGTTCTTGATCTTCTGGAGTTTTTGGTTGCCATTCATTAATGAGTTCCTGTAAGTTTTCAGGAGCAACACCATTATGTTCAGTTAAAATTGCATTTAATGCACGGTGATGTTTAATAGAAGCGGGGTCATCAACAATGATTTTTTCACCTGCTGGAACAGATTCTAATTCATAAGCCCATGCATTAAATTGGACTTGATAGTTTTGATTTTTATCATATTGACAATAGTTAACACTAAATAAATTATCAAATGCATAAACAGTTGTATTTTTATTTAGTCTTAAACTTAACACGGCTTGTGTAGCAGAGTCGCAAGTAATGATGCGTTCAATTTTCGCATTATATTGATATGGACTTTCAAAACTTGGGAAGGCTGTTTTAAGCGCACGAGGTTTTTGGTTTTCAACAGCAATAATTTGATTGATCGTAACTTTTTGATCTTGTGGACCTTGAATGAGCCAAAAAGATTGGTCCATGTCTTCTTCATGCTCACACAAACCCATTGGCATTACAGGTGCATCAAGTGCCAGTCCTAACCATTTTGGTACATCTGTTTCGGGATGGGACGTCAATAGATTCCAATGTTCTCCATGACTACCAAAATTTTGGTCATTTACTTTAATAACTTCTGGACTGTTTTGATTTTTCATAAGCACGATGCTGTTGGGTTCACATTACTTGTTATATTAAATCGAGGGTGTTTGCTATTTTTCAAGTCACCATATGTAAATTCTCTTGTAAAAGCGCGTATTTAGTCATTTAAAAAGAAGCGCCGTTTCTATTTATAAGTTAAAAGTACGTTTAACTTATAAAAAATTTAAATGTTGAAATTAAAAATTAGTTTAATGGTTATTTTTACTCACCTTAGAAAAGCATCTGTTAGACTAATATTTTTAGTGGAAATAGAGAATAACGTGCTGCCATTTAAGCTATGGGTAGACGCAGACGCCTTACCGAAAATTTTACGTGAAGTGATTTTACGTGCATCAGATCGTTATCAATTAGAAGTCATTTTTGTAGCCAATCAAAATGTTGGGATTACGCCTTCAGTACGAATCAAATCAATACAGGTTCTAAGTGGTGCCGACCAAGCAGATAAAGAAATAGTTGATCGTATGGTTGAAAATGACATTGTCATTACGCAGGATATTCCACTGGCAGCTCAGGTGATTGAGAAAGGTGGCGTTGCTATTCATCCCCGTGGTGAAGTCTATACAACGGCGAATGTTAAAGCGCGTTTACATCTACGTGATTTCATGGATACGCTCCGTGGTGCAGGTGTGCAAACTGGTGGACCGCCTCCTATTTCCGAGCGAGATAAACGTGAATTTTCAAGTTCATTAGATCAAACGATTTTAAAGCAAAAACGTAAAACAGCTAAGTGAGCATCGCATGCCATCGCAAACCAATTTGGCTCTAACCTATGCCTTGTTAGTGTTTATCTGGGCAACAACTCCGTTGGCAATTGTCTGGAGTGTGTCTGATTTGCATCTGATGTGGGCATTGTTATTACGCTTTTTTATTGCACTGCCTTTGGCTGTCATCATATTGCTAATTTTGAGAACACCTTTTCCAACGCATCGACAAGCAGTTCATAGCTACATTGCTGGATCTTTTAGCTTAATTGGTTCTCAAATTTTCACTTATGCCGCAACCCAATATTTAAGTTCAGGCATGATTGCGCTTATGTTTGGCTTAGCACCGATTATGGCGGGGCTTATTGGTCGGTTTGCTTTTGGCCAACAACTTTATAAGCTGCAATGGTTGGGTATGGCAATTGCGGTCTGTGGGTTAGCTATTATTTGTCTGAGCGGTGCGAATCAGCATGTACACCCGTTTGGTATTGTTCTTATGCTGATCAGTGTGTTTGTTTATTCATTTTCAATTTTCTGGGTTAAGAAAGTTAATGCACAGATCCAGCCGATGGCTCAGGCAACAGGCTCTATTTTAGTGTCTTCTATTTTTGCTAGTTGTTTTATTCCATTTATTTGGCAATATGCACCAACACATTTGCCGGAAGCCAAATCTTTATTTGCCTTAATTTATACGGTACTTATGGCTTCACTCGTTGCCATGTTCTGTTATTTCAAACTTATACAAAATATTCAGGCAACGACTTTATCTTTAACGACAGTTATTACACCTATGTTAGCAATGATAATTGGAGCTGCTTTAAACCATGAACAACTTTCAATTATGGTTTTCGTTGGCGCTTTCATTATCTTATCTGGACTCTTTTTATATTTCTATAAAGACATTCAGGCAAACCGGAACTTTGCTCAACATATGAAGTCTAAATAGGAGAAGATTTGGGTAATTTGTTGAGCTTATTCATTAAATTGTTCTAATTCGTAGCGAAATGCACGATCAAATTGATCTCCCAACTCAACTAGTAGAAAATAGCGCAGCAATATAATATTAGGATTATTAAGGATAAGTCAGAACTTACTGATTTTTAAACCTTAATACAGCATCTAACGGTATGGCCAAATAGTAGATGTGGGTGCAATTTGACATCAACATCTTATATTTTCCATCAATGACCTTGGATTTAGAAGGTATGTTTAAACCAATCTCACTGTATATAGGGTTGAGATATACTCGCGCAAGACGCAGTAATCATTTTATTTCTTTTATTGCATTGGTTTCGATGGTCGGTTTGACACTAGGTGTCGCTGTGCTGATTACAGTACTTTCTGTCATGAACGGTTTCGATCGCGAATTGAAAAACCGTGTGTTAGGAATGGTGCCGCAAGCAACAGTTTCATCTACACAAATCCTCACGGATTGGCCTGAACTCGTGAAGCGAGTTGAACATCATCCACATGTAACAGGGGTTGCACCTTTTACGCAATTGCAAGGTATGTTAACTGCGCAAGGGCAAGTCGCTGGTATTATGGTGACGGGTATTGACCCAAAATATGAAAAGAATGTCTCTATTATTCAAAATCATATTGTTGCCGGGAGTTTAGATTCACTTAAAAAGGGTGAATTTGGTATTGTGCTTGGTAAAGATATGGCTGATTCATTGGGCTTACGTCTAAATGACAGCGTGACATTGGTTTTACCTGAAGCAACGCCATCTCCAGCAGGTGTTGTACCTCGTTTCAAGCGTTTTAAAGTGGTTGGTATTTTTAGTGTAGGCGCTGAAGTCGACTCTATGGTGGGTTATATCGCCCTATACGATGCTTCAACCTTATTACGCTTACCAGATGGTGCCCAAGGTGTCCGTTTAAAACTAGATGATATTTTTGCAGCGCCGCAAGTTGCTGACGACTTAGTAAAAAGTTTACCAAGCAATTTCTACGCGACGAACTGGACCTATACGCATGGTAATTTATTTAATGCCATTCAAATGGAAAAAACTCTAGTCGGTTTATTGCTTGTCCTTATTATTGTGGTTGCAGCATTTAATATTGTTTCATCATTGGTCATGGTGGTGACTGATAAAAAATCTGATATCGCAATTTTGCGTACATTAGGCGCTTCGCCGTCGATGATCACTAAAATATTTATGGTTCAAGGTACCGTGATTGGGGTGATTGGTACAGTTGCAGGTACGGTTTTAGGTGTAATTTTAGCTTTAACCATTAGCGATATCATTTCATGGTTTAACAATGTGTTGGGCTTAAATCTATTTGATGCTTACTTTGTACATTACCTTCCTTCTTATTTAAGATGGCAAGATGTGACGATTATCGTGATTGTTTCTTTACTTTTAAGCTTCTTGGCGACTATTTATCCGGCACTTCGTGCTGCCAAAGTTCAACCTGCTGAGGCACTGCGCTATGAGTAAAATTGTTTTAGAAGCGAAAGAAATATATAAACATTTTGATGACGGAAAATCTAAAGTTGAAGTCATTAAAGGTCTTTCTTTACAAGTTGAAGCAGGGCAGTTTGTTTCTATTGTCGGTGCGAGTGGTTCAGGTAAAAGTACTTTGCTTCATGTGCTAGGTGGTTTAGAGCAGCCAACTCAAGGGCAAGTATTTTTAAATGGTCAACGTTTTGATAATTTAGGTGAAGCTGAACGTGGTTTTCAGCGTAACCAATACCTAGGTTTTGTTTATCAATTTCATCATTTATTACCTGAGTTTTCTGCGCTTGAAAATGTGGCGATGCCTTTAATGCTTCGTGCAGATAGCCAATTTAAATCGGTAAAAGCGCAAGCTGAATATTTACTTGATCGAGTTGGGTTATCTCATCGTATGGATCATAAGCCAGGTGAGCTTTCGGGTGGTGAGCGCCAACGTGTGGCTTTAGCGCGTGCTTTAGTCACTAAACCTGCGGTTGTTCTGGCTGATGAACCTACAGGTAATTTAGATCGTAAAACAGCTCTAGGTATTTTTGAATTACTGACCGATCTTAAGAAAGAACTCAATATGGCAATGTTAATTGTGACCCATGATGAGCATTTAGCTCAGGCTGCTGATTCTATTTTGCACATGCAAGATGGACTCTGGGTGAGTGGTTCTTAAAAATTGTCATTAAATCACATTGTTAAAGCCCACTGAGTTGGGCTTTAATTTTGCCCCTAAAAAGATAACGATATGATTTTAAATGTTAAAGCTTATTTTAATGGGGTGGGTTGTAGGTATTGCATTTATGGGGATAGATATCCCTTTAATAATGCAATATGGGTGGTTAGGTAAAGTCTTGCTTGTTATCGGCTTTATTTTTTATATTTTTAAGAGAAATTTATTCTTAAATCGCCCCATATTAAAAACCATTTACTGTTTAGTCTGCGCTATTAGTTTTTTTACTATAGGACATCAATATGCTCAGTATGCCTTAAATGAAAGATTAGAACTGCGACAAATGCAGCCTAAATCTTTAGATATTATTGTGTATGTCGACCGTATAAGTGAAGAAAAAGAAGATAAGACACAGCAACCCGTTCAGGTATTAGGGCAGTCCTTACATCCCGTCAATTGGCTATTATATTTAAAAAATCAAAAAGTAAACTCAGCCATAGATGAGCCAAAATTAAAATTAGGTCATTATTATCGAATTTCTGGCAAAACCAAACCTGCTCATAGTTACGCAGTGGCTGGTGTTTTTGACCAAGAACAGTGGTTCATTCAACGAAATATAATGTCTGGTTTTAGTGTTCAGCATATTGAGCCTTTAAGCTCTGATGAAATTTATCAGTTGGGTTATCAACATCATTTAAAAGAGCAACAAAAATTCTTTAACAGACAAAAGTTAAATGTAGAAAAGCTGCGCCTAACATTTAGATTAATGTTAAAACAATCTCCTTTGCAAAATAAAGGTCTGTTATTAGCTTTGTTAACAGGGGACGAAAGTCTCTTAAATGATGAGATTAAAAATCAATTTAAGGAATTAGGAATCTCTCATTTGTTAGCCATTTCAGGGCCTCATGTACTCATTTTTGCCATCATGTTATCTTGGGTATTACATCAATTAATAAGACGTTATTATCCGCAGCTTTATTTGCGTCAACCTAAACAAATTTGGACCATGATTCCATTATGTTTTGGTGTTTTGATTTATACGGCATTTGTTGGTTTTGAAATTCCTGCCTTAAGAACTTTACTCTCAGTATTTTTATTTGCTTCTTTGGTATTAATTAAACTGCCTGTTAAGCCATTTTCACTCTTGGTTTATAGTGCAAGTCTACTTTTACTTTTCGATCCCTTCAGTGTTTTATCCGCAGGATTTTGGCTGTCTTATGGTTCTTGCTTTATTTTATTACGGATTTATCAAACTATAGAGCAGGCTCCAAATGTTATTTCAACTAGTCTGCTATCTAGAATCATTCTTTTCAGTAAAATTTTAATTGAATCTCAAGGCAAAATATTTATTGCCTTATGTCCTCTAATGTTGATTTTCTTTCAACAGATTTCATGGGTTGCTCCTTTTACAAATATTATTGCAGTTCCTTTACTCGGAGGAGTGATTGTTCCTTTAAATATTTTTGCAGCTTGTGTATGGCTTATTTTTAAATCATTCGGAAATTTACTTTTTCAAATTAATGACGTCCTGATTAGTATAGTACTGTCATGTTTTAATCTTTTAGAAAAGTTATCTCTACCATTACAAGGTTTTAGCCTCACACCACTTGATTTAGTGTGCCTTAGCTTCGTTATTATTATCTTATTTTTACCGTGTGGGGTTTTACCCAAATCTTGGGGGCTAATATGCTGTTTACCCTTGATCATTCCAGATAAGTCGTCCCAGCAAATTCAATTAAATATTATAGATGTAGGACAGGGGCAATCTATATTCTTGCAGCACACGCAGCAGACATGGCTCATCGATACGGGTGGGTCTTATGATGAGAAAGCTTTTAGTATTGGTCAAAATGTGGTGATTCCATATTTACGTCAAAAGGAAATTAAACAACTGGATCACGTCGTACTGTCTCATCTTGATCAAGATCATAGCGGAGCATTTCCTTCAATCGCTCAGGCTTTTCCTATTAAACAAGTCATATCAAATGAATTATGGGCAGAGCAAATTAAAGAACCATTTACCTATTGTCATCAAGGTCAAAAATGGCAATATCCACAATTAGATATTGAAATTCTTTGGCCTAAAGAAAAAGATTTAAACTTAGTTTCTTCAAATCAAAATCAATATTCTTGTGTGGTTTATATTCATTTAAAACAGATAAATGGCTATCAAAATTATTTAATTATGGGCGATGCAGGGTGGGAAGCAGAATATCAACTCATGAAAGAATATCCTGATTTAAAGGTAGATGTTTTGGTATTAGGACATCATGGGAGTAAGCATAGTTCAGCTTACGACTTTTTAGCGACTCTAAAACCAAAGCTTGTTATTGCTTCAGCTGGCTTCAATAATCGTTATGGTCATCCAAGCAAAGAGGTTTTAGCGAGAATACAAGAGCTTAATATTCCATTTAAAAGCACAGTTGAGCAAGGAACATTAAGCTTTGTATCTCGCAATCAAGAGATGGTTTTATACACTCGACGTTTCGAGCGTATTTGGCTTCACAGGAGTTTGTGAAGCTTCTGCTTTAAGTCTATCTACAATTTGAAGTGCTTCATTCGGATCAATATTGTAAATATTATCTAAAGCGGGATTTGCTTTAAAACGTTTATAACTCCAGTGATAGTGTTCTGGATAATGTTGGATCAGTTGTTCAATGGCTTGATGAATAACAAAGGTTCCATCATCGGCACTACCTTCGTAAATCTTCTCATCCATAGGTTCAATATGCATCGTAAAACCGTCGTGTTCATTACGAATCGCATAAAGAAATAATGCTTTGGCTTTTGTTTTTTGGATGAGCTTGGCGCTTAAATTACTTGAGGCAAGTGGTACACCAAAATAATTGATCATATCCCCACCAACATTAGGTGTATGGTCGGGTAAAATTACAGTGGTTTCGCCTTGTTTGAGTGCTTTAAAAATTTGTCGAACACCAGTCTCATCGGTAGGTACCAAGTTGGCTTGTTCACGACTACGTGCTTCTCGAACAAAACGGTCTGCATCTTCATTTTTTACAGGCTTGTATAAAATAGTCATGGAAGTGAACTGAGCACACCAAGCATTCATGATTTCCCATGTACCAAAATGTGGAACAATCAAAACCACACCTTTTTTTGCTGCCAGTGCTTCATGAAAGTAATGTTCACCTTCAATATGGTGAATACGTGAAATATTCTTACTATTTGATGAGCCCCAAATACTTAAAAACTCGAAGTATGAGGTTAACTCGTTACGAATAGCTTGTTGTGTAATATCTATTCGTTGCTGTGGTGTTAAGTGGGGAAGAGCAATTTGTAAGTTAAGTTCTATACTTTTTGATGTTCTAGTAATTTTTAAAGTATTGACTAACCCTGCCAACATACGGGCAATAAAACGTCCAAATTGAATGGGTTGACGGCTAAAAGTTTTGAGTAAGTAATAGTTCATGCTTTTTACATCTAGTTTGGTCATCTATCGCGGTAAAAAGGAGGCAACAAGTAAAAAAAGATAAAAATATTATAAATGAAATCATATAATTTAGACAGTTTTTATCAAATCAACGTATATAATGACATCATTTTAGATTGATTTGGATTGGAATTTTATGTCCGATTGGCCACCAAAACCACAAAATGAACCTATAATCCCTAAACAAAATGGACCAGAATGGCAAATTCTTGAGAAGGCTGTACTCGCTTCAGTAGAAGAGCAACGCCGTAGTCGTCGTTGGGGTATCTTCTTTAAAACATTAACTTTTATTTATTTACTATTCATTATTGTACTCATGGGCAAAGGCTGTTCAACCAGCAAAGAAGGCTCTGCTGTAAGTAGCAGTAGTGCTCATTTGGCAGTGGTGGATATTATTGGAACAATTGATGCTTCGAGTAATCAAGCGGTAAATAGTGAAGATACGAATAAAGCGCTTAAACGTGCTTTTGAAGCCTCAAATAGTAAGGCTGTTGCACTTAACATTAATTCACCTGGCGGTTCTCCAGTTCAGTCTGATGAAATCTGGCAGGAAATTCGTTATTTAAAAAAACAGCACCCTGATAAGAAAGTTTATGCCGTTATTGGTGATATGGGAGCATCGGGTGCGTACTATATCGCTTCTGCTGCGGATGAGATTATTGTCAACCCATCAAGTTTAGTGGGCTCAATTGGTGTAATCATGCCTAACTATGGTATTACTGGTTTAGCTCAGAAGCTCGGTATTGAAGACCGCACTTTAACTGCCGGAACGAATAAAGACATTTTAAGTATGACAAAACCGATTGATCCTGCTCAAAAGCAACATATTCAATCTGTTCTTGATAATGTTCATACTCACTTTATTACCGCAGTGAAAGAAGGGCGTGGAAAGCGTTTGAAATCGAATGATCCAGCTATTTTTTCTGGTTTATTCTGGACGGGTGAACAAGCAATTCAATTAGGTGTTGCTGACCGTTCAGGTAATATTACGAGCTTGATGCGTGAACTAAACCTTGATAATAAAGTTGACTACACAATTGAGCGTAACCCACTACAATCCATTTTGGGTCGTATGGGGGCACAAATCGGGCAAGGAGTAAGTGAATCTATTGCTCAAGAGGTGCAGACTAGTCAAAGCGCAAAATTACAATAAATCTGTATTTTTAGGATAACGGTATGTCAATGAAACCGGTTATACACTTTGCGCATGCCAATGGTGTGCCATCTATGGTGTATCAAAAATTGTTTGATCAATTAAAAGATGAGTATGACGTAATTTATGTTCCACTCATTGGTCCCGACAAACGTTATCCTGTGACTAACCATTGGCCTGCTTTGGTTGATCAAGTTATTGATAGTATTGTGCATCAGGCGAAAGGGCGTAAAGTCATCGGATTAGGTCATTCTCTTGGTTCGGTTTTAACATTGATGGCATCTTTTCGACGTCCTGAACTGTTTTCTCAAATCATTATGTTAGATCCGCCTCTTATTTTAGGGCGATATTCGTTTGCTTTTCATATGGCAAAGTTATTTCGCCCTAAATTGGTTGATGCGATGACACCGGCGGGCTTATCTGCACGTCGTCGTGAACATTGGGAATCCAGAGAGCAGGCGGCTGAGTTACTTCGTCCTAAAGGATTTTATAAAGATTTTGATGAAGATTGTTTTCAGGCTTATATTGATTATGCTTTGAAAGAAGATTCGATTCGCGGTGGAGTAACTTTAACGATTTCTCGTGAAGATGAAGTTGCAATTTTCCGTAAAAATCCTTCTTGGTGGTGGCTGCCTATGCCAAAACCTAAGATGCCTGTGCATTTAGTTGTGGGTAAAGGAAGTGACTTCTTAAAAAGAGGCTTTCCTCAAATGGCAAAGCGAAAAATGGGAATCCCATTTACTGTGGTTGAAGGGGGCCATATGTTCCCTCTAGAGCATCCTATTGATACAGTAAATTCTATAAAGAAATTGATTCATCATTAATTAAATTAATTTAAAGCTTATAAAAAAGGACATGCCAGCATGTCCTTTTTTAATTTTGTTTGCTAGTAAATACTTTACCAACTTGCAAAACGAATAGGGTCTTTTAGAACTTGATTACGGAAATAGGCTTGCCCATCTTTCCATGTAAGTTGACCGTTACACAGCCACTCTGCAACTTGTGGGTAGATAAAGTGCTCAAGTGTGTGCACTCGATCTGCTAATGAAGCGGCAGTATCATGTTCTTGAACTGATATAGCTGATTGGGCAATAGATTGACCAGAATCCAGTTCAGCAGTTACAAAGTGTACGGTACAACCATGCAAACGATCACCTGTGTTTAAAACACGTTGATGAGTATTCACACCTTTGTAAGCTGGAAGAAGCGAGGGATGTATATTCAGCATTTTCCCTTGCCATTTGTTGACAAAGGTGGGTGTTAAGATACGCATGAAGCCAGCTAAAATAACTACATCTACTTCCCAAGCTAAGAGTTGCTGATGCATTGCCTCATCAAAAACTTCGCGCGTTGGAAAGTCTTTATGGGAGATAACAGCGGTAGCAATATTGGCTTTTTGAGCACGCTCTAGGGCATAAGCATCTGCTTTATTAGACAGTACACCTACAATTTGCCCTGATAGATTTGCATCTATCAAGGCCTGTAAATTACTGCCATTCCCAGAGACTAGAACAGCAATTTTTATCATGCAAAGATCACACGAATTTTTTCGTCTGCACCTTCCACTGACTCAGCATTTTCTTGGATATGTCCAATTTTCCAAGCTTTTTCACCTTGAGCATTAAGTACTTCAATTGTTTTTTCAGCATCATTTGCATCAACAGCAATAACCATACCTACGCCACAGTTAAACGTACGGTACATTTCAAAGCGTTCTACATTGCCTTCGCGTTGTAGAAGTTGGAACAATTCAGGCCATTCCCAAGAAGATTCATCAATAACTGCTTGTGCACCATTTGGTAATACACGAGGTAAGTTACCTGGTAAACCACCACCAGTAATGTGTGCCATAGCATGAACATCAACTTGTTTGCAGAGTTCAAGAACCGGTTTTACATAAATACGAGTTGGTTCCATTGCTACGTCAGCAAGAGGACGACCATCAATCGTTTGAGTTAAATCAACGTTTTTAACGTCTAAAATTTTACGTAGTAATGAGTAACCATTCGAGTGAGCACCACTTGATGCAACACCGATAAGTACGTCACCAGACTTTACTTTAGAGCCATCAATAATTTTGCTTTGCTCAACAACACCAACTGCAAAACCAGCAAGATCGTAATCTTCACCTTCGTACATGCCTGGCATTTCCGCGGTTTCACCACCTACAAGTGCGCAACCTGCAAGCTCACAACCTTTACCAATACCAGTAACAACATTTGCAGCAACGTCAACATTTAAGTGACCAGTCGCGTAATAATCAAGGAAGAATAATGGTTCTGCGCCACAAACTAAAAGGTCGTTTACGCACATAGCCACAAGGTCTTGGCCGATTGTGTCATGACGATTGAGATTAAGGGCCAAACGTAATTTAGTTCCTACACCATCGGTTCCAGAAACTAAAACAGGCTCTTCATAACCTTTAGGAATTTTGCATAGTGCACCAAAGCCACCAAGCCCGCCCATTACTTCAGGACGACTTGTACGTTTAGCGACTGACTTGATACGATCGACCAGTGCGTCGCCCGCTTCAATGTCGACACCCGCATCTTTGTAGCTTAAACCGGTATTTGGGGTAGAAGTTGAGTTGCTCATAAATGAAGTCTCCGCATTGGCGGCAGATTATAACCTGAATATACGAAACTCTTATGTTATTTATGCTCGAAAATGCTATCTTTAATAAAAATATTTTTTCATTTATAACGATTAAATCAAAAAAGGCTAGATTTTATGCAAGATCGTATACTGCGCCGTATTTTTTTACTCGCAGGTATTGTATTGCTGGTATGGGTGTTGTACTTACTCAAGCCTGTAGTCATTCCTTTTATCGGTGCTTTTTTCCTGGCTTATTTATTCAGTCCACTTGTTGATGTGCTGGTAAAAATGAAATTGCCTCGCTGGTTAGCAATTAGCGTGGTATTCGTCGGAATAGGTGTAACCTTAACTATTGCACTCTGGTATTTAGTTCCACTGATTTGGAAACAATTAGTTTATGCCCGAGATAGTATTCCAGCAGGTATTCACTGGATTAACGCTACCTTTTTACCTTGGGTGTCTTCAACATTTAATGTCCAGCAAATGGAAATTGACACAGAGCAGTTGTCTAAAGCTGTCATGGAATATGTCCAAACAAACTATAGCGCAGACAGCATTCAGGCAGTGTTATTAAAACTGGCTCAATCTGGTTTGAATTTTATTCAGATTGGTGGAACAGTTGTTTTAATTCCAATTATTGCTTTCTATTTCTTGCTTGATTGGGAGCGTATGTTACAAAACTTACGCCGTCTCATTCCGCGTCCATATGAAGCAACTACTTTACAGATCGTTGGTGAATGTCATAGCGTTTTAGGGGCATTTGTTAAAGGTCAGTTTCTGGTCATGCTATTGCTTGGCGTAGTGTATGCAGTTGGTTTACAACTCATCGGTTTGGAAGTTGGCCTGATTATTGGTATGGTGGCAGGGCTTGCTAGTATTATTCCTTATTTAGGTTTTGCCGTAGGTATTATTGCTGCTGTTATTGCCAGCCTGTTCCAGTTTGGCTTGGATTGGATGCATCTATTACTGGTTGGTATCGTCTTTATGATTGGTCAAGCGGTAGAAGGCTATATCCTACAGCCATTCCTACTAGGTGATAAAATTGGTTTGTCTCCTGTAGCAGTTGTTTTTGCAGTATTGGCAGGTGCACAGCTTGCAGGCTTCTTGGGAATGTTAATTGCATTGCCTGTTGCTGCGGTTATTGTAGTGTTGTTGAAGCATTTAAGAGAGAATTACGAAAGAAGCTCACTTTATGCTCCACCATCTACATTAGTGATCCAACATGGCGATATTGAGCAAATTCATGTACAAACGGAAAGTACTAAGCTTGATCTTGAAGTTAAAACACAGCAAGATACAGATGAACTAAAATCTCCTAACCAGAAATAATTTCAAGGTTAATTCAATATATGCGTCAACTCCAACTGGATATAGAACCTCAACTTGATGCCCGAATCAGTGATTTTTCGGGACCGGGTTGGGGGCATGTAGTCGATGCCGTGCGTCAACTACATGCTGGTCTGGTGAGTAGGTTCTATATTTACGGTGGAGCGGGGACGGGGAAAAGTCATTTACTTTCCGCAATTTGTGATTCTTATTTAGAAATAGGTAAATCTGCGATTAAAGTATCTTTGCTCGAACTGCTTGATGCACCTATTGAGGCAATTACGTCTTTAGAACATTATGATCTTGTTGCTTTGGATGATATTGAATCGATTGGTGGTGTGCCTCACTGGCAAAAAGCTGTTTTTCATTTAATGAATAATCATGAGGGACAACTCATATTCTCTTCGCGTGTAGCACCGATTGAATTAAAGCTGGAATTACCAGATTTACAATCACGACTTACACAAGCCGTTAGTGTAAAAGTGCCGAGTGGAAGTTTATATGCAGACCGCTATGCTTTGGTGACATCTGTAATGGCTAGACGGGGTATTCACTTTGACCAACAAATTGTTGACTACTTATTATTACATGGTCCTCATCAAGCATCTCTTTTACTGCAAACTGTTGCTCAGTTAGAAAAACTGCTCAAAGGCGAAAAAACAAAACTTTCTAATGCGACTTTAAGACAAATTTACGCTTTGATTGATGAATATCAACAGTAGACTTTCTAACTTAAGTTTGCTGTTTTGCTTAAATTAAACTCATACAATTAAAAAATGGCTTTCCCTACATAAATTTTTTATTTCAGAATAGTTATATTTATATCTTCTAAATTTTCTTTTAATTTTTTAATACGCCACTTTTTTGTATTTAAAAAACTTTTTTAGATCTACGAAGCTTTTTGTAATCTAGCTCAAAAATGACTCTACAGACCGACCAAAATGTCTTGAGAAATTCTACTTCCTGTGACAAAGTACGCACAAAGGATGCGATTGCAAAAGCGGAAATTTTGCAATATTGACAAAGAAAAATGAAAAAAGATGTAAGGAGATGGGTATGCTCAAACGGAGCATTGCTTTTGCTTTATTGGCTGCTGCTGGACACGCTTATTCTGCCGATATTCAAGTCACAACTACAACTGATGAAGACATTGATAACACGGTCTGTTCATTACGCGAGGCTGTCGAACTTTTAAATAAACTTAATTCAAGCGATTCTAAGATTGTTGCGTCTGTAAAAGATGGTTATCGTGGCTGTGCTAGTGGTGACTCAAATAATATTATTTTGCAAAGAGATAAAGAGTACACACTTAATGAAAAAATAAAGATAACAGCTCCTCTGACAATTAGTACTGCTAAAAATGATTCTACGCTAGTTGATACCGATCAACCAGGTTCGCATAACGCTACAATAAAAATGATTGGTACTGATCAGTTATTTAAAATTGATGATGAAAGTATTGAAAAAGCATCAATTTCTGTTTCGCTAACTGATCTTAATTTACAAGGTGCGGGTTTAAAATTTAAAGCCGTCACTGGTGGTTTGATTGATAATCATGAAATATTGAAAATTCAAAACTCTCGTTTAATTGATGGATACGCAGCTCAAGGGGGAGCAATTTATAATAGAGGATTGGTCACGAAAAGTGGCCAGACCTATGGGTTCGTCACAATTACCAATACTCTTATTCAAAATAATAAAGCAACACAAGGTGGAGTAATTTATAGTGAGCAGCCTTTGTATTTGATCACGCAGTCTGTGATTCGAGACAATGAAGTTAGTTCTGCTGCTGGATCACTTTTCTTCAGTGCAAATAAATTTGATGATGAAAGTACAGGGGGATATTTAAGCCAGCGTTCTACCGGTCTGAGTAACAGTACTTTTTTTCATAATAAAGTAGGTTTTATCGCAAATGTTCAAGATGGGATGTTTGTTAATAATATTACGATGATTAAAAATGATAAAGGATTATTTCTAGATGCTCCCCAAGGTAATGCTTCTATTTCAAATAGTGTTTTAGTTGGAAATACGATCAACTGCCAGGCTACTAGTGCCGATAAAGCAGTTATACAAAGTAATTTGGTGACAACAGAATGTAATAGAAATGCGACCTCTAAGCTCCCTAATATTCTTTATCCTGCTAATGAAAAATTAATAGCAGGTAGTACAGATGAGGGAGTATGCGATGTAACAGCGAAAGAAGGTTTATTTTGTCCTTTTAACACTCCTAAAGATAGTTTTTTAGGTTTTTTTAAACCTCGACTTTTAGAAAGTTATAATACTTTAGCTGACTCCTTAATTATTAATAAAGGTCGTTTATATAGTGACGGCACTTCAGTCGGATTAGCAAGCTGTGAAAGTGTTGATCAACGTGGGAAAAAACGTAGCGGTTATGATGAGCTATGTGATCTTGGCGCGATTGAATATATTTTAGATACTGAGATATCCTCAGTAGGTCAAGATATTAGATATGGCCAAGTTGCAAAATTTAATATTCTTGGTTCTCTAAGTGAAGCAGATTTAGTGACTCCAGCTACGTGTAAGCGATTGTTTGGCGAGCGAGCTGATGGAAAAGAATGGCAACCGGGATGCCTTAGAATTAAACAAAGTACAGACACACCAGTTTCTAAAGGCAGTATAACTTTAGATCAAAATGGAAATGTAATTTATACGCCAAATGGGAACTGGCATGGCGCGGATATTTTTAGTATTCAGGTTGTTACGAGTGTGTCTCGATTTAATGAAGGCGTAGAGTTTCAATATATCACTATCCCGACAAGAATTGTTCAGGATCCTTTATCTGGAATTGAAGACAAATCTGTCAGTACCGGAGGTGGAGGTAGTGTTGGTGGGGCCTTTATTTTAGGTTTATTAGGTTTAATTGCTTTACGCCGTTTCAAGTCATAATCAGGGATGAGACTATGAAAAATTATAAGAAGGCATTATTAGCGTTAGCTGTGCTTGCAAATATGCCACTTTTTGCTGATACCACAAATAAAAGAATTGAGGTCACAACTTTTGCTGATGAAGATGGTGAAAATACGAACGCATGTTCATTAAGAGAAGCTATTAAAGTTGCAGAAACTCGTAAATCCGCTTATGGGTGTACTGTATTTAGCCTCGATACTGATCAGGTAATTCAGTTAAAAGCTGGAACTTATACTTTAAATAAAGAATTGGTGCCCAATGCTAATATTTCTATTTATGGCTATGGTGAACGTGAAGAAGATAAAATTTGGTCAGAAAAGAATGTTTTAACAAATGACTATCCTGCTCTACCAGAACTTAAAACACGTATTAATGCTGCGGGCAAGTCGCGTATATTTAACACAGCGGAAAATCAAAAAGCTCTATTCCTGCAAAATATTATTATAGAAAATGGTATAGCTTCAAATCAAGGTGGGGCTATTTATGCGGGTGGTAATGTTACATTATTAAATTCTCAAATTTTAAACTCTCAAGCTCCAAAAGGTGGAGCTGTTTTTCTTGGTGGTAGCGGAGTAAATTTATCAATAACTCATTCCCTCTTGCAAGGCAATCAAGCAAGTACTGGTAGCGTGTTAGCTATGAGTTGTAAAAATGGTACTGAGTATGCCAAACGAGAGGTTACTCTTACATCCTCAAGTATTATCAAGAATGGTTCGAGCAATTCTGCTAGTACATTTGAATTTTGTGGCGAGCCGAAAGCTACTTTTACAATTAATACAATTGCTCAAAATATTGCCAGCACTGTAAATGGGGTTATTTTAAAATTTACAGGAGATGCGATTCCTGGTAATACAACAAATCCATCAACTATTTTAAGTGGTGGAAGTAGTTTAAAGCTACAAAATAACACTATTGTTGAAAATAACGCACATACAACTTTCCTATATGACAGTTTAGGTGGGAAAGAATTGAATTTTAATATAATTGGATACAATCCAGTTGGATATGCTTGTCGATATTTAGCAGGCTCAGCAGCTGATTTGAAGAACTCAGGTCTTAGATTATCTTTTAATGCACTAAATTTAAGTAATAATACTGATAAATGTGATTTACCAACAGAGGTACTTTCGTCAGCTAATAAGACAATTGATATTTCAGGTGTTCCATTTAACTCTTTACTTGAGCGCCATGAAAAAGCTGCAGCAGTAACTGGTTTTTTACCACTTTATTTTCCATTGGTAGCTGCTGGAAAAGAAGATTTAATAGATGTAGACCCTGAGGGTAAAGCTATATGCGCTGATATAGATCAACGTGGTTTAGCTCGACTCCCAACTAATAAACTATATTATCAGCCCGATAACATTGCTCGTAATAGCTGTGATATAGGTTCAGTAGAACTAATGAAATTAACTGCTGGTGATTTAAGAGGTTTAGGCAACAGCTCTCTCACTACTTTACTTGAGGGATACCAAACCCAGTATGATACTGCAGAAAAAAATCTCACTAATCCACTTTATTCATATTTGTGGAATGTCTTAAAAATAGATTTGGCAAATTATAAAAATCTTCTTGATCAAACTAAAGCAAATGCAAAATACCGAGCGATCTATATTGATTTGAAGGCAAATGGCTTACCTTTGCCAAATGAAGATAGTAGCCATCTTCTAAAGTTTTTTAATAGTACGGACTATAATATTAATCTTGAATCTGTTGGAACAGGATTGATAGATGACAAAGTTGCAAGCACGGAAAAAGACGATAAACTTTTTTGTGAGTGGAATAGTGCTTTACAGCAAATTATATTCTATCGGTCGGATGATATTACTACTCAAGCTGGTGACTACAACTATTGTAAATATACGATTAGTAGTAAAGATGGTTCTACTCAATCATCTGGTCTTTTAGAAGCACGATTTGATAATGTTGCACCTGTAGCAAGTGATAGTAAAGTTGTATTCCAATATTTAGCAAATGAAATAATTCCATTAAATTTACTTAAATACGCAAATGATGATGGAGATGGTCCAGCTAATACACTTATTACAAAGCCTAATAAACCTCAGTTTGCAGACTTGCCTATATATTTGCCAAGTAAAACTTCAAAAGATGGAATTTTTACAGTAGTTAAGGCAGATAGAGAAGGCCCTTGTCCAGGTGAAGATAAGGATAATACTTGTTATGGTGGTAATATTTATATTCAAGCTAAAAATAGTTTTAATAACTTCAATGATACATTAACTTATTACGTATATGATGCTGATAATAAAATTTCAAATGCAGGTACTATCAGTTTAGTGAGTAGTAATACTACTGCTGGAGGTGGTAATAGTGGAGGCGGTGGTGGCAGCTTAGGAATTTTATCTTTAGCATCGTTACTTGGTTTAGCAGCTTATAGACGCTACCGTAAATAAACGATATAAAATAAAAAAGCCTCCAATTGGAGGCTTTTTTATAAGAAATGAAATCAAAATAATTGAGTGATTAGATTTCACCTATTTAATCACTAAACAATAAATTAGTGCTCTAAATACTTATTCATGTATTCTTCACGAATTGCTGTTCTTTCTTCACCATTCGCTTTAAGCATCCGCTCACGTAAGTCTTTTCGCTCTTGCGTACTCATTTTTTGCCATGCTTCACGCATTTTTTGTTTTTCAGCTTCAGGAAGTTGAGTAAACCAGTCCATACGTTGCTGTAAGTTGGTGCTTTGATTCGCTGGTAGCTCTTTTAAACTCTGGTAACGTTTAATGACTGCACGTTGCTCTTCTTCGGAAAGGGCATCCCATGTGTCATCCACTTGTGCATTGGCATCTTTAGAAAAAATCCAAAAGCGTTCAAAACCTGCAAAACTTGTCTGCAAGAAACTTAATGAACACAGGATAAGCGCTAACTTTTTAGCTGCCATGTTGTACTTTATCCTCACCCAACACCATTAACATCTCTAAATCTTCCACCATTTGTGGAGATAATTTAGGATTAACGATTACTTGATTTTGTGGCTTATCCACAATCTCGACTGAGTTAGGCAGAATCACAAAACCTGTAATTGCTGCGGCAAGTGCGAAACCAGTCATTTTCCAGACACTATAATAAGAGGCTGGTTTTTGTTGAATATGGTCAAGCACATGATTCATGACCACTGTTTTATTTTTATGGTGATCTGCCAAACTATCAAGTTTGGATGTCACCTTTTTAGTGAAATCATCATGATTCATCAGAACCTCCCAAGGGATTTAAATGTGCCAAGTATTCTCTAAGTCCCTGAATTGCTCGGTGATAATGGGTTTTCACACTACCTTCGGTACAGTTCATGATCTGAGCTGTTGTATGGGTGTCAAACCCTTCCCACGCACGTAACATAAATGCCTGTTGTTGACGAACAGGTAGTTTTTCAATTGCTTCCCGAATTTCCTCTATCGTTACTGCTTGATCGAGAAAATCTGCAGGATTAATAGCTTTTTCATCAACTACATCGATAACTTCGTCGTCGTCATTATCCAGACTAACTTTTTTGAAGAATGAAAATGGGTTTGCTCTACGAGCTTCTTTGCGGCGCCAATCTTGAAGTTTGTTATTCAAAATAGTGTAGAACAGGGGATACCATTCTTCAGTACTTTTATCGGCATAAGATTTGTGTAAAGCAATAAATGCTTCTTGAACCAAATCCATCGCAATACCTTGTTGACCTTGGGTAGCACTCTCCATCATTACCAAAGCACGACCAGTAACATCTTGCATGAAAACTTTCAGGCGTTGCTCAGCCGTGCTGGCATGAGCACTAGATGTTTCCGATCGAGACTTTTTCGGTGCTAAATCCATGGAGATGGAAAATCCTGTCATTGGACATACCCACCTTATCTTCAATATATCTCTTATATAACGTTGAAAAGAGGTGGGAGGTTGACAACAATCGGTTATTTTTTACTAGTGTAATTGATTTTTTTCACAAATATGTGCGATGTAAAATAAATTAACGTTTTATTGGCGTTGGCGAACCATCTCAAAAAAACAAATAGATCCTGCAATTGCCACGTTTAATGACTCTTGTCCACCCGGTTGAGGAATAGTCACTGATTGTGCGTGATCTAACGCGTAATCGCTTGCACCTTGACCTTCATTTCCTAAAATCCACACACACGGTTTAGATAGGTCTTTTGAGTAAAGACTGGTTGAGCGATGAGAGCTAGTAACAAAAACCGGGATTTGAAATTTTGGAAGGATATCTGTCAGCTGGAAGTTTTCAAAACAATGTAAGCTAAAATGAGCGCCCATACCTGCTCTTAAAACTCGTGGTGACCAAAGTGATGCAGAGCCTTGGGTGCAAATGATTTGTTTAATATTTGCTGCTGCTGCTGAACGTAGAAGTGTACCTACGTTACCCGGATCTTGAATATTTTCTAGAATTAAGGTGTCTACATTGTAGTCGATAGTTGATGCAGTTTTAGGTAAATCAATAATCGCTAAACAAGGTAAGCTTGTACCTAATGTGCTCAAATCTCTATATAAAACTTCACTAATAACAAAAATATGGCCTTGATGTAGCTCTGTTATTTTCTTTAAATCTTCGTGTTCTAATGCTTGTTCTGTCGTGAATAAAGAAAAAATCTTCTTTTGCTGTTGTAACCACGCCAAACAAAGATGTGTGCCTTCAAGAACGGTTTGTTGGTGCTTTTTTCGGGCGTTACTGAGTTCGATTAATCCACGCAAATGTTTAATTTTTGCATTGTCTTTTGATTCTAAAAAAATAACCGCCATAAGAAAATATCCAACAAAAGGGCACCATCATACTATGATGCCCTAAGTAATTAAAATTATTAGTGGTAGCTTGTTACGCGTTCAACTTCATTTTTAGAACCAATGATTACAGGTACACGTTGGTGAAGTTCTGTAGGTTCAATCTCTAGAATGCGTACACGGCCAGTAGTTGATGCACCGCCTGCTTGTTCAATGAGCATACTCATTGGATTCGCTTCATACATTAAACGTAAACGACCTGCTTTTTTCGGATCTTTCAAGTCATATGGGTAAAGGAAAATACCACTACGACATAAAATACGGTGAATATCACCCACCATACATGCTACCCAGCGCATATTGAAATCTTTTTCACGAACAGATGTCTTGCCTGCGAGTAATTCATCAATATATTGTTTTACTGGTTGTTCCCAATGACGCTGGTTAGATGCATTAATAGCGAATTCTTGAGTGTCTGCTGGAACTTGGACATTCTCATTAGTAAGCAAGAAGGTTTGAGTTTCTGGATCTAAAGTAAAGAATGCTACGCCATTTCCTACAGTTAAAGCCATCATAGTTGATGGGCCATAAAGTACATAACCAGCAGCAACTTGCTGTGTGCCAGCTTGCATGAAATCGTTTGCTTGTGTTACTGCATTTTTTGCAGGCAAAATAGAGAAAATCGTACCTACACACATATTGATATCGATATTGCTTGAGCCATCTAATGGATCAAATAAAACGAGGTATTTACCATTTTCTTGTGCAGGTGTGAACTCATCAAGCTCTTCAGAAGCGAGACCGCCTACGTGCGGGTGTACTTTTAAAGCATCAATTAAATAGTCATTCGAAATCACATCAAGTTTTTTCTGTGTTTCACCCTGAACATTTTCATTGCCAGCACTACCTAAAATACCAGCTAGAGCACCTTTTTGTAATGCTTGGTCGATTGTTTTACAGGTCGTGGCAATAGTATCGATGACTTGAGCCAACTCAGGTGTTAGATTCCCTTTTTGTTGTTGTAAAAATTGGGACAAAGTGAGGTTGGACATAAAAAAACGCTCCTGTGCTTCAAGCATCAAAATGAGTCAGATAAATACGTGGCATATTCTAGATGAGAATGTCACAAAATAAAAATTATCTTACTTTATTTGTGTTGGATTTATGCTTACAAGCCCCAATTAAAATGGTATGTTGATTGCATTACAAAGGATTGTATATTTTTAGGAGAATCGAAATGACAACAAAGAAGTTTGATGCGACCCCCACGGCAGGTGAACCAATCAATCTAGATGAAATTTCGAAAGAAAATGTTCAGGAAGCTTGGAAAGATTATGAGGCAAAACCTGAATATAAAGATTTTAATAAGCATGATTTGATTGAGTCCATGCAACATCCTGAAGAAGACAAGAAATCTTCTTAAGTAATAAAAAAAACGCTCATATTATTATGAGCGTTTTTTTATGCATATCCCTTATTTTAATAAAGGAGGGACTGCTTCGTAATTAATCTCAACGCGGCGATTTTCTTTCCACGCTGATTCATCATGTCCCGCATTAACAGGAGCTTCTTTACCATAACTTACAGCTTCAAGTTGCTGCGGGTTTACACCATTGGTAATTAAATAGCTTTGTACAGCTTTAGCACGACGCTCACCTAAAGCCATGTTGTATTCACGTGTACCACGTTCATCTGTATGGCCTGTTAATGCAACTTTTGAATTTGCATTTGCGATAAGGAACTGAGCATGAGCTTGAAGTGTTTGGTAGTCTTCAGTAGATAAATCGCTGCTGTCATAATCAAAGTGAACAACGCGTTTAGCCAAAGCCGCTTTATTTGCGTCAGTTACACCTTTAGATGAAGCACCTGCCAAATTTTGAGCATTTAATGCAGCATCTTCACTTAAACCAGAAGTGTTTACCGTGCTTGGATTTGTACCAGTCGTGGTCGTCGCTGCAGGTTTACGGCTAGCACAGCCTGTCATTACGAGTGCTACGCTAAGAAAGGGTAGAGCTAAATACTTGATTGATTTCATGATCATCTCCGTCAATGGAATTAAAAGTTATTTTGGTGCCCAGGCTGGTTCACGTACTTCACCTTGTTCGCTTGGTAAATTCATACGGAAACGTCCATCAGTAGACATAATAGACAACAAGCCACGGTTGCCTTCACGAGTTGCGTAGACCACCATTTGCCCATTTGGTGAGAAACTTGGTGATTCATCTAAACTAGTTGGGGTAAGAATATTGGTGATGCCAGTATTAATGTCTTGAATTGCAACTTTATAACTGCTGCCACTTGGGCGATGAACAAGTGCAATCTTTTTGCCATCTGCACTCAGAGTTCCACGTGCATTAAATGACCCTTTAAATGTTAAACGCTTTACTGAACCATCAGCAAAGGTATAACGATAAATTTGGGCAGATCCACCACGGTCAGAAGTGAAAATAAAGGATTTTCCATCTGGTGTATAACGTGCTTCGGTATCAATTGCCGAGTCATTTGTCATGCGTTTGACTTGGCGAGTTGATAAATCCATTTGATAGATTTCAGGGTTGCCATTCATAGATGCTGTAAACAGCATTGATTGGCCATCTGGTGAGAAACTTGGTGCGCCGTTTAGACCTCGGAAACTGGTAAGAACTTCACGTGTTCCAGTTGATAAATCCTGTAAATAAATTGCTGGACGTTTAGTTTCAAAAGAAACATAAGCAATTTTTTTGGCATCTGGTGTCCATGCCGGAGAAAGAATTGGATCACGAGATGATAAAACGGTCTTTGGTTGTTCACCATCCGTATCTGCAATTTGTAGTGTATAACGCTCGGCAGGTGTTGCAGGGTTTCTTAGTACATATGCAATACGGCCACTAAAGTCACCTGGAATACCAGTAAGCGCTTGATAAATAGCATCACTTACCATATGGCCAGCCTGGCGTATGCGTGCAGCTGGTACATTTAAAAGTTCATTTAAAATGTATTGTTGCTTTTGTACATCATAAAGTTGGTAGTGAACTTCAAAACCTGTCGCTGTTTGTTTAATTTGTCCAGTAACTACATATGGAATACCAGCAGTTTGCCAGTCAGAAGCTTGAATCTGATTGATTGCAGCATTGGCAGGTAAGTTTTTAGATGAGCTTGTAAAGCGCCCAGAACGGTTTAAGTCTGTTTCAACAATAGGATAGAGCCCATTATCGTTGGTAAACGGGACAATAGCAATTTTGGGTGCCTGATCTGGAGCTTTAGCAATTTCCAGATATAACTGGGCAAAAGCAGTGGTAGAAGCAATAGGGCTTAAGGCTGTGATCAGTGCTAAAGATAGCAGGTGTTTGCGGCTCGTATTCATAAGTTTAAAGTCATAGCAGGTATTTTTGTGACTGTTGATTTTGTAGCATAGTTACATGCCTTAAACTATTTAAAGCATGTAACTCTTTCAAAATTATTGCGCTCTAAATGTAGAGCTAACACTTCTTGCTTCACGTCTTGCATCTGGATCTGATGGCATAGGATAGGGCGCTGCGGCTTGAATTGCAGCTTTAATACTTGCGTCTAAGGCATCATCACCACTTGAACGCGTGATCACAATAGAGTTAACGCTTCCCGAATCGGAGAGAGTGAAGCGAACACCAACTGTTTTACCACTACTGCCAGTTGGAACGTCCCAAGAGCGTCGAATTTTTTGTTCAAAATCGCGTCTAGCTGAAGAAGCAACTTTTTTAGCTTCAGCTTTCTTTTGAGCTTCTTCTTCTTGTGCTTTTTGAGCAGATGCAGCTTTGGCTTCGGCCTCTGCTTCAGCTTTACGCTTAGCATCGTCAGCAGCTTTTTGCTTGGCTTTAGCGTCAGCCTCAGCTTTGCGTTTAGCATCGTCAGCAGCCTTTTGCTGTTTGGCTTTCGCATCGGCCTCTGCTTTACGTTTAGCGTCATCAGCTTTTTGTTGCTTAGCTTTTGCATCGGCCTCAGCTTTACGTTTAGCTTCGTCAGCAGCTTTTTGTTGCTTAGCTTTAGCATCGGCTTCAGCTTTGCGTTTAGCGTCGTCTGCAGCTTTTTGCTGCTTGGCTTTAGCATCTGCTTCAGCTTTACGTTTAGCATCATCTGCAGCTTTTTGCTGTTTGGCTTTAGCAGCAGCTTCAGCTTTGCGTTTAGCGTCATCGGCAGCTTTTTGTTGCTTGGCTTTAGCATCTGCTTCAGCTTTTCGCTTAGCTTCTTGTTGTGCTTGAAGCTTAGCATTTTCGGCCTTTTGAGCTTCACGTTTTAATTTTGCATCAGCCTCAGCTTTACGTTTAGCGTCTTCAGCAGCTTTACGAGCTTCACTTTGCTCTTGCTTAGCTTTGGCATCTGCTTGAGCTTTTGCCGTTTGTTCGGCCTTACGCTTTTGTTCGGCTTCTGATTTTGCTTTAGCTTCAGCCTGCTGTTTTTGTATTTCCTCTTTACGTTGCTGTTCCGCTGCTTGTTTCATTTTTGCAGCTTCTTCAGCTTTACGTTTTTGCTCAGCTAACTTAGCTTGTTGTGCCTGTTCGGCCTTTTGCTGTTGGGCAGCAAGTTGTTGAGCTGTTGGAGGAGGAGGCGTAGTCGGAAGATTTTGAGGAAGCGTTTCATCCACAACAGAGGCTAATACCTCTTTTGCTTCATTGGTAGCTGTAGTCTCTTGTTCAACTTCTTTTGCTAAAGGAGGAGGCAAATCTTCTGGCTTAACTAAAATAGTTGTTAGCTTTTTTGGCTGTTCAGGTGGTTTACTCAAGCCTAAAAAAAGCAAGCCAACAATGGCAATTGCATGAACTCCGAGTGTAAAGCTCAATGCAATCGCATTTTGTTTAAAGGGCGGCTTTTGATTTTTGTTCATAGCTTATTTTAAAGGCTCTGTCAGAAGGCCAACTTGAGTTAAACCTGCTTCTTGTAAACTCGCCATCAATGATACGACTTCTCCATAAGGACGAGACTTATCACCATTGACTAAAACTGTGAGTTGTTTGTTTTCTTGTTCAGCTTGTTTTTGAGCATCGCTTAAAACTTCTTCAAGCTTTTCACGAGATAATGGTTCATTATCTTTGTAATCTTCATACTGAAGATAAATATTGCCATCTTTGCCAATTGTTACCATGGCTGGCATATCTTTTGATTCGATTGGATGGTTATTTGCTTGAGGTAAATCGACCTTGATACCACTGGTAATCATAGGGGCAGTTACCATAAAAATAACCAAAAGCACGAGCATAACGTCAATATAAGGTACGACGTTCATATCACTTTTTAATGGTTTTTTTATGCGCTCAAAGCGCCCTGAACGCTGAATTGCCATTATGCATCTTCCTGTGATGAACCCACAGATTGACGTTGCAATAAAGCAATCATCTCTTCAGCAAATAAAGCGCGATCAGAATAAACACTTTCACTTTTAGCAGTGAAATGGTTAAAAGCTAATACAGCAGGAATTGCGGCAAACAAACCAATTGCAGTTGCAATAAGTGCTTCGGCAATACCCGGTGCAACAGTTGCTAGAGTTACCTGATCAACCGCAGCTAAACCGATAAAGGCATTCATAATACCCCAAACAGTACCGAATAGACCGATGTACGGTGCTACAGAACCGATACTTGCTAAAGTACCTAAGCCGTATTCTAAATGGCTCTGATCACGACTCAAACCTACACGCAAAATACGTTCAGTGCCTTCAATTGTTTGTGAAACAGGAGCCTGACGCTTTTTAAGTTTAAAAAATTCGCTCAACCCTTGATAAAAAATATCTTCAAGCCCAGAGCGCTTTGAGTTGAGTTGAGCATTGTTATAAAGCGTATTGAGTTCGGCACCAGACCAGAACATTTTTTGGAAATGTTCATCGTCTTGATGTGCTTTTTTATAACTCATATGTAACTTGGCAATCAGATACCAACTAAAGATCGATGCTAACAATAAAATTAGCATGACCAACTGAACGACTGGACTTGCTTGTAAAATAAGGTCAGAAATATGCAGGGTTGATTCAATGTTTGTTGCCATAGGTTACATATGCCGGTTGTTTTTTTAGTCTTGTTCCAATTCTTTACGAATAAGATCACGTATTTCTTCTGGAAGACGACGAGCTACAAGTTCTTTACTTAAACATGCCAACTCAACCTCGCCAGAAGCAAGCAAGATTTCACCACGATAAATATTTTGTTGCAACACAAATGACGCAGCTTTACATGAAACTACACGTGCTGTAACAGTAATTAAATCATCCATTAAAATAGGACGCATGTATTTTACGTCAATTTTGTGTACGACAAAGTTGTAGTCTTTTTGATGCCAGTAATGATCAACGCCAGAAGCACGGAGCCATTCAGTACGGGTACGTTCCATATAGCGAATATGGTTGGCATGGTAAACAATACCACCTGCGTCCGTATCTTCAATATAAACACGAATGTTGAATTCAAAATGATTCGCCATGAGAGTATTCCGTTTTTAGTTCACTATAGAGCTTTATATTTAAAATATGGATTTGAATAAAACATCAGCTCTATTCAACAGCCATACATCTGCTTTTAAATACGGGGCAGTTTAGCAGATTGCATACTAAGTCCTATGGCACAACCTTTCAATTGCGGTTGCTGTATTTCTAATCTAAAAACGCTACATCTTATGGCTAGCAAGCTTTTTAAGTTAAGAGGGCTTCCATGAAGTTTGAACTTGTTTTGATATATTCGGATAATCTAATACGAATCTTACATGTAGCTCGGTCCCAGTTTTTAAAGCCTTGTTATCTACAATAAAATAAGGGCTATGATTTGGTGCCGCCTGAGTTAAGTTCTGATTTTCTGGTGTTGCACCCAAGAAAACAAAGAATGACGGCATTAACTTGCCATAATAGGCAAAATCTTCACTTGCGCTTGCATTATGATCTAGAACATGAAGTTTTGAAGCGCCAACAACTTTGGCTAATGTAGGTTGAATAAATTGAGTAAGTGCCTTGTCGTTCATGGTTACTGGAGCATAAGGAGCAATTTCAACTTTGGCAGTCACGTCGTTGGCTTGAGCGTTATGCTCTATCATGGTGGGTAAACTTTTTAAGATATTTGCCCGTATCTGTTCGTTGTTAGAGCGAATGGTTCCGATCATATTGACTTGTTCTGGAATCACATTTCCTGCTGTACCACCTTGAATGTTACCGATGCTGACGACGCCCATGCCTTGGGTGAGATCAGTTCTTCGACTAATAAGACTCTGTAAATTATTAATCATTTGTGCCGATGCATAAATCGGATCTCTGCCTAGCCAAGGTGTTGAACCATGCACCTGCTTGCCGTTGACCTGAATCCGTAAGTGGTCTGCACTATTTAAAATAGCGCCATCTTTATAATAAAGGTGTCCACTTTGCATACCAGATATGACATGCATGCCAAAAATAGCTTCGGGTTTATAGTCTTTAAAGGCACCATCTGCGATCATTTTCCGTGAGCCGATTTGATCACCCTGTGTGAAGTTATCTATATCTGCTCCACCTTCTTCAGCAGGTTGAAAAACAAAGACAACTGTGCCCGATATTTTATCCTTATTGGCTGCTAGAATTTTTGCTGCCCCTAATAGCATTGCGGTGTGTGCATCATGTCCACAAGCATGCATCACATAAGTTTCTTTACCTTGATAAATTGCTTTTTGTTTACTAGCAAATGGCACACCACTTTTTTCTTCCATAGGTAGTGCATCCATATCGGCTCTAAGTGCAATAATAGGGCCGGGTTTATTCCCTTTTAAAATGCCAATAACACCTGTTTTCGCATAACCTGTTTTGACCTGAATGCCATAGGACTTTAATTCTTTTTGAACTAGTGCAGATGTTTTAAATTCCATATTGCCAAGTTCAGGATGCTCATGAATATGTTGTCTTAATTGAATTACCTGATTTTCATTTTGTTGTGCAGCATCTTTTACCCAATCTGCTAGGCTCAGCTGGCTCATTAAAGCGAGTGGAAAAATCAAAGCGGCTTTTTTGTACATATCCTTATCCTAAAAATATTATTGTTCATAAGATTTGCTATCTAGATTTCTTATAATTCAGTTTTTAAAAATATTAAAAAATCAATAAGGTATAAATAAAGACTTAAAAGGTATAGAGTGGCTAATTTATTGATAAGACAATTATTATTTTAATTGGATAGAGAGATTAAATTAAAAAAGGAAGAGAAAATTCTCTTCCTTTGATTAGTTTTTAGGCTCAGGTGGTGTCATTCCAAACTGTAAATAAGATTGGTTGGTTGCAATCCGACCTCGTGCAGTACGCATGACATAACCTTGTTGAATTAAATAAGGTTCAATCACATCTTCAAGCGTACCGCTGTCTTCAGCCATCGCTGCTGCAAGCGCTTCAACTCCAGCAGGACCGCCATCAAAACGCTCGAGTAGCATGCTCAAGTAACGTCGGTCTAAGGTATCTAAGCCAGCTTTATCAACATTGAGCATATCAAGCGCGCGCTGCGCCATTTCATGGGTCACTTCACCTGTGCCTTTCACTTGTGCATAGTCACGAACACGTCTTAATAAACGGTTAGCGATACGAGGTGTTCCTCGTGATCGGCGTGCTACTTCTTCTGCGCCTTCAACTGTAATGGGTACATCCATTAAGTTTGCAGAGCGTGACACAATGTGAGTCAAGTCTTCTACAGAGTAAAACTCAAGACGTTGTACAATACCGAAGCGATCACGTAGTGGTGAGGTCAACAAGCCTGCACGTGTGGTGGCAGCGACAAGTGTAAAAGGCGGTAAATCGAGTTTAATTGAACGAGCAGCAGGGCCTTCACCAATCATGATGTCAAGTTGGTAATCTTCCATCGCTGGATAGAGGATTTCTTCAATCACTGGAGAAAGACGATGAATCTCATCAATAAATAAAACATCGCCTTCTTCAAGGTTAGTCAGCATTGCTGCTAAATCACCCGCACGTTCTAATACCGGTCCTGAAGTAGATTTGAGGTTACCACCCATTTCACGGGCAATAATATTAGCAAGTGTGGTTTTACCTAAACCCGGCGGACCAAAAATCAGTGTATGGTCGAGAGCTTCACCACGACCACGAGCAGCACCAATGAAAATTTCCATTTGCTCGCGTACGACTGGTTGCCCAATATAGTCGGCAAGAGAAGTTGGTCGAATAGCCCGGTCAAAATGATCTTCAGGTTTTTCTGTTCCACTGATTAGACGATCTTGCATATGTGTTTTACTTCATCATGGATTTAAGAGCAGCACGAATAATATCGGCTGATTCAGTGTAATCGGCTTTAACCGCAGCTACAGCTTTTTGTGCTTCAAGTGGCTTATAACCTAAAGATTGCAGCGCAGCTTCTGCTTCTGCAACAGGAGAGTTTGCAGCAAATTGAATTTGAGGCATGGCCGCCGCAGTTGAAGTGCCTTGAGCCAAGGTTTTAAAACGGTCACGAAGTTCGATCATTAAACGTTCAGCTGTTTTTTTACCAACGCCCGGAACTTTGACCAGCGTATTAATATCATCATGTTCAATAGTGTGAACCAATAGCTCAACGCTTAGTGTTGATAGAATACCTAATGCCATTTTCGGACCGACACCATTTACTTTTAATAAGGTGCGGAAAATTGTTTTTTCTTGAGCATCACTAAAACCGTAGAGTTGTTGAGCATCTTCACGAACAACCAAATGCGTCCATAACGTAACTTTCTGGCCTTTTTGTAATTGGCAGAATGTTGAAAGTGGCGTATCAATTTCATAACCCACACCGTTTACATTGAGTAAGACAGTAGGGGCTTCTAGGGCAAACACTTCGCCAATTAAACATCCGATCATAGCGTAATTTCACTTATTCATAACTGTAAATCTGGTCGTTCTAAAATGAATTGAAAACGACACTAGTTTTATTTCTTTCTATATCAAGCCAGCTTAAAACAAACCTATTTTATTGCCTTGTAACTCTTGCGCCAAGCTATAAGCCTGATGATCTGAGAACTTACTGATAATATCGAGGACTTGCATGATATTGCTGTAGTGATTATTGCTAAAGTTAGCACCGTATAGGTTAAGGATAGACATTAAACGTTGTTCTTTAAAGCTTAAAGATTTATGCGGCGTTGTGAGTGGTACAAATGCATCCAAAATCGTTTGTAAACTCTGATGTGCAATAATTTCTAAACCCGACTTTTGTGGGTGCTCAAAAATTTTATCACGTGCCAGATTTTTGGCAGTTTCGATACCAATTGCAATATCGGGTGAACAATATTGCAAAAGATTGCCTTTAAGCTGACCTGTAATGATTTCATAGTGATTTTTAGCAAAAGCCGTAGTGACTTCATCAACAAGACGTTTCATGACTCGACCACGTAATGCTGAGATCTTTTGTTGCCATGTACTGTTTGGATGAGACAACTCTTCAGGTTGACCATAGTCGGCAATAAGATTTAGGAATATTGGTTCAACTTCTTGGTAACTCAGCATATTCAAGACAATGCCATCTTCTAAATCAATGAGGGCATAGCAAATGTCATCAGCAGCTTCTAGCAGGTAAGTGAGTGGATGACGGCAATAATGATATTCGCCGAGTTGAATCAATCCAAGTTGTTCCGCAATCTGTTTTAAAATTTCTTTTTCAGACTGATAACAACCAAACTTTGCTCTTTGATGGGAAGGGCGGTCACCCTGAGAAGCAATTGTTTTTGAAAGCCATGGATATTTTAGATAAGCACCTAAAGTTGCATAAGTTAAGCGCATACCACCATCATTTGGATGATAATCAATGCGACTTAATAGACGTAATCCTTGAGCATTACCTTCAAACTGACGAACGTCAGCTTCTTCTTCGGGGCTTAATTTTTTTAAAAAATCATCATGTGAGGCATCATCGAACCATTCGCGAATTGCATATTCACCCGCATGTCCGAAAGGGGGATTACCTATATCGTGGGCCAGACAAGCTGCTTGAATAATTGCCCCAACATCGGCAGGTGAAATCCACACTGGTAATTCATCTTTTATTTTTTCTGCGGCAAGCATACCCATTGAGCGACCAATGCAGGAAACTTCAAGGGAGTGTGTTAAGCGGGTATGAATGCCATCATGCTGTGCTAAAGGGTGAACCTGTGTCTTACGGTTTAACTGACGAAAACTTTGAGAAAATATAATGCGGTCATAATCTTTATGGAATGGGCTACGAGCCAGTTCTGTACTACTTTTTTTGCTACCTAAACGAACTGCAGAAAGCAGTTCTAACCAACGCATTTGTTCCATTTATCATTATTCAAAACTATAAAACCTGATCATGCCAAAAAAAACTTAAAAGCACTAGCTTGGTGCGACATAGTTTGTCTTAGTTCGGGTTTTATTATGTTATTGAATAAACATGCAACAATTTATTTTTAGCAGGAATGACTAAAAAAATGATTTTGAACAAAAAACAAATCACTTCTTGCAGAATTAGGTTACAGAATACTGATTCTACATCTAGCTGATTTTACCAAGAAGCAGTAGAATATGCGCTCTCTCTAAAGTCACATTGCGGTAAGGTTCACAAGACCTGCCCGTGGAGCCAAAATCAACATGTTTATCGTGGCCGGTGCAGCAGCACATTCTTCTTTTAAGAAAGCTCAACTATTAACACGTTTATCGTCAATTAGTTCTGTTCAATCTTTTGACAGCCAATGGGTCTATTTGTTTGATCAAGCGCTCAACGAGCAGCAACATCAATCTGCTTTGCAATTATTGAATGACGGTGAGTCTTTTGAACTTCGTCAATCTGCAAGTGATGAGATTCAGATTTTAGTTACACCACGTGTGGGTACTATTTCACCTTGGTCTTCTAAAGCAACTGATATTTTCAAAAACTGTAATACGCCAGTACACCGTTTAGAACGTGGTCTTTTATTCACGTTAAAAGGCGTTACTGAAATTACGAATGAAGTTAAACAAGTACTTCACGACCGTATGACAGAAACAGTTTTTGCTCAAATTGAAGATGCAAAAGCATTATTTTCAGAAACAGCTCCAAAACCATTAAATTCAATTGATATCTTGGGCCAAGGCAAAGAAGCTTTGGTTAAAGCGAACAATGAATTCGGTTTTGCGTTATCTGAACAAGAAATTGATTATTTAACAGAAGCATTCGGTAAGCTTGGTCGTAATCCAAATGATATCGAATTGATGATGTTTGCACAGGCAAACTCTGAACACTGTCGTCATAAAATCTTCGGTTCTGAATGGACAATTGATGGTGAAAAACAACCATTATCATTGTTCCAGATGATTAAAAACACTTACAAAGAATCACCAACTGACGTTTTATCTGCATACAAAGATAATGCTTCAGTAATTGTAGGTTATGACACGATGCGTTTTTATCCAAAAGCGGATGAAAATGGTCACTTTGTTTATAAATATAAGAGCCAAGCAGCTCATATTTTAATGAAGGTTGAAACTCATAACCACCCAACAGCAATTTCTCCATTTGCTGGTGCTGCAACTGGTTCAGGCGGTGAAATCCGTGATGAAGGTGCAACTGGTCGTGGTGGTAAACCAAAAGCTGGTTTAACGGGCTTTACAGTTTCTAACTTAAATATTCCTGGTTTTGAGCAACCTTGGGAAGAAAACTACGGTAAACCTTCACGTATGGCATCGCCATTACAAATCATGATTGAAGGTCCATTAGGTGGCGCGGCATTTAATAACGAATTCGGCCGTCCTGCATTAAATGGTTATTTCCGTACTTTCGAACAGAATGTAAATGGTGAAGTCAAGGGCTTCCATAAGCCAATCATGATTGCTGGTGGTTATGGTAACATTCGTCCTGACCATGTAGAAAAAGATGCGATTCAACCAGGTGACTTGCTCATTGTATTGGGTGGCCCTGCAATGTTAATCGGTCTTGGCGGCGGTGCAGCATCTTCTGTAGATAGCGGTACAATGGGTGAAAGCCTTGATTTCGCATCTGTACAACGTGAAAACCCAGAAATGGAACGCCGTTGTCAAGAAGTGATCGATACATGCTGGCGCTTAGAAGACTTCAACCCAATCGTTTCTGTACACGACGTTGGTGCGGGTGGTCTATCAAATGCTATGCCTGAACTTGTGAATGACCATGAGTTAGGTGCAGTTCTTAACCTTCGTAAGATTCCTTCATTAGAACCGGGCATGAGCCCAATGGAAATCTGGTCAAACGAAGCACAAGAGCGTTATGTTCTTGCAATTCGTCCAGAGTCTTTAGAACAGTTCGAATCAATCTGTGCTCGTGAACGTTGTCCATTTGCCGTGTTAGGTGAAGCAACTGAAGCTCGTCATTTAACTGTTGAAGATCCATTGTTCCAGAACAATGCAGTTGATATCCCAATGCAAGTAATGCTTGGTGGTACACCGCGTATGCAACGTTCTTATGAAACAATTGAGCGTAAAGGTAACGAGTTTGACGCTTCAAAAGTTGATTTGAAAGATGCGATTTTCCGTGTATTGAAAAATCCTACAGTTGCTTCTAAATCATTCTTGATCACCATTGGTGACCGCTCAATTACAGGTATGGTTGCACGTGATCAAATGGTTGGTCGTTGGCAGATTCCTGTTGCGGATGCAGCAGTAACGACGACAAGCTTACAAGGCTTCACTGGTGAAGCAATGGCGATGGGTGAACGTCCACCAGTTGCATTGTTAAATCCAGCAGCATCTGCTCGTTTGGCAGTTGCTGAAGCAATTACTAATATTGCATGTGCAAACATTGAACAAATTAGCGATATAAAACTTTCTGCAAACTGGATGGCTGCTGCTGGTCAAAAAGGTGAAGACCAAGCGTTGTTTGAAGGTGTAAAAGCGATTGGTATGGAAATGTGTCCTGCTTTAGGAATTGCGATTCCTGTAGGTAAAGACTCACTTTCAATGCGTACCACTTGGAACGAAAACGGCGAAGACAAAGCTGTAACATCTCCAATGACTGGTGTAATTACTGCATTTGCTCCAGTAACAGATGTTCGTAAAACTTTAACACCTGAACTTAAGAATTTAGAAGATTCAGTACTTGTACGTATTGATTTATCTAAAGGCCAATTCCGTTTAGGTGGTTCGATTCTTGCGCAAGTATATAAAGCAATCGGTTCAATCACTCCAGACGTTGATAGTTTTGATGATTTCAAAGCGTTCTTTGCTTTAATTCAAGATTGGAACAACCGTGGCTTGATTCAAGCTTACCATGACATCGGTGATGGTGGTTTACTCGCAACTGTTGCTGAAATGATGTTCGCTGCACGTTTAGGTGTTGCATTAGAAGACCAAACTCCAGCAAGTTTGTTTGCTGAAGAAATTGGTACAGTAGTTCAAATCAAAGCAACTGATTGGGACGCTTTACAAGCAGAAGTTGCTGCATCTAGCTTAAAAGATGCAATTGCTGTAGTTGGTCGTGTAAACAACACAGATCAATTATCTGTAAACGGTTTGACTCTAGAGCGTGCAGAATTGCAACAAGCTTGGTCTGAAGTATCTCATCAGATCCAACGTTTACGTGATAACGTTGAAACTGCTGACCAAGAATTTGCTTTAATTACTGATAAATCACATCAAGGTTTAATTGCTAAACCAACATTTGACTTGAATGAACCTATCGAAGCACCTTTCATTAACACACGTCGTCCTAATATGGCGATCTTGCGTGAGCAAGGTGTAAATGGTCATATTGAGATGGCAGCAGCCTTTGATAAGGTTGGTTTCAATACCGTTGACGTGCACATGAGTGATTTACTTGCTGGTCGCGTTAGCCTAAGTGATTTTGAAGGTTTAGTGACTTGTGGCGGTTTCTCTTACGGTGACGTAATGGGTGCTGGCGGAGGCTGGGCAAAATCTGTATTGTTCAATGCGAAATTACGTGATCAGTTTGAACAGTTCTTCCATCGTGAAGACACGTTTAGCTTAGGTATCTGTAATGGTTGCCAAATGTTGTCACAATTAGCGCCACTTATTCCAGGTGCTGAACACTGGCCACGTTTCCACCGCAATATGTCAGAAGTCTTTGAAGCACGTAGCGTAAACGTTCGTGTTGAAAAATCTGTTTCTGTATTGCTTAATGGAATGGAAGGTTCGATTTTACCGATTGCTGTAGCACACGGTGAAGGTCGTGCAGTTGCGAGTGAAGCTGATATTGCAGGCTTGAATGCAGCGAATCAAGTTGCTTTGCGTTATGTTGACAGCCATGGTAACCCGACTCAACATTATCCATTGAACCCGAATGGTTCACCTGAAGCGATTACTGGTGTAACGTCTAAAGATGGTCGTGCAACGATTATGATGCCACACCCAGAGCGTACTTTCCGTGCAATTCAACACTCTTGGAGTCCAGAAGAATGGACTGAAGATGGTGCATGGTTACGTATGTTCCGTAATGCACGTAAGTTTATCGGTTAATATAAAAGTTGAAATAAGCCACCGTAAGGTGGCTTATTTATATGTAGTACGATATTAATAAATAGCAGAGAAGAAAAATGAAATCAAAAATCCATTTCCATGAATTTGCACTTCTGATGGCATTGCTCATGTCTATTGTTTCTTTTTCAATAGATGCAGTCCTACCTGCTTTGGGCGAAATCGGACGAGTTTTTGACTTAAAAAATAATAATCAGACACAGTGGGTCATTATTGGTATTTTTTCCGGTATGACGATTGGTCAACTGATTGCTGGCCCTCTATCCGATGCGATTGGCCGTAAACATATTTTATTCACAGGAATTGTTATTTACTTTCTTGGAAGTTTGTTGTGTTTTACCACACAAAGTTTTGAATGGTTTCTAGTTGGACGTTTCATTCAAGGGGTTGGCGTATCAGGTCCTTACGTGGCCTCAATTTCAATTGTTAGAGATAAATACAGTGGGGCTCAAATGGCCCGCATCATGTCTTTAATTATGATGGTGTTTATGGTTGCTCCAGCGATTGCACCAAGTTTGGGACAGCTCATTATCCATTTCTTTGGTTGGCGTGAGATCTTTGTTTTATATATGGTCTATGCCACAGTTGTGGGGGCATGGGTTGCTTTACGTTTGGAAGAGACGTTACTTCCCGAAAATCGTTTACCTATGCGGTTACAAGCATTTCAGGAAGGTTTTAAAGAAGTCGTAAGTAACAAAACCACCATGAGCTATTTGCTATGTGCAGGTTTCTGTTTTGGTGGATTCATTGGTTATTTGGGTACTTCTCAGCAAATTTTTATGCAGCAGTTTGGTAAAACAGGGCAAGAGTTTAGTGCTTATTTTGCTGTGCTCGCAGGTGTGATGGGAATTGCTTCATTTACAAATTCTAAAATTGTTATGAAGTTTGGTATGCGTCCAATCTGTATTTACGGCTTTCTAGGTTTGTGCCTAATTTCTTTAGTTTTCTTAGGAATTCAACTTTTAGGTGTGGCTGTTTCATTCTGGATGTTTATGCTTTATGCCTGCATTTTATTTTTATTATTTGGAACTTTATTTGGAAATTTAAACGCAATTGCAATGGAACCGATGGGGCATGTTGCAGGTATGGCATCGGCCATTATTGGTGCAGCATCTTCTGTTTTGTCACTTATTCTTGCATCTATTATTGGGCAATTATATGACGGTACATTAATACCAATGACTGGCGGCTTCGTCATTTTATGTGGTTTAGCATTTATGATGACAATATATGAGAACAGATATTTAAAGAAATCGAATGCTTAAAATTATAAAAATGCAGCTAGCACACTGAAATTTAAAATTTTGTTCAGAATAAGAGCTACATATAAATGAGTGTAGCTCTTTTAAGCATTTTAGAAAAATTATAGGCCTATAGACATTTGGCTATTTAACACCTTATGCTTAGTTCAAAATTGGATCAATTTTTGCTTTCTCTGTAACAACGATAAAAATCGGAGATCGAAATGATGAAAAATAAGTATCACATAAGAACAATGTATACCAAAGATAAGGGCTGGCGCCTGTTTGGCTTGGCGCTTGCCATTCAAATCCTCTTTATTGGAGCAAATTATTTGGTAATGATGAGCTGACTTTGATTTAGAAGCTTTTTTAACGGTATGATTTAAAGCAAGTTCACTAGTTTTGAGTCATTCTACCTATGTTAAAGCTGATTTATTACGTGCCAGATTCACATCTTGAGTCGACTAAACAAGCTATTTTTTCTGCTGGTGCGGGGGGTATCGGTAATTACGAACACTGCGCATGGCAAGTGAAAGGAATAGGGCAATTTAAACCAGTCAAAGGTGCAGATCCTTATATCGGAGAGCTGGGTGAACTTGAGCAAGTTGATGAGTGGCGAGTTGAAACAATTGTAATTGAAGAAAATGCAAAGGCTGTAGCAAAAGCATTAAAGGCAAGCCATCCTTATGAAGAGCCTGCCTTTGAGTTTATTCAAATTATAGAAATTGATTTTTAATTAAACCGCGAGAAATCTGGTTTACGTTTCTGCATAAATGCTTGTACAGCTTCTAGCATTTCTGGAGATTGAACGCGTTGCATAAATATTTCAGCTTCATGATCAATACATTGAATAATTTGATCTAAATCATGTTTCATCAAGGCTTTGGTTTGTTTTAATGAGGTAAGTGGTAAAGCTGCTAAATGTTGAGCGATTGCCTGAGCAGATGCATAAGCATCTTCAACAACTTCATTCACTAAGCTTGTTTGTACTGCGGTTTCTGCATTAAATTTTTTCGCAGTAAATAGAAGTTCAGCTGCTTTGTGATAACCCGCTTGTTTAACCAATAGTTGGCTTGCACCGCCTTCTGGAGAAAGGCCAAGACTTACAAATGGAATTTGGAAAAGGGCGGTATTGTCAGCAACAACTAAATCTGCGTGTAATAAAATCGTAACACCAATACCAATTGCCACACCTTTTACTGCAATAATAAGCGGCTTTGATAATCTAGCAGCAGATTTAAGGAGTACAAACGGAGGAACTTGACCTGCTGGACCTAGATTAGGATTTTGTACAAAACCCATAAAGTCTTTCATGTCATTACCAGCGGTAAAGTCATGTTCGGCACCACGTAGAATGACTACACGTACATCTTTGTCTTGATCAGCTTCATCAAGTGCTTTGGCAATCCATAAGTAAAGTTCGCCATACAGTGCATTTTTTGCTTCTGGACGATTTATGGCTAAGGTGAGTACGCCACCTTCTAAATTTGCGTGTAAATGTTGATGAGGTTGTTGAATACAGCTAAGTGTCATCGTACTATCCTTGCTTTAAACCACGTTGTTAATTTTTAGGTTCTCATTATGGCGCATATTTTTTGTAATGCGGTTAACTGGTGAGTTCATAAAAAGTGAAAAATCTAATTATGTATAAATTTGACTATCTCGTTTTTATAGGGCGTTTTCAACCATTTCATTTAGCTCATATGCAGACAATTGAAATTGCCTTACAACAAAGCCACTATGTCGTTTTGGCATTAGGTTCTGCTCAAATGGAACGTAATATTAAAAATCCGTTCTTAGCAGTAGAGCGCGAGCAAATGATCTTGTCAAATTTCTCGTTAGAAGAGCAAAAACGCATTCGTTTTGTCCATGTAGTAGATGTTTATAATGACGAAAAATGGGTAAAACAAGTCAAATCTTTAGTGAATGGCGTAATTGAACCGAACTCAAAAGTTGGTTTGATTGGACACTTTAAGGATGAGTCTTCATATTATTTACGACTATTTCCTGAGTGGATTATGGTTGAACTTGATAGTTTAAAAGACTCTATCTCGGCAACACCAATGCGTGAAGCTTATTATCGTGGTGAAATCCAGACCGAATTTTTCCCTGTAGGAACTATTCAATTTTTGGATGAATTTAAAAAAACACGCACTTATCAACAGTTGCAACAACGCTTTGAAGAAGATGATCGCTCTAATTTAGATGATTTTGAGTAAGTGCATATAAATTAAGCATCTGCCCAAAAGATAATTCGGTTTGAAAAAGGATCGGTGATGCTGAGTTCAAGTGTCTCCCAATCTGTTTTTTCAACTTGAGGCTTAGAAAATTTATAATTTTTTTGGCTTAGTTCACTGTGCAACTCATAGATATGTTCCCAATAGATACGGATCGCACTATGTGGACTTGCATCTCCAAAATGCTCGGATAAATGAATAACGCAATCATCTTTAGAAATTTGTAAATATAACGGAAAGTTGTCTTCAAATTGGTGTTGCCAATCAAGCTGAAAACCTAAGAACTCAAGATAAAATGATTGAGCTAATTCGACATCAAAAATTCTTAAAATAGGGGTGATCGAACCTGATTGCATCTTTTTTCCTTTTAACGTGTACCAAATTGTTGAGTCCAATAGCTCTTTTGTTTTACAGATTGATCAGAAGCACAAGCAATTGCGTAAGTTGTAAATTTAGGGTTCATTAGGTTACTACAATGTAGGGGACTCGACAGCCATCTAGACATCACTTCATCTAATGTTTTCTGTCCACTTGCGACATTTTCACCATTGGCTTTACCGAGTGTATTATAAATTTTCAAACGTGATTTTAAATCTAGTCCCGTGGAGCCAACATGTCCGAGAAAGTTGTGTGTTGCCATATCTTCACTATGAGAAAGTGCACCTTTATATAAATTATTACTCCAACTTAATGGTCTGGTTGCAGCGAAATATTGTTGTCCACATTGGCGTGATTGCTGGCGAATCTGATTAATTATTTTAAGTACGGTTTGTTGATAGGCAGGGTTTTGTAAATCTTGGCAACTTATTGTTATAGGTGGAGTTTCAACTTGTGTGGTAGATGGTGTAATTGAGGGCGGCATACTGGATGAACTAACGGAGCAAGCAGAGATAACAAGACCACTAGACAGTAAATTACAAACTTTGAGCAGACTCATGTAAATACCTTAGCGTGAATTATTCTAATGTCTTTATCATACGCCAAAGTAAAGGAGTAAGTAATTTGTTCATATACAAAAAACGAGCATCATGCCCGCTTTTTGTTTCTTAAGTTTATTAAGCTGTTTGTAGAGCTTTTAAGTCTTCTAGAACTTGCTCTGCATGCCCAGCTGCTTTAACTTTGCGATAGCTTTTAACTAAAGTTTTGTTATGGAAAATAAAAGTAGAACGTTCAATACCCATGACTTTTTTACCATACATATTCTTTTCTTTAATCACATCAAAGTGATTACAAAGAATTTCTTCTTTATCACTGATCAGATCAATAGTAAGTGCTTGCTTCTCTGTAAAATTTTGATGGGCTTTTACCGAGTCACGTGAAATACCGAAAATACGGGCACCTAAAGCATCAAACTGATCTTTCAAACAAGAAAAACCCACTGCTTGTGTTGTACACCCTGGTGTTGAATCTTTAGGATAGAAGTAAATGATTAGCCATTCATTTTCGACTTCGGTCAAGTTCACTTCGCCGTGTGTAGTAGGGAACACCTGATTTGGCAGTTGAATATTCTCAGACATTTCTTATCCTTTAAAAGTTAAATTTGATCTAATTCAAGTGGTAAAAAAGCGTATTCCTCATGATAAACAATATTGAGTTTTCTTACAGGGATTGCTTTGTTAAAAATTGGTCCATCAATCACAGTCGTATGAAATTCACCGCCCTCACCACATGGATCAATGCCACGGTTCTCAAGCTCTTGGATATATTCTAAAGTTAAGGTTTTACCTAAATCTTCTATATTCATCCCGAGTTTAAGGTTTACGGTCACCACTACACTCTGGAATCCAAGTTGAATAAATTCTTCAACAACTTCACGGTGCGGACGTAGCCAAAGAGGCATTCCTAATTGAAGACCTACTTGTTGCGTTACTCGATCATGCCAACAGCCGTGTTCAGGCATATCAAGGTCACCTGTAACCAGTACCTCGGCTCCTTGTTGCTTTGCTTGATTGAGTAATTCAATAAACTTTACTTCATAGTCATTCCAACTTGATGAAGCCATAAACACGGGCAAGCCGATTGCTTTAGCTTGCGCTTGAATAATATCAAGAGGCATGGCATGTGAGCGAGAACGTTGGCCTTGTTCTTCTAGCATTACGATCAATCCAATCACTTCGCCTGTCTGCATTGCATGGTAGAGTGCTAGAGAACTGTCTTTGCCTCCACTAAATGAGACAATAGACCTTTTATGGTTAGCATTAGTTTTCCATTGTTCTTGCATAGCTTACATCAAATGAATTGGTCAAAAGTGCTGTTATTTTAACAGAGCTATAAAAAAGCCTGCATAAATGCAGGCTTAATTTGGAACATTAAAATCTTATTTTTTAGGAGCTTGTTGTTGAGCTGCCTTCATTGCATCTTCAGTTAACTTTTCAAGCTTAGTTGTTAACTGAGGACCAAAACATGCTTTAAGATCACGGTTTTGTTGTTGTACAAATCCTAGAGAACTTGGGCTTTTCTTCGCATTGATTGCGCTTTGGATTTCCCATTTTTGTGCTTCAGTCACTTTACCTTGTGCTTCAACCTGACAGCTACAGAATTTGCTAACTTCAGATGAACTTAACTTGCCGCCTTTAGCAGTTTGTTCTTTACAAACGTTAACTAATGCACCTTTAACGTTAGTGCTTTTATATGCCGCTTGAACTGGGTTTTCAGCTGCTTGAACTGAACCAGCCATAAGTGCAGCTGCTGAGAATAAAGATGAAAGAATAAGATTTGATTTTAACAACTTCATAAATTTTACCTACTTATTACGGTATATAGCGTGTTGGATCGGTAACACCAGCATCGATAAAGCCTTCTTTACGCAAACGGCAACTGTCACATTTACCACACGCACGTCCTTGAGCATCTGCTTGGTAGCAAGATACCGTTTGACTATAGTCTACGCCATGTTCAATCCCTAAACGTATGATATTCGCTTTGGATAAATGTAACAGGGGTGTTTCAAATTTAAGTGGTTTTCCTTCTACGCCAGCTTTAGTTGCTAAACGGGCCATATTCGCAAAAGCATCAATAAATTCAGGACGACAATCAGGATATCCTGAATAATCAACAGCATTGATACCAATAACAATAGCTTCAGCATTAAATACTTCAGCTGCTGCTAGAGCATACGAGAGGAAAATAGTGTTACGCGCTGGTACATAAGTTACAGGAATACCTTCTTGTAACTGTTCTGGTACTGCAATGTTGTGATCTGTAAGTGCTGATCCACCTAAATTTGCTAGATCAATATTAATTACACGATGTTCAACACCTGAACGCTGAGCTAATGCTTTTGCAGCATCAAGTTCAGTAGTTGAGCGTTGACCATACATAAAACTAATAGCAATACATTCATAGCGCGCTTGTGCCCAAGCTAGGCAAGTGGTTGAGTCTAAGCCGCCTGAAAGTAAAACAATGGCACGAGAGCGCATATTTTTCTCCATATTCGGAATGATTTATTTTATTGAGTGATTAACGACCTGATTCATCGTTCCAAAGCAGTTTATGTAACTGAAGCTGGAAACGAACAGGTAATTTATCATCAAGTATCCACTGTGCCAGATCACGTGCTAGACGTGGCAGGCCTACAGCACCTTTTTCAACCGCAAAGGCAGGGGAGAACCAAACGGTACTGACTTTGGTTTGCAGTTGATATTTTTCAACTTGTTGCTTTGACCATTCATAGTCTTCACGATTACAAATCACAAATTTGATTTGGTCACGTGGTGTTAAATGGTCAAGATTACTGATGAGATTGCGATGTTCTTCACCAGAAGTTGGAGTCTTTAAATCGAGGACTTTTGAAACACGGGGATCCACTCTTGATACATCAAGGGCTCCACTGGTTTCTAACGAGACGTCAAAACCTGCTTCACATAAACGTTGTAATAAAATCAAACAGTTTGGCTGAGCAAGAGGTTCACCACCTGTCACACAAATATAAGGTGTTTGAAATTGTGTAGCTGTTTCAATGATATGTTCAAGTGAAAAACGTTCGCCACCCTCAAAGGAATAGGTGGTATCGCAATAGCTACAACGTAATGGACAGCCTGTTAGACGAATAAATACAGTCGGTAGGCCAGAGGCATTTGCTTCACCCTGCAACGAGTAAAAAATCTCGGTAATGCGTAAACCGGACGCAGGGTCTGAGACAGGAATTGCAGAGGAACGTAAGGAAGCCATTCTAGAAATACCACACTATATAAAAAATAAAATCTCTACGATCAGTTTGATCGTAGAGATGAGGAGCGATTAAAGCTCCGCAAGAGAGTTATAACAAATTAGTCAGCGCGTAACAAATCGTTCAAGCTTGTTTTTGAACGTGTTTGCGCATCAACTTTTTTCACGATAATTGCAGCATATAAGCTGTAAGTACCACATTTAGATGGCAAGCTGCCTGAAACTACAACTGAACCTGCTGGTACACGACCATAATGGATTTCGCCAGTTTCACGGTCATAAATTTTAGTTGATTGACCAATGAAAACGCCCATTGAAATGACTGAGCCTTCTTCAACGATAACGCCTTCAACGATTTCTGAACGCGCACCGATAAAGCAGTTGTCTTCGATAATAGTTGGGTTAGCTTGTAATGGTTCTAAAACACCACCAATACCTACACCACCAGACAAGTGAACATTTTTACCGATTTGAGCACATGAACCTACAGTTGCCCATGTATCAACCATTGTGCCTTCATCTACATAAGCGCCAATGTTGACATAAGATGGCATTAACACCACGTTTTTAGCTTGGAAGCTACCACGACGTGCTACAGCAGGAGGAACAACACGAACACCTGCAGCTTTAAATTGCTCTTCAGTCCAACCAGAGAATTTAGTTTCAACTTTGTCATAGAAACGAAGATCACATGACTCGATTGGTTTATTGTCATTGAGTTTAAATGATAATAAAACAGCTTTTTTTAACCATTGATGAACAACCCATTCACCATTGATTTTTTCAGCAACTCGAAGTGTACCGTTATCTAAACCAGCAATTGCTTCTTCAACAGCTTGGCGAATTTCGCTTGAACAATCTGCTGCAGTAAAATTTGCGCGGTCTTCAAATGCTTGTTCAATGATTGTAGAAAGCTGAGACATGATCTTCCTTCCATAAAAAATTTTAAAGATTTTACACTAATTTGTGACAAGAATCTTTCAAAAAACGTGTTACGTTTGATTGATGATATAAATGAGGTAAATCAAAATAAGCTTATTAGATAATCAAGTGTTTTTTACACAAAAATGATTTGAAAATAAAAATTTAACTCAATTTGTATCAAAAAATAACAGAAATCTAGCATTTTTTGTATAAAAAAGAATCTAAGCTGTCATTATTATGATTTCAGTCACAAGATGAATAAATTAAAAACAGAGCCTTTTTGAGGAGAAAACTATGAAAGCATTACGTGTATTAGTCACTACAACAGCTTTATTCGCTGCTGGCGCTGCTATGGCAGATGAAGCCGTTGTTCATGACAGCTACGCATTTGACAAAAACCAATTAATTCCTGTGGGGGCACGTGCTGAGGTAGGTACAACTGGTTACGGTGGTGCTTTATTATGGCAAGCAAACCCATATGTAGGTTTGGCTCTTGGTTATAATGGTGGTGACATTTCGTGGACAGATGATGTTTCTGTAAATGGTACTAAATATGACCTAGATATGGATAACAATAATATCTACTTAAATGCTGAGATTCGTCCATGGGGTGCAAGTGCTAACCGTTGGGCTCAAGGTTTATATGTAGCTGCGGGTGCTGCTTATTTAGATAACGATTACGATCTAACTAAACGTTCGCAAGACGGTACTATTAAAGTAAATGGTAATAATTATAACTTTAATGGTTCAGTGGATGGTAAATTAAGTTATAAAAATGATATCGCTCCATACTTAGGTTTTGGTTTTGCACCTAAAATCAATAAAAACTGGGGTGTATTTGGTGAGGTAGGTGCTTACTATACTGGTAACCCAAGTGTAAATCTTAAATCAAATGGTACATTTGTTAATGTTAATGGTGCTGACTTTGATAAAGACTTACGTGCTGAAGAAAACGAAATCCGTAATGATGATAAATACCAATGGTTACCAGTTGGTAAAGTTGGTGTGAACTTCTACTGGTAAGATCACAAAAGAAAAAACGAGCTACGGCTCGTTTTTTTGTACCTAATAAAATAAATAAAAGAGCTAAAAAGCCCTTTTATTTATTTGAATTTTTATTCATCTGGGTAAGCAATTTTCTTAAGTGCTTTAATATCCGCATCAGGTGAGCATAAAGAAATAAACTCGTAACCATAACCGCGTAATAAGTGACCTTTGCGAACCGCAATCCACGTTGTATTAACACCAAAAATATCAGTTTTGGTTTGCTTTAAACGATAATCACGTTCTGTATCATAAGCCACGTCATTGACAATACCCACACCCATGCCAAGTTCCACATAGGTTTTGATAACATCGGCATCCAGAGCTGACATTACGATATCTGCATCTAGATGAGCCTCTTCAAACGCTTTATCAATTTTAGATCTACCTGTAAAACCACCATGATAAGTAATGAGTGGATATTCTGCTAAAAGTTCTAGAGTGATCTTATCCGCCTGCACTAAAGGATGATTTTGCGGGGTAATAATACTGTGCTGCCATTGATAGTAAGGAATGCTAGCCAGATTTTCTTCAGTCGTTAAAGACTCGGTTGCAATTCCAATATCCGCTTCACCTTGTAAAAGCATTTCTGAAATTTCCACAGGGCTAGCTTGTTGTAAAATCAAATGAACTTTTGGAAATAATTTCTTAAATTGATTAACGATTGGAGGCAATACATAACGCGCTTGAGTATGCGTAGTTGCGATCGTTAATGTTCCTTCATCAACCTTATTAAAATCTTCAGCAAGTCGTTTAATATTTTCAGCATCCACTAACATGCGTTCAACAATGCTAAGAAGTGACTGGCCTGGTTCAGTTAAACCTAAAAGGCGTTTACCTTTACGAACGAAAAGTTGAACACCTAATTCATCTTCTAAATCTTTGATATGTTTACTTACACCCGATTGAGATGTGTAGAGTGCAGCCGATGCTTCCGTCAAGTTAAAGTTTTGGCGTACTGTTTCTCGGATAATTCTTAATTGTTGAAAGTTCATTTACACTTTTCCTCAAAAGAGGTGAGGAGCGTCTAAAGATCCGCAAGATATTTCCTCACCAAATATATTTCTTAAGCAACTTGGTCTGCAAATAAGTGCAATTGAGATGCGCTCACCCAAACAGTTTGATTAGGTTTAAATGCATGTAATTTTGCAGCTTCACTGCTCAGAGCAATTTCAATTAAACGTCCATTACGGTCTTGTAATTCGGCCACTACTTTTCCAGCAATCCAGATTTCACGTACAAAAGTCGCTTCAATGGTATTCGCTTGCGGTTGCGAGTGAATATGTAACTCATCTGGACGGGCAAAAGCAATCACTTTTCCTTGAGGTGCCTCAACTGCTGTTGGTAATTGAATACGGTCATTACCGATACGGATAATACCTTCCGTATGTTCACCTTCAAATCGATTTGCCTGACCCAAGAAATCAAACACAAATGGCGTTGCAGGTTTTTCATAAACTTCACGAGGTGAACCGATTTGCTCAACATTACCTTTATTCATGACAATAATCTGGTCTGCAACCTCAAGTGCTTCTTCTTGATCGTGAGTCACGAAAATTGAAGTGATATGCAATTCATCATGTAAGTTGCGTAACCAGCGACGTAATTCTTTGCGTACTTTGGCATCTAGAGCGCCAAATGGTTCATCGAGTAATAACACGCGAGGTTCTACTGCTAAAGCACGGGCTAAAGCAATACGCTGACGTTGTCCGCCAGAAAGCTGAGCAGGGTAGCGGTCTGCTAAAAAGCCTAGTTGAACTAGATCAAGTAAACGAGTGACACGTTTTTTAATTTCAGCTTCCGAAGGACGGGTTGCACGAGGTCGAACACGTAAACCAAAGGCAATATTGTCAAATACAGTCATGTGACGGAATAAAGCATAGTGCTGAAATACAAAGCCGACCTGACGCTCACGCACATGTACATTAGTCGCATCTTCACCTTCAAGTAAAACCTGACCGCCATCGGCTGACTCTAGACCTGCAATGATACGAAGCAGAGTCGTCTTACCACAACCAGATGGTCCAAGTAGCGCAACCAGTTCACCCTCTGGAAAGTCTAGGGAAATATTTTTAAGCGCATGGAATGCACCAAAGTGTTTTTCAATATTTTTAACTTGAATACTCATGATTTCATTCCTTACGAATCAGTTGAATGCGGTTCTGGTTTATCTTGATGTAGCTCTAACCAAGTTTTTAAAATCAGTGTTAAAAGAGCTAAGAAGGCAAGCAGTGAGGACACGGCAAAGGCTGCGCTAAAGGTGTACTCGTTATATAAAATTTCAACATGCAGTGGCAGAGTATTGGTTTCACCACGGATATGACCAGAAACCACTGATACTGCGCCAAACTCACCCATTGCGCGGGCATTACACAAAATCACGCCGTAAATCAGACCCCATTTAATGTTAGGGAGGGTGACCTTCCAAAAAGTTTGCCAACCTGATGCACCGAGTACAATTGCTGCTTCTTCTTCCTCTGTTCCCTGAGCTTCCATGAGTGGAATTAACTCACGCGCCACAAAAGGAACTGTAATAAAAATGGTTGCTAAAACAATTCCAGGTACGGCATATAAAATCTTAATGTCATGGTCCATTAACCAGCCGCCGAACCAACCTTGCGCACCAAAAATTAGAACAATCATTAAACCTGCAATAACGGGGGAAACCGAAAAAGGCATATCAATGATAGTGGTTAAAATAGCCTTGCCTTTAAACTGGAACTTAGAGACAGCCCATGCTGCAGCAACACCAAATATCACATTAATTGGAACTGCAATTGCTGCGGTGAGTAATGTTAATTTCACTGCTGATAAGGTATCTGGATCAATCAAAGCCTGAACATAGACTTCAAGTCCCTGTTTAAATGCTTCTACGAAAACTAAAATGAGTGGCAGCATGAGGCAACTGAGGAAAAAAATCAGTGCAATTGTAATAAGGGTATAACGTACCCAAGTTGGCTCACGTGTCGCATCACGAGACTGTAACTTCAAAGCAAGTGCGTTGCTGTCGGTATGTAAATTCATGTGATGTTTCTCCCTGTACGACGGTTTGCCCATGCTTGAAGTAAGTTAATGACAAATAGAATGATAAAAGAGAGAACTAACATGACCGCTGCAATGGTCGTTGCACCTGCATAATCATATTCTTCAAGACGAGAAATGATCATCAGCGGTGCAATTTCTGTTTTAAATGGCTGGTTACCTGCAATAAAAATAACAGAACCATACTCACCCACGCCGCGAGCAAACGCTAAAGCAAAGCCTGTAAATAGAGCAGGTAGTAAGATGGGTAAAATAATTTTAGTAATGGTCTGCCAACGATTTGCACCAAGTGCTGAAGCTGCTTCCTCAAGTTCGGTTTCAATATCGCTGAGTACCGGTTGAACGGTCCGAACAATAAAAGGAATACCAATAAAGACCAATGCCAGCGTAATTCCGATAGGCGTATAGGCAACCTGAATACCAAGTGGTTCCAGATATTGACCTAACCAACCAGTAGGTGCATAGAGTGAAGTCAGTGCAATACCTGCAACTGCGGTCGGAAGAGCAAAAGGTAAATCGACCAATGCATCAACTAGACGCTTTCCTGGAAAGTTATAGCGGACAAGACACCAAGCCAAAAGTAGACCAAACACAACATTAATAGATGCTGCGATTAAAGCTGAACTAAAGCTGAGTTGAAGCGATTTCAAAATACGCTCAGACGTTAAAATTTCCCATAATCCGTCCCATCCGATTCCAAATGATTTGATAAAGACTGCGGCTAATGGAATAAGCACAATAAAAGACACATAGGCGAGGGTGAAGCCCAAAGATAGACCAAACCCAGGCAGCACTCGGGATCGCTGCGACATGATATTTCCTCAAAGAGAAAAGCCTGCTGAAACCAGTAAGCGAATAAATAAAGATAAATAGTGAGGTATAAAGATTGGTATTAAGCAAATTTCAAAGAGAAATGTGTTTTTACCGGGTGGATAGATGAGTGACTACACATCGAATCTTCTAGAATCAAATAGTTCAGCAAATCCGGAAATGGCCCAAAACCTGAGGCAACATTAATATGGCCCACTTCACCAAGATTAACGGGATTTAACTTCCATGATTTTGCAAGTTGTAAAGCATCAAAAAAGCCAAGCCATGGATCATTTTCACTAATGAGTAGTGTTGCAGGCACATCAATTTTTAATTGATGAAAATAATCTTTGTAATCCGTCAAGCTATGGCGAGCAAACCCTGCTTCCCCAAAGCGTGCCGGATTCGCTGGAGCGACTAAAATTAGTTTCTTAACTTGGCTTTTTAATTCTGGATGCTCAGCTAAAGCAGCTACACTCGTTAAGCATCCGAAACTATGTGCAACAATTTGAACAGGAGCTTGAGCTGCTTGAACTGTTTTAACGAATTGCTCAACCCATTCGCTTAATACAGGTCTATCCCAGTTTTTTTGCTCAACACGAGAACTAGACACGAGTTGACGCTGCAACCAAGATTGCCAATGCTGATGTTCACTGCCACCTACACCCGGAACAATTACAGTGTGAATCATGTCTGTTCTCCTTACTTTTAGTGCAAAGAATTACTTCTCTGCACTATTGATTTTCACGATTTGATCGAAAACACCACCATTATCAAAGTGTTGTTTTTGTACTTTTGTCCAACCACCAAACTCTTTATCGATTGTTACAAGCTTCAATGGCTTAAATACATTGCTGTATTTTTTAAGAACAGCTGCATTACGAGGACGGTAGAAGTTACGTGCTGCAATTTCTTGACCAGCAGGCGAGTACAAATAGTTGAGATAACCTTTAGCAATGGTTAAGTTGCCTTTTTTAGCTGCATTCTTCTCCACAATTGCAACTGGAGGTTCAGCTAAGATCGAAAGAGACGGAGTAATAATTTCAAATTTGCCCGGCTGTTCACGAATAGCTAAATGAGCTTCATTTTCCCAAGCCAGTAATACATCACCAATGCCACGCTCAGCGAAAGTAGTCGTCGCACCGCGAGCACCAGAGTCTAGAACTTTAGTGTGTTTATAAATTTGGCGAACGTATTCTTGTGCTTTCGCGTCATTGCCACCTGGTTGATGTTTTGCCCAAGCCCAAGCTGCAAGATAGTTCCAACGAGCACCACCAGAGGTTTTTGGGTTTGGTGTAATGATTTCTACGCCTGGTTTGATTAAATCAGCCCAGTCTTTAATTTGCTTTGGGTTACCTTTACGCACCAAAAATACAATGGTTGATGTATATGGCGTTGAGTTCTGTGGCAGTTTTTTCTGCCAGTTAGTTGGAAGTAGTTTTGCTTTTTCAGCAATTTCATCAATATCTGCTGCAAGTGCTAATGTCACCACATCTGCATTTAAGCCATCGATAACCGCACGAGCCTGTTTACCAGAGCCGCCGTGTGATTGCTTAAACTCAATATCTTGACCAGTACGTTGTTTCCAGTAAGTACCGAACTGTTTGTTGAAATCTGTATATAGCTCACGAGTAGGATCGTAAGAAACGTTTAAAAATTCTTGGGCTGCAAATGACGAAACAGAAAGAAGTGCAGCGATAACCCCGACTTTTAATTGAGAAAAACGCATGAGATAAGTCCTCAAAAAATATGAAATGTTCAAAACATGAACGCAGAATAGCGCTAGTCTTTATTCTAAAAAAATAATAAAAAACGAATTTAATATGAAAAAAATAGAAATAATAATAAGAGATAAACTATTCTTAAATCTTGATATATAACAAGTTTCAAAAGTAGATGCGAAATGGGTATAATTTTTTAAAATCAATCATTTATTATTTAAATGAAAGGTGTTGTATTGTTGTGCGGCTTTTAGCAAAGGATGGAACAAACATGTGGTGTTTTAAAAATGGGCAACCCGTTGAGACTATTCCTTTATTAGATCGAGCCTTTCATTATGGAGATGGATGCTTTACTACAATTCGTGTTTTTCAAAACCAAATTGAGCTTAAAGAAAGGCACTGGCAACGTCTAAAACTTGCATGTCAGAAACTGTCTTTAACTGTAAATTTTGAATTAATTGAACTGAGTTTGCAGCAACTGCAAAAGCAGAACCTCGTACTCAATGGCACTTTAAAAATTGTGATTAGTCGTGGGGAAGGCGACCGTGGTTATAGTTTGCCAAAGCATGAAGCAGATATTTATATCTGGTTTTATCCAAAAGCTTTAGAGCCATTTTTGCCAGACTCTATCCAGTGCGGTGTCTTAAATCAGGCTCTAGGTTTAACCATGCCGAGCTTAGTCGGACTCAAATCTTTAAACCGTCTTGAACAAGTATTGCTAAAAAAAGAAGCAGATCAACGCGGGTGGGCTGAAGCATTAGTTACTGATGTACAAGGTTATATTGTTGAAGGGGTCAGTAGTAATTGTTTTATTCGTTTAAATGATAGATGGATTACTCCTGAACTTCGCTATAATGGCGTCCACGGTGTAATGCGGGCAGAAATTCTGGCGCGTATGCAGCACCATGGTATTGCCTGTGAAGTACGTGTGATTGAATTAGATGAAGTATCTGAAATACAAAGTCTATTCTTTTGTAATGCTTTAAACCCTATGCGAGTGGTAACTCATTTAGGCGAAAAAACGCTAGATACACAGGCATGCATAGATTTATTTCATATCCTTAACTTAAATCAGATTCATTAATATGCCGAAGCCACCTGTGAATGCGAAAGCAAAAAACGCCAAGAAAAATAACAAAAAACAAGCTCCAAAATTTTCTAAGCGATTGGTTCTAATTGGCCTTTTTATTGTTTTAATTTCTACTTTTGCCATTTTATGGTCAAGTTTGTTTAAGGCTTATCCTATCGAAGGCAAAAAACAGATGTTATCTATTACATCCGGGGAAACTTATTCTGGTTTTATTGATCGTTTGGCAAAAGAAGATAAAGTTAGCTTTCCTATCGTATTAAAGCTTTATCAAAAGTTTATGATTCATGACAGCATGAAAGCTGGTGTGTATGAAATTGAACAAGGGATGAGCGTAAGACAAGTATTAGAGATGTTATCTGACGCTGATAATGCTCAGATGAATCGTGTTTTGGTGATTGAAGGTACAACTTTTAAGCAGCTTATTACTGCATTAAAAAATGATAAAAATGTAAAAAATACAATATTGGATTTACCTAATGATCAGCTTATGAAAGCGCTTGGGATTCCTTACAATCATCCAGAAGGCTTATTCGCGCCGAATACTTATTTCTTTGCAAAAGGCGAGACTGACAAGAAAATTCTTACCGATTTATATCATCGCCAAATAAAAGCTTTAGATACAGCTTGGGCAAATCGCGCGCCGAATTTACCTTATAAAGATAAATATGAAGCATTAATTATGGCTTCTATTATTGAGAAAGAAACAAGTTTAGACAGTGAACTTACACAAGTTTCTGGAGTTTTTGTCCGCCGTTTAAAACTTGGTATGCGTTTACAAACGGATCCAACTGTTATTTACGGAATGGGTAATAACTATAAAGGCAACATTACCCGAGAAGACCTGCGTACTCCAACACCATATAATACTTATACCATTAATGGTTTACCGCCAACTCCAATTGCTTTACCAAGCCAAAAGGCAATTGAAGCAGCGTTACATCCAGATGATTCAAATAACATCTATTTCGTAGCGACTGGTAATGGTGGACATAAATTTACGGCAGACTTGCAAGCTCATAATCAAGCAGTGCAAGAATATTTATCCGTGTTGAGATCGAAGAAATAAGGAAAAGAGATGTTTATCAGCTTTGAAGGCACGGAAGGGGTAGGTAAAACTACACTTATTCGAAAAATTCATCAGCATTTTGAAGAGCAAGGCAAACAAGTTGTTTTAACTCGAGAGCCCGGGGGCACACCATTAGCTGAGCAAATTCGTTCTATGCTTTTGGCGGTGAATCATGATGAAAATATGAGTCATGATACAGAGTTATTACTCATTTATGCGGCACGCGCTCAACACTTACAACAGGTTATTTTGCCTGCTTTAGAGGCTAACAAAATTGTATTAAGTGATCGCTTTACCGATGCGAGTTTTGCTTATCAATGTTCTGGCCGTGGTTTAAGCCAAGATAAATTACAACTTTTAAATCAGAACTTCGTTTCACGCATGCCAGAGGTGACTTTCTGGTTAGATGCACCGATTGAACTTGGTATGAACCGTGCACGTGAACGTGGAGCTTTAGACCGTTTTGAACAAGAAAAGTTAAGCTTCTTTACTAAGGTCCGTGAAGGTTATGAAACCTTATGGAAGGCTGAACCGGAACGTATTAAGCGAATAGATGCAACTCAAAGTCCTGATCAGGTGTTCGAACAGGCTTTGCAATATTTAGGGTAAGCAATTGGATGAGCCACTCTTATAAAAATATAGGAGTGGTGAAAAATGATGTTAATTCTGATTTAAATCGTCATAGAAAATATCTGTAATTTTCTTATGCTATCTTAAATATGATTTATAGATTGAAGAATAACAAGGATGAAAAGCTCAAAAGAAGAAATCGTGGCATTTCTTGAAAAGGAATTTCCACCAAGTCTTGAACATTGCACAATTGAATCAGTCACCCCCAAAGCTGCAGTTGTTTATTATCATGTCGATCAAAGGCATCAACGTCCTGGTGGCACCATATCTGGCCCAACCATGATGACTTTGGCAGACTTTGCTTTATATATTGCGATATTAGGTGAGATCGGTATTGTTAGTTTAGCCGTAACCACCAACTTTAATATTAATTTTTTAAGAAAACCTGCGGGTGATCAAGACTTACGTAGTGAATGTAAACTCATGAAGGTTGGAAAGAGCTTGGTTGTTGGGGAAGTCTGGATTTATTCGGTCGGTTTGGATGAACCTGTTGCGCATGTGACCGCGACTTATTCAATCCCACCTAGACCATAAATATTAAACCAAATAAAAAGCACAGCCAGGGCTGTGCTTTTTTGTAGAAGGACAGCTTAAATGTCAGTATTAACTAATGGCTGTTCTACTGCAAAATTTGGAGGAGTTAAAACCGTTTTACGAATCTCGTTCGAAGTTTCCGGATAATCGAGGGTGTAATGTAGACCACGTGATTCTTTACGTTGCATAGCACAGCGAACAATCATTTCAGATACTAAAACAAGGTTACGCAGCTCAATCAGGTTTTTGCTAACACGGTAGTCTTGATAATATTCAGTGATTTCACGCTTTAACATTTCAATACGGTGTAAAGCACGTTCTAAACGTTTTGTGGTTCTGACAATACCAACGTAGTTCCACATGGTTGAACGTAACTCATCCCAGTTTTGTAAAATCACAACATCTTCATCAGGGTTGGTTACTTGTGAGTCATCCCAAGTTGGTACTTCAGGTAATTTGAAGTTTTCATCAAATTTATTTTCGATGTCTTTTGCCGCACTCATACCGTAAACGAAGCACTCAAGTAATGAGTTACTTGCCATACGGTTTGCACCATGTAAGCCTGTATAAGACGTTTCACCAATCGCATAGAGACCTTCAATATCCGTCTGGCTATTTGAGTCAACCACAACACCACCACATGTATAGTGAGCTGCTGGTACTACTGGAATCATGTCTTTCGTAATGTCGATACCTAACTCAAGCAATCTTGCATAAAGTGTAGGGAAGTGCTCTTTAATAAACTCGGGTGATTTGTGGGTAATGTCTAACCACACGTGACGAATACCGAGACGTTTGATTTCATGGTCAATGGTACGCGCCACAATATCGCGAGGAGCCAGTTCTGCACGATCGTCAAAACGCAACATAAAACGTTCGCCATCAGGTAGGCGCAAATAAGCACCTTCACCACGCATAGCTTCGGTAATTAAAAATGATCGTGCTTGAGGGTGATAGAGACAGGTTGGATGAAACTGATTAAATTCCATATTGGCTACACGGCAACCTGCGCGGTAAGCCATTGCAATACCATCACCTGTGGCAATATCTGGATTAGATGTGTACAGATAAGCTTTCATCGCACCGCCGCAAGCCAGCGCAGTGAATGGTGCAAGGAAGGTATGAACCTTTTCAGTATTTTCATCTAATGCATATAAACCAATAGCACGATTCGCTTGGTCAGTATGGCCTAATTTATGCGAAGTGATTAAATCAATCGCAATATAGTTTTCAAAAATAGTAATATTTTTACGTTCTTTGGCACGTTCAACCAAAGTGGTTGAAATGGCTTTGCCTGTTGCATCAGCAGAATGGATAATGCGACGTTGCGAGTGACCACCTTCGCGAGTTAAGTGAAGTTGCTCATCTTCATCTAAGGTAAATTGCACGCCTTGTTTTAAAAGAAAATCAACAGAAGGGCGGCCGCCTTCTACGGTATGTTGTACCGCGTCCATTTCACATAAATGAGCGCCTGCAATCATAGTGTCATTAATATGCTGTTGAATAGAGTCAGTCTCATCAAGAACAGCAGCAACGCCACCTTGAGCATAAAAGGTACTTGCTTCGGTTAGAGCAGCTTTGGCTAAAACTGCAATATTAAAATGATTTGGTAACGATAAAGCCAGACTTAAACCAGCGCCGCCGCTGCCCACAATAATCACGTCAAAGTGGTGAATTGTCTGTAAATTAGGCATGTCCATTCGCATCAATTTAAAACGTCCGCTAATGACACCCCTTTTTACCTAAAAAGGCAAGAGCTTAAGCGCTCTAACTCAGAGAAAAATTGCAATTGGCTTAAAAAGTTGCAATGCGTAAAATAATCCTTGTGATGACGTATTACAAATAAACATATTGTTACGCACAACCTCAAAGCGTTGTGATACAACAGTTTTATCCTTATTCTCGTAGACCAATTGTGGGTGAGCACCGAATGAAATCTCGCTATTTACAACAAGGAATGTATGCAGCGGTATTTACAGTTGCTGCTGTTCAAGCAAATGCTGCTGTTGATTTTTCAAATCTTGTTGAACAAGTTAGTCCAGCAGTCGTGAGTGTAAATGTCGTAAAAAAAATGACTCAGGATGAACTGTTGCAACAGCAAGTTCCTGAAATTTTAAAACGTTTCTTTGGCAATCAGGTCATTATTCCACAACAACAAGGTCCACAAGAAAAGACAGCTTACGGAAGTGCATTCTTCATTAGTAAAGATGGTTATTTACTCACAAACCACCATGTGATTGAAAATGCCTCTCGTATTAGCATCACTCTAAATGACCGCCGTGAAATTGATGCAACCGTGGTGGGTAGTGATGAGCGTACAGACGTTGCTTTGTTAAAAGTAAACGGAACTAACTATCCAGCTTTACGAGTAGGAAATGTTGATCGTTTACGTGTCGGAGAACCTGTTTTAGCTATTGGTTCGCCGTTTGGTTTTGACTACTCAGCTTCGGCCGGCATTGTCAGTGCAAAATCACGGAACATGAGCGGTGAAACTTCGGTGCCGTTTATTCAAACTGACGTGGCTTTAAACCCTGGTAACTCTGGTGGTCCATTATTTAATCAAAATGGTGAAGTGGTCGGGGTAAATTCTCGAATATTTAGCGGTACCGGCGGTTATATGGGCTTGTCTTTCTCTATTCCGATTGATGTAGCAATGGATGTTGCCGACCAGCTTAAAACAAAAGGTAAAGTCACACGCTCTTATCTAGGGGTGATGATGCAAGATATTGACCGAAACCTTGCTGATGCCTACAAATTACCAAAACCTGAAGGTGCTTTAATTACTCAAATTTCTCCGAACTCACCTGCACAAAAAGCAGGGCTAAGAGCGGGTGATGTGATTTTAAAATTAAATGGTGCACCTGTACTCCGTACGAGTGATTTACTGTATGCATTAAACAAAGTACAGCCAAATCAAACTGTTCAGTTTGAAGTATTACGTGATGATAAAACACGCAATATTTCAGCAACCTTAACGACTGCGCCAGATGAAACACCTGCTACTGGTGCACAAGGTGCTGCATCTAAAGGGCCAGTTTTAGGCATGAGTATTCGTGATCTAGCTGAACCAGAAAAAAATGCGTTGAGCGTAAAAGGTGGTATTTATGTACAAGATGTTCGCCGTGGTGGTTTAGCATCACTATCAAATATCATTCCGGGCGATGTGATTACTCAAGTCAATAATAACCAAATTTTAAATAGTCAGGATTTTGCAAAAGTTGTTTCTAACTTGCCAAAAAATACCGTAGCACGTGTTGCTATTATTCGTCAGGGACAGCGCGCAATGCTTGGTTTACGTATTCAGTAATCCTTAACCCAATCAATAAACCACCCTGAAATGGGTGGTTTTTGTTATTTATCTTGAGCGTTTAGCGATATCTACCTACACTTATTTCAGTTTTAAGGTTAATAAATAAGAGTGTTCATTTGTGAGTAGTATTTTTGATTTACATATTCAGGTGCAGCCACATCATATTGATGCGTTGGGACATGTAAATAACGTAATGTATGTTCAGTGGATGCAGGATGTAGCGGCTGCCCATGTTGAAACTTTGGGAGTAGGGGTAACTAAATATCTTGAGTTAAAACACGCCATGGTCGCGGTTGAGCATCATGTGCAATATCGTAAAGCTGCGTTTGAAGGCGAACAAATTGTATTACGTACATGGTTAGATGACATTAATGCACTTTATTCATTCCGCCAGTATGTGTTTTTTCGTCCATCAGATCAGGCCGTATTATTTGTTGGGAATACCAAATGGGCATGTATTGAAATTGCTACTGGACGTCCAAAACGAATGTCGCCAACTTTTACCCATGCATATAAGCCGCTTGACTCAAGCATAAACCCTTACGATTTTACTGTTTCGTATGCTCAATAGTTGGACGTAATACGCTTGCTTTGACTGTCCTTTTTTAAAACATAAGTACAAAGCTCATGATTATTTTGGATACTTTAAAATATGCATCTGTTATAATCTCACGCAATTTATTTAACCGCTTTGGCTGTGTATTAAAACAAGCTACATAGCACTCTATATTTTCTCAAGGTAACCCATGGCGCAAGCTAAAAAATCCGTCGATATCAAAAATATACGAAATTTCTCGATTATTGCCCACATTGACCATGGTAAGTCTACATTGGCTGACCGTTTTATTCAGATGTGTGGTGGTCTACAAGATCGTGAAATGCAAGCTCAGGTCTTAGACTCAATGGAGCTTGAGCGTGAACGTGGGATTACCATTAAAGCCGCTTCTGTCACGCTGTATTACACCCATCCAAATGGTCAGGAATACCAACTTAACTTTATTGATACGCCTGGGCACGTTGACTTCTCATATGAAGTTTCTCGTTCATTAGCTGCGTGTGAAGGTGCACTATTGGTTGTAGATGCAGCACAAGGTGTTGAAGCTCAATCAGTTGCAAACTGTTATACAGCAATTGAGCAAGGTCTAGAAGTTCTTCCTATTCTAAATAAAATTGATTTACCACAGGCTGAACCTGAACGTGTAATTCATGAAATTGAAGAAATTATCGGGATTGAAGCGACAGATGCACCAACCTGTTCAGCAAAAACTGGTTTAGGTGTTGAAGGTGTACTCGAGCGTTTAGTCGATGTTATTCCGGCGCCAGAAGGTGATCGTGAAGCACCATTACAAGCATTAATTATCGACTCATGGTTTGATAACTACTTAGGCGTAGTTTCTCTTGTTCGTATTAAACAAGGTCGTATCCGCAAGGGCGACAAAATGTTGGTTAAATCGACAGGACAAACTCATCCGGTCACTTCTGTAGGTGTATTTAATCCTAAGCATACTGAAACAGATATTCTTGAAGCTGGTGAAGTAGGTTTTGTTATTGCTGGTATTAAAGATATTTTTGGTGCGCCAGTAGGTGACACAATTACTCTTGCTTCTACACCAGACGTTGCAACTTTACCTGGTTTCAAAAAAGTTAAACCGCAAGTATATGCTGGTCTTTTCCCGATTGATGCCAGTGACTTTGAACCATTCCGTGAAGCATTACAAAAATTACAGATCAATGACTCGGCTTTATTCTTTGAACCAGAAAGTTCAGATGCTTTAGGCTTTGGTTTCCGTTGTGGCTTCTTAGGTATGCTGCACATGGAAATTGTACAAGAGCGTTTAGAGCGTGAGTACGATCTTGACCTCATTAGTTCTGCACCTACCGTAATTTATGAAGCATTAACCAAGAAAGGCGAAACGATTTACATCGATAGTCCATCAAAAATGCCAGATGGATCGACTGTAGAAGATTTGCGTGAACCAATTGCTGAATGTCATATCCTTGTTCCTCAAGAATATTTAGGGAACGTAATGACGCTCTGTATCGAACGTCGTGGTGTACAAAAAGATATGAAATTCTTGGGTAATCAAGTTTCTATTACTTTTGAAATCCCGATGGCTGAAGTCGTTATGGATTTCTTTGACAGATTAAAGTCATGCTCTCGTGGCTTTGCATCTTTAGACTATAACTTTGTACGTTTTGAAAGTTCAGCTTTAGTTAAGGTTGATGTGTTAATTAATAGCGAAAAGGTTGATGCCTTGGCTATGATTTGTCACCGTAATGATGCACGCCATCGTGGTATTGCATTGGTTGAGAAAATGAAAGACTTAATTCCTCGCCAAATGTTCGATGTTGCTATTCAGGCAGCAATCGGTGCGCAAATTATTGCCCGTTCTACTGTAAAAGCGATGCGTAAAAACGTATTGGCAAAATGTTATGGTGGTGACGTTTCACGTAAGAAAAAACTACTTTCTAAACAAAAAGAAGGTAAGAAACGTATGAAACAAGTGGGAAGTGTTGAAATTCCACAAGAAGCGTTCTTGGCTGTATTGAAAGTAGAAAGATAAGAAATGAGGGTGGGGAAAGTGAATAATTTCTTTTCCCCACTGTAATACAAGCAGCGAGGCTGCGAGTGAGGTCATGTGGATTTTGATTTTAATTTAATTCTTGTTCCAGTTACGCTGATTCTATTTGCAGTGTGGTTGTTAGATAAACTTGTATTAAAACAGCGTGCAAATAAAGGACGCGGGAACGAAAATTTTGTCATTACATGGGCCTATGACTTTTGGCCAGTTTTAGCTGTAGTACTTGTGCTTCGTTCATTTCTTTATGAGCCATTTAATATTCCATCGGACTCTATGGTGCCAACTTTAGAAACTGGTGATTTTATTCTGGTGAATAAATTTGATTATGGTGTACGTCTACCTATCGTTAATAAGAAAATTATTGATGTAGGTGAACCGAAGCGTGGTGATGTAATTGTATTCCGTTATCCACCTCAACCGACTATTAGTTATATTAAACGTGTAATTGGTTTACCTGGTGATCATATTGTGTATGACCATGGGCAATTGATTATTAATGGGCAAAAAGTACCGAAAGTATTAACACAGTTCAGTCGTGAAAAAGATGTGATGGATACGCCAACGTCTATTTATCATAAAGAGACGATTGGTGAGCATACCTTTACGATGCGTGAGCTTGAAGGCGTAAATGTGGCACGCCAAGCACCGTTTATCAACTATGTTGAAAATGGTAAATATGCGAACCAAGACGGTTTATATTGGGAAGTGACTGTACCAAAAGGACATTACTTTGCAATGGGGGATAACCGCGATCAAAGTGCAGACAGTCGTTTCTGGGGTTTCGTTCCTGAAGAAAACTTAACAGGACGAGCATTCTACGTGTGGATGCATAAAGAACCGGGTTTACACCTTCCTAACTTCAGCCGAAATGGAAAAATAGATTAAAAACAACCATTAGGAAAAAAAGAAATGCGTAAGGCACAACAGGGTACTTCGTATTTAGCAATTTTATTTGGGGTGGTTATATTTGCAATTGCAGTAAAAGCTGTACTTGCAGTTTGGCCAGCATATTGGGATGATCGGCTGATTAATAATCAGATAGAAGAGCTTTTACAAGAAAGCTCTTCTGAGATCACACCACAAAAGTTTGTAACACAAATGGATCAGCGACTCGAAATGAACAATATTCGTGATCTCCACTTTAAAGAGATCGCTCAAGTGTTTAATCAGTCAGGTCTAACGGTCAAAAAGAAATATGAAGTAAGAAAACCTTTCTTATTCAATATTGATTTAGTTTTAACATTTGAGAAGAGTTTTGATAAAACATCAGTTCAAACTAAGTGATCCTCGCTTACTGAGTCGAATCGGATATCAATTTAAGCAGCTTGAATTGTTACAGTTAGCTTTGACTCATCGTTCGGTGAGTCACAAATACAATTACGAGCGCTTAGAGTTTCTCGGTGATTCATTATTAGGCATGATAATCGCCAATTATCTATATCATGCCTATCCAAATGAAAATGAAGGTCGTCTCACGCGTATGCGTGCGACCTTAGTTCGCCAAGAAGCGTTAGGTAAGATTGCAACCGATTTGCAACTTAGCCGGTGTTTAATATTAAGTACAGGCGAGTTGAAATCTGGTGGTCATCATCGTGAGTCAATATTAGCAGATACGGTAGAAGCGATTATTGGTGCAATTTATCTTGATAGTGGTGATCTCAACTTACTTAAAGATATTGTGCTAAAATGGTACATACCCTATTTAGACCATATAGAACCTACGGATCAACTCAAAGATCCGAAATCACGTTTACAAGAGTATCTACAAGCACGTAAAAAACCTCTCCCTGTTTACGAGGTTGTAGATATTCAGGGTGATGCACCTCATCAGCACTTTAAAGTGGAATGTGTGGTAGATGGTTTACCGAAGATTTATGGTGAGGGTTCAAGTCGTCGTTTTGCCGAGCAGGCAGCAGCGGCGGAAATTTTAAAGTTATTGGAGCAATAACCTGCATGTCGATGCATTCTGATCAAATCAATCCAGATTCAAATGAAAACCAAGATCCTAATAATCTGATTGATCAATTTTTTAGTTCCAAAGGCGTAACAATCCCTTCGGATTTTAAGAGCGGATTTGTGGCGATTGTGGGACGTCCAAATGTGGGTAAATCTACCCTCATGAACCATTTATTGGGTCAAAAGCTCTCTATTACTTCGCGTAAACCTCAAACAACACGTCATAAAATTATTGGTATTGATTCGCGCGAAAAGATGCAGGCGGTATATGTAGATACCCCAGGTATGCATAAAAAAGAAGTGCGTGCTATTAATAAAATGATGAACCGTGCTGCTCATTCTGCATTACGTGACGTTAACTTAGTTTTATTCGTTATCGATGCTTATAAGTGGACTCAAAACGACGATTTAGTGCTTGAAAAACTCAAGAACGCTGAAATGCCGGTTATTTTAGTCATTAATAAGGCTGACACTTTTGAAGATAAAAGAGAGATTCTTCCTCTCATTCAAGAACGTGCCAAACTTATGAATTTTGCTGAGATTGTTCCTGTTTCTGCTTTGCGTGGTGCAAACTTAGAACACTTGAGTGAAACGATTGAGAAATACCTTCCTTATCAACCACCATTGTATTCATTTGATCAGATTACTGACCGCTCTGAACGCTTCTTGGCAAGTGAAATTATTCGCGAAAAAATCATGCGTCAGTTGGGTGAAGAGCTTCCTTATGATTTAACAGTACAAATTGAATCTTTCAAAACAGAAGAAGCAACTGTTAATGAAAAAACTGGTCGTTTAAAACCAGCTTGTACCTATATCGATGCAACGATTTTTGTAGACCGCGCTGGTCAAAAAGCCATTGTGATTGGTGAAAAAGGTACTAAGCTTAAAACGATTGGTATGGATGCTCGTAAAGACATGGAAAAAATGTTTGAGCAAAAAATTATGCTCACACTTTGGGTGAAAGTGAAGGGTGGTTGGTCTGATGATGAGCGTGCTCTCAAAAGCTTAGGATACAGTGATATCTAAAGGATAAGGGTGCTGGTATGAAAACAATTACATCATTAATCGCTATAGTTGGATGTACATTGATGTTACAAGGTTGTGTATATAAGCTTGTAACCGTACCAGTAGGTATCGCCTATAAAACTACTAAAGGGGTAGTTAAAGGTACAGCAGCTGTTGTAGGTGCTGTTATTCCTGACGGTGATGATGAGGATGATAAAAAAGAAAAAGAATCTGAGGAATAGATTCTTTTTATGATGCGCAATGAAGTCCTCCATGGATATATGATTCATCACCGTAAGTACCGTGAAAAAAGTCATATTGTGCATCTTTTTACTCAGGAATATGGGCGAGTTGATGGTATTTTAAGACAGACTCCGCCCCCTCAATATCAACCTATTCGACTGCAAGCCACAGGTAAAAGTGAACTTAAAAATTTTACTAAGCTGGAAATATTAAATCAGCCTGTTTTCTTTTTTGGTGATGCTTTTTTTGCCGGATTTTATTTAAATGAAATTGTTCTTAGACTTTGCCCATTAGAAGAGGCAATGCCACAAACTTTTGAGCAATATCAATTAACTTTACTTCAATTACAGCAATTATCTTCCCACGAAAATCCTGATCTTTTTCTGAGACAGATTTTGCGCCAGTTCGAACATGTTTTGCTTCCTGAGCTGGGTTACGCGATTGATTTCTCAATTGATACTCAACAACAGCCAATACAGGTCCACCAGTTTTATCAATTTCAGGTGACTGAAGGTTTTGCGCCAGTTGTTCAGGCAAGCCGTTCCTCATTGTCAGGTAAAGCAATTTTATCTATGTTGGATTATGAGCAAGGTCAGGATTTTTCTCACGAACAATTGCAATTATTAGGTAAACTATACCGTCAAATGATTACATCGCTTTTAGGAGATCGTCCCCTAAAAAGTCGACAATTGTGGATTCAAAATACTCAAACTCAATCATAATTAGGATTTATTTATGGCTGCATTGCTTGGTGTAAACATAGACCATGTTGCTACTTTGAGACAGGCGCGCGGTACTACTTATCCAGACCCTGTAGAAGCTGCTCTTATTTGTGAAGAAGCGGGTGCAGAGGGGATTACTTTGCATTTGCGTGAAGATCGTCGCCATATTCAAGATGATGATGTACGTCGCATGCGTCCATTATTAAAAACGCGTATGAACCTAGAGTTGGCTGTTACTGATGAAATGGTCGAGTTTGCGAAAGAAATTCAGCCGCAGCACGTGTGTTTTGTTCCAGAAAGACGCCAAGAAGTAACAACTGAAGGTGGTTTGGATGTAGTGGGTAACTTTGAAAAAGTTAAAGCTGCAACTCAAACTTTAGCGGCCATTGGTTGCGACGTATCATTATTTATTGATGCTGATTTAGCTCAAATTGATGCAGCAGTTGCGTGTGGCGCACCTACGATTGAGTTGCACACGGGTGCATATGCAGATGCGGAAACGGAGCAAGATCAACAAGCCGAGTTAGAGCGCATTATCAAAGGTGTTGAGTATGCAGCTTCAAAAGGTTTGGTTGTAAATGCAGGTCATGGCCTTAACCTTAAAAATATTGCGCCAATTGCAGCTATTCCACAAATTCATGAATTAAATATTGGTCATTCAATTATTGCTGAAAGTGTTTTTGTAGGTCTGGTTCAAGCTGTTAAAGATATGAAAACAGCGATTCAGGCAGCAGGATAGTTGGTTATGTCGAGTATCAATTACGATGAATTAATGCAACCTGTGGTGGCCTTTTTAGGATGTCAAACACCAAATGCATGGTTGGATGAGGCAATCAATAATTTAGATATTTTGATGCAAGATCATGCTAATTGTGAAAAGAAAGCTGCTAGTACAGCAATGAACTTAATGTTCCGCTATAGCTTCTTTCCTGACTTACAAGTAAAACTTGCTCAACTTGTACGAGAAGAAATGCTTCACTATGAACAAGTACTTGAGCTTATGGCTAAGCGCGGTCAAGAGTGGACTGGTTTAAGTGCTGGACGTTATGCAGGTGGGTTGCGTAAAGAAATCCGTACGTATGAGCCTGAAGCTTTAATTGATGTGCTGGTGATTGGTGCATTCGTAGAGGCTCGTTCATGTGAGCGCTTTTATGCACTTGTTCCGCGTGTAGATGATGAGTTAGGACGTTATTATCGATACTTGCTTAAGTCAGAGTCTCGTCATTTTGAAGACTATCTCGCACTTGCGCTTGATGTGGCAAAAACTGCAAAAATGAAAGATCCTAAAGAGGATATTCAGAAGCGAATTGATCATATCCGTGAAGTTGAAAAGAATCTGATTTTAACCCCAGATAATACTTTCCGTTTTCATAGTGGTATTCCTGCTTAGTCTTGGACGTCTCAAATAAAAAGTTTACCTTTCACGGTAAACTTTTTTATTAGGTGAGCATTATCCCTTTGGTGGTAAGCATGTTCTACTTTTAGTTTTTTAATGCATATAATTATTTAATAAATATATTTTTTATAGATTTTAATTTCTCTTAAAATTTTTTAAAAAACTTTTATTTTTTTAGGCTAATAATAAATATTGTGTAAATATAAAGGCTGATATGTTCATCATGAGTTCAACTGAAATAGTTGATCATTTCTAAGGATATAAGAATGTTAGCATTAGTTACAGGTGCATCGGCAGGTTTTGGTTATAGCATTTCAAAAAAGCTGATTGAGTTAGGATATAACGTTATTGGTTGCGGAAGACGAGCAGAAAAACTAGAAGAACTAAAACAAGAACTTGGTGAAAAATTCTACCCATTAGTATTTGACATGACGGATACCGCAGAAAATATAAATAAAGTATTGGTTGATTTACCAGCCGAATTTCAAATCGGTCAAATTGATTTATTGGTGAATAATGCTGGATTGGCATTAGGATTGGAACCCGCAGATAAAGCAGAATTAGATGATTGGTATACGATGATTGATACCAATGTTAAGGGGCTTGTTACGATTACCCGATTAATTTTGCCAAGTATGGTAAAGAAAAAATCAGGTTTGATTATTAATATGGGCTCTATTGCAGGTACATACCCATATCCAGGGGGCAATGTGTATGGGGCAACCAAAGCTTTCGTGGAGCAATTTAGTTTAAATCTTCGTGCTGATTTGGCTGGTACTGGTGTGCGCGTAACTAACATTGAACCAGGATTGTGTGGAGGTACTGAATTTTCTCTTGTGCGTTTTAAAGGTGATGAGGATAAAGTAAATAGTCTATATGATAAAAAGAATCCACTCTTGCCTGAAGATATTGCAAATACGGTAGCTTGGATTGCTTCACAACCGCCACACATTAATATTAATCGTATTGAAATGATGCCGACCACTCAATCTTTTAATCCTTTAAAAGTGGTTGAAGTGGAATAATAATTTAAGAAGAAAATATATTCTTTCGAGTTAGGTTAGAGCGTTAAACCTAATAAAAACTCTAAGAAAAAATTAAATCCTCTATCTGCTGATAGGGGATTTTTTATAGTTATTGATAAATTTATGGCAAAAAAAAAGCCCGCTTTAATGCTGCGGGCTTTTTAGTATTTGGCTCTCCCACCTGGGCTCGAACCAGGGACCTGCGGATTAACAGTCCGTCGCTCTACCGACTGAGCTATGGGAGAATCTGCATGCGATTATAAGGAGATTTTGAGAAGGGTCAAGTCTAAATTGTCATGTTTACTTCATTTTTGTGTCGTATGCTTTTTATTTGATCAGTTGAGTGGTGAGTTAAGAAATTACTTGCACTTTAAAAAATCAATTGCTAGATTCAAAAAAGAACAAGCGTTTGGAGAAATCCAAACAGTGTGGATTTAAACCAACTTGCCAGCACTAAAATGGCTAAATCGGAGATAAGTATGAAAACGCTTACGATCGCTTCTATTTTTTCTAATTTTGATTTCTATCAACACAATTATCTGAATATCTTAAATCAATCAGAGTCTTATTACACACCCGTAGAAGGTGCATGGGTTAATGCTTATCCTTTCAAAAAGCAGGATTTATATTTAGGTGATTTATTGCAGCTTTGGTTTAGCGCTAAATGGAATGTGCCTAATTCACTTAAGATTTTAAAAAGCTCGGAACTACTAAACTCCTCTAAATCTTTATATATTTTTCAATTAGAAGGGGAGTTATTGTTGGGTAAAAATAAAGTTTTAGCTTGGTCTGTAGAGCATCAAGAAATTATAGAACTCCAACTTAAAAATATTTGGGCGCCGTATGTGATTGCACAAACTTGTGAACGTCCAGATAATTCAGGTGACTTAATAAAAAAGGCAGCGGTTTAAGGCTGCCTTTAATGATTATGGACGAATAATCATGCAGGTTGCTGTTGCATAGGCATACAGTTTACCTTCCTCATCAATAATCTTTCCTTCAGAAATACCTAAATTTTTACTTAAATTAATAACTTTGCCTGTTGCAATTAAAGCCTGATTTTGGGGAATAGGGCGGCACATTTTTACGTTAAGGTCGATTGTGCCGTAACCTACACCCGCAGGTAACATCGTATGTACTGCACAGCCAGTCACTGAATCTAGGACGGTGGCAGCAAAACCACCATGTACGCCACCGAGTGGATTTAAATGGTTATGATCTGCTTGGGCTTTAAAGGTAACAGATCCTTCTGAAATTTCAGTAGGTTGCATAGGTATTGTTTTACTAATGCTGGCAGGTGGAATATGGCCTTCTATCATTGCTTGTAAAAATTCAAGGCCAGTCATTTCCATCGGATTTTTCATTTTTTGGGTCCTTTAATTTTTTAAGTTCCAAAATAGAACTTGATATTAGCCTATTATTAAGTCATCGATAAGTCAATTCTATAGTTAAAGATTGAACTGATAAGTTGAATTTTAAAATTTTGTTCATTTAATATAAAATTCCTTTATTATAAAAATTGAATTAAATGAGTTGCATAATGAATTAGATAGATAAGAAAGACTTCTTTTACACTATAAGAAATAACAGGAGCATAAGGACAATGCTTTTTAAAATTGCACTCATAATGGCCGCTTTTGCAGCAAATTCTGTATTGTGTCGTTTGGCTTTGGCAGGCCAACATATTGACCCAATGACTTTTAGTCTAATACGAGTGGGAAGTGGTGCGGTTGTTTTATTTGGACTGTTTTTATATTCAAAATCGTCTCAAACCAAAGTCCAATGGAGTTTAAAAAACGCATTTTTTCTAGCGGTTTATATTTTGGCATTTTCATATGCTTATCTTCAGATCGACGCTGGTATTGGTGCTCTGTTATTGTTTGGGGTTGTACAGCTGACTATGGTGCTTTATGGCTATTGGCAGGGTGAACAGATTGGCATATACCGTGGTATAGGCTTATGTATTGCTTTGGCTGGAATCATTGTTTTGTTATTACCCGATACTCATGCGCCTGATTGGGGATATGCTCTAATTATGGTGATATCTGGGTTGGCATGGGCAGGATACAGCATTGCTGGTCGTAATATGACACAACCGATTGGTAGTACGTTGGCAAATTTTACGCTAGCTGTGCCAATGGTTTTGTTGGTGAATGTATTACTTGCCCAAGATCGCTACATTGACATGCAAGGATGGGTCTTAGCGATTTTGTCGGGCGGTGTCACTTCAAGCGGGGCTTATGTACTCTGGTATGCAATTTTGAAGCATATTGATAGAGTGACAGCGAGTACAGTACAGCTAAGTGTGCCATGTTTGGCAATTATAGGTGGAAGCCTATTTGTAAATGAGACTGTGACAGGGCGAGTGTTTTTATCGAGTTTTATGGTTTTATTTGGAATTTTATTAGTTATTTATGTAAGACCTCAAAAAGCTAAAAATGCATAAGTGAATGAAAAAAGGGTTCTCTCAAGAGAACCCCTTTTATGCAAAATGCAGATTATTTCGCAGCTTTTTCAGCTTCAATTGAAGCAATAGCAGCGTCTACACCTTCAATTGAGTCAGCAGCTTTTTTGATACGTGCTAACGCATCAACGAGTACTTCGTCAGCTGTTGCATATGAAATACGCATAAAACCGCCTAAACCAAATGCATCACCAGGAACAACTGCTACGCCAGTTTCTTCTAGTAACCATTCAGAGAACTCTGTGCAAGATTTTAAGCCTTTTGCACGAATAAGAGGACGAATGTTTGCATAGGCATAGAAAGCGCCATCAGCAGGTAAGCAAGAGATACCTTTAATATCATTTAAGCCATTTACAACTAAGTCATGACGGCGTTTAAACGCTTCAATCATAGGTTGTAAAACGTCTTGTGGACCATTCAATGCAGCTTCAGCAGCAACTTGCGAAATAGAAGTTGGGTTAGAAGTTGACTGTGATTGGATCTTTTTCATTGCACCAATGATTTTCGCTGGACCGGCTGCATAGCCAATACGCCAACCTGTCATTGCATATGCCTTAGAAACACCGTTTAAAACAATCGTGCGGTCATATAAATCAGGTGCAACAGTTGCGATGTTGTAGAACTCATCTTCCCAACGAATCGGTTCATACATATCGTCAGATGCAACAAATACTTGTGGATGACGACGTAAAACTTCAGCTAAAGCTTCTAATTCAGCTTTGCTATAAATCATGCCTGTTGGGTTAGATGGGCTGTTTAATACAACTAAACGAGTGTTAGGTGTAATAGCAGCTTCTAATTGTTCAGGAGTGATTTTGAAGCGTTGGTCTTCGCCACATTTCACAATGACTGGAGTACCTTCAGCAATAATGACCATATCTGGATAGCTTACCCAGAAAGGTGCTGGAATAATAACTTCATCGCCTTTGTTTAATAGAGCAAGTGCCAAGTTAAAGAAGCTTTGTTTACCACCACAAGAAACCAAGATATGGTTCGCTTGATAATCAAGATTATTATCACGCTTGAACTTAGCAATAATTGCTTTTTTTAACCCAGGAGTACCATCTACAGCCGTATATTTGGTGAAACCATTATTAATCGCTTCAATTGCAGCATCTTTGATGTGTTGAGGGGTATCAAAATCTGGCTCGCCAGCACCTAAACCAATCACGTTCTTGCCAGCAGCTTTAAGTTCAGCAGCTTTGTTTGTTACAGCAAGTGTAGGGGACGGTTTGATAGCATTGACACGATCAGAAAGACGTACGTCCACGGCAATATTCCTCTTATGGGATTAAAAAATAAAAAGCATACTATCTTATCGCAAAAATTAAGCAATTTGCGGATACGGGTATTTTTAGATGTAAAAAAGTTTAATTTAAGAAGATTCTTGTTGCTGTTTTACTCAATTGAAGCTTTTTTGAAAAGAAATGATAAAAATCATTTATAATAGGTCGCAATCGAAATTTCGAGAATGAATCATGACTGAGCAACAGCCAAAACAGAAAAAGGCTTTGGTGAAATTGCCATTCCCAATGCCGAATGAAAGCAATCAAGCAGATGATGCGGTACACAACCAAGTGCGTCCAAAACCAGAGCAATATGCGGATAGAACATGGATGCCTCCACGTGGTACGCGTCGTTCTATGGGAAAACGCTAATTTTTGAAAAACAGGCAATATGCCTGTTTTTTATTGATTGAATAAAATTTCTTGATAATAACTTTTTTTCTTTTGATACATGTGATGGTCTGCTCGTTTTAACATGTCCTCAATCTGTTCATTTGTTTGAGTGGTTGCATGTCCAATTGCAATACTTACTGGATGGCTTGAATAATATTGATTGTCGATATTAAAAAGCTCCTGAATCGTTTGAAGCATAATTTGAACGTGCGCTTCATCTGCACCTGGCATTAAGATCACGAACTCATCACCACCGATTCTGGATGCAGTATAGGCTGTATTTGAAATAGCCTGACTTAAAATATTTCCAACACGGCGTAATAAACCATCTCCAATATCATGCCCAAACTGGTCATTTGTTTCTTTTAATCCATTCATATCTAAAAAAATTGAAGAAACTGGTCGAATAATACTTCGGTTTAAGCGATTAAGTTCCTCTGTAAAAAAAGCACGGTTATATAGTTTGGTAAGAACATCGTGTTGCCCTAAATATTCGAGATAGTTTTCCGCTTTTTTCCGTGCAGTAATATCTGTCAGTGCAACTTGTACTAATCCCCAAGTCTCTTCATATCCCGGAAAAACGGTAAATTGAAGCAAAACATTTCTTATTTGGCCATCTAAAGCGTAGTTAACGGCTTCACGTTTATGATGGATATTGCCTTGCCATAACTCGATGAGTTGTTCTCGAAAGGTTTCAACCATTTCTTCAGCAAAAATCTTATGTGTATTTCTTAAAAGTGTCGACTTATCAGGAGCTTTAAATAAATCTATCGTGGCCTGATTAACATCTAAAATTAAAATATCTTCTACACACTGGCGGACAAACTCAGGATGAACATCTAGAAAAGTTCTAAAATCTTCAATTCCCAATAGCCTAAGTTGATCAATTCTATTCTTTATACGGCTGAAATCCTCGACCCACAGTGAAGTAGGTGAGTAGATAAACATAGATTCAGCCAGTCGACGATTTTTTTCTTCCTGACGGAGTGCATTTTGATAAGGGGTAATATCTTCTGTAGTAATTAATACACGTTCAAAGGTAGATTCAGAACCAGGTAAAATAGACCCTCTTAACTGAACATCAATACGTTTGCCTGATAAGGTGTAATTCACGGTAGTGCTTGAAAAATGGGTTTTGCCATTCCATAACGCTTCAAGCTCATAAATATGTGATTCGAACATTTCCTTTTTAAAAATAAGATTCAAATTTGAATATAGTTCTTCGTGGGTTGTTGCTTCAAAAAGTTCTAAAGTTTTTTGATTAACACGAATAATTTTAATTTTATGAGCACATTCAATAACTAAGTGTTTATTTTGATTTAAAAATTCATGGAGGTTTTCAATTCCTTGCTTTCTCCATAAATCAAATTGTTGTTTAACTTCACTGAAATCCTCAATCCACATTGGAATTGGGCTAAGGTCAAAAATCGAAGAATCTAAAGTTTCCATATGTTTCTTTAAGTATTCAGTTTGCCTTAAAGTATAATGAGAAAAATTAAGATTTGGGAGGATAAAGAGTTTAAATATATTAGAATAATTAAAAATAAAAGGATTAAATGTAATTAAAAATAAAATAATGAGAAAGCAGAGATTATCTGCTTAACTCATAAATTCATAAGAAAAATTAACGATTAATAGGGTGATCAATGTTTTTTTCACCACGCCATAACTTAATAAAATCTTGCTCATCAAAATCGTAAAGTTCCATCAGTGCAACAACTGCACTTACAAAAATCATGGCACCCTCAGAGTTTCCATGAAGATTGAAAATTTTACCGTTTAACTTCCCTAAAATATCACTAAGCTCATGATCACGGCCTCGTCCATAACGATCTCGTGGATACAACTCTTCATTTAAAACAATAAGAGCTATGGCTTTTTCAGCATCTGATAAATCAGTTTTATCTAAAGCTTCTTCAAATGATTCACTGCCATGATTAAAGTAAAAAATAACTTCATCGTTAATGAAACTTTGTACCATCTTTTGAGTTAAAGTCGGAAATTGTGATACTGCATTATCTTCTACATAGGGTTTAAAAGATTCCGGAAAGATAACGTTATGATAAATCCCTTTAAAAAGAGGAGCGATTTCAGAAACTTTATAACCCGCAATGCCACAACCTAATGCAGTAATGAAATATTTCATTTTAGGATGATTTTTTGTGTATATCTTAAAGTCTTCAACATAATGCTGAATTTGTGAAAGTGGCATTTGTTGAATGTGTTCATTTAAAGTTGGAATTGCAAAGCTTTGACCAGCCCAGCCACGACCTACACCTTCAACTGCTCCGAAGTGCTGACTTGCAACGCGCGCTGCACCACTACCGTGTTGTCCAGCAAGATTACTTCCAAATACAAAAACTGTATCTTCGGGAAGTTCGGTTACAATACTTTCATCATGATATTGATAGGTCATGGTTATACTTTTTGTTTAATGGATAGCTTCATGTTGCAACCGATTAGGGTATTGGTCAAGTGTTAAGATGCTTAATCTTTTACATTGAATTTCCAGCTCAATTTAGACTTTAAATTAAGATAAAAATCCCCATTAAAAGGGGAGACGTTAAATTCAATTTTTCATAAAGAGAGATAACTTTGAACGAAAATCAACCTTTTGATTTGGTCACTCATTATCAGCCAGCAGGTGATCAGCCACAGGCCATTGAAAAGCTGGTAAATGGTATCGAGCATGGTTTTCGTAATCAGTTATTGCTGGGTGTAACTGGCTCGGGTAAAACCTATACCATGGCGAATGTGATCGCTCAAACACAGCGACCTACAATTGTGATGGCTCATAACAAAACTTTGGCTGCCCAGCTTTATGGAGAGTTTAAAGCGTTCTTCCCTAATAATGCGGTTGAGTATTTCGTAAGTTACTATGATTACTATCAACCCGAGGCTTACGTTCCATCCTCAGATACTTTTATTGAAAAAGATGCTGCCATTAACGATCACATTGACCAGATGCGACTATCAGCAACACGTGCTTTATTAGAGCGTCGTGATGCAATTATTGTGGCCTCGGTTTCTGCAATTTATGGTTTGGGTGATCCAAATGCTTATATGCAAATGTTACTGGATGTGGTTGAGGGCGACCGTGTAAGTCGTGATGAAATTATCCGCCGTTTGGTTGAAATGCAATATACGCGTAATGAACTTGAGTTCTTACGTGGTACATATCGAATTCGCGGCGAAATTATTGATATTTTCCCTGCCGAATCTGATCAACATGCGATTCGTATTGAACTATTTGATGACGAGGTCGATTCGATCCGTTGGTTTGACCCGTTAACGGGTAAAATGGTCCGTAAAGTTCCACGTGTTACGATTTATCCAAAAAGCCACTATGTAACGCCGAAAGATCATCTAACTCGTGCTATTGATACAATTAAAGATGAGTTACAAGATCAACTTAAATTCTTCCGTGAACATGACAAATTGCTGGAAGCCCAGCGTATTGAGCAGCGTACCCGTTATGATTTAGAAATGATGCAACAGTTGGGCTATACCAATGGTATCGAAAACTATTCACGTCATTTATCGGGCCGTCCAGCTGGTGAAGCGCCTCCAACTTTATTTGATTATGTACCAGAAGATGCATTACTGATTATTGATGAGTCACACGTTACAGTTCCGCAAATTGGAGCGATGTATAAAGGTGACCGATCACGTAAAGAAAATTTAGTGAATTACGGGTTCCGTTTACCAAGCGCACTTGATAATCGACCAATGAAATTTGAAGAGTGGGAGCGCATTGTACCGACGACCATTTTTGTCAGTGCAACACCTGCTAAATATGAGCTAGAAAAGTCTGACCAAGTGGTTGAACAGGTGGTACGTCCAACAGGATTAATCGATCCTGAAATTGAAGTTCGTCCTGTATTAACTCAAGTTGATGATGTTCTTTCTGAGATCAATATTCGTAAGAACCTAAATGAACGTGTGTTAGTGACCACTTTAACAAAGCGTATGGCGGAAGATCTGACTTCTTATTTAAAAGAATACGGGGTTAAAGTCGCTTATTTACACTCTGATATTGATACGGTTGAACGTGTCAAAATTATTCATGAGTTACGTACAGGTGTATTCGACGTTTTAGTCGGTATTAACTTGTTGCGTGAAGGTCTCGACATGCCAGAAGTTTCTTTAGTTGCTATTTTAGATGCAGATAAAGAAGGTTTTTTACGTTCAGAACGTTCACTCATTCAGACGATTGGTCGTGCCGCGCGTAACGTGAAAGGTAAAGCAATTTTATATGCTGACCGAATTACTGATTCTATGCAAAAAGCAATAGATGAGACTGAACGCCGTAGAGCTAAACAAATTGAGTTCAACGAGTTGCATGGTATTACGCCACGTAGTGCTGTTCGTCAGGTCATCAAAGAAATTGATTCAGGCGAAGTGCTTTCAGACGACGAAATTGATGAGAAGGTGCTTGAACAAGCACAAGCTTTAAGTGCTGACGAAAGACATATTCTCTCTGATCCAAAATTGTTTAGTAAGCATATTACTAAGCTTGAAAAAGAGATGTTAAAAGCTTCGAAAGATTTACAGTTTGAGCAAGCAGCACGGATACGTGATGAAATCATTCGTCTGAAAGCGCAAATGTTGCAATAAACGAATACATAACGCTACATAATGTGTTTAAAAAACAAGCTACTGTAGATATTTGAGTTCTTTTGTATTCACAACTAATCGTTGAGGGCAACAATGGCATTTCGAAATAATGTTCCGCAAGCCAGCTGGCGTTTGGCTAAAATTGCGTTGGGCGGTGTCGTTTTGGCTGGTTTGGCTGTTGGAACCTATGTCTATGCCCAGCCGAAACCTTTGCAAACTGTCTATAAAGTTGAACTGGACCGATATTTAGGTGTTTGGTATGAAGTCGCGCGTAAACCTGCATTTTTCCAAAAAAAGTGTGCTTATGATGTATCTGCAACCTACACCTTAAACGAAAATGGAAATGTAGTAGTAGATAATCGCTGCTACGATAATAGAAAACAATTACAGCAATCTATCGGGGAGGCCTTTGTGGTTAACCCGCCATATAACACCAAATTGAAGGTAAGTTTTTTACCGGAAGCTGTAAGATGGATTCCGGTAATTCGTGGGGATTACTGGATTTTAAAGCTAGATGAAGACTATCAGACTGTTTTGGTTGGGGAACCTTCACGTAAATACCTTTGGGTGCTATCAAGAGACCCTCATCCAGAGCAAGAAGTGGTAGATGAATATTTAAATTATGCAAAAACATTAGGTTTTGATATTCGAGATATTATTCGTACAGAGCATAAAGAATAGTGGTATATGTCTGTTTAAGAAAAAACCATGTTTTTACATGGTTTTTTCTTTTTTATAGTGGATAAATCAAGTATTGTAGTGAGTTGTTTTTACTAAAGTCTAAGAGGTTAATGATGTTTAAGGGCGTGATCTTGTCTGTCATGGCATCATTCACTTTTGGTGTACTTTATTTTTATACTCAATTATTAAGCCAGCTAGATAGTGAGCAAACTTTTGGATGGCGGATTATTGCAACACTACCGTTCCTTACTTTATTTATGTGGTGGAGTGGTGATTTAACTTATATCAAAAATATCTATCAACGTATTTTGGCTAAGCCTTCTTTACTATTATTGTTAATCACAACCTCTATTTTAACCTCAGTACAACTTTGGCTTTTTTTGTGGGGGCCGATGCATGGGCGTGGGTTACAAGTCTCTTTGGGATATTTCTTATTACCGCTGGTTCTTGTCTTAGCTGGAAGTGTGTTGTATGGCGAAAAAATATCAAAATTTCAATGGGTAGCAATTATTCTTGCAGTCATTGGCGTTAGCCATGAGATATGGCGTTTAGGAAGTATTGCGTGGGAAACTGCATTGGTAGCAGTTGGATATTCTGCCTACTTTTTATTACGTAAAAAAATTAAAACAGATAATTTAGGGGGCTTTTGGTGGGATTTGGTCATTATTATGCCCGTTGCGATTTATTTAACTCATACAGGTTTGCTGCCATACAGTAAATTTATAGACCAACCGAGTCTTTCTTTGATCATTATTGGGCTTGGAATTTTAAGTGCTATTGGTCTGGGAAGTTATATTCTGGCAAGCCGCTTTTTACCTTTAGTTGTGTTTGGACTCTTGGGGTATTTGGAACCTGTATTACTGGCTTTAGCTTCTTTAGTTTTAGGGGAGAGCATTGGTCAAGAAGAATGGTTCACTTATATTCCGATTTGGTGTGCTGTTTTTGTACTCGTTTTAGAAGGGGCAATTCATCTTTATCAACAACGGCAAAAAGCCCAAAATCTGCAACTTAATATCACGAAATATCAAAAAAGATTAAAGAATGATGAGTTCGAGTAGGTCGTCAGAACCTAAAAAGTAAGAAAAAGCAAAAATTTAGCTGCTTTAAACAATAAGATAATAAAAAATAATTATAGGTATTTTATGAATTTATGATGAATTTTAGGAAAATCTAGTCACTAACGTCAGCTTTTGATTCATTCTTGCCAATAATTCCATTACAATTACGGGGTTTTAAAAATCACGCCTAGATATAATTAATTAGAGGACGTATCTGTGAGCAAAGACACTATCATCGCCCTGCACGCTGAACACCAAGGCCGTTGGAAAAACCGTGAAGAAATCGCGGAACGTATGATTGCATTAATCGGTCAATTATACCGTGAAAAAAATATTGTCGTATCTGTTTACGGTCGCTCTTTAATTAACCGTTCTGTTATCCAAATTTTGAAAACTCACCGTCGTACACGTGTTGTAGACGTTGAACTTTCTGTTGTAAATACATTCCCAATTTTAGAAGCTTTAGCAAAAGTTGAAAATATTGGTTCTGCAGAAGTTGACATCGGTAAACTTGCTGTTGAATATAAAGAAAAAGGCGGTGATGTTGATGCTTTTGTTGCTCAATCAGTTGAGTCAATCAAAGGTAGCGCAACTTCTGAACAACCTAAAGATGTAGTTCTTTACGGTTTTGGTCGTATTGGTCGTATCTTGGCTCGTTTAATCATTAGCCAATCAGGTTTAGGTCGTGGTTTAAGCCTTAAAGCAATCGTTGTACGTAAGTCTTCTGATGGTGACTTAGCAAAACGTGCTTCTTTACTTCGTCGTGACTCTATTCACGGTACTTTCGCTGGTACAATTTCTGTTGATGAAGAAAACGAAGCAATCATTGCTAACGGTAACTTCATTAAAGTGATTTATGCGTCTAGCCCAAGTGAAGTTGACTATACTGAATATGGTATTGAAAATGCACTTTTAATCGACAACACTGGTAAATGGCGTGATGCTGAAGGTCTAAGCCAACACTTGAAATGCCCAGGCGTTGCACGTGTTGTATTGACTGCACCAAGTAAAGGCGAAATGAAAAACGTTGTATTTGGTGTAAACAACACAGATATCTTAGATGAAGACAAAATCATCTCTGCTGCAAGTTGTACAACAAATGCAATTACTCCAATTCTTAAAGTATTGGATGACAAATATAAAGTTCTTAACGGTCATGTTGAAACTGTTCACTCATTTACAAATGACCAGAACTTAATCGATAACTACCATAAAGCAGATCGTCGTGGCCGTGCTGCTACTTTGAACATGGTAATTACAGAGACTGGTGCAGCTAAAGCGGTTGCTAAAGCATTACCTGCATTGAAAGGTAAGTTAACTGGTAATTCTGTACGTGTTCCTACACCAAACGTATCTCTTGCAATCTTGAATTTAACACTTGATAAAGAAGTTGATCGCGAAGAAGTGAATGAATACATTCGTCAAATCTCGATTAACTCTAGCCTTCAAGGTCAAATTGGTTATACCAACTCGACTGAAGTCGTATCAAGTGACTTTATTGGTTCTCGTACAGCAGGTGTATACGATGCTCAAGCAACGATTACTTCTGGTAACCGTTTAACTGCTTACGTTTGGTACGATAACGAAGTTGGTTATAGCTGTCAGGTATTACGTATCGCTGAACAAATGTGCGGCGTAAGCTACAAAAAAATTCCAGCAGAATTGAATGCTTAAGATCATTTAACGATCTATAAAATATTTTCACAAAAAGACCCAGTTTAGACTGGGTTTTTTTACAACCGTACAAAATATATGCTGACTATTTTTTGTAAATAAATGAGAATACAAATTAAGGAAAAAAAGAAAATAGTAAGGGATTGGAATTGTCGCAGTTTAAACGTTTGTTGGTCGTTTTTATATTCATCATTATTGCCAATTTATGTGGTGTACTCATTGCAATATGGGTATTTAAGCACTTTAATATTTATATTCCACTGAAAAATCAGGCAGTTGCTATTGATTTGCAAGAGCCTCTACAGGTTAAGGTTAAAGTACAAGATGCTTTAAATGTGGATGTAAAGGGGCGCGTAAATGCCAGTATTCCAATTGATGAGAAACTGAATATTCCTTTAACACAAACATTAACTCCGCGTGTTTACTTCGATAATATGGTGCCGATTAGCACAACCATTCCGGTCAAAGAAACATTAAAAGTTGAGCAAAATCTACCAATTGATACCAAGGTTCAGGTGCGAGTTTTAGGACGTGATATTACCTTGCCATTGAAAGGGACAATTCCACTAAAACTTGATGTGCCAATTGATATTAATGTCCCACTTGAGCAAAAGGTTCATTTAAAATTTGATGCCCCAGTACGCACGGTATTAAAAGAAAATCTACATATTCCTTTAAAAGCAAGATTAGACACGAATATCCCAATCGAAGGGAATTTAAATGTACCTGTTAAAACTGCATTAAATGCTTCAGTTGATGTGAAAAATACTTTGCCTGTTAAGATTGCAAATGGTGAGTTAAAGATTCCTCTGTCCACTATGCGATTAAATCGAGTATTAGGTTCAGAAACATCACAAAAGACAACTGATCAATAGGGTGGATGCTAATGTTCCGTTCACTCAAGAGTATGTTAATCAGTTTCTTTTTAATGATGATACTTGCCGCTATTATGTTTTGGGTATATCTCAATATTCAAGCAAATTTAGTCGTTTCGGCTCATAATGCCGATATTAGTTTACCTGACTCTTTAGAAACAAAAATTCAAGTTGGTAATACTTTGCAGGTTCAGTCTATTGGTAAACTTGATACAACTTTAGATATAGATCGCCAATTAACTTTACCCTTAAAAGGGAAATATTTGGCAGATTTAAATTTTGCTGTAGAAACACCTATTACGGTAAGTGTCGATTATTCAACGACTCTAAAAATTGATCAGGTTATGCCTTTAGAAACCACCACAGACTTGGTTTATCAAAGTAAGTTTTTACCAAAATTTCCCCTTAAATTAGATATCCCTATTAAATTAGATGTGCCTTTTAATTTAAAACGTAGTTATACCGTTCCCGTTAAAATTGTTTTTGATGGTCCGGTTTATTTTGAATTCGATGAACCTGTAAATTTATCGGTGAAACATCAGTTTAAACCAAGCCTAAACATAAATGATCCTATGGAAATGGGGAATGTCTCTTCATTTAATGCCATCATGTATAATTCTGTGCCAAAAACAAAAGCAAATCTTGATATGCAAATGACCTTACCTCTGCGCAATGTTCATCCTTGATAATTAAATAAATTGGCTAAATTTTATTTTTTATAAGGATCTTATTTGCAAAACTAAAAGCATCTGCTGGATTAAAGATAAAACAGATCGTTATAAATGGAATTGTTCCATTTTCTATTCGAGAATTTTATGAAAATATGGCAGAATAGGCGGTTTTAGAGTTTTTAGAGGATTGGCAGATGCGCTTTGTTGATGAAGCAGTCATTACCGTAGAGGCTGGCGACGGTGGCAATGGCGTAGCCAGTTTTCGCCGTGAAAAATTTGTACCATTTGGTGGCCCAGATGGTGGTGATGGCGGACGTGGTGGAAGTATCTATATTCAAGCTGATGATGATACAAGTACGCTAGTCGATTACCGTTACACACGTAAATTCCGTGCTGAGCGTGGAAAAAACGGTGCAGGTGCTAACTGTACTGGACGTGGTGGTGAAGATGTGGTTTTAAAAGTACCCGTTGGTACAACAATTGTTGATACAGATTCAGGCGATATTATTGGCGATTTGGTTGAAGACGGCCAAAGAATTCTGGTTGCTGGTGGTGGTGAAGGTGGTTTAGGTAACACTCACTTTAAATCATCAACTAACCGAGCACCGCGTAAATGTACGACTGGTACAAAAGGTGAGTTCCGCGAAATTCGTCTTGAATTAAAAGTATTGGCAGATGTTGGTTTGCTTGGTATGCCAAATGCCGGTAAATCTACTTTTATTCGTGCTGTAAGTGCTGCAAAACCAAAAGTGGCAGATTATCCATTTACAACCATGGTTCCAAACTTGGGTGTAGTCGATGCTGACCGCCATCGTTCATTTGTAATGGCCGATATTCCTGGGTTAATCGAGGGTGCAGCAGAAGGTGCAGGTTTAGGAATTCGTTTCCTTAAACATTTGGCACGTACGCGTATTCTTTTACACATTATTGATGTACAACCAATTGATGGTTCAGATCCAGCACATAATGCAAAAGCGATTATGAATGAGTTGGCTAAGTTCTCACCAACTTTGGCTAAATTACCAGTTGTTTTAGTACTCAACAAACTTGATCAGATTGCTGAAGAAAGCCGTGAAGAGTGGTGTCAGCACATTCTAGATGAACTAGAGTGGACTGGACCTGTCTTTAAGACATCGGGCTTATTAAGCGAAGGTACAAAAGAAGTTGTGTATTACTTGATGGATCAGATTGAACAACAACGTGAACGTGAAGTTGAAGATCCTGAATACGCAGCAGAAGTAAGAGCTTTCCGTGAACAACTAGAAGTTGAAACACGTGAACAAACCATTGCGGCAAAAGAAGCATATCGTGCAATGCGTCGAGCACAACGTCTCGAAAGCATGATGGACGATGATGATGATTTTGACGATGATGAAGACGACAATGATGTAGAAGTCATCTACGTTCGTGACTAGAAAACCGAGGGAAACATGATAGAAGTGGTCGATGGGCAACGTCAGCTCAGTGAGTGTAAACGAATCGTTGTTAAAATCGGATCATCTTTACTTACAGCTAATGGGCAAGGTTTAGATCTAGATGCTATTTCGCATTGGGCGAAACAGATTGCAGATTTGCACAATGCCGGGCACGAGATTATTTTAGTGTCATCAGGAGCTGTAGCAGAAGGTATGGTTCGTATGAAGCTTGCGAGTCGACCCACCGATCTACCCAGTCTACAAGCCTGTGCTGCAATTGGGCAGATGGGCTTAATTCATACTTGGTCTAGTGTGCTTGAAAACCACGGTATTCGTACTGCTCAGGTTTTATTGACTCATGATGATTTGGCAGATCGCCGTCGTTATCTGAACTCGTGTGATGCTTTGCAAAACTTGATTGATTGGCGTGTGATTCCTGTCATTAATGAAAATGACACTGTGTCTACCGACGAGATTCGCTTTGGTGATAACGATACTTTAGCTGCTATGGTGGCAGGTCAGGTTCACGCAGAATTGCTGATCATTTTAACCGATCAGCAAGGTATGTTTGACTCAGATCCGCGTCATAACCCTGATGCTAAATTACTCTCTACTGTTCGGGCTATGGATGATGATTTATTCGATATGGCCGGCGGTGGTGGCGTGCTTGGGCGAGGTGGGATGGTCACTAAAGTTCGTGCTGCGCGTTTAGCTGCTAAATCGGGCTGCCCAACCCTCATCGCGAGTGGCGAAAGTGATAATGTCTTATCACGTGCGATGGCAGGTGAGATGCTAGGCACTTTGTTTACTACAGATAAAGACCGCATGACTGCTCATCAACAGTGGCTCGCTGCTCATTTACAAACAGCAGGTCGTCTTGTGATTGATGATGGTGCTGTTGAAGCGATTAAATTGAAGCATCGCAGTTTGCTCCCTGTTGGAGTTAAAAATGTTGAAGGACATTTTGATCGTGGTGATGTGGTTGAATGTGTCGATAAACAAGGTAAACGTATTGCGGTAGGTCGAGTGAACTTTAGTTCACGATCAGCCGAAATTATTAAAGGCTTAGCCTCAGATAAGGTTTATCAAGTGCTTGGTGAAGCTCGTTCACTTGAAATGATTCACCGTGATCATATGGCAATTTATTAAGATTTACTCAAATAAAAAAGCTCGCTTTAAGCGAGCTTTTTTTCTGGTGTTAAACGAGGTAAAACACGGTCTTCACCTACCATATATGGATGTGTGGCGAGACTAAGCATGTCTAAGTCTTCCGAGCTATTACCATAAGCATAAATCTGGTGGTAATGCTGTAGCGTATATTGCTGATGTATTCTTAACTTCTTTTGTTCACTACTACAGTCTGGAGTGGAATAGTAACCCGTCATCATGCCGTTTTTAATTTGAGTTTCAGTACAAATTAATTCGATATCTAGTAACTTGCAAAGTGGAGCAAGATAGACATCAATTGAAGCTGAAACTAATACGACCTGATCACCACGCAATTGATGGTGTTGTAACTGATTAAAAATTTCAGGCGAAAGCACAGAGACTAACTCTTGTGCGTATTCTTCACCTAATTTTTGTAATTCGATTGCAGGCGTATTTTTAAACATGCTACGGAATAACTTGGCACGCATAGCATGGGCAGGATAAAAGTTAAGATAGTAGGCTTGAATCCATGGCAGAATTTTCAAGCCTTGCTTAACAATGTGACGCTTAGATAAAGCATAAAAGATGAACCCTGTAAAACTATCTTTACTACACAAGGTTCCATCAAAATCGAACAGGGCGAGACTTTTTATAGTCTTATTCGTTTCGCTCGTTGCATACATGTTTCATATCGTCCGTTTACGCGGGTTGCATACCAATTGGTATTATAATCACGACTTAATTTAGGCCCAGAAATTACCACTTGAGGCATAATTGCATAGAGTGGTTCTTTGCCAGTTTTTGATTTATAAAGTTTAGTCAGCGCAATATAAGTTTGAGTACTTTCAAACTTTTTCTCTTTTTCTAATTTAAGATCATCACGGATTTGTCGTGGGGTAACCAATACATTATTTTTTGCAAATACCGTGATCAGTTCTTTTTCTGACTCGCTTTGAGCTGCGCGTGGATCACCATCTTTTGTATAAAGAAGTAAATCGCCATCAAGACTTATATCTTTATCCGTAAGTTCCTGTAGCATTTTTTGAAAAGCTGCATTACGGCTAGAGTACATACCAGAGTTATAATCCGCAAAACGATAAATGGCTTTATCGTAGTCTGCCGGATAAACCATTAAACGATGTATGCCGTAATATAAACCACCGTATTCAGTATATAGGTCATCGCGGAGCGCAGCAGTACTCATACTCGAACGCTTATTGGCTTTCGCATAGTTAATATGAACTTGCATTGAGCCCAAAGTCGTAATAGGGTTCATTTTCTCGCCAATATCCTGACCAACCAATTTGGCTGCACCAGTTAAGGCACTCACATGATAGTGTTTAGCCATGAAGTCGAAAATTTCTCGGTAAAGTAAGTCGAGTTCTTTCTCGGTTTTAACTTTACGCATTTGACTCATATAGTTGTTATCAGGAGAGGGCTGAGTTCTTAGAACTTCTTCAAAGTAACCAGCAATTGTTCCACCAACGGTTTTGCCAAGCTTATCTTCAAATTTTTCATTTAAACGTGTACTAACTTCTTCAACTGCCTTTTGTCCTAACCCAGGCACTTGAGGGTTGGCAACAAAGTTAGATTCCTGATCCACTACAGCTACAATACTACAGACATTTTTCTTGGTTTTAGGAATATCCAAGTCTTTCATAATGTCATCAATATCTTTAGCCCATGACTCACGGTCATGCACACGTGATGGAATTAGACGTTTAATCTGTTGGCTTTCTAGTTCAGGCTCATCATTGTTTGACCACCAAGCTTTATCACCACAAGCAGCTAAACTCATGCATACGGCAGCCATGCCGAATGATTTTAATAAAAAACGGGAAGACAACGGTTTGTTCATGGCGAGGAAAGCACCTGCATAAAAAGATGAGCCGATTAAGCGGATGAAGTATACTATGTTGATCATCAATTGTATGAATATATATGTATATTGGTCCCTATCAACTGTCAAATAATTTAATTGTTGCTCCTATGGCGGGAGTTACTGACCGTCCATTTAGAACACTCTGCAAGTATTTTGGCGCAGGCCATGCAGTCAGTGAAATGATGACTGCTGATAAAACTTTGCGGATGAGCAAAAAGAGCCTCTACCGTGCGAACTTTGATGGTGAGCTCGCTCCGATCTCTGCTCAAATTGCAGGCTCTGATCCTGAGCAATTGGCAGAGGCTGCACGCTATCAAGTAGCAAATGGCGCACAAATTGTTGATATTAATATGGGATGTCCTGCCAAGAAAGTATGTAATAAGCTCGCTGGTTCAGCGTTATTACAAGATGAAGACTTAGTGGCTCGAATTCTTGATGCGGTTGTTGCTGCTGTTGATGTTCCCGTGACTTTGAAAACCCGTTTAGGCTTTTTAAATGGTCAGGAAAATATTTTAAGAGTCGCAAAAAGGGCAGAAGAAGCGGGGATTGCCGCGCTAGCTTTACATGGCCGCACCCGTGAAGACATGTATTTAAATACAGCACGTTATGATTTGATCAAACATGTCAAAGAATTAATCAATATTCCACTTATTGCGAACGGTGATATTGATAGTCCTGAAAAAGCAAAATATGTACTCGACTATACAGGGGCCGATGCAATTATGATTGGTCGAGCTGCTCAAGGTCGACCATGGATTTTTCGTGAAATTGCTCATTATTTAAAAACTGGTGAACACTTAGCTGCACCTAATATTGAAGAGGTGAAGCAGGTGTTACTAGGACATTTATCAGAACTTTATCAATTTTATGGTGAATACTCTGGCTGCCGTATTGCCCGCAAACACATTGCTTGGTACACAAAAGGTTTACGCTCAAGTAACGAATTTCGCCAAAATATGTATAAAGTTGAAAGCACTGCTGAACAGGCAATAGTAGTCGAAAATTATTTTAATCAGTTATTAGCTGAAGGCAATTTGATGAGTGATGTTCAGGTTGAGCAGGTTAACTTACTAGAAACCCATTAAATAAAAAGCCAGTATATGATTACTGGCTTTTTAAGATTTACTCATCTTCTAGCATTTCTACAACTAACTGGTTAACCAGATCAGCAGCATCTAGCTCTCGTATTTGAGAGACATTACTACCCGCCCAAAAAGCACCGAAGCCATAGTCTTTATTCTTGCTTGCAATGGCATTTAATTGCTTGGCTAGATCGTATGCATATGGATATTCGGGTTGAGGAGGGCGATTAGGTAAATCAATTTGTGTGTGCCAATGGTTGAGCAGGCCACGGGCTGGACGCCCAGAAAGACTGGCGCTGATTTGTGTTACAGGTTCATTAAATAAAGCTTTACGATACTCGGCAGATGCATTTGATGTATGGCATTGAACAAATGCTGTTCCGAGTTGAACAGCAGCAGCTCCTAAGCTCAACATATGCCGTGCTTGTGCTCCATTCATAATTCCGCCTGCGGCTACCACAGGCTGTTTGCAATGCTTGACAATAAGGTGTACTAAATCGCTTGTTTTAATTGCTGCATCAAAAGTTTTATTAAAGATTCCACGGTGTCCGCCTGCTTCAATCCCTTGAGCAATAATAATATCTATACCAGCCGCTTCAATGGCTTGTGCTTCAACTAAATTGGTAGCAGACACCATCGTAATAATTCCGGCATCTTTTAATGCCTGAATTTGGTGGGGATGGGGAATCCCAAAATGAAAACTTACCGCTTTAGGTTTGGTTTCTAATACGACATTTAGAAAATCATCGTTATCAAGAAAACTTGGATAAATACAGTTTAACTTTTGAGGAGGCTGTTCTCCGAACTTTTCAAATTGTGGGCGTAAATATTCAATCCATTGAGCAGAAGTTTGAAGATTAAGTTGCTCGGGTTGATGACAGAAAAAATTAACCTGAAATGATTTTTCTGTAAGTGTTTGGGTTTTTAAAATCTGTTCACGTGCACTTTGTGCCGTATTTGCACCTAGACCTAAGGACCCAAGACCACCCTGATTAGAAACTTCTGCTGCAAGTTCAGGTGTAGATACACCTGCCATAGGGGCAAGAAAAATTGGATGTTTAATTTCAAGTTGTTGTAATAGGTCCATTTTATTCACCTCATTTCTTTCTGTTCACCATAACGTGAAAGCAGAACCAAGAGCAAATAATATTGGGCATTTAGTTTTTAAATATTTAGTTCTTAAACATTGATAAGTTCTGATTTTTTAAAGTGGAGTAACATGAAATAAAGAGCCGATCCAGCTTGAAAAGCCCATCGCTAAAATTCCCCACAAGGTAATGCGTAGACTCCCTTTAAGCTTGGAAGTACCTGCGAAATGACTTGATAGCGCTCCTAAAAAAGCTAATGAAATAATGCCAAATATTAAGACTGTTTTTTCGATCCATATCTCTGGACTGAGTAAAATAGCCAGCATAGGAAACAATGCCCCAAATGAAAATGAGCCAGCTGAAGCTAATGCGGCTTGAATAGGATTTGCTGCGGTATTTTCATGAATACCTATTTCATCACGCGCGTGAGCCCCTAATGCATCATGATTTGTAAGTTCAGTAGCAACTTGTAGCGCTAAATCAGGTGCTAAGCCTCTGGATATATAAATTTGAGTGAGTTCGTCCAGTTCACGCTGCGGATGCTTTTTAAGTTCTTGTTCTTCAAATTTTAAGTCGGCTTTTTCAATATCTTCTTGTGATTTTACTGAAATATATTCTCCTGCAGCCATAGAGGTTGCACCGGAAATTAAACCAGCAATACATGCAATAAGAAGTGTATGAGCAGAAGCCCCACTTGCAGCCATTCCCATAATTAGACTAGTAACAGAAATAATTCCATCATTTGCCCCTAAAACGGCCGCCCTTAACCACCCTGAGCGGTGAATAAAATGATGTTCTGGATGTTGAGAAAAGGACATGTTTTCTCCTATTTGTAGTTATAAATTTTTATCTTATCCTATAAGATTATTTACAATAATACGATTAAAAAATGTGTCATTATAGGAAAAACAAACAGATAAGAACTTTTTAAAACATCATATTAAAGGAGATAAAATGAACAATTTAAAGAACTCATCTACTTATATAAAACAGTGTCATTTATGGGTTTAATTATAATACTTATTGATTAAATTTTAATTTGATTGCTACGCAAGCATTCTATCTACTTTACTTTAGAGGTCCCAATGAATAGCAAAACAATAAAATCTATAACCCGTTCCTTTATCGTTATTGGTTCGATCTGTCCAGCTTTATGCCTCTTAAGTATTGAGACTAGTTTTGCGCAAGAGATTGTTAATCAAGAATACAAACCTGGAAACCCAATTTATGATAAATGGGATCAATTTTATAAAATTGAGAAGACTCAACCTGAAAATGCCGAGAAGTTATTATTAGAACTTGGAGAGATGACGCCACAAGATATCAAAGTTTGGAAAAGCTTAACTTATTTACAGATTCGACTGGGGAAACAAGATGCAGCTTTGCAAAGTCTGAGAAAAGCAGAGGCATTAGATCCAGCAGATGATAATTTAAAACTCCAAGAAGCCTATCTACTGAATTCTCAAAAAAATAACAAAGAGGCTTTGGTAGTTTTTAAGGAACTTACCCAATCTAAAGATGCTGATATTGCAACTAAAGCGACACAGGCTGTAAAAAATCTGAGTGGAGGAGAGGTCAAAACTTATTTCCGTGATGTGTATTTTGCACCTTCATATGAATCACGTTACGACGATGTAATTTTCCCACTTAAAGCTCGCTATGGTAAGAACCTCGATAATGGTCGAGCGCAGGTGTATGGCTTTTTAAATCTAAACCGCGATACTCAATCTCAAGGTGGTGTACGACCTGAAATTATTGATGAAAATGCAGTAACTCTAGGTGTAGGCGCTAATTATCAACCTTGGACTTCTATACCTGTGCGCATGTATTTAGAAGTAGGTGGAAGTTACGATCTGATTGATCGAAATAGAGATAAATTTCGTGAAAGTGTTGTTGGTGGGGTTACAGGGTATCAAGAATGGGATTCTCAAAATAGTTGTAATCATTCACTTTGCTTTAATGATTACTTCACTGATTTATATGGCAATGCAGCGACTTATTCTAGAGAAGATTATAACGTTATTGGCGATTTACGTTTACGTACGGGTTTGAATGTCTATAAGGGGGAAACGGGCACTGTACAGGCGTATGTGAAATTGCATGGCTTAGCTGACAGTAAAGATGAATATTACAATAATTTATTTGAATATGGCCCAGGTATTTCATGGCAGCCTTTTAATTATCAACCAATAAAACTACGTGTTGAACGACTATATGGCAATTACTTTAAAGATGTGCCAGTAAATACGAAAGATCATTACAACAATACTCGAGTAGAACTCGTTTTTTATAAGGATTTCTAAAGTGAATAAAATTTTTATATCTATTGTATTTGGAACCCGTCCTGAATTAATCAAACTTGCCCCTGTTATTTTATTGGCAAAACAAGACCCTCGCTTTCAAGTTGAAGTGATTTTTACTGGACAGCATGATGAACTAGTAAGAGATGCGATAGATTTCTTTGGGGTTGAAATTGACCACCGTCTTAAAATTATGAATGCTGGACAAAGTTTAAATCAGCTCTTAATTCATGGTTTGAGCCAAATCGAGAATGTATACACTGATGGGCAAAAAAGAGATGCAATTGTTATTCAGGGAGATACAACAACTGTTTTAGCAGCTGGCTTAGTCGCGTTTTCAATGAAAGTTCCTGTTGCGCATGTTGAAGCTGGTTTACGTTCTTATGATTTAGATCATCCTTTTCCAGAGGAGGGAAATCGTCAGTTGGTTTCACGTATTACTAAATGGCATTTTGCCCCGACTGAACAATCAAAAAGAAATTTACTCAATGAACAAATTCCGCCAGAGCTCATTACTGTTACAGGCAATACAGTTGTTGACGCTGTGTATTTAGGGCGTAAATTAATTGCTGAAAAATCTGATTTGAAGAACCAGCTTGAACCTTATGGAATTCAATTAAAGCAAGATGACAAAGTTGTACTTATTACTGCCCATCGTCGTGAAAACTTTGGTGGTGGAATTCAAAATATTTGTAATGCAGTTGAGCACTTAGCTCAAGCACATCCTGATTTACATTTTATTTGGCCTGTACATTTGAACCCGGCAGTACATGATGTAGTCCATGATAAGTTTAAAGACCATTCCCAAATCCATCTTGTTAAACCATTAGACTACCCAAGTCTATTGGCAGTGATAGACCGATCGAATTTTATTTTGACGGATTCGGGAGGCTTACAAGAAGAAAGTCCATCATTTAATAAGCCAGTTTTGATCTTGCGGGATACTACCGAGCGACCAGAAGTTGTTGAGGTGGGAGCAGGCGTTTTGGTGGGTACAAATCAACAAAAAATTATTGAAGAAGCTGAAAAGTTACTCACCGACCAACAGCATTATGAAAAAATGGCACATCTGGAAAACCCATTTGGCGATGGGCAAGCTGCTCAACGTATTCTCAATCAAATTGCTAAATCTTATGAATCGGCATAATTATGATTAGGATCTCGTCTCATTTATGGTTTTATTCGCATGACCATAAGTGAGGCGGTACCATAAGCTCACAATATTAACGCACCAGCGGCTCATGTAATGAGGACCATCAAAAATATAAACAGTTTTACCTTCATATGCTTTTAGCTGAGAAATAATTTCCCAAGGGTATGCGGCTCTAAATTGCCCATTCTTTTTCACTCTAAAAGCTTCTAATACTATAATTACTTTGTCTTTTCCAAGTTTATGTTCAAGCTGATCTAAAATATGTTTGGCCTGTTTAGGTGATCGAATCCCTACGCCAACGCCATCTTGGAAAAAAACTCCAGTATGGTCCGGTAGCCAGCTTTTAACCCACAAATCATAATTTTCAGGTTCACTTTCGCCACTATAAATACTTACCCAAACTGGTGAGGGGAGCTTTGACAATACATGGCCTAAAGCACTGACTCGTAGCCAAGTTGGATCGGCTTCTACCGGAAAGTAATAGCCTTTAAATGCCGTTTTTTGCTCTTTTATAATTTGGGCAGATTTTTCGCCTAACTCAATGACATTTGCTCGCGCTTTAGGTTCATTATATTCGCCAGCTAACCCTAATATAAGATTTTTAGCCCATGGCTCTTGTTTAATTTTTTCTAAATTAATTGCTTTTTCCCACTGTGGAAAATTGGATTCTTTCCACCATGATTTAGATTCAACCACAGACCATTGGGGAACAAAGGTATCGACACCTAAGTAGTGCCAATTTCCTTCTGGAGGAGTCGTTTTATTATCAGGTTGCCAGAAAATGCCTTCAATATGAGGGGCTTGACCTTGATGTTTGAAAAGCCCCGCATACCCGATGACACTACATATAATTAAAATAATAAATGCAACTATTTTAATTGGTATCTGTTTTCTCATTATTTCGTCTTAACCAGTACCACAAGAAGATAATTATTATCATAATTGCAGAGATAATCACAACTAGTAAGAAGAAAGAAGACTGTTGGATTAAAGGAGCCTTTTGATTTCCGACAATGAGTTTTTGTAAAACATAAATATTTCCATTTTCTGAAACCAGCATTTTTGTTACGTTGTTTGGAATTTTATGTTGGATCTTTTCCCAAAGGTGCATGAAAGTTCGTGCACCACCTTCTGAATCGGTAATCACATCAAAGCGGTTATTGTTATAACTGACAATGAAACCATTCTGTGCAGCAGGTGCATAGATAATATCCTGATGCATTAATAGCTGTTGTTGATAAATATCTTTGTTGACGCGGACATTTACCGATTGAGGCGCACTCGGTGAATAACGGACTAGGTTGAGAGGCATTGGTGCTTGTGTTAAAAGCATTTTTTTCGCAGTTTGACCTAATACAATGGCGATATTTAATGCACCAGATTGATCATCAATCGCAATTGTAGGCGTCGTTGCTAAAGTCATTGAAATTGCGGCTACACCATTTTTGAGTTTATGAGGTAGCTTTACAGTAGACTTGGCTGTATCAATCCAAAGTGAACCATGCGCGTTAGGTAAACATTGGGAGTTGGCAATTACTGAGTTTTCAAGCTTTAGACTAAAATTCGTCGTATTAGAAATGGCTTTTGCAAAAATATTGAACTGACGGTTTACTGGATCTGAAGCAAGATCCGCCGTTTTCATACTTCCTGCGAGCCCACCATCAATCCAAGCTGTAATATTGGAACCTTGTAATAAACCACTTTGAATACGAAGTGCAATTTGTCCTTGCAAGATATCAGTTGGTTGCCATACTGAAGGGAAGTCAAGGAATAAGTTTTTTTCAGCATGATTTAATCTGAAATCTTCAATTCCTAAATCGGCGAGTGTATTGATTTTTTTAAATTGTGCCCAAGTTGGAGTGGAGATTGTTGTGGGGAAAATTGCACTTCCTGTATCAAGTTGCTCTACATACGAGGGATTGATTAGTCCATTTATGGCAGCAGTAAGTTCTTGTGGTGTGTGATAAGTAATTGAGAGAGTAGCCACTCCATCTGCTGGTTTTGCAATTTGTACTAATGCTCCGCCTTTTAGTGGTGTAGCTGAGCGAATTACTTCAATAATGAAATTTGTTTCATCATTTAAATTGGTTTGTCCTGAATCAACCCATTCAATTGGCGTGATTGAAGTCCATGAACTTGCTAATCTAGCCAGCATTGAAGCTTCTATAATCTCTTTACGGTTATATTTTAAAATGCCAACAAACGGAGTAGGCCGTCTCGCTTGTGGATTAGCTAAAGCATCTGGTAAGTCTTTTAAACGGTATATATTACGGATAGGCGTAAAGTCGAGTTGGGAGTTGCTTAAATAAGTTAAGTGATCAATATCTTCTGTACAGAAGGTTTCTTTGGTTTGATTCAGCGTAGTGGGTTTAGCATATTGTTGAATAATAAAATCTAAACGATGAAAGCCACTTTGACTTGCTGGAATATCAAATTTGACTTGACCATCCCCACTTAGCGTAGTGTTATAAATAAGTTTATCATCATATTTTACAAGTAAAGTTGTATCGCTTTCAGTGGAATAATCACTTGAAAATTGAATGTTTTGCCACTGGGCACCTTTGCCAATATAGAAAAAATGAGGCTCAACAGTATATTTAGTTGAGGTACTAATATCATCCAGTTTCCATGTGTAAGCATGAGCAGACATGGCGAGCATAAGACTGGAGCTGGCAAGGAGCACTTGAGCTGTGTTGTAGAGATCAAAAGTCTTTTTCATTTATTTTTTCTCCTTGCTACGTTCCGTTTTGTACCATTGAAGGGAATTACCCTGTATTTTATTTTTAAGCATGTCATATGCGGCTTTAAATACAATGAATAGAAAAACTTGTGAGTAACTTACATACGATAGAACCGAATAAAAATAGAGTTCTGGTTTTACTTTTTCGAGTGAAAGGGTAAACCACATTTGTGCGACATATAAGCAAAATGAGAGCCCCCACAATGTGGTGAATGGACCTGGAACTGAAATGCCTGCTATATCAAGCAACCCAAGGGTTAACGTGATATGACTCCAGAATAAAGCGGGTACAAAAAGTATGTAGCACATAATGTTGTTAAGAATTTCAATTCCGATAGGGAAAGGCGTTCTTAATGCGACGGGTAAATATTTACGAGTTACATAAAAATTACCTTGGGTCCAACGTGAGCGCTGTTTAACAAATACACTCAGAGATGGGGGGTCTTGCTGCCAACCAATAGCATAGGGCACCCATTTAATTCGTTTTTGGCCGATAAAAATCCTAAAACTCATTTCAGTGTCATCGACCAATGACTTTTCATCAAAACCGCCTAAGGTTTCTAAAGCATCACGCCAAATCACGTAGTTAGTACCCATTAAGGTCGATAGTTCAAAACGTTGCCAACGACCGCCTTGGAAAATCCATTGGAAAAAGATGAATTCAATTGCGATAAATCGGGTCAAAATACTATCTTGCCAATTACGTGTTCTTACTTTTCCATTAACGGCTACTAATTTTTTATCGGCAAGCAGGGTTTGAGCTAGCAAGCGGACACAGTCGGGTTCAGGCGTACTATCTGCATCATAGACAACAATCAATTCGCCTCTGGCATGGGGGAGGCCATTATTAAGCGTTCTAGATTTACCTTTACCCCCCATTCCTTTAGGAACGTTGACAATCTTTATGCAAGGATAAATTTTTGCCAAATTTTCGGCAATTTCTAAGGTGTTATCCTTTGAACCATCATTAATGAGTAAAACTTCATATGCTTCGGCTGGGTAATCTTGTTGAGCAATTGCATGCAAAGTATCTTCAATCACAACTCCTTCATTATAGGCAGGGATCAGGACACTCAAAACAGGCCATCTCTCTGGTATAGGAAGGTTTTGTAACTCTTTTTCAGCTGTTTTTGAATATTTCCAAGCCTGATAACTTAACCACGCCCAAAATGCTTGTGGAATCCAAATCCCTAAAAAGCCAAATAAGAAGAGAATATCAATGGGAGCCATTTGATTTAACCCTCCTGATAATAGACGAGATGAGCAATACCAATAAAATCAACCCAACTACTAAGGAGATCCATGAAATATAGCTACCAAACGTACCAAGGAGGTCTGGGTAGGTACTTGTAAGAATTAAATCGAGTGGAACTACAACGGTGCTTAATCCAATGAAAATATAGCCAATAAGACTTGTCTCTACTTCTTCAGGCGTACTTATGTAATTAATCTTATTAAATTTCCACGATATTCCAAGTTGAGGATACCGAATATTTGTTGTGGGTAGATCAGCAGGAGGATTAATAATAATTTCATAGCCAGAAATATGACTATTAAAAGGTTTAGCCGAATAAAATAAATGCTGTTTTTGCTTAATTTCTCTAGAGGGTAACGGGAGCTGCGAAGGGTTAAATTTAATAATATAACTGCCAGCGGTCTGTGAAATTAAGTTTTCATCCCAACCTGTTGAGACAAATGCAGCCATAGGCCGTAAACCAATTGCGGTCGAAAATGTGGCTTTAGCCGCAAAATATTGAGGCTGCTCTGATTTATAAAGTGCAATTGGAATCGCACCTTGGCTGACAGCTTCTTTGAGCAAGAAATAGTGAGAAAAGCTAAAAACTTCATCTGGTAATATAATGCCAGGCTTGATCCCTTTATTAATAAGCCGTTGAAAGCTATCCGAGCTGATTTGGTCAATTGTAAAGACAGGCCACCATGTATCCTGATATGGAAAAAACATGGAAAGATCGTCTGTGCTTTGAACTTCTGTTTTGGTATGTTCAGTTTTAATCTCACAATGATAATATTGCCGATAGAACTGCTGTAAAGTGGCATCAGGATACTGACTAGATGCAATAATAATTCCACAAATATTAAGAAGATTAGACATTAGGTCGTCTCCTCTTCAGGTGGAATCTGAATAATTTTATATTCTACATCAAGCCGCAGAGTCATAATTTCTCTAAGCTTTTTAATAAATTCAGGCTCTTCATCAGTTTTTTGCTTGCGAATTACAATGCTGTAAATAGTTTCAAGATCATCATCAGCAAACTGGAAAACGATTTCTTGTGGATGATGCTGACTCAAAATTTTGATCATCTCATTTTGAGTGGTTTTCCACACATCGTCGCCTAACATTTCTTTAATTAAGCTTCGGTTGAGAATTCTAATTTCAAAGACTTCATAGTCTTGTATGTTATGATGATCAAGAAGCTTAAAGAAACTACGTTGGAAATACTTGAGTGCACTAAGCGGGAAAATATCACGGCGATAATTACGGTCATAACTTTGAATATCGCGGTATTTTTGAACGTTAATTTCAATATTATGGCGAACAGCACTCAGAAAAAGAGGAATGAGGGGAATAATAAAAAGTAAAAGAAGCTGACGTTCAATATGTGTCTGAGCTCCTAAGTCGAGTAGAAAATATACTGCAACACCGATAAAAGCGACTAAGCCCACAATTAAAGATGCGCCAACTTGTAAAAAAGCTCCAGAAATTAAAAGAATAAGAATAAAGATCCAGCTTCCTCTAAAACTTACAGGCAACCACTCATACGCCACTATGCCCATAAATAGATGAGCTGCGATAATCCATAAGACGAGTGTTCTTCCAGGGTTCTTTTGTTGCTGTTGCATGCGAGCTATGGCTACCTTCTTGTAATGTTAATTTTTTTATACTTTTATTACTAAATGTGAGACATTGCGAAGTTATTGTTGTTTATGGCCTTTTTAAGTAACTATTATGTTTATTTGTAGATCAAAGTCACTATTTAGTCAAATATTGTTCTTATTTTTTAATTAAAAATAAACAGATAAGACGTAACTCTTATCTAAATACTCTTGAAAGTTTCAATTGCTTTAAGGCGGGTTTCCTTTAAATCAACTATTGGTTTTGGATAATTTAACTGAATATTCGTTTTAGTCGAGTAGGGCTCATGAATGGCTTTATTGTCTAGATGAGCTAATTCATCTACCCATTGACGAATATAATCTCCATTTGGATCAAATTTCTTTGATTGAGCAATAGGGTTAAAAATTCTAAAGTAAGGTACAGCATCAGTTCCAGTAGAAGCACACCATTGCCAACCCCCATTATTTGCTGCTAAATCCCCATCGATTAAATGCTCCATAAACCATTGTTCACCTACTCGCCAATCGATGAGCAAGTTTTTACATAAAAACATGGCTGTAATCATGCGTACACGATTATGCATCCAGCCAGTTTTTAAAAGTTGACACATTCCAGCATCAATAATTGGTATACCTGTCTGGCCCGTTTGCCATGCGGTTAGGTGCTCTGGATTGTGACTCCACTTAATTTTCTGAGTGTTTTTTTTAAATGGAATATGTTTAGAAACATGGGGGAAATCAAATAAAATATGCTGATAAAATTCTCGCCAAAGCAGTTCATCTAACCAAGTCTGCTGGCCTTCATTTGTCAAATGAAAGTTGCCATGTTCAGCCCTAAAAAGAGCTTGCAGGCACTGGCGGATAGACAAAATTCCAATGTTTAAATAGGGAGAAAGTTGGCTAGTTCCTCTTACATTGGGAAAGTCACGTTCAGACTTATAATCAGATAAATGATCTTTAATAAATATGTCGAGCTGCTCTAGAGCAAAATTTTCTCCAGCTGGCCATAAGCCTTGTTGCTCTTTAGAAACAGAAGGATCAAAAAAAGCTTCAATATCTTCTAGAGTTAAGCTGTTTATTTTTGAAAAAGACGCTGGATAGCTACTTTGCTTTTCAGGAATTGGATAGCATTGAGGTAAACCACTGATATCCAATTTTGAATAACATGCTTTTTTGAATGCACCGAAAATCTTGTAGGGCTGCTGTGATTGATTGCGAATAGAGCGTAAAGGAAAAATCGTACGGTCATGGAATAAAAAGAGCTCTTTACCTTGTTGATTTAAAAAATCTTGTACAGTTTTATCTCTTTTTAATTCATTAACGCCGAACTCTATATTTGAATAGACATTTTCAATATTAAGTTGAATGCTAAGTTCACCAATATAATCAGCGATATCTTTCCAGTAAGGAATGACTTGGATAATAAGGGGAATATTAAGTTGTTCTAGTTCTTTTTTGAGTTGTTGAAGTTGACATAAATAGAAATTAATTTTTATAGGCGCATCGTGATGCATTTTCCATTGTTCAGGCGATAAAATAATTAACCCAATACAAGGCCCTTGTTGAGAGGCATGCCATAAAGCAGCATGATCTCGAACTCTCAAATCTTGACGAAACCAAATTAGCTGATTTACGTTTGACATGAAAATTGGCCCTTATAGAGTGAGATGAGTTAAAGGATTATTATCAAAATATTATATAAAAATAAATACATAAAAAAAGCAAAGCCGAAGCTTTGCTCTTATCATCTTTAAAGATGAATTAGTGGTGATGACCACCAGCACCGTGTACGTGACCGTGATCTAATTCTTCTTGAGAAGCATCACGGATTTCTACGATTTCAACTTCAAAAGTTAAATCTTGACCAGCAAGTGGGAAGTTAGCATCAACAACAACGTTGTCGCCTTCAACTGCTTTAACAGTAACGATCTGTACGCCATCATCTGTTTGAGCTTGGAATTGCATACCAGGTTGAATGTTCTCAACACCTTGGAACATTTGAGCTGGAACTTCTTGTACTAGGTCTGGGTTGTATTCGCCATAACCTTCAGCAGCTGGAACGTTAACAGTGAATTTTTCACCAACAGTTTTACCTGTTAATGCATTTTCTAAACCAGGAATGATATTGCCTGCACCGTGCAAATAGGCAAGTGGTTCACCTTGAGATTGATCAAGTGTTTCACCCTCAGCGTTTGTTAATTTGTAGTGGAATGAAACCACGTGGTTATTTGCAATAGCAGTCATGTTTTTGATCCATTCAATCAATTGAAGCGTACATCATAAAGTGAAAAATAAATTTTGTAGACTACAAAATCTTAATCTTTGGCACTTTTTCTGATGCGTTTTTATATAAATAGGGACGAACTTAAAAAATTCAACTTAATACAGCTTAATTTTTGGACGTACACGTCTTGTAAGTAAATCTTTCATTGTGAGTAGTCCAGCCTGAGTATATCCGTGAATCGTTGCTTGATGTAAACGATATAAAGACACATACATTGTTTTCGCAATATAGCCTTGTACGCTGACATCTCCAAGTAATTCTCCAACGGCTTTATGACGACTTAAAGACACGAGAGAACCTTTGTCGTTAAATGTAAACATCGGCTGTGATCGGCCATTTAGTCGAGCAGCCATAGCATCGACTAAAAAGCTGGCCTGTTGGCTTGCAACTTGAGCACGTGGGCCAAGTGGAGGATGTCTTGCATCAAGTTGGCAATGAGCACAGTCACCAAACGCAAATACATTTGGATCAGAATAGGTTTGCAACGTTGCATAGACCATCAGGCGGTTAATATTGTCACGTTTAAAATCGGTAAAACTTTCTAATACCTTTGGTGCTTTTACGCCTGCGGCCCAAACGGTAATATCACTTTTAAGTTGGTTGCCATTGCTAAAGTAGATGCAATGCTCATCAATTTTTTCAACGCGGTGTTGAGTTAAAATTTCAACACCCATTTTTTTGAGTTGCCCAGCACTGTGTTCAGCAGTTTTATCGCTTAGAGCAGGTAAAATACGCTCAGAAGCTTCAATTAGTGTAATTTTGACTTGGTTTGGATGAATCTTCTTTAAACCATATCGATAAAAGTTTTTAGTTGTCTCAATTAACTCAGCTGCCAGTTCCACACCTGTTGCTCCCGCACCAACAATTCCAATATTTAAAGTTCGCTGATTAGGTTGATTCTGAGCTTCAATATAAAGATGTAATAAATCTTGCTGGAAAATATCGGCTTGCTTTCTGCTATCAAGGAAATGGCAGTTTTCACGCACTCCCGTGGTATTAAAGTCATTTGATACTGAACCAAGCGCTAAAATAAGTGTGTCATAACTTAGCTCTTGCGAATGATTCTGTTGATCCTTAGACACTTGAGGGGGCATTAGTTCAATTAATTTTTTATCTTTATTAACCCCAACTAATGTTCCGAGTACAAATTCGTAATGATGTTTTTCTGAGTGCGCAAAATAGTTAGTTTGTTCTTCGTGTGGATTTAAAGAGCCAGCAGCAATTTCATGAAGCAATGGTTTCCAAATATGGGTAAGATTTTGGTCAACCAATGTAATCTTTGCTTTACGATTTTTCCCAAAAGTTTCACCGAGTTGTGTTGCCAGTTCTAAGCCGCCAGCACCACCACCAACAATTACAATATGATGTAAATTTTGGGTCATTTTTTCACCTAATTATTTTTCTATAAAAAAAGATGGCTAAATTATGCCATCTTTTATTTATAAAAATTATTGTGCGTCTGTGCACAATTTGATGTTTTTAGTGCGAATCTACTGGGTAGAGTTTAGCAGCACTATGTTCACTTGACGAAAAAATAGAGAAGAGGCTAGAAAACCACATTGCGATTTTTTGGAAAATATTGGCTTCTTCAATATGTACGTTATCTTCGATTTGAAGACTACGGATCAGTTGATTATTTTGATAAATCGATACTGTTGCCAAACTTACGACTTTCATTAATGGCGCAGTTAATTGTTTTTCATTGAGCTCAATGTTTACATGTGTTTGAGTCGTTTCAAGTGGAGCAATCACCTTGAGCTGTTGGTTACTATCAAGTACTTGAACGCGTTGAGTTGCATTATCAAAAGTATTTAGGTCAATTGGTGCTGGGTCTGCATATAAAGATGTCGTTACAATTGTTGGTTGCTTTGTTTCAACCTTAAACATTTTTAAAGTCGACTTTACAACAGGTAGTTCAGCAATTAATTTCTGCTCAGGAATAATCACTTCATCACGTGTATAGGCGTAAGCAAGATTCATTAATTTATCTGCAATCTCAGCGCGTTTTACAGCACTCGGCGTACCTAAAACAATGACTAATAAACGTCTTTGAGTTAAGTCAGATGAGAATGAAGGACGTGAAGCTGTGAGTGCCAAGTTATAACCTGCTGCTTTGGTATATCCCGTTTTAAGGCCATCTACATATGGATCATATTTGAGCGCAAGGTTTGTCGCATGATGGAAGCGTTGGTTATAGCTAAAGCTTGGCATTTTTGAATAATGCAAATATTCAGGAGTTTGTTTAATTAACGCCTGACTTAATAAGCTAAGGTCGTGTGCTGTAGTGAAATGATCAGGCATCGTAATTCCGGCAGGATTACTAAAATGAGTATCTTTCATACCCAAAGCTTGAGCTTCCTGATTCATACGTTGTACGAAGCGCGGAACATCACCAGAGATTTTTTCAGCTAAAGTCACGGCTGCATCATTAGCAGACATTACGATTAAACCTGCCAATAACTGATCAACTGAAATTTGTTCACCAGCTTTAAGATACATTTGTGATTCATCCCACTGCACAACACTAACCACTGGAGTTGCAGTAATGATTTCTTCTTTTTTCAGTTTTCCAGCTTTAATCTCTTTTAGGGCAATGTAGGCAACCATCATTTTGGTTAAAGATGCTGGTGCACGTTGCACATGGCTATTATGCTCAGCAATGATTTGACCCGATTGAGTATCTACAATAGTCCATGCAGCAGCTTCAACACTTTCAGGTGCAATATTGAGTAGTGCAGCATTGGTTAGAGTAGTACAAAAAATACTAAAGAGGGTAAAAAGAGATAGAAAAAATTTCACGGATGACCTTAACTTCACTGGCAAATACGGGACACAGATGCACAGCATGCTATGCCTTTTTTTCATGGAAGGCTAGTGGGAATTGTTGCCAAAAAATACATCTACGCAAGACGATACAAAAAAGTGATAATCTAATGTGAAGCCGTTCTTATTTTAAATTGAAGAATTTATGTTGCATTATCAAATTGAGTTCGATGATTACAAACAGCACCTTGTTCACGTGACAATTCGTTTTTTAGCCAACCCGAATCAGGAACTTTGGTTACCAACGTGGATTCCGGGTAGTTATCTAATTCGAGAGTTCTCAAAACATATTGAATCCGTTAAAGCTTATGATGAAGCTGGACGTCTGCTGGACATTAAAAAAACGAGCAAGAATCGCTGGCGTTTATTTAATACAGATCATGAATTAATGACGATTGAATATGATGTGTATGCATATGATTTGTCTGTCCGCGGTGCGTATGTAGATCAGACTCGTCTATATATTAATCCAGCGTGTGTATGTTTGGCTTTAGAGGGGCAGGAGCAATCTGCTTGTGAAGTCGAAGTTTTCTTGCCAGATGAATTAAAGCATTTTCAGTTAGCAACAGGCTTAGCTTCAAAAAGCTTAGTTAAAGGTCGATTTACTTTAAAAGCAGATCACTACGATCAACTGATTGATAGTCCATTTGAGTTGGCTGATCAAACACGCTTTAGTTTTGAGACGAATGGCATTGAACATGAGTTTGTAATTTCTGGTTCGCATAATACCAATATTGATCGCCTAAAAGCCGATATTGAAAAGATTTGTGCAGCTGAAATAAATATGTTCGGTTCAGCACCATTTCAAAACTATACCTTTATGACCATGGCAACAGGTAATAGTTATGGCGGATTAGAGCATTGCAATAGCACAAGCTTGATTACACCGCGTGATGATTTGCCGAAGTTGAATGAACCAACTGAACCTTCTAAAGATTATCAACGCTTTTTAGGCTTATGTAGTCATGAATATTTTCATTCATGGTTAGTCAAGTTTATCCGTCCAGAAAACTTTGCAAACTATAATTTACATCAAGAAGGCTATACTTCTTTACTTTGGATATTTGAAGGCTTTACTTCATATTACGATGACCTGATTTTATTACGTAGTGGCGTAATTTCTCAGAAGTCTTATCTTGATTTACTCAAAGCACAAATTGACCGTTATTTGCAAAACCCGGGCCGTTTTGTTCAAACAGTTGCTGAGTCAAGTTTTGACGCATGGATTAAATTTTATCGTCAAGATGAAAACTCGAATAATGCGGGCACCAGTTACTACAATAAAGGTTCGTTAGTTGCGTTATGTCTAGATTTAGGTTTACGTCTACGTGGTTCTAGTCTTGATGCTTTAATGCGTCGGTTATATGAAAACACTCAAAATGGTATGCAAGTAAACGAAAGAACCATTTTTGATTTATGTAAAGAACTGACGGGTGATAGCTGGATTGAACAAATTAATCATTTGATTAATACCACTGATGAATTGCCACTTGATCAACTGTTCCCTGAGTTTGGCTTAAGTTATAGAGTTAAAACTGACAAATCTTTGCCACTTGGTTTGAAACTTGTTGATAAGCCTGAGGGTGTACTCGTGCAAAGTGCTCGCCGTGATAGCGCAGCAGCTAAAGCAGGTATTTCTGCCAATGATGTAATTATTGCAATTGATGGTTTAAAAGCGACCACTAAACTTGTTGAGAAGTATGCAAAGCAGGGCGGTACCTATACTGTGTATGCTTTCCGTCGCGATGAGTTACTATCTTTTGAAGTTGAATGTTCTACATCTGATTTAACTGAAGTTGAACTTGTCATTGAAGATCAAGCTAAAACTGAAAAATGGTTAAAAGCTTAAATAACAGTTAAATAGTTTATAAAAAACCGATGTTTTGTACATCGGTTTTTTATTTTTAAGTGCTACTAAAAGATGAAATCCGTTTTATCTTTGAGTTTGTTTTGAATGAAAAGTATAATAATTGTCAGAACTCTGAAAGATATCTCATGTAATTTAATCGTATTCAGTCCATAAAAAAGTAATGATGAATTATGTATTACTTAAAGTTGGGTATAGGAATATTATCAATAGATTTAAATTATGTATTATTTCGCTGCGAAATGTCGTTATCACTGGATATTTCGTTGACTGGAAGACAATGAGAGCCGATACTCTCAGGGTTTTATTTAAGCATATCGGTTCGTAGGCACTGGGCCACAAGCTCGGTCCTCAACACTCAATCAAACGGAAGGGGCTATATATGGCTGGTGAAAAGTCAACTATTATTTACACACTGACTGATGAGGCGCCATTATTGGCGACCTATTCGCTACTGCCGATCATTGAGACCTTTACCAAGCCAGCTGGCATCGAGATTATTAAAAGTGACATCTCTGTAGCTGCACGTGTGCTCGCAGAATTCGCTGATTACCTAAGTGAAGAGCAAAAGGTATCTGACAACCTTGCAGAGCTAGGTCGTCTTACACAAGATCCAGATACAAACATTATCAAACTCCCGAACATTAGTGCGTCTGTTGCGCAATTAACTGCATGTATTAAAGAGCTTCAATCAAAAGGTTACGCAATTCCTGATTATCCGGAAAATCCAACGACTGAAGAAGAAAAATCAATCAAAGCTCGTTATGGTAAGTGCCTTGGTTCAGCAGTAAACCCTGTCCTTCGTGAAGGTAACTCTGACCGCCGTGCTCCAGCAGCAGTTAAAAACTATGCGAAAAAACACCCTCATTCAATGAGCGAGTGGAAACAGTGGTCACAAACTCACGTTTCACATATGGAAGAAGGTGACTTCTACCATGGTGAAAAATCAATGACACTTGATCGCGCACGTAATGTGAAAATGGAACTTATCACGAATAGTGGTAAGAGCATTGTTCTTAAGCCAAAAGTTGCGCTTCAAGAAGGTGAAATCATTGATTCAATGTTCATGAGCAAGAAAGCACTTTGTGATTTCTATGAAAAAGAACTTGATGATTGTAAAGAAGCGGGAATTTTATTCTCTTTACACGTAAAAGCGACAATGATGAAAGTTTCACACCCGATCGTTTTCGGTCACTGTGTGAAAATTTACTATAAAGAAGCTTTTGAAAAGCACGGTAAGTTATTTGACGAATTAGGCATTAACGTTAATAACGGTATGGCTGGGTTGTACGAGAAAATCGAAACTCTTCCAACTTCATTACGTGAAGAAATCATTGAAGACTTACATGCTTGTCAAGAACACCGTCCTGCACTTGCAATGGTTGACTCGGCAAAAGGCATCACAAACTTCCACTCTCCAAACGACATCATCGTAGATGCTTCTATGCCAGCAATGATCCGTGCCGGTGGTAAAATGTGGGGTGCTGATGGTAAGCAATACGATGCTAAAGCAGTAATGCCAGAATCAACATTTGCCCGTATTTACCAAGAAATGATCAACTTCTGTAAATGGCATGGTAACTTCGATCCGAAGACTATGGGTACAGTACCAAACGTTGGTTTGATGGCTCAAAAAGCTGAAGAATACGGTTCTCACGACAAGACTTTTGAGATTTCAGAAGCTGGTATTGCAAACATTACCGATCTTGACACTGGTGAAGTGTTATTGACTCAAAATGTGGAAGAAGGCGATATCTGGCGTATGTGTCAGGTTAAAGATGCTCCGATTCGTGACTGGGTTAAACTTGCAGTAACTCGTGCACGTAACTCAGGCATGCCTGCAATCTTCTGGCTTGACCCGTACCGCCCACACGAAAACGAATTGATCAAGAAAGTACAAAAGTACTTAAAAGATCATGATACGACTGGTCTTGATATCCAAATCATGTCTCAAGTACGTGCAATGCGTTACACACTTGAGCGCGTAGTACGTGGCCTAGACACGATTTCTGTGACTGGTAACATCTTACGTGACTACTTAACTGACTTGTTCCCAATTATGGAACTTGGTACTTCTGCAAAAATGTTGTCTATCGTTCCGCTTATGGCGGGTGGTGGTATGTACGAAACTGGTGCTGGTGGTTCAGCGCCTAAACACGTACAACAGCTTGTTGAAGAAAACCACTTACGTTGGGATTCACTTGGTGAGTTCCTTGCGCTTGCAGTATCTTTAGAAGAAATGGGCATTAAAGAAAATAATGCTCGTGCTAAGTTACTTGCGAAGACACTTGATGAAGCGACTGGTAAATTGCTTGACAATGACAAGTCTCCATCACGTCGTACTGGTGAAATCGACAACCGTGGCAGCCACTTCTACTTGTCACTTTACTGGGCTGAAGCACTTGCTGCTCAGAACGAAGATGCTGAGTTGAAAGCTAAATTTGCTCCTCTTGCTAAAGCTTTAGCTGAAAATGAAGAGAAGATTGTTGCTGAACTTGCTCAAGTACAAGGTAAACCAGCGGACATCGGTGGTTACTACGCAATTGACCCAACTAAAGTAAATGCTGTAATGCGTCCAAGTGCTACATTTAATGCAGCTCTTGCAACAGTTGAGGCTTAATTACTAACTCGTTAGTAATTAGCTTAAGAGCCGGTGCATATGCACCGGTTTTTTATTGCCTAAAATAAAAGACATTAAAAAAGCCCACTGATGTGAGCTTTTAAAAGATTAAATCTTATCGACCATTACGCCCACGACCACGTGGTGCTTTTGTATTTGGACGAGTTGTACCGTTGGTCTTACGTCGTGGCTTCTCGCTTTCATCCATTTGCCAGATACGTTTTGTACCAGACTTTTTCGCAGAACCATCTTTGTTCTTGCGAACCATTGGTTTGCCACCCGTACCGCCTGGCTTTTTCACGTATGAACGCGAGCGATAAGGCTGTTCAGCTGGTACATCTTTAAAGTCAGGGTAGAGTAATGGTTCAATTTCTTTTACATCACCCGGTCTTAAACCAAGTTGAACTAAGTCAATTGAGCCAATTTTAGTACGAATTAAACGTAAAGTTGGAAAACCTACCGCAGAAGTCATACGACGAACTTGGCGGTTACGGCCTTCACAAATTGAAATCTCAATCCAAGATGTCGGAATATTTGCACGGTAACGTACGGGTGGATTGCGTTCCCATAACCATTCAGGTTCACTGACTTTAATGGCTTTAGCAGGAAGCGTCATACCATCATTCAGTTCTACACCTTTACGAAGTTGCTCAAGCGCTTCTTCGGTTACATCGCCATCAACTTGAACTAAATACGTTTTGTATTTTTTATTTGCAGGGTTGGTAATGAACTGATTCAGACCACCATGATCGGTTAAAAAAACTAAACCCTCAGAGTCCATATCAAGACGGCCTGCCAAGCGCAAAGTCGGGTCATCAACAAAGTCAGAGACGGTCATGTGCGCTTCGTCTTTACGAAACTGGGAGAGAACGTCATAAGGCTTGTTGAGAATCACAATTTTCATAAAAAATGGCTTCTTCTTTCAAATAACTAGAGAAAACATTGAGCTATATTTAAGTGCGAAATTTGCTTATTTCCCACATAAATCTCAAAAAGAATTAAATTCGATTAAGCTATTATGCGTTAATAAAAGTTGAAAGTATTGTTTATCGATAATTATTTTTAGTTAATTAAGTATTATAAAAGGGAGAATCTACACAATGGGTTATCAGAAGATCGTGGTTCCTGCCGACGGCGACAAAATCAAAGTAAATGCAGACCTGTCACTGAACGTACCAAATCATCCAATTATTCCTTTCATTGAAGGCGACGGTATTGGTGTGGATATTACACCAACAATGAAAGCAGTCGTAGATGCTGCGATTTTAAAAGCTTACGGTGGCAAACGCTCAATCGAATGGATGGAAGTGTATTGCGGCGAGAAAGCCAATAAAATTTATGGCAACTATATGCCAGAAGAAACTTTTGAAGCACTCCGCGAGTTTGTTGTATCAATCAAAGGTCCTTTAACCACACCAGTAGGTGGAGGCATTCGTTCACTCAACGTTGCTTTGCGCCAAGAATTAGATCTATATGTTTGCGTACGACCAGTACGTTGGTTTGAAGGCGTTCCTTCACCGGTTCAACACCCCGAATTAACTGATATGGTGATTTTCCGTGAGAACTCGGAAGATATCTATGCAGGTATTGAGTGGAAAGCCGATTCTGAAGAGGCAAAAAAAGTCATTAAGTTCCTTCAAGAAGAAATGGGTGTCACAAAAATTCGCTTTCCTGAAGGATGTGGTATTGGAATTAAACCTGTTTCAAAAGAAGGAACACAGCGTTTAGTCCGTAAAGCCATTCAGTTCGCAATTGAAAATGACAAACCTTCTGTGACGCTGGTTCACAAGGGTAATATCATGAAATATACCGAAGGCGCATTTAAAGAGTGGGGCTATGAATTGGCTCTTGATCGTTTCGGTGGTGAGCTAATTGATGGTGGCCCATGGGTTAAAATTAAAAACCCTAGAACTGGTAAAGATATCATTATCAAAGATGTCATTGCAGATGCGTTTTTACAACAGATCCTCATGCGTCCAGCCGATTACTCTGTTATTGCCACGCTAAACTTAAACGGTGATTATATTTCTGATGCTTTGGCAGCAGAGGTTGGAGGTATTGGGATTGCACCAGGTGCAAATATTGGCGGTGCTATTGCTGTGTATGAAGCAACTCATGGCACAGCACCTAAATATGCAGGTCAGGATAAAGTAAACCCTGGTTCTATTATTCTTTCTGCGGAAATGATGCTGCGTGATATGGGGTGGACAGAGGCAGCTGATTTGATCATTAAAGGAATTTCTGGGGCGATTGCTGCCAAAACTGTAACTTACGATTTTGAGCGCCTAATGCCGGGTGCAACCTTGTTGCGTTGTTCTGAATTTGGTGATGCGATTATCAAACATATGGGAGAGTAATCTTCTATTAAAAAGCCCTCGGTTGAGGGCTTTTTTTATTGCATAAATTCGGGATGTTTCGGAGATTTAATAAAACCAGTTTTCTTTTGATAACTCTGGTCTAGGGCTTGAATAATAAGAACGAAAGCAACTAGAAATAAAGGAAAGAGCAGAGTTTTCACGGTTTGGTTTCTCCGAGAGTTGAGGTGAGAGAAGGGCGTAGGGGAATTAAAAGGCAAACCGCAAAGAGAAGAACGGTTCCACCCAAAAGAAATAGATGGGCATAAGACCAATGCAAATGATGTAAAGCACTGATGACAACACCACCCAAAAGTTGAGTACTGGCAAAGCCAATAGTGGCAATGCTCCAAAGCTTTTGATAGCGCTGCTCATAAATCTGTAGCAGACTATAAGAACTAATAAATACGGTTGCGGGGGGTAGTAAGCCTGTCAAAAGCGAAGATAAGGCCAGTAAAGAAGCGGTATGTGAAAAGAAAGGCAAAACAACGGCTAAGCAGTAAATGGTATATAACCATTTAATAGCCTGTAGATATCCGGTTAATCTGCTTAAGCAATAAGCGACAAGTGCACCAATACAACTTCCTGTTCCATAGAGAACCCAAAATAAATTTCTTTGCTGTAAGGGAAAATGCAGAGTTCCAGATAAATAATCCATCCAAAACAAAGAGTGTGGAATATATGCAAAGGCACTACACATATAAGCAATAATAATGACAAGGCCTAAACGTGATTTTTGTGAGGCTTGAAGAGCGCTAGATTGGGGCTTAATAAATTTGGCAGTATTACGACTTAATAATCGATAAAGAGTTAAGCTTCCTAATAGCGAAAGACCTGCAAAAATATACCAAACATAATGAATAGGCATATTTTGAAGTAGGGGAATAATAATGGTGGCAGATAACACCCCCACACCAATTCCACTAAATCCTAAAAAGTTAACTTTTAATCTTTGCGTGGTTGGTATGTATTTCATCGCAAAGCTAGGTGCCAAAATCATTAGTAAGCCGCCAGCAATACCTGAAATCGTACGCCAAAAAATGAACCACACCAAAGGCATATCCATGAATGAACAGCAGAGTAGGCTAAGGCTACCCGCTATAGCCGACAATACAATCATGGGTGGGAGGTACTTTTCTTTAATACTTAGCAGCACCAATAAGGCACCCATGAGATATCCCAATAAATTTGCGCTGCCTAAGTAACTGGCAAAATCGTGAGTCCAGTGATACTGCTCGATCATGATGGGCATAAGCGCAGTATAGGAAAATCTAAAAACACCAATTCCCAAACAAGTTGCCAAAAAGACAATTAAGCTCATTCGATAAAACGTAGACATGAGAGGACGCTCATTTTTTTTATTATTAAAAGCGAGTTTTTAAATCTTTAAAAATGATTTAATATGATGGTGATTATCTTGTTTTGAGATAGTGAAATGTTACTTAAGTCCTTAGAGTTTTTTTTAGCTGTTGCAGAGAGTGGAAGTTTTTCCTTGGCTGCACAAAAAATGTATACCGTGCAATCGAATATCACGAGCCATGTGAAAAAACTTGAAGAAGAGTTAGGGGCTATTTTATTCAATCGTAATAACCCTGTGACTTTAACGAATGCCGGACAACAGCTGCATAGTTATGCTGTTCAAATGATTGCTCTACATAATAAAGCGAAAAAAATCTTTCAAGAGGGTGATATTGACCCGAACGAAACCATTCGTTTGGGCAGTATGGAAACGACAGCAGCAATACGTCTACCTCAATTACTCAATCAATGTATGCAGCAATATCCGAATTTGCCGATTGAGCTGCAAACTCACCCGACACGATATTTGTTAAGCGCTGTGCAGCAAGGAGAGGTTGATTGTGCTTTTGTTGCTTCTAAATATTTAATTCCAGAGTTGTATAGTTTACCTGTTTGGCAAGAACAATTGGTTTTGGTTTGTCCGAAACAGCAAACTCACTTTCCAGATGTTGCCAAGCTTGCAAAGACCCGATTTATTGCGTTTCGACAAGGTTGTTCTTATCGTCATGCAATCGAGTTATTTTTAAATGATCACAGTGTTCCACCTTCACAAATTATGGAAATGGGCAGTCTGGACGGGATTGTAAGCTGTGTGGAATTAGGTGTTGGTTTTGCTTTATTGCCAAAGTCATATCTAAACAAAGTAGTCGAGAAAGTGTCATTAAGTTGTTTTGAACTTAATACTGAATCCGCTCATTTTACTACCTACTTGATTGCCCAGTCTCCTGAAACATGGGGACCCAATTTAAAGCAGTTTATTCATTTTATTGAGCAACAATTTGAATTAAAGGTTGCTTAGGTTGTGATTGATTTTCATACGTAAATATCCAACTTAATTTATAAATTAAAAGTGATATATATGTATGAAAAAGTCATTTTATATTCTCACAGAGGTTTGTAATCATCTTGATGCTATAAAATTGTGGAAAAGGGTAGTTTATATAGGCTGGCTATGGTCAAATATGCCCCCTTGAAAGATGACACAAGCAATAATTTGGAGTTTGGGAATGAATATACCCTTAATCATCAATATTGTGGTTTTTGTCGGGTTAATATTTTTACTCGCCCAAACACGTAAAACAGACTGGAGCTTATCGAAAAAAGTTCTGGCTGGCTTAGTTCTAGGTGTAGTGTTTGGTTTAGGACTACATTTGATTTATGGCGGTGGCCATCCGATTCTTGCTGAATCTATTAGCTGGTTTAATATCGTTGGAAACGGCTATGTAAAACTTTTACAAATGGTCGTGATGCCTTTGGTATTTGTGTCTATTTTGGGAGCGGTGGCAAAATTACACCAAGCATCTTCTTTAGGCAAAATCAGTTTTTATACGATCGGTACTTTACTCTTTACAACGCTGATTGCTGCACTGGTAGGGGTATTTGTTACAAACCTGTTTGGCTTAACTGCAAAAGGTTTGGTGCAAGGTGCTGCTGAAACTGCACGCTTAACTGCGATTAATACAGACTATGTAGGCAAAGTTACCGATTTAAGTGTGCCGCAGTTTATTCTTTCCTTTATTCCAAGTAACCCATTTGCTGAATTGACTGGTGCAAACCCAACATCAATTATTAGTGTAGTTATTTTCGCCGTCTTTTTGGGTATAGCAGCGCTTAACCTAATGAAGGACGACGCAGAAAAAGGTCAACGTATTCTGACTGCGATTCAGACGTTGCAGTCATGGGTAATGAAGCTTGTGCGCTTAGTGATGACACTTACGCCGTATGGTGTTTTTGCCCTCATGACCAAAGTCGTGGCAAGTTCAAACGTCGCAGATATTTTAAATCTAGGCGGTTTCTTGGTTGCATCTTATTTAGGCTTGGCGATTATGTTTGTCGTACATGCCATTATTTTGACTATGACGGGTGTTTCTCCTCTTAAATTCTTTAAGAAAGTTGCTCCAGTTTTAACGTTTGCATTCACTAGCCGTTCAAGTGCAGCAAGTATTCCACTGAGCATTGAAACACAAACTCGTCGTTTGGGTGTGCCTGAATCAATTGCAAGTTTCTCTGCTTCTTTTGGTGCCACCATTGGTCAAAATGGCTGTGCGGGTTTGTATCCTGCAATGCTGGCAGTAATGGTTGCACCTACAATGGGTATTAACACCTTAGACCCAATGTGGATTGCATCGTTAGTCGGTATTGTGACTTTAAGTTCAATTGGGGTTGCCGGTGTAGGTGGTGGTGCGACTTTTGCTGCGTTGATTGTGCTTCCTGCAATGGGTTTACCTGTAACGTTGGTTGCGCTTCTTATTTCAATTGAACCACTCATTGATATGGGACGTACTGCGTTAAACGTAAATGGTTCGATGACTGCTGGTGTTGTTACGAGCCAATTGATGGGTCAGACTGATAAAGAAATATTGAACAGTGAAGATGAAATTGAGTTAACTCAACATCATTAAGAATGAGTATTAAACGGCTCTCCACTCTGGATGAGCCGTTTTTTTATATGCATAAATTGCTACTGTGATGTTAATTTTAAAAAAACTGTATCTGTTTTTCTTTTAAATAATTTTCGAAAATGAGTCTATTACAAAAGAGAGTACTATCATGAAAATGTATCAAGTCGATGCTTTTACAAAAGAGTTATTTCGTGGAAATCCGGCCGCTGTCGTTGTTGAAAAAGAGTGGCTAGATACAGATTTAATGCAGAAGATAGCACTTGAGAATAATTTGTCTGAAACTGCTTTTGTAAAAATTATAGACTCTGAAAACTATGAAATCCGTTGGTTCACTCCAACAGTTGAAGTTGATTTCTGTGGGCATGCAACACTTGCCAGTGCTTTCGTATTATTTAAAGATTTTACCGAGAAAAAGACTCTTAATTTCCATGTACGAAACTTAGGTCTTTTTGTGGTTCACCAAGATGAAGACGGTAAAATCAGAATGGATTTTCCAATTCGCAAAGCTCATCAAGTTGAAGATTATCCAGCTATTTTACGTCAAGCATTAACAAAGCCTTTTAAAGCGGTTTATCAAAATGTTCAAGCCTACATTGTTGAGTATGAATCAGTGCAGGACGTATTAGATGAGCAGCCTGACATGAACTTACTTAAAGCCTTGGGTAAACGGACTGCGATTACCACTGCAGGGATGGATGTTGCCATCACTTCAAAAGCCGATCAACAATATGATTGTGTATCGCGTTATTTTGCCCCTGTCGCGGGCATCGAAGAAGATCCTGTTACGGGTTCAATTCATACGGCAATAGCGCCATTATGGGCAGAGAAACTCGCTAAAAATAATATTATTGCTTATCAGGCTTCTAGCCGTGGAGGCGTTTTGTATTGCAATGTTCTGAATCAGGAACGTATTGAAGTTTCAGGGTATGGGAAGCTTTATATGCAAGCTGAAATTTTTCCTTAAAATATAAGGCCGTTTAAATAAACGGCTTTTTTTTCAAAACTTTACTATGAAAGTTAGTTCAAATTTCCTACTATAGTCCCACAACTATTGATTTTTTATTATTCAAATTAATTGGTATTTATATGTTTATGCAGTTTAAACAACTGACACTCTCCCTATGTATTCTTGGTTTAAGTGCTGCGTCTTGGGCACAAACTACACTAGTAAAAAGTAAGCAAAATATTGAGGAATATAAATTAGATAATGGCTTTCGGATTGTGCTTGCACCGAATGACAAAGAAAATAAAATCTTTATTAATACCATTTATTTAACAGGCTCATTAAATGACCCGCAAGGTAAAAGTGGCTTAGCTCATTTGCTTGAGCACTTGGCTTTTAAGGGGACACAAAATGTTAAAGGGGAAGAGTTCCAGCGTCGTTTAGATCAATATACATTGATGACAAACGCCAGCACCGATTATTATTCAACAAAATATACTAATATCGTTCGTCCAGAAAAAACTGCGCTTGATCAGGTACTGTATCTTGAATCTGAGCGTATGGATAAATTAGTTCTTCAAGAAAAGTTTGTTCCTTCCGAGATTGAAATTGTAAAGCGTGAACGTGAAGTCCGTATGGATCAGCCTTTTGCTGTGCTGATGGATAAAATGTGGAAGTCAGCTTATGGTAACCAATATTTAGGTCGTTTACCGATTGGTGATTTGCCTGAACTTAAATCGATTAAAATGCCTGAATTGAACCAGTTTTATCGTAGCTGGTATGCACCTAATAATGCTGTTATGGTCATTTCAGGTAAATTTGATAAGACTGATGTCTTAAAAACAATAGATCAATATTTTAGTCCAATTGCGGCAAGAGCGGTTCCTAAAACTGTACAGATTCCTGTGCTTGACTCTACAAAAATAAAAAATCGTCAATTCATGGTGAAAAAGGGCAGTGATCTGGCTAAATTCCATATCTATATGAATGGTAAAAATACCAAAATTCAGCCGACACTTGCTTTAGCTCCTTTGTTATATACGATGCAGCCAAGTGGTCACCTATACCAAAACATGGTGGAAACAGGTATTACCACAAATGTTGAAGCGAGTACTTGGTTAGACCAAGATTTTAATGTGGTGTTTCTAGGTGCTATTTATTCACCAAGTAATGACCCTAAAAAAGTTGAAAGTTCTTTGTTAGCAGGCATTGAAAAAGGGAAGCCGTTTACTGAAGTTGAATTAAATCGTGTTAAAAGTTTAATGAAAACTCAAGGTGATCTAATCACGAAAGATGCGGTAGCACTTGGGTCACGTTTAAGTGATTACACCGTCGCTGGCGGGCAATGGGATCAATATTTTAAAGATTTAGATTCTGTAGAAAAAGTTAAGCTAGATGATGTGAATCAAACTTTAAAACAGTTCCTTGTGGCTGATCATCGTATTGATGGCGATATTTTGCCAACACCTGAAGACCAGAAAAAAGCGCAACAGCAAAATTCAAAAGAGACACCTAAAACTCTAGATCAGGTCGAAGCAAAGGCTGAACCTTTAAAAGATCCTAAGGTATATCAACAAGAAGTTGCTGAGTTTTTAAAAACTTCAAAGCAATATGTTGAAAGCAATGAGAAAAAGATTATCCGTGGAAAACTAAAAAATGGAATGAAGTATGCTTTATTCCCAGTTGAAACACGTGATGATCGGACTTATGCAACGATTACGATGGACTTCGGAACAGAAAAATCTTTATTTAATAAAGGTACGGTAGTTGATCTAACCTCATACTTATTGCTCCGTGGTTCTGATAAATACAGTTTGCAAGATATTGCCGATAAATCAATTGATGCAGGCGGCGCGGCTTATGCTAGTGCTGACGGCAATGGCATGACCATTAATATTCAGTCTAAATCAGAAAAATTTGATGAGTTTTTCAAGTTTGTTCTTGATGTGATGAAAAATCCAAAATTTGAACAATCTCAATTTGATTTAATTAAATCGCAAAGCTTATCAAGCCTAGATCGTCCTTATACCGAGCCAGATGTAGTGGCGGGTTTAACACTTTCACGTTTACTTGAAGAATATCAACCAGGTGATTTGCGTTATCACTTCGAACCTGAACTGGCAAAACAGCAGTTGAAAAACGCAACTCAAGAACAGGTGAAAGAGTTATATGAGCGTTTCTTTGCAATGAACCACGCTCAAATTGCCATTACAGGCGAATTTGATGCGAAAAAGATGCAGAAATTACTAAATCAGGAATTTGGTCGTTGGAACGGTAAGCAGCCATATCAAAAAATCTTGATTGATCACGTTGATTTTCCAGCACAACAAGTTCATGTTTTATCAGAGCAACGTGAATTTGGTAGCTACCAGAGTGTGCTTTCAATTCCAGTTGGGAAAAACCATCCAGATGCATCTGCTCTCATTTTAATGAACTATATTTTAGGTGAGTCTCAAATTTCATCACGTTTAGCTCAAGAGCTTCGTGAGAAAAATGCGCTGGTGTATGGTTTTGGAAGCGGGCTACAACTTGACCGTGATACGAATGTAGGGGCTTTGAGTATTAGTGCAAATTATACTTCGGGTCGCTCAGCACAAGTGTCTGCTTCAATACATAAAGTGTTAAATGACTTGGTTAAAAATGGGGTAACTGAGCAAGAGCTTGAAGCTGCTAAAGCAGATATCATGAAGAAACGAGTTACGGCATTAGAAGATGAGCGTAATATTCATGGCATGTTAAATCTACAGCTTGAAACAAACAAAACATTGCAAGACCGAATTCGTCATGATCAAGAGTTAACTAAATTGACTGTTGCTGACGTTAATAGAGTAATTAAGAAGTATATTAAACCTGAACATTTGGTCGAAGTGATGGCTGATCAATATGGTCAGGCAGCAAAAAAATAAAGTCTTCTCGTAAATAAAAAGCCACTGAAATGTGGCTTTTTATTTGGATCTTTAAATCATATTAATGATCATGTTTGTGTGCGTGAAAATCTTCATTTTTACGGAAACGTAAATAATTTTCGAATTGTTCACAATACTCATCGAAGTTATCTTCAAGCATCATCTGAAATTGCTGAAGAAGGTAAGACATGACCTGATCTTTCGCATCACGCATTTCATTACCATCTTTAAAGTTATTTGCTGCTACCCACGTATTGAAGCGGGCAGTAGCAAACAACATTGCAGCACTCACTTGACCACGTAGCTCAGCTGGATCAACTTTTTTATCTTTTGGCGGGCGACAAAAATCATTAGCTTGTTTAATAAATTCATCCGCACGCTCAAAGAAAACCGCATTTAACGCTTCTTCTTCAGTAATATCTGTTGCATTAATTTTTTGAGACATGACTTATTCCCGCAAAAATAGAGCTGCTTATTATAGGCAAACGCTTGCGGAAACAAAACCTTTGACTTAGTCTGTAAATAGCCTAAGTATTGGTAGGAGAAATTAATATGCAAGATGCAATTGCGATTCAAAGTTTAAAGACAGATATTGCTTTATTACGCCAGCATGTTTTCCCACCTCAATATTTAGAGCATGTCGAAGGACTGCCGATTTATTATGGCTTGCAAGAAGAAGTCGAAAACTATTACCGACAGTGGCAGGGGCTAATTGAAAGGGCGCAAGAGCTTTTTCAGCCATTTATGGAAGATGAATTACCAGATGCGATTCATTTGCCAAGCCATTTAAATTTACCGCTATTCTTTTTTCACGTAGACCGAATTCGGATCAATAAAACACGCGCAAAAGAATCTAAAACTTTCCGTGGTGTGGCGAGTCTTATTGAAAAATGCGGGCAGTTTGAAACAGACCAGATATTTACGATGCAAGAATGGTTGCAAAGCGATGATACTGCGGCTTTGGTTGCTCACCGTGAATTCATCGATTTAAGAACCTATGTGTTTCAACATGGGCAAAGCGAATATACACGTTCACGGTTTTATACCAATGGGATTGTGCTAGGGGTTGAGCAGCATTTTAAACTGGTCGATGCTCGTGATAAGCCAAGAAAGCAACGCAGCGATAGCTATAGTGATCCGTTAGCAGATAACGGCGTATGGAAAGTATTTGGTAAATACCGATAGAAAGTCGCGACATATTTGTCGCGACTTTAAGATGCTTACCAAAAAGTTTTTACTTGTTTAAATTTTTGCAAAGCTTCGGCAGATTGATTTTGCAAATAAGGTTGTTTAGCCTTAATCCATCCTAATGCAAACCAAAAGTGCGGGTCGTGTTCAATTGCTTTATTAAATAGATCTTCGGCAATAAACAAGTCGTTATAAAGTCCTAAGGTATTTTGCACGGGTTGTAATTGTTTTAAAAACTGCTGAACATTTTTGCGAGGGTATAAGCTCGATATAAATTCGATGCAGTAACGTAATTGCTTCGCTTTTTTGCGTATTTTGTGCTGCTCAGTGACTTCAAGTTCGGTGAAATGCTCGGCATGACTCACGACTTGATGATGTAACTTATCTAAGCTTTTTTCTATCTGTTTTTTTAATTTTCCTTTGGTGTTTTGATCATCTTCTTCAGAATAAGCAAATGCTAGCAAGGCAAGTATAAGCTTAACGGTTTCTGCTGATTTAAACAGCATGACAAGGTCTTTTAATGGCTGCTCAGAAATCGGAAGCAAAAGCTCAGGTGAACCATGCTGCACAATCATCGGTAAAATTTCAGTACGGATAGCGTCTTCATCACGCGTATCTCCAAGCTTACGGAAAAGCTCGGCAATTTGTTCTTCCCAAACAGGATTTAAGTCTTCTGACCATGCTGAAAAGTGATGAAGTGCACTGCGTAAACGACGTAAGCTCACACGTGCTTGATGAATATGCTCAGCTTCGGCAACGCCATCAGCAATTGCAGCCATATTCGGTAAGAATTGTCCTAAACAGTTTTCTACAATCTTTTTGAGCGCTTGTTCTGCTGAAATGTCTTTGTCTAAATTCAAGCTTTTTGCGTGAACAGCAGGTGAAGCAGCTTGTCCTAATGCGAGTAAATTACCACGCTCGGCTTTACTTCTAACATCGAGCCATAACTCATAACGATTAATCCATTGCTGTGCAAATTGAATTAGTGTTTTAACCGCACCTTGTTTAAGTTCAAACTCAACTTCACAAATTTTACTTTGGGTGGTTGCCGTTTTTACCACGCCGTCATCAAGACAGACTTCTATAGCAGTGTCATCTGCTTCAAACACATGATAGGTGCGCTGTACATCAGTCTCAAACTGCAAACTTAATTTTTCAGCTTCTGTTCCTAAAGCCGTATTAATTAAATCAGTTACTACTTTATTATCTTGATATAACTCAAGGTTTAAGTCAGGTTCTTGGTCACACACACCTAAATGAATTTCTTCTTCAACACGGTGCAGATGACTTTGACCTGCGGCTTTAAATGTTTGTACCCACAAATCATTTTCTTTACGTAAACGTAAGGCCATGCCATTTTTTGCAAGTAATCGATCAGGAGTGTCGTAATACTTTGCCTGTAAGTGAATATTCTTTGCTTTGTGTTTTTTTAAGTATTGCTGGACAGTTTTTTTCTTCGATTCAGGTAACTGAAACTTTAGTTCGACTTCGACCATAATATATCTCCCTGAATCAGGTATTTAGACTATCTTGAATAAGTATAATAGCTTAGCGTTAAAAATAATGGTTTTGATAGAGAAAGTTACAATCAAACATATGACGCTACACTTTTATTTAGGTGTACAATCAGGTGACGTTTTGATCAAATAAAAATCAGGAAGATGATCGTGAATGCACCTGTAAACTTTAGCCATGAAGCTCAGCCAGAGTTTGAATTGCCGATTAAAAACTATCAGGAATTTTATCATTTTTATTTAACTGAACACCGTAACATTATGAGCAGACGCTTACACGTGGTGGGCAGTAGCATTGGTCTATACTTTTTTTCAAAAGCAGTCCGTAAGAAGCAAGCCAAATATGTACTCTATGGTTTGGTAGCAGGTTACGCAAATGCTTGGGTTGGACATTTTGTGTTTGAAAAAAATAAGCCTGCCAGTTTTAAACAGCCTTTCTATAGCTTTATTTCTGATTGGCGAATGCTATCTGACGTAGCGACTGGTCGATTAAGTTTGATTGATCGTAAGCACGATAAAATACCGAGTTAATTTTTATATCTATTCTAAATATACCGATTGGTACTGGTAAGCCTATATCAATCGGTACTTATGATGATCTATAAATCCGTTATACTAGCGAAGTTTTTTAAAGCGAGAGTAGAGTATGCGCGGTTTATACCTCATTACCAATGATGACCCAATCCAACTATTATTAGAAAAACTAGATGCCGCACTCGCAACTCGTCAGGTCGCAATTTTACAGTACCGCCGTAAGAAAATAGACAAAGCAGACCAATCCGCAGAAGTCGAACAAATCAAATTATTGTGTGAAAAATATCAGGTTCCTTTTGTCATTAATGATGACTTAAAACTGGCCGCTCAGTTTGGATTAGGTGTACATTTAGGGCAAAGTGACGGCGAAATTACCGATGCAAAAACACAATTACCAGAAGGGGGCATTATTGGTCGTACTTGCCTAAATTCTTTAGAACTTGCGCAAAAAGCAATTGCAGATGGCGCGACTTATATTGCATTTGGTGCAGTCTATGCAACTTCTACAAAACCTGAAGCAGGTAATGTGGGTATCGAAGTGATTAAGCAAGCAGCAGCTCAATATGATGTACCAATTTGTGCGATTGGCGGTTTAACTGTTGAAAACTCACAACCTGTGATTGAGGCTGGGGCTGACCTGTGTGCAGTCATTAGTGATATATTAGGCCGATCAACTGCTGAAATTCCTGCCCGTGTACAGGCGTGGGCACAATTATTTTCTTAAGCTTTCAAAATTATTTTTTAGATATTTAAGACGAGCATTTCCATGAGTTTATCTCCAAAGCAAGAACAGTTATTTAAACAAGCCAGCAAACACATTCCAGGTGGTGTGAACTCTCCGGTACGTGCCTTTAATGGCGTTGGAGGAACACCGGTTTTCATCGAGAAAGCAAAAGGTGCTTATTTATGGGATGTGGATGGTAAGCGTTATGTTGACTATGTTGGTTCTTGGGGACCAATGATTTTAGGTCATGCTCATCCAGAGATTATTAAGGCTGTACAAACAGCAGCAGAAGACGGCTTAAGTTTTGGTGCACCAACCGTACACGAAACAACACTGGCAGATATTATCTGTGAAATCATGCCATCAATTGAATTGGTGCGTATGACTAACTCGGGTACAGAAGCAACCATGACTGCTATTCGTTTAGCACGTGGTTATACTGGCCGTGACAAAATCGTGAAGTTTGAAGGTTGTTATCATGGCCACTCTGACTCACTTTTAGTAAAAGCAGGTTCGGGCTTACTGACTTTAGGTGAAGGTGAACCGACTTCGAAAGGTGTTCCTGTTGATTTTGCTAAACACACTTTAACACTACCTTATAACGATATTACTGCATTAAAAGAATGCTTTGCTAAATTTGGTCATGAAATTGCGGGCGTCATTATTGAACCTGTAGCGGGCAACATGAATATGGTGAAACCAATTGATGGTTTCTTACAAGCCATTCGTGATATTTGTGATGAATATAAATCTGTATTCATTATTGATGAAGTGATGACAGGCTTCCGTGTTGCTTTAGGCGGTGCGCAATCGGTTTATAACGTTAAGCCAGATTTAACAACTTTAGGTAAAATTATTGGTGCAGGCCTACCAGTTGGTGCGTTTGGTGGTAAGCGTGAAATCATGGAATGCATCGCACCTTTAGGCGGTGTGTACCAAGCAGGTACATTATCTGGTAACCCACTTGCTATGCGTGCTGGTATCGAAATGTTTAAACATTTACGCCAACCAGACTTTTACAGCAAATTATCTGCTCAACTTGAAAAGTTACTTGCAGGCTTACAAGCTGCAGCTAATGAAGCAGGTATTCCATTTAAAACTCAGCAAGCTGGTGCAATGTTCGGTCTTTATTTTACTAACCAAGAAGATATTACAAGCTTTGACTCAATGTTGGCATGTGATATTGAAGCTTTCAAAAAGTTCTTCCATGGCATGTTAAAGCGTGGGGTAAACTTAGCACCTTCAGCATTTGAAGCAGGCTTTATTTCATCTGCACATTCTGATGAAGATATTGAATTTACCATTCAGGCTGCAAAAGAAACATTCGCTGAAATGAAGTAAGTAAAAAAGCCCGTGTTAAACGGGCTTTTTAATTTGAGCTATTTTTATGTTTGTAGAGAACAATGTTTTATCCCTTACCTCGAAAAATCCAATTAGCTGCAAGTACTTCAAATTGGTCAATTGAGTCAGCGCAAAGTATTTTGCTCATGGTTGGGCTCAATGAGCTTAAACTACGACCAGATTGGTCTGAGCAACCATTGGCGAATCATTTGGAATTGTTGATTAAGCGCGCTCAATCACTCGAAATTCCAATTATTTTTATTGAGACATCTCAGCTTCAACAAACCATGTTGGAGCTTGGTCAGCGTTTGTCATCAAATACTAAAGCCCAAGTTATGATGGCAGGTGATTTGTCGCCTCTGTTTAAACAAGTCATGCAGCTTGTTTTATCGATTACAGATCAGGTCAGTGTTGTAAATGATGCGATCTTGGCGGCTAATCTAGAGCAGCATATCCAATGGGTTGAAAAGATCAGTTTTGACCATATAAAACATTTAAATACGCAGAGCTTAATGCGGTTATGGTCTTTAAGTACGCCGTCCTCTTATATCTTGTCAGATAAAGGAATTTTATTGGCAATTGCTGAACAGGTGGGGCGACATCCTATGGAGATCCATCCTGAAATTGATTTAAGAAACTACGGACTAGATCAGTCTGCTGTGAATTATCTGGTCGATCTATGGCGTGCAAATGGTGCGAGCTTAAGTGCTGAAGAGATAATGCAAGCACCGACATTGCAACATATTATGCAGTTATTGAAGCCTTGACTGACTATAGACCTCAAGTGATCCATAATATTTGCAAATTCTGCTGTTAATTTACCCGAACGGCATTGTAATTCGGACGTAAGCTTTTTATTATTGCCCGCTTGTTTTTCATCTTACCTTGGGAATACAACTTTGAGTGATTTTCTAAGTGAACATCTGATCTATCGTGATGATGATTTTATGGTGATTCATAAACCTTCGGACATCTTGAGTGTTCCTGGTAAGGGTGATTTACATGATAGCGTTTTGACAAGGTTGGTTGCGATTGAGCCTAAAACCTTGCTCATTCATCGTCTAGACCGAGATACCTCAGGTATTTTAGTATTTGGTTTATCGAAGCGCGGTCAAAGTGCAATTGCACGTCAATTTCAAGATCGTCAGACTTCAAAAATATATGAAGCGCTTGTCGCAGGTCATTTAGAGGGTGAGGGGACTGTAGATATTCCTGTCATCTATGACCCAAGCCGACCACCTTTACATATTGTCGACGCTTCTCACAATAAGCCTGCTTTAACACATTGGCAGGTCATAGAACATTTTCAGATTCAGGGACAGCCTGTAACTCGTGTGAAATTAACACCAATTACGGGCCGATCTCATCAACTCCGTGTACACATGCAATATCTTGGGCATCCAATTGTAGGTGACACGCTGTATGCAACACCGGAGCAGCAACTTGTTCCGCGTTTATGTTTGCATGCCAAACAGTTAAGTTTTAATCATCCTGTCACAGCAGAAACATTAACTTTTGACTGTCCTGTACCGTTTTAATGTAAAAATTTTAATGCGTGATTTTTTGTAGCAAAGCAATTTAATTGGTTTTTGCTTCAAAATTTTGCTTTAAAGACTACATAAAAAGATGCAAAAATAAGCTAATTTGCATCGTACAATATGTAGTGCGAACTTGAGAGAAAGGTGGAAAAATTGCAGCAGTATGCTATTGGTCAACGTTGGCTATCAGACACAGAAACTGAGCTCGGTTTAGGTGTTCTTATTGATGTAGATGAAAGATCTGTCAGCATTTTATTCCCCAAAAGTGATGAGACACGTGTATATGCACGTAATAATGCGCCACTATCTCGTATCATCTTCAATATGAATGATGAAGTTCAAGATCAAGAAGGCCAGAAGTGGATCGTTGAGTCTGTTGAAGATCGTCATGGCGTTTTGCGTTACAACGTTGTTCGTACTTTAGAAAATGGCGAGCAAGAGCGTAAAGCACTCAATGAAACGCGTATTGGTGCGCAAATTCAATTATCTAAACCTTTAGATCGTTTGCTTGCAAGTCAAGTTGATTATAAAGAGTGGTATGACCTGCGTATTGAAGCGATGTTGATGCAAGCGCAAATGCAGACCAGCCCTCTACGTGGTATGGTCGGTGCCCGTGTTGGTTTGATTCCTCATCAGCTTTATATCGCACATGAAGTTGGTAAACGTTTTGCACCTCGTGTTTTACTTGCCGATGAAGTTGGTTTAGGTAAAACAATTGAAGCTGGTTTAATTATCCACCAACAGCTTAAAACTGGTCGTTCAGAACGAATTCTGATTTTAGTCCCTGATTCTCTACAGTATCAGTGGATGATTGAAATGCGCCGTCGTTTTAACTTGCAATTCTCTCTGTTTGATTTAACACGTACCGCATCTATTAAAGAACATGATCCGGAACTTAATCCGTTCTTGACTGAGCAATGCATTATTGCCAGCGTTGACTTAATGGTTGACCATGATGATTTGCGTGAGCAAGCCATAGAAGCTGGTTTTGATTTGCTCGTAGTCGATGAAGCACATCATTTGATGTGGAGCGAAGAAGAAGGCGGTAATGATCGCTATGATTTAATTGAAGAGCTCGCTGAAAATACAGCAGGGGTACTATTACTCACTGCAACACCTGAACAATTAGGTGTAGAAAGTCATTTCGCTCGCTTACGCTTACTTGATCCACAGCGTTTTAGTAGTTTAGAGCGTTTCTTAGATGAAGAGACTCAATATCAGCAGACTGCAAAAATTGCTGAAGTACTCATGTCTGATCAAGCTTTAACGCCAGAGCATTTATCTGCTTTAGAAGGTTTGTTAGGTCACACTATTGAAGACCAGCCTGATCAACGCTTTAGAGCAATTCACGAATTATTAGACCGTCACGGTACTGGACGTATTTTATTCCGTAATACACGTGAAGCTATTCAGGGCTTCCCGGGGCGTGATTGTCAGCCAGCACCATTACCAGCACCAGAAGATTGGTCAAAAGATGGCAAACTGCGTGAGCAGATGTGGCCTGAAGAAGCACAAATTGATGGTTCATGGATGCAAAATGATCCGCGTGTGCCATGGTTAATGGAAATTTTACGCAAAGATCTTAAGCATAAAAAAGTGCTTTTAATTGCGCGTAGCGGACCAGTGGTTGAGTCTTTAGAAAATGTATTGCGTTTGCATGCAGGTATTCGTACCGCAATGTTCCATGAAGGCATGAGCTTACTAGAGCGTGACCAAGCAGCTGCTTATTTCGCAGAAGAAAGCTATGGTGCGCAGATTCTACTGTGTTCGGAAATTGGTTCGGAAGGCCGTAATTTCCAATTTGCCAGTGATCTAATTTTATTTGATCTACCAGCTAACCCAGATGTTTTAGAGCAACGTATCGGACGTCTAGACCGTATTGGTCAAGAAAACCGTATCCAAATTCATGTGCCCTACCTTGTGGGAACAGCTCAAGAGCGTATGTTCCGTTGGTATAACGAAGCACTTAATATTTTCAGCAATATTTCTCCAACAGCACAAACACTGCAAGAGAACTTTATTGTTGAGTTAAAAGACTGCTTACTTGCAGACCAAGGTCAAACATTTGAAGATTTGCTTGAAGAGGTGAATGTTCAACGTCAAGCCTTGGAAGCTGAACTTCAAGCTGGCCGAGATCGTTTACTTGAATATAATTCATGTCGTCCTATTGTGGCACAAGAAATTGTTCAAGCCCTTGAAGACTATGATGACAATACTACGCTACCAATGTTTGTGAAGCGTTTCATGTCATCAACCAATATCGACTTTGATGAGCAAAGTAATGGTACGGTGATTATTAAACCAACCGACCAAATGCAAGTGCAAGGTTTGGCTTTAGACGAAGAAGGTATGACAGCAACCTTCTATCGCGATCAGGCTCAGCTTCGTGAAGATGCTCAATATTTAACTTTAGAGCATCCATTCATTGAAAGTGTTATGGAAATGATCCGTACGCAATCATTTGGTAGTACCAATGTTGCTGTACTTAAATCTAATGCGTTAAAGCAGGGCTCAGTATTAATTGAAGTCTGGTTTAAAGTAGATGTTGTTGCACCTAAATCTTTGAACTTGCCATCAAGTTTACCGAAACAGCTCATTCGCGTGTTGTTAAGTGAAAATGGTCAGGATTTATCTGAAAAGATTGATCCAACAATTTTAAAACCTTATTTGCACCATTTAGATGGTAATAGCTGCCGCCAAGTAGTTAAAGCTCGCCGTGATATCATTGAGCAGCGCTATAAACAAGCGTTAGAGATTGCGAAAGTTGATTTACCGCAGCTTCAGCAACAAGCAAAAGAGCATTATGGCAATAAATGGCAATATGAAATTGACCGTTTAACTTATCTCAAACAGTTCAACCCAAGTATTCGTCAAGACGAAATTGAACGTTTACAAAAGCTGCAAAAAGAAGGCTTGAGCTTACTTGATGGTTTAACTGTTACACCAGAAGCAATTCAAGTGTTAGTTGTGGTTAAGCCGTAACTTACCAAAATAAAAAAAGCGCCGAGAGGGCGCTTTTTTTATACATCGATTTTGAGTTAGATAAGACCAGCGTCTTTTAATTCTAGCTTTAAATAAGCATAAAAAATTGGAGCTGCGATTAAACCGCCTAAGCCAAAAATTGACTCAAATACTAGCATTGCTAATAAAATCTCCCATGCATTTGCATTGATTTTATGCCCAATAATTTTAGCATTAATAAAATATTCAAGTTTATGAACCAAAACGAGATAAAGTAATGCTGCTCCTGCTAGTCCTAGGGAAATGGTAAGAGCTGCAATAAACGTTAAAGTGTTTGAAAGTAGATTCCCCAAAATTGGAATGAGACCAAACATAAAGGTCAAAATAGTTAATGTTTTGGCAAAAGGAAGGTGAACTCCCCAAAGCGGCAACAAAATAAAGGCGAATAAAATAAAGAGCAGGGTGTTAATCGCTGAAATTTTTATTTGGGCAAAAACAACATTTTTAAATGAAATTGATAATTTTTGAATACGCTGGATAAGCAGTGACTTAAAAACAGGCTGAGGCGTACGGCGATGAAAACCATGTATTGCCACCAAAATACCAATAATTAATCCCATGACCATAGTCACGAAGTTATGCAAAATATCGGAACTGGTGTTTTTTAGAGTAGTCACGTTATCTTTCATAAATGCAAAGATCTCGTCTTTTAGATCTGTCACGCTATCAGGAATATAACCTGGAAGATATTTTGTGATCTCTGCTTGCAAATGAAGTAAGGTTTGATCAACTTTGCTATTAATACTATGTAATCCGACGCCTTTTAGATCGTATACAACGAAACTAATCAGACTCGTTATGAAAAAACCAATAAGTGAGATGGTGACGATACTGAGTAAAATACTAATAAAAATACGGGCTCTTTGGCCATCAATATAACGTTCTACAACCGAACTTAAACTAATAATAATTTCATAAATGAGAAAGCCTGCAAAAAAACTTGCTAATAGATGTAATGGGATAACCGAAAGCAAAAAGATGCCCATAAGAATGTAGCTTGCAATCAGACTTTGACGATTATTCAAATTTTGCATGTGGATCCCTGAGATCGTTGGGAATATAGGAGAAAGAGCAAACAGAATGATTATTTATACTCTGGCAAGCTATTCGCTTCAATCAGTGAATTATATTTTTATTGGAAAATAGAGGAGTTAGATGTAAAAATGGCCTGTTCATCAACAAGCCATTCATTAGATCATTTTAGCGAATTTTTGCTTCATCTAGATGACGTGCGCCTTCTAAAATCATCCGAATCATAATCATGGTTTGTTCAGCAACTTCTGCACGTTGATTAATCGGTAAATCAATCACTTTGGCACCCATGTGAAACACAAGTTGAGTAATTGCTTTTGCAACAAGGTCTGGGTGATACAGGTGATTGTTATTTAATCGTTCAAGACGAATTAAATCTTCTTGTAGCTCTTGCTGAAAAAAGTTGAGCTGGCGGTCTACGGCAGCCTTATAAGAAGCAGAACCTGTAAAACTTTCACGTAGTAATAAACTTAAATTACCTTCATCGGCATCGAGTTGTTGAAGGAAAATATCGACGGAACTACGAATAATACTTTCTTGTAAAGAAGCACGTAGGCGAGCCTGACGGATAATTTTACGTAAAACGATACCTGCGCGGTCAATTAGAGAAATTGCTAATTCATCAATATCTTTAAAATGTCGATAGAAACTATTTGGCGCAATTCCTGCTTCTCGAGCTACTTCTCGTAAACTCAATGAAGCAATACTTTTTTGCGGACCAATGAGGTTTAAAGCGGCCTGAAAAAGTTCTTCTTTAGTAATTGTCGCTTTTCTTCCAACAGAACGCGTAGCTGTTTTAATTTCAATGACATCTTGTTGTTGAGGTGTGTCATTCAGGTTCTGAGAAAGTGAAGATTGGGTCATGCTGTTCAATATATTTGTAAACTCTCAGGATTATAGCCTTAGAAGCTGAACTTGTGAAATTGTAATTAAAAGTACGAGTGTATATACAAATATATATACATGTGTATAATAATTAAAAAAGAGCGACAGAGCCTTCAGTTATGCAAGCAATCGAAAAGAGAAATTCTCTATTCAATTCATTGACACAAGCCATCTTTGATAAAGAAATGGCTAATTTCTGGCTACAAAAAGTTAATCCTTTATGGTCTGTAAAACATGGCCTTGTTCAAATTGTAAAAAAAGAATTTGTCGCTCACGACATGGTGAGCCTGACGCTAAAATGTAACCGCTTAGTGAAAATGGGCGTTGCAGGCCAGCATCATCCTGTAATTGTAGAAATTGCTGGTCGTCGCTATGAGCGTACTTATAGTTTGACGCAAATAGATGCGCAGCACTTACGTTTAACCGTAAAAAAAGTTGCAGACGGTATTGTTAGTAACTGGTTTATTTCTGAAAGCCAAATCGGTGATGTTTTTGAGCTTGGTCAACCTTATGGTGACATGCAACAAAACATCAAAACATCGAATTTAATTATGTTGGCTGCGGGTAGTGGTATTACCCCAATGTTGAGCCTAATTACTGCGATTAAACAAAGCCAGCAGTTAGATAAAGTTCAGGTACAACTTTTATATTGGGTAAAACAACGTTCAGATGCGGCTTTTGTTGAATACTTTGAAAAAGTTGCGCAGCAATATCCGAACTTTAATTATCGGGTTTTCTATACACAAGAAACCCCAAATGATGAGCGTTTAAATGCAGAGCATTTAGCATTAGTTGATGATATCGAAAACAGCACAATTTATGCGTGTGGACCTTCTGGTTTTGTGGCGACTGTTGAGCAACTTTTTGAAAAAGCTCCAGCCGTTTTAACAGAAGCATTTAGCTTAACAAATGAAAGCTCTGCTGATGATATTGGTTATGTGAATGTCACATTAACCCAGTCTAATAAGGTAATTGCAATTCCTAAAGGCCAGTCAATTCTGGTTAGCCTTGAACATGAAGGCCTTAAACCAACTCATGGTTGCCGTATGGGAATTTGTAATAAATGTGTTTGTAATAAATCACAAGGTTCAACACGTAATTTACTTAACGGTAGTGAAAACACTGAACCAAGCCAATTACTCAAAATTTGTGTGAACTCAGCAAAATCCGATCTAGTTATTGATCTTTAAGAGAGAACTCTTATGAATATGCCAGTGAAAGTCGAATATTTTAAAAATCCTAAAAATCGAGATTTGACTCCAGCAGAACTTGATGCATTTGCAAAAGAGCTCGATCAGATCAAGCAAGAAGTATTGGATGATTTGGGTGAGAAAGACGCTAAATATATCCGCCGTGTTTATGCTGCAATTCGTTATAGTAGCTTTTTAGGTCGTGCATGTTTGTTTGCAGGTTGGTTCCCACCAGCATGGATTTTAGGAACAGGTCTGTTAGGCTTCTCTAAAATTATGGAAAACATGGAACTCGGTCATAACGTGATGCACGGTCAATATGACTGGATGAACGATCCTAAATTTAATGGTCAAACTTACGAGTGGGATACTGTCGGTACTTCTGATAACTGGCGCCAAACTCATAACTATAAACATCACACCTATACCAACATTAAAGGTATTGATGATGACATCGGTTACGGTTTACTTCGTTTATTCCCAGAGCAACGCTGGAAGCCGGGTTTCTTACTTCAACCTGTTTATAGCATCCCATTCTGTTTATTGTTCCAATGGGGCGTAGCTATTCAGAATCTTGAAATTGGACGTGTCCTTTATAAACGTAAGAGCATGGCAAAATTCTTGGAAGAGTTAAAACCTGTTAATAAAAAGATTGGAAAACAACTTTTTAAAGACTATGTTTTCTTCCCTTTAATTGCAGGTCCAGCAGCTTTACCTGTATTCACTGGTAATTTGGTTGCAAATGGTCTTCGTAATATCTGGACATTTACGATTATTTTTTGTGGTCACTTCACAAAAGATGCGGAAGTATTTCCAAAGTCTGTTTTACAAGAAGAAAGCCGTGGTCACTGGTATATGCGCCAGATTCGTGGTTCTTCTAACTTGAAAGGTTCAGAAGCATTACATATTTTAAGCGGACATTTGAGCCATCAGATTGAGCACCATTTATTCCCTGATATTCCAGCGCGTCGTTATCGCCAAATGGCTCCAAAAGTTGAAGCTGTATGTAAAAAATATGGTCTAAATTATAACAACGCAAGTCTGGCTAAACAGTTTGGACAGGTGGTAGGCCGTATCTTTAAATATGCTTTACCTTTTAAAAAATAAGTCAAAAAAAGCCCTGATGAGTTCAGGGCTTTTTTTAGAGAAACAAATTATTTAAACTGAATTGAACCGTTTGCATTTACAGTAATTTTAGACTCACCAGCTGCCATATCTTGAGCTGGTGCAGCTTCGGCCATAGCAAATTTAGCCATGCTGGTACGCATTACAGGTTGTGGGAAATAGTTATTTGTGTTCAGGTTTAGAGTGACCAAAGTATATTGGTTTTTATTCCAAGCTTGGGTCAACATTTGAGCACGTTGTTGGAAGTTTTTAGATGCTTCTACCATTAACTCATTTTCAACTTTTTTACGTTGTTCATCAGAAACCGTAAAATTAATCGATTGAGTTTGGAAGTTTTGCTGTAATTCGTTTACTAACTGGCTAGCAGCTTTAAAGTCTTTACTTTCAAGACGGATTTCAGCGCGGCCACGCCATTCTTTTAACTTATTGCTATCGTTATCGTAAATTGGATAAGTGCTTTGAGCACCAGTTTCCACTTTTACTTGTGGATATTTACGAGAAACATTAAGTGCCTGATTCATCAGCTGATTGATTTGGTTTGAAAGCTCGGCTGGTTGTTTGTTACTTTTTTCAATATATAAAGTTGCATGCATTTCATCATTAGAAACTTGGCGAGAAGCTTCCGCTTGTACATTTACAATATTGTAGTTCAAAGCATTGTCATCCTGAGCAAAAACTAAAGGGCTAAGGAGAGAACCTAAAAGAAGGGTGGATACGGCTAAAGTACGCATAAATTTTTCCTTTAAAAATTAATATAAATTTAATTTTTTTCATTAGGAAATGTTAAACATAACTTATGCATAACTTTTGCAGATTTTGTGGCGTATTTGTAATATTCAGATCAGGTTTTTTTAAATTTTGGTAAATATAAAGTCTTTAAAAATTAAAAGCTTAAAATTAAAGTGTTTCAATGTAACTTAAAAAATCAAAGTAATATAAAAAAAGAATATTTTCTTTAGGTTGTCACATAGTATGATGATAATTCATCATAACTATTGGGATGATACATTTTTTCAATAAGATTAGATGAGTAAAGTACATAAAAGACGTTTTTTTTCTTGTAAAATTAGGTATCATCGCGCTCCTAGTTACAAGATATAAAATAAGTGTCTTTACTAGTTCTATAAAGCACCGAGTCAAAGGACCAATCGTCACCAGACTTATTTCTTTCTACCCCTATCAGAGATGGTAATCCGATATGAGCGTTACTTCCGTTAACCCTGCCACTAATGCTACTAACGAATATTATTTGACTCGCCAAAGTCAAATGGAATCAAATGTTCGTAGCTATCCACGTAAATTACCGTTAGCGATAGCGAAAGCACAAGGATGCTGGGTTACTGATGTTGAAGGTACACAGTACCTTGATTGTTTAGCTGGGGCAGGTACATTGGCTTTAGGTCATAATCATCCTGCGGTGATTCAAAGTATTCAAGATACATTGGCAAGTGGTTTGCCATTGCATACTTTAGACTTAACCACACCTTTAAAAGATGCATTCACTGAAGCATTGTTAGCATATTTACCTGGTGGTAAAGAAGAATATTGCTTGCAGTTCTGTGGTCCTGCTGGTGCAGACGCAACTGAAGCAGCAATTAAACTTGCTAAGACTTACACTGGCCGTAGTTCAGTGATCAGTTTCTCAGGCGGTTATCATGGTATGACCCATGGTGCGCTTGCTATGACTGGTAACCTAAGTGCAAAAAATGCAGTTAACGGTTTAATGCCAGGCGTACAATTCATGCCATATCCGCATGAATACCGCTGCCCACTTGGTTTAGGTGGTGAAGCTGGTGTTGACGCTTTAACTTACTACTTTGAAAACTTTATTGAAGATGTAGAAAGCGGTGTAACAAAACCGGCTGCTGTGATTCTTGAAGCGATTCAAGGTGAAGGCGGCGTAGTTACAGCTCCAGTAAAATGGTTGCAAAAAATCCGTGAAGTGACTGAAAAGCACAACATCGTTTTAATTTTAGACGAAGTTCAAGCTGGCTTTGCACGTTCAGGCAAAATGTTTGCATTTGAACATGCAGGTATTGAACCTGATGTTGTTGTAATGTCTAAAGCAGTAGGTGGTGGTTTACCACTTGCAGTATTAGGTATTAAACGTAAATTTGATGCTTGGCAGCCTGCTGGTCACACGGGTACTTTCCGTGGTAACCAACTTGCTATGGGTACTGGTCTTGTCGTATTAAAAACGATTAGCGAACAAAATCTTGCTCAAAATGCGCAAGAGCGTGGTGACTTCTTACAAGCTGAATTTAAAAAATTAGCTCAAGAATTCCCATGTATCGGTAACGTACGTGGTCGCGGTTTAATGATCGGTGTTGAGATCGTTGACGAGCGTAAACCAGCTGATCGTATTGGTTCGCATCCTGCTGACTCACAATTAGCTGCTGCAATTCAAACTGCTTGTTTCAACAATAAATTATTGCTTGAAAAAGGTGGTCGTAACGGTACAGTAATTCGTTTACTTTGCCCGCTTATCATCACTCAAGACGAGTGTGTTGAAGTAGTTGCTCGCTTTAAGAAAGCAATTGCAGAAGCATTGGTTGCAGTACGAGGCGCATAAGTATGGTGGATTTTGCAGAACATCGTAAAGCGTTACTCTGCAATGATGCACAATCCATTGCTGACTATGAGTCAGCAATGGGCGAAGCGGTAAAAGCCGTTTCAGCATGGTTGCAAAACGAAAAGATGTACACTGGTGGTAGCATTAAAGAATTGCGTTCAGCAATTTCTTTCCAACCTTCAAAAGAAGGTATGGGTGTACAAGAATCTCTTCAACGTATGATTGAGCTTTTCTTGAATAAAAGCTTGAAAGTACATCATCCACATTCATTAGCACATTTACACTGCCCAACCATGGTGATGAGCCAGATTGCGGAAGTGTTAATCAATGCAACTAACCAATCTATGGACTCATGGGATCAAAGCCCGGCAGGTTCATTAATGGAAGTTCAGCTCATTGATTGGTTGCGTCAAAAAGTAGGTTATGGTTCTGGTCAGGCTGGTGTTTTCACTTCTGGCGGTACTCAATCTAACTTGATGGGTGTGTTACTTGCTCGTGACTGGTGCATCTCGAAAAACTGGAAAGACGAAAATGGTAACCCATGGTCTGTACAGCGTGATGGTATTCCTGCCGATGCAATGAAAAATGTCAAAGTCATTTGTTCTGAAAATGCACATTTTTCTGTGCAAAAGAACATGGCAATGATGGGCATGGGTTTCCAGTCAGTTGTGACTGTTCCTGTGAATGAAAATGCACAGATGGATGTAGATGCTCTCGAAAAAACGATGGCGTATCTTCAGTCTGAAGGTAAAGTTGTTGCTTGTGTCGTTGCGACAGCAGGTACGACTGATGCCGGTGCAATTGACCCATTGAAGGAAATCCGTGAAATTACCAATAAATATGGTTCATGGATGCATATCGATGCGGCATGGGGCGGTGCATTAATTCTGTCAAATGACTATCGTGCAATGCTTGATGGTATTGAGTTGTCTGACTCAATTACTCTCGACTTCCATAAGCATTATTTCCAAAGCATTAGCTGTGGCGCGTTCTTGTTGAAAGATGAAGCGAACTATCGTTTCATGCACTACGAAGCTGAATACTTGAACTCTGCTTATGACGAAGAGCATGGTGTACCAAACCTTGTGTCTAAGTCGTTACAAACGACTCGTCGTTTTGATGCATTGAAATTGTGGATGACAATCGAATCACTAGGTGAAGAACTTTATGGTTCAATGATTGACCATGGTGTAAAACTGACTCGTGAAGTTGCAGATTACATCAAGGCAACTGACGGTTTAGAACTTTTAGTTGAACCACAGTTTGCTTCGGTATTGTTCCGCGTTGTTCCACAAGGCTACCCAGCTGAGTTTATCGATAGCTTGAACCAAAACGTAGCAGACGAATTGTTTGCACGTGGTGAGGCAAATATCGGTGTAACAAAAGTTGGTAATGTACAGTCATTGAAAATGACAACATTAAGCCCTGTTGTGACATTCGAAAACGTTAAAAACCTTTTAGGTCAAGTATTGGCTGAAGCTGACCGTATTAAAGATGCAATTGCTTCTGGTAACTATGTACCACCAATCGACTAATTGAGTTGATAACAAAAAAAGCTCGGTTTATTACCGGGCTTTTTTATTGCAGATTGTTTTTATTTGAATTGTGTATGAAGAAAAGAATACATGCACAAATCATGCATATTTTCACAAAACAAAAATAATTATGCATGATTTATGGGGAACAAATTTCTTATTGTATTGGTATGTCCCCAATATTTTTGGTCACATTGATATATCAATATCGTACTTACTTTAAATAATCCCGCTTTAACTGAAAAAAAGTAAGTGGCTGTAATTACAATTAAGACAAGGAAGAAGAAATGCAACAAGCGAATATGCTCAATGAATTTAAACTCATTATTGGCGGTCAACTTTGTTCAGGTGAGCAAGGCGAGCTAGAAATTCTTAACCCCGCTACAGGTTTAACTGCTGCACGTTGTACAAAAGCATCGGTTGCGCAAGTAAATCAGGCTGTGAGTGCTGCTAAACAAGCATCTAAAGCTTGGCAACAAGTTTCACACGAAGAGCGTAAGTCAATCTTGAACAAGATTGCAGATGGCATTGAAAAGCACGCTGAAATGCTTGCAGAGTTGGTTGTGCTTGAACAGGGTAAGCCACTGGCACTTGCTCAAATGGAAGTGCAGGGCGCAATTGGCTGGACGCGTTACGCGGCTACTATGGATTTACCCGTAGAAGTAATTGAAGACAGTGAAACCAAGCGTATTGAGCGCCATCGCCAACCATTGGGTGTAGTGGCTTCAATTACTCCTTGGAACTGGCCACTGATGATTGCGGTTTGGCACATCATGCCTGCCTTACGAGCGGGTAACGTTGTGATTAGCAAACCTTCTGAATACACGCCACTCTCAACTTTGCGTTTATGTGAAATCATTCAGCAAGAAGTTCCTGCTGGCGTAATTTCAATTTTAGTTGGTGCTGGTGAGATTGGTGAAGCATTATCTTCTCATCCAGATGTGCAAAAAGTCGTGTTTACGGGATCAACGCGAACTGGTCAACACATTATGGCTGGTGCAGCTCAGCAGCTAAAACACTTAACTTTAGAACTTGGGGGTAATGACGCTGGTATTGTATTACCAGATGCAAATATTGATGAAATTGCAGCTAAGATTTTTAATATGGCGTTCTTGAACGCTGGTCAAACATGTGCAGCCTTAAAGCGCTTATACGTGCATGAAAGCCAATATGAAGCTTTATCTCAAAAGTTAGCTGATATTGCCAATGCTCAAGTTGTGGGTGACGGAATGACGTCTTCTACAACATTTGGTCCAGTACAAAACCAAATGCAATATAACAAAGTGAAAGCACTTATTGCCGATGCCATTTCTCAAGGGGCAAAAGCACTTTCTGGGCAACAGCAGTTACCAGAGCAGGGCTACTTTATTGCACCAACTATTTTGACTGAAATTTCTGATTCTTGCCGCGTGGTGCAAGAGGAGCAATTTGGCCCTGTGTTACCTGTTTTAAAATATACCGATATCAACGATGCTATTGCTCGTGCCAATGATAGTGAGTTTGGTTTAGGTGGCTCAATTTGGTCTTCTGATATTAAAACCGCTCAGACTTACGCTAGTCAGCTTCAATGTGGAACTGTTTGGATTAATACCCATGCAGAAGTTCTTCCTCATGCGCCTTTTGGTGGCTGGAAAATGTCTGGCCTAGGTGCTGAATTTGGTCTGGAGGGCTTGCTTGAAAATACGATTGGGCAAACAGTTCATATTAGTAAAGTCTAAATATTAACTTTAAGGCGGATCTAGTATCCGCCTTTTTATTTTTATCTATATGGAAGAAAAGCTTCGCTTGCTTATTGGGAGTGATGGTAGCTCATGCTTTTAGGTTTGATTAAAAAATGATTCTGTTCTTTAATTTTTTTAAGAACAATGTAAGACTTTATATGGCCAATAAAATTATAAGAAAGCAATCTTTCAGTCACAAATTGAGAAAGCTGTTCTAAATTTTCAGCAACGACTTTTAAAATAAAATCAGCATCACCACTAATTGAGAATGCATCCTGAATGTTGTCTTCAGCTTCAATGAGCTCTTGAAAAGCCTGCTGTGATTTTGCCTCGTGTGTCCTTAAATTAATATGAATCATTGCTGTAACTTCCAATCCTAGCGCCTGCTGCTGGATGCGTGCAGTGTATCCTAGAATAATACCTTTTTGCTCAAGTAGCTGCCTTCTTCTTGAACATTGTGAAGCAGATAAACCAATTAAATCTCCTATTTCCTGATTGGTGAGCCGTCCATTCTTTTGTAGTGCCTGAATGATTTGCCAGTCGAACTTATCCATTGCATAAAATCCTTTTATGATACACAAATCATGTATTTTTATTAAAATGCGTTTTCATTATGCACGAAATCTAAAAGATAGATGAAATATTATTTTTCTATGGAATAAAAATTGGTCTCAAAGGATATAGAGCAATGTTCATAGAAATCGGTGACTTTTTAAATCTTCGTTTAAAACAAATGGGTATCCAACATCTCTTTGGTGTACCTGGTGATTTTAACCTCTCATATCTAGAACAAGTTGAAGCAGACCCACAACTCGAATTTATTGGAAATTGTAATGAATTAAATGCTGCCTATGCAGCAGATGGCTATGCACGAATTAACGGTTTTTCTGCCTTGGCAACCACTTATGGTGTAGGTGACTTAAGTGCGATTAATGGTATTGCAGGCGCTTATGCAGAAAATGTACCTCTTATTCATATCTCAGGTATTCCGCCTTTACATGCGGTTCAAAAGGGCACACTAATACACCACACGCTTGTCGATGGCAACTACGACAATATTATGAACTGTATGAAAGAGTTCACAGTTGCCCAAACACGTTTAACTCCAGCAAATGCAGCTTTTGAAATTGACCGTGTATTACGCCAGTGTTTCCTTGAACGCCGTCCTGTACACATTCAACTACCAGGCGATATTACTCACGTTAAAATTGAAGTATCTGAGCGTCCGCTTGACTTAAGCTACCCAGCTGTTGAACCTGAATTATTACAAACTGTGGTAAGCAAACTCTGTGACATTATTGAGAATGCTCAAAGTCCTGCACTTCTTATTGATAATGAAGCTTCAGTTTTTGGTGTAACTTCACTTTTAAATGATTTATCTCAAAAATGCTCAATTCCATTTGCAGGTATGAATACTGCAAAAAATATTATGGATGAAGGCTCACCTCGTTACATTGGAACTTATGTGGGTGGGGCAAGCCAACCTCATGTAAAAAATATCATTGAGCAATCTGACTGTTTAATTGGTATTGGCGCACGCTTTACCGATGTAGGCTCAGCTGTATTTACTCATCAAATTGAGACCAAGAACTACATCGAAATTAAATCTTATGGCCTAAATATTTTTGGTCAGGATTTTCCGGGTATTGAAATTGGACAATTACTTGTCGAGTTAAATAAAAAAGTTGCTCCACGTAAATCAACAACACCTCTTCTTGAAAAACAACCTCAGAAAGTAATTGAAGCTCCAGCTCAACAAAAGTTAAGCCAAGATGTGCTTTGGAACTACATTTCAGGGTTTTTAAAAGAAGATGATGTGATTATTGGTGAAGTAGGAACATCAAACTCTGCTTTGTCAGGTATCAAACTTCCTGCCACAGCTAAATATATTGCTCAGCCGCTTTGGGGTTCTATTGGTTACACCTTACCGGCTTTGCTTGGTAGTTTGTTGGCTGCTCCTGAGCGTCGTCAAATTCTATTTATTGGTGATGGTTCATTCCAGCTTACGGTACAAGAGCTTTCTACGATTATCCGTCACGGTTTAAAACCAATCATTTTCTTGCTGAACAATGGCGGCTACACCATTGAGCGCCTAATTATGGGTGAAAACGCGGCCTATAACGACGTGCAAAACTGGAAATACACTGAAATTCCTGCGGTATTTAACGGAAAAAAAGGCCATACAACTTATGTTGTTGAAACCGCTGGACAGCTTAAGAGTGTTTTAGACAACGTTCAGCAAAATGATCAGTTAACTTTCATTGAATTAAAACTACCAGCAATGGATGCGCCGGTAAGTTTGAAAAAATTTGCTTCTGTGATTGCTCGTTTTGACTACGGTGATCGCGGTTACGAAATTTTAAAGGAGCGTTCCCAACCGATTAGATGTAAGGATGCAATCTCTTTTTAAATAGAAGACAGGACAAGTCTTCTCAAAAATTAAATGGACTCACATTACAGCAAACTTATGTCCGAAGATCGGTTCCTGATCTTCGGATGTGGTGCTGAATAAAGGTGTACAGGAAGTGACACCAACATTGGAGATAATGTTATGGATGCAAACAATAAGCACGAGTTAAAACAAGGCTTATCCAATCGGCATATTCAACTCATCGCACTCGGAGGGGCGATTGGTACAGGATTATTCTTAGGTCTTTCACAAACAATTAAATTGGCTGGTCCTTCAATTTTATTAGGATATGCAATTGCAGGAATTATTGCCTTTTTAATTATGCGCCATTTAGGTGAAATGGTTGTTGAAGAGCCGGTCAGTGGTTCTTTTAGTTATTTTGCGAACAAGTATTGGGGCAAAATGGCGGGTTTTATGTCTGGCTGGAACTATTGGGTATTGTATGTACTCGTCAGTATGGCTGAATTGAGTGCGATTGGGACATTTATGCAGTTTTGGTGGCCTGAAATTCCGACATGGCTGACTGCTTTATTTTTCTTTATTTTAATTAACGGCATTAACTTGGTAAATGTCCGCTTTTTTGGGGAATCCGAGTTCTTATTTTCCTGCATTAAAATTGTTGCGATTTTAAGCATGATTGGTTTCGGTGCTTATCTTTTACTTTCAGGCTCAGCAGGTCCGCAAGCGGGTGTTGCAAATTTATGGCAACACGGTGGTTTCTTCCCGCACGGGATTCACGGTTTTGTCATGGCTTTAGCTGTCATTATGTTTGCATTTGGCGGATTGGAATTAATTGGTATTGCAGCAGCTGAAACGAAGAAACCTGAAACGACTATTCCTAAAGCAGTAAATCAGATTGTGTACCGTATTTTAATTTTTTATATCGGTGCGATCGGTATCCTTTTATGTCTTTATCCATGGAACATGGTGGCAGAAGGCGGCAGTCCATTTGTTATGATTTTCCAGTCACTCAATAGTAACGGTGTTGCGAACGTTCTGAACTTTGTGGTCTTGATTGCTGCTATTTCAGTTTATAACAGCTGTATCTATTGTAATAGCCGGATGTTGCATGGTTTGGCAGAGCAGGGTAATGCTCCTGCAATTTTGAAAAAAGTAAATAGTCGCGGTATTCCGGTTCCAGCAGCAGTTGTTTCTGCATCTATCACAGCAATATGTGTGGTCGTGAATTATCTGATTCCTGGTCAAGCTTTTCAGCTATTTATGATGTTAGTTGTGGCTGCACTTGTTATTAACTGGCTCATGATTTCAGTGACGCATTTGAAATTTACTAAAGCAATGAAATTGCAAAGACGCCAAACTAAGTTCCAAAGTATTATGAGTCCTTGGAGTAATTATTTAACCATTAGCTTTGTATGCTTTATTCTTATTATTATGGCAATGACTCCAGATATGAGATTGGCAGTTATTTTAGGGCCAATCTGGCTTGCTGTTTTAGCTGTGATGTACTTCTTAAAATATCGTAAAAAAATGGTTGTTCTGCCAGAAGTACAATCGAATTAATCCTCTAAATTGACAATGATATTGCGGTTATCAGCCTTAGGGTCGGTAACCCTTTATCTTTTGTCATATTATTTTCATGTTACAAAGAAATTGTTTTTTTCTAGAAATTTTTAATAATAATTTTAATGACAGAAAATATTTAAATAATAAAATTAATAAATCACTAAATTACCGTTTTTTAATATATTTATAATACCTTTTGTTTTTATATTTTATAAAAAATAAAAATTTAATATTTTTAGTTAATGTCATAATATAGATTGATAGAGAGGGTAAAATAATCTCTATATTTAAAATAACTAATTGATAGTACATAAAAAATATTAATGTGACAGTTAACAATATCGAAATCATTAAAGCGTCATCATACTGTAACTTAATTGTCATATTTTCTATTCACAATGCAGCTATCGAAGAGCGTACAAGCACTCAACAAAAAGTGACGTACAACCTATTGCATTAATGAGAGAGAACAGAATGCGCTTAAATCCACGTCAAATCGCAATTGCGTTAGCAGTAACTGGGGCAGCTGTAACAACGACTGCAAATGCAGCTCGTGATACGATTCAAATTGCTGGTTCTTCAACTGTATTACCGTTTGCCAGCGTTGTAGCTGAAGAGTTTGGTAATACTTTCCCTCAATTTAAAACTCCTGTAGTGGGTTCTGGCGGTTCTTCTGCTGGTTTGAAACAATTCTGTCAAGGTGTTGGCGATAACACGATCGACGTTGCTAACGCTTCTCGTAAAATTAAAAGCACTGAAATCGAAGCTTGTAACAAAGCTGGTGTAAAACAAATTCAAGAAATCAAAATCGGTTACGACGGTATTGTATTCGCGTCTAACTCACACAAAGCAGCTTATAAATTAAAACCTTACCATGTGTTTGCTGCTTTAGCTGCACAGTTACCATCAAAAGGTAAATTGGTTCCAAACCCATATACAAACTGGAATCAAATTGATAAAACACTTCCAAATGAACCGATTACTCTTGTAATCCCTGCATCTAACCACGGTACTCGTGAAGTTTTCCAAGAGAAAATGGTTGAAGCTGGTTGTGAAGCATATGAATACTTCAAGAGCTTAGATAAAGATGCTCAGAAGAAAGCATGTTCTACTTTCCGTAAAGATGGCCGTGTAATTGAAATCGCTGGCGACTATACAGAAACATTGGCTCGCTTAAAGACTTCTCCAAGCGCAGTAGGCGTGTTTGGTTTAAGTTTCTATGACATGAACCGTGACAAGTTACGTGTGGCAACAGTAAACAACGTTGTTCCATCTGAGAAGACAGTATTGAATGGTACATATCCTGTATCTCGCCCATTGTACTTCTACGTGAAAGGCGAACACTTAAAATCAGTTAAAGGCTTACCGCAATATGTAGAATATTTCGTAAGCAAGAAAGCAACTGGTAAAGGTTCTAAAGCTGAACGTGATGGTTTAATCGCGATGTCTGATGCTGAACGTGCAAAAGTTTTGGCTGACTTTAAAGCAGGTAAAACTGTTAAATAAGTTAGTTTGAATGAAGGCTGGTGATCTTAAGAGTTCATCAGCCTTTTTGTCTAACTTGTTTTTCCAAATTATGACAATTGAGAAAACAGTGGAGAGTACATGAATCTGCTACTTATCGGTGTGTTGTTAGCCCTCGTGGCAATTGCATATCAACTTGGGCTGAGAAAGAGCCGTAACATAGCAGGTAAGGGAAGCAACTCGGCGACGTTACATTCTCGTCCTGGTTATTATGGCGCACTGGTTGGTCTTTGGTGCGGTATCCCTGCTTTTTTAATTTTGATCATTTGGAACTTGGTTGAACCAAGTATTTTAAATCATATTATTTTTAATAATATTCCGGCGTCTGTAAGTGCTTCTCTTGATGAAGCGGGTAGAAGTGTATTGGTTGATCGTGTTCAATCAATTGCTTCAGGTTTTGGGGTGAGCGATAAACCGGCAGCCTACGAATTAGCTGCTGCTCAACAGTTTGCAAAATTTCAAACCATTGGCTCTTTTGCCAAATTTGCTGTTGTAATTTGTGCTGCTTTATTGGGGGTGGTTTGGGCAAAGAAAAAAATCAGCCAACAATATCGTGCTCGTAACCAAGTTGAACGTGCCATTAATGTTGGTTTGATTTTATGTTCTGGTGTTGCGATTTTGACAACCATCGGTATCGTTATGTCGATGTTTGGCGAAGCAATGCACTTCTTCCGTTTTGTCAGTCCAATGGACTTTTTCTTTGGTACAGAATGGAATCCGGGCTTTAGTACTTCTGGTAATGCTGAAGGCAGTTATGGTTTATTACCATTGCTATGGGGTACGCTCATGGTCAGTGGTATCGCTCTACTCGTTGCTGTACCAGTTGGATTAATGATCGCAATTTATTTAGCTGAATATGCTTCACCATGGTTCCGCTCATGGGCAAAACCGACAATTGAAGTCTTAGCTGGTATTCCAACAATTGTTTATGGTGTATTTGCCATGATGATTATTGGACCATTCTTTAAAGCAGCGGGTGCATATGTTGGTTTAGAGATTAATGCGACGAGTGCTTTAACTGCTGGCTTTGTAATGGGAATTATGATTATCCCGTTTGTTTCATCTTTGTCAGATGACATTATTACTCAAGTCCCGCGTGCACTACGTGACGGTTCTTTAGGACTTGGTGCGACTAAGTCTGAAACAATTCGTCAAGTCGTATTACCAGCAGCTTTACCGGGTATTACAGGCGCTTTCTTATTGGCAGTCTCTCGCGCTGTTGGGGAAACCATGATTGTGGTTTTAGCAGCAGGGAACAGTCCACTTTTACACGCAAATCCATTTGAAGCTGTTTCGACAGTGACAGTAACTATTGTAAAACAGTTGACTGGAGATACAGACTTCTCAAGTCCACAAGCATTGGTTGCATTCGCGCTAGGTTTAACACTATTTGTTATTACCTTGGGATTAAATATTGTAGCACTGTACATTGTGCGTAAATACCGTGAGCAATACGAATGAGTACATCAAATACATCGTCTCCTATGGATCAGAACGTATTTGATCCGAAAACTGCTGCCGAAACACGTGAACGACGTAAACAGGTTATTGAAAAATCTTTGGCTAAACGTCATCGCAAAGAAAAAGCTTTCCGTTTTGCGGGTTTCTCGGCAGTCATTATTGGTCTTGCATTCGTTGCTCTCTTGTTCGGTAGTATTTTGGCAAAAGGTTTACCTGCTTTTTGGCAAACCAGTATGAATGTTCCAATTTACTTTGACCCTAAAGTGATTGATGCAGGACCAGTACCAGTGCGTACTCAAGGTGAAACACCTGCGCATTACCAAGAACGTTATGTTGATTGGCAAACTAAAATGGGTATGGTCGATTGGGATGGCATCATTGTAAATGGAATGATTGCTAAAGATCCTGCACTTGCATCACAACGTGACTACCTAAGCAGCTTATATGCAAGCTCGGAAGCTTATCGTCTACGTGATATGGTTTTTGCAGATCCATCACTCATTGGTAAAAAAGAAAATATTACCTTCTTAGGTGATGCGAACGTCGATGTTTGGTTAAAAGGTAATATTGACCGTTCATTACCAGATGATCAGCAACAACTTGATCCAGAAGTGCGTAAGCTTGCCGATGACTTAAAAGCAAAAGGCGTTCTTGAAAGTACTTTTAACTTGAACTTATTTAAGAACCCTGACTCACGTAGTTCACCAGCAATTAGTGGTCTTGCAGGTGCATTCATGGGTTCATTATTCATGATGCTCATCGTGATCATCATTGCGATTCCAATCGGTGTTGCCAGCGCAATTTATCTCGAAGAGTTTGCTCCAAAAAATGTTCTTACCGACATTATTGAAGTTAACATCAATAACCTTGCTGCTGTTCCTTCTATCGTATTTGGTTTACTCGGTGCTGCAATTTTCATTGGTTGGATGCATTTGCCTTTATCAGCTCCGTTGGTGGGTGGTTTGGTTTTAAGCTTAATGACACTGCCAACAGTGATTATTACCACGCGTGCTTCATTAAAAGCAGTGCCACCTTCTATTCGACAAGCGGCACTTGGTTTGGGAGCTTCTAAGTTCCAAACGATTTTCCACCATGTTTTACCGTTGGCATTACCGGGCATTATGACAGGTGCAATTATTGGTGTTGCGCATGCGCTTGGTGAAACCGCACCTTTACTTTTAATCGGGATGAGTGCATTCGTTGCAAGTATTCCAACAACACCATTTGATCAAGCAACTGCTTTACCTGTACAGGTTTATTTATGGCAGGGTAATGAGTTGCGTAACTTCTTCGAAGGCCGTACTGCTGCTGCGATTATCGTACTACTTGCATTAATGATTGGTTTAAACAGTCTTGCAATTTGGTTACGTAAAAAGTTCGAAGTGCGTTGGTAATAGAGGATAAATCATGAATACTATTGATATTACGAATTCCTTAGAAAAGGATAAGTTAGTGAATACTGAACAATCTCAATTTACAGATAAATCGCTGAATCATGGCACTTCGTATGTTTCTCATTTTGAACCACATACTTCAAAAAAGCAGAACTCAAACGAAATCAAAATTAGTGCACAAGATGCCCATGTTTACTATGGTGATTTTGAAGCTATCAAAGGTATTGACCTAGATATTTATCAAAATGAAGTGATCGCATTTATTGGTCCTTCAGGCTGTGGTAAATCAACGTTTCTTCGTACGTTAAACCGTATGAACGATACGATTGATGGTTGCCGCGTAACAGGTAAAATTACCCTTGATAACCACAATATTTATGACCCAAATCTAGACGTTGTATTATTGCGTGCTCAGGTTGGTATGGTGTTCCAAAAGCCAAACCCATTCCCTAAATCTATTTTTGACAACGTGGCTTATGGTCCTAAACTTCACGGATTAGCGCGTGATAAATATGACCTAGAAGAAATTGTTGAAAATAGCTTACGTAAAGCTGGTTTGTGGGATGAGGTTAAAGACCGTTTGAATCAGCCAGGTACAGGTTTATCAGGTGGTCAGCAACAACGTTTATGTATTGCACGTACCATTGCTGTTAGTCCTGAAGTGATTTTAATGGATGAGCCGTGTTCTGCACTCGATCCAATTGCAACAGCAAAAGTAGAAGAACTCATTTCTGAATTGTCAAATCAATACACAATTGTGATTGTGACTCACTCAATGCAACAAGCGGCACGTGTTTCTGATCGGACTGCTTATTTCCATTTAGGTGATTTGATTGAAGTCAACTCAACTGAAAAAGTCTTTACTCAGCCTGACCATCAGTTAACGGAAGCGTATATTACTGGTCGCTTCGGTTGATTAATAAACAATAAAAGAAAAAGAGCCATGTGCTCTTTTTTTTATTTTATAAATGAAAATGACTCTATTTTGCAAAATCGCTATTGAATTTTAATCAAAAGGACCACATCTTAAGGCTATAAAGATAAACTTATGAGCTTAGAATTTTATGTTATTCCATTTGCCTAAACTCCCTGCGGAAATACGTGTCAGCCATTTAAATGCACGTGTCAATGAACAGAGAAAAAAAATTGCGCAAACTACGGCAAGCCGTTTAGAACTTTTACAATTAGCTCAACAACTTGCTAAAGAAGCTAAAATTCGCCGTAAAAATAATCAGAAGATTTTTGTTTTAGATTTCAAAGGTGATATTCAAGCTTCAGCAGTTGAAAACTTGCGTGAAGAAATTACCCTGATTTTAGCAACTGCTAAAGCTGGACGTGATCGTATTGTAGTTCGTCTTGAAAGCCCAGGTGGTATGGTCCATGGTTATGGTCTAGCAGCAGCTCAGTTAGTGCGTTTACGCGATGCAGGTTTTCATTTAACGATTTGTGTGGATAAAGTCGCTGCAAGTGGCGGCTATATGATGGCATGTATTGCAAATGAAATTATTGCAGCACCGTTTGCTATTGTGGGTTCAATTGGCGTGGTTGCTCAAGTTCCAAACTTTAATCGTCTTTTAAAAGAACACAATGTGGATTTTGAGCTTTACACAGCAGGGCAGTATAAGCGTACAGTCACCATGTTTGGTGAAAATACGCCTGAAGGTAAAGCGAAGTTCGAAGAAGAGTTGCAACAAACTCATGTGTTATTTAAGCACTTTGTAGAAAAATATCGCCCACAGCTTAATGTCGATAAAGTGGCGACAGGTGAACATTGGTATGGTGAAGATGCGCTAGATCTGAACCTTGTTGATAAATTACAAACATCTGATGAGTATTTATTAGCTTTATTGCCGCAACATGATGTGTATGTGATTAATACACGTAAGAAAGCAACCTTAGGTGAAAAGCTAGGTTTACAAGCAGCGCAAATGGCAGATAGTTTGATTCCTACTGTAATCGGCAAAGTTATGGAAAGCCTAGCAAAAGCGAACACGACGCTTGTACAAGTACGTGATCCAAAACTATAATTTTATCTAATTCAAATGTTATAAAAAGACCAGCTTAAATGCTGGTTTTTTTATAAAGTTAATATTCAAATTTGTCTTATTAAATAGGTTTAGATTTTTAATGGAAAGTAAAAAATAAATGTTGATAAATATAATTTTTAAATTGTGATAAACACATGGTTTTGATATTTTAAACAGCAATAAAATAGCTTTTAAATGAAATATTTAAAAAGTTAGACATTTAAAAATATAACTGAAATTTAGGACAGGAAATAATGACAAGAATAATTGTAGCATCCAAAGAGGGTTTGGACGTTCTGCAAGATGGTCAGCTCAATAAGGTCGTGTTAAGTAAACCTTCTATTATTCAAATTGGCGTAAGTCAAAAAGATATAGCATCGGTGGAAAAACAAGGTGGAAATCTAGTCGTCCATTTAAAAAATGGAGAGACTATTGTTTTAGAAAATTTCTTTAATGGAGCAACGAATACAACAGAACATTCACTTGTTCTTCCGACTGAACATGGAAAATTTGTTGAAGCACAATTTGACGCTCAGGGTAAGGTGATCGACTATACAGGTTTAAACCATGTCACAGATTTAGCCTATACCAGCACGAGCCAACCAGCTTCAACAATGGCGGTTGATGATTCCCCAACTTTTTCGATGGGTAACGTGCTAAAAGCAGGTTTGGCTGTTTTAGCTGCTGAAGGTTTATATCTTTGGGCTTTTGATAATGATGACAAAGATGATTCTTCAGGACCTGTAGATATCTTAGCTCCTGCTGCACCGACTGCTACTGTTGCGGATGATACCGTTACGGTTACTGGTAAAGCAGAAGCAAATGCAAAAATTTATATTAAAGATGCTGCTGGTAATACGGTCGCAAAGGGAGTTGCAGATGCAAGTGGAAATTTTACAATTAAACTCGATAAGCCTTTAGCAAATGGGAATAAATTAAATGTTTTAGCTGAGGATGCTGCTGGTAATATTTCTAAACCAGGTGTTGTGACTGGTAGTAAAGACACAATTGCTCCAGATGCTCCCCAAACTCAGCTGAGTGATGATGGCTCATTGGTAACTGGTAAAACTGAAGCAAATGCAAAAATCACTGTTTATGATGCTAGTGGTAATGTACTAGGCACTGTAACTGCGAATAAAGATGGTATTTTTTCTTTAAAACTTACTCCTCCATTGACGAGTGACGCGGGTGGAAAAGTTATAGCTGAAGATACAGCGGGTAATAAATCTGAACCAACTAAAATTATTGCCGGAAAGGATACTTTCGCTCCAGATGTTCCTTTAGTTGAAGTCAATAAAGAAGGTACCACGGTTGAAGGACAAACTGAGCCTAATGCAAAAGTTCAGATAAAAGATGCTGATGGTAAAGTAATTGGTACGGGTACCGCAAACGCTCAAGGCGAATTTCAGATTACGCTTTCTCCAGCATTAAAAGAGTCACAAAAGGCAACAGTTGTTGTTGAAGATGCAGCAGGTAATACCTCTAAACCTTTAGAAGTTTCTCCAAGTTATGACTCTATTGCACCTGATAAACCTGTTGCTCAAATTAATGCTGATGGAACAACCGTAACAGGTACAACCGAAGCAAATGCAAAAGTTGAAATTAAAGATACGACAGGTAAGGTCATTGGTACGGGAACGGCAGATGCAAATGGAAAATTTACAATTACGATTTCGCCTGCTTTAACTGATAACAAACATGCTTCAGTTTCGGCTATTGATAGTGCAGGAAATAAATCTGATGTTCTTGATATTATTGGTACTAAGGACACAACACCACCTGCAAAACCTGTTTTAAACAGTGTGGATGATGATGTTGGTGCTCTAAAAGGTGCGATTACTGCTGGTTCAGAAACTGACGATGCAAGACCAAAGCTCACAGGTTCAGGTGAGGCAAATGCAACTTTAACCATTTATGATAATGGTGTTGCTATTGGGATTGTAAATGTAAGTAGTAGTCGATCATGGAGCTTTACACTCGATAAAGACTTAGCAATTGGTAAACATACTATTACTTTAACTCAAACAGATGCAGCAGGCCTTACAAGTGAAGTGAGTTCACCATTTACGTTTTATGTGGTCGCTCCAAAGGCTGCCAGTTTAAGTGAGGTAGCTGTTGATACTGCTCATACAGAAACTGTGTCTGTTGCTGATAGCGTTGGGTTAAATACATTAAAGTTAGTACAAAGCACAACAAATGAAACGGATAGCCAGCAGCTGAAATCTGTGCCATTAGATGATTTGTTAAAAAGCTCTACGTCTAGTGAACCAGACCCAATTGAAACTCTTTTGTCTTCAGCAGCAGTAAAGCCTACGCAAGTAAATGATCAAAGTGATGTAACTACGAACGCTAGTAATATCACAGGCAATCTTGAGCATGTTTTACCTGATACGACTTCTTCGGTTTTACAAAGCCTTTTAGAACAAACCTATCCTGTTGTCTAAAGTGATCTTAAAAAAAGCGCTCATTGAGCGCTTTTTTATTTATGAGTTATTTGTTTTAGATGGAAGTATCAGTGCAAGAAGTCCATAGAAAATTGCCCCAATAGTTGCTAACAGCATATCTTTATGGGCATCCCACATATCGCCTTGTTGCCCATTATAATTTTCGGCTTCTTCGGGAGATAATCCAATAGCAATTGCCCATTCAATAAGTTCATATAAAACACTTGATGCCATTACAAATTGAACTACTAATAAAAAAAGACTGAATGGCTTTACTGATGGTAACCACACTTGAAACACGCGATAAGTAAGAGGGTAGAGAAAAATACCATAGGCAAGATGAACCAAACGATCATACATATTACGGGACCAACCCATGTATTGATCTAAATTAAAATTGAATACCTGTTGTATCCAATCATTGTATGGAACGTATGAATACAGGTAATGTGCGCCAACAATATGGATGAGCAAAAACAGCAGATAGAAAGTAAAACTTAAAAAATCGAGTCCAATCTTCTTAAAAATAACAAAGAGCAAAATCAACATAAACACTGTGCCCGCTTGATGAAGTAAATAGGCTTCAAATTCAAGAGGCTGAATAGCTGAAATGACAATCGCAATCAAAAGCAAGCCAAGAGCAATATAGTGTTTAAGTTTGAATTGTTTTTCGATCATTTTATGAAGTCTTTATTGTGATTTATATGAGTGTAATAAAAAAGCGAAGCCTAAGCTCCGCTTTTTGTAAACTTTTTAATTAGATTTTGCTAATTAAATCGTTAATTTGTTTCGCTTGTTCAGCTGCATTACCTGTGTAAGTTGCAGGCGTAAGTTCAGCTAAGCGCGCGCGTTCTTCGCTTGGTACTTGAGAAAGTTCATCACCATTTACGAAATTAACCATCATGTCACGCGTCATTGCTTGACCACGAGTTAATGCTTTTAATTTTTCGTATGGTTTTTCAATGTTGTAGCGACGCATTACAGTTTGAATTGGTTCAGCTAAAACTTCTTGAGCTTGGTCTAAATCTTCATTTAAACGGTTTGCATTTAACTCAAGTTTACCAACACCTTTTAAGCACGCATCGAAAGCAATTAAGCTTTGTGCAAAACCAACACCCATATTACGTAATACAGTTGAGTCAGTTAAGTCACGCTGCCAGCGAGAAATTGGTAATTTTTCACCTAAGTGAGCTAATACTGCATTTGCAATACCTAAGTTACCTTCAGAGTTTTCAAAGTCAATTGGGTTAACTTTGTGTGGCATTGTTGATGAACCAACTTCGCCTTCTTTCAATTTTTGTTTGAAGTAACCTAAAGAGATGTAACCCCATACGTCACGGTTAAAGTCGATTAAAATCGTATTGAAACGACGTAACGCATCAAACAACTCTGCCATGTAGTCATGTGGTTCGATTTGAGTTGTATAAGGGTTGAATGTTAAACCTAAAGATTCAACAAAAGCTTGTGCGTGAGCAGCCCAATCAACATCTGGATAAGCAGAAAGGTGAGCATTGTAGTTACCTACAGCACCATTGATTTTGCCAAGTAACTCAACGTTTTCAAATTGTTTGATTTGACGAGCTAAACGGTATGCCACGTTCGCCATTTCTTTACCCAAAGTTGTTGGGCTAGCAGTTTGACCGTGTGTACGAGACAACATTGGTTGTTCTGCGTGAGTCGTTGCCAAAGCAGAGATCGCATTAAGGATTTGCTTCATGCTTGATACTAAAACTTCACGACCGTTTTTAAGCATAAGCGCGTGAGACAAATTGTTGATGTCTTCAGAAGTACATGCAAAGTGAATGAATTCACCCGCATTTTGTAATTCAGCGATACCGGCAATTTTCTCTTTTAAGAAATACTCAACTGCTTTAACGTCATGGTTAGTCGTACGTTCAATCTCTTTAATACGATTTGCATCTTCTTCAGAGAAGTTGCTAACAATTGCATCTAAAGCTGCATTTGTTTCGTTTGAAAAAGGTGCAACTTCAACAATTTCCGGACGGTTAGAAAGTGCTTGTAACCAACGCACTTCTACAGTGACACGAGCATGGATTAAACCAAACTCAGAAAGAAAAGGGCGTAGCGCATCACATTTGCTGGCATAACGTCCATCTAATGGTGATAGTGCGGTTAAAGCGTTCATAACGATTCCTTAATGTTGGAATAAACATAAAACTAAAAAAATCTCGTTTATAGTCTTAAACGACTTGGTACTGTAAACGAGCAAGTGCTTGAATATCCTGTAGCAATTTACGTTTGCTAAAAATCATGTTCCATGAACTACCGCCGAGTTGTCGCCATAAATGGGCCATTTGCAAGCCAGTAAACAGACAAGCACGGATGCGGTTAGTATGGTTGGTATCTTTAAATGCTTCTGCATTACCACGAACTAAAATGCGTGGATTAATCTGGCCAGCCGTATCAACATAAGTTTGCGCCAAATTAGCTAAAATGCTCGGGTGTAAGTAGTTATTATCAAAAAAAGACAGCTGTTTTAAAATTTTCTGCTGAGCTTTTTCAATGATTGCGACATATTCAGGGTTGCTATAAACCTTTTTTTCTAGCTGCAAAAGCGACATCGCGTAGGACATTGGCAATTTGGCCGTTCCCATTTTTGGAAGGCGAGACTTAGGCATGTTCGAAAAAGGTTGAGTAATACAATTTTCGAGTGTTTTAAGCCCTAAAGAGATATCTGCTAATTGATTAAAAAAATCTAAGGTTTGAACACCATTGTTGGCTGTAGGGCGAATATTTAAACTTGCTTTGATTAATAGTTCAAAATAGAAGTTACCACTTTCACCAATACTTTGCTGACCCGTCATGGCTGTCATATGGGTGAGCTGAGTGGCCTGAAATACCCCAGCCAAGGCAAGGGCACGGTTTTGGCGAACATTCAAGGCTTGTGATTGTTGAAATGGTAACTCCACCATGCCATTCATTCCCTTAAATAAAATTTGGTGTAGGGGCATTTGTATGGTGAATGACACCCCCGCCTAAGCAAACTTCATCTGAATAAAATACAACGCTTTGACCCGGTGTAACAGCACGCTGCGGTTCATCGAACTCAACGCGAACACCGTGTTCAGTGTTTTCATCAATAAAAATTGTACATGCCTGATCAGGTTGGCGATAACGCGTTTTAGCTGTACAGCGTAATCCTTCAACTGGAATATTTTGTTCACCAGCTACCCAGTCAATTGACTCACTCCACAGTTGAGTACTTTGCATGAGTGGGTGTTCATGTCCCTGACCAACAACGAGGCGATTATTATCAAGATCTTTATGTAGTACGAACCATGCACCTTCAGCTGCACCTTTCAAACCACCTAGACCAATTCCGCCACGTTGACCGAGCGTATAGTACATCAGACCGTGATGTTCACCAACTTCTTTACCTGTATCAAGTACAATTTTCCCAGGCTGAGCGGGTAAATATTGTTTAAGGAAGTCATTAAAACGACGTTCCCCAATAAAACAGATTCCTGTTGAGTCCTTTTTCTTGGCTGTAGCAAGATCAAGTTCTTCAGCAATTCTGCGAACTTCAGGTTTTTCGATTTCACCTACTGGGAATAATGTTTTATTAATTTCTCTACCATGAACGGCATGTAAGAAATAGGTTTGGTCTTTATTGTTATCTACACCACGTAATAATGGTGCGTATGCTTCGCCTTTAGAGTTATATGCGGTTTCACCACGGCGTGCATAATGACCAGTCGCAATAAAGTCTGCACCTAAAGTCATGGCATGATCTAAAAATGCGCGGAATTTAATTTCTTTATTACATAAAATATCTGGGTTTGGCGTGCGACCAGCAGCATATTCAGCTAGGAAAAGTTCAAACACTCGATCCCAATATTCCATAGCAAAGTTTGCTGTATGCAGCTTAATACCGATTTTATCAGCTACTGCTTGGGCATCGGCTAAGTCTTCCATTGCCGTACAGTATTCCGTGCCGTCGTCTTCCTCCCAGTTCTTCATGAAAAGACCTTCAACTTGATAACCCTGTTGAAGTAAAAGTGCTGCAGAAACAGAAGAGTCTACACCACCAGACATACCGACGATGACACGTTGTTGCATAGGACTAAGCATCCAAGTGAGAAGTTAATGAGGGAGAGAAGGGGTGCTCATAAATAAGCGATAAAGGATAATGGTGGCCTTTCATAGCATCTTCAACTGCTTTTAGCACAAGAGGACTACGGGCACGGGCAGATTCTTTGAGTTCATCTGGTGTCATCCACACAGCAGCGATAATACCTGTGTCGAGTTGAGGATCACTTTCAATCTGAGTTACATGTGCGAGAAAACAGAAACGGTAATAAGTGCGATCTGGAAACATTGGCGGGGTATAAGTATAAATACCAAGCAAGGCATCAATTTCAACATGATGACCTGTTTCTTCAAGTGTTTCTCGAATGGCAGCTTCTGTTAATGACTCTCCACATTCCACATGACCAGCAGGTTGGTTAAATACTGTGTGTACAAAACCTTCGCTATGCTCTTCTACAAACAGATAGCGTCCGTCTTTTTCTACGACTGTAGCAACAGTGACATGAGGAGTCCATGCGGCCATAAAAAAGCACCATGATTTAAAAGACGTATAATACGAAATTTAGGAGTTTTTGGCTACGATAAGATTTTTATAGATTAGAGTATTATTTTATAAATCTTTTTACTCATCAAGATTTGTTATTTGCCATGAATTATTAATGGAGTCTCTCTCAGCAGTTTGGCCGTAGTCAAGATCAAAAACTTCATTTAAGCTCGAATCTATTAATATCATTTGTTCTAAGGCGACAAGACGAATATCTTCAGGTTCTTGATTACCTGTCAAAAATTGCCAATCTCCATCATGATCATGTACAACTCTTAAAATAGGTTGATTGAACTCCAGACACTGTCGAGTGGTGAAAACCCCTAAATTTTTGGCCTCTCTAAATTTAAAATCAGCATTTCGATCTAGTAAAGGCTGATCATAAATAAACTCTTCTTGATAGCCATCTTCCCAAGGAAACTTGTCATTGCGATCAGTCCAGACTAATTGTAAAGCCGAGAATTTATTATGTTGGTAATAATTTAACGCCCCACCAAAATAATCATCAATATTCCTGAAGTCTACAGGTAAAAACTGAGCACGACTTTCTTTAAAAAACTGATCATCATAATCTTGATAGGAGATAATTTTTTCGCCATTTTTAATTAGGTTTGCTACATCATTAATAATGAGATGAGCTAGATCCGTAGGTAATCCAAAACAAATAATTTCAGGATGCTGATAACTCTCATATAAACCCACACTGTAACTGAAAGAAGGTAAATAGTTCGTTGCACTAATTCCCATAACTTGTAATCCATATTTTTCAATATTGATTTTGATTTGGTTTATTAGCTCATGTTCAGTAGGGCAATTATGGGTATTATCTAAGCTCATTATTTATTTCTCAAAGGTTTCTTATTTTTGTAAGTGCAATATACGTATCAATTAAACTAAAAATAGCAAAGTTAGACTTCACTATTTTTATGATTATTTTGCACTTTTACATAATGTCTTGCTGAATAAGGAAGAAACGCCAGTTCTTTTTCAGTCAATGGCCGCACTTGTTGTACAGGGCTTCCTACATAGAGATAACCGCTTTTTAAGACTTTGCGTGGTGGAACTAAACTTCCTGCACCAATCATCACATCATCTTCAATAATTACGTCATCTAGAATAACGGTGTTGATTCCGACTAAAACACGGTTGCCAATGGTACAGCCATGCAAAGTCACATGGTGTCCAACCGTTACATCTTCACCAATAATCAGAGGTGAGCCATTCGGTTTGGCATCATTTTTATGGCTTACATGCAACATACAATGGTCTTGTACGTTACTGTTTTTGCCAATTTGAATACTATTTACGTCACCACGGATGACTGCAAAAGGCCAGACAGAAACATTTTCAGCTAAGCTAACGTCACCAACCACAACAGCCATTTCATCGATATAACAGGTTGTATCTACTTGAGGGTGGTGTTCAAGATAAGGACGAATGTTCTTTGCCATAAGAAGTATCAAAATAAAATTTAGTCGAATTATAAAATAAAAAAGCACTCAGGCTAAATAGCATGAGTGCTTAATTCAACTATTCAAAAATTAGAATAAGTTGCTGAAGAATTGTTTGATATGATCGATTAAACGAGCAAAGAAACCTGCTTCTTCAACTGGCTTTAATGCAACTAACGGCTTTTCAGCAATTACTTTGCCGTCTAGGCTAGCAACAAGTTTACCGACAACTTGACCTTTTTGAAGTGGTGCATTTAAGTTAGGTTGAACGACTAACTGAGTTTTAATGCCATCAGCTTTACCTTTAGGCATAGTCACACTAAAGTTTTCAGCTAAACCAACTTGAACTTCATCTTCTTTGCCAAACCAAACTTTTGCTTTTGCAAGAACCTGATTGGCTGGTTGAACATTTGCAGTTTCAAAGTTTGCAAAGCCCCAAGCCAGCAATGTACGCGTTTGATCGGCACGTTCAGACATGCTTGGAGTACCAAAAATCACTGAAATTAAACGCATTGGACCGCGTTTACTTGAAGTAGTTAAGCAGTAACCAGCTTCATCTGTATGACCTGTTTTTAAACCATCTACACTTGGGTCGGTGTAAAGCAAGGCATTACGGTTACCTTGTTTAATACCATTAAAAGTAAATTCTTTTTCAGAGTAAATTGGGTAGTATTTTGAGCTGTCTTTAATAATATGTTGTGCTAACACAGCCATATCTTTTGCAGTTGAATAGTGGCCTTCAGCTGGCATACCAGTCGAGTTAATAAACTGGGTGTTTACCATGCCGATACGTTTTGCTTCCTGATTCATCATATGAGCAAACGTGCCTTCATTTCCAGCAATATGTTCAGCCATTGCTTTTGATGCATCATTACCTGACTGGATAATAATACCGCGGAGCATTTCTAGAACTGTCGCTGTACCGTTTAAAGGAACATACATACATGATTCAGAGCTACTTCCTTTACACCATGCAGACTCGTTCATACGAACCTGCTCATTTTCAGTCAGTTCACCTTTTAATAATTTTTGTTCAATGATGTAACTGGTCATCATTTTTGTCATAGACGCAGGTGCAAGCTTTTCGTTTTCATTTTTAGAAGCGAGAATTTGGCCTGTCTCATAATCCATTAATACATAAGACTTATTATTTAATTCTGGCGGAGCTGATAAGACAGTTGCTGCATAAGAAAAACTTGGTAAGAGGAGTAGTGCAGCAATAGCGCTTTTTCGAGTCATTCTAGGTAATTCCAATATCTTGTATGAAGCAGAAGAGCCTAGCATTTTAGGATAAAGCAAAGCCGACTTCTACGGGAGAAGTCGGCTTTTTCAAACAGTATTGTAACTCAAGAGTTTTTTACTAATTTAGTTTTGCGATTGATATGCTTTCACGTCTTGGCAAACTAATGTGTTTTGTTCATCACCAGCAGCTTTCGCATCGCTACGTGCTTCTTTTAAGTATTTCTTGAAAGCTTTGTCTTTACTACGTTTTTCTAATGCAGAAACAGCATCGGTTTCATTTGGTAGGTAGTCTTTAACTAAACGTTCATAGCCTTGAGCAAAATCAGCGTCTTTTTTACCAATCAAACTTGGACAAATTTCAGAAAGCACTTGAATTGCAGCTAATTCTTCAGGAGTTGTGCCTTGTTGCGGAGTGACTTCAACAACATTTTCATTTTCGGTTTTCTTTTCAGTTGTTTTCTTCTTATCAGCAGCAAAACCAGCTGTTGCCATGCTCATAAGTAAAACCAAAGAGAGCGATTGAACTAAGCTTTTCTTCATAAACATCGATAACCCAAAATAAAATTTCTAAATATGCCGTTAGCTTAACCAATTTAGAATTTAAAAAAATGGAAAAAATGTATTGTTATGTTGGTTTTCTGCTTAATGGCAAACAGAAAACCCAAAATGAATAAGTTTCTAGATCACAAAAGAGTAAGATCTATTCTTTATAATTAACGATCTCTTCACAGAGCTCATGTTGTTCATGATGGTCCATTTGTTTTGCCGCAAGACGTGCTTCATTTAATAAAGTTTTAAATTCAGCATCATTTTGTAGAGTCGCTAAGGTCATTGATTTATTTGAATAACCACTTAAATACATCGCAATAATCTTTTGAGCGTTTGACTCAAGTTTTTTATTTGTTCCGACAAAAGCTGGGCAGATTTCCTGCAAAACTTGCGTTGCGGCAATGTCATCTTTAATTAAGCTATCAGCCTCTTGTGTTGAGATATCCTCATCTGCAAGAACCGCTTGCGTACACAATGTGATACTGATCCCCAATACCTGAAAAAAAGGAGCGAAAGTTTTCATTTTTTCACAATTTTATAATGCTATGGAGGCATAAATATATATAATTCAACAAATAATTCAATTGTGAAAACCTTTAGGTTTATTTGTAGAGAAAGATTTTAGTGAATATTTTAATTGCGAATGATGACGGTGTTTTTGCGCCAGGTATACAGGCTTTAGCTGAAGCATTAAGACCACTTGGACGCGTGGTTGTGGTTGCACCAGAAAGTGAAAGAAGTGGTTTCTCAAGTGCATTAACATTGGATCGACCATTACGCCCCATTCAAATTGCCGAAGATGTTTGGGCAGTGAATGGTACACCAGCAGATTGTGTTTATTTATCCATGAATGGATTGTTTGATTTTGAGTTTGACTTGGTCGTGAGCGGAATCAATAGTGGCGCGAACTTAGGTGATGATGTTTTATATTCGGGAACGGTAGGGGCCGCATTTGAAGGTCGTTTAATGAAACAACCTGCAATCGCTGTGTCTTTAGCGGGTCCTGATGTGCGTGCCTATAACAATAAAGAAGATTATGCTCAGGCTGCTAAATGGGTACATGATTTTATTGCAAGCGGATTACCAGCTTTGCCTCCGCGACATATCTTTAATATCAACATTCCTGATGTACCGCAGTTAAAAGGGGCGCAGATTACATATCAAGGTCGCCGTGCTCAATCTAAGCCTATTACCAGTCATGTCGATCCACGAGGCCGTCAGGTTTACTGGATTGGATTAGCAGGTGAGGCGGTTACAGATCCGCAGCGTGTTTCAAGCCAGATTCAATCTGATTTCTTTGCGGTTGCAAATGGCTATGTAAGCGTTACACCGATTCAAATGGATGCAACAAATTACGCCGTTTTAGAAGATTTACAGCTCAGTTTGAGTCAATAATCTGCTTCGAATGTTATAACTTTGTGAATAAAGAAAAAGAGGAACGTGTTTCCTCTTACTTTTTTGGTACTCTTAGCCGAAATGATTTGTAGCATTTAGTGAGGGAGATCAATGCATTTAATTGGGCAACAAAGCAGAGTGCATATCCAAAAAGACAAAATAATGAAAATTATGATGTTGTCTGTAGCAGTAGGCTTTACTGCGGTTATGGCTGGATGTGCTTCTAAACCACAAATTAATAATAGTTCTCGCTATGCAATGGCCCCTAACTATTACACAGTTCGTTCAGGTGATACTTTAAGTGGTATCGCAATGCGTTATGGCCTCGACTATATTAGTATTGCCGAAATGAATGATATTGCTCCGCCATATCGTATTTATGTTAATCAGTCTTTGCGTTTGAAGAAAGGTTCTTCACCAAGAACAGTATCTACGCAAGTCATGGCACAACCTGAGCAAATCAAACGTCAAACAATTGCTCTACCAACCACACAACCTGTTACGCCAGTAACTCAGCCTACAACGACCGCGCCGTCAACGAATACGACAGTGACTTCGGTTGCACCAAATTCTAGTTTACGCTGGATAAAACCGAATAATGGGCCAGTGATTCAAGGGTTTAATTTGGCAAATAATGTCAAAGGAATCCGTTATGGTGGAAATCAGGGTGACCCTATTTATGCTGCAGCAGATGGTCAAGTTGTTTACGCGGCAGATGGCTTAAAAGAATACGGCAATTTGGTTTTAATTAAGCATATTGACGGTTATATCAGTGCCTATGCCCACAATAGCAAGATGTTGGTGAAAAGCGGTGACAATGTAACTGCTGGACAAAAAATTGCCGAAATGGGCTCTACAGGAGCATCTCAGGTTATGCTTGAGTTCCAGATCCGTTTGGATGGCAAACCAATTAATCCTGTAAATCTTTTACCAAAATAGCTAATGCATAAAACTTAGGTTTCCTCGTATAATATAATTGGTTGCTTTCATTACAACAATAAGCATTTTTTTATAAATTTAGAATTAGATTTGAGGAAACCTATGTTAGATCAGCTTCGTGCGATGGGTGTTTTTGCTTGTGTGGTTGAAAAAAGTTCATTCAGTGGTGCGGCACGTGAATTAGGAATTACAACAAGTGCAGTGAGCCAGCAGATTCGCTCCCTCGAGTATGAAATGGATGTAATTCTATTACATCGCTCCACTCGTAAACTTAGTTTGACAGAAGCCGGACAGGCTTTTTTTTCAAGCTGTCAAGAGATGTTGGCGGCGGCTGAAAGGGGAAAAATCAGAATTAATGAGTTGAGGGATGACTTAATTGGGGATTTGCGTATAGCAACAACTCCTGATTTAGCAGTTCAGCACATTATTCCTGCATTATCTCACTGGATGTCAGCTCATCGCGGTTTATCTGTGCATTTTGAGGTTGGACATCGTTATATCGATTTGATTGAAGAGCGAATAGATATTGCAGTACGTATGAGCTCTACTCCAGTAGAAGAGAGTAGCTCTGTCATTCCAATGGCTTTTGTAGATCAAATTTTAGTAGCTTCTCCAAGTTATCTAAATCAGTCTAGTCCAATTGTGCATCCTAATGATTTAAGAGATCATGAGTTATTGTCGATCAATGTCATGAATGACGCACATCATTTCCATTTTCACCATGTAAAAACAGGTGAAACACTTAATGTTGAAATGCAGAGCCGTTTGCAGAGCAATAATTTACAAGTTGCAAAGGCGTTATGTCAGCAAGGGCATGGTATTGCACGAATTCTATATTTAGATGCTCAAAAAGAGTTAAAAAATGGTTCTTTGATTGAACTCATGCCAGATTGGAAATTACCAACATTTACTTTGTATGCAGAAGTTGCCAAACATGATCAACAACCAATGAAAATTCAGCGCTGTGTTGAAGCACTTAAACAATATTTTAGTCAGTTAGCAGGAGGACGAGCGATCCAAATCGTTCGCTAATTTTGCCACTCTAAAAGTAAAAAGGGCCTGTATTTGACAGGCCCTTTTTTTATTATTTCTGTTTTAAGGTTGCAACTTCTTCTACACTTTCTTGCGGCAGATCTTCCGCCGTAAGCTCTTCATGCTTCTTAATTTTTTTCTTATTTTTCTTTTTCTTCTTTGGCTCCTCTTCAATTTCTGCGCCATCTTCAATGGCTTGCCAATATTCGAGTTGCTCCATTACAGCAGCATAAATAGAGTGTTTACTGTACTTACCTTTTTTGTCGAGTGTACCGACAGGGCGGGCCATTAAAATCTCAAGCGCTTGATCAATGGTATCAATCGCATGGATATGGAATTGACCACTTTGTACTGCATCAATTACATCTTGGCGTAACATCAAATGCTGCATGTTTTGACGAGGAATAATGACACCTTGTTTGCCAGTTAAACCTTGTAATTTACAAGCATCATAGAAGCCTTCAATTTTTGCATTTACACCACCAATTGGTTGAACTTGGCCTAACTGGTTCATAGAACCTGTAATTGCCCATGATTGATCAATTGGTATTTGGCTAATTGCAGAAATTAATGCAGAAAGCTCGGCAACTGTTGCACTGTCGCCATCTACTTGCCCATAACTTTGTTCAAATGCAAGCGCAGCAGAGAAATGTAAAATCTGTTCACGACCAAAGTGAGCTTTTAAGAAGCTCGACATAAGTAATACGCCTTTGGCATGTAGTGAACCACCAAGCTCTACACTACGTTCAATATCAAGAATATCGCCGCCACCTTGATAGACTGATGCAGTCAAACGTGAAGGTAAACCAAACTCAACATCTGCATAGTGAATAACAGAGAGGGCATTAATTTGACCTAAACGATGACCAGAAGTTTCGATTAACTGAGTTCCACGTGACAGATCTTGCCAGTAAAGTTCTCTTAAATAGCCTAAGCGATACTGTCTGTGTTGTAGTGCCAAGTTAATGTGCTGGTCAGTTACAAGCTTTTCATTGGCTTTAAAAGCATGGTGATGTGCTTCTCGAATGAGGTCGCCCAAAGTTGAAGCATGTAATGACAGTGAGCTTTGGTCTTCTGCCTGACGACTTGAGTCGGTAAGTAAAGCTGCTAAAGCACTGCGGTCAAACGGAAGTAATTTATCCGCTTGTACATAATCAGCAATTAGCTGCATGTAGGCTTGTTCATTTTCGTCATTACGTTGTAATGTATCGGTAAAATCTGCACGAATTTTAAAGACACTACCAAGCTCTGGTTCTACTTCTAAAATTTCATAATAAATTTCAGGTTCTGCCATAAGAACCACTTTAATATCAAGCGGAACAGCAGCAGGTTCAATCGAGATAGAGCCTGTTAACGTCAGCATATGTTCAAGAGAAGAAAGCTTGAGTTGGCCTGATTTTAAGGCGCGCTTTAAGCCTTGCCATGCATAAGGCTGTTCGAGTAATTGCTCTGCCTCAAGCATTAAAAAGCCACCATTCGCTTGATGTAGGGCACCTGGACGAATGAGCGTGAAATCTGTGGTAATTGTACCGTTGTGAGTAAGTTGTTCAACATGACCAAGCAAGTTGTAGTGCGTTGGGAAATCTTCAAAAATAACCGGTGCACCACTGTTTGGTTTGTTTGAGACAATTACATTGGCCTGATAACGTGCTGGCACACGATTAAACATTGCCGGAGCAAAGTCATCTTCTTCTTGCTCTAAAATGAGTTCAACATTATCAATTACATCTTGAGCATATTGTTTTAAATAATCTTCAAGGCCTTTGACTTGACCGTATTTATTTAAAATCAAATCCATGCGTGGCTTAACCACTTGGGTCGCGATGTCTCGATTCAACACAGAGACTTTGTCACGTGCGTCATCTTCTAAATCACCTAAATGCAAACCAAGACGCTCGAGCTTTTTATCCATGTAGCGAACATTCGCTGCAATTTCAGCACGTTGCTTAGTATTTAAAGCATCAATTTCTGTTTGAGTCAGTTCTTGCACCTGATCATCTTTTACTTGCACAGGTACAAAGCCATGCTTTTCATTGCGAGAGATGAGTTTTAAGTCGAGCTCTTCGCCTTCTTTGGTTAACTCGACAAGCGCTTGTTGCTGCTCATCTCCAGTTTCCTCACGGATACGCTCAATACGGTTATGATAGGTCTCGGCACTAAAACGGCGTTCAAGCTGTTTTAAAATAATTTGCCAAGTTTGATGAAGGGCATGTTGAAACTTTGTCCCTTGTCCAGCAGGGAAGCGTAGAGCAAGTGGTTGGCGTGCCTGCTTAAAATTATAGACATATACCCAGTCATCTGGAGTAGGCATTGTTTTCGCATGTTGTTGGAGTAAACGCTTAATCATGGTGCGTTTACCCAAGCCTGCTGTTCCTACCGCAAAAATGTTATAGCCAGAGTAGGGTAAAGAAATCCCTGCTTCTACCGATGCTTTGGCACGATCTTGCCCTAAAAAGTTATTAAGCGGTTTTATACGTTTTGTAGAAGCTGGAATTTTTTCAAAATCTGGAATATGTGTTAGTTGTTCGGGTTTTAAGGCTGTTTTATCCAAAGTCATTTTTATATCAGGTTGCTCAAAAGCTGAAGGAAATGCATTTATTGTGACGTTTGTGGTGTTTGTTTTAGCGAGTGATAAAGTTGAGATGGTCACTTGATCAAGTTTTTGTGTCACTGTTGATATCCAGCAAAAGAAAACGAAGGTTGAAGCTTAAAGGTATACAGGTTTAGCATAAAATATCAAGCAAACTTGCCGTTTTTATCGCCAAAACAAAATTGATTGCATAAAGAATCTTGAAAGGAATTGTAAGAAGGGTTTGAATAGGCACATTTATAATTTATGGAAAATAAAAAACGAATGAGTGCTGAATCAAAAGGGTGGAAAAGTTCCTTTATGGCCTTCTTGGATCGCCGAGCAATTATTATGTTGTTTTTAGGCTTTTCATCAGGAATTCCCATATTTCTAATTTTTTCAACCTTATCATTTTGGTTGACTGAAGCTGGAATTAACAGAAGTACTATCACCATGTTCTCTTGGGCAGCTTTGGCTTATTCGTTCAAGTTTATTTGGGCACCTTTGATAGATAAATTACCACTTCCTTATTTAACAAGAAAAATGGGGTTAAGACGTAGTTGGCTATTAGTTGCACAAATTTTGGTTATCTGTGCAATTTGCTTAATGGCATTTACAAATCCCTTACCGAATACTTCTGATTTTGGCTCATTTTCAAATCTGACCATTATGGCAGCTGCTGCTATTTTCCTTGGCTTCTCTTCAGCTACTCAAGATATTATTGTTGATGCTTATCGTATTGAATTAACTGAAGATCCTAATGTGCAAACTGTTTTAGCTTCAACGTATAATGCTGGATATCGTACTGCTACAATCATTACACAATTAGGTGCGTTATTATTTGCGGCTTCACTGGGTACAGCTGTTGGTAATTATATATATGAAGCTTGGCGAACTACATATTTATTAATGGCAGGCCTCATGGGTATAGGAATAATTACAACATTATTTATTCATGAGCCTGAAGTTAAACGTATTCAACATCACTATCAAGCTAAAGACTATTTTCAGTTATTCTCGGTTTTTGTTATTTCAACCATCGTTTTTGGGATTAGCTTTTACCAAATTGGTTTAATTTTTGATTCGCTTTCTATCGAAGATGCTTTTTTAAACTTTCTACTTTTAGTCATTAAATTTTTAATTAGTATATCAATTGCGGTTATTGTAATTTTTGGGTTAATTAAGTTTGGTCTAATTAATAAGAAAATTGTTGTAGAAACATGGTTGTCACCTTTACTAGATTTTTTTAAGCGATATGGATTAAAAGTTGCTTTAGCAATTTTATTGCTAATAGGTTTTTATCGTATTTCAGATGTCGTTGCTGGTGTAATGGCTAATTTATTCTATTTAGACTTAAATTTTGATAAAGAGGAAATTGCTTGGTTTAATAAGTTTTTTGCAATCTTCTTTGTCATATTGGGTGGTTTTCTCGGAGGAATGTTAGCGCAACGCTATAATGTAATGAAAATGATGTTGTTAGGAGCAATTTTAGCAAGCACTACCAACTTGATTTTTGTTGGATTAGTTAAATCTGGCGCTACTATGCAAAATGTTCAAGTTCATATAGGGGATCACACTTATATTACAAGCCCTGATGAAGTGGGAAATTGGTCACTAAAATTTCCGAGTAATACTTTGACGTCAGCTCAGAATGAAGTCTCAATTAATTCTCAGCCTGTAGGATATGCTGAACCTTTAAAGATAAACCTTCCATTAAAAGTATTTAACTCAGAATCCCAACCAGATATTTATGTTCAAGCAATTGGTGGAGATAATCTTTTATATAAAGATGAGCTGAAAAAAGATGTAATTCTTCATGGTAGTTTATTGAATCTACCTAAAAATGGTGAGCTAAAGTCCGTTAGTATTTTATTGAATTCACAAAATAAAATAGAAGGTAAGATTAAAGGTAGTGATTGGAATGTTATTATTCCTGGAAATGATCTTGCTAAACTTAATTCAATACAAGTAGAAGCAAATTATGAAGCCAATAAGCAAATACATACTTTAACTTTAAACCATTCTTATCAAAAACAGCTAGAAGAGAATCAACCTCGTTATCGTATGAGTTTATCCGATATTCCAGCGATTCCGATTGATAAAAATATGGATATCGAATTGAAAGGAAAAGTAGTTGTTCCTTATAGCAAAGTTTGGTTAGTAATGGGCATCATATTTGATAACTTAGCCTCTGGATTAGCTGGGGCAGTTTTTATTGCATTTCTTTCTAGTTTAACAAGTGTGTCATTTACTGCTATGCAATATGCTATTTTTAGCTCGCTAATGCTGTTGTTACCAAAAACGATTGGTGGTTACTCAGGTACAATAGTGAATCATATCGGTTATTCAGGCTTTTTTACGGCTACATTTTTGATGGGATTACCAATTTTATTACTCGTGATTTGGGTGGGTAAGTTGTTGGCTAATCAATCATCAAAATGAAAGTTTCCTAGGAGATAAATATATGCGAATGCTTCATACAATGTTGCGAGTAGGCAATTTAGAACAATCTTTAAAGTTCTATACTGAAGTATTAGGGATGAAGTTACTTCGTAAGCGTGATTATGAAGAAGGGCGCTTTACACTAGCATTTGTTGGCTATGGTGATGAAGAAACCAATACCGTGCTTGAGCTTACCCATAACTGGGATACATCAAGTTATGATTTAGGCAATGCCTATGGTCACATTGCCATTGGTGTTGACGATGCCTATAAAGCGTGTGAAGAAATTAAAGCACGTGGTGGCAAAGTTGTGCGTGAAGCGGGGCCAATGAAAGGTGGTGTTACTGTTATCGCATTTGTTGAAGATCCAGACGGCTATAAAGTCGAATTGATTCAACAAGATGCTAATGCGACAAATAACTAAAAATTGACTGTGATGCTTTAAGAATTAGTTCTTAAAAGCCTAGCTTTATTTTTTTAGCCCAGTATGATGAACGCTTGACCAAATGGTCAATTTATCAACTGGGTTTTTTATTTATCTAGAATAATCATAGGATATGGCTATGCTGAAGTTATTGGCTCTTGATCGATTTACAGTTTTGTTAGTTGGAATGGTACTACTAGCAACATTTTTTCCAGTCAGTGGTCAAGCAGCTCAATATTTCAATACACTGACCACAGTCGCGATTGCAATCTTATTCTTTTTGCATGGCGCGAAACTATCACGTGAGGCTGTAATTGAAGGTATTTTGCATTGGAAAATGCATTTACTGGTCTTCGCATTTACTTTCTTTATTTTCCCTGTGATTGGTCTGTTGGCTAAGCCAATTTTATTACCTCTGTTAGGTCAACAGCTGTACTGGGGTTTTTTATTTATGTGCTTTTTACCCTCTACAGTTCAATCTTCTATTGCATTTACGTCGGTTGCAAAAGGGAACGTGGCGGGAGCGGTGTGCAGTGCATCTTTTTCAAACTTGATTGGTATGTTTATTACACCAGTCTTGGTGAGCTTCTTTATTTTAGGCCAAAGCCAACATGGATTTGACCCGACGACTTCAATTATACAAATTACATTATTACTGTTAGTGCCATTTATTTTAGGTCAATTATTACGTCCTTATATTTTCCCTTATATGGCAAAAGTTCCGAGTATTGTTAAAGCATTTGATCAAGGCTCGATTTTGATGGTGGTGTATGGCGCATTTAGTGGAGCAGTAGTGGCAGGGCTCTGGCATCAAGTAAGTTGGAAAACTTTACTCATTCTAACAATTGCGTGTTCAGTACTTTTAACGATCATTATGCTGTTAGCACTTTACCTACCGCGTGCTTTAGGTTTTAACCGAGCAGATCAAATTACAGTTTTCTTTTGTGGCTCCAAAAAGACCTTGGCAAGTGGTGTTCCGATGGCGCAAATCTTATTTATTGGCCAACCTTTAGGCATGATCGTGTTACCTATTATGATTTTTCACCAAATACAGTTAATGGTGTGTGGGGTGATCGCAAATTACTTGGCTAAATCCCAAGATTAATTCGCAAAAGAAAATTATTTGACGTATAATGTTGCCCACTTGTTGTGCTTAGCTCTAACCCTAGAGGTTTCGGTGGGCCAAAAGAATGGTCTGTTGTGGTGTTGATCTGCTCATTTTGAGCCTGTCCTCAACTTAAGTTGAGAGTGATCAATTGCGATGACAGCTTAAGCCTTTCTTCCAATTAGGAGTAATCGACGATGCGCGCCGATATTCACCCAAAATATGAAAAATTAGTTGCAACTTGTTCTTGCGGTAACGTAATCGAAACTCGTTCTGCTTTAGGTAAAGAAACTATCTACCTTGACGTATGTTCAGCTTGCCACCCATTCTACACTGGTAAGCAAAAGAATGTAGACACTGGTGGTCGTATCGACAAATTCAAACAACGTTTTGCTGGTATGTCTCGCTCTATCAAGCGTTAATACTGCAACACGAAACAAAAAACGGGCTTTATGCCCGTTTTTTGTTTTTCAGCACAAGACCATTATTGGTCTTGTACGTCTGTTAATCGATCAAGTTTTTTCTGGAAATAGCGACCTTGCAAGAAACGCGTTTCCACATTCCATGCGTTAGCAAATAAGTTCATATCATCTAGATCACTCAGTAAAATCCCTACAGGTTTTACAGTTAAATAGTTCAAAACCTTTTCTTGTAAGCGTGCTAAACCATCATCTGAGTTTAATAGCTCAGTTTTCTTCGATTGCAGTTTTAAATATTGAACGTCTAGTTGCTGCAATATTGATTCGCTATACATAGAAGAGCTGAAATCCCGAATCGAAATTTCTGCGCCGTGTTGACGCAGGCGAGCTATGTGTTGCTGAGCAATTGCAAGATGAGGCTGAATTGCTTGTTCTGAAAATTGTAAAACCAGTGGGCTTTCAAGCTTACTACCAATAATGGTGAGTAGTTTTGAAATTAGCTCGGGGAAGGATTTATCTTTGAGTAAGATATCAATATTCAGGTTAATAATCAGTTTAGCTTTCGGGTACTGAGTAATAAAGTTATGTAGTTGCTTACATGCCTCAACCAAAATCCAGCGATCTAATTGAATAGAAAGGTCACTGTCTTCTCTTAATTCAGCCAAGTCATTTATGTCATACCATTGTTCATCGCTAATAAAACCGCTAGTCACCTCATAGTTATGGGTTTCTTGATCGTGTTTATCGTAGATCTGTTGATATTTTAAATGAATTTCACTTCGAGCTAGCTGCTGCTTTAATTGCTGCAATAATGAAGATTGCAAAGGAGCATCGACTTGCTCAAGACTTAGATCAAGCGATATAGAGGATTTGACAGGCTCAGGAGCGATAATGTCGATAGTTGGTGCCAACTCAATTTCTGCCTGCGCCTTAGGTAACTCTTGTTGACTTGTTTGGGCCAGTAAGCTTGTAAAGCTATCTTCATTTAAAGGTTCAGTAATTGGGGCATAGCTAAGCTTAAATTGGATCGAGTAATTAAGCTCATTAATCTTTAATAAATGCTCTTTTTGCAAACTTTGCAGACTAGTCAGTTGGGAGTTAAGGACTGTGCTGTTTTCAGCTTGTAAAATGCCAACATATGCACCAAGTTCAATATTAAAAATCGGCATTTGCGCGTGTTCTTTTAAGAAACTGTGCAGCTGATTAAAATATTGTGCAGGAGTTTGCCATTCTTGTTGAAATACTCGCTCTGGGCACTGATTTACTTTAAATAAAATTAATGCGTTGGCTTGAGCAGGGTAGGTCGATAGTTGTCGATTAATTTGTTGCCAAGGCGTTTGTACACCATAACTCTTTTCTGAAAAAAGTGTATTTGCAGATGTTTTAAAATCCAGTTGATAGTCAATGGTTAGCTGTACTGCATCTTCTTCCTGACTAGGAATAAACTCTAGTTTTAGAGCATTGTTACCTGCGATTGCTGCATGTTGACTCTGAATTTCAAAACGTGCCTGATCGAATTGGCCTAATGAAATTTTCTTAAATCTTTGTTTAAAAACATTTAAATCATCAGGTTGTAAAACATCTAAGATTGGCAGGCCAATAATCTCGTCTTCTTGCTTAAATCCAAAAAGGTTGAGGTATTCTGTATTTGCCTTAACATGCATCCCTTCTTGAAAAAGGGCAACAGCTTTATGGCTATTGTTGACCAATGTTTGTGTATGGGAGTGAATTGTTTCTAACTCATTTGTCAGGCGTTGTTCAGTCTGCAATAAGTGGCTATACGACAAGGTCCGAATAAGAGTGATATAAAAATAATCTAATGGTTCTAATGGAACTACATCATAAATACCTTTTTGAATATAAGCCTGATATTGCTGAGGCTGATAATCGTCGGGCTGTAATAATAAAACAGGTAAATTTGGCTGTTCAGATGCTTGAATGAGGGAGAGAGTTTGTTCAATTTTTAGGTCATAAGCACGACCAAAAATAATAGCATCCCACGGCGTATTTAACTGTTTTTCAAAACTTTTTAAATCATCAAGTAATAATGCCTGAACTTGATAATCATTCCCCAATAATAAATTTAAAATCTGGTTATAACGTAGCTGGTTGTCATCAATAATGAGTAAACGTGTTTCAGTACGTTTTAACTTTTTAGATAATAAAGAGTTTCTCACTTTAGTGCTTCCCATAAATCTTGAGTGCTAGAGTTATTACCCTTTTTCATCATGAACTGATCAAGCAGACCTTGTTGCTGCTCATTCAAAAGCTCGAAATGAAATTGAATAAAACTTTGCGTAATGAGCTGTGCTTTGAGTAGATACACTTTGATTTCTTCTGTCCCCAATCGTAAATGAATTGTTTGTTGCTCTCTAAAAATTTGAGAGCCCGGTAAAATAAGCGTATTTTGTATTTCTTCTAGATTTTGTGTTTGTAGTAGTAGTGCGGGATGATAATTGCGAGTATGGCGCTCAGCTTGAATATGCACTGAACAAGGGAACATGGCTTGCGACAAAATCTCTAAACCTAACTCTAGGGATTTTTCGGTCGATTGCTTAATCCAGCGAATTACACCGCCGCGCCATTGCCCATGCAAAGTTTCTTTAACTAAAATGTATTCACCAGTTCTTAAGTTTTTCGGTGCTTCGCCAGACCATTTAATACGATATCCATTGACACTAATATCGAGAACGGTGGTTTGATAAATGGTTTTGCTTTCACGACTCAAGCGTTGATAAGAGCTTGTTTGTTGTTCTTTTTTCTCTAAGTTGGATAAAACTTTAGATTCGCTTTGTAAGTTATAGTTATGGTTAAGCTGTAGCGTTTCTTCAAAGTTTTTTGCTTTTGATAAATAGAAATGAGCTGTGCTTAAACCAAAACAAATTTGAAGCTCTGCATTGTACTCATAACGTTCATGACGACGTTGAGCCGTGGTTCCTAAAATCGTTTGAACATGAAATTTTAAAGCTGGGCTTAAATAAAACTTTTCATTCTTAGAAATATATTGAGCATTTTTATGCATGGTTGCAGTGACATGCTCAAGTAAAGCTTGCGTACCGATGAAGATGCTAGGGTTAAAGTTAGAGCTACGCTTTGTATTATAAACAGGCGGATGGTCCTTATTTGGATCGACCACATATTTCGTTAAAGCAGTATCTTTCGGCAAAATATGAATCATTCTTGCCCAGTCAAAACTACATTGAAACAATGCCTGAATTTCTGACTGACGAATCTGGTTCGTATTTAAAATATCCAGCAAAATCAACTGAGCATAAGCTTGTGTAATATTCGCTAAAGGGTGTTGTATGCCCTGAATATGGTTAATATTGATGAGATGGTATTTGTATTGAACTGCGGTTTCATACAGCTGATGCGCTATTAACCATTGACCTTTAAGAGGCTCGCTATAAAGCATATGCTGCTGATAAAGCAGACTCGTTAATTGTTGTAGCGCATGAAACGTCGATAAAGTACGCGCCGTTTGCAGATTCTTTTTTTGCTTATAGGCAAAGAGTGAAAACTTTTGATGCTGTAGTTGCTCATGACTATTTTGCGCAATATTTAAATAAATACTGGCGAAATAGCAGCGGAGCAACATCGCTAATTCAATAATGTGCTCATTACGATCTGTACTAATCACGCCTTGGTTAAAGAAGTTTTTCTCTAGGCTGGCGAGTACATTGTTAATGGTCGGATGAAGCGTTTGTATGAGGTCGAAACGTAAGGTTTCACTACATTTTAATTCATTGAGCTCTAAAATAGCTGTGAATAATGCTTTTGACGTATCACCGAGTTGCATAATAGAAAGGGTAGTGACCCATTCATTAAGATCTTTAATATTGGCTTCACAAAAGCTTAACCGTTCACGAGAGAGTTCGGTTTGATTGTGAAAAATGTCCGACAGCGCATTATTCATCATCACTTATTATATAACTCAAAAAGTTGTAGCCCCAAAAAGCGGTGTTTTATTCTTTTCGCCCGCAATTTCCCTGACGAGTTTAGGAACCAAATACCCCGGTAGGTTCGCTAACACGTCACGATAGATATCATCTATCTTGGATGATTCTAAATCAAAATGTTGTGCACCTTTTACTTTATCTAAAACATGTAAGTAATAAGGCATAACGCGAGCTTCAAATAAACGATAACTTAAATCAATTAACGTCTGTGCAGAGTCATTGACACCTTTCAGCAATACTGCCTGATTTAGTACAGTAATGTGATGGTCAGATAACTGCAACAATTTTGAACAAGTAAAGTCATCGAGTTCAGAAGCATGGTTTGAGTGTACCACCAGAACTATACGCAGCCTACTGTTTTTTAATAAAGAAATCAGCTGTTCGTCGATCCGGTTAGGAATAACAATTGGGACCCGTGAGTGAATTCTCAGAATCTGGATTTGTTTGAGAGATGATAGGCGTTCTAACCAAAGTGCTAATTTACGGTTAGAAAGCGTAAGCGGGTCACCACCACTTAAAATGATCTCGTTAATGTTCGGGTTTGCTTCAATATAGTTTTTAATATTTAGCCAATCTTCATTTTTTGGCAAATTTTCTTGATAGGGGAAATGTCGACGGAAGCAATAACGGCAATGAACGGCGCAAGCACCCGTCAAGGTTAATAAAAAACGCGATTTATATTTATGCAATACACCTGGTAATTGATTTGCTGCTTCTTCGCCTAATGGGTCAGTAACAAACTCAGGATGTTCTTCGAGTTCTAAATGATGGGGTAATACTTGTAGCAAAAGCGGGTCAAGCGGGTTTTTAGCGTTCATTTTTCCGACGAACGCACGAGGAACACGCAATTTAAACTTTTCAGAAGCCAGAATCGCACCCGATAATAGCTGTTCTGAGGATAACTCGAGTAGGCTTAGCAATTCCGAAGGATCAGTAATAAGGTCACTCAGTTGAGATTGCCAGTTTTGCTCTTGGTATAAATAGTTTATCATTTGACACGATTAAGATAATGCAACAACGCATTATATCGCATAGTTGACTTGTTAAGTTTGGAGTGTGCCTTTCATGGCCTATTATTCTACAAATGATTTCAAAGCAGGCCTTAAGGTTATGCTTGATGGTAACCCATGTTCAATCATGGAAAACGAATATGTAAAACCAGGTAAAGGTCAAGCGTTCAACCGTGTAAAATTACGTAACCTTAAAACCGGTAAAGTATTAGAAAAAACTTTCAAATCAGGTGACTCTTTAGAAGCAGCTGACATCGTTGAAGTTGAAATGGAATACCTATACAACGATGGTGAAATGTGGAACTTCATGGATCCTGTATCTTTTGAGCAAATCGCGGCAGACAAAATTGCTATGGGCGATGCTGCTAAATGGTTAAAAGACGATTCAAATGAAAAATGTACAATTATGTTGTTCAACGGCGTACCTTTAACAGTAAGCCCACCGAACTTCGTTGTATTGAAAATTGTTGAAACTGATCCGGGTGTACGTGGTGATACATCTGGCGGTGGCGGTAAACCAGCTAAGCTTGAAACAGGTGCGGTTGTTCGTGTTCCGTTATTTGTTCAGCAAGAAGAAAGCGTTCGTGTAGATACTCGTACTGGCGATTATTTAGAGCGTGCATAATAGTTAAAAAATACACTATTATCGAAGGGATGATGTAAATCATCCCTTTTTTTATGCGAAAGTATAAGAGGAAAAAAGAAAAAGGAGGAGTAGAGTCACAGGGATTAAGAGAAACAGTACATAACAATATAAAAATGCTGTAGTTATTTATTGAGAGGTTAAGAATGGACACAATGCAAGCGAAATCTACGCTTCCCTCCAAGCTGGTCTGGAGCCTAGTGGCAATAATAGGTGCAATTTCTTTTGGGATGCTGGCACTCAGTCGTGGTGAACATGTCAATGCGGTTTGGCTTGTACTTGCTGCAGCATGTGTATATAGCATCGCATATCGATTTTATAGTCTATTTATTGCAACTAAAGTATTTGAATTAAACCCAAGACGTTTAACCCCAGCACATCGCTTGGCCGATGGTCTGGATTATGTTCCCACCAATAAATACGTGCTTTTCGGTCACCACTTTGCTGCAATTGCAGGAGCGGGGCCATTAGTCGGACCAATTTTGGCTGCACAAATGGGCTTTTTACCAGGAACGATCTGGTTATTGGTCGGTGTGGTTCTGGCGGGTGCGGTACAAGACTTTTTAGTTTTATTTATTTCAACACGTCGAGACGGTCGCTCACTTGGTGAAATGGCAAAACAAGAACTCGGTTCTTTTGCCGGTATTGTGGTCATGCTTGGTGCGCTTGGGGTAATGATTATTATCCTTGCGGTACTGGCATTAGTTGTGGTGAAAGCACTTGCCCATAGTCCATGGGGTGTTTTCAGTATTGCAGCGACGATTCCAATTGCATTGTTTATGGGCGTTTACATGCGTTTTATTCGCCCGGGACGTATTGCCGAAGTTTCTATTATCGGCTTCGTTTTAATGATGCTTGCCATTGTTTATGGTGGACAGGTTGCAGCAGATCCTTACTGGGGTGAATTTTTCACTTTAACAGGAACACAGCTTACATGGTGCTTAATCATTTATGGATTTATCGCATCAGTTTTACCAGTCTGGTTATTGTTAGCACCACGTGATTATCTATCAACCTTCCTTAAAATTGGCGTCATTCTTGGCTTGGCCGTTGGTATTGTGATTGCATTACCTGAACTAAAAATGCCAGCAGTGACTCATTTTATTGACGGTACTGGCCCTGTATTCTCAGGTAGCTTATTTCCATTCCTATTTATTACTATTGCCTGTGGTGCCATTTCTGGTTTCCATGCGCTTGTATCAAGTGGTACAACACCAAAACTCGTTGATAACGAAGCTGACATTCGTGTGATTGGCTACGGCGGCATGCTCATGGAATCTTTCGTCGGTATTATGGCGATGATCTGTGCAACTGTCTTAGACCCAGGTGTGTACTTTGCAATTAATGCGCCTGCGGCTGTACTCGGTACAACTGTAGAATCTGCGGCAGAAGCCGTGCGTAATTTAGGCTTTGTCGTTACGCCTGAAATGCTAACCGTATTGGCTCAAGAAGTAGGTGAAAGCTCGATTCTTTCACGTACAGGTGGTGCGCCTACCTTTGCGATTGGTATGGCACATATCATTTCTGAAATTTTCAATAGCCGCCAAATGATGGCGTTCTGGTACCACTTTGCGATTTTATTCGAAGCATTATTCATTTTAACTGCTGTCGATGCGGGTACTCGTGCTTGTCGTTTCATGGTACAAGACACTGTGGGTATTGTTATTCCTGCGGTTAAATCTTCAAGCTCATTCTTTGGTAATTTGCTAGGTACTGCTGTTGCTGTAGGTGGATGGGGCTTCTTCGTCTATCAAGGTGTGATTGATCCGTTAGGTGGTGTCAATTCACTCTGGCCTTTATTTGGTGTGGGTAACCAGATGTTGGCTTCAATGGCACTCATTTTGGGTACAGTTATTCTGTTTAAAATGAAAAAAGAAAAATATGTATGGGTAACGATTTTCCCAACAATTTTCTTGTTCATTACCTGTATGACTGCGGGCTGGCAAAAGATTTTCCACGAAAATCCAAAGATTGGTTTCTTAGCACAAGCGAATAGATTTTCAGATGCGATTGCGCGTGGTGAAATTCTTAAACCAGCAAAAACACTTGAAGAAATGCAGACGATTGTGATGTCAAACCAAATCAACGCTGCGCTTTGTGGCTTCTTCATGATCGTTGCGATTGTGATGGTAATTGCTGCAATTGGTATTGTGCGCCGTGCATTAGCAAGCCCGACACCAACTGCTCATGAAGCACCAGCTGTATATGCTGATCCGAAAGTGGTCACCCCACGAGGAGAGTAATGATGAATTTTAAATTTGCAAAAAATGGAACTGTTATTATTGCGAAAATCATCAAAATGACAGTGCTCTCGCAAAAAGAGCTATTACTTTCTCCAAAGAACTGGTCGCGTATTGCAACCTTATGGCAGCGTTTGCAGCAAAGCTTTCGACTGATGGTTGGGGTTCCAGACTATCAAACTTATCTGGAGCACATGAAAGCGCATCATCCTGATTTAACCCCAATGGATGCGACGACTTTCTACCGTCATTGTGTTGATTCGAGATATCCATCGGCAGGTGGGAATTTAAAGAAATGCCCTTGTTAAGTTGAGATTAATAGTCAACTAAAGAAACGGTATGTGGTTAAACCATGTACCGTTTTTCTTTTTTGGAAAAGGAAAAAGAGTTTGCTTAAAGTCTGCTCATTTGTATTTTTTTCGATGGTAAATCACTTGTTTTGCTTTTGAAAAATGAATATTATGCTTTCCATTCTAGGTGTATAGCTCAGTTGGTTAGAGCGCTACGTTGACATCGTAGAGGTCTCCAGTTCGAGTCTGGATATACCTACCAAGATTTAAAGTCATATAAACTCGAATAGCTTTATATGACTTAAAAAGCCCTAAACTATAATGGTTTAGGGCTTTTTTTTATTGGTTTAATAAATTTCTTAACCGAGATTGCTTCTAAAAAAATAATAATTAAAAAGTAAATCCTTCTTTTTGTAAGACCAAGCTAAGGGAGTTAAAAATAATGATATCTAAGCTTTTGAATATAATTTCTTATTTGAATACATTGAAATAAAGCTTAATAAAATAGTTGAAATAAAATGTTTTAGTAAAATTTTTGACCAGTAATTACGTGAATAGTATTTTAAATTTTTTATTGGTCATAATTTAAAAAATACCAATTGGTAAATGTAAGCTATCAATTATAATCAATAAATTTACTTATTTTTTAATTATGTTATTATGCGCCCTCATTTTGGTAAGCCAAAATGGCTTATTAGAATGATTTTTTAAATTTATAAAATTGGAAACTTCATGTTAAATATAACTAAATATATAATAGCTTTAGCTTCAATATTCATGGTAACAACTAGTTATGCTGCTAGTGCTTTGGATGTATCGCCAATTTGTAAAAAAGTTGGTAAAGATCTAGATAGCTATATAAATAGAGGGGCGCATTGTTTAGAGTCAGAACCATTTGAAATTCCATTGACTGATGCAAAAGGATTAAATGTAGGTACTGCGAAAGTAGTTGCATATGTTTATTCTGATAATCCAAAAAATGCATTAACTTGGACATTCAAGTATAAACTGCGCACAAAAATTATAGGGCAAACTGGTGATTCTCTAAAAGTACGACCTGAGTTGTACTGTTATAACTGTACAACAAAGACTGTCTACGGCAATCCAATTAATTTAGTAAATGGTTTATCTTTAGAATCTACCACTACTTTCACCCCATCTAGCACTGAATTGGCTTCTTCAAATCCCTTATTTTTATCTCCAAGTGTATCTTTTCAAGTTGTCAAAGCGAACGCTTCATTTAATGATGCGGCAAGTTATGAACCAGGGATTTATAGTCCAGGTGTTCGCTGTGACATAGGTAAAGCTAAGGCAAATACGAAAGGATGTGTATATCCAGATGTACCTCCTGTTCTTACTACAATTAAAATTACTGATCCAGATGTAGATGAGTCTGCAAAGCATATTAAAGAAGCATTTGCGGCTGGACAGCCAGGTAAATTTATTGCAGGTTCAACCAATTCAGTTTTTCCTAGTTCAAGTGCATCTGCCTTAACTCGGTTACGAGATGCTCAAACTCGTAAAGATAATCGTGCCGAATCTGTAAAAATGTGCAAAGTCAAATATGGACCAACGGTCGGTTCAAAATGTTTCTTTACAGGTGATTCTGATGAAGTTGCAACTGATTGCGATTGTGATGAGTTCCCGTTTGCAGCTACTCATCAAGGCGGCACAGGTGCCTCAGTGAAAAAAATTGATGCATCTGATAACCGTAGAGCAGGTAGCCGCTTAGGGTCTTTCTTTAATACCGAACGCGTTTTAGATGGTGATAAGTTCTTTATTAATGTTGATTAATAATTAAAATTAGTGAAGTACCTCCTATTTGAGGTACTTCTAGGATCTATATTTATGCAAAAAAAACTTCCAATACCAGATAACTTACCAAATCATTTAACGGACATTTTTTATCATATCAATATAAATTTGCCTAAAGGTGATTTAAAAGAAACTGTAAAATTAGATGAAGCTGTAAATCAAGTTAACGCAAGTGATATATATGCTTTACAGGATTATCCTCTGCATAATTTATCTGAATATGCGGGTTGGGCTCTTAACTCAGAAACAACTCAATCTGCAAGTAAAGATAGCCCTGTATTAATTACTCATTGGTACTATTGGGGACAACAGCTTTATAGATCTATTAATCCGTATAAATTAGATCTAAAAACTCCAAGTTTGTTAGAAATTCCTGCCTATACAAAATTACCAGAGTCTTTAGATTCAGTGATTGCTCAACAAGATGAAAGATTAGATCTTTCTGATACTGAGGCTAAAAAGATTACTGGTTCTATTCCTGCCATGCATGGTGTTATCCCAAAGGGCAGTATATTTAAACAAGGCGATGTGATTCTAAAAAAAGATGAGAAACTGACTCCTGAAAAATTAATTGTTTTAAGACGAGCGGGAATCAAAGAATTATCTATATATAAAAACCCCAAAATTCTCATTGTAAGTATGCATTCTTTTGATAAAGAAGAAATGAGTGAGGAAAGTTTGTATGTTAAAGATGTCTTGAAAACATGGGGCTATGAGCAAGTAGAAATCAAATCACTCAAACCTGAACGTTTTGATGCTGCATTTAATAATCTTAAAAAAGATAATGACCCAGCTTTAGATGACTCATTAACGACGAGCAGGGACGATTATATAAAATTCTTTGAACAACAAACTTCAAACTTTGATGTCATTATTTGCTGCACATATCAAAATAATCGTTCTTCTTTATTCCAGCTTGAAAAACTTCCAATCTTTGATCAAAGCAGCATGTCATCAGCCTTGAATACACGTTGTATGCCAGCTAATGAAATTAAAATTCTTAAAGGACAAGATAGGACTCCACCTAGTCGTGAGACTGTGCAGATATATGATGAAAGCGGTAATCATAAAGGTATGCGTGTAGTCGTTACAGAAGACAAAGCGACTATTATTAATTTACCGGGTGACATCCAAGATATTGCGATTCTAATGCATGCTTTTGTGAAATATATTTTGAATAAGCACATCTCAGACTTTTTTGATCATGCTTACTTTAAAGGTAAAACTGACATAGAAATTGTTCCTAATGTGACAAATAGAAAGTTGTTATGGGGGTGTTATAAGGCTCAAGAAAATGGGGAATATGTATTGGAAATTATTGAGCAACAACAGTCATATCAGATAGAGCCATTTGTTAAAGCGAATTGTATTGTGATAGTACCTTTTCAAGAGCAGACAATTGCAAAAGGCACTGATTTATATTTTATGAAAATAGGTTAAGTCTAATTTCTATTTATAATTTAATTGAGCGGTGTAACCTTTAAACTTGTTAAAAGGTTACAACCTATAAAGTTATAGCTGCCAAAACCTCACCTTTATAAACCCCACTTTAACAATAACTATCTCATTATTTATCCTTACTTTTTAATGATCTAATTTAAAACAAATGTCATTTTGTGTGCTTGACTGCTAAAGGGCAGAGCACTATCCTTTGCCTGCTGGCCACATTGCCAGCCGGCTTTGACAGGCTGAATAATAACTCCCGCATCAGAGCTTTTCTTTCTGAGGAATAGTCTTGTGTGGTAGCTACTCGTTCCTTTCCCGTAGCGGTAGGACGGGAGAGGGACACCCTCGGGTGTGCTAGTTTGAGTTATTACTAGTCTGTCAACCTTCTTCCGTTCTGCCACCATAATTCTATAAATGTCTGGCAGAACTCCCAATAAAAAGGAGTTGGCTTTGCACATTCATAATTTCTTGGCAGCGGCTGCCAAAAGCTATAACGACACAACTTAAAAATTTAAAGCAGCTTGATGCCCTTTAGGGTTTTCAGGCTTTAAGTCATTACGGCTCAAAAAACTTGCATTAACTATAAAACTTGAGATGTGCCAAGCACAGTCTTACGGCTTTGCTATGCCTTTTTTTCTCCCAAAAAAGTATCTCGTTTAGAAACAACAAGAATTTATAACGGTAAAAATATGCGAAATTTAGTTCTCTCAACACGTGCGATCCAAATCATTAATACATCGATTCATTTGTTTCACCATCACGGATTTCACACAGTGGGCATCGACCGAATCGTGAAAGAGTCTCACACTCCAAAAGCAACTTTTTATAACTACTTTCATTCTAAAGAGCGATTTATAGAAATCTGTCTGATCGTGCAAAAAGAACGCTTAAAAGAAAAAGTAGTCTCAATTGTTGAGTACGATCAAACTACAAACGTGAAGGAAAAACTTAAGAAACTTTATTTTTTACATAGCGATGTAGAAGGGCCGTACTATTTATTATTTAAAGCAATTTTTGAAACCAAACTCACCTATCCAAAAGCATATATCATCGCAGTGAGATATAGAATGTGGCTCATCAATGAAATCTATAGCCAACTTAGAATACTTAAAAACGATACGACTTTTCAGGATGCCAAATTATTTTTATATATGATTGAAGGCGCAATTATTCAGCTTTTAAGCTCGGGTGCGGCAATCGAGCGAGAAAAAGTGCTGGATTGTTTTTTGGTGGGGTTGGTTTAATGCAACTTTTATTTATCAAAAAAACAACTTGTTTATTAAACATGACTCATATAATAAATGGGAACACAACAAGCATCTCTATAGCTTGATCTAGGAGGTCGTTATTTGAAGTTATTTATTATTATATTCATAGTCATTTTTTCTAGTATTGGGCTCATTTGTTTAATCGCACTACTCAGAAATTTAAAAAATTATTCACCATCGGGTGAGCATGATCATTCATCTGCTTCAACACATCATTTTCACGATAATAGTCCCAGTCATCATCATAGCTCTAGTTATTCAAATGACTGTTCATCATCATCTTCAGATTCAGGTGGATGTGATGGCGGCGGTGGCGGGGGAGATTAAAAAAAGCCCTTTTATGCAAAGGGCTTTTGATGATTTAAGGTAAATCGAACCAGATAAATTGACTGTCTTCAGTTGCGTGAATTGTCGCTTTATCTTCAAAAACTAAAGCATCGCCTGCTTTAACTTCTTGATCGCCAATGCGGACTACACCTGAAATTACGTGCACATAGTTCACTTTTTTAACCGTATCAACCGTTAACTCATGTCCTTTTTCCAATACGGCAGATTTTACTTCTGCATTTTGGCGAATATGCATTGGTGCATTTGCATCAGGACCTGCAATTAAATGCCATTTGTTTGGATCTTTGCGTGGGTCAAGATTAATTTGCTGGTAATTTGGCTCTGCATCTCTTTCATCAGGAATAATCCAGATTTGTAGTAAATGTACAGGCGTGTCAGTGTTGTTGATCTCACTGTGGGCAACACCTGTGCCGGCACTCATGAGTTGCCATTCACCCGCTTTAATCTGGCCTTCATTTCCCATGGTGTCGCGATGTGAAATTGCACCATCTAGCACACAAGTTAAGATTTCCATGTTGTCATGGGAGTGCGTACCAAAACCATTATGTGCATCAATCTGGTCGTCATTAATTACACGTAGAGCGCTTACACCCATATATTTAGGGTCGTACCAACTACCAAATGAAAAGCTATGATAAGACTCTAACCAGCCTGCTTTTACATGACCTCGATCTTCACTACGATGTAGATAAGCATTCATGATCTAATCTCCCAAATTTTTATTTATCTCTTGAGAAATATAGTAATGTTCTATGTAGAGCTAAAAAATAGGTTAACTGCAACATGTCGTTGCATAATTGATATGGTCGTATAGCTTTATATTTATAGATGTATGCTGACCCATAAAAAAACCTGCACAAAGCAGGTTTTATTCAAATGATTGCTGATCTTAATTCGCTAGATCAAGATCATCATATTCATTCAACGTCTTACCTTGCTGAATATGTTTTTGATAATGTTGAGCACGTAATATGTCTAGTTCTGAACTTGATACGCCATCTCTCCAATAGCCAGCAATACGCACGTCATTTTTATTAAACTGTTTGTCTTCTAGAAAAAACTGGCGTAAAGCTCTGGCTTCTTTGCGTTCGCAAGCCGCCCAAATCGTAATATTGTCATAAGTTTTTAGTGCAAATGCTGCTTTTAAAAGAAGACCTTTTTGTGGCGTGTGATGTTCTTTATAGAACGAATGAATTTTGACATGGTCATGACGAGGTAATTGGCTAGCAATATCTTTTTCAAAACTTTCAATAAAAATATCCGCACTTACGCCATTTTCCCATTCATTCAGTATCGAATATAACGCAGGTACAGCCGTATCGTCGGCAAACATGACCACATGTTTTTTATGTATGAAATTGGGAATGAAATGAGGGCGGGGGCCAATAAGCCCGATTTTTGTACCCACTTGAGCCGAATTAAGCCATTCCATTGCTGGGCTTAAATCTTCATGTTTAACAAAATCAATTTCGATTTGAGCATTTACAGGGTTGAACGAACGGACCGTATAGACGCGTGAAATGGGTTGTCCTTCTGGCGGATTGCTCACAATTAACCGAATTGCCAAATTGGGAGCTTGCCAAAGCTCTGGCTGTAATGTGTTGATTTTTCCTTGAATTCTTACAATGGACGGATACGGCGTATGGATCGAGACGATGGTCATCTCAAGCTGTTCCATATCTTGTAAATGGTCTTTTTCTTTTAGTAAGTCGCCATATTCTTGTTTCGATTTTTCTGCAATTTTTGTCATACATATAACCCAAGCTTCATGATTACTATAGAGCGTAATAATTGATATAGATGTAGTCTCTCTATTCATTACGATAACCAACTTGGCTCTAAATGTAAATAATAATCATTATTAATTGTGGTTTTTAGATCATAAATATTGACCTCTAAACGATTAGACCTAAGGTTAAAGATTATCTTATTATTTTGATATTTATAATTTTTTATAAATGACTCTTAAAAGGGAGAAATTGATATTTCTCACAATATTAATTGTAAATGATTATCATTTGTATTATTGTGCTGGGATATCTATTATTTGAACAAACAGCGATAAAGACGACATTTTTATAACTTTGTTTTGAATATTAGGTGAGGTGGTATTGCATAAAGAATAGGGTGAGGACCAACATAAATGCTAAAAGATTTGAGTCAAAATTTAGGGCAAACAAATGATAAAAATAACAACGTAGAAAATTTCTTAAAGCGAATTTATGAAAATATTTTTGATCAAAATTCCAATCGAACAGCGCTCATTTTTGAAGACCGTAGCATTAGTTATGCTGAGGTAGGGGCTCAGGTCGACAAAGTCATGTATGCGCTAAAAAAGCAAGATTTGGCGACAGGATCTGTGGTTGCAATTTGCTTGAGAAAAAGTCCTGAGCATATTTATACCGCTTTGGCATGTGCGCTTACAGGCATCATTTGGCTACCTGTAGATATGGATTCTCCGCCATCAAGACTGAACTATTTATTGATGAATAGTCGGGCAGATGTTGTGGTGAGTGACTCATCCATTGCAGGTGTTCAAAATCTAAATATTAATGAAATTTTATCGGCTACAACTGAGTATGAACCGAGCTTTAATGCCGAAATTAACCGACTTCCGGCATATTATTTATATACTTCGGGAAGTACAGGGACTCCGAAATGTGTGGTCCTAAATAATCAAGCCACTGAAAACACGCTACAACAGACGATCTCGGAATGGCGAATTACTGCGGATGATGTGATTATGGCGGTAACACCATTTCATCATGATATGTCGGTATTTGATGTTTTTGCTTCAATGGCAGTGGGTGCAACTTTGGTGGTGCCATCCTTTGAGCAAAGTAAAAATGCTGTTGTCTGGGCCAATTTAGTAGATCGTTACAAGGTTACGCTTTGGAGCAGTGTGCCTGCCATTGTCGATATGTTGTTCAGTATAGCTCAAAAAGAACAATTACAGTCTTTGCGCTTAATTGCCCAAGGCGGCGACTATATCAAACCTTCATTTATAGCAAAGTTAAGAGAACAATTGCCTAACGCTCGTTTATTTTCATTAGGTGGACCTACCGAAACCACAATTTGGAGTATATGGCATGAAATAAATGAGCAAGATCAGGAAATTATTCCGTATGGAAAAGCTTTAGAAAATAACAATTATTTTATTTTGGATGAAAATCTGAAGCCTTGCCAAATGGGCGAGGTCGGTACGATGTATATGACTGGTTTGAATTTATCAAATGGTTATTTACTTGATGGGGAAATTAATTACAAAGATTTCGTTGAAATTCAAGTGAGTGAAAATGAAACTCAAACTGCTTTTCGCATGAGTGATCAAGGATATTTTAGGGAAGATGGAAATATTATTTTTGCTGGACGTGAGGAAGGTTATTTAAAGATAAAAGGCGTGAGAATCTCTGCGGCCGAGGTTGAAAATGCTTTAACGAAGAATCCGTATATTCATAAATGTGTGGTGGTAAGTTGTGTACATCCAACGACTGAAACTCAAGAGTTAGTCGCCGTTTATACTCTAGAAAATAAATATAAAACTACTCGCTTAAATAGCCCAGAATTAAAGAACTTTTTAAAAGTGCATTTGCCAAGTTCTCATATTCCTTCGAAATATTTGAGCATTGAAACCATACCTCTGACTCGAAATGGAAAAATTGATCGTAAAGCTGTGCAAGAAATCGCTCAGGGGAAAATTTACGTATCTTCTACGTTATCTACAAATTCCACTAAAACACAGTCATCAATCGCTGAGGTGGGAGATTCGGTGTTATCGGTTTTCCGTGAATGCATAGCTGACAGCCAAGCTGAAAGAATGGATATTTTTTATAGAAGTGAAATATTAGCGATAGGAATTCGTCCGAAACAACTCATGAGTATTGCTCAGAAACTTTCTCAAAAGCTCAATACAGAAATTGATTTTTATACACTCATTAGCTGTAAAACAATTCAGGATGTGGTGAATAAAGTAGAGCAGCAAATAAAATAGAAAAATTGAAATGTGCTTAAAAGCAGAGTCGAGATGTTTGCTTTTAAGCACATGGTTGGTTTTAGGGCAACTAGATTTGAGCTAAGGTTGCCTTAATTTTTTCACAGATACTTTGCACTGTTGCAGTCGGGAAGCGATGGGCTTGATACGTAATGATCATGCTTAACTGATGTTGTCCATCAATCACATTTTCCATAATTTCAAAATGTAATCCGAACATCGATTCATCACGTTCCGGCAAGATTTGACGATAAGGAAGGTTTTGTCCTTGAGGTGTTTTGAGCGCGCCGTTTAAAGCGTTATTTGAATGGATATGAATAAACACATCAAATAACAGTCCTTCATCGGCGCTCATTCCTAATGCATTTTGTATATGGTTGATAGGAATATCTGCATAGGCCATCGAGGTATTAATCATTGTGCTGATATTGTGGAGCAACGATTGGAATGAATCTGAAGCGCTAAACTGTGTGCGATGCGCAACCATGGTCGTAAAGTAACCCACCGTATCAAAAAACTCAGGATCAGTTCGTCCAGATGCAGAAGTACCAATCACAATATCTTTTAAATCGCCTTGTTGCTGTAACGCATTGGCGATAGCAGTATAGAGAACCGCGAAAATAGAAGAGCTGTGTTGTCTCGAAAATGTTAGAAGCTTTTCATGCATTTCCGGTGCAAATTTAAGTTCGAGCCATTGGACTGGAGGTTTTTCCTTTTCAGCATTTAATTCATGTTCTGAAACAAGGAGACTTAGACCTTTGGTTGCTCCTGTTAGCAGGTTAGTCCAATAATTTAGATGGTCTTGATTGATACCTTGCTTTTGCTGGAGTAAAGAAAAATCAAGAATAGATTGGGCAGGTGCCTTCCAGTTCGGTGCTTGAGCATTTGAGCGATCAAGATAAGCATGCGCAAGGTCAGCCATAATGGTATTTAAAGACCATTCATCAATCACCATGTGGTGAACTAAGAATGATAGAGTTTGGCGGCCCTGAGCATTTCGAATTAAACGAATTCTTAATGGAAGTTCGCAGGTTAAATCAAATTTATATGAAGCTTCACTGGCAAGCGTTGCATCTTTACTTTCGGCACTGTTCCAAAACCATTTGAATTGTTGAAGTTCAGACGTAGGAACCACCTGCTGATAGGTTTGACCATTGGCGCTATTAAAAATTGTGCGTAAACCTGCATGGCGCTCAACAATATCTGTAAAGGCTTGAAAGAAAATATCTTCATTAATTTCTGCAAGGAATTCTACGGCAAATGGCAAGTTATAAATTGGGCTAAAATCGAACGCAGAATAAGCTTGCCACAGGAAATCTTGAGCTAAAGTAAGTGGGGCTTTATCGACACTTTGTAAGGTGGATTTTTCAGTTTTTGCAGATTTAACGAAAGCATATTGGGCTAAATCAGCAGCAGATGGAGATTTAAAGAAATCATTAAATTGAATCTCAATTCCATGTTTATTAAGTAGATTTCCAATAATTCGTGTTGCTAAGAGTGAATGGCCGCCAAAATCAAAAAAGTCATCATGTTGGCTCATTTCTGGTTCAGCGAGAGTATTTCGGAACTCTTCTAAAATAATTTCTGAAACATAAGTTTGGTTAGGTTGTTGTGGCGCTTTTGCGAAACTTGTATCTAGATGATGTGAGATATCAATTTCCGTCAGTACCAACGGCATATTATTGGGTGAATATTGTTGATATCGATTTTGTATAGCCTGAATGAAATCTGACTTTTGATAGCTTTCATCAAGAATAGGGTGGAGCGCTAAAATAAGAAAATAGTCTTGTTCAGTTTCTACAAGACTTGTAAAAAAAGGGGGATGAAATTCTGCATTCCATGATTGTGCTTTTAAGGTAGCTACCTGCTCAAATACTTGTTCTGTATTGCTCTTTTTTAATTCTAGGCAAGCTGAATGATCATCAAATGGATATTTGTATAAATCGCCTTCGTCACTAAATGTATAGCGGACATTTAAGTCAGGTGTAGTTTTAATAATGTCTTGAATTGCTTTAATCAGCAGTTGAATGTCTAAACCTTGATTAACTTTCCACAGATTAAAACGTCGATTAACTTGTTCAGGCTGCTGTAATTGCAACATCCAGATATGTTCTTCGTAATCAGTAACCGAAAGGAGAGAGGGCGATTTGGAAAATTGTTCCAACATAAATGAATCCTGGTTTATCAAATGGCTATTTTCATCAATTTTTATTTCGCAAATTTTTTACACTAGATTAAATTTCATATAATTCATAATGTTATAGATTTGCTTTTTTGCAAAAATTGACCTTTTTCTAATGAGTTGATGTCCACATGAACTGTACTGATGTAACAGTAGGGTTACATTTTACCTTTAAACATACTATAATTGATTCTCATTTACATCAAGATTATTATTTGCAAGAAGATGATGCCAATTGAGAATGACGAATTTTTAAAATAGAAAATAAATAATAAGTGATTGATTAATATTTATTTAATTCGAAATTGGTTCGGCAAAAATAATTTAAAGATGAAAAAAACGATCCTAAGAATAGGGCTGTGATTTTGCCTATTCAAAAGGAACTTATTTTGTTGTCTCGATAAAATTGAGGAATTTTCATGAGAATATTCAATCATGAAAGGTTAATAAGCCCATCAAATGTTGAACAAATTTTCCCTCGCTTTGTTTGGATGGGACTAAATTTGCAATTTGCATCGGCTTTATTACGCTCAAGTGGGGCACGCCACTGATGCGATTTAGCTTATTCTGTATTTTTATCATTTTATGTATTTGCTCGTTATTGCTCGGGGCTGAGCCAATACAGTGGTCTAACTTATTCTCTTTTTCTCATGAGAGTTGGCTCACTCTTACAGCCAGCCGTATCCCTCGTTTAATCACTATTGTGCTCACCGGAATCGGGTTGGCGGTCTGTGGTGTCATCTTGCAGCATATTGTGCGTAACAAGTTTGTTGAACCGGAAACTTCGGGCGGTTTAGATGCTGCCAAACTGGGAATTTTAGTGTCGTTAACTTTAGTTCCGGTAACCAGCACGCTGAGTAAGATGATATTTGCGATCATTTTTTGTTTTATTGCCAGCTTAATTTATATCGCAATTATTCGTCGGATCCGTTTTAGAAATACGGTTTTAGTACCGGTTATTGGCTTGATGTACGGCAGTGTACTGAGTGCCTTAGCTGAGTTTTATGCATATCGTTTTAATATTTTACAAAGTATGCAAGGGTGGCTTTTAGGAGATTTTTCAAAAATTGTCCAAGGTCACTATGAAGTTATTTACATTATTTTTCCGATAGTTGTCCTGACTTATCTTTTTGCACACCGCTTTACCGTGATTGGTATGGGTGAAGAGATGGCTTCTAGCTTGGGACTTAGTTATGCAGCTATAGCCGCGATTGGTTTAATACTGGTTGCCATTACAGTTTCAACCACAGTAATTACTGTTGGTGCCATTCCTTTTGTCGGGCTCGTGGTTCCCAATTTAGTCGCACTGAAATACGGAGAAAACTTAGCTAAAACCTTGCCCATTGTGGCTTTGGGTGGAGCATCTCTATTACTGGTTTGCGACATTCTTGGCCGCTCAATCATTTATCCATTTGAAGTGCCAATTGGACTTACCGCAGGTGGTGTGGGGGGAATTATTTTCCTCATCCTCATTTTGAGGGAGTTCAGATAATGCGTATTACAAAACTATGGATGATTTATCTAATTGTCATCTGCCTAGCAATAAGTTTTTTATTTTTAAACTCAGGGTTAGATTTTGATTACGTCATTCCTAATCGACTTCTGCGTCTTGCCACGATTGTGATAGCTGGTATTTGCGTTGCTTTTTCCTCGATTGTTTTTCAGACACTGGTTGGTAATCGTATTTTGACTCCCTCAATTATGGGCTATGAAGCGATTTATCTCTTATGGCAAGTTTTGTTGTTGTTTTTTTGGGGAACACATGGATTAAGCCAGTTAGGGGTAAACGGCAATTTCTTTATCTCAATCGTATTAATGCTGCTTTATTCGTGGGTAATCCATAAGTGGTTATTGCCATATGGTAGAAATGATGTCTTTCTCCTGTTGCTTTTAGGATTAGTCCTTACGATGGTCGTCGGGACGGTTACTCAATTTATTCAAATCAAAATTAACCCTGGTGAATTTTCTGTGTTCCAAGGCCTTAGCTATGCTTCGTTTAATCGCTCTCAACCAGAAACTTTATTTTATGCCAGCTTAGCTGTAGTCATTGTTCTATTCCTTGGTAGAAAAGCACTCCCTGTTCTGGATGTTCTGGTTTTAGGACGTGAGCAAGCCATTTCATTAGGCATTCATCATCACCGCTATGTCAGTTTCTATTTAGCCCTAATCGCTATTTTGGTTGCGGTATCTACCAGTCTGATTGGCCCGACAGTATTTATGGGCGTATTCATTGCCAATATTACTTATGCACTAGCAAGAAGTTATAAGCATAAATTAACGCTGCCCATGGGTTGTGCCATCACGATTGCCATATTTATTGCTGCTCAAATTTTAGTTGAGCACGTTTTTAATTACAAAACGACCGTCAGCATTCTGGTCAATCTCGTATGTGGCATTTATTTCCTTGCGCTGACGGTTCGTACCCGAGGTGTTGCATGATTCATGTCAAGAATATCAATAAGTCATATGGAAATAAGCCAATACTGACTGACGTAAATGTTGAATTTCCTACAGGTCAGGTGACGTCACTCATTGGTCCAAATGGAGCCGGAAAATCGACTTTGCTCATGATGATGGCACGTTTAATTGAGCCGAATAAAGGCGAGATTTTTCTTAATCATCAAAATATTGCGGATATTAAAACCGCTGTTTACGCCAAGCATGTCGCGACTTTACGTCAAGCACCTGGCTTTAATTTGCGCTTAACCGTAGAAGAGCTGGTGTCATTTGGACGCTTTCCCTATAGCCGTGGTGTTTTAACCGAGCAAGATCATCAGGTGGTTGATGAAGCTATTGAGTTTCTTTCTTTAGAGCCGCTGCGCAAATCTTACATCGATGAAATTAGTGGTGGTCAAAGGCAAATGGCCTTTTTGGCGATGACGATCGCACAGCAAACAGACGTACTTTTGTTAGATGAACCCTTAAATAACCTTGATATGAAACATGCCGTTCAAATTATGCGTGCACTCAGACGCCTATGTGATGAACAAGGGCGCACTGTGATTTTAGTCATTCATGACATCAATTTTGCCACGAATTATTCGGACTATATTGTCGCGCTGAAGAACGGCAAGCTTCATTTCAGTGGGTTAACCGAACAAGTGATTACAGAGGCACAATTAAATGATCTGTACGAGCTTGATTTTGAAATTACATACAGTGAGCGTGGCTGTATGTGTAATTACTTCAACTCATCTGGAGCTTGAATACATATGAACTGGAAGAAAAAGTATGGGGGAGTAGCCCTAATCATAGCGGCAGCTGTCACTCTACAAGCATGTGATCAAAAAGTTGCAGATACCACTCAAGCTTCTCAGAAGCTAGCAGAACCGATTACGGTAAAACATGCGCTTGGAACTACGGTGATAGATCATTTACCGCAACGCGTTGCCGTACTTGATATGAATGAAGCTGACTTTTTAGATCAACTGAATGTCCCGATTATGGGAATGCCAAAAGATTATGTTCCACACTTTTTAGAAAAATATAAAAAAGATGCACAGATTCAGGATTTGGGTGCAATTGTACAGCCCAATATGGAACGGATATATGCATTAAAGCCAGACCTGATTTTGATGACGCCATTACACGTTAATCAGTATCAGGAACTGTCAAAAATTGCCCCGACCATTCACTACGATATTAACTTCAACAATAGCGAGAGTAATCATATTGGTCTGGTTAAAGACCATATGATGACCTTAGGAAAAATATTTAATAAAGAAGATTTAGCCCGCCAGAAAGTTTCTGAACTTGATGAACAGGTGAAGCAAGTACAAGCCTTAACGGCCAATCGCCCAGAAAGAGCGTTAGTCGTTCTTCATAACAATGGGGCATTTAGTAATTTTGGTATTCAGTCACGTTATGGCTTTATTTTTAATGCTTTTGGAGTAAAGCCTGCAAGTGGTGTGATGGATACAAGTCTACATGGGCAACCTATTTCGAGTGAATTCATCAAAAAAGCGGACCCAGATATTCTCTATATCGTGGACCGAACTGCTGTGATGGAACATCGCTCAAACATTAATGCTGCCAGTGTCGAAAATCCATTATTACGTCAAACCAAAGCATGGAAAAACGGTCGTGTCATTTTTGTCGATGCAGATGCGTGGTACACCACGGCTGCAAGCCCAACCTCACTCAAAATAGTGATGGAAGATGTGAAAAAAGGCTATCAATAAATTTTTGGGCACATCACTTAATCAAATTTTACAGCATAAATTTTCACTATTTTGCTATGAATTTTAAGCAGATAGTCAATAAAAAATGAAACACAACATTAAAGGTCTTTCAATGAACAACGTTAGCGATAACCGTAATTTTAAAAGTGGGAATGATCAAAGAATTAATCAACGTTCTTTTGTATTAAATGGTATTGCATCTGCACAAATGGCCCTTCGATTAGGCTATGCATTAGGCACTGTATTTGTTCTATGTGCATCAAATACCTATGCTGCTGTTATTGATAATTCAACAAAAACTCTAGAACAACAGGCTGCTCAAACAAATGTAGCAGCTTTACCCGCAATTACCGTAAAAGCTGAACAAGATGATACTTATGCAGGTGGGCAAGTTGCAACATCGAGCAATGTTGGATTTCTCGGTAGTAAAAAATTTCTAGATACGCCATTTAATACGATTAGTTATACCGATAAATATATCGAAGATAAACAGGCAAAAGATATTACAGAAGTGATTGCAGCAACTGATCCATCGATATATACCAACGGTGCAAGTGGTGGTTGGAGTGAAAACTATTATATTCGTGGATATGCTTCGAGCACGAATGATATGTCAATGAACGGACTTTTCGGTATCACACCATTTTATCGAACTTCTCCGGAAATGTTTAGCCGCGTTGAGGTGTTGAAAGGTCCTTCCGCTTTGTTAAATGGGATGCCGCCAGCAGGATCGGTGGGTGGAACGGTAAATCTAGTGACCAAATATGCGGCTGATGAACCGTTTGCACGATTGACCACAACTTATATGTCGGATGCTCAGTTTGGTGGACATGTCGATGTTGGAAGAAGATTTGGTGAAAATAAAGAATTCGGCGTTCGTATCAATGGGATGTATCGAGATGGAGATGCAGCAGTTAATGATCAGTCGAAAGAAAGTCGTTTATTTTCGCTTGGCTTAGATTGGCAAGGTGAAAAAGCACGTGTTTTTGTTGATGCTTACGATGCCTTAGATCATGTTGATGGTGTAACACGTGGTGTTAACGTCTCTACTGCAGTTGGAATTCCGAAACCACCGAAAGCGGATACCTTACTTAGTCCGGATTGGGGCTCTGTTGAAACCAAAGATAAAGGTGCCATGATTCGTGGCGAATATGATTTTTCTGATCAGTTAATGGCATATGCGGCTTATGGACAAAGTACAACCCAATATAAATATAATGGGGCAAGTGCAGGGACGATTACGAGTAGCACTGGAACACTGAGTTCAATACTTGGACAACTTGCTTTTGAAGTCGATAAAAAATCAGCAGATGCAGGTTTTAAAGGCAAGTTTGAGACGGGGTCTGTGAAACATCAATGGGTCGCTAATGCAACCTACTATAATCATGCACAAGATGATTATGGTTATAGAATTATCCCAGGTTTTGGTGATCCTGTTTTTACGAATATTTATGATCCCAATCCAAATTGGGGGCCTAAACCGGAATTTACACCGCCGTTTCTATTGCATTCGACACTCTCTACCTCTAGCTTCGGTTTAGCCGATACATTGTCGTTTGCTCAAGATAAAGTACAGTTGACTTTAGGACTTCGTCATCAGAATGTAAAAGCAACAAGTTCTGTTAATACATTACCTGAAAATGCTAAATCAGCAACTACGCCTGGTGTCGCCTTACTGATTAAAGCGAATGATAAAATTTCTGTTTATGCAAACTATATTGAAGGTTTGACAAAGGGTGATCAGGCGCCTGCAAATACATCAAATCGAGGGGAAATATTTCCGCCTCAAAAAACCAAACAACAGGAACTTGGTTTGAAGGTTGATTTGGGGACATTTGCGCATACATTGAGTGCATTTGAAATTACCAAACCAAATAGTTATTTAGATCCTTCAAAGCTTGTGAATAACTTATCTACCTTTGTTTCGGATGGAGAACAACGAAATCGTGGTATTGAATGGTCATTCTTTGGTTCACCGATTGAACATATGCGTTTAATGGGTGGCTTTACCTATCTTGATCCTGAACTTACCAAGACTAAGAGTGGAAAAAATGATGGTCATACAGCAGTTGCTGTGCCAAAAAATCAGGCTAAGCTTGGAGCAGAGTGGGATACTCAAGTAGCACAAGGGACTTTAACCTTATCAGGAAATATCAATGCAGTTTCCAAGCAATATATTAATGCAGAAAATACCTTGTCCGTACCAGGGCGTACGCTCTTAGATGTTGGCGCACGCTATAGCACGAAAGTTGAGAACCACCCAGTTACTTTCCGTGCCAATATCTACAACTTAACCAACAAAGCGTATTGGGCACAGCCACAATTGACGAATTTGGCTTTAGGCGCACCAAGAACCTATATGCTATCTGTATCATATGACTTTTAATTTGTTGTAATCTTCAACCGAATAAAAAAACCCGCAATCGCGGGTTTTTTTTATAATATTCATATTTTATTTTGGTAAACCATAGTGCTGGAAAGAAGACTGTTTAGGAATTCGATAAGCATTACGCCCCAGTAATTGATTAATAATCACTGAGTTTCGGGTTGCCCCGATCCCTAAGTCTGGAGAACCTACACCTTGCTGAAAAATCTCGGCATTTTGAATGAAAATTCGACCTTGTCCCTGATCACAACGTAAAGCGGTAAAGTCTTCTTGAACAATACAATCATTTTTATCATCAACAGCTAAAATAGAACCTTTCATATTTTGGAACCATTCAGGCCAATCATGAACATAGCCTGTAGCTGCGACAAGGGCATCAGTTTCTAATTCGCAACGTTGATCGAGTTGGGTGTGCAAACAGGTTAAACGCAGAGAACCCGATTCAAGTTCTTTAACCGATTCAACTTCACAGCTTGTGTATAGGCTTAAACCGGATTTTTCACCGGCCACTGAACGCTCATAAAGTACATCATATATATCACCAATGGTTGAGAAGCTAATTCCTTTATAGATCAGGCCCTGACTAGCAGCAATATCGCGGCGTTTATCTCTAGGCAGGCTTTGGAAATATTGCATATATGCAGGGGTAAAACATTCTTGCCCAAGTTTAGAATATTCCATTGGGTGAAAGCCGGCAGAACGTGTGATCCAACGAATAGATGCACCTGCTTTTACTTGTTCTGGTGTAAGTGAATTAAATAAAGCAAGTACACATTCTGCTGCACTCTGGCCCGAGCCAATAACAGTGACCTGTTTACACTGTTTGAGTTGTTCCTGAATTTTTGCAAACTCCGCAGAATGTTTTACTAAAGGGTGTTTGCATGTTTCAAGCCACGTAGGAATTCGAGGTTTAGTCCCAATACCAATCGCCAGATTTTGGCTTATATATTTTTGTTTTTCGCCCGAAGCTGATTCACTTTCTATAATAAATTTATCGAGCTTGGCATCATATTCCACATGACTTACGTTTTCTCCAAATTGACAATCAGGTAATTGTTTTGAAGCCCAACGGCAATAATGATCATATTCACGGCGTGGAATTAAAAAACTGTCGTAATAATAAAACTGATGTAAGCGATCATGTTGATGTAAATAATTAATATAGCCTAAGGGATGGCAAGGATTGGCCATAGTAACCAAGTCGGCAAAGAAAGGAACTTGTAATGTCGTGCCTTGCAATAGCAACCCTTCATGCCATCGAAATTCTGGTTTACGTTCTAAAAATACGCTTTTGATTTCGGGATGATGAGACAAAAGAGCAGCTAAACCTAAGTTGAATGGCCCAATACCAATTCCGGTAATATCTATTTTTTTCATGTTTATACTTTATCTGTTTCCAAAATGATGAAAGTTCAAAATACGAATTAATGTAGTGTTAGTAGTTTCTCTACATCAGCAATATTGCGACATTGAATAAGTTGAACCGGTGAGAGCTGAATCGCGTATATTTCATTGATACGTTTTGAAACGACCTTTAAATGATGTGGACGCAGCCCGAGATGAGTAAAATGAGTTGAGTTGTCCACTTCCTTATTTGGCGTGTGGCCTATCACTTCTAAATAAATGTCGAGTAGTTGATTTTGCTGTTTAGAATTATTATCAAGTGGTATAGATGAATGATCGGACTCATTATTCTTGAAATATGGTCGTTTATTTTGAAGCTCACTGAAAAAATTGCTGAGATCAAAACTAAACATTTCTGAGTCAATAGTTTGCTTGATTGCTAATTGTAGTGCATCCAAGAAATCGTCAATCATGTGGGGCGGGAATGCTTCTTGGGCATAATCAATATCGAAAATCAAAGCGCCGTCATTTCTTGTGCTAAAGCGAATATCAATTGCAACTTGAGGCGTCTGAGTAAGGCCATCTAGTTGTTGAATAGAATGAGATTCAGATAGTACAGGCCATGACAAACCATTTGTAATTACAATCGGTAATACAGGAGCAGTGCCAACTTTTTCAAATAATAGTCGAGCGAGATCAACGCCTGAAAAGGAAAGATGCTGTAAACCCTCTAAAACTTCAGTTTGCAAACGGTTTGCTTGTTCAGCAAATTGATCTGCAGTTTTCCACTCAACAACAATAAACGTAGAGCTATTGGAAAATGGTCCGGCATAGAGGGGAAGTGTAGGAACAGCAACGCATAGAGATTTGTCAGTGTTCCAATGAGATAGCACTTCCAAAATAATCGCCATGATGACTGAGTTTTTAAACAGTGAATGTTTTGCGCCAATTTTAGACAACTGTTTAAATTGAGCTTTTTCTATAACTAGACTGTTACGTTGATAACGTGAAGTTGGTAAATTCTGTAAGGGTGTTTTCCACGGAAGCGCTGGAATGTTAGATAATTTAGAAAATTTTCTTTCCCAGTAAGCCATATCTGTCTGATGAACAGACAAGCTATTTTCAGCTTCATTTTCTTCTATTTGCGTTTGGATATCATGTTGTTGTCCATCGAATAGCTCTAACATAAGTGAAGCTATAGATCGGCCATCCAAAATTAATGCATCAAAGCGGACAAAAATCGTTAGTAGATTATTTTTTAATAAAAATACGGTGATATTCCAAGGCGACTGATTTAAATCAAATAGCTCATGCGTATAACTATTTTTATAGGACTCGATGTAGTGAGAAGCACGTTCAGGTTCCCATGTAGTTAGGTCTATTTCTTTTAAATTGACCTTCACTTGATCGCTTACATATTGTGCTAACCTATTTTTATCAATATAAGTTCGTAAGCTGTCATGCCGCCGTACCATTTCTGTCAATCGTTGTTTTAATAAAACAATATCCATTTTTCCCTGATACTGCCTAAACTCTTGCATGGCAACACCACCTAAAGGAAGGGCTTGAGTTCGGCCTAATAGGTAGGCTTGCTGTAACGCGTTTAATGATTTTTGAGACGTACGATCTGATGGAGTATTTTGGGCTGGGCTTATAATTTGTGTATTAAGTTGCTCAGGATGTGCGGCAAGATTTTTAAGTAAATGAATGAAAGATTCAAATAAATTTGTGATCCATTCTTTGGGTAGAGCGTCTAAACGGATGTCCCAATTAACTAAAATACCGTCATCTACATGGGCAACCTGTGCATCAAGTGCAACTTGCGGCCCTTGTGAAATGACCCAATTCATTGAACCAAAAACACGGCGGATACGTTCAGAAAGCAAATTATCATTTTCTAAGTCGAGTGCTGCTGTAAATACCACGGGAGCAATCTGTGCACTACCATGATAACGGGACAGGTCACGTAGAACATTAACACCCGAATAATGTGAATGCTCTAATAACTCAAGCATTTGATTTGCTATTTGTTTGCAGAATGCGGCTAAGGTAGTCGTCTCTTTCATATCGACATCAAGGATGACTAAATTAGCAAAATCACCAATAGTGCCTTCGACATTTTTTAAAATCGGCTCACGCCAAAAAGTAGGAATATTTAATCGGAAGCTGTGATCTTTGGTTGCATGACCAAGCGTATATGCAAATAGACCTAATATCAGGTTGGTCACGGTAATGTGTTGTTCTCTAGCAAGTTGTTGTAATGCTTTTCGTTCTTCCGGCGATAACCACGTACTTAAACGATCACTTTTTGCTGTTTTGAATTCTTGATGAATGAAAGGTAGAGACGGAGCAGGGCTAATATGAGGCAGACGTTGTTTCCACCATAAGCGGTCTCGTTGGTTTAATTTTTTTAGGTCAGGGTCTGTCCGTTTTTTTTGATACCAGTCAAAAAAACTAGGCGGACGGGAGATTGATATTTCTGGGTCTTCATAAAACAAAGAAAGATCTTCCATCAAGTTCAAAAAACTGGACGGATCTATAGCAATCATGTCCGTATCTACATGAAAACGGAAAATATTATTTTTAAGAACACTTACAGAAAATCTTGCAGTTTGACCCTGACTTAAATCAAGTTTTTGATGGGTCCATTGCTCGCGTTTTTGCATGAGCATTTGCTCAATTTGATGATCGCTAAGCTTTGAAAAATCATCGACTTCTAATATCTGTTGAGCCTTCTCAGCCATGATGTTTGCGATGCCATCGGCACTCAAACTTAATCTCAAAATAGAGTGTTCTTTATAAAGTCGTTGAAGTGCTAAATGTAATTTTTGTAGATCAATAAATTGACCGTCAAATTCTGCATAGAGGTGGGCAGCAACCCCACCTAAAGTTGCGTTGCCAGAGCGACCAAACCAGCAGGCCGCTTGCATCGAAGTTAATTCACACATTGAACGATAACTCGGTTGACAAATTAATCTTGTTTCAGCATCATACAAACAAATGAAAATGATTACCAGTTGCATTTGTTAATCATTTCCAATTTTGCTGTGAATATATAGCTTGTCCGTCTTAAGAATTTTCTTTTGTCGGTATTCAAATTAAATATTTATGCCGATATGTAAGAAAATTTACGAAGAATCAATAGCTTGATAACCATTAAATTAAATTGAATATTTAGAATGTCATGAAAAAACAGTTGATTGAGTTTGTTCGCTGGTCTCCAGAGAGAGCGCAACACTATCGAAATAAAGGTTATTGGATTGACCAACCTTTGATGCGCATTTTAACGGTAGGGGTTCAATTGCACCCGCACTCGCCGGCAATTATTTGTGGTGAGCGTCAGTTGAGTTATATCGAGCTGGACCAGCTATCAACAAATTTAGCTTCTCGACTAGCTGAAAAAGGCTTGGGCAAGGGTGATACTGCTTTAGTACAACTTCCCAATGTTGCGGAGTTTTATATTGTCTTTTTTGCCTTGCTTAAGGCAGGCGTGGTTGTGCTCAATGCGCTATATAGCCATCGCCAATATGAACTAAATGCCTTTATTAAACAGATTCAACCTAAGCTTTTAATTGGTTCGCGTCAGCATGAAGTCTTTAGCAATAATCAATTTATTGACTCACTTCATGAAGTAAATTTAAGTCCTGAAATTATTTTGATGCTCAATCATCAAGCTACCGATTTCGGACTATTAGACTGGATTGAAACACCAGCAGAGACCTTGGTCGATTTTTCATCTACACCTGCTGATGAAGTTGCTTTCTTTCAACTGTCAGGTGGAAGTACGGGAACACCAAAACTTATTCCACGCACGCATAATGACTATGACTATAGTGTGCGGGCCAGTGCCGAGATTTGCGGTTTAAACTCAAATACCCGGTTATTGTGTGCTCTGCCAGCACCTCATAACTTTATGTTGAGTTCACCCGGTACATTAGGCGTTTTACATGCAGGTGGATGTGTTGTGATGGCACCAAATCCTGAACCGCTCAATTGTTTTTCTATTATTCAAAGACATCAAGTCAATATGGCATCTTTAGTGCCGAGTGCTGTCATTATGTGGCTAGAAAAAGCAGCTCAATATAAAGATCAAATCCAGTCTTTAAAGTTGCTTCAAGTGGGGGGAGCAAGTTTTCCTGAATCTTTAGCCCGTCAAGTTCCTGAAGTCCTCAATTGTAAATTACAACAAGTATTTGGAATGGCCGAAGGCTTGGTCAATTACACCAGACTAGATGACTCCGATGAGCAAATCTTTACGACCCAAGGGCGTCCTATCAGTTCTGATGATGAAATCAAAATTGTGGATGAACAGTATAAAGAGGTTCCAGAAGGTGAAATAGGAATGCTTGCGACTCGGGGGCCTTATACCTTCTGTGGTTATTACCAAAGCCCTGAACATAATTCACAGGTCTTTGATGAGGACAACTATTACTATTCGGGCGATCTCGTGCAGCGTACTTCGGATGGCAATTTACGTGTAGTAGGAAGAATTAAAGACCAGATTAACCGTGGTGGTGAAAAGATTGCTTCGGAAGAAATAGAAAAACTTATTCTTTTGCATCCAGAAGTTATGCACGCAGCTTTAGTCGCGATTGTTGATGAACAATTCGGTGAAAAGAGTTGTGCTTTTATTGTTTCTCGGAATCCTGAACTTAAAGCTGTTGTGCTCAGACGCCATCTCATGGAGTTGGGTATTGCACAATACAAACTTCCAGACCAGATCAAATTAATCGAAAGTTTGCCACTGACTGCAGTCGGTAAGGTGGACAAAAAACAACTTCGCAGCATTTTAAATACATCTACAACATCTTAATAAATATTGAGCAGCATATGGCTATTGCAAAAATTTCTACTTATCTCATGCCCAAACGAGAGAGTTATCCAAATAATAAAACAGACTGGCAGTTAGATCCTTCTCGAGCAGTTTTATTAATTCATGATATGCAGCGTTACTTTTTAAATTTTTACGATGCTGAAAGTGAATTAATTAAAACGGTTGTAAATCATTTAGTTCAACTAAGAACTTGGGCACATCAGAACAATGTTCCTGTTGTCTATACAGCACAGCCTTATGAGCAACCAGCGGCAGATCGCGCATTACTGAATGCCATGTGGGGGCCGGGTTTGCCAGCCTCAACAATCGATCAGCAAAAAATTATTGATCAACTTTCTCCTGCTGAACATGACATTGTCTTAACGAAATGGCGTTATAGCGCATTTAAACGTTCGGATTTGCTTGAAAGAATGCAAAACTGGAATCGTGATCAGCTCATTATTGGCGGTGTTTATGCCCATATCGGTTGTATGGTTACGGCAATTGAAGCCTTTATGAGTGACATACAACCCTTTCTGGTTGGAGATGCAGTTGCCGATTTTTCAGAAGAAGAACATCGCTTAGCTTTGAAATATGTATCTTCACGGTGCGGTCAAGTTGTGGATACCGAATTTGTAGTGGGGCAGGTGGCAACAGGCATTACACGACCTTGGCTAGAGCAAAAGGTCCAGCAGCTTATTGAGGAAGATGAATTAGATCCAGAAGAAAATCTGATTCTTTATGGACTGGACTCATTACGAATTATGCAGTTTTCTTCGGAGCTCAAAGCGCAGGGAATCAATATTAGTTTTGAAGAATTAGGACGCACACCCACTTTATCAAATTGGTGGTCATTGGTGGATGCACGGCAACGGATTGCAGGGTAGAGGGTTGCCTCATAAGGCATACGACAAATCCTGGTCGCTAAATTTTACATAAAATTTATATCTTTGATAGCGACTCCTTAGACGACTTGTAATCGTCATATTAACGGAGAAAAAAATGCTTTTATCGCCTGCTGATCAAGAGAAAATAGAGACATTCTGGAATTACTGTTTAAAACATCAATATTTCAATATTGGATATCCTGAATCTGCAGATTTTGATTATTCCGCTTTATTCCGTTTTTTCAAATTCTCTATTAATAATTGTGGTGATTGGAAAGATTATAGCAATTACGCATTGAATTCTTTTGATTTTGAAAAAGATGTGATGGCGTATTTTGCTGAAATTTTTCAAATTCCCTTTGAAGAAAGCTGGGGATATGTGACCAATGGTGGTACAGAGGGTAATATGTTTGGTTGTTATCTGGCGCGTGAGCTATTTCCTGATTCCACATTATATTACTCAAAAGATACGCATTATTCGGTGGGAAAAATCGCCAAATTATTGCAGATGAAATCTTGTGTGATCGAATCATTGGATAATGGTGAAATCGACTACGATGATTTAATCCATAAAATAAAAACCAATAAAGAAAGTCACCCCATTATTTTTGCAAATATTGGTACGACCATGACCGGCGCAATTGATGATATTGAAATGATTCAAAAGCGCTTAGCGCAAATCGGAATCATGCGCCGAGATTATTATATTCATGCCGACGCTGCCTTGAGTGGCATGATTTTACCTTTTGTTGACCATCCTCAAGCATTTACCTTTGCTCATGGCATCGACTCGATTTGTGTGTCTGGTCATAAAATGATTGGTTCACCGATTCCGTGTGGCATTGTTGTGGCCAAGCGCCAAAATGTAGAGCGTATATCGGTAGATGTGGACTATATCTCTACACGTGATCAAACCATTAGTGGTTCTCGCAATGGCCATACTGTTTTGCTGATGTGGGCAGCAATACGTAGCCAAACCAATTTACAAAGACGACAGAGAATTCAACATTGTCTAAAAATGGCCCAATACGCGGTTGATCGCTTTCAGGCCGTTGGGATTCCTGCTTGGCGAAATCCGAATTCAATCACTGTGGTATTTCCGTGTCCTTCTGAGCACATCTGGAAAAAGCATTATCTGGCAACCTCTGGAAATATGGCTCATTTAATTACTACGGCACATCACCGAGATACACGTCAGATTGATAGCTTAATTGACGACGTTATTTTTGATCTACAAGGTGCCTCTAAACGTACAGTTGGTTTTTAGTCATATCAACCAAAATGATTTAGACAAATCCATATTAATTTTACAGTCTAGAAAATGATCTAAAAATATTTTGATAGGGCGGTTGGGAAGTTTTTGATGCAATTAAAGTTTTTTAAAAAATACTTTTTATATGATTTTCTTGTTCATGCTTTTTTAAAGCCGGAAATGGCAATTCTTGCTGGTCAATTCAAGCGAAATTTTATTTTAAGTACCGCTTTTACTATGAATATAAAGAGAGATAAGCATGTCTGATTTAAAGTTATCTCATCTGATGACAGACTCTTCCTTGGCACCTGCACTCAAGCCAGCATTTCCTAAATTATTTGCAGGAACGTTTGCTGCCGTATTTTCGGGTTTAGCCATTTTAACAGCCCTGTGGGGCATGATTCAGTTGATTGGTTATTTATCTTCTTATTGGGTGATGTTTTCAGCGGCTTTTTGGATAATCGGGGCGGCATTGGCAGCACTGGCTTCATGGCTAGTGCATGATGCAGAGGCTGGATTTTCGGCACGATTACGTCGTCAAATTGCTCATCATTTAATTCGGTTACCTAACACAACCCTATCAAAACAGGGTGACCAAAACTTAAAACGACTAGTTTCAGACGATATCGCAACTTTACATCATATGGTGGCGCATTTACCGTCGGAAATTGCGATTTTTGCTGTAATCCCTTTAGTTTCTATTGTCTTATTAGTTGTGTTGGTTGGCCCGATGGCCCTTTGGGTATTATTACCTGGGGCAATTGCTTCACTCTATTATTTAATTATTGTTCCCCATGTATCAAAACGGGATGGCGCTGCGCGTATGCAGGTCATGTTAGATATTATTGGTTCTGCTGATGATTATGCGCGCGGCATTCGTGATAACCGAATATATGGGCAACAATCTGGCGCTTTAACAGCCTATACTCAATCAGCACAAAATTTCACTCAAAATATGGTGTCTTGGGTGAGTAAAGTCGCAACACTCGCTGCTGTTGCCACTGCATTACTACAAGCTGTTGCAACCTTTGCCATCGCCTATCTCGTGGCTTATCAATACGACAGCATGACCTTGGCTGCAACACTTTTCTTTAGTTTGGCCATCGTGACACCTTCACTACGTTTAGGGCATGGTCTTGATTATGTCGCTGCTGGGCGAGCTGCAGCTAGTCGTTTATCTGCATTCTTAAAAGAGCCAGTACTCTCATCGGGCAATCTACAACAGATTGAGCAAGATGTAACACTCGAAATAGTTAATGCAAGCTTTGCAATCGAAAATCAAAAAGTATTGGATCGATTAAGTTATTCATTTCCAAAAAATTCAATGACTGCAATTACAGGACCGAGTGGAGTTGGAAAAACAACCTTACTGCGAGCACTTGCTGGATTAGCCGTATTGCAAGAAGGTGTCGTTCAATTAGCAAAAACAGATATTTTGCAATTACATGAAAAACTAAGACATGAAAAGGTTTTGTTTATTCCACAAGGTGGAGATGTATTACCGACCACAGTAAGAGAAAACTTGTCCTTATCTGCCATTAATGCAAATGATGAACAACTTGAACAGGCACTACTCAAGGCACAACTAAAAGTAGATTTAAATGCAGATGCAACTTTACTTTCAGGCGGTGAAAAACAGCGCCTAGGAATAGCGCGTGCGTTTTTATCTTCAGCTCCTATTATTTTATTAGATGAGCCAACGAGCGCACTCGACCAGACCAATGCGACAAAAATAATATTGGAATTAAGCCACTTAGCTAAAAACCAGAATAAAACCATCGTCATGGTCACTCATGATCTTGCCTTAGCTGCTCATGCCGACAACAGGTTAGTGCTTAAAGGCCCAACTGACTCAGGGAAATCTTTATGAATACTCCTGCTAAATTAAATAAAGATCAGATTTTTTCGATGCTTCCTCGTGCAGCCAAGCAAAAATTAATTATTGTTGGTATCGGATGGATCATTGTTGCAGCAATTGAAGCAATCGCATATACCGTATTGGCATTTGCAATTGTCAATCAATGGTCACCAAGCTGGGTTCTCATTAGTGCAATTGCAGCAATATTAGTGACAGTGGTGGTCACTCGTGCTGGCTTCCTTACTGGTGTGCGTTTAGCAGGCGACCTATTTGCTGAGTTAGGCAAATCTTTAGCTCGTGCCAAGCTCTCTTGGTTTACCAATGAACAGCGTGCTCAGATTAAGACAATTGCTGGACAGGGAATTCCTGGGTTTATGAGTATTCCTGCTCATCAATTGCAAACCTTTTTACATGCGCCTTTTATGCCTTTATTTCTAACAATAGGAATAGGCCTGCTTGCTGGAGCAGGCGTAGCATTTGTCGCTTTAGGCTTACTTTTACTCTCTTTATTTGCTCAATTCCTAGCACAACGTGCACTCATGCATATTGATAAAAAACGTAATACTGCCGATTTAGCTGCTTCACAAGCAACGTTGGAATTGGTTGATCATGTTGAGTTATTACGCACAGCCGCGGGACCAGAACGTGCGGTCCAAAGGCTAGAACATCGTTGGGAAGAGCAAGAAGAGACATTAGTACGGATTAATCGTGCTGCTGCATTTGCAAGTTTTGTTGCAACCTTGGCAAGTGTTTTACCGATTGCTGGGATGGCAACTTATCTGGTACTTGCTGGTGTCAATCATGCTGCTTTGGTGTTGGCATTACTCGTCTTAATTGGACGTGCAGCAGCGCCATTAGGTGAACTTGCTACCGCAGGGTTGCATATCAATGATTTGTTTGCCGCACTGCGCAATTTTAATCAGATCACCCATCCACCTGAGTTGCCTGAGCCATTACACCCTCAAATTCCTACTGGCCATCATATTTCGATACAAGACGTTAGCTATGCGCCAGCAATTGAAAATATATCTCTCGACATCGCATCGGGGAGCAGAGTATGGGTTACCGGACCAAGCGGTAGTGGTAAGAGTACTTTACTTGAATTGCTTACAAGGTTTGATGATCCACAAAGAGGAAAAATTACCCTTGGTAGCATAGCTCTTGATCAAATGAAATATGAAGATTTGGTTTCGAATATCGCTTATGTCACACAAGAACCTATTTTGTTCACAGGAACACTGGCTGAAAATATCCGTTTAGGAAAACCTGATGCAACTGATGATGAAATAGAAAAGGCTGCAAGAGATGCCGCATTAGGCGCAATGATTGACCGTAGTTCAGAAGGAATTAATCAATCGGTGGGTAAGCAAGGCACCGCATTGTCTGGTGGTGAACGTCAGCGGGTCGCAATTGCGCGAGCATTACTCAAAAATGCGCCGATTTTAATACTTGATGAAGCTACCTCTGCTTTGGATGAAGAGACTGAGCAGGAAATCGTTACAACGATACGTACTCTTTCTTCTACGGTTATTTTTGTGACACATCGTGACTCAGCTATTTGGCAACCGACTCAAACTATCAATTTAGCTTCAACTTCTGTTTAAAAAAATAGCGCAGAAATCTGATTTAAGTATTTTTTATAAAAGAAAAATGCTTAATATTTGGAGAATTCTTAAGTGAATAAACATCAATATAATATGTTCTGTTTACCGCCTGCGGGGAGTAGTGCGAGTATTTATCATCCATGGAAAAAGCAGATCTCTGACAATATTCGTATTATTCCTATTGAATATTCGGGTCATGGTATAAAAATAAATGAACCATTAATTGATGATCCTGATCTATTGGCTATGCAAATTGCCAATGAAATACAAGCTTATTCAGACACACCGTTTATTTTATTTGGACATAGTGTAGGAGGTGGCTTGATTTGGAAAGTACTCAATTATTTGAATGAAAAAACAATGATTGATCAGTTGAGATTAATTGTTATAAGTAGCCGACCTGAGCATCACTATATTCAACATATGCGGTACAAGTATGAGTTAACTGATGAAAAAATTATTGATGAATTAAAACGATACAATAATTTTCCTGATGAAATTTTAAATAATCAGGATGCACTCACATTCTTTCTCAAAATCATTCGTAACGACTTCTATCTTAGTGATCAATTGCTTAGCGAGAACATACACAAAACTGAGGTTCCGATCGTTGCATTTTATGGCAAACAGGACCCTGATATTCCTAATAAGAGAATGATGGATGCATGGCAACAACACACAGAAAATTGGTTAGGAAGTATTGAGTTTGAAGGGGACCATTTCTACTTTCTCAATCCCGAGACCCGAGTAAAGATGCTTAAAAACATTGCTGCCATCGTTGAAACATTGACCGTGAATATTGAATAAAGTACAGGCTATGAATACGGAGAAGCAGTTAAGTAGAAGGGCTAACTCATGTCTGGATGAAATAAATATTCAATATGAAAAGCTAACAGCTTTCGGGCTAGATATACATAAAGTCCAGCTCAGTGAAATCAAAGAAATACCTCAGCTTGATCATATCTATCAGGAGCTGAATATATTTCTTCCACCGAAGATAAAAAGCTCACGCTTCATTCGTCAATTAGAGTTTTTGACGGGACGCTTAGCAGCAAAATATGCATTACAAAGCCTCAATTTACAAGATTCTATTGTCTATCAAGGTAGACATGGGGAACCCCTATGGCCCGAAGGAGTGCTGGGTGGGATTAGTCATGTTGGATCAAAAAAATCATGTCATGCCATCGCATATGCTAGAAATAACACGTTTCAAGAAAAAATATTTGGGATCGATATAGAGTCTCAAAAACATTATATTTTTTTTCAAAAGAAAGATGAGTTTTATGATGTTTTTCTAAATAAAAATGAACAAGCAGAAATTGAAAAGCTGCAAAAAAAACAAGCATATTTATATTTGGTAATATTCTCTGCTAAAGAAAGTATCATTAAAGCAATTTATTTAAAATATAAGCAAATTATTGATTTTAAAAATATAAATTTCAAACAACTAGATGGTGAGTTTCTTTATTTTTACCTTAGTCAAGAAAGTTTAATCGAGGTAAATCTAGAGATTAAAGTTCAATTTTTTTATACAAATAACGAGATAATTACAATTTCTTGCATTGAAAACTAATTTTATTATTGATAATAATAATCATTTGCATTAATGTGTGTTTCAGTATTTTTATACTCCTATATTTAAAAAGAAGTACTACAGAATTTGCTTGAAAAAAATCAATGTGAGAGGTGATATACAGATGATGCAGACTCAAATATCAGTAGAGCAAAATTTAGATCATATCGGTCAAAAGAAATTTTCATGTTTCTCTACGAAGAATTATTATCTCGAAGTCAACGAATTCGTTAAAACGGTAAATACACCTGCAGCAAATACGGCATTATTTAATGATGAGATTGCAAAATGTTTTGAAGAAATTAAAAAGCAAGGCCATCAAAATCCAGTTTTAATTGGTGCTATACCTTTTGATATTACAAAGAAAAGTAGCTTAAATTTTTATGCTGATCATAAAAAAATAACACAAGCATCTTCTACGATTAACTCATTAAAAAAACATAATAACATTGAGGTAATTAATAAATCATTACTTATTCAACGCCAAAAATTTGAAGGTACAGTGCAGTTAGCTTTAGATGCTTTTGAAAAAAAGAAGGTAGAAAAAGTTGTTCTTTCTCAGGCTGTTGAATATGAGTTTAACCATCATCAAGAGCCAGAAAATTTATTGGCTGCTTTATTAAAACAAAATCCAAATGCTTATAATTTTGTGATTCCAGTAGAACATAATAATTATATTCTAGGCGCAAGCCCAGAACTGCTTTTATCAAAACAAGGTCGTATTGTAACCAGTAATCCTTTGGCCGGTTCTAGACCCAAATCTCAAATTTCTGAAAAAAATTTCGTCAGTCAACAAGAATTAAATCATTCTGAGAAAGACCAGCATGAACATCGAATTGTGGTTGAAAATATTATTAAAAATTTAGCCACTCATTGTGTAGAGCTTAAGGTTTCTGAATTTCCAGATATTTTAGAAACATCAACAATGTTGCATTTATCATCAGAGTTCCAAGGTATGCTCAAACAACAGGCACCGAATGCATTAAACCTTGCATTAGAATTACATCCAACACCAGCGGTTTGTGGCTCACCAACCAATGTTGCTAAGCAGTTTATTTTAGATCATGAAGGTTATGACCGACATTATTACACGGGGTTAGTCGGCTGGATGGATGCCGAGGGTAATGGTGAGTGGGTAGTAACGATTCGCTGTGGTCTACTCAGTGAAAATAAAATGCGCTTATATGCGGGTGCTGGAATTGTTGAAGGATCAGATGCTGAAGCTGAATGGTTAGAAACAGAAGCTAAAATGCAAACCATGTTGAATATTCTAAATACAAAAATTGCTGTGTAATTAGTAAACCTAGGCTGGTTTTATTTTTATAATCAAAACAATAACTAAGTATTCTAGTGAGATATAGTAAAAATTTAATAAAAAAGCCTGCGTAAAGCAGGCTTTCTTTTTAGATGGATTACTCAAGGAATTTAACAGTTACGCCTGAACGTACTTTATTACCTAAATCGTTAGCATCCCAGTTCGTTAAACGGATACAACCGTGAGAAGCTGTTTTAGAAATTAAAGACGGGTTTGGTGTTCCGTGAATACCAAAAGATTTTTTACTTAAACCAATCCAGATATTACCTACAGGTGCATTTGGACCAGGTGGTAAAGAAAGAGGTTTCAAGTTTTTACCTTGAATAAAGTTTGATGGTGAGTAGCTATACCAAGGATTACGAGCCACACCAACTACCTTGTAAGTACCGGTCGGAGAAGGCGTATCAGTACTGCCAATTGTTGCAGGAAATGACGCAATCATTTGGTTACGGCTATTGAAGAGATACAATTGTTTTGCACCTTTATGCGCAATAATCAAATGAATGTCTTCTGGTAAATCATTGCGTACGTTTGGAACAATGATTTTTTCACCCGCTTTTTTGAATGTTGCTGTTGGATTGATTGTTTTTAAGAAAGCTTCATCGATATGAAACTTTTCGCCCAACATTTCGCTAACACGAGTGTAATACAAACCTTTCATTTTAGCCTGTAAAGCATAATCAGAAGGAATTGATTGTGCATATGGGCCTTTTAAATCAGCATCAGTAATGGTGTATTCAATAAATGAAGGTTTTGTTTGCTTAGCAACTAATGCATCCCAAGTTTCTTTAGTCAGTTCACCAGTAGGTGATAAACCATTCATTTGCTGGAATGAAGAGATTGCTTTTAAAGTGTTTTTGCCACTCATACCGTCAATTGCACCTGGTGATGCATGTGCATTATTTAGCATGACGTGAGCACGAGCGTAAACTGGAAACTGGCCTTTACCAATATTTTCATACCATTCAGCCGAATTTAAGCTATCTAATGTCCAAGAAACTGCTAGAGCTGAAGTCTTTGCAGTTGTTGTGGTCGTTTTAGCTACGGCTACCGGTGCTGAAGCGGCAATACCTGAATCAGCATTTTGGTCTTCAGTTTTTTGCAAATTTTGTAATGTTGTTGACGCTCGATTTAAGTCACTTTGTTCTTGAGCGGTAATTTGTGTCGAAGCTTGAGCTTTTACAGTTGAAGCTGCATCTACTGCTAAAGGATCAATCGGATCTTCTACAGGAGCTGATACCTTTTTAGGGTTCAGGGGTTGCTCAGTTGTTGAAGCAGCAAAAGCAACATTAGCAATAATACAACTTAAACTCATAGCGAGTAATGAGCGAACAAACATGTAATTCAACCTTAAGAATTTTCATATAAGCAATAGGGGCATGATCTAATCTAAAATTGCATAAAATTACCAATAACTCATCTCTATGAGCCCAAGATTGGCAATTTAGTGGTTAAAAGAATATCAATAGACCCGATGTAACATGTTGCAAGTATTGCAGAAAACCTTGCTGCTTGCAGTAGACTTTTGTGTAAATATGCATTTTTTAGTAGATTGACGAGTTTTTTGTGTGAAATTGAAATTATAAAAATCTCTATGTTTTTGATATGATGCTGCCACATAAAGAATATAGAGATTGGTAATGACGACTTTGAAAAATGATCGTTTCCTACGAGCTTTGTTACGCGAACCTGTAGATACCACACCGGTATGGATGATGCGTCAAGCAGGACGTTATTTGCCTGAATATCGTGAAACACGTTCAAAAGCAGGCGACTTTCTATCTCTATGTAAAAATACAGAATTTGCTTGTGAAGTGACTTTGCAGCCTTTACGCCGTTACGATTTAGACGCAGCAATTTTATTTTCAGATATTTTAACAATTCCTGATGCATTAGGCTTAGGGCTTTATTTTGAAACGGGTGAAGGCCCTAAGTTTCAAAAAACTGTTCGTACTGAACAAGATGTCGCGAATTTACCCAAGCTAAATGCAAAGTCAGACCTTGATTATGTGATGAATGCAGTAAGCACAATTCGCTCTGCTTTAGGTGGCCAAGTTCCACTGATTGGTTTTTCTGGTAGTCCTTGGACATTAGCAACGTATATGGTTGAAGGTGGTTCAAGTAAAGAGTTCCGTTTTACCAAGCAGATGATGTACGCGCAACCAGAAATTTTGCATGCTTTACTTGATCATCTAGCAGATTCAGTTACTGACTATTTAAATGCTCAAATTGATGCAGGTGCTCAGGCTATCCAGATCTTTGATAGCTGGGGTGGGGCATTAGCACATCGTGAATATGTCGAATTCTCTTTAAACTACATGAATAAAATCATTGCTGGTTTGCAACGTGAGAAAGATGGTCGCCGTATTCCTGTTATTGTTTTCACTAAAGGTGGCGGTCAATGGTTAGAGCCAATGATTACGACTGGTGCAGATGCATTAGGTTTAGATTGGACTACTCCACTTAATACAGCTCGTAATATTGTGTCGGGACGTGTAGCGCTACAAGGTAATCTTGACCCTGCTGTTTTATATGGCTCGGCTGCTTCAATTGAAAAAGCTGTAAAAGCAATGTTAGACGATGCTTATGCAAACGGTGAAAAAACAGGTTACGTTGCTAACTTAGGCCACGGTATTACCCAGTGGGTAGACCCTGCGCAACCAAAAATCTTTGTAGATACAGTACATGAGTATAGTGCTAAATATCTAGGATAGTTTTTTGTGCGCCATCTCACTTTACCAATTCATTTTATCGGCAAGGCTGTTTCGGCAGCCTTGTTTGGTATTCTACTTTTAATTGCTTTTGCTTTAACAGCACCGATGGGAAGCCATGAATATATGGGTTTTTATCGTTATGATTATTTACTCATCTATGCAGTGCTGATTCAGATCTGTCTTTTATATTTAAAACTTGAATCATGGGCAGAAGCTAAAGTTATTGCTTTATTTCATGTCATGGCGATGGTCATGGAAATATTTTTAACGCATCCTGCGATTGCATCATGGCAATATCCTCAGCCTGCGGTATTTAAAATTTTAACTGTGCCTTTATTTGCAGGCTTTATGTATTCGGCTGTAGGTAGTTTTTTTGCGCGATCACTCCGATTATTTAAGGTTTCTTTTGAAAAACTTCCAAGTTTTGGAACGATGCTTTTACTCGCATTTTTCTCATATATAAACTTTATGAGTAAATTTTTTGTACCTGATATTCGCTATATTTTATTTGCGATCAGTATTTTTATTTTTTGGAAGACCAAACTTTATTTTCAGCTAAATGAATATAAATTTAAAATCCCGATGTTACCTGTATTGTTGACCCTCGCTTTTCTAATCTGGATTGCTGAAAATATTAGTACTTTTTATAAAATCTGGCTCTATCCAAGTCAGGTAGATGCTTGGCATATGGTAGGTTGGGGTAAACTGGGGTCATGGTATTTATTATTACTTTTAAGTTTGGTTCTCGTGCTTAAAATATTAGGTCATCGAGATAATCAAGGTAACTGGAATCTAAGGTAAATTTTTTCGTTAGCACTTTTCATCATATTATTTATTTTTTAATTGCTAAATCACAGCCTTCTCGCTATCTTTAATATCGTGTAATAAGAATTACACATAACAATACATAAGAAACAATCAATAATGATTTTGGAGATATACATCTATGTTAAAAAAATTAGCTTTAGCTGCTTTGTTAGCAGCTGGTTCAAGTGTTGCTATGGCTGATAACGATGTAGGTTGTGGTGTGGGTACGCAAGTATGGGCTGGCCAAAAAGGAGTGGTGCCTAAAATTCTTGCTGCAACAACAAATGGTATTTTTACTAACCAATTACTAGGGATTACTTTTGGTACTTTAGGCTGCCGTCAAGGCGGAACAGTAACTGCGCAAGTGGTTACATTCACAAATGAAAATGCTGAAGCTTTAGCACGTGATATGGCAGTAGGCCAAGGTGAAAGCCTGAACGTACTTGCTGAGTTAATGCAAATCAAACCTCAAGACAAAGATCGTTTCTTTAAAGTTTCAAAAGCAAACTTTGGTGAAATCTATTCTGCAAATAATCAAAATACGCTTCAAGTTTTAGCATCATTACAAACAGTAATGGCTAAAGATGACGTTTTAAAAGCTTACGTATAAGTTTGAAACTGAAAACCCTGTCGTATGGCAGGGTTTTTCTTATATTTAATGATAAAAATTGATGAGCTTAATGAAGTCAGTTGTTTTAGTTTTTGCCTCTCTGGCAGTGAATATTGCTTATTCAGCAGATATAAATCCATCTATTCAAAAATATTGGTCAATTGCAGAACAACAAAATCTAGATCAAGACATTACATGGCAAAGGCTGATGTATGCCAATAAAAATCAGAAAAGTGAGGTTACTTATTCTGGCTATTTCTTATCAGAAAATGGAAAAAATAACTTAAAAGAAGAACTAAAAGCTGACATTTCAGCATTATTTGTGCCTGCTCAAGATAATCAGTCGATTCGTTGTAAGTTTCCGGCACGTAGTCAATGGCTCATGCAAAAAGTCGGCATTCAAGAAAATGAATTGCCTCAAGTAAAGTGTACCGAATTTGAAAACTGGATTGGGCAGATTAAGCCTCATAAAGCGACCTTAATTTATGCGACCGATTTTATGGGCAATCCTAGCTCAATGTTTGGTCATACGTTATTGCGTTTGGACCCAAAAGATCAACAGCAGTTAAACCTTGTCTCTTACGCCGTAAACTATGCAGCAACTGTGGCAGGCAACGACAACTGGTCATATGCATGGAAAGGTTTAACGGGGCAGTATCCAGGCGAATATTCATTGATGCCTTATTATCGTAAGGTAAAAGAGTATGGTGATTTTGAAAGCCGCGATTTGTGGGAATATGAGTTAAATCTATCACCTGAAGAAACTCGGTTTTTAGTAAGCCATATTTGGGAAATGCAACATGTGAGCTTTCCTTATTATTTTGTGAGTGATAACTGTGCCTATCGATTGTTGGGGTTAGTGGATTTAGTAAAACCTGAATCTAACTTGCAAGAGAAATTCACCTATGCATCGATTCCAATGGAAACCATTAAATCGATGCAGCAGCAGGGGCTCACCAAAGCTCCTGTATATCGACCTGCTTTAGAAACCCAATTATTGGCCCAAGCTCATCAGCATGGCGCCTCACTGGCGAAGGTGGCTCATCAAATTGCGATGCTGCCTATACAGCAGTCTTCTCAGATTTTAAAATCATTTACTGAGCAGGATCAGGCTAAAATCCTCGAGATGGCTTACGATGATTTATATCTACAGTTTATTGGTCGTAAAGTTGAAGAAAGCATTGCTCAGCCGCAGTTACGTCAGCTTTTAGCACTCAGAAGTCAGATTGATTTAGATAAGCAACGTCAAGAACCAAAAAGACCAACAAAGGAGCCGACTCAAGGCCATAACGCACGTAATCTTTCATTAAAAGCTGGTGAGGTTCAAGGCGATAAGTTTATCGAACTTGGTCATCGCCAAGCCTATCATGATTTAATAGATCCTCAAGGAGGCTATCGTGCAGGTACTCAATTACTATTTTTAAATGGTAATGCACAGTGGCGAGATGACCATTTAAAACTAGAACGTCTTGATCTGTTAGAAGTGAACTCTTATAACCCGATTCAACCATTTAAAACACCACTGAGTTGGGGTTTTAACTTAGGTTGGCGTCAAGAAGCTATTCATGATGGAAGCTTTAGTGAAGACAAACAACACGGCGTAGCAAGCTTTAATGCTCAGGTCGGTTACAGTCTTGCAGACTATGGGCGAAAGCATATTTGCTATGGACAAGTACAGACCTACGTACAAACAGGTTCAAATCTAGATAAAGGGTGGCGCGTAGGTATGGGGCCAACTTTAGGTTGTATCAATCAATGGTTTGAGCGTTTCAACTCTGTGGTGCAAATTGAATTGCCATATTGGAAAGATCAAAACCAATGGAATTTGAGAGTAAATACTCAGTGGCAATATGTGATTAATCGCAATAATGCCGTTCGTTTAAATTGGGATTATGAACAACAAAACCATCAGGACTGGATGAAATCAAGTCTAGGATATGTTTGGTTCTTTTAAAGAATAAGTGCATAAAAAAAGAGAAATGATATTATTCATTTCTCTTTTTTGTGTTTAGGCAAGACGATTATTTCTTTATTCCATTTAACACGGCATACGCTGCCTTAATGCGTTCTTCATTTGGAATACGTTTATTGGTTAACATGACTAAGCCAATATTTTCTTTAGGAATGAACACGACATAAGTTCCGAAACCATTGGTTGAACCAGTTTTGTGGAACATCTTAACTGAAGGTTCTTTTGAAATGGCAGTCACTTTATTAGGCTTCATCACAATTTGTTCTGAATTACTGTCTAATAAAGTTTGTAAAGGCGCTGGATAAGAAAATTCTTCCCAACCTAATGCTTGATACATGATGCCGACTTGATAGAAACCTTGATGTGTTTCATTAATTGCACGTTGAATATCTGCTGGATATTTTTGTGGATTTAGGTTGGCATTAATAAACTTAAGCATATCGGGTAGTGTCGATTTGACGCCGTATGCTGGAGCATCTAGCGGACCAGGGTTAACACGAATTGGCTGATTTTCTTGATTATAGCCAAAAGCATAGTTTTGCATCTGGTTCTTCGGTACATTTACATAGCTATGTTTTAAGCCAAGGCCCGGAAAAATTGTTTTTTCTAAGACTTGGTCGAAAGGTTTATTCATAGACAAAGCAACAACTTTTCCAAATAGGCCAATACTTGGATTTGAATATTGTCTGTATTCACCGATTGGGTTTTTAGGTTTCCAGTCTTTGAAAAAAGTTAAAACTTGTTGGTCTGTTTGTACTTCATCTGGGAACTGCAAGGCAAGGTTACCACTTGTATACGTTGCGAGTTGAAGTAAGTTAACTTGGTCAATCGGTGTGTTTTTTAGTTCTTTCCAATATTTACCAGGCGTATCGTCAAAAGAGATTTTTCCTTTATTTTTTGCATATCCACCTGCTGTCGCGGTAAATAATTTACTGACAGAACCTAGTTCAAAAATGGTACTGCTACTTACGGCTTTTTTATCTTGAACAGATTGAAGACCATAATACGTTTCATATTTTTTATTATTCTGAATAACGCCCACGGCCATACCCGGCACATCATATTTATCTAATAAAGGTTTAAAGTTTTGATCTACCAGTTTTTTAATTTCTTGGTCTTTTGGTGTATTGCCCGCATAAATTGAGGTACTAAAAATAAAAAGCGGGGATAAAAGTAGACAAGAAATTTTGTTAAATCGCATGATTAGCTCATAAATTATTTAAAAAGAAAGATGCCTACTTTTATAACAAAAATCACCTAATTTAATTGTTATGTTTTATAGAATTGGATCGAAGTTTATCGCGTTTAGCTATAAAAAAAGCCCAACATTGTCGGGCTCTTATTTTGGCAGTAAAACCGGATTAATAGCTTTCTGGTACTGCACTTAAAAATTCACGGCGTGCTTCTTTGTCGGTTTTAAAATCGCCGACAAATGAAACTGTACGGGTTGTAGATTCTTGTTTACCTACACCACGCATCATCATACACATATGTGCTGAATCGATGACTACAGCAACACCGCGAGCACCAGTCACTTCTGCGACAGCTTCTGCGATTTGTTGAGTCAGATTTTCCTGAATTTGCAAACGGCGAGCAAACATCTCGGTAATTCGTGCAAATTTAGATAAGCCAAGAACTTTGCCTTCCGGTAAATAGGCAACATGAACACGACCGTAGAATGGGAGGAGATGATGTTCGCAAAGCGAATAGAATTCAATATTCTTCACCAATACCATTTCATGGTTATCTGATGGGAAAACAGCATTATTGGTGACTTCTTCTAAAGTTTTACTATAGCCAGAAGTTAAATATGAAAAAGCTTTAGCCGCACGCACAGGCGTATCTTTAAGGCCGGGACGATCAAGATCTTCACCGACGGCAGTCAGGATATTTGCGTACGATTGCTGCATTGACATAAGACGTATAAATTTACTCTATTAGACAAGCTCGGCATTGTATCAGAAACATGACCTGATGTTCATAAATCCTCACACTATATTTATTTTGGTTTTGTGCGAGCTTAATAAAAGATGAATAAATTTCATGTTTTTTATCGTTAATAGTCAAGAGTTTGAACGTCAAATGTGTATTTAATGTTGATAGGTTCTAAATGATCGCGTAATGGCATCATATTTGCACAGAAGCATTATTATAAAGCATAAGGATAAAACATGTTAGAACGTCCAATCACCTTCTTTTTTCGTGGTGGTCAGCAGCAAGTAGAAAATGTAGTACCTACAATGACGGTTTTACAATTTCTGCGAGAGTATATTCAAACTGGTAAGACCAGGCAGACCGCCACAAAAGAGGGCTGTGCTGAGGGCGATTGTGGTGCATGTTCAGTAGTGATTGGTGAGCTGGTCAATGACAACCTGCAATTACGTAGTGTGAATGCGTGTATTCAGTTTTTACCCACTTTAGATGGTAAGGCCCTATTTACAGTAGAAGACCTTCGTAGCTTATTGCCTGTACAAGATGGCACACTTCATCCGGTACAACAGGCGATGGTTGATATGCATGGTTCACAATGCGGTTTTTGTACACCTGGTTTTATCATGTCGTTATGGTCAATGTATGAAAATGAACAAAATTCTCCAAGCAAAGATAAAATCAGTGATTATCTTTCTGGAAATTTGTGTCGTTGTACAGGCTATCGCCCTATTTTAGATGCAGCACAAAAAGCATATGACTATCCGCGCGTTTTATTAAACCGTCAAAAAATAATTGATGTATTAAAAGAAATCAAAGCATTACCTGCATTACATTTAAATGATCATGGTCAACAATTCTTTGCACCAAAGACTTTGCAGGATTTTGCCGCATTACGTTTGCGGTTACCGCAAGCGCGTATTGTTGCGGGTAGCACAGATGTCGGTTTGTGGGTAACAAAGCAGGGCCGCGATTTAGGCGATATGCTTTATATTGGTCAGGTGGACGAACTGAAAAGGATTGTAGTCACAGACCATGCTTTAACGATTGGGGCAAATGTCAGTTTGAGTGATGCACTCATCAAAATTTCAGAGTTTTATCCTGACTTTCAAGAATTACAGCGCCGTTTTGCTTCCATGCCGATTAAAAATGCAGGAACTCTAGGTGGAAACATTGCCAATGGTTCGCCTATTGGCGACTCAATGCCGGCATTAATTACGCTAGGTACACGATTGATTTTGCGTGTAGGTGTGCAGACCCGTGAAATTGCTTTGGAAGACTTTTATTTAGATTATCAAAAAACAGCATTACAGCTCGGTGAGTTTGTTGAGACGATTGTTATTCCACTTCGTGAAGGGCAGACGCGTTTTAAATTTGCCAGCTATAAAATTGCCAAACGATTTGAGCAAGATATTTCTGCGGTATGTGCAGCCATTTCATGTGAGCTAGATAATGATGGTGTCGCTCACAATGTAAGAATTGCTTTTGGTGGCATGGCTGCTATTCCCAAACGTGCAAAATATGCAGAAGCCATATTGGAAGGCCAACAACTTGCAACAGAATTGATCGTTCATGCACAAGAAGCATTGTCGCAAGACTATCAACCTTTAGATGATGGACGTGCTAGCTCGGCATATCGTTTACACGTCGCGAAAAACTGTTTACAGCGGTTTTATATAGAAAAAATCCTGTCTAAAACGATCACTCGTGTTAATGACTTGATTGCTATGGTGGAGATCTAATATGAATCAAACCATTGACTTAAAGATTTCTAAAAAATCAGCTAAAGCAGGTGATTCGATTCCACACGAAAGTGCACATTTACATGTGACTGGGCAGGCAACTTATATTGATGATTTACCCGAGCTTGAAAATACCATGCATTTGGCAGTGGGATTTTCAAGTTGTGCCAAAGGCAAAATCAGTAAGTTTGATTTGGATGCCGTACGTCAGGCTGATGGTGTCTATGCAGTTTTTTCTGCAAAAGATATTGAGGTTGAAAATAATTGGGGGCCAATTGTTAAAGATGACCCAATTTTTGCAGAGGAGCAGGTCGAATTTTATGGACAAGCCTTGTTTGTGGTTGTGGCCGAGAGTTATCAACAAGCCCGTCAGGCAGTTCGCTTAGCAAAAATTGAGTATGTGCCCGAAACTCCAATTTTAACGATTCAAGATGCGATTGAAAAAGAATCGTGGGTGTTGCCGCCTGTTGAATTTAGCCATGGTGAAGTTGAACAAGCATTTCAAAATGCAGCCCATCAACTTTCAGGTGCTATTGAGCTGGGTGGGCAAGAGCATTTTTATTTAGAAGGTCAGATTTCCTATGCGATTCCACAAGAAAATCAGAGCTTAAAAGTCTATTGTTCGACGCAACATCCAACCGAAATGCAGTTACTGATTTGTCATGCACTAGGCATGAATATGCATCAGGTGAGTGTGGAAAGCCGCCGTATGGGTGGAGGTTTTGGCGGTAAAGAGTCACAGTCGGCGCAGTGGGCATGCATTGCATCTTTGGCAGCGAAAAAAACAGGTCGTCCGTGTAAATTACGCTTGGATCGTGATGATGACATGAGTGCTACAGGCAAACGTCACGGTTTTGCTTATGAGTGGTCTGTAGCTTTTGATGACAGTGGTGTTCTGCAAGGCTTAAAGGTACAACTGGCTTCAAACTGCGGTTTTTCGGCTGATCTTTCTGGGCCAGTGAATGAACGTGCGATTTGCCATATTGGCAATGCCTATTATCTAAATGCAGTTGAGCTACGTAACTTACGTTGTAAAACCAATACTGTTTCTAATACCGCATACCGTGGTTTTGGTGGACCGCAAGGCATGTTTGTCATCGAAAATATTATTGATGACATTGCTCGTTATTTAGGTTGTGATCCGGTTGAAATCCGCCAGCGTAATTTCTTTGCCGAACAGCCCGGTGCAGGACGTGACCGTATGCACTATGGGGCAGAAGTCCGTGATAATGTTGCGCCAAAATTGGTAGCTGAATTATTGCAGACTAGCGATTATGCGAAACGCAAACAGGCTATTCAGGCCTTTAATCAGAACAATGACATCATTAAGCGTGGTATTGCGTTAACCCCATTAATGTTTGGTATTTCGTTTAACGCCGTGCATTACAATCAGGCAGGTGCACTGGTCTATGTCTACATGGATGGTACTGTTTCTATTACCCATGGCGGTACGGAAATGGGACAGGGGCTATATACCAAAGTATGTCAGGTTGCTGCGCATGAGTTGGGTTTACCAATCGATAGCGTTCGTTTAATTGCAACCGATACTTCTCGTGTGCCAAATACTTCGGCAACTGCAGCATCGAGTGGCGCGGATTTAAATGGTAAAGCTGTTCAAAATGCCTGTATTAAAATTCGTGAGCGTCTGGCAAAACTTGCAGCAGACATAAGCGACAGTGACGCAGGGCAAGTCCAGTTTGAAGATAGTATGGTTTCAACAGCGAATGGTCACTCATGGACATTTCCAGATTTGGTTCAACGGGCATATATGGCACGTGTACAGCTATGGGACAGCGGTTTTTATAAAACGCCAGAAATTCACTATGATCAGGTCAACCATTTGGGGCGTCCATTTTTCTATTATGCCTATGGTGCAGCAGTCAGTGAGGTCGCAATAGATACCTTAACAGGGGAAATGAAAGTATTACGTGCTGACATTTTGCATGATGTAGGACGGTCGATTAACCCTGCAATTGATATTGGGCAAATTGAAGGTGGTTTTGTTCAAGGGATGGGATGGCTTACGACAGAAGAGCTGTATTGGCAGCCGCATGGACCACACGCAGGCCGTTTGTTTACCCATGCGCCTTCAACTTATAAAATCCCGACCAGTGTAGATATTCCTCATATTTTTAATGTCAAACTGTTCAATAATCAAAATCAGGCAGACACCATTTACCGCTCCAAAGCGGTAGGTGAACCCCCATTTATGTTGGCATTATCTGTTTTCTCTGCAATTCGTCAGGCGGTACAGGCGGCTATTCCCGAAAAAGCTCCGCTAGTGCTCAATGCTCCAGCAACTGCCGAAGAAATTTTACGTGCAATTGCTATTGGATGGGGACAAGCTTTGGCTGCTCGCCCACAGGCTAAAATGTAGAAGATTATGCAACATTTACAATGGTGGACTGATTTTGTAGCGTGGCAAGTTGATGCTCTGCCTATGGTATTGGTCACAGTAGTCCGCGCTGATGGTTCTACACCGCGAGAGGTTGGTGCATCCATGTTGTTGCGGTTTAATTTGCAACAGCAATGGCAGCAGTCAGATACGATCGGCGGCGGGCATTTAGAGTTTCAGGCGATTGATATTGCTAAAGCAATGTTAAAAGAAACGGAAACTAGTGTGAGGCGTATTGAACGCTTTAACCTCAGTGCTCGGTTAGGGCAGTGTTGTGGCGGAGTAATGTGGTTATTGTTTGAAAAAATATCACCCGCTACGGTCACATCGGATTTATCCGTGAGTTTGCAAGCATGGCGAGTTGGAAAGCGTATATCGCGTACCGTCTCACATCAATATGCATCCACTTGGCAGACTATGGATATGAAGCAACAACCAAGTTTCGAGTTTGATTCTGACAGTAGTGAGCAATGGCAATTTAGCCAGCAAATTCAGCCTTATGCCATGCAAGTACTGATTTGTGGTGCAGGGCATGTGGGTGAAGCAATTGTCCGTTGTTTATTACCTATTGGTGTTCGGGTGAAATGGATTGATCCACGTGATGATATTTTTCCATCCGATTTACTGCAACAGGTGCACTGTATAACGACTGATACCTTAGAAGCCGAGATCGAGCATTTTGACCGTTCAGGCGCAATTTTAATATTAACTCATGACCATCAATTAGATTTGCAACTATGTTTTTCAGCCTTAAAACCTACGGCAAAACCATTTGCTTATGTTGGGATGATTGGCTCAAAAAGTAAAAGGGCTATTTTTGAAAAACGCATGCAGGTGCGAGGTTATACTCCGGAAACTTTGCAACGTTTGGTTTGCCCGATCGGGATAGAAGGGATTTCATCGAAACAACCTGCAATGATTGCCATTGCAGTAGTTGCTCAATTATTACAAGTATTTGATGTAAAAAAATGATCCCAAAGGATCATTTTTTTTGTTCGAACTTAGGATTTTTTTCTGCACGTTTAAGCAGTACAAGAACAGCACCTGTGCCACCTTGATTTTCTGGAGCACTTACGAAGGCCAAAACATCGCGGTGTTGACGTAACCATCCGTTGACATATGTTTTTAAGACCGCTTCAGGGCCTTTACCATGCACAATTTTGATGACATTTTGATTTTCATCTTTTGCCATCTGGATGATTTGTAAAACTGCGTCACGTGCTTGTTCAATAGTACAGCCGTGTAAATCTACAGCTTCAAACCAACGCATTTTGCCTGCTTTTAAGTCTTCAAAAACCTTATGTTGCAGAGTCGCAATGCGATAGCTTAACGTTGCTTGGCTTGCGACTGGATTTAAAGCAGCTTGTGTATCTGATAGCTCGGCATGTTCGGTGTCACGACCACCTTCGGCAGCTGCCCGTTTCGCTAACGTTTGTGCGTCGACTTTTCTGGCACGAGGTGTTTTTACATCGGCAACATTGCTATTGTTGATGCGTTTAACACCTGCAACAGCCTGTTGAAACAGATGGGTATCTTCCAATTCTTCAGGCTCAGCCTGAGATTTTTTAGTCTCAGGCTGATTTGTGATTTTGCTTGAATGAGGATTGGAGATTTGCTTTTTAAATTGCTTCAATAACTTCTGTTGCTCTTTAGAAAGCGATGAATCTTTATTACTCATATATCTTCATTAAACCGTTTGAGGTTGTCCAAAAAGGGCAGTAAAAGCTTGATCTGGACTAGGTTGTTTCATAAAACTTTCGCCCACCAAGAAGCTGTGAATATCATGCTCTTGCATCATATGTACATCATCTGGTGTAGCAATACCGCTTTCAGTAATTAGTAAACGTGAGGTCGGAAGTAATTTTTTCAATCGAATGGATGTATTTAAATCTACATCAAACGTTTTTAAATTACGGTTATTCACGCCTAATAAACATTGCTCAGAAAGCTTTAAAGCGCGTTCCATTTCTTCTTCGTCATGAACTTCAACCAATACATCAAGTTGATGTTCAAACGCAGTTTTAGACATTTCTTCGAGTTGCGGGTCAGACAAACATGCAACAATTAATAAAATACAGTCCGCATGCAAAGCACGTGCTTCAACTACATTATATGGGTCAATCAGAAAGTCTTTACGTAAAGCAGGTAGGGCACAATGATTACGGGCAATCGCAATATTTTCATCTGCACCCTGAAAGAAATCCACATCAGTCAGTACCGATAAACATGCTGCTCCAGCTTGTTCATATTGCTGGGCAATTTCGGCAGGATTAAAGTCTGCGCGAATGATTCCTTTTGATGGAGAGGCTTTTTTAATTTCAGCAATTACACCCGGACGTTTATGTTGCAAAGCATTTGCAAAGCCTCGAACTGGTGTTGCCGCTTTCGCTAATTCTTCAACATCTTGTAAATTACGTTGTTTTAAACGCGCAGCAAGTTCCTCATGTTTACGGTCAACAATTTTACCTAAAATGGTATTTTGAATATTAATCATGAGAAGTCCTTAATCTGCCTGAGATTGCTTTAATGTTTTGGTAAATTCAGCCAAAACACTCATTTTTTCTAAAGCCTGTCCGCCATAGATAATATCTTGAGCGAATGTAACAGCCTGAGCATAAGTTTTGGTAATGCCCGCCACATAGATGCCTGCACCTGCATTAAGCGCAATCATGTTTGCTGCTTTTTCACCAATATCGGATTTATTTTTGCTTAAAGCATCTTTAATTAACTTTAGACTTGCTGTTGCATCAGTAACAACCAAACCACTTAAAGTTTGCGACTCAATTCCCACATCTTCAGGATTAAGCGTCCACTCAGTAATTTCGCCATCTTTGAGTTCGGCAATAGCAGTAGGAGCTGCCAGACTGATTTCATCAAGTCCATCTTTTGAATGGACAACCATGACATGTTCAGCACCAAGTTGTTTCATCACTTCGGCAATTGGGCGACAAAGTTCATCGGAGAACACACCAATTACAAAGCGTTTTACACCAGCTGGATTGGTCAGTGGGCCGAGTAAATTAAAAATACTTCGAATACCAAGTTCACGACGTGGACCAGCAGCGTATTTCATGGCTTTATGATGGTTTGGAGCAAACAAGAAACCTACACCCATTTCACGGATGCAGCGTTCGGTTTGTTGCATATCTAAATCAAGATGAATACCTGCTTGTTCAAGTAGGTCTGATGAACCCGATTTACTTGAAACGCCACGGTTACCATGTTTTGCAATGGTTGCACCTGCTGCTGCAATGACAAAGCTTGACGCTGTAGAGACGTTAAATAAATTTTGCCCATCACCACCAGTACCCACAATATCAACTAAATGTTTGATATCGCTAACATCGATCTTAATCGCAAATTCGCGCATGACACGTGCAGCAGCCGTCATTTCGTCAATGCTTTCACCTTTCATGCGTAGGCCCATCATTAAAGCACCAATTTGTGCTTCGGTTGCCTCACCTTGCATGATGCTGCGCATAATTTCTTCCATTTGAGGCTGAGTCAAATGAATGTTCTTGGTAATGTGGTTGAGCGCCTGTTGGATATTCATAGTCATGATTTACAGCATTAATGATTAAAATTTTTAGGTGAAGTTGATCAAGAGTGGGATGTTCAGCTTGTTGCGTTCCATGTTTCACTAGCTACGGGGAGCTATGTTAGCAGAAAATAACCAAAGATTTTTGTTGTTCGATACGAGTTTTAAAAAATTTGCTGGTTTATTACTTTAGTTTGATTAATAAACAGAATTTATTCATTGAAAAAGGTTTTAGTTTGTTGTGAGTTTTTATGATAAATAATTAACCATTTGGTATATCTTAAACATCAATATATCTAGGAAAAATGCGTATAAATCAGTCAAATAAAAGTAGATATAGTAGGGCGATCTTTATTTTGTCTATTAATAAATATGTATTTAAATAACTTGAAATATGTAGGAGCTTTAAAAAAAAAGCGCTCATTTATTTTTGTATTTGTTGCACTGTTTCATCCACTAGAAAGCTATGCGCAAGAAGCTGTAGAGCAACCACAAAAACAAGCTAAAACAGATAAAGTAGTCCGTGTTGCTGTGACAGGGTCTCGGATTTCAAAAGCACAAAAAGATGGCCCGACTAGTGTGACCGTAATTACCGCAGCCGATATTGAAAAACAAGGGTTTAGTAATGCATTTGATGCGCTTAATAACCTGACGCAGAACACGGGTTTTGTACAAGGCGCCGATTATGGAAATACTTTTACGCCTGCGGCTAATGCTATTAGTTTACGGGGCTTAGGACCAAATCATACTTTGACTTTGATTAATGGGCATCGGGTTGCAGATTATCCTGTGCCATACGATGGGTCCGTCAATTTCGTGAATTTAGCCAATATTCCAACCGCTATTATTGATCGTATTGAAATATTAAACGGTGGTGCCTCTGCAATTTATGGTTCAGATGCAATCGCAGGCGTGGTGAATATTATTCTGAAAAAGAAAACAGACGGTACTCAATTTAATATTAAGGCAGGCGGAACAAAAGAAGGCGGTGAAAACTTACGTTTACAGCTGAGTGGTAGTAAAACTTTAGACAAGCTCAGCCTTGTTTATGGGGTTGAACTCAGTGGCCGTGAACCGATTTGGGCAGCCGATCGAGATTTTATGTCGAGCCGAACTCGTTTGGGAGAAAAACCAGATACGGTTGTAGGTCGTAAAAATGCCAATACTGGAAAATATCTTTCCATTGGTGGATGTCAGGCCTTTAATGGTTTATTCAAAGGTTCAGTCAGTAATATAGGACAAGCTGGTGCAGACAATTGTGCTAGTGGTTTGGCACGACCAACCTATTGGACGGTCCAAACCCAAAACCGCAGTCAAAATGGTTATCTCGGTTTAGACTATGAGTTAAATGATAAAACTCAATTATTTGCAGATTTTTTAATTGGGGCCAATCAAATTGAAAACAATACGCATGGTCCGACATGGACTTCTTTAGCTGCAACGAATGGTTATTTCCTCAATCAAGATTCGGGAAATTATGAAATTTGGAATCGTCGTTTTGCACCTGAAGAATTAGGCGGGGTAGAGCGAGTAAATAAAAAATGGAAAGAACTTTCTTCAAACTTAAATTTTGGAATTCGAGGTGATATTGGAGAAACGAGCTGGAGTTATGAGGCGGCCTATAATGGTTCCATCTATACCAGTCAGCTGCGCCGCCAAGGCTTATTACGTTCGAATGTTGATGAATATTTCTTAGGTCAGCAACTTGGCACAGATGCAGATGGTATTCCTATTTATTCACCTCATTTAGATCGTTTAAGTCGACCACTCACAGCAAACGAATTTGAGAGTATTTCGGGTACAACAAAAGAAAAAGATAAGTCATGGGCACAAAGTTTGACCTTAAGTGCGAATGGTGACGTATTTAAGTTACCTGCAGGAACTGCCAAACTTGCGGCTGTGGCTGAAATTGGACGTCAAGGCTTTTCGATTAAGCCGGATCAGGCACTTGAAAATGGTGAGTTTTATAATGCGAGTTCTAGTGGCGAATATAGTGGCACACGTACACGCCAAGCACTTGGTGCAGAATTATTCTTGCCTTTAGCGAAACCATTAAATTTAACCCTGTCTGGACGTTATGATCGTTATGCTTTGTCAGATAACAGCATTGATAAGTTAACTTTCGGTTCGGGTCTCGAGTTTAGACCACATCCGACTTTATTGGTGCGCGGTAACTACGCGACCAGCTTTCGTGCACCAGATATGAACTATCTGTTCTTAAATAAGCAAAAAGGTTATTTCGCAAGTACGACCGATTATTTACGTTGTAGCCAAACGGGACAACCTTTAGATAAATGTAGCTTTAAAGATTACTCGCCTGGGGCAAACTATACTTTAACCAGAAACAAAGAATTGAAACCTGAAGAGGGTAAATCGTATGGTGCAGGCTTTGTTTGGTCACCAACCAATAAATTTGATATCAGCGTTGATTACTGGGATATCAAAATTGATAATCTTGTGACGAATTTAAGTGAAGATAAAATTCTACGTTTAGAAGCAGATTGTCGTTTAGGCAACCAAGATATTAACTCTGCGGCCTGTATTGATGCATTGGCACGTGTAGAGCGTAATCCTGCAAATGCAGTTGTCGATCCAAATGTGATTAAGAATATTAATATTGTTCCGATTAATGCTGCATCAGACCATACTCGCGGGATTGACTTCACTAGCAGATGGCGCTGGAAAACAGACAGCTTTGGTAACTTTCTCTGGACGGTAAATTATAGCCGTGTACTAGAACATGAATATCAACAATCAAAAGATGGCGAGAAAGATGATTACCTAAAAGATTTAACCATTCCTGATTGGCGTGACCGTTTTAATACCAGTCTCAGCTGGAGCTTCGGAGATTGGGCATCAACAGTATTAGTTAATCGTTATGGCAAAATTCCAAACGGTGACCAAACTGTCTACCTAAGCCCAACCTATTTAGTGAACTGGAGTGGTACTTATCAAATCTCTCCAAAAGCTTCTGCTTCAATCATTATTAATAACCTGTTTGACAAAGTGAAACGAGATGACACGGGCGGTTGGCCGTATTATCCAGTAGGATCATATTCACCATTCGGCCGTCAAGGTTGGTTGGAGTTTAACTATAAATTCTAAGAATGATGTGTGGATGCAGCGAAGTGGTACAGCATTTGCTGCATCTTTTTATTTAAAACAACAGAGGATAAAACCCCTTATGCTGGTCAAGCCTTCATTTAAAAAAAGATTGCTACTTACAACATTATTATCTTTATCTGCGACACAGATTTTTGCATCGAATAACAGTGAACAAATCCCGATTGGTAAATTACCCGAGTGGGTCGTACCCGAATCTTATGATTTAGATTTTAAGATTGATCCCGCACAAAAAGGCTATACCGGTAAAACCACTATTCATTTAAAGCTGGCTCAAGCCATAGATCACATTTGGATTCATGGTAAATCTTTGATGGTGAAAGATGTGAGTATTACATCGGCAGAGGGCGTCAAAACCAAAGCAAAATATGAGCAAGCCTCCGAGGTAGATGGGGTGAGTAAAATTAAATTTGCCAAAACCTTGCCCGCAGGACAGTATCAACTCGTTCTAGATTTTAATGCAGCGTATGACCAGCAACTTGACGGTATTTATAAAATTGAGTTTGAGGGTAAACCTTATGTGATGACTCAAATGGAAGCAATTAGTGCACGCCAGTCATTTCCGTCATTTGATGAGCCACGTTTTAAAACGCCGTTTAATATTCGTTTGACGATTCCAAGCAAATATTCAGGTTTTGCCAATACTCAACAAACATCTGAGCAAGCAGATAAGTCAGGTTGGAAAACACTCAGTTTTGCACAAACTAAACCACTACCCACTTATTTACTTGCGTTGGCTGTCGGTCCTTGGCAATTACAAAAAGGGCCTGATATTGGTGCAACTTCATGGCGTAAGCAGCCGATCCAGTTACGTGGTATTGCACCCGATGCAAAGGCTGAAAAAATGCAGCATGCCTTATCTGAAACGCCAGCCATTTTAAAAACTTTAGAAGATTATTTTGCCTTTGGTTATCCATTTGACAAGCTAGATTTACTGGCAGCACCAGACTTTGCTGCTGGGGCAATGGAGAACCCGGGGTTAATTACTTTTAGAGACTACTTGATGTTGCTAGATAAGGACTCGCCAGTCTCTTTTGTACAGAATTCATTTAATGTCAATGCACATGAGCTTGCACATCAATGGTTCGGTGATGTCGTCACGATGCCGTGGTGGGATGATTTGTGGCTAAATGAATCTTTTGCCACATGGATGCAAAGTAAAATTACTCAAAAATTACATCCCGAATTTAATGCTGACCTAGAACGTATTACAGACACTGCAGATGCGATGAAAAGTGATAGCTTGGTGAGTGTGCGCCGTATTCGCCAGCCTATTTTAAGTAATGCCGATATTCAAACTGCTTTTGATGGTATTACTTACCAAAAAGGTGCAGCTGTTTTAAATATGTTTGAAAGCTATTTGGGTGAAGAAAAATTCAAACAAGGGGTGCGCAATTATATTAATAAGCACCAATATGGTAATGCGACAGCTAATGATTTAATTAGCGCTTTAGCAGAGCAGTCTGGACAAGGTGAGCGCTTTACTAGAGCGATGAAAAGTTTTCTTGATCAACCAGGTGTGCCTTTAATTAACACCGCATTACAGCAAGAAGACAATAAAGTCTTTTTAAATGTGAAGCAAAGCCGTTACTTACCTGTTGGCTCAAAAGGTGATGCAAGAAGCCTGTGGGGTGTACCATTATGTGTACGTTATGAAGTTCCAAATGCAGGTAGTAAAGTGCAATGTGAATTGGTAGACCAAGCAGAAACCAAGATTGAACTCAAAGGTGCCAGCCTTGGCAGTTGGTATATACCAAATGCAGATGCGGCAGGATATTACCAATTTAGTTTGCCACAAAAAGAGTTTACTCGTCTGACTGCCGCTACAGAAAAGCTTTCTAACACTGAACAGTTGGCTTACGCCTACGCGATTTCAGCGGCATTTAACCACGGTGATATTAATTTATTGGCTGTCGTAGATGCTGCGAAGAAATTTGCCAATTCAAATAGCCGACAAATTAGTACAGCGCTGTTTTCCCAGTTAAGTACGATTTATCGTCATGTATTGAAAACAGAAGCTGAACGTGAACATTTTAGAAAAGTCTTAGCTAATTTATATTTACCTAAATTAAATCAGTTGGGTTATGTCAGCAAAACAGGTGAACCAGCTGAAGACAGTTTATGGCGTAGTGAGTTGGTTAGATTTCTTGCTTTAGATATTCAAGTTTCAGAAGTTCGTACACAACTGTTAAAACAGTCAGATGCTCTCTTTGCTCAAAAGCAGCTTAATTTTGCGCAAGTAACACCTGAATTATTGCCAACTATTTTGGCTGTACGTGTACAAGAAAAAGGTCAACTAGCTTTTGATCGTTTATCTGGAGAGCTACAACGCGTGACTCAACCGACACAACGTCTTGCAATACTTACAGCTTTGGGTTCAGCAAACCAAGAAGCAACACGCCAACAAGCACATCAGTTGATTTTGAACCCTCGTGTTAAAGTCGGTGAAGTTCATACCGTGATTAACTCCATCAATAATTATGGAGATGAACAAGGTGGCTTATGGTCTTGGTTTAAGGTAAATCATGACGCCGTGTTTGATCGTTTAGGTAAATCTTCGGCTGGGCGTTTTCCTGCAATGTTCAGTGGAGCAGCATGTAGCCAACAAAAAGCGGCACAGTTAAATGACTTTTTTGCACCACGAACTAAAGAATTGGTCGGGGTTGAAAGAGGATTGAAACAAACCAAAGAACGTATTCAACTCTGCGAATCTTTGGTGGCAAAACAAGATGGATCGATTGTGCAGCAGTTAAAGTTGTAATTGATTCAGCCATAAAAAAAGCCAACTGATCGTAGTTGGCTTTTTTTATTAAGGATTCTTATCAAATTACTTTTAAAACAATCTATTTACGGCTGGCTTATGCGTAGATCTCTAAAAAGTTTTTAAAGATTTGATGGCCATGCTGACTCAAGATTGATTCAGGATGGAACTGCACGCCTTCAACAGGCAATGTCTTATGTTTAACACCCATGATTTCTTCTATTGAGCCATCTGCTTCATTAGTCCAGCACGTTACTTCAAGGCAATCAGGCAGTGTTTGCTGATCAATCACCAAAGAATGATAGCGAGTTGCCGAGAATGGGCTAGGAAGATTACTGAAAATACCCTTATTGTTGTGGTACATATCAGATAAACGCCCGTGCATCACCGTTTTGGCTCTTACAATTTTTCCGCCAAAAGCTTGCCCAATACTTTGATGCCCTAAACACACGCCAAGCAAAGGAATTTTTCCGGCAAAATGATTAATTGCAGGAATTGAAATACCTGCTTCACTTGGAGAGCAAGGGCCAGGACCAATCACAAGATATTTTGGTTGCCATCGTTCAATATCCTCTAATGTGACTTGATCATTGCGAACTACTTTTACTTCCTGATTCAACTCGCCAAAATACTGGACGATGTTGTAGGTAAAAGAGTCGTAATTGTCGATCATTAGAAGCATGATGAACTTAACCTCATGATAGTTAATATATATTTAATAAGTGACTAGAGTATTACTCAAAATGTTACTCACTTTTTAAAAAGTACTTTTATTTGATCAAATAAAAAGCCGCTTTCTAAACGGCTAATATAACAAAAAAAGAAGTAACCAGTTTAACTATTTCATTCGTTAGAAATTTGCAGAAAAAAGGCTTTGTGAAGGGGAGCTTTTTAAAATTACAGATAAGTACAAATTAGGCAGAATAAGCTTCTATTGGAAATAAAAATTATTCTGCCTTGGTCACACAAGAAGATTAAATCTTACGTGTGTTATAGATCAGCCAATCTAAAACATCGCCAGACAAGTGTTCAGCGAGCCTTTCTTGAACAGTTTGGTGGTAATCATTTAACCAATCTTTCTCTTCATTCGTTAGCAGATCAACTACGATACAATCTAAATGAATCGGGCAAAGGGTTAGCGTTTCAAACTCTAAGAAATCGCCGTAGGTTTTCTCAAATCCTGAGTGAAGTCTGTTTGCAACCAGATTTTCAATGCGAATTCCATATTGTCCCTCATGGTATAAGCCCGGCTCGTTAGAAATAATCATTCCTTCACGCAACTTACTATAGGCATGTATAGGTGCGTAATAAGAAAGTACTTGCGGACCTTCATGAACGTTAAGTGCAAAGCCCACGCCGTGGCCTGTTCCATGTCGATAATCTAAACCATGTTGCCATAAAGTATTACGACAAATTGAATCGAGTAGAGGAGCAGCTAAACCTTCTGGATAAATCGTTTTTGCCAAAGCAATGTGACATTTTAAAACCAATGTGCAGTCACGTTTTTGTTGCCCTGTTGGCGTGCCTATAGGAACAACACGAGTAATATCGGTTGTTCCATCTACATATTGACCACCTGAGTCAATCAGCAATAGACCATCACCTTCGATAAATGAATAGTGCTCTTCAGTTGCACGGTAGTGAGGTAAAGCACCATTAGCATTAAAGCCAGCAATCGTTGAAAAACTTGGCCCTATAAATCCATATTGCTGAGCACGGAAAGCTGTAATCTTTTCATCAATAGTGAGTTCTGAAATACTTTCACCGTGATGAAGTGCTTTCTCTAACCAGTGAAAAAAGTGGCAAAGCGCGACTCCATCTTTAACCATTGCATGACGGATATGAGCAATTTCGCTTTCATGTTTACGCGATTTAAAAAGTGTACTTGGGTTGATGTCGTAGACAACCTGAATATCTTTTGCGATGGCTTGTTCATGAAAAATCGAGACTTTGGCTGGATCTAAAAGTACTGAGTTATCAGTGATATTCGATAAAAACTTAGCTGTATCTTCGTAGTCACGAATCTCAATGTCATCAGCTTTGAAAGCTTGTTGAGAGGTTGAATCAACTTTGTTGCTATCAATGAATAAAACAGCCTGTTGAGTACTGATATACAAATGTGAAAGGAATACAGGGTTATACTCTACATCTTGTCCACGTGCATTTAAGACCCAAGCAATATCATCTAAAGATGAAATAAAATGACCCGCAATATTCTTGTTAGCTAAGCTCTCGCGAATTGCCTGAATTTTTTCTTTACGAGAGAGGGCATTTAATCCTTCAGGCATCAAATGGATTTTTTCTGATGGAAGTTCTGGACGGTCCAACCAAATCTCTCCAACTAAATCTTGCTGGGTTTCAAGTTTATAGTGATTAAGTCGTGCAGTATGTTCGAGCGCCTTAAATTGTTGAATGGATAATGTTTGGCCATTTACTGAAATGACCGAACCAGTTGGTAGATTTTTCTCAATCCAAGGTAGATGTGTTGAAGTTTCATCACTGGTCAGTTTTTGTAATTGAAAGCCAGTTTCAGCGAGTTGTTGCTCGGCTTGTACCCAATAGCGACCATCCGCCCAGAGACCAGCAAAGTTTTGGGTCACGACGAGTGTACCAACCGAACCACTAAAACCGCTTAACCACTGCCTTACTTTCCAATAGTCTGGTAAATATTCTGACATATGTGGATCGGCACTCATCACAATCAAAGCATCAACATGCTGATTGCGCATGAGTTCACGAAGTTTCTCAAGTTTTTCTGGAACAGTTAAAACGCTCATATAGTTTCCAACTCAGGTTGAACTTTACTGGTACTTTTGTTCATTAATCTATTGATAGGTTTCTTTAATAAAAATAACACGATTGCACCAACGACTAATGCCAAAACGCATCGCATAAAGAGATTTGGTAAATGATCAATATTATCTGCTGATACATGCCCACCAATTAAGCCAGCGATGAGATTACCTAAAGCTGTGCCAGTAAACCATAGCCCCATAATTTGACCGCGTATAACATCAGGTGCAAGTTTAGTCATGGTTGATAATCCAATTGGGCTTAAGCACAGTTCTCCTATGGTAAGTAAAAATAAAGTTCCTACTAACCAAAATGGTGAAACTAGGCCGCCAGCAATTGCGAAACGACTAGCAAAAGACATAACAAGAAAACCACCTGCTGCGAATAACAATGCAATAATAAATTTGCTGATATAGCTTGGGTCTTTATTTGATTTACCCAGTCTTGCCCAAAGCCATGCTGCAATTGGGGCAAAAATAATAATAAATAGGGCATTAATTGATTCAAACCATACAGTTGGAATCTCAAATCCAAAAAACATACGATCTGTATAGTCTTGTGCAAATAAAGTAAAAGTTGTGGGCTTTTGTTCAAAAGCTGACCAGAATAGGGCAGAGGCTGCTAATAAAACAAAGCAAATAATAATTTTAAATTTATCATGTTGTTCTAAATTCAGGAAAAGCAGTAAATATGCAAAATAAGCAATAATCCCAATACCAATCCCAACTGTTAAATAAGTTGCTACCTCGACCGGATTGATATGAATGACACCAAATAAGGTAAGAGCAATAACGACTGCAACAGATAGTAAAAAGGAGAAAGCAATTTTTGGTGCATTTTTGTTTTGCACGACAGGTTTATTCCAATTGTCATTTTCTTGACGTAACTCATTAAAAGTTTGTAGCTGAGGAATAGCCAATACACGAAAAATAAGTAATGCAACTAACATCCCAAGGCCACCAATTCCAAAACCTAAGTGCCAGTTATGATCACGTGCTAATAAGCCTGTAAGAAGAGGAGCAATAAAAGAACCTAAATTAATCCCCATGTAAAAAATGGAAAAACCAGCATCGCGCCTACTATCTTGAGCTTTATATAACGTTCCGACAATCACTGAAATACAGGTTTTAAATAATCCGGTACCTAAAACAATAAGGACTAAACCGAAATAAAAAAAGAATTGATCAAAAATGGTAGTGAGAGCAATAGATAAATGACCTAGTGCAATAATAATAGAACCATACCAGACCGATCGTGCCTGACCTAACCAGTTATCGGCAATCCAGCCACCAAAAACGGTCATCAAATACATAGATCCAGCGAATAACCCAACAATTGCGGCTGCAGTTGGACGGTCAAGACCTAAACCACCGTCATTAACCATTGCAATCATATAAAGAACGAGTAAAGGCCGAATACCATAATAAGAAAATCTTTCCCAAAGCTCTGTAAAAAATAAAGTTTTTAATGGTTTTGGATGGCCGAAAAAAGCTCTGTCATATTGTTCGAGTTCATGCTTCATTTCAAATCCTTTGAACATATTTGTAGTTTAGATAAAACAAAACTTTTAGTTTGTTTAATTATAAAAAAAAGTTATGTTTTATTTTTTAGATTTTTTAAAATGAAAAAGCAAGTTGGTCATGTATAAAAAAGGTATATAACAAATGGTAAAAAATTAGAAAGTTGAAATTATCAGTCGAAAAGATTCCTCTTGGCGCACCAAAGCTGATCAGGCCAGCACTAGCGTAAAATTACGATAAGAAAAATTAAATTAACACTTTAAAACCTCAACCTTTCTATGGATGGGCAGTGAAGAGTGGTAACTGATATTATTTAAAAAAATTGTGTAGAGTTACTTAGAAATCGTATTTATGTTCAAACTTTTTTGGCAAGGGCATATTGTAGATACCATCGTCTAATTTAGAGATTAATAGTTCTATCGGGAATAGATTATTATTTTTAAGCATTACAGTAAGAAAGTCAGATTTCTATATAAGAAAGTATTATGATCACAAATTACTGTTAGATATTGATGCGGTGATTCATATTAGCGCAACAATTTTGCACTAAATTGGGGCGATTGCGAGCTATTCTTGTATGCCATAATTTGAAAATGTCTGAATATGGTGCATTTAACTATGCAAACAGTATAATGGGTTCAAGACAAGGGGCCTAAATCATGGATAGTTATAAGCAATTCAATGTTTTAGGTAAGTCTTATAAAGTTGGTATGAGAATTGCTATATAAATACCAGCAACTAACACGCACTTAACAAGTGCAACAAAATTTCATTGGAGCAAAATGAGCATGGCGAACAAGGTCCTTCAACTCATACAAGAAAGTGGCGCAAAATGGGTCGATTTTCGCTTTACTGATACTAAGGGTAAAGAGCAGCACGTAACTTACCCAGCTGATTCTATTGATGAAGATACTTTTGAAGACGGTAAAATGTTTGATGGTTCTTCAATCGCTGGTTGGAAAGGCATTGAAGCATCTGACATGATTTTACGTCCAGATGCGGAAACTGGTTTTATCGACCCGTTCTTTGCTGAACCAACTGTAGTTGTGACTTGTGACGTTATTGAACCTTCAACTGGTCAAGGTTATGAGCGTGACCCACGTTCGATTGCTCGCCGTGCAGAAGAATACTTAAAATCTACAGGTATCGGTGATACTGCATTCTTTGGTCCAGAACCAGAATTCTTTGTATTTGACGAAGTGAAGTGGGACATCGATATGTCTGGCGCTCGTCATACATTAATCGCTGAAGAAGCTGCTTGGTCTACTGGTAAAGACTACGAGTCTGGTAACTCTGGTCACCGTCCACGTGTTAAAGGCGGTTACTTCCCAGTTCCTCCAGTTGATTCTTCACAAGATATGCGTGCAGAAATGTGTGCAAAAATCGAAGACATCATGGGCCCAGGTCGTGTAGAAGTACATCACCACGAAGTTGCTTCTTGCCAGTTAGAAATTGGTGTGAGCTTCAATACACTTGTACGTAAAGCTGATGAAGTTCAACAGTTCAAATATGCTGTTTGGAACGTTGCACATCAATATGCAAAAACAGCTACGTTTATGCCTAAACCAATGGTAGGTGATAACGGTTCTGGTATGCACGTTCACATGTCTATCTCTAAAGATGGCAAAAACTTGTTTGCTGGTGATGAATATGCAGGCCTTTCAGAAATGGCATTGTATTTCATCGGTGGTATCATCAAGCACGCTCGTGCATTGAATGCAATCACAAACCCATCTACAAACTCATACAAGCGTTTGGTTCCTCACTTCGAAGCACCAATCATGCTTGCTTACTCAGCACGTAACCGTTCTGCTTCTATCCGTATTCCATACGTTTCTAGCCCTAAAGGTAAGCGTATCGAAGCTCGTTTCCCAGACCCAATGATGAACCCGTACTTAGGTTTCGCTGCATTGTTAATGGCTGGTATCGACGGTATCCAAAACAAGATCCATCCGGGCGAAGCTGCTGATAAGAACTTGTATGATCTTCCTCCAGAAGAAGAAGCAAAAATCCCAACAGTTGCTCATAGCTTAGATATGGCTCTTGAAGCACTTCAAGCAGATCACGAATTCTTGTTAAAAGGCGGCGTATTCACTAAAGAAATGCTTGATGCATACATCGAACTTAAAACTGAAGATGTACGTCGTCTTAACACGACTACTCATCCAGTTGAATTCGATATGTACTACAGCTTGTAATACGTATTTCGTAAAAAAGCCTGCATATGCAGGCTTTTTTATTGCCTGGAATGTTGATTGAATTCTCTACGTTTTTTATCAAAAAATTGGAGTAAACTAAGTGCGAGTTTTCATGTGAGCAGATTATGCGTAAACGACAACCAGTACTTAAACAGGAAAAGGCTTTAAATCCTGAGTTGAAAACATGGTTGTATGCTTCTGGTTCTCTGACTCAACAATTAACTGAGCTCGGTGGCGGCCAGTTTAGTGTGAGGCCCTTTAAAGAACACTTTCAGCGTTTAACGTTTGTAGATAGCCAATGGATGAACATGTCTCATGCTCATACTTCATGGGTAAGGGAAACCTACTTATATGGCTGTGAAGCAGAGCCGTGGGTGAAAGCAAAAAGTATTTTTCCAATTCAAAGTTTACAAAAAAAAGCGCGTATATTTCAGCACATCGGTTCTAAACCGATTGGCTTTTTTCTATTTCAAAGAACAACTCCGCTTTGTGACCGTCGTGTCATTCGTTTGCCAGAAGGCTGGACGCGACAAAGTTGCTATACTTGGCATGGATGTAAATTTATCGTCCAAGAAACATTCTTACCGGCTTTTGAAGCTTTTTTAAATCAGCAGCACGACAAGGAATTACTATGACGACTGCAACAGGCACAACATGGCGTCAGCGTTTAGAAGCTTATTATTATCTATGTCGATTTGATAAGCCTGTTGGAACAGAACTGGTGTTTTGGCCAACCATGTGGGCACTTTGGATTGCAGCAGAGGGAATGCCACCTCTACATATTCTTTTGGCGATGGTATTCGGTACAATTTTTATGCGTGCCGCTGGCTGTGCGATTAATGATTTTGCTGATCGTAAAGTAGATGGACATGTAGAGCGTACAAAAACGCGCCCTTTGGCAACAGGGGTAATTAGTCCAAGAGAAGCGGTATATGTATTTTTAGCATTAGTATTTGCCAGTGCTTGTACGCTGTTCTTTTTACCTATCGCGACGTTCTACTGTGCATTAGGGGGCTTGGCGTTAGCATTTATATATCCTTTTATGAAACGTTATACCCATTTACCGCAAGTAGTGTTAGGTATGGCATTTTCTTGGGGGATTCCAATGTCATTTACTGCAATGGGTAAGCCTTTAGATATAACGTGTTGGCTAATTTATTTTGGTAATTTGGCATGGACAGTGGCTTTTGACACTCAATATGCAATTACAGATCGTGAATATGATTTAAAGATTGGCGTGAAATCTACAGCTATTCTTTTTGGCCGATATGACATCCAGATTATTGCTCTTTTACAAGCAACTAGTCTTGTTTTGATTGGTACTGCACTATATTTAGAAAATATTTTATTCCCCTGGGCAATTATTGCTTTAGTTGTAGTGGCCTTTGATTTTGTATATCAAACAGTTAAAACCAAAGACCGCAACCCTCAAGTTTGTTTTTGGGCATTTCGTCACAATCGTTGGGTGGGATTAATCATTTTTCTAGGAATATTTTTAAATTTCATATAGTAAAAATGACCGTGAGGTTGAAAAGTGTTCTATGCAGAGCACTTTTTTTATGTCTTAATATTTGTGCATAAAAATATGCGGAATAAATAACACATAAAAAGGATATTCTATGAAACGGTCAAAAATTGCTTTAGCTATAACATTATCAACTTCAGCACTATTTCTTACAGCGTGTAATGACGATGATGATGACTATATTGGTGTAAATCCTGATAAAACTTATGTTTCTGAAAAATCCTATTCTAAGGATACCTTAAGTGGTGCTTCATCTATAAAAGTGATGACATATAACATGGTGAATGTACAAGGGAAAACAGCTGAAGCAACTGCTTTGGTAATGTTCCCTAAAGTTGCTCAACCAAAAGATGGTTATCGCGTAGTGGTATGGGAGCACGGCACAGTAGGTGTAGGGGATAGTTGTGCACCAAGCAACAATACGATTAATCCACGTTTTAAAATTCTAGCGGATACTTTATTAGCTGCTGGTTATGTGATTGTGGCACCTGACTATGAAGGTTTAGGTACTAGAGGCATGCATCCATACCTTAATTTAGGAAGTGAGGCTAAATCTGCAATTGCAGCAGTTAAAGCTGCTAAAGATCATTACGGTAGTCAGTTAAATAGTTCATGGATGTCAATTGGGCAGTCTCAAGGAGGCCATGCTTCATTAGGAACAGCTGAATTTGCTAATAACGACACTAACTACAAAGGAGCTGTTGCAACAGCACCAGCTTCTAGCCTTGGCGATATTATTTCTAAAATTGCTCCGCAAGCAATTAGAGACATTCTTCAGAAAGAGCAGGCTGGTACCGCACCTGTTGGTACGGCTGTGGAAGTGTATGCCGAGCTACTTGCATATGCTGCATATACCACAGTGGGTATTACTGCTTATGAACCTAAATTTAATTATCGTGCAATCTTTCAACAACGTTCTCAAAGTATAGCTGAGTTTGCAGAAGGCACTACGGGTGAAAATGGAGTCTGTTTAACTGATTTGCATAATAAATTTGCAGATGATATTCGAGATTTTCTTGCGACTAATACTGGTAAAACAGTTCTAGATTATCCAGGCCTAGCTGGTAATTTCCAGGAGAATCCAACGGTACAAAAATTCTTGGTAGATAATCAACCTGCTACCAAAAAAATTAATTCACCAGTCATGATTGTTCAAGGTACTGCGGATATGGCTGTACCATATCCTGTTACTAATGCCTTACAAGAGGGACTTAAAAAAATGGGAACTGATGTGACATTTGTACCTGTTGTTGGAGCTGCCCATACTCAGGCGATTGTATGTAGAAATGCTGAAATTTATCAATTTGTTCAATCTAAGATGCCAGCTAAAACAAATATAGTGCTTGATCCATCAGTAATAGATGCCAGTAAGAATGTTGAATGTACTGGAATAGCACAATAATTTTTTGTATTTAAAATCTTCAAATTAAAAAGGTCCTGAAAAGGGCCTTTTTTGTTATATTGTTACACAGTTTGATTTGATACTATTTGAGTTTGAAGAACTTATGAGCCAGCAACCTGTTGAAAAAAAATCTGTTCCTTGGTTATTAATGGGATTAGGTTTACTTATTCCTTTTCTAATTATTGGAATACTTTTCTTGGCTGCAAAAAGCGATGCTAAGAATAAAAAACAATATGAACAACAGCGTTTAGAGATGGCAAAAAGAATAGCTGAGAAAGAAGCTGCAAATTCTGAATCGAAATAGCTTGTTAATGAATATCCTTTTGTAATTGGCGTACAGTAGGAATATTTGTGTAACGCTTTACAAGGTAGCCTGCTTCAGTAAGCATTTGATCACGAATACGGTCTTCTTCTACTTTTTCAAGATGGGTAGGGTCATCTAGTTCAATGATGGCCATGACTTCCATCTTGTCGTTGAGCACAACAAAGTCAGTAACTTTACGATTGAACTGACTACGAATTTTATAGTCATTACTGGTAATTAATGCGCTAAACGCCACTTGTGCTAACACATGATAATTTGGAAAACTTTGTTTTAAACGTATAAACATTTGAGTTTCAAAGTTTGTAATGACAGGGCGAGCAAAGAATTTTTGTTTTGGAAATAAATAAGGGCGTAAACAAACAAGAAGAAAAATACAGGTGCTTACGCAACCTAAAACAATAAAAAATAAGTGACTCGATTCGAACATGTGAAGGCATCATACAAATAAAAACCCACTCATGATGAGTGGGTTTTTAAGAATCTTGGCTCTCCCACCTGGGCTCGAACCAGGGACCTGCGGATTAACAGTCCGTCGCTCTACCGACTGAGCTATGGGAGAATCTGGAAAAGGATTTTAGGCAGGAAAGAGGGCTGGGTCAAGCCTTAATAACAGAATTAGAGTGAATATCTAATCGTTTGGTTTAAAAATACTCGAAACATTGATTTTATTCAAAATAATGAAAAATTATTAAATCATTAGAAAAGAAAAAACCCGCAATAAATGCGGGCTTTTAGAATCTTGGCTCTCCCACCTGGGCTCGAACCAGGGACCTGCGGATTAACAGTCCGTCGCTCTACCGACTGAGCTATGGGAGATTAGTAGATGGCTCTCCAACCTGGGCTCGAACCAGGGACCTGCGGATTAACAGTCCGTCGCTCTACCGACTGAGCTATTGGAGAATCTGATGCGCATTTTATGGATGAAATCTAAAAGCGTCAATAAGAATATTAAAGAAAATGAATCGTTTGCTTGATTAATATGCTTTTGCTGTATTAAAAATAAAAAAACCACCCCAAATAGGGTGGTTTTTCATAAAGAAATAAAATTATTTCTCTACACCAGCTGGTTGACCTGCAAGTTTTGCATTTGCATAGTCCCAGTTCACAAGGCTTTCTAGGAAAGTTGCGATGTATTTAGGACGTAAGTTACGGAAATCGATGTAGTAAGCATGTTCCCATACGTCAATTGTTAATACAGCAATTTGGCCATGTGCAAGTGGAGTGTCTGCATTAGAAGTTTTAGTAATAGATAATTTACCGTTTACTTCATCAGCAACTAACCAAGCCCAACCTGAACCGAATTGAGTTGTTGCAGCAGCAGTAAATTCTTCTGCAAACTTTTCGTAGCTACCAAAAGCTTCGTCAATTTTAGCAGCGATTGCGCCAGTAGGCTTACCACCACCATTTGGCTTCATGCTGTTCCAGTAGAAAGTGTGGTTCCAAACTTGAGCAGCATTGTTGAAAATACCAGCTTTAGATGCATCACCAGCAGTCGCTTTAATGATTTCTTCTAAAGTTTTACCTTCAAGGTCAGTCCCTTTGATTAAGTTGTTTAAGTTAACAACATAGGTATTGTGGTGTTTATCGTGATGGTATTCTAAAGTTTCTTTACTAATATGTGGCGCTAAATCATCATAGCCATATGGAAGTGCAGGTAAAGTAATGGTTGTCATGTTCCTATTCCTTGCATTTGCTGGGTTATACAATTAAGTGGCTCTATTGTAAATGATTCTGGTCACAATAGGGCATCGTTTTAAAGAACTATACACAATAAAGATCTAATTAATACGCATAACACAGATTGAAAAAAAGACTTAATTAAATCGGATTATTCAATTCAAAATATTCAGCTTCAATTGAAAACTGTTTTGAGATCGCTTGTGCCAAACGCTGAACTCCATAACGCTCAGTAGCATGGTGACCACAGGCGAAATAGTGAACCCCTAATTCTTTTGCTTCATAAAAAGTTCGTTCACTGACTTCACCTGAAATATAAGCATCACAATTTTGCAAAGCAGCTTTAGCAATAAAATCTTGAGCGCCGCCTGTACAGAAGCCTACTTTTTGAATGCTTTGCTTTTCTGCTGGCAAATGAATCACTTTAAAATCAAAACTGTTTTGAAGCTGTGCTTTAAACTCATCTACAGAAACTGCTTGCTCTAAATAACCAATATTACCAATCGGATGTTTCTCGGTTAAATCGAGTGGTTCTAAATTCTTCAAGTTTAGTTTTTCTGCAATCGCTACATTGTTGCCCAAAGTTGGGTGTGCATCTAAAGGTAGATGATAAGCGACTAATGAAATATTATTTTGAATGAGTTTTTTAATGCGGTTGCCTCGCATTCCAGTAATTGGATACGGTTCACCCTTCCAAAAATAACCATGATGTACGAGTAATAAATCTGCATTTTGAGCAATTGCTGCATCAATCGCATCTTCAGAAGCAGTAACTGCACAAACGATACGCTTTACTTCAGTTGAACCTTCAATTTGCAGGCCATTTGGTGCGTAATCTTTAAATTCTGCAGCTTTTAAGGTTTGGTCGCACCACTGAATAATTTCATGCAAATTTGCCATGATATTTCCTGAATTGAGTAGTAAATAATTGCTAAAGCTATAGAAACATATTTTGTTGTGTAACTAAAGCTAGACAAATCTTTTTTGACTTTTTTATGTATATCGACATATTTAATTTAAAATGCTTAACTGAAAACTCTTTTTGTTCAATATATTAATTTAATTAAAAACTTCTTTGCGTAGAGGATATGAACGTGCGCCGCACCTTTACATGGTTACCTTGGGTGTTACTTATTATTGTAATTGCCAGTTTTATTGCATGGCAAAAATACCATCAGCCGAAACCAACTGTTGCAGTTGATGGGGTGCAAATGCCTGCTGAGAAAGTTGAACCACTCGTTGATACTTCGCGAGCGGGCGGGGTGGTATCTTATAGCGCTGCAGTAAAAGTTGCAGCGCCAGCAGTTGTTAATATTTTTACGACCCAGAAAGTTAAACAAAATCATCCTTTATTAAGTGATCCGGTCTTCCGTGAGTTTTTTGGAAATCAGGTTCCAGAACAACAACAGCAAAATGAAAATAGCTTAGGCTCTGGGGTTATTGTACGAGCTGATGGTTATATTCTGACCAATAATCATGTAATTGCTCAAGCTGATCAGATTGTAGTTGCATTACATGACGGCCGTCGTGCAGAAGCAACGATTGTTGGAACAGACCCTGATACTGATTTAGCCGTAATTAAAATCGATTTAGATAAATTACCTGTATTGCCATTTAAGTTGAGTGGTAATGAAGTAGGTGATGTGGTCTTAGCAATTGGTAACCCATTTGGCGTAGGCCAAACGGTAACTCAAGGTATTATTTCTGCGACTGAACGCTCTGATTTAGGCATTAATACCTATGAAGACTTTATTCAAACAGACGCCGCAATTAACCCAGGTAACTCTGGTGGAGCATTAATTGATGTGGCTGGGAATTTAATCGGGGTAAATACTGCTATTTTCTCTCAGTCAGGTGGGTCTTTAGGAATTGGTTTTGCAATTCCTGCAAAAGTTTGCCAACAAGTACTAAACTCAATTTTGAAAGATGGCCGAGTAGTCCGTGGATGGTTAGGGATTAGTTTAGTACCGCCTACACAAGAAGATGTATTAGCACCTAAACAGCAAATTGGTGTTGTGGTTGCAGATGTCTTGAAAAATGGTCCAGCTGCATCAGCAGGTATTAAGATTGGTGATAAAATTATTCAGGTGAATAATCAACAAATCACTTCAGCATCTCATTTGATTAATTATGTTGCATTACAAGCGCCTAACAGCGAAATTAATGTAATGGTCGAGCGAGATGGGAAGCAACAAAACTTTGTGGTGACAGTAGGGGAAAGAAAAAACCAAAATACTCAATCACAATTTATACCGCTGCCTAAACAGTAAAGATAAAAAAGCCTCGTAATGAGGCTTTTTTCTTGGTGTTAATTAAGTATGAGAGAGGGCTTGATGCTGATGTTTGAACTCAGTTAAAGCATCAATACGGTACTGAATGAGCATTTCACCAATCTCAGCACCTTTAATGTTTTCAGGTAAATCCTGAACTTTAATAGAGCGAACGATTTGCATCGCATCCAACATGTACTGAGCTTGGGGGTAGGGACGATCTTCTAAACCGAGTCTTCCTTTAGCATCACATTCACATGCTTGTACAAAAGCTTCCACTCTCTCAGGGCGACGTAGTACGTCTAGACGCTGTAATAGACGCCATACTGTTCCCGGTTTTAACGACATAATCTGATGACATTTTAGATGTTCTTTACACACTGATAATGCCAACTGTCGAGTTTGAGTTGGAACTTTTAAACGTTCACATAATTCGGTAACAGGTTTCACTCCACGTTCTTCGTGCATGATGTGACGAGGGAGTTCGTTAGCTGGAGTCAAGGCTTTACCCAAATCATGTACTAAAACAGCAAATCGAACATCAAGTGAATAGTTTGATTTACAAGCTTGCTGTAACGACATTAAGGTATGTATGCCGCAGTCCACTTCAGGGTGATATTCAGGGCGCTGTGGTACACCAAATAATGCGTCAATTTCAGGGAAAAGATGTTTCAACGCCCCACAGTCACGCAATGTCTGAAAATAAACATCCGCATGATCTTCTAAAAGTGCGCGAGAAGTCTCTTTCCATACACGTTCTGGTGTTAAGGCATCAAGCTCACCTGATTCGGCCATGGTTTGCATAAGCTGCATTGTCTCTGGCGCAATCTGAAAACCATATGAAGAATAGCGAGCCGCAAAGCGTGCAATACGTAAAACACGTAAAGGATCTTCAGCAAAAGCTTCTGAAACATGACGCAAAGTTTTATTTTCTAAATCTGTTTGACCGCCATATGGATCGTATAATTTGCCATCTTGATCCATTGCTATGGCATTGATGGTTAAATCACGGCGGATTAAATCCTCTTCTAAACTTACTGTGGTATCGGTAAAAAATTGAAAGCCGTGGTAGCCTTTACCAGATTTTCTTTCAGTACGTGCAAGTGCATATTCTTCTTTCGTTTCGGGATGAAGAAACACAGGAAAATCTTTGCCTACAGGTTGAAAACCTTGGGCGAGCATGTGTTCCGGCGTTGCACCGACAACAACATAATCTTTTTCTTGATAGGGATGCCCAAGTAAAAAATCACGGACGGCACCGCCTACTAAATACACTTGCATGAAAAAACCTCTATTCTTCAAGCAATCATGCTACAGAATAGAGGTTTTCTCAAGTCATTAGAGATGCTTTTCGTAAAAAGCAGTTTCTAAATTATTTTTCTTGTTGTTGGATTTCAGCAACAGTTAAAGCAGTCATATTGATAAGACGACGAGTTGTTGCTGTCGGTGTTAAAATATGAACAGGTTTTGCTGCACCAAGTAAAATTGGACCAATAGTAACGTTGTTACCAGAAGTCGCTTTCAACAAGTTAAATGAAATATTTGCTGCATCTAGGTTTGGCATAATAAGCAAGTTTGCAGAACCTTTGAAACGTGAACCAGGGAATGCAAATTGACGAATGTTTTCGTCTAATGCTGCATCACCGTGCATTTCACCTTCAACTTCAAGCTCAGGGGCTTGCTCAGATAAAATACGATAAACTTCACGCATTTTTTGAGCACTTGAATCAGTCTGGTCACTACCAAAACTTGAATGAGAAAGTAGGGCTACACGTGGAGTAATACCAAAACGACGTACTTCTTCAGCTGCTAAAATAGTCATTTCAGCAAGTTGTTCAGCAGTCGGGTTGGTGTTTACGTAGGTATCTGCAATAAATAAATTACGATCTTCAAGCATTAATGCATTTAATGTGAAGAAGTTATTCATGCCTTCTTTAAGGCCAATCACATTGCGTACAAAATCAAGGTGAATGTTATAGCTACTGTAAGTACCACATAACATACCGTCTGCTTTACCAAATTTAACCAGTAAAGATGCAATTAAAGTTGAACGGCGACGAGCTTCACGTTGAGCATATTCAACAGTAATGCCTTTGCGTTGCATTGTTTGATAGTAGTCTTTCCAAAACTCTTCATACATCGGGTTTTGTTCTTGATCTACAATCTCAATGTTTACGCCATGTTGTAAACGTAAGCCTAATTTTTTGATATTAGCTTCAATAACAGCAGTACGACCTACTAAAATTGGTTTAGCTAAATCTTCATCAACTGCGATTTGCACTGCACGTAATACGCGCTCATCTTCACCTTCAGCATATGCGATGCGTTTAGGATCAGTTTTTGCTTGAGCAAAAATCGGTTTCATCAAGAATGCAGAGTTATAAACGAACTCAGATAATTTTTGACGGTATGCAGAGAAATCTTCGATCGGACGAGTTGCAACACCTGAATCCATTGCAGCTTTAGCAACAGCAGGGGCAATTTCTAAAATTAAGCGTTGGTCAAGTGGACGTGGAATTAAGTAGTCACGGCCAAATGAAGCAGATTTTTCGCCATAAGTTGCTGCATCTGCTTCTACGTGTGCCATACGTGCAATTGCATGTACACATGCAATTTTCATGTCTTCATTAATCGTTGTTGCACCAACGTCAAGCGCACCACGGAAAATGTAAGGGAAACATAATGCGTTGTTTACTTGGTTTGGATAGTCAGAACGACCAGTTGCCATGATTACATCAGGACGTACTTCATGTGCATGTTCAGGTAAAATTTCTGGATCTGGGTTTGCCAAAGCAAAAATAATAGGGTTCTCAGCCATCTGTTTCACCATTTCTTTGGTGAGAATACCAGCAGCAGAAAGACCCAAGAACATATCAGCACCAGCCATTACTTCATGTAACTGAGTCGCTTTAATGTCTTGAACATAACGTTTTTTCGATTCATCCAAGCCTTCACGTGAAGTAGTGAGTAGACCGCGAGAATCGGCAACAATGATATTTTCTTTATTTACGCCTAAAGCACAAAGCAAGTCTAAACAAGAAAGGGCAGCAGCACCTGCGCCTGAAGCTACAATTTTGATTTCATCAATTTTCTTATTTACAAGTTGCAAGGCATTGAGCAAAGCTGAACCTACAATGATACTTGTACCGTGTTGATCGTCATGGAATACAGGAATTTTCATGCGTTCACGAAGTTTCTTTTCAATATAGAAACATTCTGGCGCTTTAATATCTTCGAGGTTGATACCACCGAAAGTTGGTTCAAGAGAGGCAACAATATCTACAATTTTATCTGGATCGTTTTCTGCAATTTCGATGTCAAATACGTCAACACCAGCAAACTTCTTGAAGAGTACGCCTTTACCTTCCATTACAGGTTTAGACGCTAATGGTCCAATATTACCTAAACCAAGAACAGCTGTACCGTTACTGACTACGGCAACCAAGTTTCCGCGAGCTGTATATTTAGCAGCAGCAGATGGATCACGTTCAATCTCTAAACATGGCGCAGCAACTCCTGGTGAGTAGGCTAGAGCCAAATCTCGTTGGTTGACAAGTTGCTTACTTGGGGTGACGCTGATTTTCCCTGGGTTTGGATATTCATGGTAATTTAAAGCGGCCTGTTTTAAAGATTGATCGTCCATCTGAGTCTCTATTTGATACAAAAAAGCAAACTAGTCAAATTGCTCATTTAGGGAGAGGCAACTCACTTCTTTAACTACGCTTTAATTTTTACCAATTAAGAGAATAGTAGACGAATTGCCAATAGCCCCGTGGTGAGCTAAATGCTAAAGAATATAACACTACTTCTTTATTTCTCACAGTCAAAAACGCTCATTTTTGGAAAAAGCAGCATAGGTAAAGTAGATGATTGGAACAATTAAGAAATATGCGGATTTGTTTGTAGATAAGGAATAATCTGCTCTGCAGGAATAGGGCGACTAAAGAAATAGCCTTGTAAAAAATCACATTGCTGTTTTTGTAGATAGGTGACTTGTTGTTTTGTTTCTACACCTTCAGCAACTAGTTTAAGTCCCATACTTTTACCCATCGCGATCATTGCATTTACAATTGCTTCTTGTTTGTGGTCACCAATTTTAGAAATAAAAGCACGATCAATTTTTAATACATCAATTGGGTACTCTGTCAAATAGGCTAAAGAGGAATAACCCGTACCAAAATCATCTAAAGCAATTGAGATATCTCGTTGTTTTATCGCGTGTAATAGTGTTTTTACATTGGCAGTATTGTCTAAAAGGGCTGACTCTGTAATTTCAAGTTCGAGATCTGAACCTTGAATATTATATTTTTGCAAAACCTCATCTAAGTCGTTGAGTAATAAGCCTCGATGTATTTGTTGAGCGACAATATTTACAGAGACTTGAATATTGATATAACCAGCATTTTTCCACTCTTGGAGTTGCTTTCCAACCTTATCTAAAACAACTTTCCCAATATCTGAGATTAGGCTACTACGCTCAGCAAAAGGTATAAACATATTTGGCAGGATTAATCCTTTTTCAGGATGCTGCCAACGAATGAGTGCTTCAAAACCAATAATTGATTGATCGTGTAGATTAATTTTGGGCTGGTAATAAATGACAAATTCATCATTTTGAATGGCTTTACGTAATTCTTGCTCTAAATCGGCAGTTTTATATGAGTGATTTGTTTTATTGCAGTAATAGCAAATTGTATTACCACCTAAACGTTTTGCCTCGGAAAGAGCTTGCTCTGCATGATTGTTGAGATGATCAATTTGTCTGCCATGTTCAGGAAAACATGCAACACCGATAGATGCGGTAATAAAATATTCGTGATTATCAATGTAAAAAGGTGCATTCAGTGCTTGTAAAATATTTTGGCAATATTGCTCAACATTTGGATGAATTGGCGAAATCTCATAAATGATTGCGAAATCATCACTATTTAAATAGGCGACTAAAATCGCATTGATATTGATTAAGCGTAATCTTTGTGCGAACTGTTTAAGTAATTCATCACCACTATCATTATTTAAAAATTCATTGAAAGCTCGGAAGCGGTCAATATTTACCCGTATTAATGCTAAATTTTTAATGTTATATGAAGGGTTTACAAGATATTGATGTAATTGATTGTAGTAGTAAAGGCGATTAGGCAGGTGGGTGAGGCTATCGTAGTTTTTTAAGTAAGATAGATGTTGCTCTTGGCGCTTTTGCTCAGTGAGGTCACGTGCAAATCCAATATAATTGGTAATTTGATTGAATTCATCTTTGACCACATTGATATGCAACCATAAATATACGCTTTTGCCAGAACTAAACTTTTCATCAAACTGGCCCATATATTCTCCTGTCTCCAGAAGTTGTTGCGTTATTGATGTATGAAACTGTTGTTGCAATTCTTTTTGATTAATTGTAATGCTAAATAGTTCTTTATTCAGAAGTTCTGACTTAGAAAATCCGGTTAATTTTTCGTAGTAGGGATTACTATCAATATAGTTTAGGTGCTCATCTAAAATAAATATTCCTTCCGCAGCTTGCTCGAGCACAATTGCAGATAGTCTTAGATGTTCTTGGTCCTTTTTCTCTTGATGTATATCGCGGGTCATTCCCACCATACGAAGCGCTTTTTGTGTCTTTGGATCTCTAGTGATGACACGGCCTACATCATGAATCCATCTCCAAGAACCATCTCGACGTAAAATTCGAAAGGTGATATTAAAATGATCTGTAACGCCTTCCAAATGTTGTTTTAAACGTTCGTCAAAAAGTTTTTTATCGCTTGGGTGTATACGATCTAATATAGTATTGAGATGAATAACGGCGGTTTGAGTTTGTTTTTGTTGATCGAAAAATGTAATTTCCAATCTTTGACTTTCAATATCCCAATCCCAAGGTCGAATACCCGCAGTTTCATGTGCAAAAGCTAAATTATAGTGATGGCTTTCGAGTTGCTCATTCATTTTGGTGAGGTCATAGGTACGTTCACGTACTTTTTGCTCAAGTAAATGATTATTAAATTGAAGCTGGGCTTCAATATCTTTGGACTTATTCACTTCTTGTTGGAGTTGTACACATAATTCTTCAGCCCATTGGGTATGCTGGTCTGAAATTTGAACAAGCTGTTTATTTTTTAATAATAATTGAGAGATCTTTTTGTAATTGCGTTGAGTTGCATATGCACAAAGCACAGTTGCGACAAAGGTGAGGTTATAGGCGAAATAAAAAGGTAGCTGAGTAATTGGATTATGTGTGAATTGAGCAATTAGTAGAGGGAAGGTGCTAGGAATAAATAAGAGATAAAAATATCGGGGTTGTTGGGTTAAAAAAGTAAGGCCAATGATATGAGCCGAAGTAATAAATAAAGCAATTAAAATATGAGCATCTGGTAGTGCAATTAATTCAGGAGGTAGATAAAAATGAATAATTGTGACATTTATTCCAATTAAAATTCCTGAGAATAAACAAATACTTTGTAAGACACGATCAGCTTTTTTTGTAAAATCAATCGTACGATAGTGAGTCAAAATATTTGGAATAAATAATAAGCTGACAAGAGCAACGACGGTAAGACCAATAGACCAGCTAAATATTGTTATTGTAGATGAAAAATAGTAAGAAAAAATACCATATGAAATGAGGCACAGTAATATCAGGCTAATTAAATACCAGCGGATATATTGAGTTGAAAGTTTCAGCTGTTCAATTTTTGTTTGATGCTGTAGATATTCTTCCTGAAGCCCAGACATAAGATTTTTCTATCCTATTTTTTTTACATATATACAGAAAGAATCTGATTTATCAGTGAAAAAGAATTTGAAATTTTATTCATACAATAAAAGTAAGTTAACTTTAAATAATGATTTAATCAATGTGCAGAGAACTTAGGTGGATAAAAATCGATAATTTAAAATAGACAAGGCAACAACAGGGGCAGTTTCTGTACGCAAAACTCGGTCACCAATGCACCAGTTCATAAATCCAGCTTGATTGGCTTGGGTAATTTCATTTTCACTTAGTCCACCTTCTGGGCCAATCAATAAGGCAAGTTCAGGTTGTATTCCCGCCAATACATCTTTTTGTTCTTTTTCTGGTGCTAAAACAAATTTAGATTGAGGAAGCTCAGAAGAACTTAACCATTCATGAAGAGAAATAGGCGCTAATACTTCTGGAACCAAATTGAGGCCACATTGTTCACATGCTGCAATTGCAACAGCTTGCCAGTGATCTAATTTTTTTTGATCTCGATCGTATTTTAAGCGCATTTCACAACGCTCACTAGTTAGCAATTGAATCTGGCTTACACCTAATTCAGTGGCTTTCTGAATGGCATAATCCATTCGATCGCCTTTACTCATGACTTGACCTAAAACAGCTTTAAAAGGGGCATCACGGTTTGCAGGGTTAAAATTCTCAATTGTGACAAACGCATTTTTTTTATTAATTTCTGTCAAAGTCGCGAGATATTCCCCACCTTGTCCATTAAATAGAGTCGCTTGTTCTTGTAGTTGTGCACGTAAAACACGCACCCAATGATGGAATACTGATTCTGTCAGTTGAATTGTTGAGCCAACTGTAAGTTCAGTTTCGATAAAAAAACGGTTCATTGGGTACGCCTTACAAAATTAATTTAAACCAAGATCAACAACAAGTTGACGAGTTGGTTCGATTTGATTCATTGAATAGAAGTGTAAGCTTGGCGCACCACCTGCAATAAGGCGTTCACACAACTTAACAACAACTTCATGACCGAAAGCTTTAATACTTTCACTGTCATCACCATAGGCTTGTAATTGCTTACGGATCCAGCGAGGAATTTCAGCACCCGTACCGTCTGCAAAGCGAATTAAGTTACTTGCGTTGGTAATTGGCATGATTCCTGGAGCCACCGGAATGTTAATTCCAGCTTGCTCTAAACGCTCTATAAAATAAAAGTAGGAATCTGGATTAAAGAAGAATTGAGTAATTCCTGCATTGGCACCAGCTTGTACTTTTTCAATAAAACGTTGAATATCTGAATCAAGGTTTTCAGCTTGAGGATGCATTTCTGGATAAGCTGCAACTTCAATATGAAAATGCTCACCTGAGTGCTCACGAATAAAACGTACTAAATCCTGTGCGTACGGAAGTTCCCCAAGTCCAACCTGACCAGAAGGTAAGTCACCGCGTAAAGCAACAATACGGTTAATGCCTTGAGCTTTATATAAATCCAGTAACTCGGCAATACGAGCTTTATCATCACCAATACAAGAAAGGTGAGGTGCAACTGGTGTACCTTTACCATTGAAATCATCAATAGCAGCAAGAGTACGTTCGCGAGTAGAACCACCAGCCCCATAAGTAATTGAGAAAAACTCAGGGTTCAGAAGTTGTAATTCTTGGTGAACAATACGAAGTTTTTCAGCACCAGCATCAGTTTTTGGTGGAAAAAACTCAAAAGAAATAGGTGTACGTTTAGTCATGTCAAATCCTTGTAAACAGCGAAACATTTTAGAAAAAAGGGCAGTCGGTTCACCGTCTGCCCTTAAGTTCTTAGTATTTGTAAGCGTCAGACTTGAATGGCCCCTCAACAGCTACGCCTAAATAATCAGCTTGCTCTTGAGTTAACTGAGTAAGTACACCACCGAAACCTGCAACCATTGCAGCAGCAACTTCTTCGTCAAGTTTCTTAGGAAGAACTTCTACACGAATTTTTTCAGCTTTTTCACTTGCAGGAAGGTCAGCAAATTTCTCTTGGAATAAGTGAATTTGACCTAAAACTTGGTTAGCAAAAGAGCCATCCATTACACGTGATGGGTGACCAGTTGCATTACCTAGGTTTACAAGGCGACCTTCAGAAAGAAGGATAAGATAGTTATTTTCATCTTCTGAACGATAAACTTGGTGAACTTGTGGCTTAACTTCAACCCACTTGTAACCACGTAAATAAGCCGTGTCGATTTCCGTGTCGAAGTGACCGATGTTACATACAACTGCACCAGCTTTTAAGCTGTCTAACATTGCTGCATCGCACACGTGGTAGTTACCAGTAGTGGTTACAACAAGGTCAGTATTTCCAAGTAAGTCGTGGTTAATATCTTCTTTTTTGCCTGTTTGTACGCCGTTTTTGTATGGAGATACAACTTCATAGCCGTCCATACATGCTTGCATTGCACAAATGGGGTCAACTTCAGTTACACGAACGATCATGCCTTCTTGACGTAAAGATTGAGCAGAACCTTTACCTACGTCACCATAACCCACTACAAGTGCGCGACGGCCAGACAAAAGCATGTCAGTTGCACGTTTGATTGCGTCATTTAATGAGTGACGGCAACCATATTTGTTGTCGTTTTTAGATTTAGTAACCGAGTCATTTACGTTAATTGCAGGAACTTTCAAAGAACCGTCTTTCCACATTTCGATAAGACGTTGAACACCTGTTGTAGTTTCTTCGGTAATACCGTGAATACGTTCTAAAAGCGCAGGATATTTTTCATGAACAAGAGCAGTTAAATCACCGCCATCGTCCAAGATCATGTTGGCATCCCAAGGTTGACCATTTACATTGATCTGTTGCTCTAAACACCATACATATTCTTCTTCAGTTTCACCTTTCCAAGCAAACACTGGAATACCGCGTGCAGCAATTGCAGCAGCAGCGTGGTCTTGAGTTGAGAAAATGTTACATGATGTCCAGCGTACTTCAGCACCTAATTCAACAAGCGTTTCAATAAGAACAGCTGTTTGAATGGTCATATGAATACAACCAAGAATTTTTGCGCCAGCAAGTGGTTTAGAAGCTGCATAGCGTTTACGTAAGCCGATCAAAGCTGGCATTTCTGCTTCAGCAAGTTTGATTTCTTTACGACCGTAATCAGCAAGAGAGATGTCAGCAACTTTGTAATCTGTAAATGAAGCATTAACCGCGTTCATCAGGATCTCCTAGGAAAAAATAGTATTGATCATTCTGTTCGCGGATGCCGTTGTTGGTTAAAACGAGTGTTTAACCGATCGTCGAGCCTGGCAAATTGATCTTTAGTGCCGATCAATTGTCGCAGCATCCCTCGACTAGCGAAACATTGTACTTGGAAAAGCTTTTAGTGCCAATCCAGTTTTGTTTATTATCTGCGTAATTATCACTTTAGATTCTAATTATGGCATTAAATATTCCCGAGTCGTTGGCAAGCCTAGAGTCAAACTGTGGCGTTTTTGCAGTTTGGATGTTGCTTCAGCATCATGGAGTACAAATTGATGTGGTTGAGCTGATTAATGTTTGCCGACACGATGAAGGAGGCACCTATACTATTGCCTTAGCTGTCGCTTTAAAGAAACTAGGATTTGAGGTGTCATTTCATTCAGATGAGGATCCTAGCATTAGCCAAAGCGAACGAATGAGCTATAAAGAAGCAAAGGTATTAAAAATTCCAACTGGACCAGCACTAAGCTATCAAGATATTCGAGCTGCAATTGAAAATGGAAAAATGGTGATTGTCTATTACGATACTTTAGCAGGTGTTGGAAATCAGTCGCTCATTTATTCTATAGATCAAAATGAAATCTGCTTTTTTGATAGTTTTGAACCGATGTCAGCGGCAGTTTTTGAAAAGCAGCGTCAAGTAGAGGGGATTTGCCGTCAGGCTATTGTGATTGATGATTGTAAGTTTCAGATGCATTCATCCAAATTGAATTAGATAAAAAGAGCCAGTAGTGTGCTGGCTCATATTGAAGTTATTTTTGTTGATATTCTTGAATTACTTCTAAAGCAGCACGAAAAGCTTCTTGTGTAGCAGGGGCGCCGCAATATGGCAGGCTGTGCAATAAAGTTTCTTGAATCTCTTCAACTGTACAACCATTGTTTAGTGCACCACGAACATGGCCTTTGAGTTCGGTTGGTGATTTAAGTGCCGTGAGCATTGCCAAAGTAATTAATGAACGATATTTACGAGGTAGCACACCTTCACGTTGCCAAGTCGATCCCCATGCATGCTCATTAATCCAGTCTTGTAAAGGCTGGGTAAAGGGTACGGTATTTTCTTGGGCACGCTTTACAAAAGCTTCTCCCATCACTTCTGTGCGAACTTTTAATCCATTTTCGTAATCTTGCTTAGACATTAATTTCTCCTAAAAATAAAAGCGTCGATTGACGCTTTTATGGCTGTTTATTAATTAATGCGAATCAAGTGTGATTGCAATAGTGAATTAGTGGAGGCATCGGTCACTAAATTTGATGAGGGTTCGACAAAGGAAGATCTTTATTTAAATCTTCATCAAAAACATCGGTAAGCATGCTGTCGAATCGAATTGCGTTGTATTGCAATAATTGTTGAGCTTCGCTTTCAGAAATAAAGCCTTCTTTTATCGCTTGTGCAATATTTTCTTCAAAAGTAAGACCCGTAAACTTGCCTTTAGATTCAGCTTTTTTAAACTTATCCCAAAGCGGTTCAAGCGTTCGCAGAATTTGGAAAGCATGCTCTAAACGACCAGTTACATCATCGGCTTTGGTTGAATAAAATACGTGATGTTTAAGCTGTTCTCTGAAAGGGTGCTCTTGCATCATAAGTTCAGCGACTTGTTGTTTTAACTCATCATCTGGCTTTGAAATGACACGACCAAAAGGGAAACAGATCCATTTTACAAATGCTGCTGGAAGTTTAGCTGGGAAGTTTTCAAATAATCCCCAAAATGCTTCCTGAATATTCAAGAAAGCTTTTTGTAGCGCTAATTTAGCGTGAAGTTGTTCAGCTTCAGTTTTTTGTCCAGCTTCATAAAATTTTAAAATCGCAGTAGAAATAAACAGGTGCGCGTGAATATCTGCCAAGCGGCCTGATAACATTTCTTTGCGTTTTAGATCTCCTGCAAGTAAACCAAGTGACATATCCGAAACAAGTGCAAAGTTGGCACTAAAACGATTAATCGTTTTATAGTAACTTGCAGTGAATTGATCTGCTGACTGAGGCGTATCGCTTGAGCCACCTGTCCAACCATAAGCAAATGATCTTGCACCACGGTTAAAGGTATAGGCTAAATGTTTAAATAACAAATCATCAAATTTTTTGACTGAATTATTCTTATCTTCAGATTGAAGGAGTTGTAACTCTTCAAATAGATAAGGATGACAACGCATTGAACCTTGACCAAAAATCATCAATGAACGGGTCAAAATATTTGCGCCTTCTACCGTAATAGCAATTGGAATTGCCTGATAGGTAAGGGCAAGGAAATTACGTGGCCCAAGTTGAATTGCACGTCCGCCAGCAATATCCATTCCGTGATTGATAACTTTACGCATCGTTTCAGTTGCATAATATTTTGCCATAGCAGTCATCACGGCAGGTGTTCCACCTTGGTTTAGGCCACATGTCACTAAATAACGGAATGCTTCAAGCATATAGGCATCGCTGGCGATTTCGCTGGTTGCTTCTTGTACGCCTTCAAATTTACCGACAGAAATATTAAATTGCTGGCGAATTTTCGCAAAAGCACCAACGGTTAAATAGCTCATTTCACCTGCGGCTGTTGCTAGAGCTGGAAGGGAAATACCACGGCCCACGCCTAAACATTCCATGAGCATTCGCCAACCTTTACCGGCATTTTCTTGACCACCAATAATCCAGTCAATAGGAATAAAAACATCTTCTCCTTCTACTGTTCCATTCATAAATGGTGAACCAGGATAATGGCGTGCTCCTATTTTTACACCCGCATGACTTGCAGGAATTAAGGCACAAGTAATACCGTATTCTGTTTTGTTTTTATCTCCCAATAGGCCTTCTGGGTCATAAAGTTTAAAGGCTAGACCAACAACGGTGGCAATTGGCGCAAGCGTAATCCAGCGTTTAGAGAAATTCATGCGCAGCCCAAGAACTTGAGTACCTTCATATTCACCGTAGCAAACAACACCCGAATCTGGAATCGCGCCTGCATCTGAACCTGCTTCTGGACTGGTTAAACCAAAGCATGGGATTTCTTCACCTTTAGCAAGGCCCGGTAAATACTGCTGTTTTTGTGCATCTGTACCGTAGTGCATGAGTAGCTCACCCGGTCCTAACGAGTTTGGAACCATACAACTCACAGCTGTGGTGAGTGAGCGGGAAGCAATTTTGCTCATAATACGACTTTGGGCAAATGAGCTAAATTCTTTGCCGCCAAAGGATTTTGGAATAATGAGTCCTAAAAAACCCTTATCTTTAATAAATTGCCAAACTTCTGGTGGTAGATCTTTTAAGTGATGATGAATTTCCCATTCATCTAGCATGTTACAAAGGAGCTCAACTTCATTGTCGATAAAACTTTGTTCTTCTGCTGACAGCGTTGGGTAGGGATATTTTTCAAATTGTGACCAATCGGGTGCCCCCATAAATAATTCTTTTTCCCACCAACTGGTACCTGCCTCTAAAGCCTCTTGTTCAGTCGTACTGATGCTCGGCATTGAGTTTGCTAATGTTTTATATGCAGGTTGAGTAATTAGATTAAAGCGTAATGGTGCAAATAAAATAATGATACTAAGGACAATAAGGGGAATACCTAAAAGGAGAGCCCATGGCGTTAGTATGAGTGCAGTAAGTATGGCTACAGCAATCGTAATAACACTACCAATGGTTCTGTTTAGATTAAAAAAGAAAATTGCCCATATTGCAAAAAGCTGAATGACAACGCTTAAAACAAAGAGTAGGAAAATCATACTTGCTCCTTGCTAGATAAGCCCTCAAGTTAGAAGTTACAAAAAAGCGAGGAGAGATTTAAGGCTTAACTAGCTAATTTTTAATGCTGTTTAAATTTAATTTTTTATGTCGCAATTGATGTATATGCTAGAGCAGGGATATATCGTACTTTTAGGTATAAGATATTTTTAAGTGAAAGTATAATGGGTTGTTTTATCGATTTGTCAAGAAATGTTATTGATTTTCTTATACAAATAAAAAGCCCTCTAACGTAGAGGGCTTTTATAGATATTTAATTTTTAAGCTTCGACAACTTGAACAGCGATTTTTTTAGCTGGATCTACTTTGCGACGAACTTCTGGTACTGGTTCACCGTGGTATTGACGATCAGCAAAGTAACTTGAACGGACCATTGGTGCAGACCAAATATTTCTAAAGCCAAGTTTACGGCCATGCTCTGCATAACGTTCGAACTCTTCTGGCGTTACAAAGCGGTCAATTGGCGCGTGTTGTTTAGAAGGTTGTAAGTATTGACCAATAGTCACATAGTCAACATCATGAGCACGCAAGTCATCAAGCAAAGCAATAACTTCTTCTTCAGTTTCACCGATACCCACCATCAAACCACATTTTGTTGGGATATCAGGGCAATATTCTTTAAACATTTTTAATAAGTTTAAAGAATGTTGATAGTCTGAACCTGGGCGCATCGCTTTATATAGTCGTGGCACAGTCTCGATGTTGTGGTTAAATACGTCTGGCGGACATTCAGTCATAATGCGTAAAGCAATATCCATACGTCCGCGGAAATCTGGTACTAAAATCTCAAGCAATGTATTTGGGCTTAGTGTACGAGCTTCTTTGATACAGTCCACAAAGTGTTGTGCACCGCCGTCAAGTAAGTCATCACGGTCAACCGAAGTAATTACGGCATATTTGAGCTTAAGATTAGCAATTGTCTCTGCCATGTGACGAGGTTCATCTGCATCGAGTGCATTTGGACGACCATGTGCTACATCACAGAAAGGGCAACGACGTGTACAAATATCACCCATGATCATGAATGTTGCTGTACCACCACCAAAACATTCTGGTAGGTTTGGACAAGCAGCTTCTTCACAAACGGTATGGAGTTTTTGAGCACGTAAAGTGGTTTTAATACGCTGAACTTCTTCTGGTGCCGTCATCTTGACACGAATCCAGTCAGGTTTACGCGGCACTTCAACCGTAGGTACAACTTTTACAGGAATTCTTGCGACTTTTTCTGCGCCACGAAGTTTTACACCCTGTTCAGGTTTACGGTGTTCTGACATATTTAACTTTTCCACTCGTTTATAGAGACATTGACATTGTATTATAGCGAACTTCTGCAGTTAATAGCGGAAAATAACTATTCATATAATAAATGTGGTTATTCAGAAATATAGGGTTGAGAAATACATAAATTCACCGCACATTAGCCATAATTTATTATAAAATATGGTCATTCAAGTGAGGAAGGAGCTTTCAATGCCACGTAAAAAAGAGGTCGTTAGTGGGAATTTCGTTAAATACGATGCGGTAGTTCTCGGTTCTGGACCTGCAGGTGAAGGCGCGGCAATGAAGCTTGCAAAAGCGGGTAAGCGTGTTGCAATTGTAGATGTGCGTGATCAACTGGGTGGTAACTGTGCACATGTAGGTACTATTCCAAGTAAAGCATTACGTCAAACAGTTTCTAGTATTATTCGCTATCAGCGTGATCCAATGTTTCAAAAAGTAGGTGAATGGAAACAGTTCACCATGAAACAGGTTTTGCGTAATGCACACAAAGTAATTCAACAACAGGTTGATACGCATACACGTTTTTACGATCGTAACAAAATCGGTGTATTCCACGGCCGTGCATATATTCAAGATAAAAATACAGTTTTAGTTTTTAGCCATGAAGGCATTAAAGAAACAATTATCTGTAAGCAAATCGTGATTGCTACAGGTAGTCGTCCTTATCATCCGCAAGGTTTAGACTTTGATCATCCTCGCGTATTCGATTCGGACAAAATCCTTGATCTTGATTATTCAATTCAAAAAATCATTATTTATGGCGCGGGTGTTATTGGCTGTGAATATGCCTCAATCTTTATTGGTTTAGACCATAAAGTTGACTTGATTAATACTCAGCAAAAATTATTAAGTTATCTAGATGATGAAATTGCTGATGCATTGTCTTATCACTTGCGTGAACAAGGTGTATTGATTCGTCACAATGAGCAAATGGATCATCTTGAAACGTTTGATGACCATGTTGTACTACATTTACAAAGTGGTAAAAAGATTAAAGCCGATGCGATTCTTTGGTGTAACGGCCGTTCAGGTAACACAGAAGGCTTAGGTCTTGAGAATGTTGGGTTAGTACCAAATAACCGTGGTCAACTTTCAGTAAATGATCAATACCAAACTGAAGTTGAAAATATTTATGCTGCTGGTGACGTGATTGGTTGGCCATCACTTGCTTCTGCTGCTTATGACCAAGGGCGCTGTGCTGGCGCAAACATGAGTGGTGAAGATGCGAAGCCAGTACGTGATATCCCAACAGGTATCTATACCATTCCAGAAATCTCATCAATTGGTAAAAATGAACAGGAATTAACGGAAGAGAAAATTCCGTATGAAGTAGGTCAAGCTTCTTTCCGTCATTTGGCTCGTGCGCAAATTACTGGTGACACAGTGGGTGAGTTAAAAATTCTTTTCCACCGCGACACTATGGAAATTTTAGGTATTCACTGTTTTGGCAATAACGCTGCCGAAATTATCCACATTGGGCAAGCAGTTATGCACAGCCCAAACAATACCTTGAAATATTTTGTTGAAACAACGTTTAACTATCCAACAATGGCAGAAGCATATCGTGTAGCTGCGCTTAATGGTATGAATCGTTTGTTTTGATTTTAAATAAGTTTTTCATAAAAAAGCCCGCAAACTTGCGGGCTTTTTATTTTCATTAGACCATAGGTTTTTTATATTTTTATGACAATTTGCAGTATGCGTCTGGCTGTCTATATCTCTAGTGGGCACAAAATGCTTGATTAAAATATACAAATAAATCAGGAGTTTGTTTCCATAAAATGATTGAACAAGCCAGCAGAGTAATCACGAGCAAAGTCATAATTGTTTTCAAAAGTAAGGCATTATGCGTCATGAATAACAGCCTCCTCATTTACAAAGAAATGTACGATTACCCCTAATATACTCAATGCTATTGAACATAGCCAAATCGCATTGTAATTACCTGTTAAGTCATGGTTAACACCGCCAAGCCAACCGCCAAAGAAAGAACCGACTTGATGGGTGAAAAACACAATACCACTTAACATTGAAAGGTATTTAACACCGAACATATTTGCGACAATGCCGTTGGTAAGTGGAACTGTAGAGAGCCATAAAAGTCCCATAATGATGCCAAAAGCATATACCGTATAAGTGCTTAGAGGTAATAATAAAAAGGCGATGATTGCGATGCCACGGCTACCGTAAAGTGCCATTAATAATTTAGGTTTTGAGAATCGATCTCCCAGCCAACCCGCCCCATAAGTCCCCACAATATTAAATAACCCAACTAAAGCAAGAAACACGGTACCTGTAGCAGCATCAAAGCCGTGATCGATTAAATAGCCCGGCAGATGAACACCTAAAAAGACCACCTGAAATCCGCAGACTAAAAATCCTAAAGCTAACCACCAGAATGGCTTATGTTTTCTAGCAATATTCAGTACTTGTTTAAATGTGAGCTGTGGTTGAGCAATTGCTTTTGGTGTTTGATTGCTTGGTCCTTTTAGCATCCACGCTAGGGGAATGATAAACGCAATTAACAGTGCACTCACCATTAAAGCTGACGACCATCCTACCGTTTTAAGCAAGAGAAGGGTGGAAGGTAGCATAATAAACTGACCAAAAGAGCCTGCTGCACTGGCAATACCCATTGCCATACTTCTTTTTTCTGGAGGGGCAGCTCGGCCTACTGCACTCAGTAAAACCGTAAAAGAGGTTGCTGATAAAGCTAAACCAATAATAAGGCCTAAGCTTAAATTTAAAATGAGTACACTTGAACTAAAAGCCATTAAAAGTAGGCCTAGGGTATAAAGTAAGCCACCAACAGCAACCACAACTTTACTGCCATATTTATCTGCAATTGCTCCAGTAAAAGGCTGAACAGCTCCCCAGATCAGGTTCTGCATGGCTATCGCAAGACTAAAAACATGCTGTCCCCAGCCAAATTCATGGCTCATGGGTACAAGGTAGAGACCGAAACCATGACGGACACCTAATGAAAGGGCCAGAATAATTGCACTGCCAATCAGCATATAGATGAGGGACTGAGAAAATTGGTTGCCAGTTTTAGTCATGATTAATGGAAAATTATAATAATGATGATTTATTGTAGAAGATATATCGAAAAATATCGATATAGTTGGAGGGAATATTTAAGAAGAATTAAAAAGTTCTGAAGAATCGTATTTTATGAGAAGAAAATTAAAGAAGCAGACATCATTTTGATCTCTGCTTCTTGTAAAAATTAAGCTGCGGAATTACGTTCAAGTAATGCTTGTTCAAAAAGGACTTGTTCTTTTTCTTTATGTTCAGTCGTGAAGCGAATTAGAATTACGCTACAGCCTGCGACCATAACCAAACCACCTAAAATAAATAGACAAGTTTGAACATCTAGCAAACCTTTTAATAAGAAACCAGCTGCAACAGCACCCACATTGCCACCTGCGCCAATAATGCCTGCAACACCACCTAAAGCATTACGATCAATAAATGGTACGAGAGCATAAGTCGCGCCACAAGCCATGTGAGTAAACAAGGCAAAAATCGTCATAGAAATAATTGCAAGAGCGACCACATTCATTTGAGAGAAAAGAATCAAGAATAAACCTTCACCCAAAATCATGAGTACCAGTACTTTAGTGCGGCCATCTAAACCTTTTTTGAGTGCGACTTTATCGGAAATAATACCGCCAAGTGCACGAGCAAAGAGTGCAAGAAGACCAAATATCCCCGCGGTTAAACCAGCAGTTTTTAAATCCATTTTGAAATGATCAACATAGTACATTGCTGCAACGTTATGGATAAAAATTTCAATCCCGAAACATGCACCGTAAGCCACAAATAAAATCCAGACACGGTAGTTACGGGCAGCTTGCATCAAAATTGCCATGCCACCTTTTTTACCACTGCCAACTTCAATCCCTTGTGCGCGGACTTCTTTGAAGTTTCCTTGAGGACAGTCTTGGGTGAGTTTCCAGTAAAGAATACCAACAATGACCATCATTACGCCTGGTACGATTAGTGCAACACGCCAGCCCATAGTTTGTTCGACACCGAACATGACAATTGCACCAAGTAATAAAGGCATTAGAGCTTGGGTTGCACCGCCACCAGCATTACCCCAACCAGCTGCTGCCGCATTTGCTGTACCTACAACATTAGGTGCAAACATAACGCTTGTATGATATTGCGTAATAACAAAGCTTGCGCCAATTGCACCAATCAGTAAGCGGAAGAATAAAAAAGACTCATAACTGTTAGCAGCAGCAACCCCAAATACAGGAATACTGCCAAGCAAGAGAAGAGCTGTATAGGTAATCCTCGGGCCATATTTATCACAAAGTGGGCCGACAGCGAGTCGTACTAAAATCGTAATTGCAACGGCGGCAATATTGATATTGGCAATTTGGTCTTTGGTTAAGCCGAACTCACCTTTAATAACCGGCATTAATGGTGCGCAAGCAAACCATGCGAAGAAGCACACAAAGAATGCGAGCCATGTCATGTGGAAAGCGCGCATTGCAGGAGTAGAAAAGCTAAATAATTTTATTTCAGTTGCTTTTTTTGCATCTAGATTGATATTTGAAGACATACGCCGTCCCTCTGAACTGAACGAAATTTTAATTTGCATGGCAATTTATTGCCTATCTGCAGACCGATCAGAGCGGACATCGTTGGCCGTCTTGGTTTATTCATTGAATCATCGTTGACTCATCTCGCTATGAATAAAGCAAAGCTTGTGCCAAAAAATTAATTTTACTAAAAAGGAAAAATTACTTTCTAATTCTATTGAGTTAGTTTATTAAAAATAAAATTAATTAAAAAACAGAAATAAATCAGTAAATGCTCATAAGAGAGGAAGGCGGTAAATTTTTTCAATCGGCTTTATAAAAGTGCTCATTTTTTTAGCATTTTGATTTAAAAAGAAGCAAAATATAGAAAAAAAGAAAGCTATAAAAACGTGCATAAGTTTTTATAGCTTTGGGTGACACAAAAATTAGAAGCGGTAACCGACACCAACATATGTAATGAGTGGGTCAATATCAATTTTGGTATTCGCTTTAATTAGCTCTTTACCTGTATTTTGGTCAGTCACATATATTTTTGCTTCACTATTCATTTTGGAATATGAAACTGAACCAACAGCAAACCAGTTTGGGTTGAAGTCATAAGATGCACCTAAAGTCATAATAGGGGCAAAAGTATCGGTTGCTTCTAGTTTAACGATAGGATTTGCTGATGATGTGTTGCGATCTAATGCTGCACCAGCTTTACCATCATGGATATTCTGGATCATGTGACCCGCTTGAATTAAATCGGCCTCAATACCGGGATTCATTTTTAAATCATTAAAGTATGCATACATCACGCCAGCTCCGATATAAGGACGGAACTTATTTACCCCTGATTTACCAAATTGATAATGTAGTTCAACGGCTGGTAACCATGCACGAGCAGTCGCAGCCTTACCTCCCTGAGAAAGATCAGTAATATGCAGGTCTTGTTTTAAAGGAATATCTCCACCCGCCTCGGAAATTCCATCTCCTATGATTCCTCCTATTAAAGATCCGTCTTTTAGAGGAGTCGCTTTTCCAGAAAGGGGAGCATAAATATTACCTTTTCCATTAATATCTACTTTAGGAGGAATACCACCTTTAATTTCTAAAGATAAATTGTCCGTAAAGTTGTAATTAAACATAAGACCAACAGTATCAACATCAGCAGCTTCTAAGCCAGAACCTTGTTGTTGCCATTGAGAAAGACCATTAACTTCTGCTGTACCTGCAAGTGATGAGGGAAGAGTGTCTGTAAACTTATCAAGAAGGCTAATAGTGCTATACCAGAACTTTCCTGAAGTTTTACTTTGGTCGATTGCATCTAAAACGGCTTTTGTAGACACATCTCCAACTTTAGATGTTGTACCTTCTGCAACGCTAGTATTGATATTGACAGGGTTTCCTGAGCCTTGAGGCATAGCATGGAGCCAACCAGCAGAGACAGAAAAACGTTTGAAGCCATCGCCATCTTTAAAACTAAAATATGGTGAAGCGGCATAAGTGAATGTTGGCAGAGCTAAAAAGGCAGCTGTCATACAAAATAATGACTTTTTCATCATAAAAGGACTCCATGTCCGACATTTGTTTACTGATTTTTATTGAGCCCACCATACCTTGTTTTATTGAATAGATTGTGTATTAAAAATTAATAGTTGTAATTTTTTTGAAATATTTGTTTATATTTAGAAAGATTTGTTAATAAAAAGTACATAATAAATAATAAAAGGCTACATAAAGTAGCCTTTTATTTAAGATTTTTAAATTATTGGTTGAAGCGAGATAGGTCTTCTTCAGGACGAGCAGTTAAAACTTCAATGCCTGTTTGGGTGACTAAAATAGTATGTTCATACTGAGCTGAAAGTTTATGGTCTTTGGTTACGACAGTCCATTTGTCACCTAACAATTTAGTTTGCCATACGCCAGCATTTACCATTGGTTCAATTGTAAAAGTCATACCTGCTTCCAGACGCATACCTGTACCAGCTTGACCATAATGGAGTACTTGAGGTTCATCATGGAAAACAGTTCCAATACCGTGACCACAATATTCGCGTACTACACTAAAACGTTCTGATTCGACATACTTTTGGATTGCGTGGCCGATATCACCTAAATATGAACCATCTCTAACAGTTGCCATTCCACGATACATCGCTTCTTGAGCAACTTTGCATAGACGGCTGGCTAAAATAGAAGTTTCACCACCAACGACATACATCATGTTGGTATCGCCGTGGTAACCATCTTTAATGACAGTGACATCAATATTAAGGATGTCACCATTTTTTAAAATTTTATTTTCAGAGGGAATACCATGACAGACAACATGGTTAACCGAAGTACAAATAGAGTGTTGAAAAGCAGGGCGCCCAGGAGCTCCACCATAGCCTACACATGCAGGAATAGCATGTTGCACATTTTCAATGTGATTACGACAAATGGTATCAAGTTCAAGTGTACTTACACCTGCCTTAATATGGGGCTTGATCATCTCTAGAACTTCAGCCGCCAGTCGTCCTGCAATGCGCATTTTTTCAATTTCATCTGGAGTTTTGATTAATCGACGTGGAGCTGTATAAGTACTGTTCATGATCTCTAAAAACTTTTGGTAATTTACAAGCGTCTATGGTATAAATAGCCGCCCATTTTATCAAATGCTTTTCGTGAATATCTTTTACGAACAATTTTGATAGATGGAGTAAAAAATCCGCACATATATCGTCACATTACTCTGGGTGCCCGTAAAAAGGTGGAGAATGCGGATATATGGAGGCCTAACCCAACTTTTAAGGTAAAGAAAATGGCAGATTACAACGTAAGCATGCGCGACCTTCTTCAAGCAGGTGCGCACTTTGGTCACCAAACTCGTTTCTGGAACCCAAAAATGCGTCAATACATTTTTGGCGCGCGCAACAAAATTCACATCATCAACCTTGAGCACACTGTTCCTGCGTTAAATGATGCTTTGAACTTCGCTAACCAATTAGCAAGCAAAAAGAACAAAGTTTTGTTCGTTGGTACAAAACGTGCTGCTTCTAACATCATCCGTGAACAAGCTCAACGCGCTGGTCAACCATATGTAGATCACCGTTGGTTAGGTGGTATGTTGACGAACTGGAAAACACTTCGCCAATCTATCAACCGTTTAAAAGATCTTCAAACTCAATCTCAAGATGGTACTTTTGCTAAGCTTACTAAACGTGAAGCTTTAGAACGTGCTCGTGAGATGGAAAAACTTGAGCGCTCTTTAGGCGGCGTTAAAAACATGGGTGGTTTACCTGACGCATTATTTGTAATCGACGTTGATCACGAAGCGATTGCAATCAAAGAAGCTAAGAACTTAGGTATTCCTGTTATCGGTATCGTTGATACAAACTCTAACCCAGACAACGTTGATTACGTTATTCCTGGTAACGACGATGCGATCCGTGCAGTAACTCTATATGCTTCAGCTATGGCTGACGCAATTCTTGCTGGTAAAGAATACGCTCAATCTCAAGCGAACGCTCAAGCAAAAGGCGATGACGCTGCGAAAGACGCTTCTGAGGCTTAATGCGTTTTGACGCAGGCTTGTCATTTTTGCGACATGTAATGGTGGCAAATTAAGCGTCGAGAGTGCAAACGGCCCAGAGTTTCTTTGGGCCGTTTTTGTTGAAAAGATTTATTTTCTACCGATTTTAGGAGATCAACATGACTGCAATTACTGCAAGCATGGTAAAAGAATTACGTGACCGTACTGGTCTTGCAATGATGGAATGCAAAAAAGCATTAACAGAAGCGAACGGTGACATCGAGCTTGCTATTGATAACCTTCGTAAATCTGGTCAAGCTAAAGCTGCTAAAAAAGCTGGTAACATTGCTGCTGACGGTGCAATCACAATCGTTCAAGAAGGCAACAAAGCAATTTTAGTTGAAGTTAACTGTCAAACTGACTTCGTTGCTAAAGACGAAAACTTCTCTAACTTCTCAAAAGCTGTTGCTACTGCTGCTTTAGCTGCTGGTGAAACTGATGCTGCTAAAATCGCTGAATTAAAATTAGCAGACGGTCAATCAGTTGAAGAAGCTCGTATTGCACTTGTTCAAAAAATCGGTGAAAACATCCAAGTTCGTCGCGCGAAAATCGTTGAAGGCGAAAACTTGGCTATCTACAAACACGGTTTAAAAATCGGTGTTGTAGTTTCTTATACTGGTGATGCTGATACTGGTAAAGGTATTGCAATGCACGTTGCTGCATTCAACCCAGTAGCTGTAAATGCTGAAGCTGTTCCTGCTGACCTTATCGCTAAAGAAAAAGAAATTGCTGAAGCGAAAGCGTTAGAATCTGGTAAGCCAGCTAACATCGTTGAGAAAATGGTAACTGGTTCAGTTGATAAATACTTGAACGAAGTTGCTCTTGATCGTCAAATGTATGTAATCGACAATGACAAGAAAGTTGCTGATGTATTAAAAGCAACTGGTACTACTGTTGCTGAATTCGTACGTTTCGAAGTTGGTGAAGGTATTGAGAAGAAAGCAGAACTTAGCTTCGCTGAAGAAGTTGCTGCTGCTCAAGCTGCTGCGAAGTAATTCGTATCACAATAAAAAAAGCCCCATTGGGGCTTTTTTTATCTCAGTTAAAATAAGGGTATACAATGACAAATAAAAAAAATCTCAGTATTGCTGGTGTGATTATTTTATTGATTGCTGCGTATTTTGGTCTGGATTTATCTGGGCACAAGCAAAGTCAATTACCATCATCAACTATACCCGCAGCTCAGCGTAATGAAACTACACTTTCAAATAATGGGGTGGACACTGTAAAAGCTGCTTATGAGCAGAGACAAAGTAATGTTCAAGTGCAGGGAAGTGGTCGAGTCAAAGCAATTTTAAGAGATGATAATGATGGGTCAAGACACCAGAAATTCATTCTAGTATTAAAAAATGGTCTTTCAATTTTGGTTGCACATAATATCGATTTGGCACCTAAAATTTCTAATCTAAATAAAGGTGACATCGTTGAGTTTTATGGCGAATATGAATACAACTCAAAAGGTGGTGTACTACATTGGACTCATCGCGATCCACAAGGTCGTCATGAAGGTGGATGGCTTAAACATGACGGACAGATCTATCAATAAAGCTCAAGTGAACGTTTAATCAGATTATTTTCATAGAGCAATTTTGTTCTATTCAGTTTATTAAAACGTGCTATGGTTTTTTTATTGAATAGATGAGACGTATTTATGCAGCGGGAGCAAGCCGATTATCTGCATGTGCGAGAGTTGGGCGGTTTAGAGTTATTAAAAGCACATTATCACCAAACACAATTTTCAAAGCATACTCATGAAGGGTACTGTATTGGTGTGATTGAAGAGGGAGCACAGTCTTTTTTTAGGACGGGACAGCTGCATGTAGCTCCTAAAGGCGACATTATTTTAGTCAATGCTGACGAAATTCATACCGGTTCATCTGCGGTAGAGTCAGGGTGGCGTTATCGAGCGATCTATCCAACACCTGAAATGTTAGCAGAAGTTAGCCAAGATTTTTTTGAAAATCCACATGGAGCACCATGGTTTCCTCAAGCCGTGATTCGCGACCTAGGTTTGGCTCAACAGCTTTGCTTACTTTTTGATTTATTAGAACAAAAAGATAATTTCCTACTCAAAGAAACGATGTATTTAACAACGTTAGCTTGTCTTATGAAGAGACATGGTAAATCAAATCATACTTTTTGTGAGTTACCAGAAGCATATTCAAAAATATTAAGAGTTAAAGAATTGCTCGTAGAAATGCCTGAAACAAACTTTTCTTTACAAGATTTGGCTGACATGGTCGGCTTGAGCGCTTGGCATTTCTTAAGGCAATTTAAAAAATATGTAGGTCTGCCACCTCACGCTTGGCTTGTACAAGCACGTTTACAAAAAGCAAGACAGTTATTAAAACAGGGGGACCAAATTGCCATGGTGGCACAACAATGTGGTTTTTCTGACCAAAGCCATTTTAACCGTCACTTTAAAAAAGCAATGGGCGTCACACCCACTCAATATGTAGCAAGTTTGAACATATAAATAAATTAGTTTTAAAGCAATTTTATCCAATATAAGTCGGCACTCATCAAGCATGGTATAGAGATGTTTCTTATATTGGATTTTATATATGAATATTCAGCTTAATCAGCCAGTTGGGTTTTCAAAAAATAAGCCATCCTATTTATTTTTACGTGGCGCAATGGATATTTTGCCCTTATCAATTTCTGTTATTCCGTGGGCAATCTTAGCGGGATCTATGGCAATTCATGCAGGATTATCTTTCTATAAAGCACTAGCAATGTCTGGACTCGTCTTTGCTGGAGCTGCTCAGTTGGTTAGCTTAAGCATGGCTATGGAAGGTGCATCTGTTTTTACAATTTATTTGACTATTTTCTTTTTAACGGCTCAGCACTTTATTTATGCATTAACTTTAAGAAATGACATTTCTATTTTGACCCTACCGAAACGATTGAGTTTAGGCTTTTTATTAACAGATGAATTGTTTGCGGTGAGTGCTCCATTGGAAAAAAGAAGTTCGGAATATCTGTTGGGAGCAGGACTGTGTTTTTATTTATTTTGGGTTGCTTTTAGTTTAGTGGGAATACTGCTGGCGACAGTGATACCTGATCTTTTAAATTACCATTTGGATTTTTCGATCGTTGCTATTTTTATTGCCATGATTGTGCCGTTATGTAAAGGATTTCCGGTCATAGCTGGTGTGCTAACAACTTGTATAAGTGGGTTTTTATTTAAATTTTATCAAATTGAGGGTGCGATTTTACTTTCAGGATTAATGGGAATGTTAATTGCTGTTTTAACTGAAAAAATAGGTAAGGAGTAATAATATGTCTTGGTTTATGATTTTAGGCTTGGCAGCAATCGTCTTTTTTAATCGCTATTATTTTTTAGAACCTCAAGTAAAAATTAAACTGCCGCTTATTCTGAATAAGATGCTTAGCTATTCTGCACCTTGTTTGTTAACTGCAATTTGTATTCCAGTTATTTTTTTCGATGGTAATCATTTAAGAGGCGTGATAAATAATCCTTATATTTATGCAGCAATCTTTTGTATTGTAATCGCTATGTACCAAAAAAAAGTTCTTTTAAGTGTGATAGCAAGTTTAGGGGTTTTTTATTTTATAAATTTTCTAATAAATTACTAACATGCAAAAGCTGAATCGAAAGGATTCAGCTTTAAGTTAATCTTTAAGCAAGAGCTTGTTTTTGTCTGCTTTTCCATTTAGGTAAGATTTTTGAGAGATAAGCATCCATACACCAAACTGGTCCAATTAGTAGGAATTGTAAATCTTTAAAGAACGAGGGCTTTTTGCCTTCGACTTTATGTCCGTAAAATTGTCCAACCCAAGCAATCACAAAAATAGCGATATAAAACCCGACTCCTACAGGTAGGGTATAAATGAGCCATGCCATAACAACAAGTAAAGCAGCCATTGCCACAGCAAGTACAAGATCTAAACGTGCATAAAATACTAAGGTCAACACAAGTAATAAAGCAGTAAGCAATGTGCTGAAATGTGCAATGATTCCAATAATAGAAAATAAAATGGCGGGAACGCAAAGCCAGTGAATTTGTTTATTGGTTGGATTTTGATGACTTTCGCTATATTCATCAAACCATTCAGTAATGGATTTCATTAGTAGCACACTCCTTGTTTTAACTTCGATTTATTTTTGTGAGTATATTTTAGCCTGTTCTTGAGGATCTCGACAAGAAACTAACACTATTCAACTATAGGGAGCGTTGTATTAAAAATACCTAAGAAAGGGCAAACAAAAAAATAATGTGACTGTGGTTGAAAAGGTGGTCAATTCGACCTCAAGAATGGGGCGATTTTTCATAATATTTTTTCTGTGTTGCTAGATGATGAAATCATCTAAAAAAGCGTGATTTTGAGATTGATGGGAAAGTTGTATGAAAAAGCTCTACTCATCTACTCTAAAAACGCCATAAATAGCCTTTATTTTTGAAAAATGGTACTAGGGTAGCGCAAATTTAAAAAAGACGCTCTAAACGCAAATTAGACGCAAAATTGACTTGTATTAAATAAACATGATTTTTTGTTTAAAAAATATTCAAATTCAGAGATAGATAAGGGGCAAAAGAAGAAGATTTTTTAACTTTAAGTTAGGAATTATTTTGATAACTTAAAATATAAAAAAGCCGCAGAAAAAATTGCGGCTTTTTACATGAACTCGAGAGGCTATAACTTATGAAGTTGGGCCATCAACACGCTCAATATTTACTTTAGCTGTACCAGCATTGGTAATACCAAGACGTTTAGCTGCACCGTATGATAGGTCAAGTACACGGTTGCCATGGAAAGGACCACGGTCATTTACTTTTACAACCACACTTTTACCATTGTCTTTATTGGTTACTCGAATGTAACAGTTCAACGGTAGGCTACGGTGAGCAGCAGTTAAAGCATTCATGTCAAATGTTTCACCACTTGCAGTTTTACGACCATGGAATTGGCGGCCATACCAAGATGCCATACCAGTTTGGCTAAACTTACGAACAGTGTTTGAAGCTACTGTGTTAAGTTTTTCAATCACTGAAGGCTCATCTTCAGGGATTTCAATTTTTGCTGCGATAGCTTGACGACGGATTTGATCGCCAGAACGTTCAGTGATTGAAAGACTGTTAATGTTAGAAAAACGAGAATTAAAGTTTTGAGTATCTTTACTCAATACACGTGCTGCTAGATTAGGACCATCTACATCACTGTTTAATGATGATGACTGCACCATTTCAGCGTGCAGTGGGGCCATACTTAAACTAGCCGTCAGTGCAAGAACGTATTTCAGCGATAACTGCATTTGTATAAACTCCTGAGAACATGTACTTTTTTCTTTCAGCCATTGACTGAAATTTAAAGTGAACATGCCTTATTATTCACTTTTGCAATTGCTATATTGGGGTGGATAATATTCATCGGTTACGGAGAGTGTCTAGTCTTTAACGAGAAATCTTTACAAAAAGGGCAAAAACTTACAGTTTTGGGTTAAAAAATAATCAATAATGTAACAAGTTATTAAAAATGTATGTATTGTGATCTATTTAACAAAAATATTTATTGACTTTTACATAAAGTATAAAAAAGCTAGCCTATCGGCTAGCTACTTCGGTGCCTAATAACCATACAGCAGTAGCGTACATGCGGCTCTTGTTATAAGTCGTAATCACTTGAAAATTCGGGTAAGTTAAATAGTAAATTGGACCATTATAGTCTTGTAATTGAATGACATTCACCATATCGAGATCATCAATTTTAACTAAAGGATTCAATGGAGAAATACCGAGTGTCTTTAGTGCACCATATGGGAAAGGTTGCGTTAAATCTTTCGCAATAATGCTTTCTGGATTTGACCCAGTGTAACGAGCCATAAACCCGATCGGTTGATCGCGTTGCCAACCTTGTTTTGCTAAGTAGTTTGCAATTGATCCAATAGCATCTTCTGCTGAGTTTCTTAAGTCGATATGTCCATTACCGTCATAATCCACCCCATATTTACTAATATTGCTTGGCATAAATTGTGGATAGCCAATCGCACCTGCATAGGAACCTACAATACTATTTGTTGGGTAGCCTTCTTTATAAGTCCATGCAATAAGAGCAGCTAGCTCATCACCAAAATATTCAGCACGGCGAGGGTAGCCAAAAGCAAGGGTAGCTAAAGCATCACGTGTAATAAAAGAACCTTTATTTGCGCCATAACCTGTTTCAACGCCCAAAATACCTAAAATGACAGCTTGAGATACGCCATATTGTTGTTCTGCGCGATTTAACGCATCTGCATATTGATTTTTAAAACGGACACCACGTTGAATTGTGCCTTCAACTAAGAACATAGAACGATAATCATACCAAGGCTTACTTTCACCTGGACGAGTCATAATATTTAGAATGTTTGGTAAATTTTTTGCGCCACTCATGGCTGCATCAACTTGATCGCTACTTAAACCATAAGCATTCATCGTTTTTTGTTTAAAATTTAAATAATCAGGATGTGTTGCAAAATCGTTGGCCTGAGCGAAATGACTTGTACTGATTAAGCCAGTACACAAAGCGAGCATTTTTAAAGTTTTATTTAAGTGTTGAGACAACATATCGTTTTAAAATTCCAGATTATCGATGTGTATGAATGGACATGACTAAACCAAAGGTGGCCATTAAAGTAATAATAGCTGTTCCGCCATAACTCATAAAAGGTAAAGGAACACCTACTACAGGTAAAATACCACTGACCATTCCAGCATTTACAAATACATAAACAAAAAAAGACAAACCAAAGGCGCCAGCAACTAAACGTCCATAGTTATGGAAGCTTTGTAAACCGATCTGGAATGTTCTAAAAATAATGGCAAAATAAAGAATTACTAAAATAAGTACACCGATGAGTCCAAATTCTTCGGAATATGCAGCAATAATAAAGTCAGTATGTCCTTCGGGTAAAAAGTGTAAATGTGATTGGGTACCTTCAAGGAAGCCTTTACCTGAAAAACCACCAGAACCAATTGCAGTTTTAGATTGAATAATATTCCAACCCGTACCGAGTGCGTCTGCCTCGGGGTCAAGTAAAGTTAAAACCCTTTGGCGTTGATAGTCGTGTAAAAGAAATTCCCACGCAATTGGAATTACAATTGCTGCACATGCGGCAGCTGCACCAATCATCCGCCATGATAGCCCACTTAAAAATAAGACAAATATACCGCTTGCTAATACTAAAAGTGATGTGCCTAAATCAGGTTGTTCTGCAATCAGTAAAAAGGGAATACCAATTAACATTAATGATAAAACAACTTGTGAAAAACTAGGGGGAAGAGGTTTTCGTGCTAAAAACCATGCAATCATCATCGGCATGCCGATTTTCATGAACTCACTGGGTTGGACACTTCCGAAACCTGGAATATCAATCCAGCGCTGAGCACCCATTCGGACTTCACCGAATACCATAACTGCCACAAGCGAAAATAGGCCAAACAAATAAAAGTAGGGGGAAAACGCTTGATAGACCTTAGGCGGAATTTGGGCTAGACCAAACATTACTAAAAAGCCAATACCAAAACTCATGGCTTGTTTACTGACCAATCCTACATCCTGTGCTGAAGCACTATATAGTACGGTTAAACCTAATAGCGCATTTAACAGCAAAAATAGACATAACCACGGGTCAATGTGGAGTTGTTGCCACCTTGATGGTTGCATAGCGGTGCTAAGACCATCTCGAGGAGCTTGGCGTAAAAACTTATATTGTGGGCTAGGAGACATGCGGCGTTAACTAGGTCAATCAGTGCTTGGCGCATGCTAACATAAACCTGATTAATGGCAATGTATATCAATATTTTGCAATAAAAAAACCTAGCTCTCGCTAGGTTTCCGATAGGCTATTTCTTATTAGTTAAAGAATAGACTTTCGTGATATTCAGCCATCGCTTTTAGTTCAGTGCGATTTAAGCTAGGGATGAGTTTGTCGATCGCAATATGAACTGCTTTTGTTACAGCTGCCGCACCAATATCAGCTGCTTTACGCTTGATCATGCCAAGGTCTAATGTCTTATTAAAATCAGACATAAAATGTTTAACCATAGCATCTCCAAACTGTTTATACAGTTCAGCCAATGCAGCTTTATTGATATCGTTACCCACCTTAAGCTCAGTGAAGTTATGCTGAAGATTAGTGACTAAGCTAGGATCTAGAGTTACACCTACTTTATATTGACCTTGTGGATCTTTAAATAAGCTTTTTTCAGAGAACTCTACTGACTGTTTAACAACATCGTTTGGCGCTTTGCTTAACAATTGTTTTAAAAGAACAGCGACTGTTGATTTGACATAGCCTGCTAGTTTTTCGGCAGTATCGCGCTTTTCACTTGCAGGGAAGTGCTGAACTAACTGAATTAAGACATTATCAATAATCTCTTCATTAAGTTGTAAAGCAATCTTATCGCGAAGTGGATATAAAGGCTCACTAGAATTTTTGTTCGCAATTCCAGTTTGTATATCGTTCAATAAGCCTTCAGAAGGGGTAAAACCAAAAAACGGCATGGTGTATCCTCAAATTATTCGTTTTATTGTCGTGCCAATCGAATCGGTTTTGGCATCCATGAAAGATCCGATACTCGGCAAGGGTTAATATCAAGTCCGCCGCGACGAGTATAAGTTGCATAAACCATCAGCTTCTCAGGCTGCAAATTTTGCCAAATATCAGCAAAAATCTGCTCGACACACTGTTCGTGAAAGCCGTTATGCTGACGGTACGAGATAATATAAGCTAAAACACTACGATAACAAGGTTTTTTGCCCTTAAAACGGATAAAAACTGTACCCCAATCCGGTTGTCCCGTGACTGGGCAGTTACTTCTTAAAAGATGAGAATACAGTTCAATTTCGACTTCTTCATCAGACGCATCTCGTTTTAAAAGAGTCGCATCTGGATGTTGCTCTAAACGCTCTGGATCTAGGTCATCAATACAAATGCCTTGAGGCTTAGAAATCTCTAAATCATCTACTTGAAATAAGGTTAACTCAACTTTTGTACCTGCCGCAGCAGATAGATCCTTTTCAACCGTTTCAATAAACGACTGTTTAGAGTCAAACTGAGTGAAGTTAAGGCTATTGAAGTAAAGTTTTAATGACTTTGATTCAATCAAATTTGGTGAAGAAGCTGGCAGTGTAATTCTGCCAATAGCAACTTGCGGGATGGCATGAGCGTTTAACCATGAAATTTCAAAAACATGCCACCAATCTTTACCTTGCGTAATACCTTCAATATGCGAGTAAGCTTCACGAGACTGAGCACGAGCAATTGGAAATAAAACATCAGGTTGATAGTTAGTTGGATATTGAGTTTCTTTACCCAATAAAGACTGTTCGACACTCATTCACGCATTCCTGAACCACGAGCAAGTAAATAGTAGGCAATTCCGTAAAGTACAGCACAGCATAATGTCACAATGATTAAAGAGAACGTAACGTTCACGTCACTATGACCTAAAATGCCGAAACGGAAAGCGTTAACCATATACACAATAGGATTAATTAAAGAAAGTTTTTGCCAAAAAGGGCCAAGTGCACTAATGGCATAGAACACACCACCTAAATAGGTTAAAGGTGTAAGGACAAAAGTTGGAATAATAGAAATATCATCAAATGATTTTGCATAGACTGCATTAATGAAGCCGCCTAAGGAAAATAAAACAGATGTAATTAAGACTGTATATATAGTCACAAACCAGTTATGTATAAAAAGGTCTGTAAAGAACATGCTCATTGTTGTCACAATTGCTCCGACCAATACACCACGGCAAATACCACCAATGACATAGCCCCACAAAATAATATGTAGTGGCACAGGACTCATAATCAGTTCTTCAATGCTCTTTTGGAATTTCACACTAAAGAAACTTGAAGATACGTTAGCATAACTGTTGGTAATAACCGCCATCATAATCAGGCCGGGTACGATAAACTGCATGTAGCTCACGCCGCCCATTTGTCCAATGCGCGAACCAACCAAATTACCAAAAATGACAAAGTACAAACTCATCGTGATCGCAGGTGGTAACAAGGTTTGTGGCCAAATACGTAGAAATCGGCGTACTTCTTTGCGAACTAGAGTCCAGAGGGCAATTTGCAGTTGGCTAAAATTCATTTTGCCTCTCCTTCAAGATTTTTCTCAACCATTTTGACGAATAGCTCTTCTAGACGGTTCGATTTGTTTCGCATACTACGAACACGAATACCTTGTGATTCTAAAAGTTGGAATAAGTCATTTAATGTATGTGCTTTATCCATCGTCACTTCTAAAGTGCTGCTATCAATTAAGTTGAACTTCACACCAATAATATTTAACTGGAGTGGGGCAATGGGTTCTGCCAAATCAAAAATAAAAGACTCTTCACTCAGCTGGTTTAAGAAACTTTTCATGCTGGTGTCTTCTTTAATGACACCGCGGTCAATGATAGCAATTTGACGACACAACATTTCTGCTTCTTCGAGATAATGTGTAGTCAAAATAATAGAAGTACCGCTTTCGTTCATTTCGGTTAGAAAATCCCACATAGAGCGGCGTAATTCAATATCAACACCCGCAGTAGGCTCATCTAAAATAAGAAGTTTAGGTTCATGCATCATGGCACGTGCAATCATGAGTCGGCGCTTCATACCACCTGATAGCATACGTGCTTGTATATTGCGTTTTTCCCAGAGGCCTAGCTTTTCTAAATAATGTTCGGCACGTTTTTCTGCAATCTTTTTATGAATGCCGTAATAGCCAGCTTGGGTGACTAAAATATCGAACGCTTTTTCAAACTGTCCAAAGTTAAATTCTTGAGGGACAACGCCAAGTTGTTGTTTTGCCAAGGATGGATGAGTGTCGAGATTGTGTCCAAAAATCTCAACTGTTCCTTCGGTTTTTTTCGTGAGGGAACTGATAATACCAATGGTTGTTGATTTGCCGGCACCATTTGGGCCTAACAACGCATAAAATTCACCTTCAGGCACAGTGAGGTTAATACCTTTTAACGCCTGAAAACCATTACGATATGTTTTGGACAAATCTCTTAAAACCAAAGCATCAGTCATGAAATTCTCACATTATGAAAGAGGGGTATATTTTGAGCGATAATGATTAATAAACCAAGTAAAATAGTCGGAATTTTATGAAATTGAGATAAATTTATGAAGTTATTATATATAAACTGGTGCGCTCGGCGGGGATCGAACCCACGACCCCAGGCTTCGGAAACCTGTACTCTATCCAACTGAGCTACGAGCGCGCATGTGTGGGCCACATCATAGGAAAAAAACACCAATAGGTAAAGCACGAAATAGGTAACAAGTGAGTTTAATGCTTAATTAAACAGCAGCTTGTTGTTTTTTTAGATGCGTTGTTGAATAAATTGAATTGAATAATTAATAGAATGAAGCGTACGTGCTAGTTCATTAGGGGGAATACGCGACTCCTGTAAGCTGGTAATCCATTGCATTTGGCACATTTTAAGCTCTTGAAGCGTTTTTATTTGCTCTATTTTCTGAATAAGTGGTTTTGCCATAAGCCCACAATATTGACTCAAGGTTTGCTTCATCAACTGTTGTATTTCTTCAAAAGAGAGCTGTTGAACTTGAATTGGTGGCTGGGTAATTTCAGTAGGTGAAAGTTGAAAAGATGATGATTGAGTAACCTGAATTTCTCCAACTATATCGCCATTTTTATTATCATCAATAGTATTTTTTTGATGAGCTTCTATTGCAGTTACGGATGATTGTGGGAAAGATATTTGTTCATTTAATTCTGAATAATTTTCGCCAGAAGGAGCAATGAGTTTTAAGTCGATAAGCTGTTGAATAAGCTCTGGAGATGCAATACGTTTTTTAAATTCGCTATTTAAATTTTGAAAATCTTCGTGATCTATTAACAGTAGTAAACGTCTTTGTTTTGCATTTAAAGTAATGTTGCGTTGTTGAAGCGCGACTCTTCCTAAATTGGTTCGATAAAAACCAGCCATCATTCTTCCCCGAATAAAAAATAAATCAGACTGTTCAATTTTCTCAGTTGAACAGTACTGTTTTTAATAAAATATAAATGGGGTTAACGATAAAACTCAAAAATGACAATATGATGAAGAATTGATGAATATCATCTATTTAAGTCTTTAAAATGCGCCTTCTAAAGCTTTACGTAAATAGACGTCAAGTTCATCTTGACGTAATAACCATTGAATATAGTCTTTAGGAAGTTCAGCAATTGCTGTGCCTTTATGCTTACCAAAATTAATAGTCGTAGGGATACGTGCTTCTTCAGAAACTCGGTAAAGCTCTTCAATGTCTTGAATATTTAAATGATAGACAATATGCATCAAAATATTAGCAGTCAAAATAATATCCGCATCGGCTCGGTGCGCGCCTTTGAGCAATTCTCGCGCTTTAACGCTGCCTTGAGAAATCATATAGATGAGTGCAGAAATATTATGCGCTTCTGCTTCAGGCCAAGTTTTACGCGCTAAAGCTAGAGTACAAATCGGTTTGATATGAGAGACATCCACGCCACAACGAGCAATCGCGGCAATATCGTAATCAATATTGTGACCAATAATATAAGTTGTAGTCTCTGGCAATTTAAAAGTTTTATAGTGGGGCTGGTTTTCTAAATCTGACTCTAATATATGGTGTACTGCCATAGCCGCGTAAGAGATAGGGGTACCGACTTGATAGAGCTGATCGAACAATTTGCTTTTATCTAAGGTGAGCTTGCCTTCATTAATTTCAATTGGGGCATACGCAATTTCAATTGGCAAACCATTTAGTGTATGTGTTTCTGTATCTAAAATAATGGTTTGCATAACTGGCCCTTTAATCAATCACGAGTAATCAAGAATGTTAACAGTTGGCTACCCACTTTAAAACATGAAGTGAGGCCTGAGAGTAGCGAGAACGTTAATTTATATTAAAAATAGAGTTTTCTGAGATTAATTTCATCCAATAGAACTTGCGGAAAATAAAGATTAGGCGTAAATATTTTAAGACATTAGGAAATGTTGATTAAAAAACTAAAGCAAAACAAAAATGGAATTTAAGGGAAGATATACCAATGAAAATGAACCTATTAATGACGAGCGTTCTTAGCACGAGTTTATTTTTAGTCGCTTGTGGAGGAGGGAGTAGTGATGATGGCCCAGCTCCTACTAATCCATCTGGGACTCCAACTAATAATATTCAAAATCCAGTCGTTAAGGTCGAGGCTTACACAAGCACCAACTTAGGATCAGTTGCCGCAGAAAGTAGTATTTTGACTTATAAAATGTTGGGTCAAAGTGGTCAAGAAGTGCAGGCAACCAGTTTGGTATTTACACCAAACACTCCACCATCAGTAGGCGGTTGGCCAATTGTAGTCTGGGCGCATGGTACTACGGGGGTGGTAGATGCTTGCGCACCAAGTAAAGCAGTTTTAGCAGATAGTACAAAAGATTTAATTAGTAAATTACTAGCCGCAGGTTATGTTGTGGTGGCACCTGACTATGAGGGTTTAGGTACTCCAGGCATACATCCATTTTTAAATGTTAAAAGTGAGGCCTTTTCAATTACAGATGCAGTGGTTGCAACACGTAACTATTTATCACAACGTAATTTATTAACTTCAAAAAAATGGTTAACAGTAGGACATTCTCAGGGGGGGCATGCTGCATTAGGTGCTGCACAATATGCGAGCCGTGCACAACTAGACTATAAAGGTACAGTAGCGGTAGCACCTGCTTCTAATCTAGGGGGTATTTTAGTAGATGGAGAGGTGCAAGTTGCGAATGCACCGATAGATATTAAAATTGCAACCTATGCACAGCTTGATACATATACGGCTTTGGTTACTGCGGGAATTCGTAACACTCAACCTGCCTTTAATTATTTACAAGTCTTTACTTCGCAAGTGTCAAGTATTGCCGCACAAGCAGAAACGATTTGTTCTGGACCATTGGGCCAAGCCTTTGGGGCAGGTATGACTAAGTATGCTACAGATCATAATGGAACACTGGACGGTTATACCCGTACACAACCTAATTTTATGGCTGTACCACTAGTTAAAACGTTTTTGGAAAAAGATTCTCAACCTTTACAGGCCAAAGTCACTACACCAATCATTATTTATCAAGGGGTAGCAGATTCTACAGTACCTAAATTGGCAACTGATCTATTGATATCTAATGCCACTGCTGTAGGCACTAAAATTAATAGTTATGTGACAGGTAACTGGGACCATGGCACGGTGATGAGCAGTAATGTAGATAATATTGTTGGAAATGTTCAGACCTTATTGTCAGCTCAATAGAGTTGTTGATATTTAATAATTTTTTAGTATTGGCGAGAGCTAAAATTAATGATAGAGAAATTTAAAATATAAGCTTTAAACGAGCTTTTTAATTGATTTATAAACAATGGCTCATTTTTTATAAAACTTGAGCCATTTTTATTTAAAACTGAGCTAACTTCATTCTGTTTAATTATAAAGTTCATGCTACAATATGTCGCAATCTTAGCACGGCTTAAAAGCCCTAATTTATAGGACCCCCGCTAATGTTTGCCAATATTTCCATTTCTGAATTTGATCCAGAATTAGCTCAAGCAATTGCTTCTGAAGGTGAGCGTCAAGAAGCACATATCGAGTTAATTGCATCTGAAAACTATTGCTCTCCTGCTGTGATGGAAGCGCAAGGATCAAAACTTACGAACAAATATGCAGAAGGTTATCCAGGCAAACGCTATTATGGCGGTTGCGAGTATGTGGATATCATCGAGCAAATGGCGATTGATCGTGCTAAAGAACTTTTTGGTGCAGATTACGCAAACGTTCAACCACACGCTGGTTCACAAGCTAACTCTGCTGTTTATTTAGCGCTTCTTAACCCGGGCGATACAGTTTTAGGTATGAGCTTGGCTCACGGTGGTCACTTGACTCACGGTGCAAAAGTAAGCTTCTCTGGTAAAACTTATAATGCAGTTCAATACGGTCTAAACGCTGAAACTGGCGAGATCGATTACGAAGAAGTTGAACGTTTAGCGTTAGAGCACAAACCACGTATGATCGTTGCTGGTTTCTCTGCTTATAGCCGTGTTGTAGATTGGCAACGTTTCCGTGACATCGCGGACAAAGTTGGCGCTTACCTTTTTGTTGATATGGCTCACGTTGCAGGTCTTGTTGCTGCTGGCGTATATCCAAACCCAGTTCAAATTGCTGACGTAACAACAACGACGACTCATAAAACACTTCGTGGTCCACGTTCTGGTTTAATCCTTGCGAAAGCGAATGAAGAAATTGAGAAAAAACTTCAATCAGCTGTATTCCCTGGTAACCAAGGTGGTCCATTAATGCATGCGATTGCTGCTAAAGCAATCTGCTTCAAAGAAGCTATGTCTGATGACTTCAAAGCTTACCAACAACAAGTTGTGAAAAATGCTCAAGCTATGGCTGAAGTATTCATCGCTCGTGGTTATGATGTTGTTTCTGGCGGTACAGACAACCACTTGTTCTTGTTATCTTTAATCAAGCAAGATGTAACTGGTAAAGATGCAGATGCTTGGTTAGGTGCTGCTCACATTACTGTGAACAAAAACTCAGTTCCAAATGACCCGCGTTCTCCATTTGTGACTTCTGGTATCCGCATCGGTACTCCAGCGGTAACAACTCGTGGTTTCGGTGAAGCTGAAGTTCGTGAACTTGCTGGTTGGATCGCTGACGTGATTGACAGCAAAGGTGATGAAAAAGTTATTGCTGAAGTAAAAGCGAAAGTTGAAACTGTTTGTGCAAAATTCCCTGTATACGCACAATAAGTTGTAAACATAAAAAAAGCGCCATATGGTGCTTTTTTTATATCAAGTTAATTAGATAAGAATTAACTTTTAGATTTTACCGATGACTCGGCATTATGCCAGCCACCACCTAATGCGCGGATTAAATCTACACTAGCCATCATTCTAGTGCCGTTTAGCTGTGCAGAAAGTTGTTCTTGTTGCAAAATAGTCCGATCCGAATCAATCACATCAAGATAGCTAATAGCACCTTCTCTATAACGTAAATGAGACAGTTGATTTGCGTGACGAGAAGAGGAGAGTGCTTGATTTTGAGCTTGAATTTGCTGATCGAGTATTCTTTGATCGGACAAACCATTTTCAACTTCGCGAAATGCATTCAATACAGTTTGGCGATAGTTTGCGACGCTTTCTTCATAGGCAGCTCGTGCTTGAGCGACTCCAGCCTTACGTTGTCCACCGTCAAATAATGGCAAAGATAAAATAGTACCTGCCACTGGACCAAGTAAGAATGTACGGCTCGACCATTTACCCAACTCACCTAAACTTGATGATTCATAACCGAGTGCACCTGTTAGGTCTAGTTTTGGGAAGAAAGCAGCACGTGCAATTCCAATACGCGCATTATCTGCTGCCATAGCACGCTCGGCAGCCGCAATGTCCGGTCGTCTTTCCAGTAAAGCTGAAGGTAAACCTGCTGGCAGACGGAGGCTGTTTGCAGTTAAAGGTTGAACTGCCAAGTTAAACTCAGCAGGTGTTTTGCCTAATAATACTGCAAGAGCATGCTCTGCATTAGCTCTGTTACGAGCAATATTTAATGCATTGGTTTGTGCTGTAGCAAATTCGGTCTGTGCGCGAGAAACATCTAATTCACTGACTAAACCATTTCTAAAACGTGTTTGAACTAAGTCGAGTGTCTCACCAAGCAGTTTAATAGTGCGATTATAAATTGCTTGTTCAGCATCAAGCTGACGGATCAGGAAATAACCTTGGGCAACATCTGCTTGTAAGGCTAAAAGTGCCGACTGGTATAAAGCTTCTTGTTGCTGTACATCAGCTGTTGCTGCATTGACACTACTGGCAATACGGCCAAATAAATCGAGCTCATATGAAACATTGGCTTGAGCACGCCATAAGGTCTGTGCAGACGTATGGGTATTGACATCTAAACCCAATGAAGCCGGAGAGGATTTTTGACGAGTTGGGCCAAAGCCAGCACCAATATTTGGCAAACGTTCAGCTTGTGCTGCGGAACGTAACGCACGTGAAGCCTGAATATTAGCCGCTGCCACTTTAAGGCTCTGGTTTCCAGAAATGGCTTGTTGTTCGAGCTCATTTAATTGAGCATCATTAAAAACACGCCACCATTCACCTCGAACCTGCTGATCGGCAGGTTGAGCAATTTTCCAGTTATTGTCTTCAAGTTTAGGGTCAGACTCTTTAAATTTGATGGGAACTATCACCTTTGCAGGTTGATATTCCGGTGCCAAAGAGCAGCCTGCAAGCAGCAGGCTTCCCATGAGTGAGGACAATAATAAGCTTTGTTTTGCTGTAGCCATTAAATGTCCTCCTTAATGATCATGTGGGGTAGATAAAGGTGCTTCATGAACTGCTGCCGAATGCAATTTATGTTTGCTGTTCAGTGTACGAATTAGGACATAAAAGGCAGGGGTCAGGAACAAACCAAACAGCGTTACACCGATCATGCCGAAGAACACTGCAATACCCATGGCATGACGCATTTCAGAACCTGCACCTGTTGAGGTAACCAGTGGTACGACACCCATAATGAATGCAATAGAGGTCATTAAAATTGGGCGTAAACGTAGACGACTTGCTTCAACAGCAGCTTTGAATGCAGTCGCACCTTGCATTTCGAGTTCCCGTGCAAACTCAACAATTAAGATGGCATTTTTACAGGCCAGCCCGACAAGCACCATCAGACCAATTTGGGTAAAGATGTTGTTATCTCCGCCTGTTAGCCAAACACCTGTTAGAGCCGCCAAGATTCCCATCGGTACAATTAAAATGACTGCTAAAGGCAAAGTTAGACTTTCATATTGAGCAGCTAAAACCAAGAACACAAGTAATACGCTAATTGGGAATACCCAGAGTCCTGCATTACCAGCCAAGATTTTTTGGTAAGTTAAATCTGTCCATTCAAACTTGATACCACGAGGTAGAGTTTGTGCAGCAATACGTTCAACCGCAGCTTCAGCCTGGCTAGATGAATAACCTGGGGCAGGGCCACCGTTAATATCTGCTGAGGTATAGCCGTTATAACGAACGACCATTTCAGGACCATAGGTTTGAGTTACATTTACCAATGAAGATAACGGCACCATTTGTCCCGCACTGTTTCGGGTTTTAAGCTGCAAAATATCTTCAGGATTTGCACGGAAAGGAGCATCGGCTTGTGCACGAACCTGATAAACACGTCCAAAGCGGTTAAAGTCGTTAACGTATTGAGAACCTAAATAAATCTGCATGGTGTTGAAAACATCTGTCACGGCAACACCTTGCTGTTTAGCTTTCACGCGGTCCAAATCTACATTGAGTTGAGGTACGTTAATTTGATAACTTGAGAACATTGGACCCAGTTCAGGGGCTGATTGTGCTGCTTTCATAAAGTTTTGGGCAGCATCATTTAAGGCTGAATAGCCTAAGGCACCTCGGTCTTCGAGTTGGAGTTTAAAGCCACCCATGGTTCCTAAACCCATCACAGGTGGTGGTGGGAAAACTGCAATATAGGCATCTTGAATGGCTGAATATTTCTGGTTGAGTGCACCAGCAATTGCATTTGCAGATAAGTCTTTAGCCTTACGTTCATCGAATGGTTTTAAGGTTACAAAGACAATACCGGCACTTGAGCTATTAGTAAAACCGTTAATTGATAGGCCAGGGAAGGCAACTGCACTTTCTACACCAGGCTGTTTAAGAGCAGTGTCACTCATTTTACGAATGACTGCTTCGGTACGATCTAATGAAGCGCCGTTTGGTAATTGAGCAAAGCTAATCAAATATTGTTTGTCTTGAGCGGGTACGAAGCCACCCGGAACAATATAAGAAATACCAACAGTTAAGCCCAGAAGAGCAGCATATACACCCATTGCCGATGCTTTATGGGAGATAACACGACTTACGCCTTTACCATAGTTGTCTGACGCACGTGTAAATACACGGTTAAACAGCGCAAAGAAACGTCCGAATACACGGTTCATAAGGCGTGTTAATGCATCAGGTTTAGCGTCATGTCCTTTCAGTAGCATGGCTGCTAAAGCAGGCGAGAGCGTCAGTGAGTTAAATGCCGAAATAACCGTTGAAATGGCAATCGTCATGGCAAATTGTTTATAAAACTGCCCTGTTAAGCCTGTCATAAATGCAAGTGGTACGAACACGGCAACGAGCGTTAAAGCAATCGCAATAATTGGTCCACTCACTTCTCGCATGGCGCGATAAGTTGCATCTCTTGGGCTTAAACCAGCTTCAATATTCCTCTCGACATTTTCGACGACGACAATGGCGTCATCGACCACAATCCCGATGGCAAGTACCATCCCGAACAGTGATAGCGCATTGATTGAGTAACCAAAAGCGAGCATGAGCGCAAATGTACCAATAATTGAAACTGGTACAGCAAGCAATGGAATGATTGAGGCACGCCATGTTTGTAAGAATAAAATAACAACCACAACAACCAGTGCAATTGCTTCAAGTAAGGTGTGAACTACCGCTTTAATACTGGCACGTACGAATTGAGTCGGGTCATAAACAATGTCGTATTTAATTGAAGATGGGAAATCTTTTGAAAGCTCCTTCATCGTGCTGCGCACTTGATCGGAAACTTGTAAAGCATTAGCACCTGGTGCTTGGAAAATTGGAATTGCGACTGCTTGTTTATTATCGAGTAATGAACGCAAGCCATATTGTGAAGCTGCAAGTTCAACACGTGCAACATCACCCAATCGGGTAACCGCACCATCTGGTGCAGTTTTTAAAATGATATCTGCGAATTCTTGCTCAGTCGTTAAACGGCCTTGAGCATTGACTGAAAGCTGTAAAGGGGAATTACTTGGTGATGCACCGATTGTACCCGCTGCAACCTGAATATTTTGTTCACGAATTGCATTCACAATTTCAGTCGCGGTGAGGTTACGCTGTGCTACTTTTTGCGGGTCGAGCCATACGCGCATCGCGTAGTCACCAGAACCAAATAATCCGACTTCACCAACTCCTTGTAAACGTGCCAAACGGTCTTTCACGTTGAGTACCGCATAGTTACGTAAGTAGGTCATGTCATAGCGACTATCTGGTGAGGTCAGATGCACTACCATGGTTAAAGTCGGTGAGCTTTTTAAGGTAGTAACACCTAAACGCTGTACGTCTTCAGGTAAACGAGGCATAGCCTGAGACACACGGTTTTGAACCAGTTGTTGCGCTTTGTCTGGATCAATACCGAGCTTAAAGTTCACTGTAATGGTTAAATTACCGTCGCTGTTTGCTTGAGATTGCATATACAGCATGTCTTCTACACCGTTGATTGATTCTTCAAGCGGAGAGGCAACAGTTTCAGCAATTACTTTCGGGTTTGCACCCGGATATTGAGCACGTACCACCACAGATGGCGGAACAACTTCTGGATATTCAGAAATCGGTAACTGGAATACCGAAAGCAGACCGGCGAGTAAAATCAGTACTGATAACACACCAGCAAAGATCGGCCGATCAATAAAAAATTTAGAAATATTCATATGTGATTAACCTTTTGCCGGAGTTGATGTTTTATCTGTTGGCTGAGGTTGAGGAGTAGTAGCGTTAGCAGTGATTTGTGCATTTGGCATCGGAACGAGGTGCGGGGTCACAGGGTCACCCGGACGAATTCGCTGTAAACCGTTCACCACAATACGATCACCCGCTTGTAATCCGCTATTCACGATTTGCAAGCCATCTTGTTGTGCACCGAGTTTTACTTCACGGTAGGCCGTCTGATTTTTAGCATCAACTACTACGACAAAGCGTTTATCTTGATCGACCCCAACTGCGGTTGGGCTAATCAGAATTGCTGAACGAGGCTGACCTCCGCCTAAACGGATTCGTGCATATAAGCCTGGTAATAAAACACCGTTTGGATTATCAAAAGTCGCGCGAACCCGAATCGTACCCGAGGTTGCATCTAGGTTATTGTCAATTGAGTTGATGGTCCCTTCGCGAGAGAAACCAGTTTCATTGGCAAGTCCCATATAAACAGGAACTTGTGCTGAGTTGCGCTGATTACTGATATATTTCAGATAAGTTTGTTCATCAACATCGAAAGATGCATAGAGGCGAGAGACAGATACTAAACTTGTTAAGACTTGTGCACCGTTACCTGCTGAGACTACATTGCCGACTGTTACTTCGGCACGGGAAATTCGACCACTAACTGGTGCTGTAATACGGGTGTACTCAAGATTTAAACGGGCAGATTGAACGGCTGCTCTAGCGGCTTGTAGGTTGGCACTGGCTGAACGTGCATCATTTTGAGCTAAATCCAGTTCTTGACGTGAGACAGCATTACTTTGAATTAAACGTTGAATACGAGAAAGATTAGAACCCGTATAAGTGACCTGTGCTTCAGCTGAAGCGAGTTGAGCTTGGGCACGATTCAGTTCTGCCTCGAAAGGCCGTGGATCAATTGTAAAAAGTAAATCGCCTTTTTTTACGAGACTGCCATCTTTGAAGTGTACGGCAATAAGTTTGCCGGAAACTTGGGGGCGAATATCGACTTGATCAATTGCTTCTAAGCGACCGGAATATTCTTGCCAGTCTGTAATGGTTTTGCTGATAACATTAGAAATATCAACAGTTGCAGCTTGTTGGGCAGAGGTCGGTGCAGCTTTTGCATCGGCATTTTCATGTAAAAACATAAAACTGCCTCCTGTTGCTAAGAGGGCAACAAAGATGGCAGACAGTGCGAACTGTTTGCTGGAAAATGACATGAGGTGCTCCTAGTTATTTGGATACCTGTTTTCAGACTTTTAGTTTTGGTCCGTATGGGAGAAACAGGGTTTATGGGATGGACGGAGCATAAAAGTTTGTCAATCACGAATAAATATATTAAATTCGATAACACTATTCGTATTTTTATAACAATTGGTGCATTTGATTAAAAAATGCATTGATTGATAGGAGTGTGCGTGTGGATCTATTTCATGCCATGAAAGTATTTAACAAAGTTGTCGAAACAAATAGTTTCAGTTTAGCGGCTGACAGTTTAGGCCTACCGCGTGCTTCAGTGACTACAACCATTCAGGCTTTAGAGAAACATTTACAGGTTCGATTGCTTAATCGAACAACCCGTAAACTTAGTTTGACACCGGATGGTGCAGTTTATTATGAGCGTACTTCACGAATTTTAGCTGATGTGGAAGATGTAGAATCAACTTTTCATGATTCGGAACGTGGGCCACGAGGACGACTGCGTATTGATGTTAAAGCTTCAATTGGGCGGCTGATTCTGATTCCGATGCTTTGTGATTTTCATTCCAAGTATCCTGATATTGATTTGGTGATTGGAATGAGTGATCGTCCGGTCGATTTAGTACAAGATGCGGTGGACTGTGTCATTCGTATTGGTCAACTTAAAGATTCAAGTTTAGTTGCGCGTCGTATCGGAACAATTCAGTGTGTGACGGTTGCTGCACCACGTTATTTGATGGAGCACGGGGAACCCAAAACCATTGAGGATCTACAAAAACATCAGGTCGTGCATTACTTTAACAGCCGTACAGGACGCAATATCGACTGGGATTTCATGGTGAACGGTGAGATTCATAGCGTTGGTGTGAAAGGGCGTGTTTCTGTCAACGATGGTGATTCATATATTGATTTGGCAGTGCAAGGTTTTGGCTTAATTCAATGTCCATATTACATGGTAGCAAAACATTTGGAATCTGGTGCACTTAGGGAAGTATTGACTGAATGGTTACCTGCACCTATGCCAATATCAGTCGTTTATCTACAAAATCGTCATTTATCGCCTAAAGTTCGAGTCTTTGTAGATTGGGTGGCTGAATTATTTGCAGGTTGTCCATTGTTGAGTGGTTGTTCAATGTCATTAGATCAAAAATGTGAATTTGCCAGTGCCAAAGAACATAACCATGAATATACCATTCGGACATTGGTCGAAAATGAAAATATGGCGGAAGCTTACACACTTAAAAACTAGCTTAAAATTTGAGTGATTTTTCAACATTTAATCAGTTAATACAATCCATTGTTTAGACACCTTCATAAATCCTTAATTTACTGGTATAGAAATTGCAATTATTTCGGCAGAAGAGTAATTTAGAAATTGCTCAAGTTTTTATCACCTTATTAGGATTTTAAGGAGAAGCTTCAAGATGGCAAGCTTTATGAAAAAAATGTTCGTTTCAACAACCTTAGTTTTGGCTGCTGTTGCAACGAATGTTCAAGCAAAGGATTGGAAGGTGATTCGTTTTGGTACTGAGTCGTCTTATGCGCCGTTTGAATATAAAACACCAGATGGTAAGTTAACTGGTTTTGATGTGGATTTAGGTAATGCAATTTGTGCAAAACTCAAAGCCAAATGTGTTTGGGTTGAAAACTCTTTTGATGGGATGATTCCAGCACTTAAAGCGAAAAAATTTGATGGCATTCTTTCATCAATGACAGTCACTGATGAGCGTGCAAAACAAATTGCATTTAGTAGCAAAATCTACAATACACCAACCCGTATGGTTGCAAAAAAAGGCTCACCTTTATTGCCTACCGCTGCCTCTTTGAAAGGTAAACGTGTCGGTGTACAACAGGGCACAATTCAAGAAACTTATGCTAAAACCTATTGGGCGCCAAAAGGTGTAACGGTTGTACCTTATCCAGTCCAAGATTTGATTTATCAAGACATGATGTCAGGTCGTTTAGATGCGACTTTACAAGATGCAATTATGGTTGACGGTGCTTTCTTAAAACAAGCAAAAGGCAAAAACTTCAGTTTTGCTGGTGGCAATGTGGTTGATGCAAAAACACTAGGTGTAGGTGCAGCTATTGGTTTACGCAAAGAAGATGCGGATTTAAAAGCCAATATTAATAAAGCACTCGCTGCAATCATTGCAGATGGTACATACAAAAAACTCGAGAAAAAATATTTCTCCTTTAGCATTTACTAATGATGTGAAAAATGTCGGCTTAGTGCCGACATTTTTAAATCTATTCTCATCTCATCAATATTAGATATTGTTTTTAAGGAGAAGATGAGTCATGTTTTTTTCTGGCTTTGGGCCACTCCTGCTCAGCGGGACATGGATGACCATACAGCTTGCGTTGTTGTCACTTTTACTTTCTGTGATTATTGGCTTAATTGGTGCGAGCTCAAAACTCTCAAGTATTAAAATTTTACGTTATATAGCAACAGCTTACACTACGCTCATTCGAAGTGTGCCTGATTTGGTCATTATGCTGCTGTTATTTTATAGCTTGCAGTTGGGGCTTAACCAAATTACTGAAGCACTGCAAATGGACCAAATTGATATCAACCCATTTGTGGCGGGTGTGATTACTTTAGCGTTCATTTATGGTGCATATTTTACCGAGACCTTTCGTGGTGCATTTCAATCGGTTCCAAAAGGCCAAATTGAAGCAGCAATGGCTTATGGAATGTCACCTTGGCAGGTTTTTCACCGTGTATTATTCCCTCAAATGATGCGTTTTGCTTTGCCTGGTATTGGTAATAACTGGCAAGTTTTAATTAAGGCGACAGCACTAGTTTCTATTATTGGCCTGACTGACATTGTAAAAATTACGCAAGATGCAGGTAGAAGTACCATGCAACTGTTCTTTTTTAGCATCGTGGCTGCTGCCATTTATTTAGCGATTACCACCGTGTCGAATCTGATTTTAATGTGGCTTGAACGTCGTTATTCTGCTGGTGTAAGGAAGGGACAATTATGATTGAAATCCTTCAACAATATTGGCAGGCATACCTTTGGACCGATGGTTTGCAAATGACTGGCGTAGCGATGACGACTTGGTTATTGGTGCTTTCTATTGGCATTGGTTTTGTGCTTGCTGTGCCTTTATCACTTGCACGAGTATCAGAAAACCCTTGGTTACGTGGCCCAGTTTGGTTATATACCTATGTTTTCCGTGGCACACCACTTTATATTCAATTGCTGATTATTTACTCAGGTATTTACAGCTTTGATTATATCCATGAACACCAGACTCTTGATGCTTTTTTTCGAGAGGGCATAAATTGCACCATTTTGGCATTCGCGCTCAATACTGGTGCATATACCACTGAAATCTTCGCTGGGGCGATTCGTTCTATTCCCCATGGCGAGATTGAGGCTGCACAAGCTTTCGGTATGTCAAAATGGAAACGGTACACTCGCATTATCATTCCATCGATGTTACGCCGTGCTTTACCGTTTTACGGCAATGAAGTCATTTTAATGTTGCACGCGACAACCATTGCATTTACAGCAACTGTTCCTGACATTTTAAAAATTGCGCGTGATGTGAATGCGGCAACCTATGACACCTTCAATGCTTTTGGAATTGCCGCGGTGTTATATGCAGTGTTGGCTTTTATTTTGATTGGGCTATTTCGTAAGCTTGAAAAACGTTGGTTGGCATTTTTAAAGCCATCGAATCATTAGGAGACATAAATGGAACAAGTTGCAAAACTAGTGATTCGCGATTTACATAAGAAATTCGGCGATCATGAAGTGCTTAAAGGAATATCACTTGATGCAAATGCCGGTGATGTGATTAGTATTATTGGTTCATCGGGTTCAGGTAAAAGTACTTTACTCCGCTGCATTAACTTTTTGGAACAACCGAGCAATGGCACGATTAAGCTCAATGGTGAAAAACTACGCACAGTCTTTGATAAGAAAGGCAATTTAAAAGTAGTTGAACCAAAGCAACTACAAAAAATGCGTACGCAGCTCATGATGGTATTTCAGCATTTTAATTTATGGTCTCACATGACAGTGCTGGAAAATGTCATTGAAGGGCCGATTCACGTACTTGGGGTAAAACGTGCTGAAGCTGAAGAGCGTGCACGCAAATATCTGCGTAAAGTTGGGCTACCTGAAAGTGTTGAAAGTAAATATCCGGCATTTTTATCTGGTGGTCAGCAGCAACGTGTAGCGATTGCTCGTGCTTTGGCTATGGAACCAGAAGTTATGTTGTTCGATGAACCAACCAGCGCGCTTGATCCAGAGCTGGTGGGTGAGGTACTAAAGGTAATGCAGGGCTTGGCTGAAGAAGGACGTACCATGATTGTGGTGACACATGAAATGGGCTTCGCGCGTCATGTATCTAATCAAGTGATTTTCTTGCATCAAGGGAAAATTGAGGAACAGGGCCATCCTGATGAAGTACTCAATAACCCGAAAAGTGAGCGTTTAAAGCAATTTTTGACGGGCAGTTTGAAATAAGCTGTTCATACCGAGTAAGGTGAAATTTTTTATAAAAAGAGTTTCATCGTACTCGGTTTATTTTTATTTATATTTTATAAATGGGTATTTTTAGAAAACACATTAATAATGATAATACCTGCAATCATTAAAGTAAGACCAATACAGGCCGCCAAGTCTAAATGCTGTTTGTAAAATATCCAGCCAATTGCAGAAATTAAAATAATACCCGCACCCGACCAAATGGCATATGCAATCCCGATCGGAATTGTTTTTAGCGTCAGGGATAATAAATAAAAAGCAATTGCATAGCCCACAACTGTAATGATGGACGGAATGGGAACAGTAAAACCTTGAGATGCTTTTAATGCTGAAGTTGCAATAACTTCACAAGCAATCGCAATTGCTAAATAAAGATAAGACATGGGGAGCTACGCCAGAAAGAGTTTTAATCAATCTATATGAAATGTTGAAATGGTTAGACCAGTTTTAACGATTGTGCAATTTTTGGGGTACAAAAATACCAGTAAAACAAACTGAACTGATCATTTGATTTTATATTAGCAAAGTGGCTTAAGCTATTTATTCATTTATTTAATCATTGATCTGTATAGTCATTTAAGAGGATCAGCAACCTTAGCCTGATCCTCTATAGACTTTTTAAAGATAGATTAGCCGAGTAAATTTAACCCTTTAAATTTCTCTAGCAGTTGCTCTTTATTTTCAATATGTGCAGGGTCTGGTTTTATGCAATCGATAGGGCAAACCACCTTACATGTGGGTGCATCATAAAAGCCTACACATTCGGTACAACGGTGTGGATCAATTTCATAAACTTTGTTGCCTTCAAAAATAGCTGTATTGGGGCATTCCGGTAAGCACATATCACAATTGATACAGTCATTCGTAATCAAAAGTGCCATGTTTAACTCGCTGAATAAGCTAATGTTGAGGCAGTAATGTTTTCCTTGGCATGCGGCAAATTGCGTATGAGTAGGGCATAACTAACATCAACATCTTGTGAAAGTGGAATCTCAACAAAATGCCCCGAACCTTTAGCATCGGTAATTGGGTTACCTTTTAAATCGCGCATTTCGGTTAAAGTAAAGGTGATATTACCTTGAGGCGTCATCAGCTCAAGTGAGTCGCCCACCACAAAACGGTTTTTAACGTCAATGCGAATATAATCGCCTTGACGTTCTAAAACCTCTCCACAAAATTGTTGGTAGTCGAAATGCGATGAACCATCAGCATAGTTTTGATATTCGCTATGCACATGACGTCTCAAAAAGCCTTCGGTATAACCACGGTTTGCCAAACCTTCGAGTTGGTTGATTAAGCTTGGGTCAAATGGTTTGCCTGCTAAAGCATCATCAATAGCTTTTCGATAAATTTGGGCGGTACGGGCACAGTAAAAATAGGATTTAGTACGGCCTTCAATTTTTAGTGAGGCAATCCCCATTTTGGTTAAACGATCTACATGTTGTACCGCACGTAAATCTTTAGAGTTCATAAAATAGGTGCCGTGTTCATCTTCTTCGGCAGCAAACATTTCTTCATCATTGCGTTGTACCAGCAGCGTTTGAGCCGAGGTTGTTTCTAATTGTGCTGATGAGCAGCAAGGCTTTTCTGACGCGTTGAGCTGAGTAACTGGAATCACATCACCGTTTGCATCTTCTTGGGCTTCATACAACTTATAGTCCCAACGACAAGCATTGGTACAAGCACCTTGGTTGGCATCACGTTTATTCATATATCCAGAAAGTAAGCAGCGGCCTGAGTAGGCCATGCATAGAGCACCATGTACAAAAACTTCAAGTTCAATATCGGGTACGTGTTGCTGGATTTCTTCTATTTCTTCTAAAGATAACTCACGCGATAAAATCACACGGCTTAGACCGTAGTCTTTCCAAAACTTAACAGTGGCCCAATTAATAGCGTTGGCTTGAACCGATAGATGAATTTGCATTTCTGGAAAATGCTCACGCACCATCATGATTAAGCCCGGATCAGACATAATGAGTGCATCTGGTTGCATCGCTACAATTGGTTCAAGATCACGAATAAAGTTTTTTAATTTGCTGTTATGCGGTTGAATGTTCACCACAACATAAAACTTTTTGCCCAAAGCGTGGGCTTCATCAATTCCGATTTTTAGGTTGTCATGATCAAAAGCATTATTACGCACACGTAAACTGTAACGTGGTTGGCCTGCATATACGGCATCTGCACCATAGGCAAAAGCATAGCGCATGTTTTTAAGTGAACCTGCGGGAGAGAGAAGCTCAGTTTTCATAAAATAAAAGGCATAAAAAATATATGGTTTTATTTTATTAACTCCGGATTTGGGATTCAACCTACTGAATTAGTAGGGATTTGATCATTATCCTTTTGTACGGGCATCATATTTTTTGCTAGCTCTCCTAGGCGCATCAAAGCATTTAACATTTTGGGGTTTAACTCAAAACAAGCTGCAATACGTAAACAATGACTAAATCGTTTATCAGCCGAACACAAAATTCCCGGCATACATAAGATTTTTTCGTCCATTGCTTGGTGAAACAGTTCTAGTGTGTCAATTGATTCGGGGAGCTCTAACCATAAAATAAATCCCGCTTGTGGACGACTCACACGGGTACCGATTGGGAAATAGCGGCAAATATAAGATTTGATGGTGTCAATTTGCTGTTGATAGCGTTTTTTGAGTTGACGTAAATGCAGGTCATAACCACCATTCTCTAAGAAAAGTCCTAAAGTTTCTGTGAGTAAAGCTGGCTCGGCAACAGTGGTTGTAAATTTAAGCTGCTGCACAATATTACGAAAGCGCCCAGCTTCTAGCCAACCAATTCGATAGTCGGGTGCTACAGTTTTAGTATAGCTACCACATACCAAAACCCATCCGTTTTGGTCAAACGCTTTAATGTTGGGCAAGAGGGGCTCGGTGAGTTGCAATTCGGCATACATCGCATCTTCAATAACAGGAACCTGAAACTGATTAGCTAACTCTGCCAAGCGACGGCGGCTGCTCTTAGGCATGCTAAAACCGAGAGGATTGTGTCCTGTTGGAATGGTTAAAATGGCTTGGACACTTTGAGATTTTAAGAGTTCTTCAAGTGCATCAAGGCACATACCTGTATGTGGCGAGGTCGGTACTTCTACAATTTTTCGACCTAAATTATGAAGGAGTGGGTACAGGTTGTGAAATGTTGGAATCTCAAGCGCTATGCTGTCGCCCGCTTGAGTTGTTGCCATAATCGCGAGACTTAAAGCCTCCATCGTGCCATGAGTGAGCACAATATCATCTGCTGAAAGAAACATACCTAACTGTAAGCTTCGCCTAGCAATTTGAGTACGTAAACGTATAGAACCGGGCGGCAAGGTATAGCTTTTAAAAATATCTGATTGAGAGCGCAGCACCTGAGCAGTTAAGCGTTTTAAGCGTTCAATTGGATAGAAATTTTCCCCAGAAGGGCAAGCTAGGGCCAAATTGACATAGTCGGGGTCCATTTGTTTTTTAACAATTTGTGCGAGAAAACAGCTAATTCCTGAAAGAGATACTTTTTCTTCACTGACATAACGCTCTTCGAGTTCTAATAAGTTTGAAGGGGCATGACAAACATAGTAGCCAGACTGTGGACGAACTGAAATTAAACCTTGATCTTCAAGCTGGCGATAAGCTTCTTTTACGGTATTAATACTGACTTGATAATGCTGGGCACAATCTCGAATTGATGGCAACCGAGAACCAATAGGCTGCCTGCCATTCTGAATTTGTAGGGTGAGGTCATCACTCACTTTTTTATATTTGTACATGTCAATTCATTAAAAAGCCAAAGCAATGGATACACTTTATAGTGATCTCTGATTTATCTCAAATATGGTTAGTTTTATATATTTATCCATTTAATCTGAATCTATTTTTAATAACTGTGTCTATTATTTTTTATATTAACTGATACTGTGACCATTAAAAATAAATCAGTAAGATCAAGAAATGGTAAGGACTTAAAAACCATATTTTTAAATTACAAAATCAGTAGGAGAGGTCTATGTCTGTTGTTGCATTTAAACAAGTTGATGTTTTTACTTCACAAGCATTTAAAGGAAATCCTGTTGCGGTCATTATGGACGCCAGCACTTTAACGTCTGAGCAGATGCAAGCCATTGCGAACTGGACCAATCTTTCTGAAACGACATTTGTGCTCCCAGCGACCGATTCTCAAGCTGATTATCAGGTTCGAATTTTTACTCCACAAAGTGAGTTGCCATTTGCAGGCCATCCTACAATTGGTACTGCCTATGCTTTGCTTGAGGCGGGTCTAATTAAATCGAAAGAAGGTAAGCTGGTACAGCAGTGCGGTGCTGGTTTAGTGACTCTGACCGTGAGTGAGTCAAGTCATATTTCATTTGAACTACCTAAGCCTAAAATTACTCCACTAGATGCTATGCATACTGAGAAATTAGCAGAAATTTTAAAATGTGAAATTAATACTCAATGGAACGCTGCATTGGTAGATGTAGGGGCGCGCTGGATTGTATTGCAAGCTGTTAATGCTGAGGCTGTTCTAGATAGCCAACCAGACTTTGCCGCTTTAAAAGAACATGATTTAGAAATGAAAGTTACGGGTGCGACAGTTTTTGGTTTTCATGAAAATAATGATGAACAAAAACACATAGAAGTTCGTTCATTTGCCCCTTCATGTGGAATAAATGAAGATCCTGTTTGTGGTAGTGGTAATGGTAGCGTAGCTTCATTTATTCGTTATTATGGGATCCTTCCTGCTCAAAATGATGTCGTACTTTCTTCACAAGGTGGGGCGGTAGGTCGAGACGGACAGCTTCAACTTGAATTGTATCAAGATAAAATTTTGGTGGGTGGAACCGCTGTCACCTGTATCGATGGCACAATTAAGTTGTGAAAACAGATATAAAAAAACCGAGGACTTTGCCTCGGTTTTTTTATGTCTAGAAAAATTATTTTTCTACGAACGCACGTTCAATGACGTAGTCGCCCATTTCACCCATACGAGGTGATTCAACTAAACCGTGTTGGTCAAGTAATGCAGCCACATCTTTTAAGAATGCAGGGCTACCGCAAAGCATTGCACGGTCAGTTTCACGGTTGAAGCGTGGTAAACCGATTTTTTCGAATAAAGCGCCAGTTTCAATTGCAGTTGTTACACGGCCTTGAGTGTGGAAAGGTTCACGAGTAACAGTAGGGTAGTAAACAAGCTTGTCTTTAATACCTAACTCTTCAAAGAATTCGTGGTTTGGTAATTCGTTTAAGATAAGGTCTTGATAAGCTAATTCAGAAATATAGCGTGTACCATGAACAACGATTACTTTTTCAAAGCGTTCGTAAGTTTCTGGATCACGAATAATTGATAAGAATGGAGCAAGACCAGTACCAGAAGATAAAAGGTATAAGTTTTTACCTGGTAAAAGGTCATCATGAACCAAAGTACCTGTTGGTTTTTTAGAAACTAAGATTTCATCACCAACTTGTACTTTTTGCAAAATCGAAGTTAAAGGACCGTCTTGTACTTTAATTGAGAAGAATTCTAACTCTTCTTCGTAGTTTGCACTTGCAATCGAATACGCACGCATTAACGGTTTGCCATTCACTTCAAGTCCGATCATTACGAACTGACCATTTTTAAAACGTAAGCTGGTATCGCGTGTAGTTTTAAAACTGAAAAGAGTGTCATTCCAGTGGTGAACATGAGTAATGCGTTCAACGTTAAAAGCAGCCATTAAAGGTCTCGATCACGATTAAAAGAAAACAGATTGCTATTCTAATCTAATTTCATTCCCGATAAACTGAATATATTTAATTGTGTTTATAAGAAAAAGTGATGATCAATTCTGTCACCTTCCCCATCATTGGCCACATGTGCTCTCCCTATCGTGAAAAATTCGGTATTCCACGCCAGCCTAATTTGGTCAATATCGAGTCTTATATTGATATGGTAGAACCATATAACGACTTGTTAGCATTTGAGGGAATTGAGCAATTTAGTCATCTCTGGTTAGTTTGGCAGTTTCATGACAATAAAAATCAAGGCAATGCAGCTAAGTTCCGTCCACAGGTTCGTCCGCCACGTTTAGGTGGTAATGAAAAAATTGGAGTATTTGCTACACGAAGTATGTATAGACCTTCTCCAATCGGGCTTTCAGTCGTAAAACTTAATAAAGTGGAAAAAGTGGGGAAGTCTGTGCGTGTCTATGTCACTGGAAGTGATTTATTAAATGGCACCCCAATTTTAGATATCAAACCTTATATTCAATATTCTGATGCAATTGCGGAGGCTCAAAGTGGTTATGCGCATGCAGAACCAGAACGAAAGGCAGTTATTTGGAATGAAACTGCGTTAACAGCTCAAAAATATTTTCTTCAAAATAAAGAAATAGATTCGCAATACATTGATGAGCTTGAGCAAGTGTTAGCTTTAGATCCTCGGCCTGCCTATCAAGAAGATGCTGAAAGAATCTATAAAATGAAATTTTCAGACTTTGATATTCATTTTAAGGTCGATCAATTTGTAGTTACCGTCATTGATGTGGTGAAGACTTCTGCGCTTGCATAATAGATATTTTAAAACCAATGGATGTTGAGCCAAAGTAAAGTAATAAAAATAGCCATATGAATGAGCTGGGCGGGAACGAAAGCAAGGGCATAGCGTAGTCCGCCCGAAATTGCAGAGTTCACACTTTTAGCAAGAGCGTGAACTGCAAAACCTCCTAAAAAGGCAATTAATAAAGGTGTCATATGTGCGCTATCAGGTTCACCTTGCACAATGACCGCCGCTATAGCTGCATGTATTTCAAATAAAGAAGCAAGTAAGGTCCCCGCGATTAATCCCGCATCGCCTAAAGATAGACTTAAACCATAAACACCTGCCTGAATAAGGGTAAGTGTACCCGCAATAATAATGGCTTCTTTTAAGCTGAACATTCTTGAGTCAACCTCGGGCGAAGCCTTACTAGGTTCGGCTTTACGTAATAAAATAAAGGCCCATACTGCTAATACTACTAAGGCAATAAGTGTAGGAAATATAATCAGCTTGAACCAAGCAAAGCTAATACCGATCACAATAATTAAGGTTTGAATCAGTGTTGAAACGCAAGACATCAATGCAGCACCTGCATTTGTTGTTGCGTTGGCTTTGCCAGAGCGTACTTCTAAGCCTAAACTGGCAATAGTTGCTGTACTAGAAACAAATCCAGAAGCTAAAGAAGAAAGCAATAAAGCATTTTTAGATGACAAAAGTCGCTTTGCTATATGGGCAAGGGCTTGTACAAATAAGATTAAAGTCAGTAATTTTAAAATCACATGTGGATTTAAAACTGGACCCCAAAAAGGTTTATTTGGAACTAAAGGCAAAGCAATTAACAGTAAGGCAAGTAGAAAAATACCATCACGTAATTCTGATTCAGTAATCCACTGACTGGCAATACCATGCATAGACTGCTTAGCTATTAAGATAGTTGTCATGATCACAGCTAGGCCGGCAGCGAGCGAAATATTCCAAATACAAAGTGCCCCGATGAAGTAAGTCATAATAAAGGCGAGTTCGGTGGTCACGCCCGGGTCATTGGGTTGATTTTTGAGGGAAACAATACTAATGGCACCAATGAGTAAGGCACCCACAATTCCAATTTCAATGCCAAATAAAAAACAGACCGCTCCTAATAAAGCACTAATTGCAAAAGAACGGAAACCCGCAAAGGTTTTATATTCATGTTTAAGCTTACTTCGTTCTCGTTCTAAACCAATTAATAAGCCACAACCAAGCGCCGCAGCAATCACTGTAATGAATTCTTCAAATGATGCTGTTTGTAATGACATTGTCATTTGAAGTTCCATATTACTTCCTCTTTGCTTATTGTTATATGTAGATTTGAATCATTTTAAAATCATGTATTCATGTTCAGTTTATGCTTTTTATTATAGTGAGCATAGTATCTTTTTTAGACAAAACTAGGCATAAAATATTTCTATAAATATGACCTGTGACACAAAAAAATATTAAGATGAGAAGTGGTTTAATTAACTGATGTTAAAGGATATTTAAATGTAAAACATCTCTGCTATATTATAAAAATATATTGGGGATAACGCATGAATGCACATGTAGAAATAGATACGTATTGGTGTCTAGAACAACTATTACAAGAAGGCCGTATAACAGAACGAGATAAATTACTGGTACAGACAAGTCACCGCCAAAAAGACCAGTTAAAGTGGCATCCATTACAGTGGATAGCACATTTTAATTTAAAAGATCAGCAACACACACATGCGCATTTGAGTTTAAACCGCTTATGTTTATGGTTTGCAGATCGGGTTCAGCTCCCTCTATTTGTGATCGATCCTTTAAAGGCAGATGTCAGTGCTTTAACGCAGGTCATGTCACAAGAGTTTGCCATTCGTAACCATATTTTAGCTGTTGAAATTCATGCTGACCGAATCGTGATTGGAACAGATCAACCATTTCAAACAGATTGGCTTAATAACCTTGAACGTAGTCTAGCGCCTAAAAAAATTGAACGGGTACTGCTTAATCCCGAACAGTTACAACGCTATTTGCGCGAATATTATCAGGTGAGTCGCGCGGTAAACTCTGCTCAAAAAGATGCAGCTCATGACCGTGACAGTAAAAATGTTGAAGCACTTTTGCAGCTTGGCGATAGTCAAAACCCAGATGCTAATGATCAGCATATTGTGAAATTAGTTGACTGGATTTTACAGTTTGCATTTGAGCAGAGTGCCAGTGACATTCACATGGAACCGCGCAAAGATAACGGTAAAGTCAGGTTTAGGATTGATGGCGTTTTGCACACCATTTATAACATGCCTTCAAATACGCTGACCGCCGTGATTTCTCGGATTAAAATTTTAGGACGTTTGAATGTAGCGGAAAAACGTAAACCACAAGATGGCCGGTTAAAAACACGTACACCTAAAGGGCAAGAAACCGAATTACGTTTATCAACCTTACCAACCGCATTTGGTGAAAAACTGGTTATGCGTATTTTCGACCCTGATGTGTTGGTACGTTCTTTTCAGCAATTGGGTTTTGAAGAGCGTTTATTACAACAGTGGCAACAATTAACAAAAAATAGCCACGGTATTATTTTAGTCACGGGTCCTACAGGCTCCGGTAAAACAACTACGCTATATTCATCTTTAAAGCAGCTTGCAACCGAGCAGGTCAATGTCTGTACCATTGAAGATCCGATTGAAATGCTAGAGCCTAGTTTTAACCAAATGCAGGTCAATAATGCAATTGAATTAGGCTTTGCAGACGGTGTACGTGCACTGATGCGTCAAGACCCTGACATTATTATGATTGGGGAAATTCGTGATCAAGATACAGCGAATATGGCCATTCAGGCAGCATTAACAGGTCATTTGGTTTTATCAACTTTACATACCAATGATGCACCGTCTAGTTTGACTCGGTTGCATGATTTGGGTGTACAGCCATTTCTGACAGCTGCAACAATTTTGGGTGTTCTCGCGCAGCGCTTAGTCCGCCAACTTTGTCCACACTGTAAGAAAAAAACTCACATTAATGAGGATGAGTGGGAACACTTAACCTTTGACTACATTATGGAAATGCCTGAAACGGTTTATCAAGCGGTAGGCTGTGAAGAATGTCGTCATACAGGCTATAAAGGGCGAGTCGGTATTTACGAATTTATGCCGGTCAGTCTTGAGCTTAAACACCTTATTAGTAGTCATGTGACATTAAATGATTTAAGAACTCAAACTAAAAAAGAAGGTATAGAACCTTTAAGAATTGCAGGAGCCCGTAAAGTGATTGAAGGACTTACGACATTAGAAGAGGTCTTGAGGCTTGTGCCATTAAATTAAGTTTTTCTTAAGATTCACCTCATTTATGGTTGATTTAATTGCTTTATCCCAAGAGGGAACCATAAACAGAGGGTAATAATATGAATATGCTTAAAGTAATGTTGATGACTGCTGGTATGACTGCTGCTGGCGTAGTTGTCGCGAATACACCAGTGAATCAAGCTGCAATTGCTCCGGCAACTGTCACTACAGTAAAACAGGCATTAACCTCAAAAGATAATACACCGATCAAATTACATGGTCAGGTTGTAAAGTCTTTAGGTGATGAAAAATATCAATTCCGTGACAAGACAGGTAGCATTACAATTGATGTAGATGATGAACTTTGGCAAGGTCGCCCTATTTCAGCCAATACAAATGTGACTTTAATTGGTGAAGTAGACATTGACTATAAACCTTTAAAACGAGTAGAAATTGATGTGGATCAAGTTCAGTTCTAATGAATAAGGTCTGTAGATCTACTACTTTTAGCCGCATTTAAATCATGCGGCTTTGCTTTTTTTATAAAGGCTTGGCAAGATCAAATCAGGATATAACAGGAAAAATAGATGAGAATTTTGCTTGCAGAAGATGATCGCTCTCAAGCTGAAAGCATTCAATCATGGTTAGAGTTAGACGGTTATCAGGTAGATTGGGTCGAAAGAGGTGATTATGCACTTACGGCAATCGAACAGCATGATTATGACTGTATTTTGCTTGATCGGGGACTACCTCAACTGGCTGGTGAAAAGGTTTTAACAACGATCCGCCATAAACAAAAAAATGTTCCTGTTATTTTTATTACTGCACGTGACAGCATTCATGATCGGGTAGAGGGGCTAGATTTAGGTGCAAATGATTATTTGGTTAAGCCTTTTAGTTTAGAAGAATTATCGGCTCGCATCCGCGCTCAATTACGCAAACAAACTTTGAGTCAGCAATCGGTTTTAACATGGGGTGACCTACAACTTGATACACAAGCGAAAGTCGTATTAAGTGCTGGCAAATCTATCGATTTAACGGCAAAAGAATTCCAAATTTTGCGTAAGCTTATGGTGCATCCCGAGCATATTATTACCCGCGATCAATTAGAAGAAGCACTCTATGCATGGGGCGAGGAAATTGAAAGTAACGCAATCGAAGTATTTATTTATCAACTTCGAAAAAAAATCGGAAGCAGCAGTATTAAAACCATACGGGGGCTAGGCTACCGTATGGGAGATATAAAATGAAATCGAATAGCTCATCTTTGCAGTCGCAACTGGTTAAAACTACGATGTGGAGTAGTATCGTGGTGGGATTATTGGCTTTAAGCTTACTCACCATATTTTCTATCTATCACAACATGTCAGTGCAAGATGAAATCATGGATGAAATTTCAGATACTTTGCTGGTTTCCGATCTTTCTGAACACTCCATGAAACAGTTTGATGAGCTGAGTGATGAATTTGATATTCAGTATGAGTTATTAAACACAGGCCAAGTACTTACCCATTCTCATACCTATCAGCATGAACTTTTTGAGCAAGGTAACTTATCAGAAGGTTTTTCGTATTTTTTGTTTGATGGTCAATTATGGCGTAGTCTGGCTGCACAACAAGAAGACTCTCAGCTACAAGTTGAAGTTTTTCAACCAATGAGTACGCGTGTTGAAGAAGTACTTAAAGCACTTGCTGGATATAGTGGTCTTATGGTGTTGTTTTGGTTACTGCAATGGGTCATTGTAAGTTGGCGTACCGAGCATCAATTGGCTGCACTCAATTTACTTTCTAGACGAATTGCTCAAAAAACTGCATCAAATTTAGAGCCAATTCAAGAACCAGATGTCATTACAGAAATTCAACCTGTTATAGATGCGTTAAATCAATTGCTTGCGAGATTGCAAAGGGCTCTTGTTGCTGAACAGCGTTTTACCGCGGATGCTTCGCATGAGCTACGTTCTCCGTTATCTGCCATACAAATGCGTCTTCAGGTTTTACAGCGTAAATACCAACATCTTCCAGAACTTCATCAAGATTTTGAACGCATACAAGAAGACGTTTCTAGAAGTACAAAAATACTTGAGAATTTACTTCTTCTGGCCCGCTTAGAACCTAATGAAGCTGAACAGCCTGAACTTCCTAAGACAGTTATCGATTTAAATTACTTACTGGCTAGAGTGATTGAAACTGTAGATTTAGATGCGAAAGCTAAACAGATGTTGATAGAGGTAAATACCTTATCGGCAGAAACTAAAACATATGCGAATGAAGAATTACTGTTTATTGCTTTTAGAAATTTATTTGATAACGCCATTCGTTATAGCCCGACATTAGGCTCTATTCATGTTGAGATTAGTCAGCATGAACAGCAAATTAAGGTGTCTATTGAAGACACGGGAAATGGAGTAGATGATGAAGTGCTATTACGGTTAGGGCAGCGTTTTTTTCGGGTACTCGGTACTCAACAGCAAGGTTCTGGCTTAGGAATTTCAATTACTCGAAAAATTATTGAATTGCATAATGGCAAGTTACGTTTTATGCATGCTGAACAAGGTGGTCTGAGGGCAGAGATTATTCTTCCTTCATAAAAAATAGCATGGTTACCCATGCTATCCATTTTTTGTTTTCCCACGAATATTATTGAAACGCGAGTATGTTTTTTATTTAGTTAAAATTAGGCGATTGTTGCGAGTGAGGCGTAAACGATATTCCTCGCCAGCATGCATAATGCGAATTTCACGGCCTAATGCAAAGAGGTTATTAGAATGTAACATTGGTAAGGCGTGAGCTGTGTCATTGTTACGGGTAAATAAGCTAAAAGGTGCGTTCATTTGTTGTGCTCCGTGGTATGTTCTTGAACGATTTAAATGATAATCATTATCGAATAGATCTGTCAATGAGATTTTTAAGATTTTATAAAATGATAAAATTTGCTTACACTTGAGAAAAGTTTTAGAGAGTAAAAAGATGCCCAAACCAATAGTCGATGTCGCTATAGCAATCTTGATCCATCGTGGAAAAATATTAGTTGGATGGCGCGAAGAGCAGCAACATCAAGGTGGAAAGCATGAGTTCCCTGGAGGGAAGGTTGAGCAGGGTGAAACACCAGAAGAAGCCTGCCGCCGTGAAATCTATGAAGAAGTGGGTATTGGTTTAAAAGATTGGCATCAGTTTGATTATATTCACCATGAATATGATGACATTATCGTCAACCTTCATTTGTTCCATAGTTATGTACCTGATGAGTTATTAAACCTTATTCACCAGCCATGGGCATGGTATACACGTGATCAGCTACTTCATTTAAACTTCCCTAAAGCCAATAAAAACATCATAAAACGACTCTATTGGCCTCATCTCATCAAAATTAGCAATACGCTTTCAACGGTAGAAAGTAGTGATGCTTTATTGTACTGGCGTATCGAAGAATTTGAGCCGCAATATATAGAGCAATTAACTGCTTTAGATGAAGGGCAACGATCAAATTTAATTATAAATGTAGATATTTGGCGGAAATTAAGCCCTGAATTACAAAAACAAATAAAGACCGTTCATTTAAAACAATCTCAGCTCATGAATTTGCATAAAGGCGATTTAACAGTGGGCGTACGATATATTGCTGCTTGTCATGATGCGGTTTCTTTAAAACAGGCTCAGCAGATTGGTTGCGATGCTGTTTTTATTAGTCCTGTAAAACCAACAACGACTCATCCAGAAGCCGTAGCATTAGGTTGGGAACGTTTTAGTGATCTCGCTCAAAATAGCCAGATTCCAGTTTTTGCATTAGGAGGAGTGCATCCAGACGATTTAGCCACTGCACAGCAGCATGGTGCATATGGCTTAGCTGGTATTCGTAATTTCTAATGAGAAAATAAAAAGCATTAAAAGCTAGAGAGCTTTTAATGCTTGTTGTGCTTCTTGAACAGTTTTTTGATTGTTGCGTTGTTGCCCAGCTTTTAAGATAACCAACCAAAGCTGCTTTTTCATTGGCTGACTTTGGGCAAAACTCAAACCACGTCTTGCTAAAGACTCAGCATTAGAATATTGCTGTTTATGATTTGCCGTAAGTGCAAGAAATAAATAAGTCTCAGCGGCCTGTGGTGCTAAACGCTGTGCTTGAAGTGCATAGCGCTCTGCCTCTGACCACTGTTGATTTTTATAAGCCTGCTGTGTTTTTTGCATTAAAACTTTAAATGCAGGTAGCTGGCTGCCATCATCACTAAAATGTTGAGGCTTTTTCTGTTGAGGAACAATCACCTGTAAATTTTTACGTTGAATTTCTGGGTGATCATAAGGTGTAATTTTTACGCCTGATGGAGTTTCCGTCTTTTTGACTGGAGGAGTAGGTGTTTTCTCTTTGGAGTCAGAATGATCGGGCAGAGTTGTACAGCCGACCATAAGAACAGCACCAATATAAAAAACACCTTTCTTTAACATATCCTAATTTCCTGTTAACGCTTAGTTGTTATAACTACCACTTGAAATTACACGTGAGTTGTTTGACAGATCTTGTTCCATCTGGTTTTCACTTTCACGAATATAACTGTCGGTATTATCATCCTGTGAGTCAGGAATTGTGTTATCACTTTGTGGCGTATATGTTGGATCAACTTGATAATAAGGTGCTCCACATGGCGTAGCACGGTGCGGAACCGTATGCGTTAGCATCGGAATATACATTGCACCATCACATGCCTGAGCAGATAAATCACCCGTTGCACGGTCAATCCACTGCCACTGTACTGTGTCTGGTTGACGTAGATTTACAGGCGTTTGACGTAATTGTTTCATCACATTAATCCATACTGGCAATGCACCAGATGAACCTGTTAATCCTGTTACTTTGTTGTCATCTAAACCTAACCAAACTACAGCAACGTGGTTACCTGAGTAGCCCGCAAACCATGAGTCACGTGTATCGTTAGTCGTACCTGATTTACCTGCCAATTTTAAAGCAGGAGACAAGCTATTATAAGCTGCGCGACCAGTACCCGAAGACATGACCTGTTGTAGACCATAATTCATGATATAACCAACAGATGGATCAATGGTTTGTTGAACATTCAGGCCATAACGGTCAAGCAGGCGACCATTTGCATCTACGACAGATCGAATCGCACGAGTCGGATATTTAAAGCCACCTGTAGCAAAGTTCTCATAAATTCCCAGAACCTCCATTGGTGACATATTGACTGCCCCAAGGAAAATAGATGGGTAGGCAGGAATGGTCGACTCAACACCAAACTTTCTTAAGTTGTTTGTAAATGTAGATAAACCAAACTCTTGACCCAAGCGCACAGCAGAAAGGTTATATGAATTTGCTAAAGCTTCGCTCAAGCTGACTACACCATGTCCACCACCACTGTAGTTTTTAGGTGTCCAACTCTTGCCACCATCTACAGGGACACTAATCGGTGCATCTTCAATTTGGGTTGCCCAGTTGTAACGCCCAGATTCAATAGCACTTAAATAAATTACAGGTTTTAATAAAGAACCGACTTGGCGTTTCGCATCTACAGCGCGGTTAAAACCAGTAAAGTCTTGTGTAGAACCAACAGCGGCAACAAGCTCGCCGTTTTCTGGATGTGCAATCAGTACAGCACCCTGTAAGTTTTTCAAACGTGCTGGGTTGCTGCTTGCCAAGCGGTCTACTGAAGCTTTAAAAGCATTTTGAACTTGAGTTTGAGTAATTGGGTCTAGAGTCGTAAAAATACGTAAGCCCTGATTAGTTAAATCACTTTCTTGATATTCTGTGCGTAATTGACGACGCACGATATCTAAAAAGTCAGGGAATTTTGCAGGACCTAAACTTGGTTTATTTAACACATTTAAAGGACGTGCAATTTCATCTTCGTATTCTGCTTGAGTTAAATAACCCATTACACGCATGTTATTTAACACGGTATCGCGGCGTTTTTTTGCACCTTCAGGATTTTTCCAAGGATTATATAAAGAAGGGCCTTGCACTAAACCAACTAAATAAGCTTGCTGTGCAACGCTAAGCTCACGTAAAGGTAAACCAAAATAAAATTGAGAAGCCAAACCATAGCCATTAATTGAGTAGCTACCATTTTGGCCTAGATTCACTTCATTTAAGTAGGCTTCTAAAATTTCATCTTTGCTGTAATGCAGCTCAATGAGTAAAGCCATTAATGCTTCATTAACTTTACGTTTGAGTGTGCGTTCAGGTGTGAGGTAGAAGTTTTTAACTAATTGTTGAGTCAGGGTTGAACCACCTTGACGTTTACCACCTGTGATATTGCTCACTAATGCACGAGCAGTACCACGAATTGAAATACCGTGATGATGATAGAAATTACGGTCTTCTGTTGAAATTAAAGCTTCAATAAGTGGTTTAGGGACATTATTCAGTTTAATGAGAACACGGTCTTCATTATGTTGAGGGTAGATCCCTCCAATCAGAAGTGGCTCTAGTCGTGCAACACCCGTTGAAGAAGGTTTTGTACTTCTAACTTCAGCAACTTGGTCATTTGCAAAACTTAACTCTAGTACTTGTTCGGGTTCAACACTGTCGCCGTAATCAAAACCACGCGTGTGGATATACATATTGCTACCCTGAGCAACATAGGTTCCAGACTTGTCATAATTACTTGAAGTTTTGTAACCCAAGAGTTTTAATTCTTGAGTGAAATTTGCTTGGGTAATAGGTGCGTTATTATAAATTTCCAAAGGTCGTGCGAACACTTTGGCAGGAATATCCCACCGTTGTCCTTCAAATTTTTCACGGATAATATTATCTAAACGAATCAGATAGATACTAAGAGCAATAAAAGCACCAATGACCAAAATGGAAAAGATTAGTGCAAAGAAACCGATACCACGTTCAAACTTCATAAAAATGAGATAAAACCCTAACAATGCCTGTAATGATGCGATAGCTTGTCATCAATTTGCAATGATAAAACTGTGAATAATTGGAAAACTTAGATTGAATTTTACAGCATCTTGTTGTTATGTTTTTTTAAATTAATCAGGTTAATGTTATTATAGCCAAGTATCGCAGCGGAGCTTACTCATTCGTGCAAATTTCACATAAGTCCTTCAGAAACGTCGGGTTAATCGGTCGACCAGATAAATCATCAGTAGTAGAAACACTATGTTTAATTCATGATCATTTGTTGAACCTAGGCTTAAACCCCATTTTTGATCAGGAAACTGCTGAATTAGTGCCTTATGATCATGCACAAATTGTAAGTCGTCATTTATTGGGTGAAGTTGCTGATTTAGTCATAGTTGTTGGAGGCGACGGTTCTTTACTCCACGCTGCTAGAGCTTTAGTTCGCTACAATACGCCTGTTATTGGTATCAACCGCGGGCGGTTAGGTTTTTTAACTGATATCAAACCTTCAGAAGCCATTTTCAAACTTGACCAAGTACTTCAAGGGCATTTCCAGCTCGACCGTCGTTTCTTACTTGAAATGGAAGTACGAACAAATGGTGAAGTCATTTATGACGCGATTGCCTTAAACGATGTCGTTTTGCATTCGGGCAAATCGGTACACATGATTGACTTCGAACTTAATATTGATGGTCAATATGTTTACCGCCAACATAGTGATGGTTTAATTGTTTCGACGCCAACCGGATCAACGGCTTATGCATTGTCAGGTGGTGGCCCAATTTTACATCCAATTATGGATGCTATTGCATTAGTTCCAATGCATCCCCATACATTGTCATCACGTCCCATCGTAGTCGGTGGTCAAAGCGAAATTAAAATCGTTATTCGCGAAAATCGGGTGTTACCAATGGTGAGTGCAGATGGACAACATAGTGTCTCGCTCAATGTTGGAGACAGTTTACACATCCGTAAACACCCATTTAAACTAAGTTTATTGCATCCACCAGGTTATGATTTCTATATGGCCTGCCGTACCAAACTTGGTTGGAACCAAGATTTTGAATCTTTTCAAAGAGATGAATCATGAATATTGAACAAATGCTATCTGTTTTAAATCCTGAAATTGTAGAGCGATTAAAAACAGCAGTAGAAATTGGTAAATGGCCAAACGGCGTTGTTTTAACTAAAGAGCAGCGTGAAACTTGTATGCAAGCTGTAATCGCTTGGGAGTTGAAGAACTTACCAGAAGATCAGCGTAGCGGTTATATTGACCGTGGTACAAAAGAAGAAGGTGAAGAGTGTGATGATGATCATCACAAGCATGAACCAGAGTTTAAACCGATTCGTTTTGTTTAAAAATTAATAAGACAGAAAAATTATTTTTGGTTATTCCATACAGCCTTATATAGCATGTTTTTCATAAGTTATAGCATATAGGCATTTATTACTTTTGAAGGATCAAAAGTAACCAAAAATCCTCTGTATCACTGACGATACTTCCTGTATCGCAGTGATACGGTCGACATCCATGTCGACCTTCACGATAGCATTTGTTAACTACGAATTAAGATTGCTTAAATTTCGTGTATCCCATAACACTTTTGCTTTTTGCATCGCTTCTTCAAAATTAGCAACAACGCCCATGGTATATAGCGCGATTCCAATGGTTTCTGTTACGGCCATTTCTCCATATTCATGGTGCTGTTGACCAAGCCATACTGCTTTAAACGTTGCTAAATCTAATTCTTCTTCAATTGGGCTTCGTTCAGGTGTGAGCTTTGGCAACTCATGTTCATAGAGCTCACCATTTTTAATACCGCAAATGAGTGTTTTAGCATCTGGGTTTCGTTCAAATTCACCACCTTCGCCTTTAATAACGGCACTATTTTGATAGCCTAAGCGTAATGCGCTATGTTGGTGAGAAGTTCTGTAAGCAGGGTGGAATATTGCTTGTAAGGTAGCCTTAGCGTTAAAAGGATTAATTAAACGGGCCAAAGTATGAATAGGTGAACGCAATCCCATGACATTTCTTAGAGATATCAATTCGCTTAGAACTGGTGAAATCACGTCTAGTGGTAAGTAAGCAAAATTTTGCTCTGCTAATTGTGTACGAACTTCTTGTTCAGAATGGCAAATTTGATAACCAAGATATTCTAAGACTTGCTCAGTATAAACACGGTTAAGCGTGTGACCTGATGCACCATGCATAACAATTTTATGGCCATGCTGGGCAAGCGTAAGAGCGGCTAATAAAAACCATGGATAGTGTTTTCGCTTACCTGCATAAGATGACCAATCTAAATCAACAGCTAAAGGCTCAAAATGAAGCTGGTCTTTAGTCGCTTGAACGAAACCTGCGAGTTCTTCAATAGATTCTTCTTTAACCCGAAGCAGCATTAAAAATGCACCTAGCTGCACATCTAACACTTCACCTTTTAAAATCATGGTAAATGCTTGATAAGCTTCTTCATAGCTTAAAGAGCGAGATCCGGTTTTCCCCTTACCTAAAATACGGACATATTGAGCAAAGGGATGTTCAGCATCTTTATAGATATTACGTTTAGTATTCATCGTAGTTCAAAACAATAAAAATGATGGGATGTAGGCAGCTCAAAATGAAATGTCCACAAGTATTTAATCAATATGACATAAAAAACTGCTGAAAAAATATCAAAAGTGTTTCTTATACTAAAGTCTTAAGGCTACCTGAGTGTTTTTTATGCGTATTAGCTAAAAAATTAACCGAATCGTTATTTAATTCGAGTACACTTTCTCGTGCTTTTTTGAGCATTCATATCATAATTTTATGTGATTCTCCTATATCTTCAGCTTTTTATTGAAAAAGTAAGAGGTTATTTCGAGCTACTCAAAGTGGTTAGAAACTTCAGGTATTCTCCTGTTTTAGAAAACATTGATTTTGTTTTCATTGAGGTAGTAGGAAGGTTTTTTGTTCCCAAAAAACCATTTCCCTTTTGCGGTGTTAATGTGAAAGGTTAGGGCTGTGTATTCGTAAAGAATAGACGTTTCATTTTGGTATTTCCAACGGACTTGGAAATATAGATTGAAGTAAAGTTATGGCTAAAAAACCGATTTATAAATCACTTTATTTTCAGGTGATTATTGCGATTATTGCGGGTATCTTGGTAGGGCATTTTTCTCCAAGCTCAACGCAAATTGTCAATGGTGTCGAACAGCATATTCCGGGGTTAGGTGAAAAACTCAAGCCATTAGGTGATGCCTTTATTCGTTTGATCAAGATGATCATTGCTCCAGTTATTTTCTGTACCGTGGTAAGCGGTATTGCTGGCATGGAAAGCATGAAGTCAGTCGGAAAAACTGGCGGCGTTGCGTTGTTATACTTTGAAATCGTTTCAACAATTGCACTTCTAATTGGCCTTGTTGTAATTAACATTGCTAAACCGGGTGTAGGGATGAATGTTGACCCTACCACTCTCGATACTTCGGGCATTCAAAAATACGTCAGTTCTGGTGAGTCACAATCTACCATTGATTTCTTAATGCACATCATCCCTGATACGGTGGTTGGTGCATTTGCAAATGGTGAAATCTTACAAGTCCTTCTTTTTGCAATTCTCTTTGGTTTTGCTTTACATAAGTTAGGTGATGCGGGACGTCCAGTTTTAAAATTTATTGATCAAGTTGCACATGTGTTCTTTAACATTGTGAATATGGTCATGAAATTGGCTCCGATTGGTGCATTCGGTGCAATGGCATTCACTATCGGTAAATATGGTGTTGGTTCACTCGTACAATTAGGGCAGCTCATTATCTGCTTCTATATTACGTGCTTACTCTTTATCTTCTTAATTTTGGGTACAATCAGCCGTATTAGTGGATTCAGTATTCTTAAGATGATTCGCCTGATTCGTGAAGAGTTATTAATTGTACTTGGTACATCTTCTTCTGAATCTGTTTTGCCTCGCATGTTACGTAAACTTGAAATTGCAGGTTGTGAAAAATCTGTAGTTGGTTTGGTTATCCCAACAGGTTATTCATTTAACCTTGATGGTACGTCAATTTATTTGACTATGGCTGCAATCTTTATTGCTCAGGCAACAAATACACAGCTTGATATTCAACATCAGATTACTTTGTTGTTGGTACTCTTAATTTCATCTAAGGGGGCTGCGGGTGTAACAGGCTCTGGCTTTATTGTTATGGCTGCAACTTTATCTGCTGTAGGACATATTCCAGTGGCAGGTCTGGCATTGATTTTAGGTATTGACCGTTTCATGTCAGAAGCCCGTGCATTAACTAACCTTGTTGGTAACTCATTAGCAACGATTGTTGTTGCAAAATGGGTCGGTGCTTTAGATAAAGATAAGCTAAATGATGCTTTAAATAATCCAGATGAAGTCGACAGAAAAATGATGGAGCAAAAAACTCCTCAAGTTGCTGAAGGTTTAGATTAATTCAAATAAACCTATATAAAAGAGGAAGCTTTGGCTTCCTTTTTTATTGGCTGACTGAAAAGTACAGTTTTAATGAGCAGCTATGTCATGACAGTAGCTTAAAAAATGATTAGCATGCAGAGCAATGAGATTAGATAAAACAATAAAGCCGAAGGAAAATATTATGTTGGCATACGATGCAGATTTAGAATTATTCCGTAATAATTTTAAACGTTTTATGAATGAGCATATTGCACCGCAATACGACCAATGGGAACGCGAAGGAATTATGCCTCGCTCTGTCTGGAATCAACTGGGCGAAAATGGCTTTTTGTGTGTGGATGTTCCAGAAGAATACGGTGGTTACGGCGTACCAACCTATTATTCATTAATGTTGGTTGAAGAATCGGCACGTGCTGGTTTTTGTGCATTATCAACAGCGATTTCTTGCCACTCTGAAATTGCTGCACCATATATTTTACACATCGGGACAGAAGAGCAAAAACAATATTGGTTGCCGAAAATGGTAACAGGTGAAGTGGTTGGTGCAATTGGTATGACTGAACCTGGAGCGGGTTCGGATTTACAATCAATGCGTACTAGCGCCATTTTGCAAGATGACCATTATTTATTAAATGGCTCAAAAACCTTTATTTCAAATGGACAACATGCTGATCTTGTGGTGCTTGCAGTAAAAACTGATCCTCAAGCGCGTGCAAAAGGCGTGTCATTATTATTGGCAGATACGCATCTAGAAGGCTTTAAAAAAGGCACAAATTTAGACAAAATCGGTCTGCATTCTCAAGACACATCTGAGCTATTTTTTGACAATGTTAAAGTTCCTAAAAACCAGTTACTCGGTCAAGCTGGACAAGGCTTTGCTTATTTAATGCAAGAGTTACCGCGAGAACGTACAGCTATTGCATCTACCGCAATTGGCGCTATTCGTGGTGCAATTGATTTGGCAACTGCTTATGTAAAAGAGCGTCATGCATTTGGTCAACCCATTTCACAGTTCCAAAATACGCGTTTTGTTTTAGCACAAGCAAAAATTGATGAGCTTGCTACAGCTGCTTTCTATGAGAGAAATGTTGCTCTATATCAAGAAGGCAAGCTAGATGTGGAAACTGCGGCAGCGCTTAAAAGCTTCAGCACTGACATGCAAATGAAAGTCGCAGATAACTTGCTGCAACTCTTTGGCGGTTATGGTTATATGACTGAATATCCAATTTCACGTTTCTTTGTAGATGCACGTATTCAACGTATTTACGGTGGTACAAATGAAATTATGAAAGAAATCGTGGCGCGTGGATTAATCGGTAAAGCTTAATAATAGCTTCAAAAAAGCCTACCTTTGAGTAGGCTTTTTTATTATTTAGCTGTTTTCTGCGATGGTTCATCGAATAAAGATTTACAGCTTTCTAAATTTTGACATGAAGCAAACATAAGTGCTTTAGGCAAGCTCGCATACAAATTTGTAATGTGTTGTTCAGCAGGGTTATAAAAATGCCAATAACTAAATTGGTTTGAACGTTTATTTTCTAAAGCTTTAAAGAAATCTGCTTCATTTAATTTATTGTTAAGTTGAGTGCGAGGGCCACCTTGCTCATGTGTACCGACTGTGGTCATGAGTAAAGGGGAATGATTTGGTTTCTGACTTTGCCAATGATTTAACTGCTGAAATAACATGCCTTGGTCAAACCAGAGAGAAGGGCTTGCAGCAAAGTAACGCTGAAATGCATTTGGCTTTTGAAAAAAATGATAAAGCACAAATAAACCTCCAAAAGAATGTCCATAAAGACTTTGCTGTTGGCTATTAATCGGAAATTGTTTTGCAATTGTAGGCTTGAGTTCGCGATTTAAAAAAGCAATAAACTGATCAGCACCCCCATATTTATATTTACCTTGTGCTTGAAATTGGGCAGAAGGTTTTGGAGTGTAATCATAAGCACGCTTTTGCACATCAAAGGTTTTTTGCTGAGGGTAACCAACCGCTACTATCATGAGTGGATCTAGTCCTAATTTGGTAGAACCAGCGCCAATCGACTGAGCAATATTGGCAGCACTTGGGAATGTAGCATTTCCATCTAATATATAAAGTACTGGATACCCATGTTGGGGCGGGGCGACAGGCGGTTTATAAATTTGAATAAGATAATCATGGCCTGTATTTTTAGATTTAATTTGAAATTGAGCCTGATTATTTTGAAAAACGATTTTTGGTTGATTTTGTATAGGCGTTTGGGCGAAGGTAGAACAGCTTATTAAAGTACTCAATAAAAAACTAGTAGATAAAAGGAAAAATGATTTTTGCATAATGGGCGATAATAAAATTTATTATATAAATGATAAATGAAAATCATTATCAAATAAAGTAATCAAGAAATGGAAGCAAAAAGGTTAATGAAAAAAGCTCTTACAGCTATATTGCCTAACAAATCAAAGCAGACTATTGTTATACTCTCGTTTAAAAGATGATTTTACTGAGGCTGCATTCTAATGATCAACGATGATCAAAACAAAACGACTTCTCTTAGTTTAGAACAAATTCGTGAAGATATTGATAGTGTAGATCAACAGATTCAAGAATTATTAAATCGCCGCGCAAGCCTTGCTGAAGCTGTTGCTAAAGCTAAATTTGCTTCCGAAGAGAATCCTTTGTTTTATCGTCCTGAACGTGAAGCACAAGTTTTACGCAAAGTCATGGAGCGCAACCAAGGTCCTTTGTCTGATGTCACCATGGCGCGTTTGTTCCGTGAAATTATGTCTGCTTGCCTTGCTTTAGAAGCTCCGCAAAGTATTGCATTCTTAGGACCAGAAGGGACTTTTACTCAATCTGCCGTGCTTAAGCATTTTGGTAAAGATGCAGTTGTTCGTCCACTACCAACAATTGATGAAGTGTTCCGTGAAGTGGAAGCGGGTAGCGCTCATTATGGTGTAGTTCCGGTTGAAAACTCATCTGAAGGTATTGTGAACCATACTTTAGATTGTTTTAAAACATCGAATTTAAATGTGATTGGTGAAGTTGAATTACGTATTCATCATCAATTTCTAGTCTCTGAAAATACACGTAAAGACAGTATTAAACAGATTTATGCACACCAACAAACTTTGGCTCAATGTCGTCAATGGTTAGACGCGCATTATCCGGGTGTTGAACGTGTTGCTTTAAACTCAAATGCAGAAGCTGCACGTCGTATTCGCAACGAATGGCATTCAGCAGCGATTGCATCAGATATTGCAGCAGGTATGTATAACCTTGAAATTTTACATAGCAATATTGAAGATAATCCGGAAAATACCACTCGTTTCTTAGTCATTGGCCGTGAAAAAATTCCACAAAGTGGCAATGACAAAACTTCATTATTAATTTCAGCACATGACCGTGCTGGTGCTTTATTAGAAATTTTAGCGCCGTTTGCAAAACATAATATTAGCTTAACAAGTATTGAGACCCGTCCAGCATTACCTGAAAAATGGGCATATGTATTCTTTATCGATTTAGAAGGCCATATCGATCAAGAAAATGTTGCAGCAGCAATTAATGATATTCGTCCAATGGTAAAAGAGCTTCGTATTTTAGGTTCTTATCCTGCTGCTGTTCTCTAATTACTCATGTTGGAATAATGACATGCATCAAGATGGTCATGTCATTATGCTTAAAAACAAATTGCTCAAAGGTTTAAATCACTTTGAGCAAAAGCAAAGTTGAAGTTATGTCACAACCCCTATTTAAAAAAGTTGCATTTATTGGTTTAGGACTCATCGGGTCGAGTTTGGCACGGGTTATTGTTGCTGAAAAGTTGGCGACAACTATTGTGGCTTCTACACGCTCACAGAAAACTTTAGAAGATGCAAAATCACTTGGCTTAATACAAGAAGGATTTTCTGATCCTGTAGAGGCTGTGAAAGGGGCAGATTTAGTTGTTTTAGCCTTGCCAGTACGTGCGACACAAAAAGTGCTTGAACTAATTAAACCTTATTTGACAGAAACTACGATTGTAACTGATGTAGGAAGTACAAAAGGTAATGTCGTCGATGCAGCAAAAGCTGTATTTGGTGAAGATTTACCAGCAGGTTTTGTGCCGGGACATCCTATTGCTGGTAGTGAGCATACGGGCGTTCATGCAGGTAAGGTCGATTTATTTGCAAATCACAAAGTTATTTTAACGCCGTTACCCACAAGTGCAGAATGGGCAGTTGAGAAACTGATTCAACTTTGGTCTGCTGCTAAAGCTGAAGTCATTTGTATGGACGTTGCCAAGCATGATGAAGTTTTAGCACATACAAGTCATTTACCGCACTTGATGGCATTTAATTTGGTTGAGCAACTTGCGAATCGTGAAGATAATCTTGATATTTTCCGCTATGCAGCAGGTGGCTTTCGTGACTTTTCACGGATTGCAGCTAGTGATCCACAAATGTGGCATGACATTTTCTTTGCCAATAAAACAGCCATATTAAATGCTGTAGATGGCTTCGAGAAGCAACTTACCGTACTTAGAAAATTGATTGAAAACGAAGACTCTCATGCATTAATGGGTTTACTCGGTCATGCTCAGGCAGCACGTCAGCATTTCAATCATATGTTAGCCAAAAAACCTTTAATGGAGAAAAATAAGGTGACACAGCAATTCAGTATCTTACCGGGAAATAAGGCATTTAAAGGTAAATTTACCGTACCGGGTGACAAATCTGTGTCACATCGCTCCATTATGTTTGGTGCTATTGCAGAAGGCACTACGCATGTAACTGGCTTCCTTGAAGGTGAAGATGCTTTAGCAACTTTACAAGCTTTCCGTGATATGGGTGTAAGCATTGAAGGCCCTAAGAATGGGGAAGTGACCATTCATGGCGTGGGTATGCATGGTTTAAAAGCACCAGCGAGTGCCTTGTATATGGGTAACTCTGGAACGAGCATGCGTTTGCTTTCAGGTATGTTATCAGCACAAAAATTTGATTCAGTGATGACAGGTGATGCATCACTTTCTAAACGTCCAATGGAGCGTATTGCTAAACCATTGCGTTTAATGGGTGCGCAAATCCAGACAACAGGTGAGAAAGGTACACCACCTGTAAGCATTACGGGTAGCCAGCAATTAAAAGGCATTCAATACGACTTGCCAATGGCATCTGCTCAGGTGAAGTCGGGTATTTTACTTGCTGGTTTATGGGGTGAAGGTGAAACTTCAGTCACTGAGCCAGAACCAACTCGTGACCACACAGAGCGTATGCTTCGTGCATTTGGTTATGATGTTAAAACTGAAGGCAATAAGATCTCTCTTGTTGGTGGCGGAAAATTAGTAGGTACTGATATTCAGGTTCCATCTGATATTTCATCTGCTGCTTTCTTTATGGTGGGTGCTGCAATTACAGAAGGTTCCGATGTTGTTCTGGAAGCTGTAGGTATTAATCCAACACGTACTGGCGTAATTGAAATTTTAAAACAGATGGGTGCTGACCTGACTGTTGAAAATGAACGTATTGCCGGTGGAGAGCCTATTGCTGATATTCATATTAAAGGTTCACGTACTCTTAAAGGTATTCATATGCCTGAAGACCAAGTACCTTTAGCAATTGATGAATTCCCCGCTTTATTTATTGCAGCAGCTTGTGCCGAAGGTCAAACAGTATTAACTGGTGCGGCAGAACTTCGTGTGAAAGAGTCTGACCGCATTCAGGTCATGGCTGATGGCCTAAAAATCATGGGTATTGACTGCACACCGACTGATGATGGCATCATTATCGAAGGTAAAGGCAAATCTGGCGATTGGTCACCAATCTTTGCTGGCGGCGAAATTGAATCACATCATGACCACCGTATTGCCATGAGTTTTAGTATGGCAGGTCTTCGTAATTCTGGTCCGATTACAATTCATGGTACTGAAACTGTGGCGACAAGCTTCCCGACTTTCACTGAGTTGGCGAATCGTGCAGGCTTAACAATCGAAGTTAGCCAATAACTTTTGACCTGACACATTTTATAATTGCTAACACAATAGCAACGGCAGCAGCGGGCTAAAGGCTTGGCTGCTGTTTGTTTATTGCTTATGCTAAGTGCAGATAATGATAATAGTGTTAGGACAAAGGATGAAAAAATTACAATTTATTGCCAGTTGCCCACAACATGGAGTGCTTGATCATCCACCAAATGAATGCCATATCACTCAAGAATATGTAGCGGCTTTACTGTTTAAACAATTGGGGCATTATGGTTTTGATGCGCAGCACATTGTGCATGAACATGAAAAAGTAGAAGTGAGTATTGATAATCATCTTTTGCCATTATCGATTACTTGCCAGAAAACAGACCATGAAGGGCATTTGATGTGTGAAATCTCTGCCAATCCAGATGAGGAACAAGACTGGTTTGAGAAAATCGAAACACAAAGCATTATTCGTCAGCTTGCACAGGCAGTTGAAAATAGTTTGAAGGCTGATCATAGCTTTTCAGCATTTGAATGGAAAAACTAAGCGCACGGCTGTTAAGAGTTATTCATGAAGTACGGCTTTTTAGAAAAGTCGTACAATCTCTTTAGATTAAATATAAAAATACAAAATCTTTCCCGAAATCCCTACCTATCTTTAATGCATTGTGTATATTGAAATTATTAAGATATTTACATAATTAGAGTGTGGTTTTCATGACACAAGTTGATATTGCAGCGTTATCTCCTCAAGTGGTTTGGCAGCATTTTCAAACACTTTGCACTATTCCTCGCCCATCGAAGCATGAACAGCAACTTCGTGAGTTTTTAAGAAACTGGGCCGAAAGTCGAAATTTAGAAACTTACGTAGATGAAGTGGGGAATTTGATTATTCGTAAGAATGCGACTCTGGGTAAAGAACATGTGTCTGGCGTTATTCTGCAAGGCCATTTAGATATGGTCACTCAAGCCAATACTGGCACAGTACACGACTTCTTTAAAGACCCGATCCAGCCAGTCCTCGAAGATGGCTGGTTAATTGCTAAAGATACTACTTTAGGTGCTGATAATGGCATTGGGGTAGCATTAGCTTTGGCAGTTTTAGACTCAAATGATATTGCTCATGGGCCAATTGAAGTTCTTCTAACAGTTGATGAAGAAGCAGGGATGAGTGGTGCGCGACTTTTACAGGCAGGTGTACTGAAAGGGAAGTGGCTATTTAATATTGATACAGAAGAGTGGGGGGAGTTATATCTTGGCTGTGCTGGAAGTATTGATGTTGAAGTAGAACAACCACTTACTTATGAACGAATCCCTGAAAATCTGAACATTGTGAATATTCAGGTTGCGGGTCTTAAAGGGGGGCATTCTGGCGTAGATATTCATTTAGGACGTGGCAATGCTAACGTTATTTTAGCCCGCTTTTTAAATGAGTATTTAGCAAAGCTTGGTGGACACCTTGTTGAATTTACAGGTGGTACGGCCCGTAATGCTTTACCTCGAGAAGCAGTGGCAACCATTGCAATTTCGTCTAACCAATTACCCGAATTAGAAAAATTACTCGCTGAATATCAAACGATATGGAAAGACCAATTACAGGGTATTGATGATAATCTGCAATTAACTATCCAACCGAATAGTGCTGAAGTGACAGAAGTGATTGCTCAACAACAGCAAAATGAATGGTTGCAAGCTTTGGCAACAAGTCCTTATGGCGTTGCAAGTATGAGTCAAGTTCTACCAGATGTGGTTGAAACCTCAAACAATATCGGGGTTGTAAAATTAAATCGAGAGGTCGGAAAAGCTGTCTTAATGGTTCGTTCAATGGTGAACCAAGAAGCTCAAGACTTTGCAGAAAAAATTCAGGCACATTTTAGTCAATTTAATATCACTTCTTCACTCACACCGTTAGTGTCAGGTTGGACACCAAACCCTAACTCGGCGGCTCTAAAGTGCTTACAACAAGCCTATCAAAATGCTTTTAATATTGAACCAGATATTAAAGTAATCCATGCGGGTTTAGAGTGTGGGATTATTGCTGAACATTACCCACATTTGCAGATGGTTTCATTTGGACCAGATATTCAAGGTGCGCATGCACCGGGTGAACGAGTAAAAGTTGATACTGTAGATAAATGCTGGAAGCTACTGGTAACTGCTTTGGCATCTGTAGAGTAATTTTTTAAGAAATAAGAAGCTCAGTTATGAGCTTCTTAAACTTTGAACTTTACATGAAAATGATCTGGACTCAATTCGGTGAATTCGATTTCACAACAAATATGATTTTTAGTCGATTTTTAAAAGTTGTCCTGTTTCACTTAAAGTAAATTCGTCAAAATCATTCGCTAAATAAAAATGACCTTTATAAAATTGGCGAACTTCTTCGGCAATAGCTTGCTGCCCAGTTTTATCCTGATGTCTAGGGCTAAAGTGCGTCAGAATTAAATTACTCAAAGATTGCTGCTCTGCAAATTCAGCCACCATTTTTGCTGAGCTATGCATTGGACCTTTGCCAACTTTATCTAAAACCGTTTGCAAGTATGTTGATTCGTGAATAAGGAGTTGAGCATCTTTGCAAGCATCAGCTAATAGTTCAGGTTGGTCATTATCACCACCTATAATTGCATGAACTTGTTGATTTTGAATTTTGATAAAGTCTTGAGCTTTTAAAGTTTTTCCGTCAAATTGAACATCGTAGCCTCGTTTTAAATGGCCCCACATATCGCCTTGAGGTACGCCTAACTGAGTTAGAGCTTTGGTATCTAACTTCTTCTGAATAGATTTGATATAAATGCTAAAAGCAAAACTTGGAACACGATGGCTTAGAGGGTGTGCTTGAACAATGAATTCGTCAGTGATCTGTTGTGGCTGTGTTGCTTCATTTACATCAATAAATTGAAGGGAATAGGGCAAATGTAAGTCTGTAAGCTGGGCAGTGATTTCAAACCATTGCTGAATTTCTTTCGGTGCAATCACGATTAAGGGCTTGCTACGGGCATTCATGCCTGCACTTGCCAATAAACCAACTAGACCATAACAATGATCGCCGTGAACATGTGTAATACAAATGGCAACTAGGTTTTGTAATGAAAGTTTAGCTTGTTGAATGCGGTGCTGTGTACCTTCGCCAGCATCAATTAAAATCCAGTCCTTATTTTTGCTGTTGCGAACTGCTAATCCTGAAACATTACGTGTTAGGGTTGGTACACCTGAAGATGTGCCTAAAAAAGTAAAATGAAGCATATTTTTGGAATTTTTTAATCAAATGCGTACCGTATATTATAGACACTTATTAAATTTTTATAAGAATTATAGTGGCCAAATGATAATCACCAACTAAAAACCAGATTCGTTTTGCACTAAGTTGGACTAATTTTCAATAATGACACGGCTTATAAAATGATGGGCGTAGACTCAATCTATACCCATCAAGTTACCATTTATTTCATGATAATAAAGCGTGTAATGATTTGGCGAAGCTGCTTTAAATAGCCTGTAAAGAAGTGGTTGGCACCCGGTAAAATTGTGATTGGATGTTTTTGTGGTTTTGCCCACTCAATTGCATCTGAAAGTAAAGTAATATCATCTTGCTCACCATGAATGAGTAGAATATCACCTTGAATTTCAGGAGTTTTATAGTGACGTAAACCTACTACAGTAGCTGTTGGTAAACCACATAAAATTAACTGTACAGGCCGTAATTCAGGTGCAAGCTGTGCAAAGCATTTTGCTAAAACATGTGAGCCAAAGCTAAAACCGCCTGCATAAAATGGTAGGCCTTCATGAAGCTTACGAACATGTTCAATGACAGCTAAGATATCTTCAGTTTCACCATGGCCTTCATCATGAATGCCTTCACTGCCCCCTAAACCACGGAAACTAGGACGATAAACAATACAACCATATTCATTAAAAATTTGGGTTAAAAGAGCAGGGACTTTATGTTGAGGAGTTCCACCTTGCAATGGGTGCGGATGGCAAACAACCGCAAAGCCTTTGATTTCACCTTCAGGGCGGTCAACGAAAAGTTCAATTTTACCTACTGGACCCTGGATGAAAGTTTGCTCAGACATATAAGAACCGCTAAATAACAATACGTAGTGCTATTTTACCGATAGTCGTCATTGAAAACACGAGTTAGCATTAAAAAATATCTACTGTTATAGTTGGTATTAAGAATAATTTTTTCAGGTTGTCTATGCTTGCTTTAATTTCTCCTGCAAAAACTTTAGATTATGAAACAGCGTTACCTACAGATGAGTTTACTCAGCCTCGCTTGTTAGAAAACTCAGCACAATTAATTGATGTTTGTCGCAAACTTTCTGCTTCGGAAATTGCGAGTTTAATGAGTGTGAGTGAAAAAATTGCCACATTAAATGCAGATCGATTTAGAGATTGGAATCCCGAATTTAATTTCTCAAATGCTCGCCAAGCAATCTATGCATTTAAAGGGGATGTTTACACCGGTTTAGATGCTTATCATTTAAAAGACAAAGATATTGATTTTGCACAGCAGCATTTGCGTATGCTCTCTGGTCTATATGGTTTATTGCGTCCTTTAGATTTAATGATGCCTTATCGTTTAGAGATGGGTACTAAATTAAAAAATACTAGAGGTCATAATTTGTATGAATTCTGGGGTGATATCATCACTAACCAAATTAATGAAGACTTGGCCGCAATTAAATCTGAATTGCTGGTAAATCTAGCTTCAGATGAATATTACAAGTCTGTCAATGAAAAGAAAATTAAGGCTGAAATTGTGAAGCCTGTTTTTCTTGACCAGAAAAATGGCAAATATAAAGTCATTAGTTTCTATGCGAAAAAAGCACGTGGTTTAATGGCTCGTTTTATTGTTGAAAACCAATTAAATAAAGCTGAAGACATCAAAGCGTTTAATACCGAGGGTTATTACTTTGATGCTGATAACTCATCGGCAAAAGAGTTGGTATTTAAACGTGATGAGCAACAGGCTTAGTCTTACTCAACTTAAACTCTCGTAAGCGATGATTATCGTGAAGTGGCATGGATGCCACCGTTTCGCTGTATTACATGGATGTAATATCAGCGAAACAAAAGATTTTTGTTACTTTTCATCTTTGAAAAGTAAAATGCCTATACAAGTCGCATTAAAGTTAAAACGGCAGTTAAAGGCTGTATTCTCACAAGAAATGATTATTTAAAGAAATAACCTGTTTCAGGTGAGCTTGCATTTGCCATGCGTTTACGTGGCATACGACCTGCTAAAAATGCTTCACGTCCTGCTTCAACAGCTTTTTTCATTGCGGAAGCCATCAAAATAGGGTTTTGAGCAGCTGCAATTGCTGTATTCATCAATACACCATCACAACCAAGTTCCATCGCAATAGCAGCATCACTTGCTGTACCAACACCTGCATCAACTAAAACTGGAACTTTCGCATTTTCTTTGATAATTGAAATGGTGTGTGGGTTTAAAATACCTAAACCAGAACCAATCAAACTACCTAAAGGCATAATTGCAACACAGCCCATACTTTCAAGTTCTTGTGCAATGATCGGATCATCAGAGGTATAGACCATAATCTCAAAACCATCATCAATCAAAGTACGGGCCGCTTTTAAGGTCTCGGTTACATTTGGATATAAGGTTTTTTCATCGCCCAAAACTTCAAGTTTTACTAGGTTGTGACCATCAAGTAACTCACGCGCTAACATGCAGGTACGTACTGCGCTATCAGCATCAAAACAACCTGCGGTATTTGGCAAAATTGTATATTTCTCTGGCGGAATGACAGACAGTAAATTCGGTTGATCTGGATTTTGTCCAATATTCACACGGCGGATTGCGACAGTTACGATTTCTGCACCACTGGCTTGAATAGCTAAATCCGTTTCATTTAAGTCTTTATATTTGCCAGTTCCGACCAATAAGCGAGATTGAAAAGAACGTGAACCAATAATGAGAGGGGTGTCTTGCATGGATAACTCCGACTTAGCCGCCGCCAACAGCGTGAATAATTTCGATACGGTCATGTTGAGCAATAGAAATTTGCTCTAATTTGCTTTTAGAAACGATTTGCTGATTGTGCTCGACAGCAAAACGTTTTCCTTCAAGTGCCAACTCCTGAATAAGTTGCAACAGGTTTTGGCTAGGCGTGTCCGTTAATTCGCCATTTAAATAAATTTGCATGATCACATTCCGATTATTTTGCGTATTTGAAAGCATTCCAAGCCAAGATTAGCCATCCCGCAATCATTAAGGCTCCACCGATTGGCGTAATTGCACCTAATATTCGTGGTAAACCCAGCGCCATGATATAAAGCGAACCACAAAAGAATAGAATACCAATTTGGATAAGCAAGAAAGATAACTTGATTGGGAAATGAGGAAGAACCTTACTTAAAATACCAAGAGCTAATAGGCCAAGCGCATGATAAAAAAAGTAGTCGGTTGCAGTCTGCCACCAAGCAAGTTGCTCAGGACCCGCGTGAGCTTTAAGACCATGTGCTCCAAAAGCACCCAACATGACTGCAAAAGCAAGATTAAGGGCTGAAATGGCGATCCACATAACAAAAAACGCAACTGAATAATGAAAGGCAACGTTAACATAGATTGGGTTGGCTAAACATAGCCAGATAAAACAAAAGGGCGAATCGCCCTTTTATTTTTAAATTTATTTTAGCTTGCTGACATGGCAGTTTTAATCTTTTCCATCGCATTCTTTTCAAGCTGGCGAATACGCTCTGCTGAAACATTATATTCAGCTGCTAACTCGTGAAGAGTAGATTTATCATCATCTAACCAGCGGCGTTGTAAAATATTACGCGAACGGTCATCTAACTGGTCCATTGCATCATGCAAGGCTGAAGTGCTTTGCTCTTCCCAGTCTTCGTTCTCGACTAAACGGGCAGGGTCGTAGCGGTTATCTTCAAGATACAACGCAGGTGCTGTGTGTGGAGTATCGTCGTCGTCATCGCCTTGTGCTTCAAAAGCAGCATCATAAGCAGTTAAACGACCTTCCATTTCCAGAACTTGTTCTGGAGTTACATTTAAGTCATTCGCAATCGATTGAGCTTCTTCGAGCGTCAACTTTTTACTCGATTTTTTTAAACTACGCAAATTGAAAAATAATTTACGCTGAGCTTTTGTCGTTGCAATCTTGACGATACGCCAGTTGCGAATAACGTATTCATGGATTTCTGCCTTAATCCAATGGACGGCAAAAGATACTAGACGCACGCCCATATTTGGGTCGAAACGTTTCACGGCTTTCATTAAGCCTAAATTACCTTCTTGAATAAGGTCGCCTTGTGGTAGGCCATAACCTGCATAGCTGCGCGCAATATGAACGACAAAACGTAAATGCGACATTACCAGCATTTTTGCGGCATCAAGATCTTGGTCATAATAATAACGTTCAGCAAGTTCTTTTTCTTGCTCGGCCGTTAAAATAGGAATCTGATTGACAGTACTGATATATGCACCAAGGTTTACACCGGGCGCAGACAATGACAGGGGCATCAATTGATTGCTGCTGTCACTCATGAGTTCTCCTTATAGGATCGAATGGAATAACCAATAAATTCATCTTAATTTGAATCAGCTTCATAATTAAGGAAAATTGGGTAGAGAAATGTAAAATTTTATGCAATTTCTAATCTTTTAGTTTAGCAAAGAATTATTGAGTTTCAATTAAATAGTGAAATTCTCTTTCTGATATGTGTGTGGTTTGACACGTAAAATGATGTAAACCACAGTAACGAGTTACATCAATTTCACTATGAGGATCTGAAGATTTTAATAAAAATTGTTGTTTGCCTGACGCTTTTTTAAGTTCACGTTTTAGCATTAACAATGGCATTGGGCAGGGTTGTCCAAGGGCATTAATTTCAATGGGTGCTGTATTAGAAGAAGTATTGCTCATTCATCATCAAAACAACTGAAAAAAATATTCTAACAAATTTTTAATAAATACAGCATATTTTATGAAAGAAGATGCGGGAATTTCTATAAAAAATATTGTAATAAGCTGTTTAAAAAAAGAACTAAAAATAGGGGAAATATTTGAAAAAAATTCTATTAATTGTCATAAACCCGTGTTAAGCTCGAACCGTTTTAGGATTTACCACACAATCAAATTGATTTAATAACCCTATAACAAATGGATGTAACCGGAAATTGTTGATAGTTTTACAGAATGATTACAAGCTTTAAGATTATAAATATTTTAAAACCTTGTTTGCTCTGCTGTTTGCAACACCGGAAGGTCCTTTTTTCAACATCTGAGGATTGACTTATGACAGCTCGTGAACAAGGCGTAGTAAAGTGGTTTAATGACACTAAAGGCTTTGGTTTTATTCAACGTAACGGCGGCGACGATGTATTCGTTCACTTCCGTGCAATCGTAGGTGACGGTCACCGTTCTCTACGTGATGGTCAACGTGTAGAATTTAGCGTTGTACAAGGTCAAAAAGGTTTTCAAGCTGAAAACGTTCAGCCTTTAGACTAAGACTAATTCATCTTTTTGATGAATGATGGACGCTCCAATTTTTGAATTGGGGCGTTTTTGTTTATAATGATCTTCTCATTCGAGAGATTGTTTGTTAGAGCGCGTATTTATGACATCTGGTTTTGAAACCTTGAATTTACATCCGCAACTTAAAAAGGCGATTGATGCTTTAGGGTTTACTCAAATGACCCCAATTCAGCAAAAGGTTTTAAAATATACATTAGCCGGGCATGATGCAATTGGGCGAGCACAAACAGGAACAGGTAAGACAGCTGCCTTTCTGATTAGTGTAATTAATGATTTACTCAATAATCCGGTTCAAGAGCAACGCTTCCGTGGCGAGCCTCGTGCTTTAATCTTGGCACCTACTCGTGAGTTGGCATTGCAAATTGAAAGTGATGCAAAATTTCTCACAAAATTCTCTAATTTACATTTAGTGACCCTATTGGGTGGTGTTGATTTCGATAAGCAGAAGAAGCAACTTGATGCTAATTTTGTCGATATCATGGTAGCCACACCTGGGCGATTAATCGATTTTGTAGAACAAAAAGAAGTCTGGCTCGATCAAATTGAATTTTTAGTCATTGATGAAGCTGACCGTTTATTAGACATGGGCTTTATTCCTTCGGTAAAACGTATTGTTCGTTATTCACCACGCAAGGAACAACGTCAGACACTCATGTTCTCAGCGACGTTTAGTTATGACGTTTTGAATTTGGCAAGACAATGGTTGTTTGAACCTGTAACTGTTGAAATTGAGCCTGAACAAAAGACCAATAACGATGTAGAACAACGTGTTTATGTTGTAGCTAAACAAGACAAATATCGTTTACTACAAGATATCTTGCGTGAAGAACCAATCGATAAGGTCATGATTTTTGCTAATCGACGTGACCAGGTCCGCCGTCTTTATGATCATTTAAAGAAAGATGGATATAGAGTTGGTATGCTTTCAGGTGAGATTGCTCAAGATAAACGTTTAAAAATGTTAGAGCAATTTAAGCAAGGTAAACATAATATTATGATCGCGACGGATGTTGCTGGTCGTGGTATTCATGTGGATGGCGTGTCGCATGTAATCAACTTTACGTTGCCTGAACAATCTGATGACTATGTACACCGTATTGGTCGTACAGGTCGCGCTGGGTCACAAGGGGTAAGTATTAGTTTTCTTTCAGAAGATGACGCCTTTTATTTACCCGAAATTGAAAAAGCAATTGGTAAAAAATTACCACTGACCAGATTAGATGGTTACTGCTAATAAAAAATCCCAATCATTTGATTGGGATTTTTTTGATTAATTAATTTTACAATAGAAAGTAAGCGTTGTTTGGTAGTCATCATCTTTTGCTAAAGATGCATTTTTACCAGTTAATGTACCAATAACACCTGCTGCTGCTTCAACCATTTGACCGGTTTTTTCACTTACAACATCTTTTAATACACCGTTATATGTTGTTTTTTCATCTACAACGACTGGTGTAGTGCTTTTTGAGCAAGTTTTTTGAGCTGCAGTAATCGCATTATTTTTCGCAATTAAATTGGTTTTGCCAATACCTGTAACTTCAAACTGATTATTTTCTTTTTGAACTGCTAAAGTATTTTTAGGAGTAGTTGCGCAAGCACCAAGTAATAAAACAACACCGCTCATTGCGCTTGCTAAAATTATTTTTTTCATAATGCACCTAAAGTTAATCGCTAAAAGACATAGCTATTTGAACATAAGTTTTCTAGTTGATTTTGAAGACGTTGTATGAGTTTTGATGTTTTGTATTAAAAAATGTCAAAGTGAGAGTTCGCTAATTTTATAAGCTAGATTCAATGGTGGATTAACGGTAGATTATGCTAATCTATTTTGAATTTTTGAGTTAGATCAATATTAATGACGGAATCAGCAATACAAATAATTCACCAAAATATTCATCAGCGTCAGTCTATTGGCCAATTAGTTGAGCCAGCTCCAAGTACAGAGCAATTAGAGTTAGCTTTCCAAGCAGCTTTGACTGCTCCAGATCATCATAGACTTAAGCCAACCCGTTTTGTGGTTGTTTCAGGCGAACAACGTGGTGCTTTTGGTGAAGTTTTAGCAAAGGCTCTAGCAGATTTAGGTGAAACTGATCCCGCTCAACTCGACCGTGTTAAACAACATCCTTTTCGCGCACCATTACTCATTTTAGCGCTTACACAACTACAAGATCACCCGAAAGTGCCGCATTTCGAACAAATCTTAAGTACGGGTGCTGCAGTACAAAATCTTTTATTATCTCTACAAGCTCAAGGTTTTTCGACCATGTGGCGTAGTGGTGCAGTTGTCGAATCAAATTGGTTAAAACAGCATTTAGGTCTGCAACCTCGTGATTTAATTTCAGGTATTATTTACGTAGGCACAGCAGCTAAAGTAATTGCACCGCGTGCAGATATTGAAAGTAAAGAATTCGTAAAAGTTTGGCAGGCTTAAACGTCTGTAGAAGTAAGAAATAGGATAATAAAAGATGGCTGAATTTAAGTTTACAGATTTGGTGGAACCTGTTGCGGTTGATAAAAAAACTGCTTTACGTATTACCGTTCTAGGGGGAGGAAGCTTTGGAACGGCTATGGCAAATTTAGCTGCACGTAACGGTTGCGATACCATGATCTGGATTCGTGACGCCGAAACAGCTGAGGAAATTAATAAAACACACATTAATAAACGTTATTTGCCAGATTTTATTTTAGAGTCATCATTACGCGCTGTGTCTGATCTTGAGCAAGCCGTGTGTGACCGAGATATTATTTTAGTTGCAATTCCAAGTCACTCATTCCGTGATGTCTTAAAACAAATCGCTCCTTATATTACTGCACAAGCGGTTGTGTCTTTAACCAAGGGTGTTGAAGCTAAAACTTTCAGCTTCATGAGCGATATTATTCGTGAAGAATTACCTGAAGTTCCTTATGGTGTGCTATCAGGTCCAAACCTTGCAAAAGAAATTATGGCAGGTATGCCGTCCGGCACCGTGATTGCCAGTGATTCCGAGTTAGTTCGTTATGCTGTGCAACATGCTCTGCATAGTGCTTTATTCCGTGTTTTTGGTAGTGATGATGTACATGGAGTGGAGTTAGGTGGTGCGCTTAAAAATATTTATGCGGTTGCAATGGGAATTGGTGCCGCTTACAAAATTGGTGAAAACACCAAGAGTATGATTTTAACGCGTGCTTTGGCTGAGATGAGCCGTTTTGCAGTAAAACAAGGTGCAAATCCGCTTACATTCTTGGGGTTGTCAGGTGTTGGTGATTTATTCGCGACTTGTAATAGTCCTTTAAGCCGTAATTATCAGATTGGTTATGCTTTAGGTTCGGGTAAAACGCTGGATCAGGCAAGTAAAGAGTTGGGGCAGACAGCAGAAGGCATTAATACAATTGTTCAGGTGCGTGGTAAAGCAGAAGAACTAGATGTTTATATGCCTATCACTAACGCTTTATATGAAGTTATTTTCGAAGGGGCGCCTCCTTTAAATATTGCTTTATCTCTTATGAAAAACGGACACCGTAGTGATGTTGAATTTGTTTTACCTCATCACGAAGTCTGAAGAAGAAATGTCATAAATTGTGGTTATAATGCAGGAATTATTAACAAGGAAAATTTATGCAACTGACATTGGTTCGCCATGGGGAAGCCGCTCCACCTGTAAATGGTAACGACACTAAACGCCCTCTTACTGCTCGTGGACATGCTCAAGCAGAACAGACAGCAACATTTTTAAAAGATATTGTTAAGCCTGATATTTTTGTAGTTAGTCCTTTGTTGCGTGCTCAAGAGACATTGGCACATATTCAAGCGTACTTTAAAGATGTGCCTGTGTTGTTATGCGATAAAATTAAACCGGATGATAACGCCAAAGAGGCAGTCGAGTGGTTGTCTCAGATTCCTTATGAGTCAATTGTGGTCGTGTGTCATATGAATGTAGTAGGGCATATTGCTGAACTGCTGACCCATGAAAACTTTAATCCATTTGCGTTGGCTGAAGCTCGAATTTATGATCAGGCTGTGATTGCAACTGGTTTATCAACACAAAAAAATAGTTTTATACCCACAATATAAATAAAAAGGTTATTTAGCCCATTATGCTGTATTTATGGATGCCTGAAACCAATGGAATATGGCATTGGTCTAACGGAGAAAACTGGTTGCAGGCTGAAAGCCTCGATCAATTAATACAAGACCTACAATTGCACCAAGGAAAAGAGGCTGTTGTCTTTTTTCCTAGTCGTCATGCTCAGGTATTCCAGCAACAAATAGCAAAGTCTCATTACAAGCAACTCGGGGCAGATGGTGTTAAATATTTGCTTGAAGAGTTTGTAACTTTGCCTATTGATCACATGAAAGTAGTTCATCATTTTCATGCTGATCAATTAACAATATTGGGCGTTGCAAAAACTACTGTGGAAACATGGCAACATGCGATGAATTTGTTGCCAATCAAGCTGGTTGCTTTGTTGCCAGACTTTTTGATTTTGCCAGAACCACAAGAGCACCAAGTTATCCTGTGTAATATTGACCAAAAATTACTGGCGCGCGAAAGTAAATGGGTGGGTAACTCACTAGATGATTTGGGTTTGTTTTTGGAATTCCAGCCAGTTGAAACAAACTATCAATATAGTGGATTAACGACAGAACAATTAGAAAGCTTAGAAGCAGCTTCTAGTGTTGAGCAACGTTCAGAATTTTTTTATCAGTTTCAGGGCTTAGATAAACCTAAACAGCATCCTTTTAACGTTTTACCAAAAGCCAAAGGGCAAGAGCAAACGGTTTCTGGGTACTGGAAAGCATGTGCGGTTATTGTTTTAGCAATCATTGTGGTTCAGTTTAGCTATGATTTGTTGCGTTGGGTAAAATTAAGAAATGTAGCAAATCAAACAGCTGAGCAGACAATTGAGCAATATAAATATTGGTTTGGTCCTTCTAGTCGCGTAAATGAACAAAATATAAAAAGCCAATTTGAAAGTCATTTAAGAATGAGTAAACAAGGCGATACACAAGCACTTTCTTTATTGAGTCGTGTTGGACCTATTTTGATGCAAAGACAAATTTTAGCTCAGCAATTAAATTATGATGCTTCTACACTAACCATGGCCTTGAAAGCAAAATCGGCAGATGATTTGCAAGCTTTAACACAGCAGCTTAATCAGCAAGGATTTAAGGCGGAGTTAGGTAATGTTCAAGCCGATGGTGGTGGGGCTATTGGGGTGGTGAAAATACAATAATGAAAATGTTAGCTCAATTGCAAAACCGCTTTGATCAGTGGATCGAACAAGTTAATCAATATTTAGACCGTTTGACTGTCCGTGAACGTATCATGGTAGTCTTTACTACAATTTTTGTTGTAGTGGCTATTATTGGGGCTTCACTTTGGAAAATGCATTCCTTAGCAGAACAGCAGCAACAGCGCTTAAATGATTTAAAAGATTTGATGGTGTGGATGCAAAGTAATGCAGTCACTATGAAACCTGCGAGTGAGCTTGAGCTGGGGCAGGCAGAAAAAATACAACGTGTAGCTCAACAGCAAGGTTTAACGGTTACTTCTCAGCAAAATGGCGAGCAGTTACAAATTATTGTTACTCATCAGAATTACGCAATTTTAGCTAACTTTTTAACCCAACTGGCACAAATGGCCTTAAGTATTGAAAAAATGGAAATGGTTTCAAGTGAAGGTCAGATTAAATTAACAGCGACGGTTCAATAACATATTAAAATATGCTGGTCTTAAGCATGGTGTTTTGTGCTCCCTGTGCCTATAATATGCCTACCTAAAATCAGTATATTGTGATTGGTATGTTATATTCACTTGCTCGCCCGATGTTGTTTAGTTTAGCACCAGAGCGTGCCCATGAATTAACATTATCTATGCTTGATAAAGCGCATAAGTTCGGCCTACTTCGTCAGAGCGTAGAGGCGAAACCGACGACTTGTATGGGAATTGAATTTCCAAATCCAGTAGGTTTGGCAGCCGGTCTTGATAAAAATGGTGCACACATTGATGCTTTAGCTGGGTTAGGGTTCGGTTTTATTGAAATTGGAACCATTACACCTCGTCCTCAATCGGGTAATCCGCAGCCGCGCTTATTCCGTATTCCTGAAGCTCAAGCCATTATTAACCGTATGGGGTTCAATAATGATGGTGTTGATAAGCTGATTGAAAATGTCAAAGCTTCAAAGTTTAAAGGAATTTTAGGCATTAATATTGGTAAGAATGCTGATACTCCTGTAGAAAAAGCTGTTGATGATTACCTGATTTGCCTTGAGAAAGTGTATAACTACGCTTCTTATATTACCGTTAATATTTCATCTCCAAATACTAAGAACTTAAGAAGTTTACAAAGTGGTGATGCATTAACTGAACTATTGCAAACCTTAAAAGAAAGACAACTTGAGCTAGCTGAACAAAATAATCACTATGTTCCTTTGGTTCTGAAAGTTGCACCTGATTTAACAGCGGAAGATGTTGAATTTATTGCAGCGCAGTTAGTGCAGTTTAAAATTGATGGCTTGATCGTTACTAATACGACCTTATCAAGAGAAGGTGTAGAAAATCTTCCTTATGGTAATGAGTCGGGCGGTTTATCAGGCGCACCTGTTTTTGAAAAAAGTACCGAATGCTTACGTTTGTTTGCCCAAACATTAAAAGGACAAATCCCGTTAATTGGCGTGGGTGGAATTTTGTCGGGTGAACAGGCAGCAGTCAAACAGCAAGCTGGAGCAACATTAGTACAGATCTATAGTGGGCTAATTTATACAGGTCCTATTTTAGTGAAACAATGTGTTGCAGCTATGTCTTAAGTGAATATGAACACAATTGATATCATTATTCTGATACTTTTGCTCATTGGGGGGCTAAACGGTTTGCGACAAGGATTTATTAAAGCCTTTGCGAACTTGGTAGGATGGGTCATTGCATTAATTATGGGTGCAAAATATGCTGTCCTTCTTGCTCCGTCTATGTCGGGTTTAAGTCATGATCCAGTTGTTCAGAAAATTGCAGCTTTTGCATTTATAGCGCTTTTGATCATTGTTTTAACATGGATCGTCTCTGCATTTTTAAATGGCCTCTTGAAAAGTCTGAAATTGGGGCCATTAAATCGTTTAGCAGGTGGTGCTTTTGGTTCTTTAAAGGGCTTGTTGGTTGTACTAATTACAATGCAGGGTGTAGGGCCTTGGGTTGAGAGTTCACCACACTGGAAACAGTCCAAATTTATACAGTTTTTATTGCCTTATGCGCCTTTGGCTACCGAGTTGTCTAAAGATGCTGCAAGTGAGGCATTTCATCAAATAACATCTGGAGGTAGTGCATCAGGTACTCCTTCAAAACCAATGGACGAATCGGAAGATTTAGAAAACCGATCCGACCATTCGACAAAGAATCCTTTTTATTAATTCCTAGCTTGTCTGCGAGGTTGCTATGTGTGGAGTTGTTGGTATAGCCGGTAAATCGCCAGTGAACCAAATGTTGTTTGATGCTTTAACGATGTTGCAACATCGTGGGCAAGATGCAGCTGGAATAGTAACCTGCCATGAAGGCCGTCTTTTCCTTCGTAAGGATAACGGTATGGTGCGTGATGTCTTTCATACTCGTCATATGAGAGCATTACTTGGTAATTATGGTATTGGCCATGTACGTTACCCAACTGCTGGTTCTGCGAGCAGTGCTGAAGCACAACCATTTTATGTAAACTCACCTTACGGTATTACGCTTGCACATAATGGTAACTTGACCAATGCAGAAGAAATTCATGATGATCTGTTTAAAACAGATTTACGTCATATGAATACTGATTCTGACTCAGAAGTTCTTTTAAACGTGTTCGCGCATGAATTACAGAAGAAAGGCACTTTAAATCCTACCCCTGACGATATTTTTCACACGGTTTCTCGTGTGCATGAGCGTTGCCAAGGTGCGTATGGGGTAGTAGCAATGATTACTGGTCATGGTTTGGTTGGTTTCCGTGATCCGAATGGTATTCGCCCACTTATTTACGGTTCGCGTGTAACTGAACAAGGTGAGATGGAATACATCATTGCTTCTGAATCGGTTGCTATTACTGCTCTTGGTTTCAAAATTGAGCGTGATATTGAACCGGGTGAAGCAATTTTCATCAATGCAAATGGCGAGTTGTTCTCTAAGCAATGTGCTGCTAATCCTAAATACCGTCCATGTATTTTTGAATACGTTTATTTTGCTCGTCCTGATGCGATTATTGATGGAATCTCAGTTTATAAAGCACGTTTAAAAATGGGTGAAAAGCTTGCTCATAAAATTTTACGTGACTGGGGCGAGGACCACGATATTGATGTGGTGATTCCAATTCCAGATACGAGCCGTACTTCAGCTTTAGAACTTGCAAATATTCTAGGTGTGAAGTTCCGTGAAGGTTTTATGAAAAACCGTTATATCGGCCGTACCTTTATTATGCCAGGTCAACAGCAACGTAAAAAATCTGTACGTCAGAAATTAAACCCTGTTGAGTTAGAATTCAAAGGTAAGAACGTTCTATTGGTGGATGACTCTATTGTACGTGGTACAACGTGTAATGAGATTATTCAGATGGCACGTGATTCTGGTGCAAAAAAAGTATACTTTGCGTCAGCAGCACCGAAAGTAATGTATCCAAACGTTTACGGTATTGATATGCCTGCTAAAGCTGAGCTTATTGCTTCAGAACGCAGCGTGGAAGAGATCCAAGAAATTATTGGTGCTGATCGTTTGATTTTCCAAGAATTGGAAGACTTGAAAAATGCTGTACGTACCAGCAAAGTGCCTGACTTAACTGAGTTCGATTGCTCAGTATTTGATGGAATCTACGTAACAGGTGATATTGATGGTAACTATCTAAATAATTTGGAGCAGAAGCGTAATGACTCTGCTAAGAAGAAAAAAGATGGTTATATTGACGTTAATGTCGATGCTGCTTCTGTAGATTTAACAGGCATCAAAGAAGAATAGAAATAGCCGAAAAAAGCGGGTATTTCCCGCTTTTTTCTTTTATGATGAAACCTAACAATGTAATTGGGAATATTTACATTGAAAGAAGTAAGCCACTATCTCATCGAAAATAAAAATATGGCATGGTCCATCACTATGTGTTTGGTTGCTGTGCTGCTTACTATTTTTATCTTAAATTTAATTTTAGGTTTACTCGTTCATTTTTTTGATTATAGCCAGCCAATTTGGTGGCATACCTTAAGTCCTTACTTCGTTGCCCTATTACTTTTTATTATGGTTTGGTCGGTAGTTACTGAACTTTATATCCTGCGTAAAGGTGGGCACTCTTTAGCAAAACAACTTAAAGCACGTCGTTTGGTAAAAGAGGAGAGTACTCCCGAAGAACTCGCGGCATTAAAAATTACAGAACACTTAGCCCAAAATTTTTCACTTAAAGTTCCAACTGTATATGTATTACCTGATGAAGTTGGTGTAAATGCACTTACGGCAGGTTTTCATCCCAAAGATATCGTAATTATTCTGACATGGGGTGCTTTACAGAATCTGGATAAGCTTGAGTTATATGGTTTATTGGGCCATGAGTTTAACCAGATTTTATCTGGTGAGGCTGTTGAGAATACAAAATTAAAGATTTTATATAGTGGCTTAACAACTTTTAGTCAGTGGGGTAGTAAATTAGCCAAGCAAGGTTTTAAGCGCTATAGCCCGGGTTATAAACATAAATTTGAAACTGTTTTTGTTGCGGTGGGTGGAGTCATTTGGTTGGCTGGAAGCCTAGGTGTACTGATTACTCGCTTTATTAAATATTTGACTTTGAGTGGGCGCACATTTCGTAATGACCAAAAAACAGTACGACTATTAAAAAATAATGCGAATACCCAAACTTTGTTGCGTATTTATGTTCACCATTCTGGTTCGCAAATTCATAGTGCTTATTCTGAATCAATCGCACATATGTGTTTTGCTAACTCCCTTAGCCCACAAAGCTGGATGAATATTCACCCGAGTATTCGTGAACGTATTTATGAGTTAAATCCTACTTTGCTACAAGATTTACAATTAGAAAATTTAAAGAAACTTCGCAACCGTCCGTTGTTTAGCTTATTTCATTTCTTAGAAGAATCTGAGAAAGAAATTTATATTCCGTGGTCATCTCCACAGCCTTTACCTTTATTAAGGTTGTCACCAATTAGTTTTGCATTAAATGATGCCATTAAGCCCCTGAGTAGTGATGTACGTCGAAATAAAAAGCGTCCTGAATTAATTCAGCGAGCACTACAAACTGCGACTGGTTCACGTGAAGTGATGGTTGCTATTTTGATGATTCGCCAATATCGGGAATTCATTCCAAAAGATGCACCTGTGAGTCATGCCATTATCGATGCATTATTGAATTTGGATGGGCGTATTCATATTCAAATATTTCATGATGCTTGTAAAAATATTGGGCATATACCTGCAAGTATTGCGCGGCAATTTCTTACTAAGCTAGCGCTCATTATTCAAGAAGATGGTGAAATTGGATTGTTAGATGCACTTTTATTGGAGCGGGTTAAACATGAATTGAATTTGATGCCGTTACATTTGCCGACTGCATTTGAAGAAGTGAAACCTCAAATTGTTCGTTTGATTGATGCTTTGCTTCATGTTCAGCAAATTAATAGCCCAAATCAATTAGAAGTGCGTGAGCGCATTTTACGTTCGCTGCTCAATCCTGATGAAATGTATATCTATGATGAAATTTCAGATGAGCCATTAGATCTGGCTGAAATTTTAAATGATATTGCTGGTTTATTATTACGTGACCGTCTAAGTATTCTAGCTATTGCAGAAATGTGTTTGTGGAGCGACCGTATTATCACGCAAGATGAACTCGATGTGCTTGAATTGCTTTATTGGCGTTTTGGCTTTGAGACAGAAGAAATTGTGGATCAAATGCAAAAGAGAAATAGTGTGATGATTATTTAAAAGACATATACGATTATAAAAACATCTGAATGAAATAAAACACTGAAAAAAAAACTGAAGCCCGTTAGAATGTAGATAGAGTAGAGGTATTGATTTACAGATGATTGGGCAGCAAAGAAATATATTGGCAACTTTAGGAATTGATGTATGGATTCCTAAGACACAGGTGTGCCAAAAAAATAATGCTCAAAGTCTCTGGCGAGATCAAGCTGCGCCAGAAGGTGAACCAATTATATTGCCTTCTAAGAACAATCCAGTTGTTGAGCAACCGACAAAACCACAAGTCAACGAAGTTCCAAAAGTTGAACCTGAAATTGCGGTACCACTTCCAGTAGAAGTTCCGCCTGTTGTGTCGCCTCGTACTGAAGTACAAGCTCCAGTGGTTACGATTGCTTCATTTGAGTTACAGGCTTTTGCGCTTGAAAAATGCGTTATTTTTTTAGATGTTACCAATTTAAGTGAAGAAGAAAAGCAGCTTTGGAATAACATTCAAAAAGCAAAAATAGGACAATATGCTGAACTAAAATGGCCGTTCCCTTTAGCTAACTATCAAGATCAACGTGGTGCAGGTTCATATATTCAAGGATTTTTAGATGCTGTCGCAGCAGACAAGAAAATCTTGTGCCTTGGGGAATGTTCTTATATTCAACATGCCAATATTATTCATTTGGCGAGTTTAAAAGAGATGTTGGAGAAACCACTCCTTAAAAAAAGGTTATGGCAATTAATGCAAGATAACAACGAGTAGTAGGGATTTACATGAAAAAAGTTGTAGTTTTTAGCCAAATTGATGAAGAAATTTTGTCTCGATTACAACAGGATTATCATGTTGTGGTTCTTAATCCAAAACTGGGTGATATTAATGAGCAAATTCGCCAACAAGTTGTAGATGCTGATGGGATGATTGGTGCTGGTCGACTTCTTAATGAAAGTAATCTTGCGCCTGCTCAAAAACTCAAAATTATTTCATCTGTAACAGTTGGCTATGACAATTATGATGTGGCTTATCTAAACCAAAGAAAAATCTGGTTATCAAATACCCCTCATGTTTTAACTGAAACAACGGCTGATCTTGCTTTTACATTATTACTAAGCGCTGCTAGAAAAGTTCCTTTTCTTGATCATTGGACTAAACAAGGTGAATGGAAAAGAACTGTTGGGCCTCAGCAGTTTGGTTTAGATGTTTTTGGAAAGACCCTAGGAATTATTGGGCTTGGTAATATTGGTGCTGCAATTGCACGCCGTGGTTTTTATGGATTTAACATGAATATTGTTTACCATAACCGCCGTGAAAAACCTGAATTGGCAGAGCCTTTAAAAGCACAATATCTTGGTTTAGATGAGTTATTGCAAGAGTCTGATTTTGTAGTAACCGCAGTTGATTTAAATAATGAATCGAAAGCTTTGATGGGGAAAGCTCAATTTGAGCTTATGCAAAAGCACGCCATTTTTATTAATATTGCGCGTGGTTCAGTGGTTGATGAGCAAGCATTGATTGAGGCTTTACAAAGCGGGGAAATCTTTGGAGCTGGTTTGGATGTATATGAAAAAGAACCTTTACAAGATTCGGAGTTTTTTAAACTGCCAAATGTAGTTACTTTGCCTCATGTAGGATCTGCGACTGCAGAGACCCGTAAAAAAATGGCAAATCTTGCTTATAAAAATCTAGTTGAAGCTTTGGAGGATAAAACTCCTAGATATTTGGTAAACCCAAACTTTGCATAAGTGATTAATAACACTTCATTGCAAAACTAAGCGATCTCGAGTGATATATTAAAAGTCTATTGATTGAACATAATTTTTTATGTTTTATATCAGTAGACTTTTTTGATGGTTTAATTTTACTAGAGAAAAACTTTTGAGATTTTTGCCAATTATTTTAAGTACGGCTTTTATAACAAATGCTTCGTACGCACAGCCTTTCGATCCTCAGCCTTCTGCAAATCAAGTAGAAATTCCAAATATTGGAAGTGGGATTGGTTTGCTTGATCAACAAAAAGAAAAATTTATTGGCGAAAAAGTTTTTCGTGAAGTCCACAAACAAATGCCTGTTATTCAGGATGTTTGGTTAGAAGATCAATTTTTTCAGGTATTTTCTAGTATTTTAAGTGAAACTCAGCTTGGGCAGCCGATTGGTCTAGTCGTGATTAAAGATCCACAAATCAATGCTTTTGCTGTCCCGGGCGGCTTATTTGCGCTCAATACAGGGCTTATTGCCTCAGCACGAAATATTGATGAAATTGCTGGTGTTATGGCGCATGAAATTGCGCATGTATCGCAAAGACATTTTAGTCGCTCTGAAGAAGCCTTTAAAGGTCAAACACTGCTAAGTCTAGCAGGGCTTTTAGCGGGGGTGGCTATAGCTGCGCAGGGTGGTGGCGATGCCGGTGCAGCAGTGATGCTTGGAACCCAGGCTGCACTCATGGATAAGCAATTAACATATAGTCGAAATCAAGAGCGTGAAGCAGACCGTATTGGTATGCAATATATGTATGCGGCAGGTTATAACCCTCAAAGTATGGCTGATTACTTTGAAACAATGCATAGAGCTACAAGTCGGGTAAGTTTTTTACCGGATTTCTGGTTGACTCATCCATTGACGACTGAGCGTATGAGTGAAGCTAGGCTGCGTGCAAACCAGCTGCCTAGAGTTAAAAATCGTATATATGATGCAGATTTTGAAATTTTAAAATGGTACACCATGGTGGTTGCCAATCAGGCCACTGAAAACCAACTACAAAGTTTGGCGTCCCAAAAAAATATTGCTGGTCTGATTGCTTTAGCGGCATTTTACACAAGACAAGGTGATTATGTGCAAGCGCAATCTACTCTAGATCAAGCGAAATCTAGTGGAAAGCCTCTTGTCACATTGTTGCAGACAGATATTTATCTTGGCCAAAACAAGCTAGATCAAGCTTATACTACTATTGCTGCTACACAAATGACGATGCCTGAAAATAAAGCTTTTAGTTATAAGTTGGCTGAGGTGCTGCTACGACAGGGTAAGTTTGCGCAAGTTCAAACCTTGGTTCAAAGATTTATTAATAAGAATCCAAGAGATATACAAGGTTGGCAATTTTTACAGCAAGCTGCAAATTTGGATAAGAATGGACCTTTAAGAGCGGTTAATGTTCTACGCTATCGGGCTGAAGCAGAATATTGGTCAGGTAGTGAGGAAAATGCAATTAAATCAATGTTGCATGCTCAGCGATTGGCAAAAGATAATCAAGCAATGTCGGCAAGAATAGACAGTCGTTTGAAACAAATGCAAGATGAGCGACGAATGAAAATTTAAGGTCTAGGATGACTTAGGAATTTTCACAGGCATAAATATATTTAAACTTACGAGAAAGTTTAATTTAAGGGTATATAAGAAGAGAGGGAATTAAGCTAATTTAGCTTTAATTTTTGCTGAAACTTGAGCAGGATCGGCACGCCCGGCTATGATCGGACGTAGAGAATTCATCACCTTACCCATATCTTTCATGCTAGTTGCTTCTTGAGCAGCAATCGTTTGCTCAATGATAGAATCAAGCTCTTCCTCAGTCATAGCTTCTGGTAGAAACTGAGAGATAATCTCAGCTTCGGCTTGTTCTTTACTAGCTAAATCATTACGACCAGCACCTTCAAAGGCTTTGATCGATTCTTTACGTTGTTTAATTTGCTTTTCAATGACCGCAAGAACCTGAGCGTCGTCAAGCTCTTTGCGCTCATCGACTTCGATTTGCTTAATTGCCGCTTGTAGACTACGCAAAACCGTCACTGTTGCCATATCTTTGGCACGCATAGAAGTTTTTAATGCATCAGTAATTTGGTTTTTTAAAGTAGTCATAATTCAGCAGTCAATCACAAATTAATTAGTAAAGGCGAGTAGTACGTACAGATTCGCGAGCCAATTTCTTTTGGTAGCGTTTAACTGCTGCAGCTTTTTTGCGCTTACGTTCTTGAGTTGGTTTTTCGTAGAATTCGCGTTTACGAACGTCAGCTAAAACACCAGCTTTTTCGCATGAACGTTTGAAACGACGGATAGCTACGTCAACTGGTTCGCCTTCTTTCAACTTAACTTGTGGCATGTAAAATCCTCTAGATTATGGATAAGATCAGGCACACCATTGCGCCGGATCACAAGTGAAGGTCAGTATTTTACTCATTTACAACTCATATCACAAGTCTATAATAGCGATTGCAATATTTTGACTCATATAAAAGGCAGTTTTGATGATTGTTTTAGGCTTGGAAACTTCTTGTGATGAAACAGGGTTGGCACTTTATGATAGCGAACTCGGCTTACGGGGACAGGTTCTTTATAGCCAGATTAAACTTCATGCCGAATATGGTGGAGTAGTACCTGAACTTGCTTCTCGTGACCATGTTCGTAAATTAATTCCTTTAATGAATCAATTACTTGAACAAAGTGGTGTAACAAAACAAGAGATTGATGCGGTTGCCTATACGCGTGGTCCTGGCTTAATGGGAGCATTAATGACAGGTGCATTGTTTGGCAGAACTTTAGCTTTTTCTTTAAATAAACCTGCAATTGGTGTTCACCATATGGAAGGTCACATGCTGGCCCCATTACTTTCAAGTCAACCACCTGAATTTCCATTTGTAGCATTGTTAGTTTCAGGTGGACATACACAATTGATGGCAGCCCACGCTATTGGTCAATATGAACTATTGGGTGAGTCTATTGATGATGCTGCGGGCGAAGCTTTTGATAAAGTTGCCAAAATGATGAGCTTGCCATATCCAGGTGGGCCAAATATCGCAAAACTTGCATTATCTGGTGATCCATTAGCATTTGAGTTTCCAAGACCTATGCTTCATCAAGGCTTGGATTTTTCTTTTAGTGGCTTAAAAACAGCTGTTTCTGTTCAATTGAAAAAATTGAATGGCGAAAATCGTGACGCTGATATTGCTGCTTCATTCCAAGAAGCAATTGTAGATACTTTGGTAAAAAAATCAGTAAAAGCTTTAAAGCAAACTGGACTTAAACGTTTAGTGATTGCAGGTGGAGTTAGCGCCAATTTAAGACTACGCGAGCAATTAGAAACCTCTTTGGCGAAAATTAAAGCGCAAGTTTATTATGCAGAGCCTGCTTTATGTACTGATAATGGAGCAATGATTGCTTTTGCTGGTTATCAGCGTTTAAAAGCAGGTCAGCATGATGGTTTAGCTGTAACGACCACACCAAGATGGCCGATGACTGAACTCACTATTCCTGAGTAAAATTATTCATCGTCAAAGGACTGTTGGCTTTCGATATCAATGTATTCGATATAACCACGGCCTTGTACTTCATTACCAAAATAATGACCTGTAAATATATAGCTACTCGCATAACCTCGCCCATGACCATAACGGAATGGGCAGTCAATTTCTGCCTGAATGTTTAAGATGATTTGCTTTGCCTCATTTCTAGCGATCCAAGAAAAATATTTTGGAAGTCGCATTTTTTGCCCAGTAGGTGAAACAAAGTCATCAACTTGATGCGAAATAATATCAAAGCTTACATCTGTATAAATTTCAGCTGGCTGGTCCAGATGTCTAATATGCAGGGTATATGCAGCTGTTTGTCCTGCAATATCGGCTTTGGTAAGAAGAAGCTGAGTGGTTTCATTTAAATTGATGATTTGATAAGTGAAAAAATCAAGTGGCAGTTTATATACATCAGGAATAAGTTTATTTGTGAGGGAATGAGGACCAACTGCTCGAGCATATTCGTAAGTGCAGAGTCCTTGGCTTTCAATGCGTTCTGCTTGATAGTTTAGAAAACCTTTAAACTTTGCCAATAAACTAAAGTGATCATAGATTGGTGTTTTTATAAACCATGAAACATGTGAAGTGATATCGATATCAAAGTCGAAATCAAATCCATCATAATGACCATTAATGTGAATTTGAGGGAATTTACCTTGAATTGAAATTTCTTGACCTAGTTCTATTAAGCTCCCATCTTTATTAATTTTTGTATCTTCGGGAATGATATAGGCCTTCAATAAAGCTTGTTCCAGAGCAGCTGTGCTTGAAAAGAATGTAGCTGTTTTTCTAGGATTTCCAGTGATGATGTCATCATGGTCAAAAGCGAGTGCACCTGGTGTACCGATTAAAATCATAATATTTAAGTAACGATGCGGCTCTGGTAAAAGCGGGAAAAAGATACCGTAATGTGTCCAGCTATAATATTTTTCGTCAACTCGTGGACTGATGATATGAGCTTGAGTAAAAGGAAGAGTCGAATATTTTTTTGCTTTGTCTAAAACACCTTGTGCAAGTAATAAACTTTTACCAAGCGCTTTACTGGCTGTAGAAATTTTTGGCAATTGTTTTTTCATATATAAACCTAAAGAAGTGCTATCTTTGTTTTAGGTTATGAAAAACAACTGCCAAAGCTAAGCGGTTTATAGGCCAAAGCTAAGGCTTTGCGGGACATTTTATTTAATTGTTAGACAAATCTTTTAAGGCGTTTAAACCAATCCAATGCTTAGAAAACTGATAAGCAGCTCGACCAGAGCGCTGACCACGCATCTGACACCAACGTAGACTTTCTGCACGAACTTCATCATTGAAAGGCATGTTTGCTTTATCAAGATAATGCTCAACGATTTCTAAATATAGGTTTTGATCCATTGGATAAAAAGATAGCCATAGACCAAACCGATCTGACAAAGAGATCTTTTCTTCAATCGCTTCTTGTGGATGTAGTTCAGTATATTGGGGAACGTCCACCTTAGTTACAGGTGTATTTTCATGCATGAATTCTGGTAACAGGTGGCGACGGTTACTGGTTGCATAAATAATGAAATTACTTGAACCTGACTGTAATGAACCATCTAATACACTTTTTAGACTACGGTAATTTTCATCTTCGGCATTAAAAGCCAAGTCATCACAATAGACGATATATTTTTCAGGGCGATTTTGAATGAGTTTCTGGATTTTAGGTAAGTCTGATAAATCATCGCGTTCAATTTCAATTAAACGTAATCCCTGAGGGGCATACTCAGTGAGTAAAGCACGAACAATAGATGATTTTCCTGTACCACGTGAGCCGGTTAACAGCACATCATTTGCTGGTAAGCCATTTAAAAATTGCAAAGTATTTTGAATAATTTTTTCTTTTTGACGCTCAATGCCTTTTAAATCGTCAAGATAAATATTTTTTGGGGCATGGATAGCTTTAAGTTGCTGATTTTCCCATCTAAAAGCAGGTGCAGTAAAATCCGTCTCTTGTCGAGGTTCAGGCAAGACCTGCTGTAACTGATTTAATACAAGTGATAATGTTTGAACTAAATTGTCCGGTAAATCAATGGTAGCCATGGTAAGTCAATCATGTTAAACAGTGTTTGATAGGATACTAACACCGAAATTAATAGGCTGACAAAAACTTATTGCCTATACACTTTATCGGTTTTGCAATTGATTGAAATGTTCAGACCGAGCATAGTGTTGTGATGTCTATTCAGTAAAATCATCTGGGAAGATGAGGACGAAATATGTTTGAAAAAATACGAAGTGATATGAATCCACATCAGGCTTACCGTATCAAAAAATTACAACGTCAATTAGACATGGCTGAATCTTATGAGGAATGGAAGTCTTTTGCATTAAAACTAGATGAAGAAACAGGTGTGCAAGAGTGGAAGTTTGATAATAGTTCACCTTACTTCGATGCCGAACTCATTTCTTATCGATACACTTTGCTTAAAAGATATCGTCAGCAACATCGCACATTAGACCTCATCTATTTACTTAAAGAAGGTCTAACCTACGATATTGCAAATATTGGTCATCCAATGCTTTTTGCAGCAACACATGTCGGTACAAAAAAGTTAATTGAAGACTATATTGAAGAAGTTAGTCAAAGTTTGGCTTATATTGCTTCAAGTGAATGTATTACGTTTCAAAGAAAAGAAAAAATAGAGTTTTTTGAAAACTGTGAAAAGGCGTATGGACAACCTGCACTTATGTTTTCGGGCGGGGCGACTTTAGGACTTTTTCATACGGGAGTATGTAAGGCTTTAATTGAACAAGACTTAATGCCTAAAGTGCTCTCTGGCTCAAGTGCAGGGGCAATTATGACAGGTATGCTTGGAACCTCTGCTAGTGAAGATATCCAAAACTTATTAAATGGTGAGCAATTTTTTAGTGATGCTTTTCATTTTAGGAAATTCCGTGAACTTATTAAAGGCAATGGTGGAATTGCCGATGTTCAATATTTGAAAAAATTCCTCATTGAGAATTTAGGTGATCTTACGTTTGAAGAGGCTTTCAAAAAATCTGGTTTAAACATTAATGTGGCAGTAGCGCCATATGATGCAACAGAAAACCCAAGAATTATGAATGCCATTATGACGCCGAATGTTTTGGTGTGGAGTGCAGTATTGGCTTCATGTGCCGTGCCAATTTTATTCCCACCGGTACGTTTAACCAGTAAACGTTATGACGGTGAACATACACCTTATATGGCAAATACAAAGTGGGTAGATGGAAGTGTAAGAAGCGATTTCCCGCAAGAAAGAATGGCGCGGCTTTATAATTTAAACTACACGATTGCGAGTCAGGTTAACCCACATATTGTTCCATTTATGCAAAATGATGCGGATCGCTTCCGTAAAGACGTTTTAAGTTGGCCTGAAAGAATTTTAAGACGCCAAGGTAAAGTACTATCAATGGGTATTATGGACTTTACGCGTCAACGACTTGGTTCTATTTCTCCCGTCAGAAGATTGTTAGATCATGGATATGGCGTAATGGGACAGCGTTATTATGGTGATGTAAATATCATTGCTAAATATAGCCTAAGTCACTATACCTACACTTTGCAAAACCCGCGTCCGCATCTGTTTAAGCGTTTGCAAAGAGAAGGGGAACGTGCAACTTGGCCAAAAATTTCTTCAATTGAAACCCATGCTCGTATTGGTAAGACAATTCAGCATTGTTTAGAAGTTTTGCGCTTTGAAGAAAAGAAACAACAGCCTGAGTCTTACTATGCTGAGGCATGATTTTGCTTCGCATATAGAAAACTTAACATGTGTAACAAAGCCAACAAGTGCAGCGTTAGGGCGGTGTTTATGGACATGTACCATAGATACCAAAAATTACTGGTTAAAATATCATTTGCCTGAAACCCATGCTCAAAGTGAGCAAGATTTCATGCATGAGCAATTATTTTACGAAGAAATTCACTTTAAAAAACCTGCATGGCTTTTACCTTATAAATTGATTGAGGTCAGTTTAATCCCTCAGCTAGGCCATTCTTTGGGTAAGGTTTTAATTTTACCTGATAGTGAAGTGTGGTTCAGTTCATTGGTTCATGAAAGTGATTTAACTGATGTATACCGTAAGATTTGGTTGGCAATAAATAAGCTTGCAGAGCTTCACGAACTTGGCTGGATTCATGGAGACGTTAAGGCAGAGCATTTTAGAAAGTTTCAGCAAAAGCCTTATTTAATTGATTTTGAGAAAACGAGACCGATCTCAAGTTGCGATACAGTCATGGATGCAACACCTCGTTATATGGCTCCTGAGCTATTTCGAGGAGGGCATAAGGGAATACAAAGCGATTTATATGCTTTTGGCATCATTTTATATGAATGGTTGACTCAAACTCGCTTAGAAGCAGGTAGTTATCGTGATTGGGCAATCTTGCACTGTCAAAATTTAACCATTCAATTACCCGCGCAGTTTTTGATTTTTTATCCCTTACTTGCAGGTTTATTACAAAAACAGCAGCAAAATCGATTTTCAAATGCTGATGAAGCAATAAATTGCTTAAAACAGATTCAAATTGATAAAAATCATTGATCTAGTATCTGTATACAATTTACACGGTTAGTTTTTTTTAGAAAAAAAACACTTGTCACTGTCAGATCTTATCGCTAATATACACAGCCATCGGGGGCGTGGCGAAATTGGTAGACGCACTGGATTTAGGTTCCAGCGCCGCAAGGTGTAAGAGTTCGAGTCTCTTCGCCCCCACCACTTTAAGTTAATAACTTAAAGTTTGATGTAGATGTTAAGTCATCTAGATCTTGGAAGAGGATTGGTGTAATGGTAGCATGACGGTCTCCAAAACCGTTCGTCAAGGTTCGAGTCCTTGATCCTCTGCCACATTTATTTTAAATAAATGTCCCAGATGGGGGCGTGGCGAAATTGGTAGACGCACTGGATTTAGGTTCCAGCGCCGCAAGGTGTAAGAGTTCGAGTCTCTTCGCCCCCACCATTAAAAAAGCAAGATTATGATCTTGCTTTTTTTGTGATTAAATCTTGAGTGTTTAATCATAAATATAGAGGATTGGTGTAATGGTAGCATGACGGTCTCCAAAACCGTTCGTCAAGGTTCGAGTCCTTGATCCTCTGCCATAAAATAAAGCTCCTAATCAGGAGTTTTTTTATTATCTAAAGTTTTTAATTTAAATTATTTCAATTGAAAAAAAATAACTCTTTTTATTTTGAATCAAGCTATTTTCTAAGCAATCTTTTTTTAATTTATGTCTTCAAGAATATTTACTAAAATAAGTTATTATTTAAGCAGGGAATATATTGAATTTGCTGAGATTTTTACCTAACTTATTGGTTTGTATTTATTTACTATAATTTATTGAAATTATTTATAAAAGCCTTGAATACAAATTTATTTCCTGTATTATTCAGTTAACTAGAAAAAAGACTTGTTAGTAAATCTTCTTTTAAGTATCGTAGTTTTAGTCATAATCCTTCGTTTTTTAAGATATTAAGCTCAATTTGTTATTCTTTTTTCAAAGTTATGATAGGGTCATTATTTAATGATTCTAAAATATTAGAAATCAGTAGGATATATCATGTCTAATACAGTAAGTGGTACAGTAAAGTGGTTTAACGAAACTAAAGGTTTTGGTTTCATTCAACAAGACAACGGTCCAGATGTGTTCGCTCACTTCAAAGAAATCGCAGGTTCTGGTTTCAAAACTTTGCATGAAGGTCAACGCGTAACATTTACCGTTACTCAAGGGCAAAAAGGCCCAAATGCTGTAAATATTATTCCACAATAATATACAGCAAACAAAAAAAGCACTCTTTAGTGCTTTTTTTTATTTTAGCTTTTAAAAAATTCATTGTTCTTTTAGAGCGTTAAAAGCCCTCAATAGGAGGGCTTTTTATATTTATATCAAGAATTAATCATCAGTTATATATTAACAATTGAAGATAATTTTTAATATAAACTTAAAAATATCAAAGAAATATAAATTATTAGTAAGAGATGTGTGTTAGATTAAAAATTCTTTAAATAAAGAAATTTTATATTTCACGGAATCGCTAATGAACGTTCGCCTGTGTTATGCCAGTCAACGAAACGAAAAAAATGAAGATTTATTGCAAGATTTACGTGATATTTTGACAGAAGCTAGAGATTTCAATGATTTGAATCAGATCTGTGGTGTACTTTATTATGCTGATAATGCTTTCTTTCAATGTTTAGAAGGTGAAAAAGAGGTGGTTGAAAGATTATTTGAAAAGATTACAAATGATGAAAGACATCATAATGTTAAATGGTTGTGTACATATTCCATTGAACAAAACTCTTTTCAAAAATGGTCAATGAAATATGTACAACGTAATACAAATATTGAATCTTTCTTTCTAAAAATGGGAGAAAGTACTTTTAATCCTATTCGTCTTGATGAGCAAAACTTAAAAGCTTTCATCAATGAATTAGTCATTGCCGAACAAACTAAAATTAACACAGTTAAGAAAGTGGGTATGGTGAATCGGGGGGTGAAACCGTTCTAGCTATTTGGCTATCACGCCAATATGGATGTTCTTGAGTTTAGGTAATATTTTAGTCATGACTAAATATACAATAACTGAAGTTGCGAGCATCCATATCACTTCTAAGCTTTGACTAATGACAAACATGGCCCAATAAAAAAAGCTAAACAAAGCAAGACACAATCCACTGCCTTTGAAATACCAAGTAATAAATATTCCAAACAGTGCAGATGAGAGCAGAAGATTAATCGTCTCATTCATTCCTATGTAATTAAAGAAAATAATCAGTAAGCATAAAGCTAACATTGATAGTAAATATACAAATATATTTTTTGCAATAAACATTTTCTATACCCTATCTGATGATTAAAAAGGAATCTTTCCTCTGTTTCCAGAGGAAAGATAGTACATATTAATTTTTGAGATTCTTTTTCTATTATTAAGAGTTTTTATATTAATAAAGATGACTTTATCATTTTCTCCAGATCTCTTTATTAATATTCAGCTTTCTATTTAATAGTAAAGAGTGCTTATATGTACTGAAATTAATTATAAGAAAAACAATCATTTGAGTTGTAAGCTTTGGCTTACATAATTGTGAGAGATTGCCTACATTTGTATAAATAATGATCAAATTTTACAAAATTAAATTTATAAAAAAATTTGTTTAACAATAACTTAAGTAAATATATTGTTTAGATGAGCTTTACATAAATAACAAAAAGTAACATCAACTTTAAAAGATACTTTTCTTAAAATTTATAAATATTAATAAGAGAAAATTAATCTATTTAAAAAATTTTAACATTTGATAAAATATAGTTTTATTAAGTTGTATTTCCAATAAATAAAATTTATGTATTGAAGGGTTTTAATGTGATTAATAGTGAGGAAATTATATTTATATTTTTGAGTCATCTAGTAATGAGCTGCTTTCGAATTATGAGAAAAAACTACTGCAATATAAATGAAACTAGAATATCAGATTTATAAAATTTAAATTTTGGCCAGCATAGAACTGACTACACTGGCTTTACTGCTTTTGAATTAATTATTCTGAACGAGTAGCTAACCAAGTACTCACTTCTGGCCAGACTGTAGTCGGTGCTTGGCTACCAGAAACTACGCCCATATGGCCACCCGGTACGACTTTAAAGGTTTTGTCTTCGCTACCAATTAAATCCATAAGCGGCTTAACAGCATCAGCCGTCACGATAATATCTGTGTTACCACCGACAGCTAATACTGAACATTTAATGTCTTTTAGATAGGCGGTAAGTTCACCAAATTTAACCACGCCTTTAGACAGCTCATTATCAATCCAGAAGCGGAGAATAATATCGCGCATGACTCCACCTGGGTAAGCCAACATATTATCGATAAATGAGCTTGAGGTTGCATGATCGACAATAAACTCTCGGTTATCTAGATTTTTAAAAAGTTCCCAATATGTTTTCAAATTTCCAATCGGATCCGTTAATTTAAAGCCAAGAGTGTTTTGCCACCCATGAATATGAAATGCTTCACTTGGCACATGATGGCGAATACGAAATGGCGTATGTTTGCGAACCCATTCGGCAGGTTTGGTAAGACTACCGTATAGTTTCCCCATATAACCTGCTTTGTGTGTGTCGATAGGGGACGCAAGAATAATTAGATTTTTAATATCTTTATCTTTAAACAATGCGGTATAGCAGAGCGAAAGTGCGCCGCCCAAACTCCAACCATGTAAAGAAAGCTGTTGCTGACCGCTGTGTAGGCGAACTTGCTTTAACATCTCTGGCATGAAAACTTTAATATAAGTACCGAAGTTATATTTTGCTTGGTGCCGAGTCGGGATGCCCCAGTCAATTAAATAGACATCAAAACCTTGCGCTAAAAAATAGCGTACAAAGCTACGCGTAGGAAACAAATCATAAATGAGCATGTTCACTGCTAGCGGTGGAACAATAACTAGAGGTACGCGGTGTTTAGGAGTAGAGGTATCAGTCTCATTTTTATAATGGCGTAAGGTAATGATTTCATGCTTATGAATCACATCAAAAGGTGTTTTTCCTGACAAAGCTATTTGAGGGCCTCTGAAAAAGAGATCTGATGCATTGATCAGCATGTGAGGTATTTTTTGACCAGCACGTGTCTGAAGAGATTTTTTAATAGATTGTAGCTGTGGAACATTCTGACGAACTTTAAGCAATAAACTCATTGAATATAAAACCTATAAAGATGTTGCCCAGAACAGTAAAGAGCTGGTCTTTGAAGGATATTAAAGTGAATGATGGAGAAGTTCAGTGACCCAAAAGACAGGATTTTTCTTTAAATGTATCAAGTAGAGCTTAGCTTAGCGCAATATACTGTTGCTTAAAAAATGAGTAATAAGATTAAGGCAACCAGATGTCTTGATTTCATCACTTAAGCATTTAAATCTTTAAAAAAACAATTATCAAAGCAAGATAGAAATTTAGGAGAAGATACATTGTGATTTTTTACTAAATACTCAAAATAACAAATTGATTTATATGATTATTATTAAATAAAGATGGTTTTTGTAAAGTTTGTTTGTGTTTTTTTTAAATAATAAAAAATAAAATATAATTATTTTACAATCCATTAGGAATGTAATCAGAAAGTAGTATATATGGAATTTGTTTTTAATGGTTTTTATACACTAATTTCGGCGGTTATCGTCTTATTGTTGGGCCGCTTTCTTGTTAATCGTATTGATTTTTTAAAACGTTATAATATCCCTGAACCTGTAGCGGGTGGTTTGGTTGCTGCTGTAGTTTCTTTACTTGTCCACACTTTGTGGGGGTATAGCATTGTTTTTAGTAGTGAATTACAAACCAGCTTTATGCTCGTGTTCTTTGCTTCAATTGGTTTAAGTGCTAATTTTATGAAGCTTAAAGAAGGTGGCACTGCTTTGGTCATCTTCTTAATTTGTGTAGCCTCATTTATTGTTGTGCAAAATGCTGTTGGTATGAGCCTTGCGACTTTATTGGGCCTTGACCCACTTATTGGTTTGATTGCTGGTTCAATTACTTTAACAGGTGGTCATGGTACAGCTGGCGCATGGGGTGAAATTTTAGAAACCCAGCATGGGATTCAGGGTGCTTTAGCATTAGGTATGGCGAGTGCGACCTTTGGCTTGATTATTGGTGGTGTGATTGGTGGGCCTTTAGCGAAATTGCTTATCAATCGTTACAGTCTTGCTCAACCAAAAACCAATGCTGAAATCCAAAATCGCGACACACATCTTGAACAAAATTCAGATGACCTTGCTCCGTTTGAAAACCCGCATCAAGTCCGTTTAATTACTGCCGATAATGCAATTACTACACTAGGTATGTTTGCAGCATGTTTAGCGTTTGCTGAATTTATGACTGGCTTTAGTAAGGGAACGTGGTTTGAGTTACCAACTTTCGTTTGGGCACTCGGTGGCGGTGTAATCTTAAGAAACATTTTAGAAAGCGTATTGAAAATTGATATTTTCGACCGTGCGATTGATGTATTTGGTAATGCGTCTTTGTCACTTTATTTAGCCATGGCATTGCTTTCGTTAAAACTTTGGCAACTTGCCGACCTAGCTGGCCCGTTAGTTGTAATTTTAGGTGCGCAAACCATTACGATGGCTTTATATGCAGCATTCGTGACGTTCCGCGTTATGGGCAAAAACTATGATGCAGCAGTGTTAGCAGCAGGCCATTGTGGTTTCGGTATGGGCGCAACTCCAACCGCCGTTGCAAATATGCAGGCCATTACTAATATGTATGGTCCATCGCATAAGGCTTTCTTGATTGTTCCGCTTTGTGGCGCATTCTTTGTCGACTTAATTAATGCAACGGTTATTCAGCTCATGTTGAAATTCATTGCTTAATTTGAAAAAAGCCCGTTAGGGCTTTTTTTATGGGTGTTTGTCTATGAATATTTGATTCCTATTTATAGGCTCAATTTTTATTTTCGTATGACTCAAGCCATTTTATTTTTAGGATGCTTTTTCTCAAAACTAATAATCGCCCTTAAACCTCGTTTCACATAGAATAAATTGCAGATAAATAAAATGAGAAATGTATGAGCTCAGAAGCACATTCAATTAGTTTAGTTGCCCCCGTGGTTTTATTGGCGGCTGCTGTCATTGCAGTTCCTATTTTTAAACGTATTGGTTTAGGTTCAGTACTTGGTTATTTAATTGCGGGTCTCATTATTGGCCCATTCGGTTTTGCTTTTTTTCAAGATTCCACCGCAATTTTGCATATTGCCGAGTTGGGAATCGTGATGTACCTCTTTGTGATTGGCTTGGAAATGCAGCCATCACATTTGTGGAGTCTTAGACGCGAAATTTTTGGCCTCGGTACGTTGCAGATCATTATTTGTGCATTGGCTTTAACTGGCGTTGGGCTGTTATTTGGCTTTATATGGCAAGTTGCTTTTATTGGTGCGGCAGGGTTCGTTTTAACCTCGACTGCGATTGTGATGCAGTTATTGGGGGATCGGGGTGATTTAACTCAGCCACGTGGGCAAAAGATTGTAGCCATCTTACTATTTGAAGATTTACTCATTGTGCCATTGCTGGCTATTGTTGCTTTTATGGCACCGAATCATGTGGTCGAAAGCACATCGGTACGTCTAGAAAATATAGGAATTGGTTTACTCGCAATTGCGGGGCTTATTGCGGCAGGATATTGGTTACTGAACCCATTATTTAGGCTTTTGGCTGCTGCTAAAGCCCGAGAAGTCATGACTGCGGCCGCATTATTGGTTGTGTTGGGTGCAGCGTTACTCATGCAAGTCAGCGGTTTGACCATGGCAATGGGTGCTTTCTTAGCAGGTGTGCTTTTATCTGAATCGACCTTTAGACATCAAATTGAAGCTGATATTGAACCATTCCGAGGAATCTTGTTAGGCCTGTTTTTCCTTGGGGTCGGTATGTCTCTGGATTTATCGGTAGTTGCTCAAAACTGGCAACTGATTGTGAGTGGCGTAATTGCCCTGATGCTTGCCAAAGCGCTGATGATTTATATAGTCGCACGAATCACTAAAAGCTCTCATACTGAAGCGTTGGATCGTGCCTTACTCATGGCTCAAGGTGGAGAGTTTGCTTTTGTACTTTTCTCGGCTGCATTAAGCGCACAAGTTATTGATAGTACCGTTAAATCTAACTTAACTGCCATTGTTGTGCTTTAAATGGTGTTGACCCCAATTGTTGGTATTATTTTCAAACGTTTTACTCAAGCAAAAACGAAGGTTTCATTAGAAAACATCGACATTGCTGACGGGCTAAGCGGTAGTGTTTTAATGATCGGTTTTGGGCGCTTTGGACAGGTCACCAGTCAATTATTATTAGCAAGAGGTGTCGATGTCACCATTATTGATAATAATACCGACATGATTCGAAACGCCGAAAAGTTTGGTTTTAAAATTTATTATGGCGATGGCTGCCGTCTAGATATTCTGCATGCGTCTGGCGCCGCAACAGCACAAGCGATTGTGGTGTGTGTAGATAGCAAGGAAACCACCAATAGAATTGTAGAACTCGTGACCCATGAATTTCCTTTAGCAAAACTGTTAGTCCGTTCATATGACCGCGAGCATTCACTGCATTTAGTTAAACAAAAAGTGGACTTTATGATTCGTGAAACGTTTGAATCTGCAATTAAGTTTGGCGGCGTGATTTTGCAAGAACTTGGAGTGGATGAAGATGAAGTAGAAAGAATTACCGAGGAAATTCGTGATTTGGATAATGAGCGTTTTGAAACTGAAATCGCTGCAGATGACGTCAATGCGGGAGTAGGTATGCAATATACACATACTCATCATCCAAGACCTACAGCACCATTGATTCGACCAAAACAAGAAGGGCGGATTTTAAATAAAGAAGATGCCTCAGATAATGAAAGTATCAATTAGTATAAAAATATCCGTAAAAGCTTTGTTTAGCAGAGCTTTTACGGAATGACTATAAATGCTCTAAGGCTGTGCCTTTGACTGGATTGTTACATAAATAAAATCGTAAATAGGGGAGTTGAAGAACTTTTTATTTTGAAATCTTAAAAACTTACTCAAGTTCCAACTGATTATCATCTTTTGTAATTTTAATTTTTAACTTTTTATATTTTCGCTTATTTGGATCTAGGGCGGAGTTCATCACTTCATCGGCGAAAGGCGGGCACTGCATCAGTTTTGCATAAGCTCTGTAGCCGATGCGTATACGAGTAGGCGGGCAATCGGTTCTTTTTGAGTAGTATTCAATGAGTGAGTTCAGTTCTTGTAATAAAGTTTGCTGTTCCATCATACATACTTAACAATTAGATAACTTAAGCATAATGGACTTAAACGCCTAAAGAAATATGTATGTAAAATATTCACTTTCTTAAAATGTGATGTATTTTATCATTATTTACGTTTTTTATACATTGACTTATTTTTGCCTCTAAAACTCTCATAAATTAAATTGGATTAATATTGAAAAACTATAAAAAAGTACATTTTATTTTCAACCATATTCATTACTATGCTTAAGAAAGGATAATAAGATATATATTTATATTATTGTTTTTTATGAAAATAATTTGTGAATGATAACTATTTAGAAAAAATGAAAATTAATTAGAAATATCTATTAATAATAATTGTACAATACTTACCTAATGTTTCTTAATCTTACAATAAGTTACACAACTTAAAGCATACTTACTTTAAGAGCAGTCCAAATACCACTTAATAAATAGGGATACCCTAATGCCTCAATAAGAGGTGGTCCCACATGTTTGAACAACTAAAAGCTTATTTATAAGTGATACTCTGCTCTAGTTAAGCTACCTTATTTTGTTGTGGTAGCTGGTCATAGTAAAACTCATCTGGAGTCATTTTGTCCAGACTCGAATGAGGTCGTTTCAAATTATAAAATTCAAAATATGCGTTTAATTGCTTCTTCGCATCCAAAACATTGCTGTAGGCTTTGAGATACACCTCTTCATATTTAACGCTCCGCCATAATCGTTCAACCATCACATTATCAACCCATCGACCTTTACCATCCATGCTGATTTGGATGTCATTTGATTTCAATACATCAATAAATGCATCACTGGTAAACTGACTGCCTTGGTCTGTATTAAATATTTCAGGTCGACCATATTTTTCAATAGCTTCATTTAATGTTTCTATGCAAAATGTAACCTCCATACTAATCGATACTCTATGCGCAAGTACCTTGCGGCTATGCCAATCAATCACAGCACATAAATAAACAAAGCCTTTTGCCATAGGGATATACGTTATATCCGTAGACCACACTTGATTACTGCGCTGAATAGCCAATCCTTTGAGCAGATATGGATATTTGCGGTGAGCTTGATTAGCCTGGCTTAAATTTGGTTTGCAATATAACGCATTAATGCCCATTTTCTTCATTAAAGTACGTGTATGACGTCGTCCTATATGATGTCCTTGACGATTCAACAAATCACGCATCATACGGCTACCTGCAAAAGGGTATTGCATATGTAACTCATCCATACACCGCATCAGCTTCAGATCTGATGCACTCACAGGTTTTGGGCGATAGTAATAACAACCACGGGAGACTTTCAGCAGCTGAGCTTGCTTAGATACTGAAATCTGAAGTGAGTCATCGATTAACTTTTGTGGTTGAAGCGGCCCAGTTTCTTCAACACACCTTCTAAAAAATCAATTTCTAATGCCTGCTCACCGATTTTTGCATGTAGTTTTTTTAGATCGATGGGTGGTTCTGTTGGAGCTTTTGATTGATCGAAAGCTTGCGAGGAAGCTGAAATCAGTTGATTTTTCCAGTCGATAATTTGGTTTTGATGAACATCAAATTCAGCACTCAATTCAGCAAGTGTTTTTTCTGCTTTAATCGCAGCAAGTGCTACCTTAGCTTTAAAATCATTTGAATGATTTCTTCTTGGTCTACGTGCCATAAAATACTCCATATATTGATGTTTATAACATCATTTGGGGAGCAAAATATCACTTATAAGTGTTGTTCAAATTTCCTGATCCACCTCTATATCTGATTTTTGCAGAAAGTGTGTATAGGAAAGTTGAAGAAAATGAGCTCTTTTCAGATGACACCATTGAAAACCTTAATAATCTGATGACTTTTATTCGTAAAGAAATAGCAGGAACCGTATTTAAACTAAAGTACAACTACATTGATTTCAATGAAGCTTTTAGTAAACCCCTCCATGAATGTAAGGTAAAAATTGATGTAAGTTTAATTCCGCATTACAGTCATGAAAATGAATATATTTTATGGCTCGCAGGATTCATTGAAAAAATTACTGAAGGCGGCCCGAAAACCCCACCTCCCATCAAAAACTTTATTCCTGAATTTATTAGCTTAAGGCTAGAGTTTGACTCAGTCGCTTTACCTTATGAAAAAAATGAAAATCAGGGTGAGGAAATTACCGAGTATTTCAATTCTCAAGCTTTCACCAAAACTTTGAAAAAGTGAAAATGACGAGGTAAATACAAATTTCAACAAGCCGCCTTCGGGCGGTGTTTTTTAATTGAATTGTCACAAAGAAAGGTTAATTTAAAGTCATAACAAAAATTGATGAAGATTGTTGCGAACAATAAAATCAAAAGCAATTTTCACAGACGTGGTCGTGAGGTAATTAGGGCTAATTCGAAAGAGTTGGCTTTTTTGTTTTGATCAATTTTTATTTACAAATCATACTTTGAATCGAATTATTTAGCTTCTTTAAAGCAGAACTTAGCTATTATTAAGCTTTAGTATCTAATTGAATTTTAATAATAATGAAAGAGATATTTTATGTTCGGAACCAAATTGACGGTCTAAAATTTAAAGATTATCCTTCTTTTTTATGGCAAAACGGAAGTAGGACACTTTAGGGTGTGCTAGGGTCTAACTAGTCTGTCAACCTTCTTTCGTCTTGCCACCATTCGTTAGCAGTATTTGTATATCTTTAAATTTAAGTTGAATTAGAATTTAGCTTAACTATCTAATTGAATGAAAAACAATAATTATTTAACTATTTTCTATTCAACCTTACATTGACACTCTAAACCTTGACGATTATCCTTTGCCTGCTGGCCTACATTGCCAGTCGGTTTTAGCAGACCGTCTACAAAAGGCGCACAACAATGCTGTTTTGGTTTTTGTGCGTTCTCTTAAGTCACGCCTTTATGGTGAGGCTAGGAGGGACACCTTCGGGTGTGCTGGTTTCCTTTTGTACCAGTCTGCTAACCCTTCTAGTCTTGCCACCATTATTTAGCAGTAATTGGTAAGACTCTTCTAAATCAAAAGGAGTCCGCCGTTATGCGTACTATTTCTTCTCTCTCGTTGGCAACCTTTGCCAAATTCTTTCTATCCATACCGTTTATACAGTCTTTAAAACGATTTAACCGACTTTAGGTTTCTACATCTTAAGAATCGTTAAGACTAAAACATAGCAACAATAAACCAGAGATAGGTGAGCACACCATTATTGTGCGGCTTTTGCATGCCTGTATTTAGCGCTCATTTTAAGAGTGACGGCATTTCTATCTCTTTTATATACAACAAAAAATTATTTTAAGCGGTATACATGAAAAATTTAGAAGTTTCATTTAGAGCGACGCGAGCGCTTAACACAGCAGCAGATTTATTTAAACAATACGGCTTTAACAAGGTCGGGGTGGACCGAATTGTTAGTGAAACTAAAATTTCTAAAGCCACTTTTTACAACTACTTTCACTCCAAAGAAAGATTAATTGAAATGTGTTTGTTGGTTCAAAAAGAACACTTAAAAGAAAAAGTGAGAGCGGTAAGTGAATCTCGTCAATATTCAGATTTGGCTATTAAGCTTAGACAAATCTACCTTTTACATGCGGACTTAACAGGTGCGTATTATCTGTTGTTTAAAGCGATTTTTGAAATTAAAAAGCTTTATCCAAACGCCTATCAAACCGCAATTCGGTATAGACGATGGCTTAAAAATGAAATTTTCTGGGTCCTGCGAGAATCTAAAAAAAGGGCTACGTATGAAGAATCGGATATTTTTGTATTTATGATTGATGGTGCGATTTTTGGTCTTTTAGGTTCAAGCCAAAATGAAGAACCTGATGAGTTGTTGGATTACTTTTTAAAGATAAATGCTTAAATTGAAAAACTGAAATAGTAAATTAAAGAACAGAAAGGAAAAAGTGAGGCTGCTAGAGCCTCACTTTATATAGGTGCTTATTTGCCTTTTTTGGTTTTTAAATACTCTGCATAAGCTTCATCTGCAAAGCGTCTGAGAGAATCACCAATTGAGGCATATTGGTATTCATTCAGGTTAGCTAAAGATGCACGGGCAGAAGGGTGCTGCACACCAAAGCCAGAACCGGGTAATAAAACCACTCCTGTTTCATCGGCAACTCTAAACAATAGTTCGGTCGGATTTTTATTTTTCATTACCCAATCCGCAAACTCGTCTCCATAGAGAGTCCGTGATGTGTTTTCAAGGTTGACTAGGGTGTAGTAGTCCACAGCATTTGGATCTGTTGGAACCTCGACGCCAAGTTGTCTGTAAAGTGCCGCATCGCGTTCACGTACAACAGACTTAACGGCTTTTTTGTAGCTCTGACGTGAGTCCATTAGATTAAACAAGGCAAATAAAACCATTTGAACTTGTTGTGGGGTAGATAGGCCCGCAGTATGGTTCAAAGCAACATTACGGCTGTCTGCAACTAAACGGTCAATAAACTTAATGCTTGCTGGGTCTGTGGTTAAAGATGAATAGCGCTCTTCAAGCTCTTTCTTTTCTTTTTTTGATAAGTTCGCAATTTGTTTATCAAGCACATTGTTATTTGAAAGCGCAATGACACCAAGTCGCCAACCAGTCGCACCAAAGTATTTAGAGAACGAATAAACCAGAATTGTATTGTCAGGACAGATCGCAAATAGTGATTTGAAGTTATCGGCAAATGTACCGTAAACGTCATCTGTCAAAATAATCAGATCTGGGCGTTTTTTGACGATATCAGCCAAAATCGCAAGACCTTCATCGCTCATTTTTACCGATGGTGGGTTACTTGGGTTGACTAAAAAGAACGCTTTAATAGACGGATCTTCTAACTTTCTAAGCTCCGACTCTGGATATTGCCAATCGAGTTTAGGGTCTGCCGCAATTAATACTTCTTCAAGCTGGTAGTCATTGAGTTTTGGAATCTCAAGATATGGCGTGAAAATAGGGCTACCAATGGCAATACGGTCGCCATTTTTGATAATTTTATTTTCTTTTAATGAGTTAAAAATATAGGCCATTGCGGCTGTTCCGCCTTCAACCGCAAACAAATCTAAGTCTCTTTTTTGCATGCCTTGTACGCCCATTTCTCGTAAGACGTACTCTTTAATAATGGTTTCACTCACTCGAAGCATTCGGTCTGGCACTGGATAGTTACACCCTAAAATTCCTTCAACCATTTCAAGTAAAAAAAGATCTGGGTCTAAGCCTAACTGGTCGCGCACATAAGACACTGCTTTGCCTAAAAAGACCACACCGGGTTTGTCGCGGTTTTCCAAAATGAAGTTATCAAAACGTGATTGGAGTCCAACGGGGCGCGGGAAGCCACCTAGACCTTCCGGCATATAGGAAAATGAAAATTCGGATTCGGTCGCAGAAAACAGACCCAGTTGGAAGAATGCTCGACGTGGGATAGTCGCAAGAAAGTTCGGATTACCACGCCCAGCATTTAGCATCATTCGGTCAGTTCTGCTTTGAGCTAATTCTATTAAATTATCTTTAAGCTCAAATGGGCTGAGTTTTGCATATTTAGAATAATCGACTTTCCCCATGGGACGTCTCCTTAATTATAGTGAGATGAATAAAATTTCTAATTCAATGTATAAAATCAGGCCAAGCCTACGATCAGTGGTCCGAGCAAGGTTAAGAACACATTTGCTAGGGCATAGGTAATTGCAAATGGAACGGTCGGAATCGAGTTTCCTGCTTTGTCTAAAATTGCACCAAATGCAGGGTTTGCACTGCGTGAACCAGATAGTGCACCTGCCATTACTGCAACGTTGTCATAACGCAGAACATAACGAGCAAAGAGCATGGAAAGTAGGAGAGGAACCAGTGTTACCACAACTCCAATCATAAAGAGTGAAAGACCACTTTCTTTAATGGTTTGAATAGCTTGTAAACCTGATTGTAAGCCGACAGCAGCAACGAAGCCCGCAAGTCCCAAATCTTTAAGAAGCTGTGAAGCTGCTAAAGGCATATTGCCATGCACCTGATTTCGACTTCGAATCCAACCAAACAGAAGACCTGATAGTAAAGCACCGCCACCAGCACCCAGAGTTAATGGCACATCACCCAAACGAATCACAAATAGACCAATCACCAAACCAACCACAAGGCCAGCACCATGAAAAATCCAGTCCGTTTTTAAGCTTTCAGGTAAGGCTTTACCTGCTTCTTTCACCAAGCGGTCGAGGTCGCTTTTTGTACCGTATACGGTGACCACATCGCCTTGTCGTAAAACGGTGTCATCACTTAAAGGTTGTGTCTCATCGTTACGCTTAATTGCAAGTACATAAATACCGTGCTTTAAATACGCAGGCGTATTGGCCTTAATGTCTCCTAAGGTGCGGTTGAGATATTTGGAATTTCTTAGGATGACATCGCTGGTATCCATAATCATTTCCATACCTTGCGATGACTGTAATTCGCTACCGATTTGCTCGGCAACTGAAACTACATTGGCACGGCGACCAACCAGTAAAATGACATCGTCTGTTTGTAAAGTTAGCTCGGGAGCGACATCAATAAACTGATCTTTACGTTTTAACCGTTCAATCGTAATACTCGGCTCTTTTGCTTCAATTTCCGCAATAGTTTGCCCATTGGCTTGTTTAACTTTATAAATACGGCCAACAATTTCGGGCATTGCCAGTTCTTGGCCTGGGGCTAATTCAAAAGCACCTTTCAGTCGTTCACTTTGAGCTTTTAAAGCATCGTCGTGAATTTCTTTACCCATAAATTTAGGCAAGATATTCACACAGACAATAATTGCTCCCAATGAACCGAAAATATAAGTGACCGCATAGCCAATCGCGACATTTGCTTGAAGTCTTTGAATTTCTGCGAGTGGGAGATCGAGTCTAGAAATTGCATCTCCCGCAGTCCCAATAATGGCTGATTGAGTCATGCCGCCCGCAGCGAGACCCGCAGCCAAGCCTTTATCGAGATGAAAAATTTTAGCCATCACTAAAACAGTGACTAAACCACACACTGCCATGAATACTGCTAATAAAATTTCTTTTATGGACTGTGGACCCAGTGATTTAAAAAACTGAGGGCCACTTTCAAAGCCTACTGCGTAAATGAAGAGAGCAAATAAAATTGCTTTAACACCGTTATCGACAGGTACGCCAATAAGGCTTAAAACAACTGCGACGAGTAAGGAGCCTGCGACTCCACCAAACTGAAATTTTCCAAACTGGAATTGTCCAATCCAGAAGCCTATTGCGAGTGATAAGAACAATAATATTTCGGGGCTGTGCTTTAAAACACCTTGTAACCATTCAATCATTTTGATCTCACTTTTATTATTAGCTCTATCTTTAATATATAAATTTATTTATTTTTCATTTTTAAAATACAGTATGAAAATTACTTAAGCAAACCTTCAGGTTTAGTGGTTTTCTTAAGTTTAATTATAAAAAATAATGTGCTTAAAATACGTGTGAACTAAGGTCTGGTGGTAATTCTGAGTGTTTAAATCAACTATTAATTTTTTAATGAAAGGTAAAATTTATTTACAATAATATAAAGAATATTTTATGAGATTAAAGCGTCTTGCTTATATCTAATCTTGAAAATAAATTTTTAATATATTGATATTTAAAGAATTAATTTTTAATTGTTAGACTGGTCTTAATTTTTATATAAATTAAAAAACAATCTACTTAAAATTAATTTTTTGATAATTGTGTCGCATAAATTAATTTTTAATATATTTAAATTAATCTTCATAATTACATTTATTTTAAAGAAAAATATAAGATTTGAAATTGCTATTCTTGAATAGAATGTATATTTGAATATAAAAGTGATTAATGTTTTGGTTTTATATTCTAATTAAAATTATCATATTAAAAAGAGAGGGTTATGGGTATTAAAAAAACTTTAGAACTACTCTATGACCGCTCATATTTTTAAGTAAATCTCTGTCCGCCTCTATAACCAACACGCTATTCTTTTGTACTGTTTTCCCAATGACTCACATGTCGTACTGTTCAGAAATGCTAAATTTCTGATGGTTCTGCGCTGTCACATGCTGATCTCAGATATTTTGGTCATAAAACTGTGTTATCTCAGCTTAAGCCTTTGACTTTTAGGTTCTATTTTAATTTGGCCACAGAATTTGTACAGATTATTCAGCAGTTTCAATAATATATTGAACAGTACACGGTAATTTTCATCTCAAAATTTATGATGACTTGGATAGTTTTTCGATTGATTTATATTTTAATTTACCTTAGTAATAAAAAGAGTTTTGTGTGACACAGTTAAAACTATAAATCTCAGAGTATAACTATGAAGCTTAAAGAATTAGCAGGTTGTGAGGAATGCGATACTGTCTATCGTAGAACCCCGCTTGCTTATGGAAAAAGAGCTTATTGCTTATGCTGCGGTGCTGAACTCTATCGGCACACCAAACCTTTTTCGACACTGTTGGCTTTAATCTTAACGGCGTTGATCGTATTTGTTATTGCCAATAGCTTTCCTATTGTAAAAATTGAATTACAGGGCAATATCTCTGAAACCACTTTACTTGGTGCGGTCTGGGTAATGTTTCATTATGATCGGGCTTTTGTTGGCATTCTTATTTTAATCACCACTTTTATTGTGCCACTTTCCTATCTGTTATTACTCTCCTATGTGTTGGGCACAGTAAGCGTATTGAAGAAAAGACCCACATTTTTAGTGTTTGCCTTACGTACACTTTATTTTATGAGAGTGTGGGGAATGGTTGAGGTGTTCTTAATCGGAATCTTGGTCACACTTGTGAAGTTAATGGGAATGGTGCTGGTGATTCCCGAGATTGCGTTATGGGCATTTGCGATTTTAAGTGTATTGTTGGTCTATATCACTTCCATAAAGGTGAGTGATATATGGAATGAAATTGATAGGTCACTGCCATGAAAACGATAAAAAATGTGACCCAAACACAAAGCTCACAGCAAGGGTCAGTGCTTAAGCAATACCCAAGAGCCAAAGATCTCTCATTAATTGTGTGTCACTGCTGTGGCATCGTAAATTCTGCGAAAAATGAAAAAAGACGTCTAGGCCAAAGCCATCAGGTGTTACGTTGTATTCGTTGTAATAGCGTGCTGCATTCACGTAAACCAGCGAGTTTAAACCGAACTTTTGCCTTAGTGGTAGCTGCGACCATTCTCTATATTCCCGCCAATGTACTTCCAATGACGGTGACTGACTCATTGTTGGGTAGCCAGCAAGATACCATCATGAGTGGGGTCATTTACTTTTGGCAAAGTGGAGACTATCTGGTTTCAGTGGTTATTTTCATGGCCAGTATTTTTATTCCCATGCTAAAGCTACTGATTTTGTATTTTTTATTGGTGGCGGTATATCTTCAGCAATCTTCAGCATGGAAATTTTTACCTGAGCAATGCGTTAAATTATATCGAGTTGTCGAGTTTATCGGCCGTTGGTCAATGATTGACGTATTTGTGGTGGCACTTTTAACAGCGCTCATTCAGATTCAATCACTTGCTACCATTTTAGCAGGGCCGGGTTCGATCGCTTTTGGTGCGGTTGTAGTGTTAACCATGTTTGCATCGTTAAGTTTTGACCCACGGCTTATTTGGGATAACTTCTACGCATCTCAAAATACAAATAAACCTTCTATTTTTGCCTCAAACAAAACCAAGATTATTCAGGCTGAACACCCGCCGTTGAATAATGATTCCATTAATCCCAGTCAATAAAAGAACAATGAGTATGTCTGAAAATGAAATAACCCCTGGTAACTCAGATCGTCGTGATCCAGATGTTGAACTGGATAGCGTGAATGATTTGCCAGAACCCCAAGAAAAGAAAAGTCGGTGGAAGCCTCTTTTAATTTGGCTCATTCCATTGATTGCTCTTTTAATCGCGCTTTCATTAGCGATAAAAGCGCTCTTGTCTCACGGCCCGACCATTGACGTATCTTTTAGGACGGCTGAGGGATTGGTCGCAGGTAAAACAACGGTTCGTTATAAACAGGTGGATATTGGCGTAGTACGGCAGATTGATCTTTCAGAAGACCGTTCACACGTGATTGCCAGAATTGATTTGCGTAAAGATGCCAGTAACTTTGCCGCAAAAGATTCACGGTTTTGGGTCGTGCGACCTCGGATTGGGACGAGTGGGGTTTCAGGAATAGACACATTATTGTCAGGTTCATATATTGAAGTGGATGGTGGTAAGTCGGAAGAGAAAAAACTCGAATTTACTGGCTTAGAAGTACCGCCAGTGATTACTTCCGATGTACCGGGCAAAGAATTTTTCTTAAATGCAGATGACTTGGGGTCTTTAGATGTCGGTTCTCCAATTTATTATCGTCGAATTAATGTGGGCCAAATTACAGCCTATAAATTGTCTAACGATGGTAAAACTGTAGAGCTACAAACTTTTATCCGTGCACCGTATGACAAGTTTGTCACCACCGACGCACGGTTTTGGCAGGCGAGTGGTATTGATGTGAGCTTGAATGCTTCAGGATTTAGTTTAGATACTCAATCGCTGGCAAGTATTGTCGCGGGCGGTATTGCTTTTGGAATTCCTGAAAGTTCGCGTGCTACTACAGCGGCAAATCATAGTCGCTTTAATCTATGGGACTCGAAATCTGAGGCATTAAAAGACCCTGACGGGCAACCTCGCGGTGTGATCATGTACTTTGATCATTCATTACGTGGACTGTCTGTTGGCGCGCCAATTGATTTCATGGGCATTGAAATTGGTAATGTTAAATCGATTAATGCAGAGTTTTATAACAACTATAAGCAGATTCGTATGCGTGTTGAGGCGGTTATTTATCCTTCACGTGTTGAAAATGGTCAAGCACTCAATCCAAACAGCAATATTTTCAAAGATTTTGTTGAACATGGATGGCGTGCTCAAATGAGAACAGGCAACCTTCTCACGGGCCAAAACTATATTGCCCTAGATAAGTTCCCTAAAGCTAAGCCAGCCACATTACAAATTTTGAGTGATGACCGTGTAGTGATTCCAACTACACCAACTGAATTGAGTGGCTTACAAGCACAAGTTTCTCAGATTGCTGACAAGTTAACTAAATTCCCGTTAGTTGAGATTGGGCAAGATGTACGTAAAACGCTCAACAATATGAACACAGCCATTGAGTCTACCGACAAACTGGTTAAACAGTTAGATGGAAAAGTTGCACCTGGTTTACAAGCAACCTTAGACGATGTTCGTAAAACTGTAAGATCGTCAGAGTCTATTTTGTCGAGCGATGCGCCGTTACAACAAGACGTACGTAAAGCATTGCAGCAAATGACACGTGCAGCTGCTTCATTACAGTTAATGGCAGACTATATTGAGCAACATCCTGAATCAATTATTCGTGGTAAGACACCAGAGACCGATGATGAAAAATAAAAACACTCTATCTTTTCAACATCCTAAAGCAGCCAAATGGCTGCTTGGGAGCGGCCTGTTTTTAACGGCTGTTGCCATGACGGCATGTTCGAGTTCGCCAACGCCAAATTATTATACGATGTCCCCTAAAATTACTGCGGCTACAAAATCAACTGTGCAGGTGATTGAGGTATTACCCGTCGGGATTCCAGACCGATTGGACCGTGCGCCTTTGGTACTCCAAGACAGTAGTGGTAAGTCTACGGTGTTAAACAATGAGCGCTGGACATCAACCATGGGTACGCAATTACGCGATACCTTGTCGGCGGGTTTACAGCAAAAATTAGGGGCAATTGACAGTTATAGCAGTGGGCTAGCTGGAAACAATCAGCCTTTATATCGAGTTTCTACAGACTTTTCTCATTTTGATATTGTAGATAAAAGCTATATTAATATTGCGGTGTCTTGGGTAGTGAAGCGTCAAATACCGCCCACTCAATTAGAGTCAAATAATGCAAAAGTCATCACGAATGCAGGATCTCAGCTCAATTGTCGAATTGCTTTTAGGCAACCGATTGATCAGAAAGCTAAAAAGATGGAAGGTATTGTGAATGCTTCAAGTGAAGCAATGACTCAAATCATTAATACGGTTTCTTCTTCAATTGTGGCGCTAGATTCAAACAAAAAATCGGTTATTAGCAATGGTGTTTGTTCTTAATATTAAATCTATACACGTTTTATCCGGTTAAATGCCGGATAAAATTTGATAATTCCATCCTGTTTTGAGTTCTTTAGTTGTTAGTTAAAAGCTGTGAGGAAAAATTTACTCATGTGAGTGTTTTAAATCCCATCCTTTTTCAATACAAATTTGATCAAATGATCTTGCAAGATCGGCTAGGGTAGTTTCTTTTAAACGTTGAATCAAAATCGCCTGTGCAGCTTGAATACTTGTATCTAGAGCTGCATTGACGACTTGTTCTACAGCACATTCCGGATTTTTTCTTTCATTGCCGATTGCAAAAATTGTAGGTTCACCAACAGCCTTATAAATATCAAGAAGCGTAATTTTTTCTATATCTCCTATTAAGTGCCAACCACCGCCAGGCCCTTTCTCTGATTGTACAAAGTTAGCCTGTTTTAACCCAATCATGGTACGACGGATAACTACAGGATTAGTTGATAGCATTTTTGCAATTTCTTCAGAAGTAAAACTGCGATTTTGCCTCGCCATATGTAAAAGCACATGAAGTATTCGGGAAAGTTTATTGTCGGTACGCATAAGCACAAAAAACAGCGCGATTAATAGAATATATAAAATGTAACATGAAAAGTTGCAAATTAAAATAAAAAGCATTAATGTAACTTCATAAGTTACTTATTAAGGGTGGACAAAATGCTGTACGACGTTGCGATTATTGGCGGCAGTTATGCGGGTTTATCGGCAGCAATGCCGTTAGCCCGTGCACGTAGAAACATTGCGATAATTGATGCAGGGCAAAGAAGAAATCGTTTTGCTGAAAATTCTCATGGATTCCTTACACAAGATGGAACTCAAGCTAGTGAAATTATTGAAATTGCAAAAAAACAATTAGAAGCATATAGCACTGTTCACTGGCAAAATGGAGGAGTTAAAAAAATCGCAAAAATAGATGAAGGCTTTTGTATTTGTATTGATGGGGTGTATTCCATTCAAACTAAAAAAATTATTATTGCGGCAGGAGTGACCGACCAGTTGCCCGAAATACCGGGTTTAGCTGAAAGATGGGGAAAAACAGTTTTTCACTGTCCATATTGTCATGGATATGAATTAGAACAAGGAAAAATCGGTATCTTGGCCACTTCAGAACACAGCTTACAATTGGCAATGATGCTACCTGATTGGGGCCCAACCACGCTTTTACTTAATGGAAATGATCAACTCATTCATACAGAATGGCATACTTCCTTACAAAAACGTGGAGTGATTGTAGAGCCATGTCTTATTCAGGAAATCAGAGGTGAGGCAGAGATTGTGTTTACCGATGGAAAGGTTATTGCTCTGGATGGACTGTTTATTCCAACACGTACATATATTACTCAACCTTGGCTGGCCGAGCTTGGATGTGAAGTCGAAGACACGCCGTTTGGACAAATAATCAAAACAAACGCGACAAAAGACACCACGGTAAAAGGGGTTTTTGCTTGCGGTGATATTGCACGTTTAGGTGGTTCGGTACCATTCGCAGTTGCAGATGGAATGATGGCAGGGGTAAGCGCTCACCGTTCGCTTATTCTTAATGGTTCATCCTAAATTAGGAAAACTGCATTCTACTAAGATCATTACGAATGCAGGATCTCAGCTCAATTGTCGAATTGCTTTTAAGCAGCCAATTGAACAAAAAACTAAAAAGATGGAAGGTATTGTGAATGCTTCAAGTGAAGCAATGACTCAAATCATTAATACGGTTTCTTCTTCAATTGTGGCGCTAGATTCAAACAAAAAATCCGTTATTAGCAATGGTGTTTGTTCGTAAAACCAAGCGCTTGTAACAAACCCCTTTATTTGTGCAAACAGATAAAGGGGTTTTATTTTTAGTTGCCTCTATAGGTTGAATAACCGTAGGGGCTAAGTAGTAACGGAATATGGTAGTGATTTACGCTTCCATCGACTTTAAAAATTACTGGAACCTCGGAAAAAAAAGTTTGTTGTTTGTTCTTCTTAAACCAGTCTTCAGTTTTAAAGGTGACTTTATAAACTCCTTGCTCTAGTTTTTTATTTTCTGGATAGAGCGCAGTAATACGACCATTTGAATCGGTCACTTGCTGGTTGAGTTTAACCCACTGGTTATTGGTGTTTTTCTCTAAAACGACTTCAACCTGAGAAGAGGGTAAACCCGTTTCTAGATTTAACACATGCACACTTAGCGGATTAGTTTGTGCAAATGTAGCCGAAGCAATAAATAACGAAGATAAAGCAATAAATGATTTAGTCATGGTGAACTCCTTATGAATGAAAAACGGTTTCAATGGCTTTGCTTGCGCATTGATTGTCATTTTGTGCGCCGCCAGCACCTGCAACTCCAATCGCGCCGATCACTTGGTTCTCAAAACGGACAGGTACGCCACCGCCTAACAAAAGTAAATTTGCTACGGTGGTTAAATTTTTTGCGTCGGGGTTTTGGTTACTGTTTTGGCTTAAAACTAAGGTCGATGTTTTGGTAGATAACGCGGTATAGGCTTTTTTCTCGGCAGCCATTAAGTTATGCGGTCCCACCAACTCATGTCGTTCGGCAGTTAATGGATTACCGCCGCGATCTACAACAACAACCGCAATATTTTGATTTAATTTTTTGCATGCCTCTTTTGCACTGTCGGCTAACAGATGGGCAGTTTTTATATCTAACGAATAAACTTGATTCAAAGCAGGGGGCTGTGCAAAAGTACTATTACCGAATAGCACGGTTGCTAACATCAGCCAGTTCAATTTTTTCATAATGATTGCCTCTATGTCGCTTTGAAAATCCTAAACAAATTGCTTAATTTCAAGCATGACAATCACATTACAAAGTTGTCATCTTTCAAATGAGTCTCTACAAAATGCGTATCCTTATTATTGAAGACGAGATCAAGATCGCCACTTATTTGGTCAAAGGATTAAAAGAGTCTGGATATCAAGCGGAGTGTGTTCACTTAGGGCTGCAAGGTTTGGAAATGCTAAAGAGAGAACAATATGACTTGCTTATTCTTGATGTCATGCTGCCAGACATAGACGGCTGGAGCGTATTACAAGTCCTACGCCAGTTTTCAAAAATTCCGGTGATTTTCTTAACGGCGAAAGATCAGGTGATGGATAGAGTGAAAGGTTTGGAGTTGGGAGCAGATGATTACTTAGCTAAACCTTTTTCCTATATTGAACTGTTGGCACGCATTAAAAGTCTGTTAAGACGACAGCAATATCTGCAAGAAAATGAGTTGTCTATTAGTGATCTAAAAATGGATATGGTTGCTCATAAAGTATGGCGTAGTGGCAACTTAATTGAGCTGAGTAAAACCGAATTTAATTTGTTGCGTTATTTGTTGCTCAACAAAGAGCAAATTGTGACGCGCAGACAAATTGGTTCCGAAGTTTGGAATATTAACTTTGACACTGATACAAACTTTATTGATGTCGCTGTACGCCGTTTACGAAGCAAAATTGATGAGGGATATGAATTAAAACTTATTCATACCATACGTGGCTTGGGCTATAAAATTTCGGTTAGCTTATGAACTTTAAATTTGTGCGTTCTCTTGAAGTCCGTATTACATTACTGGTCACGCTCTGTTCTGCCTTAATTTTATGTTCAGTCGGCTTTATGACCTATTTGGGTATTAACCAGATTTTATTAAAGCAACAAGATAAAGCTTTAGCAGACAGAATTAACCGTTTGGAAATTTTGCTACAAGATAGCGAAAATGTAGAGCAAATTATTGCGCGGCCTAAGCTGTATCAAAACATGCTTGGCAATCAAGACAACTTATTTCTGCTTATTCATAAAGACAAAACTTTAATTAATATCAATCCGCTTCACATTCAACTACCTGAACTTGCACAGCGCGACAGTCTTCAATTTCAAGATTTATCTAACAACCCCTATCCAACGCGCATTGCTTGGAAATCCATAAAAATTAATAACGAACCTTATCTGCTCATTGCAGGTAAACAATGGTCGGAACGCATTAATATTCTTTTACCTTTTCAAGAAAGTCTCTTGATGTATGTGGTCGGGGGCGTGTTTGCGATCTTTGTGCTTTGCATTTTAGTGTGTCATTTAGGTTTAAAGTCGCTACAACAGCTTCGCAAGCAAACTCATTCTATTAACGTAAATCAGCTACAGAAACGGTTAAACCTCCCAAATTCACCTTTAGAAGTTGATCTGCTTTCAAAAGATATAAACCACATGCTTGAGCGTATTGAAAAGGGCTATACGCAGCTCAACCGTTTTTCTGAAGATATCGCACATGAGTTCCGCACACCTTTAAATAATCTGATTGGGCAAACCGAGATTGCCTTAACTGGCGAACGTTCGGTTGAACAATATGAAGATTTACTGGTTTCTCATTTAGACGATTACCACAGATTAAAACGCATGATTGATAGCATGCTTTTCTTGGCAAGAGCCGATCAGAAAATGGTGCTTGTAAATAAACAAGAAATAAACCTCCAAGATGTTATGGATAGGCTATGCCAGATTTTTGAATATCAGGCCGAGGAACAAGACTGTCATTTTAGTTTTAACTTAGAAGCTCAAACGTTATTTGCAGATCCTGAGCTTTTTCAAAGAGCCGTTTATAACCTGATTTTAAATGCGTTGGTTCACGGTAGCGACAAGCGAACTATTTATATCGCAACAAAACATAAGATGATTGAGCATAAGCAATGGGTGAGTCTGACTGTGGTAACGGGTGGTATTTCAATTGCTGAACATCAACTTGAGCATCTTTTTGAAAGATTTTACCAATGCCATTCAAGTCGAAGTGATGAGAATCAAACAGGTGGATTAGGTTTGTCGATTGTTGCTTCAATTATGGATCTACATCATGGCCGCTATCGAGTTTATAACACGGTTGAGGGTGTGTGCTTTGAGCTTGATTTTCCAGTTGCAGATGCTCTAAAGAAATACAATTAAATCCTTATTAATGTTGCTTAATTTTTAAAATTCACACTTTGTTCACAGCCCTCTGACGTATGTTTAAACGTATGAAATAAACAGAAGAGGGCAATCATGAAATTATTATTTAAATCATTTGTCATCAGCAGTAGCCTTGCAGCGGTCAGTTTAATGCTTCCTTTGAGCACCTTTGCAGACACCAATACTAAACCTGTCGCTGTTGATTCTATTGATATTAATAAATACGCAGGTAAGTGGTATGAAATTGCGCATTTACCGATGTTTTTTCAGCGTAATTGTGTAGCCAATACAACTGCAAACTATTCTATTAACGCGGACAAAACCGTTGGTGTTTTAAATAGCTGTACGACAAAAAAAGGCGAAATGATCTCATCTGAAGGAGTTGCTTATCCGCAAAATGAAGGCAACAGTAAATTGAAGGTGAGCTTTTTACCTTCTGGTCTTAGATGGATTCCTTTTACAAAAGGCGATTACTGGGTTTTAAGAGTTGACCCAAATTATCAGGTCGCTTTAGTGGGTGGTCCAAGCCATAAATATTTATGGATTCTTTCTCGTAGCCCTCAACTTGATGAGGCGACATATCAATCTTATCTGCAAACCGCGAAAAGCTATGGCTACGACGTTTCTAAACTCGTTAAAACAACACAATCTAAATAGTGAAATGCTGGTTGCGTAGATGCTTATATTTATCTCGTAACCGAGTGAACTTCACATAAAATTCATTGCGCATTTTCTAAATTAGAACCAAAAGAAATGCTTTAGATCAGGAAGAATCAATGTCTAAATTTTTTCTGCGCTGGATCGATAGCTGGTCAGATTCAGAAAATGCGCAAGTGGGTGCTTCTAGCGAATATGTCATTGAAAAGAAAATTCAATGGTTAAGAATTATTCCTTTTATTTTATTACATATCGCTTGTTTAGCTGCATTTTGGGTGGGCGTATCTTGGTTTGCTGTGATCTTCATGCTGGGGTTTTATTTTCTTCGCATGTTTGCAATTACTGCTTTTTTCCACCGCTATCTTTCGCATAAAACTTTTCAGACATCACGTATTGTTCAATTCATTTTTGTACTGATCGGAACCATGAGTGCGCAGCGCGGACCTTTATGGTGGGCAGCCCATCACCGTTATCACCATCACTTTACCGACACCGATCAGGACCCGCATTCAGCAAAAGCAGGCTTTTGGTATTCGCATGTAGGCTGGTTTTTAAATGAGCAAAATTTTGCTACTCGAAAAAAAGTCATTAAAGACTGGTTGAAATATCCAGAGCTGATTTGGCTAGACCGATTTAGTTTGCCTATTGTGATTTTGACGGCCTTAGCAATTTATGGATTAGGTTCATGGCTTGCACAACATTTCCCTGAGTTGGGCACCAATGGTTTACAGCTTTTGGTGTGGGGATTTGTGATTTCCACTGTTCTATTAACACATGCAACCTTGTGTATTAATTCACTCGCTCATAGTTATGGTTCACGTGAGTTTAACACCCCAGATGATAGCCGTAATAACTTCCTACTTTCTTTAATTACCTTGGGTGAAGGATGGCACAACAACCATCATTTTTACGCGGGTAGTGTGCGTCAAGGCTTTTATTGGTGGCAGATTGATATCACTTTTTATGTGCTCAAACTGATGTCTTTATTTGGTTTGGTGTGGGGGCTAAAGCCAGTACCAGACAAGGTTTATCAATACAAAAAGATTAAAAATTTATCGATAGAAAAAATTGAAAACGGTGAAGTGTTATGAAAATTGCCATTATTGGTTCGGGTATATCTGGACTTTACGCAGCTTGGAGATTGTCAGAACAACATCAAGTCACTGTGTATGAAAAAAATAATTATTTTGGCGGTCATACTGACACTCACGAGCTAGAGATAGAAGGCACTAAAGTCGCGGTAGATAGTGGTTTTATTGTGTTTAATGACTACAACTATCCGTTATTTACCGACATGCTTAAAAAATTAGGCGTAGAAACTCAATGCAGCGATATGAGTTTTTCTGTGAATAATCTGGTCAGTGGACTTCAATATAATCCTTCAAAAAAATGGTCGCTCTTTGCCCGTCCGCAGAACTTTTTAAACCGAAAATTTCTGCAAATGCTCTCAGATTTGCTGCGTTTTTATGATGATAATAAAGATATAGATGTGGCGGATATTGATCCAAATTTATCGATTGAAGACTATTTGGACCTTCACAAATATAGTCATGAGTTTCGTTATGAACATCTTTATCCGATGTGCGGTGCCTTATGGTCGGCACCTGTTGAGCAAGTAGGACAAATTCCATATCGATTTGTGGTGAGCTTTTTTCAACATCACCGCATGTTGCAGTTAAAAGACCGCCCACAATGGCAAACAGTTAAACATGGTTCGGCAAGCTATATTCGTGCTATTCAAAAAAAATGCCGATCCATTGAGTGGAAATTTGCAGAAGTAAAAGCTGTGAGTCGTTCACCAGAAACTGTGTTGATCGAAACCGTTGAAGGTAAAGCCCAATATGACTGGGTGATTTTTGCAAGCCACGCTGATGATAGCCTAAATGTAATTAAAGATGCGTCAGAGCTTGAACAAGAAATATTAAGCCAATTTGGTTATCAAGATAATCGAATGGTCGTCCATCGTGATCTTTCAATTATGCCTAAAAGCCGTTTGCAGTGGGCAAGCTGGCATGTACATGTAACACCAACTTCTCAAGTTCAAAACGATGAGTCCGACATACATTATGGTTTTACCTACTGGATGAACAATTTGCAGAATTTACCTTGCGCTACTCAGGTTTTTTGCACTTTAAATCCGAATATGAAAATCAAAGCCGAAGACATCTTGGTTGAGCGGCAATACCGTCATCCCGTATTTGATGCAAAAGCGATTCAAGCTCAATCTCGTTGGCACGAAATTAATGGGCAAAATCGGACTTCGTTTTGTGGAGCATATTGGGGCTGGGGCTTTCATGAAGATGGTGCCCGTAGTGCAGCACGTGTTGTTGAGCAACTCTTAGTGTTATAAGAATAAATAAGGAGCTTTCAAATGTTATTAAATAAACTTGCTATCGCTCCTGCGCTTATTCGTCATCGGCGTTATAGCCCTAAACCGCATGAGTTTACATCGACCTTAAATTATTTATGGTTCGATCCAGATCAATTAGTTGATATCACAAAAGATTGTTCACTTTGGTCGACGGATCACTGGAATGTATTAAAACTATCTAAAAATGATTTTTTAAACATGTATCACGGTTCTATAAGAGATAGAGTAGAGAAAGCGATACTGCAAAATAATCACTTACATCTTCGGCCAGACTGGCAAATTCGAGTGTTGGCTTTGCCTCGTTGTTTGGGTTTTCGGTTTAATTCGGTCGTATTTTATTTTGTTTTAAATAAAGCTGGAAAACCGCTCTTTATTCTTAGTGAAATCACCAATACCCCGTGGAATGAACGAAAAGTCTATACACATGACTGTATAAAACAACAAGGACAGGTAGGTGACTATCAAAGTTTCGATTTTAACTTTGAAAAATCATTTCATGTTTCGCCGTTCATGCCCATGCAGTTGACTTACCGTTGGCGATTTAGTTTTTCAGATCAGCAGAATGTCATTCACATGCAGCTTTTTGAAGAGCAAAAACAAGTCTTTGATGCCACTATGCGTTTTGAGCTTGTGCCCATCACATTTCCTTCACAGCAATATCGATATGCTCTTATAAACAGCCTAGCACCTTTTAAAATGTTGTTTTCAATATATTTAGAGGCATTTAAGTTGTGGCGAAAAAAAGTTCCATTTTATCGTCATCCTAAAAAGATCAAGGTAGATAAGACATGATAAAAACATTTCTATATGGTGAAGATGACTCACTACCGTTATTGCTCAAGAGTCTTCTCAAACTACGTCATGGACAGATCACTTTTCAGGGCGCATGGAATGGGACGGTCGGTGAAGTTTCAGACTTACATGCTGTGATTGAAGTTCACAATCCTTTATTGATGGATCTGATTTTAAAAAATGGTGTTTTGGGAGCAGCAGAAGGCTACATCCGTGGTGACTGGAGCAGCGAGCACCTTGTCGAGTTGATTCAGATCTTGGCACGTAATCGAGCTGTATTGGACCAAATCAACCAGAATGTTATTGCTCAAGCGAGCCAGTTTTTTCTTAAAGCTTGGTATCAAAAAAATCGAAAGAATTCTATAAGTGGTAGCCGTAAAAATATCGCCGAGCACTACGACTTAAGCAACGACTTTTTTAAATTATTTTTAGATCCGTCTTTAATGTATTCGAGCGCCGTTTTTGAAAATGAAAACATGACTCTCGAAGAAGCATCTGATTTAAAAAAAGAGATCATTTGTAAAAAGTTAGATTTAAAACCACTAGATCATTTGGTTGAAATTGGAAGTGGGTGGGGTGGTTTTGCAATTTATGCAGCTCAACATTATGGCTGTAGAGTAACCACCATTACCATTTCACAAGCTCAATATGATGAAGCCGTTACTCGTGTAAATGAAGCTGGCTTGGCACATCGAATTGATGTGCAACTTAAAGACTACCGTTTGCTCGAAGGTAAGTTCGATAAGCTGGTTTCAATTGAGATGGTTGAGGCGGTTGGTGCGCAATATTTATCGACATACTTTGATCAATGTAAAGCACTCTTAAAACCGAAAGGTTTGGCATTTATTCAAGCCATTACCATTGAAGATTTCCGATATAAAAAAGCACTAAATACAGTTGATTATATTAAGCGCTATATTTTTCCTGGTAGCTTTATCCCTAGCATAAGTGTATTGACTCAAACCGCCTCTGAGAGTGGTTTAAGGTTGAAGCATTTAAATGATATTGGTTTAAGTTATGCACAAACACTTCATCACTGGCGAGCGCGTTTTTTAGCAGCGCGGGAACAAGTATTGGCTCTAGGTTTCGATGAAAACTTCATTCGGATGTGGGATTTCTATTTATGTTATTGCGAAGGCGGTTTTAAAGAAGGCGTGATAAGCAATGTTCACTTGTTGTTTGAAAGTACCAGTTACTAGCTCAAACAGCTCAAGTAAGGAGACTGCTCATGTTTTGGAATTTACTGATTCTAGATTTAATGATCATGTTGCTGAGCTGGCTACTTGCCACTCTAAATGGCCGAGCTGGAATAGTAGATGCTGCATGGAGTTTCTGTCTGGCAGTAAACATTATCGTGTCTTCTTTACTCATTTCAGTTGCCCCAGTTGAAGTGCGCCTTTTTATTGGTATTTTTAGCGGCTTATGGTTTTTAAGATTATTTTGGCACCTGTTAAGACGTTATCAATCTGAACAAAAAGAAGATGGCCGTTACGCGAGCATGCGTAAAGCGATGGGTAAGTTTCAGCATATTGGCTTTTTATTCTTTTTTATCTTTCAAACACTTTTAGTGCTTTTGTTCTTTTTGCCGATGTGGATGCTCCTCAATGTAGAGGCAACTGAATGGAGTAGTGGATATAAAGTCGCTTTAGTAATTGCTGCTGTCATCATGGCAATTGCTTTCATTGGAGAGCAGCTCGCTGATCAGCAGTTATACCGATTTAAATTAAATCCAGATCATCATGGCAAAACGATGGATCAGGGTTTATGGCGTTATTCACGTCACCCCAATTATTTTTTTGAATGGTTACACTGGTTTGCCTATCCAATTATTGGTTTAGCGGCAGGCCAATATGTATTGTGGATTTATCCGTTACTGATGTGGCTATTTTTATATTACGTCACGGGTATTCCATTTAGTGAAAAACAAGCAATTAAAAGTCGCGGTCAAAATTATCTTGATTATCAACAAAAAACATCAATGTTTATTCCGCGAAAACCCAAAAAATAGGTGCGCATATGGATTTTATTGTTCATCAGTCTTTGAAAATTGTTGAAAGTGGTGTGATTCCAGATCATGCAATTCGAGCTGCAATTCGTGCTTTAAGTAAAAAGCGCTTAATCCAAGAAGGCCGTTATGACCCTGAACAAGGAGCACAGCGCTACATGGATGTGCTTAATATGCTGAAGAAGAGCGAAATCGCGGTTGAAACGGATAAGGCAAACGAGCAGCACTATGAATTGCCGACCGAGTTTTTTCAGGCGATGCTTGGAAAAAGACTTAAATATAGTGCGTGCTATTTTCCAACTAAAACGACAACTTTAGATCAGGCAGAAGAGTTGGCTCTTCAGCTTTATTGTGAAAGAGCGCAACTTAAAAACGGTCAACAGATTTTAGAGTTAGGCTGTGGTTGGGGATCTTTAACTTTGTGGATGGCAGAAAACTATCCACGCTCACAGATTACGGCTGTTTCAAATTCTGCAACGCAGAAAAAGCATATTCTTCGGCAAGCAGAGTTAAGGGGTTTAACCAACGTTGAAGTGCTTACCTGTGATGTGAATGTACTCGACTTAGACCAAGACAAGTTTGATCGTGTTCTATCGGTTGAAATGTTTGAACACGTCCGTAATTACCAACGTCTTTTTGAAAAAATTCAGGGTTGGTTAAAAGCAGACGGCTTACTTTGGTGTCATATTTTTTGCCATCGCTTTTTACATTATCCTTTTGAAGTGAAATCAGATTATGATTGGATGTCCAAGTATTTCTTTACTGGCGGTTTAATGCCTTCGACTTCGACTTTTTTGCATTTTCAAGAGCATTTAGAGTTGGCTCAACAGTGGCAGTGGTCGGGTGAGCATTATATGAGAACGGCAAATGCTTGGCTTGATAATATGGATAATCAAGAAGTCGAACTAAAGCCACTGTTTAAAAAAATCTATGGAAAAGATGCCAATATTTGGTGGCAACGCTGGCGTATTTTCTTTATGGCTTGTGCTGAGTTATTTGGTTTTGAGCAAGGTCAAGAATGGGTCATTGGTCACTTTTTATTTAAAAAGCGATCATAGTAATTTCTATAGCCTATCCCGGCGATAAAGATATGATAAAAACTCGACATGATGGCAAAACGAGTCATCCATTAGCCCAAATGTTCAATCGATATTACTGGTTGCAAATTGGTCTGATTGCATTATCGATCGTGGTCGGGTTGGCTTGTAGTGCTTGGGTGATTAAGGGGTCTTTACTTAAAACCGCTTTAGAACAGGAAATGGAGCATTACTGGTTACGTATAGAACGTAACCCAAATGCAGACTTACCAGATACTAAAAATTTATATGGATATCGGTGGAATACACAGGTCGCGCCTCAACCTTTTCGGGGCATGCATTTAGAAAGTGGCGTGCACCGAGTATTCGTTGATGGTAAAGAACGAATGACGGTCTATGGTGAGCGTAATGGTCAACATGTTCTATTGGTATTTGGCGAAAGCAATGTTAATAAGCTGATCTGGTTATTTGGCCTTGCTCCACTGATGTTCAGCTTATCTGTTTTATATAGCTTTTTGTGGTGGTCAAACCGAAGAGCAAGACGCTATTTTTCCCCAATTACGCGCTTAGCGAACGCTTTAGAAAATATTGATTGGGCACATCAAGATACTCAGGCATCTCCTTTTAGAGATATTAATACCAATGGCAACATGGAAGCCGAATATCTCAAACAAGCTTTAGAAAAATATCATCAAGTTTTAAGTGATTTTATTCGACGTGAAAGAGAATTTACTGGAGATGTGAGCCATGAGTTACGCACTCCGCTCACGATTTTGAAAGGTAATGTGCAACTGTGTCAGGCGAAATATGGAGACGATAAATCTTTAGTCCGTCTTCATAACACAATTGAAGATATGCAGTTGCTCGTTGATACCTTACTTGCGATTGCACGTAATACGGTACAGAGCTTGCCATCTGAGAAAAATTTATTATCTAAAACAGTAAATGATCTAGTTGAAAGTTTAGAAGTGATGAGTGTGAGTAAAGGAATACATATTAGTATTCATTCAGACTTAGCTGAGCAGCCACGCTGGTTATATCCTTCTATGACTCAAATGGTTTTAGGTAATATTTTACGTAATGCGCTTAACTATTCTCAAGGTTCACAAATCGACATTATTCAACAAAAAAACAGCCTGATTATTGCAGATAACGGAATTGGAATTTCTTTACCTAACGATGTAAAGGTGCAAGAGCTCAGCGACTCACAACTTTCCTTAAAGGCTAAAGGTCATGGCATTGGTTTGCAATTGGTACAAAAGCTTTGCAAGCAATTAGGATGGAGAGTGGAGCTGTTTGATCGACAATATTATTTAACCACTCATCCTGAACTCGATTTGGAGCCAACCACAGGCTTAATTGTTGTGGTCTATTTAAGTTAAGTCGCGGAATCTTCCAAAGCAATTTTTAAACCGACACCTGCCACTGTATGTAATAGTTTAGGGTCGAAAGGTTTATCAACCATTTTTCTTAAGTTATAAATGTGACTGCGTAACGCATCACTTTCAGGCTCTTCATCACCCCATAATTCCATCATCAGTTCTTGCTTGGTTACCACTTTTGGAGACTGGCGCATCAAAATTTTTAATAGTTTAAATTGAATAGGGGGTAACTCGATATTATTTCCGGCACGAACCACGGTTTGAGTTGCGCTATCAAGAATTAAGTCGTGAATCTGAATTTTATGATGGGTGACTTCACCAGCTGCTCTTTTTATTAATGCACGAATCCGCATCACTAATTCATTAAAATCAAAAGGTTTTACCAAATAATCATCTGTGCCAGCAGTAAAACCTTTAAGTTTGTCATCTAAAGTATCTCTTGCTGTGAGCATAAGAACGGGAATATCAACGCCTTGTTCGGTACGTAGCCAGTTACATAGGTCATAACCTGAGCCATCAGGCAAATTTATATCGAGCAACAAAAGATGATAATGCTGAGATTTGAGAAAAGTTCGTGCAGCATCTAAATTACGTGCATGATCGACAACATAACCATGCACTTCAAGAAATTCACAGACTGTTGCTGCAAGTTCAAAATGGTCCTCAACCATGAGGATAAAGTGATTACCCATGAGATTTTATTAAGCCATTAATTTAATAATTGTTGTTTTAATTTAGCATTAAACGGGTCACTACCAAACCAGATTTTAAAATATTGATTTGCATTCGGATTGTTCAAAGAACCGAGTAGCTTCTGGTTTAATTTCAGTTCTAGTTTTTGATTTTCATGTTGATAATAGAGACTATAAAGATCTCCACTCTTAATTGGCCTATATAGTTCATTAATATGATTAAGCGGAGATTTAGCATCAAAGCCGCTAACATTTTTCTTCAAAAAGTGGGTGGCTGCGCGTTTAAATGCCCACTCGGGAATATCGCGGTTATAGCTAAAGTCCATTTTGATGCTTTGGTTCTGCCAATTTTTTAGGCAATCTTCAGCAAAGTAACTGACATTTCCCACTTTCTTGCTCGTCACCATTAAAGGAGCTGAACTGCATTTTTTTAGTTCAGCCGCATTCGCTTGAGATACGATTAAGATTCCCAGAAATATCAAGATTCGACTTTTTTGAACGGCAATATCCATTTATATACTCCTCCAAATATTGGTAAAGAACGGTAAAGGCCATTTGCCGGATCCCAATAATCTTGCTGGAAAATAATTTTTTGTTGCTCATTAATCTTAATTTGACTAATTCCATAAGAAGCCATGGTTTTTGAGCGACCTAACATTTTAAAGTCATAGGTCATGTACCAATGAATGTAGGCTGTATCTTGGTGATGAGTTACACTAATGAGTTTTACCGTGACATTATTCACTCGGGCATTCATGCCTTCAAAATGCTTAATCAGATCTTTCTTTTGAGAGAACTGCGAGAGTGTATCGTTGATATAGAGCTGATCAGCGTAAAGATTGCTAGCATTATTTACAAAAGAAGGAGTGCCGAGCGTATTAAATGCAGCGACAAAACGATTGCCGACATCTAGCGCCTGTTGGTCATCTAATTCTATACCAGTAATTTTTTGTTCAGCTTTGCCATAGTCACCTGAGTAACTAGGCACACTTTTACACGCCGTTAAACCTACCAAAATAATCAACCCTAGGGCTGTAGTTATAATTTTCATGTCGATATCCAAGCCAACTTTATAAGATCAAATTAAAGAGCTGGTCGTGAATTTTGCGTGAATTCTTATGTTTTATGATTTGGGTTTAATGGAGAGCGTTTTCTGTTTTGGAAATTTAATAAACTAGGTTTAATCAACTTAAAAATTTCTATCGACTTCACAGCGTTTAAGATTAATAAATAAGATAAGCAAGAAAAAATTTAAGAAAGCAATTTTATTCTAGCTGCGCTTTACCCATAAGAGATATAGATAAATTTTACATAAATAGAAGGATTCAATAATGAAAGCAATCGGCTTATTAGGTGGAATGAGTTGGGAATCGACAGCGCTTTATTATCAGAAAATTAATAAAATGGTTCATCATAAATTAGGAAAATTGCACTCAGCTAAGGTCATTATTAATAGTGTTGATTTTGAAGAAATAGCAGCCTTGCAAGCGAAGGGTTTATGGCAAGAAGCTGGCACATATTTAGCTGAGCAAGCACAAAATTTAGAAAAAGCAGGGGCAGATTGTATTTTGGTGTGTACTAACACCATGCATAAAGTTGCTGCACAGATTGAAGATTCAATTACGGTTCCTTTCTTACACATTGCTGATGCAACTGCAAAAGAAATTTTGAGTCAAAACATTGGTAAAGTTGCATTGTTAGGGACTGCTTTTACAATGGAGCAAGATTTTTATAAAGCTCGATTGCAGGATTATGGAATTGATGTTGTTATTCCAAATGAAGCCGACCGAAAGACAGTTCATCGCATTATTTATGAAGAACTTTGTTTAGGCGTGATCAACCCAGATTCTCAGCAACAGTACATCGCTATTGTAGAGAGGCTTATAGCTGAAGGCGCCCAAGGCGTTATCTTGGGTTGTACTGAAATTTGTATGTTAATTGGTGAGCTTAAATTCGCGGTTCCTTTATTTGATACGACCACCATTCATGCAAAAGAGGCGGTCAGTTTTAGCTTAAACGAAAATAAAAACTCTAATAGCGCCAATCTACATAAGTCTGCTGCAATTGCTGGGAGTATTCTTTAGCAATATTTGGAATATCCTTTGTCATTAAACGTTAAGCTTGTGTCGTCAAATGTAAAGTGGCCATATCCTAACTGTTGTAATTTTGGTTATTGCTTTTATAGGCACTCAATAAAAAACCAAAATATGGAATAGGACATGATGTTGACGAAAGCTATACGTTTCTATGGAACAGGAACGCCAGAAGTATTGCGCTATGAAGATGTAGAAGTAGGAGATCCAAAAGCAGAGGAAGTACGCCTACGTCATGTGGCAGTCGGTTTAAATTATGCCGATACATATTTTCGTAATGGAACCTATCAAATTCCAATGCCTAATGGCATGGGCGTCGAAGCTTCAGGTGTCGTTGAAGCTTTAGGCGAAGGAGTGACTCAGCTTAAAGTAGGTGATCGAGTTACTTATACAGGTTTTTTAAATACCTTAGGTGCATATAGTACCCACCGTCTAATTCCAGCAAATGCTTTAATTAAATTACCCGAAGAAATTTCTTGTGAAACAGCGGCAGCCATGACCATGCGAGGGTTGACCGCTGCTTATTTAATGCGCCGTATTTATGACTTTAAAGCGGGCGATTCAATTTTATTACATGCAGCCGCAGGTGGTGTTGGGCTGATCGTTTCTCAATGGGCTAAATTACTTGGCTTGACTGTTATTGGTACCACATCTTCAGAAGAAAAAGCTGCCGTAGCGCGAGCTCATGGTTGTGATCATGTCATTAACTACAGCCATGAAAATGTTGCGGAGCGTGTACGTGAGTTAACAGGCGGCGTGGGTGTAAATGTCGTTTTCGATAGTGTCGGTCAAGCTACTTTTATGAGTTCATTAGACTCTCTCAAACGCCGTGGTTTGTTGGTCTGCGTAGGAACAGCATCTGGTCCAATTCCTGCTTTTGACCCAGTATTACTTGCCGTAAAAGGATCATTGTTTGTCACACGTCCAGCTTTGGCAGATTACATTGCAGATCCTGTCGAGAAGAAAGAACTGGCAAATGAATTATTTGATCATGTTCGACATGGACGAATCAAAATTGAAATTAATCAGCGCTATGAGCTAAAGGATGCCGTACAAGCTCATCGTGATTTGGAAGCACGTAAAACAATAGGTTCATCAATCTTTGTAATTTGAAGGGATTTCTTATGCAAATTGAACAGTTAACTTGCAATATTGGTGCAGAGCTCAGTGGCGTCAAACTTGCTGATGCGATTTATGATGATGGATTATTTGCTGAAATTCGCACACAACTACTTAAACATCGTGTGTTGTTTTTACGAGATCAGCACTTAACCCGTCAGGATCATGTCGCATTTGCAGAAAAATTTGGACAATTAGAAGATCATCCCGCGGTAGGCAGCCATCCTGATTATCCGGGTTTGGTGCAGATCTATAAACATCCGGAAAGTCCTGTCGATCGTTATGAAAATGCTTGGCACAGCGATGCAAGCTGGCGCAAGGTTCCACCGATGGGATGTGTGCTGCACTGTGTTGAATGCCCACCTGTAGGTGGTGACACTATGTGGACCAATATGGTCATGGCCTATGCGTCTTTACCCGACGATATTAAGGCTAAGATTGCAGACTTACGTGCTTATCACAGCATAGAAGCGAGTTTTGGCGCGGCTATGCCACTTGAAAAACGCTTGGACTTAAAAGCAAAGTTTCCTGATGCTGAGCATCCAGTGGTACGTACTCATCCTGAGACGGGCGAGAAAATTTTATACGTCAACGCGTTCACAACCCACTTCAGTAACTATCACACCAAAGAGCGCGTCAGATTTGGACAAGATGCCAGTCCAGGTGCAGCTGAACTACTACGTTACTTAATTTCTCAAGCCTATATTCCAGAGTTTCAAGTGCGTTGGCGTTGGAAGCCTAACAGCATTGCCATCTGGGATAACCGCAGCACACAACATTATGCAGTCATGGATTACCCACCTTGCCACCGAAAAATGGAGCGGGCCGGCATTATTGGTGACGCAACCTATTAAGGTTATTGGCTAAATAATTTTATCTATTTGAAAATTCTAAAAATATATGAGGAGATGCACATGCAATTCTTTGACGACTCATTGCACCCGGAAAATATGGAAAAAGTGGTAATCACGGTTGCGCCATATGGACCCGAATGGATGCCAGAAGACTTTCCAGAAGATATTCCTGTGACCATGGATGAGCAAATACAAAAAGCGGTTGAGTGCTATGAAGCAGGCGCGACAGTGCTGCATTTACATGTCCGTGAGCTTGATGGCAAAGGCTCTAAGCGCTTGTCAAAATTTAATGAACTTATCGCAGGTGTTCGTGAAGCTGTGCCTGACATGATTATTCAGGTAGGCGGTTCGATTTCATTTGCACCAGAGAGCGAAGGTGAGGCAGCTCTATGGTTAAGTGATGACACTCGACATATGTTGGCTGAACTTACACCAAAGCCCGATCAGGTTACGGTGGCAATTAACACCACACAAATGAATATTATGGAATTGCTCTATCCTGAATATTTAGAAGGGACTTCATTGGCACATCCTGCGACTCAAGCAGCATATGCAGAAATGACTGTGCCAGCAGGGCCTGCATGGGTAACTGAACACATTAAGCGCTTATGTAAAAACAATATTCAACCGCACTTTCAGTTAACCGGTATGCATGGACTTGAGACGCTAGAACGTATGGTGCGTAAAGGGTTGTACATGGGGCCGTTAAACTTAACTTGGATTGGAATCGGTGGCGGTTTTGATGGTCCAAACCCATTTAATTTCTTTAATTTTATTCATCGCGTACCTGATGGATGTACTTTGACATCAGAATCTCTGCTCAAAAATGTATTGCCTTTTAATACGATGTCGATGGCAATGGGTTTACATGCCCGTGTGGGTAACGAAGACACGATCATTGATCATCACGGACGCCGTTTTTCATCTGTAGAGCAAATTAAGCAAACCGTTCGGATTGCCCATGAATTAGGCCGTGAAATTGCCTCAGGAAAAGAAGCCCGTGAAATTTATCGTATTGGGGTGCAATACAACAGTATTGAAGAAACCCTAATCGCAAATGGTATGGCACCCAATCGTAAAGCAGGGCAAAAGGGCGTGCCGCAACGTAACTAATGTGACAAGGTCTAACGGAACTTAGACCTCAATTGTAGTGCAGCTTATTCGCTTTGATTTTAAAAGTGCGTTGCTGCACTAGCTAAATAGAAATTATAAAAAATACAAGGAGGTCGTATGAATGCACATCAGTATTCAGATCAGATGAGCGATGTTGATACGTCAATCAGTATACCTCGTCGTTATGCATGGCTTGTTTTTGCTTTGACATTTGGTCTGCTCATTTCAGATTACATGTCACGACAAGTCTTAAACGCAGTTTTTCCTTTACTTAAAAATGAGTGGTTGCTCAGCGATAGCCAGTTAGGTTTGCTCAGTGGCATTGTGGCGTTAATGGTGGGTTTATTGACTCTGCCGTTGTCTTTAATGGCAGACCGTTTTGGACGAGTGAAAAGCTTGGCCATTATGGCGACGTTATGGAGTTTGGCGACTTTAGGATGTGCACTGGCTGAAAATTATGAGCAAATGTTTATTGCTCGTTTTATGGTTGGTGTGGGTGAAGCTGCTTATGGCAGCGTTGGAATCGCGGTGGTTGTAGCTGTTTTTCCACGAGAAATGCGTGCAACACTTGCCAGTGCTTTTATGGCAGGTGGCGTATTTGGCTCGTTTTTGGGTGTGGCTTTAGGTGGTGTACTCGCACAGCATTTCGGTTGGCGTTGGGCATTTGGAGGAATTGCTTTATTTGGTCTCATTTTGGCCTTTCTATATCCAATTTTAGTGAAAGAAAACAGAATAAATGCAGCACCTCAAAATAAAATTCGTAGTAAAACCCAGCACATTAAAAGCCCTTTAAAAACTTTATATTCAAGTCGTTCAGTCATTGCCACTTACATTGGTAGTGGTCTGCAATTATTTGTTGGTGGCACAGTGATTGTCTGGATGCCGAGTTATCTCAATCGCTATTACGGCATGAGTACCGACAAGGCAGGCGTGATGGCAGCGGTCATTTTGCTATGTAGTGCAGTAGGCACAATTCTATGCGGCATGTTGTGTGATTATTTGGGCCGTAATTGTCCAGATCGTAAGGTCAGTTTAGCGATTACATACTGCTTGCTCGGTTGTGTTCTTTTATTAATTGCTTTTGCGATGCCTGTGGGACGTAACCAGTTACTTCTCATCTGCCTCGGAATGTTTATTGCCCTAGGAACCAATGGGCCATCTAGTGCCATGGTGGCCAATCTCACACATAACTCAGTTCATGGCTCTGCATTTGCAACACTCACGTTAGCTAACAATTTTCTTGGTTTAGCTCTTGGTCCTTTAGTGGTTGGCAAAGTATCTGATGTGATTGGTTTACATAGCGCATTTCAACTCATGCCATTGGTCAGTATTGTAGCTGCAGCCGTTTTTTTTTATGCCAAACGCCATTATCACAAAGATATCGCACGCTTTGAGCTGCAAGGAATAACTGAGCTTAAAAATCATTCAGGTAACCAAATACAAAAATGCGGGATGAATAACAAATGATGATTCGGCAATTACACATTGATGTATTTTTTGACTTTATTTGTCCTTGGTGTTTGATCGGAAAACGTCAGTTACTGATCGCTATAAATAGATTTTATCAGCTTTACCCTAAAGTCAAAGTTGTCGTGCACTGGCGAGGTGTTCAGCTCATACCTGATTTAGCTGTTGAAGGTGTACCGTTTCAAACGTTTTATTTGAAACGGTTAGGTAGCTTGACAGCAGTTCGCATAAGACAAGAACAGGTCAATAAAGCTGCACATAAAGTTGGGCTCAAGATCGATTTTGAACAGATTAAACGGATGCCAAATACGGCTAAAGCTCATCGCTTATTTGATAAAGCTTTAAAGATCGGGACTCCTGATCAGTGCAATGCGTTGTTAGAACAACTCTTTGCTGCATATTTTTATGATGGGTTAGACATCGGAAATACCACCACTTTATACAAAATCGCGAAACGCTGTGGTTTCCCACGTGAACTGATCAAAGATTTGCTTATTCAAGACCATCAAGATTTTATCTCTGGAAGTACAGGAGGTAATGGCGTGCCTTACTTTATTTTTGATCGGGCTTCTGCCTTAGTGGGCGCGCAATCAGCAGATGCACTTTATAAAGCGATGCAAGAGGCAATGCTGGCACAAGGAGAGTTGATATGACTAACCGATTTGAAGTGCCTTTCGAGAAAATACCGAATTCAGGTGAGCGGGCTTTTTTTAAAATTGGAGATAAAACTCTCGCACTATTTAACGTCGCGACTCAATTTTATGCAATCGATGACAGTTGTCCTCATCAGGGCGCATCGCTATTTAGTGGACGTCTTGAAGGACGAGTAATTCAGTGCTGTGCCCATGGTCTACGTTTTGATTTAACAAGTGGCTGTTTGGTTAATTCCTCTCAGCTCAAAGTTGCAACCTATCCCGTAGAAGTAATCGAGGACAAGGTATTTATTGTGATGGGCTGTGGGGAAAATCATGAGTAGTTTAGTTTTGAAAAATTTTTCCCAGCGTACAAGAGAATTAGCACCAGGTTTTGTGGTCAGTTCGGTCGTTGCAGCGGCTGCCTGTTTTTTATCAGAGCACTATGGCGCGCCAGTCATGTTATTTGCTCTGTTACTAGGCATGAGTGTAAATTTTTTAGCGGCTGAAAGTAAATGTAAGGTTGGTATCGAGTTTACCGCACGTAGTGTGCTCAGAATGGGTATCGCGTTACTCGGCATGCGTATAACTTTGGGGCAAATTACCGCACTAGGTTGGCAACCTGTTGCGTTAGTTGTCACTCTGGTTATTGTCACAATCGCCGTTTCTGTTATTGCCGCTAAAATTTTAGGTTTCCAAAAACTATTTGGCATGCTCACTGGTGGATCAACGGCAATCTGCGGTGCTTCAGCCGCACTGGCACTATCGGCTGCTTTTCCAAATCATCCGCAAAAAGAAAAAGCGACCTTGTTTACCGTGATTGGCGTGTCGGCACTTTCAACATTTGCAATGATTGTCTATCCGATGATTGCGAAGTGGCTAGAGTTATCGCCACAAGCGGCTGGTGTGTTTCTTGGTGCTACGATTCACGATGTGGCGCAAGTGGTCGGCGCTGGTTATAGCATGTCTACTCAAACGGGGGATACAGCGACTGTAGTTAAACTTATGCGTGTGGCCATGCTGCTTCCAGTAATCGTTTGTGCAGCCATGATTACTCGCATGCAAGGTGTAGATTCAACTGGGGAGCGGCCACCATTACTGCCTTGGTTTGCTGTTGGCTTTCTACTACTCGCTTGTATTAACAGTACAGGATGGGTGCCTGCTATGGTTCAAAATGGGATCAATGATTTATCACGCTGGTTTTTAGTCATTGCAATTAGTGCTTTAGGAATGAAAACTCAGTTAAAAGAATTAGCATCTGTCGGCATTAAACCGATTCTTTTAATGATCGGTGAAAGCATCTTTTTAGTGGTATTGGTTCTTGGACTTATGCGCTTGTGGTTTTAATTTTAAAAATTAGATTTTTAAGGAAGTTCTGGAGTCGTTCTCCAGCTTCCTTATATTTTAAATGACTTTATTTGGCTTTAAATAAAGAGAAATTAATTGAGCAGGGCTTTATTGTGACTACGCCACATATTCGGTGACATACCAAATTGGCTAATGAACCAGCGCGTAAAAGAACTCGGCATTGAGTAACCTAAAATATCAGACACTTGAGCAAGTGAATAATTTAGATTTTTTAAATAACGAAATACGAGATCTTTGCGTACTTCATTCATTAAACCACTAAAACTCGTCTGAGCTTCTTCTAATCGACGTTGTAAAGTCCGTACGTGAATACCATGTGTTTGAGCGACTTGATCAATCGTAGCGCGGCCCATTGGCAAAAGAAGATAAATACTTTTACGAATATCAAAAATCATGGTCGATTCATTGCTATTTTGCAAAATATCTAAATAACGCTGCGCATGGTTGGCCATAGCCAAATTTGCTTGAGGGTTTGTTGTATCAAGTTCGGCCGCCGTACAAACAATGCCATTAAAGTCACTACCAAACTCGAGCGCACAGCCAAAAATCCGCCGATGCAAAGTTAAATCACTGGGCGGGTTATGAGTGAAGTGTACACTTAACGGCCGCCATTTTTGCATCATGAGTGCTGCACAAAAACGATGGGTGATTCCTAAAGCAAGTTCCGTCGCTTGGCGACTATATCCGCAAGTTGTGGTTATAACTTCTTCTCGAATAACAACAGTATCGTCAATCTCTTCTATATATATTTCAAGTGAGTTATTGAGTAAATTCCTATAACGAACAATCGTTTGTAGCGCTTCTCTCAAGGTATATTGGTAGCTTAATAATAAGCTCAGTTCACCGAAATCCGCGATTTCGCGTTGCTCTGCCATATGTAAACCGAAAACATCGCAATTACTCATTTGGGCTGAGTCTTCAAGCAAGGTAATGGCTTTATCTACAGGAATACGTTGTTTAAGATCATTCAATTGAGTTTGGCTAAGCCCAACACGTGATAATAAATGGTAGGGATTTAGATCTAATTGCTGAGCAACTGCCAAATAATTTTTTAAAGAGGCGGTATGCGCAAGAGGCACCATTTTATTATCTCCTGTTCTTAATCAGCCATATTCCTTACAGCTCATATCTAGTTATAACTAAAATATCTACATTACAAAAGCTTTTATTTAAAAGCCTAATCGTGATGTCGAATCAATTTTAAATCTGTTCTTTTAATTCATTTGTAATTACACAAACTATTTTAATTAATTTAAGAAATTTTAAAAAGATGTGTCGTCAAATGAAAAGTCCGTGACGTCTTATGTACACCATTAACTGAAATGAGCCTTTATTGTGAGTGGAGTTTTATAAAAATTCTTATGCATCCTAGATGGCAAAATTCACAGGCGTTGAAATGGAAAAAATACAAACCAAAGCAACAATTTTAATTATTCCGGGGTTACGCGATCATGTTCCCGAGCATTGGCAAACAATCTTAGAAACAAAGCTAGCCAAGGTTCGCTCTGTACCACCTGTGCAAACCAATAAACTCAATTGTGAAAATAGAGTTGCTGCTATTCAGGCACAACTCGAACAAATACAAGGGCCTGTCATTTTGGTTGCACACAGCGCAGGCGTGCTGATGATAATACACTGGGCTGCGAAATATCAAAGACCGATTCAGGGTGCTTTACTTGTAGCTCCACCTGACTTAAACAAAAGCTGGCCAGAAAATTATCCAAGCCCAACCGTACTTCATCAAGAAGGATGGAGTCCTTTACCAGATCAAACACTACCTTTCCCCAGCATTTTGGTTGCAAGCACCAATGACCATTTAGCTTGTTATGAAGTTGTAAGTGAAATGGCAGAAAAGTGGGGGAGTCAACTCGTAAATTTGGGTGAAGTAGGACATTTAAACCCTGCATCTGGCTTTGGCTATTGGCCTTTAGCTGAACAATTCATTCAACAGTTAGATCAGGTCGAACAACCAGCCTAGTGCAAAAAAATACCTGCTTATGTAAACCATTTAAAGCCAATGGATGGCTTTGAGTAATAAGCAATAAATAAAAAAATCATATTTATAGGGAGATAATATGATGGGTCAGTACGTCTATTTAAATCAAAGAAATAATCACGTTCTATATATTCAAAAAATAGGTGTTTCATTAAGCCTAATTTTATTCATGTCTAAAGCAAATGCAGCCAGTTTTGATATTGATAAAGACTGGAAGTTCGATACAAAGACGACATTAAGCGTAGGAGCCAGTTGGAGTACGCAAGATCCATCCGTTCCATTACTTTATCGGCCTGACGCAAACAAAATAGGTAAACAAGGCGCTAGCATTGATGTGAATGGTGATGATGGGCGTATGAATTTTAGTAAATATGATGCTATTTCACAGATTATCAGAGGTATAACTGAAGTTAAACTAAATGGAAAACAGCAGGGTGCGGTCATTAGCACTAAATACTGGTATGACCATGCTTATGAGACAGGACACGGAGACTTTAAACCCTTTAATGATTCAGCGTGGCCAAGGCTCGCAAAGTTCAAAGGTATCGATTTATGGAATGCCTATATATGGAAAGATTTTGAATTAGACGATGGAAAAAGCATCAATTTAAAATTAGGCAAACAGACTTTAAATTGGGGGAAATCTCAGTTTTTTCAAAACGGTTTAAATTCGGTGAGTGCCTTTGATTTTGCTGCAATCAATCGACCGGGTGGTGATGCAAAAGAAAGAATTATTCCAACCGAAATGTTTTCATTCGAAACAAGCATTAATAAAAATTTGAAAATAGAAGGGTTCTATCAATTTAAATTTAGACCTTCAGTTGTTGATGGTAGCGGAACTTTCTTTGAGATTTCAGACTTTGTCCCCGAAAACGCAGGTCCAGTTCTGATTGCTGGAGGTGGAGATAAATTATCAGATACCGCAATTCGTTTACGTACCTATATTCCACGTGCAGAAAGTAGAAAAGCAAAGGACAATGGCCAATATGGTATTGCTTTAAAACAGACATTACCAAGTTTAAATAATGCTGAGCTAGGTATTTACTATGCGAACTACCATAGCCGTAATGCAAACTTTGATGGAACCGCTGTAACGGCATCGGGACCTGAACATTTTAATACCGCGAGTTATTTTTCTATCTATCCTGAAAATATCAAAATGTTTGGATTAAGTTTGACTGGGAAAGTTGGAACAGCAACTGTTTTTAGTGAGTTAACCCACAAACCTAATCAACCTTTACAACTAAACGGTACAGACATTGTCTATGCTCAAGTGCTATCGGAAGGAACACCATTTGCGCCGCCGGGAAAAACTGTTGAATTAGGTCAATATATTCAAGGATATGTACGCTTGCCCGTAACACAATTTTCAGTTGGAGCAACTGATAGCATATTCAATATTTGGGGCGCAAACTCGATGACATGGTCTACAGAGTTTGCCTTAAACCATATTGCAGATATTGGTAATCATCGGATTGGACGGACAGGCGCATTTGGCCGTAGTGAGCTTTCAACAGGTGCTTATAATCCTGAAACAGGCGATTTTAAATGTACGCCGTATGGTACAGCTCATCTTACTAATACAGAAATAGACAATTTAAATGAACGCTTTTGTAATAAAAAAGGATTTTTTAATGAATGGTCATTTGGCTACCGATTACGGGGTGCATTAAATTATCAAGATATTTTACCCTCTACAGTGATTACGCCCAGTCTTAGTTTTAGACATGATGTTTATGGATATAGCCAAAACTTTCAAGAAGGGCAAATGAGTGTAAGTGCGGCGTTATCTATGACTTATCAGCAAAAATATACAACAGAGATTGCCTATAATAACTTTTTTGGTTCTAATGAATTTAGCACGATAGATGATCGAGATTTTGTATCATTAACATTTAAAGCTAATTTTTAGTTCAATTATTTTATAAAAAATATATAGAAATACTCGTTATAAATGATATTTAGATGTGGAGGATAACTTTTGAAATTTAGATCAGAAATTGATTGGTGGCTTTTATTAATATTTGTTGTTATCACTGCCAATATCCTTATGAAGATTTATGAAGCAAATCATCATTATTCTTTAGCTTCAAATTTTCCACATCTCGTCATTTATAGTTTAATCATTTTTCTTATTTGGCTTCCCATCTTTAATACCTATTATCTAGTAGAAAACAACACCTTAATTATTAATAGTTTGGTATTCCGATGGAAAATTAATATTGATGATATTACCGAAATAGAGCCTACTCATAATCCACTTTCATCTCCAGCACTCTCATTAGATCGACTCAAAATTTATTATATGAAAAATGGAGAAATTACTTCAGTGATGATTTCACCAAAAGATAAAGAACGTTTTTTTCAAGCCATAAACAAAAGACTCCATTAAAGTTGCTTGTTTAATTGCAAACATAAATTACGCTATTTCCATGACGACAAAAAATAAATGGAGATAACCCATGGCGACACGTTTTTTACTGCCAATTTTTGGCACTACGGTTTTAATTACATTAGCTGGATGCGCTTCATCCTCTCAATATCCAATTACCGACAGTTATGGGCCAGATCCAAAATTACCTGAGCCTAAATCAAGCCTATTACCAACCGTTAATATAGCTCCAGCAGAAGGCTGGCCGAGTGGGGTAATGCCAAAACCAGCAGAAGGTTTAAAGGTCAAAGCATTTGCCAAAGGACTTGAACACCCACGCTGGCTTTATGTATTACCAAATGGCGATGTATTAGTTGCTGAAACGGATGCCCCGCCTAAACCAGAAGACAGCAAAGGGATTAAAGGTAAAATTATGTCTTTTGTGATGAGACGTGCAGGCTCATCTCATCCAAGTGCAAACCGTATTAGCTTACTTCGTGACACCAACGGGGATGGTGTTGCTGACCAGAAAACGCTATTTCTTCAAAACTTAAATTCTCCATTTGGTATGGCATTGGTCGGTAATAACTTATATATCGCCAATACAGATGCACTGGTGCGTTTTCCTTATCATGAAGGTGAAACTCAAATTACGGCTAGTGGAACCAAAGTGTTGGACTTACCGGGTGGCCCTTTAAATCACCATTGGACCAAAAATGTGATTGCTAACCCAGCTGGTACCAAGTTGTACATTACCGTTGGTTCTAACAGTAACGTTGCTGAAAATGGTTTAGATCAAGAAAAAGGCCGAGCACAAATTACGGAGTTTGACATCGCAAGTGGTCAGTCACGCCCATTTGCAACAGGTCTGCGTAATCCAAATGGTATGGCTTGGCAACCTCAAAGTGGAAAACTCTGGACGGTGGTTAATGAGCGCGATGAAATTGGGAGTGACCTAGTACCCGACTATATGACGTCAGTTCAAGATGGAGCTTTTTATGGTTGGCCTTACAGCTACTATGGTCAACATGTTGATGTACGAGTTAAACCACAAAATCCAGCAATGGTTGCCCGTGCAATTAAACCAGACTATGCTCTAGGCAACCATACGGCTTCTTTAGGCCTCACATTTTATGCAGCAGAACTCATGCCGCAATTTAGAGGCGGTGCATTGATCGGTCAGCACGGTTCTTGGAACCGTAAGCCTCACAGTGGTTATAAAGTTATTTTTGTCCCATTTAGAAGTGGTCAACCTTCTGGTCCACCGCAAGATATCTTGACTGGATTCCTCAGCGATAAAGGCAAAGCGTATGGTCGTCCTGTAGGTGTGGCTATTGATTTCTCAGGTGCTGTGTTAGTTGCAGATGATGTGGGCAATACGATTTGGCGCGTTTCGCCAGTTGCAGAGACAAATTATGAAGCTCCAATGAAATATGCTATTGGAACCCCGCCAGGCACACCATAAAGTGTGTTAACAATCATTTATTAGCATGGGCGGCCTTTAGAATTTATAGAGGCTCGCCCAAATGGCTATTATTTAATTTTTAAATAATTGAACAAAAAAAATACTAATTGGACTTTATAAGCCAACTTCTCAAAAATGAATATGTGAAAACGATAATGCTGTTTAAGGAACAAACACATGAATACACATATTCGAATTGCCGTGGTCGGTGGCGGTATTGCTGGTCTGGCTTTAGCAAGTAATTTAAGTAAACACGCCCATTTAGATGTCCAAATGTTTGAATCTGCACCTCAGTTTTCTGAAATTGGGGCAGGGATTTCTTTTGGTGCTAATGCTGTCAAAGCCATTGAACTGTTAGGTTTAGCTAACGAATATCATGCAATTGCAGATAAAGTATCGCCACCATTTCAAGATGTTTGGTTTCAATGGCGCAATGGTTATACCGATGAATATTTATCGGCATCGATCGCGACAGGTGTAGGGCAGTCATCTGTTCATCGTGCTGATTTTCTTGATGCCATTATTCCTCACATGCCTACGCAAAATGTCCATTTTTCTAAACGCCTAGAGACGATTGAAGAACAAGATGATCAGGTGATTTTGCACTTTAATGATGGTAGTCAGCATAAGTGCGATTATTTGATAGGGGCTGATGGTATCCGCTCTGTGGCTCGCCAATATGTTTTAGCTTCTCATCATTTACCACTAGTTCATCCACGTTTTTCAGGAACTTGGGCTTATCGTGGCATTATTTCTCACGCTTCATTTAAAGAAGCTTTGCAACAAGTAAATGGCGATACAGATTTAGCAGATATTCCCCAAATGCTATTGGGTAAAGATAAACATATTTTAACGTTCCCAATTCGTAAGGGAGAGCAAATTAATATCGTTGCTTTCTGCTCAAACCGCGAAGATACAATACTACCAGCCGATACACCGTGGACTAAGCCTGTCGATAAAGCTCAAATGCTTTCCGATTTTTCAGACTGGAGTGAAAGCTGCCAAACATTACTCGGTTTAATTGAACAGCCTACCATTTGGGCCTTACATGAAATTGAAGAACTTTCGACTTATCAAAGTACCTCAGGTCATGTCATTGTCATGGGCGACGCTGCACATGCCATGTTACCTCACCAAGGTGCTGGAGCAGGCCAAGGTCTTGAAGATGCATTAATTCTTGCGGCCTTATTGTCGACAAAACACTTACAAGCAGATCAGTTAACCGATGTGTCTTCGATATATGAAAAGCTCCGTTTAAAACGTGCTTGTCGTGTTCAGCAAACCTCTCGTGAGTCTGGCGAAATTTATGAGTGTTATTCAACTCAGTACCCAACGTTTGCCCAAATTGGCGAACATCTTGAGCATCGCTTTGATTGGTTATGGCAACATGACCTAGAACAGGATGTTGCAGAAGCACAGCAACAATTACATCAGCTAGGAATGGCAACCATTTAAATAAATTTTTGTTTTACACACAATTTGCTAAGGAAAGCAATTATGGAAAAACTAAATGCAAATCAATTGATTGATGATGCAAGATTAACACCATTACATTGGCGGGTGATCTTGCTGAGTGCGCTCATTATTATTTTTGATGGCTATGACTTAGTCATTTATGGTGTGGCATTGCCTAAGCTCATGCAACATTGGCAGTTAGATAGTATGACTGCTGGATTGCTGGGCAGTGTTGCATTATTTGGCATGATGTTTGGTGCAATGATTTTCGGCAGTTTGGCCGACAAATTAGAGTCCTATGGCTTTAGCCGTAAGCGTTTAATTATACTGTGTGTCTTCATTTTTAGCGGTTTTACGGTGTTATGTGGTTTTGCCAACAGTCCTAAAGAGTTTGCCATTTATCGTTTTATTGCCGGCCTTGGTTTGGGCGGTGTAATGCCAAATGTTATTGCCATAATGACCGAGTTTGCCCCAAAGAAATTACGATCAACTTTGGTATCGCTCATGTTTAGTGGCTATGCGATTGGTGGCATGAGCTCAGCGCTTTTAGGCATGTGGTTAGTTCCTAAATTTGGTTGGCAAATCATGTTTATTTTGGCGGGTATTCCACTTATTTCATTACCTATTATTTGGAAATTTTTACCCGAATCAATCGATTATCTAGTTCGCCAGAAAAAATGGAATGAGGTTCGTGATGTACTTCAACAGCTAGCACCAGAACAAAACATAGCTGATCATACAAGCATCGTATTACACCAAGAAAATCAACAAACTGCGGTTCGACCTTTTGTTGCTCTTTTTACCGAAAACCGTGCTTTAGTCACTGTGTTTTTCTGGCTGAGTGTATTTATGGCTTTACTGATGGTGTATGCGCTCGGTAACTGGATACCAAAACTTATGGTCGAGGCCGGATATGATTTATCAACCAGTCTGGTCTTTTTATTGGCGCTAAACTTGGGTGGGATGTTGGGTGCAATCGGTGGAGGATACTTTGCTGATCGTTTTCATTTAGGCAAAGTCATTTGTTCACTTTTCTTGGCGGGTGCAATTTCACTTTACTTGCTGAGCTATGCTTTACCTATGGTCATTTTATATCTCTGTATTGCCATTGCAGGCGCAGCGTCTATCGGTGGGCAAATTTTATTGCTAGCTTATATGGCTCAGTTTTATCCTTCACCAATTCGCAGTACTGGCATTGGTATGGCTTTGGGTGTAGGTCGTATTGGGGCGATTCTAGGTCCGATTTTATGCGGCTGGCTTTTAAGTTTACATCTACCGATTGAATATAATTTTATCGCACTAGCCATTCCTTGCGTACTGGCAACCTTAAGTGTTATTGCCATAAGTATTTGTAATCGAACTAAACGTGTAATGCTAAATTCAAGTATATCTCCATAAGAATTAAGCATTTTTATTCCTATAAAAGGGACTAAACTCTAAACAAAGAAGTTAAAGTCTTTGTTTAGAGTATTTAAAGGATCAGAACCATGGATTTAGGTTTGATTAAAGTTTTTGTCTGTATTTACGAGTCTCGGCATATTAGTAAAGCTGCTGATAAATTGAATTTGAGCCAGCCTTCAGTGACTTATAATTTGAACCGTTTACGCCGTCAGTTAAATGACGAGTTATTTACTCGAAGTCGAGGTGGGGTCGAACCGACAAAAGTTGCACATGAGCTTTATCCAATTTTTCATCAAGCAATTTTTAATATTGAGTCAGCGATTGCTCAAGCACAGGAATTTCATCCTGAAAACTCAAATAAAACTTTTCGAATTGGACTCTCTGATGCAGGGGAGATTTGTCTCTTGCCTAGTCTTATGGCTTTTTTACAGAAAACAGCGCCCTATATTCAAATTGAGATTGAAGAGATTCAGTCATCTAAGGTTGAACAGTGGCTTATTGATGGCTTTTTAGATCTAGCCGTATTTAATAGTACACAGACCATAATGCCCAAAATAGAAACGCGTACTTTATTTGAAGAAAGATATGTATGCATTGCTAGAGCTGACCATCCACGGCTACAACAGCAACTGACGTTAGAGCAATATTTACAAGAAGATCATATTGCTATCAAGTCATCGACAGGGCATATCCAAGTTGAGCAATATTTAAAAACAATGGATTTGAAGCGACGAATTCGTTTAGAGGTTCCACATTTTAGTGTTTTACAAGGTGTTTTGCAGAGTTCAGATATGTTGGTAACTTTACCGTCACGAGCAGCTCGGCATTATCTAGCACATGGTAATGTCCAAATGTTTGAATTACCTTTTGCCATGGATTCTTTTAAAGTGAGCTTGAATTGGTTTAATCGTAGTGATGATATTATTGCCAGAAAATGGCTGATTCAATCTGTCGGCCAAATATTTGAAGTTTTATAAGAACTATTTAAAATTTTATTTTCAGATTAAGGGCTTTGATCTGAGAAGTTAAAGTTCTTTCCAATTTATTATTAAATTTTGATAGCATTCGCGTTATACACAATAAGAATTGTATATGAATTATGACAGATCAATTAAGAGCAAAATTTGAGAATTTAGAACTGAACGCAGGTTTAGGGAAAATCAGCGCCTTTATTTCAATGTCACTCAGCTTACTTTGTCTGTTTGGTGCATTATGTTTTTTATTTCCCAGTGTATTAACGACCCCAGAACTCCGTCCTATTTACGCAAAACACTATAATCTTTTTTATTATGGCCTGATCACAGGCATTATTGTTAGTGCAGGTTTCGGTGCATTTAGTGCCATTATCCGTCAAAACCGATATGGATTTTACGGACTATGTTTTTCACTTGTAGCAGCAGTTTTGGGCTGTGGTGTAATTGAAGTACCCGTTTTGCCAAGTGTACCGTTTTATGCAGGTATCGATTATTTCGTACTGACCTTATTCATTTTAGCGTTCATTTTTATTCCTCTCGAAGGTTTTTTTGCTAAAAATCCTGAACAAAAAATATTAAGAGTAGGGTGGGTGACCGATATGAAATATTTTATGGTCAGCCATATTGGCATTCAATTATTCAGTTTTTTAACGGTTATGCCAATTCAATATTGGATTACACATCTACCTGATAATCCAATTGTACCTTATGTACAAGCTCAGCCGATTTGGCTGCAATTTATCGAATTGCTCATCGTAGTCGATTTTACGGTGTATTGGTTACATCGTGCCATGCATGAGGTTAATTTCTTATGGCGCTTTCATGCGATTCATCATTCGACTGAATATATGGATTGGTTAGCATCTTCTCGTTTACATGTCATTGAAGTGCTCATGACTCGCTTTATTGCAACTTTACCGATTTTCCTGTTAGGTTTTCATACTTCAGCTGTTTTTGCTTATTTAATCTTTATTTCGTTTCACGCTATTTTCATTCATTCCAATGTACGTTTTCGTTTTCCATATTTGCGCTGGATTATCGCTACGCCAGAATTCCACCATTGGCATCACTCTTCAGAAAAACCTGCGATTGATAAAAATTACGCTGCCTTTATTCCTCTATATGATGTCATCTTCAAAAGTGTATATATGCCAAATCATCTAGCAAGCGTGTATGGCACGGTGGGTTATAAAATTCCAAATAGTTTTATAAAACAATTTACGTGGCCATTTAAAAAGTATGTAAAGCGATTTTTAAAACCTTGGCGTGACCAATGAAATAAAAAATAGCCTCTATAGAGGCTATTTTTTATAGGCTTATTTACTTTTAAAGTTTTTAAAAATCAGAAGAAGCGCGACAAACGATAGTAGAATAATAAAACAAATATAACTATTTGCTGTACTCATCAGCCCAATTTTCCCAACAAAATAACCAGCTAAAATTGCAGGAATACTAAATGCCAAGTAACTTTCAACAAAAAATGCAGCCATAAGTCCTGCACGTTCTTCTGGTAAAGCTAGAGGCATTACTGTGCGGATTGCGCCCATAAAAGCTGTACCAAAACCCACACCCGTAATAATAGAACCAAGAAATAAAACTACTGCATTTGTAAGATTAATTGCTAAAAATAAAACAGTTGAACCAATAGCAATTGAAAGAGTACCTATTAATAAAATACGATAATTTGTCGACTTTCTAAGCGTTAATATACCTGCCGCACCTGAGAGTGCTAGCGCTATAAACATAACACCGTTTAGCCATGCAGATGAAGTATGGAAAATTTTTGCCAGTAAAGAGGGCATAAGTGATAGGAAGAAACCACTGACCATCCAAAGAGCAATATTAATAGGGCTAATACTCAATAAAGCACTTTTTGTTTGTGGAGGAATAGCCATATTGGGCTTTAAAGAGGCAAGAGCACCCGATCTCTTTTGGGCTGTTTCAGGAGTAAAAAAACTTAAAATGAGTTCACAAATAAGAAGAAAACATAAAAATTCAAAAACAAGCTGTAACGGTTGGGCAGAGAATTGCAAAATAGAACAAGTTAGAAATATACCAACAGCCATGCCGACCATTGGTGCGATACTATTAATAAGCGAACCCTGAAGCTTACTAAAATCTAAAATTGCTGCGCCTATAGCCGAGACAGCAAGCCCTGTTGCGATTCCTTGTAAGCCCCGTGCAATAAATAACATCGAAACATCTGAAGCAAATAAGAAAAAGCTCATCGAAATAATTTGCAGAAAAATGGCTGCAATAATGACAGGACGACGTCCAATATAGTCAGACAAAGAACCAATAATCAGTAATGAACCCAGCAAAGTAAAAGCATAAGTTGCAAAAATTAAAGTCAAAGTGACAGGTGAAAATTGCCAAAGCTGTTGGTATAGACGATAAAGTGGAGTCGGTGCACTAGACGCTGCCATAAAAGTCATGAGCGTGATTGTATTGAGTGTCAATGCACTTGCACTATCTAACTGAAAAACTGATCCAGACCGTTTTGAACTTGAATTGTTCATATAAGATGAATAACATAAAAGCGAATATTTAGCTTTTATACATTATTTTCACACTAAAGCAAATCTTTAGCTTTAGTGTATTTTGTATATAGATATAAATATTTATAAATTTTTTGATTCCTTTTACAGAGTTTATAAATGGCAAAAGTTGTTACTGGTTTACGTCCTGGCGGTCGTAGTGAAAGAATTCAAACTGCGGTGCACCAAGCGGTAAAAGAGCTTCAAAAAACCTTAGAGCAGAGCCAGATTACCATACCTATGATCGCTCATGAGGCAGGAGTAACACCTTCGACAATTTACCGCCGTTGGGGCGATATTAATCAGCTATTTTCAGATGTAGCCCTAAATGAACTTAAACCTGATATGGAACCAAAAGATTTAGGTTCATTTCAGCTAGATATCACTGCATGGATTGAACAATATTTTGAGGAGTATTCTTCTGAAGTTGGTCAAACATTATTGCGTGATGTGCTATATACAGCCGACTCTTCAAATGCAAGAAAATGTGAAACCTTAATTATTCAACAACTTGATATTATTCAAGCCAGAGCTAAATCGCGTAATGAACCCACTATAAATAATGAAGAAATTATCGAAGCTGTTATTGCCCCTATGCTATTTCGCATCTTATTCACTGAACGTACCTTAAGCTTAGATTACGTCCACATTTTATTGGGACGGTTATTTAACGCTCCCTAATTTGAATTAATTTATCAAAGCCTATTAGTAGGATTTTTTTAACAAAAAAGAGACACTTTATCTTGTTAAAAAATTATATATCAATTTTTCTTATTATTTTTAAACTAAATTTTCATAATTTATAATTTACATGTTTTTTATAAAATCATTTATTTAGTAAATGTTGTGCTGGTATGAGACAATTAAACTTCTACAGCCATTTTTGTGCATGTTTTTACTTAAAATATTAAGATTAAATAATGCTTTATAACGAATTTTGGTTGTTTTTTTATTTTTTAAAACTAGAAAATTAAAATGATTTTATATAATTTATTGCATGATTATTGAATTTGACATTTTTTAAATTTATAACACAGGCCGTTTTTTATTCTTTACAATGGCTTTTCCTTGATAAAGCAGCTTGTGGTGCACGCTTTATATTTTATTTTTTTATCCCCATCGAAAAGGTATTTAGATAATGGATTTCAATACCCTTGACCAAGAAACGGTACAGAAAAAACAGAAGTTTCACCAAATTTTGTATGTACAGGTCATCTTTGCAATTATTTTGGGCATTTTAATTGGTCATTTTTACCCAGAACTTGGCGAAAGTTTAAAACCGCTTGGTGATGCATTCATCAAGATCGTTAAAATGATTATTGCTCCCGTCATCTTTTTAACCGTTGTTACAGGCATTGCCAGTATGACAAACATGAGCCGAGTTGGCCGTGTAAGTGGTAAAGCTATGCTTTATTTCCTTACCTTCTCAAGCTTGGCGCTAGTAGTTGGTATGATTGTGGCAAATATTATCCAACCAGGTAAAGGTCTTAATATTGACCCCGCTACCTTAGTCAACGATAAAGTAAATACTTACGTTGAAAAGGCGCATGCAACAAATATTACTGACTTCTTCATGAATATTATCCCGCAAACTCTAGTTAGCCCTCTGGCAGGTGGCGAGATTTTGCAGGTTCTGTTTGTGGCGGTGTTATTTGGTATTTCTTTGGCTGCATTGGGTGACCGTGCACGTCCAATTACCGACTTCTTAAATAACTTAACAGCTCCAGTTTTTTACCTTGTTGGTATGTTAATGAAGCTGGCTCCAATCGGTGCTTTTGGTGCAATGGCTTTTACCATTGGTGCATATGGAATCGAGTCAATTGGTAATTTATTACTATTAATTATGACATTCTATATTACAGCGGTATTGTTTGTCATAGTGATCCTAGGAGCAGTAGCCCGTTACAATGGCTTCTCAATTATTCATTTAATCCGTTATATCAAAGATGAACTTTGGTTGGTTTTAGGGACAAGTTCTTCTGAAGCAGCTTTACCATCTTTAATGGATAAAATGCAAAAAGCAGGTTGTGAAAAATCGGTGGTAGGTTTGGTGATTCCGACAGGTTATTCATTTAACCTCGATGGTACAAATATCTACATGACTATGGCGGCTCTATTCATCGCACAAGCGTGTAATGTTGACTTATCAATTAGTGAACAAATTGCATTGCTTCTTGTGGCAATGGTAAGTTCTAAAGGTGCAGCAGGGGTGACTGGTGCAGGCTTTATTACTCTGGCTGCAACTCTATCGGTTGTACCGGCGGTTCCTGTAGCAGGTATGGCTTTAATTCTTGGTATTGACCGTTTTATGTCAGAGTGCCGTGCATTAACAAATTTAGTTGGTAATGCTTGCGCAACAATTGTTGTAGCACGATGGGATAAAGCTTTAGATAAAGATCTTTTAGATAAAGCTTTAAAGAATCCTAAAGCAGAATAATCTTATAAAAAATCTGTAGCTGAGGGCAATTTGGGAGAGTAGCCCCGCTACAGATTTTTTGTTTAATATCTAACAATATATTTTAATTAAACCATTCTAAAGTTTTGCAATATTACTTATCTTTCAAAAAGACAATACTGTAAATCGAGTCGTAAAAAATTATGCTTTTAAGTGATCCTCAAACTCTTCACCTAATTGCATCGCTAATGAATTACCTGCTAAATCACAGGTCACTAAACCATATTCTTTTTTAAAACTAAAAGTAAAACCTTTTCCATCAGCAAGATTTTTAACTGAATACCCTAACTTTTCTAACCAAATACGAAACGCAATCAAATTTTTAGCTTTAACAACCTTTTTCACGTGAGAACTCCTTCTATCCGTGGCATTACATCTTATTTATTAATAGGGTTTTAATTAGATTTTTTAAAGGGGGAAAACTTTGTTTTATTTTGCAACTTGTAAAAAAAGTAAGATAGAGAAAGAACAGTTTTCATTTTTATAAAAATATGGTGGTGTTATGTAACTAAAAAATAAAACTTTTTATTTAATGGATTGTTTGTTGGCGTGTTTTTAAGAAAATATAAATTCGAGGGAATTTTTAAAAATATGAATAAATATGAAGATACTAAATGTAAAAAATAATTACGATCAACGTGCACTATGCAAAAAGATACAGTTTTTAAAATGAAACTGTATCTCTTAAAAGGAGAGGCTTTAACTTTAAAAGTTATCTTTAAGTGCACGTAAATGAGCAAAGTCTTCAGCACTTTCTGCACGAAGAAAAGGATTGGTGGCTAATTCGAGTTCAATCGTACTCGGAAGGGTGATTGATCCTTGTTTACGTAGCTCACGAACTTCTTCAGCTCGTTCAGATAAGGCGTGGTTATGCGGCTCTACCGTTAAGGCAAATTCGGCATTTGAAAGCGTGTATTCATGCGTACAATAAACTTTGGTTTGTGTTGGTAGCGCTGCTAAACGACTAAGTGAGTGATACATTTGTTCAGCCGTACCTTCAAATAATCGTCCACATCCCATTGCAAACAAAGTGTCACCGCAGAATACAGCTTCTAACTCTTCAATAAAATACACAATGTGCCCTAAGGTGTGACCTGGGGTCGCGATAATCTCTACTTTTAAATCATTAAATTTTAAATGATCGTCATGTTGTAAGGGGTGAGTAATTCCCGGAATTTTTGAGAGCTCATCACGTGGACCATAGACAGTAATATTTTGGCCAGCCGTTAAATCCGCTACACCACCGATATGGTCTTTATGCCAATGAGTGAGCCAGATTTGTTTTAAAGTGAGTTGATAATTTTGACAAAATTGAGTCACAAGATCAGCTTCTGTTGGATCAACTGCAACAGCCTCTTGGGTTTCAGTATCTTCTAAAATCCAGATATAGTTTTGGAGGGCATTCTGTACATCAATAAAATGAATTCTATAACGCATTGTTTTATCCTAAAACCAAATCCAAAGAATAAGTAATCACTGTTTTCGATAATAACAGAAAATGGTATTAAGCCACTCACTCAACCTTTTTATGAAAACGATGTATATAAAACAAAAAAGCCCCCATTTAGGGAGCTTTTTATATGAGTAATTTAACGGATCTTAGAGAGCCAGTTACCTAGCGTCTGTACAATCTGTACTAAGAGCAATAGAACAATTACTGTTAAAATTACAACGCTTGTATCAAAACGTTGGTAACCATAAGAGATTGCTAAGTCACCAATACCACCTGCGCCCACTGCACCAGCCATTGCTGTTGCACCAATCAAACTGATTGTCGCTGTTGTGAGGTTTAAAATGAGTGAACTGCGTGCTTCTGGCAAAATAAAGCGGTAAATAATTTGCCAAGGTGTAGCACCCATCGCCTGAGCAGATTCAATAATTCCTTCATTTACTTCGAGTAGGGAAGTTTCAATCAAACGTCCCATATATGGACCAACGTAAATTGTTAAAGGGACAATCGCAGCCCATGTACCAATTGAAGTTCCTACCAATAACTTGGTAAGAGGAATCACTGCAATAAGTAAAATAATGAATGGGAGAGAGCGTAACGCATTTACAATTGGGTTGAGTAAATGATAGACGAATCTATTTGGCAAAATACCTTCTGGTCGAGTTACAAGCAAGATAACCCCTTGAATGAAACCCCAAATACCACCAAATAAAAGCGCAAAAAACACCATGTGAAATGTTTCTTGTAGAGCTGTTACAAACTGGTCAATTGAAAGAGAACTGTGCCAGAAAGGTTGAGTAAGTTCAGTTAACCACTGTACGATTAAATCTCTCATACTTGATCTCCTGATTGAACTACACTCACTTCATTTTTCTCTAAAAACTCGATAGCCTGTTTAATCAACTGTGGCTCACCTAGAAGCTGTACAAACATTTGACCAATGACAGTACCGTTAATTTCAGTCATGTTAGCGAATAAGATATTTAAACTAATATCAAATTGTTTAATCAGTGACTGAATTACAGGTTCTTGAGCAGAACGGCCCAAAAACTGTAAACAGTAGATGCTATGGTGATGCTGATTTTCGAGTTGATTTAAAATATTCACAGGCAACTGTTGATGTAACACAGTTTGAATAAAGTTTTTAGTCGTCGGATGTTGAGGATTACTAAAAATATCAATCGTTGAACCTTGTTCAATGACTTTACCAGCTTCCATCACAGCTACATGATCACAAACAGTTTCAATGACATCCATTTCATGGGTCACCATAACGATTGTGATTTTTTGCTCTTGATTGATTTTCTTGAGTAACTCTAAAACAGACTTGGTTGTTTGTGGGTCTAGGGCAGAGGTTGCTTCATCACACAAAAGAATTTTTGGATGATTTGCCAAAGCACGAGCAATACCGACACGTTGCTTTTGGCCGCCAGAAAGTTCATCAGGATAAGCATCTTTTTTATGCTTAAGATCAATGAACTCCAATAACTCATTTAAGCGCTTTTCACGTTCTGCTTTATTGTAATTCAGCAGACGCATTGGCATTTCGATATTTTCAGCAACCGTTTTGGTTTGTAGCAAATTGAAGTGCTGAAAAATCATACCAATATTTGCACGTTCCTGACGTAATGAACGCGCATCCAAAGCAGTGAAGTCCTTTTGATTAATGATAACCTGACCTTCATTTGGTCGTTCAAGTAAGTTAATCAGGCGGATTAAAGTACTTTTACCTGCACCACTATAGCCAATAATACCATAAATACTCCCTTCAGGAATTTCCAAATTAATTTGGTCCAGAGCTCGTATGGTTTGGCCTTTAAGCTGATAGTGCTTTGAAATGTTTTTAAATTGAATCATGTCGTCAAAAACTATGCTAAAAAGAAAAAACAGGCAAAGAGTCTTTGCCTGTTTCGCGTTGCAGCTATTATATTACTATTTAGCTTCCGTGAGGTAGCTGATTGGCTGATTCACGTCAACTTTTGTACCTCCAAAGTGTTGTTCAACGTATTTTTTAACAGCTTCAGTGTGGTATAGCTGACCAACTTTCTGAAGAATTGGGTCATCTTTGCGAGATTCAGCTGTTGCAAGGATGTTTACATTCAGTTTAGTGCTTTGGTCAACAGGCTCATAGTAGATAGAATCTTTAAGTACGTTTAGACCACCTTCTAAAGCTAATGTATTACCTAAAACAATTGCATCAACTTCATCTTTTACGCGTACAGCTGTCGCCATTTGGATTGGTTTGATATCAATTTTTTTACTGTTATCGATAATATCGCTTGGTGTGCCTTTAGCAGGGTCGAAGTCAGCTTTAAGTTTAATTAAGCCAGCACTTTGTAATAACAATAATGCACGAGCTTCATTCGCAGCATCATTAGGAATTGCAATGCTTGCACCTTGTTGGAATTCTTCTACTTTTTTATGTTTACTTGAGTAGATCCCCATTGGCTCAAGATAAGTTGTAGCAACTGGAGCAATTTTATCTTTATTTGATGCATTGAAAGCCACCAAATATGCATAAGATTGGAATGCATTTAAGTCAACTTCTTTATTTGCTACAGCTGTATTCATTGCAACATAATCAGTGAAATTTTTCACCTCAAGCTTAACACCAGCAGCTTTAGTTTCTGGTAAAGTCGAAATATAACGCCAGATATCAGCGTCAGAACCAGTTGAGGCAATAACCACAGTTTGAAGTTGTGATGAATCACCACTCTTTCCAGCTTGTGGTTCACTTTGTTGTTTACCGCAAGCTGCAAGTAATAGTACAGACACGCTTAAAAAAAGACTGATCAGCTTTTTCATGTAAAAAAAGTCCTGATTAAGAGAGATATCAACTATTTAGCTGTCTCTCTAGAAAAGAAAATGAGTTTTGTTGTCACGTCACAAAGTTTTGAATGCTAAAAATTATAACTTTTAGCTCTTTTCTAATTCCTCAGATACTTGTTTTACCGTTTTTGATCTGTACTCAATAAAACTATTTTCACAACAGTTCTATCATAAGTTGACAGTCTTTAAGCGATTTCTAAAAGTATTCAATGTTAAAAATAACTATTATCCCTAACAGAATTAGATGATGAACCTTAATATTTAAAGGCACAATAACTTTGTGGAAAGTTCCAACGCTTTATCTAATCATATCAATAAAAACATATTCAATATAGTGGACATGTTTCGATCTTATTGATTGGACGTGAATAAAAATTGGGGTTTATATAAAATTTTCTGATAAATAAGAACGAAATATAAAAAGCCCTCTGTAATAGAGGGCTTTTTATCAGTTGAGAGTTTTTTACTCAGCTTTTTCTCGTGCAATTGCGCGATAGCCAATGTCACTACGATATTGCATACCAGTAAAGGTCACTTGTCCGCATACTTCAAGTGCATTAATTTGTGCTTCAAGCACGCTGTCGCCTAGCGCAGTTACACAAAGAACTCGACCACCAGAAGTCACGATGTGACCATCTTCACGAGTTGCAGTGCCTGCGTGGAAAATTTTAGTATCTTCAGGTGATTGTCCAATACCTGAAATTACATCACCTTTGCGTACGCTATCAGGATAGCCTTCGGCTGCAAGTACGATACCGATTGACTTACGCTCATCCCATTCAGCTTCTTTTGGTAAATTGCCAGCAATACCAGCTTCTACCAATTCAACAAGAGATGACTTTAAGCGCATCATGATTGGCTGAGTTTCAGGATCACCGAAACGACAGTTGAACTCGATCACACGCGGTTGACCTTGTTCATCAATCATTAAGCCAGCATATAAGAAACCAGTGTAGACATGTCCGTCAGCAGCCATACCTTCAACAGTCGGACGCATGATTTCGGTCATAACACGTTCGAAAATGTCAGAAGTTACCACCGGAGCAGGAGAGTAAGCACCCATACCGCCAGTATTAGGACCTTGGTCACCTTCAAAAATACGCTTGTGATCTTGTGAAGTTGCCATTGGTAAAATGTTTTTACCATCAATCATACAAATGAAAGAAGCTTCTTCACCCGCTAGGAACTGTTCAATTACAACACGTGAACCAGCATCACCGAATTTGTTGCCTGCAAGCATGTCATCAATTGCTGCAAAAGCTTCTTCGTTGGTCATTGCAACGATTACACCTTTACCAGCAGCAAGACCGTCTGCCTTAATTACAATTGGTGCACCATTTTTTTCAACATAAGCTTTAGCTGCATCAACTTCTGTAAATACTTCATAAAAAGCAGTTGGAATGTTATGACGCTTTAAAAAATGTTTAGCAAATGCCTTTGAGCCTTCAAGCTGCGCAGCATATTGAGTTGGTCCCCAAATTTTTAGACCTGCTTCGCGAGCAGCATCTACCACACCATTCACTAAAGGTGCTTCTGGACCAACAATAATAAGTTCAACATTATTTTCTTTAGCAAAAGCGATAATTGCAGGGTTGTCTAAAATATCAAGCTGAACATTAACGCATTTGTCTTCAGTTGCAGTTCCCGCATTTCCCGGTGCAACGAAAACTTGAGTAACTTTGGTATCTTGCGCGATTTTCCATGCCAAAGCATGTTCACGACCACCACTACCTAAAACTAAAATATTCATTTTTAATTTGTTCCTTAACTTTAATCCTTTTCATCCCCCTCTATTCCTCAAGGTGGAGTTTAGCTCCATTATTGTGGAAAACCCTCCTGAATGAAAGGAGGGTTAGGGAGGACTAAATTTAAATTAGTGGCGGAAATGGCGCATACCAGTGAACACCATTGCAATGCCAGCTTCGTCTGCTGCAGCGATTACTTCTTCATCACGCATAGAACCACCTGGTTGAATGATGCATTTAATGCCAGCTTTAGCAGCATTATCAATACCGTCACGGAACGGGAAGAATGCATCAGATGCCATTACAGCACCTTCAACAACCAAACCAGCATGTTCAGCTTTAATGGCAGCAATACGAGCTGAGTTAACGCGACTCATTTGACCTGCACCTACACCAATAGTTTGGCGGTTTTTAGCATAAACAATTGCGTTTGATTTTACATATTTTGCAACTTTCCAAGCAAAGATAAGATCATCAATTTCTTGTTCAGTTGGCGCACGTTTAGTAACTACTTTAAGATCATCTTTAGTGATCATGCCCAAGTCTTGATCTTGAACAAGTAAGCCACCATTTACGCGTTTATAGTCAAGTTGCGGTGCACGTGCATCAATAGCAGGTAACTCGCCACATACTAAAACACGTACATTTTTCTTAGCGCCAGTTACTTCAAGTACGCCATCAGCAATACTTGGAGCAATAATTACTTCAACGAATTGACGCTCTACAATTGCTTGAGCAGTTGCAACATCTAATTCACGGTTGAATGCAATAATACCGCCAAAAGCAGATTCTGGATCAGTTGCATAAGCTAAATCATAAGCAGCTTTAATGCCGTCTAAAGAAACCGCAACACCACAAGGATTAGCATGTTTTACAATTACACAAGCAGGTTTTGCGAATGATTTAACACATTCAAGTGCAGCATCTGTATCTGCAATGTTGTTATAAGACAATTCTTTGCCTTGTAACTGTTTTGCAGTAGAAACTGACGCTTCTTTTGCATTAGCTTCAACATAGAAAGCAGCCGATTGATGTGGGTTTTCACCGTAACGTAAATCTTGTGCTTTGTTCAATTGAGTATTGAATGTACGAGGGAATAAGTCAGCTTCACCTTCGGTCTTACCAACGCGAGCGCCTAAGTAAGAAGCGATCATGCCATCGTATTGAGCTGTATGTTCAAATGCTTTAACTGCTAAATCAAAACGCGTTTCATAAGAAAGTGAACCAGCAGTTTTTAATTCATTAATTACAGTGTCATAATCAGAAGCATTAACTACAATACCTACTGAAGCATGGTTTTTAGCAGCCGCACGAACCATTGTAGGACCACCGATGTCGATATTTTCGATTGCATCAGGAAGAGTACAGTCAGGTTTTGCAACAGTTGCAGCAAATGGATAAAGGTTTACAACAACAAGATCAATCGGATCGATGTTGTGTTCTTCCATAACTGCTTCGTCTAAACCGCGACGAGCAAGAATACCGCCATGAATTTTTGGATGTAATGTCTTAACACGACCATCCATCATTTCAGGGAAGCCAGTATGTTCAGATACTTCTACAACCGCGATATTATTATCTTTAAGCAACTTATATGTGCCGCCTGTAGATAATAGTTCTACCCCTAGAGCTGCAAGGTTTTGAGCAAATTCGACAATTCCTGTCTTATCAGATACAGAAATCAAAGCACGTTTAATAGTCATGATGTTTAATTCAACAATTTCAAGTCTACGGATTAAAACCAATAAGCATAAAAAAATGCCCACGACGTCGTGAGCATTTTATCATTTATTCACTCATTAAACCGTGAGCTTTTAACTTTTTACGTAAAGTGCCACGGTTGAGTCCAAGAATTTCTGCAGCACGCGTTTGATTACCACGTGTATATTCAAGAACTACAGATAAAAGAGGTTTCTCCATTTCTGCTAGCACCATGTCATATACCTGAGATGGTTGCTCACCTTGCAATTGTGCAAAATAATGGCGAACTGCGCGATCCACGTGGATGCGAAGAGCAACATCAGATTGTGCAGTAAAAATAGGAGATTTGCTATTCATGCGAGTTAATCCGAAAATCAAATACTAGCTTGGGTAAAGTAGTATATAAATGTGGTCTAAAAATACGGAGTCCTGTTTTAGATCCTAAAACAGTGACTCTAAAACATAAGAACAATTAGCTTGCCATATTTCTTCGTATTGAATAAAAAATAAGCGTAACAATAATTAAATATTTGTTACAGCCCCCTCAAAAACAAAAAAAGTTAGGCTATGCGCTTAAAGTAGAAAAGCACACATGCTTAACAGTATTTTTTTTGGATTGAGAGCGAGGAGTATATGAGTCAAAGCTTTCGTGGCGCGTATCATACCATTGTCTAGGAAAAAGTGAGCAAATTAACTGCATTTTTTTTTATTTTTTTTTCACTTTTTTTACATTTTAGGGGTGGACAATTTCTAATCGATAATTTACTAGCCTTTTTTTGCTTTTGTTTAGCTCAAATTGGAATCGGAAAGGAGTGTTTGATGGAATGCGTTGAATACCCCGTAGGTTTTCAACTAGATATTGTTGAGGAGTTAATATGATTTCCTCTGTTTTGTCTGGTTCTGTTGCAAAAATCAACTTTAGGTTAGGAAGCTCAATACTTTTATCATTCTGGTTGAGCAATATGCCTGAGAACTGGGTATGGTTCGCATCGATCTTGCGGACTTTTAACTTTTCTATATAGATAAGTTGATAAAGTTCTGCTGACTTGTTGCAGTGTAGTATTTGGCAAACGTAATTAAATGCATGGCTAACGGTTGGGCTTGCATGCATGAGCTTAGGGTTAAACCAGAGAATTTGAAAAGTAAAAACTAAAATTAAAATAAGGTTGGCAGAGCTCCAGAGCGTATAGTAAAGCCAACTATGCTTTTTATTGTTTTCTTGTTCTTGTGGGGATGCTTGCTCAGCTAAATTAAGGTTTGGTAGAGCATTAATAGGTTCGTTGTGAAAGTAATTTAAGTTGTTGAGGTAAGTTAAAAGATCAATATTAGAGTTTTCTACTTTTTGGTCAAAGATATCTAATACGTGAGAATGCGTCATATATCTTGTCTGCATTGAACCATTGGCTAGAGTCGTTGAGTTGACCATAACTGGCTGTTCAATATTGATTAGATGGGTTAGGGCATTAAAGCTTGAATTACATTTAGGGCAACAAACCATACCCTGAGCGACAGTCAATTGAGTAAGAGATACTTTATAAACTGTTAAACACTTAGGGCAGCGGGTTTGTTTTTCATTCATGAGTTAAAAATCTCAATTTATTGTTTTACGTTTTCCTGAAATGCGACACCAGTTTTCTTCGCGCTTTTCGACATCTAATATATCAAAAAATTCAGAATAAACACGTGAAACATCAGCAACTTGCTCTTCAATCACACCAGCAAGTGCGAACTCGCCCTCAGATTTGATTAAATTTGCAAATTCAGGCGCAAGCATCATTAAAGGTCCTGCTAAAATATTTGCAACTAAAACATCGGCTTGTTTAGGTTTGAATTCTTGATCAAACTCTTCAGGAAGACCTACATATAGTCGATCTAATACACCATTAAGCTCTGCATTTTGTTTCGTTGCTAAAACAGCTTGCGGGTCAATATCTGTGGCATATACTTTTTTAGCGCCTAGTAACAAAGCGGCTACGCCTAAAATGCCTGAACCACAGCCATAATCAATCACGATTTTATCTTTAACGTCAGTTTTACCCAGCCATTGTAAGCATAGGAAAGTACTTGCGTGATTACCTGTACCAAATGCAAGACCCGGGTCTAACTTAATGTTAGTTGCATCCGCTTCTGGTGGCTCTAGCCATTCAGGCACGATCCAGAACTTTTCCCCAATCTGAATTGGCTCATAGTAATCCATCCATGCGCGTTCCCACACTTGATCTTCAAGTTCTTCATGACGCATAGGAACATCTGGAAGTTGAGCTTTTAAGAAAGCTTCTAAAGTGTCGACATCAATTGGGTCTTGTTCGTCTTGTTGATAGATGCCTGTCACAATAACTTTGTTCCATAAAGGTGTTTCACCCGGTAATGGTTCAAGTAAAGCCTGATCTTCAGCATCATCCAGCGTTACGCTTACCGCACCTAGAGACATTAAAAGTGTTTCTGTGAACTCAACTTGTTCTTGATCAACGGTAATGTGTATTTGTAACCACTTCACGAAAAGGACCTAAAAATTTTATTTAAAGGCGTATTGTAGCGGACTAGACCATTTTAAAAAAGAAAGCGGCCCATCTTTAATGGACCGTCTTTGAAAATACTGATGAGATATAGCGGAAAATAAATGACTTCTTCTATACCTATGTCAAAACAGATTAAGGAGCAGGGGCCTTAAATTGTAACTTGCCATTTTCGTTTGGTTGGCAAGTACCGTTAAAGGTTACACCGTTGTGATTGTATGAAACCCATTCACCTTGCTGTTTTTTTGCACAGACTCGAATTTGTTTTTGCATTTCAGCTTTGCTCGTGTCAGCAGCATGGGTAAAAGTTACGCCTGAAAAACAAATTAGAGATGCAGTTAAGATTTTTAACATGGTCGTTTTCATTTTGTATTCCTTCTCGTTGCGTTAATTTTAAAGTCATAGAAGTGCTGTACATTTTTTATTCTAAGATGAATTAATTTTAAAAACATTCACTTTGTATTGAATTCATGAAACAAAATGTCAAATCATGTGGCATAGCGTAAATTATGTGAAGACAATTTTGTAATTATGTACATTAATAAGCAGATAATTTTGCTATAATGTTCCGTCTTTTTTTTCTGGTGTTTTTGTACTCATGCACTATCCTAAAGTTTATGATGTTATCGTTATCGGTGGCGGTCACGCAGGTACGGAAGCGGCCCTTGCTGCTGCGCGTATGGGACGACAGACTTTGCTTTTGACCCATAACATTGAGACTTTGGGCCAAATGAGTTGTAACCCAGCAATTGGTGGTATTGGTAAGTCTCACCTAGTCCGTGAAATTGATGCACTTGGCGGTGCAATGGCTCTTGCTGCCGATAAAGGTGGTATTCAGTTCCGTATTTTAAATTCGCGTAAAGGTGCAGCTGTGCGTGCGACACGTGCCCAAGCTGACCGTGTTCGTTACAAAGCTGCCATTCGTGATACTTTGGAGAATCAAGTAAATCTTGATATTTTTCAGCAAGCAGCTGATGACCTGATTGTTGAAGGCGATACTGTTAAAGGTGTTGTTACCCAAATGGGTATTCGCTTTGATGCTAAAACTGTTGTGTTGACTACAGGTACATTCTTGGGTGGTGTCATCCACGTTGGTTTAGAAAAATCAAGCGGTGGTCGTGCGGGAGATCCTCCTTCTATTGCACTTGCTCAACGTTTACGTGAATTAAAATTACCAGTGGGACGTTTAAAAACCGGTACTCCACCACGTATTGATGCACGTTCAGTTGATTTTTCAGTCATGATTCCGCAGCCGGGTGATTTCCCATCTCCAGTGATGTCATTCATGGGTGATGCTTCTATGCACCCTGAACAAGTAAACTGTTATATCACGCATACGAATGAAAAAACCCACGATATTATTCGTGGTGGTTTAGACCGTTCACCAATGTACACTGGTGTTATTGAAGGTGTAGGTCCGCGTTACTGTCCATCAATCGAAGATAAGATTCACCGTTTCGCTGATAAAGACTCACATCAAGTATTCTTGGAACCAGAAGGTCTAGATACACACGAGCTTTATCCAAACGGTATTTCGACCTCTTTACCGTTTGATGTTCAGTTCGAGCTTGTACGTTCAATTCGTGGTATGGAAAATGCTCATATCTTACGTCCGGGCTATGCAATTGAATATGATTATTTCAATCCGCAAGCTTTGAAATTTACACTTGAAACTAAAGCGATTAATGGCTTGTACTTTGCTGGTCAAATTAATGGTACAACAGGTTATGAAGAAGCTGGTGCCCAAGGTTTACTTGCAGGTTTAAATGCTGCGCGTCGTGCGTGGGAGCAAGAAGAATGGACGCCTAAACGTGACCAAGCTTATATGGGTGTGTTGGTTGATGACCTCATCACGTTAGGTACTAAAGAACCGTACCGTATGTTTACCTCACGTGCTGAATATCGTTTGATGTTGCGTGAAGATAATGCGGATCAGCGCTTAACTTCTATTGGTCGTGAACTTGGTTTGGTTGATGATGTTCGTTGGGCTGCTTATTGCGAGAAAATGGAAGCGGTTGAGCGTGAAACCTCTCGTTTACAACATTTATGGGCAGCACCAAATAACCCTATGGGTAAAAAATTCGTTGAAATGACGGGTGCTGATTTGAGTAAGGAATGTAGTGCGATTGATTTGCTCAAGCGCCCTAATATCACCTTCGGTCAAATTGCTGAACTTACTGGTTCTGAAGTTTCAGAACAAGTGGGGGAGCAAATTGAAATTGCTGTGAAATATGAAGGTTACATTAACCGTCAGCATGAAGATGTTGCTCAATTAAAGCGTCTTGAAGAAACCAAAATTCCTGCCGATTTTGACTATGATGTCGTGTCTGGATTGTCACGTGAAATCACGCAGAAGTTAAAAACAGTTCTTCCAGAAACTTTAGCTCAAGCAAGTCGTATTCCTGGTGTTACACCAGCTGCTGTTCAGCTTGTGATGATCACAATTCGTAAGAATAATATGATTAAGAAAACAGCTTAATCATTTAAAATGTACAAAAGGCCCAGTTAAGACTGGGCTTTTTTATTTTCTGTTCAAAAAATATATGGAAACTTCCTAAGGAAGAAAAGAGATTTCGCTTCCTTTTTTTCTTATTTCACATATTTAAAGCCGCCAGTTATATTAAATTCACGTTCAAACAAGAGGGCTTTAATCATGACAATGAAATCAATTCGCTACAATGGATATGAAATGGCATGCCAATGCTCATGTTCAAAATAGCGCAAAAGAAAGAGCAGATCAGTTTTGGTGGGGGAGAACACATTGATCTGAAAACAAGTAAAAATACAAGAACAATATAAAATTAAGAAAATTATAATTCAAAATCTAAAGAGAACCTTATGGTTCTCTTTTTTATATCTATTTATTCTCAGTTTCAATTTCTCGCACAGCATTATGTACTTGTACTGGTTCAATATGCAGTAATTTCTTACCAAAACTACGTAGCCACCATACTAGTTGAGATGTAAAAGGTACAGTCGCTGAAACTTCTACAATATTTTCTTCAAGCGGAGTAATCGTTTGGTCTTTACTTAACTGACTTTCATAAAAGGTTTTCGCAGTTTGCTCTGTCATGGTTAAGGTGAGCTGAATTGATTCAGTTGGTTGGTTATAGTCCACTCTAAAGCCTAAAGCCCCTGAATCAATATAATGATCAATATCAAAATTAACTGGATGCAGTGCTCGACTGTCTAATACTTTTGCTGATTTAAAACGGTGCAGAGCAAATGTTTGTACTTCAGTTTTGTCATGTCGTGTGCAAATTAAATAAATGACTGCACCTTTTTGTACCAAAGCCAAAGGATTTAAAACATAAGTTCTGTCTTCACCATGATTGACTCGTGCCCGATAAACACATTCTATTTGCTTGTCTTGGAGCAAGCCTTCATAAATTGCTTGTTGAGCATTTCGGTCAACTACAGGTGGAATTAACGGTTGGCTTGCTGGAACAATACGTACACGGTTAATCCACTGTCTCACATTATTTTGTGTAGAAAGGCTACGTTTGGCCAAATCGAACCATGGTCCCATCTCATCAAGCAGGCTCGGAGGAAGGAGGTGTTTAAGGTGTTCCTCAACCATCATAAAGGTTACCGCTTGAGAACTTGTCATGTGAGGTAAGCTTTGAATAGGTGCATCTGATTGCCACCGCCAGCCTTGAGGTACGGCTTTATTGCTCTCTATCGGAAAACGCTGAGCAATTTGATTTAAATCACGCTGAATTGTCCTTAAACTGATTTCAATACCTTCACGCTCAAGCATTTCTTGCAATTCTCGAGTCCCGATCCATTTGCCGGTCGGTAGGCGAGACAAGATCTGCCATTGGCGATATAAACTATTCGAAGTTTCTTTTTCTATTACAGACATAAGCGTAATACATCTATATCCAATTGCTTTGGTGTCAACACAATAAAAAATCTTTACAGATTTAGCAAGTTTGTCAGATTCAGTTTATAGCCCATTGGGTAAACGATGATAAGATTTAGAAGAAAGTTATAACAATGATGCCGTACAAGTATTACAGATATATAAGTGGCACTGAAATTGCTTATTTAAAAATGAAATATAGATAAATGATAAGACGAGGTGGTTATGTCAGAACAAGAGCATGAATTACATCTAGATAATGATTTTTTTATACAAGAGCAGACAACAACAGCACTCATTAACCCAACCTCTTTTTTAGAACATATTTCTGTGCAAACCAATTTCTTTGAGCAACTCAAATCACAGTTCTTTAATGAGATGCTTGATGATGTAACATCAAATGGTGCAGCTTCTAAAAAAATTGAACAATGGTTGAGCATCCGTACTTTAGATGAGTTAAAGGAGTTAAATACCCAAGCAAAACAGCATTTTCTTTATCATGGGATTACTTTTAATGTTTATGGCGATAAAGAAGGAACGGAGCGCACTATTCCTTTTGATTTAATTCCAAGAGTAATCGAGAAAAAACAATGGGAAAAAATTGCCTCAGGCTGTGCACAGCGTGTTAAAGCATTAAATTATTTCCTAGATGATATTTATCATGGACAAGATATTTTAAAAGAACAAATCATTCCCGAAGAACAAATTATGGGAAATGATGCTTTCCAGCCCCATATGCTTAAACATTCTTTAAAAGGAAAAATTTATTCACAAATTAGTGGGATCGATATTATCCGTGATGGTGAAGGGGAGTTTTTTGTATTAGAAGATAATTTGAGAACACCTTCTGGGGTGTCTTATATGATTGAGAGCCGAAATATTAGCCAGAAATTAATGCCTGAGCTATGTACAGCCAATAATTTACAGGGGATTGAGCATTATCCAAAACTTTTAAAAGAAATATTGCAAGAAAATTCTTCTGCAGATCAACCCTTTATTGTGGTGCTAACACCAGGGCGTTTTAACAGTGCTTATTATGAGCACGCTTTTCTAGCGCGTGAAATGGATGTGCCATTAGTTACAAATCGGGATTTATTTGTAGAAAATGATCAAGTATTTGTCAAAACTATTCGTGGGCGTCAAAAAGTAGACGTAATTTACCGCCGTTTAGATGATGACTTTCTAGATCCTTTAGCATTTCGACCAGACAGTGCTTTAGGTGTAGCAGGTCTTATGTCTGCTTATTTACAAAAAAATGTTGTGATTGCAAATGCACCTGGAACAGGCGTGGCTGATGATAAATCTATCTATCCTTATGTAGATCAAATGATTCAATATTATTTGGATGAAACACCAATTCTAAAAAATGTACCCACTTATCAGTGCCGTAAAGAAGAACACTTAGACTATGTACTCTCTAATCTTGATCAATTAGTCGTTAAGGAAGCACAAGGTTCGGGCGGATATGGCATGTTGATTGGACCTAAAGCAAGCTCATGCGAAATTGATGAGTTTAGAAAAAAATTGATTGCGATGCCTCATATGTATATTGCGCAGCCTACCTTAGCTTTATCTGTCGCTCCAACTTTAACTACGGGAGGAGTAGCGGAACGTCATATTGATTTGCGTCCATTTGTATTGAGCTCACCTTATCGTACAGAGATTGTGCCTGGTGGCTTAACACGTGTGGCCATGCAGGCGGGTTCTTTAGTTGTAAATTCGTCTCAAGGTGGCGGTATAAAAGATACATGGGTTGTTGAAACATTACATTCCTGATTGTGGGTTAAAGAGGAACTTTATGGTTTTACTCAATTCGAGTGCGCATCAAATATATTGGTTGGGTCGATATTTGATGCGAGTTAAATTTGCAGCCTCTCATTTACCCTTTACAGAAGATGAGAAAGCAACAAGATTTGCAGCAGCATTTGGTTTGGTCATAGAAAATGCTGAATTACTAAATCACTATATGTTAGACAAGAAGCAAACATTTTCATTACTGAACCAGCTCATTATTGCTAAAGATAATATTCAGGAACTAAGAGGTATTTTGTCATCACATGCTTATGCAGAATTAAATAATGTGATTAATACGCTTCAAGCTCAACCTGATGCATTGAGTAAAGCAGTCGAACAATGCACGCAAATACTAGAAGTGGAACATGAAGACGTTCGTTTATTTTTGCATTTAGGCCAAAAAATAGAGCAATTTGATATAGAACTGCGTTTTGGAGAAGATTTATCTGTTCTCATATCAGAGCTAGATATAGTGGTGCAACAGCTCGCTAATTTGAATTGGGAAAATATAAATGAAAATTGGCAAGCGCTAAAGCAGCAACTTATGTGGGACGCTTACTATACTTTTACACAGCAGTTGGAAAATATGTTTGAGGGCTGATTATGAAATTGATGGTTAATCATCAAACGCATTATAGCTATACTGAAACTGCTCGGAACAGCATTCAGTATATTAAAATGATGCCTCAAACATCGCCTCACCAACATGTTATGAATTGGGCAATTAGCGTGCCGGGTGATAAAACAATAAAGAGAGATATATTTAACAATGTATGGATGACGGCTAGTCAGCGTTATCCATACCAACATCTTACATTTATGGCCCAAGGAATTGTTGAGCTTCAAAATATAGAACTAGGTTGTGTAGATCTCTCTACACCTACTAATTTGTTTTTGCAGATGACAGGTGCAACCCGATGTGATACGGAAATGTTGGACTTTGCAAAAAATATTGTGGTGAATAAAGACCGACAACATATTGCATTATTAAGCGAAAATATCTTACAGAAAATACTTTATCAGCCTGAAAGTACTTCGGTTCAGACAACTGCGATCGAAGCATTTCAAGCTGGACAAGGTGTATGCCAAGATCATGCTCACATTTTAATTGCGATGTGTCGTGCGCTACAATTACCTGCACGTTATGTCTCTGGTTATCTATTTGATCAAAACTATCCGCACCTGGCCAGTCACGCTTGGGCGGAGGTATTTTTAGAAAATCAGTGGTATTGTTTTGATGTAAGCAATCAGTTGTTTACACCCAAACATCATATCTACCTTGCAGTAGGACGTGACTATCTCGATGTGGCACCTATTCGTGGCGTAAGAGAGCAAGGTGGAGTTGAGAACATGATGTCTGTGGTTCAAGTGTTGGCATGTTGAATGTAAAGAGAATGAAATGACCTATTGTTGTGCGTTAAGATTGGAACAAGGTTTAGTGTTTATTAGTGACACAAGAACCAATGCAGGAGTTGACCATATTTCTGTGTTCCGAAAACTGCATACTTTCGGCGTTACCGGAGAACGTTTTATTGCCTTGCAAACTGCAGGTAACTTAGCAACAACGCAAGCTGTTATAGGTCATTTGCAAAATGCCCTGACTTTGCAGCAAGAGCCTAATCTATATAGTGTTAATACGATGTTTGAGGCGGCTGAACTAATTGGCAAAACCTTAAAAACTGTTTTAGAGGATATTAGTTCGGACACCCAAGAACAAATGAATTATGCCTGTAGTATTTTGGTGGGTGGGCAGATTAAGGGTGGTGACATGCAACTTTATAATGTCTATCCACAAGGCAATTTCATTTGCGCAACTACAGATACACCTTATTTTCAAATAGGTGAAAGTAAATATGGAAAGCCTATTCTGGATCGAGCTTTATATTATGCAATGCCACTAGACGACGCATTACGTTGTAGCCTGATTTCTTTTGATTCGACTTTGCGTTCAAATGTTTCGGTTGGCTTACCACTTGATGCATTGGTATACATTAAAGATAGCTTTGTTATCCCCATGGGAAAACGAATAACCGAAGATGATCCTTATTTCTCACAGATTAGTAAACAATGGTCAGATACTCTTCGTCGGGGATTACAGGAAATGCCAAAGCCTACAGATGATTACTGGCGATAAATTTTGAATGTTTAAATAAAAAAATCCAAGCATGCTTGGATTTTTTTATATTTTATTATTTAAGTGCTTTTACGAGTGGGGCGATTACTTAAGCGACAGAGTAATTCATATCCTATCGTTCCGTTTGCATCCGCAACATCATCAACTAAGCGATGTGGACCCCAGAGTTCAACTGGAGTGCCTAATTTTACTTTCATGCCTGTCACGTCGATTGCAATCATATCCATACTCACTCGCCCTACAACCGCACAGGGTTGTTTATCAATAGCGACATAGTTCGGTTTAATATAAGCTCGTGGATAACCATCACCGTAACCTATAGAAACAATTGCAATATCCATTGCTTGAGTGGCACAGAAAGTTGATCCATAACCGACATGTTCATTAGTTTGAATATGGTTGAGTGCAATTACTTCTGCTGAAAAAGTCATCACTGGTTTTAAGTCAAGATCATGGACTGTTTGATCTGCAAAAGGTGAGGCGCCGTAAAGCATGATACCCGGACGAACATAATCAAAATGTAACTCTGGCCATTTATAAATAGCAGCAGAATTACAGCAAGAAGCTAACACTGGATCACAAGCTTGTTTAACTTGTAGAAATTGTTGTTTTTGTTGCTCGTTAAGTGGATGGTCTACATCTGCATTTGCGAAATGCATTGCAAGTACACAAGTAAATCCTTCAGATTTTAAAGTCTTAATAACTTCAATAATTTCTGGATTTTTAAAACCTAACCGGTTCATCCCACTATTAAGTTTAACCCAGACTTTTAAACCTTGATTGATGTACGCTTGTTTGTGTTTAATCAACCATTCAAACTGTTGTTGATGGTGAATGATACATTCAAATTTTTGTTTAATTGCAATTGGCATTTCATCTTCAGAAAATACCCCTTCAATTAAAGTGACAGGTTGTTGAAATCCTAATTCACGAATTTCCAAACCTTCTTGTAGGCAGGCGACACCAAAGGCATCTGATGCATTTAAGGCTGCTAAACAGTCTTTGATTCCATGTCCATAAGCATTGGCTTTTACCATACTTACAATTTTTGAATTTGTTGCGAGTTGTTTGACACGGTTTAAGTTATATTGAAGTGCATTGCGGTCAATATAAACTGTTGCTTGGCGCACCCTCATTTACTCCTTTGGGCTAGAGATAGAGCTTATTCTTCATCATCATATTGGCTGTAATACTCAGGAGAGAGATTACTAAATCGAGTATATTGACCTTCAAAAGCAAGACGAACTGAACCAATTGGACCGTTACGCTGCTTACCAATAATAATTTCTGCAGTGCCGGCCTCTTTTGACTCTTTGTTATAAACCTCATCACGGTAAATAAACATAATTAAGTCGGCATCCTGCTCGATCGCACCGGATTCACGTAAGTCGGACATTACAGGGCGTTTATTTGGACGGTTTTCCAGACTTCGGTTAAGCTGAGAAAGTGCAATAACAGGACATTGCATCTCTTTCGCCAATGCTTTTAAGCTACGAGAAATTTCTGAGATCTCGCCTACACGGTTATCACCCATGCCCGGGACTTTCATGAGCTGCAAGTAATCGACCATGATACAACCGATTTTACCATCATGCATTTTGGCAACACGACGAGCACGGGCACGAAGTTCAGTTGGAGGTAGGGCAGATGAGTCATCAATATATAGATGCATTTGTTGAAGCTGCAAAATTGTGCCAGTCACCTTGGTCCATTCATCTGCATCGAGGTTACCAGAGCGTAAATGTCCTTGATGGACTTTACCCATTGCGGAAATAAGACGCATCGCAATAGAGTCTGCTGGCATCTCCATTGAAAAGACCAGAGCAGGTAACTTGTTATATTGCAAAACACTCTCAACCAAATTCATGGCAAAAGTAGTTTTACCCATTGATGGGCGTGCAGCAACGATAATTAAGTCACCAGGTTGCATACCAGATGTTTTATTATCAAGTTCTAAGAAGCCAGTCGTTAAACCTGTAATATTGCCATCTAATTTTGAAAGCTCATCAAGCTTACTAATTACGTCTGCGGTAACAGAACTAATAGATTTAGGACCAGCATCTTTTTTATTGTTATTGTGCTGTTCTGCTAATGAGAAAATACTTGTTTCAGCTAAGTCTAAAATTTCACTTACACCGCGGCCTTTCGTGTCATAAGCATTTTGCAAAATTTCAGTACTAACTTTAATCATGCTACGAAGCGTAGAAAACTCTTTAATTTTAGTGGCATAAGTTTCTAAGTTATAGAAACTTGAAGGTGAGTCAGCCATGAGCTGCATTAAATATTCTTCGCCACCGATAGCATCAAGTAAATTTTGTTTTAAGAGCCAGTCACTTACTAAGACAGCATCATAGGGTGAGTTTTCTTGTGCTAATTTCTCGATTGCACGAAAAATATATTTATGGCGAGTCGCGTAAAAATCATTTTCTTTGAGTACATCATTAACTTGTTCGAAAGATTCTGCAACTGTCATCAGGGCAGCTAGAACAGCTTGTTCAATAGCTAAATTGTGTGGGGGAGTGCGAAACTCTTTAAGTTGGCCTGATTCACTCGTTTTATTTTCTGTTGGAGATGAAAGCGCTAAAGAAGTGGCATTCGCCTGAGACATAATTAGACCTGATGATAAAGAAATGTGTACACAAAGAGGCTGTAAAGCCGAGAACTATCTTAAAACAAAATTAAATAAACTACCTAATTAAAAAACCAATTAAACTGAAGAACTGATCAGGAATTAATATATCTTATTTTAAAATTTGAAACATAAAAAAAGAGCATGCAAAAGCATGCTCTTTTTTTTGATGAGAAATTACTCAGATACGATAGTAACGAGAACTTCTGCAACAACATCATGGTGCAATTGGATTGCGATGTTGAATTCACCAGTGTGACGAAGCGCGCCATTTGGTAAACGAACTTCTGCACGGTCAACTGTAAGACCAGCATTCGTTAATGCGTCAGCGATGTCACGAGTACCGATAGAACCGAAGAGTTTACCTTCGTCACCAGCTTTAGCAGTGATAACGATGTTAACTTCGTTCAATTGTTCAGCACGTGCTTGAGCAGCAGCTAAAACTTCAGCTTCTTGCTTCTCAAGTTCAGCGCGACGAGCTTCAAAAGCAGCAGTGTTAGCTTCAGTAGCTGCAACTGCTTTACCTTGAGGGATAAGGAAGTTACGGCCGTAACCAGCTTTAACTGATACTTTATCGCCTAATTTACCAAGGTTCTTAATGCGTTGTAATAAGATAACGTCCACAGATCACCTCACTTATGGTTGTCAGTGTACGGAATCAAAGACAAATAGCGAGCTTGTTTGATAGCAAGTGCTAATTGACGTTGATAACGAGCTTTAGTACCAGTGATACGGCTAGGAACAATCTTGCCGTTTTCAGTGATGTACTGTTTTAAAGTGTCGATATCTTTGTAGTCGATGTACGCAACATTCTCAGCTGTAAAGCGGCAGAACTTGCGACGACGGTAAAAACGTGCCATTGATGTTCTCCTTATTCAGCTTCTTGAGCAACTTGCTGTGCTTCTTCGCGTTGAGCTTTACGCGCACGCTTTTCTTCAGCACTCTTAGCAAGCAATGACTCTTCAGTGATTGCGTGTTCACGACGGATGATAAGGTTACGAATGATCGCGTCGTTATAACGGAATAATTCTTCTAACTCATCAAGCGTAGTTTGACCACATTCAACATTCATAAGAATGTAGTGCGCTTTGTGAATTTTGTTAATTGGGTAAGCCAATTGACGACGGCCCCAATCTTCTAAACGGTGAATTTGACCTTCAGCTTCTTTGATCTGAGAGATATAGCGTTCAACCATACCTACAACTTGATCGCTTTGGTCTGGGTGTACCAAAAGTACGATTTCGTAATGACGCATTGTCAGCTCCTTACGGTTTAAACAGCCCCTAATAAAAAAAATTAGAAGCAAGGAGTCATAACTTAATAAGTTATGTCGCAAAAATTGCGAAGGCTGAATTATAGGTAAAAGTTCGACTAAAAACAAATCTTTTGATCAGAAAAGTAAAACTTCTTTACTATAAAGAGGAAATCCTCTCTTGTTTAAAAGAGAGGAAGATTTGGAGCAGGGGATTGATAGGTAAAGCTAAAGCTCAAACTTAACAGGGTAATTAATATGACCGAGTACAGGAAAAAACGTTTAGCCCACAATTGATCATTTACGGCTTTAAATCCAATAACTGATAAATATAACCAATATGCAGTCAAAGCATTAAAGGTAATTAAAAAGAATACATTGGTATAGCCAAAACAATATAACCCATTTAAAACAGCTGCAAATAATAGGATATAGATTACACATTCAATTTTCGTACGATAAATAGAACGTGCTACAGGCAAAATTGGAATTCCCGCATTTTTGTAATCATCAAAACGATAAATTGCAATTGCCCAAGAGTGAGGCATTTGCCATAAAGCGTATGCTAAAAACAAAAGCAAGGCTGCCACATCAAATTGATGAGTTACTGCTGTATAACCAATAACAGGAGGGCTCGCTCCGGAGATACTACCAATGACGGTTTGATGGATTGAAGTACGTTTGGTCCACAAGCTATAAAAACCGACATAGACAATAAAACCAATCATTGCAAACAAAAATGCATAACCATTTACACCGAACCACAAAATGCTAAAACCAATTAATCCAAGCACTAATGCATATATCAGCGCAACAGTAGGAGAGATTGTTTTTTTAACAAGTGCACGGTTTTGAGTGCGCTGCATCTTTGTATCAATATCTTGATCTATAACATTATTAACCACACAACCAGAAGCCACAACTAAAGTTGTTCCAAGTAGGGTGAGAAGTAATAATAAGATGTCTATAGAGCCTTGGGCGGCTAAGAAAAAGCCGCCCAAGGTGGTAATGAAATTACCGAAGAGAATTCCTGGTTTAGTCAGGAATAGATATTTTCTCAACATGACAATCAGTTTAGATCATCATATTGTAGTGAAGGTAATTCATAATCCACACAGAACCGATTAAAAGTACGGCGATACATAGGATTGTGTAGATGAATGCAATCATATTCCAACGTTGTTCAGATGATGTATTCATGTGTAGGAAGTACACAAGTTGTACAAGAACCTGAGCAACCGCAGTGATTGCAATCACTGTAACTAAAAGACCACGACTGAAACCACCCGCCATCACCATCCCGAAAGGGATGATGGTGAGGATAACAGAAAGGATAAATCCAACAGTGTATTGCTTAAAGTTACCGTGTGACGCACCAGCAGCATTATGCTCATGACTACTCATTAGAGAACTCCCAGTAAGTAAACGACGCTGAATACACAGATCCAAACGATGTCAAGGAAGTGCCAGAACAAGCTTAAGCAAGCAAGACGACGTGTATTCGGTAAAGTCAAACCTTTAGTTTTGATTTGATACATTAATACTAGCATCCACACTAAACCAGAAGTTACGTGGATACCGTGTGTACCAACCAAAGTAAAGAACGATGATAAGAATGCACTGTGAGTTGGACCATGGCCTTCATGTACAAGGTGATGGAATTCATAGACTTCCATTCCAATGAACGATGCACCAAAAAGGAATGTAATAAATAACCAAGTGATAACTTGATTTACATTCTTTTTATAAGATGCAAGTACAGCAAAACCAAAGGTTACCGATGAAATCAATAAGGCAAATGTTTCAGTTAACACGAAGCCTAATGAGTCATGGAATAGGTCATATGCGCTTGGAGTGCCTGCTGGAACATGACTGCTTAATACAGCGAACGCAATGAAGAGTGATCCGAAAAGAATCAAGTCACTCATCAAGTATGTCCAGAAACCAAAAACCGTTAAGTCGGTATCATCATGTTCATGATGACCGTCATGGCCGTGGTTGTCGTGATGAAGTACTTCAGCCATTTCCTTAGTCCTTCTTCAAGTGTTTTTCAAGTAAAGCATAGCGTTCGTTTTCAATACGCTCAACTTCAGCAGCAGGAACGTAGTAGTCAACATTCTTAGTGAATGAGCTTACGATCAAGCTAACAACAGCTGCAACGAATGAAACAACAACGAGCCACCAAATATGCCAGATGAGTGCAAAGCCAAGAAGAGTAATGAACATTGCAATGACAAAACCAGCAGCACGATCAGTCGGCATGTGGATGTCTTCATATTTAGTGTTACGTGCGTATGCTACACCATTTTCTTTGTCAGTCCAGAAACGGTCGATACCGCTTGCATCTGGTTCATGTGCAAAGTTGTAGAATGGAGCAGGGGAAGAGGTCGCCCATTCAAGCGTACGAGCATCCCATGGATCGCCAGTAAGGTCCATGTTGTCTTTGCGTTGTAAGAAACCAACGATGATTTGCATTAAGAAACATGCAATACCAATCGCAACAAGAACAGCACCAAATAATGCAATCGCAAGGTACGGATCCCATTCAGGGTTGTCATATGTATTCAAACGACGAGTCATACCCATGAAACCAAGGATATAAAGTGGCATGAATGCAAAATAGAAACCAAAGAACCAGAACCAGAACGCAGCTTTACCCCATGCTTCGTTGAGCTTCCAACCAAACATTTTTGGCCAGTAGTAAATGATGCCGGCAAACATACCAAACACCACACCACCGATAATTACGTTATGGAAGTGAGCGATCAAGAATAATGAGTTGTGTACCAAGAAGTCCGCAGGTGGAACAGCCATAAGTACACCAGTTAAACCACCGATACCGAATGTTACAAGGAAGCCAAGCGTCCATAACATTGGAGTAGTAAAGGTGATGCGACCTTTATACATGGTGAATAACCAAGAGAAGATTTTAACACCAGTAGGAATCGCAATAACCATGGTCATGATACCGAAGAACGCGTTAACGTTCGCACCAGCACCCATGGTGAAGAAGTGGTGAAGCCATACAACAAACGCAAGAACAGTAATCGCGATAGTTGCATACACCATAGACTTGTAACCGAACAACGCTTTACGAGAGAAGGTTGCAACGATTTCTGAGTATAGACCAAATGCTGGTAATACCAAGATATATACTTCAGGGTGACCCCATGTCCAGATCAAGTTCACATAAAGCATTGGGCTACCGCCAAGCTCATTTGTGAAGAAATGGAAGCCGAAGTAACGGTCTAGAGTAAGCATTGCAAGTGTACCTGTTAATACAGGGAATGATGCAATGATTAATACAGCCGTACAAAGTGAAGTCCACGTGAAAATAGGCATGTCCATTAATTTCATGCCCGGTGCACGCATTTTGATGATGGTAACGAAGAAGTTAACACCAGATAAAAGCGTACCTAGACCAGAAACCTGAAGTGCCCAGATATAGTAGTCGACACCTACACCAGGAGAATATTGAATGCCAGATAGAGGAGGGTAAGCCATCCAACCAGTCGCAGCAAATTCACCTAACACAAGTGAAAGCATCATCAAACCAGCAGCACCAGCGAATAACCAGAAGCTTAAAGAGTTCAATAATGGGAAAGCAACGTCGCGAGCACCAATCTGTAAAGGTACAGAGATGTTCATCATACCTACAACGAGACCCATTGCTACGAAGAAGATCATGATTACACCGTGTGCGGTGAAGATCTGGTCATAGTGGTCAGGATGTAGATAACCTTCGCCGCCGCCTTTAGCGAGGAAAAGTTGTAAACGCATCATGATCGCATCGGCGAAACCACGCAGAAGCATGACAACAGATACGATGATATACATGATACCAATCTTTTTATGGTCTACCGTAATAAACCACTCATTCCACAAATATCCCCATTTTTTGAAATAGGTGATACCGCCAAGCACTGCAATTGCACCAATTGCCATAAGGACCATGGTGACAAGTACGATTGGCTCTGTCGGGATAGAGTCCCAACCCAGTTTACCAAAAATCATATCCATGTCTTATTCCCCTTGAGCAGCGTGTTCAGCTGCAGCATGAGTGTCAGCTGTTGCGTGTTCAGCAGAGTGGTCAACACCATGATAGTTACTCATATAGTGGTTGATAATTGTTTCAAACAATTTAGGCTCAACAGTAGAGTAATAAGTCACAGGGTGTGGCTTAGTCGGGAACGGTTTCATAGCTTCAGCTTCAGCAACTGCTTTTTCATCACCAGCAGCTTTAGCACGATTTACTAAATGCTCGATCTGATGCTTAGAACGGTTACCATCACGTAAGGTTGCCAATTCAGCTTGGTCAAGCGTAGTTTTTTGAACTGCTTCTGGGTTAATGGTTGAACCATTACCTGCTTTAACCGCTGCTACCCATTCGTTGAATTGTTGCTCTGTAACACTATGCGCCTTGAAACGCATTTGAGAGAAACCGTAACCTGAGTAGTTAGAAGAGAAACCACGATATACACCAGTTTCATTTGCTAACAAATGAAGGTGAGTTTGCATACCTGCCATTGCATAAATCTGGCCGCCTAACTGTGGAATGAAGAATGAGTTCATTGTAAAGTTAGAAGTGATTTTAAAGCTTAACGGAGTTTTTTCAGGGAAACGTACTTCGTTAACTGTTGCAATGTTTTGTTCAGGATAAATAAAGATCCACTTAAACTGTTCAGCAATAACTTGAATAGTTAAAGGTGCTTTATCTGATTCTAAAGGACGGTATGGGTCATACTTGTGGGAACCCCACCAAGTTAACCAAGCTAAAATACCAATAATAATGACAGGGATACCCCATACTACAACTTCAATTGCAGTTGAGTGTGCCCATGTAGGTTTATAGTCTGCATCTTTATTTGACGCGCGATATTTCCAACCAAACCATAATGCCATGATGATTGAAGGAATCACCACAAGTAACATTAAATAGATCGCAGTCATCATAAGGTCACTTTGACCTTGACCAACTGGACCTTTAGAGTTTAGAAGTACCATATCACCACCACACCCAGTCAAAAGTGCGGCAAGCGTTGATAAAGACAATACAGCTAAAATCGTTTGTCTCATTTTACAACCTCGGTGAAGAGTCCCATTCCCTAATTAAATATGGGATAGCGATTAAAGTGTCGCATGATTGAGAACGCTAATCCTTAAATTTAGACTTCTCAATTATATGACACCGCTACGTTGTAGGGCATTATGCCTCATATCGACAAACTAAGCTATACATAAAGTAGGCTGAAATAATTGTTTTAAAACCCGATTTTTTTTGTAGGGTATCGAATCGCAATAGAGCTTTTATTTAAATATCAACTCACTATAGAAAAAAGGAGGCGGGGTGCCTCCTCTTTTTTTAGACATTAAATGAATGAGTCATTCACTATCATTTGATCACTTTTGTTCTTGCAATTTTGTCATGTAAAGCTTGTCGCTTTTGTCCTAATGCAAAAGCGTAGTCAATAATTGTACTGATCGGCATAAACAATAAGTTTAATATGATAAAAACAATACTTCTTAATAAGAAGATGCGAGTTAAATTAACCTTGCTATTGTCCTCAGCATCTACAATTTTAATTCCAACAATTTTCTTACCTATACTCTGACCAAACTTTGTTAAAAGAACGGCTTGAATTGCAAGCATAATTACGACGTAAAGAAGCATTGAATGCCAAGCTTCTATTGGAATTAAAGTAAAAAGTTGCTGTTGCAATTCTGCAGCTTTAGTCGATGCGACTTCGGCAGATTGCATCTGTTTTTGCAGCTCGAATAATTGCTTATATTGAGCTTCATTAAAGAAAAAAGAAGGAATTGCAGCGATTGGTAACCAAAGCAATAAATCAATAATTTTTGCTAAAGCCCGAGCTGGAATAGATGCAAGTTCATGAACTTTAGGTTCTACACGAATTTGACGAATAGTTTCATTAGTTGATGTATTCGTATTTATTGTAGGTACAGAATAACCGATAGGTTGATATACAAGTTTACCTTGGGTTAATTCTCCTAAAGCTTTCCATTCTGTCATGCCTTCATGCCAAGCTAAATCAGTTAACAAAATTTGTTGGCTAGCCAACATTTGATTTACTTGTTCTAAAGTATAAGGCCCAGCTTGTTGATTATTACGTGCCAAGTAAATTTGCATAAATAAAAATTCTCTATTCTAAAGATGAAAAAAGACCCACGGATGGGCCTTTTTTTATAACATATTAGATTTGCTTGATTTTTTCTTCAGCAAGGAAGAACCATGTATCTAAAACTGAGTCTGGGTTAAGAGAGACAGATTCAATACCTTGTTCCATTAACCATTTTGCAAGATCTGGATGGTCTGAAGGACCTTGACCACAGATACCTACATATTTACCTGCTTTACGGCAGGCATGGATTGCCATTGAAAGAAGAGCTTTAACAGCTGCATCACGTTCATCAAATAAGTGTGAAACAATACCTGAGTCACGGTCAAGGCCTAACGTTAACTGAGTTAAGTCATTAGAACCAATAGAGAAACCATCGAAGTGCTCTAAGAATTGTTCAGCTAACAGAGCGTTAGTTGGTAATTCGCACATCATGATTACTTTTAATCCGTTCTCACCACGTTTTAAGCCATTTTGTGCAAGTAATTCAATAACACGTTTTGCTTCAGATACTGTGCGTACAAAAGGAATCATGATTTGAATATTGGTTAGACCCATTTCATCACGAACTTTCTTAAGTGCGCGACATTCTAATTCGAAACAATCACGGAAGTTATCAGATACATAACGGCTTGCACCACGGAAACCGAGCATCGGGTTTTCTTCTTCAGGCTCGTATAACTTACCACCAATTAAGTTTGCGTATTCGTTTGACTTGAAGTCAGACATACGAACGATAACTGGCTTGTCACCAAATGCAGCAGCAAGAGTTGCAATACCTTCAACCAATTTTTCAACATAGAAATCTACAGGTGATGCATAACCTGCGGTACGAGTTAAAACCGCAGCACGAGTTTCACGAGGTAGGCTATCAATATTGAGTAAGGCTTTAGGGTGCACACCGATCATGCGGTTAATGATGAACTCAAGACGAGCAAGGCCAATACCTTCGTTTGGAATTTGAGCAAAGTCAAATGCACGGTCAGGGTTACCTACATTCATCATAATTTTAAACGAAAGCTTAGGCATAGATTCGATTGAGTTGCGTTGAACTTCGAAATCTAAAGCACCTTCGTAAATGAAACCTGTATCACCTTCAGCACAAGAAACAGTTACTTCCTGGCCATCAGTTAATACTTCTGTTGCGTTACCACAACCAACAATCGCTGGTACACCAAGTTCACGTGCAATAATTGCTGCGTGACATGTACGACCACCACGGTTAGTGATAATTGCAGCAGCACGTTTCATTACCGGTTCCCAGTCAGGATCGGTCATATCTGATACAAGAACGTCGCCTTCTTGAACCTTGTCCATTTCTTTAATTGAGTTAACAATACGGACTTTACCAGAACCAATACGTTGACCAATTGAACGACCTTCACAAAGAACAGTACCTCTTTGTTTGAGAAGGTAGCGTTCCATAGTGCCTACATTTTGGCGGCTTTTTACAGTTTCAGGACGGGCTTGAACAATATAAATTTGACCGTCATCACCGTCTTTTGCCCATTCGATATCCATTGGAGCACCGTAATGCTGCTCAATGATAAGCGCTTGTTTAGCTAACTCTTGTAACTCATGGTCATTTAAAGCGAATTGTTGACGGTCTTGTTTTTCAACATCAACAACAACAACAGATTTACCCGCAGAACCTTCTTCACCATAAATCATTTTTTGGTGTTTAGAGCCAAGGTTACGACGTAAAACAGAATGTCTTCCTGCATTTAATAATGGTTTAGATAGGTAAAACTCATCTGGGTTAACGGCACCTTGTACAACCATTTCACCTAAACCGTAAGATGCAGTGATAAATACAACATCACGGAAACCAGATTCTGTATCAAGTGTAAACATTACACCCGCAGCGCCAGTTTCAGAACGAACCATACGCTGAACACCCGCAGAAAGTGCAACGATGTCATGATCAAAACCCTGGTGCACACGGTAAGAAATTGCACGGTCATTATATAAAGAAGCAAACACTTCTTTAATCGCAATAAGTACGTTATCAATACCGCGAATATTCAAGAAAGTTTCTTGCTGACCCGCGAAAGAAGCATCTGGTAAATCTTCAGCAGTTGCAGATGAACGAACGGCAACCGCGATGTCAGGGTTGCCGTTAGAAAGTGCTGTAAAAGCGGCGCGAATTTCTTGTTCTAAGGTTGCAGTGAGTGGAGTCTCTACAATCCATTGACGAATTTTTGCACCTGTTTCTGCAAGAGCATTTACATCATCGACGTTGAGTTGAGCAAGTTCTGCTTGAATTCGAGCGTTAAGACCACTTTGGTCTAAGAACTCACGATAGGCAGCAGCAGTAGTTGCAAAGCCACCAGGTACCGATACACCAGCATTTGATAAATGGCTGATCATTTCACCCAAAGATGAGTTTTTCCCACCTACGAGTTCGACATCGTGTTTCCCTAATTTTTCTAGACCGATTACGCGCGCTTCCAAAGTTTTCACTCCACTTTTGCAGTATTAATGTCTATCTTGGCATGAAATTATAAAAATAAAGTGCTTAGTTGAGAATTATACTAAGCGACAGTCATGTAAGATCAGTTTACTATAAAGATTATATAGCACTAAGACAAATGTTTAAGGAGAATTTTAATGTCAGAAAGTAAACAATTTAAGCGGAGTGTTTTTTTTATTTCTGATGGAACTGCAATTACTGCCGAGACTCTTGGACATTCGTTATTAGCACAATTTCCCAATGTAGATTTTGATATTCACATCATGCCGTATATTACAACTGAAGAGGCGGCAATGGATGTGGTGGTTGAGATTAATCGATGCCAAACCAAAGACGGTTGTCTACCTTTAGTATTTGATACTTTAGTCGATCCGCATGTGCGAGAGATTATTAATACGGCTAAAGCGGTTAATCTGGATGTGTTTGAAGGTTTAATTAGTAAACTTGAACAAGAACTTGGAACACCACCAACAACATTGGTCGGGCAGACTCATGCGGTAACCGATTCTGAATATTATAAAGCCCGTATCGATGCTGTTCATTTTGCGCTTGATAATGATGATGGGGCACGTACTCGTCATTACGATAAAGCGGATTTAATCTTAATTGGAGTTTCCCGTTCGGGTAAAACACCGACTTCTATTTACTTATCTCTTCAATTCGGTATTCGTGTTGCAAACTACCCGTTAACTGAAGAAGATTTAGATGACAACCGGTTACCAGCAGTATTAAGAGCTCATCGTAGCAAGTTATTTGGTTTGATGATTGATGCTGAGCGTTTGGTCGCAATTCGTAGTGAACGTAAAGCGAATAGCCGTTATGCAAGTTTTAGTCAATGCCAAATGGAGCTAAGAGCAATTGAAGGGATTTATATTTCAGAAGGCATTAAATATTTAAACGTAACCGAAATGTCGATTGAAGAGATTTCAACTCGTATTTTGCAAATGACGGGATTAAAACGTCGTATTGGTTAATTTAATCAATTATTTATTTTAACCATTCAATTTTTGTATATTAATTTATAGATAAGTTGAATGGTTTTTTAATATATATCACAGACAAAAATTAAAGTTTTATATATAAAACTAAATATTATTAAATAGTTTTTATTGGTTATAAGCCCGTAGTTATTTTGAAACTCATTTGTAAATTTAAATAACACTATTGAAAAGAAGTGTATGTTTTTTATTGTGCTGAAAAATAGTAATTCTTTATTTTTTATAAATATTTTTTAAAAGCATTCATGAAAAATCCACAATTTATAAAATGTTAAATAGATCACACTTTTTTGGTATTGTGTGATTGGTTTTTGATTTTAATTATAATTTCCCACCTCGATATGGGACTATCCGATTATCAAAATGCTAAAAAAATGTGTTTTTTCATTGGTATATATCTTGCCTCTTAATTTATATGCTGCTCAAGTAGATAAATTGCGAGAGCAAGCTATTCACACTTATAAAGCTGGACAAACTCAACAAGCAATATTGCAACTAGATCAATTGCTAAATAAATACCCGCATGACCAAAAATTACTAGCTGATTATTTAGTTGTCATGTCAAGTGAAAAAAGAGATTTATTAACCTTTTCTTCTCAGTATTTAGCAAATGTTAATTATGTGACTTTTCCAGAATATGGGCAACTACCATTAATACGTAATTTTCGTGATTTTAAACACTTTAAAGATGCAATTGAGTGGTCGAATAAATTTAATATTCAAAAGACATCTGATGGGCAGATTTTATTAGCGGTTCTATATGCTGAGGCTAAAGACCCTGTAAATGCTAAGGTGCATTTATCAGGTATTAAGAGTAAAAATCTTACAGCTGATCAATTTGTTCAAATTGCTTATGCATATCGACTCATTAATTCACCTGTAGATGCTTTATCTGCAATCGAGCAAGCTTATCAACAACAACCAAAATCTTTTGCGGTTTTGCAAGAATATAGTTATGACTTGGCGGCTATAGGCGCTTATAAAAAAGCTCAGCAGTTGCTGCTTGCCAGCGATAAAAATGCGCAAACAGAATCGTTACAACACTGGTTAAAAGTCAGCGAGTTTTCTCAACGTGTAAATAATGCAATTACTCGCTATAAATATTTGAATCGGGAAGGCATGTCGGACAGTGAAGGTTTTGCTGAGCTTGATGCCGTGTTGAAACAAGGTGAGCAAATACAGTCTTTGATTCAACCGTCAGACCCTAATTATTTAAGATTTCATTATGACTATTTATATGCGTTGGACTTTCGTGGGCATAGCCGTACGGTATTAGATGAATTTACTAAATTAAATGTACCGTTAGAAAAGCTACCGGCTTATGTTCGTCATGCGATTGCTGATAGTTATTTAGCTGAAAGACAACCCAAGCAGGCTGAACTCGCTTTTAAAACCTTACTTACCGAAAAAAACTACTCAGATATGACGGTATATACGGGGCTTTATTATTCTTATATTGAACAAGAAAAATATAAACAAGCTGAACAACTTTTGAATGAAGTTGATCGATTGATTCCTACATATAAATATAGTCAAGCCAAAGGGGTGGATAAATCAAGCCATCCTGATCGTGATGATTATATCGCTTTACAAGGCATGCATTTAGCTTACGCCAATCATTTGGATCAATCAGAAAAGCATTTTCAAAAACAAGTAGATCTTGCACCTGCTAATGAAGGTTTAATTAACAACCTTGCTCGTGTTGAGCGCTGGAGAGATAAACCTTTACAGGCAAAGCAAACAATTGCTCGTTTAAATGGTTTAACGCCATTTGCTAAAGATACGCGTATTAACCAAATGCAAAATGCCCAGGCTTTAGGGAATATTCCTGAGTGGCGCAAAAGCACAGAAAGTCTTTTGCAATATTATCCTGAAGATAGTGGCGTAGTTAAAAGTCGAAAAGAGTTGGATGATCGTGATAGAGCAACCATCTCGCATTCTACAACTTGGGGCCAGAGTAAAGCAGAAAATAGCGATTCTGTGAGTGGGCAAAATGGCTTAAAAGATCGAGAAATGGAAACTCGTGTTAATAGCCCTTGGATTAAAGATAATTATCGTCTATTTGCTTGGCATCAAGATCGTTACGGTGAATACCGTTTTGGTGATGTGCATGACCAACGTTATGGTGTTGGTGCTGAGTGGCAAGCAAATCGTAAGGCATTGTCGGCAATTTTGTCGCAAAGTACAGATGGTGGCCAAGCAGGTATTCGTCTGGATTGGTCGCAATGGTTAAACGACCACTGGCAATATCAATTGCAATATGACAGTCAGGCTAATATTCCATTACAAGCAATTGATGCTGGTGAGGATGGACAAGCTTACCGTGCTGCTTTGACATGGCAAAAAGATGAGTCACGCCAAATTGGGGCGAGTTATGGCTTAACCGATATAAGTGACGGTAATAAACAACAAGAATTTTCTACTTTTTGGCGTGAGCGATTATTTGATGCGCCTCACCATATTACTTACGGAACCGTTCGTGGATTTTATGGCAGCAATAGCCAAGATCAGACTGCTTACTTTAGCCCAAGCAATCATTACAGTGCTGAGTTGAATTTAAGCCATGACTGGGTCACTTGGCGAGAGTACGAACGCTCATTTAAACAACATTTTGAAGCTGGAGTAGGGCTTTATAAACAAGCAGATTACTCCGCTCGACCAACATATTCTTTGCAATATCAACATCAATGGCAGCTCTCACGGACTTGGCAACTTAATTATGGAATTGGTTGGCAATACCATCCATACGATGGTCATGATGAACAACATACCTACGGTATTTTCGGATTTGAAGGGCGTTTTTAATGAATAACATGATGTCAAAAATGTTGAGCTGTGTGTTTGCCTCAACATTATTACCCGTACAATTTGCCTATGCCCGCATTGAAACTGAACTACCAAAAAATCATACGGTTTCGTTAACTTTTCATGATGTACGAGATGACGTACTAAAGGAAGGGGACCGTGATGTTTATGCGATTCAGACCAATAATCTGGCACAGTTTCTCGATTGGCTTAGCCAGTCGGACTGGAAACCGATTCGCTTAAAAGACATTGAAGAGGCGCGCAAGCAAGGTAAAGAATTACCTCATAACTCTATTCTACTGACCTTTGATGATGGTGCTTTAAGCAGTTATAGCCGAGTATTTCCTTTGCTGAAGCAATATAAAATTCCAGCAGTTTTTGCTCTTCCAACAAGTTGGTTACATGGTAATACAAAAGCGGGTTATGAAGCCTATGGCCAAGGTAACTTAGTGAACTGGGCTCAAGTTCGTGAAATGCAAGCATCTGGGTTAGCCGAGTTTGCAAGCCATAGTGATGATTTACATCATGGTGTATTGGCCAATCCTCAAGGTAATGAGCAACCGGCTGCAACTTCTTATGCATATTTAAAATCGCAATCACGTTATGAAACCGATGCGGAATATCAACAGCGCATTTTGCAGGATTTAAAAAAATCTTATGCAGTTTTAAAAAAAGAAGTAGGGGTTAATCCTAAAGCAATTATTTGGCCTTATGGTGCCGTGAATGAACAGTTAGAAAAGCTAGCACAACAGGCGGGTTTCCAGTTTTCATTCAGTTTGGGACGTGATGGTATGAATCGCGTGAGTGACTCAACTTTTAAGCGTAGCTTAGTCATTGATAACCCTACAGCCGAACAACTGACAGAAGGCATGTTAAATATTCTGAATTTCGAAGAGTCAGATTTATTTAAGCAACCACGTCATTTTGTGAGTATGGATTTAAAGCATTTGGCAGCACAACAAAATGCTCAAACTGATGAAAAACTTGGGCAGTTGTTATCAAAACTGTATAGCTTAAAAAACAACGCTTTAATCTTAAAGCCTTTGGAAGACAAAGATAGAGATGGGCAATATGATGTTGCTTATTTCCCTACAAATAAAATGTCTGTTCAACAAGATATTTTAAATCGTAGTTTATGGCAGGCTCAAACTCGTGCAGGCCAATCGGTAATATTAGAATTGCCTGCTTATCCGCAAAAAGATAAACCATTTTTAGCTGTAGATTTGGCTAAAGATATTGCACGTTTCAATAGTAATTTAAGCGGTGTTCAGCTTAATGCAGGATCATCTTTAAATTGCGCAATGCAAAAAATAACCGTGCAAGAAAGCAGTTGCATTGAACAATCAAAACAGCTTGAACAACTGAGCGAACTGACTAAGGAAGCGGTCAAACCTTATTTAAATATGAGTAATCAGGCGCAGTTTAGTTTATTGCTTACACCAGATTTAGATCATATTGAAAATCTACCTGAGCTTATAAAAACACTTTTAATGCAACATGACTTAGTCAATTTGAAGTTTGATGTGATTGGTAAGAAAAAACAATTTAATCAGTTGTTAACGCTCTTAAATACACTTGATCAAAATGATAAGCAAAGAATAATGCTGACTTTAGTATTACCAGAAAATTCGCAAAAAAATGCTTGGGAAGAGGTTCAGCAAGGGCTCTTTTCTATTCAGCGAGTAGGAATCCAGAAATTCGGTATTGATGGCTATGACTTTGAAAAATCAAAAGATGTTCATCAATATTTATATAATCCGCTTAGTCTGAATGCTAGCCCTGTGATGTATCAGCCTTTTGCTGGATTGGTAGAGGGGAAAAAGTAATGAGAGTATTACTCGATATTCTATTTGCTTTTGCCTTTTTATATCCCTTACTAATGGCTTGGACATGGATGGTAGGGGGACTCTGGTTCTTCTTTAAAAGAGAATACCGTGAACAAGCGCTTCCTGAACCTACAGATGAAGGATGCAGTATCATCATTCCGTGTTTTAACGAAGAAGCGCAAGTACGCCAAACAATTCGTTATGCGCTACAAACCAAATATCCTAATTTTGAAGTGATCGCCGTTAATGATGGAAGTAGTGACAGAACAGCTGAAATTCTCGATGAATTGTCAGCGCAAGATTCACGACTTCGGGTTGTACACTTGGCAGAAAATCAGGGTAAGGCCGTAGCTTTAAGATCGGGCGTATTGGTGAGTAAATACGAATATCTTGTTTGTATTGATGGAGATGCGTTGTTACATCCGCATGCGGTACTTTGGTTAATGCAACCATTTATTAATTTCCCGCGAATTGGTGCTGTAACGGGTAATCCACGAATTTTAAACCGATCTAGTATTTTAGGAAAATTACAGGTTGGTGAGTTTTCTTCGATTATTGGTTTGATCAAACGTGCACAACGTACATATGGTCGTATTTTTACTGTATCTGGTGTGATTGCAGCATTTCGTAAAACTGCACTCGTTCGAGTCGGGTTTTGGTCTGACGATAAAATTACCGAAGATATTGATATTTCATGGAAGTTACAACTCGACCATTGGGATATTCAGTATATTCCACAAGCGCTTTGTTATATCTATATGCCTGAGACATTTAAAGGTCTATGGAAACAGCGTCTTCGCTGGGCGCAAGGTGGGGTAGAGGTTCTTATAGAATATATTCCACAAATGTTCAAACTGCGTGTTCGAAGAATGTGGCCGGTCATGATTGAGGCGCTAGTCAGTATTATCTGGTCTTATGTGATGATCATGATCTTCACGCTTTTTTTTGTTGGATTATTTGTTGAACTGCCTCAGCAATGGCAGATTAAAACGCTTATGCCACAGTGGTACGGTGTAATACTAGGTGGAACGTGTTTGATCCAGTTTTTAGTGAGTTTGTGGATTGATCAGCGTTATGACCGAGGGCGTTTCTTTAGAAATTACTTTTGGGTGATTTGGTACCCGTTGTTTTTCTGGTTACTGACTTTGTTTACAAGTGTTGTCGCGGTACCAAAAACTTTATTTAACACAAAAAAACGTGCCCGTTGGGTAAGTCCAGATCGAGGCTTCCGTGGAGATAACCCATGAAACTTGAGGAAAATAAGAATATAGAGACTTTAGATATCCCTGAATATATTGATCAGCCGGAATATGTCAAAAATAAAACAGCAAACTATACATTACAAACCATTGGCTGGATTTGTTTAATGTGGTTGCTTTTCCCATTGGTTTCACTGTTTTTATGGGTTTTTGAGGGTCACTTAATTTATGATTACGTCTGGGTAGACCACTTATCAGAAGTTAAGACGTTATTACATTTAGCATTAATGATCGGAATTAGCGCGCTTATTTTAATTTTATGGGCAAGTTATAACTGGATTAGGTTTAGTGGTGAGGATCGACGAGCTAAGGCACCTAACAGTTCAGTTGAATTACTAGCCGCCCAATTTTTGGTTACGCCTGAGATGTTAACTGAGTTGCAAAAAAAACAGCGCATTATTTTGCATTACGATGATCACGGTAATTTGCAAAAATATGAGTAAATAAAAAAGCATGGCTTAAAAACCATGCTTTTTTTTACTTTTATGGCATTGCTCTGATAATAATATCAACAGGTTGTTCTATACCATCCATGCTGTGAACTGATGTATTGGTAATTTTAACAATTGGCCATGTTTGCAATTTACAGTTGGGTTTCTGAAGTGCCGCATAGTAACTGTCGGATTTAAAAAATACTTTTTTCGTGGTTGCAGTATTGGGAGTCAAAAGGCGTTTAAGCCATTGTTCATTTACTTGAGTTTCTAGAAAACGTAATGCCAGAATGCTTTTAACACGATTGTTAAATAACCTGCGGTTTTTAATAATAAGTGGGTGAGTAATTAACTTATGTGTACCCATTTGACTATGGGGCAAAATAAAATGAGGGGTGATTTGGAAGACGGTCACAAATTTTGCTTGCTGACAGATTTTTTCAAGATGAGTCACGCTATCTTGATTTGTACCAATAATCGCGACAGATGAATGTGAAAAGTCAAACTCTTTAATTGATGTTGATGAAATCACTTGACCAGTAAAATCTTCGAAATCTTGAGAAATATTCTGAAAAATTACTGATTTTGAAGTGTTATTTTTAATATTAATACTCATTTTCCAAAAGTCCTTTTGGTTTTTTAAATCATGATGTTTTTATCGTTTTAATATAAATAACCAAGCAGGCAGTTGGGGTAAAGCCTTTTCAGATAGATGGTCATCCCATACTCGAAATCAATTCAAGTATGGGAGCTTGAAGTAGAGTTTAATGTTCTGTTTTTACATTCATGAGTTGTGTAAAGCTTTCTAAACGTTTAGCTGTATCGTATACATCACATGTAAAAATAAATTCATCAACATCATACGTCGCTAATAACTTTTGTAAGCCAGAGCGAACCGTATCTACAGAACCAATTTGCGCCATTGCATAAAAGTTTTCGACAGAAAGTTGTTCTGCTGTATTCCATAATCCCTGCATTGATTCAACTGGTGGTTTCAGCTTCAAGCTTTCACCACGGATTAAACCTAATACGCGTTGGTAAGCACTAGTTGCTAAAAATTGTGCTTCTTCATCTGTATCTGCAACGACAACAGGCACACCCATTGAAACATACGGCTTATCTAGGTACTCAGAAGGTTCAAAGTTCTCCCGATAAAGTTGAATCGCTTGGCCTAACATACGTGGGGCAAAATGTGATGCAAATGAGTAAGGAAGTCCAAGTTTTGCGGCGAGTTGTGCACTAAATAGGCTAGATCCAAGTAACCAAACAGGAACATGGGTGCTTTGCCCTGGTGTTGCAATAATTTTTTGTCCTGCTTGAGGTACATCGAAATATTTTAAGATTTCGACAACATCTCGAGGAAACTGATCTTCTGTTTCTTGATGGCCACGACGTAAAGCTCGCATGGTGAGTTGGTCTGTACCAGGAGCACGGCCTAAACCAAGTTCAATACGATTTGGATATAAAGTAGCAAGCGTCCCGAATTGTTCTGCGACAACTAAAGGGGCATGGTTAGGAAGCATAATTCCCCCTGAACCTAAGCGAATATGCTGTGTATGTGCCGCAATAAAACCGAGTAAGACAGCAGTAGCTGAACTTGCGATACCATCCATATTGTGATGTTCAGCAAGCCAGAAACGTTCATAACCTAGTTTTTCTGCATGTTGTGCCAATTCTAATGCGTGACGTAATGAGAATTCGATGGTTTTATCATTACGAATAGGAGCAAGTTCCAAAATGGAGAACTTGGTATCTTGAAGTGATCGCATGCGATATTCTCGAATAAGGATATATCGAAATAATACGATATATAGGGTGTGATGTATATCGTTTTTTTTCGATATTAATTTTTAGCTATAAATAAAAAAGCACCCGAAGGTGCTCTTTTGATTTATCTGTGAATTAGCGGTTTTTATACCAACCACGGTGTAAGCCATTGTCATGGCGACGGCTACCACCTTTATAATAACGACGGTCACCATCGTAATATCTGCGGTCATCACGATCGTAACGATCACGGTCATAACGGTCATCGTAGTTACGATCTTCAGCAACTTTACGACCTAATGCAGAACCACCAGCTGCACCTACTGCTGCACCAATGTATCCACCGTTGGTACCGCCCATATTTTTGCCGACTGTATAACCAGCACCACCACCTAAAGCACCACCAATTGCAGCTTCTGTACGATTACGACGATCACTTGCTGCAGCTGCGCCACCAGCACCACCTAAAGCAGCACCGATTGTTGCACCTGAGGTACCACCAATACTTTTACCAATCGCAGTACCCACTACACTACCTAAAGCAGAGGTTGCAGCAACACGTGTGCCATTGTCAGCATGTGCAACTGTTACCATTGAAGATGTTGCAATTAATGCACTAGCCAACCAAATATTCATTTTCATCGTAGAACTCCATGTCCTTTTTACTGGAAGGACAGTTATCTTTATCTTGGGGTAAATGTAATAAAAAATTTCGTGATAATTATGGAGAACCCCAAGGGTGATACAAGTGTTTTGTGTCTGTTTGTAGTGTTTGTATTAATTTGTGGATAAATCATGAGCATACGAAATATGAGTGTATAACTTCATCACAATAAAAAAGCACCCGAAGGTGCTTAAAATTGTTTCATCAGCTTAATTAGTGATGACGACGGTGTTTTTTCTTCCAGTGCTTAGAAGATCTGTCTGCATCACGGTCTTTAGAGATTTTATTACCCAAAGCAGAACCACCCGCAGCACCTAAAGCAGCGCCTACATAACCACCATTTGTGCCGCCCATGCTTTTACCAACCGTATAACCAGCACCACCACCTAAAGCACCGCCAATCGCAGATTCAGTACGGTTACGACGATCGCTTGCAACAGCTGCACCACCAGCACCACCTAAAGCAGCACCAATTGTTGCGCCAGATGTACCGCCCATGCTTTTACCAATTGCAGTACCTGCTACGCTACCTAAAGCAGAAGCGGCTGCTACATGTGTTGTATTGTCAGCATGTGCCACAGTAACCATTGAAGTTGCTAGAACAGCGCTACATAACCACGCATTTAATTTCATTTTTGACTCCGTGTCCCTAGTTGCAGGACCCTATATCTTTTGTTACGGCAAATGTAACAAAACACTTCTCCCCAAATATGGAGAACCATCTTTTGATTATTGCAGTTTAGTGTCTGGTTTGTATGTTTTCTATTAAAATAGAATATTTAATACTCATATAGATAAATTAAGCTTTATTTAGTTTTAACGGGGTTACTCATGATCAGAACATAGAAAATTTATTAAAGCTCTTGTCGCAGACGACATATGTTTATGTTGTGCGTACAGTAAAGAAAAGGGCCGTGTGTGACCTGCATAACCCTCAAGTACGGGCTGCAATTTTCCTTGCCGGATCTTTTCATTAACAATAAAGCTATAACTCTGACATATTCCTAATCCACTTTCAGCAAGAGAAACTACTCCCAAAATATCTTCTTTTACTAAAATCCGATTTGATGGTATCCATTGAATTTCATTATCACCATTTTTAAAAAACCATGGAGTGACCTTACCTGTGCTCGGTAATTCAAAGGCAATACATTGGTGATGGTTTAAGTCTTCCAAGGTTTGAGGAACACCCATACGTTTTAAATATTCGGGTGAAGCAACAAGTTGAAGAGGGGCAAGCTCCAAAGGTCTGGCAATGAGAGTGCTACTAGGAAGCTGACCTTGGCGAATAGCTAAATCAAATCCTTCCGCAATTAAATCGACGTTTCGATTAGAAATACTGACTTCAATTTGAATATCTGGATATTGCAAAAGAAATTTTTGTAGTAATTCTGGAAGGCGATAGTGTCCGTAGGTGGTGGGTACACTTAATTTAATTTTGCCGGAAATTTGCAGTTGCTTACCTTGAATAGCACGCTCTGCATGGTCAATTAACTGAAATGCATGTTGCATCTTTTCATAATAAAGTTGACCAGCTTCAGTCAGGCTCAAATGACGAGTTGTTCTTCTAAAAAACTGAATGCCAAGTTTTTTCTCTAGCCGCGTAATTGTTCTACTAATGACTGAAGGAGTTGTTGCTAAATAAATTGCAGCTGCACTAATAGAAAGCTTCTCAGCGACAATTAAAAACACTTCAATATCGGCAAGATGGTCAAATTGACGTGACATTTAGTCCTCAAACGCAAAAAATATTTGCAAAGGTGGTTGTTTATCTACCTGATTGGCAAAAATAGAATATATCCATCCAAAATATAAATCCAGTAAATGGTTGGAATGAAGGTCGAATGATGAAATCTCTAAATAAAATAATGCTTGCAGTAGTTACTGCTTCAGCAGCATTCAGTGCAAATGCTGCTCATGTGTTAGTTGTGTTGTCTGATGAAGCCCAATTAGAGCTGAAAAAAGGCCATATTTTTAAAACTGGTTTTTATTTAAATGAATTGATGCAACCTACAAAAATGCTTTTAGATGCAGGCCATACAGTAACTTTCGCTACACCAAAAGGGAAAGCTCCAACCTTAGATGAATCATCGAATAATGCGATGTATTTTAACCAAGATGAAAAAGCATTAAAGCAATATGCAAATTTATTGCATGATCTAAAATTAACATCTGCTCAAGATTCTCCAGTTGTGAGCCTTTCTCGTATTGAGCAAATTGGTGTGGGTCAGTTTGATGCTATTTATATTCCAGGTGGGCATGCACCTATGCAAGATCTATTAAAAGATAAACAACTTGGAAAAGTACTTACAGCTTTCCATAAAGCTGGTAAACCTACTGCGTTGGTTTGTCATGGTCCTATTGCATTAATGTCTACTTTACCTAATGCCTCGGAAGTGGTTGGTCAACTCGAACAAGGCAAACCAGTAAAAACCGGTTCATGGATTTATAAAAATTATCGAATGACGGTGATTAGTAATCAGGAGGAAGAGCAGGCTAAAGCTTTATTAAAAGGTGGAGAAATGAAGTTTTATCCGCAAACGGCTTTACAGTCACTTGGCGCTGAGTATCAAAGCAATACCACTACATGGACTCCAAATGTAGTGGTAGACCGTGAACTTATTACAGGACAAAATCCAGCGTCGGCTGTTTTGGTGGGCAAAACCTTATTAGAAAAATTAAAATAAGTAGGCTGGCAAAGAGGTTTTTTAAACAAAGCCTCTATTGTCATATAGAGGGAAAATATAACTTATTATTTTCTACAGAACAGCCAAATTATAGGCAAGTAATAAATCTTATTCGAAATCATTATATTTATACGCCTCTACTTATTGGGAAAGTTGATGAATTGGCTGATTATATATGTCATTTAAGCAGCATAATCTGTAAACTATGCGCTATTTTTACGATTTTGCTTATCTTCTATACTTACATAGCGTTCGATAAGCTTTTTGGACTTTTGAGATATTTCCTCTTATGAAAGCGTCACTCCGTTTACGACTTGATCAACTCTGTGATCGACATGAAGAACTTACTGCATTGCTTGCAGATGCTGAAGTGATCTCCGATAACAAACGTTTCCGTAAATTGTCTCGTGAACATAGTGATTTATCTGAAATTACCGAAGTTTGGGGCAAATACCGTCAAGCAGAAGAAGATATTGAAACTGCTGAAATGATGAAGTCTGACCCAGACTTTAAAGATATGGCAGAAGAAGAAATTCAAGCCAATAAAACATTGCTTGAAGAATTAGAAAGCCAGCTCAACATTTTGATGATTCCAAAAGATCCAAATGATTCTAATGCGGCTTATTTAGAAATCCGTGCTGGAACAGGTGGTGATGAAGCTGCGATTTTCTCTGGTGATTTGTTCCGTATGTACAGCAAATATGCCGAGACACAAGGCTGGCGTATTGAAGTCCTTTCTGAAAATGAAGGCGAGCATGGTGGCTTTAAAGAAGTTATTTGCCGTGTAGATGGTGATGGCGTTTATGGTCGCTTAAAGTTTGAAAGTGGTGCTCACCGTGTACAACGTGTGCCAGCAACTGAATCACAAGGTCGTGTGCATACATCAGCTTGTACAGTTGCGATCTTGCCTGAAATTGATGTTGATACTAACGTTGAAATTAATCCTGCAGATTTACGTATTGATACTTACCGTGCATCAGGTGCGGGTGGTCAGCACATTAACAAAACCGATTCAGCGGTGCGTATTACTCACATTCCAACTGGTACAGTCGTTGAGTGCCAAGAAGAACGTTCACAGCATAAAAACAAAGCTAAGGCGATGGCATTGTTAGTATCGCGTTTAGAAAATGCTAAACGTGCGGCAGCAGATGCCGCAACTTCTGAAATGCGCCGTGATTTGGTTGGTTCTGGTGACCGTTCTGAACGTATCCGTACTTATAACTACCCACAAGGTCGTATGACGGACCATCGTATTAACCTAACTTTATATAAGTTAGACGCGATTATGGAAGGTGATTTAACTGAACTACTTGATAGCTTACATCGTGAATATCAGGCAGATCAGCTTGCGATGCTTGCACAGGAAAATGGCGGCTAATGAATATTGCTCAAGCGCTTGCAATTCGTGGTAAGCCTGATAGTTATGAACGACAAGAAAATGCTTGGTTACTTGAGCATTTTCTAAAAATCAATTCGCTTGAATTGAAGTTTAGACTTGAGCAAGAGTTAACAGCCCAACAAGAGCAAGATTACTTGGCTGGTCTTGAACGTATCCAAAATGGTGAGCCTTTAGCTTATGTGACGGGTTCACAGCCATTTTGGACGCTCGATTTAAAAGTAACGTCTGATACTTTAGTCCCACGTCCAGATACTGAAGTTTTAGTTGAAACAGTTTTAAATCTAAATTTGCCAAATATTGCAAAAATTGTTGATTTAGGAACGGGGACAGGTGCAATTGCACTTGCATTAGCGAGTGAACGTCCAGATTGGCAAGTAACCGCAACTGATATTTATGCGCCTACTTTAGAAGTTGCTAAAGAAAACGCAAAAACACATGATTTACAACGTGTGAAATTTGCTTGTGGCGCTTGGTTTGACGCACTTGAACCACAAAAGTTTGATTTAATTGTTTCTAATCCGCCGTACATTGACCCTGAAGATGAACACATGCAAGCTTTGGCTACAGAACCACGCCGTGCATTGGTTGCAGATCATCAGGGACTGGCTGATATTGAAATTATTATTGCTCAAGGTAAAAACTGGTTAAAACCACAAGGCTGGATTGCACTAGAGCATGGCTATGATCAGGGCCAAGCTGTTCGAAATATATTTGTGGAGCATGGTTTTAGTGAGATTAGAACCATTCAAGACTATGGCCAAAATGATCGAGTCACTTTGGCATGCTGGATTTAAAGTTATTTTTGTAGCGTATCACGCCAACGTAAAAACCAGTTTTCGATAAGTTTCATTAAGGTATCGGTTACTTTACCCAATAGCGCCAATAAAATAATTGCAATGATAACAATATCAGGTCGAGACGTTTCTCGGCCATCACTGAGTAAATAGCCAATCCCTTGTGTGGCCGCAATCAGTTCAGCTGCAATCATAAACATCCACGATAAGCTTAAGCTGTTACGTAAACCCGTTAAAATGCCGGGAGAGGCTGCCGGTAAAATAATAGATATAATCCGCTGAAAAGCATTAAGCCGATAAACTTTTCCAACTTCAATGAGCTTTTTATCTACATTATGAATTGCTGCAACTGTATTGGTATAGGTTGGAAAGAATGCTCCGATTGCAATCAATGTAATTTTAGACCCTTCATCAATCCCTAACCAAAGCAATAACAGTGGAATCCAAGCAAGACTTGGGATCGATTTAATTGCTGAAAAAGTTGGTTCTAAATATGCTTCTGCTTCTTTACTTAATCCAACCCAAATCGCAAAAATTAAACCTAAACCGCTTCCTATAATAAAGCCCAACAGAACACGCCATGTACTAATATAAATATGGGCAAATAGGTCGCTATGAGCTAAATCTGAAAAAGATTGCCATAAACTAGACGGTGCAGGGAGTAGATAAGCATCGATATAGCCTTTTCTGACTAAAAACTCACAAGCCGTTAAAAAGATAAGTGGAATGAGTAGCGCTTTAAACCACCGTGTAAATTTATGGTTTAGATGCTTTTTCTGAGATTTTGAAGCCTGCTGAGCTAAGAAGTGATTTAGCTCAGCTTTGTTAAGTGAATCACTCATATACTATTTCACGACTTTTTGAGCAAAACGTGGGTCTAGCAACTGATCAACCACTTGATTGACGTTGGTACCTTTTCTAACCAAATCCTCTTCAGTCAAAATTTTCCCAGAACGTTTTAGCGCTTGTGCTTGAGTTGCTGATGGAATGCTTTGATCGAAGTTGGTTCGGCTCAGTTGTAGTTTAGCCACAGGTAGAGGAAGTTTTGATTCTTGAGCTAAAAGTGCTGCCACTTTATCTGGATTGGCTTTTGCCCATTTTCGGGCTTGTTCGTAGGCTTTAATAACGGCTTCTACCGCTTCAGGGCTTTGCTTTGCAAAATCTTCTTTAACGCTCAGTACGCTATAGCTATTAAATCCAACATTACGATAAAGCAATTTTGCACCCGATTGAATTTGAGCTGAAGCCATTAATGGATCAAGTCCAGCCCAAGCATCTACTTGGCCACGCTCTAATGCAGTTTTTCCATCTGGGTGTTGTAGATGAACCAGTTGTACATCACGTTTACTCAAACCGACTGTATCTAGTGCTTGTAGTGTAAATAAGAAAGGATCGGTTCCTTTGGTAGCTGCAATTTTTTTACCTTTTAAATCTTTTAGGCTTTTAATTGGTGAATTTTTTGCGACAACAAGCGCGGTCCATTCCGGTTGGCTTTGTACATAAACCGTTTTAATTGGACTACCATTCGCTCGACTTAATACAGCAGCTAATCCAGCGGTAGAAGCAAAATCGATGCTGTTACTGTTGAGATATTCTAATGAGCGGTTACTACCTTGACTAAAAACCCATTTAATTTGGGTATTTGGCAGTGCTTTTTCGAGAAGTTTTTGATCTTTAACGATTAAACTGGTTGGTGCATAGTAAGCATAATCAAGTTTAAGTGTAGTCGGAATTGCTGCAAAAGCAGATGAAGCAAATACAAACCCCAATGTTGATGCCAACAAAGTCTTTGGTAGAGAAAATTTTGATTTTAAAGACATGATAAAAATAAAACCGAAATGAAATAGGAGATCATCCTTTCACGTGTTTAGAGGCTTATGAACTTAGTTATTTTGATTTATAAATCAGTTTGAAAGATAAAAGTTTGAATAAAATTATAAATCACTGTTTTTATGACTATTATCAAATTTTAAATAATGCATTTATCTGAAATATTGAATTTAAAATACATAAATATCATAAGCTTAAACTCTAACGCCTTAAGCTTCATTCGATGTATATGTTATTGCTTGTGTCCAGTTAAATTATCTCGATATGCACCTGGGCTGACGCCAGTCCATTTTTTAAAAGCACGGTGAAAGGCACTTGGGTCATGGAAGCTTAAATCTTCACTAATATCTTGAATTGAGTCATTCGTTTTGCTTAAGCGTTGAACAGCAATATCACAGCGGATTTCATTTTTAATTTGTTGATAGCTTACACCTTCATGTTTCAGTCTACGTTGAACGGTGGCTTCTGAAATATTGAGTTGGTGAGCTACATCTTTAAGTTCGGGCCATTGTGCAGGGTGGAGTTTCAATAAATGGCGACGAATAAGTACACTCAGGGCATTTTCATTTTTAAAGCGAACTAAAAGATTTTGCGGAGTTTGCTCTAAAAAATCATAAAGCGCTTTTTTATCTTTCTTAATTTTAATATCTAAATAGTGGGCATCGAACTCAACTCGATTTATCTCAGCATTAAATTGAATATCTTCACCAAAACGAACTAAATAGTCCTGAATATCGTTCGGTTTAGCACAACGTACCATAATAGTATTTAAACCAATTCGCTGGTCTACCAACCAGCACATAAGTCCGTGTACTAATATTAAAAAGGTTGCGTAGGTAAACATACGTTTAGGTTGTTCATGATCATGAATCACTAAATAAGCTTTGTCTTGCTCTCGAATGAGTTCTCCATGCATGTCATCTAGAATAAAGTTAAAAAACTTCAAAATATCATAGAGTGCTTTTTCTAAAGTTTCAGCCGTACTGACGAGTTTAGTCAGTAATTTATAGCTTCCACGACGCATGGGGTGGCTATCCATCCCAAAAAACTCATCGTTCATGGCATTGGCAAGCTCTATCCACAATTGGGCATAGGTTGTAACAGGCACACGTGCCTTTGGCGACATCAGTAATTCAGCGGGGATGCCTGCTTTATTTAGAATTATTTGTGTATTTATGCCTTTGGCATAAGCCGCACTCAGTGCTTCATGTACTAGTGCAATCGAAATTGTGCCTTTACTTAAAGAAGATTGGACAACCATGTCAAAGACTCATATTTTCTTCATATATTTCAAGTGAAATACTGCATATTTAAAATTTGGATTGATCAAAAGCTGAAAACATTTTGAGGCTTTTTGAAATTGTATCGGAAAACAACAACTTTTACTCTCACTACTAAGTTTAAAGAACATTTCTATAGGACATTACATAATGAAAATTCAAGGGAAACATTTCGTAATTACAGGTGGTGGCTCTGGTTTGGGTGCTGCAACAGCTGAGTATTTAGTCCAGCAAGGTGCTTCAGTTACCTTGGTAGACATGAATGTAGAAGCAGGCGAGCAACAAGCAAAACAGTTGGGGCCAAAAGCTGACTTTGTAAAACTTGATGTGACCGATGAAGCTGCTGCTGAACAGTTCTTTAAGGATGTTTTGACAAAACATAGTCATTTACATGGTTTGGTGAACTGTGCAGGTATTGGCCCTTCTGCAAAAGTAGTTGGCCGTGAGGGTGTTCATGACTTGGGATTATTTGCAAAGACTTTAAATATTAACGTCACAGGTACATTTAACATGCTGCGTTTTGCAGCAGATGCAATGAGTAAAAATACACTTGAAGCAGGTGAAGAGGACCGTGGAGTGATTGTAAACACTGCTTCTGTTGCTGCATTTGATGGTCAAATTGGTCAGGCTGCGTATTCAGCATCTAAAGGCGCTATTGTGGCGATGACATTGCCGATTGCTCGTGAACTTGCGCGACATGCCATTCGTATTATGACCATTGCACCGGGAATTATGGAAACCCCAATGCTTAAGGGTATGCCACAAAATGTACAAGATGCTTTGGGGCAAATGGTGCCGTATCCATCGCGTTTAGGAAAGCCAGAAGAATTTGCTCGTTTGGTGGCACATATTGCTGAAAACTCTTACTTAAATGGTGAAGTTATCCGTTTAGATGGTGCAATTCGCATGGCAGCAAAATAATAAAAATAAGGATATTGAAATGATTCTAAATGCTGAACAAAGCATGGTTCAGGAGATGATGCGTAACTATGCGCAAAATCAGTTAAAACCAACAGCCGCACATCGCGATAAAACCCATGAATTTCCTGCTCAGGAATTAAAAGATTTAGGTGCACTAGGTGCTATGGGGATGACCGTGCCCGATGAATGGGGTGGTGCGGGAATGGACTATGTATCCTTAGTGCTTGCAATTGAGGAAATTGCCGCAGGCGACGGTGCTATTTCCACCATCGTCAGTGTTCAAAATTCCTTGATTTGCGGCATTACACTGGCGTACGGTTCGGATCAGCAAAAACAAACCTATTTGCCAAAATTTGCCTCTGGCGAATGGCTAGGATGCTTTTGTTTAACTGAACCACATGTAGGTTCTGATGCAAGTGCGATTTTATGTAAAGCTGAACGCGATGGCGACCATTGGGTGCTCAATGGCGTCAAACAATTTATTACCAGTGGTAAAAATGCCCAAGTGGCTTTGGTGTTTGCGATCACAGATAAACAAGCTGGTAAAAAAGGGATTTCGTGTTTTCTTGTACCTACCAATACACAAGGTTACTTGGTGACTCGTATTGAAGATAAAATGGGCCAACATGCTTCAGATACAGCCACTATTACTTTTGAGGACTGCCGAATTCCTTTAGAAAATTTGGTGGGGCAAGAGGGTGAAGGTTATAAAATTGCATTATCTAATTTGGCAGCTGGACGTATTGGTATTGCAGCTCAATCGGTAGGTATGGCAAGAGCGGCTTTTGATGCAGCGGTGCAATATGCAAATGAGCGTAAAGCTTTTGGAGTCGAATTAGTTCAGCATCAGGCGGTTGGTTTCCGTTTAGCCGATATGGCGACCCAGATTGAAGCTGCGCATCAGTTGGTTTTGCATGCTGCAACTTTAAAAGATGCTGGGCTGCCTTGTTTAAAAGAAGCCTCAATGGCAAAGCTATTTGCGTCTACTATGGCTGAGCGAGTATGTTCGGATGCAATCCAGATTCATGGTGGTTATGGCTATGTGAGTGACTTCCCTGTAGAGAGAATTTATCGTGATGTTCGTGTAAGCCAAATTTATGAAGGTGCTTCTGATATTCAACGCTTGGTGATTGCCCGTGAAGTGGCTGAAGTTTAAGTATTAGATTTTAAAAAAAGAGTCACTGACTGCAAAAAAACCGCAATTGTTATGCGGTTTTTTGCAATTAAATGAAACTCGCTTTTTAATGATTAAATTTGAGCTTTGACTTCCTCACCAATCAAATAAAAAGTTCCACCTGCAATATAGTGCAGGCTACGAAGTTCTTTCGGCGCATCTTGAAAGTGCCAGTGCCCATCTCTAAAAACGCGGCTATCTGCCCATGCACCTACAACAGAACCAATAAATAAATCATGAGCTGATTGGTTATGGGGTTCTGGAATAAGTTTACATACAAGCCATGCGATGCAACCTGATACAAGTGGGCTAGGAAGTTCTTCTTGATAGAATAGCTCAACACCGCAATGCTCAAGTTTTTCTGGATCATCCAACTTACTAATGGTTCCAAGTTGATGAGTTAGATCGAGCTGTGCATAGCAAGGAACTTGTAAGGTGAAATAACCACTTTGCTCAACGAGCTGTCGTGTTTTAGTGCTTTTGTCGAGAACAACTGACACTTTGGCTGGCTTGAATTCTAAGGCACATGCCCAAGCGGCAGCCATCACATTGCGGTCATCACCATGTTGTGCAGAAACAAGCACAGTTGGGCCATGATTTAATAAACGATAAGCTTTTTCTAACTCTACAGGTGCAATATATGATTGCGTCATATTTAGCCTAAGTAATAAAGAAAATAGATATTTCTATTGTTGCAGAAAGCTTGATAGATGCAATGTTGGTAAATAAGCTTTATTAGAATAAAAAAGTTGTTTCTATTTTATAGCTTTCATAATAACGAACTTAGTCATAAAATCATTTCGCTTCTAAGTGAAAGGATTAACGTGTGACCGAGCTTCAAGATATCGATTTTGTAGAGTTAAGTGATGAAGAAATGCATCTCTATAGCCGTCAGATTTTACTTGATGGATGGGATATTGAAGCTCAGGAAAAACTCAAACTTGCTAATGTACTGATTGTCGGTGCTGGTGGAATAGGCTGTAGCAGTGCAGAACTACTAGCGCGAGCCGGGGTTGGGAAAATTACACTGATTGATGCAGATACGATCGAGATAAGTAATTTACAACGACAAATCGCATTTGGTCATGAAGATATTGGTCGTTACAAAGCAGAAATTTTGGCTAAACGTTTACAGAAAATTAACCCTTATATCTGTGTTGAATACTATAACGAACGTTTAGACGAACATAACATTGATAGACTTGTTGAACACCAAGATGTGGTTTTAGATGGCTGTGATAATTTTACAACTCGCTATTTGGTAAACGCAGCTTGTAAGAAACATCAAGTCGCATTAATTAGCGCTTCAGCAATTGGTTTTCAGGCGCAAATGTTCATGGTTGAAGGAGATTCAGCTTGTTATGAGTGCCTTTTTCCGAAAGAACAGCATAGCAATGAAGGGCTGCGCTGTGCAGAGTCAGGGGTACTTGCAACTACTCCTGTAATGATAGCGTCATTACAAGCACATCACACTTTGCTGTATTTAGGTCTAAATCGTGTACCTTTAAAGCAGAAACTATTATTGTGGGATGGTTTAAATATGACACAACGTATTGTTAGTTTTGATAAAGATGTAAATTGCCCACTTTGTCAGGCAAGCTAATCAGTAAATTAAACAAAATTTGCTACACTCAACCTGAATGATTTGGTTTTGAAGAAATATGAAAAAAAATATTTTGTTTGATGGGCTGCGTTCAGTCGCCCGCATTGGTGAAACAGCAGTGGTTGCGGCCAAAGCTGGAATTAAATACGCAACTGAAAAACCAAGTAATGCCAAACTCATGCGAGAGACTTTTGAGTCACTTGGTTCAACTTATATTAAGCTTGGTCAGTTTATTGCGAGTACGCCATCGCTTTTCCCACGTGAATATGTAGAAGAATTTCAAGGTTGTTTAGACCAGACACCAACACTACCATTTAGTTATATTCAAGGTGTGCTTGCATCTGAATTTGAAGGGCGCGATTTAAGCCAGATTTTTAGCTATATCGATGAAAAGCCATTAGCTTCTGCGTCAATTGCTCAGGTTCATGCAGCTAAGCTGACCACAGGTGAAGATGTCGTTATCAAAGTACAAAAGCCTGGTGTTGAAACCATTTTATATACAGACTTAAGTGTAGTACATTGGGCTGCCAAGCTGCTCGAACGTGCTGTACCAAAGATCAAATTCGCAGCTCTTTCTGAAATTGTAGATGAAATTAAAAGCCGTATGGTCCGTGAAGTCGATTTCATTGAAGAAGCACAAAACCTAGATGATTTTGTGGAATATCTTAATATTTCACAAAATAAAGCAGCGACAGCGCCTAAAGTTTATCATCAGTTTTCTACACGCCGTGTCTTAACTATGCAACGTTTATACGGTGTGTCTTTGACAGACTTTAGTGTTGTAAAACAATATGCTAAAGATCCATCGCAAGTATTGATTACTGCCATGAATACATGGTTTGGTAGTCTCATGCTATGTAAGAGTTTCCATGCCGACTTACATGCTGGGAACCTAATGTTGCTTGAAGATGGGCGTATTGGTTTTATTGATTTTGGTATCGTCGGTCAGTTAAAACCTGAAGTTTGGACTGCATGTATTGCATTTATGGATGCCTTACAAAAAACTGATTATCAGGCAATGGCTGAAAATATGCTGAAAATGGGTATGACCCATAACAAAATTGACGTTCAGGTGTTGGCTCAAGATCTAGAGCGTTTGTTTAATGGCGTATTAATGGCCGATCCGCAACAGATATTGTCTTCAAATCCAGCCGATTTAAATGACATTATGATGGATATGGTAGGTGTAGGCGAACGCCACGGTATTAAATTCCCACGTGATTTTGCTTTATTATTTAAGCAAATGCTTTATTTCGATCGTTTTATGCGCGTACTCGCACCATATACTGATATTTATGCAGACCAGCGTTTGAAAATGGTTCAAAATATGGAACCTGCTTCGTTATTAAAGCACTAAGGTCAGTTTAAATTTATGGATGCCATTATTATTGAAGGCTTGAAAGTTGAGACAGTGATTGGCTGTTTCAACTGGGAAAGACAAATCATTCAACCTTTAATGTTGGATTTAACCATCCATAATGATTTGAGCCGAGCAGCAGAGTCTGACAAGCTTGAGGACACTCTCAACTATGCGCAGATTTGTGAGTTATCGGCTCAAACTATTCAACAAGCCAAACCTGAATTAATCGAGCATGCAGCACATTTGGTTTTACAATGTTTGTTTGAAACCTTTCCATCAATTGAAAAAATTACCATAACCATCCGTAAGCCAGCCATCATTGCAGAAGCAAATGCTGTAGGAATTCGTCTTGAACGCACCAGAAACAATTTTTGCGCTCGCCCTAGCGAGTAATTTAGACGCAGATCAGCACTTTACTTTTGCTTATACGCAATTGGCAACTTTGGGGAAAGTGCAGTTTTCATCTGTTTATCAAATTCCATGCCGAGATGGTATTGGAGATGATTATTGGAATTCGGCATGTCTATTAAAAAGCAATTTATCGTGTGAACAAATTGAATCTTTTCTAAAGAAACTTGAGTCAGATTCGGGGCGTGTTCGTCCATCGCATCATATTTCTTTAGATGTAGATTTGATTGCATGGGGAAGTGATCTGGACCATATGCAATTTAATTCTAAAAAGCTACCTTTGGCACTCGATGTAAAAATTCCTTTATATGAACTTTGGCATTGTGAAACCTTAAAGGCTGATAGCATGATTTATCCAGTCGTTAATTTTAAAGTTTAATACCCTTCAAACTAAATTTTACGCAAACTTTACGCGGGCTTTGACTTCCTCAATAGAGAATTTACGGGCATTTTATCGATACTGAAATTCACTAAATTAGTGTTATTTCAGGACAATAAAGATGCTTATAAATTCTCAAATGCGCATCTTGCATCAGTCTGGCATTGTCTTATGCGGACTTAAAACAAATGATATTTCCTCATCTCTCCTTATTTCCAGTTTGGCAAATCAAGCCAAGGGGTATAGAGGAGAATAGCTATGTTAGAACTTATACTTGTTTTATTTATTGCTATTTTTCTAGCATGGTGCCTCAGTAAATATCTATCCAAAGTGATGGCAAATCAGCCGATGTGGGGTGATGGATTATTTCGTTGGATTGAAAATCCTGTATACCGCTTGTTAGGTGTATCTCCACAACGACAAATGAACTGGAAACAATATTCTTTAGCATTTGTTGTGAGCTGTATTTTTCTTGCTGTGGCTATTCTTGCTATTTTTATGACGCAAGCATGGCTACCATTAAACCCAAATCATGCACCAAATATGAGTTGGGATTTAGCGTTACATACGGTTATTTCATTTTTAACAAACACGAACCAACAGCATTATTCTGGCCAGGCTCAGTTATCTTATTTGTCGCAAATGACAGGTATTGTGGGTCTGCAAGTCATTACTCCAATGATGGGGCTGGCTTTGGTTGTTGCGACATTAAGAGCTTTCTTTTATCAGCGTCCAAGCCATATTGCGGCTGATGTTGCCGAGCAGCCAGATCAAATTTTAATTGGTAACTATTGGGCAGATGTAATTCGCCCTACAGTCCGATTCTTGCTTCCGCTCTGTTTTGTCTGGTCTTTATTGCTCAACAGCCAAGGTGTACCAGCAACTTTCCAAGGCGGGCCAGAAATACAGCTGATTGATAAAGCCAATACAGTACAAACCCAAAAAATTCCTTTAGGGCCAGTTGCGCCAATGGTAGCGATCAAGCAATTGGGTAGTAATGGTGGCGGTTGGTATGGTCCAAATAGTTCTGTGCCTTTAGAAAATCCAACACCATTTTCTAATTTACTAGAAATGATTGCGATCTTACTTATTCCAATCACAGTCATTTTTATGGTCGGGCATTTTACTCAGCGTAAAAAGTTTGCTTACTTTGTCTTTGGTAGCATGCTTTTCATGTCGATTATTTCAGGTGCAGCGGCTGTCTGGTCTGAGAGTATGTCATCGACAGCATCTCAATTTGCCGTAATGGAAGGTAAAGAACAACGTTTTGGACCAGCAGCATCAGCAGTTTGGGCAGCGCTTACTACACAGGTAAATAACGGCTCGGTCAATATGATGCATGATTCTTCTGCACCGCTTACCGGTTTAGTCGAACTCATTAACATGCTGATTAATGCGATTTGGGGTGGTGTGGGCTGTGGTCTGCAACAGTTTATGATTTATCTATTACTTGCCGTATTTATTGCAGGTTTAATGACAGGCCGTACCCCTGAATTGTTCGGGCGCAAGATTGAAGCAGCAGAAATTAAATTGCTCGCGATTATTATCTTGATTCAACCTTTAGTCATTCTTGCATTCACCGCATTAAGCCTCAGCGTTCCAGGCATATCTGGAATTAGTAATCCGGGACCACATGGTATTAGCCAAGTGTTCTACGAATATGTTTCTGCATTTGCAAACAATGGTTCAGGTTTCGAAGGTCTTGGAGACAACACTGTATGGTGGAATGTTACTTGTAGTATTGCTCTACTGTTAGGACGCTTCCCGACATTAATTTTGCCATTAATGATTGCAACACGTTTAGCAGCAAAAAGAAAAGCACCCGAAACAGCAGGTAGTCTTCAGGTTGAAACTCCAACCTTTGCTTTAACGCTGATTACGATTATTGTGTTGCTTACCTTATTACAATTTATGCCAGTTCTTGTCCTTGGGCCTATTGCCGATCAACTTTTGTTGGTTAAAGGCTAAGGAGGCGAGTGAAAATGAATACACAAACTCATGTAAATAGCCATAAACAAACCATGGCAGTGCCAAATTTTGAAGTTTGGAAAAATGCATTTGTGAAACTGCTACCGCAGCATGCAATTAAAAACCCTGTGATGGCAATTGTATGGCTTGGAACAGTGGTTACAGCATTTAGTACAGTCTTGGGTTACACCACGCTGTTATTTGGTTTCACGGTTACAGCAATTCTGTTTATTACCATTTTATTTGCTAATTATGCTGAAGCGGTTGCAGAGGCCAGAGGTCGTGGACAGGCATCTTCATTACGTGCAGCAAGAGAAAATTTAACGGCTCGAAGACTCAACTCTTTGACAGACCGTCAAACCAGTCAAGTTGCAGCTACTGAACTTCATTTAAATGATTTTATTGAAGTACATGCAGGTGAGCTTGTTCCAGCCGACGGTGAGATTGTAGAAGGCTTTGCCACTATTAATGAATCGGCTGTTACAGGTGAGTCAGCACCTGTGTTACGTGAAGCTGGAACAGACCGTTCAGGTGTTATTGGTGGAACCAAAGTTCTGACAGATCGTATTGTTGTGCAAGTGACTGCTGAATCTGGTCAAAGTTTCTTAGACCGTATGATTGCTTTGGTTGAAGGCTCAAATCGCCAGAAAACTCCGAATGAGATTGCACTTGGCTTCTTGTTAATGGTGATGACAATCACGTTTTTAATTGTCGTGATTAGCCTGCCATTTATTGCCAAGTATTTGCATATTGAACTTGATCCAGTTGTGCTCGTGGCGTTATTGGTCTGCTTGATTCCTACAACCATTGGTGGTTTGTTACCTGCGATTGGTATTGCGGGGATGAATCGTGCACTCAAAGCCAATGTTTTGGCAAAATCAGGTAAAGCGGTAGAAGTTGCGGGTGACATTGATGTGCTTTTACTCGATAAAACAGGAACCATTACTTATGGTGACCGTCAAGCGACTTCTTTTTATCCTTTAACTTCGGTAACCGAGTCTGAGTTGAGAGCTGCTGCTTGGGTAAGTTCACTTGCTGACCCAACACCAGAAGGGAAGTCGATTGTTAAGTTAGCAAAAGAGCAAGGTTTAAAACAGCAAGAACCTGAACAAGCCGAATTTATCTCTTTTAGTGCTTCGACTCGAATTTCTGGTGTGAATTTACCGAATGGTGATCAAATTCGTAAAGGTGCTTTAGATGCGATCTTGAAGTTTGTAGATGAAGATTATTCTCAAGATTTGGAATTAAAAGCGCGTGTTGAACAAGTTGCCAAAAAAGGGGCAACACCATTGGTTGTCGCAAATCAACACCATGTATTGGGCGTAATTGAACTCTCAGATGTAATTAAACACGGCATTAAAGAACGTTTTGCTCGTTTAAGAGAAATGGGCATTAAAACCGTTATGGTTACAGGTGATAACCCATTAACTGCGGCCGCGATTGCTGCTGAAGCTGGTGTAGATGATTATATTGCCGAAGCAAAACCAGAAGACAAATTGGCTTGTATTCGTACTGAACAACAACAAGGTCGTTTAGTTGCGATGGTCGGTGATGGAACAAACGATGCGCCAGCATTAGCGCAAGCTGATATTGGTTTAGCCATGAACTCGGGTACACAAGCTGCAAAAGAAGCCGGCAACATGGTTGATTTAGACTCTGACCCGACCAAACTACTTGCTGTGGTTGAGATTGGGAAACAGCAGCTGATTACCCGTGGTGCTTTAACAACATTTTCGTTAGCAAACGACGTCTCTAAATACTTTGCCATCTTGCCTGCATTGTTCGCTGCTGCGATTCCACAAATGCAAGTATTGAATGTAATGCACTTAGCAAGTCCAAGCAGTGCGATTTTATCTGCATTAATTTTTAACGCGATTATTATCCCGCTATTAATTCCAATCGCACTCCGAGGCGTGAAATTTAAACCTTCAACGGCAACTCAGTTATTACGTCGGAATATGTTGATTTATGGTGTGGGCGGTGTGGTTCTGCCATTCCTTGCCATTAAAGCGATTGATGTAGTGATTGTTCAATTATTTGGTTTGTAATCTGGAGTTTGAAATGAAAACTTATGTACAAAATTCAGAAGCAAATTTGGGTCAGACCTTAAGAGCATCTTTGGGATTATTAATTTTTACCTTAGTTGGCTGTGGCGCTGCTTATAGTGCAATTGCTACAGGTGCGGGACAGGTGTTATTCAACAATCAAGCAAATGGTAGTTTGATTGAAATAGATCATAAAGTTTTAGGGTCAAAATTAGTTGCTCAGCCATTTGTTGGAGAGGCTTATTTTCATCCACGTCCTTCAGCAGTCGCTTATGACCCGATGGCGATGGCAGGTACAAACTTAGCGCGTACTAATCCTGAGCTACAGCAACAAATTGATGCTCAGATTCTTGCGGTAAAAAAACAAGACCACACGGGCAATACACCTATACCAAGTGATTTGGTGACTAAATCTGGTAGTGGTATTGATCCGCATATTAGTCCTGAATCTGCTCAGTTACAGGTTGCTCGAGTGGCTCAAGCTCGTCATGTAGACCCTAAGGTTGTGGAAGAGCTTTTGCAAAAGTATGTTGAACCGAAGCAGTTTGGTGTACTAGGGCAAGCTCGTGTTAATGTATTACAGCTCAATATTGCTTTAGATCAATTACAATCTACACATTAACTTAAAAATAAAGTTGTTAGTTTACCGGATGATATCAAGTGCAAAGCAATCGCGAAAATCAGGCTGAGGCCTTATTAAATCATGTCAACAGATATCAAGCCGGTCGACTAACGGTCTTTCTTGGTGCGGCACCTGGTGTAGGAAAAACTTATGCCATGCTTGCCCGCGCCAAAGAATTATTTCAACAGGGCACAGATGTTGTTGTTGGTATTGTTGAAACCCATGGAAGAATCGAAACTCTAAAAATTTTGGAAGGGTTGCCTCAGATTGCTAGAAAAGAAATGCAATATCAGGGGCATATTTTAGAAGAAATGGACTTGGATGCTATTTTACTTAGGCATCCGCAAATCGTTTTGGTTGATGAATTGGCTCATCGCAACGTCCCAAATAGTCGTCATGAACGACGGTGGCAAGATGTTAATGAGTTGCTAGACGCTGGTATTGATGTATTTACCACTATAAATATTCAACATTTAGAAAGCCTAAATGATGTGGTCTATCAAATTACAGGCATTCGAGTAAATGAAACAGTACCAGATCGGGTATTTGACCGTATTCGAGATATTCGCTTAATTGATTTACCCGTCAGTGAACTCATTGAAAGGCTCCATCAAGGAAAAGTCTATGTACCAGAGCAAGCAAATCTGGCATTACAAGGCTTTTTTAGCATTTCAAATTTAACGGCATTACGTGAACTGGCAATGCAATGCGTTGCTGAGCATGTCGATTCAGACTTAAAAGAGAGTTATGCCTCAAAGGGTTTGAAATCTATATCGTTACAAAATGAATTGATGATTGCGATAGATGGGCAAGGCTCTTCTGAATATTTAGTGCGAGCAGGCTGCCGCTTAGCAGAACGTAATGGGGCTACATGGACTGTAGTAAATGTTGCTAGAAGTTTGGACTTTGGGCAGAGTTCAGTGAGTTCTTATAAAAAAGAATACATCGAGATTGACCGTGCGTTTGAGTTGGCTCGACAACTAGGTGGTCGAACTGAAGTTTTATATGGGCCGCGAGTTGCATCAGTGTTAATGGATGCCGCCGTTGATCGAGGTATTTCCAATCTTGTCATTGGTAAAAGTATTTCACCGTGGTGGTTAAAGTTATTTAAGAAAAATTTAGCTCAGCAATTATTAAATCAAGAAAACTCAATTGCTTTAACCATTTTGCACCCAGAACAGGGTACTAAAAAGATTAATCAGCTCAAAAAGCCTTCATTTTTATCATTAAAAGAAAGTGTTTTTGTTTTAGCTGTGACGTGCGGTAGCATTTTTCTAGCTCACTTCGCCGAAGTTCTATTTGGTATTGAAGACTTCTCTGTCATTTTTATTATTTCTGTTTTAATTGTTGCAACGAAAACCCGAATGTTAGCTGCAGTAGTGGCTGCTCTTATTTGTTTCTTAGCCTATAATTTTTTCTTTATTGCCCCGCGTTATACCTTTCAGATTTCAGCACACCAAGGGGTAGTCACCGTTGTGGCTTTTTTTGCAGCAGCTTTAATTGCCGGGCGTTTGGCTTCTCAGTTACGCCAGCAAGTTTTATCTTTAAAAGCTGCCAATGCCTACACTAGGGTAATGCAAGACTTGGCACGTAAGCTTTCTAGTGCAGTAAATCTTGAAGAAGTCATGCAAACAGGACGTATGACTTTAGAAACACAACTTCAAACTAAAGTGTGGATTTCTATTCGAGATAAGGTAATTTCATCTGATATTGAGCTAAATGATAAAGAAAAAGTAGCCGCAGAATGGTGTTTGAAACACAAGCAGCCATGTGGGCGTTTTACTGATACGCTGAGTCAATCAAGCTGGTGGTTTTTACCTCTTTTAGAACAAAAAAATAGCCTAGGTATTGTGGGAATTTACTTTAAGGATGAAGTGGTTTCCTTAAATTTTGAGCAAAAAAAATTGACTGAAAGTGTAATTGAGTACATTGCACAGGCAGTACTTCGAACCCAATTGGTCAATGAGCTTGAACAAGCAAAAGTCACCAGTGAAACAGAGCGCTTACGTTCTGCTTTATTATCTTCGGTATCGCATGATTTACGTTCGCCACTTGCTTCTATCATTGGCGCAGCAGACACGCTTGCTAATTTTAAAGCTGATATGTCAGAACAAGACCAACAAGATTTACTCGAAACCATCCATTTAGAAGGTGAGCGTTTAGACCGTTACATTCAAAACTTACTTGATATGACACGCTTAGGTCACGAAGGTCTAACTTTAAAAAGAGACTGGATTGGGGTAGATGAGTTAATTGGTTCGGCAACCCGCCGTTTAAAGCGTTATAAACCAGATACGCAAGTATTAGTCCAGTTACCTGAGCAGCCAATTAGTTTGTATGTTCACCCAGCACTGGTAGAGCAAGCTATTTTTAATGTTTTAGAAAATGCTGCAAACTTTTCACCTCCAGATGAGCCAGTTATGATTCGTACTTATCTTGTGTCAGAAGATGAGGTGAAAATAGAAATTGAAGATAAAGGTGCAGGAATTCCTGAAGACGAAAGACACCGCATTTTCGATATGTTTTACACGATGGAACGAGGAGACCGTGGAAAATTCGGTACAGGTTTAGGGCTAACAATTGTAAAAGCGATTATTGGTGCTCATATGGGTACAATAGAAGCATTTTCAGGGCGCCAAAATAAAGGTACTTTAATTCAAATCAAATTACCCATTCATCCAGTAAAAGAATAAGTTGTAAATTCATGATAAGTTCAGAAACATCACCTGTAGAAACACGTATTGTGATTATTGATGATGAGCCTCAAATCCGTAAATTTTTAGACATTGCTTTAAGAACTCAAAAATACAAAACCACGCTCTGCGAAACGGGTTACAAAGGTCTAGAGGCTTTGGCAACCCAAGGGGCTGATTTGGTTATTTTAGACTTAGGCTTACCTGATTTAGATGGAAAAGAAGTGCTGCAAGAATTACGTAGCTGGTCGAATGTTCCCGTTATTGTGTTATCTGTACGTGCTGATGAATATGAAAAAGTTGCCTTGCTAGACGCAGGGGCAAATGACTACATGACCAAGCCTTTTAGTGTGCAAGAGCTTTTGGCGCGCATACGTGTCATTTTAAGAAATCAACCGATTCAACAAGAAGCTCATGTGTATGACGATGGTTATCTCAAGGTTGATGTCATGCAACGTTTAGTTTGGATCGAGCAACAACCAATTACTTTAACTCGAAAAGAGTTTCAACTTTTGACGTTATTAATGCGCTATCAAGGGCAGCTTTTAACACAACCACAGCTCTTAAAAGAACTATGGGGGCCAACCCATCAGGAAGATACGCACTATTTACGTATTTTAGTGGGCAAGTTACGTAGTAAGTTGGGAGATAACGCGATTCAGCCACGCTATATTGCTACTGAACCTGGTGTGGGATTACGTTTTTTAGCTAAACAGAAAAATCATTAATTAGATATAAAAAAAACCTTAGGGTATTTCTCCCTAAGGGTTTGCAAAGTGGTTTATAGTTTTTTTGCTTTTTTTATTTATATATCCCAATGTTGTTCTGCTTCAGTCATTTGACTATAAATGTTTTGATATTCAGCCTGTTTAACCGTGTACCAATGTTCTACAAAGTCTGCCCCTAAATACCCTTTTAAAATAAGACTTCCTTTAAATATTTTTAAGGCTTCCGGCTGATTGTTGGCTAATAAAATGTGCTCGTCTGGAAACTTTAAAAGATGTGCAGGTTTTGGCAGCGGTAATTTATGAGATAAGCCATAAGATACGCCCGCTAAAATAGTCGCTGTAACCAGATAGGGATTACAGTCAGCTCCAGCAACACGATATTCTAAGCGTTGATTTTGTACATCTGAGCATGGAATTCGGATTGCAACATTTCGGTTGTTAGTATCCCAATTGGCTTCTAATGGCACGTGATGACCAATTTTAAAACGTCTATAAGAATTAATATTAGGCGCTAAAATCGCCATAGATGCAGGCATTAACTCAATTAGGCCACTAATCGCGCTCAATAATTTGACTGAAAGCTCATCTTTTTCTACTTTTGAACTAAATATACTTTCATGGTATTGATTAAGCATGCTCATATGAAAATGCATACCACTACCAGCCTTTGATAAGTTCGGTTTCGCCATGAAACAGGCAGTTAGGTCATGCTTTCTTGCAACTTGTTTTACAATTCTTTTTAAGGCATTAATTTGATCACAAAGCTTCAAGATGTCATGGCTGTGTTGAAGATTTAATTCGTATTGTCCAGGGGATGATTCCGCAACAATAGCGGTAATTTCAATTGATTGTAGTAAGGCTGCTTTTTCAACTTCATCTAGGACTTGTTGGTAGTTATTTGGCGCATCTATATCAAAACATTGGTTTTCTGAACATGTCTCAGATTGTTGTTGAGGTGAGAAAAGGTAAAACTCTAGCTCGGCAGCCATGACAGGGAAATAATTATTAGCATGTAACTGATTTAATAATTTTTTTAATATATTACGTGGTTCATAGCGACAGTCTGAACCATCTTCTTCTTGCATTGATAGGTAAAGCTGAGCATTTAATTCTGGGGATAAGGCACTTGGTTGCAAGCTGCCTAAAATGGGCAGGCAAAGTCTATCTGGTTCACCAATATATTTTCCTAGGCCTGTTTCTTCAATCACTTTTCCATCAAGGCTCATGGCATAAACAGAAAGAGGAAAATAACATCCATTAGATAGATTTTTCAGACTCTTAACGTCAATACGTTTGCCACGAATATGCCCGTTTAAGTCATGTAGACAAATATCAATGTGCTGAGTGTGAGGATATAAACTTAAATATTCATCAACTTCTTTTAAAAAAAGATCTGATTGGAAAGTACCAGATTGTGTCGGAGGAATAAAATTATCTGATATTTTAAATGCCTTAAAGTGAGGATCTTTTAAGTTTAAATTTGGGTAAATAAGTGTACTCATTATAAAAAACCTTGGTGGTTATTTAGCTAAAATCCTACCTTAGCCTTTGAAGGAAATCGCGTAAAAAAAGAGTAAAGATGGTTGAACAATATTTTATGAGTAATTTAATTTTTTATATTTATAATCAATATATTGTAGTTTATTTTGATAATCAATTTTTAAAGTAAAATTAGTGTATAAGAGCAGTCAGCGCATTACAAAATTCTACGGATTTCTCTTTTTTAAATTAAATAAAGCTAAAAATTTAAGCTTCTCATTTGGTGAGATGGTCAAACTGTTTTAAACTTAAATGCTTATCCAGTTAAACATTTATTTATAAATCTTGAATTGAGCAAGGCTTATATAGCACAGGTACTGGAATTTTATTTTTTGCGTTTTTTAATTTTATTTTTGAGTTTTCTTAATATGAAAAATATCGGTTTAGCCATTTTAGCAATCAGCCTTTCAGGTTGTGCTGCAATGAGCGTAGAAGAATGTAAGACTGCGAATTGGTCATTAGTGGGTGAGAAAGATGGTTCAAAGGGGTCTTCGCCACGTTTAGATCAATATTACAAAGCGTGTGGAAAAGCCAATATTGTTCCAGATCAAAAGTCATATGAAAGTGGGTATAAAGAGGGCTTAGGGTATTATTGCCAGCCATCAAATATTTTTTATAACGCTTTAGAGGGTAACGGCAATATTAATGTATGCCCAATCGAGCAGCGTAATCGTTTAAGACCTTATTATCTAACTGCCTCAGATTACTACAATGCAAAAAATGAATATGACCGTTATGATGAAAAGTTTAAGCAATATTCTGATAGTGCTTATAACGAAAAATTAAAGCCAGAAGAGCGTGAGCGTTATCGTAAGCTTTTAAGAGAATTACAAATTGATCGTGACCGTATTAACAGAAACTATTGGAATTCAATTCGAGATATCGAACGTTTCAAATATGATCACGGCTTAAAATAATATTTTAAACAGGATTGATCTGAATGAGATCAATCCTTTGGTTTTTAAAGATAATAACTCGTTTTTGTCATTAACTTTGAAATACCAGTCATCGTAATTTTTACTGCATACGGTAATTCAACACCGCCTGCTTCAAGTGCAGTATGACGGTGATGCAATTCATCTTCATTCATTTGCTCTAAAATTTTACGAGAGCGTTCATCTTGAGCGGGTAACTGGTTTAAGTGATCTTGCAAATGCAGACTAACCTGACGCTCAGTTTCAGCAACAAAACCTAAGCTATATTTATCACCTGCAATACCAGCAAGGGCACCCATGCCATATGACAGCCCGTACCAGATTGGGTTTAACAAACTTGTATGACTGTTTAATTCTTTTAAACGATCTTCACACCAAGCTAAGTGATCTTGTTCTTCAATCGCTGCTTGTTGCATTTCTTGACGTACATTTGGCAATTTCGCCGTTAATGCTTGCCCATGGTAAAGTGCTTGAGCACATACTTCGCCACTGTGGTTAACACGCATTAAACCTGCGACATGGCGAGCATCTTCTACACCAAGTTTTGTTTCTACTGTTTCAGCTGGATTTTGACGCTGTGCTGCTGTTGCACCCGGAACAAGACTACGCAATGCCTGATCAAATGAGTTAATAAGTTGATCAATTCCAGTATAGTGGCGCATAAATTAGTCCTCTAAAGAAAGGTGGGCTGTGGCAAGCATTGGTTTTAGTCTAGCGAGAAGCCAGATACTAAAGATTGCACTAAGTACAGCTGTAATAATAAATAGTATTTTAATATCAATTTTTAAAACACTTAAGATTAAGATTGAAAAAATTGCAGAAGAAACCATAAAAACGGCATTTAGGATGTTATTCGCTGCAACAACACGTGCACGATGTGAACGTGGTGAATAAGCCTGCATCATGGCATATAGGGGAACAATATAAAAACCGCCACTAATACCCAATAAAGTCACAGCAATCATGACATGGTAGTAAACCCAGCCTTGGGTAAAAACATCTTTTAAGGTAAGTAATGCCCCAGTTCTTTCTGGTACAAAAGCTAAACTGGCAGCAAGGTAGAGCGCAAAAACAGTAAGGCCAATTGCACCAATCGGCACCATTTTAATATTAATTTCTGAACCACCAATTTTACGGCAAAGAAGAGAACCCACACCAATACCGACTGAAAAGAAAGTCAGTAACAGACTAACGACATTTTCTGATGCATGAAGGTTTTGCTGGGTAAGCTGCGGAATTTGAGTTAAATAAGTCGCGCCATAAAACCAGTACCATGAGTTGCCTAGCAAAATTGTGAATACTAGCGGTAAGCTTTTGGCATATTTAATGGTTTGAAAGCTTGTACGGATAAAATTCCAGTCAATCTTTAAGTCAGGTGCAGCAACTTTTTGCGGCAAAATGAAGCGACTAAATAAATAGCCTATGCAAGCAATAGCTACTACGGTGATACTAATCCACAATAAATTACCATCTGATGAGGCAATTACGGCACCACCTAAGATCATTCCGAACAAGATCGCCATGGATGTGCCGGATTGAAATAGCGCATTACCAGACATTAACTCGTTCGGTTTTAAGATTTCAGGCAAAATTGCGTATTTAATGGGGCCGAAGAAAGTCGAATGCGTACCCATCAAAAATAAAGCAAAAAGAAGTAGCCATAAGTTTCCTAACAGGAAACCCGCAGTACCGATGAGCATAATGATGATTTCTAAAATTTTAATACCACGGACGAGTTGAGATCGTTGGTATTTGTCGGCGATTTGTCCAGCTGTGGCTGAAAAAAAGAAATATGGCAGAATAAACAAGAGGGCTGCCAAATTATTAAGAGTACTTACGGGAGCAGATTGTTGCTGAATCCATCCATAAGTAATCACCAATAATAAAGCTTGCTTAAAAACGTTATCATTTAATGCGCCAAAAAACTGGGTAAAAAACATCGGTACAAACCGACGTGAGGTCATCAGGTGCTCATCTTGTTTCATCATGTGCAAACTTCATTGTGTTTTATAAAAAAATGTGACCGAGTGTTAATTTGCATCGAAAACCATGTATGATATTTTTAACGCTTGATTAAATGAAAAATCAATGGTTTTGAGTGAGTTTTACACTCACATTGGTGCGTTTTATTAAAAAATAAGTCTAGAGTTTTCTATGCCTTCTAAAATTAAGTTTAAACAGTCAACTCTCTCACATTCTATGCATTTAATTTTAAAAATGCAGGGCATTCCTAAACTTATTTGTAGCAGCTTGTTGTTAAGCGTTTGCGTAACGCCAAGTTTTGCTCAAACTTCTGTTGAGAATAGTTCATCAACAACTTTAAACCAGACAGTATCTGATGAGTCAACTGAACAGTCAGCTCAGGTTAACGAGCAATATACTGCTCCAGTTACAGATATCGCTACACTTGTAACCCAAGCTCAGCAGCAACAAGATAGCTTGGCTATATTGCAACAACAAGAACAATTTCCAAATCAAATTGATGAATTTAAGCCAATTACACTTGATAACCTTGAAGATTTACCCGATATGCCTGTTGATCAAAACATGGCAAATGAAATTTATAGGGTAGCAGAAGAAGCAAAGAATGAAGCACAGAACTTTCAAAATGGGACTCAGAAACTCCCTGAAGTTACTGTAAGCGATGCAACTCAATCTGAATTAAATCAAATTAATCAGGCGCCAGTAAATATTGATCAGCTTATGCAAGAGATTAAGTCTGATAGTAAGATTGTAGTGGAAGCCAATGAGACTGGAAAAACACTACCTGAATTGACACCAGAGGCCGAAGAACCACCTGAGCAAGCTGGTTTCTTTAAACGTATTTTAAATAAAGTACGTCCGCCGCGTGCAATTCCGATGGAACAAGTACCGCGTATTAGCGCAGAGGTAGAAGGCGCTTCAGATGTGTTAGCTAAAAATATTAAAGGTAAGCTTTCAACTTTTACTCAAGAATCTTTTGAAGACTTTAATGCTGCTTTACCTCAGCTTAGAACATTAAGTAATCAGGCTGCTCAAGCTGTTGGTTACTATAATGCTGAGTTCCGATTTGAAAAATTAAGTCCGAGTCGTGTGCGTGTCAGGGTGACACCAAATGAACCAGTACGAATTAATGAGCAAAATATTGAGTTTACAGGTCCAGGCGAAAAGCAGCCGCAATTTCAGGTTATTCGCTTAGTTCCTGATCAAGATGTTGGTGATATCTTTAATCACGGTTTATATGAAACCACTAAAACCCGTATTGTCGATGCAGCATCTGATAACGGTTATTTTGATGCTTATTGGCGATTGCATGATGTAAAAGTAAGTCAGCCAGAAAATAAGGCCGATATTAATTTACGCTACGAGACAGGTGAGCGTTATAAATTAGATAAGGTCGAGTTTCGTATGAGCGATCCTTCGAAACCTTTGCCATTAAATCAAAATATCTTAGAAAGTATGGCGCCTTGGAAAGAAGGTGATGACTATGCTTTCTGGCGTGTAAATGTGCTTGCGAATAACCTAACCAACTCGCGTTATTTTAATTACACATTGGTTGATAGCATTAAACCAGATCCAATTGAAAAGCCACTTGAGCTACCACCAGATTTACAAGCTTTGGTGGATGAACAAAATATTGATGTTGATGAGTCTAATTTACTTTCACCAGAACAACGACAACTTGCGAAAGCACGTCAATTAGCGACATCAAATAAAGAAGTTACGCAAAACGTAGTCGATGAAAAACAGTTTGCCGGAACACAAAATGCAAAACAGGCAGAGCCTCAAACTGCGATGTTGCAAAGCGCCGCAGCTCAGCATGATGAACAGGAAACTGAACAGGATCATTTACAAGCTCAAGCACGTGAAACAAAAAGAATTCCAGTTATTGTGACTTTAAATGCTGACAAGCTAAATAGTTTGGAAACTGGTATTGGTTATGGAACCGATACGGGGGCGCGTTTACGTAGTCAATATCGCCGTTCTATCGTAAATAAATATGGCCATTCTTTTGATGCCAACTTAGAAGTTTCTGAAATTCGTCAATCGATTGATGGTCGATATAGTATTCCCTATAAACATCCGTTAAATGACTATTTCAATATCGTTGGCGGTTATGAGCGTGAAACACGGGATGATATTGGTCCAGATGTAAGCCTGTTAACCGAATCTGCTGTTGTGGGCGGGGAGCGCGTAATCAAACGTCCATTAGGAAATTGGCAGCATACTATTGGGGTCCGCTATCGTTTAGACCGTTTGACCCAAAAAGGTAATGTTGATATTTCTGAATTACCAGATGCTTTTAAAACAGCTGCATCTGAGCAAGAAGCATTATTGTTTAGTTATGAAACATCTAAAACCTCAAGTAATACACGTTTAAACCCAACAAAAGCTTTTAAACAAACTTATAAATTAGAATTAGGCAGCGAGAGTTTACTGTCAGATGCCAATATGGCAATTGCGAGTGCAGGCTGGAGATTTATTTATTCTCTAGGTGAAAATGATGATCACCAATTCGTCGGAAGATCTGACCTCAGCTATATCTTTACAGATGATTTTGACAAAGTTCCATACAATCTTAGATTCTTTACGGGTGGTGACCAAACAATTCGTGGATTTGACTATAAAAGTCTTTCACCAGAAATAGATGGATATAAAATTGGGGGCCAAGCTTTAGCTGTAGGCTCTTTAGAATATAACTATCAGTTCAAAGACGGATGGCGAGCAGCTGTTTTCTCTGACTTTGGTAATGCTTATGATAAAGATTTCAGTAATCCAGCAGCTTATAGCGTTGGTGTCGGAATTCGCTGGAAGTCTCCAATCGGCCCAATCCGTTTAGATGTAGCTTCGGGTATTTCAGATGAGAACCATCCGATTCGTTTACATTTCTTTATAGGCCCACAACTTTAAAAATAAAATTTTATTAGGTTTATTTTATGGCGGAAGTAGAACAGCAGCCCACTTCGGCACCAAGCTCTCCTAAGAAGAAGCGTCGCATTTTGCGTAGCTTCTTGCTGACGATATTGATCATATTGTTATTATTGGCTTCTTCGTTAGTCATCATGATGTCAACGGACCGCGGAAGCCGTTTTTTATTAGATCGGGTTTTAGAAGCTCAGAAAATAATTAAATATGAATACGAAGGCGGCAACTTATTGCGAGGCATTATTCTCAAAAATGTGTTGGTGCAATTAAAAGATGTCGATGTTTCATTAGATCGAGCTGATGTAGGCTTAGGATGGCGTTCTTTATTATTAGAAAAAGAAGTGCATTTAAGCCATGCAGATGTACGCAACTTACGTATTATTAATAAAACTCCGCCCTCTGGTAAACCGTTTGAATTTAAACCAATCAAATTGCCATTTGTTTTACGTATAGATGAAGGTGATGTTGATCATTTAGAAATTAAGTTGGCAACCTCAGATGTAAGTTTTCATGACGTTCATTTGCAGGATGCACTTTGGTCAGAGACCAAACTGGAATTTGAAAAATCTAGTATGGATATGGGCTATCTTTCAGTCCATAACGCAACAGGTAAAATGGATTTCAGGGGTAAATATCCATTAGATGCCACAGCAGATTTAAGAATCCCATCTTTAAAAAGTCTAAATATTCAAAATATTAAAGTGGCTGCTCGGGGAAGTTTAGATACTATAAAAGCTGGGGTTGCAACAACCACTCCCGATCTATTAACAGGTTGGGTAATATTGCATCCTGTTCGCGATGAAGTTCCAATGCAAGGTGAACTATTATTAAAAAACTATCATTTACCTTTGCTACAAGAACAAAAACTATTTGCAAAAAATGGTGTGATCAAGTTTCAAGGTGATATTAAACAGCTTAATTTGGCACTTGATACAGATTTAAAGGGTGAGAATTTACCTGAAGGTCAGTACAACGCTTTAATGAATACTGATTTAGTTCATCAGCTTAATATTACCGATTTCAATGGCCAAGTTATGAAAGGTGCCGTTAATCTTAAAGGTCTGGTGAATTGGAAAGATCATGTGACTTGGGACATCAAAGGTCGTTTAGATCGCATTAATCCTAAAGACAAAGCGATTCCTCAGGTGGTTCAAGACTTTTTACCGCCAAGTTTAGATGCTGCTATTGCTTCAACTGGTTCTTTGGAAAAAGGCACAGAAGTATTTGCTAACGTTGATTTTGACCGTTATGAGTCTTGGAAACTCAAGCTTAATCAGGCGCCTGAAAAAAATAATAAACCTCAACCAATGCTCATGAATGTGGCGTGGGCGAATATAGACCGTGCAATGCCTTATATTGGATGGTTAAGTAGTGATAATGGTCAAGTCGATTTAACATTACGTGACGGTCAACAAGATATTAAGGTTGCTACAAAAGTATATCAGCATGAAAAAACTTTATTGCCAGCAGGACAATATCTAGCCAACCTGAATGTTAAAGATAATATCTTAAATGTTCCTAATTTTAGTTTTGCTGCTGAAAAAGGTAGCTTAACAGGTCAGGCTAAAGTTTTATTACCTACTGAAAAACGACAGCTGGCTTGGAATGCTTTATTAAATGCAAAAGATTTTAATCCGCAAAGTATTCATGCAGCAGCGCCAGTCAATCTACTAAATGGTTCGATTAAGGCAAATGGTTTTGCTAAACCAAACCAGCAAATTATTCAGTTTGAGAAAATTGACTTAACTGGTCGATTGGCTCAAGCAGGTCAAGAAACTGTAAGTTTAGGCGGGAAAAGTACAGCAGCATTGTTATTTCATGACGTGAAAGCTGGTGGTGGCTTTAAAGGCTTTGCGGTTAATTATGACGGGTCTTTAAAAGCCTTAAAACAGGCAAATGGTTTGTTGAAGTTTTCTATAGCGGGCACGCCAGATTTTATTCGAATTAGCCAATTACAACACGATGGTGTGGCTGGAAAAATCTATGCTACTGGTTCTGTCAATTTAAAAGACCGCATTGCATGGGATATTAATAGTTCATTAGTTCGCTTTAAACCTCAATATTTTGCCTCAACTGTTAAAGGTGAAATTTCAGGAAACCTGAAAACTCAAGGGGTTTGGTCTGATCACTTGAAGCGAATTAATATTCAGCAATTGAATCTTGCAGGCTTTTTAAATAATAAACCTGTTCGGGGTAAGGGTAATCTATCTCTATTGATGGATTCTAATCAAAATGGCTTTTTACCTCAGCAATTTGAAGCGAATAACTTATTTTTAGTGTATGGACAGAACCAGCTACAAGCTACTGGCAATGCACAAAATCTAAAAATTAAGCTGAATGCGCCAGCACTCTACGAGTTATATCCGGGACTGCGCGGTCGAGCTTATGGTGATTTGAATGTTCAATCACAACCACGTTTAAAAGCAACAGCCAATATTGCCGTAGATAATTTTGCTTTTAATACACTCGTAAGTGTGAAGAGATTGAGTATTCAAGGTGAGCTTCCAACATCGGAAACAACACCGACTCAATTAACCGCAAAATTAAATAATCTACGTAGCGGAAATAGAGAAATTCAGTCCGCTGAAGTGAATTTGACAGGAACAAGGAAAGCACATTTATTGAAAGTACTTGGCAATAATAGTGTTTCCAAGTTCTATGTTCAGTTGGCAGGTGGATTTAATCAAAAGAATGATTGGTTAGGTCAAATCCAAAAAGGAAGTTTTGATTCACGACGAATTCGTCTGGCACAAAATCAAAATGCTCCGGTAATTTTTTCTTCGGCGAAATCTGAGCTATATGTGGGCCAACATTGCTGGCAAAGTACCAATAGTCAGCTCTGTTTTGATCAGCCTGTAAGAGTGAGTAAAGCACGAGGGAATATTTCCTTTGTAACTCAGAACATGGACTTAAGTGATTTCGCGGCATTTATGCCAGAAGGCTTAGCGATGACTGGACAATTAAATGGTTACGCTAAGGCATCGTGGGTAAATGGTGGTAATCCAAAACTTGATGCACGTTTAATTACGCGTAAAGGTGAAATTGGTTTAGCTGCTGAAGATCCACAAGATCCTGCAACGACTTTGGCTTATGATGAGTTAGGGGTGATTGCAAAAAGTGTATCAGAGGGTTTGTTATTCCGTATTGATGTGAAAACACCGGATATTGGTACGGGTTATGCGAATGTTATTATCAACCCATTCCAGTCTTCAATGCCAATGCATGGTGAAGTGGCCTTTAATGATGTTCAATTAAAAGTCTTGAAACCATTTATTCAAGATGTTCGCTCAATGAGTGGGACGTTAGCCTTGGCTGGTAAAGTCAACGGTACATTAACTCAACCTCAATTTACTGGTGAAATGCGCCTGAAAAATGGTGCGATCAGTATGATTTCTCTGCCAGTAAATCTAACCAATGTTCAGGTGTATTCATCAATTCGTCAGGATATGGCAACAATTGATGGGGCATTTAACAGTGGGCAAGGTGTAGGCTTGCTTAAAGGTAGTTTTGAGTGGAAAGATGCCCCACGCCTTCAATTAAATCTTAAAGGTGATAATTTACTGGTACGTCAAGCGCCATTAATTACCGCAATTGCCAATCCGAATCTGACACTTGATATGTATCCTTTTGATAAGCGGTTAAGCTTAAAAGGATCTGTAGATGTTCCTCGTGCACGTATTTCAATGCCAGAAACAACTGCTCCAATTATTAATACCTCATCAGATGTTCGTATCGTGCGCCAAGGTCAAGACCCACTTGCAATTTTACGGGCCGCTAAACCTTGGGATATACGAGCTGATATTTCTGTTAATATTGGAAAACAAGTTATCTTCCAAGGCTTTAACAGTAATATTCCGTTAGTTGGTCGTCTCAACTTAAGCCAACGTGGCTATGAGACTGCAATGAGAGCTAACGGGGCGATTGGTGTTAGCCAAAAAGTGAAAATCGAAGCCTATGGACAAAGTCTAGACTTGAACCGAGCAATTGCCCGTTTTAATGGACCATTGGCTAACCCGACTTTAGATATCGATGCGAATAAAAATGTTCAGGGAAGCATGGTTGGGGTACGTGTTACGGGTACTGCGACATCACCAAACATTCAGGTTTATAACGATGCAGGTCTATCTGAGCAAGAAGCATTGAATGCGCTTGTGACTGGTCGTATTAATGAAGGTTCGAGTGGCTTGAGTAATGCAGAAGGTTTTAAATCTGATGTAAACAACACCATTGCTGCTGCGGGTATTAGTATGGGCTTGGGTGGTACACGTGCTTTAACTAATCAGATTGGGCGTACGTTTGGTTTGAGCGGCCTAGCTTTAGATGCTCAAGGTACAGGTGATGATACGCAAGTGAGTTTAACTGGTTATATCACACCGGATCTGTTTATTCGTTATGGTGTTGGGGTGTTTACTCCTGTAAACAAACTCACTTTACGTTATCAAATGAATCGACGTTTATACTTAGAAGCAAGTCAATCTTTAGAAAGAGCAATCGATCTTTTCTACAACTGGCGCTTTTAGTTAGTTGAAACCAACAATGAATGAATTAAGAGCTCACTATTGTGGGCTTTTAATTTAATAACGCCTTCATAACATTTAAAAAAGTTGATTATTTATCATCTAAAGTATCGCTTCTCTTAAGAGTAAAGAAGCCTTGGATAGGTATTGATTAAAGAAAATTCACTTGAAAATTGCTGTTTTATAAATTAGTTTTCAGAAACATTAAATGAAATTAGATTGATATACCTTGTTGATAAATGCAAATAAGGTGGGTTTTTTCAAGGATATAGTAGTGAATATAGATACTTATGTTGAAATTAAAAATGGCAAGGAAAACGATATCAACGTTAAATATCGTGGCCTAATTCAAAAATTAACAGCAACATTGTCATTGACGCTCTTGTCATTTGGATGGTGCTCCACCGTAAATGCTGCACAACAACAAATTGCTTTAGTAGGAACATGGACATCAATTCCTAATGCACCGCTTGCGCAAAAACCAAAACAAGCCAGTGAAGGTTTGTATCAGCTTCAAGTAAATAGCGATGGAACTTTAACTCCAGTTAATGTGTTGAAAATGAAAAGTCCTTCTTGGATTGTGAAGTCGAAAGATGGACGTTTTGCATATACCACTAATGAAGAAAACGAAGGTGCGGTGACCGCATTATCTATTCAAAACGGAAAGGTGGAAGTGTTGAACACAGTGGACAGTCATGGTGGACATCCAACACATGCAACAATCAGTTTAGATGGTAAGTTCCTGTTTGTGTCGAACTATTCAGCGTTCGATAAAGGCCGTGGTGGTGTGGCTGTTTTGCCAATTTTACCAAATGGCCATTTGGGTGAAAAAGTACAAAATATTGTTTTTGAGGAAGGTTCTGGCCACGTTAAAGGTCGCCAAGAAAGTGGACATGCTCATTCGACAACTTTTAGTCCAGATGGTAAGTATTTATATGCTAGCGATCTCGGTAATGACAAAGTCTATGCATTTCGTTATAACCCCAACAAGGCTCAGCCACTTGAAGCGGATACCAACCGCGATGTAAGTTTTACGCATGGTTCTGGTCCGCGTCATATGGTCTTTTCACCCAATGGTAAACATGCGTATGTTACCGCAGAAATGCGAAGTGAAATTGTGACATTTAACGTGCAAGATGGTCATTTGAAAAAAGTGGCTGAGCTAAAACTGATCCACGAGGACAAAACACCTGAATTTAAGAGTGCGAGTGGAATTATCCTTAGCCCAAATGGTAAATATGTGATTGCTGCCAATCGAGGTGCAGACAACAAACTTTTAGTATTTAAAATCCAAAAGAATGGATTGCTAGCTAAGCCAGTTGTTTATAAAGCGAATGGTATTGAACCACGTGCTTTCTCATTCGATGCATCTGGTAAGTATCTATATGTAACCAATGTTTATAGTAACAATATTAGTTTATTCCGTTTTGATGCAAAAAATGGCACCTTAAAACCAGCTGGCGATGCAGCAAAAATATCAACACCTACGGATATCAAATTCTTTAATTAATTCAAATCATGAAACAGGCATGTCTAATGCTTAATACAAAAGACCGAGATTTTGTGATCTCGGTTTTTTATAGCAGTTTTGGCAAAAACGATGATTTTCCGTATGATATGGACAGCAATAATTAGTGTAGTGAAATGATGAAAAAGATTTTATTGATTGCAATGAGTTTGCTCTTTGTGGGTTGTTCAGAAAAGAAACCATTAACACCAGAAGAGCAGTGGCATGGCTTTTGTACTAGCGTAGGAAATGCTGCAAGAAGTATTGTTTTTGATCGTCAGCAAGCAATTGAAAAAACGCAGGCAGTTGAGCATGCAAATAAAATTGAAGATGAGATAACTAAAAAATTCATTCTTAATATTATTGAAAAAGTTTATGCAATTCCAAAAGAGGAACTGACAAAAGATCCTCAAGCAATTCAAGAAAAAGTTAGAAAGCAAATGATGGATGAATGTTTGGCAACACCTCATGACAAAATGCCAAAATATAAATCGTTCTAATTGCGGTTGAGATTATTGAATTTTCATCTAGCAGAAGCTCTTTTTGTTTAAAAAAAGCTCAATTTAGCCCAGTATGCTCATTATTTAGACACTGGTATTTAGATACAAAATAATGGGCATCACGGAGAAACACCCCGCGCTCATTAACTTTTACCTTGAACTCTAGTAAACTTTTGTAGTCCATATTACTTGTGAAGCTTTTAAGAAAGCTGGAATTTGCAAGTAATTTTTCAAAAAAAGAGGAATGAACACCGTGCTAGAAGCTTACCGCCAACACGTTGAAGAACGTGCCGCACTCGGAGTCCCACCGAAGCCACTTGATGACGCTCAAACAGCTCAGCTTGTTGAACTATTAAAAAATCCACCAGCAGGCGAAGAAGCGTTCTTGGTAGATTTGCTTGAAAACCGTGTTCCTGCAGGTGTTGACCAAGCAGCTTACGTAAAGGCAGCATTCTTGGCAGCGATTGCAAAAGGCGAAGCAACTTCACCACTCGTTTCTAAAGAACGTGCAGTTTACTTACTTGGTACTATGCTAGGTGGTTATAACGTAGCACCACTTGTTGAGCTTCTTGACAATGCTGAACTTGCAGGCTTAGCTGCTGAAGCATTAAAGAAAACTCTTCTTGTATTTGATGCATTCCATGATGTAGCAGATAAAGCAAAAGCTGGTAATGAAGCTGCTAAAGCTGTTTTACAATCTTGGGCTGAAGCAGAATGGTTCACTAGCCGTCCTGACGTTCCGGAAGAAATCAAAATCACTGTGTTCAAAGTAACTGGTGAAACAAACACTGATGACTTGTCTCCAGCTCAAGATGCTTGGAGCCGTCCAGACATTCCATTACATGCAAATGCAATGTTGAAAAACGAGCGTGATGGTATCAACCCTGAAAAACCAGGTGAAGTTGGTCCATTAAGCCAAATTAAAGAACTTATCGCGAAAGGCAATCAAGTTGCTTACGTTGGTGACGTTGTTGGTACAGGTTCAAGCCGTAAGTCTGCAACTAACTCTGTTCTTTGGTTCTTTGGTGATGAACTTCCACACATTCCAAACAAAAAAGATGGTGGTGTGTGCTTAGGTTCTAAAATCGCTCCAATTTTCTTTAATACAATGGAAGATGCAGGTGCATTACCTGTAGAAATCGACGTTGCTAACATGAACATGGGCGACGAAGTAGTATTGAAAATTGACCATGCTGCTGCAAAAGTAACTGCTTTTAAAGATGGCGTACAAATCTCTGAAGCAGATCTTAAAACTCCAGTACTTTTAGACGAAGTACGTGCGGGTGGTCGTATTAACTTGATCATTGGTCGTGGTTTAACTGCTAAAGCACGTGAAGAACTAGGTCTTGCACCTTCTACATTGTTCCGTACTCCAGTACAACCTGCTGACACTGGCAAAGGCTTCACACAAGCTCAAAAAATGGTTGGCCGCGCATGTGGTTTACCAGAAGGTCAAGGTATCCGTCCAGGAACTTACTGTGAACCTAAAATGACTACAGTTGGTTCTCAAGATACAACAGGTCCAATGACTCGTGACGAGTTAAAAGACTTAGCATGCTTGGGCTTCTCATCTGACTTAGTGATGCAGTCTTTCTGTCACACTGCTGCGTATCCAAAACCAGTTGACGTAACAACTCACCATACATTACCTGACTTCATCATGAACCGTGGTGGTGTATCTTTACGTCCAGGTGACGGTATTATCCACTCTTGGTTAAACCGTATGTTACTTCCAGATACAGTAGGTACTGGTGGTGACTCACATACTCGTTTCCCAATCGGTATTTCATTCCCAGCGGGTTCTGGTCTTGTTGCGTTCGCAGCAGCAACTGGTGTTATGCCACTTGACATGCCTGAGTCTGTACTTGTTAAGTTTAAAGGTAAAATGCAACCTGGTATCACTTTACGTGACCTTGTACATGCAATTCCTTACTACGCAATTCAAGCGGGTGATTTAACTGTAGAGAAGAAAGGTAAGAAAAATATCTTCTCTGGTCGTATCCTTGAGATCGATTTATCAGAAATGGAAAATGACTTGACTGTTGAGCAAGCATTCGAACTTTCTGATGCTTCTGCTGAACGTTCTGCTGCTGGCTGTTCAATCACACTTTCTGAAGAGAAAGTTGCTGAATACCTACGTTCTAACATCACGATGTTGAAGTGGATGATCGCAGAAGGTTATGGCGATGCACGTACACTTGCGCGTCGTGCTGAAAACATGCAGAAGTGGTTAGATAACCCAAGCTTGTTAAAAGCTGATGCTGATGCTGAATACTTAAAAGTTTACGAAATCGATCTAGCTGACATCAAAGAACCAATTCTTTGCTGCCCGAACGATCCAGATGACGCGAAACTTCTTTCTGACGTTCAAGGCGACAAGATTGATGAAGTATTCATCGGTTCTTGTATGACTAACATCGGTCACTTCCGTGCAGCTGGTCAGTTACTTGACAAAGTACCTGGTGGTTCATTATCTACTCGTTTATGGTTGGCTCCACCAACTCGTATGGACGAGCACCAATTAATGGAAGAAGGCTTGTACAACATCTATGGTCGTGCTGGTGCGCGTACAGAGATGCCAGGCTGTTCATTATGTATGGGTAACCAAGCACGTGTAGCACCGAACACAACATGTGTATCGACTTCTACTCGTAACTTCCCGAACCGTTTAGGTCAAGGTGCAAATGTTTACTTAGCGTCTGCTGAGCTTGCATCTGTAGCTGCGGTTCTTGGTAAATTACCAAGCCCAGAAGAATATCAACAGTACGCTTCGCAAATCGACAGTGCTTCTGCTGACATCTACAAATACTTAAACTTCGACAAGATGAGCGAATATACTAAAGAAGCTGATCAAGTTGATACTAAGAAGATCCAAGCTGCTCAATTGACTTAATACGTCGATTTAGTACAAAAAAGGAGCTGATTATTCAGCTCCTTTTTGTTTTAAATGAGACTTTGTACATTATTAGACTTAGAAAATAATAAATAGATCAAATTTTATTTAATGAAAATGTAAAAATAAATATTACTCTAGATATTAAATTGATTTTTGTTTTAAAATATTTGAACGAACTTGAAAATAATTAAAAAAAATATGAGTATTTTATATAGGGAACTTAAGAATGCTAAAGACAATTGTTGAATTTAAATTTGATGATTATCAATTATATGACCAAAAAACTTATGCTGATGAAGGTGGTATTTTAGTTCAAAAAACTGAAGATATTGCACAATATATTTTTAGTATATTAAAGAATAGATATCATTTAAATGTAGAGTTATATAGTGAAAGCTGGGGGTGGGAAATTGAGATTCCCTTAGCTGAAATAACAATGTATCTCGGAATTAGTGTTTATGAAGAATATAGTAATGGATTCGCAATTTTTATTTCTCCAAATACTCCGATTTTAAGAAAATTTCTATTTAGAAAAATTGATATTACTCATCATATTATGGTGTTGCAAAATTATATAAATATTATTTTAAAATCGCATCCAGGCATCTACGATGTGATGTGGTGGGAAGAGAATGAATTTCGATGTGTAGCCACGAATTGATGAAAAAATTAAGGCTTAAATCTTGGGGTAAGTAAAACAAAAATTGTTAGAGACGATATTGGTGAATAGAGGCGATGAGCTTACTATATCTACAATATTAAGTGGTCAGATCAATATGCCTAATTCAGTTTGGAAGAGATTACGTAAGTTTTTTTATAATAATCTTCACAACCATGACTATGAAACGACGGTAAGTAAATGCATTAACTATTTTTTAGTTATTTTAATTATTGGTAACGTTGCTGCTGTTTTATTGGAAACAGTAAATGATTTGTACTCAAATTATCGTATTTGGTTTGACTACTTTGAGAATATTTCAATCGCAATTTTTAGTATTGAGTATTTATTAAGGTTGTGGAGTGTTGCAGATCGAGATACGACACAATCCGTATGGAAAACCCGCTTGAATTGGATGAAAAGTGGGGAAGCAATTATTGATTTGATGGCAATTTTGCCAGCTTATCTGAATTTCTTTGTACGAATCGATCTTCGTATGCTTCGGATTTTACGTCTACTTCGTTTATTAAAATTAACACGGTATTTTATCTCACTACAGATATTGTTATGCGTGATCAAACGTGAGAAAGGTTCTTTTCAAGCAGTTATCTTTATTTTAATTATCATGATTATTATGACTGCTTCTGGAATTTATGTGGTTGAAAACAAAGCTCAGCCAGAAGCTTTTAGTTCAATACCTAAATCTATGTGGTGGGCAGTGGTTACCTTAACTACAGTGGGGTATGGCGATGTCACTCCAGTAACTAGTCTAGGAAAGTTATTAGGGGCGCTTATTACTATTTTGGGTGTGGGTATTGCAGCATTACCAGCTGGTATTTTGGCGTCTGGACTTGCAAATGAGCTTAATCAACGGAATCAGAGACTAGAGCAAGAGTTTCGTGAGCTACTTCAAGCACGAGGTATTGATATTTTACATGATGAAATTGAAATAGAGCGGGTCCGTCAAAAAGTAGGATTGCCAAAAGAGCAAGCGCATAACCTGATTATTCAAATTATGCGTGAAAAAGTATTAGAGGAAGAAGAGTCTGTCCGAGAGAAAAAATGTTATTGCCCGCACTGTGGTGGAAAGTTAACTGATTAGAAGTAATAAGTTAGTCTTTTCTTTAATTAAGCTTTTTTGTTAGCTTTTTCTACTGCAAATGCGATAAGTAAAATAATCAGACCGCCAAGGCTTAAAACAAAACCTACCCAGATTGGAGCGATCCAACCCATTTGGTGGCTGAGTACCCAGCCTCCTAAAAATGCACCTAATGCATTGGCCATATTAAATGCAGAGTGGTTGAGTGAGGCAGCTAAAGTTTGGGCGTCACCTGCGACATCCATTAGACGAGTCTGTAATGCTCCACCTAACCCCATTACCGTGAGACCAATTAAAAATAAAGATGCGATGGCAGTATAGATATTACTCATTAAAAAACTAGCGACAACAAAAGCGATAGCTGAGCTAATTAAGACACCCACTATAGTTTTGTTGAGGTTCTTATCTGCAAGCCATCCTGCTGCTAAACCACCAATAACCATACCAATACCCCAGATAGCTAAAGCGATAGGAACGATTTGGATATTAACTTCTGTGTATTCAGTCAAAATTGGTGAGACATAGCTATAAACTGAAAACATGCCTCCAAAACCGATTGCACCCACTGCTAGTGTTAACCACATATTGATATTTTTAAGGCCAGCTAATTCAGTTTTTATACTGGCAGTAGCTTGAACTGGGATATTGGGTACAAAGAAGCCAACAGCAATTAAAGTGATGAAAGCAATAGTTGCTGAAAACTCAAAACCTGCTCTCCAACCAAAGTTTTGGCCTAACCAAGTTGCTAGAGGAACTCCAATTACTGTTGCCACCGTAAGGCCCATCATCATTTGGGCAACTGCAGAAGCTCTTCTTGACGGACCCGCTAGTTCAGCTGCAACTAACGCACCGACTCCAAAATATGCTCCGTGTGGTAAACCTGCAATGAAACGTGAGACTAAAACAGTTTCAGGTGTATGAGCTAAAGCAGTACAGGCATTCGCAACACCATAAAACAGCATTAAGCCGAGCAATAAAGTTTTCCTAGGTACTTTAGCTCCAAGAATTGCGATGATAGGAGCACCAATAACTACACCCAATGCATAGGCACTAATAAAGTGACCAGCTTCAGGTACTGTAATATTTAAATTATTTGCAATTTCCTGAATCAGTCCCATTGCGACGAATTCAGTGGTTCCAATACAAAAACCACCTACAGCGAGTGAGAAAATTGCTAAAAAGAGAGAGTAATGTTGAGGTGTGGAAAGAGGAGATTGCGGGGACGCCATAATAAGTTAAAGCAAGACTCAAAAAGAGAAGTATAAGGGAAAAGAGAACAGAATAATAAAAAACTAAAATATTGAGGGAATGATTACATATTCAAATGAAGTAAATTTAAATTTTATATAGATTAATTCATCGAAAAACTTTTAAAAATTATATATGATTACTGAGTAATACTTTAAGCATTACAACAATTTGTATAAATATCTAAAAATAGAGATGCTAAAACGTGAGAAAATTATTTATTACCTGCCTTATGGGTATGGCCATGTTATCTATGTCTGGTTGCGCAGTATTTATGGCGGGTAATCAACCAAGTAAAAAAAATTTAAATGTTCTAAATCCAGGCAGTTCTCGTAATTATGTGATTGCCGAGTTTGGTGCGCCTGTACTTTCAGAATACCGTGATGGAACACGCGTTGAGATCTATACTTTTCAACAAGGTTATTCAAAGTGGGTGAAAGTCGGCAGAGCTTTTGGTCATGGTGTAGCAGATGTGGCTTCAATCGGCCTTTGGGAAGTATTTGGGACTCCGACAGAAGCATATTTTAATGGTAAAGAAACTTCATATGAAGTATCTTACGGACCAGATGATTTAGTAAAAAGCTATAAGCTAATTGATTTCGAGCAAACATTTCCAAAGATGAAGCAGCAATAAAATCAAATTAAATAAGGAAAGACCTTCGGGTCTTTTTTTGTATAAAATTAAATTTATTAATGATAATAAGAATTATTTTTACTTGTGTATACTGTATCCGCTTATATTTTGTCTGAAATTTTTAACTTTGCGTATAACAGGATTTTGTAATAATGAATAGATTTCTAATGACCTCACTTGCATTGATATGTACAACAGGCTTTGCTCATGAACCTTATGTAGCTCCTGTAGCTTATAAAACTGAACAGACTCAAGTACCCGTAATTGCTGGTTATGCGGAAGAAGCATTAAATAGTGAATATGCTTTAAAGGATGCTAAGCTTACTGTAATTACACCTAAAAATGAGCTTAAAACCGTCAATTCAGAAGCCCTGAATAAGTCTGCTACTGTTTTTGATGTAGATCTACCTGAAGAAGGCACATACATTGTTCAAACTCAGGCAAATTATCCTTTGAAATATGTATATGACCAAAAAGCATGGCATTTATTTTTTGATATGCCAGCTGATAAAGCTCCGTCGAAAGCAGAACGTGAATATTTGATTCCGACTGACCTTAAAACAAAAACAATTAAAACAGAACAAGTAACACGTGAGTGGATATTGCAGAGTTATCTTTCTAAAGGAAAAGTTTCAGATATTCAGCTTCCGAATATACCGATTAAAGTTAGTTTCTCTGTACATCCAAACCAGATTAAAGCTGCTCAACCTGTTAAATTAACCATAACTGAAAAAGGACAACCTTTAGCTTATGCTGAAGTGAATTTAAGAGAAAAGGGTGCAACTGACAAGCAAGCGCAGCAGTTCAAGGCGGGAGGCAACGGTCAAGTCGAACTTACGTTTCCAAAAGTTGGAGAGTACCTAGTAGAAGTAACAGCTCCTCTAAATTTGAAATTAAAACCTAAAGATCAGAGCTATACGATTATTAGCTTAAATGTTTTAGCACAGTAGTTTTTAGTGTTTTAAAAAAATAGGCCTTTATTGGGCCTATTTTTGTCTTATAGTTTTTAACTACTTTAAAAATTTTTATAGAATCGTTTTAATTTTCCTTCATTTTTGAAGATGTTTAAATTCATGCAAGTAAAAGATAGTGAAATAAAATTCATGTTGAGACAAACTAACTAATTTTATGTTAAAGTGAATAAAATTCATTAATAAAGATTTGTCGAAAGTTTTATGGAAAAGCAAAGATGAGCTTTATCCATTTATAGATAAATCTGTTTTTTAGGCTTGGGCCCATGTTAGAAATACGCCACCTTAAAACTTTAGTTGCTTTACGTGAACATGGTTCATTAGTTTCCGCAGCTAATGACCTTTGTTTGACGCCATCTGCTATTTCCCATCAATTAAAAGAATTAGATCATTGGTACGGGGTGGAAGTAGTTAATCGTCGAAGTAGACCTGTTAGTTTTTCTAATGTTGGACAGCGCTTATTAAAATTGGCTGATGATGTTTTACCACAAATCCAGATTACACATAGTGATATCACACGCATTGTGCATGGACAGACAGGTAGAATTATTTTTTCATCGGAATGCCATAGTTGCTTTGACTGGTTAATGCCTTTATTAAATCAGTATCGCCAGCAATATCCTGACGTCGATTTAGACTTTGCATCAGGTTTTGAAGCCAATCCGCATGAACTCTTACAAAATGCAGAATTTGATTTACTGATTACAGCTGATCCAATTGCGTTAAAAGGAATTGAGTATTTTCCGATTTTTGAATATGAGTCACGGTTAGTCTTATCAAATACTCACCCTTTGGTGCGGGCTGAAAATATTACAGTTCAAGAGTTGGCCGAAGAAGTTTTAATTACTTATCCGGTTGATAAGCACCGTTTAGATATTATGTCTAAACTTTTCATCCCCGCGAATATTCAGCCTAAACAAATACGGACAACAGATTTAACTCAAATGCTTATTCAACTCGTTGCAAGTGGACGAGGTATTGCTGCTTTACCTGATTGGGTAGTCAATGAATATGAACAAAAGGGATGGGTTACTAGTCGTCGTTTAGATTGTGTTTCTCCTACAGGTTTAAGACGAACTTTATATGCAGGCTACCGAACTGAAGAAAAAGAGAAAAGTTATTTTGAAGGCTTTTTAAAGCAGTTGGAAAAGTTCTCTTTAAAACGAAACGCCTATTATTCTGGCTAAAAAATAATTTAGCCTAAGTCTTAAAAAGGTGCTTTATTGCACCTTTTTCATGTTGATTTTTTATTTGCCAATAAATAAAGAGAGTAAGCCTGCTGCAATTAGAGGACCGACTGGTACACCACGGAGTAAGGCGACGCCAGCAACTGTACCAATGAGTAAACCTGCAACCACGTCAGGTTGGCTCGACATTAGTTTTACTCCGCGACCACCTAGCCAGGCGACTAACAGGCCAATTGCGATAGCCATAATAGACTTAACACTAATAAAGGATTTTAAAATACTCTCTCCACTGAGTTTCCCACTGGCAATTGGAGTGAGTACGCCAATGGTTAAAATAAGAATTCCTAAATTAAGACCATGAGCTTGAATATAAGGGAAAAACTCATTTAATGGTGTGATTTTAACGACAATCAATACACCTGCTGCAATAGTTACAGCTGCATTTTGACTTAATAAGCCGCAGACAAGCAGAACGAGTAGAACAATTAAATTAACATCAAATTGGGCAAGCATGGCGAGCGGAGGGCATTATAAATAAATGGAATTGTATAATATTTAAGAGTTGGAATGTGAAAGCTTTAAAAGATACAGCTGATTTCGGCTCTTCTTAATTAAAAATTGAGTGTATATCTCTCAATGATAAGGAGTTTTAATTTTTAGTTACGCATGGACACAATGTTATATAAATTAACAAGTTAAAAATTATCGCATTTAAAAATTATGATATAAAAATAATCATTACTCATGAGTACGGGATATTTTTATGGACATTATAGATATCAAGATCAAAGATCAGTTTGATAAGATTCATGATGCAAAAGCACAACTAAAGAAAAATTTAGTGGAACATGAAAATGAATCTTTAAAACTAAGCCAACGAATTGAGCATATTATTGTTGATAATGAAATTATTTTGCCTACTACAGAATTATTATTTGAAAGCGAACAGAACGAAAATATTTATCGAGTCGTTGAAGAGTAAGGGTGCGAACTAGTTCAAGTAGATGAAAACAGTAGCGAGTAGTGTTTAGTAAAAAATGGAAACTACGTTAAAATAACAGCTTAGTTCTAATGAGAAAACTTCATGCTGCTGGAAAAAATTTTACAATCACAAGGGTTTGGTTCTCGTAAATATTGTCAGCAGTTAATAAAAAACGGATCTGTAAGTGTTGATGGAGAGATTGCAGATGATCTCAAAAAGCAATTCTCTCCAGAAAATTTAGAATTTTCTCTTTTTGGGGAAACTTATCAATATCGAGAAAAAGTTTATCTTGCGCTAAAAAAACCGAAAGGTTTTGAATGTTCACACCAACCTCACCATCATCAAAGCGTGTTTAGCCTTTTACCGGAAATCATGATTCAACGTGGTGTGCAAGCCATTGGCCGTCTAGATCAAGATACAACTGGCTTACTTTTGCTTACCGATGATGGTAAATATCTTCAAGCTTTAACTCATCCCCGTAAGCATGTTCCAAAGGTTTATCATGTTACGACCATAGATCCGGTTACACCTGAGCAAATTGAGATGCTGAGCCAAGGTGTGAGCCTACATCAAGAAAAAGGCCTTTTCGCTGCAACGGATGTAGCGATATTAGAAACGCATCAATTAACCATGACGATTCATCAAGGTGTTTATCATCAAGTAAAAAGAATGATTGCAGCTGTGGGAAATAAGGTAGAAGCATTACATCGCCATCAAGTCGGGCAATTGGTTTTACCTGAACTTGAAGATGGAGAATGGGTTTATTTATCTGAACAACAAAAACAGCTCGCGCAAAATATCATTTGAGAAAACAATGGAAGGTTTGGAACTCACTATCTCGAATAAATCCCATTTGTTCATATAAACGATGAGATTCATGGTTGTTACTTTGAGTTTCCAAACTAATCCGCAAAGCATTTTCTTGTTTTGCAAATAAGATTGCTGTATCGATTAGCTGTTTAGCAGAACCTTGACGACGAAAAACGGGCGTAACATATACATCATCTAAAATATAGTAAGTTGAACAAGCAACCGAAGAAAAACCTAAATAGAGTAAAATAAAACCCGTAATTTTATCGTCTTTAATATGAATGAAGAACACACTTTCTCTATTCTCAAAACGTTGTTTTAGAAAGTGAAGTGATTCATTAAAATTAGAAGAGGCCCCATAAAATTGGCGATATTCATCAAATAAAACGGCGAGTTGCTCTAAATCTTCAAAAGTCGCTCGTCTAACGATCATTTGGCACTCCTTGTAACTTATCATTATGTTTTTACAAAGAGAGCATAACGAAAAAAAGAGCTTTTTGACGTTAAAACTTGTTTATAAATGCAACAGTGTTAAGTTTTGTCGCTTTCACCAAGCAGTGCATTCAACTCTTCAAATAAATCTTCATGGTCATCATCTTCAGCTATAGTTGATGAGTTTTGGTTTAATGAAGATGCTTTTGCTTTTCTCAGTTTTAATAATTGTTCCATATTAATATTCTGATTTTCGATAGCAAAAGGAATAGATTTAGTTAATACGACCTGTTTAAAAAAAAGTCGTACTGCTTGGGCAGGGGTAATTCCCAGTTGTTTAAAAACAGCAAAAGCCTGCTTTTTTTCTTGGGAGTCAAGTCGAACCTGATAAACTTCTGTTTTTCGCATGAATAACAAAACCAAATGATTTTAATTTTTAGGAATTTATTTTAAACCATCGCAATGTAATTTCAATGCTTTTTGGCATAAAAAATAATCTTTTTGTCATTACGATTACATTACAATGTCAATTCAAACTCGGAATTAAAAGACATTCCCTCTTTTGTGAGGGGGTCTGTAAATGAAATATGCTTAGCCAGAAGCTGTAATGGTTCCGAGAAGTCATCTTCAGCTTTGTGCTGAACTATTGGATAAAATGGATCATTTTTAATCGGAATTTCTAAGTAATTAAGATGTACTCGAAGTTGGTGCTGTTTCCCCGTTGTAGGAGTTAAGCGATATTTTGCCCAAATCTGGTTGTGCTCGATAAGCTCAATATCAGTCTGGGTATTGGCTTTCGTATTTTCTATAACCTGCATCGTGTAAAAAGGATGACCTTTATCTAAATGCAAATATAAGGTTTGAGGAAAATTTAAATCTTTTCTATAAGCTGCAATAGCGTGATAAATTTTATTGACTCGGCGCTCTGCAAATAATTGTTGATAAATACCACGCGACTCAACCCGCTTGCAAAATAGAACAATACCCGCGGTTTCGCGGTCTAAGCGATGAATGGGGGTTAAAAATTCATTGCCTGTTTGTTTTTTTAGCCGCACTAAAAGCGTTTCTTGAACATATTGTCCTGTCGGGCTAATTGTTAAAAAATGTGGTTTATCGACCACTAATAAATCATCATTTTCAAATAAAATTTGATGCTCAAAAGGTACATGTGGTTCATATGCAAGAAAGCGATAATAAAAAATATGGGTGTTGCCGACATATGGACTGGTTACAGTTAATTTTTCCCCATTTGCTGCATATATAAGACCATCTTGAAATCTTTGTTCCCATTCTTCAGTTTTAATATGTGGAAAGTGACCACAGAGATACTCATAAATAGTTTGAGCATCTGTTTGCATAGGAAGATAGACTTGACTCGCACTTACTCCATCAATCATGGGTGGCAGAAATTCGTTTGGACTAGACATAAGAAAGTGTGAATATTTAAGAAAATTGATATAAAAAAAGCCAACTTCTAGGGCTTAAGTAGGCTTTTAAGGCAGGGCAATGTTATCATATCGATTATTTTGAATCATGTTATGTGTGCTATGTCGTATTCATTGAAATTGGTCTTAAATCATGAAGAAGATACTGAGCGTCTAGCTCGAGCTTTGGCGCAGCATGTTCAGTCGGGTGTAATTTATTTAATCGGGGACCTAGGTGCGGGTAAAACCACACTTACGCGCTATTTCTTACAGGCTTTGGGCCACAAAGGCTCTGTTAAAAGCCCAACTTATACGCTTGTTGAGCCGTATAAAATTAATGATAAAGAAATTTTTCATTTTGACTTATATCGTTTGAATGATCCCTATGAACTTGAATTAATGGGAATTCGTGATTATTTAGATATTACAGATGCATTATTTTTATTTGAATGGCCCTCTAAAGGTGGTGATGAGATTCCACAAGCGGATATCATCATTGACATTCAAAAGTCAGATGATGAGTTGACTCGTTTAGTAACGTTAACTTTACCAACAGAAAATTTATACCAGACTTTGCAGGAACAGCTTCATGACTGATGAAAAGCTAACACAACGTCGTATTCATACATTAGACGCAGCGTTAGCGAACCAGATTGCAGCAGGTGAGGTGATTGAGCGTCCTTCTTCTGTGGTCAAAGAATTATTAGAAAACTCAATTGATGCAGGTGCAACTGAGCTGATTGTACGGATTGCTCAAGGTGGTTCGACTTTAATCGAAATCATTGATAATGGGCATGGTATTCATCCGGATGATTTGGCACTTGCTGTCATGCGTCATGCCACAAGTAAGATTAAAACTGCTGAAGATTTACATGCAATTGTGAGTTTGGGGTTCCGTGGGGAAGCCTTAGCTTCGATTGCTGCGGTTTCAAGATTGACTTTGACCAGTAGCCAAGATGAAAGTGGTATTGGTCATCAAGTTGAAGTAAACGGTACAGCATTTGATCATCAAGAAGTACAAGCTGTTGCTGCTCAAAAGGGAACCCATATACGTGTTCAGGACTTATTTTTTAATGTTCCTGCGCGCCGTAAATTCTTAAAAAAACCAACCACTGAATTTGGGCATATCGAAGAGATTGTTCGCCGTCTGGCCCTAACACATTTCGATATACGTTTTGTGCTTGAGCATAATGATAATATAAGAATTAATTTACCTATAGCGGATAGCGGAGAGCTACGTTTTCAGCGAGTTCAGCAATTATTAGGCTCACAATTTGTTCAAAATGCATATTGGATTGATGCTGAAAGTATTAGTATGCGTTTATCAGGTTGGCTTGGTCATCCTTCAGATGCACGTGCACAGGCTGATATGCAATATGTCTATGTAAATGGTCGTATTGTCAAAGATAAAACGATTTCGCATGCGCTACGCATGGCCTATGACGGTATTTTACATGGTCATCAACATTCATCTTATTTACTTTTTTTAGAAGTTGACCCTGAAAATATTGATGTCAATGTCCATCCTACTAAACATGAGATTCGATTTTTAAATCAAAGAGAAGTGCATGAGTTTGTAAGACATTATGCAAAAGAAACTCTCGCACAATTTCAGACAGCGAGTGCTGATCTAGCTCAAGCGATGAAAGCGGATGAAAGCTCAGATTATTCAGTACAACCTCAGCCCAAATATCAAGAGCAATTTTCATTGCACCGTGCAAATGAAACTTTAAATTCTGACAGTGAAGCACGAACTCAGCCTGCACCGACAGAATTATTAACTGATTTTAACGCTAGTCGTCCGCAAGCTGTTCACTATGCAGATCAAACACCAAAATATAATGGTTCTGCTCAACTAAATAATGCTTTAAAAACTTATTTAGCCCCACTTCGCGACCAACCTACTAGTTTTTCGGTAAATGAGGATATTGAGCCAGTTGCTAAAGTAGATGAATTTCCATTAGGTATCGCAATTGCTCAACTGCATGGAATTTATATTTTAGCGCAGAATACCGAAGGGCTTATTATTGTTGATATGCATGCGGCACATGAACGTATTTTATTACAGCAAATGAAAAATGCTTGGGATAAACCTGAATTTTGGACATCTCAGCAGTTGCTTATACCTAAGGTAATTTCCATTAGCCGTATGCAAGCCGTTAGGGTCGAAGAATTAAAACCTCAGCTTGAGCGTTTAGGCTTGGAAATTGATTTATATGGTGATGAGCAAGTTATTGTTCGTGGTGTGCCCGCCATATTACAAAAAGCTGATTTTGAAAATCTTATTCCAGAGCTTTTAAATGATTTAGATCCAAATGATGAAGCACAAGGATTACTTCAAAAAAGAGATGAGTTGTTAGCTGGAATGGCATGTCATGGAGCCGTACGTGCACATCGACAACTTAGTCTTTCAGAAATGAATGCTTTACTTCGTCAAATGGAACAAACCGAATTTGCGAGCCAATGTAACCATGGGCGGCCAACTTGGCGTGCATTCCCATTATCTCAATTAGATAAATTATTTGCTCGAGGAGAGTAGTTTTACATGTCAAATCAATTGCCCGTCATCAATTTAATGGGACCAACTGCGAGCGGAAAAACCGCTTTGGCATGTGAATTATACGAGCGTGGAAATTTTGAGCTAATTTCTGTTGATTCCGCTCTTGTCTATAAAGATATGGATATTGGTACGGCTAAACCAACTCGTGAAGAGCAAGAACTCTATCCTCATCGTCTTATTGATATTATTACTCCTCTGGAAGTCTATTCAGCTGCTCAGTTTGTTGAAGATGCATGTAAATTGATTGATGAAATGCATTCACGTGGCAAAACTCCTATTTTAGTAGGAGGGACAATGTTATATTTCAAGGCACTGTTAGAAGGGTTATCTGGTAATTTACCAAGTGCTAATGCTGAAGTTCGAGCTGCAATTGAAGAAAAAGCTCTAAACGAAGGATGGCAGGCAGTTTATGATGAGTTGGTTTCTGTAGACCCTGCTGCCGCTATAAAGTTTAATGTAACTGATAAGCAAAGGATTATTCGTGCACTTGAAGTTTATAAAATTACTGGTGAACCAATTACTAAATTGCAGGCAGAACAACCAAAAAACGTACCATATCGATACATATTTCATAACTACGCTTTACTTCCAGATCGGGTAGAATTACATCAACGCATTGAGCAAAGATTAAGCAAAATGTGGGATATCGGTTTTTTGAGTGAAGTTGAAGCTCTAATTGAAAAATACGATTTAGATGAAAATTTACCCTCAATGCGTTCGGTGGGTTATCGACAAGCACTAGAATTTCTATTAAAAAGTGACCTAAGTCTCAAAAGTAAACGTGAAATGGAGGATAAAGCTTTATTTGCAACACGACAACTTGCCAAACGTCAATATACGTGGTTACGTTCTTTGCAAGAAATACACGATTTTAAAACTTACTTGACGATAAAGCAGGCGAAAGAAGACTTGCGAAACTCTTATGGATAAAGCAAAATTTGCACACTGTCTTTTTATAATTTTTAGTTGAAAAATAAAGATAGTTTTTTTGCGCTGATTTAAAAATTTTTTTTGGAGTTAAAAATGTCTAAAGGTCAAACTTTACAAGATCCGTTCTTAAATTCTCTCCGTAAAGAACGTATCCCTGTTTCTATTTTCCTTGTGAACGGTATTAAATTACAGGGTCATATTGAATCTTTTGACCAATATGTTGTTTTATTAAAAAATACTGTAAGTCAAATGGTTTACAAACACGCGATTTCAACTGTTGTTCCAGCACGTAACCCTCGTCCAGCAGGCGCTCAAGGTACAGGCTTCCCAGCACAAGGCGGCCCTCAAGGCGGTTTTGGTGGTCAAGGTAGCGGCTTTGGCGGCGGTCAAGGCGGTGGCTTCGGTGGCGCTCAAGGCGGCTTCGGTGGCGCTCAAGGTGGCTTCGGTGGTCAAGGCGGCTTCGGTGGTCAAGGTGGCTTCGGTGGTCAAGGTGGCTTCGGTGGTCAAGGCGGTTTCGGTGGTCAAAGTGGTTTCGGTGGTCATCAAGGTGGTTTTGACAACGATTCTAAATTTGAAGATGGTCAAGAAGACGAAAATAATCGTTAATTGAAATCTTAAAAAAGAAACCAGTCAGACAATGGCTGGTTTTTTTATGTGTATTTAAAAGTTGATTCATAATATTTAACTGGTCATGGAGAATGATTTGCCATGATGACTAATTTTATTTAAATAAATAGGGCTTTAATGAATGCTATTAATATTAGCTGCTGCTTTTAGCAGCGTCTTGGTATCTATTCTATTAAAAAATTTAAAGAGAAAAGGTTATCAACCACTACAAATGATTGCGTGCAACTATGCAAGCGCAAGTCTTCTTTGTTTTTGGTGGTTTCAGCCTGATATTCAACATGTTTCAATACAACATACTCCTTGGTGGTTAATCTTTGCTTTAGGAATAATTTTACCTAGTATTTTTTTATGTCTTGCTAAATCATTAGAATATGCAGGAATTGTGAGAACCGAACTTGCACAGCGTCTTTCAGTTATTCTTTCCTTACTTGCGGCATATTTCTTTTTTCATGAACAATTTAATACCTTAAAACTGTGGGGTGTAGGCCTAGGGATTTGTGCGGTCTTACTCGTATTATTTGGGCAAATCAATTCTTCAGCAAATCATCAATCTCGAAAAGCGATCTTTGCTCTTTTAAGTGTATGGTGTGGTTATGCAGCAGTAGATATTCTCTTGAAATATACAAGTAGTTTAGGTCTGCAGTTTGCACTCACTTTAAATCTTATTTTTATTACTGCTTTTATATTGTCGATTTCATATTTATTGCTACAGAAGACTCAAAAGTGGCAGTTTAAAAGTACGATAGCTGGGTTAATATTAGGAATACTTAATTTTTCAAATATTGCTTTATATGTAAAAGCTCATATTCTTTTAAAAGATTCTCCTGCTATTGTTTTTGCGAGCATGAATATTCTTGTTGTGTTATTGGGAATTTTAAGCGGAGTGATTTTATATAAAGAAAAATTAAAATGGCCTACTATTTTGGGGATCCTTTTAGGAATAAGTGGGGTAGTTTGTTTAGCTAGCGCAATGGCTTGATAGTTCAAGAGAATAGAATCTCTTGAACTATAGAGATTTTTATAAATATGTGAAAATCACTTCATCTGGCAGACGTGATTTAGGAAGCTTAGCATTAAAGTCATTTTCACTGCGATAGCCTAGAGAAACAATCACAGAGCTTCGTAAGCCTTTTTCAGTTAAACCTAGCTCAGTATTTAAAATTTCTTCATCAAAGCCACCCATTGGAGTTGCATCAATGCCTTCTAAGCCAGCAGCAAAGAGTAGCTGTCCTAAAGCAATGAATGTTTGATTTTCCATCCACCCAAATAAATTTTTCTGTTCATTTCGGTAGAACTCGACGTAGCCATGGCGAGTATCTTTTTGACCTAATTTTGCTTTTTCATCTTTAAAACGGCCACTTAGATCATCTTGCTCAAGTAGTTGATTTAAGTACTCAGATGTAATATCCGTTTTTGTACAGAATACAAGTGTATGCGATGACTCAAGCACTTTAGGAGCATTGTAAGCATACTTTCCTGTTAATGCTTTTGCGATTCGTTCTTTCGCTGCAAGATTATCTGCAACTACAAAATGCCAAGGCTGAATATTTACTGAAGATGGGGTAAAACGTAAAATTTCTAATAATTTCTTAATTTTTTCTTGAGAGATTTTCTTTTCAGAATCATACGCTTTTGTTGTATAGCGACTTTTAACCGTATTTAATAAATCCATACTTTACTCCATATCAGTTTTATAGCAATTGAGAGAATTTAATCTTTGCCATCATACGCTATTTTATTCAAAAACATTTCGTATGTAGTTTGATAAAGAAATATAATGTTTATATAAAGTTTTAGTAATCTATTGAAAATGATTGATTTAATGCCAACAGATGCGAAGAGGAAGTTGCGGGAAATTAGAATTTTGAAAGCTTTTATCATTTTTGCATTTGTTTTGAGTCTTTTGATTTTATACATTGAGTATCACAATCATGCACATATAAGCTGGAAATTTGTATTTATTGCCAGTCTATGTGCGATTTACGATTTTGATTTAAATAACAAAATTAAAGACTTGAAAGTTGAAATAAAAAGTAACTAATTTTTAGTTAATAATTCCAGGTAACCAATTCAAGCTGTTGCATATTTGAAGAGGGATCAATTTCTAAAATATAAGCTTGATCTTCACGCCAATCGCCAAGAACAATTCGTTGTTTAGCTTGTACTTGGTGAATTGCAGGGCGATGGGTATGCCCATGAATCAGTATATCTGCATCTTCTAAAGCAGAAATAACAGCTTGTTCATTCACATCCATAATTTCATAGCTTTTTTGCTGTTTATCTGCGGAGCTTCTTTTTCGAAAGCCATTAACCAGTTTGGTGCGAAAACTCAGGGGTGTACGGCGTAAAAAAGCCACTAAAAGTGGATTTCGAATAATTTTTCTAAATCTCTGGTAGGAAACGTCATCTGTACATAGTGCATCACCGTGTTCTAAGCGGTACTGATGTCCAGCAATATTAAGATAATAAATGTCAGGTAGTAATACACCGTTAAATTTATTGAGGAAAATCTGATTTAAAGCAAAATCACGGTTGCCTACTTGGAAGTAAATCCGATTTCCTTTTTTGTTAAAGTCTTTTAATGCCTCAACAATTTCATCGAGCCATGGTGCTGAGTAATCATCGCCAATCCAAGCGTTAAACCAGTCACCTAAAATATAAAGCTGTGTTTGTTTATTTTGATAATGCACCAATAAATCTAAAAACCCTCGAACAAGTCGAGGGTGTTCAGGTGACAAGTGTAAATCAGAGATAAACAGATAAGTCACAGCTTATTCCTAAAATTATTCAGAAATAATTTTAGCAGATTCGATTACAACGTTTTCTAAAGGAACGTCAGCGTGGTAACCACGGTTGCCAGTGCGAACGCCTTTGATCGCTTCAACAACATCCATACCTTCAACAACTTTACCAAATACAGCATAACCCCAACCTTGAGCAGTTTTAGAGGTATGGTTTAAGAAAGAGTTGTTTTTTACGTTAATGAAGAACTGTGCAGAAGCAGAGTGAGGTGCTTGAGTACGTGCCATAGCAATCGTACCAACATCATTGCTTAAACCATTGTCAGCTTCGTTTTCGATAGAATCACGAGTTGCTTTTTCTTTGAAGTTTTCATCCATCCCGCCACCTTGGATCATGAAACCATCAATGACACGGTGGAAAATAACGCCGTCATAAAAACCGTCACGTACATATTCTAAAAAGTTTGCTACTGTTTTTGGTGCTTTTTCAGTATTTAGTTCAAGAACAATACGACCTTTATTGGTGTTTAATTCGACTTGAGGAAAACTCATTACATTAATCTCCTAAACATGGGCTTATGACCATGGGTTTTTGGTTGAGAGAAGCATAAGCAAACTGTAAACTACAAGGCAAGTAAAAAACGTTAAAATCTTTGTGAAAAATGAAGATAGCGTTTAAATTTTTCGAAATTTATCTACAAAGAAGTGATTGATACACTATGAAGCCTAATGATGTTGTCTCGAGCCTGCCTAATAACCCGACACCGAATACTCATGCCTCTGTCGATTCTGCGCAGCAAGAACAACAGGCTGGCTTAGATTTTGTTCGCCAAGTCATTACTGATGATTTGGCTACGGGACGTGCAAAGCAGATCGTAACGCGTTTTCCACCAGAACCAAATGGTTATTTACATATTGGCCATGTAAAAGCGATTTGCTTGAACTTTGGTGTGGCTGAAGAGTTTGATGGTTTGTGTAATTTGCGTTTTGACGATACAAACCCTGATGCTGAAGAACAAGAGTATGTTGACGGTATTGCGAATGATGTGAAATGGCTTGGTTTTAACTGGAATGGTGAACCACGCTATGCATCAGGTTATTTTGATCAATTATATGCATGGGCAGTTCAACTTATTGAACAAGGCGATGCATATGTAGATTTACAATCTCCAGAAGAAATTAAGTTAAACCGCGGTAGCTTTGTTGAGCCAGGTAAAAACTCTCCATACCGTGATGCTTCTATTGAAGAGAATCTTGCTCGCTTTGAAAAAATGCGTAGCGGTGAGTTTAAAGAGGGTGAAGCGGTTTTACGTGCCAAGATTGATATGGCAAGTACAAATGTACATATGCGTGATCCGATTTTATATCGCGTATTACATTCAGAGCATCATCAAACTGGCGATAAATGGAAAATCTACCCAATGTATGACTATGCTCATCCATTGTCTGATGCCATTGAAGGAATTACCCATTCGCTTTGTACATTAGAGTTCCAAGATCACCGTCCGTTTTATGACTGGATTGTTGAAAAAGTAAAATCTAAAGCTGTTCCACATCAGTACGAATCTTCACGTTTAAACGTGGATTACACCATTACGTCAAAACGTAAATTACGTAAATTGGTGGAAGGTGCGTATGTAAATGGTTGGGATGACCCACGTATGCCAACCGTAGTCGGTATGCGCCGTCGTGGTTTTACTCCTGAAGGCTTACGTGATTTTTGTAAGCGTGTAGGCGTGTCAAAAACTGACGGTATTGTTGATGTTGCAATGCTTGAGTTCTGTATTCGTCAATCTTTAGAAAATACTGCTGCGCGTGGTATGGCTGTTTTAAGTCCACTTAAAGTGACTTTAACTAATTTACCTGAAGATATGGATCTTACGCATGCTCGCCATCCTAATGTTGATATGGGTGATCGTGTGATTCCTTTAACTAAGGAAATCTATATTGATCGTAAAGATTTTGAAGAAGTACCGCCAAAAGGCTTTAAACGTTTAATTCCTGACGGTGAAGTGCGTTTACGTCATGCTTACGTGATTAAATGTGATGAAGTCATTAAAGATGCAAATGGTGAAGTGATTGAACTGAAATGTTCAATTGACCCTGAAACTCTAGGAAAGAATCCGGAAGGCCGCAAGGTTAAAGGCGTGATTCACTGGGTATCTGCAACTAAAGGGATTCCTGCTGAAGTGCGTATTTACGATCGTTTGTTTACTGAAGCCGCACCTGATGCAGATGATGACTTCTTGGCAAATCTTAATCCTGAATCATTAAAAGTGGTACAAGCTGTCATTGAGCCAGCTTTGGCACAAGCGAATCCTGAAGATCGTTTCCAATTTGAGCGTGAAGGCTATTTTGTCGCTGATCAATATGATCATTCATCAGAGAAACCAGTTTTCAACCGTATTCTTGATTTGAAAGATAGCTTCAAGCCTGAGAAAAAGTAAGAGATTGATTATCTCTTACTTTTTCGCAAGACGAACAACATGTTGTGAGTAGACAGTAGAGATTGATTATCTCTTACTTTTTCGCAAGACGAACAACATGTTGTGAGTAGACAGTAGAGATTGATTATCTCTTACTTTTTCGCAAGACGAACAACATGTTGTGAGTAGACAGTAGAGATTGATTATCTCTTACTTTTTCGCAAGACGAACAACATGTTGTGAGTAAACAACAAATATAAAAAAGCCCAACTCAGTTGGGCTTTTTATTTAGATGTCTTCTCATATTTTCTTTTTCTTTATGATTAATATCCTTGGCAAATTAGCTTAGGTTGGATTAATCACATAAAAATAAAGAACCAAGATTATAAGGAGAATACATGAAAGCAATAAATAAGTATTGACCGTATTAAAGCTTTTAAGAAATTTCCAGATATCCATAGTAAATCAACGTATATTTTGTGTTACAAATTAATAATACACTGAAAATTTTATTAAATGTTTGTTAAAGGCGAATATAGCATTCTCTTTGTTTGAAAAATAAGCAAGCAATCATACTAAATGGTAAAATTTAATATTCGCGCACATTATAGTCTTTATAGTTTATCCACTATAACCAATTCTTTTTAAGAATTTTTGAATAACTTCAAATGCAGCATGTTCAAGTGCTTGAGCATATTGTAAGTTTTCTTCGCGTAGTTTCTGAATCGAAATCTTAGCATTACGAAGTTCACATGTATGGCCAATTAACCATTTCTCAAAATTTTCTTCTGTTGTTTCAATATGAAACTGCAACGCGAGAATATTATTTCCAACTTCAAATGCTTGATTAGTATAAATCTCTGAACTAGCTAATAACACCGCGTTTTCAGGGAGGTCGAAAGTGTCACCATGCCAATGTAGAACATGGACATTATTAAGCAAAGCAGATAATACCTGATTAGAACGTAAACTTAAGCTCAATGGACCCCAGCCAATTTCTTTTTGATGTCCTGCATATACTTTTGCACCAAGCGCATGAGCAATAAGCTGTGCACCCAAACAAATACCAAGTGTAGGTTTATCTGCTGCTAGACGTTGTTTAAGTAAAGTAATTTCGTCTTTTAAAAATGGATAATCTTCAGTTTCATAAACTCCGATTGGGCCACCTAAAATAATAGTTAATCCATCGTGTGCAAAAGCAGCAGTTAAATCATCTACACCTGCTTCAAAATAACGGACGCGAAATCCAAGTTGATAAAACACATCTTCTAATGAACCTAAGTCTTCGAAAGCAAGATGCTGAATGGCATAAATAGTTTTAGGGAAGGCGTTTGTTGTGTTCATACAAATGATTCATAGAAGATCAATAGGTGGAGTATAGCGATAAATATAAAGAAGAAAATATCTGTATAAATCGTCAATACCTGAAAATTGATATTTTTCGTTAAGATAATATTGTTATGCAAAGGATTATCTATTTTCCAATAAATCTCTTTGCATATTCCATTGCTTAAAATAATAGCTTTTGAGTTTCTTCAAAATCTTTATTTGAAAGTTGATGCTCATCTTTTAGATTAACTCCTGAGAAACCAAGTTGTTTGGATTTTTTCATTAAAGCGATTAAACGTTGTACTGCAACTGGAATACTTAAACCTGCTGAGCGAACATTAGAAATACAATTACGTTTGGCATCGAGGCAGCCTGAATATGCATTCCATGTGTAGTAAATTCCCATACTGTCAGGAGAGCTTAAACCAGGGCGCTCACCGATGAGCATCACAAGCATGGATGCTTTAAATATTTCTGCGACTTCATCACCTAATGCAACCCGACTGCCTGTCGCAATTGCAATTGGTGCAAGGCTCCAGTTTTCTTGCTGAATTTGTTCATTCAGCATTGTAATGAATGAGATAGCATTCGCTTCAATCGCTCTTGCGGAGAGACCGTCACCGACCACAATACAAACATCATACTGTTGCGTGTTTTCTGCATACTTCTTAATTAAGGCTTCTTTTGATGGGTTTGAAAGCTGACGACCTAAATCTGGACGTTTAAGATAAATTTCCATATTAGGAGCATTACTTTGGACATGAAGACTTTGCAGCTGCCGTTGTGCTAATTGCTCCGAGAGGTAGGAAACATCCATCTCTTGATAAACCGCATCTTTTGCTTGCGCATGAGACAACTGGAACTCAAGTAAGGCACGTGTTGGGATGCTACAACCAGCGCGTCCTAATGCAATGCGGGCATCAGTAAATTGTTTAAGTTTTTCCCACTGATCTTGATGGGTAGAGGATGGATATTGAATATCATGGTTCAGTTTCATGGTGTTCTCCCTAGTTCATGAGCAGACGAGAGAATTGGTCGGGCATGTGGTCTGCCCAACATATTTGGGAGTTTTGTTGTTTAAAAATACCTTGCTGTTCAAGCCATGTTGAAAACTCAGGAGCGGGTTTTAAACCGAGGAGTTGTCTTAAATAGAGGGCATCATGGAATGAAGTGGTTTGATAGTTGAGCATGACATCGTCTGAACCCGGAATCCCCATTATAAAGTTAATGCCCGCGGCACCAAACAGAGTAAGGAGAACATCCATATCATTTTGGTCAGCATCGGCATGGTTGGTATAGCAAATGTCGCAGCCCATTGGCACACCAAGCAACTTACCGCAGAAGTGGTCTTCTAGACCTGCACGTATAATTTGTTTGCCGTTAAAAAGATATTCGGGACCAATAAAACCAACGACTGTATTTACTAAAAGCGGATTGTATTTACGGGCGACTGCATAAGCACGCGTTTCTAATGTTTGCTGGTCAACGCCGTGATGTGCATTGCTGGATAACGCACTGCCTTGACCCGTTTCAAAGTACATGACGTTTTGTCCAATGGTTCCGCGCTTGAGTGCAAGTGTGGCTTCATATCCTTCTTGTAGTAAATCGAGCGATATTCCAAAGCCTTCGTTAGCCAGTTGTGTACCAGCGATTGATTGGAACATTAAATCAATTGGCACATTTTTTTCAGCAAGTTGAATGCCTGAGCTGATATGGGTAAGTACACAAGATTGCGTTGGAATTTGATATTCCTGAATGACATGATCAAGCAATTTTAGTAGCTCTGACAAATTATGTAGGTTATCCGTCGCTGGATTGATGCCAATTACGGCATCACCATTGCCATACATCAAACCATCTAAAATACTTGCAGAAATACCAAGCACATCATCGGTAGGGTGGTTCGGTTGTAAACGGGTAGAAAGATGGCCTTTTAAACCGATCGTGTTGCGAAATTGGGTAATTACCTCACATTTGCTGGCGACATAAATTAAATCTTGATTGCGCATAATTTTGCTGACAGCAGCCACCATTTCTGGAGTTAAACCTGATGCTAAAGCTTTTAAGCTTTGTGCAGTCGCTTCTTCACCAAGTAACCAATTTCGAAAATCGCCTACTGTAAAGTGTGAAATAGGGGCAAAGGCTGCCAGATCATGTTCATCAATAATTAAACGGGTAATCTCATCAGTTTCGTAATCGACCACAACCTCATTTAAAAAAGTTTTAAGCGGTACATCGGCCAAAGTCATTTGTGCCGCAACATGTTCGGTTGCATCTCTGGCAGCTACACCTGCTAACTCATCGCCTGAACGTAACGGCGTTGCTTTTGCCATCAAGGTCTTCAAGTCAGCAAAGTGATACTGTTGATTGGCGACAATATTCCGATAACTCATAGTTGCATCCTTTTTTATAGTTTTTGTTCTGCGGCTTTAATATTTGCAAACTCTTCTTCTGGTGTACCTTTCACTAAATGATAACGGCTATAGAATAAAAAGTAAGCAATAAATACGATATAAATAGCGGCAGCAATAAACCAAACTTTCGGATTAACAACAAAGCCTGCGACCACAGCAGCGACTGCTAAAATCAGTGCAATGCTTGAAGTGAGGATTCCTCCAGGAGTTTTATAAGGACGAGGCATGTCGGGTTTAGATAGGCGTAGTTTGATGTGAGATAAAAGAATCAATACATAGGAAATGGTGGCACCAAAAACAGCGATTAAAATGAGTGAATCACCTTCTTTGGTGAGTGAAAGCAAGAACCCAATAATACCTGGAATAATAATTGCGAGATAAGGGGCTTTATTTTTATTGGTTAAAGAGAGTGAAGTAGGTAAGTAACCAGCACGAGAGAGCGCAAAAATTTGACGCGAATAGGCATAGATAATTGAAAAGAAACTCGCGATTAAACCTGCTAAACCAACAAAGTTAACAAAAGTCGCAAGCCAAGTGTTGCTGCCATACACTTTAACCAGAGCATCGACGAGGGGAGCGCCAGAGTTTTGTAAAGTACTTGCACCCGCTGCACCTGCACCTAAGAATAAAATGAGCATGGCAAAGGCCGTTAAGATGAGCATTGCTCCGATTAAACCGCGTGGCAGGGATTTGGCTGGATCTTTTGCTTCTTCGGCGGCTAATGGCACACCTTCAACTGCAAGGAAAAACCAGATTGCAAAGGGAACTGCGGCCCAGATGCCTAAATAGCCATGAGGTAGAAAACGACTTGCACCAGCTGCTGTGCCAACAGGAATATCTAACAGGTTTTGTGTATTAAAATGTGGAATCATTGCCCCAATAAACACGACAAGGGCAACAGCAGCGACAAGTGTAATTGCGAACATGATTTTTAAGGCTTCGCCGGCACCTTTGAGGTGTATGCCCATAAAAATGGCATAGCAGGCGAGGTAAATCACCCAGCCATTAATACCAAATAGAGATTCGCAATAACCACCAATAAACACAGCAATCGCAGCAGGGGCAATTGCGTATTCAATTAAAATAGCTGTTCCTGTTAAATAGCCCCCAAAAGGGCCAAAGGCAGCACGTGCAAAACTATAACCGCCACCTGCTGTCGGCATCATGGTGGACATTTCTGACATAGAAAGACACAGGCACAGATACATGATTGCAGCAAGGGCAGTGGCAATAAACATCCCGCCCCAGCCACCTTGGGCTATGCCGAAGTTCCAGCCAGCAAAATCACCTGATATCACATACGCTACGCCTAAACCAATCAGGAGTAACCAACCAACGGTACCTTGTTTAAGTTGACGCTGAGCAAAATATTCTGCTGACGAGACTTCTGTCTTTGAGGAAATAACGGAAGCTGTTTCTGGTTGATTCATACAATACTCCTGCGAGTTAGTTTGTATGAATTAATGCAAAAGCAATGCCTAAATAAATTGCTTTAAATATTAGGTGAGGGTTTTTTATTCCACATAGTAAAAACTTGAGAACTAACAGTACAAAATAAAGAAGCCAGTAATCTAAATTACTGGCTTCTTGTATCATGAATGACCTTACTTCTTTCTAGTGTTGATAGTTTGGTATCAACTTGGTGCGAAACTTAGAAGAAGCCCATTGGTTTAGTTGAATAACTCACTAACAAGTTTTTAGTTTGTTGATAATGATCTAGCATCATCTTATGATTTTCACGGCCAATACCAGACTTCTTGTAGCCACCAAATGCAGCATGTGCAGGGTAGATGTTGTAGCAGTTTGTCCAGACACGACCCGCCTCAATAGCACGACCAGCACGATAAGAAATGTGAGCTGAACGTGACCATACACCTGCACCTAAACCATACATGGTGTCATTAGCAATTTTAATTGCATCGTCAAAGTCTTTGAACGTTGTCACAGCAAGTACAGGTCCAAAAATTTCTTCTTGGAAAACTTGCATACCGTTGTGACCTTTAAAAATAGTCGGATCGACATAGTAACCATCGCCTACTTCTTTACGGCCGCTACCGCCAAGTAAGAGTTCTGCACCTTCTTCACGCCCCGTGTTAATACAACGTAAGATTTTCTCTTGCTGTTGTAGAGATGCTTGAGCACCAATCATCGTTTCAGTATCAAGTGGATGACCAGTTTTAATACGTTTTACACGTTCGACAGCCATCTCTAAGAACTGATCAGCAATGCTTTCTTGTACTAAAGCACGAGAAGGGCAAGTACATACTTCACCTTGGTTTAAGGCAAACATAGCAAAACCTTCAAGTGTTTTTTCTAAGAAGTCATCTTCTTTATCCATGATATCTTCGAAGAAAAGGTTCGGTGACTTGCCACCAAGCTCTAGCGTGACTGGAATAATATTTTCGGTCGCATATTGCATCACCATTTGTCCAGTTTGAGTTGAACCTGTGAACGCGATTTTTGCAATACGTGGGTTTGTCGCTAACGGACGGCCGACTTCTGAACCGAAACCATTGACAATATTAAGGACGCCCGGCGGTAAAATGTCTTGGATGAGTTCAGCCACCAACAAAATACCCACTGGAGTTTGTTCAGCTGGCTTAATCACAACACAGTTACCTGCTGCTAAAGCAGGTGCAAGTTTCCATGCTGCCATCAAAATCGGGAAGTTCCATGGAATGATTTGACCAACGACACCGAGTGGTTCGTGGAAATGATAGGCAATGGTATCTTCATCAATTTCAGAGATGCCACCTTCTTGAGCACGAATACATCCAGCGAAATAACGGAAATGGTCGATCGCGAGCGGAAGGTCAGCTGCTAAAGTTTCACGTACTGCTTTACCATTATCCCAAGTTTCGGCAACAGCAAGCATTTCAAGATTTGCTTCTAAACGATCAGCAATTTTTAAAAGTATATTTGAGCGTACCGTCGGTGATGCTTTATTCCATGTTGCTTTCGCTTTATGTGCTGCATCTAGAGCGAGTTCAATATCTTCGGCACTAGAGCGTGGAATACGTGTGAAAGCTTTTCCATCAACAGGAGATACATTGTCAAAATATGCACCCTTTAAAGGTGCCACCCATTCACCGCCAATAAAATTTTCGTATTGTGATTTAAATTGAACTTTTGAGCCTGGTTGATTTGGATCGATATAGCGCATATAAATATTCCTTTGCTTTTTAGGACTAAAGACTAACAAGAACCCTGTCAGTAGGTACTTTCGTACTTTGTATAATTAGGATATAAAGAAGAAGGTTGGAGAAAGGTTGGAATAGAAATGTGGATATATAAGGAATTTACAAATGTTCACAAAAAAGGATTTATTGCAGCAACGGACGTTGATTGATCAACTGCGCACGCAAAATAGTCTCTCTCCTCAGAACGCTGCCAAACTCGGCCAAAGTATTGCAAGCTCGTGGGAACGATCGGCTTCTGCCGCGATTCCTAAAGAGCGTTTTGCTGCTCCATTAGTCGAGAAAAAAACTGCTTCACAAAATGCTTTAGATATGGCTTTAAGCCAATGTGCCGATGACTTACGTCATATTGCAGAGCAATCTTCAATGGTAATTGCTGTCGGTGATATCGGCAGTACGATTATCTGGACGGCACCAAGTGCTCAAATGCAAAGTGCTGCTGAGCGTGTACATTTCGTACAAGGTGGTCAGTGGCGTGAAGAATTTGTGGGCACCAATGCCTTGGCTTTATCTTTAAAAACTCAACAATCAAGCTGTGTTTTTTCAAACGAACATTACATGGAGTCGATTCATGATTGGGTGTGTTATGCCGCGCCGATTATCGATCCATATTCAAAACAAACCCTTGGTGTTGTTGATTTATCAACCACATGGAAGAACCATAATAGTTTAGGAATTCTGGCTGCTGAACGTTGTGCATCTATTATTCAATCTGCTTTGCTAGAGCAGCAGCGCCAGCAATTACATATCCGTGCATTTTCGACGCCGCAAGTTAAATTTAACGGCAAAAGTTTATTATTAACGCCGCGTCAAATTGAAATTTTAACCATATTGGCACTATGTCCCCATGGTTTAACTTTAGAGCATCTTTATCAGGCGCTCTATGGCGAACGTAAAGTAAGCATGGGCACACTTAAAGCTGAAATGTCTCAACTACGAGATATTTTGGGTGGTTTACTTGGTTCACGTCCATATCGTTTGCTGGTGCATGTTGAAGCCGATTTTTTACAAGCTGAACAAGCGCTCGATGCGGGATATGCAGCCTCGGCTTTACAGCTTTACACAGGTGTATTTCTGGCAAAAACTGAAAGTCCATTTTTATGCGCATGGCGTGACTGCCTTGAGTCACGCTTGAGCGATGCGATTTTTAAAACTCAAGAAACAGATTTATTACTTAAGCATTTAGCTCATTTCCCTGAAGCAATTGATGCGGTAGAACGCCTTATGGAGCTCTTGCCGAGTGAACATCCTGCGCATCAACTGCTTGTGAAATACCTTGACTCACCTAAGCTTAGTTAAGTAATTTTTTGATCCAGCCACTGGAACAATTGTTGATAGACTTGTTCTCGTACTGGCTGGGCCGAAAGGACTAAGTCATGCAATCCATTGTGAATAGAGACAACCGAGACATCGCCTTTAATTTTTTTACCATGTTTTTCAATGTCTTTAACATCTAAAATCACATCACTTTGAGTCGCATCTATTCCCCATTTTTTTGGATTTTTAGTTTGATGCGAATGCATAATCAGTGCGGGAACGTTCAGTTTAACTCCGCGGTGAATCTCTTTTTGCGCCGTATGAATCGCATGTACAAAGCTGAGCTGAACTGTAGGGGCAGAGGTCGGTTTCCAGTCAAGATTGAACTCCCATTCGCCTTTGAGCTGCTTGTGAAGACTGGTGGTGTACCATTTGTTTAATTGGCTTGGAAATTTAACTTTTGGCAGATATTTTCCTACTCGACTGAGCATTGGAATGCCAAATTTCTTTTCAACTAGACTTAAATTAAAGTCGTAAAACGGACTATTTGCCCAGAGTGCTTTAATAAGAGGATGATCTGGATGATGGGCAGCATAAAGCGTTGCTGTCAAACCACCAGTTGAATGCCCTGCGAGTAAGACTTGGGTGTGCTGTTCTTTGCCAATAATCTCTAATGCTTGAGTAATTTCGGCGTCGTATTCATTTAAATCAAGCACATTATAGAAAATTTGATGAGGCAGTTTTGAGCGGCCATATTTTCTTAAATCAAGTGCATAGAAGTCGTAACCATGAGCATTGAATTGCTCAGCCATTTCGGTTTGAAAGAAATAATCTAAAAAACCATGAATATACAGCACGGCTTTTTGAGTAGATTGAGCAGCTTTTTTACGCACTAAGGTGGCTACAACTTTCCCTTCATAATCATCAGGAAAACTAAGTGTGAGCTGTTCGTAGCCCGTGCCTAAAATATCTGGAACATAAGTTTGATTAGCTAAAGATGTATTCATTTTTATCGAGCTATTGTAATTAAGACATGCTGAGTATCCTTCAATGAAATGGGCGAATTGTCAATCAGGTTTAGAGAAGGTTGGAGTATAGGTTCTAAAAAAAGGGAATACCGCTGGAGCTAAGTATTCCCCAAAAAAGTAAGTCAACGGTCGGAGGGATTTGACTTACTAGAGGGATATGCCATTACATCAGTATTAAAGTGCTGCTTTGAAAATCTCCACAACTTGCGCATGATTTGCTTTACGAGGGTTGGTGAGCATACATGCATCTTTTTGAGCATTATCTGCCATCACTGCAAGGTCTTCAGTTTTTACACCAAGCTCGGTTAAACCAGATGGAATACCAATTGATGAAGACAGTTTACGAATGGCATCAATTGCAGCATAGGCAGCTTCTGTTACGGTGAGTCCGTGAGTTTTTACACCCATTAACTCTGCGATTTTTGCGTAGCGATCTGGGCAAGCAATTAAGTTAAATTCACAAACGTGTGGTAACAAGATTGCATTACATACGCCGTGAGGTAGGTTGTAGAAACCGCCTAACTGGTGCGCCATTGCGTGAACATAACCTAAAGATGCGTTGTTAAACGCCATGCCAGCCAAGTATTGTGCATAGCTCATTGCATCACGTGCTTCGATGTTTTCACCATTTGCGACCGCAGGTTGTAACCACTGGCTAATCATCGTAATCGCTTTTTCTGCACACGCATCAGTAATCGGGTTCGCCGCCGTAGAAACATATGCTTCAACTGCATGGGTTAATGCATCCATACCTGTTGCAGCGGTTAAACCAGCCGGTTTTGCAATCATGAGTTTCGGATCATCGATCGCGATAAGTGGAGTACAACGCCAGTCAACAATCGCCATTTTTACGTGAGTATCTGTATTGGTAATAATACAGAAACGAGTCATTTCAGATGCCGTACCAGCTGTGGTGTTCACTGCAATCAATGGCGTCATCGGGACTTTACTTTTATCAATACCTTCGTAGTCGCGAATATGACCACCACCAGCAGTGACTAAACCAATCCCTTTTGCACAGTCGTGAGATGAACCGCCACCTAGAGAGACAATAAAGTCACAGCCATTTTCGTTATAGGCATTTACGCCATTATGCACATTAATATCGGTTGGGTTAGGTTCTGCGCCTGGGAATATATGGCTTGCAACGCCTGCTTCAGTTAAATAGTTTGCGATAAGATCTGCAACACCAAATTTAAATAAGCCTTCATCGGTCACAATTAATGCTTTTTTTGCGCCGAGGTTTTGTGCCTTTGTACCAATTTCTTTAGCACATCCTGGTCCAAAGAGTGATACGCATGGAATATAAAAACCGTTTGTTTGATCTGCAATATTTTTAAAAGCCATGGAGTGATTCCTTCTTCCATAAATCCATTGTTTGTTATTACAGGTGAGCCTCACCATGGCCTTAGTATTGTGATGTGAAGTTTATTTTCCTACCTACCAAAAACCTACCAAATATTATTTTGCTTTTAATTTTTGATTTATAAGTACTTTTTAGAAAGTTTGGCACATTCATTTAATTTTTTCGGGAAAATCGTTAAGCTATGGGCTGTTGAAGATGTACATATGAGATTATGAAACAGGAAACTGCGCTTAAACTGCTTAAAGCAGGTGAAAATGTCTTTTTAACCGGTTCGGCTGGTGCAGGGAAAACCTATACACTTAATCAGTACATCCAATACCTCAAAGCACGTAAAGTGCCTGTGGCAATTACGGCTTCTACAGGTATTGCAGCAACACATATGAACGGTATGACCATTCATACATGGGCTGGCATTGGCATTAAAGATCTGTTAACTGATGATGATCTAAAACGCATGAAAGAGCGTAAATATCTCAAGGAACATCTTGAAAATGCGCAAGTTCTTGTGATTGATGAAATCTCAATGCTACATGCGAAACAGCTTAATCTGGTCAATCAAGTTCTAAAATATTTTAAAGAAAGCGATGAAGCCTTCGGTGGTATTCAAGTCATTGTGGCTGGAGATTTCTTCCAGTTGCCGCCTGTAGGCCGTAATGGTGAAGCCAACCGTGATAAGTTCTGCTTTATGTCTGATGCATGGGTCGAAGCTAAATTCCGTGTATGTTATTTAACAGAGCAGCACCGTCAAGACGATGAAATTCTGAACCAGATTTTAAATGCCATTCGTGCGCAAAATATTCAACCCGATCATTTACAAGCACTGCGTCAATCACGCTCGCATGATATTGGTGAGACCTTTACTCGTCTTTATACACACAATATGGATGTCGATAACATCAACTATCAGCACTTAAATGAAATTGATAATGAAGGGCATCAATTCAATGCTGTTTTAGATGGTAATGAAAAGTTATTAGAAACTTTAAAATCTTCAGTGCGTGCGCCAGAAGAACTCACACTTAAAAAGCATGCCAAAGTCATGTTTGTAAAAAATAACTTTGATATGGGCTATATCAACGGAAGTTTGGGTGAAGTCATCGGCTTTGAGGAAGATGACGAAAATGGCTTACTGCCGAAAGTAAAACTGACTGATGGCACGACTTTGCTGGTTGCTCCTGAAACTTGGTCCGTTGAAAATGAAGCAGGCAAAGTGATTGCAAGTTTTCAGCAAATTCCACTTCGTTTAGCGTGGGCGATTACTATTCATAAAAGCCAAGGGATGACTTTAGAAGCCGCTGAAATTAACCTCATGAATACCTTCGAGAAAGGTCAGGGTTATGTTGCATTGTCGCGCTTAAAATCTTTAACTGGTCTAAAATTATTAGGTATCAACGAGCAAGCTTTAGAGCTAGATAGTTTAGCTGTCAAAGCGGATCGCCGTTTCCAAGAGCTTTCAAAAGAAGCCGAAGATAACTTTGCAGATGTAGATTTAACGGCTCAGCATAAAGCGTTTATTCGTCACTGTGGCGGCACCTTGAATGAAACCGAGATTTCTCGTAATGAGAAGAAACTCGCAAAAGGTGGCAAGCAAAATTACGCTACGGCAACTTTAGATGAGACACGTGTTTTGTTTGAAGAAGGCTATGAGATTGAAGACATCGCGCATGAACGTGGTTTAACCCCAGCGACAATTATTAATCACTTGGCTCGACTTCATAAAGAGCAAAAGCTAGATATTTCGGTTGCTCATCCAGGTGAAGAAGTGGTCGAAGAAATTCGTAAAATTTATAAGAAGCTGAAAAAGCGCCAAAATCCAGATCATTTTTCTGATGATGGTTCGATCAAACTAAGACCAATTGTTGAAGCAACCAGTCCTCGAATGGGATATGATCAGGTCCGATTAGCTTTATTATTTATTGAATAAAGTTTAATTCGCTTAATGACTTATTATATAAATTGAGGTGGCTATGCCGCACGTTGTAGTTGATTATTCAGAAAATTTAACTGGATTAAACGCAAAACAATTACTTGAAGAAATTAATACCACACTGATTGAAACAGAGCTATTTAGTCCAGAAGACATTAAAAGCCGTGCGCGTAAAGATGATGTTTTCCTAATAGGCTTGGGAGCCGAACAGGCTTATATTCATGCAAAGGTCTATATTTTGTCGGGAAGAACGGCTGAACAAAAACAGCTTATGGGTGAGCAGTTATTAGCGGTGCTTAGTAATAAAAAATATCTACAACAAGAGTTTAATAAAGAAATTCAATTGTGCGTTGAGCTTGTCGATATGCCAAGAGAAGATTATTTCAAGCAAGTTGTATAACACTAAAAAGCGCAATTTCGATCAAGAATAGCGATTAGCACTATGTAAAAGTAGTGCTATCGAATGGACAGAAATCTACTTACTTTTAAAGTGAGTCTAGCGTGATAAGAGGTGGTCCCACATGTTTGAACAACTAAAAGCTTATTTATAAGTGATACTCTGCTCTAGTTAAGCTACCTTATTTTGTTGTGGTAGCTGGTCATAGTAAAACTCATCTGGAGTCATTTTGTCCAGACTCGAATGAGGTCGTTTCAAATTATAAAATTCAAAATATGCGTTTAATTGCTTCTTCGCATCCAAAACATTGCTGTAGGCTTTGAGATACACCTCTTCATATTTAACGCTCCGCCATAATCGTTCAACCATCACATTATCAACCCATCGACCTTTACCATCCATGCTGATTTGGATGTCATTTGATTTCAATACATCAATAAATGCATCACTGGTAAACTGACTGCCTTGGTCTGTATTAAATATTTCAGGTCGACCATATTTTTCAATAGCTTCATTTAATGTTTCTATGCAAAATGTAACCTCCATACTAATCGATACTCTATGCGCAAGTACCTTGCGGCTATGCCAATCAATCACAGCACATAAATAAACAAAGCCTTTTGCCATAGGGATATACGTTATATCCGTAGACCACACTTGATTACTGCGCTGAATAGCCAATCCTTTGAGCAGATATGGATATTTGCGGTGAGCTTGATTAGCCTGGCTTAAATTTGGTTTGCAATATAACGCATTAATGCCCATTTTCTTCATTAAAGTACGTGTATGACGTCGTCCTATATGATGTCCTTGACGATTCAACAAATCACGCATCATACGGCTACCTGCAAAAGGGTATTGCATATGTAACTCATCCATACACCGCATCAGCTTCAGATCTGATGCACTCACAGGTTTTGGGCGATAGTAATAACAACCACGGGAGACTTTCAGCAGCTGAGCTTGCTTAGATACTGAAATCTGAAGTGAGTCATCGATTAACTTTTGTGGTTGAAGCGGCCCAGTTTCTTCAACACACCTTCTAAAAAATCAATTTCTAATGCCTGCTCACCGATTTTTGCATGTAGTTTTTTTAGATCGATGGGTGGTTCTGTTGGAGCTTTTGATTGATCGAAAGCTTGCGAGGAAGCTGAAATCAGTTGATTTTTCCAGTCGATAATTTGGTTTTGATGAACATCAAATTCAGCACTCAATTCAGCAAGTGTTTTTTCTGCTTTAATCGCAGCAAGTGCTACCTTAGCTTTAAAATCATTTGAATGATTTCTTCTTGGTCTACGTGCCATAAAATACTCCATATATTGATGTTTATAACATCATTTGGGGAGCAAAATATCACTTATAAGTGTTGTTCAAATTTCCTGATCCACCTCTATATAGGCATAACCTAGATTATGCCAGTATCTCTAAAAGCTTAATATCTGCATATTGCTCAATCAAGTTGTCATCTAGCATGTGGATGTAATCCATAAAGATGGTGCTAAAACTTCCCATAGTTTGCGCTTGATTTGCAGCAAGTTTACCTGCAATCGCAAAATGAACATGAGCTGAAAGAGCAGCAATGGTTGGCGTCGTCACAGCGCTATATGCTGCAGTTAACGCACCTAAAGCACAGCCTGTTGCAGTAATTTTTGGTTGTAAAGGACTTCCGCCGTTCACTTGAATAAAGACGTCTAATTCTTTAGATAAAATATAATCTGACTCACCTGAAATAGCGATACAGTCCGCATGTGCTAATAGTGTATAAGCCTGTTGATAGGCTTGATCACTACTTAGAGTACTATCGACACCTTTAGATTGAACTTGGTTGCCTGCAAGTGTACTAATTTCTGAAGCATTACCACGAATAATGCTTGGCTTGAACTGTAAAAGCTCGTCTGTCATTTGACTACGCCAAGCTAAAATTGGGCCATAGCCGACTGGATCAAGCACCCATGGAATGCCATTGAGCTGTGCAGTCTTGGCAGATATTTGCATGGCTTGCATTTGCTCTGAAGTCGGGGTGCCTAAATTGATGCTTAAAGCCGATGAAATTTTGGTAAAACTTTCTGCTTCATAAGGATTATCGATCATGGCAGGTGAAGCACCAGAAGCAAGTAAAACATTGGCTGTATAGTTGGCCGCGACGCTATTGGTAATGCATTGCACAAGAGGCGTCTTTGCCTGCATGTTTTGCCAAGCGTCAATTACCTGCTCAATCAAAGTCGATGCTGATGTCATGTTATTATCCTTATTAAGCCAAAGTAATTGTAGATTTAGTGAGTAAAATAATGATCTTGATGCTTACATCTTTGGCAAATTAAAGAAACATAATCTGCCGCATCATAATCAACACTTAAATCGTTTGAACCACAGTGCATACAACGTTTAACTGAATAAAAGTTTAATCGAGGTTCAATTTTTCGCCATGCTTTCCAGACAGGTTGTACAAAGATTTGTTCGTCGTAACCTAAGAAGCGGTTAAGTAAAATATAACTCATTTTACTGTAGGGAATATTGTGAGGACGAGGCAACATTGAGGTTTCCCACTTTTCAGCTAAGGCTCTCTCGCGATATTGCTCTAAGGTTTTCTTCAACAAATTGGTGTTAATAAATTTTTCATTACGCGGCTGTAGGGCTTTCTGTTTATAAAGATACTCGAGTGCGGTTTGAATTAAATAATAAATCTGCCCAATTGCTAGTGAATCCATTAAGCGATAACAAAAAGTTTGGAAATTAGAGCTTCCTGCAATTTGAATGCCCCAAGTTCGGCAATAGAACTGCATAAACTGAATAATCTCTTGATAGAGCACCTGAAAAAGTACGTCTTTTACTTCATCGGCACTACAAAATGGAATACCAAGACTTAAATTTTCATAAAACCAGTGGCGTAGTTGCTGGGCTACACTAAATAAACTTGGGTCACTATAACCATCCAAGCGAATGTTTAAATAAAAGCACTGAGGTTCATCAGCTTGGTCTTGAGCGTTTAAAATTCCATCTTTATGGAGTTGCTTAATCAGATAGTTTTGAAACATCCAGTTTGGTGTAATGGACTGATATTTAATTTTGTCCCAGTGAATGTATTCGTCATGAGCAATATCGTCTCGTGCATAGTCATCGAGCAGGCTAAGTAAAAAAAGTTTATGCAAAAAACTGAGCTGTTCCAGACTACGTTGTGGTTGCTCTTTTGACTTAAACTGGCGTTGTTCTTGTAGGCGTGTTTGCTGTAAAAGCTTTTTTCGTTGTTTTGTGCATGTTTCACAATGGCAAGTCATTTTTGTGTCTTTAAAAACACGGTGCTGACAATGACTGCATTCATGAAACTGAATGTCTTGTTCAAATTGCTCGGCATCTACCCAATACATTGACGCTTGGCAGAGAGGACAATGGCTACTTTCATCTAGCTGTTTCTGTAGAATTTGTAAGACCATTTTGCTCCGAACGCTTAAATCTATCATGACTGACTTATTATACACAGCCACATTGCCGATAGCTGAGATTGTCTTTTTGTTTGGTGCAAAAATAGAAAACCTAAAGTCTTTGTTTTAACTTTAGGTTTTCATAAGAGGTTAAAATTTAAAATTAAACAGGGCACGGCAAGCTCTCATCATTCTGTCCAAGCTTTTTGGCATTAATAAGTGCCTGCACTTTTTTACTTGGTAATTTTACTTTACCTAAAGCATCATAAGTATTGACGATAGAGGTTACCTCCTGAGCTGTAATAGAAATACCTTCCGCAGATAAAAACACCGCAATCACATGGTGATCGAGTCCTGCTGCGTCTAGATCATGAATTGCTTTAATATTTTCTAAACGATGAAAATGTGCTTTTAATTCCATACTGACACCTCTTGTTCTGATTGAAATATTTATATTGGTGTATTAATGAAGGCAAGAACCATGCCCAAAATGTAAGCTGACTCTAAAAAATGTTAAAAGCTGAAGTTGTTTTATTTTTATTGTATAGATTGATTATATAAGCAACGATTATCGTAAATTTGGTCTAATCTGTGCTAATAAAAGACGATTCTAATTTGAAATGTATAAATGAAGTCCCATTAATTTTATAAAGGTAAACAAACACGGTATGTATGAATGTATATGATCAAGTTCATAAAATTCGTACTACGGTTTCCGAAAAGTATATAAGGAATAAAGATGAATATTGCGGCGCAGCCTCCAGTTCAGGCAGATCAAACAGTTTATTTAAAAGATTATCAAAAACCTTCATTCTTGGTTGAATCCATTAATCTTGATATTCAAGTATATGATGACAAAACAATTGTTGATTCAACATTAGTCATGAAGCGTCAAACAGCTGGGGACTTGGTGTTATTAGGTCGTGATCTTGAGTTGCAATCTATTCAGCTCAATGGTCAAGATCTTACTCCTGCACAATATTCACTCGACAGTGAACAACTGGTGATCACTGATGCACCAGATGAAGTCATTTTGCAGACTCAAGTGATTATTCATCCAGAAACCAATACTCAGCTTGAAGGTTTATATAAAGCAGATGAGTTGTTTGTAACCCAGAATGAACCTGAAGGCTTCCGTAAAATCACCTTCTATCCAGACCGTCCAGATGTACTTTCAGTCTTTACGACACGTGTAGAAGCAGACAAAAAATATCCAGTGTTACTTGCCAATGGTAATTTGCTTGAAACAGGTGAGGTAGGTGAAAACCGCCACTTTGCGATCTGGCAAGATCCGACTAAAAAACCAAGCTATTTGTTTGCTTGTGTTATTGGTGATTTAGCTGTTCTTAAAGATCGTTATACGACTTCGGAAGGGCGTGATGTTGCTTTAGAAATCTATGCCATTGAGAAAGATATTCCAAAATGCCATATCGCGATGGAAGCCTTAAAGCATTCAATGCGTTGGGATGAAGAACACTACGGCCGTGCTTATGACCTCGACAACTATATGATTGTTGCGGTGAGCCAGTTCAACATGGGTGCAATGGAAAATAAAGGTTTAAATATCTTTAATACTTCATGTGTGCTTGCCGATGAAGAATACACAACTGACGCAGCGATTATGCGTGTACAGTCTGTGATTGCCCATGAATATTTCCATAACTGGACAGGGAACCGCATTACTTGCCGTGACTGGTTCCAGCTGTGCTTAAAAGAAGGTTTAACGGTATTCCGTGATCAATCTTTCTCTGAAGATTTACAATCTGCTGCGGTTCAACGTATTGACGATGTGGCTGTACTTAAATCGCATCAATTCCCTGAAGATGCAGGTCCATTGTCGCATCCACCGCGTCCAGATCACTTTGTCGAAATTAATAACTTCTACACAGCGACAGTCTATGAAAAAGGTGCGGAAATTAACCGTATGATGTCGACCTTACTTGGTAAAGAAAAATACCGTAAGGGGACAGATGAATACTTCCGCCGTCATGATGGACAAGCTGTAACGGTAGAAGACTGGGTTGCTGCATTATCTGCAGGTTCAGGTGTCGATTTATCTGTATTTTTAACTTGGTACAACCAACCAGGTACGCCAAAGCTTGAAGCAAAAGGTGAATATGATGCAGCGATGCAAACTTACCGTTTAAGTTTTAAACAAAGCCTAAAAGCACATCCTAAATATCCAAATTTAAAAGCTGTTCCAATTCCTGTTGCTTTAGCGCTTTTTAACGCTAAAACAGGGGAGCAATATACATTGCACAGTAACAGTCTATTCGTAAATGATGTTAAAGATGGTGTGTACTTGTTTGATCAAGACGAAGCAACCATTGAATTCACAGGTATGACTGAACAGCCAGTTGTGTCGTTACTCCGTAATTTCTCTGCGCCTGTAAATCTTGTATTTGACTATACCGATGCTGAATTAGCATTCTTAATTCAACACGAAACCAACGGCTTTAACCAATGGCAAGCAACGCAAACCTTGCTTGAGCGTATTTTGCTAGAAGACCATTCTGCAGATGCGTACATTCAAGCTATTCAAAGCACTTTGCCGGAGTTGGTTGGTCGTGACCCGCTTTTAGCATCACGTTTGTTTGATGTACCAAGTGAAGGTTATTTGGGTAGTCGTATTGATCAGAACTATGCACCAGCAGATATTCATGTAAAACGTGAAGCCTTGCTTAATCGTTTAGCACAAGAGTTGGGTTCATTCTGGAAAGATACTTATCTTACCCTTGACCCAGACTTGCAAAAAGAATTCTCGTTAGCCATGGGCGTTCGTGCATTAAAGAATATCATGCTCATGATGATGACTCGTCAAGGCGATCAAAGTGCATTTGAATTAGCACATGTTCAATACCAAAACACAGGCAATATGTCTGAACGTTTAGGTGCGTTACGTGTATTAGTTTGGCAAAATGCACCTCAAGCTCAAGAGGTACTTGCTGATTTCTATGATCGCTTTAAAGATGAAGCCTTGTCTTTAGATCAGTGGTTTATGATTCAAGCTGCAAACCCAAATGCGACAACAGAAACAATTGAGTACCTTACTCAACATCCAGACTATGATTTAACAACTCCAAATCGTATTCGTGCGGTAAGTGGTGGCTTGTCAAATAATCCTGAAAATACTTGGGGTTTTGGTGTAGCTCACTTTATTAATCTTGCAGAGTATCTAGACGAGAAAAACCCGATTTTAGGTTCACGCCTGTTACAGGTGTTATCTCGTTGGTATACTCTTGCAGAGCCTCAGCGCACTCAAGTACAACAAGCTTTACAAGCATTGCAGCCTAAAGTGAAATCGAAAAATGTTTCTGAAACTTTAAATAGCATGCTGAGCGTTTAATTATTTAAATTTACTAAATAAAGGTCTCTAAAGAGGCCTTTATTTTTTTATATCTCATAGCTCTTCAATATTTAAAATAAATAAAACTATCCTTGTTATAGTTCATCTGTAGATCATTTTTATCATTTTATTTTTATATAAATTATAATCTTTAATAGTTTTCTGAAGGTGCACTTTTAAGAAATAATATAAAATGAAAATTAAAGAGATAAATAATATAAAAATAAATTGACTCGTAAAAATTATTTAATTTTTTAAAGTTAGCTAAATTTTGAAATATTTATTTAAATTTATCTTAATATTTTTTCTAGTGTTTTTATTAAAATTATTTAAATCAAATATTTATATTTTGTAAATATTGTTTTTTTGTATCCGTAAGATAGGTTTAGGTAAATTTGTTTTATTGATTAGAAATTAAAATAATAACGTGAACATGCATTTTATTTATTTTTATGTATTATGTTGGAAAGTAGGATAAAAAAATAAGCTTTAAAAGAGCAGTCAAATAAAAATGATTGTAAGAATAAGGGTTAAATTTTTTATATCTATTAATTCGACAATTTAGTTTAAAAGGTTTTGGCCATGAAAAAGACTTTTATTTATTTATCAGCAGTTGTTGCAGGAGTATTTTCTCTCAATGCGGCAAATGCAGCTACAGCAACAGGTACATTAACTGTTAGAGCAACAGTAACGAATAGTTGTGTATTGAATACCTCTGCAACTGGCACGACAACAAATGCCGTTTTAGACTTTGGTACTTTAAGTTCACTTGCTGGCAATGTTGATGCAGATACCACAACGACTGGTGGTACCTCAATTAAAGTCCTTTGTAATAATACTGTGCCATGGACTTTGTCATTTGATGGTGGTCAGAATGTTTTATCAACACAACGTCGCATGATCGGTGGGGCGACTAGCAATGAATATATTCCTTACAACCTTTTCTCTGACACAGGACGTGCCACAGCAATTGGTATTGCAACGACTGCCTACAGTGGAACCGGAACGGGTAATGTTCAAACTATAAATGTATATGGTCGTATTCCTGCAGGAACAACTTTACCAAGTGCAGGTAGCTATGTTGACAGTGTGACTGTCACGGTAACTTATTAATTTGCATAAATTAGAATTACGTTAGCCCTTTTGAAAGGGCTAATACATTAAAAAGTTATATTTGAGCAAATCATGAAAAAAAATATTTTTATTATTATGGGATTATTCTTATCTTTATCTAGCTCTATTAACGCCGCAACAATCCGTCTTTCACCTGTAAATGTAGAAATATTAAGTAATCAAAATGCTGCTTCAATTAGTTTATATAACCAGTCAAATGAAAGTGCTGATTTGCAGGTGCGTGTATTTGAGTGGAGACAAAATGCTGGGCAAGATCAACTAATCCCTACGGATGAGATTGTAGTTAGTCCACCATTTTTAAAACTACAACCTAGTGACTCTTATAACTTACGTGTAGTTAGAATTAACCCAGAACCTATTTCTGGTGAAAAAACCTATCGTATTATTATTGATGAGTTACCCAAACCAATTGATAGCCGTAAAGCAGCTCAGGGAGTAAATGTATTACTTCGCTCATCATTACCTGTATTTGTAGTAAATAAAGATGCGATTACCAAACTGAGTTGGAAAATTGATGTTAACCAGAACACACCTTCTTTAAATATTAGCAATATAGGTAACCGACATGCGCTGTTAAATAGTCTAATGCTTATTGATACAACAGCAAATAAAAGTTATCCCATTAAAGTAAATACTGTGAATGGTTATATTCTTGCAGAGAAGTCGAAAAGTTACTCGATTAGTAACTTTACCTACCAACCAAATCATAAATACAGCGTATCTCTAACAGTTAATGGTAAGAAAACCACACTTTAAGAGGCTTATATGAAATACATTATAGGTGTCTTATGTGTTGCGTATTTTCCTGCATATTCTTTTGCCGAACAGTTACTAGATCATACGAATACTGCAGTTCCCAGTGTTCCTAAATCTGTAGGTAGCAATGGTGAATATACACAAGTAGGAGCGAATGAGCAGGAGCAAGATATTAATTTCATTCATCTATTTTTAAATGTTTCGATTAACTCAAATGCTAATGAAGATTTGGTTGCAGTAAAGCAATCTAAGGATGGAAAACTATATATTCGATCTAGCACTTTAAAAACTTTAAGACTAAAAATGGATGAACATATCCCAGATAATCAGTGGGTATGTATTAATGATCTAAACGGAATCCAGTTTAAATATCTAGAGAATGAGCAGTCTTTAAACTTAAAAGTTCCGTCGAACATGTTAACGGGTTATTCAGTTGACTTAAGTAGTCAGCAGGTCACTAGCCCGCATTTGCTAAAGATGAAGCCCTTAAACGCGGCTATTTTGAACTACAGTCTGTATAACACCATAACCAATGATGAGAATGTTTTCTCAGGTACGGCAGAAGGGATCTTTAATAGCGCAATCGGTAACTTTTCTTCAGGCGTTTTATATAACGGTAGTAATGAAACTAGCTATAGCCATGAAAAGTGGGTGCGCCTAGAAAGTAAGTGGCAATATGTTGACCCTGAAAAGATCAGGATATATACCCTAGGGGACTTTATTTCTAATAGCCCGGATTGGGGAAGCAGTGTCCGTCTGGCCGGTTTTCAGTGGTCGAGTGCTTATAGCCAACGCGGGGATATTGTCACTTCGGCACTCCCTCAATTCTCTGGCTCGGCAGCATTGCCTTCAACCCTAGATTTATACGTCAACCAGCAAAAGATTTATTCAGGTCTAGTGCCATCTGGTCCCTTTGATATTAAACAGCTTCCGTTTATTTCAGGAAATGAAGTCACACTGGTGACCACAGATGCAACGGGTCAGCAGAGCATTACCAAAAAGCCGTACTATTTTTCATCCAAGATTCTGGCAAAAGGTATTAATGAGTTTTCAATAGATGTTGGTATTCCGCGCTACAACTATGGACTCTATTCAAACGATTATGATGATGCCACCTTTGCATCAGGTGCGATCCGATACGGTTACAGTAACTCACTGACCTTAAGTGGTGGAGCAGAAGCTTCGACAGATGGGTTATCGAATCTCGGCACAGGATTTGCCAAGAATGTTTTGGGTATTGGCGTGATGAATGCCGATATTGCAGCGAGCCAGTATAAAGATGAAAACGGCTATTCTGCCTTGCTGGGTTTAGAAGGGCGTATCAGTAAGAACATTTCATTTAACACCAGTTACCGCAAAGTATTTGATAACTATTTTGACCTAGCCCGTGTATCTCAAGTGAGATATTTAAAAGATAACCAGATCAATGCCGAGTCACAGAACTACCTGAACCACAGCGCACTGGCAGATGAGATTTTCAGGGCAGGGATTAACTATAACTTTTATGCAGGCTATGGGGTTTATCTGGGCTATAACCAGATCAAATATAGTGACAACTCCTATAAATTACTGTCTACCAATTTAAGTGGAAGTCTGGACAAGAACTGGGGGTTTTATGCATCAGCGTATAAAGATTATGAAAACCACAAGGATTATGGAGTTTACTTTGCGCTGAGATATACACCGTCCAGTAAGGTGAATGCGATCACGAGTGTATCTAGTGACAGCGGTAGCCTACGGTATCGTCAAGAAATATTCGGATTATCAGAACCGCAAATTGGTTCATTTGGCTGGGGTGGTTATGTTGAGCGAGATCAGGATGCCAATGAAAACAATGCCTCGATTTATGCCTCTTACCGAGCACGAGCAGCTTACCTGACGGGACGCTATAACCGATTTGGGGATAATGATCAGGTTGCACTTTCGGCGACGGGATCATTGGTTGCGGCAGCGGGACGTATCTTTGCGGCTAATGAAATTGGCGACGGCTATGCGGTCGTCACTAATGCAGGGCCACAAAGTCAAATTATAAATGGCGGGGTCAATTTGGGAGAAACTGACAAGTCTGGAAGATTTCTGATTCCTAGTCTCATGCCATATCAAGTGAACCATATTTATTTAGATCCATCGTATCTTCCTCTGAATTGGAATGTTAAATCTACAGATCAAAAAACAGTCGTGGGTTACCGTCAAGGAACTTTGGTCGACTTCGGTGCTCATCAGGTCATTTCTGGATTAGTGAAACTGGTTGATGAAAATAATTCGCCGTTAATGCCAGGTTATACCGTTCGAATTAATGGTCAGCAAAATGGGATGGTTGGGTATGATGGTGAAGTATTTATTCCAAACCTATTGAAGCAAAACAAACTTGAAGTTGATCTTCTGGATCATGGCTCCTGCCAAGTTGACTTCACATATAACAGTAATCAGTACTCAACTAAAAAATTGGGACCTTATGTATGTCATTAAATATTATGAATAAGGCTCAAATAGAGAGCTATAAGTTTTTTCCATTGTTTTTAAAATACTTTGTAGGTATTTGCTTATTTTATCTTGTTTATGCATTTTTTAGTCCGGCACATGCAGCTTGTACGGTAAGTGGGACCACAAATAACACCTTTATCTACACAGCAGCAAATATCAATAGTGATGCAACCGTAAACCTTTCAGGAACAATTACTTGCACGAATTTAGGGCTTCCCCAGATTTCTAATTTCATGTGTATGAAAACCGTATTTACGGGAACCACAAATGCAATTAACAGTGTTTCATTACCCTATACAGTTACTGCAACTGTAGGCGGAGCTGGGTCTTCTACCACAAACCAAACCTCCAATGTGTGGTATGGCCCAGTACCAACAGTCGCATCAAATAATATTGTGAGTTTCTCGGTAAATATAAAAGTACCAGCTCGAACAGGGTCTCTCATTGCATACCCTCAAGGAACATATACGGCTTCGGTTCGGTTGTATTGGGATATGGATCTTTTGGGTTTGTCATGTGGTGATTTACTTGGTGGCTGGGATTCAGGCGATACATTGCTAACAGCAAACTTTGTGGTCCCAAGCCTGTGCCAATTAAACTCAACCTCAACTGTTGATTTTGGAAATATCAATGATATTAGTACAACGAGTCGTGATTACACAGCGCAAGGAGCAGTGAATACGACCTGTAATTTTGGAACGCCATATAGTATTTATTTAGGGGATGGTAATAACCGTATAGCTGGGGGCTTTAGGCGTATGATCAATAGTAATAATGAATTTATTCCCTATCAGCTATATAAAGATTCTAACTATAGTACGGTATGGGATGCCACGGGAGGCGTAACCAATGTTGGGGGAACAGGGGGAGTCTCAAAAACAGGTACAGGAAGCGCTCAAACGACTACAGTTTATGGAAAGATTCCGCAAGGTACCGCCATCGCAAGTAGACCTGGCGTCTATTCTGATAGTGTTGTTGTTACAGTGACTTATTAATTTTCTAATCTATTATATAGGAAGTTCTTTTTAAGGCAGAGCTTCCTATAATTCAAATTATATCGCTTGAAAAATGTTCTGAAATAAGTAGTAAAAATCAAATAATTCTTAGCTTTCGGAACTTATTCGTCATCAAAAATAGTTTGACTTAAAAAAACATTCTGTATATTTATTGATTAGTTCTAAAAGAGAACTAGATAAAAGGCAATTAAAAATAAAGGTGAATAAATGTCGAATATTATTTTACATCAATGGGAAATTTCTCCATTTTGTCAAAAAATTTCAAGGGCTTTGAGATTTAAGGGAATTCCATTTGATACAGTTAACTACAACGGCATTCTTGGAGCGAAAGTTCCTCTGCTAAGTAAGGTGGGTAAAGTACCTGTCATTGACCATAATGGTCAGCGAATTCAAGACAGTACTCGGATTGCACGCTATCTAGATGAAGCTTTTCCAGACACACCTCGGCTTTACCCTGAAGATCCAAATCAAAAAGCTCTTGCTGAACTTTGGGAAGATTGGGCAGATGAATCTCTTTATTTTTATGAAGTCTATTTACGCGTAAATGACTCAGAAGCTTTAGAAGAAGCGATTCGCATTAGTAGTATTGGTCGTCCAGCTTATGAAAAGCCTATGGTAAAAGGTTTTATTTTAGCCGAGTTGAAAACACAGCTTTTCTTTCAAGGCTTAGGACGTATGAAAGCTGAAAATGTTGAAGAAGAATTTATACGACATCTCGACCGTATTGAGCAGGTTTTGTCACAAAGTGAATGGTTAGTTGGAAACAGCCAAACCATTGCAGATATAGCTGTAGTTGCTCAACTCGGTGAAGTGATTCGTACCAGTAAAAAATTTAGTAAAGAAATTTTGAATCGTCCGTTTATTGCATTATGGTATAAAAAACAAACAGGGTGAAATGTCTATGACATCAGCAACACTAGATAAAAAACAAGATTGTGCGGTTGTTATTGGCGTCGGGGCATCACAAGGTATTGGTGCAGCGGTGTGTCGTCTTTTCGCCAAAGAAGGCTTAAAAGTCTATGTTGCTGGACGTACTTTCCAGAAAATTGAAGCAGTGGCTGCCCAAATCCATTCCAATGGTGGAGATGCTGTAGCGTTTCGTTTAGATGCAGAAGATATACACCAAGTACAAGCCCTATTTGACACCATTACAAGTCAAAATGAACGCATTACTGCTGTAATTCATAATGTGGGAGGGAATATTCCTTCCATCTTTTTACGCAGTCCATTGTCGTTTTTTACTCAAATGTGGCAATCCACTTTTCTATCGGCCTATTTAGTTTCTCAAAGCTGTCTAAAAATCTTTAAAGATCAAAATCACGGTACGCTTATTTTTACAGGTGCGAGTGCGTCTCTACGCAGCAAACCTTTTTTCGCAGCTTTTACAATAGGAAAATCTGCCTTAAGAGCTTATGCCTTAAATCTAGCCCAAATCTATAAGTCACAAGGCATACACATTGCTCATGTGATTATTGATGGTATGGTCGATGGCGATAGAGTGAATAAAGCATTATTTGGTCTGGGGCGGTTAGCTCGTCTTACGCGTGGCACTGGCGGACTTAATATTGATGCAATTGCAGAAAATTATTGGATGCTTTACCAACAAACACCTCAGCTCTGGACACATGAGTTGGATTTACGCCCTTATCAAGAAAAATTTTGAGAGACTAAAATGCTAAAAAAAATATTTCAAAAATTTCAAAAAAAGCAGGGCTGTGTTGTAGTGGCTGGTCATGACCTTCAACTGATTGAGCGTGATTTTGTAATTCTAGATAAAAACGCACATTTTCCATTACATCTTTATCAAGTTGTGCATGATTCAACCGCGCAAAAGATGAAAATACATTCTATAAATGATGGCGTGACAGCAGTACATTTAAATTTAGTGAATGCAGATCACTTAAAATGCTTATTGCGTTATATTTCAAAACACGGGCATACCATTGAACTCTGTGTATTTCAGCCGAGTTTTTCATCTTCGCCCAATATTGAAGCTTTATCTTTAGAAGAGATTGAACACAGTTGGCAGACCACAGGTTTAAGTGCAGTAAGTGTCGCTCAAGCTGTGATTAAACCTATGCTTAAACAACAGCGGGGCACGGTTATTTTTCTTGGCGCACCCTCTAATCACTCGACCCATTACGATGTGTTAAGCCAAAGCATGTTTGCAAGCATCCGTGCTTTATCGCAGTCATTGGCGAGAGAGTTTCAACCCAAAGGCATTCATGTTGCTTATTGCATGATTGAAAAATGGGAAGGGCAAAACCAGCACTTTACCTCATCTCTCAAGCAAGTATGCCAACACATCTATCAACAACCTAATTCTGCATGGAGCCAAGAACTTAGCCTATCTTAAAATTTTACTTTCACATGTTCTTGAAATACAGTACTGATCTGAAATGATCATAGAACAATAATTTCGGTAGGTTTTTAAATGGTGAATATAAAGAGTTTTCAGCGAACGGTTCAAGTAGTGTCGACCTTGGCAGCTTTTATGTGTTTTTCTTCACTCGCGCAAGCTTCACAATACACTCAAACTGCTCGTTTAGTTAACGAACGCTTATCTTATATGAAGGATGTTGCAGGTTATAAAGCAGAGCAGCATTTACCTATTGAAGATTTAACTCAAGAAAAGAAAGTTCTGGATCAATCACTTTCTGAAGCCGAATCTTTTGGTTTAAATAGCGAAACAGTAAAGCCATTTATTGTGACGCAAATGAATGTTGCCAAGGCCATTCAGTATCGCTATCGCGCAGATTGGTTATCGAGTCCAGAAAGCAATTGGAAGCCACAAGATTTAGCAGAAGTACGTTTAAAAATTAGTTCTTTGAACACTGAGCTTCTAAAAAATATCGCTTATGAACTTAAGAAAAATCATAACAAAGCACCTCATGGCTGTAGCTATATGTGGCCTGTTCAGCATCCACAACTTAAAGAAGCCGACAAAAAAGCTTTATGTGAGACATTAAATAAAATCAAGTTAAGAAAATGAATTTATTTAAGATAATTAAAGCATTGAATTTTTTATCAGGAGAGTTTTTATGAAAAAAACCTCTTCAATATCTTTCCTTTTTAAGAAGAGGTATTTACTGATACTTTTGTTAGTTGCACTCTTTGGTTATGGCAAATACCACAATTACAAAGAAAAGATTTTATTTAGAGAATATTATTTACATCCACCATTGTATAGAGAGATTTGGCCATCTGAATTTGACCCTAATGGAGTCACATTAGATATTCCAGCAAATTATCTTATGGATGCAACTGCTATTTCTGAATCTTCACGAAAGAAAGATCTTGAATTCAGAGAAAAGCAACGATATGAGAGTAATAAGCCCTTATGTGATAGATTTCAATGTACTGAACTTTTTCAAGTTCTTTTACCTGATTACAAAGGAAAAACATTAGAAAATTTACATATTTTTAATCCTGAATCAATAAGAGCTGAGTATGAAATACCTAAGGACTGGCAAGAGTTTCATAAGTATGTAATTTGGTTTTCCTTAAATAGTTGGATATATAAGAACATAAATGCTAGTGCCGCAGAAATTAAAATGGGTATAAATTTAAGTTCAGTGTTTCATCCGAAGGATTATTTTGAAACACCAAAATTAATTAAATATATACAAACTAAACCAGCTCCAGAATTAGGCTTAACAGAAGTTGTATCACTAGATCCTAATTTACCAGGCGGGTTCTATAAAGTTCTTGTTTATAAGGATTGGCGAAAGAAATATCCTGATGATGTAACAGAGGATTATAATCATTATAAGATTTATTTTAAAAAAGACGCTGATGGAAATATAGTCTCTTATATTAGTTGTAGTACTTTTGCTCGAACTTATTTATTAAGTAAACCAGATCCTGAACAGGCTATTCTAGAGGACTATGCTAAACCAAATCAGCAATACTATTGTAGTCATACTTTTAATGTGAAGGGACTGCCGCTGAGTATTACCGCACATTACAGTGATATGCATTTAGCTGATTGGCAGAATATAGAAAATAATTTAACTCGGCTTATACAGTCATTTCATGTAAAAGAGACTAAGTAAGTTTCAATATTTAAAGCTCTTGTTATTTAAAGAGCTTTTTTATATTCAATACTCTTACTTCTGCAGTTTAGAACATTGACACCCAAAACCTCTCCGATTATCCTTTGCCTGCTGGCCACATTGCCAGTCGGTTTTAGCAGACCGTTTTCATCTAGATCATCAAAAGAGCAATTTTTTGGTGTCGAACTCGTTCGTCTCCCTTCGTAGCGGTAGGACGGAGGAGGGACGCCTTCGGGCGTGCCGGTTCCTAGATGACTGGTCTGCTAACCCTTCTTCGTTCTGCCACCATAATCATTTAGCAGTGATTTGGTAGAACTTCTATTTCATCTAGGAGTCCGCTATGCGTACTATTTTTTCTTTATTGGCCTCTGCCAAAATCTCTCTATTCATTCCATTTAAACAGTCTTTAAAACGGTTTAATCGGCTCTAGGTTTTCTACATCTTAAGAATCGTTACGACTAAAAAATCATAGCAACAATAAACCTGAGATAGGCGAGCACACCTTTTTTGTGCCGCTTTTGTATGCCTGTTTTTAGCGCACAATTTAAGAGTGACAGCATTTCTATCTCATTTACTTACAAAAAAAAATTATTTTAAACGGTATAAAAATGCCAAATTTAGAAGCATCATTTAGAGCACTTTGCGTGCTACATGCGGCAAGAGATTTGTTTAATCAATATGGGTTTTACATTGGGGTTGACCGAATTATTGAGGAGGCCAAAATTCCCAAAGCCACTTTTTATAACTACTTTCACTCCAAAGAAAGGCTCATTCAGATGAGCTTAACTTTTCAAATAGATGCATTAAAACATGAGGTGTTTTCAATTATTCATTCGTACCGTGAACTTATGATGTTTGATAAGCTCAAGAAAATTTACTTTTTACATGCAAACTTAGAAGGTTTTTATCGTTTGCCATTTAAAGCCATTTTTGAAATTGAAAAGCTTTATCCAGTGGCCTATAAAATCGTGATTGACTACCGAAACTGGTTCATTAAAGAAATTCATAAACTGCTTGTAACCGTAAAAGCGACTGCTACAGTTGAAGATGCCTACATGTTTTTGTTTGTGATTGATGGGGCAATGGTCCAGCTTTTAAGTGCAAATAAGATCGATGAAAGAGATAAGTTATTAGAATATTTTATGTCGACGCTCGCTTAGATTGGTTAGTACTCTAAGGTTTAATTCTTATAAAAAAGCCCTCCGAGGAGGGCTTTTTATTCAATTTGGTTTAGCTTTAAAAATCAAAAGAGGTTTGTAGATAGAACGTACGTGGCAGTCCTACATACTTACCGCCAGTAGAGTCTGTTGAGCGAGTAAAATATTGCTTATCAAAGACGTTTTTGATTCCGCCCGCTATTTTTAAACCTTTAACTTGTGAACTTAAGTCATAAGAGGTACGTAGCGCAAAAGTAGTATAACCCGGAATATCTCCATATTTACCATCAGCGGTTTCTTCTGTTTGATAGACATTACTATCTGGAAGATCTGGTGAATGCTGCTTTGACTGCGCAAACATGTCAGCATTTAAAGACCATTTATCTACTGTATAACCTAACCCAACATTACCGACATGACGCGAGTAAAACGGTAGGTCTTTATCTTTGAATTGACCAGCTTCAGCGACTGCTTTGGTGAAAGTATAGTTGCCATATACTTTTAAGCCTTCCAGTGCATCAGATAATTGACCGAAATCATAGCTAATACCCGTTTCGACACCTTTATGGCTGGTTGCCCCTAAGTCTGTCCAGATCCCGTTATTAGCAGCATCACGAACCAATGAAAGCTCTTTATCAAAGTCTAAATAGAACACGGTAAATTCGGCATTTAAACCATTGCCCAAATATTTGGTTCCAATTTCATAGTTATTCGACTTTTCAGGATGTAAGCCTTCGGTTGTAGCCGTTGCGGTTGTTCCTTCAAGACGCGCTAATTGGCTGTATTGCTGTGGCCCGAAAGATACACCTGCATTTGCAAATATATTCCAGTTTTCATTTGCCGAGTACATCACAGATAAACTTGGCAAAAATTCGTCTGAATCAATTTTTGGATAAACAGTATTAGGTTGTCCTTTGTTATAACCCGTGAAGTTATTATGGGTTTCAATTGATTCGAAACGAACACCCGGTGTAATCGTCCAACGGCCGAGTTCCATACGGTTGTCGATATATACCGCATGTGCTTTAGTACCGCCTTCGCTACTACTACGCGGAGCAAAATCTGGCACTGATGAACCTGCTGCATAAGAAGCAGTACGTCCAGCAAATTCAGAGCTTTCTTCTTTTAAGTAACGATATCCCACCGTCACTTCGTTTTGAGTATTACCTAGTTCATAAATACGTGAGTAACGTGGTTCAATTGCATAGACTTTATAATCACGTGGCGCAGAATCGAGGCGCTTGTCACCACTTGCTAAAGTAGTTTCAAGATTACTGGTACGGAAAGAGTCGATATAGTAACTCAGAACTTCGAAGTTATTTTTTTCATCTTTATGGTTATAACGTAAAGAGACATCTGTACGTCGACCTGCAAAATAGTTTTTTTCACCAGAAGACTGATAAGGGTTTTCAGCATATTGCGCCTGAGTTAAACCCTCTGGCATTTCGCCTCGACCTTCATAATGATGCAAATTTAAAGCAACCGAGTCTTTATCATTAAATTGATAAGCAGACTTTAGCATTACGTCATCGATATCAATTTTGTTGTTAGCTTCTCGATAACCGTTTCCTTTAGTCCCTGAATATAGAAGGGCAAGACCTAAGCCATTATCTAAAGTTCCACCCACAAATAGATTAGGGCTGAGCTTTACTTGGTCAGTACCAGAAGCATATTCTGAAGTTAGGCTAACAGTTCCGCTAAAATCTTGAGGAATTGATCGAGTAGCAAAGTTAATAATTCCGCCTACGTTTTGAGGCCCAAAACGAACTGATCCCGCACCACGTACAACGTCAACTGACTCAATATTACCAATTGAAACAGGTGCCAAAGATAACTGTGGCTGACCATACGGTGCAAATGAAAGTGGAACGCCGTCTACTAGAACTGTTGAGCGAGGTGATAGGCGAGATGCTAAACCACGAACCCCGATATTGAGAGAAACATCACTACCACCTGTGCCACTACTGTCTTGAGCCTGAACTCCAGGAACTTGCTTTAGAGCTTCGCGCAATGAAGTTGCTGCCGTTTCATCTAAACGCTTACGGTCAACAATAGTTCGAGCGCCAGCATGTTTGTGAACGGTTTCAGTATTAGCTTCTTCTAGCCAGTTACCTTGCGCCTTAATGGTAATGGTCGGTAACGTTGTATCTTCAGCATGTGTAGGAAGTGCGAGATAAGTACAAGCAATTCCGATTGCATAGCTAAGTGTAGAAACTTTGAACTTAAAATTTGGGAGTGAAAGAGGGGTTGAGCGGTCCATGTTGATGTATCGAAATCCTAAACGATAATTATAATCATTATAGCGAAAAAGTAACAAAATTTTATAAAATGGTTTATGTTTTTTTTAAGAATTTTAAACTTTTTCTAAAAGATTGCTTTTGATAATAATTTCAAATAGCTGACTATGATTTAGATATAAATAATAAGATTCTAGCTAGACATTGGCTGTTAAAAGATCGAAGCCCTCTTATGTGCAGCCACGTATAATTTCTATTTAAAGACACAGTAAGTATAAGAGTGGTAGGGGGCTCAAAAGTACACTATTACAAACTTAGAGTAGATAATCAGGTAATAAGTTGAGTTTAAAGGCTATTTGTGTGAAATTGAAAATAATTTCATAAATATTTTTAATTAAAATCAAAGAATTATTAATTTTTATTGAACATTTGTTATAGGATTTTTATATTAAATTATTGTTTTAATAATCAATAATCATTATTATTCGCGCTAATATTTACATGAACACACAAAATACATATGGAATTTATTAAGTCTCGCAAGAAGATCGCTAAATCAGCAATAGCTTCTTCATTATCAATTGTAGCTACAACTGCAATGGCTGCTCAGGAAAATTCTGTAGCGCTTCCATTAATTCATGTTCAAGCAGATGCAGAAGTTGCACAGAGCCTTAAAGTTGATAAATCGGCTAACTCTAAATTTGTCGCACCTCTGTTAAATACACCAAAATCAGTTTCAGTAATTTCAAAACAACTTATTGAAGATACCAAAGTAAATACATTAAGCGACGCACTTCGTACGTTACCAGGCATTACCTTAGGTGCTGGAGAAGGCGGTAACCCGAATGGGGATCGACCATTTATTCGTGGTTACAATTCAGAAAGTTCGATGTACGTTGATGGTATTCGTAACTCATCATCACAAAACCGTGAAATGTTTGCTATCGAGCAAGTTGAAGTGACTAAGGGGTCTGCTTCTTCTATGGGTGGTGCAGGTTCTGTTGGCGGTAGCATCAATATGATTTCTAAAGTTGCTAAAAAAGGTGACTTTTTAGAAGGCTCTGTACAAGCAGGTACCGATAATTATCAACGTATCACATTAGATGGTAATAAAGACTTCGGTAATGGTACTGCTGGTCGCGTTGTTCTTATGGGGCATAAAAATGAAAAAGCGGGTCAAAGCGATGGCGCTGAATACAAGCGTGTAGGTATCGCACCTAGTATTACATTTGGATTGGATACACCAACACGTGCAACTTTAAGTTATTACTACTTAAGATCTGATGACACTCCAGATTCAGGTGTTCCATATAATTACGATACGGCTAAAAAGGCAACTGTTGGTAAGCCTGTTGATGTTAAACAAGGTATTTACTATGGTTTAAAAGGTCGTGATTTCCAAAAACAAGAAAATCATATTGGTACTTTTAAAGTAGAGCATGATTTAAATGAAAATCTTACTCTTGCTAACACCGTACTCTACAGCAAATCAAAAAATGATTACCTTTGGACTCAGCCAGATGATTCAAAAGGTAATGTAGCAAACGGTAAAGTTTGGCGTCGTATTAATTCTCGAATTACTGACACTGATATTTTCACCGATCAATTATCTTTAAGAGGTAAGTTTAATACTGGAGCTATCAAGCATAGCTTTAATGTCGGTGCAGAATACAGTGATCAAGAGTCAGATAAAGGTAGCTACACGACAACATATCCGGGGTATGCAGGTTCTACAACGGGCGGTTTTAATAGTGATTGTGCTATTAATGATGCATGGTGTACTTCATTAACTAATCCTAATTCTAAAGATGCGTGGTTAGGTGGTCGTATCGCCAATAAAGCAACTACGACAACGACTACAAAAAATACTTCTGTCTATTTATTAGATAATATTGAGTTTAATCCTCAATGGTTACTTGATTTAGGTGTTCGTTGGGATAAATTTGATACCGAACAGGTGACAAATGCCACTGGCGCTAAAATCGAGAGTAATAAAGATTTTGTTACTTACAATGCAGGCGTAACTTTCAAACCTACTGAAAATGGTAGTATTTATGCAAGTTATGCAACTTCTGCTAACCCTGTAGGTGTTGATGGCGGTGATGGTTCTGAGTCAATCGGTCAAGCTTATATGGACCTTAAACCAGAAGAAAGCCAAACCATTGAATTGGGTACAAAGTGGAACGTTCTAAACGAAAAACTTAATTTAACTGCTGCCATTTTCCGTACAGAGAAACAAAATACACGTATTCAAGTTGACTCAAGCACTTATACGAATGGCGGCGATAGTAAAGTTGACGGTATTGAACTTTCAGCAAACGGAAATATCACTGATAAATGGGCTGTGAGTGCAGGTTACACCTACTTAGATAGTGAAAATACTGATCCAGGGCCAAGTTGTAGTCGTGCTGGTGTATGTAATCCAGAAAATGCAGCTAAGGGTAAGCAACTTCCAAACGTACCTAAAAACTCTGCAACTTTATGGACTACATATAAAGTATTGCCTCAAGTTACTGTGGGTGCTGGCGCTTTCTATGCTGACAAAGTATATGGTGATGCAGCTAATACAAAATGGGTTCCTTCATATGTTCGATATGATGCAATGGCTCGTTATAACGTTAACAAGAATGTTAACTTGCAACTTAACTTAAATAATCTTTCTGATAAGCGTTACTTTACTAAAGCATATGCTTCACACTATGCAACTGAAGCAGAAGGCCGTAGCGCAGTATTATCAGTTAACTTTAAATACTAATAAGTTTAAAAATTTATTAGTTTGAATAAGTAATCTAAAATAGCCTCAATATGAGGCTATTTTATTAATTAAAGCTATTTTTAAAGGTATCGCCGTGATTCACCATATTCCAAATGTACTTAATAAAGACCAAGTCCAGTTTTTCCGTCAAGAAATGGACAAAGCAGAATGGGTTAATGGAAAAGTCACTGCTGGTACACTTTCAGCTACAGTAAAACATAATCAGCAATTGCCTGAAGAAGATCCTCTAACTCATCAACTGTGCAATATCATTCTTGATGCTTTAGGAAAACATCCATTATTTCTATCTGCCGCAATTCCCCTAGATATAATCCCACCATTATTTAATCGCTATGAAAATCATGAGTCTTTTGGTTTTCATGTAGATAATTCAATACGGCTCATACGTGGTAGTAATCAGCGTTTAAGAACAGATTTATCGTGTACGGTTTTTTTAAGTGAGCCAGAAGAGTATGAAGGTGGGGAACTCGTAATTGAAGATACGTATGGATATCATGAGATTAAATTACCTGCTGGTGATATGATTTTGTATCCATCTACCAGTCTACACGAAGTCACCGCTATTACTTCAGGCTGTCGTATAGCGTCTTTTTTCTGGGTTCAGAGCATGATTCGTGATGATGCAGAGCGACATATGTTATTTAATCTAGACCAAACTATTCAAAATTTACGTATGCAACTAGGTGATGATCATAAAGAAGTTTTGAACTTAACCAATACTTATCACAACTTAATTCGTAAGTGGGCTGAGGTTTAAATAACAAGGCGAGTAATTAAGTAGCGTAGATTATTTATAGGCTACTTATAAATATTTACTTCAATATTTAACGCTTTTTCATCAATTTTTTTCAACAAGCATTCTAGTAGTTCTTCTACTTTTTCATCATATTCAAAAGGATGAGATTTTCCAGTTTTGGTATTAATAAGATTTAAACTAATTTTATTAGAGGCTGGTCTATAAATCCCTCTATTACTTTTACCTAAAACAACTCTTTTAATTAATTTTCTATGTTCGAGTTCCGCTAAAGTACGATATATCGTGGCTAGACTAATTTTTAAATTTTTCTTTTGAGATAGTAGATATATTTCTTCTGCAGTTATTCCCTTATCGTTCTCATGTAGAAAACGAAAAATAGCAACTCGCGAAGGTGTAGCTGATAAACCCATTTCCATTAACGCTTGATGATAATCCATTTAGTTCATCTGCTAATGGCTTCTTTACATTTAAATTGATTACTAAGGCTTTTTAGTAGTAGGTAAAAAAATCTATTTGAAAACCAATGATATTAGTCTTAATTGTAAACCATTTGGTATAAAAAGTATTATGATAAAAAGTAAAAATACTAATAGAAATAACAAAAGTTAGCAGTCGATTCTTTTTTAGAAGCTCATATTTACCATACCATTAAATTTTTAGACTCTCATGACCTGAGTTCTATTTTGCTCAATGATCTCTGTTAGCTTTTCACATGATTGATTTACTTTTGTTATAGGTGAGGCGGCAATACCTATGAATTGAGAGTTGTAAAGATGAAGGAAGTGGCATTCCTAAAAGTAACATTTAAAAAGCCCTCCGAAGAGGGCTTCAAATTTATTTAAAGTTAGGTTGATTTAAGATTTTGTAGACCTTTTCTTTATATACATCATTAGAAATAACACCTTTATCTCGCTGTTGTTTTAGCGATTTAAACTGTTGGCCACGAATTTCTCTTTGAATACCCACATTATCATGATGTCTAATGTAGTAAAGACTACGCTCATGATCGCTCATATTCACTGTTTCATCAGTAAACGAAGAAGGCTTTGCTTCATTTTCTTGATATTGTTTTGCAATTTCAAAAAAATCTACGTTTTGAGAATGAGGAGAATTAAATGAATTTTGTTGTTCAGTCAGCTGATAGTTCTGAGTGTTAGAATTTACTTCAAGCATACTTTTATGCTGATTAAATCTAGGGCGGTTATATTCTTGTTTGGTTTGAAATGTGTTTGTTTCAGCAAAAGTGGAAGAAGAAAAAAGCCCAATATTTAAAGATAAAAAAGTTAATAAAAATCTATTCATTTCTTTGGGAGTCCAATTGAAATTGAGTAAATCACTGTATTGTAACATTAAAATTTGATTTTTGAAGGTTTGACTTCAAGTATGCTTGATCAACTGGTAAATAATAAGATCTGTAGCGGAGCGTAAAAGCCAATTTAAAAAGGCTTTTTACACTCATTTTTTAAGATCCTTTTGAATATTCTTCTTTCAATTTATCCAGAAAAATAAAGAGGTTTTGATTCATTTCTTGATAGTCATGCTTCCGTAATTCTTCACGAGTATTCACAAATTTATAATTGTGAGCATCATTTAACTCGACTTCTGAATGTTGAATCAATAATTCAACTACTTCTGAAGTTAATTCCATATGACATTGTAGGCCATAAACTAATTTGGAATATTCAATAATCTGTCTTGGACAGCCTGCGCTAAAAGCAATAATTTTTGCGTTGGGAGTTAAGCCTGGCATGTCGTTATGCCAATGGCCAGCTTCGGCCATTTTTCCTAAGTGAGAAAACTTAGAATGTGTTATTCCATATTCTGTAAGCATAATTGGAAACTTACCAATTTCTCGCTCAGGGCTGTGTTCAAACTTGGCACCTAAAGCTTCACCGATCAATTGAGATCCTAGGCATACCCCAATAACCACTTTATTTGCTTCAATTGCTTTTTTAATGATTGCTTGTTCTGCTATTGAATTAAAGTGAGGGCACATATCTAATGTAGTATCAGGACTTTGTGGACCACCCATTACAATAAGAAAGTCAATATCTTCAACAGAAGTTGGCAAAACTTCATTTAAATACACTCTTGAATAGGTAATTTTGAAGTTATTCATTTTGCCCCAAATTTCATATGCGCCAGGCGCTTCAAAATCTTCATGAACAATAAAATGTAACCGCATAACAATCCTTAAAATCTAAACATTAATAGGTAGATCATTGGTTAAAAATCAAGGAAATATTAAAATTAGAATAGGGTCTTTAATACATCCAGTTTTGAAAACTTATATGGGCCAGCTTTATTTTTTTTATCGAAGTTGAAATTAATTATTTGTTTTTAAAATACATACGATATATTTATTGTTAAGTTAAACTAAATTATTCTGGTGTGACAATAGCAGTTCAATTTGTTAAATTGTGTAGCTTTTATCAAAGTGGACAAAATTTATGAAGACATTTTTAGTTATATCTTTATTGGGTTTTGGGCTGATTGGTTGTGCTTCATCTCCATATAATTCTCAAGGAAATTATTTGAATAAACCTCCAATAGTTCCAGAGAATAAAGCTTTTAATAGTTTTAAAACACCTGAACACGGGATTTTTACTGATCGAGATGTCTATAATATAAATATATCAGAAAATTCGAATCTAAATTTTCGTTATGAAGTTCCTTTTTAAAGAAAAATAAAATATTAACTAAAAAGGACGGAGCAAAGGTGTTATGCCACCTTTGCTAACTCATAATAATCAATGATTAATACAACCTTTTGGGTGGTTTTTTAAATTCTAAACTGTTAAATTTTAGTTATTGAAAATAAGGTATTTTAAATGAAAAACTTCACTATTGTTGCTTCTTTATTTTTGTTAGTTGGGTGTGCCACAGGTCACAAACAAGTCACTCCTGCGCCAGTGGCTGATAATAAAATTATTTCAGAGGCTGAAAAATATAAAAAACAATATCAAAAGAAAATTTATAAAACATGGGATATTCCCAAGTCTTCTACAGGTATGAGTGCAAGCGTTAAAGTCTTTTTAACGGATACTGGCGAAATCGAGCAAATTATCTTTTTAGATAAAGAAGAGCAAAAATTTAAAACAAGTATTGAAAAAGCTATCTGGCGTTCAAGTCCATTTGTTTTACCATCTAATCCGGAAGTAAGAAAACAAGCAAGAAAATTCAATATTAAATTTCAGGTAAAATAAAAAAAGATCTTACTAAACATAAGGAGCGGATTTAAAGGCTTTTCATTTATATTAAATTCGCCCCTGTCGTTATAAATATCTGTGATATTATTTGCTTTAAAATGTAGAGGCTGTAGAAATATTAAATATACTAATTAATATTTTTTGATAACAAAATATAAAAATTAATAACATTTTTTTAAAAGTAAAGAAATAAAACTTTAAATACATAGCGAATTAATATAAAAGAATATATAAATATAGAAGTTTATCAAGAAAAATTATGAGTGAAGTGAAGAAATCTTTTAAAGAAAGTAAGACAACATCAGTTGTAGCATGGGTTGTGATTTTGTTTGGAATTGTCTTAGGCTTGGCTTTTATTTTGTCATATGGGCAAGTTGAAACTCGAAATGATAATTTAGATATTATTCAAGTGTGGTCTAAAGAAATGGTGACTGTTGGTCTTTTTATTATATTTAATGGACTACTTTTCGGTTACTTGTTTTTAAAAATTAGTAGTATTTTGAATCACCTTGAAAACAATAAAAATTAAAAAATATCTTAGTAAATTAATATCTTATATAAGCATATTTCATATTAAATGGATGGTAAGTTAGTATTGGAAGCATTGCTCATCTATAAAAATAAATTGAAAGAAAATTTTCAAAATCTTCTTTTATTTTGGTATTTTTTGTTGCATGTTTCACATTTTTAAATGTTTTTGATAAATACCTTACTATTAACTTTCAAAAACCTTGTATTTCTTACATTTAGTTGATGAGTTTTACCCTATCTTACATAAAAAAATAATAGTTTAAAGAAGTATATAAATATACGCATGAGAAGATAGGAGGTTAAGATGCCAAGATATCTAGCTATAGCAGATAAGGTTTATAAAAAAATTAAAAATGACAACTTGTTTTCTGATGATGTAATAGAAAATTTAAATTGTTTGGTTGGGCTTATTCGTAATGCGATAAAAGGTACTGAATTCAAATTAAAGTATAATTTTATTAATTTTGAAGACTGCTTAACCAAGCCCATCGAGCAATGCTCGGTAAAAATTGATTTTAGTCTTATGCCTAAGTTTGAAAATGAAGGTGAGTTTATTTTATGGCTTGCAGGATTTATTGAAAGAATCACTGAGGGAGGTAAAGCCAAATTTCCTCCTATTTCTCAATTGGTCCCTCAAGGCTTTAGTATGGGAAATGAAAATATTCCAGTAACTACTTTACCTGTAAAAGAAGAAAATGCAGAAATGATTGTTAATTATTTTAAATCAGATGATTATATTAAAAATAATAAACTACCTTCTTAAAATATATAAAAGTTATAAGCCAATTATCCTATCAATTTAGAGCTTAGTAACCGCCTTCGAGGGCGGTTTTCTTTGTTATATGTATCTTAAAGTGTCTGTTACATAAATGATGATTGTTTCATGTTGAATGTATCTGTTAATTATTTGAGCATGGTATGAGACAAGTGAAGTAAAGGATAAATCTCATGATAGATGAAGAAAAACCCTTAAATTTTGATGATGAAGAGCCTCTTGATTTTGCAGATGAAGAATTTATCGATGATAAAAAAGAGGATGAGTTGTATAACAGTATTACCAAAGATGGCTCTAGTGTCGATCCGGCAGATGATGGTGAGCGACATATTCGACCTGAAGATGGCGATCCCATAGAAGTCGAAGAATAATCTATAGCCCAATTTTATATTGGGCATTTTAATTTTTAGCTTATTTGGTTGAACAACAACAAACCCTAGATGTTATTCAAAAATTATCATTAATGACTTAAAAAACATGAAAGTTAAGCAATGAGTCTAGAGATATGAGGCTATATATTTATTAAATTCTTATTCTCAGCCAGAAGTAAAACTATGAGTAATTATATTTATAAATTTGCCAACCAAATCAAACATAACGCTGTACCATCAATTAATGACGTTTTGCTCGCTTTTAGAACATTGAAAGCAATACCAGGTGGATTAACGTTGTTGTCAAAAGTTGTTAGCCGTGTTGCTCCATATTTTCAAACAGTAAATCCAATTATTCAAAAACTAGATGCTGACGTGTGTGAAGCTTTCATCAAAAAGAATAAATCAGTCGAAAATCACATAGGAACAGTTCACGTTATTGCCATATGTAATGGATTAGAATTTGTTATGGGTGTACTAACCGAAGCATCTATTCCTCAACATTTAAGATGGCTACCTAAAGGGATGAACGTAAATTATGTCGCCAAAGCCGATTCTGATATTAAAGTCGTCGCAACAATTGATGAAGAATGGAAAGTTGGCGATATGCAAATAAAAGTAAATGCCTATAGAGCAGATGGACAGCCTGTAGTTCAAGGGTATATTACACTTTGGGTTACAGAGAAAAAGTAAGATGACAGAGGATTAGATGCAAAAAATATTGGATTATCTTTGCAAGCTTTTTACTACCAAGTCTCGGTCACGTGCCGCTACAAATAATCCGATTGCTACCGCAACAGACAATGGCGATGAGGAAATTGGTTTTGCGGTAGATGAGATGTCTATGAGTCAGGAAGGGGTAAATCATATTTGTAATTTTGAAGGATTAAGTCTCAGTGCTTATGATGATGGCATAGGTGTCTGGAGCATTGGTTATGGCACAACCAGATACCCAAACGGTTTGAGCGTTCAAAAAGGTGACACATGTACTCTTGAGCAGGCCAAAGCATATATGCAGCATGATTTGAAAATATTTGAGCGTGCAGTCAATGGCGCTGTAAAAGTTCCTTTAAAGCAAAATCAATTCGACGCATTAGTCTCACTAAGTTATAACATCGGGGCAGGAGCCTTTAAAAAATCGACCTTATTAAAAAAATTAAATTCAGGTGATTACAAAGGGGCCGCAAACCAATTTGATGTATGGGTAAACGCAGGCGGTAAGCGTTTGGCTGGATTGGTTAGACGCCGCGCTATTGAAAAGAAATTGTTTTTAGAATCATAGTCTTTTAATTCTTTATAGGGTTTGATCAGAAAAGCCATTCCGATCTTTATAAAATCTAAGCATAAAAAAAGCCTGATGCTACGAATCAGGCTTCAGTATTCATCGACAATAGGAGTTGATGAACAAGACCAATCTAACAGACCTGTTTAGTAAAGGCAAACCAAGGCTTGAATCGCTGAGTCAGATAAAAGTAATTTTTCCAAATTACACGCATTAAAAAAGCCCTTGCTCGAAAGCGAAGGGCTTAGTCATTCATTGATCTACCAATGAACTATATAAGGCTCATCTCATACTAAGTTCAGTATATCTGAAATTGGAGCAACTGAGAAGAAAACCTTATAAATACCTTTTTCATTCTATTTAAACTTAATTTATTTGAGCGTATAGCAAGTTACATCATTGGTAAATCAATACACAAAACTTGCACTTTGCATTTTTAAGGGTGTGGTATTTGTGTAGGCTCTGATTGGCTTAGGAAATAAAACAATAGCTATCTTTTAACGGTTCAATATAATGTTTGAACATGTTGAAGACATCAGGAGCTAGATATAAGCAAGGAAGTAAATATGAACTTAATTAGATTAGAAGAACTTTCATTGATGAGTAATGCGGTTTTAACACCTCAATTAAACAATTGGCCATGTATACAATCATCAAATACGGGTACTACATATGCTAATAAGAATACAGACAGTTTTTCTGGACAATCTGATAAAAAATTTTATAAAGAATGGAGTAAAGCACAAAAGAAAATACTTAAAAGTATTCCGAGTAATGCTGTTTTACTCAGCATTAAAGAGATTGTGTAGTTTAGACACGAGCCAAGTTTATAAAGATATAAATTACAAGGATAAGCTATTAGCTAAATAACTTTACGTAGGTACACTTGTTAGTCATAACTTATTCTAGAGATATTAATAATAAGCAAATTACATAAGGTAAGACAGAAAATAGAAAATAACAAAAAAGGCAATTCTGTAGAGGTAATTTTTATGGTTAATCTTCATCAGAAATCACTTTTTGATGTTCTGACTCAACATCAAGCTTATCTATATCGAGCATCTTCAAGATCGGTCAATGAACTTCTTAATTTATTTAATTCCGAAACGGTTAATATGCTTACCAAACTAAGTAACCTGTTAGATGAGCTAAATGAAAAGGAAAAAACCGCATTGGCGGGTGGGCTTTACTCAACAGCCCTATTAAAAGAAATACGTGCACTGATTTCTCAGTGGTTTAATACTACTAACGATATGCTCATTGAAACTTTTACCATCTCTGCTGTGGCATTGGCTGTCTATGAAGCCAAATATATGTCAAAAGTTTTTGGTGGCAAACATAAAGAGTTAAAAGGTGAACAGCTCTATAAAGCTGCTAAACGTGTTCCTTTAGCGGGTGGAGCATTGGTGGATGAGTTACTTTCTACAATTGCAGAGGTCGCCCGTCAAAGAGTGGAGTATGCAATTCGGGATGGCCTCAATACTGGTGTGACGAATCAAGAAATTATTCAAAGGATTCTAGGAACTAAACGCCTTAAATATGAAGATGGACTACTAAATAGCTCTAAGATTGATATTGAACGAACTGTGCGTACGATTCGAAGTCATATATCCAATCAGGCCTATTTAAACAGCTATAAACAGTTAAAGTTTGAACATGTCAGATTTGTAAGTGTTCTTGATGGCAGAACCTCAAAAATATGTGCAGCCCTTGATAGTAGTGTGTGGAATATCAATGATCCTACAAAAAAAGTTCCGCCTTTACATCCTCATTGCCGCAGTATTCTAGTTCCAACTCATGAAAATGGTCAGCTAGTTGGCAGCCGAGCCTTCATTATGGATGAGAGAAAATTTAGGGATATTCCTAAAAATGAACGTGAACAATTAATTGGCCAATTAGATGCAAATATGTCATTTAAAGAATTTTTTAAACTAACAGATGATTTCTTTCAAAAAGAGTGGTTAGGGCCTAAAAGATATCAATTATATAAAGAAGGACAATTCGACTTTGATAAGTTTTTTGATCCAGAAGGACGGTTGTATACACTTGAGGAGCTTAAAGAACTTGATGAGCGAGCTTTTAAAGTATTGGGATTGTGAGATAGAGTAGAAATATTAGAGATAATATTTTTAGTTTTAACTAAATACACACACTTAAACAATTAGTTGAAAAAAGTTTCAATAATCTAGCCAGATAGCATGTTAAGTTTTTCTCAATCATAAAAATTTAGAAAGGATCAAAACATGAAATTTTCCTACCAAGATCTTGCTGGAAATAATATTGAAGTGGAATGTGAAAGCTATATCCATATTCCATCAGGTGCAGCTGTAAAATCTACAGAAGCCGGCAATTACCATATTACTGAAAATTTCAGCTTCTATAAAAAAACTCAAGCTGATTCTGTGCCCATCTATCGATTTGCTATTGATCGTAATTCTAATGTTTTTAATAGCGATGAACTGCCAGCATTAGCTCAAATTGGTAAAGATTGGAAAAACTTAGACTAGTCTTTAACTCAGCATAAAGCCCTCAGTCGAGGGTTTTATAATGTACTTTAAATGAGTTATTTCTTTTTAAATACAAGTGTTAAGCCTATTAAAATCGCAATCATTCCTATTAAGCCTGCAAGCGGTAACTTGTTTTTTAAAATTAAAAAATCTAAAAGTGCAGTAACAACAGGGACTAAATAGAATAGGCTTATCACATTTACAAGATTGCCCTGATTTAGAAGTCGGTAAAGTAAAAGTTGAGCAACTACAGAAATTAAAATTCCAAGAAATAAGACCGAAATAATGAGTTGTGAATTCCAAGTTATTTCAAAATGTTCAAACGGAACTATAAATAAACAAACTAGAAGGCTAACTACATATTGGAGCGGTAAGACATCTGTTGGAGCTTGTTGAATGTTTTTTTGCATGATGGCACCAAAAGTTATACAGATCAGTGCTGCTAAGGCAAAGAATATTCCGATTGGAGCGATAAAAGACATAGTTAAGCTTTTCCACACTAAAAGTATGAGTCCGGCTAAAGCAATCAATAGACCTAATAATCTCTCTTTTTGTAAATTCTTTTCTAAAAGACATAGCGTCAAGATTGGCTGTATTCCCATGATTGTGGCCATTAAACCAGGGGTGACTCCGTGAGCCATGGCTTTAAAATAACAAATTGAATAACCTGCAATAATAAGGAGTCCAGTTAATAAAACTTGCTTTCGAGTTCCATGCTTAGGTAAAAGTCTTTTTGTAAAAATAGCAATTAACAATAAAACAAACAAAGCTGTGGCAAAGCGCAGAATTAATAATGCTATAGGTGAGGCACTGTCGAGTCCCCATCGAGTAAAAATCGCAGCACTCCCCCAAAGCAAAACGAAAGTGGATGTCGCACTTTGTGACACAAGCATCTGTTTATTTAGGCGCATAAAACCTCCTCCTAGTGCGTAATACCTAAGAAATACGAAGTGATAAAATTGTTAGTAAGGACAGTGATTAACGAGTTATTCAGTTGTTAATCAATTCACCGTTAGCGACGTTAAAAATAAATTGTTTTAACTTCTTATAAGCTCAGTATGAAAGAGACAATAAATAAAGAAAAGCGCATAATTCTTTTATATACTATTTGAAAATCGAATAGATAAATTCTAATGACTTTAAAAAATTTACAGATTGATTGGCTAAAGTGTTTTGTCACCGTAGTAGATACAGGCTCTTTATCAAACGCAGCACCTGAGTTATATCGGTCACAGTCAGCTGTTAGCATGCAACTAAAAAAACTTGAAGAAGCCCTACATTGCCAACTTTTAATACGAACGCACCGACAAATTGAATTAACGTCTCAAGGACAGCTACTTTTAGGTTATGCGCGCCGTATTCTTGACTTACATGCAGAAGCCCAAATGGCATTTCACGGAGATGAGCTGAAGGGGCGTATACGCCTTGGGGTGCCCGATGACTATGCTGCAAAATATTTAACTCCTGTGCTTAAGCGTTTTGCTCCACGTTATGGAGGTGTTGAAATTGAATTAATTTGTGAGCAGTCTACTTCGTTAATACCACGGGTAGAAACTGGGGATATAGATTTAGCATTAATTTCGAGAGATAACGCTCGTCAAGGAACACTTTTATTTCATGAACCAATGGTGTGGGTAGGCTCTCCACAATTTGAACTCTGGCGAGAAGATCCACTCCCAATTGCAGTTTATGAAAGTACAAGTCAAGCCAAAAAAAGTGCTATTAATTCTTTGGCCTTACAGGGACGCCGTTATCGGGTGGTATACAACAGTTCAAGTTTAGCTGGTCAAATTGCAGCGGTGGAAAGTGGTTTAGCAATTGCCGTGTTCACACAGTGTAGTGCACCTGAGCATTTAACTATTTTAAGTGCTGATCATGGCTTAGGACCTTTAGAACCTATGGAGGTCGCTGTGTACCGAAGCCGGGCATCTTTGGAGTCTAAAGCTGTAGATCACTTATATGACTTACTCCTCAAAACGCTCAGGCATTCAGTTAATATTTAATTTAAGTTTATTTTAGGTACTGGGCTCTGAACGTGGTGAGTTAAATTTTAAATGGGCACTTAAAGTTAAAACTAAATAGCTTTACATTTTTGCGCTAAATCTACAAAAAAGCCTAGAAACCTATGCTGATCGTAAAACTAATAAAAAGTATTTATTAACTCATCAATCTAAACAATTCATGAGGTGAAACATGACAAAAATTATAGCGACCTTGGGTTTAGCCGCCTTTATTTCTTTGAGTGTGAGTGCTTGCCAAGGTGAAAACGACACAAAACAGCAAGATAAAACCACAACTCCTCATTCAATGGATAAAGATTCATAATCTAGTTGAATGCTCAAAGCCCATCGTAAGATGGGTTTTTTTTATATCTTTTTAATTTTGTCTTAAAGCGTGATTTGTAACACAAAATATTTATTTTTAATGGTGCTGTTCAAAATATGTTGACTAATACACTTGGTTTTAAATATATTTAAATTAGAAACTCATTATTTTAAATAGAACTCTATATTTAAAATAAATTGGTTCAAATATCCTCAGATCAGAAATTTAACCTTTAAGTTTGATTATAAAAATATTAACTAATCAAGGAGGTAAGTATGGACGCTAAATTTCATTCTGAAAATGAATATGGTTTTATTTTAAATATATTGAACAACTATGTTGTTATAAAGAAGACATTAAAAGATGATCATTATCCTTATGATTCATTTGGTTATCTTCTTGCTCTTTATCAACCACTAAAAGTCTATATCCCTCAGCTTCCACATCCAAAAATTTATATTGAGGTTGGTGGAATTTCTTATGACAGAATGATTGTTATGCAAACCGAGGATGAGGCAAAAGCCATAAATATTTTATTGAATTTAGGACAACTTGTTGCTTAACAATGAAGTGATATTTAAATGCTGAGTTTAATTTACTTAAGAAAAAGCTTTCTTAAGTAAATTCACGAAAAAATAAAGGCCATAAAATAGTTGTTGGAAAAGAGAACTTAAAGAATTTTTTAATGTTACTATTTATTCTCATTAAACAAAGACCCTAATAAGATACAAAAAGCCACAAAAGCTAAATCTATAACTTTAAAAGAATTTGTTTATATAACTAAGAATATTAAAAAGTAGGTAATTGTCATGAAAAAAATACTTTTAACAGCATTGGCTGGATTTGCTTTATTAGGAAGTAGTGCTGTGATGGCTAAACCAGATGCTGTTTTATTAAAAGAGGCAACAAAAAATGTAGTTACAGTATCCAAAGTAAAAACTTTGGCTGATGAATCTGGAGTAACTTTAACTGGTACGATCGTAAAGCATATTGCTGGAGATCATTTTGAGTTAAAAGACGCAACTGGTTCAATCATAATTGATATTGATGATGATTTATGGAAACCTCTTGAACTAAAAGCAGGGGATAAAGTACGTGTCGTTGGTGAGGTAGATAAGCATAGAGTTAAGCCTACCGATATTGAAGTTTTCCAAATTGAGCGTGTTAAATAAAAGCTAATGTTTTAAGTAAATATTGTTCAAAATCAATGAAAAAGAAAACTCCTATTTTTAAGAGTTTTCTTTTGAAGATAGTAATTTTTTATTATTGCGTTGCATTAAAAGCCTCATGGTATTTGACATTAGCTTTTGGAATATTGCCCGAGAAAGTTAGAGCCTGAAAATATTCACTCGGTACATCAGGCAAAATTAGCTGAGGATAATTTTTAAAACCAAATCGGCTGTAATAATTTGGATCACCTAATAAAACACATCCTTGAGCGCCAAGTTGTTTTAATTTTTCTAGTGATTTATTGATGAGAAGAGAGCCAACACCGCATCCTTGTTTATTTGGATGAACTGAGATAGGACCTAAACCATACCAACCTATTTCGCCTGAGCTAATCTCAACCGGAGAAATAGCAATATGTCCAATAATAGACTCATCTTCAATTGCAACTAGAGAAATAGTAAGTTGTCCGTGATCTCTTAGACTATTAACAATAAAATGCTCGGTATGACTTGTATGCTCAGCATTTTGAAAAGCTGCTTTTGTCAATTTTTCAATGGCTTCAATATCTTCGGCTTGCTCATCACGAATAATAATATTCATTAAAAATTCTTCCAGACTTATAGATTATCCATATACTTTAACTTTTAAATAATTATTGAAAAGAAAGATAATTAAGATTTCTAAGATACTTTATTTGTTACTGGTTATAAAAAGCAACTACTACTCATCAAAATCATACATAAAGTAAAATTTTATAAAAATTATTTTTAATATAATCACTTTAAAATAATTTTGAGGGTCAATAAGTTGAGAAAAATCATTAAAACATTATTACTATCTACGCTTATTTCAGCTACTTCGTTCACTATCTATGCCAAAAATAATGAGCAAAAAGTTAATTTTTTACAAAGTTCACCACATACCACTTTAACTGGAAAATTTCAGGGCTATGATGATGTAAAGTATAGAATTTATGGAAAAAAAGGCCAAATATTAAAATTCGATATCAATAGTCTGGGGAATTTAGCCTACATTAATATTTTTGCACCTGGTAAAAAACCAGGTAAAGATAATGCATTGTTGATTGGCTCAACCATAGGTTTTAAAGGAGAGCTTACTTTACCAGTTGACGGCGATTATATTATTCAAGTTTATCAAATGCGTAATAGTGCTCGTAAAAATAAAACTGTGAAATATAATTTAGATCTCGAATTATTAAATAACGTAAAAAAATAATAACTGATGAAATTTACTAGCTCTCAAATGAGAACTAGTAAATTTGAAAATTGGTATATTACTAACTATTACATTAAAGAAAATGACTCATGAATGCCCGAGCTTTCAACAAACAGTTGATCGTGTGAAACGAGCAATACCGTACCTTCATAACTCTGAATAGCATTAGCAAGTAGCTCTCTAGATTCAATATCCAAATGATTTTCTGGTTCATCTAATAACAGAAGTTCAGGTGCAGGGTTTAACTGGCTAAGAGCCAATAAAGCTACTTTTAATTTTTCACCACCACTTAACTGAGACAATAGTTGGGTACCTTTATCCCCACGAATTCGAAGTTGACCTAGCAAATTTCTCCATTCGAGTTCTGAAAGTTCATTATTCATGTGAGATAAATTTTCAATAACAGTCATTTCATCACACAAAAAGCTAAAGTTCTGGTCGAGATAGAAACACTCTACAGATAAGTGAATGCTGTCACAGGGTTGATTGTTCTCTGCATGAATTGCCTTAAGTAAAGTTGATTTTCCAATACCATTTTCTCCTGTTATGTGAATTTTTTGAGCTGCTTGTACAGCTAGATCGATGGGTTTTTGAGTACCATGTTTCAGTTTCAATTTTTTAATCCGCAGAATTTCACCAGATTTCTTATGAAAAGACGGGAAGACAAACTGTTGAGGTTTAACAGTTTCGTGAAGCAATTTCTTATCTTTTAAATCATTTTGACTGTTCGAAATCTGACGTTGGTGTTGAGACTGTATAGCAGCAATGCTTTGGCCTGCTTGTTCCTTTTTAAAGTCGAGCAAAATCTTGGCTTGAGAATTTGATTCTCTTAATTTATTGCCAGCACGCTCTCGTTTTTGAGCTTTCATTAATACATCATGTTGCTTTTGCTTCATGTGCTTAACTTCACGTTGACTCTGTTGAATAGATTGCTCTAGAGCTGCAATATTGGTTTGATACTGCCCATAAAATTTTTCATAGTTTCCGGTGGTGTGATGTAGACCATGTTCATTTAAATGATAAATATGGTTGGCTTCATTTAATAAAATCCGATCATGACTAATGATAAGACTACCTGCCAGGTGTTTTTTTAAATGATCGATTAACCATTGTCTAGATTCCTGATCTAGATGATTACTAGGCTCATCAAGTAATAGATAGTGATCTGATTTTAAAAATAAACAGCTTAGAGCCAATTTGGTTTTTTGACCTTCACTTAAATTTTTAACTGGGAAATCTAAATCTGTTGGTAGACCAGCAGATTCTAAGAGGTTGTTCCATAAAGTGGGCAGGTCCCATTTACCTTCCAATAAATCATAATCATCGAAGTCGGCATTACCTTGTTCAACTCTTTTAAAAGCATCGTAAATATCTAAGATATCTAAGGCTTCAGCAATCGTCAGTGCTGTCAAACGATGCAATTGAGGTAAATACGCATGTTTTACATGCCAGGATATTTGCCCTGATGTAACAACTGAATCTAATGCAAGCGTCTCATTTAAAAATTGCATAAGCAAAGATTTGCCTTGGCCATTACGACCAATTAGGGCAGATACCTGATTCGATTCAAGACTAAAATTTAGATGCTTAAACATTACCTTTGAAGGGAACTCTAAGGTAAGTTGCGATATTACACATGCCTGCTGAGTCATAAAAAAACCTCATAAATACAGGATGTACAAAATAGGAGAATGATAATTTTTAATAGAGACGGTAAATCACAAAAATAGTCTATTTTGCACATCAAAAAAAGAAAAAATTGATGAGAAAAAAGACTTACTTCATTGGCGTGACTCACGAAATTGATGGAATAGTGAACTATTCTATAGGGTTTTTTAGTGGGTGTAAAATTTCTATAAGTTATTTTATTAAAAAACCCAATCATAGGATTGGGTTTTTATCTTTCAAGAATTTTACTCTTTTACGACTAAAACTTGAATCTTGGTGCTATTTAAAACATCTTGAGCAAAGCTACCCAAAATTAGTTTTTGGAAACCTTTACGACCATGCGAACCAATCACAATCAAATCAGAACCTAAGTCTTCTACGGCTTTCAAAATACCATCTGAAGAAATTTCACCTTGGATGATTTGAGTCTCTGCATCAATGCCTTCTTCAGCACATAAAGCTTTAACTTTTGCGAGAGTTTTTTCTGCATTAGCACGTGCTTCAACAAAATAATCTTTTACAACAGGTGAGATGTAATAAAAATCTACGCCACTAAAAGGATCTACCGCAACCAAACTAATGGCGGTCAATTTACTACCAAATGCTTTTGCAATGTGAGCTGCTTGTCGAGCTGCTGCTAAAGAAATCTCAGAACCATCTACTGGTACAATAATATGTTGGTAATTCATGATGTTATTCCTCTTATTTACAGTTGTTATATGTATGAAGCTTTTATTAATTAAAGATTAACATATTTCATTCTGTGGAGACATCTATTCAATTAAAAGTAATTGAAATTAAAACAAATTATATATAAATCAAATATTTGAATTGATTGCTTTGCTGATTTTGAACTGATAAGTATGCTGTAGACCAATAATTGTTAATATTTACATGAAAATTACAAAAAATTACGGTTCATATTTCTGTCATAAAGAAGCCGTATAACAAAATAGTAAATTAAAGGGGGGCTAAGAAAGATGGCAGATTTAACAGCAAAGAAAGTCAATAAACTCATTGAAGAGTTTAGTCAAACAGGTAAAGAACCTCAAAAGTTAATCATTGGCTACAAAACTTATGCAAGACTGATGACTGAAGATAAATTTGCAGAAAAAGTTGTTCCTTCACTAGAAGACTCAAAAGAACGCTTATATAAAAACTTAAAAATTAAACTTGTGACTGAAAAACATTATTTTGAAATTAAATAAAACTTATGTGAACTTCATCACTGTCTATTAAACTAAATTAACATTAAATAAGTTTAATAACATTATTAATGTATGATGATACAAATTAATAGTGTAATCAACATTTGAAAACAGCAATCGTTTATAAACTCGATAGAATAAATTGCTTTTATTTTAAGTAGTGGAATAAATTGAAATGCCAACAATCAGTGTAATTATTTTTTATATTTTAGCTATATTAGGCGGTATAACAATTGTTTATGGATTAATCAGTTTAAGTGTTTTTTTAATTACAATCGGATTGGCTCTATTATTGCAGCACTTTTATTAAAAAAAGAATTTAAAATAGATATTTTATTTTGGCAATAAATATAATATTTATTTGTAATTTAATTTATATAAACGTATTTCGATATAACTGACATAAAAAAATGTCAGTTTTTAAAAGATTAAATTAAGTTTTTGTAGAGATATGTGGTTAATAATGTTTTTTGATCAAAATAATTACAATAAACTATAAAAGTAAGAAATTTAAAATTTATTTAAGTATTTAAAAATAAAAAAGTTTCAATTAGGATAAAAGTAAAGTAGTAAGACCATTTTAGCTATTAAACAATAACAAAGTGAGGTAGGCATGACTTATAAGTATGAGTATGCAGGGTTCTGGTTAAGATTTGGCGCAATGATTATTGATAGTCTTATTCTTTGTTTGGCAATTATTCCAGCCGCATGGATTTTTTATCGGGGAGATTACGACTTAGTATTTGCTACAGGCTTAAGTAGTCAGCCACAAAACTATTGGTTTGACCTGATTGTGAACTACGCATTTCCTTTTTTATATTCAGTTTTATGTTGGTTGTATTTTGCAGGTACACCCGGCAAACGTTTGATGCGCTTAAAAGTTTTAGATGAAAAAACAGGTAATAAGCTCACAGTCATGCAAAGTATTATTCGATATATTGGCTATATTCCATCAATTTTAGTATTTGGTATTGGTCTTTTTTGGGTGGCATTTGACGCTAAAAAACAAGGCTGGCACGACAAAATGGCAAAATCAGTTGTAGTAAGAGAGTTATAAGAAACCATCCTAAAAAGCGTTCATAGCATTGAAAATAGGGAGCTATGAACGTTTTTTTTATTAGCTTTTTTGGGCTTTAAATTTGAGCACAGCAAATACAATAATTCCGACCACCAATCCCCAAAATGCTGAGCCGATCCCGAAGAATTGAATACCCGAAGCGCTACATAAAAAGGTAAATAATGCAGCTTCACGTTCTTCAATTTGAGCAAAAGCAATCGCAATGTTGTGGCTGATCGTACCAAGTAATGCAATACCCGCTAAAGCTACAATAAAAATATGAGGGAAAGACATTAATAAACTTGTAAGTGTTGCGGCAAACAAACCCATTAAGATGTAGAAAAAACCACAGCTTATACCTGCAATATAGCGTTTGTTTGGGTCAGGATGAACTTGGTCGTCTAAGCTTACGGCAGCACTAATCGCAGCAATATTTACGCTATAACAGCCAAACGGTGCAAGCACAACTTGGGTTAAACCTGTCCAGCCAATGAGTTGATTCACGTGTGGTTTGTAGCCATAACTTTTGATCATGGCAATACCCGGTAAATATTGAGAAGCCATACTAATCACAAACAGTGGCAGTGCTAAGCCCAAAAGTGCTGACCAGCTAAAGTCAGGTCTAATCCAAGCAGGTTTTGCTAAAGACCACTGAATTGTAGGCATATGAAATTCTAAAAAGACAGGACACAGGGCTATACCTGCAATTACGGTAAATACAATGCTATAACGCGGCCATAATCTTTTTGTAATGACATAAATGCTAAGTAAGGACAAAACAAATACCCAATCATTTTGTAAACTTGCGAAAAGTGTAATACCAAATTTGAGTAGGACGCCTGCCAGCATGGCACTTGTTAAACTTTGAGGAATGTATGACAGCGCTTTTTGAAAAATACCTGAAAAGCCTAAAATCGCAGTGAGTAAACCACCAACTAAAAAAGCACCAATCGCTTCATTTAAACTATATCCACTACCTGTTGCCATAATTAAAGCAAGACCTGCGGTTGACCACGCCGTCGCTACAGGATATTTAAATTTCCAAGAAAGAATGAGTCCTGATAAGCCAATACCCAAACCCAAAGCCCAAAACCATGAAGTGATTTGTTCAGGTGAAGCACCTAAAGCTTGAGCCGCCTGGATCACTAAAACGGCCGAAACACTAATACCAATGAGAAAGGTAATAAAACCAGCAAATACTGCTGGAATTGAAAAATCTTGAAGAATTTTTTGCATGATACGTGTTCTAAATCCAAGAAAAATTAATAGGCTTCTGCCATTGCTTCCAGTTGGGGTGAATTTAACAATTTTTTTTAAGAAGGTGCTTTCTATTTTTAGGTTAAAAAATAAATAATATTTTTAAATTCTTAAATAATGATATTATTCGTTCCATAAATAACAATGAATCAAGAATATTATTTTATGGACGAGAAGGCTGAAAATTTAACACCACTAGAACTGAAAATTATGCGTGCCTTACAGGAAAATGGGCGTTTAAGTAATGCTGAATTGGCAAAACTAGTAGGTATTAGTACATCATCTTGTTGGAATCATACTCAGCGTCTTTTTAAGATTGGAGCAATCTTGGATGTCCGTGCTCGGATCAATCCCAATACGGTTCAACGTGGTACTGTGGTGTTAGTTGGTGTGGTTTTGGACCGTTCAACTCCTGACAGCTTTCAAGCATTTGAACAAGCGTCGGGTGATTTGGAAAATGTTTTAGAGTGTTATCTGGTGGCGGGAGAAGTCGATTATTTTCTAAAAATTCGTGTTAAAGATTTAGCTGCGTTTAACCGATTTCATAGTGAAAAGATTATTGCCTTACCCGGAGTAAGACAAGTCAGAACTTTTTTTGTACTTAATGAAGTTAAAACAGATGGCATGCTGGACTTTTAGCAGTTCATGATGTTTTAACTTTCTAATGTAAAAGCTTATTAGAGTAAAAATAATTAAATCGTTGAGGTTGCTAGTTTTAAACCAAATCCAAAAAATAGAATTCCTACTAAAAAGATTCCGCTTGCAGCAATTTTATGGTTTTCTTTAAAAAATGCCGAAAGTTTAATTCCAGAGAAGATTAATGCAGTTAAATAACTAAAGCTAATGATCTGTAAAATAATCGCTAAAATTAAAAAGCTCAGAGCAGGATAAGCATAATCCGGCTCAACAAATTGAACAAAGAAAGAGAGGAAAAATAAAATCGCTTTAGGATTGAGTAAACTAATACTGAGTGCTGTTTTATAAGGATGAACTTTATCTAAAGCAGGTAAATCAGCCATTTCTGGTTGAGTTTGATTACGTTGTTTCCAGCGTTGAATACTGCCTTGTAACAGTTTAAAGCCTAAATAAGATAAATAAAGTGCACCTGTTAATTTAAGAATGACAAATACCCATGGGAATGCCTTAAGTAAAGAAGCAGCTCCGAGTACTGTACATAGCATTAAAATAAGGTCACCGGTGAAAATACCGAATGCACCCATATATCCGGTTTTAATTCCGTAACGTGAAGCAATTGACATCACATAAAGAGAATTGGGCCCGGGCAATAACACAATTAGGAATGTACCAATAATATATGTTGTTAAATCTGTTATGCCGAACACGAGAAACCCAATAAAAAAACCGATTTTTGTCATGATAACAAAAATCGGCAATTTTGTATGAAAAGTGCATTTTTTTAAGATTTTATTTCCGCATCAATTCCAAAAGACTGACGTAACAAAAGGCTTAATTGGTCACGTGCTTTAATAAAACCATCAACACCACCTTGTAAAAGCTGGAATGCCATCAAGTCATGGTTAAGTTCATCTTTAAAACTTTGCTCATCTTGAGCTGGTCTAACAATCGCTTCTGCTTGTTTTGCTTGAGATGCATCAAGGGCCGCATCAACTGTACGAGTATCTTGCTCAAGCTGGGTAAGTAAGCTTGGCGAGATCGTAAGCAAATCACATCCAGCTAGACCAAGCACTTGATCAATACTACGGAAGCTCGCACCCATCACTTGAGTTGGAATATTTTGCTGCTTGTAGTAAGTGTAGATTTTCTTAACTGAAACGACACCTGGATCTTTTTCGATTGGGTAAGCGTCTACACCTTCAGCTTTTTTATACCAGTCTAAGATACGACCTACAAATGGTGAGATTAAAGTCACTTTTGCATCTGCACACGCTTGGGCTTGATGCAAACCGAAAAGGAGAGTGAGGTTACAAGCAATTCCTTCAGCTTCGAGCACTTTGGCAGCTTGAATACCTTCCCAAGTCGACGCGATTTTAATCAGAATGCGAGACTGATCAATACCATAACCTTTGTAAAGTTCACATAATTCATGGGCTTTTTGAATGGTTGCGTCAGTGTCATATGAAAGAGCAGCATCAACTTCCGTTGAAACACGGCCTTCAATCAGTTTTAAAATTTCTACACCAAATTTTACGGTTAAAATATCAATGGTTCTTTCGATTAACTCATCGTTGCTATAGCCTTCTTCTTTGGCTTGATAATAAGCATCTTCAATGAGCTCTTTACTTTCTGGTTGTTCTGCTGCTGCCGTAATCAATGAAGGATTAGTCGTTGCGTCTAATGGACGGAATTTACGAATTGCATCAAGGTCACTACTGTCGGCAACAACGGTCGTTAATGTTTTTAATTGGTCAAGTGCTGTATGAGTCATTGATATTCAACATCTTCGGTAATAAATCTTATCTTTTCTTTATAGCACAAAGTCTATTCATGCTGTCGATATATCAATTGTTATATTTCAAAGAAAAACGTTTAGGTTCTGCATCTAATTTGAAATATTTTTAAGGTAGTGGTTGCATTCGTTGCTTACGGATATGTTCAATCAAAAATCTAGCAGCGGCACCGAGTTCACTTTCTCGACTCCATACCAAGTCGACATAATATTCAAATCGGGGAGTGAAATCTAATAAATCCAATATTTTAAGTTTATTTTTTAATTCAGGATTTTCTTTAAACATTTCTTGAGGAAGTACACCCCAACCTAAATTGCGCAAGATCATTAAACAAGCAGAGTGGTGGTTGTCGGTGCGCCAATAGTGTTTTGAAAATAATAATTCTGGTTTTAAAGTCTCATCTCGGCTTGCAACTACTATTTGTCGTGTAGTGAGAATCTGCTCATAAGAAACCTGATTTTGGCTTGCGAGAGGATGGCTATTTGAAATAACTGGAATTAGAGCCTCACGTTTAAGTTCTACAAATTGTTCTCTGTTATCTAGGTGCTCGCGTTCAAACATGAGTGCAAGTTGAGCAGAGCCATCTAATAACATTTGCAGAGCATCTTCTTGGGGAGCAGACACAATATTGATTTGTAGGTCAGGGAAACGACTCTCTAAAAGACAAATATAGTCGGTCCAATTGGTGTGTAAAAGTTCAGACACAATCACAATAGTTAAATTAGCTTCTAACCCTGTACTTAAGGCGTGAGCATGCTGTTTCCATTGATTCATCTCAATCAAAAGCTGAGAGGTCTTTTCATATAAAACCCGTGCTTCATCAGTAGGGATAGGTTCGCGGCCTTTACGGTCAAATAAAGTTAAGTCCAAATCAATTTCTAAGTTGGCAATAGACATGCTGACAGCCGAAGGAACTTTGCTAAGTTTACGTGCTGCTGCTGAAAAGGATCCTGTTTCAATCACGGCCTGAAACATGAGTAGTTGTTCTTGATTAATATTCATCTGTCAAAAAAACTGAAAGAACCTGATTGGATTAATCAATATTATAAAAATAAAATGCACATTATCCAAGTTATTATTGAGTATTTAAAAATGTTGATTTCCAAGAGAAGACTCATTCATGCAATCAGTTATGAAGGAATTTTATTGGTCATCATTGCGATTGCATTAAGTTTTATTTTTGATATGCCGATGGACGTAACAGGAACACTCGGTGTGTTTATGGCAGTGGTTTCAGTTTTCTGGAACATGATTTTTAACCACTATTTTGAAAAAGTAGAGCATAAATATAATTGGGAAAGAACGATCCCTGTACGGATTTTACATGCGATTGGTTTTGAAGGTGGGTTATTGCTTGCAACAGTACCGATGATTGCCTATATGCTCCAGATGAGTGTCATTGATGCACTTATTTTAGATATTGGCTTAACCTTATGTATTTTGGTTTATACCTTTATTTTCCAGTGGTGTTATGACTATATTGAAGATAAATTTTTCCCAGATGCAAAAGCTGCATCACTTCATTAAGCCAATATACTGAAATGAAAATAAGCACCCAAATGGGTGCTTATTTTGTTAGTTCATTATAGAAATTATTTTTCTACAATCGCAACCACACCTTCACCACCTGCTGTACAGATAGAGATTAATGCACGGCCTGAACCTTTTTGATTAATCAATTTAGCAGCAGTTGCTAAGATACGACCACCAGTTGCAGCAAATGGATGGCCTGCACCTAAAGATGAACCATTTACGTTTAGTTTAGAGCGGTCAATTGAACCCAAAGGTGCGTCTAAACCAAGACGTTCTTTACAGAATTTTTCATCTTCCCAAGCTTTCAAAGTAGATAACACTTGAGATGCGAATGCTTCATGAATTTCGTAGAAATCGAAATCTTGAAGTTTAAGGTTTGCACGCTTAAGCATACGAGGTACTGCATAAGCAGGAGCCATTAACAAACCTTCTTTAGGGCCGCTCTTACCAATAAAGTCAACAGCTGCTGTTTCAGAGAAAGAAAGATAAGCTAAAACTTCATGACCGTTTTCTTTTGCCCATTCTTCAGAAGCAAGCAATACAACAGAAGCACCGTCAGTTAACGGAGTTGAGTTACCTGCTGTCATTGTTGCAGTTTCGCCTTTACCGAAAACTGGTTTTAATTTAGCAAGTTTTTCAACTGTACTGTCAGGACGTAAGTTGTTGTCACGGTTAAGACCTAAGAATGGAGTCATTAAATCATCAAAGAAACCACGCTCATAAGCAGCAGCAAGTTTTTGATGGCTGCTTGCAGCTAGCTCGTCTTGTGCTTCGCGAGTGATACCCCATTCTAAAGCAGTGATTGCTTGGTGCTCACCCATTGAAAGGCCAGTACGCGGTTCACCGTTGCTTGGTGCATCAAGAAGCTTTTTAAAATCAATTTTTGTTAAAGCTTTAAGGCGGTCTTTACCTGTTTTAGCTACATTGAGCTCAAGTAAAACTTTACGTAAACCATCACCTACAGCGATTGGTGCATCAGAAGTTGTATCTACGCCACCTGCAATACCTACATCGATTTGACCAAGCGCAATTTTGTTTGCAACTACAAACGCTGCTTGTAAACCTGTACCACAAGCAATTTGAATGTCATAAGCAGGAGTTTCAGGAGCAAGATCTGTGCTCAATACAACTTCGCGAGTCATATTAAAGTCACGGCTGTGTTTTAAAACAGCACCAGCAACGACTTCACCAATACGCTTACCTTGTAAGTTAAAGCGCTCAACCAAACCATTCAATGCTGCTGTCAGCATGTCAGAATTAGACGCTTTAAAATAAGCAGTATTTGAACGTGCAAATGGAATACGGTTGCCACCAATAATTGCAACGCGGCGAACAGTGTTTTGGCTCATGGTTTTATCCTGTTGAACAGAAGTTTTGGTTTTTGTTGCTTTTGGTGCTGCAGCTACATTTGAAGATGTAGACGAGGTTTCTGAAGCAGCGCTCTTGGTACGAGGGCTACGTGCAGGTGCAGTCGTTGAACGAGTACGTGTCGTTTTTGATGTATTAGTTGCTGCTTTAGGAGTAGTGCTGTTACGCTTAGCCGTGTTAGAAGCCGACTTTGATGTATTTGACACTTTTTCCTGAGCAGAATTCTCGACTGCTGGATTTTCTTGAGTTGTTTTGCTCATAAGGCTTTTCCAAGCATAATAACGATATTCTTGTAAGCTACCTTAACACAATTCAAATAGACCTGTATTGACTAGAATGACATTGTAGATAGCATTCAGGTCAAGACATCCAAAGATGAAGTCAAGTATGATTTGGAGTAACTCTAATGAACGACTGCTTTCATATTGTTGCTATTCATCTCATAACATAATGAAGCCTGTCGTAGAAAATTCATTTCTTTGAGAGATAATAATCATGACTGATCAATACCAAGCATTTACACAATCTCCTATTGGTAAATTCGTTGTTAAAAATCTGGGTTTACCATCGCCAGTTGTATTAGAGCGTTTTGAAAGTGCTCAGCCAGTAGTGAATGGTGCAGTATTGGTTGGCGCAGCGCCGTCAAGTGTATTATCTGGTGCGATTGCACAAGTACTTAGCAATGTTCATGCTGACAGCTATGTAGGCAATAATGTTGCATTACAACAAGAAGCTGCAAAAGTTGGTTTAAATTTACGTCCATTCAATGCGGGCGATAAAGAATCAAAATTCAAAGCAGTTGTATTTGATGCATCTGGTATTCAAAACTCAGAACAGTTAAATGAACTTTATAAATTCTTTAACCCGATTGCACGTCAAGTTGCGACTTCTGGTCGAGTGATTGTGATTGGTACAACTCCTGAAACTGCAAAAACTGTAAAACAAGCGATTGCTCAGCGTGCACTTGAAGGCTTTATCAAATCTGTAGGTAAAGAATTTAAAAAGGGTATTACTGCTCAAGTTGTCTATGTTGATGAAGGTGCTGCTGCAAACCTTGAATCAACATTACGTTTCTTACTTTCTCCACGTTCAGCTTATGTATCTGGTCAAGTGATTCGTGTATCTAAAGCAGATGTGGTTGATGTTGATTGGGCAAAACCACTTGCTGGAAAAACTGCATTAGTAACTGGTGCAAGCCGTGGTATTGGTGAGGCAATTGCACATGTATTGGCTCGAGACGGCGCGCATGTTATTTGTTTAGACGTACCACAACAACAAGCTGACCTTGACCGTGTAGCAACTGACATTGGTGGTTCTACATTGGCAATTGACATTACAGCTGCTGATGCGGGCGAAAAAATTAAAGCTGCTGCGGCAAAACAAGGCGGTTTAGATATTATCGTTCATAACGCAGGTATTACACGTGACAAAACTTTGGCAAACATGAAGCCGGAGCTTTGGGACCTAGTAATTAACATTAACTTGTCTGCTGCTGAACGTGTAAATGACTACTTGTTAGAAAACGATGGTCTAAATGTAAATGGCCGAATTGTTTGTGTATCATCAATTAGCGGTATTGCTGGTAACCTTGGTCAAACCAACTATGCTGCGTCTAAAGCAGGTGTAATTGGTCTAGTGAAATTTACTGCGCCTATCTTAAAAAATGGTATTACCATTAACGCAGTAGCACCTGGCTTTATCGAAACTCAAATGACTGCTGCGATTCCATTTGCAATTCGTGAAGCTGGTCGCCGTATGAACTCAATGCAACAAGGTGGTTTACCTGTTGATGTAGCAGAAACAATTGCATGGTTTGCATCAACTGCGTCTACAGGTGTAAACGGCAACGTTGTGCGTGTATGCGGTCAAAGCTTGTTGGGCGCTTAAGCACTTTTAGCTAAATAGGGGTGCTTGTGCATCCCTTTTTTATTCAAAAATCTATAAATTATAAAAGGTTAGGTATGAATACTCGTCATTTTAGCCAGCTACCAAAAGCGGCATTGGCTTATCCAAAAGTAGTGCAAGGTTTAATTTTTAAAAAGCCGAAAGGTCCAAAAATATTACCGCAAGTTGAATATGTGGTAGATACTTTAGAAATTGATCAGAACCACCTCAAAGCTTATAACGAAGTATGTGGCTTTCAAAATAATGGCTTTGTACCAGCAATTTATTTAGCGGTGCTTTCTCAAAGTTTGCAAATGCACATGATGACAGCAGAAGCCTTTCCATTTCCAATTTTAGGTTTAGTGCATATCCGTAATCAGATTAAACAGACCAGACCAATTGCTGTGACTGAAAAATTAACTTTGTCATGTAAATTTGGGGAACTAAAACCGCATGATAAAGGTGTTCAGTTTGATTTTATTACCACGGCAAAAGTTGGCAATGAAGTGGTGATGGAAGGCTTAACGACTTATTTATCTCGCCAAAAAGTCGAGAAAAGAGTAGGTGAGAAAGCCAAAGAAGAACAAGCACCAGTTTATGTTCCTAAGGCAGAGTGGGATATTTTAGAAAACACAGGCCGCCGTTATGCGAAAGTGTCTGGTGATTTTAACTTAATTCATATTCATGCCATTACTGCTAAAGCATTTGGCTTTAAGCAAGCCATTGCGCATGGTATGTGGAGCAAAGCTAAAGCATTAGCAAACCTTGAATTACCAAATGCTTATGAAGCAGATGTATGGTTTAAGCTGCCAATGTTCTTGCCATCAAAAGTTGAGTTTTTAACTGCAAATGCAGATAAAAAGACTGATTTCTTGATTCGTAATGCCAACTCACAAAAACCGCATGTTGCAGGAACTGTAAAAGCATTATAAAAATATTAGCAGCCTGAACAGAGGTTTGGGCTGCTTTTGAGCAAAATAACAAAAAATGCAAGGAACTTCATGTGATTAAAGAGATTTTACTGGCCGATACCCATAACTATCACGGTATTTTGGATGAACGTTTTATTGATTTAGCTCACCAGTTTAGCCGTCTTCAAGATGCTAGAACAGGACAAGGTGGAGCTGCTTTAGCGGTTTATTTTAGAGGTCAGAAAGTTGTAGATATCTACACTGGTCTAAAATCACAAACCGAAGCTTGGCAACCTGACACATTGGCAGTTTGCTATTCTACAGGTAAGGGCATACTTGCAACTTTAGCGCATATTTTAGTAAGTGAATGTTTTTTAGAATACGACAAACCGATTGCGACTTATTGGCCTGAGTTTGCTCAAAATGGAAAAGAGCAAATGACATTGCGTCATGTGCTAAGCCATCAAAGTGGCATGTTTGATGCGCGAAATATCATCGAAAGTGCGCGAGAAATGCTCGACTGGTCACACATGTTAGATGTGGTCGCGGCGACTAAGCCAAGATTCCTTGCAGGAGAGGGTAATGCTTATCAAGCTTTAACATTTGGTTGGCTTGTCGGTGGTGTACTTGAAAAAGCAACTGGTCAATCTTTAGATCAGCTCATGCAAAAATATCTTGTTGAACCGTTGCAGTTAGACGGCGCTTATTTTGGGACGCCTGCAAATGAGTTGGATCGTGTAGCACGTTTAATTATTCAACCAAAACCAGAAAAACCAGCGTCTACTCAAGTTGAAAAACCTAAAAAGCCACAGACGCGCAAGAGTTCACTCTCTGAAAAAATGATTACTTGGACTGGACAAGACCCTCAAGACTTTCAAGATGCCATGATTCCAAAAGGAATGAAACATCTTAGTTTCTTTAGTGACGAGGGGTTGCAAGCAGTCATTCCAGCAGCAAACGGCACATTTACTGCAAATAGTCTTGCTAAAATTTATGCGATGCTAGCAAATCAAGGTGAATGGGATGGATATCAAATTATTCGCCCAGAAGTATTTAAAGAGCTTAGCACCATCCAAAGTTATGCACGTGATCGTGTTATGCCAATTCCGATGAATTGGCGTTTAGGCTATCACCGTATTATTACCATGGGTAAACGCGCTAAAAATGGATTTGGGCATATTGGTTACAATGGTTCAGGAGCGTGGTGCGATCCTGAGCGTGACCTCAGCTTTGCTTATACCCATAACTTCCAGATTGGTTCAATCACAGGTGATTATCGTTTGTGGGGACTGACTCAAGAAGCCTTACGTTGCACCGACCAAATTTTAAAAGGTCGTAAAGGCTGGTTCTAATTTTAGTATTTTAAAGCTGGCATTCTAATCAATGCCAGCTTCTATATTTATAATAATTCTAGGCGAATAATCGCTTCGGTATGGCGCTTGAAGTCTTCTTCAGCTAAACCTTGTAAACCAAGTTTATAAATACCTTCTAAGCCGCAAACAAAGGCAATGAGTCGCCATGCAATGTCTGTGGAATTTGATCTGTTTTTAAATTCGCCTTCTTTTTGGCCACACTCAATCGCTTGCACAATTGTTTGATGCCAACTTTGCATAGCAAGGTTATAAGCCTTTTGTATTTCAATATCTTGCTCAATCAAGAGTTCAGCTTCATTCCATAAACGTAAGTAGGGCTGAAGTCTGTCTATGTTTTCTGCACCCAATAGGATGAAGAGTCTTTGAAATTGGCTGGTTGTTTGGAGAGTTTGTTCAATTTCATCGAGCTGTTCCATCAGCTTTAAAAAAGCTTCAGCTTTTAAATGAGATGCCGAAGAAAAGTGGTGGTGAACTTGTCCGGTAGAGGTTTGCGCTTCTGTTGCGATTCGGCGTACCGTCATGGCTGTAAAACCTTCAGCCAAAGCGACTTGCATGGCAGCTTGCAGAATCATTTCTCTACGTTGATCGCGATTAAGATAGGCCATGTTTCTTTCACCTGACTGAATTCGACACAAATTACATTAAAACTAAAAGTTGGACAAGTGTCCAATTGTGTATATAATAACCATGATTTGAACACATGTCCAAGTTTTGGATATTGAAGAGCGTTATGCAAAAAAAATGGTTAATCCTGACAATTATCGTCCTTATTTATTTACCGGTTACAATTGATGCAACGGTGATGCATGTTGCAACACCATCTTTAAGTGCAGCATTGAATTTAACTGCCAATCAGCTTTTATGGGTTATTGATATTTATTCACTGATTATGGCGGGTTTGATTTTGCCAATGGGCGCACTCGGTGATCGTATTGGCTTTAAAAAATTATTATTTATTGGAACTGCAGTTTTTGGTGTCGGTTCTCTAGCTGCTGCCTTTTCTCCAACAGCTTACGCGTTAATTGCTTCCCGCGCTGTTTTAGGTTTAGGGGCAGCCATGCTTATTCCAGCCACTTTATCCGGCATCCGTAATGCCTTTACCGAAGAAAAACAGAGAAATTTTGCACTTGGTCTTTGGTCTACAGTGGGTGGTGGTGGAGCAGCTTTTGGTCCATTAGTCGGTGGTTTTGTACTAGAACACTTCCATTGGGGAGCTGTATTTCTTATCAATATCCCGATTATTTTAGTGGTTCTGGTCATGATTGTGATGATTATCCCTAAACAACAAGAGAAGACTGATCAGCCAATTAATTTAGGGCAAGCTTTAATTTTGGTTGTAGCCATTTTAAGCCTGATCTATTCAATCAAATCGGCTATGTACAGCTTGTCGATACTTACAGTCGTGATGTTTGTAATTGGTATAAGTACTTTAATCCACTTCATTCGAAGCCAGAAAAGAGCTATGACGCCAATGATTGATCTGGAATTGTTTAAACATCCAGTGATTTCTACCAGCATTGTCATGGCTGTTGTTTCCATGATTGCTTTGGTTGGCTTTGAATTACTTTTGTCTCAAGAGTTGCAGTTTGTACATGGTTTTTCTCCATTACAGGCAGCCATGTTTATTATTCCATTCATGATCGCGATTAGTTTAGGTGGTCCATTAGCCGGAATTTGCTTGAATAAGTGGGGACTTAGACTTGTATCTACTGTTGGTATTTTAATAAGTGGATTTAGTCTATGGGGGCTTGCCCAGCTTAACTTTTCAACTGACCATTTTTTAGCATGGACATGTATGGTCTTTTTAGGCTTTAGCATTGAGATTGCCTTACTTGCTTCAACTGCTGCAATTATGTCATCTGTACCTCCGCAAAAGGCGAGTGCAGCAGGTGCCATTGAAGGGATGGCTTACGAGCTTGGGGCTGGTTTGGGCGTTGCTATATTTGGGTTAATGTTATCTTGGTTTTATAGTCGTTCAATTATTTTGCCAGAACAGCTCCCAACGGACTTAATTGAAAAAGCGAGTATCTCGATTGGAGAAACCATGCAATTAGCGTCTAACCTTGAAAATCCTTTGGGAGGACAATTAATTGCAGTTGCGCAGCAAGCTTTTAGCTATGCCCATAGTTGGGTGCTTACCATTTCTGCTATTTGTTTCTTCCTTTTAACTGTATTTGTCTGGCTGAGCTTTCCAAAGAAAGTAAATTAAAACTAAAGGATAAAAAGAGAGACTACCTTTCTTTTTATCCTTAAATATCTTTTTAATATTTTCTACATATTAAAAATTGGTTATTTAATTCTCATAAATAAACTATTCTTTAAAAAGGTTTATATTTTTATTTCAAAATGATTCAGTAGTCATGTAATTGAAATTTAATGAAAAATTACTTGTTGTGAAATTGACTGTGTAAAAATGGTTTGCTAACCTGCTATTCGAAAAATCTAAAAACAAATAAAAGAGGTTGCTGTGAATTTTAAATTAAAAACATCACTCATTATTGGAGCAATTGTTGCGTCTTCACTTGTATATGCCGCAACTGTACTTTCACCAAATCAGAATAATAATAGTGGATCAATTCCATCCGGTTATTCAGATTTAGAATTTAATCTGGCAAATGGGAATTGGGTCAAAAACCTCACTTTACCCACAAGCGCTAATAATTTAGACAAAATTACAATTCGTTCTAGTGCTGCCTATAGTAGCTATTTAGATACTTCTAATACCAATATTCCGTTAGAAGTATTAAAGATAAATAGTGGAGATGTTTATCAATTTATCTTTAATAGCAGTCAAAATAAATGGATCGCTCAGTTAGCAACAGTGAGTCCTACCAATGGTGCGACTTATGAAGTCGTTCCATTAACAACTGCATCTATGCAAAAAGTACTTATTCAAAATGAAAAATGGGCACAAACCATTGCATTACCGAGTGACGTACGTGACGGAACAACCGTACAAGTTGTTTCTATAGCAAGTGCAAGTTCGGACATTGATAAAACAAATTTACTATTCCCGAGCAGTTTTACATTAAAAAATGGCTCTGAATATTGGTTTAAATATTATTCTGCTTTAGGAAAATGGGTTCCTGAATATATAAAGCCTCAAAAGCTAAATGTGCAGCAAATTGGAACGTCATTAGCGACAGTTAATAGTCCACTTACAGAAGTTTCATTTGGAGATGGAAACTGGGTTTCCAATTTCACTTTGCCGACTACTGCAAGTGATCGGGATAGAATTATTATCAAGTCTACTGCAACTTGGTCTGCAAAAATTAATAATACAAATATTAATAGCCAAGCGACCCTAACGCTTAAAACGGGCGATCAATATGAGTTTATGTATGTAAGCGACAAAGGATATTGGCAACTGATCTCTTCACCTACAAAGGTTATTGATTCAACGGCAATAATCCCTGCAACTTTACCGAATATGACTCAGCCCACTTTAAAAGTGAAACTGTCTACCTCAAATTGGCAGCCAACCTTGCAACTACCTGCTAAAGCTCAAGTCGGGGATAAGGTGGTTATTGTGTCAAATGCATCGGCAGACACCTATATTAATGCTGCTAATGGCTTGTCTACCGCAATTAAAAATGGTGAAAATCGCCGTTTTATATACACCGCTCAAGGCTGGACAGTAGATAGTTATACAATTGATATGTTGTTGGTTTCTAGCCCAGAGGTAAACTCAATTTTAGGAGAGAGCGCTGCAAAACTTAGAATGATTGAAGGTGTGAACTTAACGAATTTAACTGCTGACAATTCGAATGCACGTTTTTACTTAAGAGATGTAGGTTATCTAACTTATAAAATTCCTGCTGCCACTTTAAAAGAAGCAATTTCTACTGGACGAGATGACACCACGGTACAAAATGAGCGAAAACGTGTATTGGCAGACGGTGTCTATTATCAGGGTAATGAACCAGGTGATGGCGGTTGTGGTTGGGCTTGGATTAATGCTTCTGCATATAACATGATTGGCGCAAATGATATTGCAGGTTGTTCTTTCGCTGCTATGCGTCATGAAGTCGGGCATAATCTTGGCCTATACCATAATGGTTCAACCAATATTGGTTCAGGCTTTGCTCATCCGTTAGGAAGTACAGCAATGGGTGGTAATAATATTAATTTTTATTCGAGTCCATACCTATACAACCCTAAATATGGTGTACGTTTAGGTGTAGAAGGAAAAATTGATGCTGTCAGTGTCATTAATCTGAATGTACAGAAAATTTCTCTATATAACTAATTTCTATTTCTAGCTGTAAATAATGAAGAAAAATAAATTGTTAATAGGAACTGCTATCGCTTGTGTGGCATTAGCAGTTTTAATCTGGTTTGCCTTTCCACAGCAAAGCTCTTCTGCTTTAACGTCTTCTTTAGAAAAGGGGCAAGGGACTGGGCAAAAAATGGCAGAGAATCAGAATGAATTGGCTCGTCAAAATATACTGAATTTGAGTCCGTCCGAAAAAGAAAGATTGTCTCAGCAACAGATTATTTTTAATGAAATAGAAAAGGATCAACTACCTTCTAATATTAATTTTCCACTGATTAAAAATGCAGAAGGTATGGTCATTAAATATGATCCAAATGTTATTGAACTTAAAAAAGTGGGCGACACTGTTAAGTTCCAAATGTTGGAATATGGCATTAATCGCACGGGTAAAATTGTAGAGATTGAACCTGTTGACCAAGATATTGTTCGGTGGACCGGTAAATTTGATCAGGGCGATCCGAATCAAAATTTCTTTACCATTACTCAAAGTCAAAAAGACCACTATACTATCATGCAAATTTTTACCGAGAAGGGAAATTATTCGGCTGAAATTAAGGATGGTGTGGGGCTCGTGCAAACGATGGATGAGGGGGTTACAGATCAGGAGTTACACCATGATCATCCTTAGACAAATAAACGGTTCTGGTAGAGAAAAGAAGCCAGTTCGCAGTTTATCTGTACGGATATGAGCTTTATGCGTTCACACTCTTTTAAAAACAAAGTATGCTTATGCCTGTAACAAGGAGCATACATGTATCAAGTACTTGCTAGAAAATACCGTCCACGTAATTTCAATGAGTTAGTGGGACAAAACCATGTTTCTCGTGCATTAAGTAGTGCATTGGAACGCGGTCGTCTACACCATGCTTATTTATTTACAGGAACGCGTGGTGTAGGTAAAACTACAATTGCACGTATTTTAGCCAAGTGTTTGAACTGTGAAACGGGTGTGACTTCTACGCCATGTGAAGTTTGTGCAACGTGTAAAGCGGTAAATGAAGGCCGTTTTATTGACCTGATCGAAATCGATGCTGCTTCAAGAACAAAAGTAGAAGATACGCGTGAACTTTTAGACAACGTTCCTTATGCGCCAACGCAAGGACGTTTTAAGGTTTACCTGATTGACGAAGTACATATGCTATCGACGCATTCTTTTAATGCGTTATTAAAAACATTAGAAGAACCACCGGAACACGTTAAGTTTCTGTTTGCTACGACTGACCCACAAAAGCTACCGATTACGGTTATTTCACGTTGTTTGCAATTTACTCTACGACCTTTAGCTGTCGATGAAATTACCAAGCATCTTGGCGCTATTCTCGAAAAAGAACAGATTACTGCTGACCAAGATGCAATTTGGCAAATTGCTGAATCTGCTCAAGGTTCACTGCGTGATGCATTATCTTTAACTGACCAAGCCATTGCTTATGGTCAAGGTTCAGTACATCATCAAGATGTTAAAGAAATGCTTGGTTTGATTGATCGTACGATCATTTATGATTTGATTTTGGCGATTCATCAAAATCAACGTGAGAAAGTTAGTCAGCTTTTATTGCAATTTAGACATCAAGCGCTAGATGTTTCACTTGTGCTTGATCAGCTCATTTCGACATTGCATGAATTGGCAATTTTGCAATATCTACCTGATTTGAGTTTGAAATATAGCGATGAAATCAATCGCAAAATCATGCAATTGTCTAAGCTGATTTCTGCTCAAGATTTACAGCTTTATTACCAAATCGCATGTAAAGGACGTTCAGACTTGCAACTTGCCGTGACGCAAGAGCAAGGCTTTGAAATGTGTGTTTTACGCTTATTGGCATTCCGACCTTTAGCGCCTAATGAAATTGTGGTATCAGAGCCTGTTCAACAAAATGAGCAAGCAGTGGTGAGTTTGAGCCAACAAGTTCAGCAAAAAGCTCAGGAGATTACTCCAGTAAATACGGTTCAACCTGTTGAAGTTATTAACCAGCCAACTATGGTTGAACCTGAACCTGAACCTGAACCTGAACCTGAACCTGAACCTGAACCTGAACCTGAACCTCAGTCTAATCAGGATTTAATGGTATTTGACCCAAATCATCATGAGTTGATTGGGCTTGATTCAGCAGTTGTTCAAGAGACTGTTAGTGTTCTAGAGGAAGATTTCATTCCTGTACCAGAACAAAAGTTAGTACAAGTGCAAGCAGAAACACAAACTAAAAATATTGAACCTGAACCAGCTTTCACTGCTGAACCTATGGGTTTATTTGAAACGCCTAGCGCTGAATTTTCGCTGGCCCAAGATACGCCTGATCTTGCCTCTGAACCTGTTATTGAGCAGCAATCATTGGTGCAGGCTGAAGTTGTTGAAACAGTTGCCGTTGTAGAAGAGCCTAGTGCAACTGATCACGGTCAGTTGATGCCTCAAGATATCTTGAAGATTTCTCCTCAAGTTTTAGAAGGTGAATGGACACTCGAAAAGTGGGAATATTGGTTTAGAAATAGTCAGCTTTCTCCAGCTGTTCAAGAACTTGCTCAACATGGTGTGATGACTGGCGAAATTGGTGGCAATACTATTTTCCATATTCCTCAAGAATATGAAAATATGCTGACCCAATTACAACAAGGCCTTATTGATGCATTAAATGAGCAATGGCCGAATACTCAATTTACAGTTGAATATGGTGCTTTGAATACATCTACCCCTTATACCATTCAAAGTGCACGTAAAGAAAAAGCCTTTCACCGAGCAGCTGAGCTATTACAGCAACAGCCAGTTATTAAGAGTCTCATAGAAACTTTTGATGGCGAACTACAAAATATTCAATTAAAGCCTTAAATTCATCTGATTTTTGATCTGGTGCAGAATATGAAAATAATAGAATTTTCATATTTTTCACTGGATTGAAATATTTGGGTCATGTCACTGTCATTGTACTTTTCTATGTTAGCCATTTTAGATTTTAAATGGACTATATATCGTCATGAAAAGGCAATGCACTGGAATAAATAGTTTTAAATATTCATATTTTTTATTAATCGGCGCGCTTCTGCTGAGTGGTTGTAACGACTCGGCAAATGATAATTCAAATACACCAGATACAGGTAAAAAGCCTGTAATGCGCTGTGCCCCATAAACTTAAATAATAAAAAGAACCTGATCATGATTACACGTCGTAAATTTTTAAATTACTCTTTAAATATGGGTTTTGGTGCTGCGGCATTGGCAGCTTTCCCATCTAGTATTCAAAAAGCTTTAGCAATTCCTGCAAATAATAAAACTGGAACCATTCAGGATGTCGAACACGTTATTATTTTAATGCAGGAAAACCGATCTTTTGACCATTACTTCGGAACATTAAAAGGCGTCCGAGGGTTTGCCGATCGTTTTACGATTCCTTTGCCAAGTGGCCGCCGTGTTTGGGAGCAGCTTAGAAGTAATGGGCAAGTTTTAACGCCTTTTCACTTAGATGGTACAGCCAATAATGCACAGCGTGCAGATGGTACGCCACATACTTGGAACGACAGTCAGCTGGCTTGGGACAATGGGCGCATGGCGAACTGGCCAACTCATAAAACTGATATCTCAATGGGTTATTTTAAAGAAAAAGAAATTCCATATCAGTTTGCGCTTGCGAATGCTTTTACGATTTGTGATGCCTACCATTGCTCTATGCACACTGGAACAGATGCAAACCGTTCTTATCATTTAACGGGTACAAATGGCGCAACACCGACCAAGCGTTCATTTGTAAACAATGAGTGGGACTGGATTGATGGTAACCCAGCGACGGCAGACCGTGGTTATACATGGAAAACTTATGCCGAACGCTTAGAAGAAGCAGGGGTAAGTTGGATTTGTTATCAAAATATGCCAGATGAATGGGGCGATAATATGTTGGGTGCATTTCATTCGTTTAGAAAGGCCAACATTGCATCTGGCTATCCTGTTTCAAGTGGCGGCGAACCGAATAAACCATATGCTGATACGGGTCAAAAACTACCTTATAAAGCCTATGATGCTGCGACCGATAATGCCAAAAATCCACTTTATAAGGGCATTGCAAATACGCTACCGGGCAATAAACCAGAAGAATATCTTGACGCTTTTAAACGCGACATTCGTGAAGGTAAGTTACCTCAAGTCTCTTGGATTAACGCGCCATCGATTTACTGCGAACATCCAGACCCTTCAAGTCCTGTCCAAGGGGCATGGTTTATTCAAGAAATTATTGATGCTTTAACTGCTGTGCCAGAGGTTTGGAGTAAAACAGCACTTATTATCAATTTTGATGAAAATGATGGTTACTTTGACCATGTACCGTCACCATCAGCGCCATCACGACTTAAAAACGGCCAGTACGCGGGTAAATCGACATTAAGTAGTGCCGATATGCAGGACGAATACTTTGACCATGCCGCGCCTGAAGGAAGCCATTCACAGCCTACACCGGATGGACGAGTTTATGGACCAGGCCCTCGTGTTCCGTTATATGTGATTTCCCCATGGAGTCGTGGTGGTTGGGTGAACTCACAAGTGTTTGATCATACTTCTGTGCTCATGTTTTTAGAAAAACGTTTTGGGGTTAAAGAGCCGAATATCAGTCCATATCGCCGCGCAGTGTGTGGTGATTTAACTAGTGCATTTAACTTTAAAACGCCAAATGCAGATATTTTACCGCAGCTGAATGGTAAACAAACACGTGTACAAGCAGATGAGTTAAGAGAAAATCAAGAAGCTTTACCAGCTGTACCTGTACCCACGGATACAAAGTTACCGATTCAGCAAAGTGGTATACGTCTTTCACGTGCGTTACCTTACGAGCTACACACCAGCGCACGCTGTAATACTGATGGCAAAGTGCAATTGATTTTCTCTAATACAGGTACGCAAGCAGCGGTTTTTCATGTATATGACAAGCTCAACTTGGACCGTATTCCAAAGCGTTATATTGTAGAGTCGAATAAAACTTTAGATGATGAATGGGATGTTTTAAAAGATAACTTGGGCCGTTACGACTTATGGGTACTCGGTCCAAATGGCTACCATCGTCATTTCAAAGGGGATACTCAACGTATTGTTGATAGTGGGGTTAAACCTGAAATTCGAGTGTGCTATGACATTGCCAATGGTGATGTTTATGTCGAACTTATGAATGATGGTACTAAGGATGCAATATTGACGGTAAAACCGTGTGCATATCGACAAGATGCGCCGTTACAACTTACCGTAAAAGCGGGACAGGTTGTTAAGCAACATTGGGCTTTAGCTGATGTAGGGCATTGGTATGATTTTGAAATCACCAGTCAGAGTGATCCATATTATTACCGACGTTTTGCTGGTCGAGTCGAAACGGGTGAAGATTCCTTTAGTGATCCTGCAATGATGTAAGTCAAGACGAGGCAAAAAGAGCTGTTTATTTTCTTTTTTGCCTCATTTTTTATAATAAGAAATTCTCTAAAACCTCACGAACTGTCTCGGAAATTGGCACAGTCTTACGCGTTTCGCGATCAACAAAAACATGCACAAAATGTCCTTGAGCTGAGGCTTGGTCCTGACCTTGTTTAAAGATTGCCAATTCATAGCGCAATGAAGTCGTACCGATTTTACCAATCGCAACACCTACTTGAATAATTTCTGGAAATGATAATTCCTGAAGAAAACTACAAGCTGAATCGACCACTAAGCCAATTGCTTTTGCTTCATGAATATCAAACCCTGTTTTTTGGATGAGCAAAGCATTGGCCGCTGTATCAAAGTAGCTATAGTAAGTCACATTATTCACATGACCATAAATATCGTTATCTGCCCAACGCGTTTGAATGTCTAAAAAGAACTTAAATTGATCTCGATTTTTTAAAACTGGTTTAGTCATTAATGAATCGCCTGATAAATAGCCAAAGCAGCGGCTTCTGTCATGTCTCGTGGGTTATTTTGTAGTAAGCGAGTTTGCAACATAGCATCTTGAGCAAGCCGAGGTAAGCTCAACTCATCAATACCCAAATCTCTAAGTTTTAAGGTCAAGCCACTACGGTCTAAGTGGTTCTGCATATGGTCAATAAATAAATCACACAAGCCATCAGTGCTGCCATTGCTGTATGGATCGAGCCATTGCATAAGCTCTGCATAGTATTTTTTTGCATTGGGCGCATTAAATTTTAATACTTCAACCAACACTAACGCATTGGTATGCCCATGCGATAAATGAAAATGACCGCCCAATGGGTAAGCTAAAGCATGTACAGCGGCAACAGGCGAGTTTGCAAATGCTTGACCTGCTAGCATTGAACCGAACAGCATGTTTTGACGTGCTTCTAAATTATTACCATCTTTAAGAACTTTCGGTAAGTTATGGTTTAGTAGCTTCAAAGCATTCTTAGCTAAAATATCGGTGTATATATTCTTCTTGTGTTTAGAAGTATATGCCTCAATGGCATGTACCATCGCATCGATACCTGTTGCAGCGGTAATATGTGCTGGAAGGTTTTGAGTAAAAGTAGCATCAAGAATTGCAGTGTCGGCGTATAGTACTGGAGAGACAATCCCCATCTTTGTCGTCTCACCTGTAGTGACAATTGAGATTGGCGTTACTTCTGAGCCTGTACCAGCTGTAGTAGGAATCAAAATAAGCGGAAGACGAGCTGTAGTGACCTGATTCACGCCGTACATCTCTTGCAAACTTTGGGTCTGGTTAGGGTGGGCGAGTAAAGCAATAACTTTTGCAACATCTAGAGAACTACCACCACCAAAACCAATAATGGCATCAACATTTTGCTGTTTTGCATAATTGGCTGCATCTAGTACTACTTGTTCAGGCGGATCAGCTTGCACATCGGCATAGATGACATATTCAATATTGAGGTTATCTAAAATTTGCAGAATGGGACGGTGTAATTGATTTTTAACCATGCCTGCATCGGTGACTAGCAATAACTTACGGTAAGCTTTTGACGAAAAAACATTTTGTAATTCTTGTATAGAGCCTAAGCCAGAGATGATATTTGGAACAGTTTGAAATTGAAAATGGCTCATATACATTATTTCCTTATTTTTGAACATTATTGTTGAATGGTTCTATAAGATTCAATCTCCAAATAAGTTAGCATAAGAAACTTTAAAATAAAGTAGTTCTGAAGTGACTATGCTTTTCTTAAGCCTTGTGCCCCCCATAGATAAATACTTTTTTGCAATGTTGGGTCCGACATGTAAGTGAGGATTACCAAAATATTTAAACCCTCGTCGAAAAGTGGGCTTTTTGTTATTTATAGGGTTCTGTAGATTTTCTGACAAGCTTCTAATTTATATAATGCCTTAACAATTTATAATTTTATCGGTTCTAAAAAGTGAAAATTTCTAAAACTTTTCTTAGTATTATGGGATGTACGTGTTTGATGCTTAGCTCGGCAGCAATCGCGAAAACCAGCTCTAGTGTATATTCGCCTACAAAAGGTGTAATTTGTGACAAATATATTTGTGCTGACAAAAAAGGTGTTTCTAAAAAGCTTACAGCTAAATATTTAGGTACTTATAAAGCGAATAAAGCCTTCTCTCAAGGTGATTTTGATACTTCAGCGTTTACGCTCTCAAACGGTGTGTTCTGTGATACTAAAACAAAACTATGCCATGTCGATCGATACTTTGAGAATGGGCATCGCAGTAAAATTGATAGAACTATGACAGATAAGCTTTTTAAAAATAAATGATTTTTCTATTGCAGAAATGAGGTAAATATCTCTGATAGATGAGTCTATCAAAGTAAAATTAAATCGCAAAAGACCCCGCTAACTATCGACTAATGGCGGGGTTTTTTATTATTAAGTATTTCTGTAATATCAATTTAATAGTATAGGGTGAAAAAATACTAAATGATCAGGGGTAATAATTAATAAGGGAGGGTTTAGTTTTCGGTAGGATCTTTTCTGATTGGGAAGGGAAAAAGGATCTTTTTATTATTAAGAAAAAACATAATTTTTAGGTGGAATTTAAATAGTGATGTACACAATTAGATATGTTCATCGGAACAACACTTACTATATTGCTTCGAACAATGAAGGAAATTTTATTATTCTTGAGTCACTTGATTCAGAGTTTCGTATGGGCCATCAAATTTCATATGATGGTGAAAAAGTATTTAACCTGACACTAAATGATGAAACAGATGCAGTCATTAAACTGGAGAGTAACGAAAAAGGAGCCTATGAGTACTTACATTCAGTTAAGTAAATTGGCTTTTTTATTCTTAAGTATTTCTGTAAGATCCTTCCGTTGCTTTAAACAACAATAAACCTGAATGATCAGCGCAAAAGTCATAAGGGGAAAGCCTACTTGAAAGAGTAGGCTTTTTTTATTTCTTTATAAAAGCATACTGAGGACTTTATGATCAGGGTAGCTGAGTTATAAAAATTTATTTTTTGCTATGAATGAGCTTAAGTTCCAAATTCTTAAAATCTATAACTTGATTAGAAGAATCAACAAGTTTTAATTTAAGTTCATCATCAGTACACTTATTAAAAACTTTCACCACATCTTTACCAGCTTCAATAAAATTACCGCCAGATTCAAGCATGGCGAGTAAGACAATATTTAGACTTTTGCCTTTTTTAGTAAGTAAGTATTCTTTACGTTCTCGCTCACCAACTTCTTTATAAATTGACAGTTCAAATATTTCTAATTGGATGAGATGCTTTAGACGATTAGATAAAATTTGCTTTGATATACCTGTATTTTCTAGAAAATCATTAAACTTTGTTACCCCATAGAAGGCTTCTCTTAACAAGAGAATCGTCCATCTGTCATTCAATATTTCTGTAATTTTGAAGATCCCACATACATCTACTGGAAATTTATGATCTGGAATAATTTGATTTGACATCAGCGGGAGCTCCAATTAGTATGAGTCTATAAATTAGACCTAGCTTTGATTCAGGTAGCATTATGCCATTTATAAATATACAAACTATAGAAGGTTTACTAGATAAAGATAGTAAGGCTGAGCTTTTCAAGCGAATAACGGATTTATTTGTAGAAATAGAAGGAAAGGGAAATCCTGCTTTTCGAGAACATGTCTGGATAAGAATTGATGAGCATCCTGCTGAGCATTGGCAATTAGGCAGCTTCAGGCCTACGAAGGAAATGATTGAATTAATCACTGCATCCAAGTGATGTTTGTAAAGCCCTATAAATTAGGGCTTTACTTTTATTTAATTACTACAAGAAGTACAAGATTAGCTAATTTATCGCCTGATTTATCAACTTTTAATCTATTGATAAACATTATTTTCCTTTTCAACCCAAGTGAGTTTTGACAAAATGCAACAAGTCACAATGGTCAATTCGGTTCTCGCAAGCTTATAGTTTGTTAAGATTGTGCATGACCCTATTTATTTTTATGTAATTCAAATGTTTGGAAGTAATTTCTAATGGAAACACAATATAAGGTGTTATGTGTCTGTTTAGGAAATATTTGCCGTTCTCCCACGGCTGAAGTGGTTTTCAGACATTATTGTGACGCGCATCAACTCAATGTTATTGTCGATTCAGCTGGAACGAGTAATTATCATCCAAATAAATCGCCTGATCAGCGTAGTCAGTTACATGCCAAAAAAAGGGGTTATGACTTATCACCTTTACGTGCAAGACAACTTTCAACTCAAGACTTTTTAGAGTTTGATTTGATTTTGGCAATGGATCATCAAAATTTTGAAGATATACATGACGTGTTGCAAAGAGCCGTTTCCCAATTTGGCGCACATCAAATTCGTGCAAAAGTAGCTTTAATGAGTGAGCATGATCCTGAATACCCACAACAAGCGTTGCCTGATCCTTATTATGGCGGTGCTGATGGTTTTGAACGTGTACTCAATCAATGTGAATCCAGTAGTTTGGCGTGGGTTAATATTTTAAAAAAACAATTGAATGTTTAAGAATAGGTTTTTCAATACAATGCAAATTCAGAATCAAGTACAGCTTAAGCCATTCAATACTTTAAGTTTAGATGCAACTGTTTCTCACTATACTAAAGTTGGCAATATTCAAGATATTGAAGTAGCTTTAGAGTTTGCTGAGCAGCATCAGTTAAATGTACTTGTATTATCGGGCGGTAGTAATATGTTATTACCCCAGCAGATCAATGCTTTAGTGATTCATCTTGATATTCAGGGAATTGAAGTTTTATCAAACGATGATGATTTTGTGCGGGTTAAAGTAGGCGCAGGCCAAGTCTGGCATGATTTTGTTTTATACAGCACTGAACAGAACTGGTTTGGTTTACAAAATTTAGCCCTTATTCCAGGTTTAGTTGGTGCTTCACCCGTACAAAACATTGGGGCGTATGGAGTAGAGGTAGGCGAGTTTATTGAGTCAGTACAAGTGTATGACCGTAAATTAAAGCAAACTCAGACAATTTTAGCGGCCGAATGCCATTTCGCCTACCGCCATAGTATTTTTAAAGATGATCCGAACCGTTACATTATCACGCATGTTACTTTTAAATTGCTTAAACAGCCGCACTTAAAACTTAACTACGGCGACTTGAAACAAGCAGTTGGAGACAATCAGACTGCCGAAAATTTACAAAATCAGGTCATCCATATTCGACAAAGTAAACTTCCTGATCCAAAAGAGTATCCTAATGTCGGGAGTTTCTTCAAAAATCCAGTTATTAAACCTCAAGAGTTTGATCGCTTAGTCACACAATTCTCAACAATTCCACATTATCCTCAAGCTAACGGAAACGTTAAAATTGCAGCAGGATGGTTAATTGATCAGGCGGGTTGGAAAGGGAAGCAACTCGATATGGTAGGGATGTTCCATAAACAGGCATTAGTTCTGGTGAATTATGCCAATGCATCTCTAGCTGATGTAAGGAAAACTTATCAGGCTGTACAACGTGATGTTGATCAGCTTTTCCATATTATGTTAGAACCAGAACCTGTGCTTTATAACAGTTTAGGTTTAATTGAAAATCATACGGAATAGTTTTATGCCAAAAGTACACTTAATGGTACGTTTAGTACAAGTAGTCACCGTGCTATTTGTACTATTAGGCTGTTTCGTGGTTTTTTTATATTCGCCATTTTATTCAAAACTTATTGTAGCTGGGCTTAACTATTTTGTACCTGTTGATGTTAATCAAGTCGCTGCTGAGAGCCAGAGACAGGCTGCATTAAGTGAGCATGATAATTTAGAGCCGGGTTCAAATTTATGGATCGCTCGTCAGGCTTATTTAAAACTGACAGAGCAAGCGTTACGTGAAAAAAGAACATCTGATCTGACCTATATTCAAGAGAATTATAAAGCCTTGCAGCAAATTATTCTTTTAGAAGAAAAGGAGCAGGATTCGGAAGAGCAAGCAGCATCTGTAACGGTTCCTTTAGTCGCTAAAAACTCAGAAATTGATGCCGCAGATGAGGCGAGTAGTCCTGTTGACGAAGCACTTTTTATTAATAGTTCTGAAAATAAAGCGCTTACTGAGCAATATACAGAGTTTTTAGCAAGAAAACCTGTGGTGCCAGAGCATCAGAAAGCTGTCAGTGAACCTGAACAAAAAGTCGAGTATGTGCGTAAAAATCCATTACCAGTACAACCTAAAAAGTTATCAGAACCTTATGCAATTGTTGTGTTGGGTGGCGGATTAACCTTAGATAAAAATGGTAAGGATATTGTTGTTAATGGCTATACGCGTTTGCGATTAGAAAAAACTTTAGAAGTTGAAAAACAAAATCATCTGCCTATTGTACTTAGCGGTGTAGAAGCACCTTATATGCAAGCTTGGTTAAAAGAGCGCGGTGTTGATGCAAAGCTATTAGAAAAGCGGAGTATGAATACATGTGAAAATACCCGTTTTAGCTCTTTATTGCTTCAGAAAAAAGGCGGAGCACCGACAGTCATGTTGGTTACAGATGAATATCATATGCCGCGTACACGCCGACTGTTTGCTTTAAATGGTATAGAAACTATTCCTGTTGTAGCTCCAATGCCAACTCCACTGACACGCTGGCAACCAAGTGTGCAAAATTACGATCATAGCCGCCGTGCAAACTATGAATTACTTGCGACAATTCGCGACATGTTGTTTGGCTCAAGTGATTGTCGAGAGGTTCCTTAATGTCAGATATTCCATTTCTCAATCCTGCCGTATTAAAACAATTAGATTTACCGGTTCCTAATCGTGATCTTACGCCGCAGGTTTTGAGTCCACTCAATTTAAACACATTAGAAGAACCTTCTCGTGATTTGCTGGCCTATCGCAAATTGTATGGTTTACATTTACTTGAATGTGACCATTGGCAAGGCTATGTCCAAATGCCTTTATTCCGTTTGCATGTGCAAGTTTTCAAACCCAAAGTAGAAAAAATACAAGGTACAGTTTGTCTATTGCATGGCTATCTTGAGCATAGCGGTATTTACCAGCCAATTATTCGTGAAATTCTTGAGCAGGGCTTTAGTATTATTACTTATGATTTGCCGGGGCATGGATTAAGTGATGGTTCACCAGCCAGCATTAAAAACTTTGATCATTACCAGCAAGTTTTGATGGCTGTTTATCAATATGTGAAACATGCAGATCAGTTACCTAAACCATGGGTCGGTATTGGTCAAAGTACAGGTGGAGCAATTTGGATGCATCACTTATTAGAATATGCTGAAAAACGCCAAGATCCGATTGTAGATCGAGTACTTTTACTTTCTCCGTTAATTCGCCCTGCAAAAACCGCATGGTGGCATAACCCCGTTGGATTAGGCATTATTCGCCGTATTAAGCGTCAGGTACCAAGGCATTTTAGACGTAATAATCATAATCCTGAATTTTTGCGTTTTATTCGTTTAAAAGATCCTCTGCAACCTCGAATGATGGGCATGGACTGGATTTTGGCAATGTCAAAATGGATGCAAGAAATGGAAGAGCGACCTGCTTGCCGTATCCCAGTCTGGCTTGCACAAGGTGCTCTAGATCAGACGGTTGATTGGCGTTACAACATTGAATTTATTCGTCGTAAATTTAGACTCCAGACATTGTTAATGCTTGAAGAAGGCTCTCATCAATTAATTAATGAACGTGCAGATATACGTGCGGCATTAACAGGATTGATTCCAGCCTTTTTGCATGCAAAGCCAAAACATTTTTATTATTAGAAAAGTCATGCATCTATCCAAAATTCTAGATAGATGCATTATTTAATCTTTGTAGTTTATTTTGAATTCTGATAAAGCTGCATAAAGTTTTTATAAACCGAAGACTGCTTTTGTGGACTATACATATTGCGCTCGATTGTTCCTTTATCTGTTTTGATTAAAACATTCACATTTTGAGCATTTTTAAATTCTTGTAGAAATTGACTTGGAATAACAAAGTAAGTGGTTGAATGTTTAGGTACTAATCGGCTCACATTTGTCTTTTCAGTGGCTTGAGCTGGTTCGTAATTGAATCGTTTACCATCAATATCAAAGGTCAACGCGTTAATATCATAAAAGTTATAACTACTACTTAAATGAACATCTACACGAAGCTGATTTTTTTGATTTTCGTTCCATTTAACCAATAGGCTTGGGCATAGTTCAGTTGGTGAGCAGTTTAGCTGACCAGCTGTCTTTACCTCTTTAGGAGCTGTTGTACTAACCTGTGTGGTGCTACAAGCCGCAGTAAGTAGACATGAACTCAATAAGAGTAGAGATTTCTTCATCATATAAATTCCAAGATCGTATGTTTAATATTATTTATGTTAAGAGTAATAAATTTTGACATAATTTAACGCGTAGTTGGACCTAAAAATACAAATGGTTTTGCAATTTTAAAGGAAGAGGTGGCATCACCTGCATAGATATGGCTTTGATCGGGTCCTAAATCAAGTCTACGTGTTTTACCATCTTTAAAGTTAATCTTTTTCAAGTCGACCCAAAATACATTTGGTGAGAGAGCGGATTCAAAAAAGTAGAGCATCTGTTTGTGGTCGGCAACAGTTCGCCAGCGAGTCGAAGAGATATTAGGTTCTTCTTGAGTATTTAATCCATAGGGAACAGATGCATTGCGAATCACACTAAATACAGATGCTTGTGCTTGTTTTGTATTATCATTTTTAGGAATAGCATTAATGTAAAATGATGCACGTGCAAAGCGATCAGATGCTCTGTTAGTACCGGGAAGCATAGTCGTTCCGCCAATTTGCTTCCAATATTCAACAAGTGCAAGTTGTTTATCGAAAGTAGGTGAATTGGTCATGACTTGATAGCTTCGACTATGGTGAATCACTTGTTTTCCACCAATATATTCAATAATTGCGCTATCACCTGTTTTATCAGAAATAGATAAATGTAAGGTGGTGAGCCGTGTTTCACCGGGAACATTGTCTGTAATAATAGTATAGGGTTCTTTTTCTAAGGCCTTAACGGCTTCATCTACAGTTGCAAAATTATCGAGTACATATTGAGCCCATGCTGCAATACTTAATAAAGGCTTATCTGTCTTTTTTGCATCTGGGTATTCAGACTCTACTAACCATAAAATATTAGCAACTAAACCTGCTTCATTCATCCCATCTGTTGTTGAAACTTCATAACCTGTTGCAATTACACTTCCATACTTCGACGTCCATTTTATTGAGTTGGGACCAGCACTACCGTCACGGCTAACTCCGCTTGGCATAATCCATAAGTTGGTCCCTGTATCAACTTTCCAGTCCATTGAGCGAGCAGTAATAATATGTTGGTTATTACCTAAATATACGGCACGTGTACAAGCAACAGCATAGCTACTTAAGCCTACAGCGATTGCAACAAAAGAAGAGATGAATGTTTTTTTCAACATGATGAGGTACCTTCTTGTTATAAGCATAAAAATTTTTATTAAATAAAATTAAAATGTGTACGTTATTTATACTTTTATATTAGGTGAAAAATCTATTAAATACAAATTAAAAGGGGAGTGAAATTTAAGCAAAAATCACATATTAGGTTTAAATATGGAAGGGCATCACACTATAAAGGTGATGCTCAACTTATAAAAATTAATATAAATTAAAAATGATTGGCATCAGCCATATTCCACATTCGATAGTAGAAATTATCATCGTCATTATTAAGTTCAGATTGTAAAAGTTCACCTTCTTTCAAGAAAAAATGCAACTGAGCATAGTTCTTAATTTCACGGTCATTTACTCGCTGAGCCAAATGATGAGCTTTAATATCAGAAGGATGGCGTAAACCCGCAGCAGCGATCATTTCTGATAATGCATGCAACGTATTTTTATGAAAATTAAATACTCGTTCTGCTTTGGTTGGTACATCAATTGCTTTTTGACGATCTTTGTCTTGAGTCGCTACACCTACAGGGCATTGGTTGGTGTGGCAGCTTTGTGCCTGAATACACCCAACGGCAAACATGAAACCACGTGCTGAGTTAACCCAGTCAGCACCGAGTGCAAAAGTACTAGCAATATCAAAAGCACTAATGATTTTACCACTAGCACCAATTTTAACTTGATCTCTTAGCCCTGCACCCATAAGAGTGTTATGGACAAAGCGTAAGCCCTCTCGTAATGGCGTGCCAATATTATCGCTAAACTCAATTGGCGCTGCGCCTGTACCACCTTCAGAACCATCTACAACAATAAAGTCAGGAACAATTTTTGTTTCAAGCATTGCTTTAACAATACTCATAAACTGCCAAGGTTGGCCAATACACAGCTTAAAACCAACTGGCTTGCCGCCAGATAATGTTCGCAGCTTCTGTAAGAAATGCATCATTTCAATTGGGGTAGAAAAACTAGAATGCTTAGCAGGAGAAATACAATCATGATCGCGTGAAACGCCACGGATTTGGGCAATTTCTTCGGTAATTTTATGCTTAGGTAAGATACCGCCATGGCCCGGTTTTGCACCTTGTGAAAGCTTTAATTCGATCATTTTGATCTGTGGCAATTGAGATTGTTTAGCAAATTTTTGCTCGTCAAATTTTCCATCTAGGGTACGGCAACCAAAATAACCACTGGCAATTTGCCAAACAATATCTCCACCATTTTCGAGATGATAAGGGCTTAAGCTACCTTCACCAGTATCGTGATAAAACCCACCTAATTGCGCTCCTTTATTGAGTGCTCGAATTGCATTAGCACTTAAACTACCAAAGCTCATGGCAGAGATATTCATAATGGATGCACTATAGGGTTGAAGGCATTGTGCATTACCTACCTGAATGCGGAAGCTCTTTGGATCAGCTGGTGGGCAAGGGCTTATTGAGTGGACAATAAAGCGGTAATTCTCTTGATAGACATCAATAATTGAACCAAAAGGTTTATCTGCATTTTCGTTTTTAGCACGTTGATAAACTAAGCTTCGTTGCATGCGAGAAAAAGGTAGAGCATCTTGATCTGCTTCTATAAAGTATTGACGAATTTCGGGGCGTATATCTTCAAACAAAAAACGAAAATGTCCCATAATTGGGTAATTTCTTAAAATAGAATGTTTATTCTGTAAAATATCATAGAGGCCTAATAGGCTTAAAGCGCCTGTAACTACCCATAAACCATTAAGGAGAGTATCAGAAATAAAATAATAGATACTATGAGGGGTATAGACGGTTCGAAACCATGTGATGCTGAGCGCAGTAAAAATACATAAAAACCAGAGAGAATGACGTGAAAAGAATGTATTGAGAAATTTATGTCGAATGATTTGTGCTGGACTCGCCATATTGGAACAAATTCCTAATGTTTTACTGGTACATACCTTGCCAAGAAGCAAGTCAAACTACAAGTATGGAATTGTTAGTTTTGGAGAATAAGAGAATACATTCATAAATTGGACTTAATTTGGAGTTTATTTTTTTGAACTGAGATAAATTAAAATATTTATCGGATGGGGGATTTTTTATTAAGTAATTTTAATTTTTATAGGTAAAATTTAATTTTAGATTTATTTAATAATAAAAAATTATTTTAATTTAAATTGGTTTTTTTACTATTTAATAATTTTTGATAATATAAACGAATTGAAATGATATTTTAATAGATATAAATACAACTAGGCTTTGTTGCACAAACCTATCTGTAAAGGCTTTTTCAGCGATATAATTTTCAAATGAAGAAGCCTACACACAAAATCTACCGCACAACCAATTGGCCCGCATATAACCGAGCACTCATTAATCGCGGAAATATTGCCCTTTGGTTTGATCCTGCTACGCAATGGTATGCTCCATCAAAAGGCAAACAAGGGCGAAATCAAACCTACTCCGACGCAGCCATCCAATGCTGCTTAATGATTAAATCCTTATTCCGTCTATCTTTACGTATGGTCACTGGCTTTGTGCAAAGTCTGATTAAACTTTGCGGATTAAATTGGACCGCACCAGATTACAGTACGCTTTGTAGAAGACAAAAGCATATTGATATTGCAATCAGCTACCAAAAAAGTAGCGATGGGCTGCATCTACTCGTAGACTCTACAGGGATGAAGTTTCTAGGTGAGGGCGAATGGAAACGCAAGAAACATGGAGCTGAATATCGTCGCCAATGGCGTAAACTACATATTGGTATAGATGCCAAAACCCTACAAATACGCGCTATTCAGCTCACAACCAATAATGTCTGTGATTCACAGGTGCTTGGTGATTTACTTAATCAGATTCCACAAGATGAGCAGATTGACTCTGTTTATACCGATGGAGCTTATGACACCAAGCAATGCCGTCAGGTCATTGCAGATCGGCAAGCACATGCGGTGATTCCACCTAGAAAAAATGCGAAACCATGGAAAGATACAAAGAGTAGCTCGCTAGAGCGAAATGAATTACTTCGAACAATTAAACGTTTAGGTAGGACACTATGGAAAAAATGGTCAGGCTATCATCGCCGAAGTTTGGTTGAGACTAAAATGCACTGCATCAAATTATTAAGAGATAAACTCAGTGCAAGGAGCTTTGATAGCCAAGTCAATGAGGTTCATGCACGTGTAGCAGTCCTCAACAGATTTACGGAATTAGGTCGACCACTTACCCAAGTTACGCCTTAAATTTGGCTCAATTAGGGGCGCTTTGCCTTTCAAATCTTTGTGCAACAAAGCCCATCAGCGTATAAAGATTATGAAAACCATAAGGACTATGGGATTTACTTTGCACTGCGATATACCCCATCTAGTAAAGTTAATGCGATCACGAGTGTATCTAGTGACAGCGGTAGCCTACGGTATCGCCAAGAAATATTCGGTTTGTCAGAACCACAAATTGGTTCATTTGGCTGGGGTGGCTATGTTGAAAGAGATCAGGATGCCAATGAAAACAATGCATCGGTCTATGCCTCTTACCGTGCCCGAGCAGCTTACCTGACAGGGCGATATAACCGATTTGGGGATAATGATCAGGTTGCAGTTTCGGCGACAGGATCACTGGTTGCGGCAGCGGGACGTATCTTTGCGGCCAATGAAGTTGGAGAGGGCTACGCAGTTGTGACCAATGCTGGGCCACAAAGCCAAATTTTAAATGGTGGGGTTAATTTAGGTGCGACCGATAAGTCTGGCCGATTCTTAATTGCAAATTTAAGGCCCTACATGTCTCATCATATCTATCTAGACCCATCATATTTACCTTTAGAGTGGGAAGTTAACTCTACGAATCAGAGGTGGATCAGGAAATTTGAACAACACTTATAAGTGATATTTTGCTCCCCAAATGATGTTATAAACATCAATATATGGAGTATTTTATGGCACGTAGACCAAGAAGAAATCATTCAAATGATTTTAAAGCTAAGGTAGCACTTGCTGCGATTAAAGCAGAAAAAACACTTGCTGAATTGAGTGCTGAATTTGATGTTCATCAAAACCAAATTATCGACTGGAAAAATCAACTGATTTCAGCTTCCTCGCAAGCTTTCGATCAATCAAAAGCTCCAACAGAACCACCCATCGATCTAAAAAAACTACATGCAAAAATCGGTGAGCAGGCATTAGAAATTGATTTTTTAGAAGGTGTGTTGAAGAAACTGGGCCGCTTCAACCACAAAAGTTAATCGATGACTCACTTCAGATTTCAGTATCTAAGCAAGCTCAGCTGCTGAAAGTCTCCCGTGGTTGTTATTACTATCGCCCAAAACCTGTGAGTGCATCAGATCTGAAGCTGATGCGGTGTATGGATGAGTTACATATGCAATACCCTTTTGCAGGTAGCCGTATGATGCGTGATTTGTTGAATCGTCAAGGACATCATATAGGACGACGTCATACACGTACTTTAATGAAGAAAATGGGCATTAATGCGTTATATTGCAAACCAAATTTAAGCCAGGCTAATCAAGCTCACCGCAAATATCCATATCTGCTCAAAGGATTGGCTATTCAGCGCAGTAATCAAGTGTGGTCTACGGATATAACGTATATCCCTATGGCAAAAGGCTTTGTTTATTTATGTGCTGTGATTGATTGGCATAGCCGCAAGGTACTTGCGCATAGAGTATCGATTAGTATGGAGGTTACATTTTGCATAGAAACATTAAATGAAGCTATTGAAAAATATGGTCGACCTGAAATATTTAATACAGACCAAGGCAGTCAGTTTACCAGTGATGCATTTATTGATGTATTGAAATCAAATGACATCCAAATCAGCATGGATGGTAAAGGTCGATGGGTTGATAATGTGATGGTTGAACGATTATGGCGGAGCGTTAAATATGAAGAGGTGTATCTCAAAGCCTACAGCAATGTTTTGGATGCGAAGAAGCAATTAAACGCATATTTTGAATTTTATAATTTGAAACGACCTCATTCGAGTCTGGACAAAATGACTCCAGATGAGTTTTACTATGACCAGCTACCACAACAAAATAAGGTAGCTTAACTAGAGCAGAGTATCACTTATAAATAAGCTTTTAGTTGTTCAAACATGTGGGACCACCTCTAATCAGACAGTGTTTGTAGGTTACCGTCAAGGAACTTTGGTTGACTTTGGTGCTCATCAGGTTATTTCAGGATTAGTAAAACTGGTTGATCAAAACAACTCACCATTAATGCCAGGTTATACCGTTCGAATTAATGGTCAGCAAAATGGGATGGTTGGGTACGACGGTGAAGTATTTATTCCAAATCTATTAAAACAAAACACACTTGAAGTCGATCTTCTAGATCATGGTTCATGCCAAGTTGATTTTGCGTATGAAAATAAGCAATACAGTGCTAAAAAATTGGGGCCTTATGTATGTCGATAAATACTGCTAGCTTTAACCAGCCGACAACTTTTAAAGCTCTTTCATTTATTCTGAAATATTTTTTGGGAATGAGCTTGCTATGCCTGATCTTTACATTTTTTAACTCTGCCCATGCAAGTTGTACAGTTACAGGGACAACTTCTGGTACATACACATACACTGCCGCAACAATTAACAATGATGCAGTTCTGACATACACGGGAACAATACGTTGTTATGGGGGACGTACAACACCAGAAATTTCAGGTTATATGTGTATGAAAACCGTCTTTACTGGAACAACGAGTAGTAATAATAATGTTTCATTACCTTACACCGTCACAGCAACTGTAGGTGGGGCTGGCTCTTCTACCACTAATCAAAATTCGAATATCTGGTATGGTCCAGTAAGAACAGTCGCTTCAAATAATGTTATTAGTTACTCTGTAAATATAAAAGTACCAGCCCGTACAGGGTCGCTCATGGCATATCCTAAAGGAACCTATACCGGTACGGTTCAGCTATTTTGGGACATGCAAGCAAGCTCTAGCACTGTGTGTGAGGGGGATAGTGGTGGAGGTTGGGACTCGGGTAATACCACTATAACTGCTAATTATGTTGTGCCAAGTTTGTGTCAAATAGATTCAACATCAAATGTCGATTTTGGAAACATTAATGATATTGGTAAGACTACTCGTGATTATACAGCTCAAGGAGTGGTAAATACGACCTGTAATAATGGACTGCCATATAGTATTTATTTGGGGGATGGAAATAACCGTATTGCTGGTGGCTTTAGGCAGATGACAAATGGTAGTGGTCAATACATCCCGTATCAGTTATATCAGAACTCGAATTATAGTGCGGTATGGGATACTACTGGTGGTGTAAGCGCAGTTGGAGGTTCTGGAGGTGTTTCTAAAATAGGTTCGGGCAATTCTCAGGGCACAAATGTCTATGGAAAAATTCCGCAAGGTACCACTATTTCAACAGCTCCGGGTAATTACTCAGATGCGATAGTTGTTACAGTAACTTATTAAGAATTTATGGGAATTTTATGTTGAGTATATTTTTAGGATTTGAGTTGAACACTTAGCATTTAAAAAGTGGTCTATAAATTTGGTGTTTAATTGTTCTAATTTAAAAGAAGCAGCTAGGTTTTTAAAAAGTAGGGGTGATAAGTGGTTAGCGGTAATGTTGTTTCAAGATGAGTAAAAACAGAAAAAGACAAATTAAAAAAATAAGAAAAAACATCTGATAAATATATACCTTATGAATATTAAATGTATTTTTACACAAGTTAACAGATTGTACAAATTAAATTACAGTTCTCTTTTCTTTATTTATTCTTTCTTATCAATAAAAAATACTTATAGAGATAAGTCGATTCTCAATAATTTAATGATTTGTATTGGAAAACAAAGTGTTAAAATTGAAAGGCTGAGATGCTCTGATATGTTTAATTGTATTTTATTCGGTGAATCTACGAATCGAAATTTGTGGATGCTTAGTAGTACTAAAGACAAATGGCTACATGCGTGACAGCTATCCCGAATTTTAACCTCATGAAAATACAAAGGTTTATAAATTGTTTCAACCACTTACTATCCAAACTCGACTTGGTGGATTCTACTTTTTCTACTATTCCATCGTAGGCACATTCATGCCTTATTGGAATTTATATCTTCAAGATCAGGGATTTAATTATCAAGAAATTGGTGTTTTATCATCAATTGCGATTGTAACTCGTTTTTTTGCGCCTTTAGTTTGGGGTTGGATTGCTGATAAATCTGGTAAGCGGATGTTGCTTGTTCGGATAGCAACTTGGATGGAGTCATGTATATGGTTGGCTATTTTTATAGTGCCAAATACTTTTCAATCAGTTGCTTTGCTTATGCTTATTTTTAGTTTCTTTCAAAATGCGATTTTAGCTCAATTTGAGGGAGTGACTTTATTTTGGTTGGGTGATCAAAAAGCTAAACTCTACGGCAAAATTCGTAAGTGGGGATCGGTTGGGTTTATTGTTGGGGTATTCACTATTGGGGCTATTTTAGAAATAGTACATATTTCAATGCTCCCAATTTTACTATTAATTATCGCGTCTCTAGCGTTTATTTGGTCTTTCACAATCCGCGAACCTGATAGCGCGCCTACTTCCCAAAAATATTTAGAACCTTTACTTCCTGTTCTTAAGCGCCCAACAGTGGCTGCATTTTTTGCAATTGAATTTATTCTACTTTTTTCACATGCGCCTTTTTATAGTTTCTATAGTAATTTTTTGAAATCTTTGAATTTCAGTACAACTGAAATTGGATTTTTATGGGCCATGGGCGTTTTTGCTGAAATTTTTATGTTTTCAATTGCCTCAAAGATTTTTCAACGTTTTTCGTGGCGTAGTTTAGTCATTGTCTGTTTGCTTGTGACGAGCATACGTTGGATGCTTGTTGCACTATTTTCACATTACTTTATTGGTCAGCTTTTTGCACAGTGTTTGCATGCTTTTAGTTTTGGTTTATTTCACTTAATTGCAATGAGAGTTATTTTTCAAAACTTTTCTGCTGGACAGCAAGGGCGTGGACAAGCTCTTTACAGTACCATGTGGGGGCTGGGTGTAGCTTTGGGTAGTGTGCTGGCTGGGCATTTCTGGAAAATTCTTTCTGGTGAACTCATTTTTATGTGTGCCAGCGTGGTTGTACTCTTAGGTTTGTGCTTTGTAATGTGGCTTCCGAAACAAGTCGATTCTTCAGCTGCCTAAGCTTGAGATAATATAAAACAAAGAATTTATATTGAAAAAAGCAAGTAAATATAAAATTGTTTGATGACTTGTTGTAGCACGTTACAGTTGAAAAATATTGTTTTTATATGGTTATGGAGCAGTGTTTTTGTCAAAAAATATGCTAACTTAACTTCATGCGTTTAATGATTAATAAATCTATGAAAAATATTTATATTATTGGATTATTGTGGGCTTGTTCTGGTTTAGCTGTGGCAGAAACGGCTACTCAACAGACAGCTGAACAACCCGTTCGGACCGCAAGTAATCCTAATGCTATACGTATTGTTACGCGCCCTGAAATTATGGGATTGTGGGGAATGGAAATTCCAAATAATAAGAAATGTGTGGAATATTATAACTTTCGTAGTAGTAATGATGTAGTGATCAAAAGCGGTCAGGAATGGTCTTATGGTATTTATGAATATCAACCATCTGATGACCCTAAAGAGCAGCTAGCCGCTTTAGTAATGCAAATTAAATTTGACAATAATAAAGTAGATTGTTCTGGTCAGAAACAAGACCAAACAGGTGATGTCTCACAGTATTTTGTACAATGGAAAAACGACCATACAATCAATTTCTGTTCAACAGCTAAAGGTGAGCAGTGCTTTGCGACTTTACGTCGGGTATTACCATAAAATTATAGATATAAAAAAAGCCTCTTAAAAATAAGAGGCTTTTTTTATTATGCAGTTTCAGCTTTCTTTTCTTCGACTTGCTTTAACAAGTGTTTTTCAAGGTAATGGATATCCATTGCTTGAGAGCAGAAGCTCTTATCTTGCAAAATAAGATCTTTATGTAGAGGAATATTTGTTTTAATTCCCGTAAGGATCATTTCATCTAGCGCTTGACGCATACGAGCAATTGAAGTTTCACGGTCTTTACCATGAGAAATCAGTTTAGCAATCATAGAGTCATAGTAAGGTGGAATGCTGTATTCTGGGTAGATATGAGAATCTAAACGAATACCAGCGCCGCCTGGCGCATAGAAACTTTCAATTTTACCTGGTGAAGGTAAGAAGGTTGTAGGATCTTCTGCATTGATACGGCATTCAATTGCATGTCCTTGAACTTTGATATCTTCTTGTTGAAGCTCTAGTCCTAGGCCACCAGCAATACGTAACTGTTGTTCAATAATATCGACACCGGTAACCATTTCAGTTACAGGGTGCTCAACCTGAACACGAGTATTCATTTCAATAAAGAAGAATTCACCGTCTTCAAATAAGAATTCAAACGTACCAGCACCACGATACTGCATCAACTGACATGCATGAACACAAGCTTCTAAAATATCAGCTCGAGCTTGTTCTGGTAGGTTTGGTGCAGGTGCTTCTTCTAGTACTTTTTGATGGCGACGTTGTAATGAACAGTCGCGGTCATATAAATGAATTGCATGACCATTACCATCACCAAGAACTTGAACTTCGACATGGCGAGGTTTTTGTAAGAAGCGTTCCATGTAAACGGTATCGTCACCGAACCACATTTCTGCATCGCGCTGTGCTGCTTGAACTGATTCAAGTAGTGTATCTACACGTTCAACAATACGCATACCACGACCACCACCACCAGAAGCCGCTTTAACAATAAGCGGGAAGCCGATTTCTTTTGCTTCTGCCAAGGCATTGTGGATGGTTACTGCGTGGTCGCAACCTGGTACAGTAGGTACGCCAGCTTTTTTCATGGCAACAATCGCAGAAACTTTATTCCCCATAAGGCGGATATGTTCTGGACGTGGGCCAATAAAAGTAAAGCCTGAGCTTTCTACAATTTCAGCAAACTCAGCATTTTCTGAAAGGAAACCATAACCCGGGTGAATAGCATCAGCACCGGTAATTTCTGCAGCAGTAATAATTGCCGGGATATTTAAATAGCTATCACTACTTGCGCCCGGACCAATACATACTGCTTCATCAACAAAACGTAAATGCATCAAATCCTTGTCGGCATCTGAATAGATACCAACAGTCTTGATTCCTAATGTTTTACAAGCCCGGGTAATACGTAAAGCGATTTCACCACGGTTTGCAATTAAAACTTTTTGCAACATAGACGTCCCCGGGGTAATTACGCGCGATAACGGAATAAAGGTTGACCGAATTGGATAACTTCACCATTTTTCACTAAAATTTCTTCAATCACGCCGCTTTGAGTTGCTTCAATTGGATTCATGATTTTCATTGCTTCAATAATACCCAAAGTTTCACCAGCAGATACTGTTTGACCTACTTTAACAAATGGTGCTTCGCCTGGGCTTGGAGCAGCGTAGAACACGCCAACCATTGGAGAAGTTTCAACTGCTCCACGCGGTGTTTTTGCAACTGGTGCTTCTGCAACAGGAGCAGCCGGAAGTGCTACACCAGCCGCAGCAACGACAGGATTGCGACGAGTTAAAGCGATTGATTGATCACCTTCTTTAACTTCGATCGCTTGCAAGTCAGACTCAATCATTAAATCGATGAGTTTCTTAATTTTGCGGATATCCATGGGCGACTATTCCTAAACTAGTTTGGGTTAGATGGTTGAATTTTTTCAATAGCGTAATCGAGCGCAAAACGATAGCCTTTTGCACCTAGACCACAAATCACGCCAATTGCTTTATCAGATAAATAAGAATGATGTCTGAATGCTTCTCTTGCATGGACATTAGACAAATGAACTTCAATGAATGGAATCGCAACGCCAAGTAGGGCATCACGTAGAGCAACTGAAGTGTGGGTGAGGGCAGCAGGGTTAATAATAATAAGTTCTACGCCTTCAGTTTGTGCCTGATGAATACGATCAACAATGGCACCTTCCCAGTTGCTTTGAAAAGTATCTAATGTGATTGAAGCTTGTTGAGCTTGGCTAATAAGTTGTTGGTTAATATCATCTAAGGTAAGATGACCATATACTTCTGGTTCGCGTTTTCCCAGCAAATTCAAATTCGGTCCATGAATCACCAAAATGGTCGAACTCATTCAGATTGCTCCAGCTCTAAAGTTGCAAATATTCTTTGCAAGATGTCTGCAAAGTTTGCTTATTATGGCATATGTTTCTACAATTTTTTTATAATTTGTTTTCATCGTCGCAGAAAGGGTATACCAAATTCGGCTTATATATTGTAAATTTTGCGATGATTTAGCAATGTTAAAAAATGACAAAATTTCAAGTAATTTAATGGAGCTTATTTTAAACTGAATTGACAAAAACAGTTCATGTATTTTGTGTAACGGCTATAGAGTTCTCTCCAATCACTAATAGTTCATTCCATCGAGTTAGATAATTTTTTGAACGGTGGCATTGTTTCATGTGCCAAGATGGATTGCGGGAATGATAACCGACTTGTAAATAGTGACTACCGAATCGGTTACGAACTGTGCTGAGGGTTTGCATTAATTGTTGTCTTTGCTGAATCAACTCAAGAGGTTGCCATAAATCATCAATATGATGTTGACGAGGATGCAAACCACAAAATAAAACTCCAATCTTTATGTATTTTTTATTTTCTTTATATAAAACATCTATTTGCTGCATGGCTGCTTTTGTTAATATGCATAAATCATCTGTTGCATAATTTAAGCCTATCGCTTGAGAAGATGCTTTTTTATAAGGTGGTTTATCTATTTTTTCATAAAGCATGACTTGAACGCAGGCACAGAGCTGTTCTTGTTTCATTAAACGGCGATGAGCTCGGTTAAGATGAAAAATAAGTGCTTGCTTAATAATTTCAATACTGGATAAAGCTTGAGCGAAACTACGTGATGCTAAAATTCGTTTGGTGACAATTGCAGGATCGTCGAGTTGAATACAGGATTGGCCTTTTAGCTCACGAATGGTACGTGCCATAACCACAGAAAAAGCTTTTGCTAGATGATGCTCATTGGCAAAAGTTAAGTCTAAGCATGAATAAATCTCATAGCTACCTAATTGTTTGACTAATTGATAGCCAATTCCCCAGACTTCTTTGACTGGAGTGTGTTGCATGAGGTCTTCAAGAAGCAGAGGATCTAAAGTAGTGAAATTACAAATTCTATTAAAGCTTCTAATTTTTTTAGCATAGTGATTGGCTAATTTTGCTTGAGTTTTTGAATATCCGATGCCAATACAACAGGGTAAGCTTAGCCATTCTTCTAAGGTTTCTACGACTTTGACACAATAAGAATGAATATCTAGAGATTGAAGGTAAGGGGTAAGGCGAATAAAACATTCATCTATAGAATAAGCTTCTAAATCATCGGGCGAGAAAAACTCACCAAGAACTGAAAAAAAGCGACGTGACATTTCAGCATACAAAGTGTAGTTGCTTGAATAGACGTGTACACCTGCTTGAAGAGCTTCTTGTTCGATTTGATACCATGGAATACCCATTTTGATACCCATATTTTTTGCTTCTTCACTACGTGATACAACACATCCGTCGTTATTAGAAAGTACTACGACTGGTAGGCCAATAAGTTTGGGATTAAATAGTCGCTCACAACTCACATAACAATTATTAATGTCTACGAGGGCGTAAATTTCGCGGTGTGAGATTTCCATTATGATTTGCCCCATGAAAAATATTGGTAAAACTACATATTGATATTGTTTTCATAAACACAGCGATGAGGGGTGTTGGATGAAAAAGTTGCATCTTGAATATGTAACAAAATCAAGTTAACAAAATTTTTAGCAGAATGCTAGGGTGGTTCTGTGGGTTTACCTCAGGTTAATAATGGAAAAAATAGATAAGGAATTAATATTTTTAATAAAAAAGGAGATCCCATGGATCTCCTTTTTGTGACACATTCAATGTCAGTTTTTGATTACCATTTATGGCTATAAGAAACTTTCAGCGTTGCACCATTTGCTACTAAATGGCTAGTGTTATTACCAGATCTTAATAATTGGCTATAGAGAGGGTAGTACTTGCGGTTAAACATGTTCTCTAAACCAATCGTCACAGTGTCTTTTTTGTTAAGCGCAAAGCTACTGATTAAATCTGCTGTTGTATAAGATTTTACATCATAGCGACCAAAACTATTTACACCGTTTAAGCGGTAGTCTTCTGAACCGAAGTAAGTAGCTTGTAGACGATTCGTCCAAGTTTCAGTTGGACTATAAGAAACGTAAGCTGTGAGTTTTAATGGTGGAATACGGAAGCCTGTCATGTCTTGTTCTGTACCGTTTTGCGGTTTTTCACGGCCTTTCATCCAAGTAACGCTACCACCAGTTCCCCAAACATTGGAATCGTCAAGATAGTCAAAAGTTGCTTCAACACCAGTGACTTTCTCTTTCGTTCTAGTCATATCCAAACTATTACTTACTGGTTGCACAGCACCAAGGTCAGAAGTAGAGTGGAATACAGCTAAACTTGAAGAGAAGTTATTGAAGTTTCCTTTCCAGCCTAACTCATAGTTATCAACTTTTACAGGTTCTAAGAATGACGAACCAAGGTTAAAACCTGTGCTGGCATTGCGAATGACTACACCGACATCAGGCAACTGGAAACCTTGGTTGAATGATGCATAAATCGAGTGTTGATCATTTGGAGAGAAAGTCACATTAGCATTGTATAACCATGCATCAGCTTTTACTTTTCCGCCCTCAACGGTGTAAGGGTTAGGCTTACCTAATTGTGATAATGGAACAAAGCTATCAATTTGGGCATAGCTGTCTTCATAACGCGTACCAGCTTCTGCTGACCATTGGTCATTAAAGCGGTGTTTTAACTGTACAAAGCCACCCAAACTTTGCGTGGTAAGTTCAGGTAAATAAATAAGTTTGCCAATTTTTACAAACTCTAAGCCACCAGATTGATCATAAATATCAGGATCGAAAATATCTAAAGGCATTTCGCTTTTTTCGCGGCTAAAGTCACCACCCCAAACTAGGGATGTATCACCTAAAAACTCAAGCGGTGTGGTCACAGTTAAGCGGCTACCGAGTACGTTATTTTCTTGATAAACCTGATCCACTTGTCCACCACGTGGGCTGACTTTACCTGGAGCAACACGTGCGTCAAATGGTGAAAAACGGGTAAAGAAGTCACGGTAATAAATTTGAGCATCAACTTTATTGCCAAAAAAGTCTTTATGGTTATAGGTTAAATTGTAGATTTGGTTTTCGTTTTTAGTCTGGTCTTTAAGCTTTAAGCCTTTAATGGCTTTGGCTGGTACAGTTCCGGCAGGGGTATTCTTAACACTTGTGTCAGATGCATAATCTGAGTCTTGCTCGGCATTATAGTAGTTTGCAGCAAATTGTAAGTATTGATTGTCATCAATATGATAACCAAGTTTACCACCTACGCTGTAAGCATCGGCATCATATAAATCGCCCTGACTAGGTTCAGGTGCAACACGGTCACCACTTGCATCGTACGGGCTACCAATACGTTGGTAACCAAAGTCGAGTGCATAGTCAAAAGCGTTAAAGCTGCCTGTGAAATATTGATGAATATCGCCACTTAAAGCATTAGAACGGAAATTTGTTAAAGGTGTTTGAAGCCCAACGACTGTTTTTGCTGTAGGTTCGCCACCCGCAGCTTTTGTGGTAATTGAAATAATACCGCCAGAAGCACCGCCACCATAAATTGCGTTGCTGCCTCGAATCACTTCAATGTTGGCAATGCTTTCAGGGTCAATTGCTGAAAGTCCTCTTGATGTGTCTCGTGTCAGGTTCATTGGAACGCCATCCACCAAGATGAGAGCATTACGACCACGTAAAGTTTGACCATAATCGGTAATGGTGCGGCTTGAGTCTGATAGGCCCGGTACGGCTTTTGCTAAAACGGTTGCAATACTGCCAGATGAACCATTTCTTAAAAGTTCAATTTGTTTTTCATCTAGCTTGGTCACTTGCTTGGCAGAAGTAGAAAGTTCATCTGCACGTGAAGCGGTAATTGTAATTGTAGGAAGTGCCTCAGGCTTTTTTTCAACATCTGTTGTCTCAGAGGTTGAGGCTGCAAAGGCCGAGTTTGAGAGAAAGATGGCCCCACCAAGTGAAAGGAGTGGAATGATATTTTTTACTTCAGACTTCCTCGTAAAAAGTTTGTGACTTTTTATCTTATTTCCCATTGTCTCGCCCTGAGAGTGATTTTAAATTTGTCGAATTATAAGTGAGAATGATTGTAATTCACAATATCGTTGTTGGACAAAAAATAATAAAATTTATTTTTATTAATTGTTGTGTAGAGAAAGGTGCATCCATCGCTCTACACAACTGAAAATTTATGAGATTTCTTTATAAGAATTCAAATGATTTTGATGGGCACGGCGAATAATGCTTCGGTCATCGCCCAGTACAAACAGCTGAACGGATTGTTGTTTCCATGCCGCAATATCTTCAGGTTGTCGGGGAATAGCACAGAAATGCTTTTGACTATTTTTAGTCTTTGCATACATCTCTTGAACTTTTTCTTTCACTTTTGGATGGCTAGATTGCCATGGCATTCCCATAGATTGAGAAAGGTCGGCAGCACCTTCTAGAATAATATCAATACCTTCAACTTTTAATATTTCATCTAGTTGTTCTAGTCCTTCCAAGCTTTCAATCATGGCAACGACAACAGTTTCGTTTGCTGCGTATTGAACAAAACTAGCTAAATCATCCATGCCATATCGATTTAACCTTGTCGAGTTGAGACCTCTTTGCCCAAGAGGCATATAGTGACAATAGTTCACGGCTTCTTGTGCTTGCTGAGCATTTTCTATACGCGGAAAAACAATACCCGTTACCCCTGCATCGAGCAGAGGTAGAACTAAATGGTTGGCGTTTAACGGCACCCTCACAAAGACATCAAGACTCATGGCTCTAGCAGCTAAAATCATGGTCTCGACTTGAGACGTACTAAATAAAGTATGTTCCAAGTCGATAATAATAAAGTTGTAGCCCGCAAGTGCCATTTGCTCGACATTAATCGGAGAAGCTACGGAACAAAAGATTCCGTAGAGCGTCTCGCCATTTGCTATTCGTTTCTTAAAAGAAATCGAATGCTTATTCATATTCAATTTCCTTAATCAGGCTGAGCGGGTTCGGCGTGGTTTGTACTCTTAAGCGAATTTCTGGAAGGAAACGGCGGCTTGCGAGTTGTTCAATATCGATGGTGTCATCTGTAAAGTTAAACAATTCATATCGCTCGGCAAACTCTGGGTGAGCTTCTTTATGCTGATTAATAATGGTTCTTAACATGGTCCAGAATTTGATTTCATCGAAGTCATAATGTTCATTTAAGAAAATCGCTAACTCAGCTAGATTTACAAACCAAAGCGCATCTTGAGTAAAGTCTCTTAACTCATTTGGAGAGTGGGTTTCCAAGAACGAGTTCGGGTTAATCTTGGCGTGCTCTTTTGGCGCATCTTGTAAGTTGGGTAAAAGGTTCGGCTCACGTAAAAGATGACGACTAAAACGAATTCCATCGTGGAAATCTTTCAAAGCCGCTTTAACGGGTAAACCATTTTTATGAATTAGTACCATATTTTGTGCATGTGACTCTAAAGCCAGACCGTGGCACCATAAAATATGCATGATAGGTAAATAAGCGTTGGTAAGTAATTTTTCTAACCAGAACTCAATACCGTACTCTTGGATCCATTCATCAATGAGAGGTTTTTGGTCCATATCAACTTGCATTAGACCGGTTACTGGCGTTGCTGATTCACCTTCTTTTAAGTAGCTGTAAATACTTTCGCGCCAAATGCAAGCTAGTGCGCCGTATTGAACAGGAAGGGCAATCGGCTGGTTAACTGAAAGACCGCCAATCTCTCTTAAAATAACAGGCTTGCGCTGTTTTTCTAAAATATGATCTTGCTCAACAATGTTATAAAGCCAGTCACTCATTTTTGCCGCATTTTGAACGGTATGTGGTGCCAATACACGAGATGTAGAGGTATTAACCAAGTTCATTGCCAATTTGAGAGAAAGCGCCGAGATATCACTAATATTTGATAAGGTTCGAATTGACTGCTGTGGTAAATAAGTCGGACCTTCAATATCTAACGGAATGATCAGTTGGTTGCTGATTGCATCTTGATAATATAATTCAATAATTTTATCCCACTGCCATGGGTGAATTGGGGTGAGGATATAATCTTTAAAATCTATATTTTGCTCTTTCAATTGATTGTTAATGGCTTGTAGATCTTTTTCTGAAAAATGCTGTTTATAAAGCTGCTCTAAGTTAATGGTTTCACTTAAAACCAGTTTGCATAAACTGTTATGAGTTGCCACCCATTGAACCGTAAAACCTTGAGAAAGCTCTGGTGCATATTTTTGATTTTCTTTTAAATCGAAGCCGATACGAGACTTAAAACTTGGGTGATATAAATGTGCATTGGTAATCCGTGCTTCTTGTTCTAAATAAGGCAAGGTTCTTAAAGGTTGAGCAGGGGCTTGGCTTAAAGTCTGCGCATGCTTAACGTAAGTTAAATTGAGTTCATCATTAAAGTTTTGCCATTTAACGGGGTCAGCTTCAATAATATTTTTTAGATCGGCAAGTAATGTCTTTAAGTTAGGGCGAGTTTCAGTACCTAAAGTAATATCAGAACGGACTAAGCTTGAAGGATCTAACTTAATTCGTTTAAAACTAAAGTGTCGTTTGGCCGCGCAGGTATAAAAAACGGTATCGGAAATATAGAACTTGATTTGACCTTTAGAAAACTCGTATTTAAAAGTATTTTCAAAAATGAGTGCTTCTAATAATTGGCCCATCACGCGATTTTCCGCGAGGGTTTTATAATTGGTTTGTTGTGTAGGTTGAAGAGGACAAAGCGCTTCTGCACCGCGATATTTATACATAGGGTTTTCAACTTCAATCCAGATAGGATTGCCACCACTTTGGTAGAGCGTATTTAACATATTTGCCTTAATTGGTAATGTGAGTGAATTAATTAATAAATCCCGATATTGCTGGCCTTTGGCGCTAAAATTTTCTTGCGTGAGCGTAAGGCGTGTGGCTTGCCAAAGTTCAGATTCTTCAATGGCCGTAACTCGTGCAATTGCACTGATGAGATGAGCAATGTGATTGATCACGAGGTAATATTTTAAAAAGATCCATGCATCTTTCTGAGAGAACCAAACGGTACTATCTTCAGAAATAGATGAGTCATCTTCTATCATTTCTGGAACAATGCTAATGCCTTCCATGTCTCGAAGAATAAGGCGATGTGGATAGCCGTTTTTAAATTCCATTAAACTGTTTTGCATGTGCGCTTCTACGCTAATGCCTTTATTTGCAAACAATTCAATTAATGGAATGAGTGAAACTTTAACGTACTGTTTCCACCAGAAAGTAATGAAGTCTTTCGCGTCTTTCGATTGTAGATTTTGGTTGGGTGCCGCTTGCTGAATAATGCTTAAAAGCGGGATTTCATGGTTTTCATTTTCTTCAACCAAGCCACCTAGCATTCTGGTATTTTCTAATACCTCTGGCGTGAGTCCTGCTCTATAAAGAATGCCAAATGAACTTTCAAGCTCTGGAATTTTGACTGTTTTTGCCTCTAATTCCGGCAGAATCATAAGGTCTGGATATTGCTCATTAATCTTGTGATTAATAATAATTTTGCTCGCATCAATCGCGCGTTCCATTTCATCCATTGGGTTATTACGAATGAAACTGGTAATTCGTACATCAATTGATAGCTTTAAGAATAGATTCGATTGAGGCAACCATACTGTACGAACGGATGAGGTCGGCCATACGGTTTGACCTAAAGCTCCCAGATAGATCACGTCTTGGTTATCTAAATATTTCTTCAAAGATGGATGTTGACGTAAGAAGTTAGCTTGCCACGGATGGGTTGGCATTAGCTCGTAATTTGCTAAGTTTTCTTGCAAACGCTCTTTTGCAGTTTCTACAACTTTATCTTCAATACAGTGAGAGGGCTGTTTCTCACTTACAAGCTTTTGGATTAAAGAAGAATGGATTGCAAAGTAATGAAGTTGGAAACTTGCGCCTAACTCAGGGCTATACTTTTTCATGTCTTCTTTAGAGAAACCTAAATTGGCTTTAGAGGTCACATGAAAAGGGTGCCCATATAACATGCCTTGTTCGGTTGCCTGAAAACCACTTAACGCTTTAGTTACTGTTTGGGAAGGCTTATTTTCTAAAAAGAATTTTGTATTTTCGATACTATTTACAATATCGGAGTACAGGTTCTTATTTTGATTTTTATCTTTAAATAAGCTATTCAGTTCATCTGTAATCAGCTTCACTAATTTTTTAGGGTCGGTGAGTGAGTCAAATGTATTGTCACTTAAATTTTGCAAGGTAAAACCACGTTGATATCTATGGTAGCCAGTGGTGGATAGATGCTGAACTGCACCATAAACAGTCGTGTTAGACGCATTAAACGTATAAGCAAAATACAGGGTGTCTGGTTGCTCCGCATATAGGGTGAATAAAGGAGAATCTTGAGCTGGGATAATGTGCTTTTCAAGATTTACTTTGAGTTCACGAAAGAAAGTATTCAGGTACTGTTCGAAAAGTTTATAAGACCATGCATCGGTTGTAATAATTGAGTTCATTCTTGTGCCTCTTCTAAAATTGTATCCATTAAGAATCTGTTCAAAATCACCACTAATCCCGCACCGATAAAAAATAGTGAGGTGCAGATTAATGCAGCAGTAATATTGAAAAATGAGTAGGTGAGCGTGATCGTGATTGGGCCAATAAGTTGTCCTAAGACAAAGGCACTGTTAGAAATACCAATCACTTTTCCTTGGCTTTGAGCGCCGGCTTTTAGAGAAATTGTGTGTAAGATCGAAGGAATAAGGGCTGCAAAGCAGAAGCCTTGTATGAGTCGTAATACAAGAATCAGCCAGAGATTAGAAACCCATATCAATGCGAATATCGTGATGCCGCAAATTAAAGATGCGTAAATGAAGTTATTAAAAGAATCTCCTTTATCATCATTTCTTTTCCCCCAATAGGTTGCAGCAATAAAGGCTGCTCCCCATGAAAGCGCATGAATGGTGCCCGTTAAACTCGCAGCAGATAACGATGAGTGAGTGCTTTGGCTTATTTCACTAATGTATAAAACGAAGCAGGACACCAAACCAAAACCGCCGGCTTGAACCAAAATGCCGGCGCTTAACCATGAAAAAATCGTTCTATCAAAGAAAGCCGGAAGCTTGGATTTCTCTTTGGTTTTTGTGACCTCTGCTTTAACGGGATTGGTTAATACAAATGACGCAATCAAAATTAAGGTCATCACAACAAATGCTGTCGCGTTGAGTAATACTTCAACCCGCCATTGATCCATAAATATCCCGCCGAGCACGGGACCACATAGGCAAGCGAGCGCAACACTACTTTGTAGTTGCCCAAAAGCGGCACCACGTTGTTGTTCATTAGAAAGATATGAAACATAGGCATTTAAAATCACGGAAAGACCGCAAAAACCCAGTAAAATTCGCGCGAAAATAAACAGGTATAAATGCTGGGCGCTCGCCATGAGCAGTATTGAAATACAGAAACCAGCCAGAGAAAGTAACAAGGCTTTTTTATGGCCGAATGTGTCGGATAGATGACCCACAATTGGTGCTGTAAATAAGCTGCCAATAGCTGGAGCTGCGAGTGCCAAACCTGCCCAGATAGTGGGAGCACTCATATGCGCAGTCAGTTTTTCCATATAGAGCGGCATGATTGGAATCAGCACCATGAGCCCGAAAGTGGAAAAAAACTGACAGAGCAAAATAATGAAATGATCTAGGCGAGATGAGCGCATGATTTAGATGTCCATGGTCTCATAGCTAGAAACAGATAAGCTCTGATAAGGGTTTGGCGTACTTCCGATTTTACTTGGCATACCTGTTGAGTCGCTTTCTTGCGCAAGTAGAGGAGTAAGTAGCTGTTTGAATGGCCAAGTCTTATTGTCAAAAAGATAAGTTTGAATTTGAGATTTTGTTTGTTCTGAAATAGATTGGGTTTCTACAAAATCTTGAATAATGTCTTGAACCATTTCCCAGAAATCGCTTTCTGTACGATCCGTATATTTCAAAGTAGCTAAAGCAATCGGGTAGAGGTTAATTTGAATCCCTAGGGTAATGAAGTAATTAAATAAGTCTTCATTTTTAGTAAAGATAAGATTGTTCGGTGTGCTGGTATCGATGGTATAAATCGGAGGGGTAAAACCACTTTCTTTAATGGCTGTGGTACATATTCTTAAGGTATCGTGGTCACGCAAAACAAAGCATTTCAACTTATTATTTTCATAACACACCATGGTGTTTTGCCCGTGGCATTCAGGCATGATTCCTTTTGCCCAAAGCGTTAAGAATGTTTGAATAAAATGAACACTTAAGTCTTTTAGTAATGACCATTTGTCACCTTCAACGCCTAATGTTTCCCATGGGTCAACATAGGTACAGCTTAAAGCCGACATAGTGATTGGCGTGACATTTTTATCTTGGCAAAAGTCGGGCAAATGTCGGACTTGGCAACCGATTACACCTAAATTTTTTACAATCGGCTCTTGTTTACCCAGCACCCACCAGTGGGTTTCATTGCTCAAAAAGAGACGATTTTTTATTAGAGCAGTTTCATTAATGACGTCATTTAAAAAATCATAAGCCGTATGACCATTCATTAAATAACGGCCTGGCATAGAGCGGATTGCACCTAATGTTTTGGCGTTGGTCGAGAGTTTTAAGTGCAGAGTAGGGTTTGTGTTGTGAATAAGAGTTCTTAAAGAAGAAGTCGGTAAACCAATTGTGGTGACATGGTTTAGGTCAATACCTTCGTACTTATTTTCTTCAAACTTTAAATAGCGATGTTGCGTCTCTAACAAAGGCAGGGCTAAGTAATCATCTGAAAGCTGAGCCATTTTGTGAGCAATATGACTTTCCTCAACTTCTGATAACAGAAGCTCTTTATGAGGAATCGACTCCATATTGTTGATGACGTCATCCTTCTTAAATGCCCACCAATACACCTCAATTTCTTTTTGAGTTGTGAGTGGTGTAAGTTCACCTTTTGAGTGAGCGAATGGATGAAATGGACGGTCAGCTACCAGCGATAGCAATTCACTAGTAATCAAAGGTGAAGAAAATGAAAGGGCTGTCTGTAAAATTTGAGGAATTTTTTCAGCCGTTACTAAGTTATCTAGCCAATAATCAATCGCTTTTTGGTGGTGTGGAGATGGCCACCAAGATGCTTTGGTTAAATAGTTAAAAACTTCAGAAATAGAAATTTTAGAAGTTCTATTGCTCAAAAGGTTATGAAGCAAAACTTCGGGTTGGGTAACATAGAAAGGATTTACACCATCTACTTTTAAACAGCTGAAATAGAGTTCCAACTCATCATTGAGAGTAATTGCCATATAAGGCTTTTTATAGGAAATATAATCTTTAAAATCTCCATAATTCTCCATGTAGAGTGCATCTATCGTTTTTTGTAGTTGTGCTGTGTAAATCCGATCTAACATTTTAGTTATTCCTATTCTTATAAAAGCGGTAGAACCGTGCCAACGTTTTGTTCTTGTGCAGCATTGAAGAACCATTTAGCGCAGACAATATCGTCAATCGCCATGCCCATTGGGTTTAGCAAAATGATTTCATCTTCGTGTTCGCGGCCGTTTTTATGACCAATAATGATGTCGCCAAGTTCAGCATGTAGTTTTTCACGGCTGAATAAGCCATCTTCAACCAGTACATTGATGACTTTCTTTTCTCGGTTTGATTGGTCCCAGTCATCTACAATCACTTTGTCGACTTTTAAGAAGACTTCAGGCTCGATATCCATAATTGAAATATTTGAAACAAAGCAGCCTTTTTTAAGCCACTCAAACGGAATGTAAGGTTTATCTGAAACTGTGCAGGTAATGAGGACATCGGCTTGTTGAATCGCAGACTTAGCACTGTCATGAATTTCAATTTCTAGATTCGGATATTCTGATAAAAACAACGCTTTGAGTTTTTCAGCTGCTTCAGGGTTTACATCAAATAAATGGATTTTTTTCACTTGAGCATATTGTTCAAGCACAGTCTTAATCTGCATTTGAGCAATTGGTCCGCAGCCAATTACAGTAATGTCTGAAAAGTCTTTTTTTGCTAGATATTTAATTGAAACACCAGTAATTGCCGCAGTTCGCATGGCACTAATTAAGCTGCCTTCCATCACTGCAACTGGATAATTTGTTTCTGAGTCATTTAAAACAATCAGTGCGCTGGCACGCGGAATATTGAATTTTTTAGGGTTATGTTGTCTTGAACCAATCCATTTGATTCCGGCAATCGGGTCGTTGCCGCCTAAATAACAAGGCATTGCGATAATACGGTCGGCAATATGGTCTGCACCTTGCCAGCGAAGATAAGGTTTTAAAGGTTGAACAAACTGTTTATTTGCATGCAGGGTTAAACCTTCAGTAATTGCTTCAATAAATGAATTACTATGATTTGCGCCAAGATTTAATAAATCTGATTGACTTAAGTAGCGAAGGGTAGCCAAATTGCTCATGAATATTTCCTAAGGAGAAGGTTAAACAACATTTTGTAAAGTAAGGTTTTCTTGGCGTCGTAAGTTTCGATTGAAGTGACGCTTCTTGATCATTTCGAACCATTCATCTTCATAAACAAGATCGAGATAACGATCGCCACGATCGGGCAACAGTGTTAAGACGCACGATCCATCAGGAATGGTTGGAATCAGTTTTTTGATGGCTGAAATTGATGAGCCACTTGAACCGCCAGCAAAGATTCCTTCATGCTCAAGAAGTTCTCGGCAACCGAGTGCCGACTCATAGTCATCTACATAAATGACATCATCAATTTCATCGGGGGAGAGTAGCGGTGGGACAGTACTTGCACCAATGCCAGGAATTTCGCGTGGACCAGATGTGCCACCAAACAACACAGAGCCGACGATATCGACTGCGATCACTTTTAATTCTGGAAATCTTTCTTTAAGGCGACGAGATACGCCCATAATCGTGCCAGAGGTACTTGCCCCAATCACGAGGTAATCAATCTTGCGATCAATTTGATTTAGGATTTCTTCTGCTTCTCCAAAATAATGGCTTTTCCAGTTATTTGGGTTTGCATACTGATTAATCCAAACAGCATTTGGAAGCTGTTGGCAGAGTCGTTTTACAGTGTCAATTCTGGTTTTTAAATAACCGCCGTTTTGGTCTTTTTCAGAGACCATTTCGATATTAGCCTTGTAGAGCTTCAACATTTGTAAGTTTGCTGAGGCAATTTTCGGGTCAATAACGGCAGTAAATTTTAATCCATATATTTTGCAAGCCATTGCAAGCGCAATCGCTAAGTTCCCTGATGAGCTTTCAACAATATGACTATCTTTATTAATCACTCCAGATTTCAGGCCTTCCTGTAGCATGAATAATGCTGGACGGTCTTTAATACTTCCTCCTGGGTTTAACAATTCCATTTTCGCAATCACTGAGATCGATTGATGCGTGAATAGCCTTGATAATTGTAGTAGTGGCGTTTTACCTATGCAGTCGAGAATATTTTCATGGATCATGGTAGATCTTCTCAGGTTTTTATGTGGTGTGAATGATAATGATTATTAATTAAATTATTATTACCATTTGTGCCATGATTGTTGCGGTTTGTAACTCAAAAAGGCAGGGACTTAGAGGATTTTTCACTAATTTTTTTTGTCTAATTATTTGAATCGTAATATTTAAGTTTTACAAAAGGATTAATAAATAAATCTTTTTAAATATAATGACATAGGCAATAAATTACTTTATGGCTAAAAAAATTAATTTAATTAAGACAGATGCGAGAAATTATTTTGAAGAAATAAAATGAAATTTATGACCTCACCCGCGTAATTGATGCATCACTATTCTGTAGTGAGCATGGGTAGATTTAAGGCTTAAAGAAGAGAGGTATTTAAAGACTGACTTAAGATGGTTTGAATAATGAACTGAAATTGATCAAGTGGCAGTTATTGATATGAAAATGTCTGAAAATGATACGTTTAGATAGATATGATCATTTCCATAAGCGCTATATTTTCAATGGATCAGTTGAGCCTAGAAAATATAGGAATGCGTGTTTCGCATTTTGTCTTATGGGTCTTTCAAGCTGTCTTTGTCATAAAAGACAGCTTTTTTTATGGCGATTTAATAAGTAGAAAAGTTATGAACGATAGCGTTGTTTAGCTTGTTCATAAGCCTCAAGATTAATGCATTGAGCACCCAAGCTTGTGATTTGTGCTTGGTCGAGTTGAAGTTCATCCCATTTTTGCATTTGCTCGAGCAGCCAATAAAAGTCTTCTACTTTTGGAAGTGCACTTTCTTTTACTAAATGACGGACAATATCCTGAATCATATAGTATTTGTCGACATGTACTTCTTCTGAACAATGGAAGCGCACAATTCCAAACTCGACTAATAATTTTAAAATTGGAGCAAAATCGTCTAACGCACTCAATTCTTGTTGGGCTTTCATAATTGCCGTGGTGAGTGCAACTAGTGTTTGTGGATGCTGTTCAGCCCATTCTTGAGTTACGGCTAGAACCTTATCAGCCACAGGTGGAATAATGTTTTGACTTGAGCAAATCATTTTACTTAAGCCTAAAAGCTCGCCTTGAGTATTCCAAGGTTCTCCGACACAAAAACCATCAATCACATGTTTGTCTAATGCTTCGACCATATAAGGTGGTGGTAATGTTTTGAGCTGGATAGATTGAGCAAGTTCAGGGTTTGCTAAGGCGAGCCACTCTCTTAAACAATAATGATGAATAGAATGCTTAAATACATGCGCTAAAGAAATGGAGTGACCTTGTTCGAGATAATCTGCCACTTTTTGCGCTGTTACTTGAGCCGTATCATTTTTTTGAATTGCAAGTTGATGAGTAAGTTTTTGACTTAAGCTAATGAAAGCACGGTTTTCACTTAAAACGAGTGATGTTTGTAGTGGCGTGCCAATTTGATCCGTGCCTACAGCCGCCGCAGGTAACATTGCAGATAAGCAATGCGCTGCATCTAATAGACCAAAAGCAAGACGGTCTCGAAGACTTGCCCATGATGCTTCTTTAACTAAAGTGACATCTAAACACACCTCTTCAAAGAAGCCTCTTTGTTTTGCCCAAAGCAATGCAAGACAATCAAGCAAAGGAATATAGCCGAGTTGTAATTGAGTCTTTTCTAATGTGCTCATTTATTCATCCTTTAGTTGATTGTTGAGTAATTTTTGGGCATCAAGTAACCGCCGTGCCATTTCTCCAATCGTTATACGGTGACTCATGGCATTTTTTCTAAGAAGTTGGAAAGCTGTATCTTCAGGTAAGCCATGCAGTTGCATGAGCAATACTTTGGCCTTTTCAACATCTTTACGGTCAGCCAGTTTGGTTTGAGCCTCTTTTAAGTCACCTTCGAGTTTTTTGTGTTTTTTATATTGCTCAATCGAGATTTCTAAAATGGTATGTAAACGGGCAGGGTCTATGCCATCTACGATATAAGCCGTTACTCCCGCATCAATGGCTTGTTTGATGGTGTCTTTATCTGAATTTTTAGTGAACAGGACAGTCGGTAGGTCATAGCTACTCACACAACTTTCAATAATGTCACGATGAGGATGATCCATATCGAGCAAGATCACATCGGCTTGTAAATGCTCGAGACGAAAAATATTTAAATGGTCCAAAGTAAGACAAGCGACCACTTCAAAATCATTTTCAAGCAGACTTTTTCTTATATAGTCTGCTCGCGCATGATCATCATCAATAAGGGCTATTTTGAGTTTTGGCATAAGTTCAGAAAATCAGGCTAAGAAAATGCGCCAATTCGACGCGTTTTTTGTTATCAGGTTTTAAGCAAGATTAGTGCCATCCAAAACTAAACAAAAAATCCAGTTTAAGTGGCATTTCAGCGAGCTAAAGAATTAATGTGGTCAGTCTTGGTGCAAAAATACGATTCATTTTGTGGCAAGACATATTTTTATCTTAAGCATTTAAGTGTACAGCGATGGGGCAAATAGAATAAGACATTATTTTTATAAGATAGCTGGCGAAATTATATCTATATGAAATTAAAAATAAAAAATTTTTAAATTAAATTTATATAAGGATTGGCATGCAAAATGCTTACTTAATTACAGGTCGAAGACGACCATAAGTTTTAAAGACGGCCAACGATGTCCGTTCTGATCGAATTTGTGAGTGCAACTGTGCACACAAAGAATTTACGTTCAGTCGGAGTGAAGGCCATGTCTTTATTTTTATTGCATAAAAAAGTTACATCTGAATTATCTAATTTTTCAGTTCCAGCGATGCGAGCCTTCTCTATGAGGGGGCTCGCTTTTTTTATTTCTTTTTATGACTTTGCTGTGCACTGGGTGTCATTAACGAGTGGGAAAAATAGATTCCAAGCAGCTACATGCTTTGTGAGATTGATTCGCTTCTCGGTAGAACACAAGGCAAAAAAACAACGTCTATTTGAGAACGCAATAACGCAGCTTAAAAGCAACGTGATTTGAGGAGAAACACTATGAAATTGGTAATGATTGGTCATGGTATGGTGGGCCACAAATTCATCGAAGCCATTTTAGAAAAAGCAGATGATGAACTGGAAATCACGATTCTCGCGGAAGAACCTCGTATCGCCTATGACCGTGTACATTTGACAGAATATTTCTCTGGGAAATCAGCAAAAGATTTATCTTTAGCACGTTTTGACTTTGCTGATGCTCATGGCATTGACTTACGTCTAAATACAAAAGCAACTGCAATTGATACAGCTGCACAAACAGTCACAACCAATCATGGTGATGTCATCAGCTATGACAAATTGGTGTTGGCAACTGGTTCGTATGCATTCGTTCCGCCAATTCCGGGTAATGACCGTGAAAACTGCTTCGTTTACCGTACGATTGAAGACTTAGACGCGATTCGTGCAGCGAGTCTTAATGCAAAAACAGGTGTAGTCATTGGTGGTGGTTTACTTGGACTTGAAGCTGCAAAAGCTTTACGTGATTTAGATCTAGAAACGCACGTTGTTGAGTTTGCGCCACGTTTAATGGCAGTTCAAATTGATGATTTGGGCGGTAAAGTTTTACGCCGTAAAATTGAAGACCTTGGTGTAAAAGTTCATACACAAAAAGCGACACAATCTATCGAATGTGGCAACAGCACTACACATGTAATGAAATTTGCAGATGGTAGCGAGCTTGAAGCAGATGTCATTTTATTCTCTGCGGGGATCCGTCCACGTGATGAGCTCGCACGCAATAGTGGTCTGGCGATTGGTGAGCGTGGCGGTATCGTCATTAATGATTATTGCCAAACTTCAGATAACAATATTTATGCCATTGGTGAATGTGCGCTTTGGCAAAATAAAATTTATGGTTTGGTTGCACCGGGCTATGACATGGCGCGTATTGCAGCAAAACACATTTTAGATGAAGAGTGTCATTGCTTCGCCGGTGCAGACATGAGCACCAAGTTGAAGTTGATGGGTGTGGACGTTGCCTCTGTAGGTGATGCACATGCCATGACTCCGGGTGCATTAAGCTATTTCTATGCAGATGAGCATGCGCTGGTTTATAAAAAGATTGTTGTAAATGCAGATAAAACCAAATTGCTGGGCGCAGTTTTGGTGGGCGATGCCAAAGAATACAATGACCTTTTACAAATGATGTTAAACGGTCTAGCTTTACCGGAAGTACCTGAAAGCTTGATTATGCCTGGCTTTGAACAATCAGCAGGTAAGTCTGGTGGTAGCGGTGTAGATTTACTTCCAGACAGCGCGACCATTTGTTCGTGTAACAACGTATCAAAAGCAGACATCTGCCAAGCAATTAGCGATGGTTCGACCTCTTTAGGTGCATTAAAGAAATGCACCAAAGCAGCAACAGCATGTGGTGGCTGTGCACCATTAGTGACACAAGTGTTGAAGTCAGAGTTACAACGTCAAGGTGTGACTGTAAATAACCACATTTGCGAACACTTCCCGTACTCGCGTCAAGAGTTGTATCACTTGGTTCGTGTCAATGAAATCAAAACTTTTGATGATTTGATTCATCAACATGGTCATGGTTTAGGTTGTGATATTTGTAAACCGGCGGCAGCAAATATTTTGGCATCTTGCTGGAACGATTTCGTCCTTGAGCCAAGCCATGCAGGCTTACAAGACAGTAATGACTACTATTTGGGTAACATCCAAAAAGACGGTTCTTACTCGGTTGTACCGCGTATGGCAGGTGGTGAGGTGACTCCAGATGGTTTAATCGCGATTGGTCAAATTGCGAAGAAATATAACTTGTACACCAAAATTACTGGCGGTCAACGCGTTGACATGTTTGGTGCGCAAGTTCACGAGCTTCCATTCATTTGGGAAGAGTTAAATGCTGCTGGTTTCGAGTCTGGTCATGCTTACGGTAAATCATTGCGTACCGTGAAATCATGTGTGGGTAGCACATGGTGCCGTTACGGGGTAGACAATTCCGTTGGTTTAGCGATTGAGCTTGAAAACCGCTACAAAGGTTTGCGTTCACCACATAAGTTGAAAATGGCGGTGTCTGGCTGTACGCGTGAGTGTGCGGAAGCGCAAGGTAAAGATGTGGGTATTATCGCGACCGAAAAAGGTTGGAACCTTTATGTATGTGGTAACGGTGGTATGAAACCACGTCATGCCGAGTTACTTGCATCTGACCTTGATAAAGCAACGCTCATCCGTTACATCGACCGTTTCTATATGTTCTACATTCAAACCGCAGACCGCTTACAACGTACCAGTGTATGGCGCGACAACATGGAAGGTGGTCTAGATTATCTTAAATCTGTAGTTGTGGATGATTCACTTGGTTTGGCTGCCGAGCTTGAGCGCCGTATGGAACACATTATTGGCACATATCAAGACGAATGGCGTACTGCGGTGGAAAATCCTGAAGTTCGTAAACGCTTCCAAACGTATATCAACGCAGGAGCAAATGAACAGGCCGATCCACACATTCAATTTACAACTGAACGTGGTCAAATTCGTCCATTAACCGAAGCTGAACGTTCAGAAGACCGCATTCCAATGGTTGAAGCATAAAGGAGAACTTATATGAATATTGTACAAGACAAAAATATGCTTCCTGATGATCAATGGATTGACGTTTGTGCACTCGATGATTTAACCCCAAACACTGGTGCAGGAGCGCTAGTGGGCGGTCAAGCGGTTGCAATCTTCCGTGTAGGGCATGAAAAACGTGTTTACGTGCTGAGTAATAAAGATCCGTTTAGCCAAGCGAATGTGATGAGCCGTGGGATTATTGGTGATTTACAAGGCGAACGCGTCGTTGCATCTCCAATCTATAAACAACATTTCAGTTTAGCTACGGGCCGTTGTTTAGAAGATAAAGACCAAAAATTGGCAGTTTATCCGAGCAAAATTGTTGATGGCCGTGTCTGGGTCAACGCGGTGCCGCAAAAAACTTATATTACCAATACAGGTGTATCACAAGACAAACTTAAACTGGTGCTGATCGGGAATGGTTTGGCAGGGATGCGTTGTCTGGAAGATTTACTTGATATGGCGCCAGATCGTTATGAAGTTACGGTGATTGGTGAAGAACCATGGGGGAACTATAACCGTATTATGTTGTCTCCGGTTTTATCGGGTGAAAAAACCATTGAAGACATTATGTTGCATCCACCAAAGTGGTATGACGATAAAGGCATTAAATTTATTGCCGGTGATAAAGCCGTAAAAATTGATCGTCCGCGTAAAGTGGTTTACACCGAAAAAGGCCAGACAGTTGATTATGACCGTTTGATTCTGGCAACAGGCTCGGCACCATTTATTCCACCAGTTCAAGGTGTTGACCTAAAAGGGGTGTTAACTTTTCGCGATATTTATGACGTTAACACCATGATTGAATACTGTGGTTCAAAAACTAATGCAGTCGTGATTGGTGGCGGTTTGCTGGGTTTAGAAGCTGCCTATGGATTAAAGCAACGTGGTATGAATGTCACAGTTCTACATTTGATGGACCGTATTATGGAACGTCAACTTGATGGGCGTGCGAGTCAATTACTTCGTCATAGCATTGAGCAAAAAGGCATTCAAATCATTACCGAAGCCAATACCGAAGCGTTAATCGGTGATGAAAATGGTCATGTCAAACAAATCCGTTTGAAAGATGGCACAGTGTTAGATGCTGACCTTGTGGTGTTTGCTGTAGGCATCCGTCCGAATATTGCTTTGGCGCAAAGTGCTGGTCTACGTTGCAATCGAGGGGTGTTGGTGAATGACACCATGCAAACATTTGACCCAAGTATTTATGCCGTGGGTGAGTGTATCGAACACCGTGGTCAAACTTTTGGTTTGGTTGAACCACTGTGGGGCCAAGCTTTTATTTGCGCGACCCATTTAGCAGAGCACGGCAGCTTAACTTTTAAAGCGCCAACCGTACCGACTCAGTTAAAGGTGAGTGGAGTCGATGTATTCTCTGCGGGCAATTTTGAACCGAAAGATGATTATGAAGACATTATCCTGAACGATGAAAAACGCCAGATTTATAAGCGTATTATCATTCAAAGCGATCGAGTAATCGGTGCAGTATTGTTTGGTGATACTGAAGATGGCATGTGGTATGCAGAGTTAATTGCAGACCAAACACCTGTTTCTTCATTTAGAAATAAACTGCTATTTGGTCGAGATTTTGCATTAAAAAATGCAGGCTAAATAGGGAAAGGAGCAGTTATGAATAGTATTCCAAGCGTTGAAGTCGATAGCTCCGATCATGTTGCAAAAACAATCAAAACAACATGTCCATATTGTGGGGTGGGTTGCGGTGTTAGCGTAAACGTCCAACAAAAACCTCAAGGACCTCTGGTACAAGTTGAGGGGGATGCTGAGCATCCTTCCAACTTTGGACGCTTATGTATTAAAGGTAGCCGTCTTGCGGATACTTTAGGGTTAGAAACACGTGTTTTACAACCAATGATGGGGCGCAAAGCTGATCGGGTGGTAACGACATGGGATGCGGCAATCAATAAAATTGCTGATAAATTCCAATCTTGTATCGATCAATATGGTCGTGACAGCATCGCATTTTATGTTTCAGGTCAGCTTTTGACTGAAGACTATTATGTGGTGAATAAGTTTGTAAAAGGCTATTTGGGTACTGCAAATATAGATACCAACTCACGCCTTTGCATGTCATCTGCGGTGGCAGGCCACAAACGGAGTTTCGGTGAAGATATTGTGCCTGCAAGTTATGAAGATTTTGAACATGCAGACATGTTGGTTTTGGTCGGATCTAATACTGCATGGTGCCATCCGGTGCTGTATCAGCGGATTATGCAGGCTAAAAGCCAAAATCCGGATATGTTTGTGGTGGTAATTGACCCACGTTTTACCAGTACCTGTGAACAAGCGGATTTACATTTACCGATTTTACCGGGCCAAGATGTCGCATTGTTTAACGGTCTATTCCAATATCTATATCAAAATGGTCATGCCGATCAGGCATTTGTAGAGGCTTATACCGAAGGTCTGCAAGATGTTTTGGAAAGCAGTGAGCCAGAAACTGATATTGAATATGTGGCAAAACGTACGGGAATTGCACTCGATAAATTACAGCAGTTTTTTGAGAAATTTGCTCAAACTGAAAAAGTAATTACCCTATTTTCAATGGGTGTGAATCAATCAAGTCAGGGCGTAAATAAGGCCAACAGTATTATTAATTGTCATTTACTAACAGGCAAAATTGGTAAGCTCGGCGCCGCACCATTTTCAATGACAGGCCAACCCAATGCGATGGGTGGTCGAGAAGTCGGTGGCTTAGCCAATATGTTGGCTGCGCACATGGACTTAGATAATCCACTACATCAAAAAGTTGTTCAAACTTTCTGGGACAGCCCATTTATTGCAACTCAAGCTGGCTTAAAAGCAGTGGATTTATTTAATGCGGTTGAAGCCGGAAAAATTAAAGCCATCTGGATTATGGCAACCAATCCAGTCGTGAGTTTGCCAGATGCCGATCAGGTGAAACGTGCATTAGAGAAATGTGAATTGGTCGTTGTGTCAGATATCTGTACCGATACGGATACTACAGCTTACGCCGATATTTTGCTTCCAGCTTTAGGTTGGGGCGAAAAAGATGGAACCGTTACTAACTCTGAGCGTCGTATTTCACGTCAGCGCGCATTCTTACCTGCGCTGGGTGAAGCAAAAGCAGACTGGTGGTCTGTTAGCCAAGTCGCGAAAAAATTAGGGTTTAATGGTTTTGATTTCACCACTGCTGTTGATATTTTCAATGAGCATGCAGCGTTATCTGCACAAGACAATGCAGACATAGATGCTCGTGAACAAAGTAATAATTTCCGTTATTTTAACTTAAAAGGCTTAATGAATCTGAGCGCTGTGGAGTACGACGCTCTACAACCAATTCAATGGCCAGTATGGGATAAAAACCAAGACGCTAAAGCCGTTCAACAATTGTTTGGCAAGGGCCAGTTTAGTCATAAAAATGCCAAGGCAAAATTGATTCCGACTGTTGCAATTGATCCGGTACATGCAGTTTCAGAAGATTATCCGCTCATTTTGAACACGGGACGTATTCGTGATCAATGGCACACCATGACGCGTACTGGTTTGTCACCAAATTTGACCAGTCACCGTGCCGAACCATTTTGCGAGATTCATCCGAGTGATGCCTTGAAATTTGGTGTACGTGATCAAGGCTTAGTAGAAGTTCGTTCGAAATGGGGCAGTTGTGTACTACGTGTGACCTTCTCATCGGGGGTGCGTCGTGGGCAAATTTTTGCACCGATTCACTGGACTGAACAGGTTGCATCCGACGCCCGCATTGGTAAAGTCGTTAATCCAGAAGTTGATGCAATTTCAGGTGAACCTGAGTTCAAACATACGCCTGTAACTATTCAGCCGTTCTATACCACTTGGCAAGGTGTGCTCTATATTCGTGAAGGATACGATTCGCATATTCAAGAATCGCTACATCACTGTGCATGGTGGACCAAAGTCAAAATGGTGAAAACCAATCGTTATGAACTTGCAGACCGCCAAACTTTTCATGATACTCAAAAGAATCTGAAAAGCTTTTTACCATTTGCCGATGAAACCTTTGAATGGTTAAGCATAGAAGATATCTCTTCACAACTGAGCCATAGCGTTATTTTGAAAGATGGCATTGTAATTGCAAGTCTATATATTGCACCGCCAGATTTATTGCCAGACCGTGATTGGGTAGCGAGTCTGTTTAAACGAGAACGTTTGAGCGCCTTGCACCGAAAAGCTTTACTAGCGGGTATGCCAATGTCGGCTACTAATAATGATGGGCCTTTAGTGTGTAGTTGTTTTAAAGTAGGTAAGAATAAAATTATCGACGTGATAAAAACACAAAACATTACCCATGAAAAACAGGTTACTGCATGTTTAAAAGCAGGTGGGAACTGTGGTTCATGTTTACCTGAGATTCGTGGCTTGATTAAAGCTTGCCAACAAGAGGTGGAAGTGTGAATAAGGGATATCCCGTAACTGATCTGGTCATTTTGGCGGGTGGACAAGCCCGCCGTATGAATGGTTTAAATAAGCTGTTGCAGCAATTTGATGGCGATACGCAACTACTCAAAATTCATCAAAAACTAAAGTCATCTGTATCTGAAATTTGGGTAAATAGTCATCGTGATTATTCGATTTATCAAAGTATTGTGCCTGATATTAAGTGTTTTCAAGATGATGCTTCCGGTTTTTTCGGCCCACTTATGGGCATGAAAAGCGCATGGTCACATGTAAAAGCAGATTATGTTTTGTGTATTCCCTGTGATGTGACGTATATACCTACGCAAGTCGTTGCGAAATTACACAGCGCACTTCGCAAAAATAAACAAGCTCAGGCAGCCTATGTTTCAATTAATGGGGATGCTTTATACCCATTTTGCTTATTAAAGCGTGAAAGCCTGATTACGATACGAGAGCAAATTGATAAACAACGATTAAGTTTAAAAGAGTGCTTTAAGCTTTTACATGCACAAGTCGCCGTATTTCAAAAACAAAACTTATTTTTTCATAGCATTAACTCTTTGGATGAGCTCCAACAATATAAACAAATCAATGCTTTTAAAGAGATATTTACCGCGAGTTAAACATTAGATTCTATCAATTTACAAACTAAAGTGATGTTATAAACAAATTTTAAATGATGCGTTCTTGACTATCTAATATATAAGTTCTATTTTGGAACTTGTTATTTTAATTCTAGCTAGATGTATAAAAATAAACGGAGCCAGAAAAATGATGGACGCAGCTCAGCAAAGTAAAACAGATGTGACCGCATGTATCTTATGTTCTAGAAATTGCGGTTTAAGTGTTGAAATTAAAGATAACCAGTTTGTCAAAATTAAAGGTGATCCCGAACATGCTTTTTCTCAAGGTTACATTTGTCAAAAAGCTGCCAGATTACAGCATTACCAGCAACACGCAGACCGTTTGACTACACCTTTAAAACGTCAGCCCGATGGATCATTTCAAGAAGTGAGCTGGGACGTAGCCATACAAGAAATTGCTGATCGATTAGTGCAGATTAGAGATGATTTTGGTGGGACTGCTTTTGCTTCGGTTGGGGGTGGTGGCCAAGGCAATCATCTTGGAGCAGCGTATGGTCGGCAGCTTTTGTTGGCCATGAAAAGTTATTATGCCTACAACTCACTTGCCCAAGAAAAAACGGGTGATTTCTGGCTCAATGGCCGCCTATTCGGTAGTCAGGCCTGCCATACTACAGAAGATGTTGAACACGCCGACTATGTACTTTTCATTGGAACAAATCCTTTTCAGGCCCATGGCATTCCCAACGCTCGAGACACGCTAAAACATATTAAGAAAGATCCAAATCGAACCATGGTGGTGTTTGACCCGCGTGTTACCGAAACAGCCAAACAAGCAGATATCCATGTACAATTAAAACCAGGGACAGATGCTTTTTTAATGTCAGCCATGATTGCGATCATTATTAAAGAAAAGCTTTATGATGTAGCGTTTATTGAGCAGCATACGCACGGTTTTGAAGACGTAAAAACAGCATTTAGCCGAGTTCCAATTGAAGACTATATTACCAAAGCAGATGTAACTGTCGATTTGATTTATCAGGTTGTTCGAGACTTTGCTAAAGCAAAAAGAGGCTGTGTACGTATCGATTTAGGTATTCAACATACTTTGAATACGACTTTAAATGGATATTTAGAAAAACTACTGTACTTACTGACAGGGAACTTTGGAAAGCAAGGTACTAATAATTTGCATACCATGTTTATTCCCATCTTAAGCGATACAGATGAAAGAAAGCCGAAATATCGACGTAGCGTTTACCATAAAATGTTCCCGATTTCCGGGTTTTTCCCGCCTATTATTTTACCCGATGAAATCTTAAAAGCAGGGGAAAAGCGAATTCGCGCAGTTTTTGTAGATAGCTGTAACCCGTTATTAACTTATCCTGATACACCAGCCTATGAGGAAGCATTTAAAGCATTAGATTTATTGGTTGTGGTCGATGTTGCGATGACGGAAACCGCTAGGCTTGCGGACTACATTTTGCCAGCGCATACCCAGTTTGAAAAATGGGAATTTACGGGCTTTAATCTTGAGTTCCCTAAGAATGGCTTTCATCTCAGACATCCTGTATTGACCGCTCAAACGAATACTTTGCCAGAAGCAGAAATTTATACTCGATTACTGGAAGCTATGAATGCTATTCCTAAGAATTTTCCAATTTTAGAAAAAATAGCTTCAGTCGATTCTAAAAAAACAGTTTATTTACCGTACTTGTCGGCATTAGGGCTTACTTTTGCACGAAATAAAAAATATATTCCTTTTGCTGCTTCAATTATCTACCGTACTTTAGGTAAGCAGTTAGAAAACTCAGCTGGTTCAGTTGCTTTTTTATTGCCGCTATCTATTCAATATGCTGTGTTACACAGCAAAGCGGTACGCCGTGCAGGTTATAAGGGTAATCCGTTAACACAAGGTGTCAAATTATTTGAGCAGATATTAAAGCAACGTTCAGGTATGGTGTTATCGCAACATGAATATGATGAAGTCTGGAAACTGGTGGGTTATAAAGATAAGAAAATACGTCTTGCGATTCCCGAGATGTTAACTGAGCTTGCAAATTTAAAAAATCATCAGGTTAACGTTGAAGAATTTCCATTCATACTTTTATCAGGTGAGCGACGTAGCTATAACGCCAATCAAATTTACCGTGATCCAGCTTGGCGAAAAGTAGATGCTGAAGGGGCTTTACGAATTCATCCTGAAGATGCAGAAGCCTTAAGTGTAGCTGTGGGTGATCAAATCAAATGTATCTCACAACATGGAGAAATTCAGGTTACTGTAGATTTTGATGAGGGAATGCGAAAAGGAGTTGTTTCGCTTCCACATGGTTATGGCATGCGCTTTCAAGGTGGGGAACCTATTGGACCACAATTAAACATGCTCATTTCTGGTGAGCATTGTGACCCTTTATCTAAAACACCGTACCATAAATATGTACCCATCCGTTTAGAAAAGTGCTAGAAATAAAGTAGGGCATATAAAAGGTTGACGCCGCACTGATTTTGTAAAGCTTTAAAGTTTAAACTAAAACGATACGGCCGAAATTTCAAATACACCCAAAAAGTTATGGATGATAAATAGAATTGGAACAAATTTTGCAATAAAGATCAAAGCACTACTAAGGCGCAATTTTAAAAGTTTAATTGCTCTTAATGAGTGCTTGCAATATTTGAACTGTTCTCGATATGAGTGCAAATAATGAAACAATATCACTCTGAAACTGCGCCAATGCTTTTGCAAGATCAATATGGGCGTATCAAGCGAAAGTTACGTATTTCAGTAACTGATCGCTGTAATTTTAAGTGTGTGTATTGCATGCCTGAACATCCTGAATGGCTAAATAAACAAGATTTGCTTAGTTTTGAAGCGCTCTTTCAGTTTTGCAGTTTTATGGTGCAACAAGGTATTGAAAGCATCCGTATTACGGGTGGTGAACCATTAATGCGTCAAGGTATTGTTCATTTCGTTCGCGATTTACAAGCTTTAAAAGCATTAGGTTTAAAGCGTATTTCAATGACCACCAATGGACATTATCTTGCAAAATACGCTCAGCAATTAAAAGATGCTGGTCTAGATGATTTAAATATTAGTTTAGATAGCTTAGATCCTGTTCAGTTTAAAGAGCTCACTAAGAAAAAGTTAGAACCAGTTCTTGAGGGTATTCAAGCTGTAAAAGATGCAGGGTTACCTTTTAAAATTAACTGCGTGTTAATGAAAAATAAAAATGACGATCAAATCCTACCTATGGTGAAATGGTCAATCGCCAATCATATTACGCTACGTTTTATTGAATTCATGCCACTTGATGGTGATGCACTCTGGTCAAATAAAGATGTGGTAAGTGAAGCTGAAATTCTACAAGCGTTGCAACCACATTATTCAGTACAAGTGATTGAGCAGCAACATGAGCCAGCGCGTCAATATCTACTTAACAATAGTTACGCGCTAGGCATCATTTCTACCATTACTCACTCATTTTGCCATCAATGTGACCGTATACGACTAACGGCACAAGGTGAACTCTATAACTGTCTCTTTGCGCCGCAGGGTTTAAATATTAAGCCACAGCTTCAAACGCTGGTAAGTAAACAACGTACACCAGAATACGATATGTATATCCAAAATTTAAAGAATTTGGTCCATCCTTATATTTGGCATAAAGCTAAAGGCTTTCATGCCTTACAACATCAACAAACCCGTAAAATCAGTATGCATATGCTTGGGGGATAAATGCAGCAATCTATCCAAATTAAAATCGAATCATTCGGTGCAATTGAAAAATTGCTTCCCCAAAATCTTTCGATCGTTTGTCCTACCAATATTTTAGTGAAAGATATCTTAGATCAAATTGTGACTTTACATCCGGAATGCACACAGGCTATGGAAAAATGTGCATGCGCTATTGGCGATAATGTCATAACAAGACAATTTGCCTTAAGTGAACCGTGTACTTTGGTTTTATTATCACCAGTTGCAGGAGGCTAAGCTATGCGAGATTTTGCACGTATACAAGAGCAGGCTTTAAGCCTTGATACCTTTGATCCTATTGAATCATTTCCTGAATGCGGTGGAATTGATATTTTTATGGGTACGGTTCGTAATCATCATGAAGGTAAAGCTGTTAAAGCACTGAAATATACCTCGTATAAACCGCTTTCTGAAAAAATGATACGTGAAATTGAACTGGAAATTGAGAAAAAGTATCAGGTATCTTATGTGCGAGTGGTTCATCGGATTGGGCATCTAGATGTCGGTGAAACAGCCATTATTGCAATTGCTTATGCAGCCCACCGCCGTGAAGCTTTTCAAGCATGCGAAGAAGCGGTTGAGCGGGTAAAACATGAAGTGCCTGTTTTTAAAGAAGAGTTCTTTACAGATGGCACGAGTCATTATGTAGAGGGCTGCTGTATTCGTAAGGATGCACCGCACGAACACAAGCATCACCATCATGCCGGCCATGAACACTCACACTGAAATAAGTTCGACTAGGATAAATAATGAAAAACGTAGGAATGAAGCCGGAAAGTTATCGTGTTGCTGAAGCACAAGCTATTTTATATGCACCACCGCACTGTATTGAATTATTAAGACAAGGGAATACGGAAAAAGGTGATGCATTAAAAACTGCACGTGTTGCAGGAATTTTGGCAGCAAAACGTACTGATGAGCTGATTCCTTTATGTCATCCACTGCCGATTTATCGGGCAGATGTTGAATATGAACTAGAACATGATTTTGTAAAGATCGTTGCTGTAGTTGAAACCATTGGTCCAACTGGCGTAGAGATGGAGGCCTTAACGGCTGCCAGTCTCGCAGGTTTAACCATTTACGATATGTTAAAACCACATTGTGAACCAGAAGAACTCTGGATGGACCAATGTAAATTGCTTAAGAAAAAAGGTGGTAAATCACACTTTAAGCGAGTTCTTCGTCAGCCTGTTTCGGCTGCGGTTATTGTGTTGTCAGACACCGTAGCAGCGGGTAGAAAGCCCGATACTGCCGGAAAATCTGTGGTTGAAACTTTAACCGAAGCAGGATTCGATCCAATCCATTACCAAATTTTACCAGATGAAGCGGATACTTTAAAAAACTTAGTGCTTGAGTTGAGCAAATCATATGCTTGCATTATGACGGTTGGTGGAACAGGAATTGGTAAGCGTGACATTACGGTTGATACGCTAGAACCACTTTTAGAACGAAAGCTAGATGGCTTAATGGAAGCTGCTCGTTCATTTGGACAAAAACGCACGCCATACGCTGCAATGTCGCGTGGAGTAGCTGGTTTTATTGATCGTTCTTTAGTGGTGACTTTACCGGGAAGCCGTGGTGGAGCAAGCGAATCAATGGCTGCTATTTTACCTGCCTTAGTCCATATTTTTGATGTTTGCCGTGATCTACCACATCCGGGAGGCTATGAGTAATGACTGGTTGTGGTGCAGAACGTGGATTGATTAGCGTAGATGAAGCAATTGAACTGATGAGTAACCGACCTAAAAAATTAGGTTCAATTCAGCAACCTCTTCAAAATAGCCTAAGTAGGTATCTTGCTAAAGAAATTTATTCAGAAATTAACCTACCAAGCTTTTCTCAAAGTGCTGTGGATGGCTATGCACTTTGTTGTCATGCCGAAGATTTAAATAATCAAAAGTTTCAGGTTACTGGCGAGATTCGTGCTGGAAGCGAAAGTCATGACATTTTGAGTGAAGGTCAAGCAATTCGTATATTTACGGGCGGCAAAATTCCTGAAGGGACAACGCATGTAGCGAGGCAAGAAATCGTATCGGTTGTTTCACCTCAAGAGATTTGTTTAACGGAGCATATACGCCCTCAAGCTGATATTCGTTTTACTGGCGAAGAAATCCAGCAAGGGCAGTTACTTGCGCAAGTTGGACAATTTTTGAATATTGGAAGTTTGGCTGCCTTAAGTATGACGGGTGTGCAAACTGTTGAAGTCTATCGTGCGCCGAAAGTCGCTGTTTTGATCACAGGTGATGAAGTTGCCGAAACAGCAGAAGATCTAGCTGAAGGTAAAATCTTTGATGCGAATGGCCCATTGCTAAAAGCTTGGTTTCAAGATTATGGTTTAGATGTTGAACTCACTCATGTAGCAGATGAGGCAGCACAGGTCACACAATATTTCGACCAATTAAAAGATACACATGATGTCATCATAACCACAGGTGGAGTCTCTGTAGGCGACTATGATTTTGTTCGGCCATGCGCTTTTGAAGTTGGTTTTGAACAGATCTTTTGGAAAGTAAAACAAAAGCCGGGTAAGCCACTCTTTTTTGCTGAATATTCTCAGCCTGAATCTGATCACCACTGTTATTTACTTGGGTTGCCCGGTAATCCTGCTGCAGTCTATGTGTCTATGCAGGTTTACGGTAAAGCATTGCTTGACACTTTACAGGGAAACTCGGCAGGACCAGATTGGTTTAGTGCGATTTTAGATCATAATTTAAAAGAAGATGCACGTGAGCGTTTTCTACGAATGCATGCCTATTTTGACAATGGACAACTCAAAGTTAAAAGTTTGGCAAAACAGCAATCACATATGCTCAGTAATTTAATGCAAGCCAATTGTCTGGTTCGAATTCCGGCAAGTGCAAAATTGGAAGCGGGTTATATATTGAAGGGCGTATTTATTTCAAATTAATAACCAGTAATGATAAATATAACTCATTATATAATTGAGTGAATTATATTTATTAAGCAATTTTAAATAATAACTTTTAATTTTTTATAATGAAAATTCGTTCCTAAGCTTGATAAGAAGTTATTTTAAGAATGAATCTTGCATAAATCGTATTAAGTGGTTTAGGGTATAAACAATAGGGCCATTAGGCTAGGAAATATCGAGGAACGCATAAAGATGAAATGGGACGACATCGGTGATCAACCTTGTTCGGTTGCTCGTATGCTATCAGTGATTGGCGATCGATGGACGATGCTAATTTTACGTAATGCTTTTATGGGAATACGCCGTTTTGACGATTTTCAAAAGTCATTAGGTGTCACTCGTCATGTCCTTTCGGATCGTTTAAAGCGTTTGGTTGAATATGAAATTTTAGTCAAAGCCCCTTATTTTGATCGTCAGGAACGCTTTGAATATAAATTGACTGATAAAGGTTTTGAACTTTATCCAATTATTTTATCTATGGCGAATTGGGCAGATAAATGGATGGATCAAGGTTTAGGCAAACCTTTAGAATATCGTCATAAAACTTGTGGTCATAAATTTGAACCAGTCATGGTATGTTCGGTTTGCCGTGAACCTTTACATGCAAAACAAGTTCAGGTTTCAGCTGGGCCGGGTTATTTTGCATATATGCAGCAAAAACAGAAACAAGCTTAATTTCTCTTATTGCCAACTAAGACTCTTGTTGAATTGCATCAGCTAGAGTCTTATAGATATGGTCATGATTTGACTGTGTTACATTAAAGCGTATGAATTGACCAGCATTGGAAGCTTGGCTAAACGCATTTCCTGGCGCAAGAATAACCTGATGATTAATACAATATTTTGCAATTTCTGAAGCTTCAACTCCCTTTGGCAAATGACACCAAACAAAAATTCCAGCTTGAGGCTTAATCCATGGTTTTATACCCATTGGTTCTAACTGAGTAATGGTATCGTGCATCGCTTTTGCTAATCGGACCTTTAATAATTCTATATGTTTACGATAAGATCCATCTGTTAAAGCACTTAATAAAACTTCAGCTGATACACCATTGTGAGAAAAGCTTGTGGCAATTTTCAGGTCAGTGAGCTGATCAATCCATTCTGGTTTAGCAATAACATAACCACAACGAATAGATGCGGATAACGTTTTAGAAAAACTTCCAATAAAGATTACACGTGAAAGATTATCCAAAGCAGCAAGCCGAGGAGCAGGGCTATATTCAAAATCTGAGAAAATATCATCCTCAACAACAATCAAATTTGATTGTTCAATAAGTTTTAATAATTGATGCGCCGTTGAAAGAGAAAGTACTGCGCCAGTTGGATTATGAATTCCTGAGTTGGTGATATAAAGACGTGGATTATAAGTTTCAATTGCTTCTTTAAATGCTTCTAAGTCTGGGCCAGTTGGTGTGTAGGGAACACCAATAACCTTGACTTGATGAACTTTAAGTAATGCATGAAAGTTAAAATAACAAGGATCATCAATGAGAACGACATCATCGGGCTTTAATAAAAATCGGCATACTAAATCAATTGCTTGAGTTCCTGAGTCTGTTAAAAGCACTTGATTAAGATTTGCATTGATACCTTTTGCTTGAGCGCGTCTTGCCAGTAAGTCACGTAGAGCGGGTAATCCTAATGGCGTTGAATAACCCATCAAACAATCATCTGGGCTTCTTGCAGCCGACCTTAATGCTTTACGAATACTATCTAATGGCATCCAGTCATCAGGTAGCCAACCGCAGCCAGGCTTAAAAACATCTGCTTTTGCTTCCAAGGATTGACGTGAAATCCATAATGGGTCGACTGAGCGATCTAATTTAGGGCCTAATTCGCTTAAAGAAAGAGGGGCAAGCGGACCAACAATATAAAAACCAGACCCAGTTCTTGATTCGATTTTGCCTAGAGCAATTAATCTTTCATAGGCTTCTACGACGGTTGAAACCGAAAAGCCAAGATCATTCGCTAATTTGCGTACAGATGGTAAGCGTGCTCCAGGCATTAAAGACCGATTTTTTATTTGTTGCTCAATCTCTGAAATGACAATTTCAATTTTGGTTTTGTTCTGTTTCACTGGCTTACAATCCGAACTGTACTGGTTATTAATGCATTACAGTTCTTTTGAATTGTACTGCTTTGTATCTGGTTTATTCACCTTAGCACAGCTTAAATTCTTCGTATAGTGACGGAGAAAATTATGAATAGGTTTATGAATGGCTGGGTGAATGGTTTTATTGGCGTGGCTATTTTTGCTGGGTCACTACCAGCAACACGCGTAGCCGTAATGGGGTTCGAACCGGGTTTTCTAACTGCGGCACGTGCGGCAATTGCAGGTATTTTAGGTCTTATTCTTATTTTGGTTTTAAAACAAAAGAAACCAGCCAAGCAAGATTGGTGGCCTCTTGCCATCGTCTCTTTAGGCGTGGTGATAGGTTTTCCTCTATTTACAGCGCTTGCCCTCCAATACATGAATGCAGCCCATTCAATTGTATTTGTTAGTCTTTTGCCGCTTGCAACGGCAATATTTGCTGTGTTGAGAGGTGGCGAAAAACCTAATCAATTTTTCTGGATATTTGCAGTCTTAGGGAGTGCGGTTGTCTTCGCTTATATGTTTTTGATTTCTGGTGATACCTCACTTGGGATAGGGGACTTTTATATGTTGATGGCGATCATTTTTTGTGGCTTTGGCTATGCAGAAGGCGGTGTACTTTCAAAAAAAATTGGTGGATGGCAGGTCATTTGTTGGGCGCTTATTTTGTCACTACCTTTTATGCTATTTCTGACTATTTTCTATATGCCAGCTTCATTTCAGAACATATCTACATCAGCTTTAGTAGGTCTTATTTATGTGTCTTTATTTAGTATGCTGATTGGTTTCTTCTTTTGGTACAAAGGGCTTGCGCAAGGAGGAATTGCTGCGATTAGCCAACTACAACTTTTACAACCTTTAATGGGATTAGGTATTGCTGCGGTCTTGTTACACGAACAAGTAAGTTGGTCAATGTTGGTGGTTACAGCAGCAACGATTTTATGCGTCGCTGCTGCTAAAAAATTTACTTAATTTTATAAACAATTTGCTGGTTTAGGGATTCCAGCTAAACGACTTAAATGACGCGCCACTAAACCAGTATTAAATTGTTGCTGTAAAACCGCATTATTAATCTCTGGACTGACCGTTTTCATTAAAAATTTAATGAGAGGACGAGTTGCTGGAGAGTGTCCAAACTGCTGATAAAACTGACGTACAGCCGCTAAAACTTCAAAATGCCAATCGGTGAGTTCAAGATCAAGCGATTTGGCAAGTTCTTGCGCAACTTCAGGATTCCAGATTGTGTAATCAACCAAATGACCATCTTGGTCTAATTCTAAATTCATGAAACCAGCCTAAATATATTATTTAAGAGAAATACAGCGATTAAACGTTAAAACCAGATCAGCAAATTGATCATAATCTAATACCTTCACCTGAGCTAAAGTATCCGTATCGATTAAATCTTTTTCGATGCTTAAACATGAAACAGATTCAAATGGTTGAATCATTTCAGCAGAAAGGTGTGCAGTTGCATCACCCATAAAAACAATTTGGTCACCTACCTGAAAAAGATTGCGTAATTCATCAATAATTTTCGGCGTAGAATGGTAAGAAGATTGCACAAGATAAAGTGTTGACGGATTCATTAAACTTACACCTTAATCTACCAATATAGAACATGATCAAAAGATTGAATAAACTCAGCATTCAACTGAACGAATTCAATTTCTTGTTCGGTTTTTTGTACAAGAGGATGCTGCTGATTTTTACATTCAATCAGAATAGGGCTCAAGTCATAGAACTCAAAACTTTCGACCATATTTGAGGCCACTTTGAAAGCCTGACGAAACTGATCAAAGCTCAAATCATTTTGCAAAAGACTAAGAGCTGCATCTTTCAATAATACTTTGACTGGTGAGCCAAAGGTTGCTAAAACCATAGTAGCAGAAAGGCTTTCATTGATTTGAAGACTGGTTAAATTGGCTTGGCTTAAAATGACGAGTACAGATTTCACACAATATACCTTTTAAAAGCAACAATCTAAGCAAACAAAGTAACTTAAAATTGAATAAGACGAGATGCTGACTGTACTGCATCAGCAAGTTCACCTAACCCGACAAGTTCAAAGTCTTTGGCAAGGTTGTGATGAGTAAGGTGATGACGACTGGCATTTTCTGCATCTGTAATACCACGAGCGAGGGCAGCACTCACACAAACAGGAAGACGAATCGCAAGCTTTTGCCATTCATGCGTTAAATTACGCTGGTCGTCAGGAACCCATTGAAAATCATTAGCAACCTGCACGCCATCTTGGTAAAAGAATACACGGAAGTCTTCATTTTTACTTTTGAGTGCCTGAGCAAGTCCTAACGCATGCCAAGCATGAATGGAAGTAGGAGCAGAGGTAATTAGTAGTAATGTACTCATTGAGAATTCACTATGGTCATACGTCTAAATGGGCGTAGATACATTAAGAGAAAGGTAAGTATACAATGATTTTAGTGACAGGTGGTTTAGGCTTTATCGGTTCACACATTGCGTTGAGTCTAATGGCTCAAGGGCAAGAGGTGGTAATCGTCGATAATTTGGCTAATTCAACCTTGCAAACTTTGGAACGGCTAGAGTTTATTTCTGGTATGTACGTTCCATTTGTCAAACTTGATGTACGTAATACACCAGCGCTAAATAAGGTGTTTGAGCAATATTCAATTGATGCAGTTATTCATACTGCCGGATTCAAATCAATTGAAGAATCTAACCTTAAACCTCTTGAATATTATAATGATAATGTTAGTTGTATCATGAGCTTGCTTCGTGCCATGCAACGTACGGGTGTTCGTCACTTCATTCATCTGTCTAGCCTTGCAGCTTATGGGAAATCTGGCTTGCAATTGAGTGAAACAGAAGAATTTAATTATGCTTATCCTAATCCCTATATTAAGTCTCAACAGATGATTGAAGAAATTATCCGTGATACTTATAAAATTGACCATGAGTGGAAAATTGCGATCTTACGATTGTCTAATATCGTAGGTGCATTTGAACATGGAGTACTCGGAGAGTATGTCGCTCAGCTCCCTAAAAATATTGTTCCGCTTGCGATGCAAGTCGCGGCAATGCAACGTGATTTAATTGAATTACAAGATCAAGCTGAAACGTCAGATCATACGACTGAACGTAGTTTTTTACATGTTTTAGATTTATGTGAAGCCGTCATTGCGAGCTTACATTGGCTGCGTGAACAAGCGCATTGTTGTGAAGCATTTAATATTGCACATGACCAAGTTCATTCAATTCGTCAATTACTCGATGAAATTTCACAAGTTACTAAAGCTGAAGTTCCTACACAATCAGCAATTTATAAACATGTCGAGTTAGATCAAGTTGGGGCTAATATTGAGAAAGCAAAAACCTTATTGCAATGGACACCGAAGCGCCCATTAAAACAAATGATCGAAGATGAATGGCGTTTTTATCAAAATACTTTAAATGGAAGATAGGATAATGATTCTTATTTACAATACTGGTATGCTTGAGTACGATATTCAAAATTAACTAGCCAGAGCAAACACTTGCTTCAGCCCGTGAGTTCTTTATTGAGATAACCGAGGTTTCTATGCAAACACGAATTGAACATGACACTATGGGTGAGATTGAAGTTCCAAATGAAGCATTGTGGGGGGCACAGACTCAACGCAGCTTACAGAACTTTAAAATCGGGCAGGAACGATTACCCCGTGCCATGATTCGAGCGATGGGTTTGGTAAAAAAGGCTGCTGCAATAACCAATGCTGAACTTGAACAACTACCACAAGATTTGAGTCAATATATTGTGGGTGCTGCTGAAGAGGTCATTGATGGCAAGTGGGATTCCCAATTTCCTTTAGTGGTCTGGCAGACGGGTTCTGGTACGCAAAGTAACATGAACTGTAATGAAGTGATTGCCAATATTGCAAACCAGAAATTAGGGCAAGCCTTAGGTGCCCAAAAACCAGTACATCCAAATGATCACGTTAATCGTGCTCAATCAACAAATGACTCATTTCCAACGGCCATTCACGTGGCAGCAAGTTTGCAAATTAATGAATTACTCATCCCTGCTGTAGAGCAGCTCAAAGCGACTTTGCAAAAAAAGTCAGATGAGTTTCAGGATATTGTTAAAATTGGCCGTACCCATTTGCAAGATGCTACTCCATTAACCTTAGGTCAAGAATTTAGTGGTTACGTATCGCAGCTTGAGCATGGATTGGTTCGACTACAACAAGCTTTGAGTGGCTTATATGAGTTGCCATTAGGTGGCACAGCGGTAGGTACAGGATTAAATGCACATCCTGACTATGCAGTAAAAGCAGCAGCTCAGCTTGCGCTACTTACAGGTTTACCTTTTGTAACTGCACCCAATAAATTTGAAGCTCTAGCAGGACGGGACGCCGCTGTTTTTGCATCAGGTGCATTAAAAACTTTGGCTGTAAGCTTAAACAAAATCGCGAATGATATTCGTTGGTTGGCAAGTGGACCACGTTGCGGTTTTGGTGAAATCCGTATTCCAGAAAATGAGCCTGGTTCAAGCATTATGCCTGGGAAAGTAAACCCAACACAAAGTGAAGCAATGACCATGGTTGTTGCGCAAGTGCTTGGAAATGATACGACCATTAACGTAGCTGGTGCTTCAGGTAACTTTGAATTAAACGTATTTATGCCAGTAATTGCTTATAACTTATTGCAGTCTATTCAATTGCTTGGTGATGCATGTAATAGTTTTAATGATCACTGCGCGGTGGGAATTGAGCCTAATCGCGATAAGATTGATCACTTCTTGCATAATTCTCTAATGCTAGTTACAGCTTTAAATCCGGTAATCGGCTATGAAAATTCTGCAAAAGTTGCAAAGACTGCGTATAAAGAAAATAAAACTTTGAAGCAGGTTGCTGTTGAGCTTGGTTTGGTCACAGCAGAGCAATTTGATGAAGTGGTAAAACCTGAAAAAATGGTTTCGCCAAATAGTAAGTAATTACTAAAAACAATGTAAGCGCTAATATTTATATAAAAGCCCTCATCTGAGGGCTTTTATAGGTAGAGACTAACTTATAGCTTGTATCTTGAAATTATCAAAGTAAGCCGTCTATGTATTCCCAACCATGAGATTTCATAGCTCCAAACTTCATTTTTAGCTCTTCTTTTTCGTACTCATGTATATCGCGTGCTAAAAGAACATGATACGAGTTAGATTCTGGTTCTATAGTTACTTCAATAATCTCTACTGGTTCAATCACTCCACTCTCAGTTAAACCAGAGTCTATAAAACACATTCCTTTTACAGGAATAACAGTACAATCATATTCCTTAGAAATAAAATAATTATTTGCTGAAGCGGAATACGTACGTGATGCTCTAACTTTCATATGTACCTCCTTCTCAAGCATAAAAAGGGAATGTTTTAGTCTGGCGTGCTTCCACAGTTATTTCTGTTTAATTTATATAGTGATTTTATTTTTTACTTCAATATTCTAATTATAGATTTTTTATTAGCATAAAATGCTGTTAGTTATAATTTACAAGTAAGGTATTAAAAAACTTATGAATCAAAAGCCAATTTCAGTTGTTTTAATTCCTGGTTATATGCTTGATGAATCTCTCTGGAATGAACTCATAGATGAAATGCCTAAAGAGTGGAATATATATAGAGCTACTTTAAAACAAGGGCAAACAATCAAAGAAATTGCTCAGAATATTGTTGAACATGCGCCACAAAGCTTTGTACTAATTGGATTCTCACTTGGAGGATACATTGCGAGATCTATAGTGGAGCAATTTCCTGAAAAAGTTAAGGCACTTATTTTAATAGCGTCTTCACTACGCTCGGATACAGAAGAACAGAAGAATCAAAAGTTAACTGCAATTAAATTTAACTCTGAGAAAACTTTTCATGGGCTAAGCTCAATATCGATTGAAAAAACACTTCATCCATCAAACGTGCATAATCGCGCTCTTGTAAAAAGAATCCAAGAAATGGGGAAAACTTTGGGTTATGAAGAGTTCGTCAAACAATCTATGTTAGATAGAAGCTCTTATGATATGAGCAAAATCACATGCCCAACTTTAATTATTTCTGGCGCTGATGACCAACTGCGCTCTAAGGAAGAAGTTATAGAATTATTGGATCAGTTACCCCATGCAAAGCTTGAGATAATTAAAAATACGGGTCATATGATTCCGATTGAACAGCCGAAAGCATTGGTTTCAGTGATTTTAACTTGGTTAAGTACTTATCTTTCATGAGGGCCTAGCTTTCGTTTTCTTCGTCAGAATCTTGATAATCTTGAAAACTTGATTGCCAAGTTTGATCTTTTGATGAATGGTTGCATTATCAAGCTGATCCCATAACTCAAATGGAAAAAACTCTGAACTATGATCAAATATCCATAACCATTGGTAGCTATTGTTAAGCGTATTCTTATCAAAACGAACATCTTGGACTTTAATAATCTTAAACTGTTTATGATGTTCGTCTTGAAGAATAATTTCATGATTCTCCATTAGACATCCATACATTAAAGATAATTTTCAATTGTACTAAAATTAATAGTGTCTAATTAACTTGTTAGGTTGGCATTAATTTACAAAAGATTTCGGGTTGTTAAAGTTTGTCACTTTCAAAAAGAAAATAATCTTTACTTTTGAAATACAAGGTTTTAAATAGGTTACATTGTAAGAAGAGGGGGGAGATGTCAGAATGGATATTAAAATCTATCTTCGAGTATCGCTATGAGTTTAATAGGCTTTATGTATGCAAGTAAAACCAATAGTGAACATAGTCAAATAAAACAAGATTTAATTGATATTCTCACAGAAGCTGTCAAATTCAATTCACATAATGATATTACAGGAGTACTTTACTATGGTAATGGATACTTCTTGCAGTATTTGGAAGGTGAGAAAGAACAGGTCGAATCGCTATTTTATAAATTAATTTTAAAAGATTCGAGACACCAGAACTGTGAAATCATCTTTTCAGAACCATCCGAACAACGGCTATTTAAACATTGGAGTATGAAATTTGCTCCCATTAACACGAAAATAAAAGAGTTCTTTCATCATCATCATGTTGATGAGTTTAATCCTTATTTACTTAACACTACATCTATTCCGTCTTTTATTGAATTGCTTGTAGATCAACCAAATTATAAAGTTGATCCATATCAAGGTTAATCGAAATCAAGAATTACAACGGTTTTTTGATACTCTATTTAAATTTAAGCTCTCTTCGGAGAGCTTTTTATCACAAAGACTGAAACTTTCACTAATTAATGGCGAATTGACGTTGAATAAGCCGTCATAATTGTTAAAATGCCCACCTTGTCCTGTTTTTATATTGTTTTTTGTTTTGCATTTATTTCGCAAAGTTAGAGATAAAATTATTAAAAACAGCTGCTTAGTTAAGGATTTTTGAATGCTCTCTATTTATTTAACAGATACCCAACAACACGTGCAATTTAATGATTATCCTAGTGATCAGCCGGTTAAGTTTCTGTTAAATCTTAAAAAGATTTTCCCAAGTACGGCGGATTTATTATTACCAGTTTTACCTGAAGATAATGATCTAGAAAACGTAACGTGGGAATCAACCTCAAAAGATTTTGAAGTTTTTAAAAAGCTATTAGCGGGATGGGGTGTTATTGAGCTTCGTTTAAATGCAATTACTGCTTATAAAGATAAAAACTTTGCAAATGAGCTAGTGAAACAAGCTCAAGCGAAACGTAAGAAAACAGCGCAAAAAAATCATCAGCTTTCTTTAGTTGCTTTGGATTATATTTTTATGCACGAAGTTCATGCATTGATTGATGCTGAGCTGGTCACTATTGGTGAAAAATTCTACTTACCAACCTTGCGTGAGCAATGGAAGGGTACGGTTTCAGACCAAGTGCTTAACGGTAAACTCTAATTTAAGTGTAAAAGGTGGATTTATAAAAATTCACCTTTTTTATTTTCTAATTAAATCAGTATTTTATAATTTTAAGATTGCTTATACAAAAGTTTACAAGAAAAGAATGCGTTTTTTTCAATGTGGCAGATACATTGCTTATATAAATACAAAATTATTGCGGGAGAGAGGTTCATTAAGAACCCGCCGAAGGAGCAACAAGCCCGGAAACTCTCAGGCAAAAGGACTGTAATAATTAAAAAATCTGGAGAGAAGCTTAGATTTATAAGAATGGAAAACAATAACTTATAAATTATAAACTCACCGAAGGGGAAGATCTAAACGTTAAAAGGTAACGTTGGGGTCGAAACTCTCAGGTACCAATGACAGATGGGCTGTACTGATGAAATGTTCTTACATTTCTGAGGAGTCTGTTATGCCACATGTTATTGTGATAGGTGCGGGAATCACAGGGGTTACCTCTGCTTATGAATTATCGCAACTGGGTTATCAAGTCACAGTGATTGATCGACATTTATATCCTGCAATGGAAACATCATTTGCCAATGGAGGGCAATTATCGGCTTGTAACGCCGAAGTATGGAACCAAAAAGCCACCGTCATTAAAGGCTTTAAATGGATGAGACAAAAAGATGCTCCTCTACTGTTGAACCCTTCATTTAGTTTGCATAAATATAGTTGGTTAGTTGAATTTCTATCACATATTAAAAACTATGAAGCGAATACGATTGAGACGGTGCGTTTGGCATTGCTGGCTCGTAAGCGTTTGTTTGAAGTTGCTGAAAAAGAGCAGCTTGAGTTTGATTTGGAGAAACGTGGAATCCTCCATATGTATCACAGTAAGGCTGACTACGAGATTGCTAAACAAGTTAATAACGTATTGAACAAAGGTACATTGGAACGCTATTCGGTTTCACCTGATGAAATGAAAACAATAGAACCATCTTTGACGGGTGACTATTTCGGTGGCTATTACACACCAAGTGATGCGACGGGTGATATTCATAAATATTCAACCTCTTTGGCTGAGAAGACTAAAGAATATGGCGTTCAATATAAGTTCGGCCTAGAAGTTATGGATATTAAGTGCAGCGCAGACAAAGTAGTTGTAACTTGTCAACCAAGTGCTGAGCATCCTTATCTGGTTGAGTCCGATAACATTCAGCTTGAAGGTGATGTACTTGTTGTTTGTGGTGGTGTAGGGAGCTATCAACTTGCCGATATGATTGGTGAGCGAGTAAATGTGTATCCAGTAAAAGGTTATTCAATTACCGTGCAATTAAAAGATGAGCACAGTGTGAAGAATGCTCCTTGGGTGAGTTTGCTAGATGAAAGTGCAAAAATTGTGACTTCTCGTTTAGGTAAAGATCGACTGCGTGTGGCAGGGACTGCTGAGTTTAATGGCTATAACCGCGACATACGGGCCGATCGTATTCAACCATTAGTGAATTGGGTTAATCGTAACTTTGATATTTCAACTGAGCATGTGGTGCCTTGGGCAGGGTTAAGACCAATGATGCCAAATATGCTGCCTGTTGTTAAGCAATCTAAACAACCTCGTGTTTTTTATAATACAGGGCATGGGCATTTAGGTTGGACTTTGTCTGCGGCAACGGCAGTTTTAGTCGGTCAGGATATTGCGCAAAAATATCCAGCGTAGAAAGTAAAAAGCCAGTGTTCAAACACTGGCTTTTATTTAAAGCATTAGTCATATAAGCGGTAGATTCCGCTAAAACGTTCACAGCCTTTTTGCTGGGTTTTCACATTAAGTAAAGCTTTTTGAAAATTAAACTGGTATTTACAGTTGTGCTCATTGTCTAAAATTTCACTTTTTTGTTCAGGCGAACTATAGGCCATCAATGAGACCATTTGCGTTTCTTTGCGATTATTTGGATTGCGGTATGCTATCCCTTCAATCTTAATTTTATCTTTCGCGAGCTGATGGACTTGAATGTGTACAGGCTGAGCTGCTATATGTCCATTTTCAAACTTAAGATAATGCTGGGTAAGCGTTTGCTTAAGCGAGGCATAAAAATTTAAGTCATCAGTACGTAAATCAAACTGTTGTTGAATACATGTATTACTCTTGCATTGCTGAGTATGTTTAGACCATAACTTTTGTGTATCCTGTAAAAGCTGTAAGGGGGCATCAGTAACTAAATATGCAGAAAGATATTTATTATTGAGTTCTTTTCTTGATTCACTAAATGTTTTTGAGCAGATTTTAAGCTCAGCTCCAGTATTGGAGCAGCCTATTGATTCTGCAAAGACAAAAGGTGAACATAAACAACTCAGTGTCACGACAAAACTTAATCTTTTCAATTGATTCATATCAGTATTAGACAGCATGATCGCTTATACTTTCAGTCTACTTTGCTAGGTGTACTATAGCGAAACAGAACGGCTGAATACAAGATTTCTTAAGTTTTTATGGAAGGTAATAATTTATATGGTTGCTCAGATTCGTATTGGACAAGGAATGGATGTACATGCCTTTGAAGAGGGGAACTTTGTTACATTGGCGGGTATTCAAATTCCACATACACATGGTTTGAAAGCACATTCTGACGGTGACGTTGTACTTCATGCGCTATGTGATGCTTTATTAGGTGCTTTAGCGCTTGGAGATATTGGACAACATTTTCCTGATACTGACCCAGAATACAAAGGCGCAGATAGCCGAGTATTGTTAAAGCATGTTTATCAATTGATCTTAGATCGTGGTTATCAGTTAAATAATGCCGATATTACGGTGGCTTGCGAACGTCCAAAATTAGCTAAGCATAATCTGGAAATGCGTCAAAGCATTGCTGACGTTCTAAATGTAGATATTAATCAAATTAGTATTAAAGCAACGACAACCGAAAAACTCGGGTTTACCGGTCGTCAAGAAGGAATTTTGGCTACAGCGACGGTTTTAATTTCTCATCACACCAAGTGATCTGCCTGTTGTAAAGACTGTTGAAGTTCTAAAGTTGCCTTACGGCCTTGTAGCTGTAAGGTAATACTATGAATGAGTCCAGTCCAAGTCTCATTAGGTTCCCAAATTTCGTGCAATAAATCCTGAGAAGTCGGCATATCCATATTCATATAAAACTGTCTATAGACATACATCAGGCAACTTACGCGTTTATTTTTGGCGCAATGTATCCAAATAATTTCATTTTGCACTAAATGATCAATCAAATCTAAAACTAATAAGCACTGCTCAGCAGAAGGCATCTCCCAATCAATTGGAATATGAATATAATTTAAACCAAGGTCTAAACAAATACGATCTTCATTTTCAAGATGATTTGAAGCATTAGTTAAAGCAAGGTTAATGACTGTGCTACACCCATACTCTTTAATCAATTTTAGTTGTTCAACAGAAGGTTGGGCTGAACTAAATAAATGTTCATGAATAATCGAAAATGTGGGAATTTGGGATAATGATTGTTCAAGGGTTGTCATGATCGCACTCTACAAGAGTAGGCTTAGCTTATTGTGTAGAATGTTATACACGATTCTAGAGAATAGTTGAAATACAGCCTGCTTATATATTCGGCAACGTTATCAAATTTTTAAAAATAATTAACTGGAAGAGTACAAGTCTTATAAAATAAAAAACAGCATCATTAAGATGCTGTTTTTTTAACTCAAAATTTAAGCTTTTTTTAGATTTTCATTCAATAAAAATTCGACTAAAGCTTTTTGAGCATGGAGACGGTTTTCTGCTTCATCCCATACGACTGCATTTTTATAATCGAGCATGGTTTCAGAAATTTCTTCGCCGCGATGAGCAGGTAAGCAGTGCATGAATAAACAATCTGGGTGAGCAAGGCTCATTAATTTTTCGTTAACCTGAAAATCAGCAAAGGCTTTTTCACGAAGTTTTTGCTCTTCTTCTTGGCCCATACTTGCCCACACATCAGTCACAATAAGGTCAGCATTTACTGCGGCATCTTCCGCATTATCATAAAGCTCAACGCAATGACCAAACTCGGCTAAAAATTCAGGTTTAGGTTCATATCCTTTTGGCGATGCAATTTTGAGTTTGAAACCCATCATGTGTGCAGCTTCAATATATGAATTACACATATTATTACCATCACCAATCCAAGCAACGGTTTTGCCTTCAATGCTGCCGCGGTGTTCAATATAAGTTTGTAAGTCAGCAAGTAACTGGCATGGATGATGATCATCAGTTAAGCCGTTAATTACAGGAACTTTTGAATAAGATGCAAAACGTTCAACAATGTCATGACCAAAGGTACGAATCATCACAATATCAAGCATACTTGAAATTACACGTGCTGAGTCTTCGATTGGTTCACCACGGCCTAATTGTGTGTCACGAGGCGATAGAAAAATCGCACTACCGCCAAATTGGTTAATACCTGCTTCAAAAGAGATACGTGTACGCGTACTTGATTTCTCAAAAATCATTCCCAATACTTTACCGACAAAAGGCTGGTAGACCTTATTGTCATGTTGCATTTTTTTAAGTTCGCTTGCGCGTTCTAAAATGCGATTAAGTTCTAGAGTGGATAGATCACGTAAAGTCAGGAAATGTCTTAGAGCCATGTAGCTACTCCATAATAATTGTTTTGAAATACAACAATTATCTGTTGTTGGCTGGGTGGATGTGGGAAAAAAGAAGTCTACTATACTATAAGCATTTTAAAATGCAAAAGAATTAGACTTTATGATGGCCTTTTAAGAAAATATCTACACAATATTCAATATAATCAAAAGCTTCTTTCTCATCTGGAAGAGCTGGCATACCCATAATCATACGCCATTCAATATCTCGTAAAATCCCGAAATACATGAGTGAAGAATAATACGGAGAATTACAGGTAATTTCGCCTGATTTATCCGCAAACTCTAATGCTTGAGTAAGTGTATTTTGTAAATTATGTACCCATTTGTCATATAAGTATTGTATGAGGACAGTGTTACATTCAGTCTGTTCAATAATAAGTCTTAAAAATGCAACATGTTCGGGCTGAATAATATGAATATATACACGATTAAGTGTTTGAATCAGATATTCTCTTAAAGTGCTTTTCTCTGGTTGGAATGGAATGCAAATATCTTTAAAAAACATTTCACGTTTATGATCACATATAGCCGTAAAAAGTCCTTCTTTATTGCCAAAATATTTATAAATAGAAGCCTTAGAGCCACCTGCATGATTAACAATATCATCGAGAGATACAGCATCATATCCTTTCTCTAGGAACAGCTCGGTCGCGCTTAACAATAGAGCTAAACGACGTTCAATACCGCGGCGTGTTTGAGGTTTCTCACATGCAAGGTGATGTGAATCCAGGACTGAATCATGCATAAAATTTAATAACAACAACTGACTTTGCTTATCTAGTATAGCAAAACTATCTTTAGTGATGGTCATAACCATTTTTTTAGATCATATGCTGAACAGTAAGTGGCTAATTCAAAAAATAAACTAATAGAAAATATAAGCTTAGTGTAGGTTGTAGAAGGGTTTAATGATGTAACCTTATGTTTGCATTATATTTTAATCAAAAATCTGATTGAAAAACAAAGCGGCTAAGAATGACTTAACCGCTTTGAAGTTAAATAATGAGATTTCTAGGCTTCAGTTTGAGTAACCTTGTGCTCATCTTCTTCGTCATCATCTGCAGAATCCATTCCAAGTTCCTTTAACTTGCGTGTTAAGGTGTTGCGACCCCAACCTAATAATTCCGCTGCGTGACGTTTGCGTCCACGTGTTTGTTGCAAGGCTGCGTTAATCAATGTGCGTTCAAACATTGGTGTGGCAATATCTAAAATTTTCATTTCACCATTTTTAAGCTTTTGAATAGCCCATTGATTTAGTAGTTCATCCCAATGGTGTAGAGAAATACGCTCAAAAGAAGGTGCCGGTTGACTAGAATCACTATTCTTTTGCAATGGAACTTGTTTGAGCTCAGAAGGTAAATCTTCAGGATAAACTTCGCGGCCAGTAATCATTACGGTTAGCCAGCGGCAAGTATTTTCAAGTTGTCGTACGTTACCCGGCCATGGTAACTGTTGCATATAGTCTGTCGTCTCGGTACGTAAGATTTTTGGACTTACGCCAAGCTCTTTACCTGCACGCGCAAGGAAATGCTGCGCAAGCATTGGAATATCTTCACTACGGTGGGCAAGCTTAGGAATGTGAATACGAATCACATTTAAGCGGTGATATAAGTCTTCACGGAAGCGACCTTCATTTACTAGCTTTTCTAAATCTTGATGTGTTGCCGCCACAATTCGAACATCTACTTTAACTGGAATGTGTCCACCTACACGATAGAACTCACCGTCAGCGAGTACGCGAAGCAATCGAGTCTGAGTTTCAAATGGCATATCACCAATTTCATCAAGGAACAGTGTTCCGCCATTTGCCTGTTCAAAGCGGCCTTGATGCTGAGTATTTGCCCCTGTGAAAGCGCCTTTTTCATGACCAAATAACTCGGTTTCAATCAAGTCTTTTGGTATCGCAGCCATATTTAAAGCAATAAAAGGCTTGGCACGGCGTGGGGAGTGCTTGTGTAAAGCATGAGCAACTAATTCTTTACCCGTACCCGATTCACCATTAATTAAAACAGTAATATGAGATTGCGATAAACGGCCGATAGCACGGAAAACCTCCTGCATTGCCGGAGATTCACCAATAATTTCTGTTGATTGAAGAGGTGAGGCTGTTTTTGTAGCTTCTTGCTGTTGTAGTTTATTAATATGCAGGATCGCACGATTGACTAAAGCTAAAGCTTCATCAATATCAAAAGGCTTTGGTAAATACTCAAACGCGCCTGTTTGATAGCTTGATACAGCAGACTCTAAGTCAGAATGTGCTGTCATAATAATGACAGGTAAATCTGGATGAGTGTTTTTGACTTTAGATAAAAAAGTTAAACCATCAATTCCAGGCATGCGGATGTCAGTTAAGATGACATCGGGAGCATCATGGTGCAAACGTTCAAGCGCAGTTTGAGCTTCTTCAAAATTGGTAACATCAAAACCTTCCTCTTTAAAGGTCTTTTCCAATACCCATCGCATGGCGCGATCATCATCAATAACCCATATTTTATTTCGCGACACGGTCTGACTCCCAAGGTAAATATAAGCTAAAAATTGTTTTTCCAGAAACAGATTGGCATTCAATCATTCCGTTATGTTGATGCATAATATTCTGTGCAATACTCAGGCCAAGCCCAGTACCTTTTGCTCGTCCAGTAACCAATGGATAGAAGACTGACTCCAAAATACTTTCAGGAATGCCTGGTCCATTGTCCTCTATATCGACTCGTACGGTAGATCGATTTAGTACACCGTTAATCGTGACAAGACGTTGTATGCGTGTACGTAGAATTAACTCCGGTTCGTGATCTATAAAGAATGCTTTGTTTTCTGTTATGGCTTGAATTGCATTTACACTAATGTTGAGCATGACTTGTATTAACTGATCACGATCGGCATTAACATCGGGTAAAGACAAATCATAATCCCGTATAATTTTAATTTTCTTCTTTGTCTGGTTGGCGATAAGTGAACGCACTCGCTCCAAAGGCTCGTGTACGTTAACATTTTCATAACTTGGGAGTTGTCTAGAACCCAACATGGTATCTGCCAAGTTCGTTAAGCGATCTACTTCATTAATAATGACATCTGTAAATTCAGCATAACTCTTATCGTTTAAACTGCGAGCGAGTAATTGAGTTGCACCACGAATACCTGCAAGTGGGTTCTTAATTTCGTGCGCAACGCCACGTACAAGCTGTCTGGCTACCTGATGTTGTTGTACCAGATTTTCTTCTTTAGAAATCTTTAACATACGATCAATCGGGTTGAGCTCAATCAAGAGTAATGGGTGATAACTTTTACCTGCATTTAATTGAGACACTGTGTAATCAACATGAAGGTCTTTAAAGTTGACATTAATAACCGCTTCTCGACGAGTATAAGGTTGACCGGTTTTTATAGTGTTTAATAACGCTTCATGTGTATTAAAAGTATCATCTGGTGCATGAAGTAAGTTCAAAACCGGCTGTCCTGAAGCTCGAAGCAAACTAATGTCAAATAGTGCTTCGCAGGCAGAATTTAAGTAAAAAATATTCAAGTTACTATCGATCAATAAAATCGCAGTAGTTAAGTTGTCTACCAATAGGCGATAGTCGATAGGGTTGTGTTGATCCATTAGCGAATCGTTCCTGTCTTAAAATAGCGCAATGGCATCTTCATTGGTTATCGGATTTTCACCGTTATAGAACATGAACGATGCAAAATATACGCCAACTTTGTTTATGGGTTATTTTAAAGTTTTAAAGTATTTAAAAACGCGCTGAAATCGGTCTTTATATCGGTTGATCAAAACTGATGGCTTGAATATAGATAATAACATGATCCAACTTGGTGCAAAGGTGAGTTTTGGTGCAAATGTTGGTCGTATTTTGGTGCATTACACAAAGAGTAGGCTTTCCACCTATGCTTGAGACAAGAAAAGACATACAATACGCGCATTCAAGTGGAGCGCAGATTCATGAAGACCCCCAAAGTCGGTTTTGTTTCTTTAGGTTGTCCTAAGGCATTGGTAGATTCTGAACGAATTTTAACTCAGTTAAAGACTGAAGGTTATCAAGTTGCATCAGATTATGATGGTGCTGATTTAGTTGTTGTTAATACCTGTGGTTTTATCGAATCTGCGGTACAAGAGTCGCTAGATGCAATTGGCGAGGCCATGAGTGAAAATGGTCGAGTAATCGTTACTGGATGCTTAGGTAAAGACGAAGACAAAATTCGTCAAATGCATCCAAATGTTTTAAAGGTTACTGGTGCAGCAGCTTATCAAGATGTAATGGAAGCTGTACATGAATATGTCCCAGCACCACCTAAACACAACCCGTTTGTTGATTTGGTTCCTGAACAAGGAATTCGCTTAACACCAAAACATTATGCCTATTTAAAAATATCTGAAGGATGTAACCACCGTTGTACCTTCTGTATTATCCCAAGTATGCGTGGCGATCTAGTATCGCGTCCAGTTGGAAGTGTACTGGAAGAAGCCGCTGCGCTTAAAAGAGCAGGTGTTAAAGAAATCTTGGTTATTTCCCAAGATACATCAGCATATGGTGTAGATACCAAGTACAAACTTGATTTCTGGAATGGCCAGCCTGTTAAAACAAAATTCTTTGATATGTGTGAAGCACTAGGCCAACTTGGTATCTGGGTGCGCTTACATTATGTTTATCCATACCCACATGTTGATGCGGTTATTGACTTAATGGCACAAGGTAAAATTCTGCCATATCTTGATATTCCATTCCAACATGCAAGCCCGCGTATTCTTAAGTTAATGAAGCGTCCGGCTCACAGTGAAAATACACTCGAAAAAATTAAATTGTGGCGTGAAAAATGCCCGGATCTTGTGATTCGTTCTACATTTGTAGTGGGTTTCCCAGGCGAAACTGAAGAAGATTTTCAAATATTGCTCGATTGGTTAGTTGAAGCTGAACTTGATCGTGTTGGCTGCTTTACCTACTCACCAGTAGAAGGCGCTACGGCAAATGATTTACCCGATCATGTGCCTGAAGAAATTAAGCAAGAGCGTTACGAGCGCTTTATGCAAGTGCAGCAACAAATTTCTGCTGCTAAGTTGCAAAAACGTATTGGTCAAACGATGACTGTATTAGTCGATAGTTTGGAAGATGAATATCCTGTTGCTGTTGCACGTTCTTATGCCGATGCTCCGGAAATTGACGGTAATGTCTTTGTAGAAGATATCGATAAGAGCACTATTCAACCAGGCGATATGTTGGAAGTCGAAATCACCGATGCGGATGAATACGACTTATTTGCAAAGTTAATTAAAATTAAGTCGGTTTAATCGATAACGATTCAAAAAAGCATTCAGTTTAAGAGGTTTTGGAGCAAACTCATGGCGGAAACAATTAGCCCCCGTTATTCACGCATTTTATTAAAACTATCTGGTGAAGCATTATCAGGTAACAAAGACATGGGTATTGATGCCCAAGTTCTTGATCAAATGTCCCTTTCAATTGCTCACTTAGTTGGCTTAGGTGTGCAAGTGGGTATCGTTGTTGGTGGCGGTAACTTGTATCGTGGTAGTCAGTTGCAAAAGGATGGCTTGGTTGGTCGTGTAACAGGCGATCAAATGGGTATGCTTGCAACTGTAATGAATGGCTTGGCTATGCGTGATGCATTGGTTCGCCGTAATATCAGAACTCGCCTTATGTCTGCATTACCAATTGGTACAGTAGTAGAGTCTTATTCAAGTCGTGATGCGATTCGTCACTTGAGTCAAGGTGAAGTTTGTGTTTTTGTTGCTGGTACAGGAAATCCATTCTTTACGACTGATACGGCAGCTTGCTTACGCGGAATTGAAATTGAAGCAAATTTAATTCTAAAAGCGACCAAAGTAGATGGCGTATATAATAAAGATCCAAGTAAATACGAAGATGCGGTTAAATATGATCATTTAACCTTTGATCAGGTATTGGACGAAAAACTTGGTGTTATGGATTTGACAGCTATTTGTTTATGTCGTGACCACAATGTGCCATTACAAGTTTTTGATATGAATAAATCAGGCGCGCTATTGTCAGTAGTCATGGGCGAAAAAGAAGGTACACGCGTTACTAAATAATGTACGTGTTGACGAAAGCTCTTTATACTAGCGCTAAATTAAATTTGTTAAAACATCCTTGAATAAATAAGTAAGGTAGATCATATGATTAACGATCTGAAAAAAGACAGCGAACAGCGTATGTTGAAAACTCTTGAGTCTTTGGAACTCGGGTTTGCTAAAGTTCGTACCGGCCGTGCACACCCATCAATCTTAAATGGGGTAATGGTTCCTTACTACGGTTCTGATGTGCCTTTAAATCAAGTGGCAAACGTTGGTGTTGAGGATTCTCGTACACTTCTTGTTCAGCCATTTGAACGTACAATGGTTTCAGCTATTGATAAGGCAATTCGTGAGAGTGATCTTGGTTTAAACCCGATTACAGCGGATGCAATTCGTGTACCTTTACCTGCATTAACTGAAGAAACACGTCGTGATATGCAAAAAATTGCGCGTAGCGAAGCTGAAAATGCAAAAGTTGCAATTCGTAATATTCGTCGTGATGTATTAGGTGATATCAAAGCATTGTTAAAAGAGAAAGAAATCTCAGAAGATGATGAGCGCCGTGCAGGTGATGATATCCAGAAAATCACTGACAAATATGTTGCAGAAGTAGACAAGCGTCTTGCAGCGAAAGAAGCAGAATTGATGAAGGTCTAAATTTTATGACCGATTCAGAAGAGTATCATCTTCCTAAGCATGTTGCCATCATCATGGATGGCAACAACCGCTTTGCAAAAAAAAATCAAATGCAAAAAGGTGATGGGCATCGAGAGGGTAAAAATGTTCTTGATCCTATCGTTGAACATTGTAAAAAAACAGGTATTCGTGCTTTAACGGTGTTTGCATTTTCAAGCGAAAACTGGAATCGACCACAATTTGAAGTCGATCTGCTTATGAAGCTTCTTGAAGAAACTATTCATGAGCAAATACCTCGCATGAAGAAATTTAATATTGCTTTGCGTTTCATCGGTGATCGTTCCAGATTACCGTCACACCTAGTTGCCTTAATGGAAGATGCAGAGCAACAGACAGCACACCATAACACTATGACCTTAACTATTGCTGTGAGCTATGGCGGGATGTGGGATATTGCAAATGCAGCAAAACAAGTTGCTGAAGCGGTTTCCCGTGGTGAATTTGGTGCTGATCAAATAAATGTTGATTTGTTCGAAAAATATGTCAGTCTAAACGATCTGCCAGCTGTGGACTTATTGATCCGTACAGGTGGAGATTATCGCATATCTAATTTCTTGTTATGGCAAGCAGCATATGCTGAACTGTATTTTACTGATACTTTATGGCCAGAATTTACAGTACAAGAATTCGATCATGCATTGAATGTTTTTTCAGGGCGTGAGCGTCGTTTTGGCAAAACATCTGAACAAATTCAGCAAGAGAAAATAGAGAACTTATAATGTTAGAGCGGATTGTTACCGCATTGGTACTTGTCGCAGTTGTTTTAGGCTGTATGTTTGCTACGCAATCACATTATCCAATGTTGGTTCTTATGATTGTAGCAGCAGGGGTTGCGGGGTATGAATGGTATAAATTAATGCCCCATGAAACTGTAAATGCTGTAAAGCCAAAAGCTTGGTGCTACGGTCTGCTTGTTGCATTCGTTTCGGGCGTTGCTCTATTTTTCCATGATATTGCATTACTTTTGTGGTCAGCTTCAATTTTGACTTGGCTTGTAAGCGTTTATTGGGTCAAATCTTTTCCTGAATTTGATGGGTGGTATAACGCTACTCTATATGTAATTGGCATTATTTTAGTTTGTGCTGCGGTAACTTCAATTTTTGTTGTTTGGCAAAGTTCGCCATGGTGGTTAATGTATCTGTTCTTACTCGTGTGGGGTGCAGATAGTGGTGCTTACTTTGTTGGTCGTAAATTTGGTAAAAGAAAATTAGCTCCAACCGTTAGTCCGAACAAATCAGTAGAAGGCTTGTATGGTGGTATTGTCACGACCATACTGGTAATGTTGGTTGTGCAATATCAGTATCTAAATTTAACTTTAATTCAGCAAATTCTGTTTCTTATCTTGTCACTGATTACAGTATTCGGTTCAGTGTTGGGTGATTTATTTGAGTCAATGATTAAACGTCGTGCTGGTATTAAAGATTCTGGACGTGTACTACCTGGTCATGGTGGTGTTTTAGATCGTATTGATTCTTTACTTGCTGCAGCCCCGATCTTTGCAACGGGAATGTATATATTAAAACTTATTGGTGTAGATTTATAAATGACACAATCTGTTTGCATATTGGGTGTAACCGGTTCCATTGGGCAAAGTACCTTAAAAATTTTAAATCAACATCCTGATAAGTATTCAGTATTTGCAATTTCAGCTCATAGTCGAATTTCTGAATTGGTTGACATATGTAAACAATTCCAACCAAAAGTTGTAGTTGTTCCAAAGCAAAAAGTTGACGAATTAGCAGCTTTATTTGTAAAGAGTGAATTACAAAATATTGAAATTTTGACTGATCAGGAAGGACTGGTAAGTATCGCATCTCATCCAGATGTTGATGTAGTTATGGCTGCAATTGTTGGAGCAGCTGGTTTATTACCAACATTAGCGGCTGTAAAAGCTGGTAAACGCGTATTGCTTGCTAATAAAGAAGCTTTGGTCATGTCTGGTGAAATCATGATGCAAGCAGCACTTGATCATCAGGCATTATTATTACCGGTAGATTCAGAACACAACGCTATTTTTCAGTCATTACCTCATAATTATTTAGAGGCTGAAAGAAATGGACAACCGCAACAGGGCGTATCAAGAATCTTATTGACCGCTTCAGGTGGACCATTTTTAAACCATTCGTTAGAACAGTTAGAAAAAGTTACTCCTGCGCAGGCTTGTAAGCATCCCAACTGGTCTATGGGACAGAAAATCTCAGTTGACTCAGCTACTCTTATGAATAAAGGGTTAGAGTTGATCGAGGCGTGTCATTTGTTTTCAATATCTGAACATTTTGTTACAGTTGTTGTTCATCCACAAAGTATTATTCATTCTATGGTGCAATATGTTGACGGTTCAACATTGGCTCAAATGGGTAATCCAGACATGTGTACACCGATTGCCCATGCATTAGCATGGCCAGAACGTTTACAGACTAATGTTCCTGCTTTAGATTTATTTGAGTATTCTCAGCTTAATTTTCAAGCACCGGATATCCAGAAATTTCCAGCACTGGATTTAGCCCGTCAGGCAATGCGTTCAGGAGGGCTGGCACCTACTATTTTAAATGCTGCAAATGAGGTTGCCGTTGCTGCATTTTTAAACCAACAGATTGGATTTACAAATATCCCACAAGTGGTAGAGCATACTTTGCAAAAATTGGAAAACTCAGTTGCTGATAATATCGAGTCTATTTTGAATAAAGATGAAGTAGCACGACATGTAGCACAGCAGTATATATCAAGTATAGGAGGCTGAAATGAGCGCATTATTTATGATTGCAGCAGCAGCTCTCTTGCTCGGTCCATTAATTGCAATTCATGAGTTCGGTCACTATTGGGTGGCACGAAAACTTGGTGTTAAGGTTCTAGTTTATTCTATTGGTTTTGGTCCGACATTACTTAAATGGACCTCAAAAAAATCTGGAATTAAGTACCAACTTTCAGCTTTGCCTCTAGGCGGTTATGTAAAAATGCTCGATGAGCGCGAAGGTAATGTTGCAGAGCAAGATTTACCTTATGCATTTAACCGTCAAAAACCATGGAAGCGTATAGCAATTGTTGCGGCTGGGCCTTTAATTAACTTGATTTTTGCTGTTTTACTTTTTTGGATTTTATTTTTACCAGCACAGGAACAACTAAATACAAGAGTGGGTAAGGTTGTACCCAACTCGCCAGCTGCTACAGCTCAACTACAAGTAGGTGACAAGATTATTGCTGTTGATGGAAAGGAAACGCAAACTTGGGAAAAACTTAACTTTGCTTTGATTGATCGTGTAGGTGAAACTGGTAGCTTGAATATCGATGTAGATCGTGCAGGTACTGAGAAAAATATTGTTTTACCCATTAAAGATTTTTTAAAAAACCAAAATGAATCAGCTTTAGATGTATTAGGCTTTTCACCTTATCGTCCTGTTATTCCCGCTGTTGTAACTGAGTTGACTGCAGATGGAGCAGCAATTCGACAAGGAATAAAAGTCGGTGATCGTATTGTATCCATTAATGGTCAAGCGATGAAAGACTGGTTTGATGTTGTGGAAGTTGTGCAACATTCACCAGAAAAATTGCTCAGTATTGATGTGTTGCGTAATGGTCAACTCGTTCATTTGCAAGTCATGCCTCAAGGAAAGCGTGACAATATGGGGCAAGTGAGTGGGGTTTTAGGCGTAAAAAGCGATGCAGGAAAAATTACAATTCCTGACGAATATAAGCAAACAATTCAATATACTCCATTACAAGCTTTCCAGATGTCGCTAGATAAGACTGGCCAAATCTCCAGCATGATATTGAGTTCGATAGTAAAAATGGTTAAGGGTTTAATTGGCTTAGAGAATCTTTCTGGACCAATTACAATCGCGAAGGTAGCGGGACAAAGTGCAGAAATGGGATGGCAGACTTTTATCTCATTTATGGCTTTAATGAGTGTAAGTCTTGGAATTTTAAATTTATTGCCAATTCCAATGCTTGATGGTGGACACCTCGTTTATTACATTATTGAAGCTATTCGTGGGAAGCCTGTTTCTGAACAAATACAAATGTTTGGTGTAAAAATTGGTATGGTACTGCTCGGTAGTATGATGCTTTTAGCTTTATTTAACGATTTTATGCGTTTGTAAACGTATATGGATTTATAACTTACTGGAAAAACTGGCATGCGGCACACACATTTTTTAATGCCTTTGGCACTTGTTAGCGCTATGGCAGCGGTACAACAAGCATATGCAGCTGATGATTTCGTTGTTCGAGATATTCGTATAGATGGTTTGGTCCGTCTTACTCCTGCAAATGTTTCTACCATGTTGCCAATCAACAGTGGCGATCGCGTTAATGAACCGATGATCGCAGAAGCAATTCGAACATTGTATGCCACTGGACTTTTTGACGATATTAAAGCATCAAGAGATAACGATACTTTAGTTTTTAATGTCGTAGAGCGCCCAATTATTTCAAAGCTTGAATTTAAGGGTAATAAACTTATTCCTAAAGAGGCTTTAGAGCAAGGCCTCAAAAAAATGGGCATTGCTGAAGGCGAAGTTTTTAAGAAGTCAGCTTTACAAACAATTGAAACTGAATTAGAGCAGCAATATACTCAGCAAGGCCGTTATGATGCTGATGTAACTGTTGATACTATAGCTCGCCCAAATAACCGTGTTGAACTTAAATTAAATTTTAATGAAGGTACGGCAGCTAAAGTTTTTAATATCAATATTATTGGTAATACTGTTTTTAAAGACAGTGAAATTAAACAAGCTTTCGCAGTTAAGGAAAGTGGTTGGGCTTCAGTTGTAACTCGTAATGACCGTTATGCTAGAGAGAAAATGGCAGCGAGCCTTGAAGCTTTGCGCGCGATGTATCTGAATAAAGGTTATATCAATTTTCATATCAATAACTCACAGCTCAATATTAGTGAAGATAAAAAGAATATCTTTATTGAAGTTGCTGTTGAGGAAGGTAGCCAGTTCAAATTTGGTCAAACCAAGTTTTTAGGTGACGCACTTTATAAACCTGAAGAACTGCAAGCTTTGAAAATTTATAAAGATGGCGATACCTATTCTCAAGAAAAAGTAAATGCTGTTAAGCAATTGTTATTGCGTAAATATGGTAATGCTGGTTATTACTTTGCAGATGTAAATGTCGTTCCGCAAATTAATAATGAAACGGGTGTTGTTGACTTGAACTATTATGTAAACCCAGGTCAGCAAGTAACCGTACGTCGTATTAACTTTACAGGTAATAGTAAAACTGCCGATGAAGTATTGCGTCGTGAAATGCGTCAAATGGAAGGCGCTTTAGCGAGTAATGAAAAAATTGATTTGTCCAAGGTTCGTTTAGAGCGTACTGGATTCTTCAAAACAGTTGATATTAAACCGGCTCGTATTCCAAATTCACCAGATCAGGTGGATTTAAACGTAAATGTTGAAGAGCAACACTCGGGAACTACAACATTAGCGGTAGGTTACTCACAAAGTGGTGGTATCACATTCCAGGCAGGTTTGAGTCAAACTAACTTTATGGGAACGGGTAATCGTGTTTCGATCGATTTATCTCGCTCTGAAACTCAAGACTACTATAACTTAAGTGTTACTGACCCTTACTTCACTATTGATGGTGTAAGCCGCGGTTATAATGTTTATTACCGTAAAACAAAGTTAAATGATGACTATAACGTTAATAATTACGTTACCGATAGTTTCGGTGGTAGTTTAAGTTTTGGTTACCCAATTGATGAAAACCAAAGCCTAAGTGCCTCTTTAGGTATTGATAATACTAAAGTAACGACTGGTCCTTATGTCTCTACTTATGTGCGTGATTATTTGTTAGCAAATGGTGGTAAAGCAACAAGTAAGGGTTCATATTGTCCAACCTTAAATGGTGAGTCGCAGTATGATACTGAGAAGGGGGAATGTAAGGTCCCAGAAGAACAATATGATAATGCGTTTGATGGTGAGTTCTTTACATATAACTTAAATTTAGGTTGGTCATACAATACTTTAAACCGTCCTATTTTCCCTACTTCAGGTATGTCACATCGTGTAGGTCTTGAAATTGGTTTGCCAGGTAGTGATGTTGACTATCAAAAAGCAACTTATGATGCACAGGCATTTTGGCCAATTAGTAATACTGGTTTCGTATTGCGTGGTTACGGTAAACTTGGCTATGGTAATGATTTACCATTCTATAAAAACTTCTATGCAGGTGGTTATGGTTCTGTTCGGGGTTATGATAACAGTACCTTGGGTCCTAAGTATGCAAGTGTAAACTTACAAGAAACCAAGCAAAATGACGGTTCTCCAGAAGAGGTTGGGGGTAATGCTTTAGTACAATTTGGTACTGAATTAGCTTTACCGTTACCTTTCAAAGGGGACTGGACTCGCCAAGTACGACCAGTCATTTTTGCTGAAGGTGGTCAAGTATTTGATACTAAGTGTGATGTTGGCTCTTATTCTATGATTATGAATGGGCAGCAAATAGCAGATGCTAAAAAATACTGTGAAGATAACTACGGTTTTGATTTAGGTAATATGCGTTATAGCGTAGGTGTTGGTTTTACATGGATCACTATGATTGGGCCATTATCTCTTAGCTATGCATTCCCGTTAAATGATAAGCCTGGTGACGAAACTAAAGAGATTCAGTTTGAAATCGGTCGTACTTTCTAAGTACGACTTGACTAAACAATGAAATAAGGACACAAATTAAGATGAAAAAATTAAATATATTAATGTTAGGGTTAGGCCTTACAATTTCTGCTATGACTAATGCTGCTGGTTATGGTGTTATTGATCTTGCTAAAGTTGTTGAAAGTAGTACTTATTTAAAACAACAAAATGCAAGTTTAAATCAATCTGTTAAACCAACAACAACTCGTCTTGAGCAGTTGGGTAAAGAGTTAGAAGGCCTTCAGCGTCAAGCCCAAACTCAAGGGCAAAAAATGAAAGAAGATGATATTAAGAAGCTTCAAACTCAATATCAGTCAAAATTAAATGAATTTAATTCGACTCAACAAGGTTTGCAGTCTAAAGTTCAAACTAGTTTGCAAGGAATGAACTCAACTTTTGAGACTCGTGTGAAGCAAGCAGCTGAACAATTACGAAAAGAAAATAATCTTGACTTCATTTTGAATAAAAATTCGACCGTTGCCTATGACGCTAAATATGATTTAACTGATAAAATGATACAAAAGGTTAATTCAATGAAATAAATTAATGAAAGTGCAACATTATCGTTTAGATGAACTAGCTCACCTAGTTAATGGTGAGTTAGTCGGTGCGGGTAGTCTTCAATTTATAAATCTGGCAAGTTTAGAAAATGCTGAACCTTCTCATATTACTTTCGTAAATGGCGAAAAGTATATCGATCAAGCAAAGACTAGCCGTGCGGGTGCGTACATTGTTACAAGCTCTATTAAAGAACAGCTTACTGATAAACAAAATTTTATTATTGTTGATAATCCATATTTGGCTTTTGCCATCCTTACCCATGCTTTTGATAAAAAGATCACATCAATAGGTATTGAAAGTACTGCTCAAATTCATCCTTCTGCAATTATTTCTGAAAAAGCATATATTGGCCATTACGTTGTAATTGGTGAAAATTGTGTAGTAGGTGAGAACACGATTATTCAGTCTCATACTCGTCTGGATGATAATGTAGAAATTGGCAAGGATTGTTTTATCGATTCTCATGTCACTATTACTGGCGGTTCTAAATTACTTGATCGTGTTCGAGTTCATGCAAGTACTGTGATTGGTAGTGAAGGCTTTGGATTTGCACCATATCAAGGTAAATGGCATCGTATCGCACAATTAGGTTCAGTTATTATTGGTAATGATGTCCGTATTGGATCAAATTGTAGTATTGATCGAGGGGCACTAGATAATACGATTTTGGAAGATGGGGTAATTATTGATAATCTTGTGCAAATCGCACATAACGTTCATATTGGTTCCAATACAGCTATTGCTGCTAAATGTGGAATTGCTGGAAGCACTAAAATTGGCAAAAACTGTATTCTTGCAGGAGCCTGTGGTGTGTCTGGTCACCTTTCAATCACTGATAATGTGACTTTAACTGGAATGTCAATGGTCACAAAAAATATTTCTGAAGCTGGTACCTATTCTTCAGGAATTGGATTATTTGAAAATAGTCATTGGAAAAAGACAATTGTACGCTTGCGACAATTAGCAGATGTGCCATTGACCCAAATCACTAAACGACTTGATCATATACAAGCTCAAATAGAGTCTCTTGAATCAACTTTTAATTTGCGTAAATAGAATATTATGACCGAGTCAACTACACCTAAATTTGCCATCCCTGAATTACCAATGCAGATTCAAACGATTCGTCAATATTTGCCGCATCGTTATCCTTTCTTATTGGTTGATCGTGTGACTGAAGTTACTGACAATAGTATTGTTGGTTATAAAAATGTTTCTATCAATGAAGAGTTCCTACAAGGACATTTCCCAGAATATCCAATTATGCCGGGTGTTCTAATTGTAGAAGCATTAGCTCAAGTTTCGGGCGTTCTAGGTTTTATTATGAACAATGAGACGCCAAAACCAGGTTCTTTATTCCTCTTTGCTGGTGCAGAAAAGGTAAGATTTAAAAAACAAGTAGTTGCTGGCGACCAACTTGTATTAAAATCTGAATTAGTAATGCAAAAACGCGGTATCTACAAATATAACTGTACGGCTACCGTTGACGGTATTGTAGCAACAACCGCTGAAATTATGATTTCACACCAAAAAACAGAGCAGGCATGAGCAATCACGATTTAATTCATTCTACGGCCATTATTGATCCATCTGCAGTGATTGCCCCGGATGTCCAGATAGGACCTTATTGTATTATTGGTCCAAATGTGACAATTGGCGCTGGTACTAAATTACATTCACATGTTGTAGTTGGTGGTTTTACCAAAATTGGTCAAAATAATGAGATTTTCCAGTTTGCAAGTGTTGGTGAAATTTGCCAAGACTTGAAATATCAAGGTGAAGAAACTTGGTTAGAGATTGGAGATCATAATTTAATTCGTGAGCATTGCAGTTTACATAGAGGAACTGTACAAGATAATGCTTTAACTAAAATAGGTAGTCATAACTTATTGATGGTTAATACGCATATTGCACATGACTGTATTGTTGGTGATCATAATATTTTCGCAAATAATGTTGGTGTTGCTGGACACGTCCATATTGGTGATCATGTCATTATTGGTGGTAATTCGGGAATTCATCAATTCTGTAAAATCGATTCTTACAGTATGGTTGGTGGAGCATCTTTAATTTTAAAAGATGTGCCAGCGTATGTTATGGCATCTGGTAATCCAGCACATGCGTTTGGTATTAATATAGAAGGTATGCGCCGAAAGGGTTGGTCTAAGGATACAATTCAAGGCCTTAGAGAAGCTTATAAATTGATTTTTAAATCAGGCCTGACTTCTGTTCAAGCTGTTGAGCAGATTAAAAATGATATTCTTCCGAATGTTCCAGAAGCTCAATTATTAATTGACTCTGTTGAGCAATCAGAACGTGGTATTGTGCGTTAAGCCGAGATATTCAAAAAAAGACACCGCAATCTGCGGTGTCTTTTTTTCTTAAAAACTTTTATTTGTTAAAAAATTTGGCTTCTTCAGATTTTGGATACTGACTTAAAATTTTAGCTTTATATTGGTTTGCTGATACAGTGTTTTTATCAACATCTTTGGCAATACTGTAGAGTTGATAAAGCGCGCGAGGAGCTTTACTAGAATTTGGGTATTGCGTAGCGACTACATTATAGTTCTTTTTAGCTTCATTATAATTTACCGGATCAGTTGCTAAATTAAACTCGGCTAACCAAAAATAGGCATTGCCTGTATAAACGCTATTAGGATGATTTTTGATAAAGTTTTGCATTGGAGCAATCGCTTTTTTCGCTCCACCTTGTTTGTAGGCATCTAAAGCGACAGTATAAGCTGCTTTTTCAAGTTCTACAGGGTTCGATTGATTTTGCGTAGCAGGCGATGAAGCTGGTTGTGTTACTTGCGTTTGTGAAGGGGAAGTAACTTGACTTGCAGCAGTTGTAGTAGTACTAGCTGCTTTATTGTCGGTAGGAGGAGCTTCTGAGCTTCCGGTAGCTGTAGCATCACTATTTGCTGTATTGTCTGGTGCTGCACTTTCTGGATCTACTTTTTGATTTAGTAATTCCAAACGCTGGTCTAAATCAGTATAGCGATTAGATAAATCTTTTTTCAGTTGTTCAATATCATTCGATTGTTCTTCTAACTGTCCGCGTAAGGTACGTATATCATTTTCTAATTGTTGGTTTTTTTGCATCAATTCCCAATTTAAATTACTAGGGACTGAAGCGTTATTCGATGAAGTGTTAGTTGAACTACCACCACTTTGACTTAAACCGCGCGATTCAATTGGAATATTGGCATAGAGAGAAGTAGTGCTCATTAAGGCAATAAATAATAAAGAATGCTTCATCAATCGCATGAGTATAGGTCCATAATTTTATGTAAAAGCTAACTTGAGAAGGGAATATGTAAACTATTCACATTAGCTATCTAAGGTTTTAATTGATCATTGCAATTAAAACAGCTAACAATATAAATGCAAGAATAGTTTACAATCTTCAAGCATATTTTATTCAAAATAAGTATCAAGAAAGAATATAAGATAAGAGATTCTAGGAATTTATATGTTTTTGACGATGAATTAATCAATTGAAACATAAACTTGCTTAAAATTGAGAAGAAGGCTTGCAACTCTTTTAAAAATCTCTATACTCTGTTTTGCAATGGTAGCCCCGCTGGTGGCTTCGCAATTGTACTCTGTGAACCCCGCCAGGACCGGAAGGTAGCAACGGTAGCAGATCTATGATGTGCCGAAGTTTTGCTAGTGGGGTTGCCACCATCTTCTAATCCGATCTCCGTTGGATTGCCTTCATAATTACATCTAAATCAAATCCTCTATATTGTAAAAACCTCATCTGTTTTGCTTTAAGTTTAGGATCTTTTTCTACTTCTTCACCAAACTTTTTCACTTTAAGTTGATAAGCCTGTTCCACCCAATCAATATTATGAATTTCATCTGCAATTAAATCATTTTCGATTTGTTTAGTTTTTAAAGCTTGTTTGATGCGTTTTGGCCCTTTGCCTTTACGAATTTGGCTAGCCAATGTTAGTTCTGCAACGCGTTGGTCACTTTGATAATTTTGCTCAGATAACTCTTCAACAAGTTGCTTAACCTCTTCAGGGTTTTGTGCATAACGATTCAATTTCTCGATAAGTTCTGCTTTCGAATAATCTCGACGAGTCAATAACGCAAAAGCATATGAGCGCAAACGTTGACCTGTTAGCAAAGCGCGTTGTTGGGGCTGTTCTTCTGTTCTTTTGAACATATTTAATATTTCCTCGTAAAAAACGCCCCGAAGGGCGTTTTAAGACTTATAAGCGGTAATTAAGACTCTAATAGAAGATCTTCTTCTTCATCTTCCACTTGTACAGCACCATTAGTACCCGTAGTTAGCAGTTGTTCACGGATAATCTTTTCAATTTCTCCAGCCATTTGAGGGTTCTCTTCAAAGTGGCGGATAACATTGTTTTTACCTTGGCCAATTTTATTGCCTTGATATGAATACCAAGCGCCCGCTTTTTGCACGATATCTTGTTGTACAGCTAAATCTACAAGTTCGCCAAGCTGGTTTGTACCTTTACCATATAGGATTTGGAAAATAGCTTCTTTGAAAGGAGGAGCCATTTTGTTTTTAACAACTTTAACTCGAGTTTCAGAGCCGATGATTTCATCACCTTCTTTGACTTGACCAATACGGCGGATATCTAAACGTACAGAAGCATAGAACTTCAATGCGTTACCACCAGTCGTAGTCTCAGGGCTACCAAACATTACACCAATTTTCATACGGATCTGGTTAATGAAAATAACCATACAGTTCGAGCGTTTAGCGTTACCCGTAATTTTACGTAATGCCTGACTCATTAAGCGAGCTTGTAAGCCCATGTGAGAGTCACCCATTTCGCCTTCAATTTCTGCTTTAGGAGTAAGAGCAGCAACTGAGTCGACAACGATTAAATCAATTGCACCAGAACGAACTAGCATGTCTGCAATCTCAAGTGCTTGTTCACCGTTATCAGGTTGCGATACAAGTAGATTATCAATGTCCACGCCCAGCTTACGTGCATATTGTGGATCTAATGCGTGTTCTGCATCGATAAATGCACAAGTACCACCAGCTTTTTGACATTGTGCAATCGCTTGGAGAGTCATTGTGGTTTTACCAGAAGATTCTGGACCATAAATCTCAACGATACGACCTTTCGGTAAACCGCCAATCCCCAATGCAATATCTAAAGTCAAAGAACCTGTAGATACAGCTTCAACTGCTTGAACAGTGTTATCACCGAGACGCATCACCGTATTTTTGCCAAATTGCTTCTCAATTTGACTTAGCGCGGCTTGTAATGCTTTGCTTTTATTCTCATCCATCTCAAAAACCTCAATACTCTAAGTTCATCACGTTTAACCCAAGTGGATGCATTGAATCTCAACTTGTTTCACAGGGCTAATAGTGACAGATTTTTTCTATAGCTTCTATGTGTTGTCTGTGTGTGTGCGACACAACTCGACGTTTTTATTCATCACCATACGACCAGTGTTGATCATTGTCCTGTTTAAACCGATTAATCTGTCTACGATCCTTTTTACTCGGTCTATGATCAGGTCGAGCAAGATTATGCAATTTTCGTTGGGATGCAATCAACTCCCGTCTAGCAATACTTACTTCTGTTTCTTCATAAAGTTGCTGGGCAACTGGTGCTGGACCACGTGTGTTCGAAAGCGCTTTTACGACAACGGTTTTTTTATCAAAACCTTGTTGAATAATAAGTTCCATTCCAACACGAATTTCTTTGGAAACTTTTACACGCTCATTATTGTGATGTACTTTACCTCCTTCGATTGCTGCTTTAGCAATTGAACGAGTTTTAAAAAAACGAGCAGCCCATAACCATTTGTCGATACGCATGGTCTCTACAGCATCGTTTTCAAGCGATTTTGACATCATTATCCTTTCTATCAATTTGATTCAATATAGACAGCAATTCTGTAAGTCGATCTAGTGCTTTATATTCTAAATCTTCATGCTTTCTTACATCCTTTAGACTTGAGGGCTGCAAGATAGTAAACAAGTGCTTGATACCAAATTTTTCAGCTGTTTTTAGTACAGGAGCTGTATCATCAATAAAAATGGTTGCTTCTGGGTCGAAAGGGTGTAATTTTTGGAGCTCTTGCCAAAAATGAATATCTTCTTTTGCATAACCAATTTGTTCACTCGATACGATTACGTCAAAGAAGTGTTCAATTGCAACATTATCGAGCTTTAACCGTAAGCTTGCACGATCGGCATTTGTAACTAACCAACAACTATATCCTTGCTTTTTCAGTTCCTGCAGAAGCTCAATACAACCAAACCGAGCTTGAATTTTTGTCTGAAATTCTTGCTGTAATTTGAGTACATCAACGCCTACAGTTTTGGTCCAATAAGTTGATGAATACCAAACAAGTGTATGTTTATGTGATTGATAAAACTGATATAGTGTTTTTTGGCTTTGGTCGAGTGGAAGTTGATGTATCTCTGCATGTCGCTTGGGAAGACATTCATTCCAGATGAAATCATCAAAAGCGAGATCTAATAGCGTACCATCCATGTCAAACATTACGATTTTAGACATATCTAAATATCTCCAAAATCATTTAAAGCAAATTTTTTAAGACACATCTACCATATATCCTTTTTAAAATCATTAATTAAAGAAACTTCGAGATATAAAATTAATTTAAAACTCCACCCATTAATTCTTTCAAAAGGTGTTTTGATTAATGTGATGGGTAGGGAGGATAAATGATTTGAAAATTATAGCGTGTAATTTTGCAAAACAGGAAACAATAATAAGTGCTTTTTAGTGGATAACTTTTACTGTGTTTGAAGTAAAAATAGACAGGCAAAGTTTATAATTAAGAAATCTTAAAAGGCTATCTATATTTATGGTTAATTTTGCTTACATAGGATACGTATTGACATACATTTTATAAATTGAAGGATACTTGTTTAAAGATATATTTAAAATTAACCCTAATAAGAATTTAGAGAAAGCAATGAAAATTGGATTTATTGGCGGAGCCAATGACGGTATTGTAATCAATGCTGCTGATGGCCTTGATACCTATAAGCTTGAATGGCATTACAAAGCAGAAAAGCATTGTGAATCACAGCCAACATTAGGTCTTAATGGGCCTGAGTATGATTACTACAACCTCTTAATACTAAGAAAAAATAAAGAGGCTAAACTCTTTTATGTACTCACTACAATGGGAAAAGATGATATCGCAAGTAAAATCCATGAGTATTGGGATTGCTCTACATCTGTTGGCTATGATTTCGATGATTAAGAAAATTTTTATTAATAATTTAAAATTTTGACTTTAATCAAAAAATAAATGAAGAGCTCGTAATTTCATATAACACATGTGCTTTTAGTTGGTGATGGAGAGGAACCTTGGGATGATCAAAGTTTTTAACTTTGTGCATTCCAAGTCTTTCCATGACGGCTTGAGAGGGTATATTTATGTTAGCGGTAAATGAAACGATCTTATCTAAATTCAGTACATTAAAACCATAGTCTAAAGCCGCTTTTGCTCCTTCAGTTGCATAACCTTGTTTCCAGAATTCTTTTGCAAGTCGCCACCCGATTTCCACACAAGGAGAAAAGTCAAATTGTTCAGGTTGGCTATGTAAACCAATAAACCCGATAAATTGATGGGTTTCTTTTAATTCTACTGCCCAGAAGCCCCAACCATTTTCATTAATTAGAGATGAAATTTTTTGGATTAAATTAAGGCTTTCTTGGGGTGTTAATAGAGTTGGGAAAAATTGCATAACATCTTGATCCAAGCCCATTGTTATAAAAGGCTCAACATCACTTTCTTTCCATTGTCTTAAAATTAAACGTTTTGTTTCGATCATGAGATGTCTCTTTAATAAAAATAAGGGATTAAAGTGGTTTTTGCACAATCTTTTGTAAAATGATCTTGGAATTGATGCTCACTACACCTTTTATTTTATTTAAGGTATTAATGACGAAATGAGAAAAAGAACTCAAATCTTTGGTCGCAACGTGTAAAACATAATTAGATTCGCCAGTAATAATATATGCATTAATGACTTCATCAAAATTTTTGATCTGACTTAAAAAGAAGTTGTGATCATTTTCTGTGAGTTGGGCAAGCTTTATTTCGACAATTGCCTCAATTTTTATACCTAGTTTTTCATAATTAACTTTCGCTTGATATTTTTCAATTACACCATTGCTTTCTAAAATTTTAACTCGCCGATGACAAGCTGAAGCCGAAAGGTTAACGAGATCGGCCAGTTCTTGGTTACTTAACCGAGCATTATCTTGTAAATATTTTAAAATTTTAAGATCAATTGCATCTACATTCATTTTCGAATTTCATCCATGTTTTTTAATTTTAATTCGAATTTTATACGAAAATAGCAAATTTTAATCAAATATTATCGAATAAATCGAAAGAATTGGCGTGATAAAATTCAAATACAAAGGAAATGTTGAAAATAGGTGAAATAACAAATGATTACTCACGAACAATGCTGCTATTGGGATCAGGAAGATGAACTCAAAAAGTTTAAAGATGAATTTGCACTGCCAGAAAATATCATTTATTTAGACGGGAATTCTTTAGGCGCAAGACCAAAAAAATCATTAGAGGTTGCTCAGCATATTATTGCAAAAGAGTGGGGTGAGGACCTCATTAATAGTTGGAATAAAGCCGATTGGTGGGGACTACCGACTAGACTCGGAGATAAAGTCGCGCAGCTTATCGGTGCTGAAAAAGGTGAAGTGGTTATTTCAGACTCAACGACCCTAAATCTATTCAAAGTTTTATCAGCAGCGGTAAAAATTCAAGCTGAAAAATTTCCGGAACGTAAAATTATTGTTGCAGAAAAAGATGCCTTTCCAACCGATATTTATATTATTGAAGGCTTTATCGATTTGATTCATCAGGGTTATCAAGTTGAATTGATTGATGGCACCGAAGATTTATCTCGTGTTTTAGCAAAAGATGTGGCGGTTGTTGTTCTTTCTCATGTGAATTATCGGACTGGATATTTCTATGATATGGAATCTATTAATCAACAAATTCACGCTAAAGATGCTTTGATTATTTGGGATTTATGTCACTCGGTTGGTGCGGTGCCTATGGATCTTAATCAGAGCAATAGTGATTTTGCGATTGGTTGTACTTATAAATATTTAAATGGTGGCCCAGGTTCTCCAGCGTTGTTATGGGTAAATCGAAAGCATCGTGATCAGTTCTGGCAACCTCTCTCAGGCTGGTGGAGCCACAAGAAACCTTTTGATATGGCTCAGCACTATGAACCAGCTAACAGTATTCGCCGTTACTTGTGCGGAACTCAACCTATCATTTCTATGAGTCTAATCGAATGTGGTGTCGATATTTTCTTGCAAGCTGATATGCAACAAATACGCGAGAAATCACTCAAATTAACTGATTTGTTTATTCAACTTGTTCAACAAGAGTGTGCCCAGTTTGGTTTTGAGCTGATTACACCTTTAAATCATAAATATCGTGGCAGTCATGTCAGTTATAGGCATGAGTTCGGTTATGAAATTATTCAAGCTCTCATTGCTCGTGGGGTAATTGGGGATTATCGAGAGCCGGAAGTATTACGTTTTGGAATTACACCTTTATATCTAGGATTTGAAGATATTTGGAATGCCGTACAACAACTTAAGCAGATCATGCTGAATAGTGAATGGAAAAATGAGCGTTATCTGGTGCGTAGTGAAGTGACCTGATCGTTAAAGATCAATATTAGAAAATGGCTAGGAGGGCCTATGAGCAGTTTTGATGAAATACAAAATCGAGAAGCGGGTTTACATAAAAAATTATCTGCAAAACAGATGGGAATGATTGCAATTGGTGGAGCGATTGGTACAGGGCTGTTCATGGGAAGCAAGTTCGCAATTAGCTTTGCTGGCCCAGCCGTCATTGTGAGCTATGCCATTGGAGGCTTAATCGCATTTGCTATTATGGCTTGTTTGGCTGAGATGACGGTTCAGCATCCTACGTCAGGCTCATTTGGGGCATATGCTGAGCATTATGTAAGTCCGCTTGCTGGGTTTTTAGTCCGTTATTGTTATTGGGCATGTATTGTATTAGCTGTTGGTACAGAAATTACAGCGGTGGCTGACTATATGAAACTATGGTTTCCTCATGTAGGTTCTTGGGTCTGGATTGCGTTTTTTTCGCTGACGTTACTTGTGGTTAATGCATATAGTGTTAAAGCTTTTGGATTGGTTGAATATTGGTTTTCGACCATAAAAGTCTTTGCAATTATTGTATTTATTCTTTTAGCAATTGGTATTTTGACTCAAGGTCATGGAGGAACAGCTCAGGTTGTCTCTAATCTAACTGATCATGGGGGCTTTTTTCCTCATGGTTTTAGTGGAGTCTGGATTGGAGTAATCATTTCAATATTTAGTTATTTAAGTATTGAAATGATCGCTGTTGCAGCAGGTGAGGCTAAAGATCCAGAAAGAGCTGTTAAGAAAGCTTTTAAAAGTACGGCAATTCGCTTAGTCCTATTTTATTTGCTGTCTTTATTTCTCATTGTGGCCCTTGTTCCTTGGACAACTTTAATTGGAGCCGACGCGACCAGCCCTTTTGTGATGGTGATGAAAATTGTAGGGATTCCATATGCAGGCAGTATTTTAAATTTTATTGTAATTGTCGCGGCCTTATCAGCCATGAATAGTATGTTGTATATCTCAACACGTATGCTATTTAGCTTGTCACGAGCAGGAGATGCACCAAAACTATTTGGCCGTATTAGTCATAATGGCGTACCAATTAACGCGTTGCTATTGTCAGCAGTGGGTATTGGGATCGCGAGTATTGTTTATACGATTAACCCAGCTTCTGCTTTCCCGATCATGATTGCTTTATCTATGTTTGGTGCATTGTTCACTTGGGGCAGTATTTTCGTTACCCATATGTTTTTTAGAAGGAATATGGCGAGGAAAGGACAGAAATTAAAATTTAAGGTTCCAGCGAGTCAGTTAATCTCCCTTTTAGGATTAATCGCAATTTTAAGTATTACGATCACAACGTGGTTTAAAAATGAATTCAAGTCAACTTTACAGTTTGGAGTCCCATTAGTTGTTGTTCTTACATTTTTCTATTATTTAAAACGTTCATCAGCCAAGCTTGCTTTAAATAATCATGAAGAATCTTTGAAGTGAGAGACCTATGCGACTATATGATAATTCTAGAACTGTAGCGAATGAACATGAAATATTGGCAGAATTTAAAAGAACAAGCTTGTTGAGCTATCAAAAATTTACCCATATTGCAGATATCCAATATGGTACGCACTCACGGTCAACTTTAGATTTTTTCCCATTAGAGCAAGCCAAAAAGACTGTTATTTTTATTCATGGTGGTTATTGGCAATGGTGTGATAAATCAGATTTTGCATTCCTCGTACCGTATGTTCTAGCCAAGGGTGCACAGTGTATTCTTTTAGAATATGATCTAGCGCCACAAAGCAAAATTTCAGATATTGCTTCTCAAATTAATCAAGCTCTCGATTTTATTCGAGAGCAAGACTGGAAAACTAATGAGGTAGTTTTGGTTGGGCATTCGGCAGGGGCGCATCTGGCTGCTTTGTCATTAGGCCATCCACTCATATCTGAGATGGTTTTGTTAAGTGGAATTTATGATCTTGAGCCTATACAAAGTACACATTTAAATCATGCTCTCAATCTTTCAAGCGAAGATATCTTAAAATACAGCCCTGTTCATCAGTCAAAACGAATTACTACTCCATGTTCAATTTTCTGTGGTGAACTCGAACTTGACGAGTTGAAATGGCAAAGCCAAAATTTTTTTGAAATGAAGAAAAGGCAAGATCAGGATTTTGTTTCTTTCAAGCTTATTCCTAAAATTAACCATTATTCTATTTTAAATCATTACTTTAATAATATTTTAATTTAAGTGTTTGAAATGAAATGTAATTGAGTAAAGTAAAACAGATTAAACTTATTAGAAGATAAAATGTGAGATAAATCACAACTCAACCTAATTTTTATAAAAATTAAGTATCCTTATTGACCTGACTATAGAACTTAATTAGATTAAAAAGATAGTGCTTTCTCACTAAGCGGCAAAATGTTTAGCTGTTGTTTAGTTGAGTTTCAAGTCCGTAGCTTCCCAAGATGCGGACTTTTTTATTTGATTTTTAAAAACAATAAGATAAATCGAATTTTGTTCTTGGATATGGCGGTAATATCTATTTAATGATTAATATGAGTTAATCACATAGCCCTCTGCCAAATAAGAAACAAACTAGTATTTGCTTTTCATTATTTAACTGGAATTATCATTTAATTAATGGATTATATAAAATATATTTTACCAAACTAACAAAGTGTGAGATTACACTCGGAACTTCATGAATTTGTCATATAGGTGGGATAAATTTAAAACAGAAAAATAAAAGAGAGAAGGCTATAGCACATAATTTAATAATATATAGCAACTTTAAGTAAGTGGTTTAGTCGGCTCTTATGAGTTGGCTTTTTTTATTTTTAAAGGAGTGTTAATGAAAGTACAGTATTTTGAAGGAGGAATGTATAAACATATGTGTCCTGCTTGCGGATATCTTCATTATATTCCTGTACATTATCCTTTCTCTAACGGCAACCAATGGTTTTTTAATGGTAACTTGGAAAAACCGACATTTGATCCCATCATAAGTATAAATGAATATTGTAATTACTTTATTAAAGATGGCTTTATCGAATATAGCGTTAATTGTAGGCATCATTTAGCTGCTTGTAAGGTTGAGCTGCCAGAACTAAAATTAAAAAACTATAGAATATATTGATTTTGGTATTTATTAATTATAACCATTTAAAAAACAGAATATTTATTAATTAACAAATATTTGTGCAATATATCTTTACATATTTGATACTGAACACATATAGTTTAAAAAATTGTAAATCTCTTTTAGTTGAAGGCTATATTATAATTTGCAAGAATTTTCATAACTTACTGTTTTATATTTTTATTTATGGATATCTGGAAATTTTTAAAAAGCTTTAATACAACTGGAACATACCTCATTATTTCTACATTTATATTATTTTTAATGATTATATTTTACATTATACATCCTACCTAAACTAAATTATAAATAAAGTAAGATAATTATTTATTCTAAAATGTTTAATGTATTGGTTTATTTGAATTGGTTCTCAATTTTAAATGAAAAAAGATAATAGCATTGTATAGGTCCAAGTTTTATGAAAACATGATGTGGTTATAATATATGGAGAATATAATAAAAATTCCTTTCTAAAGATGTTAATCCCTAAATATAAAGACTGTACTGATCATAACAATGATGTCTAAAGTAAAAAATATGGAGATTTTCTATGAAGTTTTGCCAAGTTTCGACTTTTCTTTTAGCAATAGCGCTGAGTCATTTAACCTATGCTGCACCTGCTACAACAAATTCTGTATTAGGCTCATCTGAAGCAAAAGGAATTATTAAAAATCAATATATTATTATTCTTAATAAGGATGTGGATTCTTCTAAAGAGTTTGCACAAGGTATTGCTAAACAACATGGTGGGAAGGTATTACAGACCTATGATACTGTACTTAAGGGATTTGCAATTTATTTACCCAATGTTGCCGATCCTGCTTTTGTTGAAGCAATGAAAAAAAATCCGAAAGTCGTTTCTGTTGAAAATGATACAATCATGAAAATTGATGCCACTACACAAAGTAACCCAGATTGGGGACTAGATCGTATTGACCAAAGAAACTTACCTCTAGATTCAGCCTATTCGTACTTACAAACAGGTTCAGGCACAACCGCTTATATTGTTGATACAGGAATATTGTCTACACATCAACAGTTCTCTGGACGGGTATTAAGTGGCTATACCGCGATATCTGATGGAAACGGCACAAGTGACTGTCATGGTCATGGTACACATGTGGCAGGAACAGTTGGTGGCAGTACCTATGGGGTTGCCAAGAATGTAAGCTTAGTACCCATTCGGATTTTAGGATGTGATGGTTCTGGTGCTTCGAGTAATGTGATTGCGGGGTTAGATTGGATATTAAAAAATGGTAAAAAGCCAGCTGTGGTGAATATGTCTTTAGGCGGTGATGCGAACACATCCTTAGATAGCGCAGTAGAAAACTTATTTAATAACGGTTATGTGATTGTTGTCGCTGCAGGAAACTCGAATACAGATGCTTGTAGTACTTCTCCTGCCAGAGTAAGTAAGGCGATTACTGTTGCCGCTACAGATAGTACAGATGCTCGAGCTAGTTATTCTAATTATGGAAGTTGTGTTGATATTTTTGCGCCTGGAAGCCAGATTAACTCTTCTTGGATTGGGAGTAATACAGCAACTAAAGTTTTAAATGGAACTTCAATGGCTACTCCACATGTTGTTGGAGTCGTAGCTGAAATGTTGCAAAGTACACCTACAGCAACACCTCAGACAATCTCGAACAATCTTTTAAACCAAGCAAGTAATAATGTGGTAAAAAATCCTTCAGGTAGCCCAAATCGGTTGCTATATAAATCTGCGCAGTAAAAGTAGTTATTTAAATTAGAAAAGGTCCCGAAGGACCTTTTTTAGATTTTTGCATGAGTACCGTATTTATCAATCATGATTGAGCTGGCTTCATTTAAACCGCGAACCGTTACCTGAATACCGTTCTTTTGAAATTTATTCACAACTGAATCTAACATGGCAACTGAGGTCACATCCCAAATATGAGAATGGGTGAGATCAATAATGACTTCTTTAATTTTTTCTTTAAAGTTAAAACCTTGCATAAATTTTTCAGATGAACTGAAAAATATTTGGCCTCTTAATTCATATAAACGAGCTTGATCTTCGAATGAAGTTTCAATACGAATATCATTTTCAAGTTTATTTGCTAAGAAAAGTGCTGAAAGTAATACCCCAGTTAATACACCTAACGCTAAGTTATGGGTAGCAACCACTACAATAACGGTAGCGATCATAACGACATTACTACTTTTAGGATTATTTTTAAACTGAGTCAGAGAGCTCCACTCAAAAGTACTGATAGATACCATAATCATGACTGCAACCAAAGCAGCCATAGGAATCACTTTTAACCAATCACTTAAAAACACAACTAGAATAAGTAAGAATATACCTGCGCAAAAAGTGGATAAACGTGTACGACCACCAGATTTTACATTAATCATTGATTGACCAATCATGGCACAACCAGCCATGCCGCCCATAAAACCTGAAGCAATATTTGCGATACCTTGACCTTTACATTCTTGAAATTTATCACTAGATGTATCTGTCATTTCATCAACGATTGTTGCAGTCATCATTGATTCAAGTAAGCCAACCGCGGCAAGGGCTAAAGAATATGGAAGAATAATAAGGAGGGTTTCTAAATTAAAAGGAATATTCGGAATCAGAAATATCGGCAAAGTGTCTGGTAATGAACCCATATCACCAACCGTGCGAACATCAAACCCTAAAAAAATAGCGAGTAATGTGACCACTACAATACAAATAAGAGGTGAGGGAAAGAACTTTCCAATTTTTGGAATATAGGGGAAAAGGTAAATAATTCCTAAACCTATTGCTACTAATAAGTAGGCATGCCACGTCACACTTACCAATTCTGGTAATTGAGCCATAAAGATGAGTATCGCGAGGGCATTAACAAATCCAATAACCACCGATTTAGAAACAAAACGCATGAGTTTAGCGAGTTTGAAATATCCTGCCAAAATCTGTATAACGCCAGTTAATACTGTTGCTGCAAATAAGTATTGAAGACCATGATCCTTTACAAGCGTTGTCATAACCAAAGCCATTGCGCCTGTAGCCGCCGAAATCATAGCGGGACGACCGCCTACGAAAGAAATAATAACGGCAATACAAAAGGATGCATATAAACCGACTTTGGGGTCTACACCCGCAATAATTGAAAATGCAATTGCTTCTGGAATTAAAGCAAGACCCACAACAAGACCGGAAAGAATATCTGCGCGGACATTAGAGAACCATTGTTCTCGGACATTCGATAACATGAGAAATAGCCTAAGTTCTAAATTTTGAAAGGCTAGTGATGTGATATACCAACACAAACGACTACACCACATCACTAAACAGTGATGAGTTATTTACAAGGGATAGGGGTAAATAAACTTAAGGTGGCGTAAGTATCATAGGTATAGAGAGTTTGAGGCATTTAAAAGTGCCCGAAGAATAGCATAAGTTTTAGAGGTGGATCAGGAAATTTGAACAACACTTATAAGTGATATTTTGCTCCCCAAATGATGTTATAAACATCAATATATGGAGTATTTTATGGCACGTAGACCAAGAAGAAATCATTCAAATGATTTTAAAGCTAAGGTAGCACTTGCTGCGATTAAAGCAGAAAAAACACTTGCTGAATTGAGTGCTGAATTTGATGTTCATCAAAACCAAATTATCGACTGGAAAAATCAACTGATTTCAGCTTCCTCGCAAGCTTTCGATCAATCAAAAGCTCCAACAGAACCACCCATCGATCTAAAAAAACTACATGCAAAAATCGGTGAGCAGGCATTAGAAATTGATTTTTTAGAAGGTGTGTTGAAGAAACTGGGCCGCTTCAACCACAAAAGTTAATCGATGACTCACTTCAGATTTCAGTATCTAAGCAAGCTCAGCTGCTGAAAGTCTCCCGTGGTTGTTATTACTATCGCCCAAAACCTGTGAGTGCATCAGATCTGAAGCTGATGCGGTGTATGGATGAGTTACATATGCAATACCCTTTTGCAGGTAGCCGTATGATGCGTGATTTGTTGAATCGTCAAGGACATCATATAGGACGACGTCATACACGTACTTTAATGAAGAAAATGGGCATTAATGCGTTATATTGCAAACCAAATTTAAGCCAGGCTAATCAAGCTCACCGCAAATATCCATATCTGCTCAAAGGATTGGCTATTCAGCGCAGTAATCAAGTGTGGTCTACGGATATAACGTATATCCCTATGGCAAAAGGCTTTGTTTATTTATGTGCTGTGATTGATTGGCATAGCCGCAAGGTACTTGCGCATAGAGTATCGATTAGTATGGAGGTTACATTTTGCATAGAAACATTAAATGAAGCTATTGAAAAATATGGTCGACCTGAAATATTTAATACAGACCAAGGCAGTCAGTTTACCAGTGATGCATTTATTGATGTATTGAAATCAAATGACATCCAAATCAGCATGGATGGTAAAGGTCGATGGGTTGATAATGTGATGGTTGAACGATTATGGCGGAGCGTTAAATATGAAGAGGTGTATCTCAAAGCCTACAGCAATGTTTTGGATGCGAAGAAGCAATTAAACGCATATTTTGAATTTTATAATTTGAAACGACCTCATTCGAGTCTGGACAAAATGACTCCAGATGAGTTTTACTATGACCAGCTACCACAACAAAATAAGGTAGCTTAACTAGAGCAGAGTATCACTTATAAATAAGCTTTTAGTTGTTCAAACATGTGGGACCACCTCTTTTTAAGGCTGACTAACCTAAGTCGACTAAACCGATTTAATTATAATTTTTCATTTCAGCTTTTGGCATTGAGGCAAATTCATTCGCAGGCATATCTAAGAAAAAATCTTTGGCTTCAGAATGAGTACAGTTGAGCCAATCATTTCTAAGATTATCAGGTATCACAATAACCGAACGTTTTTCATCATCAGGTTTGTGAAATTGTTTCATGAAAGGGTGATGATCAGCATTAATTGTTAATAGCGACATTGACCTAATTTTCTGTCCATCAATAAGTGTTTCCTCAAAGATCGCAGCAAGGGTAAAAGGTTGCCCATCTTGCCGGAAAATACCATACCAATGTGCTTTTCCATTGACATATTTAGGTTCATAAATGGCTTCAACAGGAATAAGCGCAAATTGATCATTTAACCAAGCATGTTTAAAAGAGCGCTTTTGTTGTACTGTTTCTGTTCTGGCATTATACGTTGCATATTTGAATGCAATTTCTTTGGCATAAGGGGGAAGCATTCCAAATTTAGCTTTTCTCCACTCAAGCTCATTTTCATTCGATAAAATGAGTGGGCAATCATCACTTGGGAAAATATCCATCTTATATTCAAAAGTGGGTTCAAATAACTCTAATTGATTAGCATGTATTTTCTTAATAGGTTTAAAGTTTGCACACATAAGACACCTTCGTTGTAAAAATAGCTCTCAATTACAGCTTCTAACTTTTAGTCTTTAGTGATGTATATTTTTATAATTAGAATTGTCTCTTTGAGTATTAATTTTTAACTATCAATTACTTCGTTAATAAATATTTATTTAACTCATGGACATTTCAAAAAAGTTTCAGATATAAAATTAATAGAATAGATAAATCGTATAGTTAAGTTGCTCATCTTAAAGAGAGTTTATTCAGTTTTAATAGCTACTTTTATGCAACAGAGCCTTTCAGAAATTTAGATTTTAATAGATTCGTTATTCATCATAATACAAATCATATAGAGAACTCGTACAAACCCTTTATTAGAGGTTTAAAAATTCTCGGAAAATTTTGACAATTTATAAGGTGGACACATGAATAAACATTTATTGGCTAAAATTGCTTTATTAAGCGCTGTTCAGCTAGTTACACTCTCAGCATTTGCTGATGTTCCTCTAACTCCATCTCAATTTGCTAAAGCGAAATCAGAGAACTTTGACAAGAAAGTTATTCTATCTAATCTAAATAAGCCGCATGCTTTGTTATGGGGACCAGATAATCAAATTTGGTTAACTGAGCGAGCAACAGGTAAGATTCTAAGAGTTAATCCAGAGTCGGGTAGTGTAAAAACAGTTTTTCAGGTACCAGAGATTGTCAATGATGCTGATGGGCAGAATGGTTTATTAGGTTTTGCCTTCCATCCTGATTTTAAAAATAATCCTTATATCTATATTTCAGGTACATTTAAAAATCCGAAATCTACAGATAAAGAATTACCGAACCAAACGATTATTCGTCGTTATACCTATAATAAATCAACAGATACGCTCGAGAAGCCAGTCGATTTATTAGCAGGATTACCTTCATCAAAAGACCATCAGTCAGGTCGTCTTGTCATTGGGCCAGATCAAAAGATTTATTATACGATTGGTGACCAAGGGCGTAACCAGCTTGCTTATTTGTTCTTGCCAAATCAAGCACAACATACGCCAACTCAACAAGAACTGAATGGTAAAGACTATCACACCTATATGGGTAAAGTACTACGCTTAAATCTTGATGGAAGTATTCCAAAGGATAATCCAAGTTTTAACGGGGTGGTTAGCCATATTTATACACTTGGACATCGTAATCCGCAGGGCTTAGCATTCACTCCAAATGGTAAATTATTGCAGTCTGAACAAGGCCCAAACTCTGACGATGAAATTAACCTCATTGTCAAAGGTGGCAATTATGGTTGGCCGAATGTAGCAGGTTATAAAGATGATAGTGGCTATGCTTATGCAAATTATTCAGCAGCAGCCAATAAGTCAATTAAGGATTTAGCTCAAAATGGAGTAAAAGTAGCCGCAGGGGTCCCTGTGACGAAAGAATCTGAATGGACTGGTAAAAACTTTGTCCCACCATTAAAAACTTTATATACCGTTCAAGATACCTACAACTATAACGATCCAACTTGTGGAGAGATGACCTACATTTGCTGGCCAACAGTTGCACCGTCATCTGCCTATGTCTATAAGGGCGGTAAAAAAGCAATTACTGGTTGGGAAAATACATTATTGGTTCCATCTTTAAAACGTGGTGTCATTTTCCGTATTAAGTTAGATCCAACTTATAGCACTACTTATGATGACGCTGTACCGATGTTTAAGAGCAACAACCGTTATCGTGATGTGATTGCAAGTCCAGATGGGAATGTCTTATATGTATTAACTGATACTGCCGGAAATGTCCAAAAAGATGATGGCTCAGTAACAAATACATTAGAAAACCCAGGATCTCTCATTAAGTTCACCTATAAGGCTAAGTAATACAGTGATGTGTGCTGAGAAAACAGGAGGTTTTAACTTGGTAAACTATAGACACTCATCAGGAGTTTACCATGAGCAAGAAACAGAAGACTTACACCGCAGAATTTAAAGTTGAAGCAATAAAATTGATTGAAGCCAATCAAGGCAATGTATCGGAAACAGCCAGACAACTTGGCATTTCAATGCAAACTCTTTCAAATTGGAATAATAAAGCAAAGACTGGCACCTTAGCAGGCACTAAACAATATTCACCTGATCTAAATGCCTTACTCGAAGAAAATAAAAAGCTCAAACAACAGCTCAAAACAGCTGAAATGGAACGTGAATTTCTAAAAAAGGCAGCAGCGTACTTTGCGAAAGAAAGTCAGTAAGGTACGCCTATATGAAACAGCAAAGATATTTATTCCCGATTAGCTTTATGGCTAGATTACTTCACGTTTCAGTGTCACGATTTTATGATTGGCTAAAACGAGGCATGAATAAAAGATTGGTTCAGCGAAATCAACAGACAATTTTGGTCAAAATAGCTCATGAGGAAACTAAACAAAGCTATGGCTATATTCGATTAACTAAGCATTTACAAGCGCAAGGTATCAAAATCAGTACGTATGCTGTACGTCAAATAAAAAAGCTCAACCAGCTGTATTGTAAGCGTCATAAGCGTTTCAAAAGAACTACGAAGAGTGATCATAATCGAGCGATCTACGCAAATTTACTAGAGCAACAGTTTTCAATGACTAAGCCCAATCTTGCATGGTCAAGCGATATTACATACATTTGGACTGCTGAAGGTTGGTTATACTTGGCAGCAGTAAAAGACCTGTACACGAAACAAGTGGTTGGCTATAGCTTAAATGAGCGTATGACCGCACAACTTGTTTGCAATGCACTGACTATGGCGATTCGTAATCAAAAACCAACGAAAGGCTTAATTATTCATTCGGACAGAGGCAGCCAATATTGCAGCCATGAATATCGAAAGATACTGGAAAAATGTGATTTTCAAGGTTCAATGAGCAAACGTGGGGACTGTTACGATAATGCACCGATTGAAAGTTTCTGGGGCATACTCAAGAATGAATTAGTGCATCATTGCAACTATAAAACCAGAGATGAAGCTAAAGCAGATATTACAGAATACATTGTGTTATTTTATAATCAGCGAAGAATTCAAAAGAGTTTGGATTTTAAAACGCCAAATCAAATAGCAGAGAACTTTTATCGGTTAGCTGCCTAGCATATCCCAAGTGAAAGTCTCCTGCTAATTCAGCACATATCAGAGTGTATTAAAAAACCGATCTATAAAGATCGGTTTTTTTAGTTTTAGAAAACTATTCAGTTACGACTAATACCGGTAAATGAATTTCTCCTAAAAGGGCTTGAGTCACACTTCCTAAGAAGAACTTTTTAAACCCTTTTCGCCCATGTGAGCCAATCACTAATAAATCTGCTTTTAGCTCATTAGCTGCTTTAATAATTTCTGTGTGGATTGTTTGACCCTCAACAATTTTTGTTTCAACAGAAATTCCATGTTGGCTAAATTGTTCTTTAGCTTGGTCTAAAATGCTCTGAATCGATGCTCTAGCTTTATTAAAATAATCCTGTGCTAATTCTGTACTATCAATGAATTCTACAGAAATGAAAGGATCTATGGTAAGTGCATATACTAGAGTCACTTTACTGCCAAAGGCCTTAGCAATTGCTGTTGCATGATTAACGGCAATAAGTGAAGTAGGAGAACCATCGACTGGAACCAAGATATGGTGATAACTCATATATTGCTCCTTATTGTCTTGTGACAATGTATGGTGCGGAAACACCGAAATTATTATCTTTATGCTTATATTATGAACAGTTTTTAAAAAATTATTGTTTATTTTTAGTATGAATAAAAACTAAAAGGTTCATTAAACATCTTATTTTCAAAGATTGTAATGACTTTCTAAGTAAGGCTGATTTTGTTTAAGTATGGAAATAACCTGAGTAGCATCTATAGCAGATTCAAACAAGAACCCCTGGCCTATGCTGTAACCAAATTGTCGAAGTAGTTCTTCTTGTTCAGGAGTTTCAATTCCTTCAGCGATAAGCCCGAGTGATAAATTTGGAGCGAGTAAACCAATTGCTTGGACAATCGCATAAATTGATGGGTCATGTTGCATCTTTTGGATAAAGCTACAATCTACTTTTAAACTGTCAATCGGGTAATCGCGAATATGGGTTAGCGATGAGAAACCTGTCCCAAAGTCGTCAAGTGCAATACGTACCCCATGCTGTTTTAATTTATTAAGTGCACGGATCACATATTCCGAGCCTCGGTCGCCTAGCATGTGCTCAGTGACTTCCACTTCAATATAATGCGTCGGTATTTGAAATTGATTAACCTTTTTCAAAAGTCTCTCAGCATAATTATCTCTTAAGAACTCAACTGGTGCAGCATTTAGTGAAACAGGGAGTGGGGTAATACCAAGATTTATCCATTTAGCGATATCACGTAAAACTTGGTGTTGCATCGTTTCACCGATCTTACTCGCTAAATTATAATCTTTAAAAGCTTCCGCAATTTGTGCTGGGTAGCCTCTTTGAGCTGAGGTTGTATGCCATCTTAATAAAGCTTCAAATCCCACTACACGATGGGTATTTAGGTCTACTTTAGGTTGATAATAGGGTTGGATGGTATGATGGCGAATCAGCTGACGAGCTAAATTAAGCTGAGAAGCGACAGTTTCAGTCATTTGCATCATGCATGGATCATACATGCGAATACCACCACGACCACGCGCTTTTAAATCATGCAATGCCATATCGGCACAACTGAGCAAACCTGACTGGTCTACGGCATCTTGCGGGTAAATTGCGCAGCCAATGCTCATCCCACCATTTAAGACATTACCTAAATAGGTAATCGGCTGATTTAACTGTTGAAGTAAAATGGCTGCTAACTCTCGGACATCATTTTCAGAATTAAGGTTATTAATAATAACCGCAAATTCGTCTCCGCCTAGTCGCGCGACAACGCACTTTTCATCATCTACACAATGACTAAAGCGTTTGGAGAGAACTTTTAATAGATGATCGCCTGCGCTATGCCCTAAAGTATCGTTAATATGTTTAAAGTGGTCGAGGTCAATTAAAAGTAACCCTACACTTGTTTGAGTGTCTTTTGAATATGAGAGAGTACGCTTAAGTTGAAATTTAAATGAACGCCGATTATATAATCCGGTCAGTTCATCTCTCTCACTCATATTCCTAAGCTGGTTTTCTGCCAAATGTTGTTGAGTAACATTACGTGAGACACAAAGGATTTGTCCAATTTCACCATTTTCCCGATGAATCGGGGTAAGCATATTATCCCAATACTCAGGATCCTGATCTGGCAAACAGCTCATTCCTGCAAATCTAGCAACTTTACCTTGAAGAGCTTTTTTCAAAGCGACTCGACCGCGTTTACGAATGTGCGGTGGTAATAGTTCGAGCCATTTCATTCCAAATTCTGTTTCATCAACAGGTAGACCTAAAGCGAGGCACCCTGATTTGTTCATGTGAGAAAGTGTGCCGTCTACATTTAAAACTTTAATGCAATCTACACTGATATCTAACATCTGATTTTGTATTTCAATGTTCTTTTGCAAGTTTTGTTGTTCTTGAATATCGTGATCTATATCTAAAAAGCTAACATACCATTCGCTAGTTTGTGAGGAGCTGCGATACTTAGATGCTTGAATCGATAGTTTGCACCATCTATATTGATTTCCAGCTCGTAAAAGTCGACATTTTAATTCGATTCTTTTTTGTAGGCGAATTGCTTCGAGCCATCTGTTTTTGACTTCATCTAAATCGGTAGGATAAATAAAATCTAGCCATTGCGCTGGCAATGGAGAAAAAGTATCCAACCAATATTCTGTACACTCTATATTGCAATATAATATCAAGCCATTTTCATCACTCACCCAAGTTGGGAGTGGAATTTGCTCAACAATAAAATGCTTTTGGGTGTTGTTCGACATTGAAGTCATAACATGCCTAGAAAGATTGTGTTGATTAATCTATTTATTAGCCATTATTGTAATCTTTCTGTAGTAAGCAAAACAGCAAATAATAAATTTTATGTGTATTTTTTTTGAACTAAAATTGAGTTATTAAAACTAATATATACTAAAGATTTAATTTATGTTTTTGTTATTTATTAATTTTTATTTATCTTTCTTTAAAAAATATTTATGCTTATTTTTGTAAAAAACTTATTAAAACAGCAGCTTATAATTATGCATATATATTTGTCATATTAAAAATAAAACTAAGAAAGTAGAAGGAGTAAAGATAAAAAATAAAGAATTTGATAAATCAAATTTTATTCATAATATAAACAAAGAAGCTCTCAAAAGAGGTTAATTAAATACAATAATCGCTATTAAGTTTACAAAAGTAATATAAAATAATAGCTTGTATTATCGTAAAATTCTTTTTGTCAAAAAGGATATATATTTCCTTTTTGTGCATTTTATAGCCTACATTTTCCCCAAGATGTAGGTTTTTTTTATGCATAATTTTTATAGATTTTAATTATAAAAATAAAAAAAGCCAAAATGGCTTTTTATACAGTTTCTGGCTTGTTCAACTGTTGTTGTATGTACAGATTCATATAGTACTGTTCGATATAATCATCAGCATAGTTGTTTGCTAAGGTTTTTGTTGCCACTTGCTCATGTTTTAAATAGCAGTTTGATTCAAGGTCTTTTTCAAGTACCCACCAGCTACGGTTAATACGACGTACCTGAAATTTGTCACTTTTGTATTTTCTTTTAGCCATTTTCCGAAATTTGCTATTCAGTTATTGAAAGAGAATTTCTACTGGAGTTAAGAGCTCAAGTCAACAGATAGAAGGTTAATTGATTATTTTATGTGGGATGCCATTTCTCTCAATATTAAAGTAGAGACATTAAAATAGTTAAGCTCTCATAATGAGAGCTTAACTATTGGGTATAAATAGATTCTTATTTCATCTTAGCGAGAAAAGAGGTGGATCAGGAAATTTGAACAACACTTATAAGTGATATTTTGCTCCCCAAATGATGTTATAAACATCAATATATGGAGTATTTTATGGCACGTAGACCAAGAAGAAATCATTCAAATGATTTTAAAGCTAAGGTAGCACTTGCTGCGATTAAAGCAGAAAAAACACTTGCTGAATTGAGTGCTGAATTTGATGTTCATCAAAACCAAATTATCGACTGGAAAAATCAACTGATTTCAGCTTCCTCGCAAGCTTTCGATCAATCAAAAGCTCCAACAGAACCACCCATCGATCTAAAAAAACTACATGCAAAAATCGGTGAGCAGGCATTAGAAATTGATTTTTTAGAAGGTGTGTTGAAGAAACTGGGCCGCTTCAACCACAAAAGTTAATCGATGACTCACTTCAGATTTCAGTATCTAAGCAAGCTCAGCTGCTGAAAGTCTCCCGTGGTTGTTATTACTATCGCCCAAAACCTGTGAGTGCATCAGATCTGAAGCTGATGCGGTGTATGGATGAGTTACATATGCAATACCCTTTTGCAGGTAGCCGTATGATGCGTGATTTGTTGAATCGTCAAGGACATCATATAGGACGACGTCATACACGTACTTTAATGAAGAAAATGGGCATTAATGCGTTATATTGCAAACCAAATTTAAGCCAGGCTAATCAAGCTCACCGCAAATATCCATATCTGCTCAAAGGATTGGCTATTCAGCGCAGTAATCAAGTGTGGTCTACGGATATAACGTATATCCCTATGGCAAAAGGCTTTGTTTATTTATGTGCTGTGATTGATTGGCATAGCCGCAAGGTACTTGCGCATAGAGTATCGATTAGTATGGAGGTTACATTTTGCATAGAAACATTAAATGAAGCTATTGAAAAATATGGTCGACCTGAAATATTTAATACAGACCAAGGCAGTCAGTTTACCAGTGATGCATTTATTGATGTATTGAAATCAAATGACATCCAAATCAGCATGGATGGTAAAGGTCGATGGGTTGATAATGTGATGGTTGAACGATTATGGCGGAGCGTTAAATATGAAGAGGTGTATCTCAAAGCCTACAGCAATGTTTTGGATGCGAAGAAGCAATTAAACGCATATTTTGAATTTTATAATTTGAAACGACCTCATTCGAGTCTGGACAAAATGACTCCAGATGAGTTTTACTATGACCAGCTACCACAACAAAATAAGGTAGCTTAACTAGAGCAGAGTATCACTTATAAATAAGCTTTTAGTTGTTCAAACATGTGGGACCACCTCTAAAGGTTTTTTAAAAGTAATTTTAAACTTTCCATCATTTTTTCTAGCTGTAAGGGAGTAATACCTTCAAAAGACTGCTCAAGTACTACACTTGTAAGATCATTGATCTTGTTGATCATTTCAGTCCCTTTTTCTGTAAGTACTACACGAGTGATACGACCATCAGTTTGGCAAGAGTAAGTTTCAACCAAACCTTCATCTTTCAAACGATAAACAATTTTTGTGGTAGTCGACATTTTTGAAATAATCATATCTGAGAGTTCAGAAACACTTGCATGGGGCTTGCTGCTTAAAGCCAACATGATGCGTCGACGTGAGTTATCTAAACCATATTTTTTTAAAGCATTATCAATGTTTTGTACATATTGAGCATGTACTTGAGTAATCCAATAATATGGAAAATCTTCAAGAGTAAAAGATTCTGTTGTAGGTAAAAAACGCGCATACTTCTTTGTCATTGACTTTTCCCCATACCTTGGTGGATCGCATTCCTGGTGAACTATCTTTAATAGTTGAAAAATATAGTTTCATCAAGCAAGTTATAGCAGGACTTTACTTGATGAGCAAAAGTTATATAGCTTCATTTAACAATGACATGGTTTAATTGTCCTTAACTTTATAAAGCGTTCCTATAACTTTACGAACTTTAAATACTCTTCAGCTATAATCAAAGATTATTAAAGGTAAAAACTGTTTAACAAAGCCGTACCTGAAACTCTTTGAGTGGATATGTAAGATTGCATCTAAGCTTGCTTGATCGTTAATTGAACGATATTGCTTGCAAGGGCATCGTAGAAAAAAAATTATGATTTGAACGTGGCATTGAACGAGAAAGTTTTTGTCTCTAAAGTCATAACTATGAAAAATCAAGATATTTAAATAAAAAATATTTATATATATCATGACATTATATTGTTTTGGTGTGAGAGAAATTTACCATACATTTAACATGAAACATCTATTATTTAGTAAAATAAAATTAGATTTCTATATTAAATATCTGATTTTTATTAATAAATTTCAAACATTATTTTAAATACTAAGCTTTTGAAATAGAGGTATTTTTGTCTTTAAATTATAATTTCAATAAATTTTATCCATTAAATTTCAAAAGAGCCAATCTAACCGTAATACTCGCAGAAGAAGTGCCAACACAGATTATGGCAAGAGCTATTCAGATTAAATGATTTAAGTCTCAGAGAAAGAAAATTAAATATTAAATAGTTTTCAGTTTAAATTTTTATGAGATCAGGCACATATAATTTATAAAAAAAGGGAGAATTTATATTCTCCCTTTTTAATTATGAAACAGTCACAGCTTTTTCTTCTATTTTTTTCTTAACAATGGCATAGCTTATCCCTGTAACGATACTACCAGCAGCAATTGCAGCAAGATATAACCAAGCATGATTAATCGCATTGGGAATTAAAAGTACAAATACACCGCCGTGAGGAGTAACCAACTCACAATGGAATAGGGCAACGAGTGCTCCAGTCACAGCTCCACCTAAAATACAAGTTGGAATAACACGCATTGGGTCTTTAGCTGCAAAGGGAATAGCACCCTCAGAAATAAAACATAAACCTAATACGAAAGCTGCTTTTCCGGCATCTTTCTCTCCAGTACTAAATTTATTCCTAGCAATGAAAGTTGCAATAGCCATACCAATAGCAGGGACCATGCCGCCTGCCATCGTGGCTGCCATAGGCATATAAGTATTTGTTGTCAGCAGTCCAACAGTAAAAGCGTAGGCTGCTTTATTGATTGGACCACCCAAATCAATACACATCATGCTTGCTAATATAATGCCCATTAACACGGCATTTGTTGTACCCATATTGTTTAGGAAGTCTTTCATTAGCTCAAAAATATGTGCTACTGGCTGACCCACCACGTAGAACATAATCAGACCAACAAATAAAGTACCTAATAGCGGAATAATTAAAATAGGTTTAAGTGCTTCTAAACTTGTAGGAAGTTTGAGTTTTTTTGCAATAAAAAGCGCGATATAGCCAGCAAGAAAACCTGAGACAATACCTCCTAAAAAACCTGCTTGTAACTGAGAAGCAAGTAGGCCGCCAATTAAACCAGGTGCGAGGCCAGGACGATCAGCAATCGAGTAGGCGATATAACCAGATAACATTGGAACCATAAGCATAAATGCAGCGGCACCAATTTGTTTTAATATAGCCGGTAAGCTGCCTGCTTGTTCAGCTGCATTAAGGCCAAAGCATAAAGACAGAGCAATTAAAAGACCTCCCGCCACCACCATAGGTAACATATAAGAGACACCCGTTAAGAGATGTTTATATACGCCAACTTTTTCGGTTTTATCTTTGTTTTCTGTAGAAGTTTGTTGCTTACCTTGTTCTAAAACTTGCGCATTGCTGATTGCCTCAGCAAAAGCTTTATCTGTTTGCTTTAGAGCAAAACCTGTACTACATCTATAAACACGTTTACCTACAAAACGGTCTGTATTAACTTCAATGTCAGTCGCAAGAATGACGATGTCCGCATCAGCAATAGCTTGAGGTGATAAGATATTTTTTGCGCCAACGGAACCTTGAGTTTCTACTTCAATCTCATAACCGAGCTTTTCTGCGCCTTGCTGTAAAGCTTCGGCTGCCATAAAAGTATGCGCGACACCCGTAGGACACGCAGTGATCGCAACAAATTTTTTAGCTGTAGTTGCTGATAAGCTATTATCATTTTGCCAGTCTTGAGCAGATTTAAAATGATCTAAAGCAGTTTGAAGAGCTGAATCAGTATCACTTTTGATCTCTTCAATGTTAATGAAAGATAAAGGGTGTGTACCAAAAATATTAAGATTTTTCGGGCGTTGTCCAACAACGATAACTTGGTCAAAGCTTTCATTCACCTCGAATTCATCAAGTGAAATAATACTATTTTGATAACCCCGTTGGGACGCGACTTGTGCAAGCTTACGAGCTAAAATCAAAGCATTGACTTGCTGTTGCGGACTATTAATAACAAATAATAAACGTTTAGTAGTTGGCATCAGATTCACTCAATGAATTGATTATAGTTTGGGCTTTTAATTGGTTTAGCTTTTCAGCATTAGGAATACGAAAGCCTATTTGTGTTACTGCGTGGCTTGCAATTGCGGTAGCAGTTTTTAATGTTTCCTCGGCAGAGAAGCCACCCAATAAGCCATGAATCATCCCTGCTAAAAGAGAGTCACCCGCACCAACTGTACTTTTAACTATCACTTTAGGTGCTGTGGCATGAAGTGGGTGAGTGTCATTTAACCAGTTTACACCGTCTTCACCCATCGAAATAACGACATGTTCAATTTTAGCTAAGTTTGCAAAAAGTTTTTTTTGTTCAGCATAGGTTGTAGCAGGAAGCTGATAACTTTCTACTAACTCATCTGTATTTGGTTTAATCATCCAAGGTTGACATTCAATTGCAGCCACCAACGCTTTACCACTTGTATCAAGTGCAACTTTTTTTCCTTGCTGTTGAATGAGCTTAATAAGTTGTTGTAACTCATCAACACTAAAACCTTGTGGTAGGCTTCCAGCAATAGCAACCACATCTACCTGAGGCAAAATCATCTCGATTTTTTGAAAGAGGTTTTTCTTATCTAGTTCAGATATGAAAAAACCTTTTCCATTCAAATCAGTCATACGTCCCGAATGTTCAGCAATTTTTATATTTTGGCGAGTTTCACCTTCAATATAAATAAATTCAGGCTGAAATTGAGCTTCTTTAAAATGATCATCGAAAATCTGTCTGTTTGTTGCTCCTAGAAAACCAGAAACAATAACCTCATGTCCCAAATCTTTTAAAACTTGTGCAATATTTAAACCTTTGCCTGCCGCGTGTATTTCTACAGATTCTTGACGGTTTACTTGACCTATCTGTAACTCTTTGAGTTGTATAGTCACATCAATTGCAGGATTTAAAGTAATTGTTAAAACTTTAGCCATTACCATTCCTAATCTTTACATTTCTTGTTCGGATAACTGACGTACAGCAGTAGCGCTATCACATTCAAGTGCACGCTTTGCAAGCACTTGAGCTTGACTGTAGTTAAGTGTACGAATTTGGGCTTTAACCAAAGGAATACTATTCGGTGACATACTAAGCTCATCCACTCCTAAGCCCATCAGAATAGGTACAGCTTTTGGATCGGCTGCGAGTTCACCACATATACCAACCCATTTACCATACTTATGTGCAGCTTTTACAGTTTGATCAATCAATTGCAAAATACTTGGGTGTAGTCCATCAGCTTCAGCTGAAAGGATAGGGTGTCCACGGTCAATGGCTAATGTATATTGAGTTAAATCATTTGTTCCGATACTGAAAAAGTCCACTTCTTTCGCGAGAATAGGTGCAAGTAAAGCAGCAGAAGGAACTTCAATCATGATACCAACTTGTAAGTTGGTGCATGGATGTACAGCTTTAACTTCATCAAGAATAGCTTTTGCAGCACGCCATTCTTCCACACGGCCAATCATTGGAAACATGATTCGTAAAGGACGATCATCTGCAGCTTTAAGCAAAGCAATAAGTTGTTGACGCAACAGCTCTGGCTGTCTTAGCGTTAAACGGATACCTCTTAGACCTAAAAATGGATTTTCTTCTTCAGCAATTGGAAGGTAAGGGAGTGGTTTGTCACCACCTACATCTAGCGTACGTACTACGAGAGGGCGGCCCGCTAGAGCATCTAAAACAATACGATAATCTGCTTCTTGGGTAGCTTCACTCGGAGCGCTACTATGCGCCATAAAAACAAGCTCAGTCCTGAGTAGGCCAATTGCTTCAGCACCATATTCAACCGCATGGGCTGTTGCTTGAACTTTTCCTAAATTGGCAGCAATTTCGATTTGATGTTGATCTAGAGTAATCGCAGGTTCTTGGCTGTGACGTTCAGCTTCTTCACGAATTTTTTTCTGAAGCTCTCGCTCTTGTTTTGCTTGTTCGATTTGTTGAGCATTAGGATTTAAGATAAAAGCTCCGGTGTCTCCATTAATTAAAAGAGAACTTTTTTGCTCAATATCTAGTACTTGATCACCAGCGCCAACAATTGCAGGGATACCTAGAGCACGAGCAACAATAGCACTATGAGCGCTTGCACCACCTACGGCGGTCAAAATACCTGCTACACGATCTTTATTAAGGCGGGCTACATCACTTGGTCCCACGTCATACATGATCAATATATAAGGTTCTTTAGGTTCTTCGATGATGACCTCACCGCAGAGTTGAGCCAAAACGCGATCACCAATATCACGTAAGTCTGTAGCACGCTCAGCTAATAATCGATCTGGTAAAGCTGCTTGCTCTTTGGCTGCTGCTTCAATATGCTCATGCCAGGCAGCAGGAGCAGAAAGATTTAGGTTAATCTTTTGATAAACACCATTAATAAGATCTGGGTCATCAAGCATTTCCAAATGTGCTTGGAAGATTTGCTTAATTTCAGCCACTTCAGATTTTGCAATAACTTGGTGAATATTGTTTTTAACTGCGTGAAGTGCAATATCAAGTTTTTCTTTTTCTGCTTTGACACTTAAGCCCATGCGTTCATATTGGTAAACCTTAGGTTTAATTACATGTACAGGGCCAAAAGCTAAACCGCTTGAAGCAGCAATTCCTGTATTTTTGCTAAGTGGTTTTGAATGGCTTGGGATTTCACTAGATTGCTCTACTTTGATGTCTGAAGATTTTATAGGTTCAACTTCTTCACCTAAGCCTTGTTGTACTGCCAGAATAACTTTATCTAAAGCTTCAACTGCATCCGTTTCTGGTTCAGCAATGAAACGTAAAGTTTGGCCGCGTTTACAACCTAAAGCTAAGAGACGTGTCAAACTTTTAGCTGAAACAAAATTGCCTTCATCTACTGCGACTTGGATATCACCTTGAAAACTTTTTGTTAGGTTTACTAAATGAGTTGCTGGTCGAGCATGTAATCCATGTGCATTAGCGAGTACAACAGAACGGTGGGGCCAATCGGGAATAACATCTGCACCAATGATTTTAGCAATTTCATTTGGTGCTTGTGTTTGGTCTAATTGTGCAACTTGCTCTGGATTAAACAGAATATCAATCAGTCGATTAAATCTCTGGCTATCTAATTGTTCATTGGCAGCTATACAAACTAGCGTATTTAACTTTTTTTCACCTAGCTCTAAAGCATGGCGAGGCTTTACGATACTGATTGCTGGTTGTTGAACAAACTTACTACTTGAAATAGACCAGATTTGATCTTGTAGTTGAATAACTTGATCAGGGTCAAGTGAACTTAGAAAGCCGCACTTTACGAAATTGTGCTTTTTTAGAATCTGAGATGCTGACCAAAATAAATCTTCAATATCTTGAGATTCAATTTCAGTTTGAATTAAATTCTCATGCAAAGTTAAAGATAATGGTTGAGCTTGTAAGATTTCAATAATTTGTTCAGGTTGTTTAGCATTTTTTACCTGTTCACTTACATCATGCATTAAAGCTCGAGTTAATATTTGTAGAACTTGTAAATGTTCATCAGATTTTGCTGCAATAACAACAGCTAAATAAATTCTGTTTTCACCATCCCATATAATTCCTTCTGGAAAGTGAGCTAAACGGATACCTGTTTCTAGAATAAATTCGCGAGATTGGGGTGTACCGTGGGGAATAGCAATGCCTTGACCTAAATAGGTGGCACTTTGTTGTTCGCGATTAATGAGTCCTGTAATGTAGTCAGGTGTAACTAACCCATCTTTTACCAATATATCTACTAGACACTGTAATGCATGCTTTTTATCAACAGCATGTTGATTCATATGAATATATCGAGGCTCTAGTGCTAGCATACTTATCCTTGAACAATTTCTTTGGTTTAGCTAAACAGAAAAAAAGAAGCTGTTAGTATTAAAAAAAGGTTAGTTTAACCGTTTTTAAACAACAGCTTCGTATAAATAACGATAGCAGAACTTTAAAGCTATATCGACGTATTTACGTAAATAATGCTTGTTTTTAATACAAAGGAATAGGTGATTAATATATTTTGTTTTCTTATGATAATTATTAGGTTAATAAACTAACTTTATAAAAGAAGTGGGTATTAATATTAAAAAAAACCTCTATACCGGATTACGGGTATAGAGGCAAAAGTAAAAGATCAATAGATTAGTGTTGGATTTCCTGTTCTAAAAGTGACCATAAGTTTTGATGTGATTTTTTAAACATTAGCATGTGCCCAATTGATTTATGCCCAAGTTTCATGGGATTTAGCTCTAGCATTTTTGTGGGCGCATTAGGATAAAGTTTTAATAAATCTTCAACGTTACGCTCGGTTGCAATTTCATCGTCACTTGCCCAAATTGAAGTAATAGGGCAGATAATTTCACTATGAAAATCATGATGGACTGTTTTACCTATAGCATTTTTCACATAGCCAGGATGGCTGCAAAATTCTCGCCACTGTTGGGCGACTTTTTTAGGTAAGTTTTCTCCCATTCCAATAAATTGAGTAGCACCATAACCTTTAAAAGCACTAGAAATTGGAAAGATGACATTGAACATTACCGGTGCTAAAAACTTGGTTTTACCTTTAAGACCTTTTACATGGCCAGTGGAACCTGCGACCGCGATAACTTTTGCTACTTTATGAAAATTAGGAACAATTCCTAATAGCTGCCCACCAGCACTGTGGCCAAGAAGGGTAACTTGTTCTGCTTTAGTTTTTTCTAATAACGTATCAATTGCACAAGGAATATCGAGAACTCCCCAATCATTAATACTTGCTGTACTTTGCTTCAAAGACCCGTGTAAAGAGCCTCCAATTCCACGGAAATCAAAGCTTAATACGTCATATCCTTGTTCGCTTAACCATGTAGCAAAAGAATGATAGAAGTTTTTAGTAATACCTGTTGCTGGACAGATCAATACGGGATTTGCTGATTTTGGGGATTGAGCTGGATAAAAATGTGCAGCAAGTTGATAACCATCTTTACAGGTCATCCAAAATGATTCAAAAGTGTTATCCATAATATTTCGTAGTGATTGGTTTATTGATGTCTTTAATTTACACGAGTTCTGAAATGAAACTTGGTTAAAATGTGACTATAAAGTCAATATTTATGTTATATAGCTCATTAAATTTGAATAAAACAAATAATTGGAAAAAATATGGATTTACCGAAAGCTGTACAGCTCGCAATTGTATTTAGTGGTATATTTTTATGGATAGGGATGTTGACTGGGGTATGGAAATATTGGCAAATACGCCGTTCAGAATTAAGTCGTGCTCATTATTATGTGGATATCGCTCATCGAAGTAGTTTGTTATATGCAGCTGCTAGCCTAATTTTAGCTGTATTAAGCTATTTTACTGTTTTAAATGAAAATATTACTTTATGGTGTGTATTCGCAAATATTCTATTTTTTAGTTTTTCAATTCTGGTTTATATCATACATGGCTATTTACAGGACACAACAAATCAATTCAAACGTCCTCACAAGCTAGGTCGTTTTAGCTTACCTTCATGGATGATGACTTTAATGATGGTGGGATTAATTTTGACTGAATTAGTAGCTACAGCGATTTTAGTTATCGGAACAATTTTTTTATTTTTGGATGTATAAAAATGGATGATTGCTCATCCATTTTTTAAGTATTCGAGTTTTGTTGACTAAGACGTCTTTTAGCTAGTTTTCGCATCTTATGGTCGACAAAGGCCCACACACAAAATATGAAAGAAACAACCATCGCATACATAAAGTATTCGGGTTTCAGATTTCCTTTAATCATACCTTGAAACAGTAAAGTCAGCATAAGAGCAAGCGGTGTTACTCCATAAACAACTGAATCTTTGCTGTTCAGAGTGTTAATGAAGACTTGTTTGTTGAAATGTAATGATAACATCTCCATCCCTCCTTGTGGTTGCGCTAAAACCGAATGTTTTAGTCAAGAATAAGTTTAATGTTGTACTTCTATTTTTAATTCAATTCAATAGTGAATAGAAAATTTTTTGAACAGTTTTATAAAAAACTCTATGTTTATAAATGGTTAAGGTATTAAAAAAGTAAATATTAAATATTTTTGTATAAAATACTTAATATTTTAGAAAAGAGAAAATATTTTAATGAAAAGTGTAATAATTTCTCTTTTCTATCATTTCAGGTTAGCTGTTTTGTTTTTTTAAAAATATATCAATCGCATGTTGAGCAATTTCTGCATCTTCAAAAGATTGGACACCAGAAACGCCAATGGCCCCTAAAATTTGTCCGTCATAAATAATGGGTTTTCCACCTTCTAACATTCCTTGAGCACTAGGCATACTTAAAAAACCTAAGCGTCCACTTTGCAGAAGTTCTTCGTAAAATTTTGAAGGTCTACCTGATATTGAAGAGCATTTTGCTTTTTCTAAACATAAATGTGAGGATAAAGGTGAAGCACCATCTAAACGCTTCATCAACAGTAGAGAACTTGTTTCATCAACAATAGCGATACTGACTTTAAAGTTGTGTTCAATTGCATATTTTTGAGCTTCTTCCATTAAAAACTCTGCATCTGCTTGTGTTAGGTAATATTTACTTTTCATTGTTGCTCTTCTTTCCTAGTAAGCTAAAAATTATTTTAGTGTAATTTTACAGTAAAAACTGATTATATCTATAGTTGATTTGTCATTGAAAGTAGTGTGGAAATAAAATGCCGGTTGGGTAAACTCAGCATTTTATTCAATATATAAAATCATGTTTGGGTAAAACTCGATTTCAAAAAAGACACTAGATTAAATGTTTTTAAATTTAACTTTGTCGATAATTACGGTAATTGCTAGAACAACTAAAGATGGGATCAACCAAGCTAAGTTTTGTTCATTTAAAGGTAAATGTTGAAGAAAATTAGGTAAATAATCACCAAAACCAGCAACTTTAATACCGTCAATAATACCGAAAATTAAAGCAATACTTGTTACTGAACCGACAATAAAAGAGGGTTTGTGCCAAAATTTCCAAAAGAAGCTCAGCATAATCACAACAATGGCTGGTGGATAAATTGCACTTAAAACAGGTACTGATACGGCAATAAGTTTGGTTAATCCAAGATTAGAAATAATGAAAGAGAAACCAACTAAAATGAATACTAAAAGTTTGTAAGGTAATTTAGTTAACTGAGCAAAATACTCACCGCAAGCACAAGTTAAGCCAATCGCTGTCACCATACATGCTAAGAAAATGAGGCCAGTTAAGAATAATGAACCCATATTGCCAAAAGCATGTTGAACATATGCATGTAAAATTACTGCACCATTTGCTGCATTTGGTGCTACTTCATGACTACCTACACCTAATTTGAATAAGCTTAAATAGACTAAAGTAAGACCTGCACCAGAAATAAGACTGGCAATAATCGCATACTTAGTGACTAATTTTTTATCGGTAACACCACGCGAATAAATCGCTTGAATAATTACGATACCGAATACTAATGCGCCTAAAGTATCCATAGTGAGATAACCGTTTACGAAACCTTCCGAAACTGGAGATTCAACGTAATGGTTGATTGGAGCAGGGACGTAACCCGCTGGGATCATAACTGCTGCAATACCTAAAATTGCTAAAGCAATAATTTTTAGGGGAGCAAGCACATGACCAACAGTATCTAATAACTTGTTTGGATAAAGTGAAACTACAGTTACAAATGAAAAATAAATTGCGCTGTAAATTAAAAGGCTACTACTTGATGTTCCAAAATAAGATGAAAAACCAATTTCATAAGAAACAGTAGCTGTACGTGGAGTAGCAAATAAAGGGCCTACTGATAAATAACAAACAACGGTTAAAATCAGACTTGCTACTCGGCCGAGAGGAGAGCTAATAATTTCAATGGAACCCTGCATACGAGAGAGTGCCATGATGGTAATTACGGGTAGACCAACTGCAGTAATCAAAAAGCCTATAGCGGCTAGCCATACATGATCACCGGCTTGTTGAGCGACAATGGGAGGAAAGATAATATTGCCAGCCCCAATAAAAAGAGCAAAGGTCATAAAACCTAGGGCAATAATATCTCCAGTACGAAGATGTTGCATAAATTAAAATTAATAAAAAAGAAGGAATTTTAGAGCAAAAGAGATCATGATCAAGCGGTATTTTATGTGAAAAAGATTTTTTTCAGAGCATAAAAACCTTTAATAGATATTAAAAATATCAACTGGTTAAGGTATGTATTTGAAAAACCATTGAAAGAAATTAGGAAATCATTTTTTGTCTCTGACTTTTTAAAGAAATTATGCAAAAATAAAAGTATGAATTTCTATTATGAATGTTGAATATTTGGGCATTTAATGCTTCCAGCCTATCCTATATCCGTTCTAGAATATTCTAAATTAACTTACATTTTTGTAGGCGTGGTAAAAGCAGTGCCTACGAGGATAAAACTGAATGAGAGCTTCTACTGTTACAATAAAAACTGAACAAGATCTGGAAAAGTTAAGAATTTCTGGACGCTTGGCTGCACAAGTTTTAGAAATGATAGGGGCATATATTAAACCGGGTGTATCTACTGAATATTTAGATAACCTGTGTAATGACTATATTGTAAATACTTTAAAAGTTATTCCTGCGAATGTGGGATATCATGGTTTTACTAAAACAATATGTACATCAGTAAATGAAGTAGTTTGCCATGGAATTCCGTCACCGAATAAGATTTTAAAAGATGGCGATATTATTAATATTGATGTCGCAATTATTAAAGATGGCTATTTTGGTGATACGAGCCGCATGTATTTTGTAGGTGATGTAAACCCGCAAGCAAAAAAACTTGTTGATACAACTTATGAAGCGATGGTTGCTGGGATTCATGCTGTTAAGCCAGGAGCTACACTAGGCGATATTGGTTATGCTATTCAGTCAGTTGCTCATCGAGAAGGGTATAGCATTGTTCGAGAATATTGTGGTCATGGGATTGGTAAGGTTTATCATGAACAACCTAATGTTTTACATTATGGACAGCGCGGCCAAGGCTTAGTATTAAAAAAAGGTATGGTCTTTACGATTGAACCGATGATTAATGCGGGTAGACCACAGGTTAAAGAATTAAATGACGGATGGACAGTTATTACTCAAGATCTTTCGTTATCTGCGCAATGGGAACATATGGTTGCTGTAACTGACACTGGCTTTGAACTCTTAACACCTTGGCCTGAAGGTGTAGGAAACTATCCTGTAATTTAAAAATAAAAAAAGTTCGATAATTATCGAACTTTTTTTAAATTCATTTTAATGCTCAGAAAGATGTTCTACCAAATAATCAATAAATACTCGTACAGCAGGTAATAACCCTCGGCGTGATGGATATACAGCATGTAATATACCGTGAGGAGCTTTCCATTCCGGTAAAATTTGTACAAGCTGTCCAGATTTTAGAAAATCTTCTGCTGCGCTCTCTGGTAGTAAAGCGATCCCACAGTTTTGACTCGCTAATTGCGCCAACATATGGATATTTGTACCCATTACGATAGGGCTGACTTTGATTTTCTTTTGCTGATTGTCTGGACCATGCAAAAGGAATTGTTGATCAAGATGCTCTTCTGACAAACTTAAAATGCGATGCTCACTAAGTTGTTCTGGATTTTTTATATCTCCAAATTCATTTAGATATGCTTGACTTGCAAATAGACTCTGTTCAATAAGTGCAAACTGTCTAAGAACTAAACTTGGATCATCATCTAGTTTTGAGCGAACACGTAAAGCAATATCAATTCCTTCATTAATGACATCTACTCGACGATTGCTGACCATAAGTTGCAAACGAATTTCTGGATATTTTTTTAAGAAAGCAGGCAAAATTTTAGGCAGTTGATTTTGAGCAATATCAACAGGAACACTAACCTTTACAACACCTCTAGGTTGAATGCTTAAATGATCAACCAAATCATGAGCAGCCTGTGCAGCATTCATCATGACTTGAGCATGTCTATAAATATCCATCCCAATATCTGTAACAGCAAAATGACGAGAGCTGCGTTGAATCAGGCGAACGCCTAAGTTTTCTTCTAGGCTATATACACGACGACTTAGTTTTGATTTTGGTATATCCGTTACACGCTCAGCGGCACTAAAACCACCATGCTCAACGACGAGAGCAAAACAATAAAAATCATCAAGATCAGTGAGCATTAAAATATCCTATTTCTGCAACAACCATGATTTTACATTATTAATTTTGCAACGATAATTCTTAAACTAAATTTTTTGTAATTAAAACATATACTAAGATATTTCCTTTAACTGAGAATTTGAAATTATATTGTCATTACAATGTAATTTTATTGTATGTTTTTTGATGAGTGGTTCTAGCCTTTTCTAGAACTTTCAATTAATTTCTTTTACACTACAATTTTCTATTCTTTTCAAATCTAATGCACTATCAATTAATTGAACTTAACGATACTTCTGCGAATATTGAATGTCCATTTTGCAAACAAGCAATAATTGACTGGGCGCAAGAACAATATATTCAGCCATGTGAACATACTTTATTTATTGCTATGGATTTGGGGTTTGAATTTATTGCTGATCGATTTGAAGAGTGTATGGATCAAAATGTGGATGAGTTGCACGAAGATCCGAATATGAATATTTTTGAAGCTCTCACGACAACAACTTATGAAAATCTAATTATTTTAAAATCTGATTTAGGTGTGGAAAATTTATTTCGCTATGTCGGGGTAAGTGATCGTTGAAATTGAGAGTATAAAAAAGCCAATCTATTGATTGGCTTTTTTATTATTTACGCTTCTGGCGCTGCGCTGTATTGTTCAACTAATGGTTTTAATTCGCCATTTTGGAACATTTCAAGCATGATATCGCTACCACCAATAAGTTCGCCATTTACCCAAAGTTGCGGGAATGTAGGCCAGTTCGCAATTTTTGGTAATGTTGCACGAATATCAGGGTTTTCCAAAATATTTACATATGCAAATGGACGACCAATTTGACTGAGCGCCTCTACAGCACGTGCAGAGAAACCACATTGTGGAAACTGTGGAGTGCCTTTCATGTAAAGTAAAACGGGATGCTTCGCAATTTGATCGCGGATTAACGCTTCAGTATCACGTGCTTGTTCAGTCATAAAGAGATCCTCAACTAATCTAGCAGCATTATAGGGGGTGTTTACATCGCTTTGCAAACCACCTGATTACTTAAAGTTGCATTGAATATTCAATATTTTATTGTATAAACCGAAGCGATAACAAAAAGCGGACGAAATTTTAGATAAATGAGTGATGAGACTTTTCATCAGAGCCAGTTTTTGCTTATATAAACCCTTCTTAAAACCTCATACAGACAGAGTTCGTTATGAATGATATTACCCTAGCTCCAATACAACCTGATCAACCATCACATTTAATGGCTACTTATGGTCGCCAAGCGATCAGTTTTGTACGAGGCCGAGGGGCATATCTATATACCGAAGATGGCACAGAGTATTTAGATGCTTTAACCGGTATTGCTGTATGTGGTTTAGGTCATGCGCATCCAGTCATTGCAGAAGCAATTGCTGAACAGGCTGCAACACTTGTGCATACGAGTAACTTATTTGAGATTTCTTGGCAAACGGCAGCTGCTCAGAAGCTTGCTGAAGTTTCAGGGATGGAAGAGATCTTCTTTTCAAACAGTGGTGCAGAGTCAAATGAAGGCGCCATTAAAATTGCTCGTAAATTTGGTACTCAACAAGGTGTAAGCTCCCCAAAGATAATTGTGGCAGAGCAATCATTTCATGGTCGTACCTTAGCAACACTTTCAGCTACCGGTAATAAGAAAGTACAAGATGGTTTTGCTCCTTTAACCAATGATTTTATTCGTGTGCCATTTGGTGATGTAGAAGCAATTCAAGAAGCTGCTTTGCAGCACCCAGATATTGTTGCGATTTTGATTGAACCTATTCAAGGTGAGGGTGGTATTAATACAGCACCTCAAGGCTTTAGCTATCTTGAAGAAGTCCGCACCATATGTAATCAACATAACTGGCTAATGATGCTAGATGAAATTCAAACAGGTAACGGCCGTACCGGTAAGTATTTTGCTTATCAGCATACAAACATTGTGCCTGATGTTTTGACGACTGCGAAAGGACTTGGTAATGGCTTTCCAGTAGGCGCGGTAATGACCCAAGGTAAAGCTGTTGGCTTATTAGGGCCTGGTAGCCATGGGTCTACTTATGGTGGCACAGTGCTAGGTTCTCGTGTGGTTTATACAGTAATTGATACAATCCAAAAAGAGAATGCTGTAGAAAACGCGGCAGTTGTTGGTGGTTATATTGTTGATCAATTACGTGCGCAATTGGCACATAAAGATGTGCAAGTACGTGGCTTTGGTATGATGATTGGTATTCAATTGCCTAGAGACTGCGCTGAGCTCGTTGCAATAGCTCGAGATCAACATAAGCTTATTATTAATGTTACAGCTGGTTCAGTAGTACGTTTATTGCCACCAATTAACATGACTCAAGCACAGGCTGATGACTTGCTAGAGCGTTTAGTTGCTTTAATTAATAACTATCTTTAAGTTTTTACATCAATAAAAAATGGGCATATAAATGCCCATTTTTTATATGAAATAATTAACCAGAGATATACTGCTTTAATTGTTCAATGAGATTTTTCTGATCTTCCATCGCAGCTTTTACTAAGTCGCCAATAGAAATAAATCCAACTAGTTTTTCATTGTCTAATACAGGTAAGTGGCGTAAGTGACGATCTGTCATAAGCTGTAAGCACTCTTCAACTGTATTGTTTAGGCTTACTGTAAGCACTTTAGATGTCATAATTTCAGCAACGGTAGTGCTATATGATGAACGTTCCATAAGCGTTACTTTTCGTGTGTAGTCACGTTCAGACAAAATTCCGACAACTTTTTCACCCTCAGCTACGACGAGCGCACCAATTCCTTTATCCGCCATAATCTTAATTGCTTCAAGGACAGTGGCTTCTGGAGAAATTGTAAAAATATCTTGCTCTGCTTTGTTCTTGATTACTTGTGCAACGATTGTCATTTCTTCTGTCCTGTGTTTTATCATTTTGTTTTAAATTAGCTTGATTTTATAAAAATGCAAAGACTGGATAGTCATTAAATACAAGTTTCACACTCAAGCGTTCAAAAAGCATTCTAATAGAGATTAAGAACCTAAAGAAAAGTTTACGCTCCTTGCCAATTCGGATGTTTGAAAAAGAAATGCTGCATTTGCTGAGTAGATAACTTTAATTTTCTATGAGATGAATTAAACAAAGCAGGAGTGACGTTGAGTCGAGTTAAAGTTGGTAATAAAGACTCATGGAAATCTTTAGGTGTAATTCTTCTTGGTTTGTAATGTGGCCAATGCTCTTTTGCGTAGCGATGTGCCTGTAAGCCATTAAGCCAAAAAGGAAAAATAAAGTCTTCCTGATCTGATTTAATTGCCCATCCTTGATGAAATAATCCCCAAAGAACCCCGCAATACATCATGGTTCTTAAAATATAAATCTTAATCATCAAGTCTCTTGAAACCGGTTGTAGATTACTTAAACTTTTCATTGTGAATTTAAAGGTTCTAACTTGTCTTGCTTATTATAAAAAAATCAGATGACATTTCAGTTTAAACAGGTATCAAATCGTAAACAAATATTCCAGCTGTGAAATTCATATCCTTTACTTCAAGTGGCTAAAGTTTTAGATAAATTGCTAGTTTTACTTATTTCCAGACGTAAAAAAACGCCACCTAAGTGACGTTTCTTTATGCTTGCATTGTGGCTAACTTTTGCCAATATTGTGCTTTAAGTGAGTCACGTTCAACACGGAAACCTTGATAATACAATTCAGCTAAAAACAGAGCAGCTTTACCGTGCCCAGCGCGAGCAACTTCTTCTAACTGTGCAACTGCATCCTGAAAATTCATTTGAGAGTGAATTGTGTTTACTGCAGTTGCGTACACATGTTCTAAATCATGATGAGAGATACGTTGAATCATAGAAAACTCCTTATTGTAATTATGATTACTTTTTCTAAAGGCCGCTGCCTTTAAATTAATTTAACTTAGAATTATTAAACTAATATTACAAATTAATGGATTTGTCAACTATTGGTGCATACCAGTTAATTCACTATTAGGATACATGATTAAACATTATTCACAAATAATTTTGAGTAAAATCAATATGAGAATAAAAGACAAGGAGAATAAAATATGACAAATACTATCGATGGCTTTGTTTTTGATACTCCACCTAGAGAGGAACAAATCATAGAACTAGCCCATTATCATCGTAAACTATTAGATGAAGCGATCTTTCATCAAGAGATCCATTTAGGGGATTATTGTCTTGCTCAGCGCAAAAGAGTATTTGACTTTGCACGGCATTTGGAACCTGCACAAAAAAACTGGTTTTATCAAGTTTATGATGGTGAACTGAGAAAAATTGCCGACGAAGACGAATTGCATCCAGCCGATGCTGAAGAAGGGTTAAGTATTTTTGCGATGTTTTTAGTCTTGGTGATTATTGCAGCAATTTTATACTTTTCCGTCATTCGTTCACTAATAAGCTAAGTATTATGATCCAGTAAGGTACGATTCTTGGCCTTACTGGATGTTTGATCTTGTGCATATGAGTATTGAACCCTACACTACACTAATTCGAGGTAGGTCATGCTCATATTCAAACAAAATTTTCTTAAATTAAAATCTGAGTTAAAAGTTGATCAATGTTTTAACCTATTTGTGGTTATTGTCATTGGCTGTATTTTTGTGCTGTCATATTTAGCATTACTTCGGCCTATTAGTCAGGAACAATATCAACGAATTATACAACTCTCTCATCAAGCCACTTATCCTAAAACTCAGGATATGGCTGAGCTGCTAATAGCTCAATCAGAAATTCATAGAGCAGAGTATTTAAAGTTAATGCATGCATATCAATTTGAAGGTGCTCATATTAGACAATATCCAGCACTTGCTCAGGAAGATACTCAGTAAATGGGTTAATCAGGCTAAATCTTGGTTTCCAAAGCTTTTTGAGCACTATTGTGGCAGGCAAAATTTTGAATTTATGCTAAACTTTATCTTTTTAAACGCGCTGCTTTTCAAGGAATCCGCATGGAGCAACAATCGAATATGCAAAATAAATTCTTGATAGATGCTGAGATCGGTGATGACGATGTCACATTACCTAATTTACCTGCTATCGATGTTCCCATCGTTGAATCTCCTGCTAAATCACAAGAAAATATTGAAGTAGCCAAAGACGAAGTGGCTTCTACAGGAACAGCGGCTGAACAACCAAAAACTGGTTTTTTTGGCCGGATGAAAGAAGGCTTAACCAAAACTCGTCGTAATTTCGCTGATGGTATGGTCAATATCTTGATTGGCGGAAAGGAAATTGACGATGAGTTACTTGAAGAAGTCGAAGAGCAATTATTGGTTGCAGACATTGGTGTTGAAGCAACTAAAACCATCATTACCAATTTAACAGAGCGTACAGCTCGTGGTGATTTGATCTATTCCCACTCTTTATATAAAGCGTTACAAGAAGAGTTAGTTGCTTTGTTGGCTCCACGTGTTAAGCCATTACATATTGACCCTAATAAATCACCTTATGTGATTTTGATGGTCGGGGTAAATGGAGTGGGTAAAACTACAACAATTGGTAAGTTGGCGAAACGTTTACAAGGTGAAGGTAAAAAAGTGATGTTGGCTGCTGGTGATACATTCCGCGCCGCAGCAACTGAGCAATTACAGATCTGGGGTGAACGTAACGATATTTCTGTAGTAGCGCAAGGTCATGGAGCTGATAGTGCTTCTGTTATTTTTGATGCCTTTGAAAGTGCTCGTGCTAAAGGAATTGACGTATTAATTGCGGATACGGCAGGTCGTTTACATAATAAGAGTAACTTGATGGAAGAACTCAAAAAAGTTAAACGTGTTATGCAAAAAATTGATGCAACTGCACCGCACGAAATTATGTTGGTGGTAGATGCAGGAACAGGTCAAAACGCGATTAACCAAGTACAAGAGTTTGATCAAGCTGTAGGTTTAACGGGTATTACCATTACCAAGTTGGATGGAACTGCGAAAGGCGGTGTACTCTTTAATATTGCAAGTCGCACCCATGTGCCAATCCGTTTTATTGGTGTAGGTGAAAAAATAGATGATTTAAGACCATTCTCGGCTAAATCTTTTGTTGCTGCACTGTTTGAAACTGATAAGTAAATTGGTTGGTAACCTTAAAAAGCTTCACTAAATCGTGAAGCTTTTTTTATATGTATATCTTTTTTTATTGTTGCGAAAATAAAACGAACTGTCATATTTTTAATGCTGATTATGAAAAATGACTTTAATACACTGTATTCATTCCCAAACAACGGCCCTTGGTCAAATCAATAGGTAGGAAATAACAAAATGTCTACTTTCTTAGATAAAATTAAAAACCGTCGTACAATTTATGCAATTGGTAAAAACGTTGCATTAGATCGCACTAAAATTGAAGAAACTATCCGTGAAGCAGTTAAACATAGTCCTTCAGCTTTTAACTCACAATCTTCACGTGTAGTGACACTATACGGTGAATCTCATGCTAAATTCTGGAATTTAGTTCGTGAAGCGTTGCGTAAAATTGTTCCTGCAGAAGCTTTTGCTGGTACAAATGCAAAAATTGATAGCTTTGTAGCTGGTGTTGGTACGGTTTTATTTTATGAAGACCAAGCTGTTGTTAAAAGCTTACAAGAGCAATTCGAATTATATGCAGACAACTTCCCAGTATGGTCTGAACACTCAAGTGCGATTGCTCAATTTGCAACTTGGACTGCACTTTCAGAGCTTGGTTTAGGTGCATCTTTACAGCACTATAACCCAATTGTCGATGCAGACGCAGCTGAAGCATTTGATGTTCCTGCAACTTGGAAATTACGTGCTCAATTAGTATTTGGTTCGGTTGAAGCACCAGCAGGTGAAAAAGCATTTATTAATGATGCTGATCGTTTCAAAACTTTCAATTAATTTAATTGAAATTAAAAAAAGCACCTATTTTAGGTGCTTTTTTTTTATGTTTTTAGAATGAATAGGAGGAATACATAAAACGAAAATTTATGAAATTCAAATGCATATTTCAAAATAATAAATCAAGAAATTAGTCGATAACTGCTTTGTCATAAAATAGTCACAATCATATTGCATATTGCTCATGATTTAATAGCTTATCAAACACAGAGAAAGAGACAGATGACTTTAAGATTAGGTGTTGCTGCAATTGGTTTATTACTCAGCGGTTCGGTATTTTCAGCAGTTACAATTACAGCACCAGAGGAAATTGTAATCCTTGCGGTGAATGGTCAGGAAGTCAACTCTGGGTTATTTCGTTCATCTAAAAATAATTATAAAGTCGATGCTGGTGAAACAAGCTTAAGTGTGCGCTATCAAGAATACTTTGAACATTTAAGCGGGGAGCATGACATTGTTAAATCTGGAGTAGTCACAATTCAAACTCCAGTACTCAAAGATGGGCAAACTTATAAGCTCAGAATGGTAGATGCACCAAAGCAATTTGAACAAGCAAAGAAATATGCTGAGCAACCAACTGTGGCTTTGTACAGCGCAAATAATGAATTGATCGTACAACAAACTGGTGCAAACAATGAGGCAAAACCATGGTTTGCAACTGGCTTATTAGGTAAAGTCACTGACTTTACGACTAAATCATCTAAATCGCAGCCTGAGGCAGTTTATGCCTCTGCTAAACCTACTTCTGTTCAGGCGGCTGTACCAGTTCCAACATCTATGCCTGTAACAGGTGTAGCCCAAACGAATGATCAACGTTTAGTTGAAACCTGGCAGAAAGCTTCTAAAGCTGAGCGTCAAAAATTTATGGCGTGGTTAGCTGAACAATCAAATTAATTTATTGCTATTTAAAATAAAGCCGATTTAATATCGGCTTTATTTTTAGAATTTTTATAAATAGCCTAAGTATATTTTATGAATAATTTAAATTTCCGTTCAGCTCAATTTCCTGATATTCCACAACTCGTAGTTTTAATTAATAAGTCCTATCGAGAACAACAAGATAGAAGTTGGACAACAGAACTTGATTGGGTAGAAGGACAGCGTATTACAGAGTTTCAATTAGAAGCACAACTACAACTTAGGAATTCAACATTATTGATAGCGGAAACTTCTGCTTCCAAGCTTATTGCTTGTATTGGGCTTACATTTGAAAATAATCAGGTTGAGATTGGAACATTTTGTACTGATCCTCAAGTTCAAAATATGAGAGTGGGTCGATCTGTTTTAGAATATGCAGAGCAATATGCATTGAAAGAAGATCCCCATTTGACCAGCGCCGTAATGTATGTGCTAGATGTCCGTTCTGAATTGATCGCTTATTATGAAAGACGTGGATATGTGAAAACGGGTAATGAACAGCCATATCCGGTTGAAGCAAATGTAGGGGTGCCAAAAGTATCTATTAAGTTGGTGGAAATAAAAAAAGACCTCAGATGAGGTCTTTTTAATTTAGGTTAGAAACCAGATGTAATAACCTAAAAGCATGAGAGGCCAAGCCACCCACGGGCTAAATAGCCATTTCCATAACCAGAAGTTGGGTACGAAACCCACTCCATAAATAAAACCACCAGAAATACCAATCATCACCAGCATAAGTTGGCTATGATTGTAGTGTCCGTTAGCATCAAGCATGAGTGAAGGGTAAACTAACAAAATTGCAGCAAGCGGCAATGCCAACAGAAAAGAAAGGGCCATTGCAAATGCTTGAGCTTTTCGATGATTTGATGCTGTCATTGCTTTTGCCATCATTTATTCCTCATCTAAATCTTGATGATGTTCGATATAAAGCGCGCTGAGTACACCCGCAAAACATGCCATCAAAATGCCTAGGATCCATGCGAAATACCACATAGTTTTCTCCTTAATACAAGCTATGCGAGTTTGACTCGATATGTTTGTTAGTGATGACTCCCCACATTTTGTAATAAGACCAAGTGGTATAGATCAAAATAAGAGGAACAAAAATGCAGGCAGCAACCGTCATAACGCCTAAAGTAAGGTGACTTGATACAGCATCCCACATTGTCAAGCTAGAGTTAGGATTGATACTAGATGGAAGTAGGAATGGGAATAGGGCAAAACCAGCAGTTAAAATTGCTCCTACAATCATTAAACTTGTACCAGTAAAACTTAAGCCTGCTTTTACTTTTGAAGAAGCAAAAATTGCAATGATTGCGCCTAATATGGCAAGAACAGGGGCAATTTTAGTCACTGGATAGGTGCTGTAATTGTTCATCCAACCAGGATTGCTATTGGTAACCACTTCTTTAGCTAAAGGGTTAAGCGCAGTATTTGGGTCTATAGCAACAGCATAGCTATAACCAGGAACTTGCCCGAAATAGAGCCACGCTCCAATCGCAAGGAAACAAATTAAAAATATAATTGCCATAATTTGAGTAGCTTTGGCAGAGCGTTGTTTTAAAGCTTCATCTGTGCGCAACATGAGCCATGCACCACCATGTGCACAAAGCATAGATAAACTCACAACACCACAAACTAGGGCAAATGGGTTCAGAAGAGCAAAAAAGCTGCCTGTATATTCAGAGCGTAAAGTGCTATCTAAACTAAAAGGAATACCTAAAAACAAATTACCGAAGGCCACACCAAATACAAGCGCTGGAACAGCACCACCGATGCACAGACCCCAGTCCCAAGAGTTACGCCATTTGGTGTTTTCAAGTTTAGAGCGATAATCGAACCCTACAGGTCTTAAGAAAAGTGCAAATAGAACTAACAAGAGTGCCCAGTACATGCCTGAGAAAGCGACTGAGTAAACCATTGGCCACGCAGCAAATAGTGCACCCCCTGCCGTAATAAACCAGACCTGATTACCATCCCAGTGTGGGGCAATCGTGTTTATTGCAGCACGGCGCTCGCTATCAGTTTTTCCAACGAAAGGCATGAGAGCCATGGACCCCATGTCAAAGCCATCGGTAAGAGCAAAGCCAATGAGTAGCACACCAACTAACACCCACCAAATGATTTTCAATAATTCATATTCAATCATGATAAGGCCTCCCCATTAACAGCTGCTTTCGGTTCTTGCTTTTCAAAATGATATTTGCCAGTGTGTAGAGAGCTTGGTCCTAAGCGAGCAAATTTGATCATTAAATACATTTCAATAATCAAAAGAGCGGTGTAGAACGCTGCTAGTGCAATAATCGAACCCCATACGTCACCAGTACTTAAACTAGAAGTAGAGAGATGGGTTGGTAGAATTTCACCAATAGACCATGGTTGACGACCGCCTTCAGCTACATACCAACCAGTTTGTGCAGCAATCCAAGGAAGCGGCAGTGCAAACAATGCATATTTAAGTAACCAAGGTTTGTTTTCAGCATTTCTTTTTGCTACAGCCCAAGTCGCTAAAATGAAAAGTAATAGCATTAGGAAACCAGAGGCAACCATTGCGCGGAAAGAGAAAAATAGCGCTGTAACATTTGGAACAGTATCTTTTACTGCAGCTTTAATATTTTGCTCGCTTGCATCAACTACATTGGGTGCATATTTCTTAAGAAGTAGGCCATAACCTAAATCTTTTTGATTTTTTTCAAAAGAGGCTAATAACTCTGGTGAGCGATCACCTGCACGTAATTTTTCAAGTTCGGCATAGGCAAGCATACCGTTGCGAATACGAACTTCATGCTGTTGCATGAGATCTTTAAGACCAGTAACTTCTTTGGTTGTTGAACGAGTTGCAATTAAACCTAATGCATATGGAATTTTAACTGCGTAATCTGTCCGCATCTCTTCATGGTTTGGTACACCAAACAAAGTAAACGGAGCAGGAGCAGGGTGAGTATCCCATTCGGCTTCGATCGCTGCGAGTTTGGTTTTTTGAACATCACCGAGCTCATAACCAGATTCATCACCTAACAGAATCACTGAAAGTGTAGATGCAAGACCGAAAATGGCAGCAATTGCAAATGAGCGACGGGCGAAAGGAAGGTCACGTTTTTTAAGTAAGTAATAGCTTGAAATGGCAAGTACAAAAATTGCACCAGTTACATAACCCGCAGAAACGGTATGTACGAATTTCACCTGAGCTACAGGGTTAAAGATCAGCGCACCGAAATCAACTAACTCCATACGCATCGTTTCAAAGTTAAATGCAGCACCTACTGGGTTTTGCATCCAACCATTCGCCACTAAAATCCAAAGCGCTGACATGTTAGACCCGAGAGCGACTAACCATGTTACACCTAGATGCTGAACCTTACTTAAACGATCCCATCCGAAGAAGAATAAACCAATAAATGTAGACTCAAGAAAGAATGCCATAAGGCCTTCAATTGCTAATGGAGCACCAAAAATATCACCTACATAGTGTGAGTAATAAGCCCAGTTTGTTCCAAATTGGAACTCCATGGTTAAACCAGTTGTTACCCCTAAAGCAAAGTTAATACCAAATAATTTTCCCCAAAATTTAGTCATATCCTTGTAAATTTCTTTACCGGAAATGACATAAGTGGTTTCCATGATGGCAAGGATAAATGCCAAACCTAGAGTTAAAGGGACGAAAAGAAAGTGATACATTGCGGTCATCGCAAATTGAAACCGCGAAAGATCAACCACGCTTTCAGAAATCATCAACGTGTCTCCTTAATGTGGGAAATGTTATCGCCAGCAATATGCTCGGCGACCTGATTGTCAAAATTTTTGGGGATGGTGGGAGCATCAAACCAAATATGTTTGATCGTTAAGAGGAGCACTATTTTTATTATTAGAATAATAGTGATTTCTTTAACTAAACGACCATTAGGATTTTTAAAATTAAGGCTCATAAATTAAACCTCATTTGATATTAATTTTATTATTAATCAAAATATAATAAAAATAAACATTAAATATATTTTAAATGAATATTTAAATAATTAACTTTTATAAAACAAATACTTAGTATTTTAAAATAAATACTATACTAAAATGGTTTGAATTGATTATTAAATCCTACTAAAACACTTGTAAATAAAAATATTAAGTTGATTAAAATAGTTTGTTTTAGTTTAATACCAACCAAAATGGTTGTATATTATATTTATTAATCATATTCCAAACTAAAATAGTTGGAATAATAAATAATTAATTAAAAAGAAAATAATAAAATATAGATGTAATAAAGCCTGCAAAAAGCAGCAAGTAAATAGAATAGTAGTGAGAATTTAATCGGGGGCGAAAAGATCGTTTGATACAGAAATTTTTTTGGCTACATAATGGCTTTTATGCACTCTTACAAGGATAACTTGAGAGTATAATTCGAGTTCGCCGTATTCTGGTTCAACTTGCACGTAATGAAGCTGGCCGAATTCATCACGTACTCGCGCTTGGGCAGAAAATCCAGGTCTAGCATTACCACTAGAAACTGTCGCTAGTCGTCCTAAAAGATTATAGTTTGTATGAGTAAGCTTTGGTTTAATTACTTGGTCAAGGCAGTGAATCATGAACACAGTAAAAAAGATTGCGATGACAAGAGCTGGGACGATTAAATAAAATGGTGAAATAAAATAATGCTGGATTGCAAAGAAAGAGAGCTGTAAAAAATAGCCTGCAAAACTAAAATTGATAAGTAAAAAAACGAAAATTAAAGCTTTAGAAAATTTAACGTTAAGTAGTGGTGAATTAGAAAGCCAAACAGGCGCAATTTTTTTGAGTAATTGACTTGGACGAAGTCCAATATACATACCAATGGTTTCTACCACGCTGAGTAATATCAAAGCCACTACACTTAAGTGAAATGGCATAAGATAATAATTGAAAAAGAAATCAGCCATGGCAGAAACTCTAATGTTGATCGCTTCAGTCTACGATGTAGATACCGCCATCTGAATGTACTTTAATCTCAACTTTATTTAGAAAATCACCTAAACATGGTCCTGAGATACATTCGCCTGTTTCCACAGTAAATAAAGCACCATGGGTAGAACATTGAATATATTCTTGATCCTGATCAAGAAATTGATTTTCTAAATATTCAAGCTCTGTTTGCAAGTGAGGGCATAAGTTTTGGTAAGCATAGAATGCGCCATCACGTTGTGTAACGAAAATAGTTGTTCCTTGTAAAGTGTCAAAAGCTCTAGCTTCACGCTCAGGAACTTCTTCCGTCATACAGATCCTTTCCATTTCAAGCACATTCCTTCTGAAAATTTTCAAGAAGTTTAGCATAATCATTAATCGCTAAACGTGGACCAAATTGAGAAACAACTTCACTAGAAATTAAGACAGCTAACTGTGCAGCAGCATTCAAATCTTGATGATGGTTTAGGGCGTATAGGAATGCACCTGCAAATGCATCACCCGCACCATTAGTATCAACGGCTTCTACATGACGGCCTGCCACATGGAAATGTTGGGTAGAGTTAGAAACTAAAGCACCTTTAGCACTTTGTGTAATGACTACTGTATGATTTTTAAAACGTAATTGAGCAAGAGCGTCTTCTACAGTTGTCGTATCTGTATACATTAAGGCTTCTTGTTCATTACAAAATAGTAAATCTACGCCATCATCCATGAGCTCTTCTAAGCCTTCGCGAGCGTATTGCACCATGGCAGGATCTGAAAGAGATAAAGCAATCTTAACGCCATTTGCTTTTGCAATTTCTCTGGCTTGTTTTACAGCTTTGCGCGCTGTTTCACTTGTAGAAAGGTAGCCTTCAATATAAAGCCATTTTGCTGTTTTTAACGGTTCAAAGTCGATTTGATCTTGAGATAGTTCAGCAGTGATACCTAAATAGGTGTGCATTGTGCGTTCAGAGTCAGGGCTAATGAGTACCATACAAGTACCTGTCACACCTTCACTGATTGATTTTGAAGTAGTCTTAATGCCAGCTTCATTTAAACCTTGCAGATAAATTGAACCCAAATCATCGTTACCAACGCGGCAACCATAAAAAGCACTTCCACCTAATGCACTAAAGGCTACAGTGGTATTCGCAGCAGAACCACCACTTGCTTGACCTTTGTAATCTTGATGCTGTTTTAACTCTGCATAAAGAGCAGATTGAGTGTCGCCATCGGACAACTGCATGGTGCCTTTTTGCAAACCTTGTTGACTAAGAAAATCATCAGACACTTTAAATTCTTGGTCGATTAATGCATTACCAATTGCAAAAAGATCTACAGTTGCCATATGTGTTGTCACAAAATAAAAAAATCAGGTTGCTAAGTTTACACCATTGCTTGGATTTGCTGTAGTTTGTTGAATAAAATTCAGTTAAATCAAAAAATAGTGGAAAAATATTGTTGTGTTAATGTTTTTTAGATTCGAGGTAAGTCAGCCAAATAAACTTAATAAGCTTTTTTATTCAATGTCTATCATATACATAGAATTAAAAGCTTTTGTTCTGGTAGGATAAAACATTCATGGCTATGTGCTTGATATCAAAGCTATGCCAATGAAAACTAATACTCAACAAAAACATAGTATTTTACTTGGCTTTTGTTCGCCAATCTCAAGCTGACTCAGGCTATAATGAGACTTATTCACTTATCCGATATGTTAGGAGATCACATGACTGTAGATGTCACTGAAACCATTTCTCAAACTGTTCACCCTGCGTTTCAGTTGCTACGTCAGCACCATGTAGAAGCATTAGATATTTTAGTGTCTGAATATAAGCATAAAGTCACAGGTGCGGTGCATTATCACTTGGCAACTGATTATGATGAAAATGTATTTCTTGTTGCTTTTAGAACACAGCCTATGGACTCTAAAGGCACGGCACATATTTTAGAACATACGGCTTTGTGTGGCTCTGAAAAGTTTCCGGTACGTGATCCATTCTTTTTAATGATTCGTCGTTCTTTAAATACTTTTATGAACGCATTTACCGCAGCAGATTGGACAGCATATCCATTCGCTACTCAAAACAAAAAAGATTTTCAAAACTTACTTTCTGTTTATCTTGATGCGGCATTTGCTGCCAATTTGAATCCACTTGATTTTGCTCAAGAAGGTATTCGTATTGAACTGGAAAATGGTCAACCTGTTTATAAAGGTGTTGTTTTTAATGAAATGAAAGGTGCGATGAGTGCGCCGTCTGACCAACTTTATCATCAGTTGGCCCATCATTTATTTCCTGAAACGACTTACCATTACAACTCAGGCGGTGACCCGAAAGATATTCCTGATTTAACGTATGAGCAGTTAGTCGATTTTTATAAAATACATTACCATCCAAGTAATGCTGTATTCATGACCTTTGGTAATCAGACAGCATATGAACTACAAGAGCAATTTGAAAAACTAGCTCTACATAAGTTTTCGGCAGGAACAACTTTATACTCTAAGCCCGAAAAACGTTTACCAGCACCAATTGAAGTAACAGAAAACTATGGTGTTGATAGTGATGATTTAAAAGATAAAACTTATCATGTTTTATCTTGGTTATTACCAGAAGCAAATGATGTGAAATTGCGTTTGGGAATGCGTTTGGTTGAAGGAATTTTATTAGAAAATTCAGCTTCGCCACTGCGTCATTACCTAGAAACTTGTGGCTACGCTCAATCAACAGGTCCATTAATGGGCGTAGACGATAGTAATTTTGAAATGACTTTCTACTGTGGTGTTCAAGGTTCAAACCCGGAACATGCACAAAGCTTTAGAGAGGGTGTTTTAAATATTCTGCGTGAGGTTGCTGCAAAACCAATTGACAGTAATTTAGTCGATGCAATCTTGCATCAAATCGAGTTACATCAACGTGAAATTAATGGTGATGGTACACCGTATGGTTTAAGTCTAATTTTAAATGGTTTAAGTGGTGCGATTCACCATAATGACCCAATTCAAATATGGGACGTCGACAGCGCAATTGCACAGGTTAAAGAAGAGTTGAAAGACCCAATGTGGTTATCAAATCTTATTCAAACACATTTGCTCGACAACCCTCATCGCGTGCAGATGACTTTAGTTCCAGACCCGACCAAGTCTGTAAAAGAGCAGGAAGCGGAAAAAGCTCGTTTGGCAGCTATTAGTGAAAAATTAACAGAGGCTGATAAAGCTGAAATCATTGCTAAGACCAAGGCCCTAGAGGAACGTCAAGATACTCCTGATAATCTTGAGTTATTGCCAAAAGTAGGTTTGGAAGATGTACCTGCTGACTTGCATATTGTGCAAGGTCAGTTACGCGAAATTATTTGTAATCGTATGGATACGCCGTTGAACTTGTACCATGCGGGTACTAACGGCATTTACTATCAACAAGTACTTATCCAGATCCCTGAAGATATTGTGAAGTCACCTTACTTCAATTTGCTTTCTATTTTGATGGGTGAAGTGGGTGCAGGCGAATATGGCTATCTTGAACTACAAAACTTGCAAACCGCTGTAAGTGGTGGTTTAGGAATGGGCGCTTCTTTACGTAGTAAAGTTGATGATAAAGATAAAATTAGTGCTTGGTTAACTTTAACGACTAAATCGTTGACTCAGAAATTTGATGCAATTCATTTATTAAAACTAGCATTTGAACAGCTCCGATTTGATGAGAAAGAACGAATTATCGAGTTACTGCAACAACGTAAAACACGTTGGCAATCTCGTTTATCTGGTTCAGGTCACAGCTATGCGATGCAGATTGCTTCTCGTAACATGAGTGCCTTGGCTCAACGTGACTATCAAAACACGGGTTTAGGTGCATTGAATTGGTTGGGTGAGCTTGTTACTAAAATTACCCAAGATGATGCCGCTTACGATGAGTTGATTGCAGAATTAAAACGTATTCATAGTAAGTTGTTGCAAGCACCTAAACAGTTCTTACTAGTGTGTGAAGAACATCAATCTGAACGTTTGGTTGAAGAAATCCAGAATGTTTGGGATAAGTTGAATGTTGATACAGCTACAACTGAGTTAACTCAAGTAGAACAAGCTAATGATAATAATCATGAAGCATGGTTAATTCAGGCAAACGTTCAATTCTGTGCGTCTGCATATCAAGCCGTAGAAGTATCACATCCAGATGCGGCTCCATTAATGGTATTGGCAGCTTATTTACGTAACGGATTCTTGCACAGTGCTATCCGTGAAAAAGGTGGTGCTTATGGCGGCGGTGCTAGTTATGATGGAAATGCTTGTTCATTCCGTTTCTTTAGCTACCGTGACCCACGTTTAGCGGAGACGTTTAAAGACTTTGAAGCAAGCGTGCAATGGTTATTAAATACAGAGCAACAACCTCATCAGCTTGAAGAAGCAATTCTTGGTTTAGTGGCAAGCATGGATAAACCAGGCTCTCCAGCAGGTGAAGCGATTACAGCATGTTATGCATTGTTGCATGCGAGAACTCCAGCTTTCCGCCGTACTTTGCGCGAAAGATTGTTGCATGTAACATTGGATGATTTAAAACGTGTTGCTCGTCAATATTTAGTAGAGCAAACTCCTGTAAAAGCTGTAGTTGCGCCATTTGCTAAACGTGATGAATTGCAGCAATTAGGTTTTACCATTCAACAAGTTAATTAAAATAAAAATTGGAGATTGAACATGGCGTTCAAACAATTTGAACGCACATCTTTACAGCTAAGCATGGGAATCGTGCTTAGCTGTTTATGTGCGTCTGTAACATATGCTGATACCTTAGCTCCAGCAAACCCTGCCACAGTTGATGCATGTGTTGCTCTTGCTTCGAATGCCGATCGTCTGGCTTGTTATGACTCTGTATTTAAGCCAGCAGCTCTACCTGTTGTACAAGCTGCGGTAGTACCTGAGCCTGTAAAAAAAATTGATCAGCCTGCTGTTCAACCAGAAACATTTAAAGAGAAGGTGGTAGACACGGTTAGTAATATTAAAGTGATTGGTAAAGCACCTACACTTGAACCTACTACTTCTTTGCTAGATCAACGTTGGGAATTATCTGAAAAAAGTAAGCTAGGTGTTTGGAATATTCGTGCTTATCAGCCAGTCTATTTACTACCTGTATTTTGGACCAGTGACAAGAATGAATTCCCGAGTAGTCCAAATCCAAATAATACTGTAACGGATGCTCAGGATCTGAAATCAACAGAAAGTAAATTTCAGATTTCTTTGAAAACCAAAGCTTGGGAAAATATTTTTGGAAATAATGGCGATTTGTGGGTAGGGTATACACAATCTTCACGCTGGCAGACGTTCAATGCTGAAGAATCTCGCCCATTCCGTGAAACGAACTATGAGCCAGAAGCAAGTTTAATGTTTAGAACGAACTACGAGTTGCTTGGTTTAGATGGGCGTTTGCTTGGAGTTACGTTAAACCATCAGTCAAATGGTCGTTCAGATCCATTATCTCGTAGCTGGAACCGTGTCATCTTTAATGTTGGATTGGAGCGTGGTAATTTTGCTTTAATGCTTCGTCCATGGATTCGTCTTGAAGAAGATAGTAAAGATGATAATAATCCGGATATGGAAGATTACATTGGTCGTGGTGATTTAACAGCGTTTTATAAGTGGAAACAGAATGATTTCTCTTTAATGCTGCGTCATTCATTGAAAGGTGGTGATGACTCTCATGGTGCTGTGCAATTTGATTGGGCTTTTCCAATCAGTGGCAAGTTACGCGGACATTTCCAGTTGTTTAACGGTTATGGTGAAAGCTTGATTGATTATAACCATCGAGCAACTTATGCTGGTTTGGGTGTATCGCTCTTGAATTGGTACTAAGACGCTATAAGAAAAGCCGCTTTTAAAGCGGCTTTTTTTATTATCCAATTTGAATGTTGGCTTGAGGGTGTTTAAGTCGACTCTTTTTAGGAGTGGCAATTAAATAGGCGAGTGTTAATGGTCCAAGCCTTCCAGCAAACATGAGTAGGCTTAAAATGAATAAACTACCATTATGTAAATCTGGTGTGATTCCACGAGAGAGACCCACTGTACATGCAGCAGAAACAACCTCAAAAAGCAAATTCATAAAATCTGCTTTAGGCTCTAAAAGTAAAAGAATAAAGAAGCCAATGAAAATCAGTATGCTCGTAATAGCAGTCACTGCTAATGCTTTATAGGTTGTTTCATGAGATACAGAGTGATTAAATATTCTAATTTCATCTGTACGGCGTAAAAATGAAATTACACTAAGCACTAAAATGACAAAGGTACCAACTTTGATTCCACCCGCTGTACTCAGTGAACCACCACCAATAAACATCAGTAACATCATCAGTAGTGAGCTACTGTTGGTCATTGCACCTGTATCAATGGTATTAAACCCTGAGGACCGTGGAACTGTTGCCTGAAACCAAGCATTTAATGCTTGTTCACCTGAGTTTAATATCCCTAAAGTCGCGGGATTTTGAGCTTCTAAAGCCCATATTAAAATAAACGCAACGAGGTTGATAATTGCAATAGTGGTAAGAATAAGCTTGCTATTGGGTGTTAGTTTTTTCCATTTTTTGTTTTGTTTAATATCCATGAGTACTAAAAAACCAAGACCACCTAAGGTGTAAAGGATGCTAATGGTTATACAAATAATATAGTTACTCTGAAAGTTCATTAAGCTGTTGGAAAATAATGAAAAACCAGCATTATTAAATGAGGAAATACTGTAAAAAGCTGCATAATATAAACCGCGTGCAAACCCATATGTTGGTGTAAAAGCAGTCGTGAGAATAACTGTACCAATCAGCTCAAAAATAAGGGTATAGGTGACAACTCCTTTAGCAACAAAAGTAACTTTTGATAGGCTTGTTTGTCCGAGACTATCTTGAGCCATCATTTGCTGTTTAAGACCAACTTTTGGTGACAAACTTAATGCTGCCAATATCGCAAAAGTCATAAATCCCAAACCGCCAGACTGGATCAGCAATAAAATAATAGTTTGCCCAAAGAGGGTAAAAGACTCATGAATATTTAAAACGGATAGACCGGTAATGGTAACTGCTGAGGTGGCTGTAAAAAGCGCATCCATCCAACTGACATTGCCTGTATTCGCAAATGGCAATTTAAGCAATAAAGTGCCAAAAGTAATAAAGCCTAAAAACCCTAGCGCTAAAAGTGAAGGAGGGCTTAAATTTAACGTTTTATGAGGCTTGGGATATATAGACATATTCTAGAGTTCGTTTTCTTATAAGAAGCAATTAGAAAGTTTCTTTAACTGTGATAAATGACCTTCTAAAATAAGAATATCATGTGTTTGCAAAGTGAAATTTTCTTCAGTCTCAAACAAAATTTGCTGCTGTCTTTTCACGAGCAATGTTTTGACTTGAGGCGCTTGCTGCATAATGCCATATAAATTGATGCCATTAAGCTTATCTGGGATTTCAATTTTGATAATGTAATGATCATCTTCTAAAGACATGTAGCGACTTACCATAGGGTAGTTCAGAGCTTGAGCAACTCTTACGCCCATATCTTCTTCAGGATGAATAATCTTATTGATATTAAGGTGTGACAAAATGGTGTGATGAGCTTTGGTTTTTGCTTTTACCCAAATTTTATCAATTCCTAAATTTTTTAAGTTCAACACACACAAAATACTGGCTTCAATATCTTCACCAATTGCGACTACAACAGCATCACAATTTTGGATATTCAATTCGTCAAGCACATGTTCATCGGTAGCGTCAGCAATGACGGCATGAGTTAAAACGTCGGCAAGATTTTCGACATTCTTTTTTACCGTATCGATGCCAATAACATCATGATTTAATTTTGTGAGTTCTTGAGCAACTGTGGCTCCAAAACTACCTAAGCCAATGACTGCAAACTGTGCCATGTTGGTCCTTTTTTCCGAGTTAGATCATTATTTTTAAGGATATTTTCTTTAAGATAAAGAGAAGCAATGTAAAGATGGTAGAAATATAAAAAGATTGTATAAAAAAGCCGACAACTTTGTCGGCTTCTCCTCAAAATTAAAGATTATTTTAAGAAGCGTTTATAGCCGACGTTATCAGTAATTTCTGCATACGGATAATTAATCTGCTCAAGCGTTTCAATCAATCCGTCAGGGTTTTGTTTCGCATCGGTTGCTTGTAAGCCAACTAGTACACGACCTTCAGCAGCGCCGTGGTTACGGTAATGGAAGAGGGTAATGTTGTGGGTGGGACCTAAACGAGTTAAGAAGGTTAAAAGGGCGCCTGGACGTTCAGGGAACTCAACACGGAACAATCTTTCATCATCTAGATTTGCATGACCACCAATTAAATAACGAATATGTAATTTGGCAACTTCATCGTCAGAAAGGTCATCTACAATATAATCTTGCTGTTTTAATTGTTCCAAAATTTCATGGCGCTCTGCATCTCCACCTTTTAAACTAATACCGACGAATACTTGTGCTTCCTCTGTATTGTTTGCTCGGTAGTTAAACTCAGTAATATTGCGACCTTGTAAAGCACGGCAGAAGCCTAAGAATGCGCCTTTTTCTTCAGATAAGGTAACTGCATAAATCGCTTCACGTTGCTCACCTAACTCGGTGCGTTCAGCAATATAACGCAAGCGGTCAAAATTCATATTGGCGCCGCAAACAATCGACACCATATTTTTATTACTGATTTTATGTTCGTGAATATATTTTTTGATACCCGCTAATGCCATTGCTCCAGAAGGTTCAACAATGCTGCGGTTTTCATCAAATGTGTCTTTAATTGCTGCACAGATTTCATCTGTATTCACAGTCACAATATCAGGATCAACAATCGGTCCTGAGTTATCAGATTTGCGCAAACGAATAATATCAAATGGTAAAGCACCAATTTGGGCAACAGCTGTACCATCTGCAAATAGGCCTACATGTGGCAAAATTACACGTTCATTTGCTTCTAAAGCTGCCTTTAAACAAGCAGACTCTTCATATTCAACGCCAATAACTTTTACATGCGGTGCAACTTCTCCAAGGTAAGCTGCTACGCCTGAAATAAGGCCACCACCACCTACGGCAACAAACACGTACTCTACATCACGCCATTGACGTAAAATTTCATTGGCAATTGTGCCTTGACCTGCAATGACAAGTTCATCGTCATAAGGTGGAATAAATACAAGACCTTCAACTTCAGCACGTTGTTGAGCATATTTATTTGCGATATCAAAGCTATCGCCATGTAATACGACTTGACCACCTAAGCGTTTAACAGCCTGAACTTTAATGTCGGGTGTTGTGCTTGGCATAACAATAATAGCGGGAATTCCTAGTCTTTGTCCTGACAAAGCTACGCCTTGAGCATGGTTACCAGCAGAGGCGCAAATTACTCCGCGTTCAAGTTGTTCTTTTGGTAATTGACTAATACGGTTATAGGCACCGCGTAATTTAAAAGAAAAAACGGGTTGTAAATCTTCACGCTTAAAACGAATTGTATTGTTTAATTTTTGACTAATTCGTGGAGCTGCTTCGAGAGGTGTTTCAATTGCAACATCATAAACCGTTGCTTGTAAAATTTGTCGTACCACACGAGACAGCATGTTCATCTTCCCTATAACAGTTTAAAATAGGAAATTATTGTAGCAAACCCTTGTGCATTTGCGCCGTTTATTGGCGCATAAATGTCAAAAAATAGTTGAGTGATGTAATGAGCCTATATGCAACCCAAGATGAAAAGAAACAAGCTGCTGCGAAAGCTGCTTTAAAACACTTACCCAAAGGTGGCATTTTGGGTGTTGGGACTGGAAGTACCGTAAACTTTCTAATTGATTTATTACCTGAATTACAATTAGAAGCGGCTGTGGCAAGTTCTCAAGCAACTGCTGATCGCCTTAAAAAACTTGGTATTGAAGTGGTTGATATGAACCATGTAGGTAGCCTAGATGCCTATGTTGATGGTGCAGATGAGATTGATCGCCATATGCATATGATTAAAGGTGGTGGTGCTGCATTAACACGTGAGAAAATCGTTGCATCAATCGCTAAGAAATTTGTATGTATTGTTGATGATTCAAAATGGGTTGATCAACTTGGACGTGATTTCCCATTACCAGTAGAAGTTATTCCAATGGCACGTTCAGCTGTAGCTCGTAAATTGGTAAGTTTGGGTGGTGATCCGGTTTATCGTGAAGGTGTAGTTACAGATAACGGTAATGTTATTTTGGATGTTTTCAATCTTAATATTTTAAATGCTATTGAGCTGGAAAAAACAATTAACAATATTCCTGGTGTGGTAACTAACGGTATCTTCGCCTTAAATCCGGCAACGATTGCAATTGTTGCAACGAATAATGGTATTGAAGAGCGTACAGCACAGTAATGTCTGCAAAAATGCCAGAGATTAAAATCGTTCGACACGTAAGAGCACGAAAATTGCGCTTACGTGTTGAGCCTGCTTCAATCCGTCTTACGGTTCCTTTATTTTGTAGTAAAAAACAAATTCAGCATTTTTTAGCACAATCTGAACAATGGTTAACCGAGACATGGAATAAGCAACAAAACGTCCAATCGGCATCCATTGAAATTCCTTCGGAAATTTATTTCTTTAATAAAGAACAGCCATTTCAAGTCATTGTTCAAAAGCAGCATCGTGTTTTTCAATTCGACTGGGAAAACAATTCTTTATTTATTAAAGACACACAGCCATATTTGGCATTGCAAAACGCAGTTATTGCTTATGCGAAACAAGAATTACCAGAGCTTTTGAAAGAATTAAGTGAGCACACTCATTTGGCTTATAGGGAGTGTACAATTCGTCGCCCGAAAACTCGATGGGGAAGTTGTAGTAGTCAGCATAATATTATGCTACATGCAGGACTGGTGCTTATGTCACATGAAATTGCTCGCTATGTGGCTATTCATGAGTTGGCGCATACTAAACATTTTGACCATAGTCCTGCATTTTGGGCAGAAGTTGAAAAATACGATCCATATTTTCAAAAACACCGCAGACAACTTAAATCAAATCCATTGCCTGCATGGTGGTATGTTTCAGCTTAACTAAAGGTACATTCTAGTTGAGGTGTTTGTAAGCTATCGGGTGCTTTTCGGCTATCTAAACCTGCTTTAGCACTAATAATTTTATTTGCTTTAATAGATAATTGGATAAAGTTGTATTGTTGCGTCGTGTTATTTGGTTCGGCTGAACTTGAATTGAGTAAATAACTTGAACTAGCAGCATCTGTTTGCAATAAATTATCGGTACTATCAGCACTTAAAGCAGCACGATAAATTTGTGAACCTTTACTTAAGTCGATTTGACCGTTCGCGCGAAAATTAAGCTGACATCCAGTTGAGGTGTCTTCATAGTGGCCCACTAAATAGTCTGTAGCTGGTAGGTTTGGATCTGATAGGTTGATGCTGGTTAAGCCTTGTTTGCATGGGTAGGTTGATCCATTACACGTCGCTGTGGTGGTAAACCCAACAGCTCTACGGTAATCTCCAGCACCGTCAATGCGAATGAATGTTGTTGAATTTACAGTAGGAACAATTCCTGTATATTGTTTTTTTTGTAGAAGTTCATAACCCGTCTGATCTAAAGACTGTTGTGAATTAGCCTGAGCCAATTGCAAAGTAGATGCTTTTAGGATGGTTCCAAAGTAATCGCGCGTTACTTTTTGATTAGCTGCAATATCTAAAAGCGTATTTTTTAGTGGATCAATATTATCTGGAGCAGGTGTGAAAATAGGAGTGAAGGATGTTTGATCCCCATGAAGTTTTTTCCCATCCAAAAAACCATCTTTTAAATCAGTTGCTAAACTTTTAACAAGTTCTTGGTAGGTGTTTGCTCCGCCATGAATTGTTGACCAATATTGTAAGTAACCAAAGCTAAGATAACTATCTACATATGTACTAGGTTTAGTAATTGAGTATCGCAATAAAGTTAAATTCAGAAGGGAATTAGCTGGACTTAAACTTGGAATGTCACCATCTTTAAACGCATTCATTAACGATTTGTAGACATCTTGAGAAGCTAAATCCACATGTAATTGCTCAATACGGGTTGGGTCAACCGTTTCTTGAGGGAGTTGTCCTGAACGTATGACAGCTCGTTGATAAACTGCTTCACTGCTTGGGCTAATGAATTGGATTCTGCCACTTACACTGTTTGGTGTAATAAATGCATGATAAATACCTGACAAATTTTGGTATTGTGGAGTAATGGGGTCAAACACTTGAGATGAGCTTTGAGTTGTAATTTCTACGCGATATAAACGATTCAATTTTGCAGTAGGAATTTTGACATTAAAGCTATTTAAACTCGCAATAGAAGTATCCACTAGAACAGCGTTGTTGGTGTTGTCATATACTTTAAGCTGGATATTACGCATTTCTACAGGGGTTTTTAAAGTAACATCAGTTGTTGCTTCAGGTGTAGGGTCAACTGGCGTTGGTGTAGTGGGTGAACTGCCTCCACTACTACCTCCACCTCCGCAACCAGTAAGGGCTACACTTAAAATGAATGTGCTCAAGCCAAGGTACGTGCGTAATTTTGTTTCTTTTGATTGTTGAAGCATCCTAGCTCTCCAAAAATTAATCTGGTATTTATTTGCTGATATTTATGTGGTTATGACAGTCCAGTAAGTGCTATCTGATTGTCGCTAAAATTAAAAAAATTAAAATTACCAAGCATGAAATGGTTTTGTAAGCTTGGACATCCTGTCATACTACTGCTCAAGTATAGATTCAAAAATTGAGGTAATGCACGTGATTTCTGTCGGAATTGTTGGTGGAACGGGTTATACAGGCGTTGAACTATTACGTATTTTATTACGACATCCTAAAGCGCAGGTTCGAGTTCTTACTTCACGTACAGAAGCGGGCAAACCAGTTGCAGATATGTTCCCTAATTTACGTGGACATACTGATCTTCAATTTTCAGATTTAAACATTGATGCATTAAAAGAGTGTGATGTTGTATTTTTTGCAACGCCACATGGTGTTGCCATGCAACATGCCAAAGATTTAATTGCAGCTGGAACTAAAGTTATTGATTTAGCAGCAGACTTTCGCTTACAAGATCTTGAACAATTTGAAAAATGGTATGGTATGGAGCATGCTTGCCCAGATGTACTAAAAGATTCTGTATATGGTCTAACTGAGTTAAACCGCGAAAAAATTAAACAAGCTCAAGTTATTGGTAACCCTGGTTGCTATCCGACGACTGTTCAATTAGGTTTAGCGCCACTATTAAAATCAGCACAAGCACTCATTGAAACCAAAAATATTATTATTGATGCGAAGTCTGGTGTTTCGGGTGCTGGCCGTAAAGCAAGCTTGGGCATGATTTATAGTGAAAACGCTGATAACTTTAAAGCATATGGTGTTGCAGGTCATCGTCACCATCCAGAAATTGTAGAAGCCTTAGAAAATATTGCAGGACAAAAGGGCGGGTTTGATGGACTCTTATTTGTTCCTCATCTAGTACCTATGATTCGCGGTATGCTGAGTACAATTTATGTAGATTTGACAGAAGCTGGTAAGCAGACAGACTTACAAGCTTTGTATGAAAACTTCTATGCTAATGAAAAATTCGTAGATGTTATGCCTGCAAATAGTTCACCTGAAACACGTAGTGTACGCGGTGCGAATGAACTTCGTATTGCATTATATAAACCACAACCAAATAAACTGATTATTTTGGCGGCTCAAGATAACCTTGTAAAAGGTGCATCTGGTCAGGCTGTACAAAATATGAACCTTATGTTTGGCTTTAATGAAGATGAAGGCTTACAAGGGATTGGTTTATTACCATAAAAAACTCTTTTTTGCTTCACACACATTTAAATTTCGATTTAAATGTGTGTCTTGACTCTGATCTTGAACACTGAGATGACGATGCAAAACTCTGGACAGACGACTTCAGCAGAAAGTTCGTTGCAAAAGAAAAAATTTTTAAACACCAATAAGCCTTTGTTTATTGGTGCTGCTATTTTAATGAGTGGTTGTTTTGCGCTCGGCTATACAATTGGGCACCGTCAAGGTTTAACTGTTGTTGGTTACGATGCAGATGCGGAGCAATTGGTTGAAGTGGTGCAAAAGCAAAAAACAGCCTTAGATGCAGTTAACAAAAGCCTTAATGCAGCGGTGCAAGAGCGTGATGTGGCTGTGACGAATGCAAATGATCTATTTGAAGCGCTTAATCAAGCGAACGCCGATAAGACTCAGCAAGAAGGTATGAGTAATATCTACCGTGAGATTTTGAGACAACGTGGTGGTTTGAGCTTAACAATCCAAAATCTGGCAATTAAGCCTTTGCCTGAAAATGCTTATGAATATCAACTAGATTTAGTTCAAGTAAGTCCAAGTAAGCGTCGTGCTTTAGGATCGGTTGAAATCAGATTGATCAAAGATACTGAAGTTTTAGTCGTACCGCTTGAAGCGAAGAACTTCAACTTTACTGACTTTGAACGTTTAACAGGTCGCTGGACAATGCCTAAAGGTTTCACGCCTCAATTTATTGAGGTACGTTTAACTGGTGGTTCTGATACACCGATTATTAAACGTTTTAGTTGGCAGCGTGGTAAACCTGTCGAAACATCTTCTGCTTTTGTGGCAGAAATTCCTCAAGCTGAAGCAAATTCACAATAGTAACATCCTATGCGAACAAATAAGCGTCAAACAAACTTAAAAGATATCAAGGCTTCTTTTCAGCAGTCTGGCTATGTCGATTGGCACTTCCACCCACGCTTAAGTGATTCGCAAAACGAAGATCATGACGGAGAGGTTGTTGTACAAACAGCCCCTCCTGAACTCAAGCGTCCCCCATTATATGCAGTCGTATTAATGAATGACGATTACACTCCAATGGACTTTGTAATTGAAATTTTACAACAATACTTTGCAATGAATCTTGACCAAGCAACTCAAGTAATGCTAACAGTACACTATGAAGGTAAAGGTATTGCCGGAGTCTATCCAAGAGACATCGCGGAAACTAAGGCAAACCTTGTTAATAATTACGCTCGATCGCAAGGTCATCCATTACTTTGCCAGATTGAGCCTAAAGCATAAGGGGGTTACATGCTCAGTCGTCAATTAGAAGTATCATTACGTTTGGCTGTTAGCATGGCTCGTCAAAAGAGACATGAGTTTCTTACAGTCGAACACTTATTATTAGCATTACTCGACAACGATTCAGCCGTGAATGCACTCAAAGCATGCGGGGCTGATATAGTTTCTTTGCGTAAAGAATTAGAAGAATATGTAGAACAACATACTCCTAAGCTTGGCGAAAATAGCGAGCAAGCTCCTCATCCAACAGAAAGTTTTGACCGCATTTTGCAACGTGCTATTTTCCACGTGCAATCAAGTGGCGGTGATCGTACTGTTGAAGGTGCAGATGTTTTGGTCGCAATGTATTCAGAGCGTGATTCTTTTGCTGTGTATTTACTTAAACGTCATCAAATCAATCGTTTGACATTGACTCAATACTTGTCTCATGGGACACGTAAAGACGAAGTACAAGTTGAAGAAGAAGTTGTAGATATTGAAGGTGAAACTAGCGCAAGCAATGCAGGGCCACTTGAGCTTTATACGCTGAATCTAAATGTTGAAGCGCAAAAAGGCAAAACGGACCCACTGATTGGTCGTGAAAAAGAAATTGAGCGTACAGCACAAATTCTGTGCCGCCGTCGCAAAAACAATCCATTGCTTGTGGGTGATCCAGGTGTAGGTAAAACCTCGATTGCCGAGGGTTTGGCATGGTTAATTGTGAATGGTAAAGCACCTAAACCTTTAAGTCAGGCTGAAATTTATAGTCTGGACATTGGTGCATTAGTTGCTGGAACTAAATATCGTGGTGACTTTGAAAAACGTTTAAAACAGTTGCTTAATGCATTGAAGAAAAATCCAAATGCGATTTTATTCATTGATGAGATTCATATGATCATTGGTGCAGGCTCAAGTATGGGTAGCACAATGGATGCGTCAAATCTTATTAAGCCAGCTTTAGCTAATGGTACTTTACGTTGTATTGGTTCAACGACTTTCCAAGAATATCGTCAGGTTTTTGAAAAAGACCATGCGTTATCTCGTCGTTTCCAAAAAATTGATGTCAATGAGCCAAGTATTTCGGAAACGATTGATATTTTACGTGGATTGAAAACTAAGTTTGAAGATTTCCACCACGTACAATATGACGATAAGGCTTTGGTATCAGCTGTAGAGCTTTCTGCTAAGTTCATTAATGATCGTTTCTTGCCAGATAAGGCAATTGATGTCATCGATGAAGCAGGTGCTCAACGCCGTTTGAAAGCTGAAAGTGATGATAGTTTGATTACTGTAGAGAATATCGAAGATATCGTTTCTAAGATTGCTCGTATTCCACCAAAAACTGTGTCTAAAGATGATAAGTCAGTGCTTGAAAATCTTGAGCGTGATTTAAAACGTGTGGTGTTTGGTCAAGATGAAGCAATTACTGCATTAGGCTCAGCGATCAAGTTATCTCGTGCTGGATTGAAGTCACCAGATAAACCAGTGGGTAGTTTTGTTTTTGCTGGTCCAACAGGTGTAGGTAAAACTGAGGTTACTAAGCAACTCGCTAAATTATTGGGTGTAGAGCTTGTACGTTTCGATATGTCTGAATATATGGAACGTCATGCAGTTTCACGCTTAATTGGTGCACCTCCAGGGTATGTGGGTTATGACCAAGGTGGTTTGCTTACTGATGCGATTCACAAAAATCCGCATTGTGTCTTGTTGCTTGATGAAATTGAAAAAGCACATCCAGATGTGTTTAATCTATTGCTACAAATCATGGATCATGGCGCTTTAACGGATAACAATGGACGTAAGTCAGACTTTAGAAATGTGATTATTGTTCTGACTACGAATATTGGAGCAGAAAGTATTTCTCGCGCGAGCATTGGTTTCACGGAACAAGATCATAGTTCTGATAACCAAGAAGCGATGAAACGTGCTTTCTCTCCAGAGTTCCGTAACCGTTTAGATGGTGTTATTCAATTCAAAGCATTGCCAACAACTGTGATTGAGTCTGTAGTCGATAAATTCTTGACAGAATTACAAGCGCAATTGGATGAAAAACAAGTTGTTCTGGATGTTGATCAAAGTGCACGAGATTGGTTAGCTACAAATGGTTATGATCGTTTGATGGGTGCTCGTCCAATGCAACGTCTCATTCAAGAGCACTTGAAGAAACCACTCGCTGAAATGATTCTGTTTGGTGAACTTGCAGATCATGGTGGTAACGTGGCTGTATCGGTGAAAAAAGAAGATGGCAAAGCTGTCGGCTTAAAACTTGAAGTGTTTGAAGATCATCATACGGCAGAACCAGCATAACTTATGTTAATTGATAGTCTTGCTATAACCCGAATACTCAGTGTATTCGGGTTATTTATTATCACGGCAATTGCTGAAATTCTTGGTTGTTATTTTCCTTATCTGATTTTAAAAGAGGGTAAGTCGGCTTGGCTGTGGCTACCTACGGTCTTAAGTCTGGCTATCTTTGTATGGTTGTTGACTTTACATCCGGCAGCTTCTGGGCGCATTTATGCGGCCTATGGCGGTATCTATATTTTTACTGCGCTTATGTGGCTACGCTTTGTTGATCAGGTGGGATTAACAAGATGGGATATATTAGGTGGTCTAATTGTGCTTTGTGGAGCTGGTTTAATTATTTTGCAACCTCAAGGGTTGATTCGTTAATGCATCATTGAATCAAATCTTAAGCGAGAAAATAAGAAGTTTTTTTCAAAAAAAAGACTTGTCAAACTCATCAACAATGCGTATTTTAGATTTAAGGAACATTTTTTAATATTTGAGATAAAGATGTTAAATCAATCTGTGAACACTAACGCTTATTATTACTTTTGGCAATTTAGATAGTTGCCTGAGCGTATTCGGGCATGAGAAAGTTGCCCATCACAGTTAATACCTGATCGGCAACCCCGATCAGGTTTTTTTATGCTTTATCTTTTTAGAATCGAGGAACTTAAAATGAACAACATGACTTATTCGTACTTTAGCAACTTTTATTGGTTTTACTTTTGCTTACCTTTACCAACGAATAGATCCAAAACGCTCAAATAAATGATCGGACTGAGTAGATTGCAGTCCCAAGGAAAAAACCAATGAATGCCCTAAATACTTTACTGACTCAAACCAATACAAAAGAAACACCAGTTAGTTTACCTATCCAGTTAAAAGCGAAATACCCGCTTGCACACTCTTTCGCACGTCAAATTGCCGAACACCGCCAAATTATTCAAAATATTCTTAACGGCAACGATCATCGTCTAATGGTAATTACAGGGCCTTGTTCAATTCATGATCCAGTTGCAGTACTTGAATACGCTGAAAAACTGCAAAAATTACAAGAAAAAGTTAAAGATCAGATTTTTATCGTGATGCGTACATACATTGAAAAACCACGTACCACAGTTGGTTGGAAGGGGTTCATGTATGATCCAAATTTAGATGGTTCATCAAATTTACAACTTGGTTTAGAAAAGTCTCGTGAACTCTACCTACAGATTATTGAAAAGGGTTTGCCAATTGCGAGTGAAATTTTAAGTCCAATGGCAACTGGCTATTTTGATGATTTATTGGCTTGGGGTGCAATTGGAGCTCGCACAAGCGAATCTCAGATTCACCGTGAAATCTCAAGTCATATGCCATACAGTATTGGTTTCAAGAATGGTACTGATGGTTCTATTCAGATTGCACTAGATGCGATTCAGTCCGCGCAAAATGAACATCAATTTTTAGGTATGAATCAACAAGGCTTGCCTTCAGTGATTCAGAGTGCTGGAAATCCATTACCTCACTTGATTTTGCGGGGTGCAAATCATGGGCCAAATTACGATTTAGCTTCAATTCAGGCGATACGCGAAAAGTACAAACAAAATCTACCTGCACTGGTGATTGATTGTAGTCATGGTAATAGTGGGAAAGATCCGTTGCGTCAGCCAGAAGTTTTACAGCAAATCGTTGCTGAACGTTTAAAAACACAAGTTCGAGGTGTCATGATTGAAAGTCATTTGGTTGATGGTAACCAAAAGATTTCTTGTGATATGACTTATGGCCAGTCAGTAACTGATGGTTGTTTAGGGTGGGAAAAAACAGAGCAGCTTTTATTAAATGTCTCGAAGCAATTAAAGACAAAAGAATTAGCTCATTCCGCTTAATTATTTATGGGCTTTAAAAAGGGATCTGTAAATAGATCCCTTTGTTTTTTTAAGAAGCATGCTTGAGTTCGGATAGGAATGTAGTGATTTCATGCCCAAACTTTTTAGGCTCGGTTAATAAAGGTGTATGGCCTGAACGTTCAAAATATATTGCTTTTGCATGCTCAACGCTATGTGCAATCAGTGTCTGACCAGTTTCTGGATAAAGTGTCGAATTACGACCAATAAAGAAAGTGGTAGGACATGCTAACTGCTGAATTGCTTCTCGATAATCTTCATTATGATAAAGATAGTTTTCAACATACCAAAACAAGTAATCTAAACGTTGAATAGGTAATAAGTATTTTTGTAGAAAAGGCTGTTTTAAAGCAGTTTTAAAAACTAGTGGACTAAATGGATTGCTACTTTGTAACTCAATAAAATCTACCCATAGACGGACTAGTTCTTGTCGATCTGGAAGTGATAGCTCATAAAGATATTTGGCGTTTTTATGCTTTAGCAATAATTGATAAATATCATTTAATAGTTGTTTGAACTGGGTGTGAAGAGGGCCGAATAAACCATATTCCCAAGTTGAATCTACTGATATTTTTGGTGTCTGATCAATATGTAAATAGGCTTTTAACTGCTGTGCTAGTTGAGCGTGTTTCATGCCATGCATGGCAGTTGTCGCGCCCATTGAATAACCCATCAAGATAAAGTTATCGAGTTTTAATTGATCTATCAAATGAGCAACATCTTGCCAATGACTAGAAATGGCATCTTGCTCGGGAATTGCACAATTCTTTGACCCACCGAAACCACGCCAGTCTGGAATAATAAACTCATATTCTTTGCGGTTTGCATAAATAAACGGTAGCCACTGCCAACTTTGCATGCCAAGGCCAGATAAAACCAAAACAGGCTCACCACGACCAACACGGCGTACAAATAAATTTTCCCGATCGGGCATGGTGTAATACGGCATGGCTATTCTCCAGATGGGTTATCTTGGGCAAAGCGTTTTAATTGAGGGATGACTTGTTCCAACCATTTGATCCATTCACTTTCCATCGTAATTCCAAGTTCTAAGATCATTTTGTGGATGTATAACACACGGTCATTTAGATCATCACTGTCTTTAAAATCTTTATCATAAATACTTTGATAAAGTTTGAGCTTCTCTTGATGTAAACCAAGATGCCTTAACAGTTCAGGTAATATCTGATTATTGCTCAATTGTGCTTCTGCACGCAATCTAACCATTAAATCATCACGAAGCTGCGCAGGTTCACTTTGTTGCGTCATCCATGAAGCCAGTTCTATACGACCCAGTTGTTCGACCTGATATGTTTTTTTTCGGCCATTATCCATTTCATTTTCTAAAGTGGAAACCCAGCCTTTTTTAAGCATGTTATTGAGTTCACGATAAATTTGCTGGTGAGTGGCATTCCAGAAAAAGCCCATTGAGCGGTCAAAGCGACGGGCAAGTTCAAACCCTGTACTTGGACGTTCAAGCAAGCTGGTCAATAAAACATGAGGAAGTGACATGGCAATCCAGTTTGTAAGCAAAAGTAAAGTGTGACTCATGAGATTATGCAACATGTTGCATAAAAGTCAAAATTTGATTATAAATTTATGCAACAAGTTGCATTAGCAAGCTTATTGCTAGCCATAGGAGAAAATATGTCAGCTTATCCACATTTATTAAAGCCACTTGATTTAGGCTTTACTACTTTAAAAAACCGTGTGCTTATGGGGTCGATGCACATTGGATTAGAAGAAGCACCGCAAGGATATGAGCGCATGGCTGTGTTTTATGCTGAGCGTGCAAAAGGTGATGTGGGTTTAATTGTAACTGGCGGTGTTTCTCCAAATGATGATGGTGTTGTATTTAGCCACGGGACCAAACTAGATACAGTTGAAGAAGCTGAAAAACATAAAGTGATTACCCAGGCTGTCCATGAAGCCGGGGGTAAAATTGCTATGCAGATTTTACATACGGGTCGTTATTCTTATCAGGCAAATAACGTTGCGCCTTCAGCAATTCAAGCACCAATTAACCCAATTAAGCCAAAAGCTTTAAGCTCTGCCGAAGTACAACAAACCATTGATGACTTTGCTAACTGCGCCAAACTTGCTCAGTATGCGGGCTATGATGGCGTAGAGATCATGGGCTCTGAAGGCTATTTAATTAATGAGTTTATTGCAGCTCGAACCAATCATCGTGATGATGAATGGGGCGGTAGTTACGAAAACCGTATCCGCTTTCCAATTGAAATTGTAAAGCGTACACGTGAATTAGTGGGTGAAAACTTTATCATTATTTATCGTTTATCTATGCTTGATTTAGTTGAAGGCGGTTCAAGTTTTGATGAAGTGATTCAACTTGCAAAAGAAATTGAAAAAGCAGGCGCAACAATTATCAATACAGGTATTGGATGGCATGAGGCACGTATTCCTACAATCGCAACCAAAGTTCCTCGTGCTGCATTTACTTGGGTGACTGAAAAACTTAAAGGTGAAGTCTCTATCCCTTTAATTACTTCTAACCGAATCAATACGCCTGAAATGGCTGAACATGTATTGGCATCTGGTCATGCTGATATGGTGTCTATGGCGCGACCAATGTTAGCGGATGCTGAATTTGTCTTGAAAGCAAGTGAAGGCCGCAGTGATGAAATTAATACGTGTATTGGATGTAACCAAGCTTGTTTAGATCATATTTTCTCAATGAAAATTGCAACTTGTTTAGTAAACCCGCGTGCATGTTATGAAACTGAACTGATCTTTAAAGAAGCTCAGGTTAAAAAGAATATTGCTGTTATTGGTGCGGGTCCGGCAGGTTTAAGTTTTGCGGTATATGCAGCTGATCGCGGGCATCAAGTTAAAATTTTTGAAGCAAGTCATCAAATTGGTGGTCAGTTTAATATTGCAAAAACAGTTCCTGGAAAAGAAGAGTTCTACGAAACTTTACGCTACTTTAGTCGTCAAATTGAATTGCGACCAAACATTGAACTTGTATTAAACCATCAAGCAACTTACGAAGAATTAAGCCAAGCAAATTTTGATGAAATTGTGGTTGCAACAGGTGTAACACCTCGTCAATTACAGTTTGAGGGAATTGATCATCCTAAAGTGCTGAGCTACTTACAAGTACTTAAAGAGCGTGTACCAGTAGGACAACGTGTTGCCATTATTGGAGCAGGTGGTATTGGTTTCGATACAGCTGAATATCTTACTCATGAAGGTGAAAGTGGCAGTTTAAATCCAGAAAAGTTCTATGAAGAATGGGGAATCGATACTCAATATGAGCATGTTGGTGGTTTAAAACAACCAAAAGTTGAGGCATCTGAACGAGAAATTTATTTACTGCAACGTAAAACTGCTGCTGTAGGCGCTGGTTTAGGGAAAACAACAGGCTGGATTCATCGTACAGGACTAAAAAATCGTCAGGTCAAAATGTTTGCTGGTGTGCAATACGACAAGGTAGACGATCAAGGCTTACATATAACTATAGATGGAAAACCAAGTGTACTTGAGGTTGACCATGTGTTGATTTGTGCAGGCCAAGAGTCATTTACTGCAATGTATGATCAATTAAAAACAGATGGAAAAAATGTTCATTTAATTGGTGGCGCTAAAGAGGCGGGTGAACTGGATGCAAAACGTGCAATACGCCAAGGCGCTGAATTAGCAGCGACACTATAAATTTTTATGGGCATTTCTTTTAAAGAGAAATGCCCGTTACTTCTTTGGTTAAATTATAGGATATAAAAACAATGACACTCGAAACAACAAAACAGTCTTTAGAAAAATGGCATGAAATGGTTCAGGCTGGTAACTTATCTGATCTAAATGACTTGCTGGCGGATGAAGTGGTTTTTCGCTCACCAGTTGCTTACAAACCTTATGAAGGAAAGCAGGTTGTTTTCTTCATTCTTACCAATGTGATTCAGGTGTTCGAAGACTTTACTTATCATCGTGAGTTCTACACAGAAGACGGTGAAAATGTAGTGCTTGAGTTCAGTGCCAATGTCAGTGGTAAATCATTAAAAGGTATTGATATGATTCGTTTTAATGAACAAGGCAAAATTATTGATTTTGAAGTAATGATTCGTCCAATGAGTGGTCTAGCAGCATTGGCTGAACAAATGGGTATAAGAATTGCTAAATTTCAACCTCAATAATTTTAGTAAATAGCCTAAGTAAGATAGAGATCAATAAAATGTGGTTAAAGCTTTCAACTCTAGCATTGCTTCCTGTACTGTTTGTACAGGGAACAAAGGTTCGTAAGAATACGCCACGCTTGCTAGAAGCCAGTGGTGAGAGACAAGGCATCGTTGGTAATGGAAGACCTCTATCATTACTTATTTTAGGAGACTCTGCCGCAGCAGGTGTTGGGGTAGAAACCCAAAAAGATGCTTTATCTGGTGCGATTATTTCTGAGTTGCAAGATCAATATTCGATACGCTGGAAACTGCATGCGAAAACAGGTGATACAACTAAGCAGGTTTTTCAAGCAGTACAGCATTTAGAGCAACAAAATTACGATGTGGTGGTTACGTCGATTGGTGTTAATGATGTCACGAAACTAACCTCAGCAAGTTCATGGATAAAACAACAAAAACAATTATTTCAATATATACAGGCACGTTTTCAGCCTAAGCTCATTATTGTTTCTGGTGTTCCGCCAATGCAGCATTTCCCAGCGTTACCAAATCCATTGGCTTGGTTGTTTGGAAAATATGCGGAACAAATGAATCAGGTACTAGATAAATGGTTAGAATCACAAAACCAATTTAAGTTCATTCAATATGATATTGAGCATTTTCAAGCGATGAATCTGCCTATGGCAAGTGATGGTTTTCATCCGAGCAAGGAAATTTATGCAATTTGGGGACAACAGGTTGCAGCCTTAGTGCGGCAATCATTTAACTCATAATCAGAGGTAGTGATTGAAAATGGGCATATCTACTTTAAATAAAATTAAAGCTTTCGGTTCAGAATTGTTCGATTCGGTATTAGGTGCTGAACAGCCAAAAATCTATTATGATCCAAATGGGAAAATAAAAGATATTCTGGATAAATTGCCCCAGCTCAAGCAAAAATATCGGCCCACACCGTGGTTAAGCAACAATCATGTTCATCTTTTATATTTTGATATTATTAGAAAAAAAACCATTAAGCTTGAATATGATCGTATTGATCAGCTCACCATGAAAGATGGTGGCGTAACTGCGATCGCGTGGTATGGCTATGATCTTCCTCCAGATACTCCAACAGTTGTCATTATGCATACCATTACAGGGACCCCTGAAAGTATGCGTGAACTTGTGAAAGATATACATCACTATACAGGATGGAGAATAGCACTATGCTTACGCCGTGGGCATGCTGGATTACCTATGCCTGTGCCACAGATTTCTCTTTTTGGGTCAACAAGCGATCTTAAAGAGCAACTTGAGCATATTCAAAATTTGTTTCCTAAATCGGATTTATACGCCGTAGGTTCCTCTGCTGGGACAGGACTACTGGTTCGCTACTTAGGAGAGCAAGGTACTGACACGCCATTTAAAGCTGCCTTTGCAATGTGTCCAGGCTACAACACAGAGATTGGCTTTAAAAATGTTCATCCGTTTTATAGCAAAATGATGACCAAAAAGTTATTCAAGTATTTTATTCATCCTTATCAAAATACATGGAACCAACTTTCTTCTATTGAAAAAGTTCTAGCGACGACAAGTCTGGAAGAGTTTGAGAAAGAATATTTTGAAATGGCTGGCTTTGAAGATTATCAAAGCTATTGCCAAGCCATTAATCCAATTTATGTATTTGAGAATGTCAAAATACCATTAATGATTCTTAACGCTGAGGATGATCCTGTCTGTTCTATTAAAAATTTGGAACCTTACAAAGAAACGATTCAGCAAATGAGTAATATTGCGGTAATCACCACAAAAAAAGGAAGTCATTGTGGCTTCTATGAAGGTTGGAAAAGTACATCATGGGCTGCCAAATTAATATCAAATTATTTTTTGGTCGAACATAAGCAATAACGGTAACTTTGCAATAAGTTAAATAAAGCCCATTCAATAGAGGGGCTTTATAATTTTATTAGATCAAGATAAAAGCAATTTGGGATCTTTTAGTCCAATTTTGATTTTTGTGCTAGCCACGAGGTCTTTTTCATCTGTTTGGTTGGGATGAAAATCAAAGCGATAATAATCAAAAAATTGGGGGATCAATGTTCTATATTGTTTATTCGCAAAACTAAAGAACTTACGCCAAGATTTGAAATTTAAAAGTTGATGATCCCGTTTCATAAGAACAAATTGATAAATTGTTGAAAAACCGGTAATCAAAAATAGACTTAAAGTAAAGACTGTAATGCGAGGAAGGTATGCACTTAAGCCGCTTCCATATAAATGTTGATAGAGATCAAAGGCCACAGCTTTATGTTCAGTTTCTTCAATACTATGCCATAGCCATAAATTGCGAATAGTTGAGTCCGTCATCAATTCATTAACGGATTGCATCATACTAACCACAAGTACTGCTGTGTAATGTTCTAGACCTACTGTTACAAGCAAATTCCATTTTTTACTAAAAACTTTTTCAATAGCTTTTAAAACGATGCCAGTTACTTTTTCTAAAGATTGAGGATCTAAACCATATTGCTGTGCACTTACATGAAAAGCATGATGTTCTTTAGAGTGCATAGCTTCTTGGCCAATAAAAGCACTAATTTCACGATCTAAAATTTCATTCGACTTTGCTTTAGCACGTAAAGCTCGAACAGAGCGAACGAAATATGATTCACCTTCAGGGAATAATGTAGATAAACCCGTAAAATAATGGGTAAAAGTGGGTTCATTATTACACCAGTAGCGAGGTACATTTTCAAAATTATAGTCCATACGACGGACTGGAAATGAGGCGGGGACACGATTTGATACAGTATTCATTCTAAGCTCCAATCTTCTTTTAATTAAAGTTCCAAAAAGGAACTTGTTAAAAAACTACATCGCTCTAAATTTATCGTCAATACTTTTTTAGGCAGAAAAAGTAGATTGTCCCTAATTGATAACTAAGAAAACTTTAAAGATAAATAGAAAGAAAATTAAAACTTATTATTGTGTTGATAACTTAAATAATATTTAAAAAGCCCAAACTGATGGTTCAATTTGGGCATATTCGCATACGAACTTAGTTCTTAAGCGCTGGAGTAGCAGCCGCAATTGCAGCAGCAACAGCATCATCTTCACTTTGAGCTGGTTCAGCTGGTTTAGATGGTTTTGGCTCTGCTTTTGGTTCAGGCTTAGGTTCAGGTTTTGGCTTTGGTTCTGCTTTAGGTTGCTCAGAAACATTTGTTTGTGAATTTTGCTCAGCTTGTGCAGGGCGAGTTTCACGGCGAATTTCAGTTGTCGTATTTGCTGTTTCTTCGTGATGCACCTCAACTTGCGTTGGTTCCTGAGTTTGAGCTTCTTCAGTTTGAACACTTTCTAAAGACTCAAATTTTGCAGGTTCAGCAGGTGTAGGTTCTGAAACAGCAGTTTCAACCTTTTCTTGCTCTTCTTCTTTAGGTGTTTCTTTTTTGACACATGCGGTTAACAATAGTCCAGCAGCAATTGCAGCACAGATTAAAAGTTTTTTATTTGCCATTGTCCTAAACAACATTTAATTGAGGAGCTGGCATTATAACAGCAAAAGAGAATGAAAAAATCATGTGAGATTGACCTAAATTTTTATTAAAAATGCTGATAGAATAGCCAGTTGTTTAATGATCTTTGAATTGATGCGGTTTGACTTTGCTTTATAGGGGCAGAGTACAGTAAAATTGCCAAACATTGTAGGCCGATTTCGGCTTGATTGTACGAGAAACTTAATGACCCATTTTATTTTTGTCACTGGTGGTGTAGTTTCATCGCTAGGTAAAGGTATTTCTGCTGCTTCAGTTGCTGCACTTTTGGAAGCCCGTGGCTTAAAAGTCACAATGGTTAAAATGGATCCCTACATTAATGTCGATCCAGGGACAATGAGCCCTTTCCAACATGGTGAAGTTTTTGTCACAGAGGATGGTGCCGAAACTGATCTAGACTTGGGTTATTACGAACGTTTCTTACGTCGTGCGAAAATGACCAAACTTAATAACTTTACCAGTGGTCGTGTATATCAGGACGTTTTAAATAAAGAACGTCGTGGTGACTATCTTGGTGGTACAGTTCAAGTTATTCCTCATATTACTGACAACATTAAAGAACGTGTACTTCGCGCAGGTGAAGGCTACGATGTTGCTATCGTAGAAATTGGCGGTACGGTAGGTGATATCGAATCACTTCCATTTATGGAGTCAGTTCGTCAGTTAATGGTTGAGCTTGGCCATAAAAGAACCATGCTTATGCATTTAACTTTGTTGCCATATATCAAATCTGCAGCAGAGCTTAAGACAAAACCAACTCAACACTCTGTAAAAGAGTTGCTTTCGATTGGTATTCAGCCAGATATTCTTATCTGCCGTACTGAATATGATGTGGATGTTGACACTAAACGCAAAATTGCATTGTTCACTAACGTAGAAGCGCGTGCTGTAGTGGTATGTAAGGATGCGAAAACGATTTATCAAATTCCACGTACATTCTATGAACAAAACGTTGATGACTTGATCTGTGAGCGTTTTGGATTTAATGATCTTCCAGAAGCAAACCTAGAAGATTGGGATAATGTAGTCGAAGCATTACTAAATCCTGAATACACTTTACGTGTAGCTATGGTTGGTAAATATGTTGAATTACCAGATGCTTATAAGTCTGTGAATGAAGCGTTATTACACGCAGGTATTAAAAATCGTGTAAAAGTACAAATTGATTATGTCAACGCTGAAGAACTTGAAAGCCAAGACGTATCTATTTTAAGTACAGCTGATGCAATTTTAGTTCCAGGCGGTTTTGGTGAACGTGGTACTGAAGGCAAAATGAAAGCTATTCAATACGCACGTGAAAACAAAATCCCATTCTTGGGTATTTGTTTAGGCATGCAATTGGCTGTTATTGAATACGCTCGCCATGTTGCAGGTATGCCAGAAGCTTCTTCTACAGAATTTAACCGCTCTACAAAATATCCACTCATTGGTTTAATTACTGAATGGTTAGATGAGCGCGGTGAATTACAACAACGCAGCCTTGAGTCTGACTTAGGTGGAACTATGCGTTTAGGTGCTCAAAAATCTGAATTGGTTGAAGGCACAAAAACACGTGAAGTCTACGGTAAAGCTGAAATCACTGAGCGTCATCGTCACCGTTATGAAATGAATAACCGTTTCATCGAGTCGATTGAACAAGCTGGTATGAAGATTTCAGGTTACTCTTCAGCACAACATTTAGTTGAAACTGTAGAAATTCCTGAACATCCTTGGTTTATTGCTGTACAATTCCACCCGGAATTTACAAGTTCACCACGTGATGGACATCCATTATTTGCTAGTTTTATTGACGCTGCAAAAACACAGCATCAAAAAAGTAAATAATGCGATTTTAAATAAACTGGGAAAGTTTAAATGTCACAATTAAAACCACAAGAAGTTGTACGTTTAGGCGATATACAAATGGCAAATCATTTGCCATTTGTATTATTTGGCGGAATGAACGTACTTGAATCAAAAGATTTAGCTTTTGAAATTGCAGAAACGTATGTTGATATTTGCAAACGCTTAGATATTCCTTATGTATTTAAAGCGAGTTTCGATAAAGCAAATCGTTCTAGTCTGCATTCATTCCGTGGTCCTGGACTTGAAAAAGGTATCGAATGGTTAGGTGATATTAAAAAACATTTTAATGTTCCTATCATTACTGATGTGCACGAGCCATATCAGGCTGCACCAGTTGCAGAAGTAGCCGATATTATTCAATTACCCGCTTTCTTAAGTCGTCAGACTGATCTTGTCGAGGCGATGGCGAAAACACAGGCTATTATTAATATTAAGAAAGCCCAGTTTTTAGCACCTCATGAAATGCGCCATATCCTGCACAAATGTTTAGAAGCAGGAAACGACAAACTTATTCTTTGTGAACGTGGTTCAGCATTTGGTTATAACAATCTTGTTGTAGATATGCTTGGCTTTGACACAATGAAAGAAATGAATGTGCCAGTTTTCTTTGACGTGACACATGCATTACAAACCCCTGGTGGTCGTTCTGACTCAGCAGGTGGTCGTCGTGCTCAAATTACAACTTTAGCACGCGCTGGAATGGCAACTGGTTTGGCTGGATTGTTCTTGGAAGGACACCCAGACCCAGAACATGCAAAATGTGATGGACCTTGTGCATTACGTATGTCGCAACTTGAACCGTTCTTGGCACAAATCAAAGAATTGGATACTTTAGTTAAAGGATTCAAAAAGTTAGACACCCATTGAGTTGTTTTATAACCCTTACGCTGCTTTAACCGCAGCTCATATTCATTCAAAGAGGAATTGTTCATGAGCCAAATCGTTGACATTCGTGCACGTGAAATTTTGGACTCTCGTGGTAACCCAACCATCGAAGCAGACGTAATTTTAGAATCTGGGGTTGTTGGTCGTGCATGTGCACCATCTGGTGCTTCAACTGGTTCTCGTGAAGCTTTAGAACTACGTGACGGTGATAAATCGCGTTACTTAGGTAAAGGCGTTCGTACAGCAGTTAATAACGTTAATACGTTGATTCGTGATGCTTTGTTGGGTAAATCAGTTTTTGAGCAAAAAGACATTGATAATACAATGATCGCGCTTGACGGTACTGAAAACAAAGAGAAATTAGGTGCTAACGCAACTTTAGCTGTGTCATTGGCTGCTGCGCGCGCTGCTGCTGAAGAAAAGAAACTTCCTCTTTTCCAATACATCGCAGATCTTCGTGGTCAAACAATTTTGACAATGCCTGTACCGATGATGAACATCTTAAATGGTGGTGAGCATGCGGACAACACTGTTGATATTCAAGAGTTCATGATTGAGCCTGTAGGTTTCACTTCATTTGCTGAAGCTTTACGTGCTGGTGCTGAAGTATTCCATTCTTTAAAATCAGTTTTAAAGAAACAAGGTTTGAATACTGCGGTAGGTGATGAAGGTGGTTTTGCTCCTAACTTACGTTCTAACGAAGAAGCAATTCAAATCATTTTACAAGCAATTGAATTGACTGGTTACAAAGCTGGTTCAGACATGATGCTTGCACTTGACTGCGCATCTTCAGAATTCTACAAAAACGGTCAATACGTTTTAGAAGGCGAAGGCAACCGTGCATTTACAAGCCATCAGTTTGCAGATTATTTAGCTGGTCTTGTAAATCAATATCCAATTATCTCGATCGAAGATGGTCTTGATGAGTCTGATTGGGAAGGCTGGAGCTACTTGACTTCAATCCTTGGTGATAAAATCCAATTGGTTGGTGATGACTTGTTCGTAACTAACCCTAAGATTTTACAACGTGGTATTGATGAAAAAGTTGGTAACTCAATCTTAATCAAATACAACCAGATCGGTACTTTGACTGAAACTTTAGATGCAATCTATCTTGCTAAAGCAAATGGTTATTCGACTGTTATTTCTCACCGTTCTGGTGAAACAGAAGATTCTACTATTGCTGACTTAGCAGTAGGTACAGCTGCTGGTCAAATCAAGACTGGTTCACTTTGCCGTTCTGACCGTGTGTCTAAGTACAACCAATTACTTCGTATTGAAGAATTGACTAAAGCTGCTTACCGCGGTAAAGCTGAGTTTAAAGGTTTAAACTAATCTTTAAATAAAAAGTTAAAATTAATTTTTTAACATTTGAAGGTGCTATTTCCTGTTTTTAATAGGAAATAGCACCTTTTTTATTATCCTAATCGGCGTGTTTTTAAAGACTCAGCCCAACTGTGATGTTTACAGCGGGTACATTCTTGATCGATCTTATTTAAAATTTTTGTTTCACCACATTTCATACATGAATAAAAAGTATTAAGTTTCAGTACATCGGCTTTAAGGTAGGCATCAGGAAATAGTGGCAAGCCCCATTTTACATCTTCATCTTCAAAATAAAGCAGACTGAGAATACCGTCCGACTCCAACAAGGCTGTTCTTACTTGTCCAAGGTGCTCAACATTTTGTTGACGCATTTCAGAGAAAAACTCATCATGAGAATATGATTGTTTTTGGAAATCTTTGTAGACTACAAGGCCATCCTTAACAATACAAAGTGCTTTTCCTTCAAGCAAATCTTCAATTTTTTTATGCTTTACCATACTCCATGTAGCAAAGCGATAAAGAAAAAGAATAACGATAAATACAACAAAAGCATGGGCAATAGGTAAGTCCTCGGTAAACATCGGGTCACCAGCGGCTGAACCTAAACATAAAATAATGGCGAGTTCAAAAAGGGAGAGCTGACGTATACCTCGTTTACCGGATAATCTTAAAAAGCTAATAATGATGATGAACATTACGGTACATCGAACCAAAATTTCTAAAACAAATTTCCAAGTCGTGTCACCAATGAAAATATTAAAAAAATCCATTTTTTTCTCCTTATTAAAATAGTTAGAAGAGATCCTTATAAATTCTTAACAAAGTAAAAAATAAAAAAATATACTTTTTAGGTAGTTATTGGTTAAAAGCTCGAAATATATGTGACTTTTTATAAATTTATTTCAAATAATTCTTTATGAAGGAGTTTACTGTTGATGCATGATCAAGCTGATTTATTGCAAAGTAGATCTATTAAAAAGGTACTTTTACTTTATATGAGCTTGTATTTAAATGAGAGATAAAAGATATACTTTGTGGGTGGTTTCTTATTATTAAATAAATTCTCCTTAAGAAAGATATGACTATGAATATAATTAATAATCAAAAATTTATTATATTTAATAAGATAGTTTAACGACAATTAGAGGTATAGGGGATGGCATCTAAACGTTTTTGAAAAGCATGAGGATCCATAATATTTTTATACATTTGTTGATAAGTTTTTTTGTGATCTTCAATATTGTGATAGTCAATAATTTCTTGGAGTTTGTCTTTGTATTCTATATGGCCAGCATTGAACATCGCTGCATAGTGTCCCCATAAAGCATATTGATATCTTAAAGCAGCTTTTGGAATCAAATTTATCTCGGTTAAATAACTATTAGCAGTTTTTTCATAGCATTCTTTTATTTGATAAGGGTCTCTTTTCATTTTGCTTAAAAAAATACATTGCATCTCTTGTAGCTTTGAACTATCTGTTTTAGCAAGTATTTTTTCGGTAACAATATATGCTTCATTAAGACAACCTAAATGTACAAGTATTTTGCGTTTAGTTTTTAAAATATTTAGATTGTTCTCGTTAGAAGGTATCTTTTTCAATAAGTTTTTAAATCTTAAGTGAGCAGTTGTTTGATCTTGTTCCGTGTTTAATTTATAAATAATTTCATTATATTCATATATATAATTATTATTTGATTTGTGTTGATTCTGATTGTCCTTCGTATTAATTATTTTTGAAGGACTATCGTCAGTATGGTTGTTACAAGCGCTCAAACCTAAGCTTACTAAAGAAAATGCTAAAACTTTATGCACTACAACTTGTACCTTTTATTCTCTCTTAAGGGGTTTGAGAAGAATAATAAAATATAAAAGAAAATACTGTTTAGTTTGTTATTTTTTGAGTTAATCATAAAACTATTGCATAACATTTTATTGGCTAATTGAAAGAGCAATAAATTTAAAAGATGTGATGACCAAACAAGGTTTGAAGAGAGTGAAAATATATAAGTGATTAGGACCATTGATAATTTAATTTAAACAAATAGGAATAATTATTAATATATTGTTGATAACAATTATCATTCATGTTAATTTTTGTGCCGACTTTTGCTGCTGTGTAACAAGGACCAAAGTAGCAAAAGGCTAAGGAATCTCGCACAGCACATTGGTTATTATGGAATTTTCTTATGTACACTCCGCCCTTTAGAAAAGCGTTTACATCTCATCCCTTAGCACTTGCTATGGCTTTAATTGCTCCTTCAATTGTTTATGCAGATGAGACAAATGGAACAGCCACTTTAGAAACGATAAAAGTGCAAGCAGAAGAAGATTCCGCTGTTACCGAAGGTTCGGGCAGCTATACAGCAAAAAGCACAAATACTTCTACAAAATTAAATTTATCTCTTCGTGAAACACCACAGTCGGTGAAGGTTTTAACCCGTGAATATTTAGATGATCGGAAAATCGATTCTTTTCAAGATTTAATGAACAATATTACGGGTGTTTCGACGTCACGTACTGATGAGCGTCAGAAAGTTTATGCGCGTGGTTTTGAGGTAGATTATTACTTAATAGATGGAATACCGAGCACGATTAATTTAGGTACAGGGGACCTTGATTTAGATATTTATGATCGCGTCGAGGTGGTGAAAGGTGCTAATGGCCTAACCACAGGTGCGGGAAATCCAGCGATGGCGCTGAACATGATTCGTAAACATGCAAACTCAAAAGAACTTAGTGGTAATGTCAGTACATCATTAGGTTCATGGAACTCTTGGAGTAGTTCGGCAGATATTTCTGCACCGCTTAATGCTGATGGTTCATTGCGTGGACGTATGTTTGTGAAACATTCTGATGAAAATTCATTTATGGATTTTTATGAGAAAGAACGGAATGTATTTTATGGTGCCCTTGATTATGATCTGAGCGATAAAACAAGTATGTCGCTTGGAGCTACATATCAAGAATTGCATCGTGATGGTATCCGCTGGGGTGGTACACCAGCTTTTTATACTGATGGGACCCGTACCAATTTTTCTAGAAGCTTAACAGTAAGCGCACCTTGGACATATTGGGATGTGAATACAACGGCAGTGTTTGCGAACTTAAAACAGAATTTATTTAATGACGTTAATTTAAATGTTGCTTATACCTTCCGCAAAGAAGATACAGACTCTATGTTGTTATATACAGCTGGAAAAGTAGATAAGGCAACCAACACCAGTCCACTAAAAAATATAGATGATAATAAAAAGGATAATGTTTCTGTATATGGAGCCAAAGCTGCGAGTGAAGAAAACAATATTGATGTTTTTATTAATGCCCCATTTACGCTTTTTAATCGTCCACAAGAAATCATTATTGGCGGATCTTGGAATAAGAATGAAAAGACCAAAGATATTTTTGGTGGATCTAACAAGAACCAAGACATTGAAAAATATTTAGGTGGTCCGCTTAACTATAATGATATAGCTCAAGAGTTGCTTCAGCCTGTTGTTTTAAACGGCAAAAATGCGCTGAATGAAACCACACAAACTGCTGCATATATTGCGGGTAAATTTCAAATTCTCGACCCTTTGAAAATTATTGCTGGTGCACGTTTATCTAACTGGAAATATAAATCTGACAATGACAAAGGTAACCGTGAATTTAACAATGAATTAGCACCATATATTGGCGCTATTTATGATTTTGCCCAAGATCATTCTGTCTATGCGAGTTATACAGAAATTTTCAAACCTCAAGATCGTAAAGATGTAAATGATCAATATATTGACCCGATTAAAGGTACGAGTTATGAGGCTGGCTTAAAAAGTGAGTGGTTTGGAGGGCGTTTAAATACAGCATTGTCAGTATTTCGAATAGAACAGTCTAATTTTGCTGAATTGATACCTGGAGTATTTATTGTCCGTAATGGTACACAAACTACAGAACAGGCCTATCGCGCTGTAGATGGGGTTGAAAGTAAAGGCTTTGAGTTTGAAGCTGATGGGGAAATTAACGATAACTGGGCTGTTAATTTCGGTATTGCTAATTTTGAAGCAAAAGATGCAAAGGGTACGAAGGTTAATACGACAAACTCTCGAACAACTTCAAATTTATTTGTTAAGTACAAAGTTAATCAGTGGAGTGCAGGACTTGGCTTAAATTATAAGAGTAAATACTATACGGGTAGTGGAAGCTCTCGCATTGAGCAAGATGCTTATGTTTTAGCAAGTGCGATGCTTGGCTATCAAGTGGATAAAAATATCAAACTTCAATTTAACATCGATAATATTTTTGATGAGAAATATTATGAGGGTATTGGTGAAAACTCAATGAACTGGGGAACACCACGAAATGCAACGCTGAGTGTTCGTTATAATTTTTGATACAGACATACTCATAAGTAACCGATTTATAAAAGCCCTCAAAAGAGGGCTTTTTTGTGCGTAGATTGATTTATAAGCAGTTGTACTTATAAATATTATTTCCCTTTCAAATTCCATTCATTTTTGACAAAATGAAACATGTCACAATGGTCAATTAAAGTAATATGCCCATTAATAATTTTGCTTAAATTTTTGCAGGAATTTCGCATGCTACTTCTTAATTACTATACAATACAATCTCTTAATGAAAGTTTTTAATTAAAAATCTTAATGATATGTTAGAAGTATTTCGATCCACTTCAAGCAAACTGATATTGCTACTGGTTATTGTTTTAGTAGCCATACTGCAATATCAATTTTGGTTAGGTGAGGGTGGCTATCTCCCTCATCAAGCTCTCATGCAACAAATTCAGCAACAAGCTGAAGTAAATGAAGAGCTTAAAGAAAGAAACCGTATTTTGGCAGCAGAGGTTTTTGACCTGAAAAATGGTACAGAAGCAATAGAAGAACATGCTCGCCTTGATCTTGGTTTGGTTAAACCACATGAGACATTTGTTCAAATGAGTACCATCAGTACCCATTACAAGCCTATTTATATTGACCCGAACGCTAAAGTTGATTTGGAAACGAATGAGACACCTGCATCCCCAGATATCCCAGACTAAATTGTGGGCAGTGATTCCAGCTGCAGGGTCAGGAAGTCGATTTTCTAAAACTGAATTGAAGCAGTATCAATATATTCAGAATACGACTGTTTTAGAACATACTGTTCGGCGCATAAGTCAACTTCCATTAAATGGTTATGTTTTGGCAATTGGTACCCAAGATACCTTTGCTCAGACTCTCGCATTTCAAAATATAGATAAGGCTCATTTTTGTATGGGTGGGGCAGAACGAGTCCATTCAGTATTAAACGCATTAAATCATCTTTTAACTTTTGCTGACGAAAATGATTGGGTGCTTGTGCATGATGCAGCACGGCCTTGTGTAACAATTGAATGTTTAAATACCCTTGTTGAACAAGCAATTAAATCAAATCATAGTGCTATTTTAGCGATTCCTGTTCGTGATACGTTAAAGCGGGTTAGGGTAGATAATTATATTAATAAGACGGTAAGTCGGGATTCATTGTGGCAAGCTCAAACTCCTCAAATTGCTAAAATTGGGAAGCTCAAAAAGGCAATTGAATACGCTTTAGAAAATAACATTGCTATTACCGACGAGGCAAGTGCACTCGAATATATGGGTGAAACTGTGCAGGTTGTAATGGGGCGTTCTGATAATATTAAAATTACTTATCCTGATGATTTAGAGCTTGCACGTTTAATTTTACAATCACAGTCTTAAGATAAATATACATAATAATATTTTGTAGTTTTATTTGAGAAATAGCCTAAGTAAATATTTCATTTCTACATATCTATTTATAAGAATTAATATTTTTTTACACCCCAAGTCTATAAGATTAGTTGAGTAATTTACTTAGATAATGTTCGATCATCGAACAAAATATATTTATACCGAACAAAACTGTATGTAGCTTACTAGATCAAAATACGAAAATTATCAAAAATGTTTAAAAGGGAAATCTAAGGGAAACACTCGGGATTGAGTGAAATATTTATCTATTCTTCTCGCCTCAGTGTGCCTAACTCTCTTACCTATCTCTTCTTCAATGAGCACAATGGAGTTGTCTAATGATTGACAAAAGTAAGTCCTCACTAAGCGAGGTTCTATCGCAGATTAAAGATGGTGCAACCATTCTGATTGGTGGTTTCGGTACCGCAGGACAACCCGCTGAACTCATTGATGGTCTTATTGAACTCGGTGTTAAAGGCCTAACCATTGTCAGCAACAATGCCGGTAATGGCGATTATGGTCTGGCTAAACTGCTGAAAGCAGGCTCAGTTAAAAAAGTGATTTGTTCTTTCCCACGTCAGTCAGATTCTTATGTATTTGATGAACTGTACCGTGCTGGAAAGGTCGAGCTTGAAGTGGTACCGCAAGGTAATCTGGCATGTCGTATTCAGGCAGCAGGTATGGGCCTAGGCGCTGTGTTTACCCCAACAGGCTTTGGAACACTTTTGGCCGAAGGCAAAGAGACCCGTGAGATTGATGGGAAAGATTACGTACTTGAATATCCGATCAAGGCTGACTTTGCTTTGATTAAAGCCTACAAGGGCGACCGCTGGGGCAATCTGGTTTACCGTAAATCTGCACGTAACTTTGGCCCGATTATGGCCATGGCTGCGGATGTCACTATTGCTCAGGTTTCTGAAGTGGTTGAACTCGGTGGATTAGACCCTGAGCACATCATCACCCCAGGTATTTTTGTACAGCACGTTGTACAAGTAGCGCCAGCACAGTAAGCAATAAGGAGAAATAACATGAGCTACCAGAAACTCAGCCGTGACCAGATTGCACAACGTGTGGCACAAGACATTCCAGATGGCGCCTATGTGAACTTGGGTATTGGCCTACCAACCAAGATTGCGAGCTACTTACCTGACGATAAAGATATTTTTCTTCATTCTGAAAATGGCCTATTGGCTTTTGGCCCACCGCCAGCGGCAGGTGAAGAAGACCCTGAACTGATTAATGCGGGTAAAGAGTTTGTGACCATGCTTGAAGGCGGCAGCTTTTTCCATCATGGCGACTCGTTTGCGATGATGCGTGGTGGTCACCTTGATATTGCAGTACTTGGGGCATTTCAGGTTGCTGCGAATGGCGACTTGGCCAACTGGCACACGGGAGCACCCGATGCGATTCCTGCGGTGGGTGGTGCGATGGATTTGGCTGTGGGTGCCAAGAAAGTATTTATCACCACAGATCATGTGACCAAGCAAGGTGAGCCGAAGATTGTGGCTGAGCTGAGCTATCCGGTAACGGGTAAAAAATGTGTTGACCGTATTTACACGGATCTTTGTGTGATTGATGTGACTAAAGATGGTTTAAAGGTGATTGAGAAAGTGGAAGGTCTTAGCTTTGATGAGTTACAGGCTTTAACCGGTGCAACTTTAATTGATGCGACTCAAGAGTAAGGAAGTAGGGAAATGACATTAAAAAATGCTTATATCATCGATGCCATCCGTACTCCATTTGGCCGTTATGCCGGTGGCCTTGCACCCGTCCGTGCCGATGACCTTGGTGCTGTGCCGATTAAAGCCCTCATGCAGCGTAACCCAAGTGTAGATTGGGAACAGGTCGATGATGTGATCTATGGCTGTGCCAACCAAGCCGGTGAAGACAACCGTAATGTCGGCCGTATGTCAGCACTGCTTGCAGGTTTACCGTATCAGGTACCGGCAACGACCATTAACCGTTTATGCGGTTCTTCACTCGATGCGATTGCCATTGCTGCCCGTGCCATTAAAGCAGGTGAAGCGAATTTGGTGATTGCCGGTGGTGTAGAAAGCATGAGCCGTGCACCCTATGTGATGGGTAAGTCAGACAGTGCTTTTGGCCGTAGCCAGAAGATTGAAGACACCACTATGGGATGGCGCTTTATTAACCCTAAACTTAAAGAATTGTATGGTGTAGATACCATGCCCCAGACTGCCGAAAACGTTGCTGAACAGTTTAACGTCAATCGTGCAGATCAAGACCAGTTTGCCTTGGTGAGCCAACAACGCACCGCAAGCGCGCAAGCCAAAGGCTTTTTTTCTAAAGAAATCGTGCCAGTTGAAATCCCTCAGCGTAAGGGTGATGCTGTTGTGATTGATACCGATGAGCATCCACGTGCATCGACCACACTTGAAGGCTTAAGCAAACTTAAACCTGTAGTTAAAGCAGATGGCACAGTCACTGCGGGTAATGCTTCAGGCATTAATGATGGTTCAGCAGCTCTACTGATTGCTTCTGATGAGGCAGTTCAAGCTTACAATCTAAAAACCCGTGCCAAGATCATTGCTTCAACAGCCGTAGGTGTAGAACCACGCATTATGGGCTTTGCTCCGGCACCAGCGATTAAGAAATTACTTAAACAAGCCAACCTGACTTTAGATCAGATGGATGTAATTGAGCTCAATGAAGCTTTTGCTGCACAAGCTTTGGCCGTGACCCGTGATTTAGGCTTGCCAGATGATAGCAACAAAGTAAATCCAAACGGTGGTGCAATTGCATTGGGTCATCCACTTGGTGCATCAGGTGCACGCTTAGTCACTACAGCTTTAAACCAGCTTGAACAAACGGGTGGTCGTTATGCCTTGTGTTCAATGTGCATTGGTGTGGGTCAAGGCATTGCTTTGATTATTGAGAGAGTCTAATCATGAGCCAGTTATATGCCAGCTTGTTTTATCAAAAAGACGTCACTGACATCTTTAGTGACTCATCTTTAATCAAATACATGATTCAGGTTGAAGTTGCCTTAGCTCAAGCACAGGCACAAGTTGGTGTGATTCCTCAAAATGCGGCTAATACCATTGCCCAAGTAGCTGAGCAGGCATTAGATAAGTTTGATTTTTCAGCTTTGGCTGTCGCAACTGGCTTAGCTGGAAATATCGCAATTCCATTTGTAAAACAGCTTACAGCAATTGTTAAAGATGTTGATGAAGATGCTTCGCGTTATGTGCATTGGGGTGCAACAAGTCAGGATATTTTAGACACAGCTTGTATTTTGCAATGTCGTGATGCGTTGAACATTGTGGAAGGTCAACTTCAACAATGCTATGCGACTGCATTGCAGCAAGCTAAGCAATATCGCCATCAAGTCATGATTGGGCGTACATGGTTACAGCAAGCTTTGCCAATTACCTTGGGGCATAAACTTGCTCGTTGGGCTTCTGCGTTTAAACGTGATTTAGACCGTATCCAAGCCATCAAATCACGTGTACTGACTGCTCAGTTAGGTGGTGCTGTGGGTTCATTAGCTTCTTTGCAAGATCAAGGTTCACTTGTGGTTAATGCATTTGCGAAGCAACTGAATCTGACTGTACCGACAAGCACATGGCATGGTGAGCGTGATCGTATTGTAGAAATTGCAAGTGTGCTTGGCATGATTGTTGGGAATACGGGCAAGATGGCACGTGATTGGTCTCTTATGATGCAAACCGAAATTGCAGAATTGTTTGAACCCACTGCAAAGGGTCGTGGTGGTTCATCAACCATGCCGCATAAGCGTAATCCAGTTGCAGCAGCTTCAGTACTTGCCGCAGCAAATCGTGCACCAGCACTTATGTCTAGCATCTATCAAAGTATGGTGCAGGAACATGAGCGTAGCTTGGGTGCATGGCATGCAGAATGGTTAGCAGTTCCAGAAATCTTTCAGCTTTGTGCTGGAGCATTAAGTCGTACTGGTGAAGTTCTACAAGGTTTCGAAGTGAATGCTGAGCATATGCAACAGAACCTTGAGTGTACGAATGGATTGATTATGGCAGAAGCTGTAATGATGGCACTTGCTCCTAAAATTGGACGTTTAAATGCTCATCATTTAGTTGAAGCTGCATGTAAAACAGCGGTAGCACAAAACCAGCATTTGTTTGATGTTGTTAGCCAACTAGAAGAAGTGAAAGGACAGTTTAGCCAAGCAGAAATACGGGATATTTTCAAACCGGAAAACTATTTGGGCAATATTCAGCAACAGATTGATGCAGTTTTGCAAGAAGCACAAGGAGAGCCAAAGTGAAACAGACTATTAGCAATCGCCAAGGAAAACAACTAGCTGTTTATACCGACGGCTTAAAAGACGCTCCTGTGCTTGTATTCTCTAATTCATTAGGCACAGACCATGGTATGTGGCAGTCACAGATAAGTGAATTAAAAAGTAATTTTAATGTCATTACATACGACACACGTGGTCATGGTGAAAGTGATGTAATTAGTGACACCACATTGCAAAACTTAGCTGAAGATGTGGTTGATATTTTAAATGCCTTGAGTGTTGAAAAAGCTCATTTTTGTGGCATTTCAATGGGCGGAATTACAGGGCTTTGGTTGGGTATTCATCATCCAGAGCGCTTTTTAAGTATTACTGTTGCGAACTCGGCAGCCAAAATTGGTCAGGCGGAGGCTTGGTTGAGTCGTGCTGATTCTGTTGAACAGAATGGTTTAGCTGAGTTGGTAAAAACCACGCATACCCGCTGGTTTAGCGAAAACTTCGACTATCAACATAACGTGGTTGCACAAACGACGATTCAAAGTCTTGCAAACACACCGGCACAAGGTTATGCGAATGCATGTCGTGCTTTAGCGTATGCCGATTTAAGAGATGAAATTACACAAATCCAAGTTCCAGTATTGCTCATTGCAGGAACGGCAGATCCAGTGACCACAGTAGCAGATGCTGAGTTTATGCAGAATGCTATTAAGAACAGTCAAATTGCTAAATTAGAAGCATCTCATCTTTCTAATATTGAGCAACCACAAAGATTTACACAGGAATTGACTAGGTTTATTCAGCAAATCTAATAGCTTAGTAGTTTAAAAGGAATTGGCCTTAAGGAGGCAAATATGGCGTCTCAGGATTACGCTGCACCAAATAAAAGTATCGATGCTCAAGCATTAATTAATGATGCTCCACTCAGTAAATATCAATGGATGATCGCAATCATCTGTTTCTTAATTATTTTTACTGATGGTATTGATACTGCTGCAATGGGTTTTATTGCACCAGCTTTGGCACAAGACTGGGGCGTTGACCGCTCTCAGTTAGGACCAGTGATGAGTGCTGCACTTGGTGGAATGATTATTGGAGCTTTGGTTTCTGGTCCGACAGCTGACCGTTTTGGTCGCAAAATCGTACTGGCTTTTTCGATGCTTGTATTTGGTGGGTTCACCTTGGCATCTGCTTATGCAACCAACTTAGATAGCCTTGTCGTTTTACGCTTTTTGACAGGTATTGGCTTGGGCGCTGCTATGCCGAACGCCACTACATTATTTTCTGAATACTGCCCAACACGCATTCGTTCATTACTCGTGACCTGTATGTTCTGTGGTTACAACTTGGGTATGGCAACAGGTGGTTTTATTAGTAGCTGGCTTATCCCGACTTACGGTTGGCACAGTCTATTTTTACTTGGCGGCTGGTCACCTTTGATCTTAATGATTTTAGTGATTTTGGTTTTACCTGAGTCTTACCGCTTTTTAATTGTGAAAGGTAAGAACCCTGAAAAAGTACGCAAAATCTTAAATCATATCGCACCAACTCAAGTTCAAAATGCGACTGCGTTTCACGTACCTGAAGAGAAAACTGAAACAGCTCAAAAGAAAAATGTCTTTGGAATTATGTTTTCTAAACCATATGCGAAAGGAACGCTTTTGCTTTGGTTGACCTATTTCATGGGCTTGGTGGTTGTTTACTTGCTTACAAGCTGGTTGCCAACACTTATGCGTGAAACAGGTGCGTCAATGGAGCGTGCTGCATTTATCGGTGGATTGTTCCAGTTCGGTGGTGTGGTAAGTGCCTTGTTTATTGGTTGGGCGATGGACAAATTCAACCCTAACCGAGTGATTGCTATTTTCTACTTTGCTGCAGGTCTCTTTGCGATTGCTGTTGGTCAAAGCTTAGGAAACTCAACATTACTTGCAGTATTGGTGCTTTGTGCGGGTATCGCCATTAACGGTGCGCAATCTTCAATGCCAGCGTTAAGCGCTCGTTTCTACCCAACTCAATGCCGTGCAACGGGTGTGTCTTGGATGACGGGGATTGGACGTTTCGGTGCGGTATTTGGTGCTTGGATTGGTGCCGTACTACTCGGTAATGATTGGTCGTTTACTGCCATTCTCAGTTTATTACTAATTCCAGCGACTGCTGCGGCTGTTGCTGTATTTGTTAAATCAATTGTTGCGCATACCGATGCAACTTAATAGAGGTCTATCACAATGAATGATGAACAACGCTATAAACAAGGCATTGAGGTGCGGACTGAAGTTTTGGGCGAAAAGCATGTTGGTCGGTCTTTGCAGAACTTAAATGACTTTAACCAAGATTTTCAAAATTTTATTAGCCGTTACGCATGGGGTGAGGTGTGGTCTCGTCCAGGCCTTCCACGTCATACACGTAGTTTAGTCACTATCGCAATTTTATTGGCGCTTGGACGTGAAGATGAACTACGCATGCATTTACGTGCTTGCTTTAACAATGGCGTAACTAAAGAAGATTTAAAAGAGCTGATCTTACATAGTTCACTCTATGCAGGTTTACCTGCTGCAAACGCTGCAATGCATATGGCTGAAGAAGTCTTTAAAGAGTTGGGGATAGAAGTAAACCCAATTGCAGCGAAAGAACAGGATTAAGGAGATAAAGATGTCACAACATAGCTGGGGTGCTTATGCCCAACGTAATACAGATGATCATCCACCAGCGTATACGCCAGGTTATAAAACAAGTGTATTACGTTCGCCAAAAAATGCATTGATCTCAATTAATGAGACTTTAACTGAAGTTACTGCACCGCATTTTTCTTCAAATTTGTTTGGCCCAAAAGATAACGATTTGATTTTGAACTATGCCAAAGATGGTTTACCAATTGGTGAGCGTGTCATTGTCCATGGCTATGTTCGTGACCAATTTGGTCGTCCTGTGAAAAATGCACTTCTAGAAGTATGGCAAGCCAATGCTTCTGGCCGTTACCGTCATCCAAACGACAAGTTTATTGGTGCAATGGACCCTAACTTTGGTGGTTGTGGTCGTACCTTAACTGATGAAAACGGTTTTTATATTTTCCGTACCATTAAACCGGGTCCGTACCCATGGCGTAACCGTATTAATGAATGGCGTCCTGCACATATCCATTTCTCATTAATTGCTGATGGTTGGGCTCAGCGCCTGATTTCGCAGTTTTATTTTGAAGGCGATACGCTCATTGATACTTGCCCGATCTTAAAAACGATTCCTTCTGAAGATCAACGTCGTGCCTTGATTGCACTAGAAGATAAAAACAACTTTATCGAAGCTGATAGTCGTTGTTACCGTTTTGACATCACTTTACGTGGCCGTCGAGCGACTTACTTCGAAAACGAATTGACTTAATCGGGAGCACTAGCATGAATAACTGGAATTTTCAGGAACTAAAAGAAACTCCATCTCAAACAGGTGGTCCTTACGTTCACATTGGGCTATTGCCACAACAAGCAAATATTGAAGTGTTTGAAAACAACTTTAATAACCAGCTAGTACAAGATCAGACCAAAGGTGAGCGTATTCGTCTTGAAGGCCAAGTGTTTGACGGATTGGGTTTACCGCTACGCGATGTGCTGATTGAGATTTGGCAAGCTGATGCGAACGGTATTTATCCAAGTCAGGCAGATACGCGTGAGCAAAAAGCTGACCCAGCATTTCAAGGTTGGGGCCGTACAGGTGCTGACTTTGAAACGGGTGTTTGGAGTTTCAATACGATTAAACCGGGCGCGACAGCAGGCCGTAAAGGTTCAACTCAAGCACCTCATATTGCATTAGTCATTTTCGCTCGCGGTATTAACTTGGGTCTTCATACACGAGTTTATTTTGAAGATGAAGTTGAAGCAAATGCTAACGACCCAATTCTAAATAGCATTGAATGGGCACCACGTCGCCAAACACTTATTGCAAAACGTTTTGAAGAAAATGGTGAAGTTGTTTACCGCTTTGATATTCGTATTCAAGGTGATGACGAAACTGTATTTTTTGATATTTAAGAAACACCTAAGGTTACACCTGATTATTCAAGGATGCGTGTAGCCTTTTTAAGGATGAACGATATGAACATGAAAACATTATTAAGCCTAAGTTTGCTTGCACTCCCATTTTTTACTGCACAGGTGAATGCTGAACCTGTTGCTTTAGCTGCTCAAACACAACCTGCTAATACAGCCGTTAAAACGATTGTTCCGATTACCGCAAAAACCAAAGAACAAGCTTTGGCACAAGCTCAAGTCATTGCAAATACAGCAGATGCTGATTTGGCAGAGTTTCGTATAGATTTACTTAGTTTTGCGAGTGATACAAAACAAGTGATTGCTTTGGGCCATGAGTTGAAAAAGATTTTGGGCAATAAGCCAATGATTGCCACCATTCGTACGAAAAACGAAGGCGGCCAGCTTGAAATTAGTGATGTGGATTATGGTAAGACTTATCAAGCTTATTTAAAGAATCCGTTCATGGATTGGTTAGATGTTGAAATGTTCCGTGATCAAAAAGTAGTTTCAGAAATTGTTCAAAAAGCACATCAAAAGAAAGTGCTGATTGTTATGTCTAATCACGACTTCCAAAAAACACCAAGCCAAGATGAAATTGAAAAACGCTTGTTAAAACAAGACCAGATGGGTGCAGATATTCTCAAAATTGCCGTTATGCCAAAATCTAAACAAGACGTTTTCACTTTAATGAACGCAACTTTAAAAGTAAGTCAGCAAACCACTAAACCATTGTTAACGATGTCGATGGGGCAACTTGGTACGATTTCGCGTGTTGCGACTGCCAACATGGGCGGAAGTTATAGCTTTGGCATGATTGGTCAGGCTTCTGCACCGGGTCAAATTGATGTGACCAAGCTCAAACAGATTTTACAAACAGTTCAACCAACAAACCCATAAATCATAAGGATATGATGAAATGAATACATTACGTTTAACTACTCTTGCATTAGGTTTGATGATTTCAGGCATAGCTGCGGCTCAAACTTATGTGGTTGACCGTTATCAAGACGATAGCAATAAAGGCTCTTTACGCTGGGCAATTGAACAAGCTAATGCAAACCCAGGCGAAGCTAGCGACATTTTGATTCAAGCAATAGGCAAGGCGCCTTACGCGATTAAATTAAATAGTGCACTTCCTGAAATTAAAGCACCTGTCAAAATCATTGGTACCCAGTGGGATAAAACTGGCGAATACATCGCAATTGATGGTTCGAATTATATTAAAGGCGAAGGTGCAAAAGCTTGTCCTGGTGCAAACCCTGAACAGTACGGCACCAATGTACGTACGATGACTTTACCAGGGTTGGTACTACGTGACGTCAACAATGTCACTTTAAAAGGTTTAGACATTCATCGTTTCTGTATTGGGGTATTGATTAACCGTTCAAGCAATAATCTGATTCAACACAACCGTATTAGTAATAACTACGGTGGTGCAGGTGTTATGCTCACTGGTGATGATGGTCAAGGTAACCCAACCGCAACCACCACCAATAACAACAAAGTTTTAGACAACATTTTCCAAGACAATGGTGATGGCTTAGAACTGACACGTGGTGCAGCATTTAACTTAATTGCGAATAACCATTTTGTTTCAACTAAAGCAAATCCAGAACCATCACAAGGTATTGAAATTTTGTGGGGTAATGATAATGCCGTAGTTGGTAATAAATTTGAAAACTATTCAGATGGCTTACAGATTAACTGGGGTAAGCGTAACTATATTGCTTACAACGAAATGACCAATAACTCGATTGGTTTCAACATGACAGGCGATGGCAACATTCTTGATAGCAATAGAGTGCATGGTAACCGTATTGGTGTAGCCATCCGCTCTGAAAAAGATGCAAATGCAAGAATTACATTGACTAAAAACCTGATTTGGGACAATGGTAAAGATATTAAACGCTGTGAAGCGGGTGGTTCATGTGTACCAGATCAGCGTTTAGGGGCAATTGTATTTGCTGTGCCTGCACTTGAGCATGCCGGATTTGTAGGTTCTCGTGGCGGTGGTGTGGTTGTTGACCCATCTAAACAGCAAAAAACATGTACTCAGCCAAATCAACAAGGCTGTAATGCTCAGCCGAATCAGGGCATTAAAGCACCTAAGTTAACTGCAAATAAAGGTTCAGTTGCTGTAGAAATTAATGGTTTACCAAATCAACGTTACCAAGTTGAATTTTTTGGTAATCAAAATGCGGCATCAAAAGAAGCTGAGCAATATTTAGGAGCGGTTACCGTTGCTACAGATGCCGAAGGCAATGCAAAAGAGAATTGGAAGCCAATTCTCAAAGTTGCTTCAATTACAGCGAATGTAACGGATCGTTTTGGAGCTACGTCTGAACTTAGTTCGGCCGTGCAAACTAAATAATAACAATAAGGAAAGCGCCTCAAACTGAGGCGCAGCATAGAAATATAGAAATGATAAAAGGGACTTGAAATGCCAAATTTAATGAAATTGAGTGTTTTAACGCTCGCTGTATTAGGTAGCCAATTTGCGCTCGCGAATGAGCCTTGGTCACAAGACCGTCAATGGTTGCTAGGTGACTGGAATGGAAAACGCCAGCAATTAGAGCAGCAGGGCTATAAATTTACAGCTTCTATTATGAGCCAAAGTGCTACAAATTTAGATGGTGGTTACAACGACAGCAATACTTTTGAAAATGCTGCACAACTTTCTTTAGGTGCAAACCTAGATTTAGAAAAAATTGCTGGATGGAAAGATACAACAGCGAGCCTAGTCGTGACCAAACGTGATGGAAATGCGCTTACTTTGGAGCGTATTAAAGATCCACGTTCTAGCCAATTGGGTAATGCTCAAGAGATTTATGGTCGCGGTAAAATCTGGCGTTTATCTCAAGCATGGGTGAAGAAGGGCTTTATCGATAATACTGTACAGGTCAAATTTGGCCGTATGGGAATGTCAGAAGACTTCAATAGTTCTCAATGTGAGTTTCAGAACTTATTGCTTTGCGGTGGGCAGCTAGGAAAATCAATTGGTTCAATTTGGTACAACTCACCAGTTGGTGTTTGGGCTGCAAACGTTAAATATCAATTTGCGCCTGAGTGGACTTTGGGTGTCGGTGTTTATGAAGTAAATCCAGACAACATTAAAACCGAATCAAATAGTGATGGTTTTAATCTGGATATGAACAACGTGAAGGGTGCAACCATACCAGTTGAGCTCGCATGGAAACCAAAACTTGCTGCTTTTAATGGTTTACCGGGTGAATATAAAGTAGGTGCGCTGTATTCAACCGCAGAAGCGAATGATATTAAAACCGCGGGTAAAGTTCATGACGGAAAACAAAGTTTCTGGATTAATGCACAACAACAACTGACGAATAACGGCCAAGATCCGAAACGCGGTTTATATGTAAGTTTTAATGGCGTTGTAAATGATAAGGCAACAACTTTTGTTCAAAGTACGCAACAGCTTGCTCTTTGGTATAAGGGACCATTTGATAGCCGTCCAAATGATTCGATTGGTTTTGGTATAGCTAATTATGTAGTTAATGACCGTGCTAAAGATAAACAGATCGCAACAAACGAAAGTCGTGGATATTACAGCTATGATTCGATTGCATCTGACTATATTCCAATTCAAGACGACGAACTAAATGTCGAGTTGAACTATACCTATCAATGGTCTCCGGCCGTCATGTTACGTCCAAACATTCAATATATTCATCAACCTGCTGGTGTAAAAGAGGTTGATGATGCTTGGGTGGCTGGTCTTAGTGTGAAAGTCAATTTTTAACAATATTGATGGCTGGTTAGACATAGTTTAACTGGCCCAAATGCTTGAACTATTCGGGTTCAGTATATGTGGAGTAGGATCTATGTCTGAGTCAGATTCTAAGTTTCATATCTTATTCAAAATATGGTGTTTTATATTAGGTCTAGTTTTATTGGCTACTGGTGTTTTTTACATCGTAGGTGGTGGAAAGCTAGTATCTCTTGGTGGTTCTTGGTATTTCCTTATAGCAGGATTATTTATTACCATTTCTGCAATTAGTATTTTCCGAAAAAAAGCGCTGGGTGTCTGGATTTTTGCGGCTGTTTTTGTTGGTACCGTAATTTGGTCATTTGTTGATGCTGGATGGGAATTTTGGCCGTTATTTTCGCGCTTAATGTTTCCTGCTGGTCTTTTTGCTGCCTTGCTATTTACTTTGCCTTCAATCCGACGTTACCAATTTCAAACGAGTTTGGCATCTTCATCCTATGCGGTAGGTGGATTAGTTGTTGTGGGAATGTTGATTGCGCTCTATCAAATGTTCCAACCACATCCAACAGTAGCAAGTTCAGGTGAAAAACTACCTCTAGTACCAGTTGATCCTGCAAAAAAACAGGTAAATTGGGAAAATTATGGTAATGATGCAGGTGGTAGCCGCTTTGTTGCTCTCGATCAAATTAACCGAGATAACGTTCATAAATTAAAAGAAGCTTGGCGCTTTAGAACGGGCGACTTTACAACGGGTAGCGGTAATGGTGCCGAAGACCAAATGACTCCGCTACAAGTTGGAAATAAAGTGTTTTTATGTACACCACATAACAACATTTTTGCGATAGATGCCGACTCGGGCAAACAACTCTGGAAAGCTGAGGTGAACTCTACAGCCGATGCTTGGGAACGTTGCCGCGGTGTTGCATACTTTGATTCAACAAAACCGCTTGTACAACCAACTTTAGCTGGTGCAAATGCAGTAACTGCGGTTGCAACCAATACGGCATGTCCACGCCGTGTATATACCAATACACCTGATGGTCGTTTAATTGCAGTGAATGCAGATAACGGTCAGCGCTGTGCTGATTTTGGTGTAAATGGAACGGTTGATTTGCTAGAAGGTCTTGGGGCTGGAACAAAAGCGCCACGTTTTGAAGTAACTTCTGCACCGACTATTGCGGGTACAACCATTGTGGTGGGTAGCCGTATTGCCGACAACGTAGCCGCAGATATGCCAGGTGGTGTTATTCGTGGTTATGACGTGATTACGGGTAAACTTCGCTGGGCATTTGACCCGCGTAATCCAAATCCTAACTATGTTCTTAAACCGGGTGAAACCTATAAACGTAGTTCGGCAAACTCATGGGCTGCAATGTCATATGACCCGCAAATGAATACGGTGTTCTTACCTATGGGTAGTTCATCTGTCGACATTTGGGGGGGTAACCGTAATCCATTAGATCACAAATACAATACTTCTGTGTTAGCACTTGATGCGACAACAGGTAACGAGAAGTGGGTATATCAAACTGTTCATAACGATTTATGGGACTTTGACTTACCAATGCAACCGAGTCTAGTCGACTTCCCATTAAAAGATGGTACGACTAAACCAGCTGTTGTCATTGGAACCAAATCAGGCCAATTCTTTGTTCTTGACCGTGTAACGGGTAAACCACTGACTAAAGTGATTGAACAACCAGTTAAACCTGCCAATATTCCGGGTGAACAATACAGCTTAACTCAACCTCGTTCAGTTGAAATGCCTCAAATTGGTAATCAGACTTTAACTGAATCAGATATGTGGGGCGCAACGCCGTTTGATCAACTGATGTGTCGTATTAACTTCAAGTCAATGCGTTACGAAGGCTTATTTACTGCACCAGCTACTGATGTTTCATTAAGCTTCCCAGGTTCGTTGGGTGGTATGAACTGGGGTAGCATCGCTTTTGACCCGACTCATCGTTATATGTTCGTGAACGATATGCGCCTTGGTTTGTGGATTCAATTGATGGAGCAAACTCCTGAAGATATTAAGATTCAGGCCAATGGTGGAGAGAAAGTAAACACAGGTATGGGAGCTGTACCAATGAAAGGTACACCATATAAAGTGAATAAAAACCGCTTTATGTCGGCTCTAAGTATTCCTTGTCAAAAACCACCATTTGGCACCATGACTGCAATTGACATGAAAACTCGTAAAGTTGCATGGCAAGTACCATTAGGTACAGTGGAAGATACTGGGCCGATGGGTATTAAGATGGGCTTAAAGGCACCGATTGGTATGCCAACAATTGGCGGGCCGATGGCAACTCAAGGTGGCTTGGTTTTCTTTGCTGCAACACAAGATTACTACTTACGTGCATTTGATTCATCTACAGGTAAGGAACTGTGGAAATCACGCATGCCAGTAGGTAGCCAAGGAACACCAATAAGCTATGTTTCACCTAAAACAGGTAAACAGTATGTGGTTGTTACCGCAGGTGGAGCACGTCAATCACCTGATCATGGTGATTATGTGATCGCTTATAGCTTAGAACAATAATTAAGAAAGGCAAAAGAGAGTATTTCTCTTTTGCCTTATCCTTTAATATATTTTTTATATAAAAGAGTAAAAGTAAATTCTATATTTTTAACTAGATAGCTTTACCAAATAGTAAAAAAGTGCTTGATGTTGTTGCTAAACTTGAAATAGTCTTATGGTCAATTCAGCCTGAACGCTAGATATAGCTTAACTATTGACCAGTTCCTTAGGATTTTTTACCTATAAATAAAACCTTAACTTTTATTAAGTTCTGTTTAACTTAACATTGTGAATTTTAATTAAAAATAAACATTATTAAGTTTTAAACCTTAAAAATAAGGTGTTTTTTGTTGGAAAAACGAGCTTAAATATATACTTATATTATATTTATATAATTTATTGGGTTGCGCTAGAATGGTCGACGCAGATTATTACTATCCAGTAATAATTTGTATTTCAGGAATTTAAGCTTTTATGGCTTAAGGCTCATCGAAAGATGGGCCTTTTTTTATGGGTGAAAGAAAATGTTTTTATCTTGCTCAATAGCCTAAGCAAAATTAAAAGTTAAATAATGAATAAAATCACAAAAAATAGTCTTTAATGACAAGAAGTGTATGATTTGATAAATTAAAGCCACTTGATAATAATAGGTGATGTAATGAGATTTTTGGTTCTTGCAACTTTATCTGGTTTAGCTTTGATGGGTTGTGCTTCTGTTCAGCAAGCACCGAATACACAAGAGACAATCCGCTATGCTTCTAGCCCATGTTTTGGCGCATGTCCGATTTATTCTGTAGAAGTAACACCTACAGGTTTAATTCGCTTTGAAGGTAAACAATACACTAAAGCTATAGGTGTTAAAGAAATTCAAGGTAGCGTTAAAGATTATAAAAAACTTGCAGATGATCTAAAAACTTATCGCCCTGAAACAGGTACACAATCAAAAACTGCGGGTTGCCAGCAAACAGCGACCGACATGTCTAGCTATTACATTACTTGGATTCAACCTAATGGCACAGAAACTAAATTAAGCCATTACACAGGTTGTATCTCTCCAGCAAATAATAGATTGAATAAGGTTATGGAAAAGTTACCTGAACAATTAGGCATTAAAGATCTAATTTAATGATAAAAGCCCCAAAATCTTGGGGCTTTTTCTTGTTAAGAAGAATTATAAACTCAAAAGTTTTATATTAAGTATTTCTAAAAGAATCAGCGTATAATACAGATTATAAAAACATATATTGTTAAGAGTGGTTATATGTCAAATATTGTCTATGCCTTTTTTGGTGGTTTATTACTAGGCATCGCAACAGTTGGGTATTTATATATAAATGGCCGTATAGCCGGAATCAGTGGTTTGCTTGCTCAAGTCATCAATCCTACTAAAGACACCTTTAAGAGTTCGGCATTCTGGTTTATTGCGGGACTCGTGATTACACCTTTCATATATGGTTATTTTTATCAGCCTGAAATTGAAATTAAAGCTAATACATTTGCACTTATTCTAGCAGGTGTACTTGTAGGCTTTGGAACACGGTTAGGGTCGGGTTGTACAAGTGGTCATGGTATTTGTGGTATGAGCAGGTTATCAAAACGCTCGATGATTGCGACAGCAGTTTTTATGTTTGCTGGCATGTTAACGGTTTATATCATTCGTCATGTGATGGGGTAACCCTATGAAAAACTTTTTTGCTTTTTTATTTGGTAGCTTATTTTCATTAGGTTTGATGATTTCTGGTATGTCTAATCCAGAAAAGGTATTAGGTTTTTTAGATATTTTTGGGCAGTGGGATATTAGCTTAATGTTTGTAATGTTAGGTGCTATTGCTGTGGCATTTATTCCATTTCAAAAGGCTATAAAAACTCCTAAAACACTCTTTAATGAACAAATTCAATTACCAACAAATACACAGATTGACCAAAGGTTAATTGTGGGTGCTTTTATTTTCGGTATAGGCTGGGGAATAGCAGGTATATGTCCAGCGCCCACTTTAACTTTGATCGGATTAGGACATTTTGAAGCGCTTTATTTTATTGTCGCGATGTTATTAGGAATGTTTATTTACCGAATTTTAAATAAAGGAAATTAAGCCTATGCAACAACCTTTAGTAAAAGATTTTTTTGATGAAAACACCAATACTTTTAGCTATGTTGTTGCAGATTTAGCGACTCTTCAATGCGCGATTATTGATAGCGTGCTTGATTACGATGCCGCATCGGCCACTACAAAAACAACTCATGCTGATCTGATTATCGATTATGTCTTGGCGCAAAACTTCAAAGTACAATGGATTTTAGAAACCCATGTACATGCCGACCATATGACTGCGGCTCAATATTTAAAATCTAAATTGGACGGTACAATTGCGATTAGTCAAAAAATCTCGATAGTACAAGAAACATTTTCGGCTATCTATAATTTTGATTTTAAGAAATTTAATGAAAATCAGCCGTTTGATTATTTGTTTGAAGATTATGAACATTTTAAAATAGGGGAGATAGAAGCCTATAACATTCCTACACCAGGGCATACGCCAGCTTGCTTAAGCTATGTGATTGCCGATGCTGTTTTTGTAGGTGATACTTTATTTATGCCTGATTATGGTTCGGCCAGATGTGACTTTCCTAAAGGAAGTGCTGCTGAGCTTTATGATTCGGTACAAAAACTTTATATACTTCCCGACGACATGCGTATGTTCTTATGCCATGACTATAAGCCCGAAGGCCGTGATAAATATATCTGTCAAACAGATATAAAAACTCAAAAGCAAAGCAATATTCATTTAAATCGACGAGTTTCCAAGGACTCATTCATCAAAATGCGTCAAGAAAGAGATGCTACTTTGGCAATGCCAAAATTAATTCTGCCTTCAATTCAAATTAATATGAACGGTGGAAACTTTCCGGAACCAGAATCAAACGGCATTCGTTATTTGAAAATTCCTTTCAACTACTTCTAGAAATAGCCTAAGCATTTACTTTGGATCTTTTTATGCTGTAAATAGCCTAAGCAATAACAAAATTTACCCTATCAAAATAGCCTAAGCAAGATTTAAAGAACTTGTCTTAAATCCCGCGAAGTCTCTTGCAATAGCGGCAGAATATGTTGAATTAAATATTCTTCAGTTGTTTTCATAGTTGGAGAAACAATATTTAAAGCTGCAACCACTTTAAAGTCTTGCCCATAAATCGGTACGGCGAGCGCATGAACTCCTAATTCGTGTTCTTCACGCGAATAACACCAATCTTGTTCTCGAATCTCTTGTAGTAACTCTAGAAATTTATCATTTTCCACATGCGTATATTTAGTTAAACGCTGAAGAGGATATTTTTGGAGCCAGTCCAATTGTTCTTCTTGGCTTAAATGTGCCAGTAAAATTTTACCCGCAGATGTCGCATGAGCAGGCAAACGGTTACCTAAGTGTAAGCCGTATGGATTTACACGGTCAGTTTGTTGGTGGGCCGCACTACGAGCAATGGTAATGGCTTCATAACCATCAAGTACCATCACCGAATAAATGAGAGAAGTTTGGTTAGTTAGAAGGTTTAATAAAGGCTGGGACACTTTTGGAAGCTGGGCTGCACCTAAATAAGCTCCTGAAAATTTAAGAACTTTCGGAGTTAAATAGTAATAGTGACCATCTGACTCAAGATAACCTAAATATTCTAAAGTTAATAAATGACGTCTTGCTGCCGCTCGGGTGAGTCCAGTTTTTTCAGCAGCCATAGAAATGTTTAAACGATGTTGATTACTACTAAAGCTATCTAAAATCGCCATGCCTTTACCAATGCCAGCAATGTAATCTTCATGACGAATCGTTTTTTTGTTGTCCTGATTCTGGATTATACGTTCATCTTTACTCATTACTGATCCTTGTACGATAGAAGCTTAGTAGATCAATTTGCTTTACTGAAAAAGTTTAATAATTTCATGTCGCAAAAATTGATGCCTTAAATTATCCCTTAAATCTTCGTGCCAAAACATACCCATTTTAATATTGGTTATCTCAAAAGGCAGAGAATGTAAGCAAATTTCATGACTATAAGACAAATGCTGCAAAATCATTCGAGGCATGGTGAGTATTGCGTCGGCTTGGGCTCCTAAAACTTGTAACGCCGTTGAATAGTTTTGACAGCGCATAAATACATTTCTAGAGATTTTTTGGTGTTGGTTTAAATAAATATCTTCAAGTAAAGCGCCCGTACGGCGTGACGAAACACCAATGTGCCGACCACTGATATAACTAGCTAAATCGACTTCTTTAAGTTGGCTGCAAATGACAAACTCATCTGTTACCAAATGATCAAAGGTAATTTTGGGAGATAAGTATTGTTCTAGGTCAATCACGAAATCGAGCTGTTGTGTCGCTAAGTCAGTCATAATATGTTTTCGATCGAGTTTCATACTCACAAACTGTAAATCTAAATTAAGATTTTGAAAATGTTGAGCAAGTTTTGGAAGAATAATCGGCTCAATTTCATCATGCACGGCGATTTTTAAGTTTTTTAAGCTTGTTGGATCAAAGACATGTTTTTGCTGGCTAATATTTTGAATGGTTAAAAGTGCTTGCTTAACAGTTGGATAAATCTGTTCTGCAAAAGGCGTTGCAGACATTTTATTACCTACTCGTATAAATACATCATCTTCAAGTTGTTGACGTAATCGTTGCAAAGCATGACTTGCTGCCGATTGCGTAATATTGAGACTACTTGCCGCATTTGAAATACTTTTTTGCTCATAAATCGCGATAAAAAGCGGATATAAATTGATATCGATTCGGTGGAAAAAACTTAAGTCTAGGCCATACAAGTTATGAATATTATTCATGATGCATTATTTAATAAAATCATTTCATTCATATTAAGTTTCAAGTTATGTTGATGTAAAGACCAGATAATGATGTAAAGGAAAAAGAATGTTTGAACTCTCCAAGAAAGCTCAAGATTTTGCTGAGCGAACAAGAAAATTTATTTTAGAAGAAATAGAACCTGTCGAAGCAAAATTTTGGGAAGAGGTTCATGAGCTAAATCCAGATGGGAACTGGAAAAAATGGCAGTGGCCTGAGCTTTTAGAAACTCTAAAATCTAAAGCCAAACAGGCAGGCCTTTGGAATATGTTTTTACCCGATGAAAAACTCGGTGCAGGGTTATCAGTTCAAGAATATGCACATATTGCTGAATTGACTGGCCGCAGTTTATTGGCACCAACCGTTTTTAACTGTAATGCACCAGATACAGGAAATATGGAATTGTTATGGCGCTATGGCAGTGAGCAGCAAAAACAGCAATGGTTAGAGCCTTTATTGGACGGAAAAATTCGCTCTGTTTTTTGTATGACTGAACCAGATGTTGCGTCAAGTGATGCAACCAATATGCAAGCGACTGCACTCATCGACGGTAATGAAATTGTTTTAAATGGCAAAAAATGGTGGTCGTCTGGTTTAGGTGACCCAAATGCTAAAGTCATTATTTTTATGGCACATACTCCAGATGAAACAAAAGACCGCCATCATCAACACTCTATGGTTTTAGTACCGATTGACACGGCTGGTGTTGAAATTCAACGGATGTTACCTGTGTTTGGTGACTACGATGCACCACATGGACATGGTGAGGTTCACTTTAATAATGTTCGAGTACCTATTGAAAACTTTATTGGTGGAGCGGGTCAAGGTTTTGAAATTGCACAAGGTCGTTTAGGTCCAGGGCGTATTCACCATTGCATGCGCTGTATTGGGGCTGCTGAAAAAGCTTTAGAGCTTATGATTGATAGAGGTATGTCTAGAACGGCGTTTGGTAAAGAAATTTTAAAACTCGGTGGAAACCTTGAACGTGTAGCCGATGCGCGAGTCGCCATAGATCAAGCCAGACTTTTAACCTTGTATGCTGCTTATAAAATGGATACTTTAGGAAATATGGCCGCTTTAACAGAAATATCTGCAATTAAAGTGGTCGCTCCGAGTGTTTTAGAAAAAGTAGTCGATATGGCGATTCAGCTACATGGCGGTGCGGGCGTTTCAAGAGATACACCATTAACGGGTTTCTTTGCCCAAGCACGCAGTTTACGTTTAGCTGATGGTCCAGATGAAGTACATAAAGGCATGATTGCCAAATTAGAGTTGGCCAAACGTGGTTATGGTCGTCATAAGAAAGTATAAGTTTAAAGGAAGTGAATATGTCGGTAATTGATGTAGGCGGTGAAGTACGTGAAGGTGAAGAACTTGATATTGGGGCAGTTGAAAACTGGTTAAAGAACCAAGGGGTTGAGCTGGTTGGCCCAGCAGTTGTTACTCAATATACGGGCGGGGCGTCGAACTGGACTTATCGTTTAAAGTATGAAAATACCGATTTAATTTTGCGTCGTCCTCCAAAAGGAACTAAAGCGAAGTCGGCCCACGATATGGCCCGTGAATATATGGTGCAGAAAAATCTTTCGCCTTATTATCCAGTGCTTCCTAAAATGGTTGCACTTTGTCAGGATGAATCGGTCATTGGCTGTGATTTTTATGTCATGGAACGCATTGAAGGTATTATTCCTCGTGCAAAATTACCGCCTGAGCTTGGCTTTAATGAAGAAGATGTTCATGAGCTTTGTGTAAATGTTATTGATAAGCTGATTGAGCTACATCAAGTACCTTATGAGAACACGCTTTTAGCTGAATTAGGCAAAGGTGCGGGATATTGTCGTAGACAAGTTGAAGGTTGGGATAAACGCTATGAAAAAGTCCGCACAATCAACGTTCCTTCATTTAAATATGTCCGAAAATGGCTAAACGATAATATCCCTCAAGACTCGACGACTTGTATTATTCACAATGATTGGCGTTTTGATAATGTGATTTTAGATCCAGAGCATCCAACAGATGTGATTGGGGTGTTGGATTGGGAAATGGCGACCTTGGGTGATCCATTAATGGATTTAGGTAGCGCTTTGGCTTATTGGGTTGAGCCAACGGATAATATGATTTTTAGATCAACACGTCGTCAGCCTACTCACTTAAAGGGAATGTTCTCTCGCAAAGAAGTTGTTGACTATTATTTGCAAAAAACTGGTCTGGAGCCTCAAAACTGGACTTTTTATGAAGTCTTCGGTGTATTCCGTTTAGCAGTAATCGCCCAGCAAATCTATTACCGTTATTACCATAAACAAACCCGAAACCCTGCTTTTAAAGATTTCTGGATAGTGATCCATGCACTACATATCAGAGCTTTAAAACTTATCGCCCAGCAAAAACTGCAAGAATCTGAATTTGCTCAGCAATCTCTACAGAAAATACAGGGTATTTTAAGAAAATGACCACAATTTATCTGGTAAGACATGGGCAGGCATCATTTGGTAAAAGTAACTATGATGAGTTGTCTGAAAATGGTGAAGCTCAAGCGACTTTATTAGGCCAATATTTTAAGCAAATATTGAAAGAAAAACCTTATGTGGTTGCAGGAACTATGCAGCGCCACGAGCAAACTGCAAAGCTCGCACTCAATGAATGCTTTCCAGATGCGATGATTCATCATAATAATTTATGGAATGAGTTTAATCATCAGCAGGTTTTTGCCCGCTATGAACCGCGTTTTGAACAACCTGAACTTTTAAAAGCTGATGTTGCACAAGAACAAAACCCGCGTACTTATCTTGCCAAAATATTTGAAGGCGCAATTGGACGATGGACAGATGGCGATTTTCATCATGAGTATGATGAGTCTTGGCCACACTTTAAAGAAAGAGTCGAAACAGCATTGCAGCAACTTTGTGATGAGTTAGCAAAAACCAAACCTCGCTATGCAGTCGTTTTTACCTCTGGTGGTGTGATTTCTGTAGCAATTGGAAAATTGCTTGAACTGAGCCCTAATCGAACTTTTGCCTTGAATTGGGCAATCGCGAATACAAGTCTCACGACTTTGCGTTTGGTTGGAAATGAAGCTCAGGTTTTAAGTTTAAATGAACATCATTTTATAAAAGCTGAACGTCCAGATTTACTGACATGGATTTAAAATAAGGATAAAAGCATGGCAAAGACAATTTTAATTACAGGTGCAAGTTCTGGATTGGGCGCGGGTATGGCGCATGAATTTGCAACCAAAGGCTATAACTTGGCGATTTGTGCACGCCGTTTAGACCGATTAGAGACTTTAAAAACCGAACTTGAAAATGAGTACGGTATTAAAGTCATTGTAAAAAGTCTGGACGTAACTAATTACGATCAGGTTTTTGAAGTATTTCGCGCCTTTAAAAAAGAGTTTGGCTATTTAGACCGAATTATTGTAAATGCGGGAGTCGGCAATGGCCGCCGTATTGGTAAAGGTAATTTTGAAATTAACAGAGCCACAGCTGAAACAAACTTTATTTCTGCTTTAGCGCAGTGTGAAGCAGCAGTTGAAATTTTTAGAGAGCAAAACGCCGGTCATTTGGTGGTGATGTCATCCATGAGTGCGATGCGCGGATTGCCAAAACATTTATCGACTTATGCAGCGAGTAAAGCTGCGGTCGCTCACTTGGCAGAAGGTATTCGTGCTGAATTACTGGATACACCGATTAAAATCTCAACCATTTTCCCAGGCTATATTCGCACTGAAATGAATGAAGGTGCTAAACATTTACCTTTTGAAGTAGATGCAAAAACAGGATGTAAAGCTTTGGTCAAAGCGATTGAAAAACAACCTGTAAAAGCTTATGTGCCACAGTGGCCGTGGTTACCCATGAGTATTGCTATGAAGGTTTTACCATTAAAGTTGGTCAATAAATTAGGATAAAAAATACCCCCAATTTTAGGGGGTATTTTTTATTTAGAATTTTTTAGTGTAATTGACAAACAAGCGATCTTCACCAAAGTCATTACCGTGCTTAACATTGTAATCAATACGAATATATTGCAGGGCCACGCCTTTTAGGAACGGTTGCTGAAATGCGTAGTTTAAAATCACATTTGACTCGGTTTCGTGGTTTTTTTCACCATTGGCTGCTTTAAAGTCATGTCCGTAAACATATTTCACCATCGCATTTAGGCCCGGTACATAATCTTTAAAATCGTAGCCATACATGACGTGGTAAGACTTTTCATCCTCTTTAAAAAAGCCTGTAGCGTTCCAGTTAATGAAATACGTCTCTGGTAAAAAACCATCTGGTAATGGGTAAGCCGATTCACCAATAATCTGTTGGTAACCTAAACCAAAGGTATGGTTTTTTACTTTAACCGTTTCAAGTAATCCAATGTTCTGCGCATCAATATCAAAGGTGTTGCCATCATCTTTTGCATTGAAGTATTTAAACTTAGAGGTCAGAGCAAAACTTGGCTGTTTCCACGTATGTTCAAGTCCTATATAGTGTTTGTTATACAGATCTTCTAAATTACCGAAGTAATATTCACCCTTTAAAGACGGCGTGAATTGATAGCGCAGGTCAATGTAGTTCAAACCATCAGATTCTTTAGTAATTCCATTTGATGTGAAAGAAAACTTTTTAAAGTCTTCTTCATTTCGTGGAGATACTTTTTCAACCCGACCAATTTCTGCGTAGAGTTGGTCTGAAAGTTGTGACTTTAAATTGGTTCCCCAATATGAAGTGAGTAACTGACGACTAGCATCTACAGCCGTTACAGGTAAATCTAGCCAGAGTTCACCGACACTCAAAAGAGTTTTGTCATAACCCAGTTTTAAAGTTGCACCATATTTTAAATAATCTGAAGCTTGAGATTGCGTTTCTTTATTAAAATGCAAAACTGTATCCGCAACATGTTTGTCTGAACTTAAGCGCACGGCGTATTGAACGGAAGCATCAGCCCCAATCGTAATTGGTTTGTTTGCTATGACTAATGGAGTGTCATGCATTTTCGATTTATAAAATAAAGATGCTGCCTGAGACCAACTGCCAGTATCTTTAAGTGCATCATTATCAAAATCACGGTTGATATAGGCATTTTTTAAAGTGAATTTCCATTCATCTTCAGTTTGTTGATTTGGATTTGCAGCCCATGAGTTGCTGCACATCAGTAATAAAGTGGCAACAGCTAAAGTGTGTGGTTGAAAGCGGTGAAATAATTCCATAATCCATTTCCCAAGTGTAAGCCAGTCCTCGGCACTACGTAATTTTGAATATTTCGGTACTCTCTAAGCGTTTAGTTAGAGAGTACATTTTTGCAATTGGTGAGACCTATTAATTTAATTTTTCAAGCTTCATGCTTTCACTAAAGAATTTGCAGCCTTTAAAAAGTAGAATTAAAGCCAGTACACAAGACAAACCACCCACAATAGATAAAGAAGAACCAACCATTAATGGGCTACCAAAAACTTTATCTGTAATAATGGCTACCAGTGTTGTGCCAATACCGAGTCCAATTAAGTTACTCACCAAAAGGAAGAGGGCAGAAAGGCGTGCTCTAAACTGGTTTGGGGCTAACATTTGCAAAGCAGTTGCTGAAATCACTAGAGGGAAAGATGCAAAGAACATTGCAGGAATCAGTAAGCTAACTGAAAGCCAAAGCTGATCTGTTTGGGTAAAAAATGCAATTGGAATAATCAGGCCAACAATACCAATTACACCCGTGAACATCGGCGCATCTTGACGGCCTTTTTTGATAAACCAGTCATTTAGCCAGCCTGCACAAAATACGCCTAAGGTATTTGCAATTAACAGAATTGTGCCGAGCATGTAACCTGTGTCAGTCGGCGCGAGTTGAAACTTACGAATATAAAATGCAGGTGTCCAGCTAGTTAGGCTATAGAGTGCCATTGCATAAAAGGTAAAACCTAAATAATGACAAGCAAATGTTTTCGAATGTTTTTTAATAAACTGAAGACATTGTGTGAATTTAACTTGGTCAACTTGTCCATTTTGGTTGAGTTGTTGGCCTTTACGTGCAGGATCTTTAACGGTCAAAATAAACAGCAAACCAATAATGATGCCGGGTAAACCCACCACTAAAAAGGCAATTTGCCATGCTTTAAGCGCCCCTAATAATGGAACTTCAATGAGTGTCACACCTTTAAGCAGGTTAATCACATAACCGCCAACTAAGAAGGCAATACCTCCACCTAAAAAAGCGCCAATTGAATAGATCCCGACAGCACGCCCTAGTTTGTCTTTACTAAACATGTCGCTAAACATTGAATAAGCCGCTGGAGATAAAGCCGCTTCACCGACACCTACTGCCATACGGCTTAAGAACAGTTGAATAAAGTTTTTACTTAAACCGCAAGTTGCTGTTGCCAGACTCCAAACAATAATCCCGATTGAAATTAGTTTTGGTCGTGAAAAATGATCGGCAATATAGGCTAAGGGTAAACCCATAACCGCATAAAACAGTGAGAAGGCGAGGCCATGTAATAAGCTAAATTGTGTATCTGAAAGTTGGAGATCTGCTTTGATGGGTTCAATCATCAGCGCCAGAATTTGGCGGTCAATAAATGAAAATATATATGCCAACATACAAAGTATGACCACATACCATGCATATGCATTGCTTTTCTTCTGTGTCCTTTCAACAGCGATATTACTTTGGTTCATACACTTAATCCTTATGTATAAAACGCTTAAAGAAATTGATATCTAACTTTTATTATTCCTCTAAAGTTTTAAATATTTCCCCCTTTTAGATAAGAATAATAAATAGGCTAGAAATGAGTAATTTGGTCTCGTACAGACCGGAAGAGTGCGTCTAAACCCAATTAGGAGTTAATGGGATTTTAAGATCATGGAATTATTATTTTCTTTTTATATGTAAAATTCCATTACTTATTGAGTATGTTAGAATACCTAAAAAGTATGTTAAGTAATTATATATAGATAAATTTATGATATAAGAATTTGATTTTATTAATTTTTATTGTTTTAACGAAAGAGCAGCTAAAGAAAAGGAAATTTTTAACTGCTCTAAGAGAGCTAATTTATCATAATGAGAAATATTTAGCTGGATGGCATCAGGTCAAATAATTTCTTTAACTGGGTATTTAAATTATGTAGCTCGTCTTCTGAAAAAGCATTCAGGATGCCTGCCAAGGTGACCACACTAATTTGATTAATCTGTTCAACCAGTTCAATACCTTTGGCCGTTAATTTCACCATCGAGATCCGTTCATCAGAAGTAGAAGAGTAGACCTCGACAATTCCATCTTCTACCAAGCGATATACAGCTTTTGTTGCCGTCGTTAACTTTAAAGTAGAAAGATTGGCAATGTCGGTAATACTGGCTTCCCCAAGGGCATTAGTGCTTAAAATAATTTTACGGCGTGTATTATCAATACCTAGCTTTTTTATTGATTTTTCAATCAGTTGTGAATACTTTCCATTCACTTGGGAAACCCAAAAAAAAGGAAAATTTTGAATACTCGACGGTTCTTTATTAGGAAGAAATTGTTCTAAATGATCAAGCATAGCTAAGCAATAACTTAGTGAAAAAAGGGTAATCCTATTATAAATAAAATTTTGCATATTTCCTTAAGAACAAATTATAAAAAATACTTGACAATTCCAGTAAATTTTCCGATATTTTAATTAATCAATAAAAATACATGGAAAAGTGAATGAATATTGTTAGCCAAAGCGTGCACAAAGGAAGTGGCAAGCTCAAGGTCATGGTCAAGGACACAATTGATATTCAAGGCCTAAAAACCATTGCTGGCAGTCGAGCTTTATTAAATGTTGAACCTGCTCAAGATGATGCTGAAGTAGTTAAAAACATTCTAAAAGCAGATTGTGAAATTATTGCGAAAACAAATTTGCACGAATTGGCTTTTGGTATTACAGGCATTAATCACACTTTTGGTACACCCATCAATCCTAAATATCCTGAACTTATTCCAGGTGGATCTTCGAGTGGCTCAGCCGCAGCCGTCGCTGCAAAACAAGCTGATTTTACTTTAGGCACAGACACTGGCGGCTCTATTCGTATGCCCGCTGCGTGCTGCGGAGTTTTTGGTTTAAAACCGACTTTTGGCCGTGTTAGCAGAAAAGGCGTATATCCGCCGTCAAGTTCTCTGGATTGCGTTGGTCCTTTTGCAAATTCAGTCGAGATGATTGAAAAGGCCATGCAAATTATTGATCCAACTTTTAAACCTACTGAATTTACTAGTGCACCAAAAATTGCTGTTCTCGATGTAAGCGCAGATGAGGTTGTCTGGAACTGTATTTATCAAGCACTTCAAAAAGCGAATTTACAGACCGTTTTAGAAAAAGTTGAGCATTTTGAAGCGGCTTTTGATGCAGGCATGCAAATTATTAATTATGAAAATTGGCAAGCTTTTGGTGAGTTAACTCAAACTGGCTTAATTGGTTCTGATGTAAATGGTCGTTTATTAAAAGCTGCCGCAACAACTCTAGAGCAAGTGAAACAAGCAGAAGTTGTGAGAGCACAGCTGACCCAAGAACTCGATGCTTTATTAGAAAAATATGATGCATTGGTTCTACCGACACTTCCACAAATTCCACCAAAAGTTTCTGAAGCTGAAAACACGGTCGCTTTTTTGAATCTTACAGCTTTAGTTCGACCATTTAATTTATCAGGACATCCTGTCATTTCAGTGCCACTTGAAACCAGTGAAGGTTTACCTGTGGGCTTACAGATCGTATCGAAGCATCAAAAAGATGAGCAATTATGCGCTATAGCTAAATTTTGTATTGATGCAATGCAATAAATTACAAGGAGTTAGATGATGAATAAGTTGTCTAAAATGGAGTTTGTTTCTCAAGACAAAGCAGTTGACTTAGACGCTTTGTGTCAAGAAATTCGTGAGCGTGCCTGTACAGGTGAATTTGATAATCAAGCGTATGTGAGCCAAGACATTATCGAAAAGCTTAAGCAAATCGGTGTTTACCGTGCATTGGTTCCGAAACGTTTTGGCGGTGACGAATGCTCACCACGACAGTTTTGTGAGTTGATCGAAACATTATCTAAAGCTGATGGTTCAGTTGGTTGGGTGGCAAGTTTCGGTATGAGTCCTGCGTATTTAGGAAGTTTGCCTGAAGATACACTGAAAGAATTATACCAAAACGGACCAGATGTCGTATTTGCCGGAGGTATTTTTCCACCGCAACCAGCTGAAATTACCGATGAAGGTGTAGTGGTTCGTGGGCGGTGGAAATTCTCAAGCGGTTGTATGGGAGCGGACATTGTTGGCGTGGGGATTTCACCGCTTAAAAACAATGAAATGCAAGGCTTACCACGCATGGCAGTGATGCCTGCCAAAAAAGCCAAAATTGAAATGACTTGGGACACCGTTGGCCTAAAAGGTACAGGAAGCCATGACTTAGTCGTCGAAGATGTATTGGTCGAAAAGAAATGGACCTTTGTACGTGGTGAACCTTCGAAACTCAGCGAGCCATTTTTTAAATATCCATCACTGTCTTTAGCGACCCAAGTCTTAACCGTTGTGGGTATTGGGGTTGCAGCTGCCGCATTAGAAGAATTTGAAAAACTGGCGCCGGGTAAAGCATCCATTACAGGCGGTTCAGAAATTGCCAACCGACCAGTGACTCAATATGAGTTTGCTCAGGCTGATGCAGAGTTTCAGGCTGCAAAATCTTGGTTTTATCAAACCATGGATATTGTCTGGAATGAAATTATTGCTGGTCGTGAAGCAACTGCTGAACAAATTAGCGATATGCGTCTGGCATGTACCCATGCAGCGCGAGTTTGTGCCAAAGTCACCCGAAAAATGCAAATGCTTGCGGGCATGACAGCGATTTATACCAACAATCCATTTAGCCGTTTTGTGAATGACACCAACGTGGTGACTCAGCATGCCTTTATGGGTGATGCAACTTTACAAAATGCAGGCTCAATCAGTTTCGGGTTAAAACCAACCCCAGGTTATTTATAAGTTTTAATTTTTTAAAAAGGATATTGAAATGGAAGCTAAAAAATCATTACGCGTTTTGTTCTGCATGGGTATTAACCAAAACTTTTTTGATGCAGAACCTGCTGAAGCAAAAGCAGTTTGGGCAGCGTTTGGTGAAATGTGGAATGGCATTCATGACTTACCGGGCGTGCATGTTTTTGGAAATCTTGATGATGACCAAAGCATGGTTGGCCCAAGTGCAGGTTGGCCTTGGACAACTTATTTGCTTGCTGATGTTCCGGATATTGAAACCGTACATGCCGCTTGTAACTTGTTTAGAACGACCGTGGTGGGTGAAGGGCCATACAAACTTTGGAAATATTGCAAAGTTGAAGCTCGTGTTGGGCGTGAATTGATTATCCAACGTTAAGGCGATGGCAATGAATGACAAAGTGAATATGGCAGAAATCATAGAGCGGCTAGAACAGTTAGAAGCGCACAATGCAATTCGTAACTGCCTGAATCGCTATATGGAAATCTGCGACGAGCTTAATGCAAATACAGACCTTGATGAGCTAATGAATCTTTTTGATCAGGACTGTATTTGGGAAGGTATTGGCGAGAAATATGCCAAATCTTTTGGCCGTTATGATTCTTGGCAGTCGATTTACGACATGTTTAAAAGCTATACCCAAAAAGAATCTCACTTTGTTATGAATGCACACTTTGTAAATTCAGAACAAATTTATGTAAATCAAAATGATGCAAATGCTTCATGGCTCATGTTGCAAACTTCAACCTTTAAAGATGGCCGTAGTCATCTGAATACAGCAAAGCTCAATGTGAAGTTTCAAAAGCAAGCAGATGGAACATGGAAAATTAAACATTTCCAAACACAGAATATTTTCAGTCGTCCGGTATCGCATTGGCACAGTGAAGCTGAATTGCCGGTACCTTCCCAGGAATGACCCAGGACATATTTAAAAGGACTATTGATATGAACAGTATTATCCCAACGCATAACATTGGCATTGATTACGATGCTTTGGTTCAAAGTGACCGTGCCCATACTTCTCTTTATAAAGATGAACGCATTTTTGATGAAGAGATGGAAAAAATCTTTTATAGCACTTGGGTGTGGGTTGCGCATGCCAGCGAAATTCCGGAAGGCGGAAGCTATAAAACCATTAATATCGGTAAACAGCCTGTGGTTGTGGTACGTGACCGTAAAAAGAAAGTCCATGTACTTTTAAACCGTTGTCGTCACCGTGCAGCAACCGTATGTGAACATAAAAAAGGAAAAACCAATAGTTTTGTATGTCCGTACCACGGTTGGAGTTATGCACTTGATGGCAGTTTACGTGGTGTGCCATCTCCGGAAAGTTACGGCGATTGTTTAGATAAGTCAGAATTACCGCTGGTGAGTCTACGGGTAGAAGAATATAACGGCATGATCTTCGCTTCATTTAAAGAAGACATTCAACCGCTTGAAGAGTTCCTTGGGCCTGCAAAAAAATGGATTGACCTGTTTATGAAACAAGGTGCGGGTTATCCAATTAAAGTGTTGGGTGAACACCGTTTCCGTTTTCCGGGTAACTGGAAAATCCAGCTTGAAAATACCACCGATGCATATCACTTTCCATTAGTGCACAAGTCATTCTTAAGTTCTGTTGATGAAAAAACAGAAGAACTCTTTAACTTCGAAAATCAGCCGGGCTTTGTTGAAGACTTAGGTAATGGTCACAGTGTTATGGTGATGATTCCTGAACTGGTTGATCTAGACGAAGAGCTTATGGAGCGACCAATTCAAGAGCGCTTTGAAGACTTGGCTCAAGCTTTGCGCGACGAAGGTCATGAAGAATTAGAAGTACGCCGTATTGTTCGCGCAGTTGGTGGTTCTGGCTTTAACTTAAATTTATTTCCGAATATTGCATGTTCAATGGCGTTCTTCCGTGTGTTACAGCCAATTTCAGTTGCTGAAACAGAAATTCATCACTCGGTGATTACGATGGATGGTGGCCCGCAAATTGCCAACCAATATCGCTTACGTTTGCATGAACATTTCCAAGGCCCATTTGGTTTTGGTACGCCAGATGACTCAGAAGCTTGGGAGCGCGTACAGCACGGCGCCAATGCTGGCAATGATTTATGGATCATGCTCAACCGTGGCTTACCGGGCGAAGTCAAAACCGAAGATGGCTTAAAAAGTGATGTCAGTGCTGAAACAGGTATGCGTGCAGCCTATCAGCAGTGGAAAAAGATGATGACAGCTTAAGGAGAGAGCAATGAATATGAATCTGCAATTATTAAATGAAGTCACTGCTTTCATCTGGGCTGAAGCAGATATGTTAGACCACAGCGAATATCGTGAATGGCTCAATTTATGGAATGAAAAGGGTGTTTATATCATTCCGATTGACCCAAACCTTACTGACTACGAAAACAACTTAAATTATGCCTATGACGATAATCATATGCGTACTTTACGTGTACAGCGTCTTGAAAATGGTGAGGCAATTTCTACGGCACCAAAGGCGAATACGGTACGCAGTATTTCGCGAGTACGAGTCATTCAAGACCAAGATGATGAAATCGTTTTGCGTTGTGCTCAAAACTTACGTGAATTCCGTAAAGAAAACCTCAAGCATTACACCGCAGATATTACTTACCATTTGACTCGTGATGCCGATACTGGTTTTAAGATTAACCGTAAAATCATTAACTTGGTTAACTCAACTGATACCTTAGCTGGTATTAGCTACATTCTTTAGGAGCGGTAACATGAAACAGGTTGTTTTAGTGACAGGTGCTGCTTCTGGACTCGGTAATGTGATTGCTGAATATTTTGCGAGCCAAGGCCATCAAGTGATTTTGTCGGCAAGTACGCTTGAAAAAGCCGAGAATGCCAAGGCACAAAGTCAATATGCACAAAATATGTTTCCCTTGAAATTAGATATTTCAGTTGAGGCAGATTTTCATGCTGCCGTGCAATGGATTGAAGAGAAATTTTCTAAACTTGATGTGCTAATTAACAATGCCACCGTCACCAAAGCAACGCCAGTATTAGAAATTACCGCAGCTGATTTTGATTGGGTGACCCAAGTCAACCAACGCGGCACCTTTCAGGCTTGCCAAATTATTGGCCAATATATGGCGAAAAAAGGCTATGGACGCATCATTAATATGGCGTCTTTAGCGGGACAAAACGGCGGTACTGCAACGGGTGCACACTACGCGGCAACCAAAGGGGCCATTGTGACGTTAACCAAAATTTTTGCCAAAGAGTTTGCGGCAAAGGGGGTGACGGTCAATGCAGTTGCACCGGGACCGATGGAATCACCAATCGTTCATAGTGTAGTGCCAGACGAAAAAATGGAACAGTTCATCCAGAATATTCCGGTTAAATCCTTAGGAAGTATGCACTTTATTGCTGAAACTTGTGGGTTGCTTGCGAGTCCAAATGCGGGGTTTGTGACTGGTGCAACATGGGATATTAACGGTGGTTTATTCATGCGCTAAGCGAATAGGCTACGCGTGAAAAGGGAGTTAAATCATGACTACACTTTATGATGTTGTCGTTAAAAATCGCCATGTGGAAGGTGGAAATATTGCAGTTATGGAGTTTGAATCTGCAACTTCTGCTGCATTACCAAAGGTTGAAGCAGGTGCACATATTGATGTGCACTTACCGAATGGCATGGTGCGCCAATATTCACTTTGCCAAAATCCAAATGACGAAGGTAAGTTTCGCCTTGGAATTTTACGTGACCCTGAATCACGTGGCGGCTCGATTTCTGCATTTGATGAAATTAAAGATGGCATGCAAATTCAGGTCAGTGAGCCAAAAAATTTATTTCCACTTTTAAAAGCCAAACACAGTGTCTTGATTGGCGGTGGAATCGGGATTACGCCGTTAATCACGATGGCATATCAACTTGCACATGAAGGCGAATCATTTGAGCTTCACTACTGCGGCGCTAGCCCAGAAAACTGTGCTTTTGTTGATGAAATTAAAAATGGTGAGTTAGCACAATACACAACTTTCCATTTTAAATCCGAAGGTGCAAGCCACAGAGCCTTTTTTGAATCTGCCATTAAAGATATTGATCCTGAAAGTCATATTTATACCTGTGGTCCAATCGGTTTCATGGACTGGGTGATTAACCTTGCCACGACTCACGATTTTCCTGAGCAGCAAATCCACAAAGAATATTTCCAAGTTGAAACTGACACCTCGGGAGATTCATTTGAGGTGGTGGCTGAGCGTAGTGGAAAAATCATTATGGTTGAAGCTGGCGAAACCATTTTGCAGGCTTTGGCTAAAGAAGGCATCGAGATTGAAATGTCTTGCGAGCAAGGTGTATGTGGAACCTGCATGTGCGATGTAATTGAAGGAGAACCTGATCATCGAGATGTTTATTTTACTGATGAAGAAAAAGCCAGCAATGAACAAATATTGGTGTGCTGTTCACGCTCTAAAACACCGAGACTAGTTTTAGATATCTAATGCTCTCGCGATTTATATGGATGTAAGAGAAGGTTTAGGAGAAAGATGATGAATGTATTACAACAAATAGATGAGTTTACGGTCGATCCACTACAGTTTCGACGAGCATTAGGAAATTTTGCAACAGGCGTTACCATTGTTACTGCACAAAATGCACAAGGTGAGAAAGTCGGTGTAACCGCAAATAGTTTTAACTCGGTATCACTCGATCCACCACTTATTTTGTGGAGCATTGATAAAAAATCGTCAAGTTTTTCAGTATTTGAAGAAGCAACACATTTTGCAGTCAATATTTTATCGGGCACGCAAATTGAGCTGTCTAATAAGTTTTCGAGACGCAATATTGATAAATTTGCCGACACAAATTTTCAACTTGGCGCAGGACGCGCACCCATTTTAGAAAATTGTTCTGCGGTGTTTGAGTGCGAACGTTATCAGGTTATTGAAGGTGGGGACCACTGGATTATTATTGGTAAAGTGGTTCGTTTCCATGATCAAGGCCGAAGCCCACTGGTTTACCATCAAGGTGCATATTCTTGTGTCATGCCGCATCCAAGCCTTCAAGTTAAGCAAACTGAACAGAGCGGCGTAGACCAAACACATTATGGGCACTTATATAATAATGTCTGCTACTTGATGAGTCGTGCTTTTAAAGCGTATCAAACCGACTATATCCCTAAGCAAATGGCTTCGGGTTTCCGTACCAGTGAATCACGTCTCTTGCTTGTTTTAGCCAGTGGTACTGCTTCAAGTAAAGAAGATTTACCGCGTGATATTGCTATGCCAATGCAGGAAGTTGAAAGGTCGGCTGAAATTCTAAAATTTGAAGGGTTGCTGGTCGATCACGATAATTTGTATGCACTGACTGAAAAAGGCAAACAAACGGCGCAGTATTTATTTGATATTGCCGATAGCCATCAAAATGAGGTATTTAAAAAGTATTCTGAGGAACAAAAGGATATTTTTATTACCATGCTGCGAGATTTTGCAGGAGTAGCATAAGTCCCATTAAGCTGATAAATTGAATTGATTTATCAGCTTCTTCATATCTAGCTGACTATCATCAAAACAATTCCAAGGATAAGGAATTTTTGGTACACAATTTGTTTATCAATAAAACAAGATTGCAAATAAGCCAAGACAGTGCATCACCACAAACGCAAAATCTTGAACGGTGGCACATGTATAGAGAGGTAAGGGATGAACCAATATGTAAGCGATGCATTACTCACATGGACGCACCATATTAAAAGTGTGTGCGGCAATTTTGAAACCGATTTTGACGGAACCCGTAATTTATTCATTGGTGAAGTTCAGTGCTTTTTATTGGGTGATACCGAAATTGCTTTTATCAAAAACAATGCAAATAAAATTGTCCGAAAAGCCGATGAAATCGATCGAGTGAATAATCGTTTTTGTTTTTTGATTTTGCAGTATTCGGGAAAAATGCTGCTCGAATATAAAAATGAGACAATCAGCCTGAATGAAGGCGATATTGTGTTGGTCGACCCGGTCGAAACAATTTCGATGTATCCGCAAGGTTTGGTAAGCCAGATTTCAGTGCATCTGTCGCGTGAAAAATTACTGAAAGAAAATATTAGTACCGAATATTTTGGAAAACTGATTACTCAAAATATGAGTGGTTTTTTACTCAAAAATATTTTGAAAAATATGTCTGCTGAAAACATTAAACTTTGGTACGCAACCGAAGATGGTAATGCTTTTGAAGATGCGCTGATAGCCTTAATCAAACCCACAATCAATTATAAAAATATAAATAGCTCAAATAACCTCATGGAAAAAGCTGAGCGATATATTATAGAAAACTTAGCAAAACCAGATTTAACACCTAAATTAATTGCAGAGCATATTGGGGTTTCGCTACGTCATCTCTACCGCTTATTTCTTCAAGAAAATTTATCTATTAACAAATATATACAGCTCAAACGCCTAGAAAAAGTCAAAGCAGATTTACTCGATAAAAGAAATAAACAAAGCTCGATTACTCAAGTTGCCTTGAAGTGGGGTTTTTGGGACGGTGCTCAAGAGGTGGTCCCACATGTTTGAACAACTAAAAGCTTATTTATAAGTGATACTCTGCTCTAGTTAAGCTACCTTATTTTGTTGTGGTAGCTGGTCATAGTAAAACTCATCTGGAGTCATTTTGTCCAGACTCGAATGAGGTCGTTTCAAATTATAAAATTCAAAATATGCGTTTAATTGCTTCTTCGCATCCAAAACATTGCTGTAGGCTTTGAGATACACCTCTTCATATTTAACGCTCCGCCATAATCGTTCAACCATCACATTATCAACCCATCGACCTTTACCATCCATGCTGATTTGGATGTCATTTGATTTCAATACATCAATAAATGCATCACTGGTAAACTGACTGCCTTGGTCTGTATTAAATATTTCAGGTCGACCATATTTTTCAATAGCTTCATTTAATGTTTCTATGCAAAATGTAACCTCCATACTAATCGATACTCTATGCGCAAGTACCTTGCGGCTATGCCAATCAATCACAGCACATAAATAAACAAAGCCTTTTGCCATAGGGATATACGTTATATCCGTAGACCACACTTGATTACTGCGCTGAATAGCCAATCCTTTGAGCAGATATGGATATTTGCGGTGAGCTTGATTAGCCTGGCTTAAATTTGGTTTGCAATATAACGCATTAATGCCCATTTTCTTCATTAAAGTACGTGTATGACGTCGTCCTATATGATGTCCTTGACGATTCAACAAATCACGCATCATACGGCTACCTGCAAAAGGGTATTGCATATGTAACTCATCCATACACCGCATCAGCTTCAGATCTGATGCACTCACAGGTTTTGGGCGATAGTAATAACAACCACGGGAGACTTTCAGCAGCTGAGCTTGCTTAGATACTGAAATCTGAAGTGAGTCATCGATTAACTTTTGTGGTTGAAGCGGCCCAGTTTCTTCAACACACCTTCTAAAAAATCAATTTCTAATGCCTGCTCACCGATTTTTGCATGTAGTTTTTTTAGATCGATGGGTGGTTCTGTTGGAGCTTTTGATTGATCGAAAGCTTGCGAGGAAGCTGAAATCAGTTGATTTTTCCAGTCGATAATTTGGTTTTGATGAACATCAAATTCAGCACTCAATTCAGCAAGTGTTTTTTCTGCTTTAATCGCAGCAAGTGCTACCTTAGCTTTAAAATCATTTGAATGATTTCTTCTTGGTCTACGTGCCATAAAATACTCCATATATTGATGTTTATAACATCATTTGGGGAGCAAAATATCACTTATAAGTGTTGTTCAAATTTCCTGATCCACCTCTCTCATTTTTCAAAAATCTTTAAAAAGACTTATGGCATTTCTCCTAAAGAATTTAGAGAGGGTATGTCGGTTTAAATCTTTCATCTCTCAATGTCATTTTTAGACAAATCCGACGTCATTCTTGAACAAGCTAGCCCTATGTAACTGTGTTGAAATTAAATTCATTAGAGCAGGTTAGATAAGCTTAATAACCACAAAACTATTAAGTTGGTCTAATAAATTTCACTCACAGGAAGTGCATTTTAACTGTCTGATTCAGATAGTTCAGGGATAGATGAAAAGGATGAAACCAATGCGTAAACAACGATTATTGAATGACATACAAAAAATACTGGCACTTAACTTATCAATCGCTGCAAGCTTTTGGGGACTCAATACTCAAGCGTTTGCGCATGGTGGCAAGGCCGAAATGGTCTCACTTTATCAAAACATGAGTGAGCAAGGTGCTAAAGTTGTCAAAGACGATTTTACCAATACTTATATGATTACCAAAGGCTCTATCGTGGTAAGAGCCAAACCCAATTCAGATCAGGTTTTGATAAATGGCAAACCTTTCAAGCTCAGCGTGCCTTTATTAATTAAAGAGGGTAAACCTGTTATTGGAAAAGATTTTTTTAATGAAGTATTCCAGTCTGGGTTAGATCAAACCTTTAAAGTTGAAAATACTTTTCATCCGCTCAACAGTTTAAATTCTGACGAAATTAAAAAAACATTTGATGTGATTAACCGCTCGAAATATGCCTATAAAAATATGCGTTTTGCCGAGTTAAAGCTTAAAGAGCCTGAAAAAGCAAAAGTTTGGGATTACTTTATTAATCACAAAGAATTTAAAGAAGATCGTATTGCCTCATTTATTTTATTAAAGGGTAGTCAAGCGATTGAAGGTGAAGTTAATCTTAACACTCAACAAGTCACCAAATGGAATGTACTTAAAGACACTCATGGAATGGTGTTGCTCGATAATTTTGAAGCCGTACAGCGTGTAATTGAGACAAGTAAAGAATATCAGGAGGCTTTACGGAAACGTGGCATTACTGATGTGAAGAAAGTGATTGCTACACCACTAACTGTTGGATATTTTGGCGGCAAAGATGGTTTAGATAAACAACTCAATATATTAAAAGTCGTCGCTTATCTCGATGTAGGCGATGGTAACTACTGGGCGCATCCTATTGAAAATTTAGTTGCTGTAGTCGATTTAGATAAAGAAAAAATTATCAAGATTGAAGAAGGTGCGATTATTCCTGTGCCAATGGCAAATCGACCTTATATGTCGAATAAGCCCGTAGCAGGTAAGCTAAAACCACTCAATATTACTGAACCTGAGGGCAAAAACTTTAGCATTACAGGTCAAACCATACATTGGGGCAACTGGTGTTTGCATGTGGCGTTAGATTCTCGTGTTGGCTTACAGCTTTCAACCGTGACTTACAAAGATAAGGGCGTAAAGCGTAAAGTCATGTATGAAGGTAACTTGGGTGGAATGGTGGTTCCATATGGTGACCCTGATATCGGTTGGTACTTCAAATCTTATTTAGACTCTGGCGAATATGGGATGGGAACACTTACCTCATCTATTATTCCGGGAACAGATGCACCCGACAACGCTGTTTTACTTGATGCCGTGATTGCTGACTATAAAGGCCAGCCACAAGTGATTCCAAATGCCATTGCCGTGTTTGAACGTTATGCTGGACCTGAATATAAACATCACGAAATTTTTGGTAACCAAGATGCCAGTGAAGCCCGCCGTGAACTTGTGGTGCGCTGGATTAGTACGGTTGGAAACTATGATTACATGTTTGACTGGGTATTTGCCCAAAATGGTGTAATTGGGATTAATGCTGGTGCAACAGGTATTGAAGCTGTTAAAGGCGTTAAATCACGCACCATGCATGACAGTACCGCAAAAGAAGACACCAAATATGGAACTTTAATTGACCATAATATTGTGGGTACAACGCATCAGCACATCTATAACTTCCGCTTAGATATGGACGTCGATGGTGAAAATAATAGCTTTATGCATATGGACCCTGTGGTGAAAGCCAATGACAAAGGCGGTGTTCGTACTAGCACGATGCAAATCGACAGTAAAGTCATTACGAATGAGCAAAATGCGGCTGAAAAATTTGATCCATCCACTATTCGCTTACTGACGAATTTCAACAAGGGAAATAAATTAGGCAATCCTGTTTCTTACCAATTGATTCCGTTTGCAGGTGGAACACACCCTGTGGCGAAAGGAGCCAATTTTTCTAAAGATGAATGGTTATTTAAACGTTTGAACTTTATGGATAAGCAAATTTGGGTGACTCAATACAATCCAGACGAACGCTATCCTGAAGGGAAATATTCAAACCGTTCGACTCATGACACAGGTTTAGGACAGTTCATTAGCAACAATGAAAATATTGAAAATAAAGACCTTGTGGTGTGGATGACAACAGGTACAACGCATGTGGCACGTGCTGAAGAGTGGCCAATCATGCCGACAGAGTGGGTGAATACACTCATTAAACCTTGGAACTTCTTTGACAACACCCCGACTTTAAACTTGGGTGAAGAAGAGCAAAACACGCAGCACGACCATCACTAAAAATGTGAATAAGCCAGAATGGGTAACGAGTTAGTTACCCATAGCTGAGCGTGGGTAAGTCGTTCGCAAAAAAGGAATTTATCAATGAAAAATTTATTTTCTCAGGTTATGAGAGGGACTCTCTTTGTCTCATTTTTTTCAACTGTGCATGCTGGTGAGCTTGAAATTAAACCGACTTTTGAAGCAACTTTTGGGGCTTTTAGTAGCGGTAAAAGCTATAACGGCGAAAACCTAGAGGATGAAAGAGTCAATTGGCAAGAAGGTCATCTTAAATATGGTGCAAAAGGACAATACACCTTTAAAAACAATCAGCTCTATGCAAGCTTGAGCGGCATTAGCTCGGCAACATTTGGTGATGGTGACGCAGGCCAAAATAGTAATGGCAAAGAACGTAAAACGGATGTGAATGAATGGATCATTGGTTTTAAAGACGGTACCAATAAAGATGAGTTAACGACCTATGATTTAAGTATCGGTCGACAAAATATCATGATTGGTGATGGGTTCTTTATTGCGGGTGATGCATTAAATCTCGGTAAAGCGCCTGCGGACGGCACACTAGATCGGGGCGGAGCATATTATCTGGCAGCTCGTCGAAGCTTTGATTTTACAAGTTTGCTTCAATACAAACCGCAAGAGAATACAACGCTAAAGCTGGCTTATTTAAAGTCCGACAATAAAGCACAATTTTCCCCAGAACTCTTTGTGACTGATCTGATGTATCAGCTTAAAGATAAGGGTGTTGGGTTTACCTATTTAAACGTATTAGATCTTAAAGATGCTGAACAGGTTTCAGGACGACAAGACCTTAAAAATTATGCTTTACGCTTGAATTATCAACCTTTACCAGAGCTGCAAGTTAAAACTGAGTTTGTTGTACAAGATAAAAAAGATAGCCACGAAAATGCTGGCTACTTAGCGCTGAACTATAACTTTTTATCTTCAAAATATACGCCTTCATTAGGCTACCGTTTTAGTCATTTTTCAGACCAATACGACCCTATGTTTTATGGAAATACAGTCGGGTTTGGTACATGGTTTCAGGGCGAAGTTGCCGGAAACTATGCGGGTCCATTTAATAAAAATGCAGATATTCATCAAGTCTCTTACATGATGAATTTGAAAGAAAATTTTATGTTGGGTGCTTTGGCCTATAAGTTCAAAACAGTAAATAAATCTTTAACTAATGTAGATGGACATGAGCTAGATATCTTTTCGGTCTGGTCAGTTAATAAAAAATTCAACGTGATTCCTTTAGTGGGACTTTATAAACCGAAACACGATATCCATAGTGGCGGTACACAAAACTACGATGATAAGACCAATGTCTATGCACAGTTAATTTTGCAATACATCTATTAATAGATCCTTTTTAATGAATTGAGAGAAATAAAAATGAGTGAAGTTCAGATTTTACAAAGCGTAAAGCAATTTATGGCACGTCAACATGGACATTTTATTGATGGAAAATTAGTTGCTGCCGAGCTTTTAGATAAAGTGGATATTGTGAATCCATCGACTGAAGAAGTGGTTGCTCAAATTAGTATTGGTAGTCAACAAGATGTAGATAGTGCGGTAAAAAGTGCTGAACATGCTTTTCAAAATGCTTGGGCTGAAACAACGCCGTATGAGCGTGGTGTTAAACTGAATAAGCTAGCAGACTTAATTGAGCAATATGGTGAAGAACTTGCACAGCTTGAAACTTTGTCTACCGGAAAACTTATCAATATTTCCCGTCATCTTGAGGTCGCACAATCCGTTATTTTCTTAAGATATTTTGCGGGTTGGGCAACTAAAATTAATGGTCAAACCATGCAACCTTCTATTCCTTCTATGCAAGGAGAAAAATATACGGCCTTTACTTTAAGGCAACCAGTAGGTGTGGTTGCAGGGATTGTGCCTTGGAATTTCTCACTCATGATTGGCGTTTGGAAAATCGGTTCAGCTTTGACAACTGGCTGTACCATTGTGCTTAAACCAAGTGAGTTTGCCAGTTTATCTTTATTGCGTTTAGCTGAACTTGCCATCGAAGCAGGTATTCCAGCCGGTGTAATTAATGTGGTTACGGGTAAGGGGGAGACAGGACAATATTTAATTGAATCGCCGCTCGTGAAGAAAGTTTCGTTTACAGGTTCAGTACCAACAGGCATAGCGATTGGTAAGCTCGCGATGAGCAGTGATTTAACCCGTGTAAGTCTAGAGCTGGGTGGTAAAAATGCCATAGCCATCTTGGCTGATGCAAATATCGATGAGATATTACCTACTTTATTACAAGCAACTTTTGTACATCAAGGTCAAGTTTGTGCATCTCCAGAGCGTTTTTTTGTCCACCGTACAAAACATGATGAACTGGTTGAGAAACTATCTAAAGCACTCTCTAGTTTCAAAATTGGATCGGCTATGGATGAGGGAAGTATGTTTGGTCCACTCTCTAATCAGCCACATTTTAATAAAGTAAAACATTATTTAGATATGGCTAAAGCCAACGACCAGATTATTGCAGGGGGTGAGGCTCTAGATCAGACAGGATATTTTGTACAGCCGACTTTAATTTCCTTTAAAAATACAGATGATCCTTTATTTTCTGAGGAAACCTTTGGTCCGGTAGTTGGTGTAATGCCGTTCGACACTGACGAAGAACTTATTCAGCTTATGAATCAGTCGCGCTTTGGTTTAACCGCAAGTATTTGGACAAATGATTTATCTAAAGCATTGCGTTTAATTCCTAAGATTGAAGCAGGGACCTTGTGGGTCAATATGCATACTTTCTTAGATCCATCTGTTCCATTTGGTGGTGTGAAAGCTTCAGGAATTGGTAGAGAGTTTTCAGATGCATTTATTGAAGATTACACCGAATTAAAATCGGTGATGATTCGGTATTAAGTTTCTACGAGATATAAAAAAATGGCCTTTATAGGCCATTTTTTTTGAATCATTAAATTAACCTAATAAAAAATCCTTTAGGATTTTATTAAAAGCTTCTGGTTGCTCTACATTGGAAATATGAGAGGCATCTATTTCTGCAAGTTTTGATTGTGGAATGCGTTGCTGAATAAACTCACCATCTGCAACAGTCGTTACAGGGTCTTGAGTTCCAGCGATCACCAATACAGAAATTTTAATGTCTTTTAACTGCTCACGGACATCCGCTTTAGCCAAAGCCTCACAACAATTGGCATAACCCATTGCGCTGCCAGCACTTAAGTCGTTACATAGGTTGTTGACGATTGAAGCATGACTTTGGATAAAGGGATCTGTAAACCATCGCGAGGCTGCTGTAGCTGCGATCGGTTGTAAACCTTGCTCACGTACTAATTTTGCACGGTCAAGCCATGCTTGTTCTTGTCCAATTTTAGCGGCAGTATTTGCCACAACCACATGACTAAACCGGTCAGGGTAGTGAATTGCCAGCCATTGACCGGTTAAACCACCCATAGAAATTCCACAAAAAGCAGCTTTGCTAATATTTAGATGATCCAGTAAACGGACAACATCTTCACCTAATTGCTCTACAGTATATGGACCGTCAGGCGTAGATGATGAACCGTGACCACGTGTGTCATAGCAGATCACAAAAAATTGATCTTTTAACTCATTAAACTGTTTTTGCCACATGCCATAGTTGGTGCCCAAAGAATTGGAAAATACCAGAGCAGGGAAAGATGGCTCGCCAAAAGTTTGATAGTTAATTTGTGCATCGGCAGATTGAAAAGATGGCATTTGTTTCTCCTTAAAGTGCTTCAACACGTTCAATAATCAAAGCAATGCCTTGTCCCACACCAATACACATTGAACACAAGGCATAACGGCCACCTGTTTGTTCAAGCTGGTTTAAGGCTGTAGTGACTAAGCGTGCACCTGATGCACCAAGTGGATGACCTAAAGCAATGGCACCACCGTTTGGATTTACCTTGTCAGAATCATCTGGCAAACCTAAATCACGGGTCACGGCCAAAGCCTGTGCAGCAAAGGCTTCATTGAGCTCAATCACATCCATCTGCTCTAAAGTCAGGTTGGCTTGTTTCAGTAATTTTTTAATGGCTGGTGCAGGAGCAAAGCCCATAATACGTGGTTCTACACCCACTGCTGTTGAAGCAATGATCTTGGCACGCGGTTTTAAGTTGTAAGCTTGGACTGCCTCATCAGAAGCAATCAATAGAGCCGCTGCACCATCATTAATACCTGAAGCATTGCCTGCTGTTACTGTGCCATCTGCTTTAACCACAGGTTTAAGTTTGCTTAAAGCTTCAAGTGTGGTCGATGCACGAGGATGTTCATCGGTATCAATCACAACAGCATCACCCTTACGCTGAGGGATTTCAACTGCCACGATTTCTTTAGAAAAAAAGCCTTTGGCTTGCGCGCTTGCGGTGCGTTGTTGGCTCACCAAGGCAAACTGGTCCTGATCTGCACGATTAACGTTGAACTGTTCAGCGACGTTTTCGGCAGTCTGGGGCATGGTGTCTACACCATACAATTCTTTAAGTTTTGGGTTAATGAAGCGCCACCCCATGGTAGTGTCTTCAATCTTCTGGCTACGGCCAAAGGCACTGTCTGACTTACCGATCACATAGGGTGCACGGCTCATACTTTCCACACCACCTGCAATCACCAAATTCGCTTCACCTGCTTTAATGGCGCGGGCAGCAATGGCAATCGCATCGAGTGAAGAACCGCACAAACGGTTAATGGTCGTTGCCGGTACTTGATACGGTAAACCTGCAAGCAGTGCTGACATACGGCCGACATTACGGTTGTCTTCACCGGCTTGGTTGGCACAGCCATAGATCACATCATCGACCTGTTCCCAATCTACACTTGGGTTACGCTGCATGAGGGCTTTAATCGGCACAGCACCAAGGTCATCGGCACGGACAGGTGCAAGGCCACCGGCATAACGGCCGAATGGAGTACGGATGGCATCGATGATATAAGCGTTTTTCATTCTTACATTTCCATTTTGAAATCTATTGCTGTCATTGCCACATCGTTAGACTTTTCCAGAGTTTGCTGGCGATCATCATGGTTACTAAGTTAAAAGTAAACATGACAGAGTCTTATCGTGTTGAGTCAAATGCCAGTAGCTAATTCTTGTCACTTTTTTAAAAAAGTAACCAAAAACCTTTGTTGAACAGAGGAGGCTTCCATGCCTCCCTGTCCAACGGGCGACATCCATGTCGCCTGTCACAATAGCGAATTACGGTAAAAACCAAATTAATAAGCAAGAACCGTATTCAATGAGTTCCATTCTGTGTTTCGCGATGGCGACATGGATGTCGCCTCGTTGCTCAGCACAACAGGGATGTTGTGTCTGAGTAACAAAGGATTTTTGTTACTTTTTATCCTTAAAAAGTAAGGCATTACTTATACAAAAAACTTTTGCTTTCACTAGTAATTGGGGGCTGTATAAACCTTACCCTTGAGTTGCATCAATCAAAGTTGCACCCGTTAAAGCCTGTAACTCATCAAAGCTAAGACCTTCAACTTTCTCAATCACCTTTAAACCATCTTTGGTCACGTCAATCACACAAAGATCCGTGTAAATACGGTCAACACATTTTTTACCTGTTACTGGATAAGTTAGCTCAGCCACAATCTTCGGCTCACCTTGCTTGGTCACATGATCTGTGGTGATAAATACTTTCTTGGCACCAACCGCTAAATCCATCGCACCACCCACAGCAGGAATCGCATCGGGTGCACCTGTATGCCAGTTGGCCAAGTCACCATTCGCAGCAACCTGAAATGCCCCAAGTACAGCAATATCTAGGTGTCCACCACGCATCATGGCAAATGAGTCGCCATGGTGGAAAAAGCTGCCGCCTTCAAGCATGGTCACAAACTCTTTACCCGCATTAATCAGTTCAGGGTCTTCTTCACCTGCCGCTGGCGGTGGGCCAAAAGCCAATAGGCCATTTTCAGAGTGAAGAAAAATATCTTTATCGTTAGGTAAGTAGCTTGCAATCTTGGTTGGTAAGCCAATGCCTAGGTTCACATAGGCACCATCGGGAATATCTTGCGCCACACGTTGTGCAATCTGGTCACGGCTGAGTTTCTGGTAGCTCATGTTATTTCTCCTTATTGCTTACTGTGCTGGCGCTACTTGTACAACATGCTGTACAAAGATACCTGGGGTGATGATGTGTTCCGGGTCTAAACCACCTAGCTCAACCACTTCAGAAACCTGAGCAATAGTGACATCCGCAGCCATCGCCATGATTGGGCCAAAGTTACGTGCAGATTTACGGTAAACCAGATTGCCCCAGCGGTCACCCTTGTAGGCTTTAATCAAGGCAAAGTCCGCCTTGATCGGATACTCAAGTACGTAATCTTTCCCATCAATCTCACGGGTTTCTTTGCCTTCAGCCAAAAGTGTTCCAAAGCCTGTTGGGGTAAACACAGCGCCTAGGCCCATACCAGCTGCCTGAATACGACACGCCAGATTACCTTGCGGTACCACTTCAAGTTCAACCTTCCCGGCACGATACAATTCATCAAATACATAAGAATCTGACTGACGTGGGAAAGAACAGATGACTTTTTTAACTGAACCTACTTTAAGCAGTTTCGCCAGACCATAGTCACCATTACCGGCATTGTTGCTGACAATGGTTAAGCCTTTAACACCGAGTTCAATAAGACCATCAATGAGTTCAGCGGGTTGTCCTGCGGTACCGAAACCACCAATCAGAATGGTTGCACCATCTTTAATCTGCGATAGAACCTCGCTTAGTGAGGACTTACTTTTGTCAATCATGTGAGAAACCTTAGAGCATGAGGTAACGTGATGTTATTACTACCGCTAAAAATTTATTTAAATTCTTAATGGTAGTAATAAATGGAATAAATTTTGTGAGTCAAAAGCGAACTTTTAACTCACATATACTTTCAATTAAGCACTAGCACGACGACGTTCAACTTCAGTTGAAGGAGCAGCAGCGGCATCTTTAACAAGTTCGATGTTAAATGTGATGTGTTTGAAAGCGTGATCTAAACCACGGCGTTGAATTTCAGCTGGGTCAGTTACATCAACTGCTGTTGCAACTAAGCCATCACGGGTTGCGAAAGCAAAGTCATCCCATAAGTACTCATCACCCTCAATGTTGAATTGAGTAGTCAGCTTGCGGTAACCCGGTGCAGAAACGAAGTAATGAACGTGAGATGGACGGTTACCATGACGGCCTAATTTGTTAAGAAGGGCCTGAGTTGTACCTTCTGGCGGGCAACCATAACCTACAGGCATAGTTGTTAATGCAACATACTTACCATCAGCATCAGTTAAGATGGTACGACGTAAGTTGAAGTCAGATTGAGACTTATCAAAGAACGAATAGTTACCCAAACTGTTGGCATGCCATACTTCAACTTTGGCATTTTCAATGATATTGCCATCCGTGTCGGTTACTTTACCTTCAATAATTAAGGTATCGATTTTGCCAGATTCTGTACCATCATCCATACGCGCAAAACCAACAGATTCAGGCGCGCCAGCTACATAAAGTGGGCCTTCGATGGTACGTGGTGTGCCACCCGTAATACCAGCTTTGGCATCAGCTTCATCTGCACGTAAATCAAGATAATGCTCTAAACCTAAGCCAGCTGCCAAAAGACCAAGTTCGTTTGCTTGACCAGCATCTGTGAAATATTCCAAACCTTTCCATACTTCTGAAGGTTGAATATCTAAATCTTCAATGGCTTGAAATAAATCCCCGAGAAGGCGCACTACAATTTGTTGAACACGTGCATCAACTTCGCCTTTTGCAGTGTCGACATTCATTTGTTTTACAAGCGCATCAATTTGTTGACGGTTCATACTAAAACTCCTTAAGTATGCAATACGGTTTTGGGTGGCAGCGTTGCGGGCATTTTGTTTTGCTAGCGAATAAGTGCCGCCACGTTCCTTGTTACCTTCTGAATAATCTGCTTGGTTTTTAAATGGACTTCAGAGATCACATTTAAAAAAATGCTTTTGGTTTACGAATCATCATCACGAACAGAAGAAGGGTGGCGATTCATTGCCATAACTTCGATGTTCATGTAGGGATAGAGAGGTAAACCCTGTAAAATATTGTGCAATTCTTCATTACTCTCGACATCAAAAATGCTGATGTTTGAGTACTGGCCTGTAATACGCCAGATGTGACGCCATTTACCTTGACGCTGTAAGTCTTGCGAATAGGCTTTTTCAACAGCCTTAATTTCATTTGCTTTGTCGGCTGGCATATCAAGTGGAATATGCACATCCATACGTACATGAAATAACATTGGAAACTCCTTATCCTGTTGCCTTAACGACGTAATTTCTCGACTTTATCTTCATCAATTTCAATGCCTAAGCCTGGAGCCGTTGGCAAGTGCAATTCAAAGTTTTCGTAACGTAGCGGTTCTTTCAAAATTTCTTCGGTAAGCAATAACGGACCAAATAATTCAGTACCAAACGCTAATGTTTCAAAGGTGGCAAATGCATGAGCAGAAGCCATACTACCTACAGGACCTTCAAGCATAGTGCCGCCATAAAGATCAATTCCAGCCAAACCTGCAACCTTGGCAACTTCACACGCTTCGATCAGACCACCAGATTGTTCAATTTTTACTGCAAATACATCAGCACCATGGCTTTTTGCAATACGGTATGCGCTGTCGGGACCAGTTAAAGCTTCATCTGCCATAATTGCGACATCAAAACGATGGGTGAGGCGAGCAAGTGCTTCTGTGTTTTGAATAGCACAAGGCTGTTCAATTAAATCAATCCCGCCATCTTGTAGCTGTTGAATACCTTGAATACATTCCAGCTCTGACCATGCACGATTTACGTCAACGCGTACACTAATATCTGCACCGAGTGCTTTTTTAATTGCAATCACATGATCAACATCGTGTTGCAAAGGGCGTGAACCAATTTTGAGTTTGAACGTGTTATGACGTTTTAACTCAATCATTTTTCGAGCTTCAGCAATATCTTTTTCTGTGTCACCAGACGCGAGCGTCCAAAGTACAGGTAAACTATTACGCAGACGGCCACCTAAAACTTCACTTAATGGCACGCCTAAACGTTTTGCCTGAATATCAAGTAGAGCAGTCTGAATGGCACATTTCGCGAAACGGTTACCATTAATATTCTTACGAATCAGTTTTAGTGTTTGAGCAACATTTAAATCTTTAACTGATACGAGTAATGGTGCAAAGTAAGTATCAATATTGGCTTTGACACTTTCAGGACTTTCTTCACCATAGTTCAGTCCACCAATGGTGGTCGCTTCACCCCAACCTACAATACCATCCGTGGTCGTAATTTTAACGAGCACCAAAGTCTGAGTACGCATGGTAGTCACAGACAACTGGTGAGGACGGATAGTTGGAATATCCACAAGTATGGTTTCTATGGTTCTATACATGAAGTTTCAACTATTTCAAACTTATTTACATACCATAGAAGAATGTAATAGCCTAAAATAGATATAGAACGGTATTTTAAGATACTAAAAAGGTATATTAATGGAATTAAGACATCTACGTTATTTTGTTACCGTTGTTGAAGAACAAAGTCTGACTAAAGCCGCTGAGAAGCTTTTTATTGCTCAGCCACCACTCACGCGTCAAATCAAGAAATTAGAGGAAGAGTTAGGAATTGATCTGTTTGTGAAAGGCTCACGTCCATTAAAAGTGACAGAAGCTGGGCTGTTTTTTTACCAACATGCAGTACAAATTCTAACGCATACGGCTCAAGCAGCTTCTATGGCTAAAAAAATGAAGCTGGTCGAGAATGTTGTTAAAGTTGGCTATGTGAGTTCGCTTCTTTATGGGCGATTACCGCAGGTCATTTATCTATTTAGACAAAAAAACCCTGACATTCATGTCGAGCTTATTGAATGTGGTACACGAGATCAGGTCGAAGCTTTAAAGTTAGGCAAAATCGATTTAGGTTTTGGTCGATTGCCGATTAGCGATCCTGCCATTAAGCGACTTCTACTTAGAAAAGAAAAATTAAAACTCGCGATTCATAAAAAACATCCTTTAAGTGAGTTCCAAGAATCAGGAATCTATTTATCTCAAATTATCAATGAGACAATTTTTTCTTATCCCACAACACCTAAACCGAATTTTTCGACTACTATTCAAGCTTTATTTACCGAATTAGGTCTTGTTCCTGCCAAACTGACTGAAGTCCGCGAAATTCATATGGCACTTGGCTTGGTGGCATCTGGGGAGGGTATTTGTATTATTCCGGAAAGCGCCTGTGATATTGGAATGAAGAATCTAACTTATTTAAATATCTTAGACTTAGAAGCCTATAGTCCCATTTCTCTATCGATGCGCAATATGGACCAAAGTTCATATATTCCTAAAATCTTAGATTGTATTGAAGAGATCTATAGCGAAGAAGAAGTGTCTAGAAATTTGAATTTATAACTTTTTAATACGTTTTAAATTGAATTATCATGTTATTTTAAAACTTTAAACCTATAGGTAATATTTAAAAGGATTATTAGATGAGAAAAATTTTAGGGATAGCTTCTCTTATTATGTCTAGTGGTTTTGTACATGCTGAGCAAGTAAATGAACAAGAACAAATTTCTCCATACAGTGCTAATGTAACCTTCGCAAGTCAATATATCTCACGTGGTTTTCAACAAACTTGAGGTAAGCCTGCTTTACAAATTGGTCTAGATTATGCAAATCCGAATGGATTATTTGTAGGGACTTGGGCTTCAAATGTAAGTTCTAACTATCTTCGTGATGCTTCAGTTGAGTGGGATTTTTATACAGGTTATATAAAAACTTTTGATAAGTTTTCGGCTGGAATGACGGTTTTTTATTACTACTATCCGGGAGCTAAAAGTACGCCTGAAACGGGAAGTACCAGTTATAACTATGGCGAAATTGTGCCTCAAATTGGTTATGGGCCTTTGACTCTTAAATATTTCATTACCTACACTCCAGATTATGCAGGCTATAACTCAGATACGATGGGTGGCCCAGCAGGTAAACGTTCACGAGGAACAACTTATCTAGATCTAACTTTTACTCAGCCTATCAATGAGTCTTGGACTTTTGGTGCTCACTATGGCTATGAAAGAATTAAAAATTTCTCGGAAGCTAACTTTCAAGATATGAAAATCGAGCTGATTAAGGATTTAGGGGATGGCTGGACTACTGGTTTAGCGTATGCCAAAGCTTGGGACAAAGATGGTTTCTATAAAAAGTATAGTAATGGTGAACCTGATGCGCCAATTTCAAATCCGATTGATTCGACATTTACTGTCTCAGTTAAAAAGGTATTCTAATTTATAAATAAAAAAGCCTGATGACTTTATTTTGAGTGATCAGGCTTTAAATAGTGAATATATAAAGATTATTTTTTAATTAAATCGTAAGCCATTTTGGTGTCGTCTAGCTGAACAAGTGAAGCATGGCGAGCCGAGAGCGGATCTTTATTTTCAATTGCGGTTAAAATCGCTTTATGTCTAGGTAGTGAATGGCCTTGTAAATTTGGGCGCAGACTAGTGACTTGAATGGATTGCTGCAAAGGTAAAACCAACATTTTTGACATATAAGCCAACAAGTCATTATGAGTTGCTTTGGCAATTGCCAAATGAAATTGAATATCTGGCTCTATAAATTCTTCAACTGTTGTCGCTTTTTCCATCCCTTCATAGGCATGTTTAATACGTTCAATATCTTCTTCGTTTGCCGTACTTGCTGCAATATAAGCAAGCTCTGGTTCCAAAACGCGTCGTACGGTAGAAAGTGTTTTAAAAAATTCGTGTTCAGGCGTCGTTTGAATCAACCAAAACAGTACATCCGGGTCGAGTAAATGCCATTCTTCTTTTGGTCTCACCACAGTTCCGATTTTTGGTCTTGAGTAAGTTAAGCCTTTCGCGTTTAAAACACGGATTGCTTCTCGAAAGACAGGGCGGCTGACTTTATATTCCTCACATAAATCAACTTCACTTGGGAGTTTCTCATTTTCTGAAATTTCTCCAGAAACAATTTTTAATCCCAATTGTTGAACAATTAATGCATGTTGGCTTTTGCTTGGAATAGGATTTTTATAGTCAGCTTTACTCATATTTCACTATTACGACATGTTGAATATCCTATGGTATAGATGACCTTGTGTTTTAACAAGATCATCTTTTTCAAGAATAAATATTAATGAGAATGGCGTGGAACTTCCGAGCCACGGCAACCGACCAAGAAATCAAAATCACAACCTTCGTCGGCTTGTAAAACATGTTCTACATAGAGCTTACGGTAACCGCCAATAAAACTTGGTGGAGCTGGTGGTGCTAAATTTTCAAGACGTTGCTTAAGTTCTTCATCACTCACTTCTAGGTGAAGTTTTCCAGCATAGGCATCAAGCTCAATGAAGTCACCATTTTGAACTACAGCCAAAGGCCCACCCGCCATAGCTTCAGGGGCAACATGTAAAACTACCGTGCCATACGCTGTTCCACTCATTCGTGCGTCGGAAATACGAACCATGTCGGTAATGCCTTTGGCTAAAATTTTTGGCGGTAGCCCCATATTTCCAACTTCAGCCATGCCTGGGTAACCTTTAGGACCAGCATTTTTCATGACTAGAATACAAGTTTCATCGACATCAAGGTCTGGGTCATTAATACGGGTTTTATAATCATCAAAGTTTTCAAATACGACTGCACGACCACGGTGTTTCATCAGTTCAGGTGTGGCAGCAGATGGTTTAAGCACCGCACCTTTAGGCGCTAAATTACCGCGCAAAATACACATACCGCCATCTTGTCGAATTGGATTATCTATTTTCCGAATCACTTCATCGTTATAAATAGGTGATTGTTGGCAGTTTTCCCAAATGGTTTGACCGTTTACGGTTAAAGCTTGAGGATGTGGTAAGAGATTGGCTTCACCCATGCGACGAATCACGGCTGGCAAGCCGCCGCTATAATAGAACTCTTCCATTAAAAAACGACCCGAAGGCTGTAAGTCGACAATGGTTGGCATGCCGCGGCCAACACGGTTCCAGTCATCAAGTTGTAAATCAACCCCAATACGTCCGGCAATTGCTTTTAGGTGAATCACGGCGTTGGTTGAACCACCAATAGCTGCATTGACTTTAATCGCATTTTCAAAGGCTTCTTTGGTTAAGATTTTAGAAAGGCGTAAATCTTCATGAACCATGTCAACAATGCGCATACCTGAAAGATGAGCCAACACATAACGGCGAGAATCTACCGCTGGAATGGCCGCATTGTGGGGTAAAGAAGTGCCTAGGGCTTCAGCCATACAAGCCATTGTAGAAGCCGTGCCCATGGTATTACATGTACCAGCCGAGCGTGACATACCAGACTCGGCAGATAGAAATTCATTTAAATCAATTTTGCCTGCTTTTAACTCTTCATGCATTTGCCAAACGATAGTACCTGCACCAATGTCTTTACCTTTGTGCTTACCATTCAGCATTGGTCCACCAGTCACTACAATGGCAGGAATATCACAACTTGCAGCTCCCATTAATAATGCAGGGGTGGTTTTGTCACAACCTGTCAGTAACACCACACCGTCAATAGGGTTACCACGAATCGCTTCTTCAACATCCATACTGGCTAAGTTACGGGTAAACATGGCGGTAGGACGTAAATTCGACTCACCATTTGAAAATACAGGAAACTCAACAGGGTAGCCGCCTGCTTCTAAAATCCCTTTTTTTACGTGTTCGGCAATTTTTCGAAAATGCGCATTACATGGGGTGAGTTCAGACCACGTATTACAAATCCCAATGATAGGCTTGCCTTGAAACTCATGATCTGGAATTCCTTGGTTCTTCATCCAGCTACGATACATAAAGCCATTTTTATCCGTTGTACCAAACCAGGCAGCCGAACGAAGAACTTGTTTGTTATTCATACAAATTTCCCTATATAGTATTACTATTAGAATTAATTAATTTAAAAATACACCATAAATTTCATTTTTAAAAGGTTTGAAATTTAAATAGTATTACTATATTTTAAATTGAAAGGATAATTTACGAGCAAGATGCTCTATAAGTAAATAATAGGAAATGGAGTCGAAGATGGATTTCGAAAAGGATGTAATACGGACGGTCACGTTTAAGCTGATACCTGCATTAGTCATACTATATCTGGTGGCATACATTGATCGGGCCGCTGTCGGGTTCGCTCATTTGCATATGGGTGCCGATGTAGGAATTGGTGATGCTGCCTATGGTCTAGGAGCTGGCTTATTTTTTATTGGATATTTTCTTTTTGAAGTTCCAAGTAATTTGCTTTTAGACAAATTTGGTGCTCGTAAATGGTTTACCCGCATTTTATTAACATGGGGCCTCATCACCATGGCCATGGCGCTTATTCAAGGCCCTAAAAGTTTTTATCTCTTACGGTTTTTACTCGGTGTAGCAGAGGCGGGTTTTTTCCCTGGTGTTTTATACCTAATTACGCAGTGGTATCCGGTGCGGCATCGCGGAAAAATCATGGGAATGTTTGTGCTTGCACAACCGATTGCCATGATGATTGCAGGGCCTTTAGCTGGTCTATTACTTGGAATGGATGGCATTGCAAATTTACACGGCTGGCAATGGTTGTTTGTTGCAGTTGGCTTGCCCGCGGTTTTATTGGCTTTACCTACATTTTTGTGGCTGCCTGATAACATTGATAAAGTAAAATGGTTAAGCATTGAACAAAAACAATGGCTTAAAAATGAACTCGTTAAAGATGAAGCCGAATATGACCAAACCCGACATGCCAATCCACTACATGCTTTAAAAGACAAACGCGTACTTTTATTAGCACTTTACTACTTACCGGTAACTTTAAGTATTTATGGTTTAAATCTCTGGCTTCCTACCATTATTAAGCAATTTGGCGGAGGTAGTGATATTCAAATTGGGTTCTTATCTAGCATTCCCTATATTTTTGGAATTATTGGACTTCTCATTATTCCGCGTAGTACTGACCGCCTGAACGATCGTTACGGACACTTAAGTTTTCTGTATGCACTAGGTGCTTGTGCAATGTTTTTAAGTGGTTGGCTAAATTCTCCAGTTATGCAGTTGGCAGCTTTGGCTGTAGTTGCGTTCTGTCTATTTTCATCGACTGCCGTGTTTTGGACATTACCGGGTCGTTTCTTAACGGGTGCAAGTGCAGCGGCTGGTATCGCCTTAATTAACTCTGTTGGAAATTTAGGTGGCTATGTCGGTCCATTTGGGATCGGACTGTTAAAAGAATACACGGGAAATATGGCTGCTGGTTTGTATTTCTTATCTATCGTCATGCTTTTTGGCTTGATTCTGACTTACATCGTCTATGCCAAGCTCGAACGTCAAAAAACACAAACAGTGAATATTCAAAAGCCTTTGTAAGGAATAAAACATGCAAATTATTCAATTTGAAAATCGTGCAAATCAACGTGCCGTCGCGAAAGTAGAAGGCAACATGGCATATCCGGTTAAAGATATTCAATCGGTTCGTGATTTAGCACTTTTAGCAATCCGCAATAAAGTTTCACTGGAACAACAAGTTGAGGCGTTAGGGTTTGAGTCCGAAACTTATGATTATTCATCTTTATTAGCAGACTTAAAGGTATTGCCGCCTTTAGATCATCCAGATCCAACACATTGTTTAATTTCCGGTACAGGTTTAACCCATTTAGGTTCTGCATCTGCACGCGACAAAATGCATCAACAAAATTTAAGTGATGACAGCTCGGTAACCGACACCATGCGAATATTTCAATGGGGCCTACAAAAGGGCCGTCCAGCAGAAGGTCAGATCGGTGCGCAACCGGAATGGTTTTATAAAGGCGATGGTTCAATTGTGGTAAGACCGGGAGCTGAATTACCTTTACCACCATTTGCCGAAGATGGCGGCGAAGAACCTGAAATCGCAGGCCTCTATGTTATTGGCGAAGACTTAAGGCCTTACCGAATCGGGTTTGCGCTAGGCAATGAATATTCTGATCACGTAATGGAGCGTCGTAACTATTTATATCTGGCTCATTCAAAATTACGTTTTTGTAGTTTTGGTCCAGCTTTACGGACAGGTGAATTACCAAAACATTTAGTTGGAACCAGCCGCTTGCGTCGTGATGGACAAATCATTTGGGAAAAAGAGTTTTTGTCGGGTGAGGACAATATGTGCCATAGCTTGGCAAATCTGGAATATCACCACTTTAAATATCGACAATTCTTAAAAGCAGGGGATGTATATATCCATTATTTCGGTACAGCGACTCTATCTTTTGCCGATGGTATTCAAGCACAGGTCAACGATGAGTTTGAAATAGAAATGAAAGAGTTCGGTCATCCACTCAAAAATAAGCTCGCCCATACACAACCAGAGCTACCGATCGGTTCAGTTATTACTCTCTAAGGAATATAAAAATGGTCATTGGACACAACTTTATTGGCGGTTCACGCAGCGCACAAGGTACAACCTTATTAAAAAGTATTCATGCTACGACTGGTGAAGCTTTGCCTTATGAGTTTCACCATGCAACTGAGCAAGAGATTAATCAGGCCTGTGAAGCAGCCAGTCAAGCGTTTAAGACTTACCGCCATACGTCTCCTGAACAGCGTGCTGTTTTTTTAGAAAATATTGCCGATGAGCTCGATGCTTTGGGTATAGATTTTCTTGAAATCGTCTCACAGGAAACCGCTTTGCCACTTGCACGTTTACAAGGTGAACGTGCCCGTACCAGTGGACAAATGCGTTTATTTGCCAAAGTGCTGCGCCGTGGTGATTTTTTAGGTGCCCGTATTGATACTGCTTTGCCTGAGCGTCAGCCTTTACCTCGCCCAGACTTACGTCAGATTAAAATCGGTGTTGGCCCTGTGGCAGTCTTTGGGGCAAGTAACTTTCCTTTAGCATTCTCAACTGCGGGTGGTGACACTGCTTCGGCACTGGCGGCTGGATGTTCGGTGGTAGTAAAAGCCCATAGTGGGCATATGGCGACAGCAGACTTTGTAGCGCAGGCAATTGAGCGTGCCGTAGAAAAATCAAATATGCCAAAAGGTGTATTTAACATGATCTACGGTAATGGCGTGGGTGAACGTTTAGTGAAACACCCTTTAATTCAAGCAGTTGGTTTTACGGGGTCACTTCGTGGTGGTCGTGCTTTATGTGATATGGCAGCAGCCCGTCCACAGCCAATTCCGGTCTTTGCTGAAATGAGCAGCATTAACCCGATGTTATTATTGCCAGAAGCCCTGAAAACCCGTGGTGAAAAAATTGCACAGGACTTGGCAGGTTCAGTGGTTTTAGGCTGTGGTCAGTTCTGTACCAATCCAGGTTTAATTTTGGGAATTAAATCAGCCGAGTTTAGTCAGCTCATTAGTAACCTAACCGAAATTATGGGTGGCAAACCTGCACAGACTATGCTGAATGCCGGCACCTTGAAAAGTTATACCGCTGGTCTTGAGCACTTAACCCAGCATCAAGGTATTAAGCACTTGGCAGGTCAAACCCAGCAAGGCAATCAGGCACAGCCACAACTCTTTAAAGCCGATGTTGAGCTGTTACTGGCGGGTGACCAGCTTCTGCAAGAAGAAATCTTTGGGCCAACTACGGTCATCATTGAAGTAGCAGATAAAGCCCAACTCATTCAGGCCTTACAAAGCATGAATGGTCAGCTGACTGCGACTTTAATTGCCGACGAAGCAGACTTAACCGAGTTTGCAGATGTGGTTTCGGTGTTAGAAGAGAAAGCTGGACGATTACTCATAAATGGCTACCCAACGGGTGTTGAAGTGTGTGATGCCATGGTGCACGGCGGGCCATACCCAGCCACTTCAGATGCCCGAGGAACTTCTGTTGGAACCTTGGCAATTGACCGTTACTTAAGACCTGTGTGTTACCAAAACTATCCACAGAGTTTATTGCCAGAAGCTTTAAAAGACAGCAATCCATTGCAGATTTTAAGGCTAGTGAATGGTGAAATGACTAAAGAAGCTATCTAATCAATTAAAAAAAGAGACCACAAACTGGTCTCTTTTTTATTCTTGTTTTCTATCCCTAAGGATACTGTTCAAAAGTCTACATAAAGTTATTTTGAAAGAATTTTATTTCTTTTATTCGCATTTAAATAAGCCTGAAGTAGTTTTAAACCGATTGTATGTATAACTATTAGAAAGCCTATCTTATTTAAACTGGCATATTTGTTGCTTAATTTAATGCATCTGGTCAGACCAGTCAGACAATGCATTAAATTGGAGCGGATATGCAACTCGAAACTTTTAATCAACTAGCTTCTAGTCAGGCTCGGCTGGTATTACAAGCTTGTGTGCATATCCCAACTTGGATTTCTGAATTAATTCAGAAACGTCCTTCTTCGCTCAAATCAGGAGATTCAATAATGGCGGGTATCAGCACACATATTTTAAGTGCATCACTCGGCGAGCCAGTAACTCAAGTATTGGTGAAATTATTCGAGGAAACGAGCCATGGATATATTTTAATCGATGAACAGTTCACTGATGCAGATGGACGTATTCAAGCATTTAATGTCGACTCATTTATTCGTGGTCATTATCAATTGGTTGTTGAAGTAGGGGATTATTTTCAGGCCCTAAATACCAATAGCTTTTATCCGAGAGTCTGTATTGATTTTAAAGTCAATGATATTCACCAGCACTTTCACGTGCCTCTATTGATCAGTCCTTTCTCATATTCAACGTATCGTGGCAGCTAAATCAACCCAAGCAATATGGACATCATGAATTTAATTTGAGGAATTAACCCATGCATCAAGACAATATAAATCCAGAGAGAGATCCGCATATCTCGGCAGAACATCAATATTTAGGGATGAATAAAAACATCTTATATGGTTTGCAGCATGTGTTGACCATGTACGGTGGGATTATTGCACCGCCATTGATTATTGGTGCAGCTGCAGGTCTAGATGCTTCAGAGATTGGCTTATTGGTGGCTGCCGCCTTATTTGTGGGAGGCCTCGCCACAGTTATACAAACCATTGGCTTTAAATATTTCGGTGCAAAATTACCAATTGTGCAAGGCGTATCTTTCGCAGGGGTTGCCACTATTTTGGCAATTGTGAGTACCGGTGGGGGTTTGCCATCTGCATTTGGTGCTGTGATTGTCGCATCTCTAATTGGTTTGTTGATTACACCATTCTTTGCAAAAATTATCCGCTTCTTTCCACCTGTGGTCACAGGATGCGTCATTACCATGATTGGTATTTCGCTCACACCTGTTGCGATCCGCTGGATTATGGGAGGAAACCCGAAAGCTGAAAACTGGGGAGATCCGACTAATACTGGTTTGGCTGTAATTACGCTAGCGATTGTGATTATTTTTAGTATGTTGCAAAATCAGATTCTGCGCCGCCTTGCGATTCTTGCAGCAATCGTTTTGGGTACAGTAATTGCTTATATTGCAGGCTTTACTGACTTCTCAAGAGTAAGTACGGGTCCTATTTTTGCTTTTCCAAGTTTCTTCCATTTTGGTTCTCCTGTATTTGAATTTTCTGCCATTCTTTCCATGGTAATTGTTACTTTGGTAATCATGACTGAAACCACGGCCGATATTATTGCGATTGGTGAAATCGTTGGAACTAAAGTTGATTCAAAACGAATTGGTGATGGTCTACGTGCAGATATGCTATCGAGTACAATTTCCCCAATCTTTGGTTCATTCATGCAAACCGCCTTTGCTCAAAATGTAGGTCTGGTTGCAATTACAGGTATTAAAAGCCGTTTTGTGGTGGCAACGGCTGGTGGAATTTTAATTATCTTGGGCTTATTACCTGTTATTGGCCGCTTTGTTGCATCAATTCCGATGCCAGTTTTAGGTGGAGCAGGCATTGTATTATTCGGTACAGTTGCTGCCAGTGGAATACGAACTCTAGCCAAAGTAGATTATAACGATCATAAAAATCTGATTATTGTCGCTACTTCACTCACAATCGGCATGATTCCAATTGTAAACCAAGAGTTTTATGCCCAATTTCCGACATGGGTAAAAACCCTATTACATTCAGGTATTAGTTCTGCCTGTATCACTGCCATTTTGCTCAATATTATTTTTAACCACTTACCGTTTAGCAAAAAGTCCGTTGACGTTGCAACTACGCCCATAAATTCAGGGCATTGATCGACACCGGTTAGGGATTAGACATTCTAATTTAACCGCATTTTCATTCGCAAAAATTCAAAGGTCGCTTATTCAATGATGAATAGGTTAGGGGGATTTTGACTTTAAAAAGGTCAAAAACAGGTCTTTTGAAAGACCATAAGCGACTTTCAAATCAAATCTTATAGGGGAATTTTATGAGAAATTTAAAATTAAAATCGGCATTACTTATGCTGAGCATGGCTGCTACTGTGCCGGTATGGGCTGCTGATACCAGTCTGAATGGCCTATTTAATCTAAAGCAGGATTGTCAGACGAGTAATGATTCAATTGACCGTATAGGTGCAGCATTTGCATGCGGCAGTATTCATGGGGTAGTTAAATCTGCATATTACTCACTTAATAATGGCTATTTTGTGAATAATTTAAATCAGGATACCACTGTCATTGGAGGGTATATTAAATATGAAACAGCTCCTTTTCATGGCATACAGGTAGCTGTGGGATATGACATACAACGCCGTCTGGATGATAAAAATGAAAATGATGAAGTGCCAGAATTAAAAGAAGATAGGGATGGTCTAGCAGAAGCTTATGTAAGCTGGAAAAACGATTTGGCTAGAGTGACGATTGGTAACCAGCGGCTAAATTTACCTTTTATGGGCGATTATGCTGATCGTCGTGTATTGATGTTTTTATATCAAGCCGCTGATGTACAGATCGGGAATAATTATGATTTCTTACGACTCACTAAAGTAAATAAATATAAAAGTTATGGCGAAGATGAGTTCAATAAAACTTCTCGTCAAAATTCAAATGTGGAAACCAATGGGGTTTGGTCGGTTGGTGCAGGGAAGCGCTTTAATTTAGCCAATGATAAAAGTTTAAAAACGCAATTTTGGTATCAAAATTATGATGACTATACTCGTCTAATCTATACCCAAGCTGATTTAGCAATTCCAAAGTTTAATTATAGTCCTGAATTTTCAATCCAGTATATTTCAGGTAAAGATCAGGGCAAAGCACTTGCTGGAGAGGTTAATAGCCAAATTTTCGGTGTACAGGCTGCGTTTAAAGTAATGCCTACCGCCAGTCTAAAAGTCGCGTATAACTATATAAAACCAGATCAGGGCAGTTATTTGAATGGGGCATTATTAACACCCTATGCAGCTAAAACTTCTTCAGGTGAACTCTTTGCCCAGCCATTTTTCACCAGCTCTCAAGATTTAGGTGCGGGTAATGCATTGATGTTGTCTTTAGAAGGTAAATTGACAGATCAGTTGATAGCTGGCGCGCGTTATTCATTTATGGACTTAAAAGAGTCGGAAAATGTCGCGAGTCGAAATCAATCTGAATACATGTTGTTTGGTATTTATAATTTTACGGGAGCTTTAAAAGGTTTTAGTGTCAGCAATTTTGTAGGTATCCAAACATCACCACGCTATGACAAAAATTTCTTACAAAACCGTTTTGCACTGTCTTATAAGTTTTAACTGTGTTTTATAGCATAGAGTGCATATTTAAATCGAAATATGCACTTTTTTTATAGGTTAAAAAAAATCCCCCTATAGAGGGGGAAAGTATTTAAATTTTTAGTCGAGAGGATTGCCGATAATATTACTGATGATCCCTTGCATGATGTGAGTACCTTGTTCCTGATATAAAGATTCATACCACTCTTGGGTGATTTTCGGGTCTTTCATGTGTGTCACATCGCAACGTTTTCGGGCTCTTAACACCATTTCCTTAGTACGATCATTGCGTTTGTTTTGATAGCGGTTTAAAGCATCTTCCAATCCAAAAGTATTGATTTGTAATGCACGAGCAAGATAAATCGCATCTTCCATGGCTTGGCAGCCACCTTGTCCAATATCTGGAGTAGTGCTATGAGCGGCGTCACCTAAGAGCACTACACGTCCTTTATAGAAATTCATAAAAGGCTCGATATCATGAATCTCGACACGATTGGTTTTTTTCTCATCTAAACGCTCAATGAGTTTTTGTACTGGTTCACACCAACCACTAAAATGCATTTTAAGGTCTTGCTTATAATATTCACGCTGATTTGACAGTCCCGCTTCAAGCGGCACATCAAAGAAGAAATAGAAACGATTTTGTGCAACGGGCATGAGTGATACACGTTTACCTTCACCAATATATGTGGTCCATTGCACGGCTGGTGCAATCTGCTCATCAATATCAACCAAGCCATTCCAATTTACATAGCCAGCATAGCGACGTTCAACTTGATGGCCCAATACAAACTGCCGCGTAAGTGAATGTGTACCATCTGCACCAATCAATAGATCGGCTGTAATCTGCGAATCATCCTGAAAATGTATGGTGACATCATTTTGATGAGCTTCAATTGCAGTCATTTTCATACCGAGTTTGATATCTTCCAGACCAAATTGCTGCATTAATAATTGTTGTAGATCAGCTCGAGCGACAGGATAGGCACGTTGTCCTACTTCTTTATATAAAGGTAACAAACTAAATTGGGTCATGGTTTGTTGGTTAAGACCATCAAGATATGCCAAAGACTCCATTTGTCCACCTAGTTTCTGGATTTGATCCGTTAAACCAAGATAGTTGAGACATTTAACACCATTTGACCAAAGTGAGATGGCAGCACCAACAGGCAATATTTCGGATGCTTGCTCATAGATTGTGACTTGATGACCAAATTTTTTTAAAGCGATACCAGCAGTTAAACCGCCCATACCTGCACCTACAATCGCGATATTCATTGTTCAGATCCTAAGTATTTAAATAAGTTTCTAAACCGTTCTAAGCGAGAAGTGTGCCAATTTTATTAACTGGTTTTACTGGTCATACCAGTAATATTGCTCCATTAAAAAGCAATCTTAAAAAGGTGGTATTGATGTGGTTCAAAGTATGGACAAAAAAGTAGTGCATAGCACTAAAAATTTGGAATTTATGATTATATTGCGCTGTTATGTCTGGAAAAATACACACCAGCACGCTGTGCGGCACCAATAATATGTGCTTGCATAGCTTTTTCAGCTGCTGCTGAGTCCTGATTAAATAAAGCTTGCAGAATTAATTCATGTTCATGAATGGTTTTAAATGCCAGATTGGGTTGAACAAAGGGCAGGATCTGACTCTTTTTAATCCAGTCGGTATGTATTTTAAGTGTTTGAATAATTGATTGATTATGACTAAGTTCAATAATATGTTGATGAAATGCATAATCAAATTCAGAGGCTGCTTGCCAGTTTTGTTCTTTGATTGCACTCGCTAATGATTGGTAATGTTGCTGTAAGATGGACTTATCGTCTTCAGTTAAATACTCACATGCGAGAAGTGCGCAAAAACTTTCTAGTACATAGCGTAATTGATAGAAATCTTTAAGTGATACACGATGTTCACCATCCCATTGTTCTGCCGCTTGGCTATGCTGTGAAATAACGTAAACACCTTTGCCTGCTTTGATTTCTAATAGACCTAAAGCGGCGAGGCGGGTTAATGCTTCACGTAAAGAAGCACGGCTGATTCCTAATTGAATGGCAAGCTCACGTTGTGAGGGTAAAGCAGACCCGACTGCATAAGTATTTTGTTGAATGCGTTGATAAATGATTTCCACCGCTTGCTCAGTCACCTGAGATGATTTTCCGTTGAGCATAGCTTGTGGGCTCATAAGCAACACACCATAAATATATAAATAAATAATTTGATTCTACACAAAATTTATCTATTTGTTGGTGCACGTGCTTAAAATTAGCCGTATTTTTAATAACAGATCAGACCAGTTGAACTGGATATTACGTTATTGAATAAGGATAAAAAGTTTAAGAATGATTAATGACAATATGTATTGCTGAAACTTCAGAACGGTCAGAGACTATTTATCTCTGACCGTACACAGTAATTTTAATACTTTCCGTTGAAGTTTGCGCTAATTCTTTGTTTTAAATATTCTTTAGCTGTAATGGCCGGATATTTCTTTTGTGGTCCTTCAATGATCATATCTTCATTGGCTTGGCAGAAGAACGCCAAACTATAACGTGCTCCTTGATATTCATTTGTTTCAGGATTTTTAACACGATGAAAATTAGAAGGCAGTTGATCATCGCTCCAACGCGTGAGCATATCACCGATATTACAGGTAATTACATCATCACGTGGCTCAATGCTGGTCCATTGCTGTTGTTCCATATCTTTACCCGGACAAACTTGCAGGCCACCTTGTCCTTTACGTTGGAACAGTAGCGTTAAACAGTCAAAATCTGTATGCGCTCCTGCACGCCATAGACCTAATTGATCTTTAAGAGCAGGATCAATTGCATAGTAGTGCAGCATTCTTAAGGTACTTTGGTAGCTTTCTTGATCAGGGTCATGAGCAAGAGTAAAGAAGTTATCGGCAAAGCCTAGTTTATAAGCAAAGCAAGATAAAATTTTCATGCCGACTTGCCAGCATGCATGTTCAAACTCCAACATGGTATCTTTAAAATTAGGTAATTCCTGTTGACTAGGATAAAGACCTTCCATACGTGGGCGGGTAATTTGATAAGACTCTTTTTGGTCTGGTGTGCTGGTCGATGGACGAACCTGTGCCTTACTTTCCCAACCTGCATTGCGATTGAGTGGGTAGCGAGCTTTAATCGATTCTGGCAGATTAAAAAACTGTTGTGTCATTTCAAATGCAGTTTGAATCTGCTCAAGTGGAATGCCATGATTCGATACTTGAAAGAAACCAATATCGGTAGCTGCTGACCAGAGTTGGTCCGCAATTTCATATTTACGTTGTTCAAAATTTGATAAGTCAATGACCCGCACTTCCCGTTCAAAGGTCTCTTGACCAAAAGCTCCCATACGAGCTTCTTTTTGCAGTTCTTCTAAGCTGTAGTCATTTTTAGCTACTGGAGTCATATTGGCGCTATTCATATTTCAACCTCATATTTTGGATAATCGTGACCCAATCAAATAGATTGATATAGATGGGTCACATTCAAAAAAGAGCCACACGTTCTTAATAAAAGATAACTTTATGTAAAGAACATGAGCTGTTTTCTGAGCAATGACCCACATAGCAATTGATATTACTACTATGCTGAACGCTTCTACTCTGACATAGAGCATGTAGCACTTTTTGTGCCAATTTCTAAGGATAGGTTATGAAGTTGGGATGGGGAGAGCAATATTACATTTATAGAGGAATCAGCGATGAATAATCAAAAAGCTTTTATTCTAGAAAAGCACCTGTGAAGTGCATGAATGATGACCTAGTGCACCACTAAGCCGCATATAAAACAAATTAATTAACGCAGTTTATTCATCTAGGCATGTTTAAAAATAAGCCCAAATTAGATTATTACTATGAAAAAACAAAATGAAATCAAAATTGGCACAGAGCTTGCTAATTCATTCCTGAGTATAAGCGGTCAGTGTGTAGTAAACATGCGGGACATTGCTCTACAGCGTTTGCTGTTCCTCTTTTGGGGACAAAACCATCTTGGTTTTGAGAGAAATGTGCATTTGATACATTGATTGCCCCCCTAAAAAGAATAGCAAGATAAATCAATACAGATTTAGGGGGCTTATTTATGAATATTCAGCACTATGTAAGCAAAGGGCGACGTACTGTTATTGTGAGTGCATTATTGGGGTTAGGAACAATTTTCAGTTCAACCAGTTATGCTGCCGATAAACTTGTTCTACAAACCACGTGGTATGCACAAGCCGAGCAAGGTGGATATTATCAGGCACTTGCACAAGGGATTTATAAAAAATACGGACTCGATGTCGATATTAAAATTGGTGGGCCACAGGTCAATAATATGACCTTACTATTGTCCAAACGTGCCGACATTATAATTAATTATGATTTACAGGTCTTAAAGGGTATTGAAAGTAATTTTCCAATCAAAGCAGTTGCGGCACCATTTCAGTTTGACCCACAAGGTGTATTAACTCATAGCGATGTAAAGTCGTTGGCGGATTTAAAAGGCAAAACAATTCTTGTTTCAACCAGTGGGCAAGCAAGCTGGTGGCCATGGTTAAAGGGGAAATATAAATTAAATGCAGCGCAGGCTCGCCCTTATACCTTCAATATGCAGCCATTTTTAGCTGGGAAAAATGTGGCACAGCAAGCCTATGCAACCTCTGAAGTCTTTCAGGCAAAAAAAGCAGAACCTTCAAGTAATTTCTTTCTATTTGCTGATGCTGGCTATCCAGCTTATGGCGGTATTTTAGTTACACGTAATGATGTGATTCAAAACAAACCAGATGTTGTGCGTCGTTTTGTTCAGGCATCGATGGAAGGATGGAAAAACTATTTAGCTGATCCTCGATTAGGGAATAGTTTGATTAAAAAAGAAAATCCAAATATGAAAGATGATCTGCTGGCCTTTGCAGTAGGTCAAATGCGCAAACTCAAACTGATTGATGGAGGAGATGCCAAAACTCAAGGAATCGGGGTCATGACCGATGCGCGTTGGAAAGCCACACGAGATTTTATGGTGAACGCTGGTTTGTTAAAAGCTCAAACCAACTTGAAAACTGCTTATACCACACAGTTTGTTAAAACTGCCAAGTAGTCAGGGTTATAGGGTTAAGAAATAAGGCATTCGCGCGGAGGGGAAACTATATGAATTCTGCATTAACAATTGATACTTCTATACATGAATCTCCAAATTTTATTACGCCAATGATTATGGTCAGAGGAGTAGAAAAGACCTATCCAAATGGCACTAATGCTTTACAACGTTTGGATTTAAATATTGCACGTGGTGAGATTGTTTCATTACTTGGACCGTCAGGTTGCGGGAAAAGTACTTTACTGAAAATGTTTGCTGATCTGGAGCAACCTTCTGCGGGACTAGTGCGTTGGAATGGCAAGGCCGAGATCCAATCACAATGCAAAATGGCAATGGTCTTTCAAGAAGCAACCCTGATGCCTTGGGCTAATATTGCAGAAAATGTACGCTTACCTTTGGATTTGCAGCATATTTCGAAATCAACTAGTACACCAAAAGTTACGGCCGTGTTAAAGGCCGTTGGTTTAGAAAACTTTAGTCGGGCTTATCCACGCGAACTTTCGGGAGGTATGCAAATGCGTGCCTCTTTGGCTCGTGCATTAGTGACTGAACCAGATTTACTGTTAATGGATGAACCCTTCGGAGCTTTAGATGAATTTACTCGTCATAAACTTGACAGTGATATTCGTCAATTATGGTCTGAGCGAGATTTAACGGTGGTTTTTGTCACTCATAGCATCTATGAGGCAGTGTATTTATCTTCTCGGGTCATTGTGATGGGGGCACGACCAGGACGTGTGGTGGCTGATCTAGAAATTGAGGGGCCTTATGTGCGTGATGAAGCTTTTCGTAGTTCTGAAGTCTTTATTCAACAATGTTCACATCTATCCCAAGTATTAGCTGAGGCAAGCGGAGGGCATAGTCATGATTAAACCATTAATGGAACATCCAAAGGTACAACGTATTGCAGCTCCACTAGGGTTAGGTCTGATTTTCCTACTAGTTTGGCAGTTGAGTTTTCAACAGCTTGAAGTACCTGTATATGTCGTACCAAAACCCAGCGATATTGTTATGGCAATGATTAAAGAGTCCAGTGTGTTATTTGGAAGCTTGTTGATCACACTAAAAATTACCTTATTGGCTTTTGTCTGTGCTGTAGTCATTGGCACCTTGATCGCTTTCGTCTTTGTACAAAGCCGTGTAGTAGAAGCCTGTTTCATGCCTTATGCCATTTTATTTCAGGTGACTCCAATTGTCGCTATTGCCCCTCTGGTGATTATCTGGATTCAAAATACAACATTAGCATTAGTCGTTTGTGCCATGTTAGTTGCAGTATTTCCAATATTGACTAACACCACTTTAGGTTTACGTAGCGTCAACAAAGGTTTACTTAATCTTTTTCAGATCAATAAAGCCAGTCGTTGGCAAATTTTAATGCGCTTACGTGTGCCGAATGCTTTGCCTTATTTCTTTGGTGGGTTGCGTATTTCTTCTGGTTTGGCACTTATTGGCGCCGTGGTTTCCGAGTTTGTGGCTGGAGCTGGTGGGACTAGTGCAGGTTTGGCTTACCAAATTTTGCAAGCAGGTTTTCAGCTCGATTTACCATTAATGTTTGCCGCACTATTTCTTATCACGTGCACAGGCTTGGGTTTATTTGTGCTGATGTCTTTATTAAGTCATTTCTTTTTAAATAAATGGCATGAGAGTGAACAAGTATGAGTCATGATCTTTCAAATAATGGTTCTTTAAATCATCGCTATTTAATCAAAAATGCTTATGCCATTCTGACAGGGTTATCGGGGGATGCAGCACGTTCTTCATTTACTGATATCCGTATTCAAGACGGTAAAATTATTGAATTGGGACAACTGACCGCTCAATCGAATGAACAAATTATCGATGCGAAAGACTGTGTAATTTATCCAGCTTGGATAAATACTCATCATCATTTATTTCAATCTTTATTGAAGGGCGAACCACAAGGTTTAAATCAAAACCTAACCTCATGGCTTGCCAGTACGCCATACCGATTTCGTGGTGCATTCGATGAAGCTACATTTCGGGTGGCAGTACGTATCGGATTAATTGAATTATTACGGTCAGGTTGTGCAACAGTAGCGGATCATCATTATCTTTACTGGCCACAAATGCCGTTCGATGGGGCTGCGATTTTATTTGATGAAGCTGAAAAGTTAGGCATGCGTTTTGTGTTATGCCGAGGTGGCGCAACTCTAACGCGTGGCTTAGAAAGCGAATTACCGCAAGCATTACGTCCTGAGAAATTTGAAGACTATATGGAGGATATAGAACTCCTAGTACAGCGATATCATCAACCAAGTTCCGATGCATTCCGGAAAATTGTGATGGCACCCACCACAGCTTTGCATTCGACCACTGCACAGCAATTAAGAGAAAGCGCCAAGATTGCTAGACAATTCGGTATCCGCATGCATAGCCATTTATCTGAAACAGTAGATTATCTGGATGCGGCTAGAGCTAAATTTGGTATGACACCTGTACAGTTTTGTGCAGAGCAGGATTGGGTTGGAAGCGATGTCTGGTTTGCCCATTTGGTTAAGCTATTACCTGAAGAAATACAGCTGTTGGGTCAAACACAAACAGGGATTGCACATTGTCCTCAGAGTAATGCACGTTTGGGGAGTGGTATTGCCGATCTTGTCAGTTTAGAACAAGCGGGTATGACCATTTCGATTGGAGTAGATGGTGCGGGCTCGAATGAAGCCGCAGATATGTTATCTGAAACCCATGCTGCATGGTTGTTACAACGGGCCAGAAAGGGCATGTCGGCTCTACCTCAATATGAGGGTGGGTTATTTGAAGGAGGAGCAGATGCTGCAAGTATTGAGGATATCATTCGTTGGGGAACTTTAGGTGGAGCTAAGATTTTAGGTTTAGATCAAGTGGGTTCAATTGAGGTTGGACAACAGGCAGATTTAGTGGCTTATCAATTAGATGATCCGCGTTATTTCGGCTTACATGATATGGCGATTGGCCCTGTGGCAAGTGGTGGGAGAGCACATATTAAAGCCATGTTTGTGGCTGGAAAAATGGTGGTGGAAAATGATCAAATTCCTGATGTTGATATGATGGAATTAGCTTGGCAAGCGAAGCAATCGGTGAAACTGTTGCAGCAGCGTAGTGTCGAAATGGCGAAAATAGCCTAACTTAGATATGTGATTAGACTATGATATTAATAGCTTTAAGTTTATTTTAAATTAAAGGGAGGCGGTAATCATACCGCCAAAATATCAAAGAAGTTTAATCGGCAAATTAAGTATCACCTGAGCATCTTCAACAACATCTAGACGTAAAATTTTTGAAGCACCTAATTCATTTAGCAATGTAGTTAAAGGCCCCTCATTTTTCTCGAGTTGAACATTCTTTGGAAAAAGCTTTTGCGCAAAAGAAAGAATGTTGGACTGAACCTCTGTCTGGTGCCATTTCCCATCAACTACATGGAGCATAGTTGCTTTATTAATATGTGTTTCAGAATCAACATGTTTTAAAGTCGGTACAGCGGTCTTTAAGCTTAAATCCAATTTGCCATTAACATCAAAAATATCGGCTTGCACTTCTTTTGAGTTAATGTTGACGTCAATTTTAGTTAACCATTTTGGTAGCTGGTAACCATATACACCACGCACTCTGGCGATTTCAGTATCAACAGGCAAAGCTAAAACATGAGCATAAAAATGACGTTGACGCATCGATTTCATTAACTCTGCAATATGTGAACCACGAGCATTAGGCTTACGGACAACAATCGCAATCGACACTTCGTTATAAGGGTCATTGTCACAAACAGAATAGGTAAAAAACGTAACAGCAACCAACCCGTAACCCGGAAATGGTTGTAATGGCGTTAAGTCAGCAGGAAGTTTTGCTTTAATTCGCTTAATAGGTGCAAGCATGAGCAGTTGTACATTTGCACTACGATAATAAAAGTTGGGTGCCCAAACAGGACCTACTCGGGATTCCACAATTTTTTTAGGTATATGACGGAAAAAATCGATGTTGCCAACAGCAGGATCTTGCGCGACTTCATCTAAATCGGGGGTCATTCTGAAACGGTCATAATAACCGCCTTTGGGTACTTTGACTTTTTGTTGCCCAAATTCAACTTCAGTAAACTGTTGTTTTGTATTCATGAAAGTTCACCTTTACATTAATTGACCGAGTAGCTAATGCTGTATATTTCAAGACGTGTTAATTTAGAATCAATACAGAAATTATAAGATTAAAGCTAACTTTAAGGTCAAGTCTTTAATTTTGAGGTGTAAAGTCTTTGACATTTAACAGAAATAAAATAAAAACAATTAAAGATTAAAAAGATACAATGTCGCCTAGCGTCTTCATATAAATTTTATTTTTAAAAGACGATTAAGATAGTTGACCTTAAAGTTAACTTTAAACTTAGTATAAATATTCAATCCTTTATAACGAATCAACAAGCAGTTTTTCACCAGGAGAACAAAGATGGGATATGTAACCACAAAAGACGGCGTAGAAATTTTCTATAAAGATTGGGGACCACGTGATGCCCAAGTTTTATTTTTTCATCATGGATGGCCTTTAAGTTCAGATGATTGGGACACACAGTTGCTTTTTTTCCTTAAAGAAGGTTTTCGTGTAGTTGCTCATGATAGACGGGGACATGGACGTTCAAGTCAGGTGTGGGATGGTCACGATATGGACCACTACGCAGATGACGTTGCAGAAGTGGTTAAACATCTGAATATTAAAAATGCAATTCACATTGGCCACTCAACGGGCGGTGGTGAAGTAGCTCATTATATTGCACGTCATGGCCAAGACAATGTTAAGAAAGCTGTTCTTGTCAGTGCAGTTCCGCCACTGATGGTTAAAACTGAAAATAATCCTGAAGGTTTACCAAAAGAAGTTTTTGATGATCTGCAAAATCAGGTTCTCACCAACCGTGCGCAATTTTTCCGAGATCTTCCATCTGGTCCGTTCTATGGTTTTAACCGACCAGATGCGAAACCATCTGAAGGCATCATCTCTAACTGGTGGCGTCAGGGCATGACGGGTAGTGCCAAAGCACATTACGATGGTATTGTGGCGTTCTCACAAACTGACTTTACCGAAGATTTAAAGAAAATCACCATTCCTGTTTTAGTGTTGCATGGTGATGACGATCAGATCGTGCCTTATAAAACGTCTGGCGTAAAATCTGCTGAGTTACTTCAAAATAGCCAACTCAAGATCTATCCGGGTTTTTCTCACGGTATGTTAACTGTAAACCATGAAGTGATTAATGCTGACTTGTTGACGTTTATTCGCGAATAATTTAAAGCTTTAAAGTTTAAAAAAGAGGCCTATTAAGTGCCTCTTTTTTTATTTATAAGTAAATGAAATTGAAAGTAATAAATATAGAAATGCTAAAAGGTGTTGACATTAAAGTTGGCTTTAATCTTAAAGTAAAGCCATACTGAATGAGGTCATTCCAATGAAAGTGTTCGAAAAATTAGTATTCCCAAATGGCTCGTATGTTCCGAACCGTATTGCTAAAGCGGCAATGGAAGAAAACATGGCTGATTTAAACCACGCACCATCAGAAGAATTAATGCGTTTATATCAAGCTTGGGCAAATGGTGGTGTCGGTCTAATCATTACTGGAAATGTGATGGTAGACCGCCGAGCGATGACTGGACCGGGCGGCGTAGTGCTTGAAGATGAAAAGCATCTGGATACTTTTAAAAAATGGGCACAAATTGGTCGTTCAAAAGGCGCTCAGATTTGGCTTCAAATTAACCATCCGGGGCGTCAAATGCAAGCGAACCTTGGTCAGCAGACTTGGGCGCCATCTGCTATTTCACTTGATCTTGGCAAAATGTCAAATCGCTTTAATACGCCAATTGAAATGACTGAATCTATGATTGCCGAGGTGATTCAGCGTTTTGCAAACACGGCGCGTTTAAGTGAAAAAGCAGGGTTTACTGGTGTAGAAATTCATGCAGCACATGGTTACTTATTAAGCCAGTTTCTTTCACCGCTCAGCAATAAACGCCAAGATCAGTGGGGTGGTTCTTTAGAAAATCGCGCTCGTATTTTAATTGAGATTGTGGAAGCAGTTCGTAAAGTCGTTTCGCCTACGTTTACTGTTGCAGTAAAACTGAACTCAGCCGATTTCCAACGCGGTGGATTTAGCGCTGAAGATGCTCAACAAGTAGTTAAAATGCTAAATGAACACGCTGTAGATTTGGTTGAACTTTCAGGCGGTAGCTATGAAGCACCTGCCATGCAAGGTCAAGCACGTGATGGCCGTACTCTTGCTCGTGAAGCTTATTTTTTAGAATTTGCGCAAGAGATTCGTAAAGTTGCCAAAATGCCTGTTATGGTGACAGGTGGTATACGCCGTAAACAAGTGGCAGAAAAAGTAGTTGAAAGCGGTGTAGATATGGTCGGTATTGCCACAGCTCTAGCGATTGAACCTAATTTGCCAAATGCTTGGAAACAAGGCCAGAATCTTACTCCTGAATTAAAACCGATTACTTGGAAGAACAAAACACTTGCTTCACTTGCCAATATGGCAGTGGTTAAATTCCAGTTACGTAATTTAAGCTCTGGTAAAAAAACAAAACCAAATGTTTCACCAGCTTGGGCTTTAATTTTGCAACAATCAGCAATATCATGCCGTACCCGCCAATACAAAAAAGGCATGCGTGACTATTCATTTGCTTCTTAATAAGTGAGTTGTGTTATGACAAATCCTAACGATTCAAACTGGATAATTTATGGAGCAAATGGCTACACGGGCGAGTTAATCGCTCGTGAAGCTGTACGCCAAGGTCTAAAACCAACTCTGGCTGGTCGTAACAAAGCTAAGGTTGAAACATTAGCTCAGGAGCTAGGACTCGACTATAAAGCTTTTGGGCTTGATAACGTAGATGCAGTAAGTGAACAACTCCAAGGCTTTAAATTGATGATGCACTGTGCAGGGCCATTTTCAGCAACATCAAAACCCATGATGGAAGCTTGTATAAAGGCTGGTGCTCACTATCTAGATATTACTGGTGAAATCGCTGTATTTGAATTGGCACAGTCACTTAACAGCCAAGCTGAAAAAGCCGATATAGTGCTTTGTCCGGGTGTCGGTTTCGATGTGATCCCGACAGATTGTGTCGCTGCCGCGCTCAAAGAAGCATTGCCAGATGCGACACATTTAGCGCTTGGTTTTGACTCTAGAACAGGGTTTTCACCGGGTACTGCTAAAACAAGTACAGAAGGCATGGCCGAAGGTGGAAAAATTCGTAAAAACGGAAAAATTATCACCGTTCCATTAGCCCATTATGTGCGTACCATTGATTTTGGTGATGGTAAAAAAAGTGCCATGAGTGTTCCGTGGGGAGACGTATCTACAGCTTTCTATACAACAGGTATTCCAAACATTGAAGTATTTGTACCTGCATTTCCCAAAATGATTATGGGCGCGAAAATGATGAACTATTTACGCCCAGTATTAAAAATTAATGCTGTGCAGAAGTTTATTAAGTCGCGTATTGAAAAGACAGTTGTTGGGCCAAATGAGGAACTTCGCGCAAAAGTACCCACCTATGTTTGGGGTGAAGCAAGAAATATGCGTGGGGAAATCAAAACCGCCCGTATCCAAACGGAAAACGCTTATAGCCTTACCGTAAATGGTTCACTGACTGTAGTGAATTATTTGCTCAAAAATACCGTTAAGGGTGGTACATACACACCTGCAAAATTGATGGGTTATAAGCTAGTGACCGAACTACCGGGTTCTGGTCCACTGGTCATTAATTAATAAAGTCTTTATTAAAACAGCACATTTATTGATGGTCCCGAGTAAGGTTTTCACTATCAAAAGATTGGCTGATTTTTTTCTATAGTATTTGCATGAAAAAACGAATTACAGCGTTGGTCCGTAATTTGTTTTTTTAGATTTATAGATTGATGCTTAAACGCTTTGGTTACTTAGTTGATACCAGTACCCATCTATACAACGCGAGAGTGATTAACTCTAATTGAAATTATGGTGTTTTTGCGTTGTCAAAATAGAGATTCATCAGACGTTCTGCATTTTGCTCACATGTAATTTCATCTGGTTTGTTATTAATAGCTTCAATCATGGTATGTAAGTTTTGCTTACTGACTTTTAGCTTCTGTTCTAAAAGTTCTATTTCCTGAATTTTGGTTTCAATCGTTTGAATGAGAGCATCATGGTCCCAAGCGACAACTTTCGATGGCAAAAATGCTTTAATTTCTGCTAAAGAAAAACCGACTTGTTGAGCTTGCTGGATTAAAGAAAGTTGTTTCAAATCGTTATCGGAATATTCACGATAGCCATTCGATTTTCTTTTGGCTTTAGGCAAGAGTTTAATTTGCTCGTAATAACGAATAGTAGGGGTACTTAAACCACTTAATTTCGATAACTCGCTAATATTCATAGCTACATACTCTCTTGACATTCAAGCTAACTTTAGACTTATAGTAACACAAAAGCAAGGTTCATAACTTTACCAAGCACACACTTTCAGTAACAACTTTCTATGCTTTGATAGACGAAAGAATAGAATTATAAATATGAAAAATGAGGTGAGAAAATGTCTAAACGCATATTACACGTCGTGACCAATGTTTCACGTTATAAGGATGTAGATCAACAAACAGGACTGTGGTTAGGTGAGCTCACCCATGCCTATGATGAGTTTGAAAAACAAGGTTATGTGCAAGATATTGTGAGTCCAAATGGCGGAAAAACTCCAATTGAACCAAAATCGCTTGTGCCTTTAGTGGCAGATAAATCTGTTAAAGACCGAGAAAAAGATCAGGCTTTTATTACGCTGCTGGCAAATACCTTTAAGCCTTCCGATATTAATTGGCAAGACTATGACGTGATCTATTACACAGGTGGTCATGGTGTGATGTGGGATTTTTTAGATAATCCTGAACTTCAAGAAATCACCAAAAATATTTATGAAAAAGGCGGCATTGTTTCGAGTGTTTGTCATGGCTATTGTGGCTTGCTCAATGTCAGACTTTCAAATGGTGAACGACTTATAAAAGATAAAAAGTTAACAGGCTTTGCATGGAGTGAAGAGGTTTTGGCAGGGGTGGCAAAAAAAGTGCCGTACAATGCCGAAGAGTTAGCGAAAGAATATGGCGCTCGTTATGAAAAGGCTTTTATTCCTTTTGCACCATACGTCGTTCAAGACGGCAAATTAATTACAGGTCAAAACCCTTTTTCAGCTAAAAAGACGGCTTTAGCGATAATAGAAGAGCTAGAAAAGTCATAATTTAATAATTCAAATATAAACCCTAAAAGTAAGACCAGCGATGGGCTTGCTTTTAGGGTTTTTAAATAAATGGATTGATCCTACGAAGTTAAATTTAAGGAACAATCACAAAATCAGGGTTTGCTATTGCAAAAACTGCTTCACGGTCTGCAACTGGTGGATAAATCCAGACAGTATTAATTTCCTGTTTAATTTTTTTCGCTTCTTCACGCACAAATTGAACTTGTCGATCCCAACCTTCGGTATAAAGTGCACCCCAAGGACCTAAGTCAACACAAGTTACATATTTTGGTTGGCTGTATGGATGAAGGGGTAAATCAACCAATTCTGCCGCAGCGTTATAACCCGCTACACGGCCTAAGCTCATAGCATGCTGACACGACATCACGTTAAAATTACCTAAATCATCGGTTGGAACTTTTACAGTGTCGCCAGTCACAAAAATGTTTTTTGCTTCAGGTGCATGTAAATAAGCATCCCCAATCAAACGGCACAAATTATCTTTTTCACCAGCAATTTGAGAGGCAAGTGGGTTGGCCCGCATGCCCGCAGTCCAGATCACGGTTTCTGCTTCAATTTTTTCGCCATTAGAAAGTGTCACACCAGTTGCATCAAGTGCAGTCACGCGCAGTCCAGCTTTACCTTCAACACCCAGCTCGTTAAGGGCTTCTCGAATAACTGTAGCGGCTTGGTCACCCATTGCTGCACCAATTTCTGTTGAGGAATCCACTAAAACCACACGGACATCAATTTCACCTAAAATACTACGCAGACGCTCAGGCATTTCGGTCACAGTTTCTAAGCCAGTCAGTCCACCACCAGCAACAACTACAGTATTACGTGCCGCATTTGCAGGTTTATGGGCTAAGTTTTTAAGATGTTGATCTAATTTTTCTGCATCTTCTAGGGTGCTTACGCTAAATCCATATTCGGTAAGACCTGATATCGGGGGCATAAAAGTGGTACTTCCCGTTGCCAGAATAAAACGGTCATAGCTTAAGGATTGTTTGTTGCCATCGATGGTTGAAACTTCGATGGTCTGTTGGGTTGAGTCAATTTTATTTACCCAACCTGCCAGAAATTTAACTCCCACCACACTTAATAACTCTGAAATATCAGGGTTCATGTTTTCAAGCACAGCTTCATAAAGACGAGGACGAATCCCAACATTCGGGCTAGGGGAAACCATCAGCACCTCAATGTTTTGTTCTTGCGACGCTAAGTGAATTGCTCTTTGGGCAGCGAGTGCAGCCCATAAGCCAGCAAAGCCAGAACCTGCAATAATAATACGCTTACTCATTTGATTATCCTTTTGATAGATTTTCGGACATCACATTCCAACTCATCACAAAATTTTGGGTGAGCGAATCCATTCTCTGATTGTCCGAAAAAATCTGAGAAGACATTTAAAAAGGATTAAGGGTGTTTTATGTTAGGGTGCGAACCCCTACCAACTTATTAGTCGGGGACATCCCGCGATATTTTACTTTTACGCATTTTTGCTGTTCTTCCTTCAATGCGTTCATTGATCCAGCCATTTACATTACTAAAAAACACGTCAGGTGCATAACGGCCAAAACGGTCTGCAATATCGCCAAGTGTATGAGCACCTAAAGCATCTCGCATGGCTTTTTCGGCTTGTAGCATGACTGCATGTACTGCGCACACACCACTGGTTGCCCAATCGGGTGGGGCATTGTTAAAAACTGCACATTTTCCACGAACTTCTTGGCACTCAAAAAGTGGTTTTTCACCCTCAATTGCATTCACGATATCTAAAAAACTGATTTCGTGAGCAGATCGAGCCAGTAAATATCCACCACGAACACCTTCTTGAGCAATAACGAGACCTGCCTTTTCAAGTTTAGGAAAAATTTTGGCCATAAAACTCGGAGAGACTCCTTGTAATTCGGCAAGATCCTTACTACTTAAAGGTTTATCTTCATTGTTCACAAGAAAAAGAAGACAGTGAATCGCATACTCGACGCTACTAGTGATATAAGCCATTTAATTTCATAATTGATCAATTACAAACACAGACTAATGTAGTCTGTGTTTTAAGTCAACAATAAAACTAAGACAAAGTTAGTCCTAGTTTAAAGAAGGCTATTTAAAAGTGTTAACTATGAATGTATCTGATTGAATAATTTAAATTTTATTAAATAAAAAGATTTTAATAATTTATAAAAAATATTTTATTAAGTTCTCTTAATCCTAAGAATGTCTAACAGGTGTTTAATCAAATAGTTCACCACTTATAAGTAAGATAGATGAAACGGGATAGGCATTTATCATTTATTTATAGAGTTATTTAAATTATATTTACGTAGATTGTTTTACTTAAAATATTAAATAGCTTTATCTGAATAAAAATATTTTTTATATAGCATGATGAATGAATAAGAGAGTTGTTTTGAAAAGTGAATTTATTATTAGATGTATTTATGCACTTTGCCTTATCGGTGCAGGGTTCAACCATTTACAAACAGTTTTGATGCATGGTTTGTTTTGGGACTATAACAATGCGCCTTTATTTACTTGTATTTATTGGACATCTTTAACGTTTATTGATCTACTTGCTGCAATTCTTCTATTTTATAGACCTCGTATCGGCTTAATTCTAACTTTTCTTATTATATTTAGTGATGTCATTCACAATACTTGGATTACATTAAAGGTAGGGCGAGACTTGTTCAATTATATGTATATTTCCCAATTTTTATTTCTGGTTTTTGTTGTGTGCACAATTAAGTTTCCTTGGAAGGCATATAAGAAAAGTTAAAATTTAAATATTGGAGAGAAAAAGCATTCTTTTACTCTCCAAATAATTTCTTCAAACTTACGAACGCCACCAATAATTTTCGACATTCGGTTCATTAAGATTCAAGAGTTCACCCATTTGCGGTGTGCTAATCGCTAAATTATTTTTTTGAGCCAAAGCGACAATACGTTCAAATGGATCGTCCCAAGCATGAAGTGCCAAATCAAAAGTCCCATTGTGCACAGGCAACAAATGACGACCTTTTAAATCGATATGCGCTTGTAAAGTTTGCTCTGGTTGCATATGAACATCGGGCCATTCGGAGTCGTAAGCACCCGTTTCTAACATGGTGAGATCGAAAGGACCATAACGATGTCCAATCTCTTTAAATCCATCAAAATAGCCTGTGTCACCACTAAAAAATACACGTAAGTCATTATCAATAATTACCCACGAAGCCCAAAGTGTCGCATTGCTATCACCCATACCACGGCCTGAAAAATGATGAGCAGGGGCAGCCACCAATTTTAGCCCATCCACATGGGTAGTATCCCACCAATCAAGTTGTTGAACTTTTTCTGCTGGAATTCCCCATTTAATGAGCGTATCACCCACACCAAGCGGTGTTAAGAAATGCTCAACTTTATCGTTAAGTTGCATGACTGCATGGTAGTCGAGGTGGTCGTAGTGATTATGCGACAAAATCACGCCTTTAATGGGTGGTAATTCGGCAATGCTAATCGGCGGCTGATGGAAACGTTTTGGTCCAAGCCATTGAAAAGGTGATGCACGCTCTGAAAAAACTGGGTCGGTTAACCAAAATTCATTTTGCAGTTTTAACAAAATGGTTGAGTGGCCCAAACGAAATAGAGAGCGGTCAGGCGCACTTAAAAGCTGTTCTTTTGACAAACTTAAAACAGGAATTGCTTTGTTTGGAACGGTATCTTTTGGTTTGTTAAATAGAAACTTCCACATGAGTTGAAGCGTTTTGCCAAAAGAAGGTTTGTGTTGGTTCGGACGCGTATTTCTAAATTTGCCATTGTGTTGCTGAGATGGCATTAAGGGAGCAGGCAAGTCTGTTGTGTTTGAAATAGTCATTTTGTTTTTCCTTATAGGAACAAACCTATATGTACAAATAAGAACTTGGGCTAAGTGCTTATTTAGATTTATTTAAATGAGTATTTACTCACTCATTAATTCATTCAAAAATAAGGACGCCGTGCATCCTTACTTTTATCTATATTGAAACTGCATGCCAAAAGGCTTCAAAACCTGATTTGCGATAACGCTCGGCTTGAGAAGGGTCTTGGGCAATAAAATTGAGTGTAACTTCAGCAAGCGCACCTAAAATTGAAGCAATAAATAACGGTGGATAGTCTCTTAATTTTCCATCATTAATACGCTCTTGAATGTTTTGAGTCAGGTCACAAAAGGTTTGCATGCCAATTTGTTTGCTTTGCTCAGTAATTTGTTCCGAAGTTGAAAGCTGCGCCATCACTTTCCGTTTAAGAGGGGCTTCTAAACTCCAGTCCAAATAGCTTTGCCAAATATGTGACATTTGTGTTTGTAGGTCAGCGTTAGTCGGGTAACTAAGCATCATCACCTGACGTAACTCAGCCTTTAGTGAAAGATATAACTGGTTAAGCAGCTCTTCTTTATTACTAAAATAGGTAAATAAAGTACCTTCTGCCACGCCAGCAACTTTGGCAATTTTTGAGGTAGACGCACGTTCGCCAAGCTCTGCCAATGTTTCGATAGCAGCACTTAAAATTGCATTACGTTTATCTTCACTACGAGGACGAGCCATATACAAAAATATTAATTGAGTGATTACTCAATCATACATAAAAATATGAGCAGTGCAAGCGAAATAGAATTTTACTGTCATAAATTTACTATTTTATAAACTATTCATAAGCTGCAATATTTGGCTCTTACACCATACGATTTGGTGTTCATGGGACTTTTGCTGATCCCAATATAAATTCATCTGATATCCAACAATATCTATCGGTAGCGGATGCACCTTAATTTGAGGGTAAGTATCTTTAAAATGAGCAATTTGACATTGAGGAATCGTGAGTAAATGGTCCATTTGTGTAATTAATCGGATTGCCGTTTCATATTGTTGGCAGCGGAAACTAATCGTTCTTTTAATACCTTGTTTAGATAAGAAAAAATCTTCAAAAACACGACCTGTGGGACGAGAAGACACTGTAATGTGCTTAGCTTCTAAATAAATTTCTTTGGTTAGGTTTGTTGTGGATAATAAAGGATGCTGCTTGCGACTTATTACTACAAATTGATCTTTAGTAAGGCATTCATAACCAATGCTATCTTCAACCGAATGTTGCACATCAATCGCAAAATCGATTTTCCCCGTAGAAAGCTCATGTCTTAAGTTTTTACGATCAATGCGTACGCTATTTAACTGCAAATTAGGATTAAATTGAGTTAAGTGCTGAATAATAGAGGGTAAAAAAATTCCTTCATACTCATCATTCATAGCAATTGTGAGATGCTTTAAATCTCGTGCTGGCACAAAGTCATGCGTGCTTTGTATTGCTTGATGCATAAGTTGTAATGACTGTTCAATTTTAGGCCATAAACGTTTGGCTAAAGGTGATGGAACAACACCGTGTCCATCTCGAATAAATAATGGATCATTAAAATGATCACGTAAACGTGCCAAAGCATGGCTAACAGCAGGTTGACTTAGAAAAAGTTGTTCACTGGCTCGTGTTAGATTTTTTTCTTTATAAATTGCCACAAATACACGAAATAAATTCAGGTCAATACGAGCAAGAGAGGCAATATTATTATTCATTTCATTCATAGTTTGCTATTCAAACAATTCATTTTATTCATTGTAACAAGTTAGATATGGTCAGGAAATAGCATAAGAAATAGAGTGATTAATACTGTGAATTTTGAATGTAGCGCTTGTGGTAACAGCATTTAGAAAGCGTTGATTACCACTAATTTTTATAAAACCTATGAACATAAGGAAATGATATGGCAACACATTTATTTGATTTGACTGGAAAAATAGCCTTAGTTACAGGTGCAAGCCGTGGTATTGGTGAGGAAATTGCCAAACTTTTAGCACAACAAGGCGCACATGTAATTGTATCTAGTCGCAAGATTGAAGATTGCCAACGCGTTGCTAATGAAATTATTGCAGCAAATGGTAAAGCGGAGGCAGCCGCTTGTCATGTGGGTAAACTCGAAGATATTGCAGCAATTTTTGAATATATTCGTAAAGAGCACGGTCGTTTAGATATTTTAGTCAATAATGCAGCTGCCAACCCTTATTTTGGGCATATTCTTGATACAGATATTGGGGCCTATAACAAAACGGTTGAAGTCAACATTCGTGGATATTTCTTCATGTCTGTTGAGGCAGGTAAATTAATGAAAGAACAGGGTGGCGGTGCAATTGTTAATACCGCATCTGTAAATGCCCTGCAACCCGGAGACCGACAAGGTATTTATTCTATTACCAAAGCTGCGGTAGTGAATATGTCCAAAGCCTTTGCAAAAGAATGTGGACCATTGGGCATTCGAGTGAATGCTTTATTGCCTGGTCTTACCAAGACTAAATTTGCTTCGGCACTATTTGAAAATGAAGATATTTATAAAAGCTGGATGGACACAATTCCATTACGCCGTCATGCAGAACCACGTGAAATGGCAGGTACGGTATTGTATCTAGTGTCCGATGCTGCGAGTTACACCAATGGTGAATGTATTGTGGTTGATGGCGGTTTAACTATTTAAGGAGGAATAGCAATGTACGATCATTATTCAGGTCAAGTGGTCTTAATCACAGGTGCGGCGAGTGGATTTGGTGCATTGCTGGCAGAGCAACTGGCAAAGTATGGTGCAAAATTAGTGTTGGGTGACTTGAATATTGAAGGGTTAAATACTGTAGTTGAACCGCTACGCCAAGCAGGAGTAGAGGTGGTTGCGCAAGTGTGTGATGTCAGCTGTGAAGCAGATGTACAGGCTTTGGTGCAAAGTGCAGTTACTCAGTTTGGTAGAGTCGATGTCGGGATCAATAATGCAGGTATGAGTCCGCCTATGAAAAGCTTTATTGATACCGATGAAGCAGATCTGGATTTGAGTTTTGCCGTCAATGCCAAAGGTGTGTTCTTTGGAATGAAGCATCAAATTCGTCAGATGTTGCAACAAGGTGGGGGCATTATTCTGAATGTTGCTTCTGTTGCAGGTTTAGGCGCTGCTCCCAAATTGGCTGCCTATGCTGCGGCAAAGCATGCTGTGGTGGGATTAACCAAAACAGCAGCGGTTGAATATGCAAATAAAGGCATTCGAGTTAATGCAATTTGTCCATTTTATACAACCACCCCGATGGTGGTCGACAGTGAACTCAAAGAGAAACAAGACTTTTTAGCGCAGGCCTCGCCAATGAAGCGTCTTGGCCATCCAAGTGAAGTGGTGGCAATGATGCTGATGATGTGTGCCAAAGAAAACTCATATCTCACAGGTCAAGCCATTGCAATTGATGGCGGCGTGACAGCTTATTAAAACATTTATTAAATACATCTTATTCATATCTTTAGGAAAAAATCATGACAATTAATTTAAGCAATCGAGTGGCTATTGTTACAGGTGCAGGCGCAGGTCTAGGGCGGGAACATGCATTGTTACTGGCTCGTTTGGGTGCAAAAGTGGTCGTGAATGATCTTGGTAGCGATGTGAACGGAAAAGGTGGCTCAACCATGGCGGCCCAAAAAGTCGTGGATGAAATTATTGCGGCTGGTGGCGAGGCGATGGCAAATGGTGCTTCAGTCACTGATATTGAACAAGTTCAACAGATGGTAGATGAAACAATTGCCCGTTGGGGACGTGTAGATATTTTAATTAATAACGCTGGAATTCTTCGAGATAAAACTTTTAGTAAAATGTCCTTAGATGACTTCCGTACCGTGATTGATGTCCACTTAATGGGGGCAGTAAATTGTACTAAAGCGGTATGGGATATCATGCGCGAGCAAAAATATGGTCGTATTGTTATGACGACTTCATCCTCTGGTCTATATGGCAACTTTGGGCAGTCCAACTACAGTGCTGCAAAAATGGCATTAGTTGGACTCATGCAGACACTGGCTTTAGAGGGTGAAAAATCTAATGTTCGGGTGAACTGTCTAGCACCAACAGCTGCAACTCGTATGCTTGAAGGATTATTACCCGAAGAAGCCCTTAAAGCTCTTGCTCCAAGTGCGGTCAGTCCTGCAATCGCGACTTTGGTTAGCGAAGATGCACCTACCCGTATGATTCTTTGTGCTGGCGCAGGTAGTTTTGAAGCTGCCCACATTACCCTTACGCAAGGAATTTATTTAGGTACGGATGAACAAGTTCCGCATGTTTTAGCACAACGTTTAGCTGATGTTTCAGACCGAACAGATGAGTTTGTTCCTGTCAGAGGAGGCGCTCAGGGTGAGCTTGAGCTGAAAAAAGCTTCATTAATGGCAGGAGAATAATTTTGACAAAAAATACATTAAGCATCGACCAACTGGTTGAGTTGCAAGGCCAAGCATTAGGTAGCTCGCAATGGATGACCATTGATCAAAGCATGATTAATACCTTTGCAGATGTCACACAAGATCATCAATTTATTCATGTGGATGAAGAAGCTGCTCGTCAGACACCTTTTGGTGGCACGATTGCCCATGGTTTTTTAACACTTTCTTTACTTTCAGCGATGGCCGCTCAGGTGTTGCCGACTGTTCAGGGGCAGAAATCTGGCGTGAATTATGGCATCAATAATTTGCGTTTTATGAGTCCTGTACATAGCGGTAAGCGGGTGCGGGGAAATTTTCACTTAAAAAATGTTTCCCAAAAAAATAAGGGAAGTTATCAGTTGATCATGGAAGTCACGATTGAAATCGAAGATCAGGCAAAACCGGCACTTGTGACAGAGTGGCTTACACTTGTAAATGTATAGGAATAAACCATGAGCAATGAATTAATTCTCTCTCGCCGTGATGTCGATTTTTTGCTATTCGATTGGCTAAAAGTCGAAGAACTCAGCCAACGCAATTCTTTTGCAGGACAGGACCGTTTTGAATATACGTCTGTTTTAAACGTTTACGAGGCTTTGGCAACCGATTTATTTGCTCCTCATAATAAAAAAAATGACAGTAACGAACCTGTTTTTGATGGTGAACGTGTAACTGTCAATCCTGAAGTGGGGGTAGCGCTAAAGGCCTTTGCTGACGCAGGTTTGATGAGTGCAGCATTTCCATCAGATTGGAATGGGATGAACTTACCTAATACCATCGAGCGTGCAGGTATGGCATATCTTCTCGGTGCCAATTCGGGAACAGCGGGCTACGCCTTTTTAACCATTGGTAATGCAAATTTATTAATGGCTCATGGTGAACCTGAAAAAGTTAAACCCTATGTCAACGCCATGATAGAAGGCAAATGCTTCGGAACGATGTGTTTATCGGAGCCGCAAGCAGGTTCAAGTCTGGCTGATATTCGTACACGTGCGATTAAAACAAAAGATGGTCGTTATCGTTTGTTTGGAAACAAAATGTGGATTTCAGGTGGCGAGCACGATATCTCTGACAATATTGTTCATTTGGTTTTGGCAAAAATTCCAGATGAAAATGGACAATTACCAGCAGGTGTGCAAGGCATTTCTCTGTTTACCGTACCGCGCAAATTACTCGATGAAAATGGACAGCCAAGTGAACGTAATGATGTGGTATTAGCTGGAATTAACCACAAAATGGGTTATCGCGGAACAGTGAATTGTGTGCTGAATTTTGGGGAAGGTCGTTTCACACCCGAAGGAGAAGCAGGCGCAATTGGTGAGCTAGTCGGCGAAGCTGGTAAAGGGCTGGCCTATATGTTCCATATGATGAATGAAGCCCGAATTTCGGTTGGACTTGGGGCAGCAGCATTGGGATATACAGGTTATCTTCATGCTTTAGATTATGCAAAAACTCGAGTACAAGGTCGTTCTCGTAGTGAACGCAATCCAAGTTCCCCACAAATTCCGCTCATTCAACATGCGGATGTTCGCCGTATGCTCTTGGCGCAAAAAGCATATGTCTCAGGCGCATTAGCACTGTGCCTATATGCAGCCCGATTAACCGATGATATTCACTCGCTTGAAGATGCCGAGCAACGCGATCAAGCCCATCAATTACTTGATCTATTAACACCAGTAGTGAAAAGCTGGTCTTCTGAATGGGGACTTGTCGCAAATGATTTAGCCATTCAAGTTCATGGCGGCTATGGTTATACCCGTGAATATAATGTTGAACAGTTTTATCGGGACAATCGACTTAACCCGATTCATGAAGGAACATTTGGCATTCAGGCGCTCGATTTATTAGGACGAAAAACACGTCTTAATCAGGGGCTGTCGATGAAGCTATTACATGAAAAAATCATGTATACGATTGAACAAGCCAAAGCAGAGCCTTCTTTAAAAGATCATGCAGATCAATTAGACCAAAAGTGGCAACTCATCCGAAATGTAACGGAGAAATTGCATGCTTTAACTGATGTAGAACTTCAACTGGCAAATGCCGCTAATTATCTGGAGGCTTTTGGACATCTTGTGGTGGGATGGTTATGGCTTGATCAAGCGGTAGTCATTCATAAACTCATGCCGAACTCAACAGATCCTGATTTTCTGCGTGGGAAGCTTGCCGCGTGTGATTATTTCTTTGGCTGGGAAATGCCGAAAATTATAAGTTGGTTAGCGGTACTCGATCCGGTAGAGACGACTCCACTCAATATGTCAGAAGAATGGTTCTAGTAAGAACCATTCCTTAACCGCGCCGTTTGACAGAAAAGGAGAACAACCTGATTTTATAGAAAATGCCTAATAAGAATCACTATGTAAAAACAAATATCAGGCGTTCAGAAAAGAGCGCCCTAATAAGTAAAAATAAAAATCTAGGACGGATTAAAAGATGAAAAAGAAAACATTAGTCATAGTCATGGCTTCATTTTGTACGAGCTCACTCTATGCAGCAGCATTTGATCGAACAGGACAATCAATTTCTGCATTTCTACAACCCGGTAATTATTTTGAGGCAAGTTTATCTGTTTCAGACACTTCGTTAGAAGGACAAGAAGCAGGTACAAACCCAACACGTAATAGTATTTCTGATATTGCAAACTCTGATTATCGTCCCAGTGCAGCTTTGAAATTACAGTTAGCACCTCAGTTCTCATTTGGTTTTCTTTACGATCAGCCATTTACCTCCGACTCAGAATATTATGGAAATAACAGCTTTGTTGCTAAGCCGAGCGATACGATTTTAGTACCGGGCATTGATTCAGCAACACTTGCCCAAAAGACTGGTGGAGAAGTCGTAACAGGGAACACCAAATCGAATTTTGTTATGCAAAATTTTAGTCTGATATTTGGTTATCAACCGGATAAAAACTGGAATTTTTATGCAGGTCCTGTTTATCAGACATTTAAAAGTAACGTCAATTTAAGAGGTCAAGTTTTCAGTTTATATAATGGCTATGACTTTAATGCAAAAGAAGTTGGAGATTGGGGATGGTTGGCAGGATTTGGTTATCAAATTCCCGAAAAAGCCATTAAAGCCTCATTGACCTATCGTTCAGAAATTATGCATGAAGTGACTGCCAATGAAAATGCGCCACTGGTTGATATGTTAAGTACACAGCAAGGCCGTGATTTTCTTGATCAGCATTTGGCATATATGGTTTCTATAGGACAACTCACTGAATCGCGGAAGGAGGCACTCAATCGTATTGTTGCCGGCTTACCTGAAGCAGGCACATCAGGATCAACTAAGTTTAGAGCGCCAGAGTCAGTAAATTTGGAATTTCAGACCGGATTACGCAAAGGTACTTTATTGTTCGGTAACGTGCGCTGGGTTCACTGGAACGATTTTGAGTTTAAACCGTATCGTTTTGGTGAAATCTCAGAAGTTGTTGGGGTTCTATCAACGCCAAGTCGTCCAAACGGTTTTAATCTGGTTCGTTATTATGATGATCAATGGTCTGCCAACTTTGGAATTGGGCAACGCCTAAGTGATAAATGGTCGGGTTCAGTTTCTGTAGGTTGGGACTCGGGAGCAGGTGAGCGCGTGTCCACAGGTGGGCCAGCTAAAGGTTATTACAGTGTTGGTCTTGGTGCGCAATATAGTCCAACTTCAAAATACTTTATTTCAGGTGGGATGAAGTATCTATGGCTCGGTGATGCCAAAGGACAGCTTGGTGCTCAGGCAGGCAGTGAATATTATGTGGGTGAATATAAAAATAACTATTCAATCGGTTACGGTTTGAAAATTGGTTATAAATTTTAATTCAACTATTTGATGGATCGCTTAGTTATATAAACAGTTTATTTCTGCACGAGAGTAAGCAGATTAAGAGATTAAAGAAAATATAAAAAGTGGAGTAGGAACAGTTCCATTTCTCCCTCTCATAAAAGGACAATAAGATGACAAAACAGATCTGGTTAGACGAATATAAGCAATGGAATATAGAAAGTACGATTATATTGCCAGATGAACAAACTTCACTTCTCGATTTATGGGACAACAGTTTTAATAAGTTCCAGCAAAGAAAGGCTTTTATATTTGCAGATCAATCTTTTTCTTATGCTGAAATTGATTTATATAGTCGACAAGTAGCAACATTTTTGCAAAGTTTAGGGCTAGAAAAAGGTACACGTGTTGCCGTGATGATGCCCAATATTATTCAGTACCCAATTATTTCACTTGCCGTGATTCGTGCAGGTTATATTTTGGTCAATATTAACCCTCTCTATACAGCACGTGAGTTAAAGCATCAGTTAAATGATGCAGGTGCAAAAGTCTTATTTATATTAGAGCAATTTTTACCTGTTTATGAGGCGATTAAAGAGCAAGTGTCGGTTGAGCAGATTATTACCACCACCATGACTGAAATGTTAGTCGATCAACCTACTGAATTAGACACCTTAGATTCTAAAAAATACGCTTTTAAGCAAATCTTATTGAAGGCAAATGCCCAAGACTATATACGTCCTAAGCTTATTCTTGAAGATACTGTGCTTTTGCAATATACGGGTGGAACAACAGGCGTATCGAAGGGCGCAGAATTAACCCATAAAAATATTGTCGCCAACTTATTACAAAATAATGTGGTTTTTAAAAGCTACTTTGGTGACCGAGATGCTTTTGAAGATGAAATAGCGATCTGTGCCTTACCGCTTTATCATATTTTTGGTTTTACTGTCTGTTTATTGCACAGTGCAATGAATAAAGGTTATGCCACTGTTTTAGTTCCAAATCCGCGTGATTTAGATGCTCTCGTACATTGTTTTGAAAAATATCGTCCTACGGTTTTTCCTGCTGTAAATACTTTATTTAATGCACTGCTTCATCATGAAGGCTTTAATAAATTGGACCACAGCCGTTTAGAAATTACCACTGGCGGCGGTATGGCAATTTTGAAATCCACTGCCGATGGATGGGAAAAACTGACAGGACGTATTATTCGTGAAGGGTATGGCTTATCAGAAACATCGCCTGTTGCAACCTTTAACCCACCAATCTCTAATACTTTTAGTGGCACAATCGGTATTCCTGTACCGAGCACGGATATTGCAATTTTGGATGATGAAGGTCTCCAATTAGCGCCCGGTGAAACTGGAGAAATTGCAATTCGTGGCCCGCAGGTCATGAAAGGTTATTGGAATTTGCCTGAAGAAACGAAAGCGGTCATGACTGCTGATGGTTTCTTTAGAACGGGTGATATTGGCTTTATGAATGAAAAAGGCTATACCAAAATTATTGACCGTAAAAAAGACATGATTTTAGTTTCAGGCTTTAATGTTTTTCCGAACGAAATTGAAGAAGTTTTAGCCCAACATCCAAAAATTTTAGAAGTCGCCGTGGTTGGCATTGCAGATGAAAAATCGGGTGAAGTGCCTAAAGCCTTTATTGTCAAAAAGGATGACTCTTTATCGGTTGAAGAAATCCAAATCTATGCAAAAGAAAACCTGACTGGCTACAAACAACCACGCTATATTCAATTTATCAATGAATTACCCAAGTCGAATGTGGGTAAAATTTTAAGAAAAGAACTAAAGGTTTAATAAAAACTTTTAATTAAAAACATAAGCGTATGGGACTAGAAGGTCCATAAATAAATGAAAAAGGAATGAGATTATGGGTTCAGGATTAATTACCGTATTTTTACCAATTGCACTCGCAATTATTATGGCTGGTTTGGGCCTAGAGTTGACCATAAATGACTTTAAACGCGTGCGACAACACCCCAAAGCCGTCTTTATCGCATTATTTTGCCAACTGGTTATTTTAGTCGGTATTGCATTTATTATTTGTAAGGTTCTTGCTTTACCACCAATGCTTGCTGTTGGATTAATGCTCCTTTCTGCATCACCGGGCGGGCCAACAGCTAACTTATTTAGTTATCTCTATAAAGGAGATATCGCTTTAAATATTACTTTAACGGCTATAAATTCGGTCATTGCTGCCTTTACACTTCCGTTAATTGTGAATTTTGCAATACAGCACTTTATGGAAAATGGACAAAATGTAGGTTTGCAATTCTCTAAAATCATACAGGTTTTTCTCATTATTCTAGTGCCCGTTGGGATCGGGATGTTAGTTCGTCATTTTGCGCCGCATACGGCTGAAAAGCTCAATAAACCTGTGCGTATCTTTGCTATCGTTTTTCTCGTATCGATCATCATATTGGCAGTTGCACGAGATTACCAAAATCTGATGACGTATATTGGGCAAATTGGATTGGCAACTTTGCTGTTCTGCGTATGTAGTTTAATGGTTGGCTACTTTGTTCCACGATTATTAGGTGTAAATAGCTTTCAGGCAAAAGCTTGCGCATTTGAAATTGGAATTCATAACAGTACCTTAGCCATGACCATTGCTTTTACAGTAATGGCAAGCAGTATGGCCGCTATGCCAGCAGCCGTTTATTCATTATTTATGTACATTGTTGCAGCTATCTTTGGCACTTTGCTAAATCGTCTAGAAAAGAAAGAGATCACACAAATATCAACTAAAACGTACTCAAAGAATCTTCAGTAATATCTAGTAGATAAAGGTATTTAATTACCACCAGATGTTGAGAGTTTGAAATAAAAGAGGAGGCTAATACCTCCTTTTTTAGTCTCAAAATTTAAAATATTTATGGCCGAGTAAGCGCAGTCACAATAAAAAGAAAGCGTTAGAGTGCTGTTATAAAAGCAAATTGTTAAGCCAATATTTAAGGTTTTCCTTAATTATGTAATTAAATGAAAAACAATAATTTAATTAAATAATTTCTAGCCAATTTTACATTGACAGCTCAAATATTGAAGATTACCATTTGCGGGCTGGCCTACATTGCCAGTCGGTTTTGACGGACCGAGTTTGTAAGACCACATCAGAGCTACTCCTTCTGAGGGATACTCATATGTGCACACCCCGTTCCCTCCCGTAGCGGTAGGACGGGAGTGGGACACCTTCGGGTGTGCTGGAGTCTTACCCAGTCCGTCAACCTGCTTCCGTTCTGCCACCATAATTTATAATGCTTTGGCAGAACTCCCAAAAGAAGGAGTTGGCTATGCACATTCATAAATTATTGGCAGTCACTGTCAAAATCTATCTCGACACAACTTAAATCAATTTAAAGCAGTTTGATGAGCTTATAGGCTTTTCAGGCTTTAAATCATTACGTCTAAAACTTAGCAACAATAAAACTTGAGATGTGCCAAGCACAGTCTTTACGGCTTTGCTGTGCCTTTTTTTCTCCCAGAAAAGGCACAGGCTTTTTAATCTCTTTTAGCAACAACAAGAATTTATAACGGTAAAACGATGCCAACTTTAGAAAGATCTTCCAAAAAATTACAGGTTCTTCATACAGCAATTGAGCTGTTCAATCTCTATGGATTTCACAATGCGGGCGTGGACTTAATCATCAAAAAATCCAAAGTTCCTAAAGCCACTTTTTATAACTACTTTCACTCAAAACAGCGACTTATTGAAATGTGTGTATCCTTTCAAAAAAGCAAACTCAAAGAAGAAGTGCTGGCAATTATCTACTCAAGCCGTTACCGAACCTCAAGCGATAAACTCAAAGAGATTATCGTTTTACATGTCAATTTTAATAGCCTGTACTATCTATTACTTAAAGCCATTTTTGAAACTAAACAGATTTACCCGCAAGCCTACCGTATAACACTTGAATATAGAAAATGGCTACTTAAAGAACTTTTTGATTTGATTTTTAGTTTGGAAACTCACGCGTTAAAACCAAGTGCTGACATGGTTTTAAACCTAATTGATGGATTGATGTTCCAGATTTTAAGCTCAAAGCGTTTGGAGGAAAGGGATGTGGTGGTGGAGAGGTTTTTTTGGGGGTTGGGGTTAGCTTTTAAGATATAAAAGATTTTGAGCAGTTTTGCCCTAAAATATAAGATAACTTTGTTGTAAATTAATTATAAATAACTAGTCTCAAATAAATACTATTGTTTATTTTTTTAGAGTATTTTTTGAAAATTGAGGATGAAAATTATGAAAATATAGTGCATGAAATAGTCAAATGTAAAATTTGTAAATAAGTTTTTGTTAGTTATAATTATATATTTTTAAATAAGGAATAATATGAGTAATTTTGATCCTGATAATAAAAGAAACTATCTTAAAGATATCTATTTTCATTTAAAAGATTTAAATTATAAAGATATAAATCATAATGATCCTACTGAAATGAATTATTTATTCTCATTTCTAGGAGTAATTTTTTAATTACTGGTTTCTTAAGTAGTGGTTATACAGAAAAAGATAGTTTGAACTTCTTTTTATTAGTTTCTGGGCAAGTAATTCTTTTTATTCTTATTTCCCATAATTTGTTCGAGTTAATACCTTCTGTGAAGCGTTTTTTAGAATTAAAATCTACAAAATTCTTTTTTATTTTTTCAGTAAGTTCTTATTTTTTCTACTCAAGATCACAAGTTTCCATAATACTTAATAATATTTTGAAGTATCAGGTGATAGTTTTACTTATAGTTTGTTTTTTGGTTCTATTATTTATTTTTTAAATCATTTTTTTAGTTATTATATCTGGTTGCTTTTATCTATTTCTCTTATTCTAATATTTAATTATGTGGAGTTTTGTTATAATGAAAAACATAAATATAGTATAGTTGAGCTTATATTTAATCGAAAGATATATATATTATCATTGTCTATATTTCTCACTTATATAACTTATTCAATAAGTAAGGATGATATTAGTCATGAAGCATTACCTTATAAAATATATGTAATTGCTAAAAAGCTAGATTTTGATTCTAAAAGTAAATGCGATAATTTGTATGCAAGTCAAAGTGTTATTTATCAGGGTTCAAATAAGGAGAGGATACTGATAAGTAATTACTCCCCTTATTTTGAAAGCGAGGATATGACTATTTATAGTTTTATGAGAGATAAAGAGAAAAAATATTTAAAATTTAATGATGCCTTAAATAATAATTTAATTCAATTTGAGGATAGAAAGTGTTATTTGGATAAATATTAAAAAACTATTGAAATTAGAAAAAGCTCATAAAGAAGGGGCTTTTTTTATTACACATTGCTTAAAAAATATACAGAAAACTCTCTGAAACGAGTTGGAAAGCTACAAACGCGAATGATACGTTAAGTTTCACTCTTCCCAATAAGTGAGGTGAGCAATGAAATTGTTAGCTTTGATTGGTATGGGAGTTGCAGCGAGTTATTGGTATAAAACTATAAAAGATAGCAAGCCAACTCTTCTGAAACCTAATTTTGATGAAATAGTAAAAAACTTTGTAGTAGCAGAATTTAAAGCCTAATGCATTTGATACTCTTAATTAAATAAAAAGCTCATCGGAAGATGGGCTTTTTTATTGTAGTGGTGTTTATTGAGTTTAGAGCTAGTCGGTATTTATAATTGCACCAAATTTTTAAATACTAATGGCAAATGACAACTACAGTAAGACTTAATCACACATTATCTTCTGGAACTAAAGGAGATGGACGTGATCAGAAAGAAAAATTTATAGATTATTGTGAATATAAGTATTTTCTACCTGATAGTCAGAAATGGGGTGTTTCAGTGAAAACTGAATTAACTCAAGCAGAAATAATAGAAAAGCAAAAATGCAATGACGCTATCAATAATCCTTTCACATCAGAATACTATCTTTTGCTTTGTTTCATAATTATTACGATTATATTTTTCACTTTTTGGAATATGAAAGGTTATCTTTCTATAAAAAGAAGAGAGCAAGAGACAGGAATTAAAGCGAATATATCATTTGAAATGAAAATCATATGTTTAGTTTCATTCTTTCTTACTCTCATTGTCGCGGGAGTATTGTATGCTCTCTATTTTCTATATCTTAATTATAAGTATCAGTACTGAAGTATCTAAGTTAGTCGAACATGTTTCGCTATAGAAATCCCACTAAATATTGATTATTAGTGGGATTTTTATTTTGAATCATTTTCTAAATGTAGTTTTTCATTTTTATTCTATAAACCATTATTAAAAGGAAAAACTAACTCTGCCAATACGGTGTGTCTCCATAGATTTCAGCAAAATAATCGATCACTACTCGAATATTTAAAGGCGGATGGCGGACATTTGGATAAATGGCTGCAATATGCTGGGGCTGTGATTTAATCGCGACTTCATATTCAGGTAAAAGCTTGATTAAGTCGCCTTGTTTTAAAGCCTCGCCAATCAACCAGTCAGGAAATAAAACAATCCCCATACCATGAAGCGCAGCTGTCATTAAACTCTCGGCATTGTTTGAAGAAAGTAAGGGGGTAATTGGATAATGTATCCATTCTTCATTGGGCTTTCTCACTAACCAACGGTTAGGACCTTCAAAACCTTTATAGACTAAGCATTTGTGTTGATTAAGTTCTGTTGGCTGATCAAGCGTACCGTATTTGGCAACATACTGAGGAGAGGCGGCCAAATAATACTTTTGTGTAGCAAAAATACGTGCATGAAATGATGAATCAGTTAGCGTTCCAATGCGAAATATTAAATCGGTGCTTTCGCGTAATGGATCTATAAATTCGTCGGTTTGAATTAGCTCTATTAAAAGTCTTGGATAACGTTCTGATAAACCCGCCAACCACGGCGCGATATGCCGTTGACCAAAAAATACAGGAGCATTGATGCGGACGAGTCCCGATGGCTCTATGGTTTTATCTTGTAAAGCCTTTTGAGCTTCATCAAATTGTTCAGTAATTCTTTTTGCATATTCAAAAAATAATTTGCCCGATTCGGTCGGTGTAATTGCTCGCGTATTTCGGTAGAAAAGTTGCTGTCCCAACGCATCTTCAAGCTGTTGGATGGTTCGAGAAATCATAGATGCAGATACGTCTTCTTTACGTGCTACATTCGAGAAGTTTTGAGCATTATAAACACTAATAAAGAAGCGAAGCGTGCGGATATCAATCGAATTTGTTAAATTCATTTGTGCAATTTTTGCAAAAGTGATTCATGAATTATGCTGTTTTTCTGATGAATTGGCTACCTTAGTATTCGTTGCCTAGATACAGATGAGGCAATGTAGATGCAAATTCTATTACTACTCCTAACCATTTTAGGGGGAATGGGGCTATCGGTCGAAGCAGGGCTTTTAGGACCGTTAGGAAAGGAAGTAGGTGAGTTATGGGCCACCTTTAGTATTTTTGGTGTGGGTGCAGCACTTACCTTTTTACTCATGCTGTTTTTTAGTCCACGTAATAGTCCTTCATTTTTTACACTTCCATCTTGGCAATTACTGGGTGGTGTTTTAGGGCCTGCTTACGTCATTATTTTGACCATTACCACTCCAATTATCGGTATAGCCATGACGATGATTGGAATTTTAGCGGGTCAGGTGTCTAAAAGTCTGATCATCGACCACTATGGTTTGTTGGGGACTCCGCGTCGAAAGGTTGACCGTAAACGAATATTGGCACTCATCTTTATTGTTGCTGCACTTGTACTTGTCGCAAAAGCATAGGAGACCCGCATGACAATTTTAATGATTCTTCTCGCTATCATTGGTGGTGCTTTACTGAGTGTGCAAGCCGCAATTAATGGTCAACTTGGAGCAAAAGTTGGTGTATTTCGTAGTGCTTTTTTGACTTTCTCCGTCGGTGCTCTAATTACTGCACTCCTTATTTTTTACTTTGAACCAAAACAAACCTTAACCTTGTTAGATGTTCCCAAATGGCAGTTGTTGGGTGCTATGTGTGGAGTGCCTTATATTGTCATTATGGTAATGGCCGTGCAAAGAATCGGGGCTGCGGTTGCTACGGTAGCTGTAATTTTTGGGCAACTTTTGATGAGTATCTTGATTGATAACTTTGGCTGGTTTGGTAATGAAATGCTCCATTTTTCACTATATAGATTAGGAGCGCTAATCTGCCTAGGGATTGCTTTATATTTTATCTATTCAAGTAGTAAAGACAAAAAGCTGGAAGCGTAATACAAGCTTAAAATTGAAATTAATATAGGTCTCATTGTTAGTCGTAAAGCATACTAATAATGAGGCTATGCTTCATATTTTAACTACTTTGATAAATGAAAGAAGTTGCTGTCGAGAGATAGAATTAAAATATAAGAAATATGGTAAAGTTAAAAACCTAATTCAATACATTAAAATTGATATCAAGCTATTGTAGGAAAAACATGGTTAAAATTAAACCTCACCCAGCAACAAGCGGAAATGCATCGGCTGATCGCCTTTTAACTTTGTTAACTGCTTTTAGAATAGGTGATAAATCTTTAACCCTAGCAGAACTCGCAGAACGAACAGAATTAAATAAAGCAACCATCATGCGCTTAATCGTTTCGCTAGAAGATTTTGGTTTTGTTAACCGTCTTTCGGATGGCAGATATACGCTTGCCAGCGAAGTTATGCGTTTAAACACAATTTATCAAGATGCTTTAGATCTAGAAAGACATGTGGTGCCGTGTTTACAGCAACTTGTTGATGAAACTGGTGAAACTGCTTCATTTTACGTTAAACATGGGGCATATCGTCTTTGCCAATATAGAGTGAACTCTACCCATCGACTGCGTGTTCATATTCAGCCGGGCGAAGTTCGACCAATGGATGGAGCAGCAGGCGCTCAAGCATTGCGATCAACACACGAACAGGTTTTAGCAAGAACTGAACCTTTTTATTCAACGGGTGTAACGGAACCGCATGCTGCTTCAATGGCATTGCCAGTATTTGATGCTCAAAATGATGTAGTTGGAGCATTAGTCGTTTCGGGGCCATCAAGCCGTTTTACTGCGGAAATTGCAAAATCTGTGGGGGATTTTTTCTTCAAAATTGCAGATGATTTAACGAAAAGTTTAGGTGGTAAGAGTATTCGTAATTAATTTAATATTTTAAATGTAAAAAAGGGGCTCACGATTTAGCCCCCTTTTTTATATATGCTGTTTATGAAGTACTTTGTGGTTGGCTAAACAAAACAGCTTTCTTTCTAGACATAATGAAAACCATGATAGCCGACACGAGATTTAAGGCTGCAAGTGGAAGTAAGGCAATAGCGTGGCTTCCTGTTGCATCATGAATTGCGCCATAGATATTCACCATCATGCCGCCACCAATCAGGTTAGCGCATGCGCCAATTGCTGCTAGTCCTGCCGCCGTTGTAGTCGGTGACATCCATGATGATGCTAAAGCCCAGAAAGGACCTTTCATAGAATAAGCACCAATTAATACGACACTGAGTAAAAAGATTGTGCCAATAAGTGAAGACGTGAACAAAGCAATTAATAAACCAAATGAGATCATCAATAGTGTGATTGCTGTATGCCAACGGCGTTCATTTTTACGATCTGAACTACGACCCCAAAAAATCATTGCAATAGAAGCTAGGCCATAAGGAATTGCATTTACTAAACCGATTTCTAAATTACTCAAACCAAATGATTTAATTAATTGTGGTGCCCAAACACTCATTGTACTTCCAGCAGCAGAAGCACCAGAATAAATAATGATCATAGACCAAATATATTTATTCCTTAAAAGTTGCCATAGTGAAATATGGCCAATTGGGGTTTTTTGTTGGCGTTCAAACTGTAATCTTTCAACTAACCAAGCTTTTTGTTCGCTATTAAGCCATTTTGCTTGTTCTGGTCGATCAGTGAGAACAAATAGGCAAGCGATACCCAGTAAAACAGCAGGAATGCCTTCTAAAATAAATAGCCAATGCCAGCCCCGCATGCCTAACCAACCATCTAGGGATAATAAAAGCCCAGATAGTGGTGAACCGATAAAGTTGGCACCCGGAATCGCCACCATAAATATTGCGACCATTCTGGCTCTATAATTAGCAGGCAACCAATAGGTTAAATATAAAATTACACCAGGGAAAAAGCCTGCTTCGGCAGCGCCGAGTAAGAACCGCATAATATATAATGATGTGGAGCTTTCAACGAATGCAGTTGCGGATGATATTACCCCCCACGTCACCATAATTCGGGCAATCCATACTTTTGCTCCAAATTTTTGCATGGCGAGGTTGCTGGGTACTTCAAATAGAAAATATGCAAAGAAAAATAAGCTACTGGCAAAACCAAAAGCAGTAGCTGTTAATCCAAGGTCTTCATTCATTTGTAATGAAGCCATACCAATATTGCCACGATCAATAATAGCGATGACATAACAAATTGTTAAAAAAGGCAATAATCGCCACGCCACCTTGCGCATCGTTTCGCGTTCAATCGCACTCGGTTGAGAGTATTCTGTAGACATAAAAAAATCCTTTTTTATATTCAGTATTTTAATTGTTCTCGCATCTAAAAGCTTAGAAACAATTGAGTTCCATGATTAGCTATTAAGTAACTTCCAGTTAGCGATAGCTCGTGGGTTTAGTAATTGGCCATTCCAAATACTCACAATCTGTTCAAGTGCTAAAAGACCGACGCGATTACGTGAATCTGTTGTGTTTGCTCCTATGTGAGGAGTCACAACCAAGTTAGGTAATTCCCATAGTGGATTATCTTTTTCTGGTGGTTCTGAAGAAAAGGTATCTAAACCTGCACCAGCAATTTTATTATTTTTTAGTGCATCAACTAATGCAGCCTGATCAATTAATTCACCACGTGCTGTATTGATTAAGATGCTTGAGCGTTTCATCTTTTCAAATTGGGCATGAGAAAATAAGTGTCTATTCTCTGCTGTAAGTGGGCAATGTAGGCTAATAATGTCACTGGTTTCTAAAAGTTTTTCAAAGTCGTGTTCCTGTTCTACATAATCGAGCTCTGGCAGATTTTGTAAAAACGGATCATATACTTTTACTTTCATGTTTAAGGGAGCCACTAACTTCATGAGTATGCTACCGATTGCCCCTAAACCAATTAAGCCCAACGTTTTGCCATAAAGCTCCACACCATTTGCACTTGCTTTGTCCCAATGACCTTCCCGAATACGTTGGTCTAACCATGTGACTTGTCGCGCAACATTAAACATGAGTGCAAAAGCGTGTTCGGCAACAGATTGTGCATTTGCGCCTACTGCAATAGTGACAGGAATTTTTCGTTCAGCAGCAGCTTGAGTGTCGATTGTGTCAAACCCAACACCATGTTTTGCAATCACTTTTAAATTATCAGAAGCAAAAATCATATCTCTAGAAAGTTTGCCTGTTCGAACAATGATTGCATCAGGTTGTTCATCATGGATGAGTTTTTCCATTTCATCTTTTGCCATGTAGGGTTCAGTTGGAATCAACTGAATATCATGGGATTGAGCATACAGTAACGCATCTGAAGTTAATGTTGGCCCCGTGATAAGAACTTTACGTTTCATTTTGACTTACACTCCATTTAAGTATTTTGAGCAAAATACGTCCTTAATAATCCACATTATTAAAACGTCATTTCAAAAAAATAGTCAATAGTAAAAACTAAATTTAAAAATTGAGTAGAATTTAGTTTAATTTTAATTAAAAATGAAATGACATTTCAAAAAAATACTGTCATATTAATTTGCACAAGAAAACTGATCTAAGGGAAAAGTTATGGTAATTGGTTTTAGAGTGCTAAAAAACGACAGAAAAGTTGAGCAAAAATGGATTGAGCAATATCGAGATCTACCAGTCGCTAATGTCAGTGACTCAATGAATCGAATGACTTCAGGTGGGGCTCAATTAAGACCAATGCATAAAAAGGGATATCTTTGTGGGCCTGCCATTACAGTTAAGGCACGCCCGGGTGACAACTTGATGTTGCACTATGCTATTGATATCGCCCAACCAGGAGATGTCATTGTGGTTGATGCTGGTGGCGATCTAACTAATGCATTAATTGGAGAGATGATGGTTGCTTATGCCATTAAGAAAGGTATAGCCGGCATCGTTATTAATGGCGCTATTCGTGATGCAGCAGTAATTGGAGAGGGAGATTTTCCACTTTTTGCGGCAGGAATTTCACATCGAGGACCTTATAAAGACGGACCTGGGGAAATTAATGTTCCTATCGCAATTAATGGAATGGTAATTGAACCGGGAGACTTGATTTTAGGGGATGAGGATGGGCTTTTAAGCGTGCCGTATGCAGAAGTTGAAGAAGTTTATCTGAAAGCAAGCGCCAAACATGCCGCTGAACAAAAGCAATTAGAGCAAATCGCCGTAGGTGAAAATGACCGTAGTTGGGTGATTAACAGCTTAAAACAAAAAGGATGTGAATTACCGGAATAAGGTTATTCAAAACCATTCAAACACAAAGGGAACTAGCGAAGTCAATGATTGAGCTTCGTTAGCCTATCTAAAGTTAATTCAATAATCATTATTTTACTGATTGAAAAATAGGAAATTTCAATTCGGTCTATGTGATTTCGTCTAAAGGAAAAGGACATGAAATATAAAGGGATAATTTCTTTATCATTATTAATGAGTATTACTTTGCAGCAAGCCAAAGCTGAAAGCGAAGATAACTCGGCGCTAAATGAAAAAATAATTAAATTACAACAGCAAATAGACTATCTCATGGAGAGGCAGAATTTAAATCAAAATAACGGATTGAATAAAGCTCCTGAATTGAGCCAAAGCAAAACATTAAACACTGACAAGCCTATTTCGACTGATCAGACTAAAATTAAATTTTATGGAAATATACGTGTTGATGCTGCATATGATTTTGAAGGTTCAACGCGTTCAATTGCGAATAAGACAGGATCAATACCATTAGATAATTCAAACTCAACAAGCAAATCATTAAATGTTTCTGCCGCGACTTCACGTGTAGGGGTGGATATTGTTAAGCCCACCTCGAAAGGAGATTTGGTTGGAAAGCTAGAAGCCGACTTCATGGGAAGTGGTGGAGATAACGGTAATGGTTCGGTTCGGGTTAGACACGCTTATATTTCACTAGGAAATTGGTTAATTGGTCAGACGACTTCACCTTTTGTGAATAGTGATACAGCTCCAAGTTTGGTTGATTTTACAGGTGCAATGGGCACAGGAACTCAGCGTAATATCCAAATCCGTTATCAGCACATTGTTGATGCCAAACAAAAATTATTATTCGCTTTGGAAGGCGGTGATGTTGAAAATAAAAATGTAGAAGGTGGAAGCCGTTTTCCTGCATTAACCATGCGATATGAATTTAAAAATCCAGATTTTTTGGTTCAATTGCATGGCATGCTTCATGAAAATCGAGCAGTTTCTGACACGAATGAAGAGCAAACTAAACTTGCTTGGGGGGCTGGATTAGGTACAAAGTATAAGCTTTCTGAAAATGACTCAGTTGTGTTTAATTACTATCACATAGCTGGCGATAACCGTTACATGCTTTATTCAAAAGATAATGATGCCTTCTATTTTGATCAAAATCGGATGTATTTAAGTGAATTTGATTCTATTGAGTTAGGGTATCTGCGCAAATGGAATGAAAATTTACGCTCGTCTTTATCTGCTGGTAGCCTTATCTATAAAGATTCAAATTTTTCAGAAAATAACCCTGATCAGAATAAAAGGCTAATCAATGCAAGCGTCAATTTATTTTGGACGCCTGTTGAAAAAGTCGATCTTGGTGTTGAATACACCTATGGTAAGAGAGAAACATTCTCAGATTTAGAAGGGAAACTATCTCGAATCAACTTATTAGGTCGATACAATTTTTAATGTAATCACAGCCACTTTAATATCAGAAGTGGCTTTCTTTTATTCGAGAAGGACTAATAGTGTTGAACAAATTAATTATGCCAATGCAAGATCACAATTTTCAAAGGTCATGGAAAGAGTGCTGTTAGGTTACGCCGTAAAAATTACACGAAAAGAGAAAGATGCTGTGGTTCTAATCAGTGAAAAGGCATACCTTGAATATAAAAATGCAATGTTTGAGCTCAATAAATTAAAAAACAAAGATTTTTAACCCCCAACAATCCGCTTCTCAAGCATTTCCATAAAGGTTTTTAAAATAATATTGTGGTTTTTGCCCTTGTGAGTAATTAAACAAATGGGTGTGCTGTAATGCATTTTTTCCTTTGAAACAGTTTGCATAAAACCATCTTCAACCCATTTTTTTGCGTAATGGTCGGGTAAAAAACCCAAGAATTTTCCAGTTAAAATCAGAAATGCGATGCCTTCACGGTCACTTGCTGTCGCCTTACAGTCTAAAAGCTGATGCAACTTTGCCGCTTCTGGTGTGATGGCATAATTAGGAAGGATTGCTTGCCATGTTTTTAACTCATCTAAATTCATGTTGCTGCACTGGCTAAACAAGGGATGATTTTTGCCGCAGTACAAAAATGAACTTTCACTATATAAATCAAAATAGTCTAGACCAGACAAAGGCGTAACAAGTGGAATAACACCTGCATGTAAACGGTTATCGAGCACACGGCATTCAATATCTGAAAGGGTGCTCATACTAATGTTAATAATAACTTCGGCATGTTCCTCTGCAAGTTGGGTCAACGTATTGGTGATATTGCCTCTAGGCATAGTCACAAGATTGTTAATAATACCGATATTAAACTCACCCTTAAGACGATTATGCATTTGGTTAACTTTGGAGCGGAAGTCTTCAATCGCTGCCGTAAGTACTTCGATATATTCTAAAATTTCTCGTCCTTCATCGGTCAGGGCAAATCCGGCACGGCCTCGCTGACATAGCCGAATGCCTAAACGATTTTCTAAATCACTCATATGCAAACTGATTGCAGAACGGCTAATGCCAAGAATGCTTTCTGCAGATGTAAAACTATGACAGTCGCAAACCGTTTTAAATATTTTAAGTAATTTAATATCAAAATCAGTGACTTGATTTAATTTTTTAGGTTTCATTTAGTTTTGTTTTTTTAAATCTAAACTCAAGATAATTTGAATTTATCAAACTTATCACGCTATGTACACTCAAACCATAATTTGAAAATAAACAGGAATGGTTATGTTTGATACGGATAAATTTAGCGACTCAGAGCATACTTCGGATGCGGTTCAACCTAATAATATGCATATAAATTATCAAGCACATTGGATGCCTTTCTCTGCAAATCGGAACTTTGCGAAAGATCCGCGCATGATTGTGGGCGCAAAAGGATCATACCTAATTGATGATTCTGGTCGTGAAATTTATGACTCACTCTCAGGTCTATGGACCTGTGGTGCAGGTCATACGCTTCCTGAAATTCAACAAGCGGTAAGTGCACAATTAGGTCAGCTCGACTACTCACCAGCTTTTCAGTTTGGTCATCCATTGTCTTTTAAGCTGGCAGATAAAATTGTTCAGCACATGCCTGAAAAATTACAACATGTTTTTTTTACCAACTCGGGTTCAGAGTCAGCAGATACTGCCATCAAAATGGCACGTGCGTATTGGCGTATTAAAGGTAAACCAAGCAAGACTAAATTGATTGGTCGTGCCCGTGGCTATCATGGGGTAAACGTTGCGGGAACAAGCTTAGGCGGTATTGGTGGCAACCGTAAAATGTTTGGTCAGCTTATGGATGTAGATCATTTACCGCATACCTTGCAGCCGAATTTAACTTTTACCAAAGGCTGTGCAGAAACAGGTGGGGTAGAGCTTGCCAATGAAATGCTTAAGTTAATTGAGCTACATGATGCTTCAAATATTGCAGCTGTCATTGTAGAGCCTATTTCCGGTTCGGCAGGTTGTATTGTACCGCCAACGGGCTATTTACAACGTTTAAGAGAGATCTGTGATCAGCATGACATCTTGTTAATTTTTGATGAGGTGATTACAGGTTTTGGGCGTTTAGGAACGTGGACAGGGGCAGAATACTTTGGGGTAACACCAGATATTTTGAACTTTGCGAAACAAGTAACCAATGGTGCCATTCCTTTAGGTGGTGTGGTGGCGAGCCATGAAATTTACTCAGCCTTTATGCAGCAAGACTTACCTGAACATGCCATTGAATTTACCCACGGCTATACCTATTCGGCGCATCCAGTCGCTTGTGCGGCTGCTTTAGCTACGCTTGAAGTTTTAGAGAAGAAAAACTTATTAGCTCAATCTGCGGCATTAGCGCCAACTTTTGAAAAAATGCTGCATGGTTTAAAAGGCGCACCGCATATTTTAGATATTCGTAATTGTGGTTTGATAGGTGCTTTGCAGTTAGCACCACGTGATGGCGATGCCACAATCCGAGGCTTCGAGCTTGGTATGAAACTTTGGAAAGAAGGGTTCTATGTTCGCTTTGGAGGCGACACGCTTCAGTTCGGCCCAATGTTTAACAGTACAGAAGCAGATATTGACCGCTTATTGAATGCTGTTGGCGATGCACTTTATCAAGTGAATTAAGGTTTATTAGGCATTTTACCGAGGTCTGTAATGCCAACAGACCCATCTTCAAAATCTAAATGAAAAATACAGTTTGATCTGAAAATTAATTGTAGTAAGGAGTAACAACAATGACAAATGGCCTAGAAGATTTTAGCTATGAAGAAGTTTCAACTGAAAATAGTACGCATAGTGAACAAGCCAAAAAAGTGCTAGGGCATTTCATTCAAGGAAGAATTGTATCTAAAACGGCAAGAAAACAGCCAGTTTACAATCCTGCGACGGGTGAAATTAGTAAAGAAGTCGAAATTGCAGATGCTCAAACGGTAAATGAAGCAGTTCAGGTAGCCGAACAAGCATTTCCTGCATGGCGAGATACACCAGTCATTAAACGTGCGCGTGTCATGTTTAAGTTCAAACAATTATTAGAACAAAATGCTGAAAAGATTTGCGCTTTGATTGGACAAGAGCACGGTAAAATTTCTCATGATGCTCAAGGCGAATTACAACGTGGTATTGAAAATGTTGAATACGCTTGCGGTGCACCAGAGCTTTTAAAAGGGGAATATTCAAAAAATGTCGGTCCAGATATCGACTCATGGAGCGAGTTCCAACCTTTAGGTGTTGTGGCTGGGATCACACCGTTTAACTTCCCGGCCATGGTGGCTTTGTGGATGTTCCCAATGGCACTGGTTTGCGGTAACTGCTTTATTTTAAAACCTTCTGAAAAAGCGCCTTCTGTGGTTTTATACCTTGCAGAATTATTAAAGCAGGCGGGTTTACCTGACGGCGTGTTTAACGTGGTGAATGGTGATAAAGAAGCGGTAGATGCCTTATTGCATCATCCTCGTATTCAGGCGGTTAGCTTTGTGGGTTCAACACCAATTGCTGAATATATTTACCGTACTGCAACATCCACGGGCAAACGTTGCCAAGCATTAGGTGGGGCAAAAAACCACGCGATTATTATGCCGGATGCCGATATTGATAACGTGGTAACTTCATTGCTAGGCGCAGCTTTTGGTTCTTCAGGTGAACGTTGTATGGCACTCTCGGTAGCAGTTGCTATTGGTGACGAAGTTGCTGATGTCGTGATTGATAAGCTGACTCAAGAAATGAAAAAATTGAAGTTCGGCAACTATGCAGATGCAAGCAACGACTTTGGGCCACTGATTACCCAAGCACATAAAGACAAGGTACAAGCCTATATTCAAAGTGCAGAACAACAAGGCGCAAAAATTGTGGTTGATGGTCGTGATGCAAAACCAACAGGCTATGAAAAAGGTTTCTTCGTTGGACCGACTTTAATTGATCAAGTCACACCAAATATGACTAGTTACCAACAAGAGATTTTTGGTCCTGTGTTGCAAGTTATGCGTGTGAATACTATGCAAGAAGCCATGCAACTCATTAACGACCATGAATATGGTAACGGTACTTGTATCTATACCCGCGATGGGGAAGCAGCACGTTATTTTAGCAGTCATATTCAAGTTGGTATGGTCGGTATTAATGTGCCTTTACCGGTACCTGTTGCTTATCATAGTTTTGGTGGTTGGAAGCGTTCATTATTTGGTGATTTACATGCTTATGGTCCAGATGGTGTCCGTTTCTACACACGCCGTAAAACTATTACGCAACGTTGGCCGTCTGCTCAGGTCCGTGAAGCAAAACAATTTTCAATGCCAACTTTAAATTAATTATTGCAACAAGGGGAAAACAATAAGTTTTCCCTTTTTCATTACCGTAGGATTTTAAACATGTAATAGATTGTTTTTATAGATATATTTTTAAGGATTGAAATATGAATAATGATACAACAAAAAAATTAGGCGAAGGACTTTCAAATCGCCATATCACAATGATTAGTATTGGCGGTGTTATTGGCGCAGGTTTATTTGTCGGTTCATCTTCTGCAATTGCCAAGGCAGGCCCAGCTGTAATTCTTGCATACTTGATTACCAGTATTATGGTATTTCTGGTGATGCGAATGTTGGGTGAAATGGCCGTTTTAGAGCCGGACACTGGTTCATTTTCTACATATGCCCGTAAAGCGATTGGCCCTTGGGCAGGCTTTACCATTGGTTGGTTATATTGGTGGTTTTGGGTGCTTGCGATTCCTGTAGAAGCGATTGCAGGTGCTGAAATTTTACATTCGTGGTTTCCGAACGTTTCAGTTTCTATTTACGCATTTTGTTTTATTGTGTTCTTAAGCTTAGCCAACTTTTTTAGTACCAAAAGTTTTGGTGAGTTCGAGTTCTGGTTTTCCTTAGTTAAAGTGGTTGCCATTATCGGTTTCATTATTATTGGTATTTTGGCAATTTCAGGTATTTGGCCTTTAGCTAAAAATGTTAGCGGTGTTGCCAATTTATACAATAATGCTGGTTTTATGCCGCACGGTATGGGAGGCATTTTATCGGCAATTTTAATTACGGCATTTTCATTCTTTGGAGTAGAAATTGTCTCAATTGCCGCAGCAGAATCATCAAACCCTAAACAGAAAATTAGACGTGCAACGAACCTCGTGTTGTACCGCATTATTCTTTTCTTCGTGGTCTCAATGTTTATTGCCGTTTCACTTGTCGATTGGCGTTCACCGGACTTACAGAAATACGGGACATTCCAATACGTTTTAATGAGCTTAAACGTACCGGGCACTAAACTCATCATTGATACGGTCGTGTTTATCGCCGTTGCGAGTTGTATGAATGCTGCAATTTATACGTCTTCTCGTATGTTATTTCGTTTGGGTACTCGTAGTGAAGCGCCTCAGGCCGTAACTAAAATCAATTATGCGGGCGTACCTGCAATTGCAGTATTTTCTTCAACTTTTATTGGTTTAGTGTGTTGTGTTATTAACTATGTATTCCCTGGAAAAGTATTTGGCTTATTACTTTCAAGCACAGGGTCAATTGCTTTACTGGTGTACTTGGTTATTGCATTCTCACAACTACGTTTAAGACATAAGTTAGAAGCAGCTGGAGCGGAAATACCATTTAAAATGTGGTTATTTCCATGGTTAACTTGGTTTGTCATTATCATTATTTTAAGTGTATTGGCTTATATGTTCTTCTCACCAGCCTATAGTTATGAAACCACTTTATCTTTAGGTGTAACTTCGCTTGTGGTTGTTTGTGGGTTGTTCGTCACGCGAAAGCGTAAAGCAACCAGAGCGGTTGCCATGAATTTGGATTAATTAAAAAAGAGACCATAAAAGGTCTCTTTTTTCTCTCATATTCCAAGATTTAGATGAACTATTTAGTCGTATCAATAGAGACTAAAACCGATAAACCTGGGCGTAATAATTTAACGTCTTTTTGATTTTCAATAAGCTTAATTCGTAAAGGAAGGCGCTGAACAATCTTGGTAAAGTTACCAGTCGCGTTAGTCGCCGAGATGGGAGAGAAAAATGCGCCAGTAGATGGAGAGAAGCTGTCTACCACACCTTTTAGCTCAACGTTATAAGCATCTACATAGACATTAACAGGTTGTCCGATCTTGATCTTTTTTAACTCAATTTCACGGAAGTTGGCTTCTACATAAACCTGATCTAAAGGAACAACCACCATGAGTGGATTACCAGCGCTCACAAAGTTACCTACGTTAGCTGACTTTTGACCAATCATTCCATCAATAGGCGCACGAACTTCTGTATAGCTCAAATTCAGTTTTGCTTTATCAAGCGCCGCTTGTGCTTGTTTAAGAGCCGCTTGTTTGGCTTGTACCTGAATCTTGTATTGGTTGAGCTGATACTGTGCATCAATCACTTTTTCTTTACTGCTGTCTAAGTCAGCATATTGTTCAGTCAATGTAGTCTTAGATTGCTGTGTAATTAATCTAGACTCGGCCCCAAGTGCCTGTAGTTGCTCATAACGCGCCGTATTATCTTTTGTGAGTTTAATTCCAGCTTCTACTTTTCTCAGCTGTGCTTCAGTTTCTCGAATAACAGTGGGTTGTCTATCCACTGCGAGCACTGCTTCACTTAAATCTGCTTGTGCTTTGGCATAATTAGATTCAGCTTCAGCCAAAGTAGCTTGATAATCGCGTGCATCAATTCTTGCTAAAAGTTGGCCTTTTTTTACGGTCTGATGATCTTTAATATAAATTTCCTCAATATTGCCAGATACCTTAGGGGCAATAGTTGAGTACTCTACATCTACACGTGCATCGTCTGTTTCAACAATTGAAGAGGGTAAAAATATAAGTTTTAAAACCCATAAAATGGATGCTAAAACAATAATAAATGCGATAACCATAACCCAATGCTTTTTGAGATATTGCACCTTTGTTAACTTGGGTGGCTCGGTGTTGGTGGTATCTTGGGCTTCGAGAGTACTCATAAAGATTTTCCTGAGTTATGACTATTCATTAACTTAATGAGAGCAATACGTGGCGGATAAGTTCGAACTGGCAAAATCAACATCACGATGAACAAAATAGCGGTAAGGCCAGCTAAGATGAGATATTGATCGCTAATAACTAAAACTGATTGTTGCGCTTGAATCGCAGAATTTAGGGCAGATAAACCACCTGAAACACGATCTGCACCATTTGCGGTGAGCACAGGTGGAGTAAGTGGGTTAATAACAGGGCCTTGAATATTTTGGAAAACATGTTGAGCAGTATTTTCAATCAGTCGTGTTGAATGGTATTCACCGCGAACTCGATTGACCCAGTCCAAAATACACACACCTAGTACACCGCTAATAGCACGCGGGGTATTAATCATAGGGGATGCATAAATTGCCATGGTTGGGTGAACACTGTTTGTACCCATCATTAAGAGCGAGAGCACGACACAGGTTTGCCCCAGACATGAGATTGCATGCCAAAAATAAAATTGGTCTTGATTCCATGTGGTATCAAGTTGACTTGCACCTAGGCAACCCGCAATGACCAGAAGTAAACCAAATCCGTGTACATATCGGCTATCCACCCAAGCTTGATTTAAAAGCTTCACAACAATAGGAATATAGATAAATTGCAATGCCGCAATTTGTAAGCCAATCCACATGGTCTGAGTGGGTTTATAGCCATGCACTGCACTTAAGTAATTCAGTGGTAATGTGCTAGTGGACATACCAATAATGACAAAGCAAAAGAGTGCGAAAACAGCATAAGCAAAATTTCGAATTTCGAGCATTTGCGGTTTAATGAGTGGTGACGGATAACGCCATTCATGTATAAAAAACCAAGGTAAAGTAATCGCACTGATTAAGGCCAATACACAAATTAATTGGGAATGGAACCAGTCCAAATGATTGCCATGCAATAACATGGTGCTCAGGCTCGCTAGGCTAATAATCGCTAAAATGGCACCTATCCAATCGTAAGTTTTTATTCTTGAATAATTCAATGGATCTTGAGGAATACCAAAATACACCAGAGCAGCACTTAGCGCACAAAAAGGAATGGTTTGGAAAAATATCATTTTCCAGCCAATTACATCTAAATAAAACGCAGAGAGTGCAGCACTTAAGTTGGGAAAGAACGTCGCAGTTAATGCATAGCAGGCGAGACCCCATAGCCGAATGTCAGGTCCTAAAAATCTAAGCGCACAGGCCATGAGCAAAGGAATAGTTAAACCATTGGCGAGCCCTTGTAAGCCACGCAATAAATAAAAGATTTCGATATTTGGACTAAAAGGAATTAAAACGCTAGAAAAGAGACAAAGTCCTATAGCAAAAAGCAGAACTCTGCGCATAGAAAAAATGACTGCCCAACTGGTAGACAGAATCATGCCAATAATCATGGCACTTGCGTAAATACTGTTGACCCAATAGCCAGAGTCAACACTAATTCCCATCGCGCCACGAATGTCGACTAAGGTAATGCTGGTGATTCGGTTATTAAATTCAACAGTCATTGCAGCAAATATTGCACCTGCTAAACCGATGAGTGGCTTTGTATTCATTTTTTACCTTAAATCTTAAACATCCATTTATTGCATGGAGCAGATATTTACTGTACTGTACCGATCGGTACTCTACTCTTTAATTAAATTTCCGTCAATTCTCGATTTTGAACTTTTCGATGAGTTACACTTAGAATGAAATCGCTAAAATTTTTATAAGGTCAATATGTCAGTTTCAACTAAAGCTCATGAAAAAGATCAAAAAATTCTGGATGCGGCAACCAAGTTTTTTTTGATTCACGGTTTTAGTGGAACAACGACAGACATGATTCAAAAGGAAGCGGGTGTTTCAAAAGCAACGATGTATGGGTGCTATAAAAATAAAGAAGCGATGTTTGCAGCGGTGATTGAACGTCAATGTACCAACATGCAAAAACAAATTATTTTAGTTGAAACAAAAGCCGACAATTTACGCTCAGCACTAACTGAAATCGGGAAGACCTATCTGTGTTTTATATTATCGCATTCAGGTTTGGCTTTTTTTAGGGTCTGTATTGCAGAAGCGGTAAGATTCCCAGAGTTATCTGAAAAATTCTTTGAATTGGGTCCACAGCGTCTAGCAAATATCATTGCAGGATATCTAGAAAAATCCGTTAAACAGGGCGAAATTGAATTAAGCTCTTCTTCAGAAGTTGCTGCGAATATATTTTTATCGTTATTAAGAAGTGATGCTCATCTAAAATGTTTGACGCATCCTGATTATTTAATATCAGAGAATGAAATTAGTACTTGGGTTGAATACGCTGTTGATTTGTTTTTAAAAAATATCAATTACAAATCAAATTAATTTAGGAAATTTTATTCTATCTATAAGCTCTGGATGTAGCAAATAAAAAAAGAGACCAGTTTGTGGTCTCTTTTTTATTTATTAGATCGCTTCTCTAGTCATCTCACCATTGACCAATCTTAAAATCTGCAACGGGTTGCTATCTTTTAAAGCCTCTGGCAACAAACTTTGTGGGTAGTTTTGATAACACACAGGACGCAAATAACGATCAATTGCCAAGGTTCCAACTGAGGTGCCTCTTGCATCTGAAGTGGCTGGGTATGGCCCGCCGTGCACCATCGCATCACATACTTCTACACCTGTTGGGTAACCGTTTATAAGTAATCGACCTGCTTTTTCCTCTAGCACAGGGACCACATCTGCAAACTCGCTTAAGTCAGCTTCATCGGCAATTAAAGTCGCAGTCAGTTGTCCATTCATGCTTTGTAGTGCCTGAATGAGTTGGGCTTTATCTTCAACTTCAATGATGACTGTAGTTGGCCCAAAGATTTCTTCTTGCAGAAGTTGGTCGCCTGCCAGTAATAATTCAACATCCGCTTTAAACAGTTGCGGCTGCGCTTGATTGCCTTTTTGAGTATTGCCTGCCAAGTGTTCAATACCTTGATGCTCAGTTAAATGCTCAAGACCAGCGGTATAACTTTTTAAGGTGCCGGCATTCAGCATAGTCTGCGCAGGCTTAGCGCCCATAATTTCAGTCAGGTTGCTAATGAGCTGAGTAAATTCGGCTGATTTAATCCCTAAAATTAAACCCGGATTGGTACAGAACTGACCACAGCCTAAAACCACTGAATCTGCCAAGTCCTGTGCAATCTTTTCACCACGGTTTTTTAAGGCTTCTGGCAACATCAGCATCGGGTTAATGCTGCTCATTTCAGCAAATACGGGAATCGGTTGTGGGCGGGCTGCGGCCATGTCACATAAAGCTCGACCACCACGAAGTGAACCTGTAAAACCTACAGCCTGTATTAAAGGGTGCTTCACTAAAGGTTCACCCACGCCATTACCATAGATCATGTTAAATACGCCTTTAGGCATATTTAATTTTTCTACTGCACGTTCGATTGCCTGCGCTACAAAATCTGCTGTCGCCATATGTCCACTATGGGCTTTTACCACCACAGAACAACCTGCGGCGAGTGCCGAAGCAGTGTCACCACCTGCGGTTGAAAATGCTAAGGGGAAGTTACTTGCCCCAAAGACTGCCACAGGGCCAACACCGATTTTAATCTGGCGTAGGTCTGGACGAGGTAAAGGCTGACGCTCAGGTAAAGCAGTATCAATACGGGCACCTAAAAAATCACCACGGAGCAACACTTTGGCAAACAAACGCATTTGCCCACTGGTACGGGCACGCTCACCTTGCAAACGTGCAAGTGGCAAAGCAGTTTCCTGTGAGACGATTTCAAGAAAATCTGTGCCCAAGGCATCGAGCTCATCGGCAATATTTTCTAAAAAAGTAGCACGCTGTTCAGGTGATGTATGGCGGTAAGTCTTAAACGCTTGACTTGCAGCTTCACAGGCTTGATTCACCTCTTGCTCGGTTGCATGGTGAAAATCATAAGGCAAAGTTTCACCAGTCGTAGCATGAATGCTTTTTAATAAGGTTGTACCTTGTGCGCTGCGTGAACCGCCAATAAAATTGTGTCCGATAATGGTCATAACAAATATCCTGAAATTAATGAGAGTGTCTTGGAAGGTTGTCTTGATTTACGACTCGCATATATAAAGTTGCAGGTTCCAAACAACCGCCAGTAGATAATTGCCCCACCATGTTGCGATACATTTCTTGCCAAGGTGTTTGAGAGGCTGAGACCGTCGGTTTCCATTCACGGCGCCGTTGTTCTAACTCTTCGTCAGAAATAAGCACGTTGACAGAACGTTTATTTAAATCAATACGTAAACGGTCATTGGTTTTTAATAAAGCAATTCCACCGCCTACCGCCGCTTCGGGTGACATATTTAAAATTGAAGGGCTGGCAGACGTACCGCTTTGACGGCCATCTCCTAGGCAAGGCAGTGAATCGATACCTTTTTTAATTAACTCTGCGGGTGGGGCCATATTTACAACTTCCGCACTGCCCGGATAACCTACCGTACCTGCGCCACGAATGACTAAAATACAATGTTCATCAATGTTTAAAGCAGGGTCATTAATTCGTGCGTGGTAGTCTTCGGGACCTTCAAAAACGATTGCACGTGCTTCAAAGCTATTTTCACTATTTGGGTCAGATAAATAGGTTTTCTTAAATGCTTCGCCCACTACAGACATTTTCATAATGGCGCTGTCAAAGAAATTACCACTGAGCACAATAAAACCAGCACCATGTTTCAAAGGTTGTTCATAAGGGAAGATGACATCTGCATTTGAGGTTTTTGCATTTTTAGCAATTTCCCCAATTGTTTTACCGCTGACTGATGCACAGTCTTCATGTAAAACGCCCGCTTTTTGTAATTCATGTAAAACAGCAGGAACACCGCCAGCACGGTGAAAACCTTCACCCAAATATTTACCCGCAGGCATGCAATTCACAATGAGCGGAATGTTTTCTCCAACGTTTTGCCAGTCTTCTAAACTCAGCTCAATACCCATATGACGAGCAATTGCAATTAAATGAGGAGGGCAGTTACTTGATGCGCCTAATGCTGAGGCTACAGCAATGGCATTTTCAAATGATTGTTTGTTCATGACTTTAGATGGACGTAAATCTTCTAAAACCATTTCACATATCCTTTTTCCAGTCATATAGGCCATTTGCCCACGTTCGCGATAAGGCGCCGGAATACTTGCACATGTCGGTAAAGACATACCCAACGCTTCTGCCAAAGCATTCATAGAAAGTGCAGTGCCCATGGTGTTGCAATGCCCGACCGAAGGCGATGCTGAAGTGGTCATTTCCATGAAGCCTTCATAGTCGATTTCACCTGTGGCAAGTAAATTTCTTGCATGCCAAAGTACCGTGCCTGAGCCAATTAACTCACCTTTAAAATGACCATCTAACATTGGCCCACCAGATAACACGATTGCCGGTATATCTGTTGTTGCGGCTGCCATTAAACATGCAGGTGTCGTTTTATCGCAGCCCGTTGTTAGTACCACACCATCAAGTGGATAGCCATGTAAGATTTCAACTAGACCTAAGTAAGCTAAATTTCTATCGAGTGCAGCAGTAGGGCGTCGAGACTGTTCAGCAATTGGGTGAACGGGAAATTCCATAGGAATACCGCCCGCATCTCGAATGCCTGCTTTCACACGTTCAGCAAGCTCTTTGTGATGACGATTACATGGAGTTAAATCACTACCTGTTTGTGCGATACCAATAATAGGGCGGCCTGATTGTAGCTCGGCACGGGTCAGGCCATAATTCATGTAACGCTCGACATAGAGTGCTGTCATGTCGGCATGTTCAGGATCATCAAACCATTCTTGGCTACGTAAAAAAATCCGTTTATCTTGATCATTCATTTTTAGATCCTTCTACTGATCTCGCTCAGCAATTTAATTTTTTAAGTGATGAATATTACGATTGAACCAGTCGATAATACTTGAAAATTATAGTAATTCGCGTTGTTTTAAATTGTGCATCAAAGCATTTATGCCAAAATTCCACGGCATCGCTTTATCACTGGTCATGACCGTGTTGTATAGAGTGCCGAGCTTTGGTGAATGGATACGAACTATATCTCCCACTTTATGGGTAAAGCCTGCACCAGCTTGTTCACGGTCTTGAGTAGGCGCAAATAAAGTACCCAAAAACAAAACAAAACCGTCTGGATATTGGTGATTTTCATTCAGCGTTTGTTGTATTAAATCTTCGGGATCACGGCTAATTTGAGACATAGAGCTAATCCCATTGAGCACAAAGTTATCTGTACCTTGAATTTGCAGTTCAACATCACAAGCGCGAATATCATTTAAAGTAAAAGTATGATCAAAAAGGCGAATAAACGGGCCGATTGCACAAGATGCATTATTATCTTTTGCTTTGCTTAACAAGAGGGCACTACGACCTTCAAAGTCCCTTAAATTCACATCGTTACCTAAAGTCGCACCTAAAATCTTACCTTGGCTATTGGCAACTAATACGACTTCTGGTTCTGGATTATTCCACTCAGACTTTGGGTGAATACCAATATTTTGACCCGTTCCTACGGCTGCTAAGACAGGTGCTTTAGTAAAAATTTCAGCATCGGTACCAATACCCACCTCAAGATATTGAGACCACATTTTTTGTTCAATTAAATATTCTTTGAGTTGCAGCGCTTTTTCAGAACCGGGTTCAATTGTTTTTAAATTATCGCCGATTACCCCTTGTACAATTTCACGGATGGATTGGGCTTTTTGTGCATCGCCACCTGCTTGCTCTTCAATCACGCGTTCTAACATGCTTGCGGCAAAAGTAACACCAGCTGCTTTAATCACTTGCAGATCAATAGGGGCTAAAAAATATGCCTTGTTTGTATCTGGCTCGGCGACTGTATTGGCAAACAACTCATCAATTGAGCCAACTAATTTTCCTTCAATTTCAGCTAAAGCTTTTAAAGGATCTGAACTCTCAAGTAACTTGGAAATAGTGTGGAACTTTTCAGAAATATCAAAAACCTGATCACCTTTTAAAAGAATCGGAGATGGACCGGAAATTTGGTTGGGAATCCATGCGCGACCAATTAAACATCCTTGAGTAGCATCGTCTGGTAATGAGTTCTGGGAATTTAACGTAAAGTTCATTTAAAGCATCCTTCTTTTATTTGAAATCATGATATGTTTCTTATTTAATAAACACCAATCGTAATAATTTAATTATTAATAACGAAAAGTTATCGAAAAGGATTTTTGAAAATGGCGGATTTAACTTACGCAAGTTTAAATAATTGGTTGAAATTCAAACATCTGGTGTTGTTAGAAACTTTGGCGAGGACCAATAACATGCATTTGGCAGCCGAGCAGATGAACCTAAGTCAGCCCGCGGTGAGTAAAATGCTAAAGGAAATAGAAGGTTTACTGGGCTTTCCTGTTTTTGAACGATTACCTCGAAATATGCCAGTAACGGCTTTAGGCGAACATGTAATTCGATATGCCCAGCGTGTATTAAACGATGCAAAGCATTTTGTCGAAGATATTGAAATTTTACGGTTAGGCGGTCACGGGTTTTTAAAAGTAGGTGGTATCTTTGCAGCAACCGCTGTGGTGATTCCAAACTCAATTATTGAGATTAAGAAACAATGGCCGCTACTTTCTATTGATGTTGTTGAGCAGACCAGTGACCATTTAATGGAAATGCTAAGTGAACACACTTTAGATTTAGCTATTGGCCGTTTTACCGATGTGACGCAAAGTCAGTTTTTTGATTTTCAACCTTTAGGCCCAGAGCCGTTTTGCATTGTTGTTAATAATGCTCATCCATGTGCCAAGAAAAAGTTTTGTACATTAGAAGAATTATTAAATTGGCCGTGGGTACTTTATCCTAAAGGCACGCCAATTCGACAACGTATGGAAGGCGCATTTGCCCGAGCTAAAGTCAAAATTCCTTTAAATACAGTCAATACCATGTCGATGCAGACCTTTTTGCAGATATTAAAAGGTGCGCCTATGGTAGGAATGTTGCCCGAAGCCATGGTGATCGATCAGGTAAAAGAAGGGCAATTGCAGATTTTAGAAACGGATTTGATTTTAGATGCGCAGGATTATGGAATTTTGACGCGTAAAGATGAACCAGTTTCTGATATTGCAGCAGCATTTATTAATATCTTACTTAAAAATGCGAAACGTAAATAAAGTATTCAGCCTCAAGCCATGGAGTGGTTTGAGGTTTTCAAGTTGAAAGACAACTTGCTTTATTGAGTAAATTTATAAACATAAAACTGATATTAAAAAGTTATCAATATTTAGAAATTATTCATTGGAAATTATTGCAGGGACTCCTTATCGTTTAATTCACGACAATTACAAAAGTTTTTAAGTGAATAAAAACTAGGAAAGGACCTCTGTATGAATGTGCTAATCACTGGTGGAACAGGTTTTATTGGAAAACAAATTGCTAAAGAGATTTTAAAAGCTGGCAGTTTGACTTTAGAGGACAATAAACCTGAGCCCATCGATAAAATTATTCTGTTTGATGCATTTGCTGGCGATGATGTGCCACAAGATCCTAGAATTGAAGTGATTGTCGGCGATATTACCGATAAAACTACAGTTGCTCATATTACAGAAAATATTGATGTCGTTTGGCATTTGGCTGCTGTAGTGAGCTCGGCAGCCGAGGCTGATTTTGATTTAGGTATGGATGTTAATCTGTATGGACTCTTAAATTTATTAGAAGAATTAAGAAAGAAACAAACCACGCCTCGAGTCATTTTTGCCAGTGGCTGTGCTGTATTTGGCGGACAGTTGCCAGAGATTGTGACAGATGAGACAGTGGTTACACCAAAGTCCTCTTATGGCATGCAAAAAGCCGTAGGAGAATTGCTGGTCTCGGATTACTCAAGAAAAGGCTTTATTGATGGCCGTATTTTAAGACTACCGACTATTGTGGTTCGTCCTGGTAAACCCAATAAAGCGGCATCGACATTTTTTAGTTCCATCATCCGAGAACCATTAAAAGGCGAAACGGCCATTTGCCCAGTACCGTCAGATACTCCAGTCTTTGTTACTTCACCGCGACGTTGTGTTGAGTCGATGATTAAAGCGGCGTCAATTTCTTCAGATGTACTTCAAGATAACCGAATCATTCCGTTACCCGGATTAACAGTTACGGTTAAAGAAATGCTGGAAGCGCTTGAAAAAGTTGCGGGGAAACAAGCAACTGATTTGGTGCAATGGCAAGAAGACAAAACCATTCAACGTATTGTTCAAAGTTGGCCTGTTCAGGTGAAAGCTGAATATGCCGAATCTTTAGGTTTCCAAGCAGATAAAAATTTTGAAAGCGTGATTCAGGCACATATAGAAGATACCCAAAATTAATGGCAGTGATCGCCAGTTGATGTGAGATTTATTATGGAAGATATCAAGAATGTAACTGCTCTCGAAGAGCAGACGATCAAACGTATTTCGAACCGAATTATCCCGTTTCTCATTATTCTATTCATTATGGCATTCCTAGACAGAACCAATATTGGTTTTGCTGCGTTACATATGAATGATGCACTTGGAATTACTCAAACCATTTTTGGTTTAGGTGCAGGTGTATTTTTTCTAGGCTATTTTATTGCAGAAGTACCGAGTAATATCTTGCTTCATCGGTTTGGAGCGCGAATCTGGATTGCCCGAATCATGATTACTTGGGGCATTATTGCAGCACTCATGGGTTTTATTCATAGCGGTACGCAGTTTATTGTTTTACGGTTTTTACTCGGTATTGCTGAAGCAGGTTTCTTTCCGGGCGTTATCTTTTATTTAACCTTATGGTTTCCTGCAAAATATCGTGCCCGTGTTTTTGCCACATTTTATCTTGGATTGCCAATTGCTCAAATTATTGGAGCACCAATTTCAGTCGGCCTTATGCAATGGGGTAATACCATTGGCTATGAAGGTTGGCGTTTGATGTATGTGCTAGAAGGGATTCCTTCCATTATTTTAGGACTAATTTGTCTTAAATATTTAACCAATAACCCAAAAGAAGCAGAGTGGTTAACAGCTGAGCAGCGTCAATGGCTTATGAATACGCTTGAACGTGAAGAAAGAGAAAAAGAGCAGTCGAGTGAAGCTGCTTTAACTAAAGGTGAACTCATTAAACAAGTATTTAAAAATCCTTTAGTTTGGGTTATGGCGGTTGTTTATTTTGGAATTACTTCCGGTTCAAATGCAATGTTCTTCTTCTTACCAAGTGTTTTAGAGTCATTCCGTAACACATTTGGTATGCAGATTAGCCTTATTCAAAATGGTTTACTTACCGCAATTCCATATGCATTTGCAGCTGTTGGGATGGTTTTATGGAGCCGCCGTTCTGACCGTAAACAAGAACGTTATAAACACGGTGCTTGTGCTGCACTTATGGCGGCGTTAGCTATTGCGATTGCACTTATTGTGAATCAGCCTTGGGCCATTATTGTCGGCTTTATTCTTCTTGCGATTGGTGTATTTAGCGCAATTAACATTTTCTGGACCATTCCTGGTCAAACTCTAACAGGTGTGGGTGCCGCAGCAGGAATTGGATTAATTAACTCGGTAGGTAATTTAAGTGGTTTTACTGGTCCATATTTAACTGGATATTTATATACCACCACAGGCACCTATACAGTGGCATTTCTTGCGATTGCTGGCTTTGTAGCGATGGGTGGTTTGGGCTTGTTGTTATTAGCAAAGTTAAAATCGAATAGCTTAAAAGTAGAACAGCAGCAACTTAAAGTTCGAACTGCTACGGAGATGAAATAATGGCGACCATCGGATTTGTGGGTACAGGCATTATGGGAATGCCGATGGCTATGAATTTACTCAAGGCAGGTCATCAGCTAAAAGTGTGGAATAGAACTTCATCTAAAGCAGATAGTTTAAAAAAAACTGGTGCCCAAGTTTGCTCTGACCTTGAACAAGTCGGAAAAGATGTAGAGTTTCTGATTTGTATGCTCAGCGATGGAAAAACCTGTGATGAAATCCTGTTTAAAGAACAGGGGGCAATCTCTCAGTTAAAACCTGAAAGTACGGTTATTGTCATGAGTTCGATACCCGTTGAAGTTGCAAAAGTACAAGGTGACAAATGTAGAGAACGAGGACTTAGATATTTAGATGCTCCTGTTTCTGGCGGAGAAAAAGGCGCCCAAAATGCAAGTCTTGCTATTATGGTGGGCGGTGACGCTAAAACATTTTCACAGGCTGAAACTATTTTAAGTGCAATGGGCCGACCAATTTTAGTGGGTGGGGTTGGCTGCGGAATGCTTGCAAAACTTGTGAATCAAATGATAGTAGCGACCACTATTGCAACCGTGAGTGAAGGTTTATTGCTTGCCAGTAAAGCAGGAGCAGACCCGATAAAACTAAAACAAGCATTAACAGGCGGTTTTGCAGATTCTCCAATTTTACAGCAACATGGCGAGCGTATGCTAAGTAGAAATTTTAAACCAGGAGGCACTGCTCGAAACCAGCATAAAGATATTCATACAGCCGTTAGCTATGCTAAATCACTAGAATTGAATTTACCTGTTGCCCAACAAGTCAGCCAATTATTTGAAAATATGCTTGCTGCCGGAGACGGTGAACTTGACCATTCTGGTTTAATTCGTGAACTTGAGCGAATGAACCCAGTGTGAAATTGCTTTAAATTTAGCGGTACTTGATGAATAGACATAATCAAGTACCGCTTTTTTTATGATTGATGCTTAGATTTTGTAATAAGAAAAATAATTAGTGGTTATTGAAATTTTATTTACGATTTAGACGGAATATATTTACGCATAGCAAAGATAAACAGCGTAAATAAAATACTAAAACCAAAAACAGGTAAGCTGAGACCTAACACGATCCCCACCAATATTAACCATATTTTTTGTGAGCTAGTTGCACGATTCCAAATGAATAAGCTTTGACCAACAAAATGGGTTGTCATGAGTTTTAAATTCGAGTTTTTAAACGCAGCTTTATATGCATAAATAATCATAATACACAGTGCGAAAGCATAAAGTGCCAGTACCAATTGATTTATCCAGCCAAATAAAACCCCAATATGCGCATCAACTCCCCAACGAGTGAGTTTTGCCACTAGTGAATAATCTTTAAAAGCAAGTTGATCGATGACTTTGTGTTGTTCCATATCAATCGCGATACTGTCTGCTTGAGTTGGCCATTTACGCTGAATTTCGGCTATAGTCCAAGCTTGATTTCCACTAGTCGGTGGTTTGATTTGTATCTGTGCTGCATCAATGCCATGTGCTCTGGCGATTGAAAGAGCAGTATCGTACTCAGTCGAAACAATATTTAAATTAAGATTTTCACTATGAGGCATCTCGTGATGTTCATGGTGCATCACTGTAGGTAAATTATCTGTTTGAAGAGAAATTGCTAAAGTTGGGGTTTGCCAGTTAAGCCACTGACGAGCAACTCGAATATTATCTCCAGCCCACTCAGACCATGTAAGACCCGTAATGGCAATTAATAATAAAAGTGGAAATAAAGTTAAACCAAGTGTGCTATGCCATCTTAGTAATTTATTTTTTTGTGTCTGCCTGATTTTAAGATTTTGACGCCGTTTCCACCAATTATATAGCCCGGTTAAAGTCAAAATGGCTAACCAGCTTGCCGCCAGTTCACTATAAAAGCGGCCCCATTTTCCTAGCAATAAATTACTATGCAGTTGATCAAGCGTAGTTCGAAACGGTAGCACTCCACTCGTACCATAAACCGCTAGATGGCCTTGAACTTTAAGTGTAAAAGGATCAATAAAAACGGCTTCACTTGTAAAATCGTGGATAGGGTCTGAAAAAATTACACGTGTTGTCTGATCAGAGCTTGGGGCTGGTCTAACTTCAATTACTTGTGCAGACTTAGGCATTACTTGCTTTGCGGCTTCAATTTGCTGGCTCAGCTTATGTGGTGTTTGATTCAGTGGCTCAACATATAGAACATCTTTATAAATGGCTTGTTCAAATTGTGGTGTAATTGCATAGAGTAAACCAGTGATTGCTGCGAACAAGATAAATGGTGCAATAAAAATACCGGCATAAATATGAATTAAACGGTAAAGACTACGCCAGAAAGATGATTGGGTCAGCATCGGAAGATAATGTCTATCAGATTTTGGGCTGGATTATAACGAGTTATTTATTTTAATGTTGATTGAGTGGTAACCACTATTAAATTATTTGATTAGCCACCTTGTAAACTTTTGGCCTAATAATTAAATAGTTTTTATTACTTGGTAAATTTGGCGTTTTTTTTGCTTACTCTTTAATATCTTAGCTATTACGTTTAATTTGACCGCTGTATTAACCATGATTCAAACCGTCTTGCTCACTTATGGTGTTTTTTTCATATGAAAAATGCACCAAATAGGCACGTCTTTTTATTTTGCACTGTATTTGTGCAAGGCATGCCGTAATGAAGTTATTAGCTTCATTACTCACTTTATTCATCTTATATGGATGTTCTTCATCTGAACAAAGTGGTAAAGCGCAAGAAAAGTTAGCGGCCCATTCGATATGTGTCTTTGATAGTACAAATACAAAAGTCTGTGTAGCCAAACCCGCCCAAAGAATTGTTTCTTTGTTTGAGTCGGGTTTAGATGGCCTCTATATGTTAGGGCAAGGCCACAAAGTGATTGGCATCCCGGCCGAAGTATACATCCAACCTTTATTGTTTAATGCCTATTCAAAAATAGATAAGCGTATTGCCAATAAGCAGCTTGCGACGCCTTCACAAGGGGCAAATGCAACCAATATTGAAAGTCTTATGTTGTTAAAACCTGATCTAGTAATTGTAGGGAGCGGGCAGACTCAAACAATTGAGCTGTTACGGCAGTTTGGCATTGCTGTATATGTCATGGAGTCTGGTACTTACCAGCAAGTGAAAGAAGAACTTTCTGAAATTGCTATTCTGAGCGGTGCCCAAAAGCGTGCTCAAGAAATTTTAAGTTTTTCTGATGAAATTGTGGCGGAGGTTGCAGCCAAAACGGCACGTCAGCCAAATAAACAATCGATTTACTATGCTTGGTCTGGTGGACGAATTTTTTCTACCTCGGGACGTCAGTCGATTACCAATGATTTTATTGAGCTAGCGGGTGCTTACAATATTGTTCAGACCGCTGCTAATCAACCCAATGTAAACCCCGAGACTTTAATTGAATGGAATCCTGACAATATTGTGCTTTGGAATACAAACCCAAAACTGATTTATGAACGAAAAGAATTACAAGGCTTAAGTGCCGTACAAAACCGAAAGGTATTTAATTTGAGTCCTGCATTTATATATAACCCACACACCATCAAAATCATTATTACGGCGATTTATTTGAATCATAGTATTTATCCTGAACAGTCTGATTTACCAGTAAGTGCTTTACAACAGCGTATTTTAACTAAGTTGTATGGTGAGCACCTTGCCAAAGCATTGGTGCAATGAATATGGAAAAGCTGAAATATTATTGGTTTTACCCGTTACCGTTCGTGATGATTTTTATCTCGTTGCTCATAGGGCCAACTCAAACATTGAGTGCATGGGATTATATGCTGTGGGGTGTGCAAGCGGTGTTTGGTACGCCATATTTTGATGCTGAGCAATTTAGTCTGATGCAAAACATTTTAGTAAATGTCAGGCTGCCCAGAATTTTACTGACCTTTATGGTGGGAGCCGCATTAGCAACCGCGGGAAATGGTTTACAGGCCTTGTTTCGTAATCCCTTGGTTGATTCTTATGTACTTGGTATTTCATCTGGCGCTGCGTTCGGTGCAGCCTTGGCACTTTCTTTAAGTTGGCTTTCACCAAACCTATCAGCCTTTATTTTTGGTGTTTGTGCTGTTGGCTTAACATATTTGTTTGCGCATCAAAAACATGAAAGCCAGACGTCTTTAGTCATGGTAATTTTATCGGGCATGATTGTTTCGGGGCTGTTTTTAGCAGGTCTCACGATTATTCAATATTTAAGTGATCCATTTAAATTACAAGCGATCGTGCAATGGACGATGGGCAACTTACATCAGGCGTCTTGGCAAAAGGTTCAATATGCCGTGCTGCCTATTTGTATTGGCCTTGCCGGATTATTTGCGATGCGTTGGCGCTTAAACTTAATGGCACTTGGTGCTGAAGAAGCGCAGGCAGTGGGTGTTAACCCAAGGTGGGAACAGCTTCTTTTAATTGTACTAGTGACTGTATGTACCTCAACTTCTGTGGCTGCGGCAGGCATTATTAGTTTATATGGGCTGTTTATGCCGCATATTGTGAGAATGTTGGTTGGGCCAGATCACCGCTACAGTATTCCTGCCAATATGATTTTGGGCGGTAGTTTTCTACTCATGATTGATAACTTTTCTCGGGTTTTACTGACGTTTGAAATACCGATTGGTATTTTTACCATGCTACTTGGCGCACCATTTTTCTTATTATTAATGAAAACACAGAGGACTCATTGGGCATGATTCAAATTGATCAGTTAAATTATGCCTATGGGCACAAACAGGTTCTCAAAAACATTCATCTGGAGTTTCCTGAAAATCAGTTTTCCGTCATTTTAGGGCGTAATGGTTGCGGAAAATCGACACTTTTTAAATTGATGGCTGGCCTAGAACCTGTAAAAGATGGCTTGATTCGTTACTCTGGAAAACTACTATCGGACTTTAAAGGGAAAGATCGGGCTGCATTGCTCGGCTTTTTACCGCAGTTTCATAAAACCGTATTCCCATTTTTGGTTAAAGATGTAGTGATTACCGGACGTGCTGCTTTTAGCCGATATCGTCCTTCAAAATCAGACTGGGAACGTGTAGACCAAGCTTTGCTTGATTTAGACATTGAACATTTACGCGATCGTCCTTATACCGAGCTATCGGGTGGCGAAAGACAATTGGTCATGATTGCCCGTATTTTAGTGCAAGCCCCAAAAGTTATTTTGCTCGATGAACCAACCAACCATCTCGATGTTTATTATCAGTCTTATTTAATGAAAAAATTGCGTCAGTTGTCGCGGCAAAATTTTACGGTGATTGCGATTATGCATGATCCCAATTTGGCTTTTTTATTTGCAGACCATTTGTTTTTTATGCGCCAACATGAAGTGGTTAAGCCTGAGTCTAAAACACGAATCACCGATCCGAAGTTTTTAAAAAGTGTCTACGATGTTGAGTTTCATGAAGCCATGATTCAAGACAAAACTATTGTTATTCCTGATCATTCGTGGCTATGAATATGTTGAATTATCAGGTGGTTGGAAAAACAGACTATGAGCCTGCGGTAGAGTTTGCGCTTTATACAAGGCAGCTCTTATTTCCAAAAATTTATTATGGGCACATTCCCAGAGATTTAAAAAATTTTGAACAATTTTATGTCCATGACCGATTGGGTTGTTTCATTACAGTAAAAGACCAAAACCGCATTATTGGCACGATTGCTTATCGGGCTTATGACCATCGTTTTGATTTAAATTTGCCATCTAAGACAGTGGAAGTGGTTAAGTTGTTTGTATTGCCTGAATACCGCCGCAATGGCATCGCAACCATGCTATGTAAAATGTTGTTTAGCTATGCGCAAAAGAATGAAATTACTACTTTGTATTTGCATACTCATCCTTTTTTGCCGGCGGCTGAAGAGTTTTGGAATCTACAAGGTTTTGAGGTTATTCAACGGGAATGGATCGATACCTATGACACCATTCACATGAGTAAATCTTTATAGCGCTTTATCATGCATATGAAATCTTTTTTGAAAATGGGTAGGCGGATAACCCATAATTTTACTGAACATTGCGGTAAAAGCTGCCGAGTGTTCATAGCCCAAACTAAAAGCAATTTCAGTAATCGAGATATTTTCTTTTAAGGCATTTAAAGCATAGATGATGCAGACCCGATTACGCCAAGCCTGAAAGGACATGCCAGTTTCAGACTTAAACCAACGATGAAAAGTCCGTTCACTTTTATTGTGGTCATGTGCCCAATTTTTAGGGCTGCTATGAATATCGGGATGCTGCATAAACTCAGCACAGTGTTTAGATAACAATGTGTTGTGAGGCAGAGGAATAAACAGAGGTAGGGCTGGTGCAGCTTCTAATTCATATAACAATAAATCGATAAGAGCGCCTTCTCGGCCTGCACGTTGGTAGTCAATAGGTAGCTGATTTGCCTGAATGAGCAGTTGATGTAACAAAGGCGAGACTTGGATAACCTCGCAATATGTTGCCTGTCTTGGCGCATGGCCCGCTTCTATATACAAACTATAAGTACTGACTTTAGATAGCCATACCCGATGTGGTTTGCCTGCGGGTATCCATACACCGCTGTATGGTAAAACGAGCCATTGACCATCTTCAGTTTCAACTTTCATGAGTCCTTCGGGTGCATATAAGAACTGAGCACGACGATGGCTATGCGTATCTAACAAAGTATCAGCAGGATAGTCTGACCCTAACGCTAGAACCACTTGCGGTAGATGATCTACATCGATAATTGGAATATTACGCATATATTTTTAGCTGAAATAAATAAAAAGATGGCTTTTCTACGTTAGTTTGCCATAAGGCTATTTTATATCATGCCTCTATAAATATGAGGAAGATAACGATGCTATATGAGCTATTTTTATTTGGACTACTGTCAGGCATAACCACTTGGTTATTTGGCTTTGGCGGCGGATTTGTTGCTGTGCCTTTGCTTTATACAGTCATTATTCAAAAGTGGAGCAGTGAAAGTAGTGTCGGCATACATGCCATGCAAATCGCCGTAGCTACATCAGCTTTTGTCATGCTGTGCTCGGCAAGTTTTGCAACCTTTCGGCACTATCGTTCTGGATATATAGATTGGCAAAAGATCCGCTTTTTATGGGGTGGTATCGCATTTGGCGGAATTGTCGGTGCGGTAATGGCCTCATTGTTTAATGGCAGCTGGCTTCGCTGGATATTTATGGGTTATGTGTTCGTAACGATTATTGATTGTTATTACCGACCAGGGTTTATTGTGACATCAAGTCAACAGCAAAATTATGGGCAGAACAGCGAACTCATTAAAGGCGGAGTTATCGGCTGGGTTGCAGCACTTCTAGGTGTTGGAGGAAGCGTAATGACGGTTCCTTTATTACGGCGGCGGGGTAGTTCTATGGCAGAGGCCGCGGCTATTGCAAATATTCTCACGTTGCCTTTATCTTTAACTGCAACGCTGACCTATTGTGTATTGTCAATTTGGCAATCTGAATGGGCACCCAACGGATTTATCGGTCTAATCTGGTTTGAAGCTGCTTTATTCTTGGTTGCTGGAACATGGATCGGGCTATATTTTTCAGAAAAATTTATTTCAAAACTACCTGATTTATGGCGGGCAAAGTTATATCCGCTACTTTTAATAATAGTTCTACTCGTCATGCTTTTCGTAAATTAATTTTTTATTTCAATTAATTGAAGAATAGTTTTTCTTAAATAACAAATCTCTAAATGCTCTAAAACTGTAAATTTTATGTCTTAAATGGCTTTGAAAAAAAGTTTGAAAAATAGACTTGAAATATATAGTGGCTTTATGCCACTATATATTCATCGAAGGTCATCAGACAAAAAGAGGATGATATGGCTATCCAGCTTTTAGATGCGGCAAGAAATGAAATTCCAGTGAAATTCACGCAGTTTTCTGGTGGCGAGCGTCATGTTCAAATTGATGAGAAAACATTGAATTCACTATCTGGCAACGTATTGGTTCGCGCCAAAATGACCTCAAGTCATGATGTGATGGACTATTTGTTACTTGAAAATATATTGCTGAATCAGGGTTTAACCGTTGACTTAGAAATTCCGTATTTTCCATATGCGCGTCAGGACCGTATTTGTGCAGTAGGCCAAGCATTTTCACTCGATGTGATGACGAAGCTACTTAACATCAACGCAGACAAAAAAGCAGGCAAACAAAGCAAAGTAACTGTTTGGGACTGCCATAGTGAAGTAACAACAGCATTACTCGCTGCCAATAGTTCTTTTGAAGAAGTTGTAAATATCAGTTCAGTCGACATCATTGCTAAGAGTGAAGCGCTGAGCACATTGTTAAAAGATGAAAAAACAGTACTGATTTGCCCAGACAAAGGTGCAAAAGCACGCACACAAATGGTTGCAGATGCTTTCAATCTTGAGCGTAAACAACCAATCACTATTGTTCAGTGTGATAAAAAACGTGATCCAGTGACTGGCAAAATTTTAGGTACACATGTACATGCGACTGATTTATCAGGCCTCACAGCGGTCATTACCGATGACATTTGTGATGGCGGTGCGACTTTTATTGGTATTGCCAAAGAACTCCGTCGTCTTAATTGCCATAAGGTCGTTCTATACGTGACCCACGGTATTTTCAGTAAAGGAATAGAGGTTTTTGATGGATTGCTTGACCAACTATTTACCTCGGACAGCTTTCCACAACAACCATCAGACAAAATTTCAGTAATTGCTTTTGCAGCAAAATAAAGAGAATAAAGATGACTATTAAACTTAATCCATTAAATGCTATCGATTTTTATAAAGCTGATCACAGACGTCAGTATCCAGCAGGTACAGAGTACGTGTATGCAAACTTTACGCCGCGTTCATCTCGACTCGCTAAAATGTTGCCTGACTTCGACGATAAAGTTGTGTTCTTTGGTCTTCAGGGTTTTATCAAACACTTTTTAATCGATACGTGGAATGAAGGCTTTTTTAAGCAACCTAAAGACAAAGTGGTAGCTGCATATAAACGCCGTATGGATAGTTCATTAGGTGAAGGCGCAGTACCGGTTGATCACATTGAAGCGTTACACGACTTGGGGTATTTACCATTGCGGATTAAAGCATTGCCAGAAGGTAGCCGCGTCAATATGCGTGTACCTGTGCTCACCGTAATTAATACCGACCCACGTTTCTTTTGGTTAACTAACTATATTGAAACGGTTTTAAGTGCTGAGCTTTGGAAAAGTTGTACTACGGCCACAATTGCCTATGAGTACAAACGTTTATTAACTCAATATGCCGTAAAAACTGGTGCACCGCTTGATTTTGTGCCTGTGCAAGGACACGATTTTAGTAGCCGTGGCATGAGTGGAATTTATGATGCTGCACAATCGGGTGTGGGTCACTTAACTAGTTTTATTGGAACAGACTCGGTCGCTTCAATCGACTACGCAGAAGAATATTACAATGCCACAGGTGTGATTGGGGTTTCTGTGCCAGCAACCGAACACAGTGTGATGTGTATGGGTACAGAAAACAGTGAGCTAGACACATTTAAGCGTTTAATCTGCGAGCTATATCCGTCTGGTGTGGTTAGTGTTGTGTCTGACACTTGGGATTTTTGGCGAGTGATTACTGAGTTTACGGTGGTTTTAAAACCTGAAATTTTGGCAAGACAACCGAATGCTTTAGGCTTAGCTAAATTGGTTTTCCGTCCAGACTCTGGTGACCCTGTAAAAATTATTTGTGGTGACCCAGATGCTGAAGTCGGCAGCCCAGCGTACAAAGGTACAGTTGAATGTTTATGGGACGTGTTTGACGGTACAACCACAGACCAAGGCTATAAAGTGCTTAATGAACGTGTCGGTTTAATTTACGGTGACTCAATTACCTTAGACCGCGCACAGCGTATTTTAGAAGGGCTAGAAGCCAAAGGTTTTGCTTCAAACAACTTGGTGTTTGGTATAGGCAGCTTTACCTATAACTATTTAACACGGGATACCTTTGGGTTTGCTGTGAAAGCAACTTGGGGTCAGGTAAATGGAGTAGGCCGAGAGTTGTTTAAAGACCCGATTACTGACTCAGGTGTGAAAAAATCTGCGAAAGGTCTATTACGCATTGAAGAAAGTGAAAATGGTTTTACCTTGTTTGATGAGCAAACAGCCGAACAAGAACAAGGTGGAGCACTTAAAACAGTCTTTGAAAATGGTAAACTTCAATATGAGTGTACTTTGGATCAAATACGTGAGCGTTTATCCATCGCTTAACTGAGTTTAGATGAGCCGTTGCATGTGTATCGGCTCATCATTTTTATTGAGAGGCTGAACGTGACTATTCAAACTGAACAAGAGTTCCTTGCCAGTTATGATCGCCGAGATTATGACGCACCTTTACTCACGGTCGATATGGCTATTTTCTCGGTATTTAATGGTCAGTTGCGGGTACTACTCATTAAGCGACCCAAATTTCCAGCCAAAGATCAATGGGCTTTACCAGGCGGTTTTGCCGATTTAATCCATGATCAAGACTTGATGGCCACGGCTTATCGTAAGCTGGTCGAAAAAACAGGAATTAGTTCACCTTACTTAGAACAAGTTGCTTCTGTCGGCAATGCCAAACGTGACCCGCGTGGTTGGGCCGTGACTATTTTGTATTTTGCATTAATTGATTTTAATGCCTATCAACATCAAGCATTGGCTGAATACAGTGAATGGGTGCCTGTAGCAAAAGCTCAGGATTTAGCATTGGCGTTTGATCATAATGAATTGCTCAGCTTAGCTTTAGAGCGTTTAACCAGTAAAACTCGCTATACCGCTTTGCCAGCTAGTCTCATGCCCGAGTTATTTACACTGACCGAGCTACAGACTATTTATGAAATTATTCTTGGGCAATCTTTAGATAAAAAAGCGTTTAGGCGCCGTATGATAGAAGCGGGTGCAGTTGAAGAAACCAGTGAAAGTAAAATTGTAGGTAAACGGCCGGCTCAGCTTTACCGCTATGCACTCGATTCTTTTGATTTTATCTTTCCTCGCTCACTCGAATTACCTAGAAATAAAGAGGGTGAAGATAAGCAAAACAATGAGCTTTCTGACTAGCGCATCTTGATGCACTTTTGATTTATAATGCCGCGCTTATGATTGATGTCATGTTTTAATCAGCGCTTTGCCTATGTCACACCTTTCTCCCTGCTTCCAGCAAAACCAGTTTTTTGTGTTGGTGGAGTACCTCACTTCACTACATGAAATTTATCCTGTAAGACGTGAGTTTGCAGGGTATCCGGCTGCAATGACATTGGCAGATCGTGTACATTCAGATCATGATATCGCGCCGCTAGAAGCCAGCAAAAGTTACCCTGACTCAATAGAGAAAGTCTTACACTTTTCAGGTAAAGCGAGAGACATACAAGACTTCGAGTTCTTTTTAGAACAAGCCAAGTCTGCCAATGTTCAAAACTTGTTATTGCTTACAGGCGACAAACTTAAAGAGCATCATAATGGTCGAGACGGACAGCTTCGTAGCCGATACCTAGAGTCTGTAAACGCCGTAATGGCTGCCAAGCAGCATGGTGGTTTTCGTATTGGCGTTGCCTTTAATCCATTTAAATATGTCGAAGCTGAGCGTGATGCACAGTATTTAAAACTGCATAAGAAGATTAAAGCAGGTGCTGACTTTATCATTACCCAATTGGGCTATGACATTGAAGCCTTAAAACAAGCCAAATCATTTTTAACCAAGCATGATTATTCGCAGCAAATACTGGCTTGTGTGATGCCTCTGACTTTAGGCCGAGCCAATTTTATGGTGAAGCATAAAGTCGCAGGTATTGTGATTACCCCGCACATGTTAAAAGTCTTGGCAGATGAAAAACAGGCAGGGCATACAGACCGTGTTTATTTGCGCTGTGCTTTACAGATTTTAATATGTAAACATGTAGGATTTTCAGGAATTCACTTATCTGCCTGCCATAAGCCAGAAGAGCAAATGTTGCTTGAAAGCTACATTGAGCAATACAGACATTTGGAGCTTAAAGCTTTAGAAGAGCTTTGGAATTCACTTTGGCAAGTCACGTCAGGCAAAGAGTTTTCACCTGAAATTACGTATTTTTCACGTCAGCCAACCTCTAAACAATTAATTAAATATCGTCAACTGCATGTTATGCATGAAGCAATGTTTGGATCAAAAATTGCCAAGGGGCTTGGACGTTTTATTTTCAAAGCATCTTTTTGGGAAAACGCTTTGATCGCCAAACTCTTACTTAAAACAGAAGTGCTGAGTAAACATAGCCTAGTGGGTTGTGAAAGCTGTGGTCAGTGCCGCCTAAGCGATACTTTATATATTTGCCCTGAAACCTGTCCCAAGGGTTTAGCCAACGGCCCTTGTGGCGGTACAACTTTAGACCGCTGCGAATTTGGTGACCGTGAATGTATTCACTCAGTCAAAGCAAGACTTGCAAAAGCTGTTGCACAAACTGAAATATTAAAAGAGAAATTGATTCCAACTGTGCCTCTTGAAACTAGAGGAACCAGTTCTTGGAAAAACTGGTATTTAGCGACTGAGGCTTAAGTTTTGTATTAACCGTTGATTTGATCTTGCTAAAAAAATCAAATGATATGCTAAAGCACGGCGATAATTTAAAAATAACAATTGTTTGCCTTAATTATGTCCAATCAAAATGGCTATCGAGGAGTATACTTAAAGCAAATCTTTTGCGTTAAAGGAAAGGCTGTCTCAATGAAAAAATTGGTTGCTGTACTTACTGTAATTGTTGTTTTAACTGGATGCGTTTACGACCCTGTTAATTACAACAAAATACACGACCAAGAGTTCCAAGATCACCTCAGGCAAAACGGTTAGTAATAAAAAGCCCACTCAATGAGTGGGTTTTCATTTGAAATAACTTTAGAAGAAATTTTTAAGGGTTTATATAAGTAAAAGATCACTTAAACCACTATTTTTAAAGGTTTGTTCGACTTTTAAATAAAGAGTTTGAAATTATTTTTATCTGGAAAATATAAGTTATTTTAGTTATCAGGATGGCTTATTTATCAAAAATATCGTTTATTTGTTTTATGGATATTGTTATTTTTGAAAAATATAATATTTATAACTTATATATATTTTATATTTATAAGTATAAAAACTTTAATTGTTAACTCATTTTTAAATTAAATATTGTTTTAATTAATAATACTTAATGATTACATAATAAAACTTATTCTTAATGTTAGTGAAATAAATCACTCTATTCAAACATATATCTCTATTTGTTACTATTCTTATAAATTATTTATTAACAAATACTTATCTTTGTTTTTTTGAGATTTTTTTAACCAAAAATCTCCACAAATTAGAATTACATAATTTTTTAATATAGTTTATATAATATGTTTTATTGACATAAATAGAAAAAATATCTGGCAAATAGGTCAATGATATTTAATTCACTTAAGAACCATAATTTGCACCAAATTTTACGCTGTCACGATTCATTGAATAAAACCAAGTGAAAAGTTACGTAAAAAAGAAACCAATAATTTTATTGGCTTAAATAAAAAATCGAATATTACAAATAAGCGGAATGAATATGGATAACGTAGCTCAGCTAGAAACTGATACTAATTTCCAAAGCCGAAAGAAAATAACCTGGGGTGTTTTTAGTGTCCTACTGTTATTTTTATTTGCTGGCATATTATATTATTTTTTTGTATATCGTTTCTATCAATCTACAGATAATGCTTATGTGCAAGCCGATGTCACTTGGGTGATGCCAAAGATTTCGGGCGAAGTAATGGAGTTATTAATTAACGATAATCAGGTGGTAAAAAAAGGGGAAACTTTAGCGGTATTAGATCACCGCGATTATCAAGCTCGTTATGACCAAGCCCGCTCAGTAGTCAGCTTAAAAGAGGCAGCGCTGGGTGTACAACAACAAAATGAAAAGTCTGCACGCTCTTCAATTACTGAAGCTCATAGTGGCGTAGTGGCAGCACAAGCTGATTTAACTCGTTTAAGAAAAGAGTTTGAGCGTTATCAAGATTTACTAAAAGATGGCGTGATTACCCGTCAAAACTTTGAAGGCATTCAGTCTCAATATTTAACGGCCCAAGCTCAACTCAGCAAAGCGCAAGCCGCCGTAAATGCGGCAGAAGCTCAGTTGGGGAGTTTACAAGCGAGTCGAGCGCAGCTTCTAGCAGATATTCAAAGTGCAAATGCAAACTTAAACCTGTATCAGGTCGATTTGGCTTCATCAAAAGTGGTCAGTCCTGTAAACGGTAAAATCGGTAGCCTTGCAATCCAGAAAGGCTCACGTGTTTCTCCGCAAACCCGCTTAATGGCGATCATTCCTGAAAACAGTTTGTATGTACAAGCGAATTTCAAAGAAACCCAAATTGAAAAAATGCATATTGGTCAGAAAGTTGAACTCAAACTTGATGCCTATCCAAGCCTGACCTATAGCGGAAAAATTGAAAGTTTTTCACCAGCTTCAGGCGCAACTTTTTCACTCATGCCACCAGATAATGCCACAGGAAACTTTAACAAAGTTGTTCAGCGTATTCCTGTGCGTATTGCCATAGATTCAAGCCCGCATATCGATTTGATAAAACCTGGTATGTCGGTCAGTGCCACCGTTGACCTAAGAACTTAATAAAAAAATTTTAGGTAATAACAAATGAATAAGCACCTTGAGCCCGAGTGGAGATTCCCAGCAAAAACTGCATGGGCAATTTTTGCAGCCATGATTTTTGGCAACTTCATGGCGATTCTTGATATTCAAATTGTGGCGAGTTCTTTAAACGAAGTTCAAGCTGGTATGAGTGCAAGTCGTTACGAAGTCACTTGGGTGCAAACGGTTTATTTAATTGCCGAGATTATTGCAATTCCAATGTCGAGTATTGTCTCGCGGGTGCTTTCAACACGGGTTTATTACACCATCTGTGCAATTGGGTTTACGGTGAGTTCTTTACTTTGTGCCTTGGCATGGAACTTAGAAAGTTTATTGGTTTTCCGTGGCATTCAAGGCTTTATGGGCGGCGGCATGATTCCGACTTCAATGACCGCCTTGTACTTACTTTTTCCAGAACCAAAACGTTCATTGCCTTTAGTCATGTTTGGAATGATCAGTACTTTGGGGCCGGCCATTGGTCCAACCATTGGCGGCTGGCTCACCAATAATTTCTCATGGCACTGGATGTTCCTGATCAATATTATTCCGGGCATTGTCATTGCTACAGTCATCTACTCAGGCCCAAATATCGACCGTGCGAACTATTCACTCATCAAAAGTATGGACTGGTTTAGCCTCGTTGGTATGGCGATGTTTTTGGGTGGGCTTGAATATTTCCTTGATGAAGGCGCACGACATGACTGGCTTGCAGACACAGGCGTTCGGATTGCGTTTATGATCTGCGTTGTGGGCGGCATGATTTTCTTCTCTAGAAGTTTTACCCAGCCTAAGCCTTTGCTCGATTTGTCTGTATTTAAAAACAAAAATTTTACCTTAAGTGCCATCACAACTTTTGTGATTGGCATGGCGCTCTATGGCTTGGGTTACATGATTCCTGTGTTTCTTGGGCAAGTCCGTGAAATGAACAGTAGCCAAATTGGTCACGTCATGATGGTGACAGGCATTGTCATGTTCTGCTTTGCGCCATTCCTTGCATGGCTTATTCCCAATTTTGATACCCGAAAAACCGTATTTGTTGGAATGATTTTGGCTGGCTTTGGTGTTTGGCTCAATTCGCACCTCAGCATTCATAGTGATTACGGCTTTATGTTTTGGCCGCAAATTTACCGTGGTATCGGTCTCATGATATGCCTGATTGTGGTTTCGCATTTAGCCATGAGCACTTTGCCACTCAGTAAAGTAGCCGATGCCAGTGGCATTTATAACCTGATGCGTAATATTGGCGGCGCGGTTGGACTGGCACTGATTAACTCATCCTTGGATTGGCTGACTGCGTTACATGTCACCCAGATTAATCAGTCGATGACACCGCAAAACTGGATTTTTACAGAAAGACTCGACCAACTCACGGCGCAATATCAGGAAGTCGGTGCAAATGCTCAGCAAATCGCGCTCAGTGTGATCTATCGCGACATTCATTTTCAGGCACTGACCTCTAGCTTTAACGATTTATTACGCATGCTCGCAATCATCATGTTTGTGACCGCATTTTTAACCATCTTTATGGATCGGGGGAAGAAAATGAATATGTAGATATTTAAAAATAAATGCAGCTTTCAAAGAATGAAAAACAATAGGGCATATCAAAACGTATCCCTTCATAGAAAAAGAACATTGATCTGAGTTTTCTAAAATCGGTTGATGAGATCGGGGAACTCACAAATTAGAGGTGGAAGGTTAAAGGATTATGATTAATACAACGTATAAACTAATTTCAAAATTGAACCTGAAAAACACGACTTATGGTCAATATTTTGAAAAAGAGCAAATCGATACTGAGCGATTAAAAGTGATGTATTCCATTTACGAACAGTATTATGAAAATACGAGATTTTCTATTTTCGTAGATGATTTCCAAAATAAAAGCGGTGCGATCTTAATTTTTGATTCGGAAACAGATGAGATTGTCGGTTTCTCGACTGTGGTGGTGCAGCATTTCTATTTAAACGGTAAAGACTACACCGTGTTATTTAGCGGTGATACGGTCATTTTGAAGAAGTTTTGGGGTACGCGTAGTCTGCAAAGTACCATGCTCAAGCTCATGATTAAGCTCCGAATCAAATATCCATTTAACGAACTCTATTGGCTCCTCATTTCTAAGGGCTATAAAACTTATCTGTTACTTGCCAATAACTACTATGTCTATTACCCAAATATTAAAGATGAAAACCAGCATCTTTCAGAAGTGGTTGAGCACTACTGTGAAAAATTCTTTGGTGAATACTACGACCGTGAAGCGGGCCTTTTAAATTTTGGCGATGACTATCAGCCACTAAAAGGTGAAGTCGCACCAATTACTGCCGAAATGAGAGAAAAGAACCCAAATATTCATTTCTTTGAACAAAAAAATCCGACATGGAAAGCCGGTACAGAACTACCGTGTATTGGTCGTCTTGGTTGGAAAGACATAGCCCGTTTTCCCGTAAAGCTGATGACTAAACCGACCAGTAAAGGAAAGTTTGAAGCATGCGTAACCCATAAAACAAAACGTAGAGAGGCCATCCAATGAAATCTAATGAATGGCTGACGCTTGGCTCGCATCTGATTTTAAAAAAATGGTGTGATGCATCTGACCGTAATTTTCAAAAACAGTTTAATGCTTTAGAGACCACGCAACGTCAAATTTTGCATTCGATATTACAAACCTCAACCTTTGCCCAAGATAAGAAAGTTCAAAACTATGAGCAGTTTGTAAAAGTATTTCCTGCAACACGTTACGGCGCATGGCGAGAAGATATTCAGCGTTACCGTGAACAAAAGCTTTCACTGTCGAGCAGTAAGCTAGTTCGTTTTCAGCCAACCAGTGGTTCGAGTGAGCAAATCAAGTTTATTCCATATACTAAGCTGTTTTTAGATCAACTTGACCATGCAATTGCACCGTGGATGGCGAGTTTATATCGTAAATGCCCACAGCTTAGTTCGGGTACACATTACTGGTCGGTGTCGTGGTTGCCTGAAAGCCAACGTGAAGTTTTAAAGGACAAAAACCTAAATGACGATAGTGCGCTACTTGGTGTAGGTAAGCGAATTTTGTCTAAGTTTACTCAAGCGGTTCCAAGTAATGTTGCCTTTGCCGCCAATGCCGATGACGCACTGTTTGCCACCATTTGCTATTTGGTCGCAAACCGTAACTTAGCCATGATTTCGGTATGGAGCCCAACTTTTGCGCTGCAATTGCTTGAGCGTTTGGAGTCACTACAACAAGACGTGATTGAGGTTTTACAAAGTGGTTCATGGGGTAACCGTCAGGTTTCACTAAAAGAAGTCACTGCACCGCGTAACCCTGAAAGCGCTCAAGCCTTAAGTGATGCTTCTAACGGTGCACAGATCGACTTTAAAAAACTTTGGCCAAAGTTAAGTCTGGTGTCGAGTTGGGACACCGCAGGTTCAAAAGCTTGGGCCGAAAAATTAAAAGAGAAGTTACCCAGTGTTCAGTTTGAAGGCAAAGGACTATGGGCGACGGAAGGTGTAGTAACGATTCCCTATAACGATCAATACCCACTCGCATACCAAAGTCACTTCTATGAATTTGAGTATTTAGAAGGCGATAAACAAGGTCAAATTATTCCTTCATGGCAGCTTAAACAAGGTGATGTAGTAAGTCCGCTCATTACTTCGGGTAATGGCTTGCTGCGTTACTGTTTGGATGATTGCTTAAGAGTGACTGGCTTTATAGAGCAAATTCCGTGTTTTGAATTCCAAGGCCGCCGTTTTGGTGTAGATCTGGTTGGTGAGAAACTTGCACCTGAAACTGCTCAGCAATTACTGTCACAGTTAAATGAAACCGAGTCAAAAGCGATTTCTTTACTCGCGATTGATACTCAGCAACAAGTTAAACCATTTTATTGCGTGCTTTTTGAAGGTGACATTCATCACAGCATTAGCAATGAATATATCGACAGTATTTTGCGTCAAAACTTCCATTATGAACTTGCACGAAACTTAGGGCAGCTCGACCAACCTCAAATCCGCCAAGCCAATAATGGCTGGAATGCCTACAAGAAACTAGTCATGTTTGATGGCATTATCGAAGGCAATATCAAACCTGAGCCACTTAAAAAAGTCACCCTCAATAGTTTGGAACAACTATGAAAGGGATGAAGCCATTTAATACTCGGTTTTTAACACTTCGACACGCCTTGTTTCTAGGCGTGTTGGTTGTGTCGAACGTACAAGCCATGACTTTAGATGAGGCTTTATCTGCCAGTTTAAGGCATGAAAGTCAGCTTGAAGTCAGCCGTTTAAGCGTGAACCAGTCCACCGCAGTGCTTGAACAGGCTAAACAGCGTGATGGACTTAAAGTCAATTTAGTCGGCCAACTGGACTATGAAAGAATAGATACGCCTTCACACGTCCTGTTTCCAACCGAAGGAAACCGTAAAGGCCGAAGTTTGCAATTGCAGGCAGATTATCCGATTTATACCTCTGGTCGACACCGTTTGGGAATAGATGTTGCCGAAAGTCAGCTTTCTGCCCAACACCAAGGCTTGTCAGATCAAAGATCGGAAACCATTTTAAATACCGTGATGGTCTATACCGATGTATTAAAGAAGAAAGCCATTTTAGAGCTTAGACAAAAGACTATGGCAAACCTGCAACGGTCTTTATATGAGTCAAAGCGCCGTTTTGACGTGGGTATGATTACCCGTGCAGACTTAGCTCAGGTTTTGGCGCAAGTTGCTCAAGGCCAAGCCGATATTACACAGGCCCAATCTAACCTGACCGTAAGTGAAGCACAGTTTTACCAAGTGACAGGTGTAACGCCTGAAAATCTTGTTGCCATTAAACAGCTACCCGCTATTCCCGCTAATTTAGATGAAATTTTGGCGCAAACCAAAAACCATCCAGCTTTAATGCGTAGTAAATACGAAAAGCAGGCCGCAGAGAAACAATACGCCTTAACTAAACGTGAACTTTGGCCTACGGTGATGCTCACCAGCCGTGCCGGAAAGCAAGATGAAGCAAGCTATATTGGTTCGGAAAGTAATAACTATATGGTTGGGGTGCAGCTCAATGTACCGCTTTATGACGATGGCTTAAATCGGGCCAACGTTAAAAAAGCACAGGCCGATATCGATTTAGCTAACCAAAAAACGCGAAGTCTTGAACTAGATTTAAATAAGCGCACCCGTACAACCTACGCCCAGCTTCAAACCATTCGACAAAATAAAGAAGCATTAGCAAATGCCATAGAAGCAGCGTCTATCGCCTTTGTCTACACACGTAAAGAGTTTGATGTTGGCACCAAAACCACGTTTGATTTGCTCAATACCGAGCAAAAGTTACTCGATGCAGAAACTCAGAAAACCGTGAATGACCAAGACGAAGTGGTGTTTGTCTATCAGCTACTCGACCAAATGGGACGTTTAAACAGTTTGGTTCCCGTCCAGACCGCACAACAGGTGAATAATGAATAAAACAAATCCACCACTTGCTGACAATACCCTGATTACCCGTGAAGCAACTTTGGCAGATGATCAGGCTTTAAGAGAATTAATCGCCGTACCGATGACCACCAAAGGTATACAAATTAGCTTTCAGCGCGAACCTAGTTATTTTCAAGCGTCAGACATTGTCTATCGACATAAATTACATGTGTTGATTGAAGACACCGAGAGTCAGAAAAATGTCGCTTGTTATAGCAATGGTTACCGCCCGTGTTATGTCGATCGGAGCGTTCAAAACTTACGCTACGCGGGTGATTTACGGGTAGATCACAACTATCGTGGTAAATCACTGGTTAAGGTTTTAGCAAAGCATGTAAAACAAACCATGCATGAACCGAACTACAGCCAAATGATTATTTTTGATGATAACCATGCCGCGCGCGCCGCCATTCAAACAGGCAAAACGGGAATGCCTGATTATTATGATGAAGGGCTTATAGAAACACTTAGTCTGACGAGCACTGGCGCAAAACGAAAAATCACGGCATTTCTAAAGCAGACTTCTAAACAGAGTCATCTTCAAGAGATACGTACATGTGTCGCTGAAGCTAAACATGTACCAGCCATGAATCAGTTTATTGCCGACATGGCAGAGTTTTATAACTTTATTCCCGCCTATAACTTTGAAGAACTGGCTCAAGGTCATCGGTATTTTTCAGGGATAAAACTCTCGGACTTTTCACTTTATTTTAAGGGTGAAAAGCTGGTGGGCATGTTTGGCTTATGGGATCAGCACAGTATTAAGCAAACCAAAATTTTGCATTACAGTTCAGTCATTGGAATTTTTAGACCCGTTTATAACTTGCTGACTCCAATTACTAAGGGCATGCGTTTGCCTAAACTTGGTAACTCTATTCAGTACCATGTGTTACATACGCTTATGTGTCATCCACAAGATTTGGCTTTGCATCATAAAATGCTTGAAGACGCCTATAACAAGTCAAAACAACAGGGCGTTGGTGTGGTGAGCTTTACGCTTTCACATAAAGACCCGCGCTATCAGCTAAACCAGTTTTATAAAGGTGAACGCTTAACGGGTATGCATGGTTTTATTAGTTATGAAGGCGACCCACGACCACATTTTGATAAAAACTTGATTCCATACTTAGAAGTTGGGCGTATTTAATTTAAAACTTGAAGTGATACTTTGAATGAAGCCCACGAACGTGGGTTTTGTCATTTTGAAGGTGAGCGCTGAAGTTGAAGATCAGTTTATAAAAGAAAATATAGCGATAATTTATAATATAATTATTTAATTTTTAATGGAAAAGTATTTTAATTTTTATTGATGCGTAGTCACTAAACGTACATATAGCGCAACTACTATACAAATCGAAATTTAAGAACATGGTAGTTAAGTGATGAAAAAAAGTTTATTGAGCGGCCTTATTCTGTCTTTGTGTACAACTCCAGCTTTTGCGCTAAATATTCTATTGGTTAACGATGACGGTCTAACCAGCAATGTCAAAGCACTCTATGATGAATTAAAAGCAAATGGTCATAATGTGCTGGTGTCTGTACCGTGTTCACCACAAAGTGGTCGCGGTGGCGCAATTGTGATGTATAGCTCAACAACAATTACCGCGGATAATGATAAGCAAATTGCGGCTGAAAATGGTTGTCACAATGGTGCAGCACCAATTGGCGCACCTGCTGCGGGGGCGTTTACCAAAGCGGGTTATACCAATGGCGACTGGAACTACACGCATGGCACACCAGTGATGGCAACAGTTTATGGACTAGATGTAGTTGCGCCAAAGCGTTGGGGTAAAGCGCCAGATTTAGTTTTATCTGGCCCGAATGAAGGACAAAATGTCGGAAAAGTCGTTGTGCACTCTGGCACGATTGGTAATGTCCAGTTTTCGGCAGGACGTGGCATTCCATCAATTGCTTTAAGCGCCGATACCAACACAGTAGATGATAAGACTTTAAACAACCCTAACTCTGCGATTGTGGCAAAACAAACCGTAGTGTTATTAAAAGAATTACAAGCTAAGGCAGGCAAGGGCCAATTGTTGCCAAAAGGCATTACCTTAAATGTGAATTTTCCTAAAAATTTAACAACCAGCACGCCGTTTGCTTTCTCAAAAATTGGGACGTATGACTTATATAAACTGAAATTCCAAGTGACTAAAGACAATAAAGGCAACAATCAATTCGGCCTAGGAATAGATGCGGCACCATCGGCACCAACCGCCGCTCAAATGTCGGATGAAAGTGCTGTAATGCAAAGCAAAATTGCTGTAACTGCAATGCAAGTGGCTTACGACCAACGACCAGCAGCTCAAGAATGGCTTAAAATCCGTTTAAAAAGCCTATTTAATAAGTAAGGAGAAAGACCATGAAACGTTGTTTGTTGGTTTTACTTCTTGGGCTTGGCTTAGCCGCTTGTAATGACAATGATCATGATGACCAAGTCTCGACTGAAAAACCTGCCTTAGCGCCGAGCTTAGATGTCGGTACTTATATTATTAGTACCGAAACTGATCAAGAGTTACCTATGGCGGGCAAATACTATTCTGGTGCAGATGGTTCTAAATTATTGGTTTTAGATGATGACGAAAACCGTGCCAAAATTGTGATGAGCTATGACGCAAAAACCAAAGCTTGGCAGAGTAACCAGTCTAACCAAGCGATGACCGTTGAATTGGCACATTATGAAAAAATTGATGATCAGAAAATTACGCTGAATCAATTGGTCGGCACCTACGATTTATCATTTTCAGATGGAACAACGGTCAATGCCGAGGTGAATGCACAAGGCAAAATTGTCTCGAAAGACCCGAATTGTGTATTTACAGGTGTTATTACTGAAAGTGCATTAGCGAATACCGCAAACTATCAACTGACCGATAACAAGTGTGATGCGCTAAAAAACAACTCAAAAGGTTATGTTGTGGTAGATGAAGACTTAGATCCTATGATTTTTAGACTTGTATCTGACACAGTTGCATCAAAAGATATTTGGGCATTTGCACAATCTTAAAAATAAAAAGGCAACGGATTCATTTCGTTGTCTTTTACCTACCTCAACCTATCTTGAGCCGTTGAAACAGCTAACATGGTTTGAAGATAATAATCTACACGTGATTGATTATTTTCTTTATGTGAGTTATGCGCATTAAATGCGGCATCATGAAGTTTCACGACTCGAGCGATCGGATTCAAACCACAACGAATTAAATATTCTTCGCGTGTTTCAGTTTCTCGTTTAGTTAATGCATCAACGGCATCACGGACTTCTTTTCCAAATAAACTTTCGATTTTGGCTAGGGTAAGAGGTGTGTCCTCAACGCTATCGTGTAGAAGGGCTGTAATAATATAGACTTCTGAAAATTGATGCTCAATTAATGAGTTGACCACACCTTTAATATGGTAATCAAAGTAATCATGAGGACCATACTTTTGACCTTGATGCGATTCTTTTGATAATTTCTCTGCGAGTTCAACTTGATTTTGAGTCATTTTTTGCTCTTATCACTTTAAGTATATGACGCGGCCTAATGTGTGAGATTGGTCGCTTAAGTCATAATTTTATACTGGATAGCGACTCTTAAAAACATCTCTTAATAATACTGTCTCTTTTTATTTATTGATTTTTAGCTGAAATAGGACAATTCAGACTTTAAGTTTTTGAAATTTTAAACTTTAACTTAATGATATAAGGGTAGATTAAAAATATTACTTAAGAATTTCCTTAATTATGTAATTAAATGAAAAACAATAATTATTTAAATAATTTCTAGCCAATTTCACATTGACACTTCAAATATTGAAGATTACCATTTGCGGGCTGGCCTACATTGCCAGGCAGTTTTGACAGACTGCTATACGACCGCATCAGGATTATTTCTTCTGAGGAATAGTCTTATGTGTAAGCTCCTCGTTCCCTCCCGTAGCGGTAGGACGGGAGAGGGACACCCTCGGGTGTGCTGGCGTCGTACCAGTCTGTCAACCCTCTTTCGTTCTGCCACCATAAATCTAATGCCTTGGCAGAACTCCATAAATAAGGAGTTGGCTTTGTACATTCATCATTTCTTGGCACCCATTGCCAAAAGCTATAACAACACAGCTTAAAACATTTAACGCAGCTTGGTCGCCGTAAGGCTTTTTCAGGCTTTAGCTCGTTATTACTTAAAACTTTCATCAACAACTAAAACTTGAGATGTGCTGCGCATAGTCTTTACGGCTTTGCTATGCCTTTTTTCTCCCAAAGGCAGCGGTTTTTTATATCTCATTTATATACAACAATAATTTTATAACGGTAAAAATATGCCAAAAATAGTTCTCCCAACACGTGCAGTACAAGTTGTAAATAAATCAATTGAGTTATTTCACTACAACGGATTTCATCTGGTCGGCATCGACAGACTTGTGAAAGAGTGTGAAGTGACCAAAGCGACTTTTTATAACTACTTTCACTCTAAAGAACGGTTGATTGAAATTTGCCTGATTGTGCAAAAAGAGCGCTTAAAAGAAAAAGTTGTTTCAGTGGTTGAATATGACCGCGGCACAAACGCAGCCGATAAACTCAAAAAGCTCTATTTTTTACATGCAGACCTAGACGGGCTGTACTACTTATTATTTAAAGCCATTTTTGAAACAAAACTGACCCATCCAAAAGCGTACATAACCGCCGTGCGATATAGAACATGGCTCACCAATGAAATATATAGCCTGCTTGGAGCACTTAACACCGATGTTTCTTTTACCGATGCCAAACTATTTTTATATCTAATCGAAGGCACAATTATTCAGCGTTTAAGTTTGGGTGATATTGATGAGAGAGTGGTTGAGGTGTTTTTGAGGGGGAAATAATTTCTCATTAGTTATCACTAGTAATTCATCCTGAAAAACGGATTTCTAATCTCAACTGCGAAACTAGAAGAGGATTACTTAAACTATGTATATATAAAAAGGATGCTTGGTTGACAAAATATAAAAATAGTCTCATTTATTGGTTGACAAACTTAGAATTTAGTCATAATTTGTTTTTAACCCACATCTCAATTTTTTTGGACTAATTATTTTATGAATGACGGTAATAAATTACATCCTCCCTCAGCTTTTGAGCCTCAGTTAACGGAAGAGGTGTTGAGATACTTCGCAACACCAATGCTTGAAATTTATCATGATGTTCACGAAATTTTAAATAGTGACAATGATAATAATTATACTCGGGGCACTGCTATATTTGGTCGTACTTATGAGCAATTCAAGAAGCTGATTATAGCTAGAGATTGCCCTGTAGAGGTGCATCTAAAAGATGGTACTTTCCGATTTGTTTTTCAAATTGGTTATGCGCAAATAGGTTTCTGTAAAGGTGATTTCACTGATCCAAAGTCATTGAAGTTAAGAAAATACACACCTTCAAATTATGACTTATTCCAAACAGATGATAACCAACCAGTGATATGGAAATTTATCCTGAACGAACCTAAAACTGATGAAGACGAAGCATTTGTTGAATTTGTTGGTTTTAATTTAGCCACTGTACCAGTTGCTTATTGGCGATCTAATGACAATTTAGATGGTAATAAGTTACATTTGTTAGACCCAATTACTCCAGAATCTGTTGAGCTTGATGCTCCATTTATTGAAGATCCTGATGAAGATGATCTTTTAGATGAAGATTTAGACACTAAATTCAAATAATCGTAACAAGCAATGTCATTATGAACACGCCATTTAATGGATTAGAACTAAAACTTCTTAGACAGTTTAATCAACTGTCTTTAGAGGAATTAGGTCAGCACCTTGATTGCACACGGCAGTATGTTCACAAAGTTGAAACTGGGCAGACCATACCTAGTACTCAATTTATTCAACAAGCTGCCAATTTTTTCAATGTTCCTGAAGAGCTCTTTACTAATGTAAAGTCAGTATTACAAGAGGAGCAAATCCATTTTAGAAGCCTTAGATCAACGAAAATAGCAACTAAACAAGTTGTTATTGCACGTGGTGAGTATATTAAGCGCTTAACGGAATATTTAGACTCTAAACTTCGTTTGCCTAAATATGATATTCAAGATTCGAATCGTTCGGGTTCTATAGAAGCAATTGCTGAACAGTGTCGCGCTGATTGGGGACTAGGTTTAGGTCCGATTAGTAGCATGATTCGCTTATGTGAATCACATGGTATAGTCGTCACTACTTTTCAATCATTATCGACAGAAGTAGATGCACTTTCGTTAGCAACTGCACGTCCAATCTTTGTTCGTAATGAAGCGAAGGAAAGTGAATGTCGACAACGTTTTGATTTAGCTCATGAGCTTGGCCATTTGGTGCTCCACGATGGCATGATTACTGGTGATCGTATAACTGAATCGGAAGCTAATCAGTTTGCTTCGGCTCTACTGATTCCACAGACAATGATGCGTACTCATTTTCCAACTTGGTTTCGAAGTGGGCGTTATGATTGGGATAAACTCAGTGAGTTTAAACAAATTTGGAAAGTGAGTAAGGCTGCAATTCTTTATAGAGCTAAATCTTTAGGCTTACTTACTCAAGAGCAATACACGAGTGGTGTAGTTACTTTGAGAAAACGAAGTGAGGCTATTACCGAGAAAGAAGACCACTTAATTCCAAAAGAAAGACCTGAACTTCTTCAAGCATGCTTTGCTATGCTTGCTAAGAAGAAAATTTATGCTGAAGATATTTCTGCTGAGTTGAATGTAAACGCAGATTTTCTTGAAAATTTAGTCGGCTTACAAATTCCAAGAAAACCTAAGTTAAGAATTATAGAAGAAAGCGCTTAAGAGCGCTTTTCTAATATTTATTAATTGCATTCATGTAATTATATTTATTATGTTATTATTTTATACAAATAATTTATAAAATTTGGGAGAAATTGTGGGTGGTATTCCAAAACCTAAACCTTGCTTTCTAGATCAATTTACCAAAACTTATATAGATGGAACTACAAAAGTTTTTGTCGATGATGAAAATGACAGATTATATACTTGGGACTCATTACATGGTGAGATTGAAGTTTTCAACAAGAGAGGAAGACATATTGCAGTTTTTGATCCTGATGGCAATTGGATTAAAGATGCCGTCAGAGGAAGAAAGATAAGCAAACCAAATTGAGGAAAAAATGAAAAAATTTATTGATTTATGCCTTTCAGGTGATGCATTTCTTGATGAAATTGATGATTATATAGATCAATGGCATGAAGGTGAGGGAGAAGATTTAGAACTTTATGAATTCTTAGGTATGTCTGAAGAAGAATATAATTTATGGCTCAAATGTCCTAAACAATTGGCTACCATTATCTCTGCAAGAGAAAGATCTATTTCTCTTGAAAAAGCTATGAATGATGAAATTTATGAATTAGTTGCACGTGCAGATAAAGCCGATCAAATTAGTAAAATCAAAGAATGGTTAGCTAAAAAAGGAAAGTAATTGTTATGACTAGAGAAGAAAAGCTTGCTAATAGGTTGTTAGTAAGACACTCTTTAGTGCCACCATTTGATTTAGAATGGTTAGTTAAGCAGTATGCTCAGTTAGAATATGAGAGATTTCCATTTATTGCAGATGGAGTGACAATTGGGGTTAAAACAAATACTCCAAGAGTTTTTATAAATAAAATACTATCTGAAAGAAGAGCTAATTTTACTTTAGCTCATGAATTAGGTCATATTATTTTACCTTGGCATATCGGCACAATAGTATCTGATATAGATAATTATTCACCCCATGATCATTATTTATATAGAGAGAAAGAGACAGAAGCAAATCGTTTTGCAGCAGAATTATTAATGCCTACTAACTGGGTGAGTGAAATATTAATAGAAAATGAGAGTTTTGAGAAAAAAATCTTAAAAATACTTCAAGATTCAAATGCTTCATTAGATGCAATTTTAATTAAAATAATGAATATTTGTGAGGATAATCGTTATTTATTAATAATGAATAATGATTTATGTAGAAAACAATATAGAACAAAATATACTAAATATTTCAATTTTGAAGATAATATTTTTAAATTTGAAGAAGTATATTCAGGTTTTAATTATGAGTGTTTTGATATTGCTGATAAAAACATTGTAACTTTCCAGATTGGTGAAATAGATAAGGAGCAGTTTAAATTAGATGATCATCGAAACTGGCGAGAAATTTTGCAGCAAATGCTTGCAGATACTGAAGAAAATAACCCTAAAGTATTACATAGTACAAATGCAGTTTTAGCTACTCATTTTTCTAATAATAAACATAAGGCATTTGATGAAATATGTGCTGCAATTCGAGTTGCATATGCGGGAAGACCTTTACTCGAGAATTTGGTTGAACATCATCTTTTCCCTATATATATCAGAAAACGTGTTGAAGATTTATTAAGTAGACAATAAAAAAAGCACCTCACGGTGCTTTTTTTATTTTATAAAAAGTTTCATTATTATTTTGACTTTCATCAGATTGAGTATCACTTGAAACAATTTCAATCCAGTCAAGAGCACCAGAATGTATTCTTGAGTTAAGTTGTTGCTCAAAATCCTTGAACATTTCATTTGGAATTTTACCGAGAGGGCTAATTAATTTTTTTAAAGAGTAGTTATAGTTAAAATCAAAGCTTATATGGTCTTTTATTGTATTAATAATAAAATTTTCAAATTTACTATACTCATCTAAATGAACCTTAAATTTGGTTTTTTTTAACTCATTAGGCATTAAATAAATTGCCTGAATTAAATGCTCTATTATGTTAAAAGCTACTTTAATATCATTTCGATCAGGTTTAATTAATTCGTGGACTGCATCATTACCTAAAAATCTTAGACTATGTAATAGATCAACATCTCTTTTTGAAATATCACCAAGATTTTTCAAATTTGAAATTTTCTTTTCAAGATTTCTACCAGTAACCTTCTTATCATTACAAATACATTCGATAATTGATCTAATTCCTATTGCTGTAAAAATATCAAGATTTTGTGTAAATGCAACTTTTGTTTCTGCGTAAATCGTATATAAATTCAAAGGAAGTGATCTTTTGTATTTATAGAGTACTTCAGAAGCATCAGGATAAAAATTAGTATAAGTCCTAACATGATCAAATTCATCCTCATCCCAATCTATAGGATATCTTGTTTCATAATCATGATATATTTTTAAAAAAGAAAATTGGTCGCATCCTAGACACTGTATAATTGAATATTCTTTACCATCATAATATTCATGCGGAGAGAAAGGAGCATGGAGTTTAGTCGCAATTACATGATGATTTGTTTCTCTTTTACAATCTAAACATTCAGCTTTAATCCTTGTTAATTCTGTCATAATTTTGTCCCAAAACTTATTTCATAAATCAATTTAACTTTATCTAATAATTCAGAAAGCACAATATTTATTTCATTATACCTCTGCTAAATTCTAATTTAATATTACAAGCTATAATAGTAAATTTTATTCAAATAACTTCGAGAAAAAATATGAAAAATATTGAAATTTTAGAGATCAATGAAATAGGTGATTATGAAGAAAGCTTATCGCTACTGTTAGAAGATTCTATAAATAGCGGGGCTTCTATAGGTTTCTTAGCTCCCATAGAAAAGAACGAAGTCTTAAATTATTGGCGTGAGGTTAACTATAAATTAGTACAAGGTAATAGTCGTCTATGGATTGCCATTCAAGAAGGGAAAATTGTAGGTAGTATTCAATTGTCTTTGGTGAGTAAAAAGAACGGTGTTCATAGAGCCGAAGTTGAAAAACTCATGGTTCTGACATCTGCAAGAAAACAAGGAATAGCAACATTACTGCTGAATGAACTAGAAAAGTTTTCACGAGAAAGGGATTTGCGCTTACTTGTCTTAGATACGCGTGAAGGCGATGTGTCCGAACTTTTATATAGCAAAATTGGATTTGTTCGAGTGGGTGTAATTCCAAATTTCGCTTTAAGTTCAAATGGGAACTATGACGGTACGGCGATCTATTATAAAAGGCTTGTTTGATATCAATTAAACTATATACATGCCTGCAACTACTTTTACATATAGTGCCTTCTAAAGAACACGGATATCTCAAAAAACATCCGTGTCTTAAAAGACCTAAAATGAATTATGCTTTTTCTCTGCCAATTGCATGGTCTGTTTAAGCTGTTTACGGTTGAAACCTAGAAACTCAATCACATTTCTAAACAGGGCTGGTGCTTTGGCAATTGGGGTATTTATTTTAGGTACAACCGTCATATCTTTACGCTGTTCTATGCTTTCAACTACGCCCGAAACAACTTCTTCAATAGATACATATTTCCAAATACCAGAGTTACCTTTCCACACAGCTTTACCTGCTGGGTCATTTTGAATACTGTCCATTAATGGGGTTTTAAAGAAAGTTGGATGAAGGCTACCAACGCCAATATTTGAATATTTTAATTCCAGACGAAGGCTATCACATAAAGCCCAAACGCCTGCTTTACTCGAAGTGTAGTGCGTGTTTAATGGGGAGTGGACGAAAGCCGCCATTGAAGACACTGCCAGTAAATATCCCTGTGTTTGTTTTACATACGGTATAGCTGCACGAAAAGTACGAAATACTCCAGTTAGGTTAATATCGATGGCTCGCTCAAAGGTTTCAGGAGCCATATGTTCTAGTGCCTCCGTATATTGATGAAATTACAGATCTAGTTCGTAAACAGATTGCTTACTTACTTCATCAAGGCGAGCCAACTATTGAACAGCTTGCAGAGCGATTAAATTATTCACGTAGAACCTTACAGCGCCGTTTAACCGAGGCAGGTACGAATTTTCGGAAAGAATTAAACATTGTCCGTTACGAATTGGCAAAGTCGTATTTAAAAGATCCAAGGCTACAAATTGTAGAAATAGCCTTACTGTTAGGTTATGCCGAGCACAGCCCATTTACACGGGCTTATAAAGAGTGGTCGGGTAAAACACCACAACAAGCCCGAGAGGAAATGAATAACTAAGGTTAGAACCTCTTAAAATAAGATGTGCATATGTTTTGAGTGTTCATTCATCGTTTAACGCACACTCAAAATTACTTGGGTTTTCTTTACATCTTACCTTTTTCAAAAAGTTCATCATTTTAGGGTCATAAATACCAGCCTTGGTTAGCTGTATACGAGCCTCGCGCATCATTTTCATATAATTTAATTGCTCATTTTTAGGAATATCCATCCAATATTTTGAAGGAATATCACTTTCATATTTGGCAATAATGCCAAAGGTTCTATTTAGTTGGCTGGCTACCCAAGTCCGCGACTTTTGCCCAAAACCTGCTGGGAACTGGTCTTTACGAATAATAAAGTTTGCTGAAATTTGAGTTAAAGGAAAACGAACAATTGCTCCTTTCTCACCTAAACCTTTGTGTAGTTCAAAAGGTTTAAATGCCACAATAGGAGCGGGCACAATATCAATTTCATGGTTATTAAACTTCGCACCGGCATTGGTCACGTCTACAGATACAGCCTGACCGCCAACATGTTGCACAAGCTTTGGTTGCGCTTCGTCGTATTTAAATACCCCAATTTTCTTACCGGCAGCTTTAGCGAGTGTATTGATGCTTCTATCATTAACAAACAAATATGCAGGGCCAATTGTCCCTAAACCTGCAATTTCGTAAGGGCCTACCACCATGTTTTTTGCGGCCATTGGTGAAGACAATAGCTTATAGGCATTAATTGCCGTTTTCATATTTGTTAATGCGCCAACCGCATCTAAGGATCCTGTGTATTTATTAAATTGACGGCCACGTAAACCACTAATAATAGCGCCATCACATTTTCCAACTTTTAAATCTTCAGCCGCAATGCGTTCATCAACATATGCTTTTAAAGATAGATCAGCTCCCCAATTTTTAGCTTCAAGTGCATAATCTTTGGCTAAAGCGAAAGCATCTCCCGATTTACCAATAGGGTCAAACACACACACGACTTGTTGTTTGGCATAAAGAGTTGTTGTTAAACATGTGCTTGCAATGAGTAAAATAGTTTTAAAACGATCCATATTTAATTATCCATTATTTAAATTATAAAAATTATTTTATAAATCTAGGTTAGATTAGATATGACATTTCAATAAGAATTTAAAGAGAAAAGGTCAAAGCGTAGCCTTAATTAGCTCCTTATTTTTTTAATTGTATGGCTATGTTGTATATGAATTGAAATCTACTAGTGAACTAAATTTAAAGAACAGCTGCATACAGGCACTATATCGTTTTTTTCAAGCATGTAAAAGAGGTTTTTAAATATTTTATTTAAATTTCAATAGTATATACCATGATCGAAGCTTCAGTTTTTTAACTTAGCAGGCTAATAACTTTGAGGTTTAAAAGGAGATTTAGAAAAAGAAATCTGTATAGAGCAGCCAGTAGTTGCAAATACAGCTTGTGAATTTAGCATGTAGCTCAGCTCACTAGGGTAAATATGAAAATGTAATGATAACTTATAGCAAGCTGTGTAGAGAATTATTCTAACTAAGATTAGAAATAGGGTTTAGCTAGTTTAAGTCGTTAAGAGTACCAAGGCCTAGTAAATTGCTTGAGCAGCAGATGCAGTTGAATAAGCTTTTAATAATTCAGTGTAGTGAAGCATACACGGTGTGGCAGCAACATAGAGTAGCCAGAGCCTTATATATGGTAGGTTTCCAAATCTTCTATTTAACATAATATACATTATACGAACAGTTGTATAATTCAATATTGCCCCATAGCTTGGTAGCTATCTTTCATTTGTTTGTAGCGCTTATTTTCTTTTAGTTATTGCTGTACGTTTTAGCTATGTGGAAGGAATTTTATTCTAATTAAATTCAGCACTAGCATCTTCTGACGTTGCTATTGATAGATAATAAAATAGGATTTATAAAAATCTAATTAAATAGAAATTATGATTAGGTTTGGCTAATAATCACTTGTTTGATTTTTATTGAGCTTTTTCTCTACCTAGCGCTCCTAGAAATTAAAACTATATTTCGCTAGACCATTTTCCTAAAATCTTTAAAGTCTATGCTAAATTCTAATTTATTAACTCTGATATGCTTCAATCCGCAATATAAAGCAAATTTAATTACAGATTGGTTGAATAATGTGTATTTAGTCACATTTTTATTGAAATCTATATTTTATTTCTCAGTAATAATTTGAAATATAAATTATAAATTAAAAATGAATTATATTTTTATTAAATATTTTAATGTATATCATGCTGTTTAATTTGCAGTCTGTTTTTTTATTAATCATATTTTATAAATTTTTATAAATAACAATAACTTAATATTGTTTTGGTGGTTTTATTATTAATAAATTTTTAGAAATTATAACTATTACATTATTTAAAGTATTTAATGTGATTTATATCACGTATAAATTAATGATTTTTTATTATTTAAAGCTTAATGATTGTTTTTAAATTAAAAATAAGGTATCACATATATATAAACTATTTTATAAATAGGTATATAAAATGAAAAATAATATATTTAAACTTCTTGTTTTGATGGTGCTTTCCTCTTCCCCACTATTTTGTTATGCAAGTAACACAATAATGATAAGAGGAAATATTGTTGAAGATACATGTTCAAGAGAACATAGCGAGATAGAATGTGTTGAGGTAAATAATTTAAATATTAAACTTGATAGTGAATATTTAAATAAAGATAGTCTTTTTAAATTAGCTCAACATACTGAGAAAATGGACACAAGCATTGAGAGCATAAGTTCTAACCACAAAGTCGTGCTTATTAATTACCATTAATATCCAAACTTATTTTTGCAGTAAGTTTGATGAAAGAGTGATTTGTCGAATCCATCGCATGTTTTGATGAATTGATTGATGAGTCACTCTTTTTTTATAAAAAATGACTATTTGTATATTTTTTCTGTATACATATGCATAATTTATTCTATATAATTGTATTCTATGAATTTAAGCTTATTTTTCACATAATTTGTTTAATTCTTTTTTATTTACATCGTGTTCTTATGTAATTTTCTTCTCTTCATAGCTTTTCTTTTTCATAAAATAAAAAAACTTTCATAAACAATGATATAGACCATTGATGGTCGGCCTGAACTTTAAGTACAAAACGTGGTTTAATTAAAATTATGAAAAAATAATGTGATCTAGTTTGCATTTTGTTTAAGAAGTGTTAAGATCGCCGCATTACTTTTCAAGATGTCAAACACTGGAAAAGTAAGGAAATAAACTTTTATCCAGACTTTTGAGAAAACACTATGAAAAAACTTGCTTTGATCGCTGCTCTTTCGGTTGTAGGGATTGCTAATGCTCAAGCTGCTGATGGTACAATTACAATTAATGGTTTAGTTACAGACAAAACTTGTGACATCGTTACCCCTGCTGGTAAAGACTTCACAGTTACTCTTCCAACTGTTTCTAAACAAACTTTAGCTGTTGCTGGGGATGTTGCTGGTCGTACTCCTTTCCAAATCAACCTAGCTAACTGTTCACAAGGTAAAGTAGCTACTTACTTCGAACCAGGTGCAACTGTTGACTTTAATACTGGTCGTTTACTTAACCAAGACGCTACTGGTGCTAAAAACGTTAACGTTCAACTTTTAGGTAGCAACAACAACTTCATCCCAGTACTTGCTGCGGGTGCAAACGGTGCTCAAGCTAACTCTCAATGGGTTGACGTAGCTGATGGCGCAGGTGCTGACCTTAACTACTACGCTGAATACTATGCAACTGGCGCTTCTACTGCTGGTAAAGTAACTACTTCTGTTCAATACACAATTATCTATCAATAATTAATTGGTAGCGGGGTTTCTATGTCCGCATGGAAACCCTGTTTTGTGTAACGCTTTCCTGAATCTTTCTTGGTTGAGAACTCGAAAATGAAATTGAACAGTTATAATTTTTTGTTAGGTTTAGCATTTGCTTCAGCAGTTATTGCACCTGCTACTCAAGCAGAAATTGTAATTCATGGCACTCGTGTAATTTACCCGTCAGATGCTAGAGAAGTTACGCTACAAGTTAGCAATAACGGTTCAAAGCCAGCACTTGTCCAAGCTTGGATTGATGAAGGTGACCCAAAAAGTACACCGGACCAATCAAAAGTTCCTTTTATGATTGCTCCTCCTATTTCTCGTGTTGAAGCAACGAAAAGTCAGACTCTTCGTATTACAGCTTTACCAAATGCTTCTCAGTTAAATCAGAAGCAAGAAACAGTTCTGTGGTTGAATATTTTAGATATTCCACCAAGACCTACTTCAAAAAGTGAAGATACGACGCCTGATAATTTCTTACAACTTGCAATTCGTTCACGTATTAAATTCTTCTATCGTCCTTCATCGATTAAAGAAGATGCGAATTTAGCATCAGATAAGCTTCAATGGATTAAATCTGGTCAAAGCTTAACGGTAAAGAATCCTACCCCTTTTCATATCACAATGACTTCTGTTTACCAAAAGGCAGGTGATAAAAAGATTGATTTGTTACCTCAGGGGCTAATGATTAAGCCTTTCTCTGAAGCGTCAGTTCAGCTTAAGAATGGCAACCTTCAAGATATGAGTTTTATTAACGTCAATGACTACGGTGGTCGCGTTGAGCACCCGATAAAACTTCAGTAATCAGATTTATCTTTTTAATAAATTTAAGCACCTATATGTGTAGGCGGACTTAGCTATGCCAAAAAAAAGGCAAGAATCTTATAAATTATTAAAACGCCATATTTGTTACTACTTGGCTTCTGGTGTTGTCACAATGACAATGCCTGTATTCGTGCATGCTGAAGAAACAACTACGAGTGCTCCAGTAGAGGCTGAATTTGATTCTGCTTTTTTAATTGGGGATGCTCAGAAAGTTGATATTTCTCGTTTTAAATATGGAAACCCTGTTTTACCAGGCGAATATAACGTTGACGTATATGTAAACGGTCAATGGTTTGGTAAACGTCGTATGGTCTTTAAAGCCTTAGACCCTAATAAAAATGCAGTAACCTGTTTTACAGGGATGAACCTGCTTGAGTACGGCGTTAAACAAGACGTTTTGTCTAAACACACTACCCTTCAAAAAGAAAATAATAGTTGTTATAAAATTGAAGAGTGGGTTGAAAATGCATTCTATGAATTTGATACCTCACGTTTACGTGTAGATATTTCTATTCCGCAAGTTGCTTTGCAAAAAAATGCGCAAGGCTATGTCGACCCAAGCGTATGGGATCGCGGTATTAATGCTGGTTTTCTGTCTTATAGTGGTAGTGCCTATAAAACATTTAATCAGTCGAATGATCAAAGTGAAACAACAAACGCATTTATGGGCGTTACGGCTGGTTTAAATATTGCTGGCTGGCAATTACGTCATAATGGCCAGTGGCAGTGGCAAGATACACCTGCTGAAAACCAATCTAAATCAGATTATCAAGAAACAAGTACATACTTGCAAAGAGCCTTCCCTAAATACCGTGGTGTTTTAACGCTAGGTGATAGTTTTACAAACGGCGAAGTATTTGACTCTATCGGTTATCGTGGTATCGATTTCTCAAGTGATGACCGAATGCTACCAAATAGTATGTTAGGTTACGCCCCGCGTATTCGTGGTAACGCAAAAACCAATGCAAAAGTTGAAGTTCGTCAACAAGGCCAACTTATCTATCAAACAACTGTTGCACCAGGTAATTTTGAGATTAATGACCTTTACCCTACTGGTTTTGGTGGAGAAATTGAAGTTTCTATTATTGAAGCAAATGGTCAAGTACAAAAATTTTCGGTTCCATATGCTTCAGTTGTACAAATGTTGCGTCCAGGTGTAAACCGTTATTCTTTAACTGTAGGTCAGTTCCGAGATCAAGATATTGACCTTAATCCTTGGGTAATTCAGGGTAAATACCAACAAGGTATTAATAACTACCTAACAGGTTATACAGGCATACAAGCTACAGAAAATTATGCTGCTGTATTGTTAGGTGCTGCTTTTGCTACACCAATTGGTGCTGTTGCGTTAGATGTGACCCACTCTGAAGCCGACTTTGAAAAACAGTCATCACAATCTGGGCAAAGTTTCCGTTTAAGTTATAGTAAGTTAATTTCTCCGACTAACACAAACTTAACCCTTGCTGCCTATCGTTACTCGACAGAAAACTTCTATAAATTACGTGATGCTCTACTTATTCGCGATTTAGAAGAAAAAGGTGTAAACACTTATGCGGCTGCGGGCCACCAGCGTAGTGAATTCCAAATTACTTTAAACCAAGGACTTCCTGAAGGTTGGGGTAACTTCTATGTAGTGGGTTCGTGGGTTGACTATTGGAACCGTAGCGAAAGTACTAAGCAGTACCAAATTGGTTATAGCAATAACTACCATGGTTTAACTTATGGTTTATCTGCCATTAACCGTAAGGTTGAGTACGGTTCAAATGATGCGACGCATGATACTGAATATTTAATGACGCTTTCATTCCCAATTAACTTTAAGAAGAATTCAGTCAACGTCAACGTTACTGCTTCTGAAGACAGCCGTACTGTTGGTGCAAGTGGAATGGTTGGCGATCGCTTTAGTTATGGAGCCTCTGTTTCGCATCAAGACTATGCAAACCCAACGTTTAACGCTAATGGTCGTTACCGCACTAACTATGCAACTGTTGGCGGTTCTTACAGTATTGCTGATTCTTACCAACAAGCAATGGTTAGCTTAAGTGGTAGTGTGGTTGCACATTCAGATGGTATTTTATTTGGACCTGAGCAAGGCCAAACAATGGTACTTGTACATGCACCTGATGCAGCTGGGGCAAAAGTGAATAATACCGTTGGTTTAAGCGTAAATAAGGCTGGTTATGCGGTTATCCCGTATGTAACACCTTACCGCCTAAATGATATTACGCTTGACCCTCAAGAGATGTCGAGCCAAGTAGAATTAGAAGAAACAAGTCAACGTATCGCACCTTTTGCTGGTGCAATTGCGAAAGTAGATTTTACGACCAAGACAGGTTATGCAGTCTACATTAATAGTAAAACTGCTGATGGCAACAGTTTACCATTTGGAGCTCAAGTCTTTAATCAAAAAGATGAAGCTGTAGGTATTGTTGCGCAAGGTAGTATGATTTACTTACGTACCCCACTTGCTCAAGATAGTCTCTATGTAAAATGGGGCGACGAAAGCAATGAGCGTTGTTCAGTTGAGTACAACATTAGTAATCAGTTGCAAAATAAGCAACAAAGCATGGTAATGACTGAGGCTGTCTGCAAATGAAAAGAATATTATTAACAGGTTTTTTATTTACGGCTGGTCTTGGTGTGTATGGTGAAGCTAATGCCGCATGCCGTATATATAATTATCAAGCAAATGATGTTCGTATGGCGGTAGGGCGTGTTGTTGTACGTCCTAGCGATCAAGTTGGTACAATTTTAAGAAAAGCGACCTTCCCTATTAGCCGTACTAATACCGAAGCGCGTTATTGTGACTACACTGATACTGTAATCGCTGCGCTGACTCAAGCTTACCCTTTAAGTTCTTTGGGTAATAGCATCTACACTACCAACATTCCTGGGATTGGTATTCGCCTCTATCGTGAAGCAGAGAATAATGCCAATTTCTCAGGTTATTACCCTTACGAGCGTGGTGGTATTTCTGGTACTCGTTATTTAGCATCTGGTTATTTTGTTGTAGAAATTATTAAAATTGCTCCACAAACTGGTTCTGGCACATTAGTACCGGGCAGATATAGTAGTTATTACGTTCGTGGCTTTCCAAATCAGCCGTTTTTGACAAGTACTGTTGATGCTAATGCAATTACTATTGCTTCTTCTTCATGTGAAATCCAAGGTAACATCAATAAAGTTGTACAGCTCCCGACAGTTACAAAGGCTGGTTTCAAAGGCGTTGGTTCCACTCAAGGCGAACAAACTTTTGATATGAATATTCTCTGTAATGGGGGTATCAACCCAACGGGTTACGAAGAGAAAAATCTCATTAGCTTAACTTACGACTTTACCCAAGACGGAACAAATAATCAGGTTTTAGCGAATACTGCTCCAACATCTGAGAAAGCAAACGGCGTAGGAGTGCAGTTACTCTGGAACTATCAAAATAAGAATCAGGTCATTAAAAAAGGTGACAAATTAGCATTAGGTACATTGTCTTCTAATCAGACACTTCAATATAACGTACCGATGACTGCCCGCTACTATCAAACTGCAACAAATGTGACTGCTGGTAAAGTGCGTGCAATGGCTACTGTAACTATTGAATATGATTAATCATATTCAATAGTTTTTAAACTTAATAATTTCAAATATTTAAATATTAATAATAAATTTTACTTTAACACTACTTTCTAAAAATTTAACACTTAACTCGATAGGAATATTTATGAAAAAAATAGGTATAGTTGCTGTTAGTGCAGTGACATTTTGTTGGGCTATGTATGAGGTATCTTCTGATAATACGACTACCGTATCGCAGAATGAATCTAGCCAAAAAGTAGCATCTAAAAGCATTTCATCCACTACAAAGAATGAAAAGTTAGCGTCTCAAACTCTCTTGGCTCAAACTACCTCCCTTAATTCTTCTGCGCCAGTCTGTAAATATAATTTTGATGCGACTCAAGAAGATTATGATCTTTGGAATAATGAACACCCTGAATATTTTCCTAGGGATGTATTTCCATTCATAAATGAGCAAAAATTTGGTTTTAAAGTGGAGCCTAGGTCAGAAAGTGAATATAGCGATTTGAATTATGTAGCTCTAAGTAAAGTTGGTCTTAATTTGGCTAATGACACTGGAGATTTCACATTACCTCATACAGGTATTATTGCATTTGAAATGGAGCTTAAGCTTCCAACCTCAGCTCTTAAGAGCTCATCACTTGGTAATTCTACTTATTACTCCTCTGGCATTGGATTTAGGGGGGTAACAAATAATGGTTATACCGTTAGATCCAGCTTTTGGTTTGATATGGGGGGGTATGATCCAGATTTTGGTGAAAATCCTGCTAGATTAAGCTATTCTGTAGCTTACCGAATTAGTGATAATAGCGGCCCTGACAATCCATATTATAAAGGTCAAAACATGACAAATAGTTCAAATGGATACCAGAGATTAGGGATGTATATTAATCAGAACACTAAGCGAGTTGGCTTTATTTTAAATGGTGTTGATCAGGGGTATCAATCTACTTTACCTGCTCCACTTGAAAATATACGTTTTTCTGTCTCAAGTGGTATATCAATATATTCTAATCAGTTATTTGGACAAGAATTGTCAAATGAACTGATTACTGACCGTAATGCACTACAGTTTAACTACCCTCAAGGCACAACAGACATGTGTGGTAATGCCATCTAAGATATAAAATTATAAGTGGAAAAAAAGGGCTGAATCACAGCCCTTTTTTCTTTCATTTAGAAATGAATGACAGTACGAATTGATTTACCTTCATGCATTAAATCAAAAGCAGTATTAATATCTTGTAAAGGCATGGTATGTGTTACAAAAGGCTCAAGTTGAATCTCACCTTTCATAGCATCTTCGACCATTTTAGGAAGTTGTGTACGACCTTTTACTCCACCAAACGCAGTACCTAACCATTTACGGCCCGTCACTAGCTGGAATGGGCGTGTCGAAATTTCTTGGCCTGCACCAGCAACACCAATAATAACGGATTGTCCCCAACCACGATGTGCACACTCTAGAGCCGAGCGCATAACATTAACGTTACCAATACATTCAAATGAATGATCTACGCCCCAGCCTGTCATTTCTACAATCACTTGCTGAATAGGTTGGTCATAATCTTTTGGATTTAAGAAATCGGTAGCGCCAAACTGCTTAGCAAGTTCAAATTTATCTGGGTTGGTGTCTACAACAATGATGCGCCCTGCTTTTGCTTGACGTGCGCCTTGTACAACAGCTAAACCAATACCGCCTAGACCAAATACAGCAACAGAATCACCTTCTTGTACTTTTGCTGTGTTATGCACGGCGCCAATACCAGTTGTCACACCACATCCAAGTAAACAAACTTGTTCGTGATTCGCTTCAGGATTGATTTTAGCCAAAGAGACTTCTGCAACTACCGTATATTCACTAAAGGTTGAGCAGCCCATGTAGTGGTAAATTGGTTCGCCGTTATATGAAAAACGTGTGGTGCCATCTGGCATTACACCTTTACCTTGAGTAGCACGTACCGCAACACACAAGTTGGTTTTTCCAGATTTACAGAATAAGCATTCTTTACATTCAGCCGTGTAAAGTGGAATCACGTGATCACCTGGTTGAACGCTTGTTACGCCATCACCTACTTCAACCACAACACCTGCGCCTTCATGACCTAAGATAGCAGGAAAAACACCTTCTGGGTCATCGCCAGATAATGTAAAAGCATCGGTATGACATACCCCTGTATGGGTAATTTTTATTAAAACTTCACCCGCTTGAGGTGGTGCAACATCAACTTCAACAATTTCTAAAGGTTTTCCTGGGGCAAAGGCGACAGCTGCACGAGATTTCATCTTTGGGTTTCCTTTAAATCATTCGGTATTTATAGTCGAGCAAAATAGATTATATATTGATAATACAAGAGCTTAATTTTGCTTAAATTAAAATTGGCTTTCATGACAATCTATCACAGCATAGCCAGTCAAATACATCTAAGCAAGCCTACATTCAAAAAAGAAGAAAACCTCTTACTTGAAGAGGTTTCTTATCAAATCATTATCTTATAAGCAGCTTATTTTTACTTAGAGGTAAATATCTGGTGGATATGGTGTGTTATCACTAATTGGAGAATAAAGCGTATTTTCAACAAAGAAGCCATTTGGAGCTTGAGTGGTATCAATCGTAATTGAATCAAACATAACTTGTGGATATGCCCAGATAAATTGCTTCATTAACCCTAAAGAAACATTGTTTTTCATGTCACCAAAAATTCGTTGCCAAATGGGTGTTCGATATGGCTTGGTTTTATCAAAACCATAGATATAAGCAATAGAGGCATCGGGAACAAAACCAGATAAATAAATGACTTTATTTGCAGGATAGCCTAACCCTTGTATAGGTATTTGGGAAACTGCCTGATGTGCCAAGTCTAAGCGAGCTTCTAATAGCCAGTCATAAGCTTCGGTCATCATGTAATCAAAATTAGGATATGAGTAGTGCTGGCTTGGATAGTTAATATAAGTAGCTAATGTCTGAATTGGGGACTGAATGGAAGGAAAGAAAATAAGAGGACTAACTTTGGCAGTAGAGTATTTTGCTTTGATCACGGTACGAATATTTTGACAGGTTTGACCTAATTTATTTCTAAGCCATGTTTTAAACTCATCATATGGCGTTCCTGTTTTATTCATTGCCTCATAAATTGTACCCAAATCTGGTGCATATAATCCTGTATCTGCATTAAAAGCCAATTTTGTTGGGTAGTCATACACACAAGGTAGATTGGTGTCAGTGTTATACCACCACCAAGGTTCACCAATCTGCATATTTACATCGCATCCACCCACTACCATTGTATCTGCGAACTCAATAAAGGCTTTATGTAGATATGCCAAAGCATTCTGATGACTTAAACTAAAAAAATAGCTCGGTGGTTGGTAGCCTGTTTTACCCAAATTACTGTTCCAGTCACGCTGTGCCCAATATTCATTGGCCCCCAAGGAATACATTTCAAAGCTTACCCCAAAAATGGGTTGCAAACTGGCGTTATGCAAAGCCTGAGCATATTTCTCGTGCCATTTACGGGTACATGAATTAACCACCGCCTCGCCTGTCACCAACGTATCTGGTATTTGCCATTTATTAATATCACTTTTCCATGTCATTTCTGGATAATGCGACATCCCACAATAGTGGTTAACGAAACCTTGGTATCCCAAAGCGACCATATTGTTGACTAGGCGCTGCGGGTTTAAGTCATAGTGGTCATCATAGCTGGTGCAGATGCCATAATTGTGCTGTGGCACAACTACGCGGCTCAAATTTAACTTTGCATTTGTTCCAGTTACAACGGAGTTAGTGAGGCGAATGTAGCCATCTTTTGGTTGACTTAAAGGTATAGCGGTTTGACCATTATAGTCACTGGTAAAGCCAGAAAATGAAATTCGCTGAATATTGGTTACCGGAAAGCTATCTGTAGCAGAGAAGCCTGCTTTTACTGTATCCCAATTAATACGAATATGCGCCGTTCGCGATGAAGGATTATTTGCGTAATTAAATAGGACAATATATGCAATTTTATTTACGCCATTTTCATTATAGTACACCGTTAAAGTGGGCGTTAAACTTGGATTGTTCAGCACTGGCATCGTGGCAGATAACTCAATATCGAAGTCCCAAACCACCCCTGCATAGCTATATTTGGTTTGATACGCTAAAAATTTATGATCTTTAGTGTCATAAGAATCCCAAGTAATTCCTACCAAATCATTTGTCATACGTGATCTAAAAGATGCTTCAAAACCATTTCCATAGTTTGTAATGGCAAAAGACATCGTTTGCGGGCCGTCTATTCTCCAATAAATAGGGCTAAACCGATCAATAAGTGTATTCTGAGTGACTGGGCGAGGTGATGTATTAGTATTATTTTGTACATTTTGTGAGTTAGTTATCATGTCTACATTCTCTTAATGTATTAAGAGGTTTTATATTAAATAATAATTCCTATTTTATTGTTCAGATAAGTAACAATGACGTTTAAATTATTTACAGTTTATATTTTTCATAAAGTTCAAAATAAAATTAAACATGAAATCTTAATATTATCCTAAAATATTTTTACACTGAGGAGTTAATAAATGGCAACTTTTATACAGCCTATAAATTTTAAAGGTTTGTTTTTATTTACTCCTCTTGTATTTGCATTATCAGGTTGTACTGAAACTTTATATTCCAACACAACGTCACCCGCAAAGACCTTTTCGGAAAGTAACGCTTATCCAGAGATCGACACAGCATTAGGAGAAAAGATACAGCCTAACGAAGAGTTGCTCGCTCAAAACATAGCTCAAGTCATTGAAAAGTCAATTCGGGAACAGTATACGGCTGGAAATGCTTTACGTGATGCACATCCTAAGGCGCATGGTTGTGTTCGTGCCGATTTTCATGTCTCAAAAAATATACCTGTCCAGTTTGCTAAAGGAATGTTTATTCCAGATCGAAGTTATCAAGCATGGATTCGTTTTTCTAATGCTTCAAATGACGCCTCTAATGCCGACATTAAAAAAGATGCACGTGGCATCGCAATAAAAATTTTAGGTGTGTCTGGACAGAAAATTTTAGAAAGTGAAAAGCAAGCAACCACTCAAGATTTTATTATGATTAATCATCCAGTCTTTTTTGCGAATGATGCTAAACGATATCTTTCTTTTATGAATGACGTGAATAGCCATAATATGGTCAGAAAACTTCACATTCCATTTGCGTTAGGTTTTAAGGGAACAATGAATGCTCTTGGAGCACGTAATTCACAAATTGCAAATCCATTATACGCACGTTATTGGTCTATGGTTCCCTATCAGTTAGGGCTTGGCAATGATCGACAAGCAGTTAAATATTCAGTACGTGCTTGTTCAATGCAGCCAAACAATCTACCTAAGAATCCTAGTCATGATTTTTTAAGAGAAGCTTTAAAGAAAACTTTGCAAAGTACAGATGCTTGTATGGAATTTCTTATTCAACCACGAACTTCAAATCAAATGTTGGTAGAAGACTCAATGACAGAATGGGATGAAAAAGCAGCTCCTTTTTATCAAGTAGCAACTATTCATATTCCCAAGCAGAACTTTGATACACCAGAACAAAATAAGTTTTGTGAGAATCTGTCTTTTACACCGTGGCATGCCCTACCTGAGCATAAACCATTAGGCGCAGTAAACCGAATGCGTAAAGTCATTTATGAAAACATCAGCAGAGTTCGACATGATATGAATTCAGCTCTTAGACAAGAACCTTAAATACTTTAGCCATTGTAGTTTGGTGTAAAAATTTTTCTAAAGATGAGAGTTTGCAATTGTTTCTTTTAAGGGAGATTTTGGCTTGTATCGATAGTGATTCGATCAATAAAATCTGCCAACCATAAAATGAAGTCATCTTCGCTTTTATGCTTTGGAATCAAACTCATATCTAGCTTAATAGGGAGTTCATTTTTTACACTAATAACAACACCTTCGAAGTTCACAAAGTTATATAAAAACTTTAGTTCAGTGCCTGCAATAGCTTTTTTTATTTCTAAAATAAGATTATTTAAATTTCTAAAATGATTGTTTGAATAAGAACTTTTAATATTTTTATTAATTTTTCTGCTAATAGTAAGTATTTTGGCATTTCTATCTCCTTATTAATTATTTGTAAATATAAGTATAAGTTGAAAGTTATAAAAATAAGTTTTTAATTTTTATTAAATTGTTTCTGTATTTTTAATTTTAATTGATAAGTTATGTGCAATACAACTGTTTTATAGATTTAAAATGTGATTTGTTTGGGATTTTATTCTGATTAAATTGGTAGGTATTCTTTAATCTTATTTAAGGGTAATTAATTAAGTTTTATATTAAATAGGCTCAATATTTAAAATTTTGAGCCTATTTAATTTTTAATATTCACTTAAGACTAAAAGTAAAAAGTTACATCTTAAGTCAATTTGGGAAAACTCTTGATTTTATGAATTTTCCCACATTTTCTGCATTCTTTAATTTCGTCATGAGTAATATCAAAGTCATATTCCCAGACATGAATACAGAAAACCTGTCTAAGGTTGTGGAGCATAGACACCTCCTTATAAAAAACCAACTCAGTAGTAAGTTCTTTATGAATACACTTCGCTTATTTTGATGAGTTCTCCTCTTTAGCTTTATCCTCCTTGTGTTTACAGCAGTATCCGAAAACAGCACCAGCACTAAAGAAAAACATAGCCTTGAACATACTTATCTCCAAACGATAGTTAAGTAAATTTAAAATTAACATTGAAGGTTGTATCTGTTTTTAGGCCAATGAAACTGATTCTGTGCGTTATGCAAACTTTTGTGAAAAGTTATAACAATATATTTTTTATCAATAAGGTGGATAAAATTAAAAAACCGCCCCAGTAGGCGGTTGCTGAATTTACAGCGAGATATAGAAGTGTAGTGGACGATCACTTCTATATTTTTTATGTACTTATTTTTCTTGGCTTATAATTTTATTAAATGCATCTGATTTGAAATAATTAATGATCATCTCTCCACCATCTTGTGTAGAAGATGATACTTTGGGTGGTTCCTCATAATTAAACTTATAGTCTGGAGGAATAAATTTTGAGATTGGTGGAAGCTTTGCCTCACCTCCTGTTGTAATTCTTTCAATAAAACCTGCAAGCCAGAGTATATATTCATCTTTATTTTTATAGTTAGGCATAAGGCTCATGTCTAACTTAATGGCACACTCCTCTAAGGGCTTAGTTAGGCATTCCTCAAAATCTATAAAATTGTATTTAAGTTTAAATTTGGTGCCTTTAATTTCATTACGAATTACACCAACTAATTGATTTAAGTTTTCTGCCGAGCTTTCTGAAAATAAATTTTTGTCCTCAATCTTTTTATATACATTCTCAGCGATGATTAAATATTGTGGCATCTCTATTTTCTCCCTTTTATTATTAAGCTACTCACTCAGCTCTTTAAGGAAGTATGATAGATATCATGTTTTCTAATGTAATTGTTGTACTGCCAATTGTAATTAGTGTGTTTTTGTGAAACCTGCAAGCATAACCATCCGAAAAAATTAAATTTAATGCAGACTAAGTCTCATTTTTAAAAAATTCTTTAATCAAACAATATGTTTAGTTCATTTAAAGTTGGAAGTTCATCGTAAGATTCATCTGCATCTACTGTGTTTACCCAATTTGACTTTGAAACGATACAAAAATTAAGCTTTTTTAGAACAACAATATCTTTGTCTAATAAACCTAATGGAATCCACATAAAATCAGTAGTGCCTACCAAGTTAGGTACTGGTGAGCCACATTGACTGCAAAATGAAGATGTAAAGCCTGTTTCTTTTTTATAGGTACGGACAAGTTCTAAACCTGATAACCATTCAAATTTATCCTTATTTACTAATGTTGCTGCATTTGCCCCCGTTCCAGTTTGTTTACGGCAGAGACTACAGTGGCAATGATAGACCGTGTTTATTTTCTTAGTAACTGAAAATTTGATTTCATTGCATAGACAAGAACCCACGTGACTCATCTCAAGCATCCTTAAAAAATAATATTGAATATAGCATTAGGCATAAAAGGGTTAAATTTAACTTTATATTTTTAAATAGATATATCTCTATAAAAATAAAGAATTGCTAGCGTTGAGGCTTGGCAGAATGTATTTATAACGTTTAATATGAATTTTGACATATAAATTGAATATAAAAATGCTGTGATGTGCTTATCTTGGATGCGACTTTAAAAGCTTACATGATTAATCAAATTTATCAGCAGTATAGTAGTATGGCATTAAATGCTTGGGGCTTTACACATACACCTTCGTATAACGGTACATACGACCCTGATGAGAATGATATAGTGACGAATAGCTTTAATTGGTTGAATGATGAGCAAGCTACAAAAAAAACAGAACAAGGACTGACTGCTTTTGTGGCATTAGATGATGCCTTTATCAGTATCGCTTCTCGTATGTATCTGATTAGAAATGCAAAAGAAAAAATCGATTTACAATATTATATTTGGACAAATGATTTTGTTGGAAACTTAATGCTGCACGAGTTACTAACGGCGGCAGATCGTGGCGTAAAAATCCGCTTACTTATTGATGATCAAAATGGAGTAAAGCTGGATGGAGTTCTTAGAAGCCTTCTCCACCACCCCAATTTTGAAATTCGATTGTTTAATCCATACAAGTTTAGATATTTAAGAATTTTAGACTATATTTTTCGGTTCAAAAAAGTAAACCATCGCATGCATAATAAGTTAATTATTGCAGATGGCGTGATTGCGGTAACAGGCGGTCGAAATATTAGTAGTGAGTATTTTGATGCAAGTAGTAAATTTCAGTTTACAGATCTAGATATTTTATTTTATGGACATACCGTACAACATGCACAGTCTGTCTTTAATGATTTTTGGCAAAGTGATTTAAGTCAAAATGCTACTGAACTGGTGGGAACATGTGCTGTTCACCATTTGCAAACACTAAGGCAGCACTACCATGATTTAATTCATGAAAGTGAAAATCATACTCAAACTGAAGATAAGCTTTATGATGCTCAAAGCTATTTAAAAGAACTTTTAGAGCACTATCCAATCCAGTGGTCAAAAGCATATTTTGTTGCTGATTCACCAAAAAAGATCTTAGGAGTAGCTTCTAAAGAAGAAATGCTTTATGGGCAAGTCATGGCCATTATGGGTGAACCAAAGCAGCATATTGAATTAGCTTCTGCTTATTTTGTTCCTACTCAACAAGGCACTTACTATTTAAAACAACTCAAGGTGCAAGGTGTTAAAGTTAGGGTTTTAACCAACTCTTTTGCTGCAAATGACGTAGCAATTGTGCATGCCTTTTATAGTCAATATCGAGTCGAGATGCTTAAAAGTGGTGTAGAACTATTTGAGTTTAAGCCATTTTTAGAACGCAGACGCAGAACATGGTATGAAGTGGTGACTGGAAGTGTGATCCCTGCAAAAGGTAAAAATAAATCGAGCTTACATGCCAAATTTTTTGATGTAGACGGTAAAGTATTTATTGGTTCTTTTAACTTTGATCCGCGTTCGACTTACTTAAATACTGAGGTCGGTCTGGTTATTGAGTCGAGTCAATTACAAGCGCAAATTTCAGTCATGCTCGATCAGCACTTACCTCAAGTTGCTTACCAGCTTAAGTTAAATAGTGAAGAAAAGATCATTTGGTTAGATCATCAGTCAGATGGAAAGATTGTTGAATATGAAAAAGACCCAGATACGAGCCTTTTCCAACGTACCATGATTAAAGCTGTTTCATATCTACCAGTTGAATGGATGATGTAACAGCATTTCAAGTTTATTTATAAAATGCCGATCTCTTTAAAGAATTTTTGATAAGCCTCTGCTTTCTTCTCTAGCGCTAATGGATATGCTCTAGAAGAAGATGGTAGACGATATAAATTAATATTTCGACCTGCAAAGTAAGTCGAGGTAGATATTCCTATAAGCGGTTTTTCGGTGTGCTCTGGTAAAACTGAAATTAAAGTATCAGTCGCTTTATCGCCTGTGGTCATAATGGTTTGACATAAAGGAATCTGCTGAAGCAAAACCGCAAGATCTGTTGGTGTTACTATTTCAAGAAATTTATCTGCGGCATTCCCCTTTAACCGCTTAATTTGATAAGCAGTATCAAAGATTGCAATACCAGTTTCAATCAAGAAGTTTCGAATACGTTCTTCATTAAAATTTTTTTGGCTTTCACTTAAAAAGTGTGTTTTATCTTGGAAAAAGATCAAACCGAAAATACGCCACATATCATTTTGGAAATTGGGATAGTAAAAATCCATCTTCCATTTATTACGTGGCGGTGGAAAACTGCCTAACATTAATAAACGGGCATTCTCAGGTAAAAATGGCTCAAGTGGATGGGTTTCTATCTCAATTATCATAAAAAATCAGTATTTACTTAAAAATTTTATAAACAAATTAACCTATTTTTTAGTTAATCACGAGTCATGAAATGCAATTTCTCTTGCTTAAAGCGTTAAAGGTTGTACAAAAGCGATCATTATTGAGGAATGCTTATTCTAAAAATACTATGTGAATGTTGATTTAAATAATCGACTTGACCTTTATGGGCAATCACAAGGGCTTGTACAACCGAAAGACCTAACCCAGTGCCGCCTAACTCTTTATTTCTTGATTGTTCTAACCTGAAAAAAGGGTTAAATAAATCTTTCCGATGCTCAGCTGAAATGCCAGGTCCTTCATCTTCTATTTCAAGAATCCAGCTAGTTTGTTCTTGTCTCGTTGAAACAATTAACTTTCCCTGATTTGCATAACGTGTAGCGTTATCCAGTAAAGCAATTAAAATCTGTTCAATTCGCCGTTGATCACACTCAACTTTTGGCGCTTCAATATCGAAAATGACTTTAAGCTGAGCTTTTTCTAATTTTTCTTCAAACATGTGTAAGACTTTATGAGCAGTTTCATTAAAACAAATCGTTTCGAGGTTAAGTCTAAGCTGTTGGTTTTCAAAAAGACTCAATGTACGTAAATCTTCGACTAGGTTTGAAAGACCTTCTACTTGATTCAGTAAGTTTTTAAATAAAATAGGATCAGCTTCAAAAACACCATCAATAATTCCCTGCAACCTACCTTGCAAAATGGTGACTGGCGTTCTTAACTCATGTGCAATTGCGGCATTCCAGACATGAGCATTTTCAACTGAGGTCTCTAGTTTTTGAGCCATATCATTAAAATTATCCATAAGCTCACCAATTTCAGAAGAATGATGCGTCGGTTTTTCAACTCGTGCACTTAAATCCCCATGACTAATTTTCTTGGCTGCATCTGCTAATAGATTAATAGGCACAATAAAGCGTTGAGCAAGCTTGATGCCTAAAATAATTGATAATGCTGTGCCAAACAAAAGCACGGCGAATAACCATATACCATCTAGATAGTGGAAAAACTCATCACTTTCTTTCAGCTTTTCGAGAGATATAAGCCCTACTTCAATTGCAACATAGTAGGTGCCATAACCTAAAATTAGCGAACTCAGCGTAACACTTAGGCTGGTAAAGCTCAGTGCAATAATCAGTTGTTTACTAATGCCCGTTTTATTTTTCATGTGGATGATCCAACCTGTAGCCTACACCGCGAACATTGATGAGCATATTTCGTAAACCAAGATCTTCTATTTTCTTTCGTAGCTTACTGACGTGACTATCGACCGTACGTTCTAATGCATCTCGATCTGGTAGACACTGATTCATGAGTTCTGAACGGGTAAAGACTTTATGAGGATGAGGCAACATCAGTAATAAAATTTTGTACTCAGTTAGAGTTAAATTGAGTGCTTGTTTTTGATCGCCCGAATGGATGTAAGCAGTATGAATTTCGGTATTCACCTCAATATTTTTATAAATCAGATTTCGGTTAGGAGTTTGCTGGTTTTGTTGAGTACGTCTTAGTACTGCTTGTACACGTGCAACCACTTCATTTGGGTTAAAGGGTTTTACGACAAAGTCGTCTGCTCCAATTCTTAAAGCCATGACTTTATCGATTTCTTGATCTAAAGCCGTAAGCATAATGACTGGTGTCGCTGCTTTTTGCCGAATTTTATTCAGTACTTCCCACCCGCTCAGTTCCGGCATTTTTATATCGAGAATCACCAGATCAATAGGTTGCGCTGCGTGTATTTCAATTGCCTGCTTACCATTCATGGCCCGTACAACACGCATACCTTCACGCTTAAGATAATGTTCAATAATATCGCCAATATCATATTCATCTTCTACAACAAGAATAAGCTTATCCTGACAATTAAACGTAAAGGTTGACTCGAACATAGCAATAAAACGCGGGAAAAATTTGATTTATCATACGCGTATTTTTTGATATATCTCCACACTTTTTCCACATATTCGTGATTTTGGTTACACACACATCAAAAATAATGCCAGCATCTAGAAGTCCATTAGGTGTTATAAAAGTGCAAAAGCATTTTTTAGTTCCATTCGTTTTATCTTTCGTTTTTGTGTTAAACGGCTGTGGCAATGAACAAGTAAGTGATCAAACACAAGTATCTACGGCTAAGGTTACCGTTATTTCAATTCAACCGCAGTCTATTAACTTTAGTGAAAATCTACCGGCGCGCGTTCAAGCTTTCAGAACTGCCGAAATTCGTCCTCAAGTTGGCGGTATTATCGAAAAAGTTTTATTCGCTCAAGGTAGTGAAGTTAAAGCTGGACAACCTCTATACAAAATAAACTCAGAAACATTTGAGGCTGATGTAAATAGTAATCGAGCGGGTTTAAATAAAGCTGAAGCAGAAGTAAACCGCTTAAAAATACAACTTGAGCGTTATCAGCAACTTTTACCAAGTAATGCGATTAGCAAGCAAGAAGTAAGTAATGTCGAAGCGCAATATCGACAAGCGATTGCAGATGTTGCTCAAATGAAAGCATTATTAGCTCGACAAAATCTTAATTTACAGTATGCGACAGTGCGAGCACCGATTTCCGGACGTATTGGTAAATCATTCGTAACAGAAGGCGCTTTGGTTAGTCAGGCTGATAGCAATACTATGGCGACCATTCAACAAATTGACCGCGTTTATGTCGATGTAAAGCAGTCTATTGGAGAATATGAGCGCCTACAGGCGGCTCTACAAAGTGGTGAGTTGTCTGCCAACAATCAAAAAGCTGTACAGATTTTGAATAGTTTGGGACAGCCCTATAATGTTACAGCAAAAATGCTGTTTGAAGATATTAATGTGGACCCTGAAACTGGGGATGTCACCATTCGTATTGAAGTGACCAATCCTGAAAGAAAATTACTGCCGGGTATGTATGTCCGCGTTAATATTGAGCGTGCTTCGGTTCCTCAGGCCTTACTCGTGCCAGAACAAGCTATTCAGCGCAATATGAATGGCGATCCTCAAGTTTATGTAGTGAATGCCAAAGGTGGCGCAGATGTTCGCTCAGTAGAGTTAGGGCAACAATATGAGCAGTTTTATCTCATCAATAAAGGGCTGAAAGCAGGCGAAAAAGTTGTCGTTGAAGGTATAGAGCGTATCCAGCCCAACCAAAAACTAGCAATTTCAGCATGGAAAGCGGCCTCAACAGAAAATACGGTGAAGCAAGGAGATGCTAAATGATGTCTCAATTCTTTATTCGCCGTCCTGTTTTTGCATGGGTAATTGCAATTTTTATTATTCTATTTGGTGTGCTGAGTATTCCAAAGTTACCCATTGCACGCTTTCCGAGTGTTGCACCACCCGAAGTAAACATTACAGCAAGTTATCCTGGTGCTACTCCCAAAACGATTAATGATAGTGTGATTACCCTCATTGAACGGGAAATGTCAGGAGTAAAAAACTTACTCTACTATAGTGCTACAACGGATTCATCAGGAACCGCTGAAATTACCGCGACATTTAAACCCGGTACCGATGTGGATATGGCGCAAGTCGACGTACAAAACAAAATTAAAGCGGTTGAAGCACGCTTACCCCAAGTCGTCCGCCAACAAGGCTTAGCTGTAGAGGCGTCTTCCTCAGGCTTTTTAATGCTTGTCGGTTTAAACTCACCTAACCATCGTTATTCAGAAGTCGATTTGAGTGATTATCTGGTTCGTAATGTGGTCGAAGAGCTTAAACGTGTTGAAGGTGTCGGAAAAATTCAGTCTTTTGGTGCCGAAAAAGCGATGCGAATTTGGGTAGACCCCAATAAATTAGTTTCTTATGGTCTATCGATTAGCGATGTAAATAATGCAATTCGTAACAATAATATCGATATTGCACCAGGTAGACTTGGTGACCGTCCTCTAGTTAATGGTCAATTAGTTACTATACCTTTATCCGCTCAAGGACAGCTTGAAAATGTAGAGCAGTTCAAAAATATTAGTCTAAAGAGCAATATTAGTGGTGCCACTATTAAGTTGTCGGATGTAGCTGATGTAGAAATGGGTGCTCAGTCATATAATTTTGCGATTTTAGAAAATGGTAAACCTGCAACAGCCGCGGCCATTCAGTTGAGCCCTGGTGCCAATGCAGTAAAAACAGCAGATGCGGTAAAACAGAAACTCGAAGAACTAAAAGTAAATTTACCTGAAGGCATGCAATTTAGCGTTCCTTACGATACTGCACCTTTTGTTAAAATTTCGATAGAAAAGGTAGTTCATACATTAATTGAAGCCATGGTTTTGGTCTTTATTGTGATGTATCTTTTTCTTCATAATGTTCGCTATACCTTAATTCCTGCCATTGTCGCTCCAATTGCCCTGCTTGGCACATTTACCATCATGCTTTTAACTGGTTACTCAATTAATGTATTAACCATGTTCGGCATGGTGCTTGCGATCGGGATTATCGTCGATGACGCGATTGTAGTCGTTGAGAATGTAGAACGAATTATGGCAACCGAAGGTCTATCTCCTAAAGAAGCGACTTCCAAAGCCATGACAGAGATTACCAGCCCGATTATTGGTATTACCTTGGTGTTGGCAGCCGTATTTTTACCCATGGCTTTAGCAAGTGGTTCGGTCGGTATTATTTACCGCCAATTTACCATTACGATGTCAGTCTCAATTTTATTCTCGGCATTTTTAGCTTTAACGCTTACCCCTGCACTTTGTGCAACCTTATTAAAACCTCTTGATGCAAATCATCAAAAGAAAGGTTTTTATGCATGGTTTGATCGTAGCTTTGATAAAGTCACAAAAAAATATGAAGCGATTTTACTTAAAGTCGTTAAACATACTATTCCGACTTTAATTATTTTTGTGGTGATTACAGGTTTAACTTTTGCAGGTATGAAATATTGGCCAACTGCTTTTATGCCCGAGGAAGATCAAGGCTGGTTTTTAACTTCGTTCCAACTACCTTCAGATGCGACTGCTGAACGTACAACAAAAATTGTGAAAGATTTTGAAAACCATTTAAATGAGCAGTCGGATGTTAAAAGCAATATTTCAATTATGGGTTGGGGTTTTAGTGGCGCGGGTCAAAACGTTGCACTCGCTTTTACAACCTTAAAAGATTTTGGTGAGCGTGATAAATCTACTACTGACTATACCAACTTCATAAATGCAGAAATGGCAAACAGTAAAGAAGGTACAACTATGTCTGTACTTCCCCCTGCCATTGATGAATTGGGTACATCTTCAGGCTTTAGTTTACGTTTACAAGACAAAGCAAATTTAGGAATGCCTGCTTTAATTTTGGCCCAAGAAAAGCTCATGGAAATGGCGGCCCAAAACAAAAAGTTTTACATGGTTTACCCAGAAGGTTTACCTCAAGGTGACAATATTAGCTTGAAGATCGACCGCGAAAAACTAAACACTCTAGGAGTAAGCTTTGCTTCTGTTTCAGATATTATTTCGACCTCAATGGGATCGATGTATATCAATGATTTTCCAAATCAAGGCAGAATGCAGCAAGTTATTGTTCAAGCCAATGCAAAATCACGAATGCATTTGAAAGATATCTTGAGTTTGAAGGTTGCAGGCGCAAACGGACAACTGGTGTCTTTATCCGAAGTCGTGATTCCTCAGTGGAATAAGTTGCCGCAGCAATATAACCGCTACAATGGCCGACCATCATTAAGTATCGCTGGCGTGCCTAACATAGGGGTATCTTCAGGTGATGCGATGCGAGAAATGGAAAAGTTAATTGCTAAACTTCCTCAAGGTATTGGTTATGAGTGGACAGGCATTTCACTACAAGAAAAGCAATCTGAATCTCAAATGGTATTTCTTATTGCTTTATCAATGTTAGTCGTGTTTTTAGTCCTAGCTGCACTTTATGAAAGTTGGTCAATTCCATTATCTGTCATGCTTGTTGTTCCCTTAGGAATCTTTGGTGCAGTATTAGCTATTATGTTAAGAGGAATGCCAAACGATATTTTCTTCAAAATTGGTCTCATCACTATTATTGGTTTATCTGCCAAAAATGCGATCTTAATTGTTGAGTTTGCAAAGATGCTCAAAGAAGAAGGCATGACTTTAATTGAAGCAGCCGTTGCAGCAGCAAAGTTACGCCTACGCCCAATTTTGATGACTTCCCTTGCCTTTACCTGTGGTGTTATTCCATTGGTCATTGCAACTGGAGCAAGTTCGGAAACTCAGCATGCATTAGGTACAGGAGTATTTGGAGGCATGATATCTGCCACCATCTTGGCCATCTTTTTTGTTCCCGTGTTCTTTATTTTTGTGTTGAGAGCCGCAGAGAAACTATTTTCCAAAAAGAAAATTAATTCTTAGTTAAATACATTGAGGCGAAACGTATCTATGTTTCGCCTCAATGACTTAGAAATATGAAAAATGTACTTACAGAAAAACGATTAAGAATTAAGGACCTTAAAGACTTTACCTGTTCTAGGATGAGCAAAGCTATTATCTGGATCTAAATTGATGACTTTATCCGAAATCACAATTTTAGAAAGTGGTAACCAGCTCTGTTCCAGTTCAACGTCTACAAAGTTTTTTTCATTGATATTTTCATAAATTTGTTCGACAACGATTTCCATACCACACATACTTTTAGCATTCACTTCTTTTAAGATATGGCGTTTTGACATACTAGTCTCCATTTTTTTATTATCCGCATCGATAATAATAAAGATTGCACTGATACAATATGTAAATTTTAATAATGAAAGTGTTTTCTTTGTTCTAATCATATTTTTGTAATAATTAAATGAATAGTTGAGTGATTATTTAATTTAAATATTATTTTTAAGTTAATCTATTCAATGTAGATATTACTTATTAAAAAATTTATTTTTAATCAAAATTAAAGGGTTCATTAACTGAACCCTTTTTATTTAATTCTAAACTTGTACTGCGTTATCCAGCGAACCATCATCTTTATTTTTAGCAGTGTCTTTACTAATCAATGAGTCTGTATCACTATCTGTGGTAAAGCTTTTGCTATTTTTTTGCTTTTTCTTGTACATACACATCCCAATCGCGATACCTGTTCCCAATACTATAATTGACTTTAACATTTTGCACCTCTTCGATTAACGGAGTAACTTTTGAGAAATTAGCTTAAATTAATAGCATAAAATTTGTTATTTAACGGCTTTGATTTGCTCCGCTTTTGTAAGGTGTTTATTTTTTATGTTAATTGAAGAGAAAAATAATCCCGAAAAATAAATTTTGATACAAAGCAAAAAGCCTATTCTAAAAAAGAATAGGCTTTTCACTGTATTTCAGGATTAAGCAGTATTATGAATCGCTTTAGGCAATCTTATTATCTTTAAAAATACATTACAAATGTATTTAATGCTGAACTTTTAGTCAAGATGGGATTGAGGGTTTTTACCAATAATTAGCGATTATTGTGATGACTGTCACGTTTATATAATTAGGATAAGAAAAAACCCATTTCTACTTCTCATAAAGAAATGGGTGATGTGAAAACCACAAAAGACCTGAAATACCAAATGTTCTTACATTCAGTAAGGTTGAGTGTAGTGAATATACCGAATGGTTGACAATTAAACTATTTGTATTTTTTTTAGTCATTTCGGCCAATAAAAAAATAGTTATGATTCTGTAGATTAACTCTGTTTAGTCATTCATTATTGACCAACAATTCTATAAAGCACCCTCACCCAATTATTAAGACATATATTTTCAATCAGTGTTTTTGAATAACCACGCTGTTGCATACGTTCAATTAAGCGATGTAGGCCTGTCACATCTTCAAGTTCACTACCTATAAGTGCACCATCGAAGTCTGAGCCAAAGCCCACATGTTCTTCGCCCAAATGATCCATTAAATATTCTAAATGTTCCAAAATTACATCAATCGATGTATCTGCATTACGTTGTCCATCCGACCGTAAAAAAGCGACATCGAAATTTACGCCTACCATCCCTTTACTTTCTCGGATTGCTTTGAGTTGTGGGTCAGTTAAGTTGCGAGCTTGAGGACATAAAGCATATGAATTAGAGTGTGTTGCTACAATTGGCTGCTGCAATATATCTACAGTATTCCAAAAAGCTTTCTCATTCATATGTGAAACATCAATCACCATTTTTTTATTTGCACAGCGTCTTATAAAATGTTTGCCATCACTCGTGAGACCTGCTCCCGTGTCAGGTGAGTGCGGAAACTTAGCATTTAAACCATGTCCAAAACGACTAGGTCTATTCCAGAGGGGGCCAATACTACGCAAGCCTCTTTCATAAAATACATCGAGTAAATCAGGATTTTGTTGTAAAGCTTCTGCACCTTCCATATGCAATACAATTGCTAGCTTTTTCTCAGCTCTGCAATCTTGAATATTTTGAACCGAGGTGCAAATTTTAATAATTTTAGAATACTGAGCAAGTTGGTGAGCTAAATCGAGTTGTTCCAAGCAAATTTGTTCAATTTGCTGTTGCGTAAAATCAGAAGCATTCAGATCAAATAATTTATTGGGATGATGCTGTTGCACATAACTATATGGCGGTAAAAAAATCGCAAACATTCCACCAATAAAACCAGCTTCTTGACAGCGTTTTAAATCAAGATGGCCTACTAAACGTTCATGAATAAAAGCATGTACAGGATCTGGATGGTCACTTAGCCATAAGCGTGTTAATGTGTCATTATGTCCATCAAAAACTGGAATATGGCTAGGCTTCATGAGCATTCCTATTACTTGCTATATGTCTGTAATCGTGTGGACTGGAATATTTTGTGTGGCGCTTAAAGATTTAGAGTTTCTACTATTACGGAATACTAAATTTTGCAAAGGTGCAGCCAATTGACTTTCTGCCCGCGCTTGTTCAATCATTTGATGATACGGCGATTTCCCACATACAGGATCGGCATTAGCTGCATCTCCAGTCAACATATAGGCCTGACAACGACATCCGCCAAAGTCTCGATCTTTATCTGGACAGCTTCGGCACCCTTCTGGCATCCATGCATCACCACGGAAATGATTAAATCCAGTTGACTTGTACCATATATCTGACAATTTATGTTCGCGGACGTTTGGAAATGAAATTGGCAATTGTCGTGCTGCATGGCAAGGCAACGCCATACCATCTGGAGCAACTGTAAAAAAGATTTTACCCCAACCATTCATACAAGCTTTTGGCCGTTCTTCATAATAATCAGGCACTACAAAAATGAGTTTGCAAGGATGATTTTGCGCTTTTAATTTTTCTCGATATTCATTGGTAATCCGTTCGGCTCGTGTCAGTTGCTCTTGTGTTGGTAATAAACCTTGGCGGTTTAAAAAAGCCCAACCGTAAAACTGACAAATTGCCAACTCGACTGTATCGGCATTCAGCTCAAGGCAAAGTTCAATGATTTGTTCAATCTGGTCAATGTTATGTCGATGAATAACAAAGTTAAGCACCATTGGGTAATTGTATTTCTTAACAAGACGGCACATTTCATACTTTTGTTCAAAAGCATGCTTTGAACCTGCCAAGGCGTCATTCACCACAGGGTCACTAGCTTGAAAGCTCACTTGAATGTGGTCTAAACCCGCTTGTTTTAGATCAGCAATACGTTGTTCGGTAAGGCCCATACCCGAGGTAATTAAGTTGGTATAAAACCCTTGTTGATGAGCATGTGCAACGAGTTGTTCTAAATCTTGACGTACCAGTGGTTCACCACCAGAGAAACCGAGTTGAACAGCACCCATCTTTCGTGCCTGATCAAAAACATCAAACCATTCTTGAGTGGTTAGCTCATTTTTATGCTGAGCGTAGTCCAAGGGGTTTGAGCAATATGGGCATTGTAGCGGACAACGATAAGTTAACTCTGCTAATAACCATAAAGGCAGGCCAACACCTTCTGTCATACTAAATCAATCCAGTGTTGCTGCTGTGCGACCAGCATGTAATCCACTACATCTTGATCTATCTCAGTAATATCACCAAATTTTTGCTTTAACTGAGCAATAATTGCAGAAACATTTTGCTGCCCATCAATATATTGCCCGATTGCCCCTGCACTTTCATTTAATTTGATCATGCCTTCAGGATATAAAATCACAAAACCATTTTGAGCTGGCTCGAACTGAAAACGGTAACCTTGTCTCCAAGTTGGCACAAGGTTTAAATCAAACTGCTCTTTATTCATTTAAATAGTCCTTTGTGCCAAACTCGTTTGCTTGTCACGCTGTGATACGGTGCTTCATTGTGAACATATGCCAAAGTTAAAGCATCTAAAATGCTCCATAAAATATCCAGTTTAAACTGCAATATTTCAAGCATTCGTTCTTGTTGCTCAAAAGTTGTAAATGAATCAAGCGTAATCGTTAAACCATGTTCAACATCACGGCGTGCCTGACTCAAACGAGAACGAAAATACTCATAGCCTTTATCATCAATCCATGGGTAGTGTTGTGGCCATGAATCAAGTCGTGACTGATGAATCTGTGGCGCAAAAAGTTCGGTTAAAGAACTGCTTGCTGCTTCACGCCATGAAGCACGACGTGCGAAATTTACATAAGCATCTACCGCGAAGCGAACGCCTGGTAATACTAACTCTTCAGAAATAACTTGTTCACGACTCAAGCCCACAGCTTCAGCTAACCGTAACCATGCTTCCCGACCACCGCCATCTGGATATTCACCATCTTGATCGATCATGCGTTGAATCCATTCTTGACGGACTCGCTGATCAGGGCAATTTGCCATAATCGCCGCATCTTTAAGCGGAATATTAATTTGATAGTAATATCGGTTTGCAACCCAAGCCTGAATTTGTTGCTGGGTGGCTTTACCTTCATACATCATCACGTGAAATGGATGATAGATATGATAGTACTGACCTTTATCGATAATGGCTTGTTTGAATTGTTCAGTCGTTAAAGCTTCAGGTGTTTGAGTCATGTTTCACCTTAGAGTTCAATCTGCATGCCGTCATAGGCAACTTCTACGCCATTTGCTTTAAGCTCAGCAAACTGACTAGAGTTTTCATTTAAAATTGGATTGGTATTGTTAATATGAATCAGTACTTTTTTAGGTGTACGCAGCTGGTTTAAATAAGACAGTGAACCACCTTCACCACTAATATATAAATGCCCCATTTCACGGCCAGTTTTAGTTCCAACCCCTGTTTGTTGCATTTCATCGTCTGTCCAAAGCGTACCATCAATCATGACGCAGTCTGAACTCTGCATAATCTGCATGATTTGATCGTCAATTTTTCCAAGACCCGGTGCATAAAACAACTGCTTTTGTGTCTTATGATCTTTGATAATTAAAGCAATATTATCGCCATCATGTGGGTCATTTCGATGCGGTGAATATGGTGGAGCTGCACTTTTAATAATTAAGGGTAAAAATTCTAAATTTTCGAAACCATCAATTTTAAAGGCTTGTTTAGGATTAATTTCATGGTATTGAAGACCACCATTCCAGTGTTTGAGCATATTAAATACTGGAAAGCCGCTCGTTAAATCTTGGTGGACCATTTCTGTACACCATACATTCATTGGGCAACCTTCACGTAAGGTTAAAAGCCCAGTGGTATGGTCTAACTGACTGTCCATTAAAATAACGTTTGTTATTCCTGTATCACGTAATTTACGCGCTGGTTGAGCTGCTTTAAATTCGAAGAGTTGCTGACGGATGTCAGGTGAAGCGTTTAATAAAACCCAGTCTGTTCCATTTTCAGAAACAGCAATCGATGATTGAGTACGGGCTTTGGCTTGGATTGTACCTGTGCGCACACCATGACAATTCGGGCAATTACAATTCCACTGCGGAAACCCGCCTCCAGCAGCTGAACCTAAAACATAAATATACATAAAATTAATATCTTATTAGAAAGAGATAAGCCCTAGAACAAGACTAGGGCTTATGACATATTTGATGAAACTGATTAACGTGCTTCAAAGTACATTGTAACTTCAAAACCAATGCGTAAATCAGTAAAAGCTGGTTTAGTCCATTGCATAAATTATCTCCGGTTCATATTAATCTTATGAAATGAATCACTTGATTAAGATTTATAAGGCAATTAAAAATTTATTCTAAATAAAAAAATTGGGTTTGTAGACCACTCCTAGCTAAGATATTGTTCGATAATTGTGTTTTTTGTCCAAATTTTAATATTTCGAACATATTTGCTTATTGGGTGTTTCATCAAACATTCATACTAAAAGCGTATTTTTTATCCGTCTTAATTGATCAAATGATAAAAAAATGAAAAATTTAACAATACTTTTTAAAGTAACAGCACTTTCTCTGGCTGTAGCATTATTGGCGGGATGTAATGACGATGATGATAATGACACAGCACCACCTGCTCAAAGAAGCAATCAAACCGTAAATATTTTAGCTTTTAATGACTTTCACGGAAATCTTGAGCCACCTAAGCGTTATGTCGAGGCACCAAATCCAAATGATGCTGCTCAATCTGTTCGTATTCCTGTAGGAGGAGTGAGTTACTTCGCCGATGCGATTAAAAAACTTAAAACAGAAAATCCAAATAATGCTGTGGTTTCGGCAGGCGATTTAATTAGCGCTTCTCCTCTCACCTCTTCTTTATTTTTAGATGAACCAACCATTGAAGTCATGAATGATATTCAAATTGACTTTAATGCTGTGGGCAACCATGAATTTGATCGGGGTACAGACGAATTACGCCGTTTAAAAAATGGTGGATGTCAGCAATATACTAGCACTGCACCTTGTCAAATTAATAAAAATTTTAGTGGTGCAAAATTTGATTTCCTTGCTGCTAACGTAGCAATGAAAAATGACACCAGTAAAACGATCTTCCCAGCCTATAAAGTCAAAACTTATGGCGGAATTCCAGTCGCATTTATTGGTTTAACTCTTAAAGCGACGCCAAGTATTGTTTCTGCGGCAGGCATTAAAGATGTTGAGTTCCGTGATGAAGCAGATACGGTAAATGCCCTGATTCCTGAATTAAAAAAACAAGGAATTGAAGCTATTGTAGTCGTTGTCCATGAAGGTGCAGCGCCAAGTACGAAGCTCAATCAAAAAACATGTGATGGTTTAAGTGGTCCGATTTTAGGAATTTTGGATAAGCTTAATCCAGCAGTTGATATTGTTGTTTCAGGTCATACACATCAATCTTATATTTGTGACTATGCAACAAAAAATCCGGCTAAACCATTCTTACTTACTTCAGCTGGACAATATGGCACGCTTATTACTGACATCAAGATTGAATTAGATGGTAAAACTGGTGATGTCATTAAAAAAGATGCGAAACAGGTTCCTGTACAAAGTGAAGCATATACGTCTGGTACAACCACAGTAAGTCTTACAGATCTCTATCAAAAATTTAGTAAAACCCCAAGCATTGAAGCAATCTTAGATAAATACCGCCAAGCTGTGACCACCATTTCAAGCCGTGTGGTTGGAACTGCAACAGCAGTAGTCAGTCGTGCTCAAGTTGAAAGTGGTGAAAGTCCGCTCGGTATTATGATTGCAGATGCTCAGCAAGCGGCTGCGTTAAAGGCAAGTAACCAAGGCTCTGACTTTACGTTAATGAACCCAGGTGGTGTGCGTGCGGATCTGCTCATTAATAGTAATAACCAGATTACCTTCGGTGATGTTTTTGCGGTGCAACCTTTTGGTAACTCTATTGTGACTCTAAGCTTAACTGGCAAACAAATTAGAGATGTAATTGAACAGCAATGGTCTGGTGCAAATGCAAACTCACCTAGAATTTTACAACCATCTAAAGAATTAACTTATCAATATGCGGCAAATACATCTGTTTCGCCAAGAGCAAGTAACATCATGGTTGCTGGTTCACCATTGGTTGACACTAAAGTATACCGCGTGACAGTAAATAGCTTCTTGGCAGATGGTGGTGACAACTTTACAGTATTAAAAGAAGGCAAAAACCGTGTAGGTGGTGGTCAAGATATTGATGCCCTTGAAAGCTATATTGCGGAAAACTCTAAAGATTCACCTTTAACTATTCCAGCTACGACTCGAATTAAAGTTATCAAGTAACTGATTTAATGACAATAAAGGACAGTATGATGCTGTCCTTTATTTTTATGGCAGTTTAAAAGATTTTTATTCGGTATATAGATTGAGCTCAACACTACTGATATCGACTCCGGTATTTGCAAAAATAATATCAGTAACCTCATGAAGTAATTCTTTAACTTTGTCATGTTCAAAGTTCAAGGCTTCAGAGGTTTTGAGCGAAATGAGGTTACAACTCATCTTGTCTTTTCTAAGCTTATAAATACTCTTGCTTTTTCCTAGAAATACTCTTTTGATGAGTTTACGGTTTTCAAATTCTGACAAGATTCGATAAATCGTTCCTAGCGTTATTTTATGTTCATTTTTAATTTGCGTATAAATACTCACAGCACTTAAGCCTTGTGGATTTTGATTTAAAATTTCAAAAACCTGTATTCTCGATTTTTTTATGGGTAGTCCATTTAATAATGATTTTGAAGTTGCTGTCATGATTAATTAACCTTAATGTTGAAAAAATATAGAAATTTTTTAAAATTATTTTGTCTATACTTACTTTAAAATTATGGAAATGATTTGATGTATAAATCAGAGCTTATTACCCTATAAATAAGCTTTGAGCTGATTATAAGATTCTGAATAATTTAATATTATTCCTACCTCACTATCTACATGTACGCGCTTGGTGAATAAAAGCATTCTTGAGCTGAACCATATTGCGACCCTCTTCATTAAGTCATTTTTCGACCTTATTCTATATAATGATTAACACATGATAAATATTATCATTTGTGTTTAGCGGTGTATCATATACATATAAGTTTTAATATTCAATATTAAGTAATTATCAAATACATAATGATAACCATTATATATTACTAAATAAGTATTCATTTCCACCCATATAAAAAGCAGATCGATGATCTGCTTTTTATATTTTAAATAGAATAAGTTAAATGACTATTATGCTAAGGATAGTGCATCTTGTTCTTGCATCCATGCATGAATCACTTGTTGTGTTGTCATGACTTGAGCGCATCGTGTACTGGCATATTTTAATGCCATATCGTGCTCTTCTCGGCTAAAGTCAGCTAGTGCATCACCACATAAGAATGGTTGGATGTTTAGCATAAAAGCTTCAGCAGCACTCATAAGACAACCAATATGTGCATATACCCCACAGATAATTAGTTGATCGCGACCAGACTCCCGCATGAGTTGTTCGAGAGGTGAAAATTTAAAAACACTATATCTCCACTTGGTAAGAACCGTATCATTTTTTTGAGGTGAAATTTTTGGCAAAATCTGTGTAAAGCTCGGCTCGTTCTTTAAACCAGGTCCCCAAAAATCAGTTAATAATTGTCGATGTTCAGGTGATTGATTGCCCGGTTGTGCTGTATAAACAACAGGAATATTAGATTGTCGAGCAGCATCAATTAATGCTTTGGTGTTTTTAATGAGTTCTGGAATAGGTTCCTGAGTTAAGTCATAGAAATCTAAAAAATATTGCTGCATATCATGAACCAATAAAACAGCTCGATTGGTATTCAATGGCCAATTTGTTTTGTTGGGAGTAAATTCATGGGCTTGGGGCATACTGTAACTTGCAATCTTTGGAATACTCATTAGTATTTTCCTTTTCTATCTTTCAAAATATTTTTAATTTCAGATGGTTGTTGTGCTGAAGTAATCTTTAGACCCCAAGTGTAGCTCCCCCATCTACCACTATTTCTTGCATCGTAATTTGGGCCGCTCGGTCCGAAAGTAAAAAGCTCACGGTATTAGCAATATCATCTGGTTGTGCGAGTTTTCTTAAGGGAATACCTGTTCGGTACTGACTCAAATCACCATCAATTACTGCAGGTGGAGGTGCATTATCAGTCCAGAGTTGTTGCTGCATTTGAGTGAGAGTAGATCCTGGTGAAACAATATTTAGCCTGACTTGATAAGGTGCAATTTCAAGTGCCAGATTGCGACAAAAATGACTCAGTGCAGCCTTAGTGGTGGCGTACATACCAAGTTGCATACGCGGCATACGCGCACTATTTGAACTAATAGTGACAATGCTACCCCGCCTTTTTGCACAAAAATGTTTAGCAACTTGTTGGCTAATCGCAATAGGTGCCATGACATTGACCGCAAAAAGTGTTTCCCAATCTTCCGTTTTGGCTTCAAGCATGGAGCGCATAATTAATACTCCTGCTGCATTTACTAAACCCGTAATTTCGTATCTTTCTAAAAGCTCTGAAATTAAAGTTTGTGTTTCTTGTTGATGGGTAATGTCTTGTGAGATGCCTTGCCATTGTGAAGTTTGATCTGGCGTTATTGTTTTGCTGATATCCCATTGTTTAGGATTTTCTTGTCGGTCAATACCAATAACATGATAGCCCTGATCTAGTAGTTGCTTGGCAATAGCCGCTCCTATCCCTCTTGCAGCACCTGTGACCACGATGGTAGAGCGCATGTGGATACTCCAATTTATATTATAAAGAAATCTATAAACATAATTGCAAATAATTATCATTCTTATCAAGAGTAAATTAAGATAAAAGATTAATTTATGATCTCAGGCAAATGAGCTTTAGCTTAAAATTTTAAATTAAATTGTTGTTTTATATGCATTTTATTAAATTAGAAGGTCAGAAATATTTTATTATTAATAATCATTTTCAATAAGGCAGGTTTTGATTTATTCAGCTAAAATCAGATTTATGGTTTATCAAACCTAGTAACTTTTTAGGGTTCAATCTCCAGCAGGCTCAGAATGAGTTCTCGATAACTCGGACTCTCATAAGTTTGGAAATGCGTATAAAAAATGAAAAATTATAGAATCCACATTGTTTCAGTCAGTTGTTTAATCTCTTGAATATCATGACTCACATAAATCATTGGAATTTTTATTTCCTCTTTTACTTTCTGAAAAAAAGGAATAATTTCAGCTTTATGATTCGCATCTAATGCTGATAAAGGCTCATCTAGTAGTAACAGCTTAGGTGAATATAATAATGCTCGACCTAGTGCCACGCGCTGTTTTTCCCCTCCTGAGAGTTTAATGGGCATACGTTGTAATAAGTGCCCTAACTTTAATAACTCAATAATATAATCTGCTTCAAAGTGACGTTCTTGTTGGGAAAGATGCTTAAGACCAAATAATAAGTTTTGCTTTACCGTTTTATGCGGAAAAAGCTGAGCATCTTGAAAAACCAATCCAACATGTCGCTTTTGGGTGCTCAAATTAATGTTTTGATCTGAATCAAACCATGTTTGATCCTGTATTTTAATGAGTCCATTACGCGGAGTATTCAGGCCAGCAATGGCATGTAAAATCGATGTTTTACCTGAACCCGATGCACCGAATAAGCCAATAACAGCAGCATCTGACTGGAAACTAGGTTCAATATGAAATTGGCCCATTTGTAGCTCAAAACGGCAATCAATCAACATAATTTTACCGCCCTAAGCGCTTCTTTTGATAACGATGAAACCACTGTGCAAACCATAGCGCTAAAAAAGCCACACTTAACGATAAAACAATAAGCCGTTGAATAGCGGCCTCGGTATCGGGTTGTTGCATTAAGCTATACATGGCTAGAGGCAAAGTCCGTGTTTCATTTGAAATATTACCTACAAAGGTAATGGTGGCACCAAACTCACCTAAACTGCGGCAAAAACATAAAATAGCACCAATTAAAATACCACTGCTGGCAAGAGGTAAAGTGACATGAAAAAATGCCCCTAAAGATGAGGCACCTAATGTCTTTGCTGCCACTTCTAAACGCTGATCGACCAGCTCAATTGCTAAACGAATAGACTGCACCAGTAGCGGAAAACCCATCACTGCCGAAGCAAGAACGGCGCCTTTCCAGTTAAATGCAAAATCAAGTCCGAGTGGCGCCAAATATTGTCCAATAATGCCGCGGCCTCCAAAAACTTGTAAAAGCAAATAACCAGGAACAACTGGCGGTAAAACCAAAGGTAAAAACACCAATGTTTCAATGAATGACTTACCCCAAAACTCTTTACGTGCCAGAAACCATCCCACACAAATTGCAGGAATAATACTGACCACAAGACAACTTGCTGCAACCTTACAAGAAAGTTGTAGTACGCTGAGCTCTTCTGCGGTTAAAGAAAACATCATGGTTTTGCTGGAGCCAACACGCTAAAACCATACTTTTTAAAGACAGCTTTGGCTTGGTTGCTTTGTAGAAATTGATAGAACTTTATTGAATTCGGATTTTTTTTAATCAACCCTACAGGATAAATAATTGGCGAATGCGTATTTTCCGGAAATACACCAGCTACTTTTACGTCTTTACTAATCGCTGCATCGGTTGCATAGACAATACCAACCTGACATTCACCACGTGCAACAAAGTTTAATGCAGCTCGAACATCTTCTGTTTCGACTAGTTTTGGCTCAATACGGTTCCACCAACCTAAATTGGTAAAAGCTTGTTTAGCATATTTGCCTACAGGCACACTTTTGGTATCCCCTGTACAAATCTTGCCTTTAAACACTTTGTTTGGATCATTGGTTTTATCTAATTTTATGTTTAATGACTGCCCTTTAGGGGTAATTAGAACCAGACGGTTGCCTAATAGATTTATACGGTCATTTGTTGCAACTAATTTTTTATTTTGCAGATAATCCATCCACTGGGTATCTGCTGAAATAAAAATATCCGCAGGTGCCCCAGCTTCAATTTGTTTAGCTAAGGTTGATGAACCAGCATACGAAGTTTTAACTTCTACTTTATTCTGTTTTTCATAAATTTTTTTTAAATCGTTAATTGCATTCGTTAAACTTGCTGCTGCATAAACAGTAACTGATTCAGCTTTGGCTGAGATATTAAAGACCAATCCTATGCTGAGGACTGAACAGGCTAAAGCCAACTTTTTTATCTTTGTATCACTTACCATTATGTTTTACCTTTTTGTCGTTTTTGCAGCGATATATACCCAAGAATATAGCGCTACATAAAGATTATGAAAAGTATAATTCGTCAAATATAAATGATCGGAATGAAGGTAAATAGCGCAATTTATATTTAGAACTTCATTTTGGTGCACTCGGTAGTGAGTACTAACCATTTAAGAACACTATATAAAACTTATTTTCTTTTAAATTTTAGTGAATAATTTAATTGGTTTTATAGTTATCCCTATGCCAAAAAACACATAGAGATAACCATAAAGATCAGTCGTTTATGCCAGCTACTTTTTTTAGATACGCAATAAAAACGCCTATCCCAAACCATCTTTTACGATAGTGCAGAATAGACGCCATTGTCTGTGTAACTGAAAATTGCAGCAGTGCTTTTTAAGCGTGCAATTTATATTAAGCAAAAGCTATACCACATTAAAAAATTCAGTCGCTATGAAAGTTTTTATTTAGCGTTTTAAATAGCTACTCATAATTTGATAATCATGTTCTAAGGCTTGTCGAGCATTGATTTCCATTTGGCGGTAATGCTGTAAGACTTTCTGCCCCAAAGCTGTAACAGCTGCCCCACCACCATGTGTTCCGCCTGTTTGAGTTTCAACTAAAGCTGTTTCAAAGCACTGATTCATGGTGTCGACCAATTGCCATGCACGTCGGTAGCTCATATTCATAGATTTTGCAGCTTGTGAGATCGAACCAGTTCTTTCAATTGCTTCAAGTAAATCTGCTTTACCCGGACCAAATGCGATGTTTTGCTCTAAAAGAATTCTAATTTGTAATTTTAAGTTTTGTTCTTTCATAGACTTAGTTCACAAAATTTCATTTTATGCTCCTTAACATTATAAGGAACTTTGATAGGTTAAAACACATACAAATTTAAATCTCTACTCTTTCCTAAAAAGAGTTCGATCAAAAAATCAAAACTGCACAAAGTGGATAAAGATCTGGAAAAAACGGATAGAGGCAAAGGCTTAATCGCGGTTCAATCAGTTAAAAGCTGATTGATTGGAGGATTGAGCAATGACCTCATCTAATTTAAAACAATGGAATGATTTTATAGATGGATGTATCGACTTCCGTCCTAATGATGGCGTGTTTCGTATTGCACGTAATATGTTTACCGAGCCTGAACTATTTGACTTGGAAATGGAACTTATTTTTGAAAAGGTTTGGATTTATGCATGTCATGAAAGTGAGATTCCAAACAATCATGATTTCCTAACCGTTCAAATTGGTCGTCAGCCGATTATTGTGAGCCGTGATGGTAAAGGCGAACTACATGCCATGGTTAATGCTTGTGAGCATCGTGGAGCGACCTTAACACGCGTTGCTAAAGGCAACCAGTCAACCTTTACATGTCCGTTCCATGCTTGGTGTTATAAGTCAGATGGCCGCTTGGTGAAAGTCAAAGCACCTGGTGAATATTGTGAAGATTTTGATAAATCAAGCCGAGGCTTAAAACAAGGCCGTATTGCCAGCTATCGTGGATTTGTATTTGTAAGCCTTGATACTCAAGCAACAGATTCTCTAGAAGACTTTTTGGGCGATGCAAAACTGTTTCTTGATTTAATGGTTAATCAGTCGCCTACAGGTGAACTCGAAGTACTTCAAGGCAAGTCATCTTATACCTTTGCAGGTAACTGGAAGCTACAAAATGAAAATGGCCTAGATGGTTACCATGTAAGTACTGTTCACTATAACTATGTCTCTACAGTCCAACACCGTCAGCAAGTCAATGCATCAAAAGGTGAAGAACTCGATACGCTTGACTATAGCAAGTTAGGTGCCGGTGACTCAGAAACTGACGATGGCTGGTTCAGCTTCAAAAATGGTCATAGCGTATTGTTTAGTGACATGCCGAACCCAACTGTTCGTCCGGGTTACAGTACAGTTATGCCATATATGGTCGAAAAATATGGCGACAAATATGCTGAGTGGGCAATGCACCGTTTAAGAAACTTGAACTTGTACCCTAGCCTATTTTTTATGGATCAAATTAGCTCTCAGCTTCGTATTGTTCGCCCTGTCGCTTGGAATAAAACCGAAGTCATCAGTCAATGTATTGGTGTTAAAGGTGAATCTACTGAAGCACGCCGTAATCGTATTCGCCAGTTTGAAGATTTCTTTAACGTATCAGGCCTTGGTACACCAGACGATTTAGTTGAATTCCGTGAACAGCAAAAAGGTTTTCAGGCACGACTTGAACGTTGGAGCGATATTTCACGTGGTTGTCAGTCTTGGGAATATGGCGCGACCAAAAACTCACAAGATTTAGGCATTCAACCCGTTATTACTGGCCGTGAATTTACCCATGAAGGACTCTATGTAAACCAGCATGGACACTGGCAACGTCTCATGCTCGACGGCTTAAATAAAAAAGCGCTGAAAATGCAGGATATTACTTTTGAAAACAATGCCCTAATGGATGAGGTGTAACCATGTCACAAGAACTACATTTTGCTGTATCTCAGTTTTTGTACAAAAAGGCAGAGCTTTGTGATGCTTATGACTGGGATGCCTACCTAGAGCTTTACGATGAAGATAGTGAATATCATATTCCACAGTGGATTGATGACCATAATTATGTTCAAGATCCAAATCAGGGCTTGTCTTATATTTATTATGCGGACCGTACAGGCCTTGAAGACCGTGTATTCCGTATTCGTACCGGAAAAGCAGCCTCTGCAACGCCATTACCACGTACTTTGCACAGCATAAACAACATCCGAGTTAAAACATTGGATGATGGATTAATTGAAGCAAAAGTTGCATGGCAAACGCTTTATAACCGTCAAGGTTTAGAAGGCTGTTTTTACGGACACGCAACCTATCTTTTACGCCAAACAGCAGATGGTTTCCGCATTCGTCGTCAGCACAGCATTTTGCTGAATGACAAAATTGATTCCGTTTTAGACTTCTATCACGTTTAAGGGGAATGAAAATGGGACATTCAGTTGCACTTAACTTTGCCGATGGCAAAACCTTTTTCATTTCGGTAAATAACGACGAATTACTGCTTGATGCAGCAGTTCGTCAAGGAATTAACCTGCCGTTAGACTGCCGTGAAGGTGTCTGTGGTACCTGTCAGGGACAGTGTGAAACCGGCATTTACGAACAAGAATACGTCGATGAAGATGCATTAAGTGAACGTGATTTGGCCGAGCGAAAAATGTTAGCTTGCCAAACCCGTGTAAAATCAGATGCAGCTTTTTATTTCGATCATGATTCTGCTATCTGTAACGCTGGTGATACCTTAAAAATTGAAACCAAAGTGACTGCGGTTGAGCTGGTTTCTGAAACAACAGCAATCTTACATCTTGATGCAAGCAGTCATACTGAACAACTTCAGTTTTTACCGGGTCAATATGCTCGTTTGCAAATTCCAGATACTGAAGATTGGCGTTCTTATTCTTTTGCAAATAGACCAAATACAACCAATCAATTGCAATTTTTAATTCGTCTCTTGCCAGACGGTGTGATGAGTAATTACCTACGTGATCGTTGTCAGGTTGGACAAAGCCTACTTATTGAAGCGCCACTTGGTAGTTTCTACTTACGTGAAGTAGAGCGACCACTGGTTTTTGTGGCAGGTGGAACAGGATTATCAGCTTTCTTGGGAATGCTAGATAACTTGGTGGATCAACCAAACTCACCTGCAGTTCAGTTGTATTACGGCGTAAATAATGAAACCGATTTATGTGAACAACAACGTTTACATGCCTATGCTGAACAGCTACCCAACTTTAGTTATCACCCGATTGTGACTAAGGCAACGGAAGCTTGGCAAGGTAAAGCAGGCTATATTCACGAGCACTTAAATAAAGATCAACTGGCTGAGCAGGCTTTTGATATGTATTTATGTGGCCCACCACCAATGATTGAAGCCGTTAAAAATTGGTTAGATGAACAATCTTTGCAAAACTATCGTATTTATAGCGAGAAGTTTTTACAGAGCAATACATCACGTTGAAGTATAAATAATTTAAAAACCACTAAAACCTGAAATGATTCAATATACTCTGCAAGGGGTATATTGAATTTTTGCATTTAAATTAAAAGCTTTTATATATCAATAATATAAAATAATGAATTCCGACAAAATAAATTGACCAGCTCACTCGGATTTGCTATAAATTTTGGTAGATCTTAAGGAATAAGATCATGATGAGATTAAGTTATAGCACCTTTTATATCCTCCTATTCTATTTCTCGAATGTATTAAATTGATGGACAAAATCCGACTTAAAAATTTGAGAAAATCACATTAATTAACGGATAAATTGGTCTGTATTTTGCTTATATCTCATTGTAATTTGCGAGTAACTTAATTTTTTAAGTGCCGTATTTACTTGCTTGTGCATCGAATTTTTAAAGCTTTTATAACGCAAGTAAATACAGGAGTGAGCCAAAAGGGATAAATATGAACCAAGCCAACTCCCCCGAACTCAGTGGACGTCATTTTCAAAATGAGTCTATCTTTACTGATCATAATTTGGTGTTTGATCACCATGATTTAAGCGAAACCTGCCGAAATGTAGGCCAAATTTTTAAACCGCATGATCTTAAAATCTCTCAGCAGAAGCGAGATTTCAGTGCAACCATGCACCATGTTAAAACAGGCGCACTGTCTATTAGTCGCTTGGAATATGGTGCGGATGTCATTATTGAACCAGATCATCTAGATAACTTTTACTTAATTCAAATTCCAACTCAAGGCTACGCAGAAATCGAGTTTGGTTCGCAAAAGTTTATTTCTTATTCTCAAGTTGCTTCTCTTATTTCTCCTCAGCAATCTTTACGTATGCGCTGGCACGCGAACTCACCGCAGCTCATTTTAAAAGTTTCAAAGGATGATTTTACTTACCATTGCCGTCAACATATTGCCGATTCAGAAAACAACTTACTTGTTTTTGACCCAAAATTAGACTTTGCTACACAAAGTGGAGCCTACTTTTTACAGCTCGTTAGAACATTGATGGATGCTTTGGCCTGTGAACAACATCCACTCCATCATCCTTTGGCCTTTAAACAGTTTGAGTCAAATCTATTTAATGCACTTATTTATGGTCAACCCAATAACGCATTACATAAAATAGATCAGTATAAAGAAAAAATAGTCTCTCCTTATTTTGTGAAGCGTACAGAAGCTTATATAAAAGAACATTTACATGAGCCACTTAATGTCGAAATTTTGGCTGAACATGCAGGCGTGAGTGTGAGAACCCTATTTACCGGTTTTAAAAATTATTTGGGGACAACCCCAATGTCTTATCTAAAGGAATTACGCTTTGAACAAGCTCATTTAGAACTCATGCATAATGAAAATCTATCGGTCACAGACGTTGCATTTAAATGGGGATTTACTCATTTAGGCCGTTTTTCTCAAGAGTATAAACGCCGTTATGGCGAATTACCTTCTTCTACCCGCCGATCTGGTCACAGTGAAGGCTCAGGCTTAATTACTTCAATTTTTTCTTAAAACAAATAGAGAAAAGCCTTTTATATCGATGAATATAAAAGGCTTTTTTATGACTTAGAAATGATGGACATAACGAACTTGCAGTCGTGTTCCCTCTGGGCGGTTTTCAGCATCTTGCTCAAAATAAGCATTTGCAACTAAATGGTCATTTTTAGAAAAACTATACATCGCACCGGGGCCAATAGCCCACACTTGTTCACGTCGGCCTTTGACTTTTTCACCATCCACTTCAGTATCTATCACTTGTTTTAGCCAATAGCCATTTAGTCCTAAGCGGAACTGTTCGGTAATGGCATAGTCTGTTGCAAAGTTTGCATGAATTGCTTGCCCAGCTTGCATATCATTTGCTCCAGCAAAAGCAGAGCTTGGGTCATGATTTTTAAAGTTATAGAGATAATGGATGCGTGTTGAAGCGGTCCATTTGGGATTAAACCAATATGTGGCAGCCCAATAAGGATCAAATGAAACAGCGTTATTACCTGGATTAATATCTTTTTGTTGATCGTATTCGCCAGTAGGTAAATTGACCTGAAACTCAAAACGATGTACAAACCTCGGTCCTTGTGCGCCCATGACTGGATCGAATTGAATAAACGGTCCAATCATAATGTCCCCAAAGCCACTTTGGGCATTAATTGCAACATTATTCAAGCCATCATCCATGTCCATTTTGCTGACAAAAGGAATTAAAAAATTTATACCTAGACTGGCTTTATCTTTTACTCGGACATTCGATAAATAACTAACCTGTTCAACCAGTACTTGATAATTTAAATCTGTTTTAGGTAAACCAAGTTTTTGTCCATTAGCATCGACTAATTTATTACTATCATAATTTTGAAAATAGGTTTGAGCATACCAGCCGGGCCCTGCAGGTAGGCCGCCATCGAGAAAGCTGGTCATGCCTAAATTTACGGTCGGTAAATCATAGGCATGTGTAACCCACGGCAAACCTAATAATGTCCCTGCTAAAAAGCCATGCTTAATTAAAGTACTTTTCATCTTCTTATTTCCTATAAAAAAATCACGACCGGATTGATCGTGATTGTGGTGAATTAATCGGCTAATTCTGGATGCTCAGCGGCAATCCGATACTTTCCTGCGTGGAATACCAATGGTTCACCTTGGCGTTGTTGGTACTGTTCAATTTGACCAATAAAAATCAGGTGATCTCCGCCTTCATACTGATTTACATTGCGACAAACCAAGGTTGCGAGTGCATCAGTCAAAATTGGAACGCCAGCATTGCATTGTTGATGGGCAATGCCTGCAAATTTGTCTTCGGCACCTCGAGCAAAATGCCCCGAAAGCTGATGATGCTCTTGTGCCAACATGTGAATGGCGAAATATTCTGCTTCTACAAAATCAGGTAAACTTGGCGCGGTTTTTGAAAGACTCCACAAAATTAATGGCGGATCTAAAGATAGAGATGAAAACGAATTGGCTGTCATTCCTATTTTCCGACCATCTTTACCACGAGTGGTAATCACGGTAACGCCAGTTGCGAATTGCCCAAGTAAATTACGGATTTCTCTTGGGTTCTCCGCATTAATGGTTTGTAAAGCTAAAGTTTCAATTGTGTCCATTTTTAATTCTCCCTTTGCTGTTTTGCCCTTAAGCCACTTTTGCTGTGGTTTTTGAGGCCAAGAATGCTTGAGCCTGATTTGCATCAAACCACCAAGGGGCAAATGCGCGTGGGTCATCAAAGTTATTAGCCATAATGGAAGCAATGCTTTGGTTTTGGCTTGCGGCTGCTAATAGTTCAACAACATGTGGCTGCGGTGGTACTAACAGACTATTAGTCCAAGCCACGACTTTTTCTGCATAAGCCCAATAACGTTCAAAAGTTTGAGCCATCCATTGTTCGCTAAATCTTTGATTATCATTGGCTAAAATGGCATCGAAATAGATTTTGCTACACTTAGCAGCGTTGTTTGAGCCTTGACCAGTAATTGGATCATTGACCACCAAGGCATCTGCCATACCAAAAATTTGCTTGCCAGACGGTAATGTCAAAATTGGTTTGCGTACTGTCGGCGGGAAACGCCCTGCCAAATATCCGCCTGCATCGGTTAGCTCAACATTTGTGCAACGTTCATATTCCCAAGGCACAAATTTTTTGAGCAAATCCAAACTACATTGCAGATGCTGTTCAGGTGTTTTGACATCTTGCCAGCAGTCCATTGGCCCATTTGGAATTCCTTCAAACACCATAATGTCGCAAGGCCCATTCACGGTAAGTGCTGGAAATGAAAAGTACTCGCCCACTTCTGGAATAATATTAAAAGTCACACGAGAGTATGGGGAAATTGGCTTCATGTTTTTGACATAGGTCAATGCCAAAGCGCGCTGAGGTTTATCAAAAACACTACGTGCATCATCACGCTCAAATTGTTTAACGACTTCACCTTTACCAGCGGCGAGTAATACAAGCTCGTAGTCGTTTGCGAGTTGTTCTAACTCTTCTATTCCCACATCCTGAATCACCAATCGACCGCCACGGCGTTCGAACTCTTCCATCCAATATGGCATTTTGACGCGTTGATCGACCGATTGAGCGTAGCGCTCAAGACGAGCACTCCATTCAAATGCTTTACCACCATTTTCAGGATTGACTAAAGCCAGCCCAATACCTTCTACCGCTGGACATTGTTCTTCCCAAAAATTTAGTCCCAAGTCACGTTCAGTTTGTAAAGCGGTATGAAACATACACTGGCTTGACATGACTTTACCTTGACGGATTTCATCGGCAGTTCGGTTGGTGATCATGGTCACGTCGTAACCTGTATCTAATAAGCCCAAACCAAGCTGTAAACCAGACTGTCCTGCTCCAACAATTGCAATACGGCGCATAATCTTCTCCATAATTTTCTAAATGTGCTTTTAAAACGCTGTGCTATTCGGCTAAACGTGGAATAGCGGGCTGTGATCCTTCAGGGCCCATTACTGAATAGCCACCGTCGACCGCATAATCTGCTCCGGTGACAAAACTCGCAGCGGATGACAATAAAAACAAAACAACATTGGCGACTTCTTCGGGATGACCCAATCGGCCTAGTAAGTGATAATCGGCTGCCACGCTATCGGCTTTTTCACGGTTATTACCGCTGACTTCTGCAATGACACGAGACCATGTCCAACCCGGAGAAACCGAATTGACGCGAATACCATCGGCAGCAAAATCCATTGCCATGCTTTGTGTGAGTTGACGTATCGCGGCCTTAGAAACCGGATATAACCAGCGTCCTGTTTGTGCCACTTTGGCTGAAATGGAAGTAAAATTAACGATTGAACCTTGCTGCTTTTTTAGGTCATTGTATAAAGCACGGCTCAGCTCAACGGTAGAGACCAAATTAAGATCGAGTGCTTGTAACCAGTCCTGACGTGAGGATTTAAAACCATCATCTAAGTAGGTACATGCCAAATTCACCAAGTAACTCACTTCACCTAAATGTTGGTGAATATCCGCCACGGCTTGGTGGATAGCCGCATCGCTGGTTAAATCGGTTTGAATAAACATCACATCATGGTTAAAACTTTCCGCAATTGCCTTGCCTTTGGCATCAATATCTAAGATAGCGACATGAGCACCTGCACTGACTAAAGCTTGCACAACAGCTTTACCAATCAGTGTTGCACCGCCGCTTACCACAGCGACTTTTCCTCTTAAATTTATATTCATTGCAAATACTCCCCTTAACTGACTGGCTTGCCTTCACTACTTGACCAAGATGGCATCAACGTATTGGAAGGAAGATCTTCATCAAGAAGTTTTCGCGCTGTCTCGACACCTGCAACTGGCAAGCCTGTTGGGTCTAATAAACCAATTTGAACGAGTACCGACGCTTGGTCCCAGTAAATATGCTCATGGCACAGCTTTGAACCTCTGAACTGAATTACACCTAACATTGGAATTTCAACGTATTTACCAGTCGGTTTTACACCCGGTAATAACCAGTCAATTTCAGCATCGTGGGTAAAGCTCATAATGAACTCGTCTACCACTTGCGTTGAGCCAACCGTACGAGAGATCGAAGTGATCTTCATATCTTTCGGGTTTTGATGAACAAAGTGATACTGATAAAAACGAGCAAGCTGGCTTTGGCCTACCCCACCAGTTAACGTTGGAATATGGTTGACATAAGGTTCTGCGACCATCGTTGCCATAGTTGCTGGGACGTCACGCGTATCGAACTCATGACGGATATGCTCTTCCCAGAGTGCGACTAGGTCATATTTCGGTCCAATCGTTTCATGTAGAGCTGTTACTGTACGCTCGTGAGCAAAGCGTGCTGAAGGTTTGTGGTAATGGTTGCTTTTTGGTCGTGCAAAGGCATGATCAACGCCTTCGTAAACATAAGCTTGTACATCTGAATATTGATTAGCTGCATCGACAATCGCTTGTCTCGCATCTGGCGGTGTAAATTGGTCCAGTTCTGCAATATGTAAAACCAAACGTCCTTTTACGTTAGCTAACTCATCTAACGCTTTTTCAATGCCTACACCGTAATAACCTACGGCACATGCCACGTCAGAAAGTCGACAGCCTGCCAAATAAGCTAGCTTTCCACCTAAACAATAGCCCACCACGCCGAGACCTGTAGAGGTATCACATTCTGGTCGTGTCTTTAAAAAAGCTAAGCTGTCTTGAATATCTTCAACACCAAGGTTTTCGTCATATTGCTGATAAAGTTCAAAAGCTTTTTGAAAATCATCTGGTGTATCACCGAGTTCAATATTAGGTGCTACACGCCAAAATAAATCAGGAACTAAAACGGTATAGCCTTCTTCTGCAAGAAAATCTGCCTTTTCCCGCATTGCTGCATTCACCCCAAAGATTTCCTGACAAAGCACCACACCAGGTCCTTTTCCTGTTTCTGGTGTCGCTAGATACGCACTGAACTGCTTTCCAGATGCTGTTTTAATTTGAATGGTTTGACCAGCCATAGTGTCAACTCCTGACATTGTTATGGCTTTATCTTCTATCTGAAATTTTTTTTAGACTGTCCAAAAGCTGCAAGCATTATCCAATCTCTGCGCAATTATCAAAATTCATCAAACTGGATAAAAAATTAAAAACAAAGAAACACCTATATTTCAAAAGCTTAAATTAAAAATGAAATAAATGCTTTTTATCTAATTTGGAAAAAATGGATGAAGATTAGGACTTATTGGATAGTGAAGACTGGCTAAAAATAGTTCAATCAAAGATACAGGTTTTGTAACGAATACATTGAATTACTCAGGGAATTAAATAATTTTAAGAAGGAATACATATGAAAACGATAGATGCAAACACGATTATCAATCGCGAAAAACTGTCTCCCTTACAGTGGGTGGTTTTTATCCTAGGCTTTTTTGTCTTTTTCTGTGATGGTCTAGATACGGGAATTATTGGTTTTGTTGCTCCGGCATTACTAGATGACTGGGGAATTACCAAGCCTCAACTTGCTCCAGTTTTAAGTGCCGCTTTAGTCGGCATGTCAATTGGTGCAATTATTTCGGGACCTTTAGCCGATAAGTTTGGCCGTAAAGGCGTTATTGTTTTTACCAGCCTTTTGTTTTCCATATTTACCATTTTGTGTGGCTTTGCCAATTCAACTCAAGACTTAATGATTTATCGCTTTATTACAGGTGTAGGTCTAGGCGCGGCCATGCCAAACATCAGTACCATTGTCTCAGAATATATGCCTGTAAAACGTAAAGCATTTCTTACAGGTCTTGCTGGCTGTGGATTTATGCTGGGTATTTCTTGTGGTGGTGTGTTGTCAGCTTATCTATTAGAAAGCTATGGTTGGGCCAAAGTGATTATTATTGGCGGAAGCATTCCCCTAATTTTAGTGGTTGCTTTATTACTTAAATTACCTGAATCAACGCAATATTTGATTACACGTCATCAACAAGATAAAGCACAGCGTATCTTAGAGAATATTCAAGGCCATTCTTTCCAAGAGCCTATAAAACTTGTTTTAACTCAAGCAGAAAATACCTCAGATAAAAATCCGGTTAAAGTGGTTTTAGGAAAATATCTTTGGGGTTCAAGCATGCTTTGGCTCTGCTGTTTTACTAGTCTTTTGGTGTTCTATCTTTTAACAAGCTGGATGCCAACGATTTTAAAAACAGCAGGTTTCAGTACCCAACAGTTTAGTTTAATTGCTGCGATTTTCCCTTTTGGTGGTGTAATTGGCGCAACCATTATGGGATGGTACATGGATAAACTGAACCCAACTACAGTCATTAAATATTCATATCTGATTGCTTTCGTCCTATTCATTGTTGCAGGTTTGGTGAGCTCAAATATTTTCTTATTGGGTCTTACTATTTTCTTAATTGGTGCTTTACTCGCTGGTGCACAGTCTTCATTACTGCCACTTGCAGCTATGTTCTATCCAGCAGTATGCCGCGCAGTTGGAGTTTCATGGATGCATGGTATCGGTCGTATCGGTGCAATTTTAGGCGCTTTCTTTGGTTCGCTCATTTTCACTTTCAACCTAAGCTTAAGCGGTATTTTCTTTATTCTAGCAATACCAACCTTCATCTCATTTATTGCACTTAGCCTAAAAGTAATTTATGAGAAATCTAAACACAAACAAGTGTTAAAACTCGAAGAAAGTCTATAAATATTAATCGATAAATAAAAAACTGATTTAGTTGCCTAAATCAGTTTTTTTATTTGGAAAATTAAATATCAGAAAATTTTGCCTTTGGTCTCACTTGGGTTTTCTCCAAATTCTTCACGATATTCTTGAGAAAAACGGCTTAAATGGTTAAAGCCCCAGTCATACGCAAGCTTTGAAATAGAAACCTTTTTATCTGCTCCTGTAGTGCTCAAGATTTTATAAATTTGTTGGAGTCGATATTTTTTCAAATACGACATTGGGCTGGTGCCGTAGTATTGTTGAAATTCATCATACAATTTTGATTTTGAAACCCCCGCCAAACGCTGCAAGTCTTCTGCACAGATTTCTTCGTGAGCATGTTCAATAATAAAATTACGAACCTTTCGAATATAAGCTGGCTCATCTTGATGTGAGAGTGACTTTAAAGCTTCAGAGTAGTTGTTTTCTTGAGATAATAGTAAGGCTTTAATTACAAAATTTTCATAGTCTTCAGATAACATCTGTAAACCATAAAAATTGCTATATTGCGATTTTAGCTGTAAAAAATTCTGAATATTCTTCCACCACGCTCCAATCAGTTGCTCAGAGTCTAAGTGCATTTCAGGGTTAAAAATGATAGGCGTTTCTATAGGTTTATTCAGTAAATCTGCAAGGACAATCTGCATACTTCGTTCAGGAATAACCACCTGAAATTTTCTACAGTCTTTATCGATAATCAGATCTTGTTGATCATTATTTGAAACAATTAGGCCTCTGTTTTCATCAGATTGATAATGAGCGCCACGAATATTGAGAGCTTGTCGACCTTGTATCGGCAAACTAATGCTATACGCTTTTAAATTTGAGATGTTGATGGCAACGTTTGCACCATAACTGATTGTACCGATTGCCATTTTTTTATTAGGCAAACGCATTCCGTCATAGTGAAAATCGAGAGTGTCTTTGTAAATTGTGTCTAGACGGTGTTCACCACAAATCGTGGACATCAAATTCTGCGCAAATTCAGCTTTGCGTGAATAATGATTGAGTTCCATCTGTTGGCTGAGTGATATCATATCCTTTTCACCTAGCTAAAACTTATTGCTAAAAAAGCAACTTGTATGCCAATTAATATCCTTTAATTGACGAGTTTTCCTGAAAATATCTAATCAGGAAATAGCGTAAATATTACTTTCTCATACTCTATTAAATTTTAAAAATGGAAATAAGTTAAATACCTTTAAAGTATAAATTTATACCCTAACGAACTTATTTTCTTAGTTTTTTATAACAACTTATAGTAGAGATAAAGCATTATTTTGAACAATAGATAATCATAAATTTTTAACGAATAAAAAAACCGCTTATATAGAATAAGCGGCTTTTATAAAACAATTAAATTATTGGGCCGTATAACCGCCATCCATCACGACAGCTTGGCCTGTTACCCCACCTGCTTTGCTACTCGCAAGGAAAATCGCATAGTCAGCAATTTCTTCAACAGAGAGTAAACGCTTTTGAGGAACCATTGCCAAAATTACATCTTCAAGTGCGCTGTCTAAACTCACATTACGGGTTTTAGCCAAATCTGCAATTTGACCACGGACCAATGGTGTATCTACATACCCCGGACATAAAGCATTTACCGTAATACCATCACGTGCACATTCCAAAGCTGCAACTTTTGTTAGGCCAATTACGCCGTGTTTAGCACTGTTATAACCTGCCTTTCCAGCGAAACCAATCAAGCCATTAATTGAAGCCATATTAATAATACGGCCATATTTTTGAGCTTTCATAATTGGAAAAACATGTTTAATTCCAATAAATGCCCCCGTTAACATGACTTGAACTAACTTTTGAAAAACAGCAATTGGAAACTCTTCAATAGGCGCAACATGCTGGAAACCAGCATTATTAATTAAGATATCAACTGTACCAAAGGTCTTTTGAGTCAGCTCAATGGCTTGTTTATAAGCATCTTCATCAGTCACATCACATGGTGCAGATAATGCATCAAAACCTCGCTCTTTAAGTGAGTTTGCTGTTTCTTGACACTTTTCAGCATTCATATCAGAAATAACAACTTTGGCACCTTCTTGAGCAAATTTCTTAGCAATCTCTAGACCGATACCACTTGCAGAACCTGTAATAAAAGCGACCTTACCGTCTAAAAGTTTTGTCATTTATTTACTCCTTAATACTTATAACGTGCTGATTTAAACAATACCTGTTACGATAAAGACCGTAATGACCACAAATACCGCTAACGTTTTAATTACCGTGACTGCAAAAATATCTTTATAGGATTGTTTATGGGTTAAGCCTGTAACAGCGAGTAAAGTGATAACAGCACCATTATGCGGAAGCGTATCCATACCGCCTGATGCCATTGCAACCACACGGTGCATGACTTCTGGTGGAATACCCGCAGCTAAAATCGCGGCGTTATATTGTTCAGCCATCGCACTTAAAGCGATACTCATACCCCCAGAAGCTGAACCAGTAATACCTGCTAAAACTGTTGTCGTCACAGCTCCATTGACTAGTGGATTTGTAAAAGTGCTGCTCATTGCATGACTAATTATGGCAAAGCCTGGTAATGACGCAATAATTGCACCGAAACCATACTCAGATGCGGTATTCATCACTGCTAAAAGTGAGCCGCCAATACTGGCATTAATGCCCTCTTTGAAGTTCGTCACTACACGTTGATAATCAAATAAAATTGCAGAAATAATTCCAACAATCAGCGCAAGACCCACTGCCCAGATCGCACCAGTTTTTGTAACATCCACGGTGTAATCCGCTAGACCGACAGTGGCAAAATCAAAACCATTTGGATACCACTCTTTGATTGCTTTAGACAAATATTTGTTCATTACAGCAACAAGAATAAGAGGTACAAAAGCTAAAAACTGACGAGCCGTACTTTCATTATTTTGCAAGTTCATATCGGCTTCAATTTCTTGAGACGAGGTATTGTCTACTCCAAAGCCAGAGTATCCTTCACCTGCTTTTGCAGCAGCGCGGCGACGCCATTCTAAGTAAGCCAAACCCATGCATAAAACAAAAATAGCACCAATAATTCCTAGAAATGGTGCGGCATAAATATTGGTGCCAAAGAATGTGGTTGGAATTACGTTTTGGATTTGTGGTGTACCCGGCAATGCATCCATAGTAAATGTAAATGCACCCAGCGCGATGGTTCCCGGAATTAAACGTTTTGGAATATTGGCTTGTCTAAATAGCTGGTTTGCAAAAGGATAAATGGCAAATACAGCAACAAATAAACTAACACCGCTATAGGTTAAAATTGCACCTAACAATACAACGGTTAAAATTGCTTTTTTTGCTCCAATCCATCTCACAATGGTTCGTGCAATAGACTCAGCAATTCCTGACATTTCAACGACTTTACCGAAAATTGCTCCGAGTAAAAATACAAGAAAGTAATCTTTAATAAAGTTCACCATTTTGGGCATAAATACACCCGAATAAAACGGTAAGACATTGGCTGGGTTAATGAGTAGAACAGCAAGTAAGGCACAAATTGGTGCCATTAGAATAACTGAAAAACCCTTGTAAGCTGTATACATTAACAGCCCAAGTGAAAGTAGAATTACAAATAATTCCCACATATATTCCTTCTCCCTAAAGAATAGATATTAGGTTCAATAAAATTACCAAAAGATATTTAGGTTATCCCAAACCTAAAATGATAAAAATCACAGTATCTATGAGTGGTAATAGGTAAATGAGCTTAAAAATAAAATATCACTAAAATATTTAAAAACAATGCAATTTATTTAAATTTTAAAATATCAATAAAATACAATAACTTATTTTCTATAGGTGGTAAAATACCATCATTTAAAAGCCTTTATTTTTTAATAAAACTTATTAATTGTTGAGTAAATTAAATTAATATCTCTATATTATTTAATAAAGACAATTAAATAATATATTTTTTAAATTAATTTGATAATATAATTCATCTTATTCTTTTGAAATATTGCGCAGATAATTTTTTATCTTTATTTGAATAAAGCAATTTGAAGCTTAATCATCAAAAGATTAGAACAGGAATATAGAGTCGTGTTTTTAATATTCTCATCTTTACTCGAAAACGGCGCTTGTTTATTAAAGATAACTTCTACTTCTGTCACTAGAGTTAGACAATGTAATGAATACTATTACATGTCTACTGATAGAATTTATAATTTAGACTTTTCACTAGTATATAAGTTATGAATAAAAGAAATATTTTGTTCACTCTTCAAACTGGATTGATCATCCTACTTAATGGATGTACCGATACTTCTCTGGCTCAAAATAAGGTTATTGTTCCAAAAATTGGTTACTCTGGTAATGCTGATAATGAAAGCTATAGTGAGGCACAAATCAAGATTGAAGGCTCTTGTGTTTATTTAATGAATACAAATGATCGAGTGATTCCTATTTTTGCAACTAAAGATGCTCATTGGAATAGCAATAAGTATCTTTTAATTGTTGACTCAAAAGAATATAAAGATGGTGACACGATTGCTTATGGCAGCGGAGAAGCTTATCCCGTTAATTTGAACAACTACAAATGGATAATTAAACCTGATACTACATGTGATTTAAGTAAAGGCGTTATTATCAATCAATTTATAGAACCTCTTACTAAAAACTAAAGAAAAAAGCCCCTATATGAAAATTCAAATCTTAGCCTCTTTAACTGCTTTTAGCCTAACATCTTGCATGGTAAAGCCTACTATAACTAACCATGAAGAGGTTTCTATTCAACCGATACTTATTACAAGCAATACGAAAAGTAATATTTCAATGATGGCTTCAGCACATGGAAAGCTTATAGCAGATAAAAATGGATGTATCAGACTGGGCGATGAAAAAGGTCCGTTGATTATTTGGCCTTATGGCAGCAAATTTATAAAGTGGTATCTATATTTCTTTAACACATTTTAGTGAAGCTGCCTTTAAGTCGTTATCAGCTTTATAAATCATATTTGAAGTAGAGGCACTTAAAATTGTTCTAGCTTCGAGTATATCTTTGTTAAGAAACTTAACTTCTAAAACCATACCATTTTGAAGATAAATTATATTATTAAAATACTTAACTTTATTGAATACTACATGTCCACTAGTATCGTCGCAAAGTATTCCATTACCATCTGCGTCAAGTTTTATGGTTGATATGCTTGGGCCGATTGAAATCGTCCATACCCCTGACACTAAAGGTATAGAAGGCTGTATTTCGCTAAATTTATTATTAGTCATTTGGGTAGTTGGGCTTACACATCCACTTAATGAAAAAATTAAGCTTAATGAAATTATCTTTTTCATGAAATTACTCCTTTTAATTATGACTAAAACTTAACAGTTCAGAAAATAAAAAACTATCAGTTCATATAGCGCCCTACCCCATACACACTAGACCTGATTGAACCAATATGAGATGTTTGATATGCATCAATACCTACAATAGAGACCACAAAAGATTTCACGACCCCCATAGTGATTTTCTTTACCTTATCTTCTACTTATTTAGCCACACCAAGACTAGAACTAATCGGCTTATCCTTTTCAAGCCCATATACATCTCTGCAAACTTTAATATTTAATTGATATCCATATTCCGGAAACAAAACTAAAAATTAGATAAATAAATGCAGCAATAATTATGGAAAAAAGGACTATGATGACTCCGTTAGTGATATGGTCTCCATTGGTACCATTCTCAGTGTTTTCCTTGGGATTAATTATCATTGGGGTATTTAAAGATTTTTTTGCCTCATAGAATCCCCAGCCTATACCCAGCAAAACAATTAGTACCACAAAACCAACTCCAATATCATAAATAACTTCCTCAGCAGCATATTTATCATTTGAAGCTGAAACACACTTTTCAAAGTATTTTTTTTCAATTTCAGACAGTGTGGAGATTGATTTTTGATCTTTAAACATATCTTTAAAACGGATATTGCATGTCTCAATAAATTCTTCTTTATCGTCAGTTCCATCTCCCTCGTAATTACTTGGACGTGAAATATATATTGAACTATGTGTAGTTGTAGCCATCTAATTACAGTAATTTATATACAAAATGATAGTTTAATTGATAGTAAAAAATATTCAATTTAGGCCTTACTCAAATGAATCAAAAACCAATGACAATGACATGTTCAAACCTTTCATATGATTTTTATAAAGCCTTATCTCAAAATAGTAAAAATTAATATATTCTTTTGGATACTTACTAACTAAATTATAAAAGTGCCGTTCACTCATTAAGGATGCGCATTTAATTTTTTGACGTCTAATTTTTAGCTTTATTCATCTTTTTATCTTTATGGGGGTGGACAAATTTATACTCTTTATTTTTAAAAATAGCATTTATTTAATTTAGATTATTCAATAGAATAACAATATAAAATCTTGATAAGAAAACAAAATATGATATGGATTAAATTTATAATATACCCTTTGGGGATGTTTGTACTGTGGCAAATTATTTTCATAATTACGCAACTCTCTTTAACATACCTAAATACGCCACAAGTCATTGTAGCTATACTTTCATTGATCATAAATTGCGGTATGCAAATTTTGATTGGTTATAAAATCCCTCAATTAGCACCAAAATATAAATTTGTAGCGAGTGCTACATACATTATTCTCTTCACCTTTTTGTTAGCAATCTATTCAACAACTATTTTATTAGAAGGCTTAAAAGTTGCTCCTCAAGCAATTTGGCTAGGTTATTTGTTTTTCCATGTAGTTGGAATGGCTCTATACTTTGCTAATAACACAGATGAGTTTTGTTGGGAAAATTTACTGAAGTAGCTCAGCCTATTGTCCCCTGCTTTATTTTTATTTTTTTGTCAAAAAAACATCATATTAGACAAATTTTCGTATAAATTACCCATCTAGATGAGTTGGGCAATCTAAAGGATAGAAATGACGCTTAAACAATTAAAAGCTTTTTTAGCCCTTGCGCGTACACTCAACTATGCTAATGCATCATTAGAGCTACATCTCAGCCAGTCTGCTTTAAGTCTTACTATCAAAAGCTTAGAAGAAGAATTAGGCGGAAAACTATTTAACCGTAATACTCGCCGTGTTGAGCTTACCCAAGAAGGTAAATCCCTTATTCCCTACGCTAAAAAATTACTCGCCAATTGGGATGAAATGGAAAACGATGTTAAACAACGTTTTAAGCTCAATCGTGGAACTTTAAGTATCGCTTCAATGCCCTTCGTGACTCATGCGATTCTGCCTGAAGTAATTCATCAATTTTTAGAACTTCATCCCAACTTGAACTTTTCAATTCAAGATATTCCAAATGAGACCATTATAGAAAAAGTACAAGACGGTATTTTTGAGCTTGGTATCTGCTTTGAACCTGATCTCACCGAAGGCCTAGAGTTCAAACCACTATTTGAAGAAGATTTCTTAGCTCTATTACCAAAGACTCACCCACTTGCTCAATCATCTTCTATTACATGGCAAGAGCTTTGTTCAAATCCATTCGTGACATTGCAAAAACCTTCAATTGTTCGATATTTGGTTGAGCAGAATTGTTTGCGAAATAATATAACGCTCGATTTGAAAGTTGAATGTCATCAAATTTCATCACTCTCAAGCTTTGTGGCTTATGGAATTGGGGTGAGTGCAATTCCAAGGCATTTTGCTAAACACATTGATAAAGAACATAACGTACTCATTGAGTTAAAGGATGAATCTATTCATAAGACTGTAGGAATTGTTTATAAAAAGAACTTTGAAATTTCAAATATTTCGACTCAATTTATTGAAGCTTTGATTCAATATAAATTTTAAAAAATTAAAGACTGCTTTTTAGGATGAGCTAAGCATACGCTTAAGCTAAAATTATTAATTATTATAATTTTCAATGATATGAGGTGATTTTTTAAAGTATTTTTCTTTATGTTCGTCTGATCTTTTGTAGACGATTTGAAACCATTCATTGACTATACTTATTAATCATTTAAAAAAATTAACTTCTATAACGCAAAATGTGATGCTAAAACTAAGATTACTAAGGGATATAGGATAACAATAGAATGAATAAAGTTTATGCCAATGCAGAGGCAGCACTAAAAGACGTTATTGCAGATAATCAAACACTTGCCGTAGGTGGTTTTGGTTTATGTGGAATTCCGGAAAAACTGATTGTTGCAGTTAAGCAAAGTGGTGTGACTGGTCTCACATGTATTTCAAATAACGCAGGTGTAGATGATTTCGGCTTAGGTATATTGCTTCAAACCAAACAGATCAAAAAAATGATCTCTTCTTATGTTGGTGAAAACAAAGAATTTGAGCGCCAATATTTAAATGGTGAACTTGATGTAGAACTTACTCCACAAGGTACTTTAGCTGAAAAGTTACGTGCTGGCGGTGCTGGAATTCCGGCGTTTTATACACAAACCGGCGTTGGTACACTCGTTGCAGAAGGTAAAGAAGAACGTACCTTTAATGGCAAAAACTACATTTTAGAGGAATCTTTAACAGCAGACGTGGCTCTTGTTAAGGCCTATAAGGCAGACAAGGCTGGTAACTTAGTGTTCCGTAAAACTGCTCAGAATTTTAACCCTGAATGTGCAATGGCTGGAAAAATTACAATCGCCGAAGTTGAACAGGTTGTTGAAATTGGTGAATTAGATCCGGATGAGATCCATTTAGCGGGTATCTATGTAAACCGCATTGTACTTAATGCGTCACCTGAAAAACGTATTGAGCATAAAACTTTAAGCACGGAGGCAGTATAAAATGGCTTGGTCGCGTAATGAAATGGCACAACGTGCTGCAAAAGAACTTGAAGACGGTTTTTATGTCAATTTAGGTATTGGCTTACCTACTCTAGTTGCTAATTATATTCCTGAAAATATTAATGTTTGGCTTCAGTCTGAAAATGGCCTATTAGGTATTGGTGAGTTTCCAACCGAAGAAACTGTCGATGCAGATTTAATTAATGCTGGGAAACAAACGGTTACTGCTCGCCCTGGTGCTGCTTTTTTCTCAAGCTCAGAATCTTTTGCCATGATCCGCGGTGGCCATGTCAACATTGCAATTTTAGGTGCAATGGAAGTTTCTGAAAATGGTGACTTGGCGAACTGGATGATTCCTGGCAAGAAAGTCAAAGGTATGGGTGGTGCAATGGACTTGGTTGTTGGTGTCCAAAAAGTTGTAGTGCTTATGGAACACTGTGCAAAAGATGGTACGCCAAAGATCGTTAAAAACTGTAGCCTACCTTTAACAGGTAAAAGTGTGGTTCATCGCGTCATTACTGACTTAGGTGTAATGGACATTACACAACAAGGCGTAGAGCTGATTGAACTTGCTAAAGATGTCACGCTTGAACAGATTCAAGCTGCTACAGGTGTTGAGTTTTATAAAACCTTAGTCGCTTAAATTTTAATTTTTAGTAAGCCAGATAAGACTTAAGTTAGAAAGTGAGCTTAAGTCTTAGCCCTTTTAAGCACTGGATGTGCTGTCTATAAATAAGAACGAGAAGGATTTTTTCAGCTATGGAAAAACAGCAAGGAATTTTTGAAAGATTTGCTCTTCGGATTAGTGACTGGTCTGAAAAATGGTTTCCTGATTCATATATTTTTGCATTACTTGGCGTCATTATCGTGTCAGTTGCCGCTTTAGGTATTGGTGCACCTATTCACGATGTTGCGACTTCCTTCGGTAACGGTTTCTGGAGTCTTATTCCCTTTACCCTGCAAATGACGATGCTCATTATTGTAGGTTATGTCGTTTCTGTATCTAAGCCCGTAAAGTTCCTAATCCAAAAAATGGCACGTATTCCAAATTCTGGACGTGGTGCTATTGTTCTAGTTGCAACCGTCAGCTTGTTAATTTCACTGGTCAATTGGGCAGTAAGCACGATTCTTACTGCACTTTTAGTGATTGCATTAGCAAAACGTAAAGAGCTGAATATGGATTACCGTGCAGCGGCAGCGGCAGCAATTATTGGTATGGGGGCAACTTGGGCACTTGGAATCAGCTCTTCGGCAGCACAGCTTCAAGCGAATAAAACCAGTTTACCTGAGTCAATTTACAACCTAACTGGTGTTATTCCATTTACTGAAACGATTTTCCTTTGGCAATCAATTGCGATGACCATTATTTTGGTCATTGTTTCAATCGCAATCGCGTATTGGTCAGCTCCAAAAGGTAATAATGTTAAAACGATTGATAGTTTTGATGTGCAGTTTGAAGAAGACAAACCACACGAGGAAAAATCTAATCGTCCAGGTGACTGGTTAGAAAACTCGCCTATCTTAACGATTATTGTGGTTGCATTAGGCTTAATCTGGATGTTTTTTGAGTTTTCAAAAAGTAATCCAATCATTGCTATTTCAAGTTTAAACACCTACAACTTTGTGTTTTTAATGCTTGGTTTAGCGTTACATGGCACACCACGAAACTTCTTAAATGCTGTTTCAAAGGCAGTTCCGGCTGTCTCAGGAATCTTAATTCAGTTTCCACTTTACGGAAGCATCGCCTTTATTATGACGCAAGCTTTAAACAGTCAAGATTTATCACTGTCGCATTATATAGCTGAGTTTTTCGTTTCAATCGCCTCAAAAGAAACCTTCGCAATTGTGATGGGAATTTACTCTGCCATCCTTGGGTTCTTTGTGCCATCTGGCGGTGGAAAATGGATTATTGAAGCTCCATATGTCATGCAAGCAGCAAATGATTTAAAGGTTCATTTGGGTTGGTCTGTACAAATTTATAATGCAGCCGAAGCTTTACCAAACTTAATCAATCCATTCTTTATGCTTCCAATGTTAGGAATTCTAAAACTAAAAGCAAAAGATGTGATTGGTTTTACAGTCACTCAGCTCGTTGTGCATTTTCCATTAGTTTTATTTTTATTATGGTTCTTTGGAAGAACACTTAGCTACACCCCACCTACTTTTTAATTTACTGGCGCCTTTAGTTTCGGCTAAAGGCAAATTTAGCAAATACATCAATAAGAGATATTAAGATGAGTTCAATTGTTATAGTTTCAGGTAGCCGTACTGCAATGGGCGGTTTTCAAGGCAGTCTATCGGCTTTAACTGCACCAGAACTTGGCGCTGCTGTTATCCGTGAATCTATTCAACGTGCAGGTGTTGCACCTGACCAAGTAGATGAAGTTATTTTTGGTTGCGTATTAAGTGCAGGTATTGGCCAAGGCCCTGCTCGTCAGGCGATGCGTAAAGCTAGTGTACCTGATCATGTCGGTGCAGTTACCATTAATAAATTGTGTGGCTCTGCCATGAAAGCGGTGTTAATGGCATCAGATACTCTAAAAGCAGGCAGTGCCAATATTATTGTAGCAGGTGGCATGGAATCTATGACCAATGCGCCTTATATTTTACCCAAAGCTCGCGGTGGTTACCGTATGGGTCACGGTGAAATTAAGGACCATATGTTTTTAGATGGTCTTGAAGATGCAGAAACAGGCCGCTTAATGGGTTCGTTTGCGCAAGACATGGCAAACACTAAAGGCTTTACACGTGAGCAAATGGATAACTTTGCAATTTCTTCACTTAAAAAAGCGCAAACTGCGATTACGGAAGGTTACTTCAAAGAAGAGATTGTTCCTGTTGAAGTAAAAACACGTAAAGGTGTCGAAGTTATCGATCAAGATGAGCAACCATTAAAAGCGAATCTTGAGAAGATCCCAACATTGCGTCCAGCTTTTAGTAAAGATGGGACAATTACAGCAGCTAACTCAAGCTCAATTTCTGATGGTGCTGCTGCATTAGTACTCACCACTGAAGAATATGCTCAAAGCCATGGTTTAAATACTTTAGCAAAAATTGTTGCAACTTCTACTCACTCACAACATCCAAGCGAATTTACCATTGCTCCAATTGGTGCAATTCAAAAAGTACTTGAGCATGCTGGCTGGTCTGTTGATGAGGTAGATGCTTGGGAAATTAATGAAGCTTTTGCAATGGTCGCAATGGCGCCAATTCATGAACTCGGGATTGACGAAGCAAAAGTAAACATCCATGGCGGTGCTTGTGCTTTAGGCCACCCAATTGGCGCAACTGGCTCAAGAATTATTCTTTCTCTTATCTATGCTTTAAAACGCCTTGGTAAGAAGAAAGGTGTTGCTGCGTTATGTATTGGTGGTGGTGAAGCTACAGCTGTTGCAATTGAAGTCTAAAAATCAAACCACGCAGAAGATGTAAGAATTTTTCTTACATCTTCTTTTTTAGACTTTAAAAAGTTCATAACAGGTTTGACGGAACCATTTATGGCTACTTTTATGATGGCAAGACATATGCCAATGTTGTTTAACATCATAAGTTGGGAAGTCTAGAGGTGCTGGTAAAATCTGTAAATTTTCTCTCACCAATAAGACTTGGCTTAAATAATACGGCACTGTTGCGATCGCATCTGTTTCTTGAACGACTAATCCCACTCCAAGATAGCTCGGTAATCGAATTAAAATATTTCGATCCAATCCTTTGTTCTGTAATTCATTTTTAATATGGTAATGCCCAATTCCCGCGTCAATGTCGATATGATACTCGCGCATATAATCATCTAAAGTAAAATTATTTGGGTCTAAACGAGGATGGCTCTTAGAGCTAATCACCACATAATATTGTTTAAAAAACTTTTGTTGATAAAAGCCTTCTTCTAATTGGGGTAAAAAGCCAATTGCAAGATCAATCTCACCATTTGCCATTTGATAGCTGGTTTCTGGTGTAATCGGCCTAATATTCAAGCGAATTAAAGGCGCTTTCTCTTTTAAATAGTTTGTTAATTGCGGTAATAAAACCAGATGAGATACATCTGTCATTGCAATTGTAAAAAGCTGATCTGAAGTTAGCGGATCAAAGTTCACACTAAAGTTATTAATGCTTTCCACTTTATCAATAACTTCACTAATGAGCGGAAAAATCTCCTTTGCTAATTCGGTTGGGATCATCTCATTCCCAACACGAATAAAAAGTGGATCATTAAAATGCTGACGGATTTTGTTCAGTCCATTACTAACGCTCGGTTGTGTAAGGCCAATAGCATCAGCAGCCATTGAAACACTTTTAAACCGATAAATATGATAAAAAATATTTAGTAATCTACTATCTAGATCAAACAAAATTGTCTCCGTCTGGATCAAATAATCCATTCAAAAGGAATGAAATCAGGCACAGCAAATATAAAAATGCTCACTAGATTTCTGAATTATTGATATATGGTCTAAATTAACAAAGAATCTAGACCATGAGCAATGCTTTATAAAGCCTTTCATCACAAAGACAAAGGTGTGAGCTCTTTAATTGATTACTTTGTATGTAAATATCTTGAAGACATCACATATCATTATAAATTTTAATCATGCTGAGTTTGGAAGCCCTTCCAGATTTGCTGAACTGATTTGTTATCGCTCAAGTTATTTTTAAAAATGTAAATATCTTGCGGCAGGCAGTATTCATTATGGTCCAACATGACCAATTTTCCGGTAGCGAGATCTTCCTCTACATTAATTTTTGGAATCCATGCTACACCTAAACCTTGTAATACAAGCTCTTTCAAGTTGGTAGCATTGTCAGTTTCATATAAGGTTTTATAGATCAGTTTACTTTCAATCAATTGATCGACCAATTTGCGCAAATAAGCATGTTTACTATAAGCAAGTAATGAAAAATTACTCTGAATTGTATGCTTAGGCGTATGATCTGCTTCAGTAGCTGACACTGGAACAATCTCTGTTTCAGCGATCTTGATGCCACTTAAAATATCATCCCCAACTCGATTAATATTAGATCGATCTGCATAACAAATCATAAAATCGCAAGCACCTTCTTTTAAAAGAGATAAGCCTTCACCACTATTTGTCGCGACAATTTCGATTTTTAAATCACGCATAAATGTTGGGAATTTTTTTAAAAAAGTGGTTAAAAAACCTGATGCTAATGAGTGGACAACACAGAAACGAATCGTAGATTCGGTTTCATTTTTGATGTTTTTAATCAGCTTTGCTGTTTCTTCTACCTGCTTCTCAATATTTTTAGACATCACCAGCATAATCCGTCCAATGTCTGTAAATTCAATATTATTTTTATTATTTCGAATAATAACTTCAGCTCCGATCATCTCTTCTATTTGCTGAATTCTACGCGTAAACGCAGATTGACTAATAAATCGTTTTTCGGCTGCTTTTGAAATAGAACGCTCACGCTCAAGTGTCAAAAGGTCTTCTACCCAACGTACTTCTAAGTTCATTTTATGCATTCCCTTTTTATAGTTATGTCCTTAATCTGTCTGGTTGGGAAGCTGAATAAATAGCTGAATAGATGAATAAAAACTATAAAACATGGGAGTACCTGCAAAAATGCGATGGAGGGTTGGCAAAGCCAAACAATAAAAGTAAGTATTTAAATAATTCTGACATAGAAAAGAGCGTAAGAGAATAAAAGACTTTGATTTAACTCAACAACTCATACAAATATAAAATTATTATCCTAAAAATTATTTTAAATCAAAAAGTAAAGAGCATATAAAGCAAGTAAATAACAAGTTTTAAGTTAATAAAAAACAGAAATAACCCTATGCTTTACTCATGTTTTTTTATAAAAAAAGTCCGCACCTTGGGGAAGAATACGGACTGTAAAACTGAAATTGACTATCTTGCTTATTTCAGGAATTAAGCTCTCTGACTCAATAAATTCATTTAAATCAGAAGATATGCTTGTAGTATAGCTCAGTCCATAAAACCTGACTATTCTACTAAAGTATTTAACTTAAGATTGAATTAAAACGAATTCTTAATATTCACCAATGAGGTAATATAACTTTCTTGAAATTTCAACCATCATATTAGAAGTATATTGAGTAATTTCAAAAACTTGCTTTTTCTGGGGATTGAACACCATATTGTCATTTTCATCACTAAAAAAGATATAAGTGGTGTATTTATCCATATGGTGGATATGCTCTTTTAAGCTTAATTTTTCCCCAGAATTGGGATCATAGGCGATAAACTTCATTCTCATGAATTTTGTCTCTATACATACAGTTTTTTACCAAAATTTTAAAAAAATCTAGATAAAACAATATTTTGATGGATAATATGAAATAGTTAACCTAAGAACTGAGGCTACTTGTAAGATATGGGCACAATACTATTAGCTTTGTTTACCGAGGTTTCAGCAGAAGCGATTGATTGCTCTGCTTCTTTAAGCAGACGAGAAGTTTTAGACTCACTTTTCTCTTCACCGTGGAAAAGCACATAGTATGTAAAACTTCCCAAAATAATTAATGCGGCTGTGACTTTTAACATAAACTTAAAACTAAGATTTTTTCGTATTATAGTGTTTTTTATGTGAAATGCATCACATTTTTATATGAATTTGTTAGATAAGCTTCACTTTAAAAGCTAATAATAAAGATAATTAAGTTGATATTTCATTTAAATTAATCAGTCTTAATTTTTACAATGGGTTTCTTTCAAAAATTAGATGACCATTCATTGTATCAAGCAAATTTTGAAATTAACTTCATCTAAATCTTAAGTTATTAATTTATATAGTTAAATTAATAGTTTAAAATGAACCCTCCAAGTTAGTTCACTATAAAATTAAAAAAATGATATGCAAAAAATGCATAATCAACTTGATAAATGCATTAGAAGTGAAGCATTTCGAAATCTAATATGAATTATCTTCTTTACTAATTCGAAGTTTAATGATGAACGCTGAAATTACCACCCGTATTGAGAAGGATCTTATTGGTTATAGAGAGATCAATAATAACGACTACTACGGAGTTCAAACATTACGTGCTCTAGAAAACTTTAATTTAACTCAAAGCAAGGTCGGAAATTTCCCTCACCTTATTAAAGCTTTAGCAATGGTAAAGCTTGCTTGTGCTGAAGCGAACTATAATCTTAAAAGCTTAGATCAGACTAAATTTGAAGCGATTGAATACAGCTGTAATCAACTTATTCGTGGTAATTTTCACGACCAGTTCCCAATTGATATGATGCAAGGCGGTGCTGGTACTTCAACCAATATGAATGCAAATGAAGTATTAGCAAACGTCGCTTTAGAATATATGGGACACGCAAAAGGCCAATATCAATATTTGCATCCTAATAATGACATTAACATGTCACAGTCAACAAATGACGTGTACCCTACTGCGATTCGCTTAGGTTTGTTATTAAGCTTAGATGAACTAAATCTTCCTTTTAACAACTTAATCTTAAGTTTCCGCAATAAATCTCAAGAATTTGCTCATATTCTAAAAATGGGCCGTACACAGTTACAAGACGCTGTGCCAATGACATTAGGTCAAGAGTTTGGTGCTTTTGCAGTAACTTTACAAAAAGACCTTGAGCAAATTAATACGCTTATTCCAAATATTTTAGCGTATATGAACCTTGGTGGCACGGCGATTGGTACGGGAATTACTACTGAATATAGTTACCGTGAACTTGCGATTCAAGCGCTTGCAAAAATTTCTGGTAAGAAAATTAAGTCTGCTCCTGATCTAATCGAAGCAACTTCAGATATGGGTGACTTTGTTCTTTTATCTGGTTTATTAAAGCGTACCGCAACTAAACTTTCAAAAATTGCTAATGACTTACGTTTACTTTCAAGTGGTCCACGTACTGGCATTAATGAAATTAATTTAGAAGCTCGCCAACCGGGTAGCTCGATCATGCCGGGTAAAGTAAACCCAGTTATACCTGAAGCAATGAACCTTGCTTGTTTCCAGATCATTGCAAATGACTTGGCTGTAACTTTAGCTGCTGAAGCGGGCCAATTACAGTTAAATGCAATGGAACCACTTATTGCATTCAAACTGTTTGAATCTATGGATTTGCTTGGTAAGGCAATGGCAATGTTCCAAAGTAAGTGTATTGATACAATTACGGCGAACCCTGAGCATTGTAAGGCTTTGGTTGAAAACTCGATTGGTATCGTGACTGCACTTAACCCATATCTAGGTTATGAAACTACAACTCGTATTGCTAAAACTGCAAACGAAACTGGACAAAGCGTATTGGCTTTAGTTCAAAATGAAGGTTTATTATCGGCACAAGTGCTTGATGATATCTTGTCGATTAATAATATGGTTAAACCAAAAATGTCGGCTTAATTCCTGAAAATAAAAAAGGAGCTTTTATAGGCTCCTTTTTTATTTGTTCTATATTTTAAAAACTGAAAGTTGTAGAGAACTGGGCTGTACGTGGATTACCTAAGAATAAATAGTCATCACCCATAAATACACCTACATCACGCCAATATTTCTTATTAAACAAGTTATCAATATTGAATCTAAAAGTTGTGTCATGCCCAGCAAAATTTGTTTTATAGGCCGCACCAATATTAAAAACGCTGTAACCGCCTACTTTTGCAGTTCCCTCTTTGTTTGCATATTTACTGCTACTGTATTGCATGCCACTCAATAATCTTAACCCTTCAACTGAAGGTACTTTATAAGATAACTGTGCAGTTGCGCGTACTTTCGGTACATTTTGAGTTTGATGACCTTTGTAGCTGTCACTATCAATATCAACTAGACGAGATTTGGTATAGGTAATACCTGAACTAACATCGAGTGTATCGGTTAAAGCGCCCGTTAAACCTAATTCAATACCTTGATTGTGTTGTTCACCTTGTGAAACAAAATCGAAAGTTCCATCTGCATTCACTTTGCTATATTGATTATCTTGTTTTAAATCAAAAATAGCTGCTGTTACTAAGAAGTTGCGTATTTGTTGTTTAACACCAACTTCATATTGTTCAGAATTTTTAGGAGATAGAACTTCTAGAGCATTATTAGCGAACCACGGAGCTTCTCCACCATCCGATAATCCTTTGGCATATGAAGCATAAAGGTTAGTCCCAGCAGTTGGACTATACATGAGCGCTAATTGTGGCAAGAACTTGTTTAAGTCGGTATTACGACTTTGTTGCCCATCTGGATTATAAGTTTGCTCATCAAGATGAATAAGTTTTCCACCGAGTAAAGTTGACCATTGATCATTAAATTGAACTCGGTCAGATATAGTAAATGCAGTCTGATCACTTTCTAAGGCTTTATAACGATCACCTAAGCTTTCAGATGACGGGCTATAGTCAATCGTATCTTCATAGATATTGCCTGTTCCTACCGCTACATTCAGTGGTGTATGGTGCTTTAAGGTTTTATATGTACGTTGTAATTCGAAAGCGATTTGATGCTGGATATTAGCAGTGTTGAATTGACCATTTAACCCAGCAGCGAACTGGTTAGTAATACGTGTATCATCTGGGCTACGGAAGTCATAAATGTCATAATTCCCGTGTTTATCAAAAGTATTGCCCAAACCAGTAACTTCACAATTATCGTTATAACATCCCCATGGGAAAGCACTATTATCATCAATCACAACACGGCTTTGCGATGCAGTTAAGCTAGCATTCCATTGATCATTAAATGCATATTTATATTTCAAACTTGCATTTACACTGTTATTTACAACAGGTTTACTCCAAGACTGATAACCCAATAAACGGTCTTGATCTACATTTGTTGGTACTTCTTGCCCATCAAGCAGTTGATAACCTGGTACTGAACGTTGACTTTGCTGCTGAGCTTCAATATCAAACAATAATTTAGAACGATCATTAATTTTCCAGTCTAAAGCAACTGAACCAAACTCTCGTTTACCATTTGCGTGATCAACATTTGGATGGATGCTTTCATGGGCTAAATTGATTCGATAACCAAAACTATCATTAACAAAGCCGCCGACATCTGTTGCCAGTGTATAGCCGCCTTCTGAATTTGCATCTACAGTAATGTTTTTAACATCGGCAGGTCTTTTGGTGACATAGTTAACCACACCACCTGGCGTCGACATTCCAGATTGAATTGCAGAAATACCTTTTAAAATTTCAACTTGTTCTTTATTTTCTAAAGCCACATTTTGTTCGCCACGTATAGTATGGCTATTAATGAGATAACTTGAGCCTAAATCAAGCGCAAAACCACGTGCTACAAAATTTGGATAGTAGCCAATTGCAGCATAGCCATCCCCTAAAGAGGAATCATTTTTAATAACATCAGTTAAAGTTTTTGCGTGTTGGTCTGCTATACGCTCAGAGGTAATGGTTGTAATAGATGCAGGAACTTTCTTTACATCACTAGTTTGAAAACCAGATAAATTAACTTTTTTAGACGTATATAGTGCCTCATTATTTTGTGTAGCGTTCACAGTAATGGTTGGGAGCTGCGAAACCTCCGCTTCATTTGCATAGACGGCAGATGTTATGAGTGCAATAGATGAAGCCAATGCTGTTTTAGAGCATGTCATGAAGTGAAAATTTAACGAACGTCTTTCCATTGAATAACTACCTGCCATACCGTGCATAATTTGAAGCGCTAGAAGTAACTGCTGAGCCTATTTTTAGCCACGCAAGAATACAGCTACATATATTGAGAAACAATACATTCTGTACTTTTTCGATTAAGTGTATTTGATACAAATTTTATGAACTTATCATTATATAAATTTCATTTATTTTATTAGGAATTGACGCTATAACTTTTTAAGTATTACCAAATATTCGAAATAAACTTAAGTTCGAAATGAAACTTAAAAGGAGAAATAAAATAGAAAAGTACCGTTGTAAATTACCTCACTGATTTTAAATAGAATTAATTATTAAGTTAAATGAAAGGAAGTGTTCGATCATTGGTAAAATTATCTTTAAATCGAACAAAAGGACGTAATTTTACTAGAAACAAATTTTAAAATTAGAAAAAATGAATGGTTAGGAATTTAAGGAAGTGCTCAGGATTGAGTGATATTTAAAGTTTCATTCTATTTTCTATCCAGCATATCTAAAAATTCCTCATTTTTGTCTGCAAAATGATGGAAGAAATATGACATACACACAGGAAGAAAAACGTAGCAGAATACGTGGGATTGTAGGCGCAGCCTCTGGTAATTTAGTTGAATGGTTCGACTTTTATATCTATGCAGTATTTGCTGCCTACTTTACTCAAGCATTAACAGCACCTGATATGGATAGTACGACTAAATCTATCTATGTTTGGGGCGTATTCGCTGCAAGCTTTTTTATGCGTCCTATTGGTAGTTGGGTATTTGGACGAATTGCAGACCGGCATGGTCGAAAAAAGTCTATGGTCATCTCAATTTGTCTGATGGCTTTGAGTTCTTTTCTATTTGCAGCCCTACCTACTTATGACCAAGTTGGCTTATTTGCCCCTTTTCTTTTACTGGTAGTGCGCTTACTTCAAGGCTTATCAGTTGGTGGTGAATATGGTGCAGTAGCAACATATATGAGTGAATTGGGTTTAAAAGGCCAACGTGGTTTTTACTCGTCTTTCCAATATGTCACCCTCTCTGGTGGTCAATTACTTGCTAGCTTACTGGGTGTAATTTTATTAACGTTCTTAAGTGAACAACAATTACATGATGGCGGTTGGCGTATTCCATTTGTTATTGGTGGTATCGCAGCAATCTTATCTTTGCTTGCACGTAGTCGTTTAGAAGAAACGCTTTCTCATCAAGATAGTGAACGAAAAGAGTCTGGTAGCTTAAGAGAGCTCTTTAAAAAGCATTGGAAAACCTTTTTATTGGTGGTTGGATACACTTCTGCTGGTTCATTAACGTTTTATGTAGAGACTGTTTATTCAAAAACCTATTTAACCAATTTAGGGATGGATGGAAAAACCGTTGGTTATATCATGACCTTCGCCCTATTTGTCTATATGTGTGCTCAACCTGTATTTGGTGCTATTTCCGACCGTATTGGGCGACGCTCTTCAATGTTGGCCTTTAGCTTATTGTCTGCGATTTTTATCTACCCAGTCATGGTGATCGGGATGCGTGCCTATATTGATTCGCCGATCATTATTGCCTTGCTACTCATTTTTATGATGATGTTACTCAGTTTCTATACATCTATCAGTGGCTTGGTAAAAGCTGAAATGTTCCCACCTCATGTGCGAGCTTTAGGTGTAGGATTTTCTTATGCGGTGGGTAATGCGCTGTTTGGTGGTTCTGCACCTTCAGTTGCCTTACAGTTTAAAGCTGCCGGAATTGAAAATACCTTCTTTATATATGTCATTGTCATGCTGATTATCTGTTTCTTATGTAGCCTTGCGCTTCCTAAAAAACCAGATTATTTAGAACATGATCATTAAAAAGTAAAAGATAGATATTCTTCTAGAGATTTTTTAGAAGAATATCTTTTTAAAATAATAAGAAAGTCATTTTTGTTCTGTATGCTATAGCTGCCTAGCACATCTAACTTATTCAATTAACTAAAAGTTACTAGTTTTTGATGTTGTTGATCCGTATGAATCAATTTTTTGATGGGATAAAAAATGGAAAACGAAAAATCCCCTTTACCTGAAAGTATTATTCAAGTCACCTTCTGGCAAGCCTTTTTATTTTGGCTCAAGCTCGGCTTTATTAGCTTTGGGGGACCAGCTGGACAAATTGCTGTGATGCATCAGGAACTCGTTGAGCAAAAACGCTGGATATCCGAAAAAAGATTTTTGCATGCCCTGAACTACTGCATGTTATTACCTGGTCCTGAAGCACAACAATTAGCAACCTACATTGGTTGGCTTATGCATAGAACTGCTGGAGGATTAGTTGCAGGTATTCTATTTGTATTACCCTCCTTATTTATTTTAATTGGGCTGTCTTGGGTTTACATAAAATTTGGAGATGTTCCCGTTATCGCAGGCATTTTCTACGGGATCAAGCCTGCCGTCACCGCAATTGTCTTTCATGCAACATACCGTATAGGTAGCCGCTCACTTAAGAATAAATTTTTATGGTTCGTCGCAATTGCTGCGTTTCTTGCCATTTTTGTCTTAAAGCTCCCTTTCCCGCTTATTGTTTTATCAGCAGGTATTGCTGGCTATTTAACAAGTAAAAAATACCCGGAACTATTTTCCTCAGCAGCAGGACATAAATCTAGTCAAAAAGATTATGGTCCGGCATTTATTGATGATGATACCCCGACCCCAGAGCATGCTAAATTCCATTGGTCACGGTTAGCTAAACTTATTTTTGTAGCAATCGCTTTATGGCTATTGCCAATTTTAGCTTTAGGCGCATATTTTGGATGGCATCATTCTTATACTCAAATGGCGTGGTTCTTTACCAAAGCTGCTTTACTTACGTTTGGGGGGGCCTATGCAGTTTTACCTTATGTCTATCAAGGAGCTGTAAATCATTTTGGATGGCTTTCACCTACACAAATGATTGATGGTTTAGCTTTAGGTGAAACTACACCGGGTCCACTGATTATGGTAGTGGCTTTTGTTGGCTTTTTAGGAGGCGTCAATCATTCATTACTTGGCTCTGAGCATCTATTTTTTGCTGGAGCACTTGGTGCAGTCATTGTGACTTGGTTTACCTTTCTCTTTTCATTTGTATTTATTTTTGCGGGTGCGCCCATTATTGAATCTACACATAATGAAATTAAATTTACTGCGCCACTCACTGCAATTACCGCGGCTGTGGTCGGTGTAATTTTAAATCTCGCACTATTTTTTAGTTATCACGTGCTATGGCCACAAGGTTTTTCAGGACATTTTGATATAGTTGCAGCCCTCATTACTGTGGCTGCATTTATTGCTTTATTCCGCTTTAACGTGAACGTGTTATATGTGATTTTTGCATCAGCGTTGGTTGGACTAGCTGTCACTTTTTTTAGTTAACTATTGATTTAAATATTTTTTAAATTCAGAAAATCTTATCAATAAGGCCGAACAGTTTCTTTTCTGTTCGGCTGTTTATATTTTAACCCGCTAATTGTGCGATTTGTGCTGCTGCATTATCTAAGGCAGCTTGACGTGCTTCTGGGCCGAAAGCGATCCCTTCCGCGCGCACAAAAGTAATATCAGTCACCCCAATAAAATTGAAAAACGCTTTGATATAAGTTTCTTGATAGTCTAAAGCTTCGGCTGGTGAACCTTCTGAGTACACACCACCACGCGAAGAAGCAATAATGACACGTTTACCTTCTACTAAACCTTGAGGGCCGTTTTCCGTATAACGGAATGTTTTTCCAGCAACAGATAGTCGGTCAAGCCACGCTTTTAACTGTGATGGGAAGCTAAAGTTGTACATTGGTGCGCCAATTACAACGATATCTGACGATAAGAACTCGTCCAAATATTGGGTGTTTCGTGCAACACGTTGCTGCGCTGTTTCATTATTAGGTTCAACACCTTGCCATGCCAAAAACTCAGCATCAGACAAATGAGGAATTGGTTCTAGAGCAAAATCGTGATGAATAATTTCTGCATCAGGATAAGCTGCGCTGAGCTTTCCAGTAACAGATGAGGTGAGTTGGCGGCTAACAGACTGCTCACCTAAAATACTTGTGTCAATTTGAAGTAGTTTCATCGTTTATACCTACAGTATAAAATTGTTACTTGAACTAATTATGTTACTACTATTATTCTGATGCACAAGAAGGCACATTTAGGGAACCAAGTAATATGACTGTAACCATACCTCACGATATCCAGAGTTCAGATTGTCAAAGAGTCAGTCAAGTGTTGGCTAGAGTTGGAGAGAAATGGAGTATACTCATTGTAATGACACTTGCATCACGTTCTCATCGCTTTTCTGAAATTAAAAGAAGTATCAATGGAATATCACAGCGTATGCTTACCTTATGTTTGCGTGGTTTAGAACGAGATGGGTTGGTTAAACGTACGGTTTATCCTGTAGTCCCACCTCATGTTGAATATGAATTAACTCCACTGGGCCATTCACTTACAGAACCTGTAATTGCTTTAGGCCAATGGGCTCAGCAGCATATTGCGGATATTGATGCGGCAAGAGCTGCGTTTGATGCAGCTCAAGATAAACCAATTACATTAGACACTTAACGTAACTGCGAAGGGCTCATACCATAAAACTGTTTAAAGCGATGACTTAAATGGCTTGCTGAACTAAAACCACATACTAAGGCAATATCTTGTAAAGAAAGCTGAGATGACTGAATTAGCCCCTTGGCCTTGGTTAAGCGTCTTTGCATGACATATTGGTGAGGCGCCATATTCATGGACTGTTTAAACATATGAGCAAAATGGTATTCGCTTAAATTCACAACATTTGCCAAATCAGACAAAGTCAGTGCTTGGTCTAGATGCCCTTCAATCCAGTCCTGAATATATTTGAGTTTATGAGGAGCGAGGCCTCCTTTAATGACAGGCTGCTGCCACTTAACATTGCTATATCTTCGAATTAAATGATTCAACAATAAACTGGCAGTGGTACTCATTTGTAAATGGTTTGCTGAATCTTTCCAATCACAATCTAGCAAGAAGAACTGATAAAGCGCTCGAATCTTTTCGTCATCGTTAAAAACAACTTCGTTTAGTTCAATTTGGTTCGGCTCTTTGTCCCATATTTTTTCGGCAACATCACGCAAATGTTGGTCGGTATAGTACAAGTGAACAAATTTAAGCCCACCACGTATATCCCAAGTCGACTCCTGATGTTCAGGCAATAAACAAAAACGCCCCGGCCCACCGCCGTTTTTCCAGCCTGCAGGGGTTTTTTGATAGCTTTCATAGCCATCTTGAATATATAGGCTTAGAGTGTGGTGATCGCTACAGACACTTACACGATCTTGCTGATTAGACCAAAATGCAAGTTGCATATTCTCATCAAGCACCACAGTTTCGTGGAGCTTGGCTTTAGATTGCTGTAGCTGTTCTAAAGTTTGATAGGCCATGCAAAATTAAAACGAATATCATTGAGCTTAAGTTAACCATATTCAGCAAAATTCAGCTAGTTTAGATCTATAAAAAACGCAAGATCTTGCATGTACAACACAAGAATATATACGTGAAAAATGAAGCAATCCTAGATACTTAAGTTTGGTAATCGAGGATGAAGTTATGAATATTTTACTCTATGTTGCGGTGGTGTTGATTTGGGGAACAACATGGATTGGAATTGCCGTTCAAAGCCATTATGCAACACCCGTTGTCGCAATTTTATGGCGTTTTGCTATTTCAGCCTTATTACTTTGGGTTGTTTTACTATTTTCAGGAAAATTACAGCGGATTGCTTTAAAAGATCACTTGTTTTGTATGCTGCAAGGCCTTTGTGTTTTCGGCCTAAACTTTATTTGTTTTTATACCGCAGTTAAATATGTAAACAGCGGTTTAGAGTCCGTTATTTTTTCGATGGCCGTTTTCTTTAATGCTATTAATGCGCTTATCTTTTTTAAGCAGAAACCTTCCCCAAACTTTGCCCCAGCCGCAATTTTAGGGCTTATAGGTATTGTTTTACTGTTCTGGCATGACCTGATTAATAGTCAGTTTAATGCACAATTATTAATGGGTATCGGTCTGTGTGCAGTAGGCACTTACGGTTTTTCGTTAGGGAACATGATTAGTGTTAGACACCAAAAACGTGGTCTAAATATCTTTTCAACAAACTGTTATGCCATGACTTATGGCGCATTGGTGATGTTAAGTCTAGCTTTATTTACTGGCCAAGATTTAATGCCTCCAATGAATTTCCCATTTTTAAGCTCGGTACTTTACCTAGCGGTATTTGGTACGGTTATTGGGTTCTCTGCTTACTTTTCTCTTGTTGGACGAATTGGCGCAGCCAAAGCAGCATATAGCACGTTGCTCTTCCCTTTAGTTGCTTTAACAGTTTCTACATTCTTTGAAGGATATGTATGGACTATAAATGCTGTATTTGGAATTTTATTAATCTTACTCGGTAACTACTTAATGTTTAGTAAGTTAGAAATTGGAAAAAAGTTATTTAACAGTCAAAAAAATTGTGAGAAGCAGGCATAAAAGCCTGCTTTTTTTATAAATCATAATTAATTTTAGCAGCCCATTTTTAGCATCAACTCGAAATCTTTTAAAGCTGCAGCTGCCGTAGCTAAAGGTGCAGAAGCCCCTCCACTGACAACAAATTCCCCCATTTCTTGCGTTAACACCCGAATGCATTTATTGGAACCTTGCAGATGAGCAAACGCATGATTTGCTGGAACTAATCTTAATTCAACACCTGTTTGAATTTGCTGATTCTTAATATGAATAAAACCCACCAATCGAGGAATTAGATTCTCTTTTTTCCAATCACGAATATGTTCAGCCGTAACATGACTGATTCCTTGTCTTGGAATATCTTGAATTTTTATATTAGCTCCAAAAACAGTATTGGCTAATATGGTAATTTTGGCAGCGGTATCCCATCCATCTACATCGAAAGAACTGTCAGGTTCAGCAATACCTTTTGCTTGAGCTTTTTCAAGAGATTCTGTAAATGTGCATTCATGTTGCAACATATCATTCAAAATAAAATTTGTGGTTCCTGTAAACACACCTTCTATTTCTAAAATTTGGCAGCCAGCTAAGTTATATTCAAACAAATCAACAGTCGGTAAGGCAGCAGCTGTCGCACCGCTAAAAAAAAGTTTTTTATTGTGCTGATGCGCCAAGTTAATTAATTTTCTACCTTCTACAACTAAAGCACCTTTAGATACCGCAATCGCATTCATGCTATGTGTTAAAGCATAATCTAAATAAAATAGGCCTTTTCCACCTGTCACATAGTCACTTGGCCCTGTCTCAATAATGACATCTGCTTGAACCTGTTCTAAAAACTTTTGCTCAGTTAGACCTACTTGATATTTTGTTTTATCTAGCCACTTTGAAGCTTGTAAACCTTCTTGATCAATTAAACCTGATGATGAGTTGCAGACACCCACTAAACGGGCATCAATTTGATATTTTTGTTTATAGTAGGTCGTTCGATTTAAAAGGAGCTCTGCAATTTGTTGTCCAATCCGTCCAAAACCGCAAATTGCCAAGTTAACTCGCTTCATATCGCTTTCTCAAAAATTTAAATGGTTTAAAACAATTTTCCCAAGATAATTTTAATATCTCATCTTTGGAAAATTGCTAACTATAGAGATAGTTAAAATACTATATTAATTAGATATTTGTTAGATTAACAATCTTAATGACCATATAAATTGCGACAGCAAAAACCATTAAAGCAAAGACTTTTTGCACAATTGCAGACGGAATAAAACGAATAGCTCTGCGCCCTAATAACATACCAACTGCACATGCGAGCGCAAACGCACTAGTAATGCCTACTGGATAGTGAAAACCCTCTGCAATATGCATCACAATACTCATTCCACTAATGAGAAAAATAATCATAAGTGACGTTGCAACAATGCTATGCATATCCAAATTTGTGACTTTTCTAAGCGCTGGTACAATTACAAAGCCGCCTCCAACCCCTAACATACCAGTTAAAAGCCCAGCAATAATCCCGATGCTCGCAAGCACACCACCAGTTTTAAAATTCCAGATAAAGCGTCCCGTACTTGGGTTGACCTGACACGGCGGGTTATGAAAATCTGAAACTCGGTTACTGATAAGTCGATAGCCCACTGTAAACATGACCAAGCTAAACATTAACATGAGCCAAACAGGTGAAATCGCGTTGGCTATTAAAATGCCGATATGTGCCATAGGAGCACCAATTAAGGCAATCCAGATCGCAGCACGATAACGAACAATCTTTTTAAATAAGCCTTCAATGGTTCCAATGAGAGTAGATAGCGCAACCGCCAATAATCCAATCGGTGCAGCTTGCGCCACGCTCCAGCCTTGACTGGTCATGAGCGCGGGTACGGCAAGAATACCGCCACCTGCACCAGTTAAACCCAGTAAAAAGCCAATCACGATGCCTTCAACGACAAGTAATAACATATCAAAAGCCTAAAATTGCATATACATCATTTGCAGTAGACTGCTGGTTAATGAGTGAGTAGTTCTCGCCTTCTTGCGAAGCTTTAACCGCTTCTCAGGGTAAAGCGTTGCTTTACTTATCCTCGCTCAGGTTTGACCATCCACTCGCGGCCTTTAAGCATGCCTTGCCAATAAATCGGTGGTAAAATCTGTTCTTTAAGTAGCCAAGCCAAACGAGACGGTTTTTGCCCATCAATCACCCATTTTGGAAAGCTTGGGAGTAATTTGCCGCCGTAGCCAAACTCAGCCAGAACGATTTTTCCACGTTCTACAGTAAGTGGACATGAGCCATAGCCGTTGTATTCACAAAAGTTTTGCTCACCTTTCAGTTGGGTTAGAACATTTACAGCAACGATTGGAGCTTGTGCTCGTGCGGCAGCAGCAGTTTTGGCATTAGGTGCATTTATCACATCGCCTAAAGCAAAAATATTGGCATGTTGTGTATGTTGTAAGCTTTGTGGATTTACACTCACCCAGCCTGCTTCATCAGTGAGCGTACTGGCACGAATAAAATCTGGGGCTTGTTGCGGAGGAACAACATGCAACATATCGAAATTAGTTTCGATCAATGCTGCATTTTCATCATTCACGACTTTGAACCATGCTTTTTTTGCAGGACCATCCACTTTGACAAGTTGATGGTTAAAGTGAAGTTCAGAGCCATATTTTTCGACATATTGCATTAGTGCAGGTACATATTCCTTCACACCAAATAAAACAGCACCAGTGTTATAAAAATGAATAGAGATATTTTTAAGTTTGCCTTGCTTTAACCAGTAATCGGCTGAAAGGTACATTGCTTTTTGAGGAGCACCGGCACACTTAATCGGCATAGGTGGCTGGGTAAAGATTGCCTTTCCACCGTTTAGCCGTTGCACCAATTCCCATGTATACGGCGCTAAATCATAACGATAGTTAGACGTCACCCCATTTTTTCCTAAGGTTTCGACTAAACCTTCAATTCCATGCCAATTCAGTTTTAAACCGGGACAGACGACCAACGCTTTATATTGAATCGGTTGGCATCCTTCCAAAATGACCTGATTATGCTCAGGGTCAAATCCGGCAACGGCAGCTTTCATCCATTTTACTTTTGCAGGAATCACACTGGCCATTGAGCGTGCGGTTACTTGAGGTTTAAAAATACCACCACCAACCATGGTCCAACCCGGTTGATAATAATGAGTGTCTGCCGGATCAATAATGACGATATCAAGGTTAGGTTCACGACATAAAAGACTAGACGCAACAGAAATTCCAGCTGCTCCAGCACCCACAATTACAACGCTATAACAAGGAATTGTCGCTGGCTCATGGTCACGTTTTAAAATATGTGGCACTAACCCTTTCAAGTTAAAACCAAGTTTGTTACCCGATTCTACTAAAAGTGCTGCATCTGAAGGGTCAACTTCTGCTAAAGCCCATAAACTGATTGCACGCATACCAGAACGGCAATACGCTAAAATAGGTTTCTGAGCATTCTGATAAAGCTGCTTAAACTCGGTAACTTGTTGGTCGGTAATTTTGCCACTGGTCACAGGCTGATAAATTACATTTAGACCATATTGTTGAGCTGCTTCTTCAATTTCAATCACATTGGGTTGATCTGCACCTTCTCCATCCGGACGGTTACATATCAGAGTTTTTACTCCCTGATCAGCAATTTTCGCAATATCATCGGCAGTAATCTGGTCAGCAACAAAAAAATCTTGATTAACTCGTTTAAGTTCCATATCGCCACCTTATGATTGTGAAGTTGAGCCACAAGCCTGATTGGCAGGTAGCGCTTTATCGATTTGTTTTGGATATGGCAGATTTAAATTATTCATCAATTTAATAAAATCTTCTCGTGAGCGATTCTGACCTAAACGTGAATTTTTTAAACGTTCATAACCAATCGTTGAAGACAAACGACCCTTATAGTCGTGTCCCGGATACACAATAGTGTCGTCAGGTAGGCTGAAAAGTTGCTTATGAATACTGTCATAAAGTGTGCCTGCATTACCTTGTTGGAAGTCAGTTCGACCACATCCATCAATTAATAATGCATCACCAGTGAAAATCATGTTTTCAACTAAATAACTCGTACAAGCATTGGTATGACCTGGTGTATAACGTGCTTCAATACTGAGGTTGCCAACTTTAAGCATGCAACCATCAGTAATTAAAATATCTCCGCAATTTACTTCTGAGTTTCTGTGTAAAACTGATTTGCAATGGAAACGTTCACGAAGTAAATTTGCAGCGGTAATATGGTCTGCATGAACATGAGTATCTAAGGTATAGATGAGCGTAAATTGATGCTGCTCTAATTCTTTTGCATAAATCTCTATATCTGATGCTACTGGGTCAATTAAAACAGCCTCTCGTGTTTCTTCACACCCAAGCATATATGTATAAGTCGAACTTTCTTTTTCAAAAAACTGCTTAAAGAACATGATTTATACCCCAATAATTTATTTCTTTCCTATATTTTGCAAATAAGATGCCAATTATTTAAAATTAAATAATAAATATAAAAATCAAATATTTAAAATAAAAAATGAAATTAAAGTTAGAAAACAAACGCAGCTTGATGTTCCTATGAAACTCAAGTATGTTTCAATGAAACGATTGTGAAACATATGAAATGGCAAAGTTAAATTTTGAGTCAGAACAAGATTTTTATATTTTATTTGAGCAATTAAAAGCTTTATTCCCAAATGCGAGTCTGTTTTTAGCAGAAACAACGACTCAAGCAATTCACTATAAATTTAATACAGATGACATTTCTGTTGAGAGCATGGCAGCGCTTACTCAAGACCATCACAATCAATATCTCGAAATCAATACTTCTAAAATGAGAAAGCGATTTATCTATCAAGAAAATGATATTTACATCGCAGAGCATCGCATTATCGGGAAATTGCATATTCTACAGCCCGTTAGCATAGAGAATGATATTGCTGATCAAGGAGAGCTAACAGAACAATTGCAAGACTTGGCTAAAGTTTTTAATAGTTGTTCACCAGAAATGGCGCGTATGTTTTCAATTATTCAAAGAGTGGCAATTACTGAGTTTCCAGTACTCGTCCGCGGCGAATCTGGTAGCGGCAAAGAACTTGTAGCACAAGCAATTCATGATTATAGCCAACGTAAAAATAAGATTTTTGTAGCGATTAACTGTGCAGCTCTTAATGCCAATATTCTAGAGAGTGAACTTTTTGGACATGTGAAAGGTGCTTTTACGGGAGCAATTCGTGACCATAAAGGCGTTTTTGAACGTGCCGCAGGTGGAACACTGTTTCTAGATGAAATTGCCGAGATTCCTTTAGAGCTTCAAGCTAAATTATTACGGGTGTTAGAAACAGGTGAATTTACTCCTGTAGGTGGTGAAAAACCAATTCAAGCCAATATCCGTATTATCACTGCAACGCATAAGGCGCTACGCGAAGAGGCTAAGGCTGGGCGTTTCCGTCATGATTTACTCTACCGTTTGCGTGTGATTCCAATTTTTATACCACCACTCAGAGAGCGGAAAGTCGATATTCCTCTCATTGTCGATCAGATTTTAAAAGAGAGCTCAACTCAACTCGACACCATGCCTCGTCATGTCAATCAAAAAGCCATGCAAGTTCTTTTAAATTATGACTGGCCAGGAAATGTTCGTGAGCTTAAAAACACCCTTCTTTATGCTTTAACCATGGCAAATGGTAAAGATGAAATTGAAGTCGAAGACTTACCAAATGAACTCTTAAATGCGGAGGATTACGTTAAATTACCCGAGACAAATACAGAGCTTAGTCCAGAAAATGTACAAGCAGCTTTAGAAAAATATAACCATAACTTGAATATGGTCGCGAATATTTTTGGTATTAGCCGTACTACTCTTTGGCGATACAGACAAAAGCATAAGCTTTAGCTAGGTATTTAGCTCATCTAAGGCGTATCATATTGCACTTGGTTAGGTTCGTTAGTTCAAAGGCTTTATATGATTGTCCGTGATAAAAGCAATGTATTTAAATTATTATTTGCTTGGAAAGGAACAATTTTGCCGAAGGTTTTGCCTGCACTGAGTTTTGTTGTACTTATTTCAGCATGTGTGGTCTGGCTCTCTTATTATCATTGGATTCAAATTCCTACCGTACCCGCGATCGGATTTACCATCTTTGGTGTGATTCTTTCGATTTGTACGGGTTTTCGAAATAATGCGTGTTATGACCGATGGTGGGAAGGTCGCAAACTTTGGGGTGCACTAATTGCCAATGCTAGACATATTGTTAGAGATAGCCATGTTCTAACCAATGAACAACGTGAACATTTAATTCATCAGGTCTTAATTTTTAGTAATTTACTGCGTGATCGTTTACGTCAACAAACAGTCGAACCCACAAAATTTCTTGAACATGCCTATTTAAATAATTCTTCACTTAATTATTTAAATGAGCATATTAATGCCCCTCAGTTTGTACTCGAAAATATTCAAAAAGATTTAGTTAAAATACTAAAAGACGGCGAAATTAGTGACATTATCTATAGCACGCTAAATCGACATATTATTGAGCTAGGCAATATTCAAGCGGGTTGTGACCGTATTGCTGGGACACCTTTACCCTACTCATATTCAGTACTTTTACATCGCGCTGTTTATTGTTTCTGTTTCATATTACCGTTTAGCCTTGAAGCAGCTTTAGGTATTTGGACACCGCTTATTGTTGGCTTAATCGCTTATATGTTTTTAGGGCTAGATGCTTTAAGTGCTCAAATTGAAGAACCTTTTGGTTTACAAGAAAACGATTTACCGCTCGATTCAATTGTACGTTTGATTGAAAGAGAGTCTCTAAGCTCTTTAGGACAGCCATTACCCCCTATTATTGAAGCCCAAAACAACAATTTACTTTAATAAAAAAGAGCAAATCATCGCTCTTTTTTTATAGGCTTAAGTGTCTATTTATGTATGTACGATAATCTTAACGGCTGATTCATTGTTATGAATTAAGGTTTCAAAACCTTGTGAAATCAAATCATCCAGTTGAATGCGCTGCGTAATAAAAGGTTCAAGATTTATTTTACCTTCTTCAACCAGTTTAATAGTCTCCTCATGGTCATTTACATAGGCAATAGTGCCTCGTACATCAAGCTCTTTCATTACTACACTATGCACATTAATTGATGCTGGATGGCTCCAAATCGAAACAATAACTATAACTCCTGTTGGTTTCACTGCCGCAACCAAAGTATCTAATACCTTGTTAACGCTACTACATTCAAACGCGACATCGACACCATCACCATTAGTAATTTTCATGACCTCAGAAACAACATCAACTTCTGACGGGTCTAAAATATAATCTGCAACTCCCGACTCTTTGGCTTTTTCTTTACGTTTGGCACTTAGTTCGGTAATGATGACCTTAAGACCTTTGGCTTTTAAAATTGCCGAAAGCAACAAACCAATGGGGCCTGCACCACCAACCAGTGCAATATCACCAGCCTTTGCACCACTGCGCACATAGGCATGATGACCTACCGATAACGGTTCAATTAGTGCCGCCTGATCTAGCGGAATTTTATTGGAAATTGGATGCACCCAACGGCGTTTAACCGCAATTTTCTCCGATAAACCACCGCCACGTCCGCCTAAACCAATAAAGTTCATATTTTTGGAAAGATGATAATTATCGCCCGGTCCAGTCGGCACATCATCGGACACAATATAAGGCTCTACGACGACATGCTGACCAATTTCAATATCATCAACACCTTTACCTACAGCATAGACGACACCTGAAAACTCATGGCCCATAGTAATCGGTGCAGATTCGCCTGAAATAGGATGCGGATGTCCACACGGGGGAATAAAAATTGGCCCTTCCATAAACTCATGTAAATCTGTACCACAGATTCCACACCAAGCCACCTTAATGCCTACAGTGCCGGGAGTGACTTCTGGTTCAGGGATATCTTCAATGCGAATATCGCCTCTGTCATAAAAACGCGCTGCTTTCATTATTATCTCCCTCAAATCAGGATTTTGTTTTAGCGATAGACAATGCCGCCGTCCGTTAAAATGGATTGACCCGTAATATAGTCCGAATCATTACTTGCCAGAAAAGCAACTAATGCGGCTACATCGTCTGGTGTTTGGGCTCTACCTAAAGCAATACCTTCCACATACTTTTTATAAGTTTCACCAATTGCGGCACCGGTAATTTCAGCAAAACGTTTATCGATTTCAACCCACATATCAGTTCCCACAATTCCAGGGCAATATCCATTTACCGTAATACCGTGACTGGCATATTCTTTTGCCGCAGCTTGGGTAAGTGCTCGTACCGCAAATTTGGTTGCCGAGTAAATACCGAGTAAAGCAAACCCATCGTGGCCTGCAATTGAGCAAGCATTAATGATTTTTCCTTTATGTTGACGTTGCTTAAATTTTGCAGCAGCAGCCTGTATTCCCCACAGCACGCCGCCAATATTAATATCAACAATTTTTTGGAATTCATCAGGTGTGATATCCGCAATCGCTTGTACTTGTGCAATTCCAGCGTTATTAATCATGACATCAAACCCACCAAGTGTCTGCTCAGCATGATTTATAGCGGCATACACTTGCTCGCGGTCACTTACATTAGCAATAAATATGCTCGCATTTACACCTAAAGCTTGAATTTCCTGCTGCACATCGTTCAGTTGATCTTGTTTCATATCAATTAATGCAATATGTGCTCCTTCTTGCGCCAAGCGCAGGGCAATCCCACGGCCAATGCCTTGAGCTGCCCCAGTCACTAAAACGACTTTATTTTTTAATCCCTTAACCATGTTCAACTCCTGTAAATTTAGAATTTCTACATATGAATCGCTCGTTGCATTGAAGCCAAAATGGATTCATGCATGGCTTCTGATAATGTTGGATGTGGGAAAATCACTTGAGCTAAACTTTCATCAGTTGCTTCTAGATATTTCGCAATCGCAAAGCCTTGAATATGTTCGGTCACTTCATGACCCACCATATGTGCACCAAGTAATTCACCCGTTTCTGCATGTATCACCGTTTTAACGAAACCTGACGCATCTCCAATTGCCAAAGCTTTACCATTTGCAGTTAAAGAAAACTTACCGATTCGTATAGGTAGATTCTGAGCTTTTGCTGCATTTTCCGTTAAACCAATACTCGCCACTTGTGGATGTGTAAAAATACAACCCGGTATCTGGCTACGATCGAGTGAATGGACGTTTGCTACACCAGCGATTTTCTCGACACATATCATGGCTTCATGGCTTGCTTTATGGGCAAGACACGGTGCACCAGCCACATCACCGATGGCATAAAGCCCTGCTACGTTGGTTTTACAATAGTCATCAATTGCCACAAAACCTTGTCGATTGAGTTCTACACCTAAACGTTCTAGTCCTAGCCCTGTGGTATTCGGCTGTACACCAATTGCCGAAAGCACGCGGTCAAAAACAAGCGTTTGAACATCATTTGCCGTTTCAACTACACAGTGGACTTGCTCATTTTCAATCTGAATACTTTGAACGACAGCATCGGTTAAGACTTTCATACCTTTTTGTTCAAATTGTTTTCTAACAAATTGAGCAACCTCTGCATCTTCGGTCGGTAAAATTTGCTTAGCTAAATCAATAAGCGTGACCTGACATCCCAAGTCTTGATAAAGGCTAGCAAATTCACTACCAATTGCACCCGAGCCCACAACCATTAAACTTTTTGGTAACTGTTCTGGAACAAGTGCTTCTTTATAGCTCCAGACATATGTTCCATCGACAGGAAGCTGAGAAACATGTCGAGCTTTAGCTCCAGTTGCCAAAATAATATGGGGCGCACTCAAAGCCTGACTGTTACCTTGAGCATCGGTCACTTCAATTTTTTCTTTAGCCGTAAGCTGAGCACGACCATTAAAAACCGTCACCTGATTGTTTTTAAGTAAGTAATCGATGCCTTGTACCAGCTGTGCTGAAACTTGTCGGCTATGTTGTACAAGCTTTTGAATATCAAAATCGAGTTGAGATACCTGAAAACCAAACTGTCCAGCATGTTTAAACTGAGTTGCAAGCTCTGCGCCTGCAAGCAAAGCTTTAGTTGGAATACAGCCCCAATTTAGACAAATTCCGCCTAAATGTTGCTCTTCTACAATTGCGGTTTTTAACCCGAGCTGGGCTGCACGAATTGCAGCCACATACCCACCCGGTCCCGCGCCAATCACAATTAAATCAAATTGAGCTTCTGACATGCGGGTTCTCCTACACCAAAATTAAAGCAGGGTTTTCAACAAACTGCTTAAAGCTGGCCAAGAATTTCGCCCCAACTGCGCCATCAATAACTCGGTGATCGCATGACAACGTCGCTGTGACAATCTCACGAACCACTACATTGCCATTTTCGACAACAGCGCGAGATTCCGAAGCACCTAATGCCATAATTGCACCTTGCGGTGGGTTAATAATGGCATCGAACTGTTTAATGCCTAACATTCCTAAATTTGAAATGCTAAAGCTCCCCCCCTGAAACTCGTCAGGTTGTAACTTGCCAGTCTTAGCACGGGTTGCCAAATCACGCATGTCATCGGAAATCTGTGCTAAAGACTTCTGATTTGCAGCTTTCACAATGGGTGTAATTAAACCGTTTGGAATCGCTACAGCCACCGAAATATCCGCTTGAGAGAACTGTAAAATTGATTGAGTCGCCTCATCAAATTGAACATTCACTTCAGGTACTTTAATCAGTGCCGCAGCAGCTGCTTTAATTAGCATGTCATTAATAGAAAGTTTGACTTGAGGAACCGTTTCATTAATCTGCTTACGTAATTTTTGCAAAGCCTCTACGTTGAGATCGACCACTAAGCGGAAATGCGGTGCATTACGTTTTGCAGCTTGTAAGCGTGAAGCAATCGCTTTACGCATCCCATTCATCGCCACAGTCGTAATTGTTGATTGTGGTTGAGTAACAGCACATTGAGCAGATTGTTCATTTACCGACGTTGGATTGTTACGATAGTAAACTGCTTCAACATCTTCTTTGCAGACACGGCCACGAGTACCTGAAACACGGCAGTCATTTAGGTTAATACCCCATTGTTTTGCTAAACGACGTGCTACAGGTGTCGCTAAAACTTGGCTATCATCGGCTGTAGATTTAACCACTTTAGCTTGAGTTTGCTGCTTAACATCAGGCCACTGACCACCAGCAGCTTGCACAGCTTTTTGGATGTCTTGAACACTAATACGTCCTTCACGACCAGAACCCGTGACTTTTGCCAAGTTTACATTGTGCTTTTCTGCAAGCTTTAACGCATGTGGTGTTGCAAACAAATCATCAGATGTTTGATAGCCTTGCAATGACTCCGGTACAGCATAGTCACCTTTAGCTACCTTTGCAGGAGCTGGAGCACTTGCAGCTACAGACTGTGGTTGTTCGGCTTTTTCAGCAACAGGTGCAGATGTTTCCGGTTTACTTTGTTCCGAAGGTGCTTCGGGGGCCTTAGCTGCTGAACCACCTAGTGATGCAATAAACTGCTCAATTTCTGCATCAGAAACTTGGCTTTCAGCACATACAGCAATAAGACCACCAACAGGTAAAGTATCACCATCTTTCGCTAAAATTTTACGGAGAGTTCCCGCAAAAGGCGCTTCTAATACATTGACGATTTTTGTGGTTTCAATTTCACAAATTTCATCGCCCTTATTAAAGCTATCATCCTCTTTAATCAACCATTGGGCGATCGTGCCTTCTTCCATGGATAATCCCCATTTTGGGATCTCCAGCGTTTTAATTTCGCTCATCCTAAGCCTCCAATGTTTTTCGCACAGCTTGCTCAATACGCTCTACACTTGGAATCCATTCTTTTTCTAAAACCGGAGAGAATGGAACAGGCGTATGTGGTGGCGTTACGAGTTCAACAGGTGCTTTTAAATAGTGGAAACCTTTTTGCGCGATCAGTGCAGCCACATCATGACCAAAGCCACAACGTGCAGCTGATTCATCGACAATAACCACACGTCCAGTCGACGCAACAGACTCTAAAATTCCTTCTTCATCCAGAGGTGAAATTGTGCGAGGGTCGACCACTTCAACCGAAATGCCATCTTTTGCTAGTTTGTCTGCTACTTCATTGGCACGGTGTACCATCAGGCCTAAAGCAATAATGGTCACGTCTGTCCCTTCACGGGTGTAATTTGCTACACCAAAAGGAATGGTATAGGCATCATCTGGAACTTCGCCTTTAATGTCATAAAGCATTTTATGTTCACAAAACACTACAGGGTCATCATCACGAATAGCCTGAATTAACAGCCCTTTCACATCATATGGGCTAGATGGCACTACAACTTTTAAGCCTGGAACCGCAGCAAATACGTTATATGGTGACTGAGAATGCTGGGCTGCCGCAGAAAAACCAGCGCCAATCATGCCACGTACAACCATTGGTGCTTTTGCTTTTCCGCCAAACATATAACGGAATTTAGCGGCTTGGTTATAGAGCATGTCATGACACACGCCATAGAAATCCATAAACATTAAATCAGCAACAGGACGTAAACCTGTTGCAGCCGCACCGGCAGCCATACCGATAATTGCAGACTCGGTAATTGGTGTATCAATCACACGTTCTGAACCAAACTCCGTCCATAACCCTTTGGTTACACCAAGTACCCCACCGAAGCCTTCAAGCTCGTTCTCTTCGGTATTTTTACCGCCGTGTCCACCACGAACATCTTCACCAACAACAAATACGGTTGGATCACGACGCATTTCTGATTCAATGGCTTCTTTAATTGCATTACGAAAACTTTTATTTGGCATCTTTACTATTCCTTTAGTAAGAGACATAGACGTCAGTAAGGAGTTGTTCTGGTTTTGGGTATGCCGCAGCACGAGCTTTAGCAACGGCATCATCAACATTTGCCTTAGAATCTGCATCAATCTCGTCTAGTTTGGCTTCATCAATTTTGCCTTTGACTTTTTCGCGGAAAATTTTCAAAGGATCTTTGTTCTCTTTAATAAACTCGACTTCTTCCTTAGAACGAATCAAGCCAGGGTCACCTTCGAAGTGGCCATAAAAGCGGTTCGTAATGGTTTCAATAACACTCGGACCTTCACCACGACGTGCACGTTCAATGGCAGTTTGAGCAGCTTCATAGACGGCAAAGAAATCGGTCCCATCAACTTTAACTGCAGGTAAACCAAAACCTGCTGCACGACCAGCAATGTCCTTGCTTCCTACTGCGTAATCATGCCCTGTTCCTTCACCAAAGCCGTTATTTTCAAAAACGAAAATTACTGGAAGTTTAAGTACAACAGCCATGTTCATCGCTTCAAAAGTAAGGCCTTGGTTTGAGCCACCGTCACCTGTAAAAGACAGTCCGACACCACCAGTCTTTAAGGTTTTCGCTGTCAACGCCGCACCAATAGCTAAAGGAGGTCCACCACCCACAATCCCATTGGCACCGAGCATACCTTTATCTAAATCGGCAATATGCATAGAACCGCCTTTTCCACGGCATAGCCCGTCATCTTTACCGAAAATTTCCAGCATCATGGCGTGAATGTCACAGCCTTTTGCAATACAGTGTCCATGTCCACGGTGTGTTGAAGTGATATAGTCTTTGTCGGTTAAATTTTCGCAAATCCCGACTGCTACAGCTTCTTCACCACTGTATAAGTGAATAAAGCCAGGAATATCACCATTGGTATTTTCTTCGTGAAGTCGATCCTCAAATTCACGAATATCGCGCATGCGTTTATATGCTGCGAGTAATTGCTCTTCCGTTAATTGCATATCCTTTTCCTTTATTATCTTGATTATTAAAAATCAACCAAGTTTCAGCGAGAGTTATATATTTCGCTATAAATAATAAAGCTCAATTTAATTTAATATGCTATTAGACTAAAAAGTTTTAAATGGTTTTTATGGATATTATTTTTTATTTTTCAAAAACTTGTACAGCAAAAATAAAATTAAAAAATTTTAATACATTTCATTGGCTTGTGAAACAAACCTTTAACCAACCTTTATTAATTTATAATATTTGCTGTGCACTATACGCATTAATAAATTCTTTATTTCTTATTTATAGAAATAAGGTTTTTTATTATAACCAGTCTAGTTGCAAATTTATTTAATATAAAATGGAATTTCATATATGGACTTAAAAAGGCAAATAGAGACAGGTATTAAGTTAAGAGGAATAGATAAAGTTTCTCGTATTCCTATTAAAATTTTACCTACCGAAGAATTACCTAAAAAGCCTGAATGGATTCGAGCAAAAATAACTGATTTCGAAGAAATTCAACGTATCAAAAATTTATTACGCCAACAAAAGCTACATAGTGTTTGCGAAGAAGCCGCATGTCCAAATCTACCTGAATGTTTTGGTGGTGGTACGGCAACATTTATGATTATGGGAGATATTTGTACAAGACGTTGCCCTTTCTGCGATGTAGCACATGGTCGTCCAATGCCTTTAGATGAAAATGAACCTAAACATCTAGCTGAGACGGTCGCTAACCTAAACTTAAAATATGTAGTCATTACCTCTGTAGACCGTGATGATCTACACGATGGTGGTGCAGCACATTTTGTGAAGTGTATTGAAGAAATCAGAAACCGTTGTCCAGATACGCTAATTGAAATTTTAGTTCCGGACTTTCGTGGCCGTTTAGAAACAGCACTCTCTACATTAAGCTTATCACCACCCGATGTGTTTAATCATAATATTGAGACAGTACCGCGTTTATATAAAGCGATGCGCCCCGGTTCGGACTATCAGCATTCGTTAAATTTATTAAAACGTTTTAAAAAATACTGTCCTGATATCAAAACTAAATGTGGCCTAATGGTAGGGTTAGGAGAAATTGAAGCTGAGGTTATTGCTCTACTCAATGATTTAAAAGATCATGATGTAGATTTAGTGACTATTGGACAATATTTACAGCCCTCTAAATCACATGCGCCTATTCATCGGTTTGTAAATTTACAAGAATTTGAACGATATACCCGACACGGTAAGCGATTAGGTTTTAAAAATATTTGGAGTGGACCTATGGTTCGTTCTAGCTATTTTGCTGATCGACAATATTTCGGAGAAGAAGTGCCAAAGCCTTTTAGCCGACAAGATGTCTTATCTTAATGATTAGGCAATTAACAAAACTTATCCAATAGGATAATGGTCAAGCCTTATGAAATTATTTAAGGTAAGGAGATAACTAGGAAATAGTCACAATAAGAAAGTTATAACTATTGAGCGGCTACGGATACGCCATTTCAATGATAAAGGAATTTCGATATGGATATGTCAGAACAATTATCATCGCCTTTAATAGATACTACCCCGTCCTTATTTCGGCCGGAATCCTCATCTCATTCTAAACAATTAGGGAAAAAACCATCACTTGACCTTGAGGCAGCGCCTTTGTTTGATCTGGGTGAGGAATGGGAACATTCATTATTTGGTCGTTCGATTCACGAGTGCCATCGCAACTTAATGCATATTGCCGAAGATGCCGATATGGCCATTGGTGTGACTGATCCTCATGGTACTCTACTTTGGACATGGAGTAGTCACCCTATGCGCTCATCGGCAGAGCAAGTACACTTTGTCGAAGGTGGCCAGTGGTCTACTCAGGCAGTAGGTCAAAATGCCATTGGTTTAGCATTAAATACACATTCTGCAAGCTGTGTTTACTCACATGAAAACCAAATGAATAGTGTCAGAGACTGGGTCTGTTATGCAGCACCGATTACCGATGCGAATACAGGTCAGTTTTATGGAATTATGAATTTATCGACCAAATATCAAAAACATAATTCACTTGGAGTTTTAGCAGTAGAGCGTTGTGCTGACATTGTTAAACAAGCAATTCAGCTTCATCAGAAAAATATCTTATATATTAAAGCCTTCGGCACTCCTAAAGTTCAATATAACCAACACAGCCTTACATTGACTCAACGTCAAATTGAGATTCTGTGCATTCTAACCCTTTGTCCCGAAGGGATTAATCTTGAAGAACTTCATTATGCTTTATATGGTGATCGGCCTGTAAGTACTACCACTTTAAAAGCAGAACTTTCTCAACTCAGAAACTTAATACCCGACGTTATCGAGTCCCGACCATATAGACTTAACTGCGAAATTCAATGTGATTTTTTAATGGCCGAACAAGCCTTAAACCTTGGTTTTACATCAACTACGCTTACACTCTATAGAGGGAGTTTCTTAGCTAAATCAGAAAGTCCTTTTTTATGCGCATGGAGAGATTGTTTTGATGCTCGTTTGAGTCATGTGATTTATCAAATTGAAGATATTGATCAATTATTGCGAGTAGTCAGTCGTGTACCAGACCGTGTAGATGCTGTTGAACGTTTACTTGAATTATTACCCGAAGAAACACCTTATCGAACTAAACTCTTAAAGTTGCTCGAATAAAATAAAAGGGAGAATATCCATACAATATTCTCCCTTTTTAAGGCTAGATCAAGCAGAGGCTTGAAGCTGTACCCTATAACAGTCGTCCAAAGCTAATTCATAATATCGCAGCCCTTCTTCAGCAGCATGAAATGCTTTTTGCTGCCAGTCAGGACGGTCATTACATAAGCGCTTAATCAATTCCATAGCTTCATATGGATGAAGATCATCGTAATGTGCATGAGCGCGCAACCAAGCTAAAGAACGTTTATCAATCGTGACTTCAGGATGATTAGTATAGGTATGAATACCTTTATACACCTGAATAGACCAATCTCCAGTTGCCCATTCAATCGCCAAATTTGTTGCAGCCAGACATTCTGCCAAATTGCCTCGATGACTCATATTCCATAGAAAATGGTTTACAGCATTCATAGCAGCGGGTGGTCTTACATGATCAAGTTCTTCAACTGTTAAGCCAAAACCTCCAGCCCAATCGCGATACCATTTTAAGTGTCGCTCTTCCACCTTAATATTTTGAATTAACCAATCTCGCGCTTCAGTAACTCCCGGTTCAGAAAATCCAGTCGCTTTCCCCAATGCTCCAGCCATATATGACGGGAAATGGGCGACTAATGGATAGAAATTAAGTAAAGCATAACGGAAACTATCTAGGCTCAATCCCCCATTGGCCATTTCCGTAAAAAACGGATGTTTACTCACCCGTTCTTTAGCTGGTAACAGGTCGTCCCAGAACCGTTGTGACCATCCATTATGCGGCGTAATTTCTAAATTCATTCCATATTGATTTAGAGCAGTCATTGCTAATTTTCCTATTTATATGACAGCAATCATCTGTATTTCACGCTATAAGTCTATCCGAAAATGATAAAGATACAATCGTTAATCGACCATTTGTAACTTTTTTCGATGGATTGGAGAACTTTAGATAATTATTAGGCTAATCATTGAAATGTCGTGATTTTTATCACATTTAACATAGATAAAAATCATTACTTTTTTAAAAAATCTGTATTATTATTTTGAATAAACCACACATTATATAATCAATATTTTTAGATGGAACTTTACTTAAAATAAGTCTCATTTTATGACAACTTCCAATATAGAGAGCATTAATTATGAAGTTGCAGGGTTCCAATATATTGGGACAGGAACAAATAGATTTATTAACCACACGAGGATTAAACTTTGTATGGTTTCCAAAGCAGCTTGAAACGATTTACCGTTTTCAATACCAAAACGGTGCTGCCTATGAGTTCCGCTATAGAGCGCCTATTATTTTAATATTATATATATTTTTAAGCTTTGGTATATATCAAGTTTTACCAAGTGAACAAGTTTTATCCTGGTTTAGCTATTATTCTTGGGTTGGTGTAATTGTTCTTATCGCTTGGATTTTATCATTTATTAAAAAATTAAATCAGTATTTTGATTATTATGTAGGAGTTGGCTCGGCTTTAGCGGTAGCAATTACTTTTATTTTAATTAACGTTATTGAGAATGGACAAGATAATGTTCTTTTTCATGCTGCGATGATGTATGCAATCGTTATTATTTATGGTGCTGTTGGTATGCGCTTCTATACAGCCATATTTGCTGGATGGATGGGAGGACTAGTTGGAATTTTAGTAAGTAACTACTTAAATGGTGTGATCGACTGGACATTCTTAAACCGAACTTACACTTTTAGTAGTTTTTTGGGAATGACCCTCGCCTATGCAACGGACCGTCAACATCGAGAAAACTATTTACAAAACTGTATGATTGAGCTAAACCGTATTGAGCTCATGCAACAAGCGCAGCAGTTATCCTTACTTTCTCAGCAAGATGCACTTACTGGTTTAGCCAATCGACGTTATCTAGATGAAACCTTGGATAATGAATGGCGCCGTGCATTACGACATGAAACCCCACTCACTATTATGATGGTCGATATCGATTATTTTAAAGCATACAATGACACGTTAGGACATCTCAAAGGTGATGAATGTTTAAAAGAAATCGCAATTGCTATTTCTTCTATTGCTGCTCGTAGTGGTGATTTAGTTGCTCGTTATGGTGGTGAAGAGTTTTTACTACTATTCCCAATGACAAATTCTCAGCAAGCTTTGATACAAGTCGAACGTTTAATGAATGCGATTAATAAAATTGCGATTAAACACCCATGTAGTGATGTTTCACCACAAGTCACTATTAGCGTTGGAGTAGCAACCACAATTCCACGTCTAAACGATTCTATTTCTGCTTTTGTGGCACGAGCTGATCATGCATTATATAAAGCAAAAACCAATGGACGTAATCAATATAAGATTGCTGTAAATGAAGAACAAATTGTAGATTTAACTTAATAATGGCAAATAACAATTGAGGATAACTTTTGGCTAGTGATTACATTATTTTTTTTTGATATTAATCTTTTGAATTAAAATAATGAAAGAATTCTCTATTTAGCTTTTCCATCCGTGGTAAAGCTAAAATGTAATCTAGATTTAATATGTACTAAATATTGTTGTTTAGTTCCTAATATTAAATTAAGAATGATTTAGTTAAGATTAATACATACCTACTCTAAGCTAAAAAATTCAAGTTCATCAGAATTCTCCTTTTAACTTCTTCCAAAGTTTATTTATAAAATAGAGCAATAAGTTTTGCTCCATTCTAGGAGGGGCTGTCTGAACAATTTCATTTGAAAATGGCAATATCGAGACAATATTCTCATGTATCGTTTCATAGTTCGGATAAGCCTCTTTTTTAATAATCTCTATAATTTTTTGTATTTCATCTACAGATAAGTTCAAGAATTTTTTAATTTCTTGGACTGTTTTTGATTCAATAGATAATAAAGCACAAACTCTAGTGACATTAACAATCTGCTCTGCATGAATATTTTTAAAGTTTGGATAACAAACAAGTTTATATAGAATTTTTGTCTCAAACGGATCTGTAGCGGTTATATTTTCTATTCGTTCTCGATAAGATTTTTTAAAATATTCATTATTTTCAATTTCTAATAAAATTTTTAATAGTTCCTGATACCTTAAGGGTCTCTTTAGACCATATTGATAACCTTTTAAAAGCTCAGGATTATTACTTAATACAATTTTAATTTTTTTAGGAATAAGAATATTTGTATAGCCGCTATCTAAATCAATAATATATATATCTGGATTATCATCACTATATATCCAGTTTTCAGATAGCTGAGACGATAAAGATAAGTCATGAATAACTTTTATCATTGCCTCTAAGTTTTTAGGCAATAGTTTATCCTTTGACATACAGCCAATTCTATATGTACATTGATTCATTGATATTTCCCCAATTTCAATGATGACTTTGAAAATTATTTGTTTAAAGTAATAAAATTTAAATATGTAATAAACTTATATAAAACTAATTTTAATAAAATTAGTTTTAAGATATAAATATCTTGTGCAAGTATAAAAATTAATAAGATTTTAATTTTTTACTTAAGCAGATAAATATATTCAGAAATAAATCGCGGGTATTATATTTATATAGAGATTATAAGACAAGGAAATAATTTAAAATTTAATAGAGCCGAATATGATAAAAAATTAAAGCCCCCCAAGTTTAAGTTAAATATGGGGGCTTAATTTACTATAGTCAAAATTATGACTATGGTTCAATTGGTGCAAACGGTGGAACAACATCTGCATTTTGTGCACGATGGCGTAGGAAGTGATCCATTAGGACAATAGCCAACATTGCTTCTGCAATTGGAGTTGCTCGTACACCTACACATGGGTCATGACGACCTTTAGTTAACACATCAGTATCTTCACGGCTTAAATTAATCGTTTTACCTGGCGTTGTAATACTTGCAGTAGGCTTTAATGCAATAGCGACTCGAATGGTTTGACCACTCGAAATACCGCCTAAAATACCGCCTGCATGGTTCGCTAAGAAGCCATTACTCGTCAACTCATCACGTGTTTCATGACCAAACTGCCCAGCAACTGCGAAACCATCCCCGATTTCAACACCTTTAACCGCATTAATGCTCATCATGGCATGAGCAATGTCAGCATCTAGACGGTCAAAAACAGGTTCACCCCAACCTACAGGAACTTTTTCAGCTAAAATTTCTAGCTTAGCCCCGCAGCTTGTGCCTTGTTCACGCAAAGACGTAACCAATGCTTCAAAACGAGGAACAGCATTTACATCGCCACAGAAAAATGGATTATTTGGAACTTCATTCCAATCCAGTTTTTCAGCAACTTCATTACCAATTTGTGTGACATGACCGCGAATCAATACACCAAATTTTTCTGCTAAATATTTTTTAGCAATAGCACCCGCTGCAACACGCATAGCAGTTTCACGTGCACTCGAACGACCGCCACCACGGTAATCACGGAAACCATACTTTTGTGTATAGGTGTAGTCCGCATGACCCGGTCTAAAAGTCTGAGCAATATTGCCGTAATCTTTCGATTTTTGGTCAGTATTACGAATAAGTAAACCAATTGGCGTACCAGTAGTTTTACCCTCAAACACACCAGAAATAATTTCAACCTGATCAGGTTCTTTGCGCTGGGTCGCAAATTTTGATGTACCCGGCTTGCGGCGGTCCAGATCTTTTTGTAGATCTTCTTCGGTTAACTCAAGACCAGGTGGCACACCATCAACAATTGCCATTAAGCCAACGCCATGAGACTCGCCACATGTCGTTACACGAAAGAGTTGTCCAATACTGTTCCCTGCCATATGTACAACTCCTTATGCTTGTTGCTGTTCAAATAATTTTCTATAACGACGACATTGTTCTGCGGTTAAAGCAAAAATGCCAGAACCACCTTTTTGGAAAGTAAGCCAGTTGAAATCAATCGTATTGAAGTTTTGGCACATAGCCCATTCAGAATTACCCACTTCAATGACAATTAAACCATCTTCAGTTAAATAATCTGCCGCTTGAGCAAGCATTTTACGCACTAGATCTAAACCGTCTTGACCTGCTGCCAATGCAAGCTCAGGTTCGTGTAAAAACTCTTCCGGTAAGTCAGCCATATCTTCGGCATCAACGTACGGAGGATTACTTACAATTAAATCGTACTGGTTTTCAGCTGGAATCTTGGCAAATAAATCAGATTCAAGTAACGCAACTTGATATTGCTTATTGTGGTGTTCAACATTAATCGATGCTACTTCTAAGGCTTCTTTAGAGATGTCCGTTGCATCCACTTCCGCATCTGGGTATGCATAAGCCAAAGCAACAGCAATACAACCAGAACCTGTACACATATCTAAAATACGCTGTGGAGTTTTAGGTTTTGCATTTTCTGGCAGGTTGTTAAGTGCTTCACGCATTTGACCATTTTCATCTAAGCAATATGGTGCAAAGCGCTGTTCAATTAATTCAGCAATTGGTGAACGCGGAATAAGTACGCGCTCATCCACATAAAATGGCTTATTAAAGAAGTAAGCTAAATTTAATAAATAAGAAGTCGGAATACGGTCATTAATACGACGTTCTAACAAACTTAAGAATTCTGCTTTTTCACTTGGCAAAAGCTTAGCATCTAAAATCTCTGAGTCTGCTGACCATTCAAGAGATAAGGTTTGTAAAACTAATGCAGAACTTTCTGCAAAATAATCTTCAGTACCTTGTCCTAAATGTGCATCATGTTGACGTAATGCTGATACCCCAAAGCGAATAAAATCTCGAATTGTAGATAAATTTTCAGCAGCTTCCTGTAAATGTTCAGGGCTAATCGTCGGTCGCTCCACTTAGGCGTCTCCAAAGGCAAATTTTGCAAAGTGACTATTCTACTGAGTGAGACAAAGCAACGCAACGCTTTGCCTTGTGAAGCAGTGTTTTACACACCTATCTCTAACAATCACAGCTTAAAATCAGAATACTTTGTTTTAATTAAGAAATAATGAACTTTTAACCAGGTATAGATTTCGCCTATGAAATAAAAAAGCGGTCAATATTTAAAGACCGCTTTTTGTGTTTAGTTGGTTTAAAGCTTAAGTTTTTCTGCCACATAATCCGAATCTTTGTCTCCACGACCAGAAAGATTAACCACAATCATGGTTTCTTTCGACAGCTTTGGTGCTTCTCGTATTGCCCATGCGACAGCGTGTGAGCTTTCAAGCGCAGGAACAATTCCTTCTACACGAGATAAGGTCATAAAAGCATCCAAACATTCTTGATCAGTTGCTGTGCTATATTCAACACGGCCTAAATCTTTTAAGAAACTATGCTGTGGCCCAACACCAGGATAATCCAATCCTGAAGCAATAGAATGCACGGGTAATGGTTCACCAGCTTCATTTTCAAGCACGTAACACGCCATACCATGAATTTGACTTGGTTTACCTAAGGTTAAAGTTGCCGAATGCATGTGAGTTTCTAAACCATGTCCTGCTGGTTCAACCCCAACCAATTTCACATCCGAATCATTTAAAAATGCCGTAAAAGCACCGATTGCATTTGAACCGCCACCAACACATGCAACAACATAATCTGGGTTTTTACCAAAACGATGATGCGTCTGCTCTTTAATTTCATTGCCAATAATCGATTGAAAATCTCGAACCATTTTTGGAAATGGATGTGGTCCAACCACAGAACCAATTGCATAAATAAAGTTTTTAGGGTCTTTTAAATATTCTTCAAACGCGCTATCTACAGCATCTTTTAAGGTTGCTGTACCACGTGTTACTGAAACTAAATGAGCACCCAAAATTTTCATTTTGACCACATTAGGGTGTTCTTTTTCAATATCGACTTGTCCCATGTGAATTTCACATGGAATACCAACTAAAGCACAAGCCGTGGCTAAAGCAACGCCATGCTGTCCCGCACCTGTTTCAGCAATAACTTTCTTTTTGCCCATATATTTGGCAAGAAGAGCCTCACCTAAACAGTGATTAATTTTATGGGCACCCGTGTGATTTAAGTCTTCACGTTTTAAATAAATTTGTGCACCGCCTAACTGCTCAGAAAGACGTTTTGCGTGAAATAAAGGACTTGGACGACCTACATAATTTGTAAAGAGGTCTGATAGTTCATTTTGAAATTCTGGTGTATGGCGAATTTCCTCATAAGCAACATTAATTTCATCCATTGCTTCTTTTAAATGCGGAGGAATAAATTGGCCTCCATATTCACCAAAAAATCCCTGTTCATTTGGCAAAGCAATACCATTAATTTGATGTTGCATATCATCCCTCTTTTTAAATTATTAAAGTTATCAAGTTTATCGAGAAAGGTAACGCGTCAGATCCTCAATGCCTTTTAGGGTCATTGGATACATATGGTTTTCAAAAATATCTTTAATCCAACCAATGGTTTGAGTGTAATGCCAATATCCTTCAGTTTCAGGGTTTAACCATGCTGTTTTATCAAAATGTTGACGTAGGCGACGTAACCAAACCTCACCTGTTTCATCATTCATATATTCAACCGAGCCACCTACCGATTTCAACTCATACGGTGCCATACTGGCATCACCCACCACAATTACACGATAGTCGCGTCCGTAAGTATGGAACAGATCCCACGTATTCATACGCGTTGCTGTTCTTCGGTAGTTATCTTTCCAAACATAGTCATAAAGACAATTATGGAAATAAAAGTATTCGAGTGTCTTAAACTCACTTTTAGCAGCACTAAAGAGTTTTTCGCATTGGGCAATGTGCGCATCCATCGAACCACCCACATCAAACAACATGAGTACTTTTATTCGATTACGACGCTCTGGCACCATTTGAACATCAAGAATACCTTGTTTGGCTGTTTCTCGAATAGTTCCATCAACGTCTAACTCTTCAGCTGCGCCTTGGCGAGCAAATTTGCGTAAACGTCGTAATGCAATTTGCATCTGACGAGTTCCAAGAACTTGGTCATCATCTAGATTTTGGTATTTCCGCTGTTCCCAGACTTTAACCGCCGAACGTTTACGCCCCGGCCCACCAATTCTGACTCCTTCTGGATGGTCACCAAAAGCTCCAAAAGGTGAAGTTCCACCTGTGCCAACCATACGGTTACCACCTTGGTGTTTCTTATGCTGTTCGCGTAAACGCTCTTCTAGCATCTTCATGAGTTCTTCTAAAGAACCCGCTTTTTGAAGTTCAGCTCTTTGCTCTGGTGTTAAATGCTTTTCGAGAAGTTCTAAATCGAACCAGTCTTTTGGTAATTTATGAACCTGCTTAAGCAACTCATCGATATCAAAAGTTTCAATGCCATCAAAGTAATCTTTCATGGCACGATCAAACTTATCAAAAAATCGCTCATCTTTAACTAAAATAGTTTTAGCAAGCTGATAGAACTCTTCTTGGTCAGCAAAAACCAAACCTTCACTCACCGCACGGTTTAGATCAATGAGTTCACGAGTGGTAACTGGAACACCATATTTACGTAAGGTGTAAAATAACCGCACAAACATGGGTTACTTCCTCCCTTAACGTCGAGACATGAAAGCCAAGCGTTCGAGAAGTTGTACATCTTGCTCGTTTTTGATGAGAGCACCATATAAAGGTGGAATAGCTTTAGAGGTATCTCGATTACGTAATACATCTTCAGGCATATCATCTGCCATGAGTAAACTTAACCAATCAATTAACTCAGAGGTTGATGGTGGTTTCTTCAAATTAGGAATTTCACGTAGTTTAAAGAAAACCTGTAAAGCTTCGTTCACCAATGTTGCAGAGATATTTGGGAAATGAACCGCAATGATTTCTCGCATTGTGGCTTCATCTGGAAACTCAATATAGTGGAAGAAGCAACGACGCAAGAAAGCATCTGGTAATTCTTTTTCATTATTTGAAGTAATAATTACAATTGGACGTTGCGTTGCCGTAATTGTTTCATTCGTTTCATAAACATAAAAAGACATTTTATCGAGTTCATGCAGCAAGTCATTTGGAAACTCGATATCGGCCTTATCAATTTCATCAATTAATATTACGCAACGCTCTTCACTGGTGAAAGCTTCCCACAATTTACCGGGTTTAATGTAGTTCTTAATATCGTAAACTCGGTCATCACCTAACTGGCTGTCTCTTAAACGAGAAACTGCATCATATTCATACAACCCTTGCTGCGCTTTAGTTGTAGATTTGATATGCCAAGTAATCAGTTTTAAACCTAAGCTTTCTGCTACTTGTTCAGCAAGTAAAGTTTTACCCGTGCCCGGTTCACCCTTAATTAGTAAAGGCTTTTGCAAAGCACGAGCTGCTTTTACAGCAAGCTTAAGACTATCAGTCGCGATATATTGATCTGTACCGGTAAAATGTTGGGTATCAGCAGACATGTAAAGACCTTATTTTTCTATTTCAATGGTTAGATGGAACGCATGCTTTTGTTTGTTGAATATTTTGACCAACAATATCCAATTACCAAACCTAGACCAACTACAAACAGAATTAAAGATAAATTTGACCAAATCAACGGACTATCTTTAGTTAAAATACCAAAAAGTAGTCCAAAAATAGCAGGTGCTACAGATGCATTCGGTCCTTCAGACACTGTTGGTGTAACTAAAATAGCAAATACAATCAACCAGCTAATTGCACCAAAAGTGGTAGGAAGACGGCGCATTAATCGCCACCAACACCACAAAGCAATAATTGCGCCTATTCCATAAGCTGTTAAAGCAATAACACCTTCAGGAATAACATCCAAAAAAGAGAATAACTGATTCATTATTCCAGTTTGATCTTCACGCACCACGCAAGCCCTCTGGTTCAACTGCATTCGGGTTAATTAACCCTTCTGGCGGCATCTGAATAAAGAAACCTTTTGTTTGTAATGAGTCTAAAACATGTAAAACATTAACACGCGCCAATTTACGTGTTGGAGCCAACTCTAAATGCATGACAAACGTTGCACGACCAAACGCTTGTAAAACAGCTTCAGGAACATTTTCAAACGGATCAGCTTGTTCCGTATTGTCAGGATAGTTTGGACGAGCAATATACATGTACATTTCATCTTTTTTGCTCGATCTATAAATATCACAGTGCATTTCAAATCAACTCTTGAACTAAGGACAGCATACATGAAAAAAAACGACACACACACGCAGGTTTGTTTACGCATCAGTCGTTTTTTTAATTCTTGAGAAATATTAACCTACAACATTGATTAAGGTCGATAATAACTTTGTTCCAAACAGAAGTTAGATTTCATAAAAACAATATAAATTTTTGATTTTAAACATTAAAACACAAAATCTATTTTATTAAAATAAAAGCAGTTCTTGGATTTTAAAAAAGTATTCATCATCAAAGATTTGATAATAGTGTTCTTGCAAGATTTATACTTACGCTATCGAAATAATAAATTTCTTTTTCACCTATTTAAGAATACACACTTGAGTAAAACTTTTAACTACTTCACTACACATCACCAGATGTTACTTAACTCGTTTAATAGCGAGATATGATTCAATAATAAGTATCTGGTTCATAGATATGGAGGACAAAATTATGCCTCGTGGTGATAAAACTGCTTATACAGCAAAGCAAAAGCGTCAGGCCAAACATATTGTTGAGAGTGAGGTAGATAGAGGCCATTCTCAAGAAGAAGCCGAACGAATTGCATGGTCTACCGTCAACAAACAAGATGGTGGCGGTAAGAAAAAGACCCATTAATTTATAAAAATAAATACTTCTTTAGCCCAAACTAAAGAAGTATTTTTTGTTTAAAGACGTGTTAATTTTTTTCTAGAAGACGCGAGTGCTTTTTATATAATCATCGCTTACTTGATTTAAGGCACTCAAAATAGCGCTATCATCTTGACTTAATAAAGCCTCATTAAGACTTTCCATATAAGTGATGAGTTGGGTTTTAGAAGTATGGGCAAATTCGGTCGTTACGGCTTCATCTTCATATAAGATTACGTAACTACGTGCAAAACCGTAGATTAGGTAAACTGCTGCTTTTTCTTTTGTATCTTGAGATTCTTTAAGAGACTGCTCACATGCATTTTTTAAGTCTTTAAATGCATCTGTACCAGTAGATTGATTTTTGAAAGATAAAAGTATTGTTTGGAAGTTCATATCCATATTCCACTTAAAAAGTAAAGCTACAGAACAAGATAAAGCCTGTCAAATAAAATCCTGATTAATATAAATTTAATTGTAAATAAATTTATATTTAACTTCCTTTAGATCACGATAAATCATGCAATAAAAAACCACTCTTTTTTAAGAGTGGTTTAGTTAAAACAATCATTCATTAGAAGCTTATTTCAATTGTAATCGTGGTACCGGAGTGCTCAATATCAGTTGAGACATTAAAACCTCTGCTTCTAAGCTCCTCTTCAACCAGTGTAAGATGATCAGGACTTATAGCATCAACAGGAAACCAGAAAGTTGCTTTTCGTTTCCCCTCCTTAGATTCAGACTCAGTACCAGTTAAAATTTTTTCCAATATGATATCTTGATTTATTTTAAAGTTTTTAGCATTTTGACGAGCTTGTTCAGCATTAAAGTTGTTAAGCATATTTATCTCTCTAATTATTAATTTATCTAATTTTATAGCATAAAAAGGTTATATAAGTTTTAGTGTTGTGTAGTTAAAACCAATCAGAGATATAGGTTTATTGATTGAATAAACTTTCTACCCATTCGATAAATTTTCTGGCATTTCTATTTTTAAGATCCTCCTTATTTGGAATGTAGTAACACAGCTTTGATTGAACAGCTTTAGTTTTAAACTCCCGTAAAAGATTCGCCTTAACAAACCTTTGGGAAAGTGTAGTAGAACAAAATACCAATCCATTGGCAGATAAAGCCTCGTGTATCCCAAAAATTTCCTGATCAAATTTCTTAATCGTCACCCTATCTTGGTTCCATTCATTTTCCTCAAACCAAGCCTCTAGTGGTGGGCTTGGTAACGCCTTATTTTTCCATTCTGTCGTAAATAAAGTTATTGGTTCACTAGAACATTTAAGCAGATCAAGTTTGAATGAACCAAATACATTAAAAGACTCATATTTAACGATATCTTGAGACTGGACCAAAGATACGTCGCCATATCGAATAGGTAATGTATATAAATGATTATCTAAAGTTTCACCTGTAGAAAACTCAACAGAGATATCGGGGTGCAATTGATAAAATTCATTTATTAAAGGAATTAGCAGCATTGCAGCTAGTGAAGACGTACTAGCGACTCTCACTACGTTTCCATTTACTGTTATTTCATCTAGTGCATCTTCAATCTTACGAAACCCCTCAGAAATTGCTGCAGCAAGTCTTTTCCCTGTCGTTGTAAGCGTTATTTTCCTTACCTGTCGATGAAATAAATCAACATTTAATCTGCTTTCTAGATTCGCAACATGATGTGAAATTGCAGTCGATGTAAGCGAAAGTTCTTCAGCAGCCAACTTAAAACTACCCAATCGAGCGGCTGATTCAAATGCTTTAAGTGCTTGCAAAGAAACTTGCATGTCTCCTCCCCATTTACATTTATGAATGAATTAAAATCATCTATAAATGTAATTTTCTCGTTTGTCTACTTATGTTTTAAAACTCAAAATAAATTAAATCCTAACCTTTCTGGAATTAATGATGAGTAAAATATTACATATAGATGCTAGTGTCAGAGCTGCGATTAACCCCAACCCAAATCACAATTCTATTTCAAAAAATATTGCCAGTCGGTTGATCAACTCTTGGAAACAACAATTGCCTATAGATGAGTATATTTATCGTGACGTAGGAATGAATCCACCACCCTCTATTAATCAAGCCTGGATTGATGCTGTATTCACACCTGACAATAAAAGGACCGAAGCTCAACGTGATGTTTTATCTATATCAGATCAATTAATAGCAGAAGTTTCGAGCTCAGATATTCTTGTAATTTCTTCACCTATGTACAATTACGGCATGCCTGCTCAACTGAAAGCATGGTTTGATCAAATTATTCGTATCAATAAAACCTTTGATTTTGACCTAGCTCGTGGAGACTTTCCCTTACAACCTCTTTTAGCTGGAAAAATTTTAATTATTATCACTTCCAGCGGTGAATTTGGGTTTGAGAAAGATGGGATTCGGCATGATATGAGTCATCTTGTACCCCACATTCGTACACTGAGCAAATATTTAGGCGTAGAAAAAATTTATGAAATTACTTGTGAGTATCAAGAGTTTGGAGATCATAGGCATATAGAGTCATTAGAAAATGCTTTTCAAAAAGCTGAAGAAGTTGTTTCTAAACTTGCTGATTCATTTAGATAATATCTGTAGATTTTAATACTCATTTTTAAATTTCATAAAATTAAGTTACTTTAACTAAGCCATATCATTAAAAATAAAAAAGCCTACCCAATTGGGTAGGCTTTTCATTTCTGCACCGAAACAAACTTATAGTTATATTTTATATAAATTGAAGTTGTTTTTCTTAAATCCAAGAATATACAGACCTGTATGTTTAATCAATTGAATTTTTCTCATTATATAAGTTAATTTAATTCATTATTGAAATTTCAAATTATTTACTTTATTACATTATTTTATGAATTTTATCAGGCTAAATAATTATTTAGATAAACTACAGAAAATCTATTTTTTGTATACTTAGATATTATAATTAGCTCATTTAATAATTAATTAAAAATTTAACAGAATGATTATGCTTTAGTTAAAAAGGCTCATCATATGATGAGCCTTTAAATTTCTAATTATTTATTCATTTTAAATAGATAAACTTTGTTTTTCCTCTTGAAACAACTGGATTAATGGTTGCGTTAATAACTCATAACGCCATCCTAACAGATAGTCGGGTAAATCCTGTTCATCCCCTTGACATAGAACATGTTGATGAATGGCGTTTAACCATTTTTTTCTCAACAACACTTCTTTAGGAATAGAAGTCTCATTTATTGCATGAGCAAGCACCATATCCATTTTATTTAAAGTCTCTTTAGACGTAACCTTAAATGGTTTTGCAATCTTTGATGGCCATCTGCTTTCGACTGGCAAATCTTTAAGAAGTTCTAAAATCGTTTTGCCGTACTCGCGAACCACATTTGGACGAATATCTTTCACTTGCGACAGTTGAAAGCTATTGCGTGGGTTCTTTTCAACCATATCAATCATAGTTGAGTTTCTAAGAATAAAACTACGTGGCTGATTCGTTGCTTTCACAATGTATTCACGCCACTCGCTTAAATTTTGTAATTGCATTAACTGACGACGTGAATGACGATAATTTCCCACATCTGTATATAGTAATTCGTTAGGGGTTTCACTAATGATTTCCTTAGTTAGACTACTACAGTCCTCAAGAACATAGTTATAAAGCCCTTTCTGCTTAAGCTGTTCTTGAATATGACTAGCTAACTTCATTAGATATAGAACATCATTAGCAGCATAACAAAGTTGTTGAGGTGATAAAGGTCTAGCTAACCAATCAGATCTGGTTTGATCTTTTTCAATATCAATATCAAGACAAAGTTTTAAAGCACCTTGGTAACTCACCTGCAGGCCATGACCTAAAAAAGAAAGACCCACTTGAGTATCAAACACATTAAGCAAATCTTCTTGATCAGCATAATGATAGATTAAATCAATATCTTCTCCACATGCATGAAAAATGTTTTGCTGTGCGAGGAAGATCTTTTTCCAAAACTGGCTTAGATCTAATGAAACACCATCCAACAGATAGACATCACCATTTACATTGACTTGGCATACTCCAAGTTTAGGCCAGAGTGTGTCAACCTTAATAAATTCTGTATCAAGTCCATATATTGAACATTGATCCATTTTTTGAAGAACATCAACCAATTCGGTTTGCTGTTGGATAAACTGAAACATGCTTTCTCAAGTATTGCAAAGAGTGCTTTAAACTCTGGTATATATAACATAGAAGCAGAAAAATGCCACTTAAACCTTTATGAATACTCTATTTTTGAACAATTTTTCGAAAATAGATAATTTTTTGATCTTTTATTTGTACTTTTTAAATTTATCTCCAAATGTTCTTTATTTAAAATTTATAAGATCTTTTTCATGCTTATATTCATATTTTATTTAAACTATCTTTAATAATAAAAGACAGAATAATATTTATGTTTAATAACTGAATTTAATTAATAAATTTAATCAAATTGATAGTACATTCATTAATGAAATAAGCATCGGAATGCTTATTTCATTCTCATGCGGTTATGCACTGCCTGACTTAAAGTATGGCTATCTACGTATTCGAGTTCACCACCCTGAGGTACACCTTGAGCAATACGCGTCATTTGTATTGGTAAATGTTTAGTCGCCTCTACCAAATAATGGGCTGTCGCTTGTCCTTCTACAGTCGCATTAGTTGCCAAAATGACTTCTTCAATAGTACCTTGGCTTAGACGCTGAATGAGATAAGGAATACCAATTTCTTCTGGACCAATACCATCTAATGGAGAAAGATGGCCACCTAAAACATGGTATTTTCCACGAAAGCTACCGCTTTGCTCAATCGCCATCACATCCGCTGGTGATTCAACCACACACAATAACTGATCATCTCTGTCAGTTGAGGCGCAAATATCACAAATTTCATGTTCAGTCAGAGAATGGCAGACACTACATTCATGTATATAACTTGAAGCCTCATGTAAAGCATGCGCTAATGCAAATGCCCCTTCTCGGTTTTTCATCAAAAGATGTAAAGCCATACGTTGAGCCGACTTCGGACCAACGCTTGGCAATATACGTAAAGCTTGAACGAGTTGTTCAAATCTATCGCTAAACACTGAATTTCCTTAGAACATGCCCGCTAAGCCAGGTGGTAAACCCATACCAGAATTTGCTTTTTGCATTTTTTCTTCAGAAATCACTTCTGCTTGACGCACAGCATCATTTACTGCAGCAGCAATTAAGTCTTCAATCATGTCTGGTTCATCTTGAAGTAATTCTGGATTAATTTCGATACGTTTTACGATATAACGGCCAGTCATTGTGACTTTAACTAAACCACCGCCCGCTTCAGCGTGTACTTCAGTTTGAGCAAGCTCTTCTTTAGCCTTTTTTATATTTGATTCCATATCTTTTTGCATGCGCTGCGCTTGCTGCATAAGCATATTGATATTCATAAACCTAACTCCGTATCTCTATCAAATATTTCAAGTATTATTGATAGTCACATAACACTGCAAAACTTAAACTCTTTCTATTCCCCTATAGATCATCAAGATCATTGAGGTTAGTACGTTTAAATCAAAATTAATCCGTAATTCTGACACAATAAATCAATGTTTTCTATTGGTATCTATGAAACTATTTTCTATGGTCAATCCACTATAAAGCTTTTATATAAAAAACTTTTGATGAGTAGAAAAAAGTAAAATTTAGAAAAGTTACTGTGCAGCCTGTAGACTTTTATTGTTTGTTTTATATTCACTTAAGGGAACTTCCTTGAAAGAGGTATTGGCTTTTTCTATTGAAAGATCAGCATCTTGAACAGATTTGTTTGCATCGTTAATTAATAATACAGTTTCACTGATCTGTGTCGGTTCATCTTTTTGGGCAAATACTTTGTATCCAACCAGACCAATTGCCCCTATCGCAACTAAAATAATTATTGGTTTAAGCATGACTAAAGACTCTCTTTGTTATTTTTATTAAATTTAGAACTTTTATACGTTGAAATTTTAGACTGATTTATAACAAAACGTAGACTTTTTATTGCTATTGTTGCTTATTAGTAACACAAAAAAGCCACATTAAAATAAATGTGACTTTTCCATAACAAACATAATTTAATTAGATTAAATCTAATCCACGCGAGATATCACCAATAATGTCATTAATATCTTCTAGACCAACAGAAACACGAATTAGACCTTCTTGAATACCAGCTGCTTCTTTTGCTTCAACAGAAAGTTTGCCATGAGTTGTGGTTGCTGGATGGGTAATCGTCGATTTCACATCACCTAGATTACCAGTAATCGAGATAAACTTAGTATTATCAATAACCTTCCAAGCACCTTCACGCTCGCCTTTAACAACGAAGGATACAATACCGCCAAAGCCATTTTGCTGTTTAGCAGCAAGTTCATGACCTTCATGAGCAGGTAAACCAGCGTAGTAAACCTTCTCTACCTTTTCATGAGTAGATAACCATTCTGCAAGAATTTGAGCACTCTCACAGTGTGCTTTCATACGTAAACGTAAAGTTTCTAGACCTTTTAAGAAAACCCATGCATTAAATGGGCTCATTGATGGTCCAAGCGTACGAACAACACCAAAAACTTCTTCTAACAACTGATGATTACCAACAACAGCACCACCTAATGCACGGCCTTGGCCATCTAAGTATTTAGTCGCAGAGTAAATCACAAGATCCGCACCAAATTTGAGTGGTTGCTGCAAAACAGGTGTACAGAAACTGTTATCAACCGCAAGTAATGCACCATTCGCATGGGCGATATCTGCTAACGCTTGTATATCTGCAATCTCAGCTAAAGGGTTAGACGGTGACTCAACAAAGAAAAGTTTGGTTTCAGGACGTACAGCATTTTTCCATTCGTCTAAATCACATAAATCAACAAATGTAATGTCTACACCAAACTTGGCAATATATTTTTCAAACAAAGCAACAACTGAACCAAAAACTGCTCTTGAGCAAATAACATGATCACCCGCTTTTAGATATGCCATAGCAACTGACAAAATCGCGCCCATTCCAGAGCTTGTAGCCACGGCACGTTCAGCACCATCTAAAGCTGCTAAACGTTTTTCGAACATCGATACAGTCGGATTAGTAAAACGAGAATAGATATTTCCTTGAACCTGACCAGAAAATTTTGCTGCAGCTTCAGCCGCATTTTCATATACAAATGATGAAGTCAAAAAAATCGGTTCACCATGTTCGCCTTCAAAACTACGAGTATGTCCGGTACGAATGGCTAAAGTATCAAGTTGGTATTCTAAATCATCAGACTGGTTCATTAAATGTTCGCCTTTACTGGTCATGTACTAAAAAACTATCATCATTTTGAGTGTCTAGGGTATTTAAGGTCAAGGTAAACCTTAAAATTATCGCTTAGACTTTATTCAACTTTAGTAAATAGTTGGTAAAAGCAAGATGAAACGCTTAAAGTCCCTTGTCTCTGAACAAAGTCAAATCAAGCACCTCTCTACCCGACTATTTCACCCACAGACATTAGTATTGTCACAAAGCACTCCGTTTGAAGTTATTGGTGAATTCAATCAAACCCGTATTCGTTATTACGCCGCTAACCAAAAACAATTTAAAGAACCTTTGGTATTTGTTGCTCCTTTAGCTATTAATATGGCGATATATGATTTATACCCTTATCGTTCTCTTATTAAATACTTCCAAAATGCTGGTTTTGATGTCTATTTGGTAGATTGGGGCCGTTTAAAGTTTAAGGACAGACATCTTAACTTTTTATCATTTATTGAAGATTTCATTCCTAAAGCCATAAAACTTGTCAGAACACACTCTGGAAGTGAACAAATCTCGCTTCACGGATGGAGTATGGCAGGTATATTCGTGACTTTATATGCTGCTCTAAACCAACCCAACTACATTAAAAACTTAATTGTTCTTGGTAGTCCAATAGACAGTTATGCTTCTGGCTATATTGGGAAACTCTATCGAACCATAAACAACGCGATTGGTCGCAATAAAAAAATTCAAGAACGTATTTATTCTGGATTGCCAAAACGTTTGATTCATAGCCCAGGAATTTTAAATTCTTTAGGTTTCAAAATTCTTGACCCTAAAGGCTGGCTCGATGGTCATATTCAATTACTTAAAAACCTTAATGATCTTCAGTTCGTACAAGAACATGCCACACTAAGTAGCTTTTTAAATAATATGATTGATTACCCAGGTGGAATTAATCAGGACATGTTGTTCAATGTTTGGTTGCAAAATCCATTGAAGCGCGGCTTTATTGAGTTAAAAGATAAAAAAATTGAATTAAAAAATATCAACTGCTCTCTCTTAGTGGGCGCGGGTCGTAGTGATCAACTGGTTACCGCTGATGCAGCTCAACCATTAAGCCAGTTGACCAGTAGCCAAGATGTTACGTTTACTCTCATCCCTGGCGGACATTTGGGCCTCATGTCGAGTCAGGCAAGTGCATTGGAGTTCTGGCCACAACTAGCAAAATGGCTCACCGAACGATCAACGCAAATTTAATAATAAAGTCATGATTAAATCTATTGCTTTTATTCGCTTGGGTGGAATAAACCCTCGTATAACAGTGCATTTACCAATAATATTATTGTTTTAATAGAAAATTATTATTTTCACTATGAAGGCACTTTATTAACTTTTTTATAATCGGATGATTTAAAGTAATTTAAAATCATCTGTGCACTTTTTTCAGAAGAGGCCTTGGCCTGCTCCAGTTTTGTTACATAAGGATTAGTCACTATACAGCTCGGAAGTAAACTATTTGTAAGCGGTGGAAACTTTTCTCTTCCACCTAGAGTAATTTTTTCGATAAAACTCGCTAACCACATAATGTATTCACTTTTATTCTTATAAATTGGCATTAAGCTGATATCGAGTTTAACTGAACATTGCTTTGCAGGTTTATTTAAACATTCTTCAAAATCAATAAAGTTATATTTTAGTTTGTATGAAGTGTCTTTTATCTCTTGCCGTATAATACTAACTAAGCTATTCAAGTGCCCAATTACATCCTCGGAGAAAAGCTTTTCTTCTTCGAACTTTTTATAAACTTTTTCAGCAATTAGTAAAAATTGTGACATCACCTATTCCTTTAATATTTAGTCTTAACGAACGACTGATCCTTTAAGGAAGTATGATGAATATACTATTACTATGTGTAAGGGTATGAGGGTAGAAAGTAACTATCAGGGCAATTATGAAAGCAACATTTATACTATGTCACAAAATCAAAATATAAGGCGAAATTATTCTCAATATAAAATACTAAATTTTAATGATTCGAAATAACTTTAATAAAAAAAGCCCATTTCATTTGGAGAAATGGGCTATAAAAAACAAAAACTATCAAACGCAGCAATTATGGGGCATATAATAAGACTTTAAATATGTAAAATCAATGCATCTTTCAGGTGAATTTTAATCTTAAATAAAAGTCGAAAATAATTTTATCTCTGTTTCAATAAGAGAAGCCCATTTCCGTCTAAAATAAATGGGCCTAGTGAATTCCACCTAATCCTAAAATACAAAATGTGATAATTATCACGCTTTGTTCTTTGATCATGGCATTAATATCTTTCTTTTCCATTGACCAAAATTCAAACTAAAACTGTCTTTTCAGCAAAAGATGAGTCATAAATATGGCTTTTCTACGAACTTTTTGATTTTTTATTTAATAGAAGCAAGTCCCCTATTTCATTCATTATGAGCAATTACAAGGTGTTAGATCGTAGTTAAATTATCGAAAGATATATAAAAATTTAGTTAAGTTTTTGTTTTTATTGTTTATTTTCAAGACATTGATATATAAAGATTTTATTAATTTTTTGCCCAAAATACAAACCTAAATGACACCTGAGTAATTAATAGTCATTGAAATATTGGTAAGAAACCTTATATTGAGTACAGGTTCATACCTTTAACTGAGGAAAAGCTCATGAATAAATTTATGGTTGCAGTCTTTACTGGCATGGTGAGCATTGCTAGTTTAGGCGTACAAGCTGCAACACCTGAGCAAGAATGTCAAAAATTGCAAGATGATTACAATTTGATTTATGCGTCAAAAGGCTTTTGTTTTAAAGATCCTGATGCTAAAGAAAAATATGGTAATGAAAACTGTCATACGACAAAACCAAAGTTTTCTGACAAAGAGCAACAACGTCTTGACGCTATTAAAGAACGTCAAAAAGAATTGAAATGTAAATAATTTTAAAGGAATAATACATGGCATATGATGATCAAAATATCTTCGCAAAAATTTTACGTGGAGAACTTCCAGCGATAAAAGTCTATGAAGATGATCAAGTTCTAGCTTTTATGGATATTATGCCTCAAGCCGATGGTCATACATTAGTTATTCCAAAAACACCTGCTGTAACACTGCTGGACTTACCTGCTGAAGCAGCAGCCTATACTATACAAATTGTTCAAAAGATTGCTAAGGCAATGGAAAAAGCACTCAATTTGGAAGGTATTGTATTGATGCAACTTTCTGGAGCAGCAGCAGGACAAACTGTTCCACATGTTCATTTTCACCTAATTCCAACAAATGTGCATCATCTTGGACGCCATGCTGTTGAGTTAGGGGATCAAGAAAAAATTAAAGAATTAGCTGAAAAAATTAAAGCAGCTCTTTGATTTTTAGATGGTTAAAGTGGAGCTTAGGCTCCGCTTTTTTTCGTCTAAAAACTATAAAAAAATGAAAACAACTAATTTATTTCTAAATTTTAAACGTCATAAAACTGTCATTTATTCTTCACTTCTCTGTCACAAATTTTGCCGATACTGCTTAGCAAGTTGGTGAGCTTTTGTAACTTTTTGTACATAAGTCAACTACAAAATAAATAGTTAGCTAGGCATACGCCATTTTTAAATACCTTTTGGAGAAATCTCAATGAAGAAATTGCTACTCGCTGCCGCAGTTGCAACTTTGAGCGTAAACGCGGTGCAAGCAGCGCCAACTTTGTATGGCAAACTAAATGTTTCTATTAACCAAGTTGATAATAAAAATTTCGATGGTAAAAGTGACGTTACCGAAGTTAACTCAAACTCTTCTCGTATTGGGGTAAAAGGCGAAGAGAAATTAACTGATAAGTTATCTGCTGTTTATTTAGCTGAATGGGCAATTTCTACTGATGGTTCAGGTTCTGATACTGACCTTAGTGCTCGTAACCGTTTTATCGGTTTAAAAACTGAAGGTGTTGGTACATTAAAAGTAGGTAAGTATGATTCTTACTTTAAAACAGCTGCTGGTGGTAACCAAGACATCTTTAATGACGATACACGTTTAGATATTACTAATATCATGTACGGTGAAAACCGTTTAGACAACGTGATCGGTTTTGAATTAGACCCTAAATTATTAGCTGGTTTAACATTCAATATCATGGCTCAAACTGGTGAAAGCACCTCTGATAGCAAACAAGGTGAAACTGGTAAAGACAGCAAAAATGATAGCTTTGACTCTGTATCAACATCGCTTGGTTACGAAAACAAAGATATCGGTTTAGCAATTGCTGCTGCTGGTGACTTTGGTATTAAAGGTAAATATGCAGCTTACGGTCTAAAAGATGTTTATACCGATGCTTACCGTGTAACTGGTTCTTATGATATTGCTAAATCTGGTTTTGTTGTAGGTGCTTTATGGCAACACGCTGAACCTACTGATGACTTGACTGCTTATAAAACGTCAAAAACTACGCGTGTAGATGGTGTTGATAAAACTACAGATACCTATACAAACTACAAAGGTTTAGAAGAAGAAGCATATGCAGTAACAGCTGCTTATAAAATTCCTAACACTAAACTTAAAGTGAAAGCAGAATACGCTTCTGCTGAAACACAAGTAAGCGGTAAACAAGATCGTAAAATTGACTTATACGGTTTAGGTCTTGATTACCAAATCAACAAACAAGCTCGCTTCTACGGTATCGTTGCTCAACAAAAACGCGACTGGATTAAAGAAGACGACAAACAAACTGTTGTAGGTACTGGTATCGAATATAACTTCTAATCAGTTATGTTTGATTCATATCTAAAATAAAAGGGCTTATGCCCTTTTATTTTTTGTCCTGAGTAAAAAAAGCCGATATAAAACTTATCGGCTTTTTTAAGATTTATATCTTATTTTAAAAAACCACTTACAAGATTCATGACATTTTGAATATCTTGGTTTGCTTCTTGATGATCGGTACTGTCACCTTGAGGTGTTAAAGAGTCAATGACCTGAGGTAAGACCGATGCGATTGCACCATAAACTTGTTCTTTTGGCGCTTGAGCTTGCTCGGCAACTTGTTCAATGTCAGCTGGGTTAAATAGACTCTGTAACTGTTGGGTCGGAACTTCGCTATTACTTTGATTTGGATCAACCCAACTTTGAACCTGACTTCCTAAACCCGCACCTTTCAACTTTTCTAATGCAGCTTGTAAACCACCTTGTTGCTGTACCCAACCTAAAATTAAAGGCACAACTGCAATTAATAAACTTTGTACGCCGCCACCTGTTTGAGGTGTACTGTTATTGCCAGTCACTTGCCCTAATACAGAACCTAATACTCCTCCAAGGCCACCTTGAGCGCCCGAAGAAGTATTGCCCCCCATTTGTCCTAGTACTGAACCTAAAATTCCACCTAAACCACCTTGACCTGACGCTTGCTGATTTCCACCTAAAGCCTGCTTAGCCAAAACTTCTACAATATTGCTTAAATTAGTCATGTGTAACTCTTATGTATGGTTTATACATGAGCATACGCGGATTCTTGTTAAGACAGCAAAAACCAAATTGTTAAATTTTGAAAGAGATTTAAGGCCCTTTTACCAGCGGAATTTATTCCAGTTTTCCGGGTTCGCCCAGAACTTTGAATTAAACCAGTCTGGAACATGTTTATAAGTCAATATATTAAATTGCCATAAAGCAAAATCACTATCATGTGAAGTTTTATCAATAAGTTGAGTAAAACCTAAAGAACGTAATAACTGCTCATCACTGCGTTTACTTACCACTACAATTCGTTTCGCTAATAAATCTCTTAGCTTTACTAATAATTGTGATTTTTGTACATCGCTGATGTTCTGCATTTCATCAGTATCAAACAATACAAAACCCAAGTCATAACGCTGAGTAAAAGGCAGACTTAAAAGCTCAGTTACGGTAAAATAGTGCCATTGAATTGCGTTATTCTGGTCAATTTTCTGGCCAATACAAAGTGCAGTATGAATGGGCTGTTCGTTTGATAAATCGTCTAGCATAGAAGTGATGACATTTTGTTCAGCCATAACTGCAACCCTTAATTGAAAGATGTGAGTTTAAACTTTATGGAACTACAAGGCATTTGCCATAAAATGCATGCAGGCCTAAAAGATGCTAGTGTAACTGATCAACAGACAACCAAGGCAAATGTTGAATACAAATTTGTATTAGACCGTTCAGAAATTGATCTTCCTTTTAATTTAGGACAAGAACTAGAAATCGAATGGACAGGTAATATTTATTGCACTTCTTGTGGCACTAAAACACCGAAGTCTTATTCTCAAGGTCACTGCTTTAAATGTTTTAAAACTAAAGCGGAATGTGACTTGTGTATTATGAAACCTGAAACATGTCACTATCATTTAGGTACATGTCGTGAAGATGACTTTGCCCATAGTGTTTGTTTCCAACCACATATTGTATATTTGGCAAATTCAAGTGCTTTAAAAGTGGGTATTACTCGTGTTAGTCATATGCCGGGTCGTTGGTTAGACCAAGGTGCAACTCAAGCCTTACCTATTTTAAAAGTTGGATCACGCCGTTTATCTGGTCAGCTTGAAACCATGTTTGGTTCTTTAATTGCTGATAAAACAGATTGGCGCAAACTCCTCAAGGGTAAAGCTGAACCTTTAAATATGGTTGAACAACGTGATCAATTAATCGAGGAGTTCGCCCCTAAAATTCAAACTATTCGTGAGGAGTTCAGTCAAAACCTTGAATTTAACGAAACGGTTGAACTACTAGAAAATGAATTGCCACGTGAGTTTGTATACCCAGTTGAACAATATCCTGAAAAAATTAAGTCTCTAAACTTGGATAAAACACCAAAAATTCGCGGTGTATTACAAGGGATTAAAGGCCAATATTTAATTTTTGATATTGGTGTCATCAACATTCGTAAATATACTGGTTACGAGCTGATTGTACGTGCTTAAGTAGATTTAAAAAGCCCCTAAAAATGGGGCTTTTTTTACTTTTCAAGTACTTTTAGGATGACTTGAACCGGATCTTCTGTATTTCCAGAAATAAGCTGTTTATGCATAGTTAAATGTTGCATTACTTGAATTTGAGCAGTTTCCACATTCATCAATTTTTCTATTTCAGCTGCTAAATTTTCAGGTGTTGCATCAGCTTGAATCAGCTCCTCAATAACTTTCTTACCCGCAATAATATTAGGCAAAGAGTAATAAGGAATTTTTACCAAGAATTTAGCAATTAAGTAAGTTAACCAATGCAACTTATAGAAAGTGACCATTGGTCGATGCATTAACATTGCTTCTAATGTCGCCGTTCCAGATGCTAAAGCGATAATGTCACTCGCATTCATGACCATACGGCCAACTTTAGATTCACTATCAGTATTTTCTAAAATATGAATTACAGTTTTCAAATTAGGCGCTAATTGTTCAACACCCTGCTCAATCTGTTGTTTACGAGCATCATTAATTGCCGGAATTAAAAATTGAATGTCAGGATGTTTGCCATGCAAAATATTAGCAGCACCCAACAACATAGGAAGGAGTCGCTCTACTTCACCTTTGCGGCTACCCGGCAACAAAGCAATATACTTCTGATTTTCATTAAGACCTAATTGTTGTTTGGCAATTTGAATTGGGTTCTCAAGTGGCAATTGTTTAGCTAATGGATGGCCTACAAATGCTGCTGGAACTTCATATCGTTCATAAAAAACTTTTTCAAACGGAAATAAGCAAAGTACTAAATCTATGCTCTGCTTAATTCCATGAACACGCCCTTGGCGCCACGCCCAAACAGAAGGACTGACATATTGAACAGTTTTTATTGGAACATTCTTTTCTTTAATACTTTTCGAAAGTCTGAGATTAAAGTCTGGTGCATCAATACCAATAAAAATATCAACTGGATTTTGAGTCCATTGGTTAATTAGACCATCACGCACGGCGAATAATTTTTTTAAATCTTTTAAGACCTCAACAATCCCCATCACAGATAGAGTTTCCATTGGGTAATAACTGTTAAAACCTTCAGCAATCATTTGGGGACCACCGATTCCCTCAAATTCAGCATCGATTCCCTGTTCTCGAAAACTACGCATAAGTTTCACACCAAGCGTATCTCCAGAAACTTCCCCAACTACAATACCTATTTTAAGTTTTCGGTTTGCCAAGGTGATTTACCCAAGAATTTGAAATAATGCATTCTAGCATAGAGGTTTATCAATCTTGAACTTGATCTATATGTACTAACCAAGAGCAGCCACAGCACAAACTATCTAAAATTACACTCATTCACCATCTTTTAATCTAAATTAACAATGCAATTTGAATTGTAGCTTACATTTACAAACAATAAAATAAATGAGAATTATTTACATTATCTTTAATCTTATGAATATCCCACCTCGACCATTTAAGCTTACCGTAATCGCCTGCGCGATTTGTTATGCAAACCTCTCTTATGCTCAAGACTCAGAGGTACAAGCTTTACAGACGATTCAAGTTAAAGCATCAAATGCTGAGCAGTCTTCTGAACAAACTAAAGCATATAATATTAAAAACTCGAGTAGCGCAACCAAGCTTAATATTGAGGCTAAAGAAACTCCTCAAACCATTAACGTCGTTACTCGTCAGCAAATTGAAGATTTTGGGCTTACCAGTACCCGAGATATTTTAAGTAATACACCCGGTGTAACTGTAACCGGATTGGAAACAAACCGCACAACTTATACGGCTCGTGGTTTTGATATTTCAAATATTCTGGTTGATGGAATCGGTATCCCTCAAGTTGACAGCTATAACTATAACAATAGTGATGCAGATAGTTATTTCTATGATCGTGTTGAAATTGTCAAAGGTGCTGATGCCCTGACAAATGCTCTAGGGGATCCTGGCGCTACAATTAATTATATTCGTAAACGTCCCACTAAAGAATTTCAAGCAAATGCTGGGGTGAGCTATGGTTCATGGGATACACAACGTTATGAAGCGGATATCTCTGGTTCTCTTACACAAGATGGACGAGTACGAGGACGTCTTGTAGGTTATGAGAAAGTAGGAGATTCTTATCTAGACCGCTATTCAGAAGAAAAGAATGGATTTCAAGGAATTTTAGAAGCTGACGTTACAGACACCACAAATGTTTCAGCAGGATATTCGAAAACTCGTCAATACGCTAATGGTTCTCAATGGGGTGCTCTACCCTTGGTTAACTCCAAAGGTGAACCATTAAGTTATTCTCGTAACTATAATTATGCACCGTCATGGACATACTACGATTGGGAAATAGATAATTACTTTGCCAATATTGAACAAAAATTATGGGGAGACTGGAAGTTAAGATTAGGCTATAACCTTAAGAAATCAGATGTTAAAGATAAAATGCTTTATCTCAGTGGTTTTCCTTCTGCTACTGACAATACGTCTGGTATTTCACTATATCCAGAAATTTATAATCAGAAATTTAAAGAAACTACTGCTAATGCAGACATTCAAGGTACTTTTAATTTATTAGGACAGCAACACGAAGCAAATATTGGTTATAACTGGTCAAAATATAGTGCTCAAAGTGTTTATTCGTATGGCAGTAGTTTAGGTGTTATTACCACAGACTTACCAAGCTGGACTCCTGAAGAACCGACTTGGGGAGACTTTACCTATGCAGACCCAGAAGAAAGAACCATGAAGTCCGTTTACGGTGCGACTCGTCTTCATTTAGGTGAGGATCTTAAATTTATCTTAGGTGCCAACTACACTGAAATCGATACTTTAGAATATAAAAAGAATAAAGTTTCTCCATATGCAGGTATTACATATAACTTTACTCCTGAATATACAGGTTATATGAGTTATACCTCTATTTTTAGACCACAAACTGTTATTGATCTTTCTACTAAACAAACAGCTGTACCAGTAGAGGGTGAAAGCTATGAATTAGGTGTAAAAAGCGCTTGGTTAGATGGGGCTTTAACAGGAAATATCGCAATCTTTAGAACAGATGAAGATAATTTTGCACTAAACCCATTATGGGATCCGCTTTATAACAAATACTCATCTCCAATCGGAACAATTAGATCGCAAGGTGTTGAGGTCGGATTAACTGGAAAATTAACTGATAACTTAGATTTGGTTTTTGGTTTTTCAACATTTAGTCTAAAAAATATGGAAACGGGTGAAAGAGGCAGACCTAATATCCCGACTCAAACACTTAATGTTTTAGCTTCTTATACTGTTCCACAGATTCCGAAATTAAAAGTTGGTGCAAGCATTAAGTGGCAGGACGATATACATGACACCTCTTACTCAACTGTAAAACAAGATGCGTATGCATTACTTAACGTTATGGCTAGTTATGATTTAAACGAACACGTACTGTTCCAAGTAAATGGTAACAACCTGACAAATGAAAAATATTTGACAGGTTTATCTGGTGGCCAAGGTTACTATGGCGCTCCAGCCAACTATACAGTTGCTGTAAAGTTTAAATATTAATACCGTAGCCAATCTCAATTGAGGGATTGGCTTTACTTATTATTCTTTGTTTATGTGTCAGTAAAGATGTCCAAAACTGTAAATCTCCCTGTGTCATATCGTATAAAAGTTTTCTATCGATTCTTGCTAGTTTTCGGTATGGGCTTTGCCTGTATGGCGTATTTAAGTCTTGGACTCACTGGAATTTTCCTTTTGAATCTGGACAAAGCTGAGGCTATCTATCTTTCAGCATTTATATCGATTTTATTTTACCTAGTCTTTGTAATTGTTAGTTTCTGCGTTCAATCATTAGTGCGACTGACCATTTTATCAATCGCACTATTTGCCCTTTTCTTTATTGTGACACGGACGGTGGGTTATGCATAAAGGTATACGTCAATCTATGGCATGGCTACACTCATGGACTGGCTTAATTTTTGGGTGGCTTGTATTTGCCATTTTTTTAATGGGGAGTTTGTCTTATTACCGCCACGAAATTAATTTATGGATGCAGCCTGCACTTGCCCAATATGAAGTAAAGCAAGATATTGCTATTAAAACAGCATATCAATATTTACAAGAAAACGCTCCAGACGCCAAATCTTGGTATTTAACAGTTGCAACACCAGAAAGTCCCCTCAACACTATGTATTGGGAAAAAGCTGACGGCGGTTATGGCAATGCCACACTTGATGCTAACACGGGAAAAGAGCTTCAACTTTCGGCGACCTTAGGCGGCGATTTTTTTTACCGTTTCCATTACCAACTTTTTGGAATTCCAATAATAGTTGGGCGATTAGTCGTATGTCTTGCCGCATTTATTATGCTGATTGCTTTGGTTTCAGGCATTATTACCCATAAAAAAATATTCACTGACTTTTTTACTTTACGTACATTTAAGTCTCAGCGTTCGTGGCTAGACTTTCACAATATTTCTTCAGTCGTTGCACTGCCCTTCTTTTTAACCATTACATTTACAGGCTTAGCTATTTTCTTTTATTTATATCTGCCTTGGGGAATGCAAAAACTTTACCCTGAAAACCCTTATCAATATTTTACCGAAATCCGCACAAAGACTGTGCTTGAGAATCAATCGATTCAACCTGCTCAAAACTTAGCGATTGAGAAACTGCTGAGCCAAGTTCAACAAAGTTGGGGCAACCAACCCTTATCAACAATGAGTGTAAAAAATCCAAATACCAATCAAGCTCAAATTACATTTATTCAAAAAGAAGATCGCACTATTACTCGTAATCAACCTCAAATTACATTAAATGCTTCAACTGGCAAAGTCTTGGCAGATACACGTAATAATAGTCCTATTGCCACGCTAAATGCGGGTGTTTATGGCCTGCACATGGCAACATTTGCTCAGCCTTTACTTCGTTTAGGATTCTTTTTCTCAGGCATTTTAGGCTGTGTAATGATTGCCTCTGGTTTGTTACTTTGGAGTCTTAAACGTCAAATTCAAAATAAGAATAGTAAGTTTCATTTCGGGCGCTACTTAGTTGACCGTTTAAATGTTGCGGCATTTGTTGGATTGCCTTGTGCAACTGTCGCCTACTTAAGCGCTAATCGATTATTTACAGTCACTTCAACCACAATTAATTATGAAATTTATAGCTTTTTCTTGGTTTGGCTAATCAGCTTAATCATTGCATTAATCACTAAAAAACAGCATTTGTGGCGAACTCAACTTAGCGTTTTTATTATGCTGTGTCTTTCACTTCCAATCTTAAATCTAATTTATTTACTTAAACATGAGTATGTTCAAAGCCTCAGTGATTATTGGACCTTTGCACGTGTAGATGTATTTTTGTGGATCTTCGCAGCATTAGCCATTTTTATATTCTGCAAGATTCAGCCTATCCAGCATAAAGCCTTAGAAAAAATTCAAAAAAAGCTGAATAAATTAAATACTGAGGTGAGCTCATGATTCTTATAGCTTTCATCTTAATTTTATTAGGGATGTATTTGTTGTTTATAGCGAGCGAGAAATATCGATCGCCGAAATCAACAGGTCATTTCAAATCATTAGCTCAAAAATATTACCGGCACTCTAAAATAGCTGCATTCATGCTATTTGGTTTATGTGCATTTATTCTTATTCAACAATATAAATTTTCAATTGGTTTTGTCAGTTGGTGGATCTTTGCAACGCCATTAACTTTTATTCTTATACTTTTAATTAACCCACTAAAGTCATCAAAATAATCATTTTCTTTAAAAAATGATGAAAAATAGTACAAGCTAAGCAAAATTTTCGTTGCTTAGCTTTTTTTTGCATAAGTAAATCATTATTCATGACAACTGTTTATCTCTAAAAGGAATAAGATATCTGCGTTTCGTGATAAGTGGCGATAAAGATGTCTGGTGCTTTTGAATTTATCTTAGCGGGTATGTTAGTTGGTTTCTGTGTAGGGATTACAGGAGTTGGTGGTGGATCATTAATGACACCAATTTTAATTAGCCTTTTTAGAATTGAACCTCATATCGCGATTGGTACAGATTTACTTTATGCTGCAATTTCAAAATTTTGTGGATCAATGGTTCACGCTCGAAAGCTCAATATTGTCTGGCCAATTGTTTTATGGCTAGCAGTAGGGAGTATCCCTGCATCTTTCATTACTTCATGGGTACTTGAGCATTATTTAAGCCAGTCAACACACTATAAAGCTGTATTAACCATGGTATTAGGCTTTATGTTGACCTTAACTGGTGTTTCCATCATTTTCCGTACGCGCATTGAGAAATTCTTTAATAAATTCAGATCTAAAGAAGTTACCCAAACTGAAAATGAGCAATTGGCAATCCATAAAAAACGTAGCTTTATCGTGATTATGGGAATCATTTTAGGTGTATTCGTAACTCTTTCATCAGTTGGTGCGGGTGCATTTGGAATCATGGCACTTGTGATTATGTTCCCGAACTTACCTATGATCCGAATTATTGGGTCGGATGTTGTACATGCAGTATTGCTTACCTTAGTGGCTGGCCTTGGACACATGAGTGCTGGTAACGTCGACTTTACACTTCTGATGTGGTTATTGGTGGGTTCAATTCCAGCAATTATTATTGGAACATTAATTAGCTCTCGTATGCCTGAACGTTTAATCCGAAAAATTCTAGGGATTACCCTATTTGCCCTCGGTGTTAACTTTATGGTTCATCCAGTCAAAGCAAAACCGAAAGCACCTGTGGTACAACAACAAGCAGTAGTTGCCGAAAAAAACAGGCAACTCGACTGAAAGATAGTAAAATCAATAGGATTTTTCCAATCTGAAATACCATGAGATGTAGTATTTTCATAATTATTTCATGGTATATTCAGTACACAAAACAACCTTTAGTATGATCGAACCAGTGACAGCAATGACTACACATTCAAATTCCGTTTCAAAGCCAGATATCGACGACGTTAATATTAAAAGCATTCAAACTCTTGTAACACCAAATGAGCTTAAGTCAGAACTTCCGTTATCTGATGTTGCTTCGCAAACTGTTCTAAAAGGCCGCGAAACTATTCGTAATATTTTAGATGGTTCAGATAAACGTTTGTTTGTTGTTATTGGTCCTTGCTCTATTCACGACCCAAAAGCTGCTCACGAATATGCTGATCGCTTAAAAGCGCTAAGCGAAAAGGTTAAAGATACCCTATATCTAGTTATGCGTGTTTATTTTGAAAAACCACGTACAACAATTGGTTGGAAAGGCCTAATCAATGACCCAGATATGAACGACTCATTTAACATCGAAAAAGGTTTACGTATTGGTCGTAAACTCTTGCTTGAGTTAAATGAAAAAGGTTTGCCATGTGCAACTGAAGCACTCGATCCTAACTCTCCACAGTACTACCAAGACTTAATTTCATGGTCTGCGATTGGTGCACGTACAACCGAGAGCCAAACTCACCGTGAAATGTCTTCTGGCTTATCTTCACCAGTTGGTTTTAAAAATGGTACAGATGGTGGTTTAACTGTTGCAACCAATGCGATGCAATCTGTTAAATATGGCCATAGTTTCTTAGGCCTAAATGAAGATGGCCAAGTTTCAATTATTAATACAAATGGTAACCCTTATGCACACGTTGTATTACGTGGCGGTAATGGCAAACCGAACTATGACGCTGGCTCTGTTGCGGAAGCAGAAAATGCTTTAGCAAAAGCAAAAGTGAGCAACAAAATCATGATTGATGCGAGCCATGCTAACTCAAATAAAGACCCGTACTTACAACCGCTTGTTCTTAAAAATATTACTGAACAAATTTTAGATGGTAACAAGTCAATCGTAGGTATTATGGTCGAAAGTCACTTAAAAGGCGGCCGCCAAGATATTCCTGAAAATCTTTGTGATTTAGAATATGGTAAATCAGTAACTGATGGCTGTATTGACTGGGAAACTACTGAAAAGACATTGCTTGAAATGCATGAAGTTTTAAAAGAAGTTTTACCAAACCGCTAATTCATCTTTTTAAGATTGAAAATTAAGCCCTCATTTTTGAGGGCTTTTTTATTTTTGGGTGAAATTCAAATCAAACTAAATAAAAATAACTCACACTAAAAGCAAAGAGTAGCACGGTTTCACTTAGCTCAATCGCTGCACCGACAGTATCCCCCGTAATACCGCCAATTCTTTTAATAAACAGATGTCTTAAATAAACCAGACTGATCAAAAAGCTAATAATGGCGATGAGCCCTTGCAACTCCCAATACAAAGGTAATAGTAGAACGAACCCAGTGATTATCCATGAAGTTGTATTAGGTAAGTGATCTGTCAAAGAACGCCCTAAACCTTTTTCACGTACATATGGTGTAGTTAAGAATAAAATAGATGGCACCACACGCCCAAGGATAGGAACAATGACTAAAAATAACGTTTGATGCTGTTCAATCAATACATAAACCAATGCAAATTTGAGCAAACATATGATAACTAAGCTGAGGACTCCAATTGGGCCACAACTTGGATCCTTCATGATTTGTAAAGTACGGAGTTTGTCTCCAAAACCACCTACCCATGCATCTGCCGTATCTGCTAGCCCGTCTAAATGCAGCCCACCTGTTAGCCAAATCCATAAAGTCATTATGATGGTAGCAAGCAAAAGAATGGGTAATTTGGCAAGAAGACAGGCAATAATAAAAAGTATGCCACCAATAATCAGCCCAACCAGTGGATAAAACAAAATAGCTCGACCATTTTGTTGCGCCGTCGGCATTGTCTTTAGCTCAATAGGCAGAACAGTTAAAAATTGCAATGCAATCCAAAAAGGTGTCATATCCAAGTCTCTAACTGGTCTATATTTAAAAGCAAATTGAATTATGAAGAAATAAAAATGGGAATAGCAATCCCTATTCCCATTAAAGACTTCAAAAACTGAAAATCTATTGCATTTGATAGCACTGTTTCAATTTGATGTAGTCGTAGTAAAAGCTAGTTGGCGTATAACGTGCATAGTTACATGCAGATTTGAACAAAGTTTCTTTTTCGTTATAAAGCATTTTAACCAAAGTAGAGCCTTGGCTATTTTGGTAAATATCCCATTGAACATTTGCCGACATAGGTGAAACTACTTCACCACGCCATGCGCTGGTTGAGTAATTATAAGTCTGACGTAGTGGTAAAGGCTGCATCATATTATGTAAATCTAGACTGGTTGCTAGAGGAATAATAATTTCAGCATGGGCAAAACGTAAAACTGCTTTGTATGGTTGAGCTTTATTTACAACCGCATCAACTTGTTGGAACAAGTCCTGTTTGAGTCCTTGGGCAATTTCACTCGTGACTTGATTTGACTCTGTGAAACTTGGACCTTTTTCATAAAAATCATTCGCATCATTAAATTCAGCATAAAATTTTGCAGCGTCTAACGACATATATTTATTAAAATCAATATCTTTCAACTCATCTTTCATACCACCAGAAATTGAATAGAGCTCATAAATATAAGCTGCTGCATCTACTGCACTAGCAATCGTATTTTTGCCCTTACCTTTTTCTGTAATTTGCTCACCTTTAGGTGAGGTGACTGTAAAAGATCCAGTGTTGCTAAAACTATAACCTGTTGTACCAAGTTTTTTAATAAAGTCTGCTTTAAAAATCGGGCTGAGCACTGTTTGAGCTGTTTTTTCAGCCTCGGTATTTTTCGATAACTCATCTAACTTTTGTGCTAAATCTTTATTATTTTCTTCAAAATCTTGATAGGCCTGGCTAGCATCATAAATTTTTTGTTGGCTAGCACTCAAGGGTTGAACTAAGTCTTCGTCTGCATTCAAACTATGAAAATAGAGTTTGAAACGATCAACGCCACCATCTTCAACACTTGGCACGCTTTCACTCGATAAATTGGTATAAGACAATGGAACAATTTTATCTTTCAGTGGCGGTCGTTGTTTGATGAGTTCAGCAGTGAAGAATTTTGCACTATCTACAGCACGATCCACTCCAGAACTTTGTACCAATATAGATGCTTGCGAGTTTAAAAGAGTTGGTAAGCGCTGTAATAAGCGATCGGCAATGCCGCGGTGTTCTAAAATACCAGTCATGGTTTCATTCCCATAACCGTACTGGCGGATCCCTTCCACACCATAACCTAATAAGATATTTGCCTTCATCATGGCTTCTAAATCAGCACCTAATTGCTCACCTAATGGTGTTAAGGCATTTTCTGCTTTTGCCTGTTTCCATAAATTATAAAGTGCCAAATCATATTTCAGACTTGAGAGACCTCTTGAACCGTGACGTGCCACTAGCTCTGTAAAAACTGGCTGGAATCCATTCGGTGTTTGTTCATAGTTTTTTATTTCTTGTTGCGGTTGGTAAGGCGTTTTTGTTTGATAATATTTTGATTGGTTTGTGGATGGTGCAGTTTGAGCTTCTTGATCATCATTATCGTTACACGCAACGAGTAATAGTGATGCGGCGAGCACAGTCATTTTAAATAAAATATTCATAAGTCAGATGAGTGGTTATAAGAAATGCCAATAGCTTAGTTTTTAGCAATGACAGTTCTATTACACAGGCTAAAATAATATTGTAAAAATAATAACTTACAAGTGTATAAAAATATAAAACTACTATCTTAATATAAAAGTTAATTGACCATCTGTTTCAGAAAATTCAAGAGAATATAATTTCCCAAGTTCTGCCGGCATTTTAAGTAAGTCATCTAGAGGCTGTTGTCTGGCTAAGCAAGCCAATAGCTTAATTACACCGCCATGAGTTATAACCAGTGCATGCTGTAAGTTTTGCTTTTGCATATGCTTCAGCAAATCTTGAAAGCCTTTAAGGACCCTTATTTGAAACTGGTTTAATGTTTCTGCGCGAGGTGGACAATATTGACTAGGTTTTTGCCAAAAATTTGCAAGTAATTCGGGTGAAGTTTCATAAATTTGCTGAGTTGAGACGCCTTCCCAATCACCAAAATACATTTCCTTTAAGTCATGATTTAGAAGTAAAGGCAGCTGAGTTGTCTTCGCAAGTTGCTCAGCAAAACAAGCACAACGCTTTAATGATGAACTTATAATGACATCCCATGCCTGATTAGTCACTTGCTCAATGGTTGACTGCATTTGCTGCCAACCTTTTGCTGTTAACTCATCATCTAAATGGCCACGTAAAGTATGGCTATATTGACTTTCGCCATGTCTGAGCAAATCAATTCTAAATTTACCCAATTTTATCCCCGCTTACAGCAGCTTGAGCAAAGGTAGCCATTTGGTTGTGTAATACACATGCCATTTTAACCAATGCCAAAGCAGCGCCAGCACCACTACCTTCACCTAAACGTAAATTCATTTTTAAAATCGGCTCAGCATTGAGTTCTTGTAAAATACGTTGGTGGCCATATTCTGCCGATTGATGGCCAAAAAGCATCCAGTCACGCACTTTAGAGTTCATCCGCACTGCGCATAAAGCAGCGACCGAACTAATAAAACCATCCACAATGATAGGTAAGCCCACCTGCGCACAGCGGATATAAGCACCTGTAATTGCCGCAATTTCCAATCCACCAACTGCACACAGTGTTTTGAACGCATCGCCAGTAACATGTTTATGGTGAAGTTCAATTGCCTTTTCAATTACTTCAATTTTATGTCTTAACTGATCGGCACCAATTCCTGTACCAACTCCGGTTAATTGCTCGGCAGTATCATTTAATAAAAGACAAGCTAAGGCAGAAGCAGAACAGGTATTTCCAATACCCATTTCACCAGCAATATAAATATCTACACCTTTAGATTTGGCCGTGTCTACACTGTTTTTACCTAACTCTAAAGCAGCACGACATTCATCTGCATTCATTGCAGCTTGTTTGGCAAAATTTGCTGTGCCGGCACGAATACAATGACGTTCAACCCCTGCATATTCATATGCTTCACCAACTGTACCGCAATCAATCACTTGTAAATGAGCTTGATGATATTTGGCAATGACACTAATTGCTGCACCACCAGTCGTGAAGTTTTGTAACATTTGACGGGTAACGGCTTGAGGATATGCAGAGATATTTTCTTCAACCACGCCATGATCGCCAGCAAAAACTGTAATCCATGGATGGTTAATGTATGGATGTGCATTTGACTGTAAACTGGCAAGCTTAACTGCTATCAGTTCTAGATCACCTAAAGCACCTGTAGGTTTGGTCAGTTGAAGCTGGTGTTGCTCAGCTTGTTGTTTTGCGTCCACATCAGGTTGCTGTACAGATTGTAACCACCAGTTCATTTTATTTCTCACCTTTTAAAATCATTGGAAAACCAGCCACACAAAACACAACCTTATCTGCAATTTGCCCTAAACTCTGATGCAGTCTGCCTGCTTCATCGACAAATCGACGACTAATCTCACCGAGTGGCACAACGCCTAAACCCGTTTCATTACTTACTAAAATAATTTCTGACTGAAGCGTGGGTAAAACTTTTAATAGTTGCTCACACTCAAGTTGTTGAACATTTTGATCTTTTAAAAGTAACAAATTGGTTAGCCAAAGTGTTAAACAATCCACAAGAATAATTTGATTAGGTCTATCAATTTTTTGCAGAATCTTTGCTAAATATAAAGGTTCTTCAACCAAGGACCAGTGAGAAGGACGCTGATTTTGATGATGTGTTATTCGACTTTGCATTTCAGAATCTAGCGCTTGCGCCGTTGCAACATAAGTGACAGCTAATTGCCTATCCATTGCCGTTTGTTCAGCCAGTCGGCTTTTGCCGGAACGGGCTCCACCCAAAATCAGTTGCAACATGAATCACCTAAAAACAAATGCTGATACGGATATAACTTACCTTGTAAAGTTTGAGCTTGATAATAACCAAATATTAAATGCTCAACTTTAAGGTCAAATTCAGCCTGTTTATATTGTACAGGTAATTCAGAAATTTTTTGTAAAATCAAATCACTACTATAGTCTGTTTTATACAACCCCAAAGTGATGTGCGGACAATATTCTAAAGCTGCAATTTCATTAGAAACTAAACCTAACTTTTGGCGTATCTGAAATAAGATATTTTCGGTATCTCCTATTTCTACAAATAGAGCACTACTAAAGCTATCGATTGAACCAATTTTTAAATGAAACGGAGCAAAATCTTCTTTTCTTAAGATTTCTTTTTGCTGCTCAAATTCACCAAAAATAAAGTCATCACTATAGACTTTGGTTTCGTGGTCTAAAAATCCACATATAAACAGCGTGATATGATATTGACGACTATTAGGTTCTAATAAGAATTCTGAAAAATGCGCGCGCAAGGCATCTAAATAATCAACTATTTTTTGATCATTAATTTCTAAATACCACAATGCATAATTTTGCCGTCCAAGATGCCATTCGGGATAATCACGTATAGATGTTGGCACCATGAACGTCGAGGGTTTTAGCAACACAGCTTTAATTCAAAATCATTCAATTTTTGTATTAAAGCATGTTTGCCTTTCAGTTGTAGAGCATAATTAAAAGAATTTAGGCATATTGAGTAGGCGCATTTTTTGAATTGGTAATATTCATGTTTAAAGGCTGTTTACCTTGTTCAGAGAATAAATATTGAACTAATTGCGTTAACTCAACTTCAAGTTGTGCTTTTTGAGCAGAACTCATATCCAGTTTTTTAACTTGCTCGTGTAAATGTTTAAATGCCTTAGTCTCTTTAATTTCTAAAAATTGAATCGCATAGGCATAACCTAAAGCAGCACCTTTTAATAGGTTTTTATAAGGCAAATCATAATTAATATTTACCTCAATTGATGCAATTACTCTTTCATTATGAGTTAATTTGCGAAGTGGATCTCTTGCCACTCTTTGACAAGGGTCTTTAAATGCATATTCACATGAGTCTAGAAAACTTTGTGCCATGCGGTCCAGATCTTTTGCATAATTAGGTAATACAATTGCAAGCCCTTGCTTTACTTCTCTAATTAAGTTTTCTGCAAACGCTTTAACTGAATGATCCCCCATTGCGACGCCAATAGAATCATAACCTAGTAAAGATGCGTACCAAGCAAGCATGGCATGCACGCCATTCCATAGTCGGTTTTTGATTAATTGAATATCTGTAATCTGATTCACCAAGACAACTTGACGCAACTTTTCAAGTAAAGGGCTGCCTTTTTCTACATAAATTGGCATATCCGTTTCGCTATGAAACAGAATCAAGTCCATGCTTTGTAATATATGGCCTGGCTGGAAATTACGGCGCATGTTATCGACATATAAAGATGCTTGGTTTTGCTGGTCTTGAGTCAGTTTATTACAGTCTTCAATTTCGATTTGTTCTTCGTATTCAACATCTTCTAAATGCTGTTCAAGGAAATTATGCTTAATACGAAGTTGGCGATATAAATTTTGATTAGATAATTTTGAAACCATGCGATTTACAACGGTGTCGCAAAAGTAATGTTCTTTTAAAATATGCTCAGTCACATCTTCATCGTTGGTCAATTCTAATAGAGCTTCTCTAAGATGTTTCATAACTAAATATTTCGCGCCGACTTTATTTAAAATAATTAGAAAAGTTAACGGCTCAATACATGTTTCAAGTGATGAGTTAAAACGTGCATATAGCCCTTTTGCGATTATTTTTGCCTCAACTTCGATGGCCTGTTCGGGTAAACACAGTGCGATCAAACTTGAATGGGTATACATCTCCAACATTTGTTGTTCATTTTCAGAATCAACAATGGTCATATTCTCAATACGTTCATCATAAGAAAATTGCCCATAGCGAATGCTATATGTTCCAAATGCATTTACGGCTTCTCGAAAAAGACTATTACGTGTTGAAGCAATAATTCTTTTTGGTTTTGTGTACCCATCCCAATGTGACAAGATTTGCGCTACATAACCACCGCCAATAGCACCGAAACCATGTATTCCCACTGTCAGTTGATTCAGACTTTGCGGAAAAGTTTCCTGCATTTCTGGCATGTCCATAACAGGGATAAATTGGTCGAGATCGGTTAAAAAGTCATACATCTGATCATAATAAAAATGTGCTTTTTCCAGCATTTCGTCATTTGGTTCTTTAATATCTTTTAATAAAATCGTTAAACCTTTTGAAGTGTGAGCTGAAGTTAAACCATTTTCAGAATCTTCAAACATAAGACACTGGTTAGCGTCCAAGTGAAGTTGACTAGCAGCTTTTAAAAAGATTTCTGGATGCGGCTTTCCTTGCTCTACTTCATCACCACAGGTAATCACATCAAAAAATTTATAAACATTCGCATTAATTAAATATTCTTCAGCAATTGCCCTACGGCTTGAAGTCGCAACAGCCATTCTTAAACCCGATTTTCGTAAACGCTCTAAAACTTGAACTAAACCCTTTTTGATAGGTACGCCGTGTTTTCGAATATATTCGAGTTCCATCTCATCAGCTTTTTTTCGAATTTCTTTATATGGAACATTTACGCCATATAGACGTTGCGCCAATTGCTCAGCAGTAGTTGCACTTAAACCTAAACATTGCATTAAATATTCGTGTGAAAACTCCTGTCCAATGAGTTCTTGAGATGCCTGTTGCAATGTTTGAAACCGTAATCGCTCAGTGTCAAACATTGTCCCATCCATATCGAAGATAGCTCCGTGAACAGGTTTTCCATGAAAAATAAGCACGTTTTTACCTCTTTTTTTGATCATGTTTTATTCAGGGTATACAAAAAAACGGCTAAAAAGGCAGGATGTTAATAAATGAAACATTAGTGGTTATTTTTTAATCAAAAATATAATCGATCTGTTACTGTGTAGAGTTAAATATCCAAAATAGTTGAAATGTATAAATAACTATGAAATTAACTTTAACTACAAAAGCAGCAGGCCATCCTCGCCTGCTGCTTTTGATTAGTTCTTTTTGTTGCGCTGATAGTATTTATTTTTCTTAGTTCCATTTACCGCTACTTGCACCCGCATATTTTTATAATGTCGCGCAGGTGTCACATACCAGGAATCAACTCACCTTTTTCAACACCATTGTTATTGGAGTCTCTGGTATAACTTTAAATCGCCTAAAACTTAGCATTACAGTAGTAGACGTTAATCTTAATTACTAGAACGTTTCTCAACCTTCAATATAGATAATGATAATCATTTGCATTTAATAATGCAAGTTTATTTTATTATTTTTTTAAATTTATTAAGGAATACCTATGATTTATAGATATTCCCTATCTCACTTCACATTAATAATTAAATGTATAACTGAGGCCGTAAGTACGTCCTTCAGCTGGTATACTTTCTACAAGACCATATACTTTTTCTGCTTGTTGACTATAGACAGTTCGATAGTCTCTATTCCAAACATTATATACACCAAAATCTATACGTCCTTTCCAAGCTGGAAAATGAGCCAAAACATCCATCGTGCTATAGCCTTTAATTTTTACAGCTGAAAGTGAACCATCTTTTACTGCTTCATTTGTACCTTTTATAGCAAGCATTTGCACACGAGCGCCATAACCCTCATCGCTACTCCATTCGGCAAAAACCGTACCTTTTATTGGTGAAACTTGAAAAGCATTCAATTCTTTCCATTTACCATCCGTATCTTTATATTGACCTCGCGTATAACCAAGTGTTCCCCCAACTTTAAACTCTTCCATAAATGGATAGGTCGCCGTTAGTTCAGCACCATATACACGCTGGTCTTTGTCCATAACCTCAGCAACAGTTTCTTTATTACTGTTCTTGTAGAATTGAACAACTTTGTCTGAGGTATTATAGAAACCCGTTATACCTAGATTTAGACTCTGCTCTCCTTGTAAACGCCAGCCTAATTCATAGCTGTTTACACTAATAGGTTGGATATTAGCGGTTGATATATTAAATGCATCACGCATCATCCGTTGTACATCTGGAAAGCTAAAACCTTGAGAGAAATTAGCAAATATTTGCTGCTCATCTGTTAATTTATATATCGTTCCCAAATTGAATAAAACAGCATCGTCATTTACAGATCCGCTTGGTTGTATCCCATTTTTAGTCGAATACTGTTCTGTTTCAGCTTTAATATATTGGTAACGAGTACCAGCCTGGACATTCATACGGTCTGTTAAAGCGTAATCACCTTGTATAAAAACGCCAGCACTTTGAATTGTTGTATTTGGACCGGCATCGGAAGTTTTACCTGTAGGTTTATAGGTCAAACCTGTATTAAATGCTGTGAAATGCTCGTAGTATTGATGATCTTTTTCATGTTCATAATCTAAGCCATAAGTTAGATTAAGCTCACGATTCATAATATTTAAATCACTTTGTACTGTTGAGCGCAGACCAGCCACTTCGATTTCAGATTGAGATTGTTTTGCTTCTGTACCTTCCCCTCCTAAAAAGACTGGAAAGAAACGAGCATCTTCTTTACGGTAATATCCTTCTAAATTTAAGACCTGACCTAAAATATCTTTATTTTGGTATTGAGTGTTGAATGCATAGCGCTCTGTAAAAGGCTGATTAGATATTTCTAAACCCTTTTTCCCAATATATGAGTTAGGCGCTCCTCCATAAATATAATTTTTCCCATAATCAAGACCATAATTCGTATCTTGTTCATCTTTATAATATTGCGAACCCAAACTTAGTGATTGGTTATCAGTTAAATCTATATTTATACGACTATTAATATCAATTGTATCAGTATCAGGACGGCTACCTTGCATAGGTGCTATAGCAATACGATCACCATGGCTATCGAACTGAGATCCGCGACTAGTGAAATTAGCCCCTAAAAAACCATTTACATTATCTTTATTAAATGAAATGGATTGGCCAATTTCATAAGCTAGACTATCACTCCGAAATGTATCGGAAGACGTAATACCAAGTTTAGTTTCAAAACTTACTGGTTTAGTCGAATCAGCACGTTTCGTAATAATATTAATAATCCCGCCGGTAGAACCTGATCCATAAATACTTGTAGCTCCTGAAAGAACTTCAATACGTTCAATCATGCCTGGACTAATACTATTTAGTTGCCGAGCAACATCGCGTGAGCCATTTTGCGATACGCCGTCAATCATAATCATGACCTCACGACCACGCATTGTTTGCCCATAGTTGGTAGTTGTTCCACTACTCACCCCAAGTGATGGAACCAACTGAGCCAATATATCGGCAATTTTTCGTCCAGCAGTTGCCTGTTGTTCAATTTGCTGCTTTTCAATCGTTTGAACTGTGCCTGCAATTTCAGCAATATTTTTGGGCGTCCTTGTCGCCGTCACTATAATTTTTTGCAATTGAGCTACAGGCTTTTGTGTCGGTTGATTATTAAGGGCTGCCTTTTCAATATTTGTATTTGCATAAACCTGCTGCGCAAATATTGCTGCTAGAGCAATACAACAAGGTTTTAATTTAAAATACCGTGATTCAGCACACATCAGATGATTTGAGTTAGCCCCAACCTTTTTGTATTGATGCATTTTCCCTTTCTCCAAACCCAAAAGTTATTAGATAGTTATAAGGCTCGGAATAATACTAAATATAAATAATAATGAGAATTGTTTTTATTAAAAAACTTGATTTAATACTACCTATCTTAAAATTAGTTAATTTAATGAGATAAGAAAAAGATTTATTTTACTCATCAAGTACATCAACAAATTGAGCATTTAAGAGTTGTGCTAGATCTTTCGGGTTTAAGCCAATATCTAGTCCCCGTTTTCCTCCACTCACATAGATTTTGCTGAACTCTTGTGCAGATGCATCAATAACGGTTTTTAAGCGCTTCTTTTGACCTAACGGACTAATCCCTCCGACCAAATATCCTGTTAAACGTTCAGCGTCTTTAGGATTAGCCATTTGCAATTTTTTACAGCCAAACGCCATAGCTACTTTTTTTAAATTTAATTGGTGATTAACTGGCAATACTGCAACAAAAAAATTCTTATCATCGCTAACCATCAATGTTTTGAATACTTCCCTTACATCTAAATTTAGTTTTTCTGCTGCTTCTAATCCAAAACTTTTAGCATTTGAATCATGTTCATATTCATGAATAGAAAATTCGATTTTATTACTTTTTAACAGTCTACATGCAGGAGTCATAATAAGTAGTGTTATAGATGAAATTATTTGGATTATAGTTTTTTTAGAAAATTTTTTAAATTTGCTTAGGCTATTTACAAGAATTACATAAAAAATCAAACAGCAACTGAATAAAAAATAATCTCAACTTGATATTCATGGCTCGACTCCATATATTTTATTTAGATTTAAGTCTGAGCTGACAATTTTATGAGTTATAAACACAACAATCTGATGGCTATGCGTCACCGTTTTTGGGATGAATCTTCAGATTATGTCTTAAATGAAAAGCAGTTTTTACAGCAGACGTTAATTGAACAAGGCATCTTTAATAATGCAACACTCGAGGATGTTAAGTATTTTTTCTATACCTTACCCAGCATTATTATTGTAAAAGCTCATGCACTTGGTTTTATGCATGATTCAGTCAAACAAATGTTATTACTGCATATTCAGTCCAATCGCCTTCACTTAATGCAAAAGTCTGAATTGAAGATCCAATTTAAAATGTAATTTAAGTTTTTGTGAAAGATCCGTTTTTACCCTAGTTTTACTCACCTGAACGCTGTAAGTTTCTTAAATTTTAAAATTGCTTAGGCTATTTTAAAGTTAATGAAATAAAGATAGCCATTTCGACTGATCATTCAGTCTGAGAGAACTATTTTAATACGCTCAAAACATGTAATATTCGTTACAATTTTAGATCACCAGCGTTTGGCTGCATGATGCGCATAGGATTCTATTTTCATGTCAAATCAGAAAGATAAGCTTAAGAGTTTAAAAACTTCTTCCATGGATCGACGCTTATCAATCGCGAAAGCTTCTTTACTTGCAGGAACACGTTGGGCAACTGCAAGTGCCTCTTCTTTATTTTCTAATGAGGAAGAAAAAGAAAAGAAACGCAAAAAAGCGATGAGCGAGCAAGCTAATTATCTGGTTTCTGAAATAGGTAAACTTAAGGGTTCTATTGTTAAGATTGGCCAAATGATGGCCCTTTATGGTGAACATTTTTTACCTGAAGAAATTACACAAGCATTAAACACCTTAAATAACCAGACAGTTGCTTTAGATTGGCCTGCAATTAAGCCACACCTTCAAGAGCAATTGGGCGCTAAATTAAATGATTTAACAATTGATCATGAGCCAATTGGTACGGCCTCTCTCGCACAAGTACACCGTGCAACGCGTAAATCAGATGGTTTAGAGTTAGTTTTAAAGATTCAATATCCGGGCGTTGCAAATGCTATTGACTCCGATATGAGCTTGTTTAAAAACATGCTTAAACTGACGCGTATGGTTCCACAAACCCGTGAATTTGATCAGTGGTTTGATGAAGTACGTGAAATGATGCATCGTGAAGTTGACTATGATGTTGAAGCTGCCACTACTCGTCGCTTTGGTGAACGCTTAAAAGATGATGAGCGCTATATTGTTCCTACAATTGTAGATGAATATTGCACAAATCAAGTGCTCTGCATGACTTTTGAACGTGGTGTGCCAATTAATAGCCCTGTGATGTTGTCATTACCTCAAGAACGTCGTAATCAACTCGGTGAAGCGTCATTAGAGATTGCGGTTCGTGAAATTTTTGAATGGGGTGAAATGCAAACTGACCCTAACTTTGGTAATTACCTTGTTCGTTTAGGTAATGGCCAAGACATTCAAGACAAAATTGTATTATTAGATTTTGGTGCTATTCGCCAGTTTGATGAACACTTGCTATCAGTTGCCCGTCAACTCATTCAGGCAGGTTATCAACATAATAAAGATGCAATGCTCAAAGCCATGACTGGTTACGAGTTCTTTGATGCGATGCCTGAAAGTATTAAACCAGGTATGGCTGATGTCTTTTTACTTGCAACAGAAGCATTCAGTACTCCTGCAAATAACCCAGATATGCCCGCTGGTCTTATGGATGAACACGAACGTTATGACTGGAAGAAAAGCCAGCTTCATAGCCGTGTTATGCAACAAGCTAGTAAATCAATGGCTTCACGTTATTTTTCAGTTCCGCCAAAAGAGTTTATGTTTATTAGCCGTAAATTCATTGGAGCCTACACATTTATGACGGTTATTGATGCAAAAACCAATGTGCGACGTATGATTCGTAACTTTGCTTGATTTAATGAAAGACTAGAATGATTCCATGTCATTCTAGTCAATCCTTCTCGGCTCCTCAACATTACAATTATTTTAAATAAATAAAATCAAAAACTTATAATTTTCTTATTTTCTATTTACCATTTATCTACTCATTTTTCGAATGTCAGTAACGACATAGTTTTTTAATATAAGGCGTGTCAGCATAAAACAATAACAATGTGTTAGGACACCATAATCATGACAAGTATGATCAATAAAGCTCAGGGTTTGGGTTTATCGCTGATCACCAGATTGGCTGGAAGCGATGTACTTGATCAACTCAAGTTGCGTAAATTTGTTGAAAAATCTCTTTATCAAGGTTCAAAAGCTGGCTTTAGAGCATTAACGCAGACTCAAAAAGCGTTTAAGCCCAAACAAATCTCTCAACAACGTTTACCTCGCCAACAAAAAAATTTATTTGATTTAAGTCTAACCGAAGAACAACAAATGACTTCTGAAGCAATGTCTCAATTTGCTCAAGAGGTTTTATTGGGGTTAGCTCATGATGCTGATCAGGAAGCTCGGTTTCCTGAAAGTCTTTGGCAATATGTTGAAGATTTAGGACTTAACTATTATGCACTTCCAGAAGCACTCGGTGGAGTAGCAGCTGAACAAAATATCGTTAGTAACTTATTAATTGCTGAAAAACTAGCTGAAGGTGATTTTAGTCTTACAGCAGGATTACTCAGTACATTTAGCGTTATTAATGCAATCACACGTTGGGGTTCTGCTGAAGTTCAGTCGATGTACCTACCATGTTTTGCAGAAGACTCAGACATTACAGCAACTTTTGCTGTTCAAGAAACAACTCCAGCATTTAACCCTTATGTTTTAAAAACAAAAGCATCACTTGAAAATGATCAGTTTTTTATTGATGGTGAAAAAACATTAGTGATTTTAGGCGATTTAGCTGATGTATTTTTAGTAAGTGCAGACTTTAACGGCAAGCCAGACGTATTCGTCGTGCAGTGTAATGAAACAATTTCAATAAAAAACACTCCGGCCATGGGTCTTAAAGCGACAGAAACAGCAACTCTTCGCTTTAATCACACTCCTGCTCTACGTTTAGGTGCAACAGATTTTGATTACACAGCCTTTGTAGATTTAGGCAACTTAGTGTGGTGTGCAATGGCTGTAGGTACATGTGAAGCTGTAAAAGCTTACTGTATTAAATATGCCAATGAACGAACCGCGTTCGGTGAACCTATTTCACATCGTCAAAGTGTCGCTTTCATGATTGCAGATATGGCAATTGAAATTGATGGAATGCGTATGTTGATTTTAAATGCAGCAAGCCTTGCAGAGTCAGGCAAGCCATTTCACCGCGAAGCTTACTTAGCCCATCTACTTTGTGCTGAAAAATCCATGAAAATTGGCACAGACGGTGTGCAAATTCTTGGTGGACATGGTTTCACAAAAGAACATCCTGTTGAACGTTGGTACCGCGATTTACGGGCTACTGCAATTTTACAATCTGGCTTACATGCTTAAAAGATCAATCAGAGGATACTTTAATGAATTTACAAAATCCTAAAAAATTCAAAATGATGATTGATCAAGCACATGATGTTGCGATCAATGTATTACGCCCTATTTCTCGCAAATATGATAAAGCTGAACATGCATATCCAAAAGAACTTGATATGCTCGCCTCTCTCATCGATGGCATGAATGAAGGTGGTGAAGGAATTAATGCTGGTGCTGCGGGTGCTGGAAAGCGCGGTGATACCGACAATGAAGGTATTCGCAATGGAACCAACATGTCGACCGCTCTTGGAATTATTGAGATGTGTTATGGCGATACAGGCTTATTACTGAGTATGCCTCGTCAGGGCCTTGGAAACTCAGCAATTGCTGCTGTCGCAAATGATGAGCAATTAGAACGGTTCAAAGGAACATGGGCAGCAATGGCCATCACCGAACCGGGTTGTGGCTCCGACTCTGCCGCTATCCGTACCACAGCAACCAAAGATGGCAATGACTACATTCTAAATGGTGAAAAGATTTTTGTGACCTCAGGTGAACGAGCAGACTCTGTCGTTGTTTGGGCCACACTTGATCGCAAACTTGGCCGTGCAGCTATTAAATCATTTGTGGTACCCAAAGATACGCCTGGCATGAAGGTCGAACGTCTCGAACATAAATTAGGAATTAAAGCATCAGACACAGCAGTCATCAGTTTTATTGACTGCCGTGTACCAGCAGAGAACCTTTTGGGTAATGCCGAAGTGGATGTTGCTAAAGGTTTCGCCGGAGTAATGGAAACTTTTGACAATACACGCCCTCTAGTTGCAGCAATGGCAATCGGTTGTGCGAAAGCTTCACTAGAGCGTATTAAAGAGATTTTTAAAGATCAACTTGATCCTGACTACTCGACTCCCTATCTGCATGCTTCTAACCTTGCAGCACAAATCTACCGCATGGAGGCTGAATGGGAAGCTGCTCGTCTGCTCATGTTAAAAGCAACATGGATGGCTGATAACAAAAAGCCAAACTCTAAAGAAGCTTCTATTGCAAAAGCAAAAGCAGGTCGTGTTGGTAACGAGATCACTTTAAAATGTGTCGAGTTAGCAGCAAGTGTTGGCTATAACGAAGACGAACTACTTGAGAAATGGGCACGTGATTCAAAAATTCTTGATATTTTTGAAGGTACTCAGCAAATTCAACAATTAATTATTGCGCGTCGTGAGCTTGGTAAATCTTCAAGTGAATTAAAATAAGAGCATCGCAAGCGAGTTTAAATTCCCTTGCTGCTTAGTACTACCATCTATAGGCAAAATAAAAACCCTCTAATCACATGATTAGAGGGTTTGGTATTTCAGGAATATATATTATTTATTCAACTTTTATGTTTCTAATGATTGATCTACTGCACCAAATTTTTTGAAGATTTTTGCACGTCTTTTTGGTGAAATATTCGCTTTATTCAAATCACCTTTATAGTGATCAAAAACTCGCTTATCCATTATTTTGAACCACAACGAAGGAATTAACGCAGGTAATAACATACTTGCATAACCACTTGGTAATTCTGGTGCCTCATCAAAATGACGTAATGCTTGGAATGGACGAGTCGGATAAGCATGATGATCTGAGTGACGCTGCAACTGGTACAGAAATAAGTTTGTTACTACGTTATTGTTGTTCCAGCTATGCTCTGGCATTGTGCGCTCATATTGACCATTTTCTTTTTTCTGACGTAATAAACCATAATGTTCAATATAGTTAATAATTTCAAAAAGACTAATGCCATAAAATGCTTGTGTCGCTAAATATGGAATTGTACTTTTACCAAAAATTCCAACCATAGAGGCATGAAAAGCAGCACTCATTCCCCAGCCTTGTAATAATTCATTATCTGCTGACCAGAACTCTTTTCCTTTACGTTTTAAACGATTCTTCTCAATTTCAATTGCAGACTTAAAAGAACCTACAACTGTACGTGGCCAGAACTCATAAAATGTTTCGCCCATACGTGAAGAAGCCGGATCTTCAGGAGTTGCTGCACGTTTATGGTGTCCATAAGGATGTTCGATACGGAAATGGTTATAACCTGTAGGAACCAAAGCAAGATGAGATAAAATATGATCAATACGATCATGCTTATGGCTTAATTCATGGGCTGTATTAATTGCAATACCATTAATTGCACCCATTGAAACACCGAGCAAAATTTTATCAATGAATGACGTGGTTTTACGGCTTGTTAAATAACATGCATAAACATTTGCAGCATATTGCAGTGGAATAAAACTCTTCACAAGACGTGAATAATATGGATCTTTTTCTAAAAGCTTAATTTCTTCATCAGTCGGATTACGTGCATCCTTCCCAATAACAGTATCAATTGCAGGGATCACAACATGTAATAAAAGTGGACCACCTAAAGCGAAAACTTTTTTTAATGGGCGTGGGCCAAAATGGTAACCAGCTAAAATACCTAAACCAATTACAGGTAGGGCTGGACTAATCATCCATAAAAAGCGCTTACGATCTATCTCACGCATAGACGCTGGCACTGGCATAAGTTCTTGCTGAACATTTACTGGTGCATTCATAGTCATATTTCCTTTTTCTATATATCTATATAGTTAAAGAAATAGTACTTACTTAACAGTAGTAACCGTCCAAAAAACCTATTTCAAAGTCTTTGGCATTTTCTTCCACTTTTTTGTCCTAAAAACACATGTTGATCTATTCTTATACCTCACTATAATTTTATTAAAATAATGATTGATCATTTAAAGATGGATGCACTAAGTAAATTTTTTGATGATATTCACCTTAATAAGTCTGAATACATCTATTTAAAAGCACAAGGAGAATGGGCTTTTAAAACACAAGATCAATCTGCTTTACTTGCCTATATTGTTTTAACTGGTTCAGTATATATTCAACTTAATACGTCAGAAAAAATAATTGCGACAGCTGGTGATATTATTTTAATTCCTTCTGGAAAGGCACATAATGCCACCGACTCAAAATCAACAGCAACTAAATTAGTAGATTCATTAGATATTACTTCACTTTTTAACGGTCATAGACAAGACGCGATCGAGTTTGGCACCTCCTCTTCAGATAAAACATTATTACTGTGTTTGCGCTGTCAGATCGATACTCATATGGCAGGCCCTTTGATTAATGCATTACCTTCGATCATGCATATTCAGCACGAAAATCAAACCAACCCACCCGAATGGCTACAAATTGGGCTTTATTTTTTAGCAATTGAAACTCAAAAAATCAGGCCGGGACATGACAAAATTATTGATCATTTAGTCAGTATTCTTCTCATTGAATGCATTCGTGATCATGTTCAACAAATGACAGATGAACAAAACTGGCTAAGTGCGTTAACCCATCCTGAATTGAGTAATGCCCTATCTGCTATTCATAGCCAACCAGAAGTCGCTTGGACAGTTGAATCTTTAGCAGAACAATGCTGTATGTCACGGTCCAAATTCGCAAATCTATTTAATAGTATTATTGGCGAACCACCTCTAACTTATTTGCAACATTATCGTTTTCGTTTAGCAAGTCAGTACTTACGCACAAGTAATTTTTCAATTCAGCAAATATCAAACAAAGTCGGCTATTCATCCGAGACTGCTTTTAGTCAGGCCTTTAAAAGAATTTTTGATTTATCACCTAAACAATATCGACAGCAATATATAGAACATCCTCTCGATTAATAGAAAATAAAAAAAGCGCCGAAGCGCTTTTTTTATTTGATCACATTCTTATTTAATTTTTGCATGTGATTTTAAATATTGGCTGTAATCTTCCAATATTTGTTGACCACGTGATTGGCGATAAAGTTGTTTTAGCTGTTGTAATTGATCAGCAGGAATAGCATTAGCGGCTGATGAATTTACATTTGAAACTGCAACGACTACCAGTTCATTTGGCAAGTTTGCTGTTGTAACAGACCACATACCCGGTTTAGGGGTAGCTAAACTAAATGCTGCACGTTCAATTTCACGCTTTAAACCCTGTGAACGACTAAATACGCCAGCTGATTCAAATGCGACTTTATTTTTAGCAACTACTTGTTCTGCTGGTTGAGTTTTAAACTCAGTCAACATGGTAGCAATTTTTGCTTGAGCTGCTTTACGCGCTTTTGCATCGATAACTTTGGCTTTTGCTTCATTCATCGCTTGCGCTAATGGTTTTACACCAGCTGCGTGGTAATCACGCACTTTAACCCATACCGTATCACCATTTGCTAATTGAATATTAGATGATGCATTACGGTCACCATTTTTCACATCATCATTAAATAACTTAATTTTGACACTTGGATCACTTAAATATGGGTTTTGAGTTGCTAAAGTTACACCATTCAATGATTCAACTTTTGCACCTTTTACTTCTTGTACAACAGCTTCTAAAGAATCATTACCAACAATTGTTTCATTCAAACTGTTTACGGCATCTGAATAAACCGTAGCAATTTTATTCTTTTCAACCTCAGCCGTTAAACGCGCTTTCTCAGCTTCAAATGAAGGGATTTGGTTAGCTTGAGTTTCTGCTTCAATAATATGATAACCATATTGTGTTTTTACTGGCTGCGAAACTTGTCCATTTTTCAAACTTAAAACAGTTTTATCAAATGCATCCGAGAAAACACCTGGAGCATATGCTTCAACTAAACCACCTTTTGCTTTTGAACTAGTATCTTCAGAGAACTGCGATGCAGCTTGTGCAAACGAAAGACCACCCTGAATTTTCGCATAAACTTCTTTTGCAAGTTTTTGAGCAGCTGCGTCATCACGAGCATCAGTAGTAATTAAAATATGCTTTACAGTTCGTTTAGCATCTTTTTTCTGAGTTTCAACAAACTTTGCATAAGCTTGCTGAAGTTCAGCTTCAGTTGCAGGAGCTGGTTTAGCCATCATTGATGGAGATAAGACAACATAATCAACATCAACCGAAGCCTGTTGCTTAAATTCATTTTGATGCTTGTTATAGTAATCTGTAGCTTCTTGATTAGATGCCGTTAAACCTGTTTTGTAAGCATCTAATTTAATACTAGCTAAATGTAACGTACGTTGTTCAGTTTGCAAATTCGCAATTTGCATTAGATCAACTTTGCTTACTAAAGAGTAATCAGCAAACGTTGACGTTAACATTTTCAATGCATGATCTTGACGTAGGCTTGCTATTAAACCCTGACTCGTCATGCCAATAGAACGTAAGTAATTTTCATAGAGTTTTTGTGAGAATTGACCATTCTCTTGCAAACTAGGCTGCTGAGCTAACATTTGCTCAATTTGAGCATCACTCAAAGAGATACCTAATTTTTCTGCTTGCTGTATTAATAGATTACGTGACACCAAAATATCGAGTGCCTTAGCCTGAATGACAGGCAAATTAAGTAAACTTTCATCCCCTTTAACAGCAGCTAAATATTGTTCTTTGTAAGACTGAGTTAAAGTTTCAAGGTCTTTTTTAGATATTTCTTGGCCATTTACTGTCTTAGCAACATCAGCCTTGTTTCCCCTATTAAAATATCCTTCAATACCTACAAGTGCTAAAGGGGTCAAAAACAAAATTAGAAGGACTTTGCCGAGCCAACCCTTAATGACTGTACGAAACGATTCCATAAGTATTCCAATATTTTATTTCGAGGAGAATTTTAACTGAAAAACCACAATCAATGAATGAGCAATATTGGTCAATTCAGATATTTAATAAAAAACGCGCCTATATTGGCGCGTTTATTCATCTTAAAAGATTAAGCTACTGAATCTTTAAGACCTTTACCAGCTTTAAAGCTAGGTACTTTTGTTGCTTTAATTTGAAGCTCTTCACCAGTTTTAGGGTTACGACCAGTGCGTGCAGCACGTTCTTTAACACTGAAAGTACCAAAACCAACTAAAGTTACTGTGTCACCTTTTTTAAGTGCTTCAGTAATTGACGCAATTGTCGCATCGAGTGCCTTGCCTGCATCAGTCTTAGATACTCCCCCTTTTTCAGCAATTGCATCGATTAATTCTGATTTATTCATGAATAAAACATCCTCTTAATATCGTTTGTTTAAGGTCCAAGGCTATAGTTTAAAAGGCCATGACGCCTTTATAGCAATGCTTTAGGGGAAAACGCAATACTAGAGCAGGGCTTTTAGCAAAAATAAATGCTAAAAAACTGTTATATATTTGCTAAATCCCAACATTTTTTTACTTTTTATTCAATTTTGCTTTCAACTGTTGATTTTCTTCTATTAAAGCATCCACCTTAATATGCAGTTGTACGAGCAGTTGTTCGATGTGTTGCAAATCCTTCGGCGTCACCAGCCCAATACGGTTTAAAGAGTGATTAACACTCGTATCAAGAATCTTTTCTACTCTATCTTTTGTTTCAGATACAGATTCTTTTGCTTTTTCTGTGACCTTGCCAACAGTATTGTCTGCCAAGTCTCCAGTTTTTGATTCTAGCTCCTCACCCACTTTAACCAAAGAATCAAAAAGCTTATTTCCCTCTTCTTCCGCACGTGAAAAAGCACCAAGTCCTGCTAGCCAAATTTGCTTAGTATACTTCCTAAAATCTAAAGCTGATTTTCTTGAACTTTTTGATTTTAATTTATTTTTTTCCTCGGACTCTTCTATCTGGGTATCTGTATTTGCATTATCCATTAATCTAAACTCCTAATCAGATGAGAGAAATGATGACTGATTTGACCACAAAATATTTCTATAATAACAAAGTAAAGACTTGATCCATTTACAAAACTGTTCTACAAAGCAAATAAGTCATGTAAATATATTTAACACGACATTGTGTTAAGTTTGGGATAGGATGTCCCATTCTTCGGTTAATTGCTATTTCTAAGGATAAACTTTTATGAGTGAAACGCAACAAAGACAAAAACATCCGCGTCTGTTGCTGAATATTGTTCTAATTATTTTAGAAACTTTTTTTTCATTTATTCTCACCCACGATGGTGCCCTTCGCTTGCAAGCGAAAAAGTTTATTTTGAACAAAACAACGATTCGTATTAATAGCTATTTACCTTTCTTTGACTTCTATGTTCAATTTACAGAAAAAGGTTTGTTATTCGATATTCATTCTTTTGATAGACGTATTGATCTTGAGATCAATAGTACGCTTATCGATTTAATTAAAATTTTTGGTTTTTCTAACCAACGCAGTCTTAAAAATATGCGTATTGATGGTGATGAGGAAACGAAAAAGGAACTTCTAGATTTAATTTCTCATTTAACTCTACCAAAATTGCTAGTTGACTGGAAACAGTGGTTTAACACTTCAGATGATGAAGCTGAAACCCTTGCTTCACGTAAACGGATCGCTCCATTACTTGAGAAAATTGATCAACAAAGATCAGAGATCAACTCCCTTCACGTGGAAATTAAACAATATCAAAATCGAATTACTCGCTTACAACGACGTCAACGAAATATTAACTTCTCCTTTGGTATAATTAGCCTAATATTTATTGTTTATTTCATATATAATTTTTGGGTTGCCTAATTTATTTTTCTATTTTGTTCCTACACTTGAATTAAAAATTAAAAAACTTGACTATTTTAGTCGGGATTCATAAAATCCTATTATCTAGTCTTAACATGTGTATCGAATCATGCGCCTTACAACTCGCGGTCGCTACGCAGTGACTGCTCTACTTGATTTAGCTTTGCAGCCAACTGAACAAACGATCACGCTCGCCGAAATTGCCGCACGCCAATCCATTTCAGTTGCTTATTTAGAACAGTTATTCGCAAAACTTAAGCGTCATGGGTTAGTTTCTAGTGTTCGTGGTGCAAATGGTGGTTACCATTTGGCTCGAAATGCTGATGAAATTACTGTGTTAGAAATTATTGAAGCTGTAAATGAAACGGTTGATGCAACACGTTGTGACCATAAAGGTAACTGCCAAAATGGTGCAATGTGTCTCACTCATGATTTATGGCAAGAACTCTCTCATCATATTGCCGACTATTTAGCAAAAATCTCTCTTGCCGACCTCATTAGCCGAGACAACGTTCAAACTGTTGCATTACGCCAAAATGTGACTGGCACAGATTCAGCTCTTTTATCGGGTACAGGTATTTGATATGAAACGTCCAATTTATCTTGATTACGCAGCAACCACTCCAGTAGATCCGCAAGTTGCAGAACGTATGATGGAGTGTTTAACTTTCGACGGTACCTTTGGTAATGCTGCGTCTCGTTCGCACGCTTATGGCTGGCAGGCAGAAGAAAAAGTTGAATATGCACGTGAGCAAGTAGCAAATTTAATTAAAGCTGATCCACGTGAAATCGTTTGGACTTCTGGTGCAACTGAATCAGATAACCTTGCTCTTAAAGGTGTAGCTCAATTCTATGCATCTAAAGGCAAACATATCATTACAAGTAAAATTGAACACAAAGCTGTTCTAGATCCTTGTCGTGAATTAGAAGAACAAGGTTTTGAAATTACTTATTTAGAGCCAGAACCACAAACAGGTTTAATCACTCCTGAAATGGTTAAGGCTGCCCTTCGCCCAGATACTATTCTTGTTTCTCTTATGATGGTAAACAATGAAATCGGTACAGTTACAGATGTAGCGGCGATTGGTGAATTAACACGTGCCAACAAAACATTTTTCCACGTAGATGCAGCGCAAGCAGCTGGTAAAGTTGATATCGACTTATCTACGATGAAAATTGACCTTATGAGTTTCTCTGCTCATAAAATTTATGGTCCAAAAGGTATCGGCGCATTATATGTACGTCGTAGCCCACGTGTTCGTCTAAAAGCACAAATCCATGGTGGTGGTCATGAACGTGGTATGCGTTCTGGTACTTTGGCTACTCACCAAATCGTTGGTATGGGTGAAGCTTTTGAGATTGCAGGTAAAACAATGCATGCAGAACAAGAGCGTCTCCGTAAACTTCGTGACAAACTTTGGAACGGTTTACAAGACCTTGAACAAGTGTTCTTAAATGGTCACCCAACTCAAAACGTTGCAAACTATTTAAATGTTAGCTTCAACTTTGTTGAAGGTGAATCTTTAATGATGTCGCTTAAAGATGCTGCAGTATCAAGTGGTTCTGCTTGTACTTCTGCAACTTTAGAGCCTTCATATGTTCTTCGCGCATTAGGTTTATCTGATGAGCTAGCACACAGCTCAATCCGCTTTAGTTTTGGTAAATACACAACTGAAGAAGACATTGACCACGTGCTTACAATTACCAAAGCCGCTGTTGAGAAATTACGTGAACTTTCTCCGCTTTGGGATATGTACAAAGAAGGTATCGATCTTTCTACAGTTGAATGGGCAGAACACTAATTATTGAAATTAGTGTTTTAACCCTCATATTAATATTAGGCTGACCCCGAGGTTTGGAGAAGCGAAATGGCTTATAGCGAAAAGGTAATTGATCATTACGAAAACCCACGTAATGTTGGTGTTTTAGATAAAAACTCTGAAAATGTTGGTACAGGCATGGTGGGTGCACCTGCATGTGGCGACGTGATGCGTCTGCAAATTCAGGTAAATGATAGTGGTGTGATTGAAGAAGCACGCTTCAAAACTTATGGTTGTGGTTCTGCAATTGCATCAAGCTCTCTTGTAACTGAATGGTTAAAAGGCAAGACTCTTGATGAAGCTCAAGCGATCAAAAATATTGATATCGCAACTGAGCTTGCTCTTCCTCCAGTAAAAGTTCACTGCTCTGTACTAGCTGAAGATGCAATTAAAGCTGCGATTGATGATTACCGCAGTAAAAAATCTAAAGCTTAATTTGTTACCATTGTAAACGTTGGAGTTTTCATGATTCATTTAACTGAAAATGCTGCGACTCATATTAGCAATTACCTTAAAAATCGAGGTAAGGGTGAAGGCATTCGCGTGGGTGTGAAAACTTCTGGTTGTTCTGGGTTGGCTTATGTTCTCGAATTTGTTGATTCTGTCGATGAACATGACCAAGTTTTCGAACAATTTGGCGTTAAGGTTTTTGTAGATCCAAAAAGTCTTGTCTATTTAGAAGGCTTAGAAATGGACTACGTAAAAAATGGCCTTAACGAAGGGTTCGAATTTAACAATCCCAATAAAAAAGGTGAATGTGGTTGCGGTGAGTCTTTCACTGTATAACTCCCTCTTCTCCTTCCATCCTTTTCATTAAAACAGTGACTTTTTATAGCACTGTTTTAATGTATTTAATTAACGTGGACCTCCTTTCTAATGAATCATTTTGAGTTGTTCAATTTACCCGTAGAACTCGATATCGATTTGGCGAGCTTAAAATCTAGTTTCTTAAGTTTGCAACAGCAATATCACCCAGATAAAGCAGAAGATAAAGATCAGGCATTGATCAAATCAAGTGAAATCAATCAAGCTTTTAAAGTACTTTCGCAAGTAGATAGCCGCGCTGCTTATCTATTAGCGTTAAAAAAGCAAGATCATCACCTTGATCAATCCATTAGTGATTTTGAGTTCCTACAATCAGCTCTAGAACTTCGTGAGCAACTTGATGAAGCAACTTCACAAGAGCATTTAAGTACTCTTAAGCAAGAAGTTTTTCAGTGGATTGATGGCTTAGTTCGCGAATTTAAAATTGACTACTCAGATGAAGATTGGGGCGAAGCTCGAGATACTGTACGTAAATTACGTTTCTTTCAGCGCGTTCTTAACGATATTGAAAAAGCAGAAGATCAACTGTTGGATGATGAAGACAACTTTGATTTAGACGATGATTTTTAATTTGCTTTTTCCAATTTATATTCAAAGGATTTAACTCATGGCACTTTTGCAAATTGCTGAACCGGGTCAATCCAGTGCCCCACATGAACACCGCATTGCGATTGGTATCGACCTAGGAACAACACATTCTTTAGTTGCGACAGTGTTATCAGGCAAACCAAAAGTCCTTAACGACGAAAAAGAAAGACGACTTCTTCCTTCTATTGTGCATTATGGAAATGATGTCACTCATTATGGTGAAGAAGCAAAACCTTTCATTATTGCTGATCCAAAAAATACAATTGTTTCTGTAAAGCGTTTTATGGGACGCTCAAAAGCAGATATCAAATTTCAACACCCATATGAATTAGTGGGTTCTGAAAATGAGATGCCAGCTTTCGAGACACGTTCTGGTCGTAAAACGCCTGTTGAAATTTCAGCTGAAATTTTAAAACAACTAAAAGAGCGTGCTGAATCTAGCTTACAAAACCCAGTAAATGGAGCCGTAATTACTGTTCCAGCTTATTTTGATGAAGCACAACGTCAAGCAACACGCGATGCCGCACAGCTGGCTGGGTTGAATGTATTACGCCTATTAAATGAGCCAACTGCTGCTGCTGTGGCTTATGGTTTAGATCAAGAAACGAATTTAGCTACAGATCATAACTATGTGATTTATGACCTAGGTGGTGGTACTTTCGACGTATCAATCCTACGTTTTTCACAAGGTGTCTTTGAAGTATTAGCTACAGGTGGTCATACTGCTTTAGGCGGTGATGATTTAGATCGTCTCATTGTTAAGTGGGCTAAAAAACAATTAAATATTGATACGCTAAGTGATGAAAACTATGCAGTATTTATTGTTGCTGCTCGCCAAGCAAAAGAACAACTCTCTACACAAGAATCCGTTCAGTTAAAACTAATTGAAAATGTACTAACACTTAATCGTTCAACCTTTGAGAGCATTATTCAAGTTGCTTTAGACAAAACAATCAGTGTTTGCAAACGCGTTTTACGTGATGCAAAACTTGAGTTATCAGATATTCAAAATGTTGTTTTAGTAGGTGGCTCTACCCGTTCGTATGCTGTTCAGCAAGCAGTTCGCAATGTGTTTAATCAAGAACCACTTTGCACGATTAATCCTGATGAAGTAGTAGCGATTGGAGCTTCTATCACAGCCAATCAATTAATTGGAAACAGCCAAGACGGCTCACTACTTTTAGATGTTACTCCTCTTTCTCTTGGTTTAGAAACCATGGGTGGATTAGTAGAGCGTCTTATTTCTCGTAATACAGCTATTCCGGTTGCTCGTCGCCAAGAGTTTACTACGTATCAAGATGGCCAAACTGCCATGCTGATTCATGTAGTTCAAGGTGAAAGAGATTTAGTCGAACACTGTCGATCGTTAGGAAGATTCGTTCTTCATGGCATTCCTCCAATGACTGCTGGTCAAGCACGTATTGAAGTTACCTTTCAAGTAGATGCAGATGGCTTGCTTACTGTTTCAGCTCGTGAAACAACTTCAGGTGTACAAGCCCAAATTGATATTAAACCATCTTATGGTTTATCAGAGTCTGACACTGAACGCTTATTAATTGAAGGTTTCCAGCACGCGGAAGAAGATAAAAATCTGCGTCATTTAAAAGAAACCAAAGTTGAGGCCCAACGTGAGCTTGAAGCATTAGAACAAGCTTTGAAAGTAGATGCTGATTTACTCAATAATGAGCAACTCGAAGCACTTAAAGCCGCTGAAAATTCGCTTAAGGTACAACTTGAAAGTAATGGTATTCAAGCAATTGAAAAAGCTGTAGAACAACTTAAAGTACATAGTGATGCTTTTGCTGCACTACGTATGAATCGACATATTGACCACGCCTTAAAAGGTACAAAACTTGAAGATTGGTCAAATTCAAACTAAAGGTATAGGTGATCAATATGCCCCGTATTAAAGTACTTCCTCACGCTCAATTTTGTCCTGAAGGTGCAGAATTTGAAGTTGAACAAAATGCAAATCTTTGCCAAAGTTTGCTTGATCGAGGAATTAAAATCGAACACGCATGTGATATGTCATGTGCTTGCACTACCTGTCACGTAGTAGTTCGTAAAGGTTTTGATAGCCTAGAAGAAATGAATGATGTTGAAGCAGATCTTTTAGATCGTGCTTGGGGCCTTGAACCAGATTCTCGCCTTTCATGCCAAGTAAAAATTGTTGATGAAGATTTAGAAATTGAGATTCCTAAATATACAATCAACCACGCTTCAGAAAATCATTAATCGTGTTAATAAAAAAAGCTGCTTTAAAAGCAGCTTTTTTTATGTTTTATAAACTCTAAACCTGATCTTGCTGGTCTATTTCTAAAGGTTTAACTTCATCTTCAAGTCTTAACTGCGCTATACCTTGAGTATTCACTAAAGTTTGTTGAACTTTAATTCGTTGAATCATTTTCTCAAGCACTTCTACTAGTTCAGGATATTCATAGTTTTGTACTTCCTCTAAATTAAGTACCAAGTGAAAGCCTTTATACTCATAATCAAACCATTGCTGATGATCTGACTTATTCCCTGTATATTTCTCCATCACTTGCCATGTCTTTACGGCACCTTGAATACCTTTTAGATAAATCGGTGTTTTAGGTGCGCACAGGAAATCACTTTTGATTAATTGATAAGTATCATCTGAAATTAAGATTTCATCTATTTCAGCAGCATATTGCAGACGAGCCGCTAAATTCACATCACGACCTACAATCGTATAAGCCATACGATGTGTTGCCCCATAATTTCCTACGTGGCAATAACCAGTACTAATACCCATTCGGATATGCAATGCTGAGTAACCCATTTTTTTCCAGCGCTCGCGCAACAATTTCATTTGCTGACGCATAGCGATTGCCATTTCTACACAGGCTTTGGCATCTTGCTCCACACCTTGTGAATTCGGATCACCAAAAAATATGAGAATGGCATCCCCCATAAATTTATCAACTGTAGCTTCATACTGTTTAGCAATTTCAGTCATATGGCTTAAATAATCATTAAGCAAAAATGCCAAATCATCTGGAATCAAAGTTTCTGATAACTCTGTAAAACCCTGAATATCAGAAAAAAACACCGTCATTTTTTTACGCTTATATTCAATCTTTGCTTCAGCCTCACCACGCATAATAGATTGCCATAACTGTAATGGTGCATAACGGCTTAACTGATTAGCAAAAGCAATATAGCGAGTCATTTGGTCATAGTAATGTTGTCGCTGCTGACTGATTTTTTTAACCCAGCGATGTTGGTAATAATTTCCAATGGTAATAAACATAACCAAACCAAGAAGTGTAATTACAGTCAACTCTTGGCTAGTAGGCTCAAAATATGTATAAAAACCAAATAAAAAGAAAGTACTTAAATAAAAAATAATCGCGCCTAACAAGCTGGTCAAACAAATGACTGCGAAAGAAATACGACTATTAATTGCTGAATAAAATAATGCGAAGAGTGCAATAAATGTAGGCACCAAATTAAGATGCAGACCTGCTAAGGTAACTGCTACAACAATTGCATCGATTGCAAAGAAAACACTTTTTTGAGTTTTTTTATCGAATTGGTACTGAAGCCAATGTTCTAACTTCGAACTAATAAAAAGCAGAAATAGGAAAAAAGGTGGAACATAGATCTGATAATTTGTATTAGGTGAGGTAAAAGCATAGATCACTAAAATTAATGACAGAATTGAATATCCCATCAAACGATGAAAATATGCAAACTGCTTAGGCTCTCTATCGATAAACCTCTCTAATTGCACCCTATCCTCCACACCTCAATGTAGCCACATTCATATAAATGTGGCATTGCATTGATTTAGTCCATGCGCCAATCAAATGGCATATCGCCTTGACCACGTAACGCAAGCATAAGAGTTTGACGCATATGAGCCAGCACATCATTTGTATAAGGAACCGCAGGTGTCCCCCATACTGGTTTAGGCCATGCAACATCATTCTGATAACGTACCACATGATGGAAATGCAATTGAGGCACCATATTCCCTAAAGCTGCAACATTCATTTTATCAGCACGGAATACGCGAGATAGCTGGCTAGATAACCAACTTGATTCACGTAAAAACTGTTCTTGGTCAGCTTGGCTCAACTCATATAATTCTGTGATTCCCGGCACCCGAGGGATTAAAATCAGCCAAGGGAATTGCATATCATTCATTAAACGACATGTTGAAAGCGGAAAATCGCCTACAAAAAAAGTATCTTGAGCAAGTTGTGGATGCAAACTAAACATATCTTTTATAAATGACAATAAACAATAATGGCTAATACTATCACATCAGTTTTAATGTGAGTATTGCTAGTGTCTGGTTTGATTACAAATAACAATGATTTTATGCACTTATTCCCAGAATAGACCAAGAAATCGCGCATAAAATTCTGTTATCAACATACAAAAGATTCTTGTTGAGTTGAAATCACTTTAAAACACTATTTAAGCATGTAATTCATTCAATAATTTCGCTAACAAATCATTAATAAATTGGATTCGTTTTTCCTGTTCCTCAAGCTGAACCATAACCTTTAAACGTTGACCACCTTCCATACGATAATAGGTTGGATGCTTTTGCATGAGTTGAATAATACTGATGGCCTGAACAGGTGTATCAGGCGAGAATTCAATATTGCCGCCTTGAGTATTAATATCGATTTTAGTAATCCCTAACTGTTCAGCTTTCAGGCGAATTTGGTGAACACTAAATAAGTGTTTAACTGATTGCGGTGGAACCCCAAAACGGTCAATCAGCTCCATACGTATATTGTCGAGCTTTTCTTGGGTATCTGTATTACTAATACGCTTATAGAATAATAAACGCTGATGTACGTCACCTAAATACTCATCTGGAATCAGTGCAGGAATGTGTAAATTAATTTCTGCTGTTAATGATAAAGGTGCATCAAAATTCGGTGTTTTCCCTTGTTGAATCGCCTTAGTAGCTTTTTCAAGCATTTCCATATACAAACTATAACCAATTGCTTGCATTGAACCACTTTGCTGCTCACCTAAAAGCTCACCTGCGCCTCGAATTTCTAAATCTTCTGTAGCCAGCATGAAACCAGCACCAAGAGTTGAAGCACGTTGGATTGCATCAAGGCGTTTTTCAGCATCACCTTTTAGATGCTTTATCGAAGGAACTAATAAATAAGCATAAGCTTGGTGATGTGAACGCCCCACACGGCCACGTAATTGGTGTAGTTGAGCTAAACCAAGTTTGTCAGCCCTTTCTATCAAAATAGTGTTGGCATTTGGAACATCAATTCCAGTTTCGATAATTGTTGAACATACCAATACATTGTATTCTTTGTGATAGAACTGTTGCATGACTTGCTCAAGTTCTCTTTCCCTCATTTGCCCATGAGCCACTGCTACACGAGCTTCAGGAACAAGCACGCGAATATTTTCAGCTGCTCTCTCAATCGTATCAACTTCATTGTGCAAGAAATATACTTGGCCACCACGTAGTAACTCACGCAAGATCGCTTCTTTAATAGACGCTTCGGTATGTTCTTGTACAAAGGTTTTAACAGCTAAACGACGGGCTGGCGGTGTAGCAATGATAGATAAATCACGCATTCCCGAAAAAGCCATATTTAAAGTTCGTGGAATTGGTGTAGCTGTAAGTGTTAACATATCAACATCTGCGCGTAATGCTTTAATACGCTCTTTATCACGCACACCAAAACGATGTTCTTCGTCGACTACCATTAACCCTAGATCTTTAAACTGTACATTTTCTTGTAAAAGTTTATGGGTACCCACCACAATATCGACTTTGCCCTCAGCAAGATCTTCAATATTTTTCGTATGCGTTTTATTTGAACCAAAGCGTGATAATACTTCAATACGAACAGGCCAGTCGGCAAAGCGGTCTTTAAAAGATTCATAATGCTGTTGAGCAAGTAATGTCGTCGGTACTAAAACAGCGACCTGCTTACCATTTTGCACCGCAACAAATGCTGCTCGCATTGCAACTTCTGTTTTACCAAAACCAACGTCCCCACAAACAAGTCGATCCATCGGTTTAGCTTGTTGCATATCATAAAGCGTCGCTTCAATAGCATTGGCTTGATCAAGTGTTTCTTCATACGCAAATCCGCTTGCAAATTGCATATAAAGCGACTGATCGACTTCAAAGCCAAAACCAGGTTTTGACTGACGACGTGCCTGTATATGTAGCAACTCTGCTGCAACATCATGAATTTGTTCTAAAGCTTTACGTTTAGCCTTACTCCACGCGTCAGTTCCAATTTTATGTAATGGTGCTAAATCTGGATCTCCGCCACTATAGCGACTAATGAGATGCAAGTTAGTCACAGGCACGTAAACTTTTGCCTCTTCAGCATAGTCTAGTTGCAAGAATTCATAATCTTGCCCTTCAATTGCCAAAGTAATTAATCCAGCATAACGCCCTACACCATGGTCAATATGAACAACAGGAGCACCTATGCTTAATTCGGTCAAACTACGAATTAGGAATTCTTCTGAAACTTCTTGCTGACGTTTACGACGACGTTGAACTACGCGATGCTCATACAACTGATTTTCTGAAATAACAGACAATTGATCGGTTAAAAGCAAACCACGGTCTAATGGTGCATTCGTAATCGCAATCGCAAACTGACTTTTCTGGAATTGCTCAAAACTATCTACGCTAGGAATATCTCCCAGACTGGCACGCAAGCCATCTCTTAAACTTTCACGTCGACCAGCACTTTCTGCAACCAATAAAACAGGATGATTTGCTTCATCAATATATTTTTTAACTACAGCAAATGGTTTGTCTTTTTTCGGATCAACTGGCAACTTAGGTGGTTGCTCAACCTTAAGATTTAGAGCCCCAGCTTTTTCTTCAACTGCTTCAGCGCTCACAAGCATACGCGGGAACTGATTTAAAGCACTTAGTAAGTTATTTGGTGCAATAAATAACTCATCAGGAGGGAGAATTGGCTGGTCTGCGTTATGGCGTCTATCTTCATAGCGACGAAAAACTTCTTTCCAAAAACTGGTTAAATCAATATCTATATCATTATTTGTAATTACAATGCAATTCTTTGGAAAGTACGTTGTAAGTGTACTTTGAGATTGCATGTGAGTTTTATCAAAAAATAACGGTAAATAAAACTCAATTCCCGGAGATGCAATTCCATCAAGAACATCTTGGTAAATTGGGTTTTTCTTAGGATTTGCAGTCGGAAAAAGTTCAGAATAACGATCTCTGAAAATGGAACGAGCTTCTTTTAATGGGAACTCTTTCGCGGGAAGAACTGTAAAACTTTTTAAAGTTGTGGTGGTTCTTTGTGTTTCTGGATCAAAGAATTTTAAAGTATCAATTTCATCATCAAACAGGTCAATACGGATAGGTGCATCCTGACCAGATGCAAAAATATCCATAATGCTGCCACGTACAGCAAACTCACCATGGTCGTAAACTGTATCTACTAAATGATACCCAGCTTGTACTAAACGTAGCTTCTGTTGTTCTAAATCAAATTTTTGCCCCACACGTATATCAAAATGCTCACCTAAAACCCAAGAATATGGTGCAACTCTTTGAGCTAAAGTGCTTGCTGAAATGAGCAATATACCTTTTTGCGGCATATTGGATAAAATCGCGAGTCGTTCTGAAACAATATCTTGATGAGGTGACAAGCGGTCATACGGCAAAATTTCCCAATCAGGGAAAATTGTCGGTTTTATGCCATAAAATTCAAGTTCACTTTCTAACTGAGCAACATGTTGGTTATTTCGAGCTACTACAACGAGCAAAGATGAATGCTGAACGGCAATTTCTTTGAATAATAATGCAGCAGAAGAACCTAATAACGACCCTACCCAACGCTTTTCACCGGCTTTGAGCTGTTGTAAATTCAATTGAGAGATTTCTTGTTGAAACATGTATATGGCTTTTATCAGCTAAGAAGATATGAGCTCAATAGTAGCATGATGTTTTTAGTGAAATGAGTTATTTTTTTGAAAATCAAACTACTAGTTGGCCCTACTTTTTATATTTTTTAATCAATCAACTATGATTATTTATCACGCAAAAACAAAACATAATATTGATTTAAAATTTGTATAATCGCTTTGAGTTGAAGTAGCTTTTCTTGAGTATTTTCCAATCTTGCAACATAGCGCTGTGTTGCGATTTCTAAATCAATCTTTTCATTAATTTGTGGCGTAATTTGAAATAACTTTTGAAGATTATCAAAATTCTGTAATTTACGGTTTGAGAAATATTCAAGACGCTCTGACCACTTCTGATTAATCACTACATCATTAATGATAGGCCCACGTTCAGAATCAAATTTTAATTGATTCTCTTGCAAGTAAAGTTGTTCTGGCGTTTCTTTTGAGCCTTGAAAAAGCTGCGTTATCTTTTTAAACATTTCATCACATCATATTTATTTCAATTTAAATAATGGAAGTCATCTAGTCACTCCCATCATTTGAGTTTTCTAAACTAACGACTATTCATCGCCTAAATCATCAAGAAAATCTACAGTCGGTACAAAAAATAAAGTACCTGTTTGAGCAGTACTAAAGTCAAGTAACCGATCCAGATTACCATGCTCGTTACCTAAAAACATGTTCTCAAGCATTTGTCGGGTTGTACTAAATTTACGCGAGTAGCCAATAAAGAATGTACCATATTCATTTCTAGAAGGATTTGAAAAAGGCATATTAGCTCTCATAATTTTAAGTTCATTACCTTCTGCATCATGAGCTTTACTAACGACATTATGAGCCGTTAAAGGTTTTTCATCATCGCCGAGCTCAACATCATTGAACTTTTTACGGCCAATCACTTTTTCTTGTTCTTCGTCAGTTAATGAACGCCATTTATCCATATCATGTGTATATTTCTGGATAAAAGCATAACTTCCCCCGATAAAGTCAGGGTCTTCATCGCCTACTAATGCCCACTGTGCTGCAATAACAGGTTCAGGATTCTCTGTTCCATCCACAAAGCCAATAATTGCACGACCGTCAAAATAACGAAAACCATGAACTTCATCAATTGGATACGTTACTTTACCAAGCTGTTGATTAATTATATTACCTAGCTCGTAACATAAAGTCTGACGATCAGCACGTATATGAAAAAATAAATCACCCGGAGTTGAGACAGCCGTGTATTTGGGACCTCTAATTTCTTGAAATGGTTGTAACTCTTGAGGCTTGGATTGCTCTGGAAATAATATATCCCATGCATTTGAGCTAAAACCTAAAGTAGCATTAAATTTACTATCTGGATAACGATTAAAGAGACTTCTGGTTAGTGCTGAAAAATTAGCAGCAAAATCTTTTACTTTTTCTATTACAGAATCACCTTGAGCTAGTCCCAATACAATAAATAATGCATTTTCACCAGGAGCACTCGTTACAGGTTGAATTCTCATACATTCCATAAAATATGCCTTTTTAGGTATTTAAGTTTATTAATTTAGCATACTCATATTTTTTTCATACAACCTGTTAAGAAATCTGATGTTGATAAGAGTTTAAGGAAAACGCCTTAAACCCTTACTCAAATTAACCTTAATCAACGCCCATATTGCTTTTTTAAATACTTTACGATTTGAGCAGACTCAAACATCTTCACTCCCGTATTTGGGTCTACTAAGTATGGTACTTGCATTTTATCCTGCATAATCGGCAATAGCTTTTCTCTTTTTCCACCTTCTAAAGGTATGTATTTACCTGGTTTTAAGCGAAGAATAGCAGGTCCCATATCTTGCCATCTCTCTTTTGCCACATTATGCAAAATATATGGAAGCTCAAGTTCAGAGAGTAGACTTCTTACAATTCGTGAATACGGACTTGCTTCAAAACTCCATAACTCAAGTTTTTGTTCAGGTGCAGCTCTATCAACAATTTTTTTATTTATCCATATTCCGCGAGCTCCATTTAATATAGTTCCAGCAACTGCAACATAAGGCATGTTTGGGTAACTCGAAAATTTCTGCGGCGTTTTCCCTGTCTTACCATAATGTTTAAATAAATGATGAATAATATCCTGTGATTCATATAGCTGATCGCCAGTATTTTCATCAATTAAAAATGGAAACTGTAATTTACCGCCTTTTTCTTTTACAACTGAACGATACTTTGTTCCACCTTTAGGGCATGGATAAATTTCAACGTCCAGATTCAAAAGTGTAATCACTTCACGAACACGACGGCAAAATGGTGAACCTTCAAATTCATATAATTTCAAAGCCTTTGCAGGTTGTTGTGGAAATGCTGTTCCTGAAACACCTCTACCACCTTCAGCAATTGCAGATACAACTGCTTGAAGTACTTTAATTTGATGAATCACCATCATGCCTTCCTTTATATTAGAGAATTAGACTAATTTTTCTTTTGCTATCACAATCCCATTATTATCAGCATAGATAAAATCACCAGATTGAATTGTGACTCCACCAAAATACAAATTAATATCTACCTCACCAATGCCCTTACGATTACTTTTTTGTGGAATTGCAGCCAATGCATGTACTCCCAAATCTAAGGTCGCAAGTGCATCAACGTCTCGTACACAACCGTAAATCACTACACCATTCCAGTTGTTTTTAACTGCTGACTCAGCAATCAAATCACCCATGAGTGCACAGCGCATAGATGCACCACCATCCACAACTAATACTTTACCTGTACCATCTGTTGCCAATAACTCTTTTACACGTGAGTTATCTTCAAAGCACTTTACTGTTACAACCTGTCCCCCAAAAGTTTTACGAGCTCCATAACTTTGAAAGAACTTGCCATCCATTGATGGGATTACAACCTGTAAGTCTTTTTCAGGGTTATCATCTAATAAATCACATGTTACAAATGGTACTGTCGACACTTTAATACTCCCTTATCGAGTTTGTTGTATGCTCAGATTATCATATCGTTTAAAGGCTTCAATTTGCGTTAGCGCCGCTACGACCATCGTATGAGCCAATTGCTCCGCAGTTACTGGCTTATATTTGAATGGCTTTTGAAATTTATTCTCAATAAGTTTAAATAGACTCTGCCCTAAGTCTTCAATAAACCGTACATCGCTGCGTTTACCAATCAGTAAAGACGGTCTAAAAATAGATAGTTTTTCGAGTTCTAAGCTCTCAATATAATCCTCTAACTGTCCTTTCACTTTATTATAGAAAATTGGAGAGTTTGCATTTGCTCCAAGGGCACTCACTAGCAATAGATGAATGTGCTTATCTTGCACTAGATCTGCTAAATGAGCATTGATTTCATAATCCACAGCGTAAAAAGCCTGTTTTGAGCCTGCCACTTTTAATGTTGTTCCAAGACAGCTAAAAGCATGGGTATGGCCATTCACATCTTCATCATTGAGTAATAAAAAATCCTCTATAACGAGTTGAGTAACTTTTTTATATGTATTAAGTAGTTGTGATTCTTTTCTGACCACAACAGTAATCGCTTCGAATTCCAGTGTTTGCTCAAGCTGTTCGACAAGCGCTAAACCCACAAGTCCCGTAGCACCTATCACAATTGCTTTTTTAGTACTTATAGTCATTTTTTATCCAACCCTCTTCAAGTTTGTATCAAATTTAACCTTTTCTTACCGTTTTAGCAGCCCCTAAAACCGCTTAAAATGCTCGCAAGGCTTGACTTCACGGTGTTGATTCATCACAATATGGCACTTGTTTACGGGCTGGTGATGGTTACACCAGTTTACTGAATTGACCACAGCCCGCCCAGACCAACTTATTTTCAAGGAGTGCAAGAGTGGCAAACTCTGCTCAAGCTAAAAAACGTGCGCGTCAAAACGTTACAGCGCGTAAACACAACGCAAGCTTGCGTTCTATGGTTCGTACCTACATCAAACGTACTTTAAGTGCAATCGCTGGTGGTGATTATGCTATTGCTACAGAAGCTTACAAAAAAGCTGTTCCTGTAATCGACCGCATGGCTGATAAAGGCATCATCCACAAAAATAAAGCTGCTCGTCATAAGAGCCGTTTAAATGCTCAAGTTAAAGCGTTAGCTAACTAATTTGAACATGTAAAAAAAGCCCAATAGGGCTTTTTTTATTATCTATTGTTTTTGAGCTTATAGCACTTTATGAAATTTAGCTACATTCAGCTCATAGGCCTTTCCTCTCCAAATCCACTTTAATTTACAATTTGGAAACTCTTCACCTTCAAACCATACAAATAATCCTTCCATCATTTCCGGCCAGTCTTCTTTCTTAATTTTATTCTCACCAGAAATTACAGCAACAATTGCTGCAATAATCGTGTCATGACTCACGGCTAAACTAAGACCGCCTTTAGTTTTTGGATGAGTCCGGTAAATAAGCTCTAGTACATCTAAAACACCTGTAATGGGATGTTTCATACCAGGTAATGCATTATTTACAAAACTATTAATAAAACCTAAAGCACCCTGCTTTTTAAAATAAGGAGCAGCTTGTTGTATATCCAACACAAAGCTACCCGGTTCAACAAGTAGCCCTTGCTCAATAATTTCAATCGTATGAGTATTTGATTGGGGACTTACATCGTCAGCCCCTTCAATCATGAGTGCCGCCGTATCGACACAGCGTTGTATTGGACTTGAAATACAATGCTGAATAACACGATCTGTATTTTTGATTAAGTAATTACCCCATGCCTGCGCAAGCTCACGTCCTTGAGGAGTAAGTTGGAGATCATAACCAGCCAAGCCCTGCCCATCTACAAGTTCTCTTAAAGAATGGCGCGTAAATAAGGTTACAGGAGTTGAAGCATCGGGCAATAAATCAATTGCTTCAAACATACTTTTAGGCAATAAATCGAGTGCCATCTTTATCTTGTCATCTTTTTTCAATACTTTGCCACTATAACATGTCTGGCATAACTCTCAATCTATAACACCTGATTGGGCTAATGCTTCAAATGCTATTTTTTTGCTTTCCTGATCACGAAAAGCGATAAAGCCCTTATTTAAAACCGTGCTTCTTTGGTTATATTCAAAAGGTTTTCCATCAAGAGTAAGTAAACCACCGCCTATACTTTCTAAGAGACCTTGACCAGAACTGGTATCCCATTCAGAAGTAGGATGAAAGCGTGGGTAAATATCTATTTCACCTTCTAACATCATGCAAAACTTATAGGCACTCCCAGCTTCTCGTCGAATAATACGATGTTCTTTTTCTATAGGTTGAATAAATTTTTGGTATTTTGGATTTTTACTACCGTGACTAAGTCCTATTTGTATAGGTGCATCTAGCGAAGTTGAACTAACCTGATATTGATACCATTGTTGTTGGCTAAAGCTATATTTAAAAGGTAAATCTTGTAGATATCCTAAGTACACAACTTGTTCACATGGCACAGCAATAACTGAGAAAACAGTTTCTTTGCCGTTGATCAAGCTTAGATTGATCGTAAATTCATCACGTTCATGTATAAATTCTTTGGTTCCATCGAGTGGATCTAACATCCAACAAGTAGACCATTCATGACGGGCACTATAATCACTTTCTTCAGACAATACAGGCAACTCTGGAGTAATCTCTGCAAGATGCTTTAATAAAAATCTATTTACCTTTAGATCCGCTTGGGTTACAGGTGAATCATCTTGCTTTTCATGAATAGTAAACTCATAACCCGCAGAATAATTTTGATATTCTTCTAGTAAAATCTGACTCGCCTGTTCCAAAATAGGCAAAAGTTGATTAATTAAATTATCTTGTGGGCGCGTAGTTGTTATAAACATAAATATGCTCTACATAGTTTCACTTCCATTATAGGTGAATTATGAACAATTCTATATTCGCCAACAGTTTGATTTACTAAAATAGTAATTTATCCTAATCATTAGGATTGTTACTTTCCACCTATGCTATTTAGGTAATATAAATAATTTTAATATTTATAAAAGTCTTTATTCCGTACAAAAAATAATCTATAAGTTATGAAAAATAAACAACTTAAATCAGATTTATCCATTTCCTTTTCATATATTTCTTGGTATGTTCAAGGACACAATAACAAGATGGAAGAAAGTGCACATGATGCTATATGGATATCATTTCTCAACAATAGAACATAACTGGGAAGACCTTAAGCCCTTAAATGAGTTTCTACAAACATTTGCAGATGATGATGGTGATGTCTCAACACGAGATAAAGAATCACTCAAAGAAATCATAGCGAAATCTGATACAGCTTTGGCTCTCGCTAGAGAAATGGGTTGGGATGGTAGTTATACAGGCTGCCCTTATCTATTCTGGTTACCAAGTAAAAATAGCCAATCTTTTGAATATGGCTTTGTATTTAAACAGACCTCAGATAATACAACTTTTGTGATTTCACCCATTGAATTGAGCTATTTAGCTGAAGATTCCGAGGTACAAACATTAAGTAAAAATATTGAATAAGTGATATAGGTTATTGATTCAAATTTGAGATCAATAACCTCATCTTAATTTTAGATAGATTAGTCAAACATACTTAACTGTGGTGTCGGTTTTATAATTTTTTCTTTTGGTACATGAGAGCATTCAAACTCTTCAACTGGAAAACCTTCGATAAAGTTGGAAATATCAGGTGATTCTAAACTTAACCATTCATCTAGTCGGTCGTGTGGAATCACAATAACTGATCGTTTAACATCGCCCGGCTCGTGAAAGTCTTTCATCATTGGATGGTCTATAGCGTCCATGGTCAACATACTTGCAGAACGAATAATCGTTTCATTCATTTTGCAAATTTCGTAGATCGCTGCAATAAAAAAAGCCTGCCCATCTTTACGGCGTACACCCCACCGCTCAGGTTTATCATTTATATACTTACTTTCATAAAATTCGGTCACTGGAATCACACCAAATTTACATTTAAGTGCAGCTTCTTGAAAACTCGGTTTTTGGAAAATAGTCTCATGGCGGGCATTGTAGGTATGTTTTGCTATATTTGTATCTTCAGCCCATTTTGGAACCAATCCGAACATCACTTCACGCCACTCAAGCCCTTGTGGTGATTTAAATAATAGTGGCATTGTTCCTGCAGGATAAACCTCTTCGGCATAGCTAAAGCCGACCACAGGCAACTGAAGTTGCTGTAGTTGTGTAAGAGTTAAAGGTTTAAAATTGGCGCACATAGCAAGAATAAAATACTCTAAATTTACTTCTCTTATTTTATAAGCATTTACCACATAAACCAAATAAAAAGGCACTCGAAAGTGCCCTTAACGACATAACTGTACGCTCATGAAACGTGTTGAATCCCTTGAGGAATGGCCTGCAATAATCGTTTAGTATAATCATGTTGAGGATGTGCATAGAGTTCATCTGAATTGGCTATTTCTACAACCTCGCCATGATTCATGACCATGACCTGATCAGAGATATATTTCACAACCGATAAGTCATGCGAAATAAAGATATAACTAAGCCCAAACTCATCTTGCAAGTCTTGTAATAAGTTAAGTACCTGTGCCTGAACTGAAACATCTAGTGCAGAAACAGATTCATCACAAATTAAAATTTCAGGCTTTAGCGTTAAACACCGTGCAATGGCAATACGTTGACGTTGTCCACCTGAAAACTCATGTGGATATCGGTAGTAAGCTTGTTCAGGTAAATTGACTCGCTCAAGCAGTCCAAGGGCAATTTGTTTACGCTCTGCATCATCTTTACCAATGTTATGAATTTGCATAGGCTCTAATAAAATCTGCCCGATGGTAAAGCGTGGATTAAGAGACGCATAGGGATTTTGAAAGATGATCTGGATTTTCCGTTGATATTTAGCAAACTCTTTTTCAGTTAATGAAAGAATATCTTTACCTTCGATGAAAGCCTGCCCACCAGATGCCTGATGTAAGCGCATGAGTAATAGCCCAACAGTCGTTTTACCTGAACCTGACTCACCAACTAATCCTAAGGTTTTTCCTTTAGCCAGCTTAAAAGAAACACCTTTTACGGCTTGAAACTCTTCTTTACCAAATAGACCTTTACGGCTATAAAAGCTTTTTTTCAGGTCTTTTACTTCCAAAATGATTTGTTCATCGCCATTTAAACCACGTTTGCGCTCGGGAATTGCTGAAACATCAAAACTTTGTTCGACCAATACATCGTCTTCTTGACGCATAAAATCATTCGTTACAGGCAAACGATAAGGCCGTTGAGATATTTGCGGGCGGCAATATAACAAAGCTCTCGTATATACATCTTTAGGCTGTTCAAGGACCTGCTCAGCAGCACCTTGTTCTCTTATCTCGCCATGACGCATTACAATGACTTTATCTGCAATTTCACCGACCAATGCTAAATCGTGGGTAATAAAAAGCATCGACATTTGACGACGTTTACGCAATGACTCGAGTAAATCAATAATTTGCTTTTGGATCGTTACATCAAGTGCCGTAGTCGGCTCATCGGCAATGAGCAGTTTAGGCTCACACGCAATCGCCATAGCAATCATGACACGTTGCTGTTGACCACCCGAAAGTTGATTTGGGTAAGCGTCAATTTTAGTTTCAGGTGAAGGAATACCTACTTCTTTAAGCAACTCTAAAACGCGTTGTCGGGCCTGTTTACGGCTCAATCCCATATGCAAACACAACACTTCTGCAATTTGATTGCCAACCGTAAAAACTGGATTTAATGATGACATCGGCTCCTGAAAAATCATCGCAATATCTTTGCCACAAATTTTACGCATCTCTGTACGAGATAAGCTCAGTAAATCTTTGCCTTCAAATATAATTTTACTTTGCTCATCAATTTTACTCTGACCTACAGGCAGCAATCCCATAGTTGCCAAAGAAGTAACCGATTTACCACTACCCGACTCACCTACTAAAGCAACCGTAGTATTTGCAGGAATATCAAAAGTAATTCCTTTTACGGTTTCAATATATTGCTTATCTTCACCTTTAAAACTTACTCGTAAATTTTTAACATGCAGTAACGGCGCATTCTTATTTTCTTGTTCTAACATTTGACCTTCCTCTTATTTTAGCTTTGGATCTAACGCATCACGAAGTGCATCAGTAAACATTGAAAATGCCGTAACCAAAACAGCCATTGCGACAGAGGCTGCGACAAGTTGCCACCATTTACCTAAAAGAAGTTCACTTTGTGCTTCATTTAACATGCTTCCCCAAGACACTACGCCTACTGGTACACCAAAACCCAAGAAACTCAAGATGACCTCAGATTTAATGAAAGACACCACCAAAATTGACATCTGGACTAAAGCAATATGGCTGACATTTGGAAAAATATGAATGAATATACGGCGGAAGTGACCAACACCAATTGCTTTGGCAGCAAGAACGTACTCACGTGCAGTGTGTTTCATATATTCGGCACGAATTAATCGATAAACACCTGTCCAGCCCGTTAAACCCAAAATCAGAACAATAGATAGAATGCCTTTTTGTTGAAGTACTGCAGCAATCGCGAGAACTAATAACAAATATGGAATTGAGGTAAAAATGTTATAAAACCAGTTGAGAATATCATCAACCCAACCACCGAAATATCCAGAAATTGCGCCTAAAAGTGTACCAATTCCTACTGCAAGTAAAGCCGATATCACCCCAACAATAATTGAAGTTTCAGCACCTTTAATAGTTTTCTTTAAAACGTCCTGTCCCCATTTATCAGCTCCAAACACAAGGGTACTTTTCAGTTCTGCTTGTTGATCAAGTAAATGTCCTCCAAGTTGCTGATCGATCGCTTTCATATCATCGGCTAATGGGTCAACTACACCATAATAATCAATTGCACTTCCAGAGCTCTTTTCTTGTTTAATTTCAGCCTTAAGCTTATCAATTACATCTTTTAAAGGATCGACTGGATTTTCTGGTAACTCTTCTTCAATCGCTGCCGCCTTTTGCCCTGCATCTGTTGTCTTATCTGCCCCTATAAATGTAGGCGGTGCATAACTTACGGCTACCTCTTTATTCCAGTCAGATGCAATCACGCCCGTCATTGATAGAACCAAGATAATAAAATAAAGCAATACAATCACTAGCGATGACATTACGATCTTGTCGGCCCGAAGACGACGCATGGCAAGTTTCCACAGGCCAGATGAATGAGCTTCGGCTTTTGTTTGTTGTTTTCTTTTTGATAAAACGCTCAGCATAGCCCACCTACTTCAACTGTACACGTGGATCAACCACTTTGTAGACCAAATCGGCAATCAGGTTAAAAATCATGGTTGCAGCTGCGATGTAAACTGTAATTGCTTTAATAACAGGAAAATCACTCCGCTCAACTGCAATAATCACCTCTCGACCAATCCCGGGAATACCAAAAAAACGTTCAATTAAAAATGCGCCTATGAGCAATGCAGGTAAAGTTGACATCACATCGGTAATAATAGGAATTGAAGCATTACGTAGTACATGTACACCTAAGATTCGGGTTTCACCCACACCTTTAGCCCGTGCTGTTCGAACATAGTCCTGATTAATTTCATCAAGCACAAAGCTACGATATAAACGTAAAGTCGGTGCAATACTTACCACCAGCATGATTAGAATTGGTAGTAAGGCAAACTTAAATAAGTTATCAGTAAAGGTGTCGCTCCAGCCTTGCACAGGAAACCAACTTAGTTGATAAGCTAAAACATATTGAAAAACAATAATGTAAACTAAGATGCTGATTGACATGCCGATAGTACATAGCATCATCACCATACGGTCGGTTAAAGAACCACGTACCGAGGCAACAGCCAATGCCAAAATAATTGAAATAACCGTCTGTAAAATAGTCAGTGGAATTAGAAGCGTGAGTGAGGGTCCTAATCGGGTTAAAATAATTTGAGAAACAGGTTCGCCAGTACTCCAACTTGCACCGTAGTCAAAAGTGAGAATCTGCTTAATGAAAATCCAGAGCTGAACGTAATAAGGTTGATCGACACCTAACTGCTTACGAATGTTTTCGATCTGCTCAGGATTAGACATCTTGCCCGCTAAAATATAAGCAGGATCTCCACCTACCCAGTTAAAAAGAATAAAAATAAGTAAGACTACCCCCAACATAGTTGGAATCATCTGCCATAAACGCCGAATAACATATGCCAGCATAGTGATAATTCCTTATTTAACCCGTTGTCCGGTAATTTCGTTAAAGAATGCTTTATTGTCAGGATCACGACCGAGAAAATCTTTAACTAATTCAGCTGCTGGTTTTTGGCTACCTTGCGATAAGATCGTTTGACGGTAACGTTGCCCTACTTGTGGGTTATTAAGGTTATCCCCATAAGCAGAAAGCATGTCTAAAGCTAGAACCTCAGACCACATATAGCCGTAATAACCTGCTTGATAACCGCCCATCAAATGCCCAAACTGTCCAGGAAATTCTGTTGTTGGTACATATCCCAAGGCTGTAGCTGCTTCCATTTTTTGCCAATTTTCTAAAGGTTTTACTTTTAATGCATCGGCAGTATGCAACGACATATCGTACTGTGCATAAAGAGTCTGACGTGCATAACGTAAGCCACGACCATAGTTATGTACTGCTTTTAATCGGGCAATTAACTCATCGTCAACACGTGGGCAGGCTGGATCGCAATAATCGGCCACTTTAGATAAAGTTTCTTTACGGCGTGCCCACTCTTCATACATTTGAGACGGCGCTTCTACAAAATCACGTTCTACGGATGTTCCTGACTGACTGGTATAGCGGGTATTTGACAAAATGCCGTGTAAAGCGTGGCCAAACTCATGAACAAAAGTTTCAAGCTCATCGCTATTTAGCCCTTTACGATTAAAGTTCGTGACTAGTGCTGAAACTGGTAAGCGGTTTGTTAATGTACTACCACCATATACTCCCCAAACAGCGGCATGGCCATACTTCCCTTCACGAGGGAATTTATCCATATATAAGCCACCAAGGAGTTTTCCTGTCTTCTTATCAACTACATCGTAATATTCAACTTCGTCCTGCCATGCTTTAACTTTGACAGGTTTAAAATCAATACCATAAAGGTCAGATGAAATAGCAAACAACCATTTTTGAGCAGCTAAAGTTGGGAAATAATCACGAAGTTTTTCCTGATCGATCTGATATTTACTCTTACGAAGCTTTTCACTCCAGTAAGCTTCACTCCAACGTGTGATCTCGGTTTTTTCTAATGGTGTTTTTAATGTTTGTGCTTTAAATTCACGGAGTTCTTCTACTTCTTTACGTTCAAGTGGCGCTACCGTTTTTTGGACTTCTGCTAAAAATTGATTTACAGCCTCAGGCGTTTTAGCCATACGGTCTTTTAAAACCCAATCTGCATAACTTGCTTTTCCAAATAACTGAGCAAGCTCATAACGCAAATCAATTACCTGTTTAAGTAGTTTTAAATTTTGTTCAGTACCCCGTCGCGTAAAGGCAATTTGATATCTTTTTCGGGCATCATCATTATCTGCCAACTCCATAAAAGGACGATATTCCGGATATTCAAAACCTAATAAATAGTTGCCTTTAGCATTTTTCTTTAATGCTGAAATATAACTTTGAGGTAAGCCTTTCATCTCTTCAGGAGTAAACTCAAGTTTCTCTGGATTATCACGGACGTTACGGGCATATTCTTGTTCTAGTTTAGTCAGCTCATCCAGAATAGCTTTCATTCGTGCACGCTTTACTGGCTCAAGTTGAACACCTGTGTCTTCAAACTGATCTAGAATATCTTGACGATATTTTTGGTCTATCGGATCAGTAGCTTTGGTATTCTTAATGACGTTATATAATTTTGAATTTTGAAATATATCAGTATGAAACTGATTAATTTTGATTTCACAGTCTTCTGCTGCCTTACGTAACTTTGCATCTGGGTCTACGTTACTATATAGACTTATAGGACCTGAGAAATCTTCAAAATGCGCAAAAACTTTATCCCATTTTGCCAATATAGGTGCCGCTGCTGCATTATCTTTAACAGGTGTTTTTTCAAAATTTGAAATCTCTTTCTGAATCTTTTTTAAATTCGCATTACACCATGCTGGAAGTTGTTGTGCTTTAAGTAATGGCAAAATAGGACGTGTTGTCTCTGCCGTTGCAAACTGACTTACACCTATGGTCAACATACATAAGGTTGTCATTTTCAGTGCATTATTTTTCATCATATCTCCAATTTTTTTCATTTAATGATTAGATTTAGTATTTGTATCAATATCGAAATACATCCACTCTGCATGTAAAATTGGATGCTTCTTATATCCAATGATTTTTGGTTGAGCCAGCATATTCCGGTAGCGTGCATATGAGATTTGAACAGACATATACACTTCTAATAACCGTGTCATTTTTCGATAAAGTGCATCTCTCTCAGGACCTGCTTGCATTTGTTGCGTTTGGCGATACAACTGATCAAACTCTGGAATAGAACCACAAGACCAGTTCGTCATATGTGTATTAGGTCCATAAAAATTCTGCATAAAATTATCCCCATCTGGATAATCGGCTATCCATGCAGAAGACCCGAACATCCCGTCGCATTGTTTTTGCGCACGAATAAGATCTGCAAAGAGCATGGGTTTAAAGACCATACGGATATTCAAACTATCAAAATTTTTTTTCCACAGCTCAGCGCTTTGCTGACCAATACTGTCACTACGCGCCATATATTCAATGACAAGTGGTTTTCCGTCTGGTTGCGTACGCCAACCTGAGGCATCTTTTTTATAGTGATATCGATCTAATAGTAAATTTGCTGCTTTCACCGAATATGGGGTACTGGTTCTGTATTGAGGATCATTACCCACTACACCTGGTGGAATTGGAAAATGTAGACGCTGTGCATCATCATTTCTTACTAGTTTAATTTCTTGATCTATCGAACGAGACATCGCAATCGCACGGCGTAAAGCAATTTTCTCTTTACTCATTCCCCCAACAACTGGATTTTTAAGATTCCAATAAATATAGCTAATTTCGGGGTCAACAATGCGAGATAACTGCACACCTTCTTTAGCAAGTTCAGGTCTTAGTTTGCCGTCTTTAACCGCTTTTGCGACCAGTTGGCCTTCAAGCTGAAATATATCAACCTCACCACGCTGAAATGCTAGCCACCGCGATTGGTTTTCTTCCATTACCTGAATATCAATTGTGCCGATTTGAGGCATTTTTTTACCTTTAAGTCGCTTCACAATTGCCTGATCTTCAGGGCTGCTGGCATTAAAGTTCCAAGTAAAGCCGCGATAATCAGGATTCGCTTTTAAAACAATGCGCGATGCTGGTACCCACTTGCTCAACACATAAGGACCTGTACCTACAGGGTGGCCCATTACATAACCGGCTTTGTCTTTATACTTTTCGATGACTTCACGTGCCACTGCACCTGTCGGGTCATGGGCGAGTAATAAAGGAAAGTTATAGTCTGGCTTAACTAAACGAATCACCAAAGTGTATTTATCAGGTGTTTGTAAACCACTTACCTTTTGATCATAGTTAAATTTTCCGGACTTATTGGCTGCTTTGACTAACGCATCCATACCTTCAATTTTGTTTTCTAATAGCCAGCTATTTGGAGAGCGCAGATTCGGGTCCAATAAACGCTTAAAAGAATACGCATAATCATTGGCTGTTAATTCTCTAGGTTTGCCTTTAAAAACAGGGTCTGGCGTAAAATAAATTCCCTTTTTAATGCGAATGGTATAGGTCAAACCATCAGCACTGACTTCTGGCATAGCAGTTGCTATTTGCGGAATAAGCTTTGCCGGCCTTGCTAAATAATCATAGGTATATAGAGTTTCAAATATCGATGTGGTTACATGCGCAGAATATAAATCATGGATATAAGCCGGATCGAAACCTGTCTCAGCTGTTGGAAATACATAACGTAAAACTTTATTCGGATCGGCTGGGCTTTTCGCAAAAATACTTGTAGATCCCGTTAAGGCCATACTAGCGAATAGCAAGCTGATACTACAGTGCTTGAGCTTTTGTTTTAAATTTTCAGTCATCATGATCTTTATCTAAAATTATTTTTTAATAGGAGTAATATCAAGATATTGCCAGTTTGTATTCATCATAGGATGGGGTTTAAAACCTTGAACTTGTGGCCGTACTAACCAGTTACGAATTCGAGTTACATGAACAATCCATGGGTTATCAGCTTCAATCTGGCGATTGAGCTTTTCATAATATGGTAGACGTTGTTGCGGTGGTAAATGAATGGCCTGAGTATAAAGAGCGTCATATGTTTTAGACTGATAACAAGCATGGTTTCCCTGTCCAGCATTTGGTCCATAAAGCAACTGTGCAAAATTATCTCCTTCAGGATAGTCAGCAATCCATGCCCCACTCCAAATCATATATTTACATTGAGTTGCGGCTTTTAAGTTATCTGCAAAATTACTTACCTTAAAGTCAGCTCGAATGCCAATTGCATCCAGATTCTTTTTCCAGAGTTCTGAGTGGATAACTGAGGCCGAGCTATTTTCTGTATTGATTTTTAAAATCAAAGGTTTCCCGTTTGGCTGGGTTCTATAACCATCAGCACCTTTTTTATAACCATAATAATCAAGTAATTTATTTGCTAGCAGCGGGTTATATCCTAAGCTACTTTTATATTTCGGATTATAGCCATTCACACCTTCAGGTATAAACATTTCAGCCCGAACAGCTTGCCCTTTATAAGCCTGTTTTATACTTTCTTTTTGGTTGTACGACAAAGTAATTGCTCTACGAAGAGCGATCTTTTCTGGGCTAAAACCACCAATCACCGGATCACGCATGTTCATCATCGTATAGGTAATTTCAGGTTCCTTATATGGGAAGTGTTTAATTCCTCTCTTCTTAAAAGAAGCTTTAAGCTGATTTCCATCTAAAGCTTGAGGAACTGCACTCGCTGTAAGTTTGTCAAAGTCGAGTTGACCCGACTGGAAAGCTAACCATCTTGACTGCTCTTCTTCAATAATACTGACTACCACCTTTCCAATTTGTGGCATTTTCTTTCCAGACATTTCCTTAACAAGCTGGTTATCCCAAGGTGTTCCTGTCGACTTAAAGTTCCAGACAAAACCACGATAATCAGGATTAGCAATCAACTCGACCTTACTTCTTGGTACATACTTACTTAACATGTAAGGGCCTGTACCTACGGGATGCATACCAATACGGTCACCGTAATAATCGACAACCTCTTTAGCAACTCCGCCAAATGCAATATAGGCAAGAATATAAGGGAAATTATAGTCTTGGCGAGTTAAGGTAAATTGTAAAGTATATCGATCAAGTGCTTTGACTCCTGCAATTGGAGCAGCATAATCAAATTTTCCAGTTTTCTTTGCTTGGGCTACAACCGCATCGGCACCTAGTAACTTACCATCAATGAATGAAACAGACGGTGCTCTATTTTTAGGATCTAGAATACGTTTAATTGTATAGACGTAGTCTTCGGCTACTAGCTCACGGCGTTTACCTTTAAAAGCGGGATCATTAGTAAAATAGATACCTGGCTTAATTTTAAAAGTATACACTTTACCGTCTTGTTCCACTTTGGGCAGGCTCTCTACTGTATAGGGAGCTAACTGTAATGGGCGTGCCAGATAGTCATATTTAAGTAAAGGCTCAAAAATTGCCTCAGCAATATTAGCACTATAGAAATTGGTAGTTTTAACCATATCGAAGCCATCATCCGGGGCTTCATAGGCAACATGCAAAATTTTGTTTGGTTGCGCTGGCGTAATTGCGTAAGCACAAGGAACAGATGTAATAGCCAGACTTAAAATGGCGAGCTTAAAAAATTTTAATTTCAAGTTCATACCCACGTAATTAGTTTTTTAAAAGATATTATCCTTTTGAGTAACATCTAAATCTGCATAAGAAAAGTTCTTTTTCAACAGATAAGCCTATTTAGGTTTAATTCTTTACTTTTCTATGAGCATTTTTATTTGAACAAATGGAAAAACAAAGTCAAAAACCCAATCTTTTGTAACTACTGAAAATAAAGCGAATTTCATGCCATTTATTAATATTCATCACAAAATAATTAATAATATTAGAAATTCATATTTTTATTAGGTACTTAAAATGGTTTGAACTATATAAATAAAAGTAACTTTTTGCCAAATATTATATTTGCATATGTTAATCATCTAATACCTTAAATGCACAAATAAAATACATTAATGACACATTATGATTCATATTAAGACAAGCCAAATTAACAAATAATTATAAAATAATGAATTGATTTTAAATAAAAAATATAACAAAAACCGGCATTATAAATAGTATAACATTACATATAAAAAGGTTCTAAAACGATACATTTTTATCTATTAAGCATGTGAAGAGTCCAGTAATGTATATTTTTTATACAAAAAAAATTTGAAACTTTTGGCCAGCGTTCAAAAATTTTCCAAACGGAAAATTTATTTTTATTTAATAAAAGATGAACCTTTGTTCTGAACCATAATAAAATCAATATATATCAATATTTTGCATAAACTAAAAAAAGAAAAATATATAGTTGGCACTTGCTTTGCTTAAAAACTTTCCAGCAATATCGCTAACGACAACAAAAAGGGATCAAATCCACGATGAAAAAAAAATACAATGTTCGATCTCAGGCAACCCCCAAGATCAGCAAAACAATTCTTAAATTAAGCACCCTTAGTTTAAGTATGATGTGTCTTACCCTGGCACAGGCAGCAGAAACTGAACAATCAAGTAGTGATGAAAAACCAACAAAAGTCGTAAAAGTTGCCGTTACAGGTTCTTCAATCAAAGGAGTTGCAGCACAAAGTGCTTCACCTATTACCATTATTAAAGGCGAAGATCTCGCAAATGCTGGCGTTACTACAGTTGAAGAGGCATTAACCCGTGTAAGTTCAAATCAGGCAGGTTTTTCAACTGACCAGAATGTGGGTGCCAGTAATACCGATGGTTCTACCGCTAACCTTCGGGGTTTAGGTAGCGATAAAACACTCGTTTTACTTAATGGACGACGCCTCGCAGCGAACCCTTTTGGTACTTCCACCGTAAACCTAAATATTATTCCTTTAGCAATGATTGATCGTATTGAAGTTTTACGTGATGGTGCCTCAGCAGTTTATGGTGCCGATGCTGTTGCAGGGGTTATTAATTTCATTACAAAAAAAACATATCAAGGTGTGGGTATTAGCGCAGGCTTGTTACAACCAGAACACAAAGGTGGTGACAAACAAGATATTTCTATCTTTGGTGGCTATGGCGACTTAGATGAAGATGGTTTTAATATTTTCGGTGTTGTAGATTATCGTCGTACTAACGGCATTATGGCAAAAGACCGAAAAATTTCTGAACGTGGCGGAGTATTACCAGAACTCGGTCTTGATGGACGCTCTGCTAATGCGTTTACCTCAAATTTTTATGATCCTATATCTGGAGTTTCTGGAAATCCCTATGCTCAAAATGGTCAATGTTTGGGCCCCACAGAGTCAGCAGAAGAGGGATTCTGTTATGCAAATACTCAAGCTTTGATAGGTATCAAACCTGACGTAGAAAACGTTTCTGTTTTAGGACGTGGTACATTCAAAGTTAATGATAATTTAAATGCTATTGGTGAATATATTTATTCACGTAGTGAAGTTATCACTTCTGTTGCTCCAGATCCTTTTAGCCGTAGCAATCTTTCAACTCGCGTCACCCTTCCAAGTGATAGTCCATATTATCCAGGTAATGGTATTGTTCCTAGCGTTAATGGGTTAAGTGGTGCCCCCCTAGAACTCTATTTACGCTCACATGCTGGGAACCGTATAGCTAAATCAATTAATGAATCACATCGGCTTTTTGCTGGTCTGGAAGGTGACGTATGGGGATGGGATTTAAACACAGGTATTACCTATGCAAAAAGTGAAGCCTCAGATAATTTCGTTACTGGTCAATTAAATAAGACTAAATTACAAGATGCCTTAAATAACGGAACATTAAACCCATTTGGTGAAAGTAGTGATCCTAATATCTGGAACAGTTTATCAGTTAAAGGAAAATATAATGAAGCAACTTTAGAATCCACTACTGCTGACTTCAGTATTAGCCGTCCTATTTTTACTTTACCTGCTGGTGAGGTTGGTTTTGCTTTAGGAGGCAGCTTTACTAATCAAGATTGGAAACAACATATTAATGCAGATTTAGTCCGTCAAGCTCCTAGTAGTGGTACAGACCCTAGTAAACCTGATAATTCTGGCGACCGAGACATTACCTCTGCATTTGCAGAATTACAATTACCTATAACCAAAACGATCGAAGCACAACTTGCAGCTCGTTACGATGACTATAGTGACTTTGGCGATACTTTTAACCCTAAATTCGCGATCCGTTGGGAGCCATTAAAACAACTCATGTTCCGTACCTCATATAGCACAGGTTTCCGTGCACCAAGCCTATATGAGATTAATGCGGCTCAAAGCAAAACTTATACTGGTGCAAAATATAATGACCCACTTTACTGCCCAGGCGGTGAGGTCGTAGAAGGGAAAAATAAAAATGACTTTTGTAATACTCAATTTATGAAATTACAGGGAGGCTCAAAAGATTTACAACCAGAAGAATCAAAATCATTTACTGCTGGCTTTGTTTTCGAGCCAATTAAAAACCTTGTACTAACGGTTGACTATTTCAATATTAAAATTGACGACCTGATTGCTCAGGTGGGAGAAGCCACAATCTTTGGAGAACCTGAAAAATACTCTGCTCTTTTTGTAAGAAATGCTGATGGTACTATCGACTATATAAAAACCAACTTATTCAACTCTGGTGGTATGAAAACAGAAGGTTTTGATATTAGTCTGAATTATTTAACTCCAATGACATCCACTGGCCGTTTTGGCTTTGGAATTGATGGGACTTATGTATCCAAACTAGATTATCGCGACTCAAAAAGTGAGCCATGGACAGGACAGGTTGGCCTATATGAAGACCCTGCTGTTGTCCGATGGAAACACACAGCTAATATTAACTGGGCATATGAAAATTGGAGACTAGTTTTTGAACAACAGTTTGTACGTGGTTACGATGATCAAAATCAGATAGGTGAAGAACAATATGATCATCACAAAGTTAGTGATTATACCCTCTACAATATTTCTGGTACCTATAAAGGCTTTAAAAATCTTGAGCTAACAGCGGGTATTAAAAATATTTTCGATGAAGACCCATCTGCTTCAAACGTTTTAGATAATTTCCAATACGGATATGACCCTCGGTATGGTGACCCAACAGGACGTACATACTATTTACGTGGTACATACAAGTTCTAATTGGTTATTTTGCAAACACGACTTTAGACATCGTGTTTGCAGACCGAATACTCACCCTTAGTCAAACATTAATTTAAGAATTGTTTGTCTCAAGTTTCAGGAGTAACTATGGGCATGACTTTTACAGACATAGAAAATAAATCTGCCAAACGCCTAATTGGTATTGCTGCAGTTATTTTTCTGCATCTTCTTGTTGCCTATATTCTGATGTCAGGTTTAGCAAACAATATTCAAAAACCAGCAGAAAAACCTGTGGAATTACAAATTATTCAGGATATTAAGCCGCCTCCTCCACCAAAGCCGGAAGAGCCGAAACCAAAGGAAAAACCGCCTGAGTCACCAAAAATGGTAGAAAAAGTTGCCAAGGTTCCTGAGCCGCCTAAACAAGTAGAGAAAGTAGCAACACCGGTACAAAAAACGACACCAGTGGCTCAACCGACTAAAGCGGCTACCCCAGCTCCTGCGGCACCTAGTACCCCATCTCCAAGCCCTGTTGCCGCACCTGCTCCAGTGGCTGCTGCGCCGGCACCAAAACCAGCTGGTGTAAGTCGTGGTGTTTCAGAGGGTTCTGCTGGCTGTGAAAAACCAGAATATCCACGAGAAGCACTTATGAATGAAGAACAAGGGACAGTGCGAATACGTGTTTTGGTTGATACATCCGGCAAAGTTATTGATGCCAAAGTAAAAAAATCGAGTGGCAGCAAAATTTTAGATAAAGCGGCAACTAAAGCTTACAGCTTATGTACCTTCAAACCAGCAATGAAAGATGGTGTACCTCAGCAAGATTGGTATGAAATTGAATATCCATTTGTAATTGAATAAACAATTGAATTAGCAAGAAATTAAAAAATATTGGAGATATACGATGAAAAAATCAACTCAACCGTTAGTTCGTTTCGCTTCTGCAAGTCTAATCGCAGCTTGCTCGTTACTTCCATTAAGCTCAGTTTTCGCAGAAGAAACAAGCAATACTCCTGTGGCCACAGCAACTACTGAAACTACATCAAGTACAAATACTCCAACTCCACCACCGAAACCCGCAACGAGTGAAACTGTTAAAAACCCTTATGGCCTAGAAGCCCTTTGGCGCGAAGGAGATTTAGTTGCTAAGTCTACCTTATTTATATTAGTACTCATGTCGATTGGAACTTGGTACATCATCATCTCTAAACTATTGCAGCAAGGTAAAGTCAAACGCCAAGGCAAAGAAGCTGAAAAACACTTTTGGGAAGCGACTTCCCTTGATAATGCTGCAGAAGGTTTAGAACAAAGTAGCGCTTATCGCTTTATTGCAGAAAAAGGCATTAATTCAACTAAATCACATGGCGGTTCTTTACTTGAACGAATCGATTTTAATACATGGGTGAGTATTTCAATTCAACGCGCAATTGAGAAAATACAAAATCATTTAGGTGGTGGTTTAGCCTTTTTAGCAACGGTAGGTTCTACTGCACCATTTGTTGGACTTTTTGGTACTGTATGGGGAATTTATCACGCATTAACAGCCATTGGTATCTCAGGTCAAGCATCTATTGATAAAGTTGCAGGCCCCGTTGGTGAAGCTCTCATTATGACAGCGATTGGTCTTGCAGTCGCAGTACCTGCTGTACTTGGTTATAACTGGCTTACACGCCGTAATAAAGCCGTTATGGAAAATGTTCGCTCATTTGGTTCAGATTTACACGCGGTTTTATTAAGTGGAGAAATTAATACCAATAATTCAGTTAATCGCAGTATTAAATAATCAGGAGCAAACATTATGGGTATGAGTGTTGGTTCTGAAGATGATGACGAAATGATTGGCACAATTAACACGACACCTTTGGTTGATGTCATGTTGGTTTTACTTATTATTTTTCTTATTACTATTCCGGTAGTCACACATACGGTTCCAGTGAAACTACCAGAAGAAAAAAATACGCCGTACGCAACCACGCCTGAAAATATTCAACTCTCAGTAAATAAGAAAGGCGATATTTTCTGGAACGAAAGTTATGTGCCTAGTAAAGAGATATTGCTGGCAAAACTTCAAGCAGTTGCACAAAAAAGGCCTCAGCCAGAAGTTCATATTCGGGGTGATCAGCTTACCCATTTTGAAGCAATAGATCAGGTCATTAGTACGACCAAAGAAGCTGGTATTGGCAAAATTGCTTTTGTTACTACCCCTCCAGCCTCCCCGTAATTAACTTAAGGAGAATTTTATGGGTATGAATGTCGGTTCAAATAATGATGACGATGTGATGTTAGAAGTCAACATGACACCTCTTATTGATGTCATGTTGGTACTTATTATTATGTTTATTATTACCATACCTGCACCAAACAACGCGATTAATATTAATTTGCCAAATGGTACACCGCCACCAACAAATGAAAAGCCACCTGAAGTGATTGATGTAAGAATTGATGCGGTAGGTAAAGTATTTTGGAATAACCAAGAGGTTTCTGACCGAAAGGCGCTAGAGACTTTATTTCAAGGTGTTGTTGCTAAAAAAGATCAAGACCAGATCAAACTCAAACCAGACCAGATGGCTGAATATAAGAATGTAGCGATGGTCATGGCTACTGCACAACGTTTAGGTGTCACTAAAATTGGAATTGTGAGCAGTAACTAATATTGCTTTTCAATATATTTAATTCTATTAACTCCTGCGCTAACTTGAATCTCCAGTTAGCGTTTTTTTTAATTAGAAATATTCAACTCTAAAATAATATCTCCACACTCATCATGTTCTCCAGTTTCTCGGAAACCCATTTTTTTATAAAGTTTTCCAGCAATGTTATTAGAAGATTTATACATCGTTCTAATTCGTTTAGCTCCTTTTGCGGCCATTTCATCAATTGCCATTTGCAATGCCGTGGTACCACAACCTTTAGCCTGATTATTTGCATCAATCATAAAACGAAACAACCAAAATAATGTCTCATCAGGTGGATCAACTTCGACACAATACATTAAAAATCCAATGACTTTATCATCCGAAAAAAATCACTCTTGGACAGTAATGTTCTTCCACTTTAGACTCAGCAATAGAATATACATTTGGTGCAACATAATCTTTTTGAGATTCATCCAATGATAATCTTGCACATAGAATCCAATTCTCACGATCAAGATCTTTTAGACTAATCAAATTCAAAACCTTTTAGCTATAAATCTATATCCTATAAGCACAAAATATACCGAAAATAAAAAAGCCTCCGAAGAGGCTTTTTTTCAAAACAGGATCAAATTAATCACCTGTATAACCTTTTAACTTCAAACGAGCAGCATGAAGTAAAGGCTCAGTATAACCTGAAGGCTGTTCACAACCTTTAAAGATAAGGTCAGAAGCTGCTTGGAAAGCAATATTTGTTTCAAAGTTAGCTGCCATTGGTTTATACAATGAGTCATTCGCGTTTTGCTCATCAACAATTTTTGCCATGCGTTTAAGCACTTCTTCAACTTGTTCACGAGTCACAATACCGTGACGTAACCAGTTCGCAACGTGTTGAGAAGAAATACGTAATGTTGCACGGTCTTCCATTAAGCCCACGTTGTTAATATCAGGAACTTTCGAACAACCTACACCTAAGTCAACCCAACGAACAACATAACCTAAGATACCTTGGCAGTTATTTTCAAGTTCATTGTTAATCTCTTCCGCTGACCAATTTGTATCAGGTGCAAATGGTGGTGTTAACAGATCATCTAATGACAACATTTCTTCAGCTTTTAACTGATCTTGACGTGCTTTTACATTTACTTGATGGTAATGCATCGCGTGAAGAACAGCACCAGTTGGAGATGGAACCCAAGCACATGAAGCACCCGCATTTGGATGTGCAGCTTTAGTTGCTAACATATCTTTCATGCTATCTGGTTTTGGCCACATGCCTTTACCAATCTGTGCTTTACCTTGTAAACCACATTTCAAGCCAATCGCAACGTTACGGTTTTCGTAAGCAGCAATCCATTTTTGTGTTTTAACCGCTTCTTTACGAACAACAGGTGCAGCTTCCATAGAAGTATGGATTTCATCACCCGTACGGTCCATAAAGCCAGTATTAATAAAGATCGTACGGTCTTTAGCAGCAGCAATACAGTTTTTCAAGTTTACAGATGTACGGCGCTCTTCATCCATAATACCGATTTTTAACGATTTAGGTGGTAATCCAATCGCCTGTTCAGCACGTTCAAATAACTCTACAGCAAACGCAACTTCTTCAGGACCATGCATTTTTGGCTTAACAATATACATAGAACCTTTACGAGAGTTTTTATTTTCGTTTGTACTACGGATATCAGCAATTGATAACAATGGAGTTACCAATGCATCCATAATACCTTCGAAAATTTCTTCACCATCTACCAAAATAGCTGGGTTAGTCATTAAGTGACCTACGTTACGAAGTAACATAAGTGAACGACCATGAAGTTTTGTTGTGCCACCAATTAAGTTTTTAATCTCGCGATCTTTATTTAGATCACGAACAATCGTTTTACCATTCTTTTCAATAGATTCTTGAAGTGTACCCTTCATTAAACCTAACCAATTACGGTAACCTTCAACTTTTTCTTCTGCATCGACAGCCGCAACAGAGTCTTCCAAATCTTGAATTGTGGTTACTGCCGCTTCAAATGTTAAATCTTTAACACCCGCTGGATCAGTTTGTCCAATTGGGCTATTTGCATCAATTTCGATAATGACATGAAGACCATTACTTAAAAGTACAACTTCTGAAGGATTTGCTTCTTCACCATTGAAACCAACAAACTGAGCTTCATGAGCTAAACCTGTTTTTGAACCATCTTTCAAAGTTACAACAAGTTTATTTTGCTCAATTGCATAGTTTTTTGCATCTGCATGTGAACCTTGAGCAAGCGGGAAAACTTCATTTAAGAAATTCTTAGCGAACTCAATAACTTTTGCACCACGAACAGGATTATATCCTTTACCTTTTTCAGCTCCACCTTCTTCAGAAATTACATCGAAGCCGTAAAGTGCATCATATAAAGAACCCCAACGGGCATTTGCTGCATTTAAGCAATAACGTGCATTACGTACAGGTACAACTAACTGTGGTCCTGCCAACAAAGCAATTTCTTCGTCTACGTTTTCAGTAGTAATTTGAAAATCTTCAACTTCTGGCAATAAATAACCAATTTCAGTTAAGAACGCTTTATAAGCACCTAATTCAAATTTGTTGTTACGGTGCCATTCATCAATTTTTGCTTGTAATTCATCACGCTTAGCCAATAATGCTTTATTTTTTGGGCTAAGATCGACAACAACTTGCTCAAAGTTCTTCCAGTAAGTTTCACTATCTAAACCAGAACCTGGTAAAGCTTCATTTTCGATAAAATCGTAAAGTTCTTTAGCAATCGCTAACTTGCCTTTTTGAATACGTGCAGTCATTGTCTTTCCTGAAGTTGCTACTTTTTATACCAAGAGAATCCTAGTATACCGATTTAAATTAAGCTGAATACTAATATCACATTCCTAAATAGTAAGCATTTTCCCTTGCAAAACTATTGACAAAGATAAATTTTTCTATAAAGGAAATATTAAAATTCTAACTAAGATTCCCATCAATTTATTCAATATTTAAAGATACTGAAACTAGACTTTTTGTTAACAGACAAAAAGTTTCACTATCTTGTTTTTCTAAAGCGTATTTAGTTATATCAAACTTTGCTGCGTGAAAAAGCACTATTTAATTAAATTTATCTATTTTTTGTTATAAAAAAGCGCTCAATCTAGAGCGCTTTCATATCTACTTTACTTAAGAGGTTTTTGTAGCATCAATATGTCGGTGTTCAGAATGTAAATATTCATCAGACTGCATTTCTAGCAAACGTGAACGCGTACGTTCAATTTCAAATGCTAACTTTTCACCTTGATATATATCAATAATACTATCTTGAGACGTTAAAAGTAATTTCACACCTCGATCGTAAAACTCATCTACTAGATAAATAAAGCGACGAGTACCTTCTGACAAGAAATCTGTCAAATGAGGAACATTACTCACTAGAACCGTATTATAAATATTCGCAATTTCAATAAAATCTGCTGGGCTACGTGGTTTAAAGCAGAGTTCAGAAAACTCACACCACAACACATCTTCTGTATGTCCCAAAGTCTCGACAACACGATTATTAATCACAATCGGCTCTTGAGAATGAGCTTGTGTATGAGTTAAAGCACTAAAACGTTCAGCCATCCAGCTTTGAGCTTCATTCGTTAATGGCGATTTAAATAATTGAGCTTGTTTTAGTACACGCAAACGATAGTCCACACCTGCATCTACATTTAAAACAGCACAGTTCTTTTTAACCATTTCAATGGTTGGCAAGAAACGATCACGGTGAATACCGTTTTTATATAAGCCATCTGGTGCAATGTTTGATGTTGCGATTAATGTCACACCACGAACAAACAATTTTTGGAATAAATCGCTTAAGATCATTGCATCTGTTACGTTTGATACAAAGAACTCATCGAAACAGATAACGACAGCATCTTTATAGATTTGGTCAGCTACGATTTCAAGTGGATTACGTTGGCCTGAAAGCTTATTTAGCTCTTTATGAACATGTTGCATGAAATGATGAAAATGCATACGCGTTTTACGGCGAAATGGCACAGATTCATAAAATTGATCCATAAGCCAAGTTTTTCCACGGCCTACTCCGCCCCACATATATACACCTTTAGGTGAAGTTTGACGACGGAAACGACGGAAAGCTTTTTTTGAGGCTTTATAACGGTTTAAAAGTTCTTTCCATACGCGATCTAATTCTTGCACTGCCTGTGCTTGCGCTTCATCTGCCATAAATTGACCTGAAGCTAAAGCCTCAGCATAGCGTTCTGCTGGGGAAGAAGGTGTGAATGCAGTACTATGAGAAGATTTTAAATTTAACATATCGTTTTATTTCAATTTTAACTGATGAGAGTATAGCGAACATTTTGTTCAACCACATTAGCTTTTAGCATCAAGAGTTACGACGATGACTCTTTTGCATATTGCCGAGGACTCTGTCCAAACCATCGTTTAAATGCATGATTAAATGCCGCCGGTTCAGAATAGCCGAGTAATTCAGCAACAACTTCTATTGAGTATTCCCTATATTCCATAAGCTTCAATGCCTTATTCTTGATAATTTGTTCACGAATTTGCTTATAACTCGTATTTAGCTGTTGCAGTTGATGCCTTAATGTCCTTTCAGGCATTTTCAATGCAAAAGCTGTTTCCGCCATGCTCGGGATAATTCCTTGTTGCAGTTCAAGATAATCTTGCACACATTGTATGATATGTGGAGTTTGATGATCTTGTTGATTTAATCTTGTTATTTCTGCAATACATTTTGATTCATAAATACGATGTGCAATGATATCAGCAGAAGGAATCTTGATTTCAAGTACATCCTTACTTAGGCTAAATGCCGCATATTTACCATTAAAATGCACATCTTCGCCATAATATGCAAAATAACATGACAAAGTATCCATATCAGTAGGCTTTTCAAATGGAAGTTCTATACGCATCGTAGGCATTTGTAATCCCATCATCGTATAAATATCTTGAATAAACTTATAAGTTCCAGAGACTTCACATTGTGCCCGTAACTGACCAATTTCCGTTTTTAAATCAACCGGCAAATAATTTAAAATCGTCCGCTCATCAGTTTCGTATAAAGCTAAGCTACCAAATAAATGCGTAAGCTTTTGATATTTTATACCCTTATTTAAAGCAGTTTGAATATCATTACTTGTGACAAGTAGCATAAGCAATGGGCCGTAACCGGCTAAAGCATAATGCTGTCCAATAAATAAACCCTTTTCAGGCTCTACATTTTTACTAATTATTTGTTGAATGTCCCATTCAAGACGATCATGAATTGTGGAACTCGGGTCTAAAGCATCGACTTTAATACCTATATCGGCCAAACGTGAGTCGACATCAATGCCAGCATTGCGCATTCCTTGAATTAAATAGATTAAACCAAGTATCGACCGTTTCATTCTTCTATCAATTTCCCTAGACTGAAATGTTTTACTATAAAGAAGCAAGAAAATTAATTGCCGAATCTATCAATTTTCACGTCGATACAATCATGTTTAAACTGATTAAAAAACGTTAGTCTTGCGTGCAATCCTCTTTTCAGCTTATGCAGGGTTTCCAATGCTAAACGCAAAGCAAGATGCTATTCAAAAAACTAAAATTGCTATTATTGGTGCTGGCTTTGGTGGCCTAGCAATGGCAATCCGTTTACTACAAAATCAACAGCAAGACTTTGTTATTTTAGAAAAATCAAATGATGTCGGTGGAACTTGGCGAGAAAATCGTTATCCAGGTGCAGCATGTGATGTTCAATCTCATATGTATTCATTGTCTTTTGCACCAAAAACAGATTGGACAAAACGCTATGCAGAGGGACCAGAGATCTTTAATTATATTCAAGACATTACACAGAAATATAAAATTAAAGATTACTGTAAGTTTAACCATGACGTAACTCATGTCCAATATGATGAAACACGTCATGTCTGGACTCTAGATTTTAATGACCAACCTTCTATAGAAGCTCAATTTGTAGTTTTTGCATCTGGTCCCTTACACATCCCACAAATTCCTCCTATCAAAGGGATTGAAAAATTTAAAGGAAAAGTATTTCATTCCTCAAAATGGGAACATGACTATGATTTAAACGGAAAGTCAGTTGCATCTATTGGTACAGGTGGTAGCGCAATTCAATATATTCCTGAAATAGCCAAAGATGTTAAACAGCTCTATGTATTTCAAAGAACAGCTGCATGGGTAATACCACGAGATGAGCGCAAATATTCAATCTTAAGTAAAGCATTATTCAAATCTTCTAATATTTATCGCCAGATTCATCGTAGTCGTCTTTACTGGAGTAATGAATCTCGCGTTGTACCCATTGTTCAACCTCAAATCATGAAGTATGGCCAAAAATTGGCAGAAGCATTCATCCGTTTTCAAGTTAAGGATAAAGAGTTAGCAAAAAAACTCACACCTGACTTCGTTATGGGATGTAAACGTATTCTTATCTCAAATAAATACTTTCCTACCTTTAACCGAAAAAATGTTGAGCTAGTAACTGATAGTATTCAAGAGATCAAAGAAAACAGTATTGTTACTAAAGATGGTCGAGAACGACCTATTGATTGTTTAATTTACGGTACAGGTTTTATTACTGACCCACGTATTTATTTAAAACATTTCACATGTATCGGACGCAATCAAATCGAGTTAAAACAAGCATGGAAAGATGGTGCTGAAAGCTATTACGGCATTATGACTAAAAACTTTCCCAACCTATTCCAACTGGTAGGCCCTAATACAGTTCTAGGTCATAATTCGATTATTTTTATGATTGAATCTCAAGTAAATTACATTTTACAGCTTATTCAGTTAGTAGAAGAGTCTGGTCAAAAAGCAATTGAGATCAAGCCTGAAATTCAAGACGCTTTTAACGAACGTGTTCAAAAGCAGCTGCAAGGAACCGTATGGCAAGCTGGCGGCTGTAGTAGTTGGTATCAATCTGCCGATGGTAGAAACTTTTCACTATGGCCAACTTACACATGGAAGTATTGGTTAGAAACACGTAAAGTTAAGCCCAAAGACTACTTACTTTTAAATAAAAGCTCACAAAGCTATGCAGCTTAAAATGTTCAAGACATAATAGGTAGGTTGATAACAATCTACCTATTATATGCAATCTCTTTATCTCATCATTCAAATTTTTTTAGCACTGGCTTTCGGTTATTTCCTAGCACCCAAACTATCTCTAAATATCCGACACTTTATATTTAAAATACTGCCCTATTTTTCTTATATTCTTTTAGCTAGTGTAGCTTTTGAATTAACCTTGGCCCTTGATCAAATCGAGAATCCTTCTGCCATACTTCCACCCGCTATTATCATTGCTCTTACCACCTCTTTTGGTTCTTTCTTTACGTGTTTATTTGCTTATACAATTTTTGATAAACAAAGTGTTAAAGGCAAAATTTCCCTACAACTTTTTGTAAATGCTTTAAAGAATATTGCGAAGGCTTTTCTTGCACTAGGTGTCGGTGTTTTATTCGGCGCTATCATTACTCAATTCACCTCATATATCGCATTTAATAGCTGGTATTTGTTATTACTTTTTATTTTTTTAATTGGTATCGAACTTGCCTTCACCCACTTTAACCGCACATGGTTAAGCTGGAAAATTTTAATTGTACCCTTAGCCGCTTTTATAGGGTCATGTATAGCAGGCCTTTTGAATTACTATTTGCTCAACAAGCATTTTACACTTAATGAAACTTTAGCTTTAGCACAAGGCTATGGCTGGTATTCAATGTCGGGGATTTTATTTACGCAATTACATTCGGCAGAGTTGGGTGGAATCGCCTTATTAACCGACTTATTTAGAGAAATTGTTGCTATTTTTCTAATGTATACCATGGGTTGGCGTTTTCCACGCCCTGCTATCTCAAGTGCTGGTGCAACCTCAATGGATGTTACCTTAGCAATGGTAAAACAGTCATGTGGCACACATTATGTACCACATGCCATGATGAGCGGCTTATTATTAAGCCTACTCGCCCCGTTATTAATTAGCTTATTCCTAAATTTTTAGGCAATCGAAGCAAGAATAGACTTCAACATTTCTGTTGGCTTTTCTGCTTTAGTAATCGGTCGACCAATTACCAGATGCGTAGAGCCATCAAGCATAGCTTGCTTTGGAGTTACAATACGTTTTTGGTCGTCTGCATTAGAACCTTCTGGACGAATACCAGGTGTTACTAAAGAGAAGTCTTGCCCAATTAATTCACGAAGAATCTTAGCTTCTTGAGCTGAACAAACTACCCCATCCAAGCCACTTTCTTTCGTTAAATTAGCCAAGCGCTTTACATGCTCTACAGGTTCAATATCTAAACCAATATCTTTTAAATCTTCACGACCCATTGATGTGAGTACTGTTACAGCAATAAGTTGGGTTTGATAGTTACCCGCTTTTAAACGCTCCACACAAGTTTCCATCATTTTACGGCCACCTGAAGCGTGAACATTTACCATCCAGACACCTAAATCAGCCGCTGCACATACTGCTTGAGCTGTAGTGTTTGGAATATCATGAAATTTGAGATCAAGAAAAACTTCAAAATTTTGTTCTTGCAGTTTTTTTACAACAGATGGGCCTTCATGAGTAAAAAGCTCTTTACCTACTTTTACGCGGCATAAAGCAGGATCAAGCTGTTCAACAATTTTTAAAGCGTCATATTGGCTTTTTGCATCTAACGCAACAATGATACTCAAGAGACTTTCTTCCATCCTATAAAATCAGCGTTATTATAATAGACAAATCATGAATGAATAAAGGAATGTAGAGAGCTGCTTTCCAAAATTAAAACGATAAGAACAAAAGCGTTTATATTTAGAAGAATAAAAGAAGAGATAAAATTTAGAGAGATACTACTCTTTACTCATTAATAAAGAGTAGTACGGGGATTATAGCGGAGTAGAATTTTTATCTTGAGGATAAATATCTACAACGGTTTTTTCATGTCTTACATTTGCAGCTGCTTCAGCCGCTGCTAATTGAGCACTTTGGATTTGTTCTTTTCTTAAATGGTCAATATCTTTACGCAGGCGTTTAATTTCCCAACCTTTTTGGAATACTCTGAAAACTTGCACACCTAATAAAAGACCAACCACAGTTCCTAGTACTAATGTGAGTAGCAATAATAAGCCTAAACGCATAGCTGGAACTTGGGTAAATAACAAATCAACAGAAAGCTCTGTTGGATTTTGCAAAACAAGTGCTAAAGAATAGCCAAATACAACAATAAGCAATGCAATTAAAATATAACGCATAGGCACCCCGACTTATAAATTTTATTTATTTCCCAGATTCGTTTACAGCATCACGAAGGGCTTTTCCGGGTTTGAAATGTGGAACAGCTTTAGCTGCAACTTCAACTGATTTTCCTGTTTTAGGATTGCGACCAACTCTTGGATCGCGGTGGTGTAAAGCAAAGCTACCAAAACCACGGATTTCAATTCGATTATCAGTTGATAGTGCTTCTATCATTTGATCAATCATAATTTTAACCGCCTCTTCCACCAAAGGTTCAGCTAAGTGTGGGTTTTTTAGCGCAATGCGTTCAATCAAATCAGACTTATTAAGAGCTTCAGTAGTCATCTACGACCTCGTTATTTATTGCTACTCTATGTCGTTTGATAATAACCTGTTTAAATACAAAACGGTAGCGCAGTATGTTGAATACTAGGCTACCGTTTACAGTAATTTGTATAAAAAGTACAATTCCGTTACATGAAACTGTACTTTGTTAACTTATTACTTCATTTGTGCTTTGATCAAGTCACCAATAGTCTTAGGACCATTGTCTTGACTTGTAGTTGCTGTACGTAAGCTAGCAACTGCTTCTTTCTCTTCAGCTTCGTCTTTCGCTTTGATAGACAAGTTGATAGAGCGAGACTTACGATCAACGTTAATGATCTTCGCTTCAACTTCTTGACCAACTTCTAAGAATTTAGTCGCATCTTCTACACGGTCGCGATTGATTTCAGAAGCTTTAAGAGTTGCTTCAACTTCGTCAGCTAACTTAACAGTTGCGCCACGAGCATCAACTGCAGTTACAGTACCTTTAACTAAAGCACCACGTTCATTAGCAGCTAAGAAGTCATTGAACGGATCGCTGTTCAATTGTTTGATACCAAGGCTGATACGGTTACCTTCAGCGTCTACAGACAAGATAACTGCTTCAACAGTGTCACCTTTCTTGTAACGACGAATAGCTTCTTCACCTTGCTCGTTCCAAGAAATATCAGACAAGTGTACTAAACCGTCGATACCACCGTTCAAGCCAATGAAGATACCAAAGTCAGTGATAGACTTGATAGTACCAGATACTTTTTCGCCTTTCTCATGAGCTTTAGCAAACTCTTCCCATGGGTTAGCACGAGTTTGTTTGATACCAAGGCTAATACGACGACGTTCTTCATCAACTTCAAGAACCATAACGTCAACTTCATCACCAATCTGAACAACTTTAGATGGGTGGATGTTTTTGTTAGTGTGGTCCATTTCAGAAACGTGAACTAAACCTTCGACGCCTTCAGCGATTTCAGCGAAACAACCGTAGTCAGTTAAGTTAGTTACGCGAGCTTTAACGATAGAACCTTTAGGGTAACGGCTCATGATCGCTAACCATGGATCTTCGCCTAATTGTTTAAGGCCTAAAGATACGCGGTTACGTTCACGGTCAAATTTAAGTACTTTAACAGTAACTTCTTGACCAACTTCAACAACTTCTGAAGGGTGCTTGATACGCTTCCAAGCCATATCTGTGATATGTAGAAGACCATCAATACCGCCAAGATCAACGAATGCACCGTAATCAGTAAGGTTTTTGATTGTACCTGTAACTGTTTGACCTTCTTCAAGTTGAGCAAGTAATGCTTCACGGTCAGCAGAAGATTCAGCTTCCATAACAGCACGACGAGATACAACAACGTTATTACGTTTAGCATCAAGTTTAATTACTTTGAACTCTAACTCTTTACCTTCAAGGTGAGTAGTGTCACGGATAGGACGAGTGTCAACTAATGAACCTGGTAAGAATGCACGAACAGGACCGATGTCAACAGTGAAACCGCCTTTAACTTTACCAGAGATAACACCAGTAACGATTTCGCCATCTTCAAAGATTTTTTCAAGTTTAGTCCAAGTTTCAGCACGCTTAGCTTTTTCACGTGATAAAACTGTTTGACCCATACCGTTGTCAAGAGCTTCAACAACTACGTCAACAGTATCACCAACCTGAACTTCAAGTTCACGTTGTTCATTTAAAAATTCAGCACGGTCAACAATGCCTTCAGACTTTAGGCCAGTGTCAACAGTTACCCAGTCGCTATCGATGTTTACAACAACACCTTGGATGACTGCACCCTTTTCAACGTTGAGGTTTAATTCACTTTCTTCAAAGAGGGCTGCAAAAGATTCGGTCATGATATACCTGATAAATTCAGCGGTCTTGGATCAGACAAGGCCGGTTTAGTTAAGTATCAACATAGTCTTTATAGACTGATCAAGCTATGCGTCAACTGATAATTCTATTTGCTAAATGGTACGGCTATCGACATAATCAACCATCAACTTAAATACCTGATCGATCGTTAATTCCGAACTATCAATGATATAAGCATCTTTGGCTGGCTTGAGCGGAGCAACTTCTCGCTCCATATCTCTTTTGTCTCGTGCCTGTATATTAGCTAAAATGTCGTTTATTTTAGCATCTAGCCCCATACCCTGCAACTGTTTTACTCTTCGCTCAGCGCGTGACTCAGCCGAAGCTGTCAGATAAATTTTGGCATTGGCTTCTGGAAAGATAGATGTTGCCATATCGCGGCCATCTGCAACTAAACCAGGACTTTGCGCAAAAGCTCTTTGTCTTTCAAATAGTGCTTGTCTAAGCTCTGGAACCACTGCAACTTTTGAAGCGTACTCACCAACTCGCTCTGTACGGATTGTTTGAGATACATCTTCGCCATCCAAGAAGACCAAAATCCCTGAGGTAGACGTTTCAAATTTAATGTCCAGTTGACGTGCATATTGAATACATTCATCAAGCTGACTGTCTAATTTCTCTAATAAATCGTGTTTATGTAATGACAACCCTAACAAACGATATAAGGCACCCGAATCAAGTAAATGATATTGATAATGTGCTGCAAGTTTTGCAGCCAATGTTCCTTTACCCGAACCACTCGGACCATCAATAGTAATAATTTGAACTGTCATTGAACTCTCACTAAGAAGCAAATGCTTTAGCTAATCTCGAAAAGCCTAGTGTAATGGCTAGTTTTAGCTGTGCAAGGATTAATTTACTGACCACTGGCGCTTTTGCCGTTAACTCGATGCGGTATGTAACTAAAGTAATGTATGGGGTAATCTCAGAAAACTCGATTCTACCTAAATGGTGTTTAATCAAAGGATTGTCTATTAATTTATACTCAATACTTTTATTTTCTTCCAACAATCTAATTTCTTCTTTAAGTGGCTTAATTGGACCAAATCCCATACGTCGAATTGAGCCTAGTCCATCAGGTCTTTTAGAATCTACGGAGTCTTTAACACGAACAACTTGTAAAGGCGCAAAAGCAGTATTGTAAGTTGAATGCTTAGAGAGCAAATTAAATACATCAGTAAGAGGAGCATTAAATTCTTTTTCTACGGTAATTACATTACGCATTGGATCGTCCTTATTAAATAGAATCATGACATTAAAACCGCGTTAGTTTGCCATAAGAGTATGTTAATTTTTAATCATTTAAGGACGTTTTTTGTTGTTTCTCTTGTTTCTTTTGCTCACGTCTTTGTTTAAAAAAATGGCTAAGCTGTTGTGCACATTTTTCTTGTAGACAGCCATTCTGAAATGTAAATCTATGATTATAATAGCCTTGCTGTAATAACTGACGCGCACTCACCAAAGAGCCTGCTTTAGGTTCTGGCGTACCAAAAACCACATGTTTAATTCTTGCATGTACGAGCGCCCCTACACACATAGTACATGGCTCAAGAGTGACATATAAAGTCGTATCTTCAGGTAATCGATAATTTTCTAAAGAGGAACACGCTGCACGGATAGCTTGAATTTCTGCATGTGCAGTTGGATCTAATAAAGTAATTGGAGCATTATAACCAGATCCAATTACTCGATTTTGGCTCACCAGAACCGCTCCAACAGGTATCTCACCCTGCTGGGCGGCTAATTCAGCTTGCTCGTAAGCAAGCTGCATCCAGTATTCATCACTATATTCAGTCATTTACTTTAGGTGATCACACCGTGTTGTCTAAGTAAGGCATTCCAGCTATCAATTGAAGTTACTGGTGGACAATCAGCCAATATACCTCTCAAGCTTAGATCGTCACATGGTTTCCATTCAGGTGATAAATCTTTATCAACTAAGCGTGCGCGAACACCTTCCACAAAGTCAGGATGACGGATTTTCCACTCAGAAATCTGAGCCTCTAGATCAAAGACCTCATCCCATGAGTGGATTTGTTTGCCCCATTGCCACAGTAACCAAGTAATTGCCGCGGTACTAGGAGATCCTTTTTGCAAATTCTCACTCGCTTGACGTAACCAATCACTGCTCGCATCACGTAAGCTAACAATAGCTTGATAGTCTTGTTCAAAATTAAAACCACGGCAAACACTATGAATTACATCAAGTGAGTTTTGCAATGGACCTGCCGCAACAGGACGGTGTAAACTATTTAAAGTATCATCAATTGCTCGGAAATCCCCTGCAGGATAATGAGCCCAATTAATATTTAAAACTTTTTGCAAAACATTATCACGCTGAGCTTCACAAATATGTGTTGCCCAACCGATGCTATACGCCCCAGCAGCAGTCATGATTGAACCGGTTAAGCCCGTAAACAAACCTATTGGACCACGATCTGCCAAGAAACGGCTCGCACCAACGTCAGGATATAAACCAATATTAATTTCAGGCATTGCTAAACGTGAATATGGTGTCACTAGACGGAATGGTGCAGCCATAAACAAGCCTAAACCACCGCCCATTACGTAACCTTCTCCCCAAACCACAACCGGTTTAGCATAATTATGTAAAAGTAGATCTAAAGCATATTCCTGCTGGAAGAACTTATTCGCGGTATCGACTTCTTGATTTATAACAAGTTGGCGTAATTTTCTAACATCACCACCTGCACAAAAAGCTTTTGGTGTAGTTGAGTCTAACCAAATTGCTTTAACCTGTTCATCGTCACGGAAATCTTCAAATACACGCAATAATGCCGTTACGATTGATTCGTCTAAAGCATGTAACGATTTAGGACGATTCAAACGTACTATACGCCAGCCGTTTTTTGCTTCTTCAACCACCAAATCCGGGTGATAGTTATTTACATTGGGAGAGTTCATCATGCGTCCAATTGCCAGTCTATGGGCTCAATGCCATGTTGTTTCAAATATTGATTTGTTTTTGAAAACACTTTGCATCCAAAAAATCCCCCTCTATTTGCAGCAAGAGGTGATGGATGTGCGGCTGTTAAAACCAAGTGTTTATCTCTATTTATACGTTGTCCTTTGCGCTGTGCATAAGCACCCCACAAAATAAATACTATATGTTGTCTCTGTTCATTTAGAACATCAATAACTTCATCAGTAAATGCTTCCCAACCTTGCTTTTGATGTGAGGTTGGCTGTCCAGCTTCAACAGTAAGCACGCTGTTCAGTAAAAGTACGCCTTGCGTAGCCCATTTTGTTAAGTCACCATGGCGAGGAGCTGGAATACCCAAATCTGTATGTAATTCATGAAAAATATTGCGCAAAGATGGTGGTAATGCAATACATTTTTGAACAGAGAAACTTAATCCATTCGCTTGGTTTGGCCCGTGATATGGGTCTTGCCCTAAAATCACAACTTTCACATCAGCCAGTGGTGTGGTATTTAAAGCATTAAAGATCTGTTTACTAGGCGGATATATTATTTTCTGAGCTTGTTTCTGTTGAAATAAGAAATCGCGCAAACTATCCATCTGAGGACTTAATAGAAAAGGTGCTAAAGATCTTTTCCAACTTTCTTCTAATTGAACTTTACTGAGTTTATCTTGCTGTTGCTCAGTTAATTGCATTAATGTCATCCTAGATCAATTTTCAATTCTACAAATAAAATAAGTAATTCGATTTATACTTCGACTTGCAAATCAACTTGAGGATTATTAAATTTAATCCCTTTTTTCAAGTCTTCATACATTTGTGGATTTGCCCACTCTATCTGAATTTGTTCTGAAAAAACAATTCCATCAAGACTTAAAATACCCATTTGTTCGTTTTGAATATCTTCAATAAAGCTCTGAGCATATCCAGTATCAGTCTCATGAACAATAACAGAATATACTTCAACATCACCTTCCCCATTTTGAGTGACTGTTGATTGTAAAACTTGCTGAGCTAGATAAAAGAAAATACGTGAAAACTGTTCAGCCGACGGTGAAACAGGTAAAGAAATCCAACGAGCACTAAAAGTCTGACATGCATCAATATATTGAGAATCATCTTTTTCCCAAAAACAGATTGCGTGATCAAAGCTGTCGAATAGGTCTTTTATTACTCCTTTTAGGAGTCCAAAATCATAAACCATTTGCCCATGATCTAATTTCGAAGCTTTAAGCAATAACTCAACTTTATAGCTATGTCCATGAATTGATCGCTTACAACGATCCGATGTACAGTTACGTACAACATGTGCATTTTCAAACTTAAATAACTTACGAATTAACATGTGCCAAATCGATCATTCCTTCTAAGAACATTATTATAAAGCAAAAGACGAAAATTTCGCACCACTTTTCAATTAGAAACAATTAGCAAAAAGTATGATAAGACTGATGAAGAAATATTGGAGATACACATATAGAAAGTTTATATTCACTTTAAAGCTTAACCTGAGAAAAATTTATAATTACAAACTTCAAAAAATATCCAAAGCAAATAAATCATAAATTTTCAATTAGTTAAAAGGTGCCATATTTCTAGAATATACATAGACCTGTTTATCACTGCGCATTAAGGCACTTGTAAATTGTCTTTTTCTATTATTCAACACAACCTCAATTTGTGCTTGAAAAAAGTTCGACTTCACATCTAAAAGGCTATTAACTTCAGTTTTCTTTTGCGCATCAACTGCTGAAAAAGCATTCAATTGCCAGAATTCATCAATATTTTGAAAGAACTTTAAATTCTGTTGACGTAATTGAAGTTCTTTTTCTATAGTCCCTAAATCTAATTTTTGATCAATACTCGCTAATACTAATGGAGATGCGGTATTAACATTCACTTTTGTATTTTCAGGTAATGCAGAAATATATGGTGCTATTAAATCATATTTCTTGCCTTCAAAACCTCTTACCAATTTCAACTCTTCTATACGATGAAATTTAGCATTTGAAGCCAAATAGCCAGGGTCAAGTCCTTCATAATAGTTACTTTCTGCCCCCATAGGGCCGCTTGGTTCGTCATCTGGATCTTGCCAATCAATAACTGCTTGACTTAACTCTGCTGGCAATCCTACACGCACAAGCAATCGCTCAAACCAATTTTTAGCAGCTTCGTTTACCTTGCCTTCATTGGTCGTTAAATTGTTTAGATTAAATTTTCCTGACTCATCTAGTAAGCGCCCCGATACGGCTCCATCTTCTATTGGGAAAGGTGGCATTGGCTGAGCCCAGCTTTCCTTTAAATGATCGATGCCACCCGCATTATTTGCATCTTGAATTAATAATTCAGAAAAAAAAGCTTCTGCACTTTTTGCATAGAGTAATGACTGATTTTGACGCATCAAATAACCCGTATTTTCCATCGTATTAGTTTGATGCTTTGCGATAGAGGCAGCTAAAATTGTAGCCAAAGCAACCATTATCAAAATTGTGAGTAACGCTACACCTTGCTGATTTTTTTTATAAAGTAACATTTATTGACCTCCCTGTTTGGAGAGCGATAAATCACCTTGGTTTAAGCTATAAATCCACTCATAACTTACACCTGCAACCGTGAGTTGCATTTTTATTCCTTTTGGCAACTTCCTAAATTCATCAGGTTTTGTAGGGTCAATATTAACTTCAGGCCACTTTGTTACTTCTTGAGGTGTCAAAACCATAATTTGAAATTGTTCAACTTGGCTCAACAGCGTACTTGATAAGGGTTGCTCTCTATTTGAAGTATTTAAGTTACTATATTTAAGGCGATAAAGCTTTTTTTGATCAGGATCATATCGATACTCGATACGCTCAAAAGGTGATAATCCTTGCTTTAATGGATCAGTAACACCCGCCTTACTAAAGCGGAGAACTTGATTATCAATCTCTAAAGCTGGACGTAATTGCCCGCCTTGATTGGCTGATAAAGGTATAATTTGCAATGTATCACGCAAAACTTGTTGATAAGCATCTTGTAATTCAAATAGCTGCACTTCATGTTGAGTATTACGATCACGGACTTTTAGTAAATAATCAAAAACCTTCCAACCCAACAAAGATAAAATAGCAAAAATTGCAATCGCAACTAAAAGCTCAACTAAAGTAAATCCTGAGCGAGGATTAACAAAGCGAAGCTTTGTCTGAGTGCAAGACGAAGAGCCTTGCTCGGAGTAACCCCTCATCATCTGCTCTGATCGTGCCGCAAGACGTGAAGCTGGGCCTGGAGAGCAAAAATATTTATTCTTTATCATTATTTTGCTTTCATTGGGTAATTAAAAAATACCAAGTGAGTAATACCATTTTGAACTTTCCCCTTATCAGAATCATATAAACTAACTTGTACATCTACTTTTTGAACATTTGGACTAATTGTAGATTGCGCAGATTTATCAATCTGCCAAGTCTCACCTTGAGAAGTCACTTGCTTGCTTTGTGTACCTTCGAGCCATTCCTGATTTATTTCCATTAAAGCAACTTCATTCATTGCGACAAACTGTGCTTTTGTTCTAAGAATTGCATTTGAGGTAGATTGAGTATATTGCATGGCTACTTTAGTTAACGCGACAGCCGCCACTGCAAAAATTGCTAAAGCAACCATTACTTCTAATAGAGTAAAGCCTTTAGATTTCATTTATTTTACCCAAATGATCAATTTGTATTTCTGAACCAATTGGTTTTTGTTCAAAGTAAAACTGTATTTTCACAGTTTTAGCTTCACCGTTACCGAACCAGATTAACTGAGGAGCCTGCCCTCCAATTAAATCGGTATTCGTAGCTTTTGAATAGTTTTGCTTATCTAAAGGTTGTATTGTAAACGATACATGTTTAGGCAGTTGCCGCGTAGTAAATTCTGAATATTTTTGCCAGCGATTTTTTAAATCTTGGACCTGTAATTTACTCTGGTCATGATACTCATACAATTCATAAGAAAATGGTGAAACATCTGTTTCACTGAGAGTAGATAAAGCTAAAACACGAGACTGATCAAGCGACTCTTTACCAATCTTATGCATATCAAGCAAAAATAACTCTCTTGCTTGCATCGCTTTCTTTTGGTCAACCCCACCTATGTTGAGTACAACTAGAGAGGTCATAATGGTCATAATAACAATCACCACCATCACTTCTATGAGAGTAAAACCTTTTTGAGATTTAAGTGGTGATTGAGATTTCATATCGACCTAAGCATATTGCTCAACAGCTTGTTTAGGCAAGGCTAAAGCCTGATCAATATAAGCCACTCTTAAAGTGTCTCTTGAACCTAAATATCGTTGATAAAAACTTGAATTGAGAATAGCTGCCGCACCATGAGTTAATGACCAAATAGAAGCAAGATAATCTCGTGTAGGCATACTGCTTTGAATAGATTCTAGGTAGTGGTCTGTCATACGAATGATAATTCGCAATCTCTGTTTACGCACTTGATAAAGTTCGTGAAAAAGATGATGTACGCCTTGAGCAGTGATTGAGAGTTTTTCCTCAATTTGATGGAATAAAACTGTTCGCTCAGGATGATGTAAATGATGCAACATGAAAAAAGCCAAATGCTCTGGAAAGGCTTTTTCAGTATCTTGAACCATTTCAAGTAACATACGCTCATTACGAATAATCAACAGCATGTACAACTCATCTTTACTTTGAAAGTGTTTGTACAAAGTTCCTTTTGCTAAATCAAGCTCAGCAGCCAAGACATCGAGTGTCATTCCGGCTTCGCCATTTTCTAGCAATAATTGTTCCGCAACCTGAAATATTAATACTTCTCTTGCTCGGAACTGAGCCTGACGATCCATCTTCACGCAATTACTCTCTTATATAGTTTCTATAACCTAAATCGCTTTTAGCAAGTTCTCAAAATTTTGTGAGGTGATCATTGCAATTTCCTCAACCGATTTATCATATACGTCACTTAGCGCTTTGGCTACATAAGGCACATATTTTGGTTCATTTGTTTTACCACGATATGGGACAGGTGCTAAATACGGGCTATCTGTTTCAATTAAAAGGCGATCTAGTGGAACCTGTTTAGCTACATCGCGCAAATCCTGTGCATTCTTAAATGACACAATACCGGAAAAAGAAATGTAATAACCACAATCAAGCACAGCTTTAGCAGTTTCCCAATCTTCAGTAAAACAATGCAGAATCCCATGTGTTGAGTGTTCAGCACGGATAATATCTACCGTATCATGCTTTGCTGATCGGGTATGAACGACAACTGGTTTTTTTACAATTTTTGAAGCTTGGATATGTCTTGCAAAACATGCTTTTTGCTCTTCAATAAAATCAGTACTGTGATAATAGTCCAGTCCAGTTTCACCTAAAGCCCATACTTTTTCTGATTGAGCCAATTCAACCAAATACTCAGTTGTTGCACGTGCCATTGTGCCCACATCCTCACAAGGGTGTACACCTACCGTATAACCAACATCTGCATGTTTATTTGCAATTTCAGCCAATGCAATATGGTCATCGAGATCAACGGAAATTGCCATAAACTTAGACACTCCTTCTGCTCGCGCCGCTGCAAGCGCAAGGTCCAGATCACCGTTATAAGGCGTTAAATCTAACATCGTTAAATGGCAATGCGTATCAACAAACACTTTTCTTTCCTATTTAATTACATCGTATAACTTGGACGGTCTAGAGACATACTACCAGCCAAAACTCGTTCTGCCTCAGTTTTATAGTAAATTCCCTTATCTCCGCTTAACTGAATAGCAAAACCTTGGGGTTTAAATCCACTTTGTTTATGGGAGATCCAGATTACTTTGCCTGTTAGAGGAATTTTTTGAGACTGCTCAGGCAAAGTCGCTAAAATGAAAATTTCTTGTCCCATCTTTACCTTTTGTTTTGATGGTACGAATAGGCCTCCACCTTGCACATATCCCATATAGCTTGCTTGCAAAGTAGCTTTATCAGGAATATTTACCTGAATAATCCCCCCCATTTGCGGCTGCATAGTTTTCCCCTTAAATATTCATTAACGTTATAAATAATTGATCAATAATAAGTTGGCTTTGTACATTTTGTTCAACAAGCTTTTTTGCTTGCTGTAATTCACTATAAATATTAAATAAGTTTTCTAAATCATAATATGGGCTTAACTGATCAAAATCTAAATCAGTATTTTTCTGTGGTTGGGTTAGCTTGACACAAATTAAATCACCCAACAAGTATTCAAAAAGCATTATAAAATCATTAAAACTTAATTCTTTTTGCCATTTGCCTGAGAAAAATAAAGGCATATTTTTTTGAGCAACAATTTTAAGCCAATCATTTAAGAAAACTTGCCTTTTCGCAAACCAGTCACTTTGAGCAATTTCTATTGCTTGTAAAGGCATATCATTAGATAAGCCAAGCAGTAAATCGGGCTGCACTTCCGCAAGTTCAGATAAATGCTCATTCAAATAAGAAGTAGCTTGCTCATATGAAATACGATCTAAAGCGAAATGTTGCAATCGGCTACGAATAGTGGCCGGTAGTTTAAGATAGTGATCAGCTAATAAAATTAAAACAACACGCTCGCCTGGTTCTTCTAAAGTCTTTAGCAAAGCATTTGAAGATGCCAAATTAAGTGCTTCTGCAGGCTCAATCACAATAACGCGCCAACCTTCTCCCGTTTGTTGTACGAAAGGTAGTAAGTCACGGATCTTTTCTATTTTAATTTTTGCATTCTGTTTTTTATTTTCTTCATCCGTTGTGATATGAACATAATTGGGATGAGTGTCTGATTTTAACCATTGGCAACTACTACATTCACCACAAGGGCCCTGCGGCTGCTTATTTAAACAAAGTACCCATGCCAAAAACTGCTTAGCAAAAGCATGTTTTCCACAACCTTGCTTGCCGTAAAATAAGAGACCATGTCCAATATTGGGAAACCTTGTTGTCAAGGTGTCCCATGTTGTTTGCTGCCAAGGATAAACCTTTGAAGTTACATTCGGATTCATTAAAAATTAACGCTTATTCAAAAGATTCAACAGGCATACTATTTAAGCGATCAAGATCAGCTTGAGTGTCCACACCTGGTGGTAAATTGGCTTCGGCTACAGCAATTGCAATTCGATGACCATTTTCCAAAACACGTAATTGTTCAAGGCTCTCCAACTTTTCAAGCTTCCCCATATCCCATGTTACGTATTCTTGTAATAAGTTCACTCGATAAGCATATAAACCTAAATGACGAAATGCTTGTGAATGTAAAGTCGGTTCATCATGCTTAGCCCCATCTCGATCATAAGGAATGGTAGCCCGGCTAAAATATAAAGCTTCATTTTGTTTAGACATGACTACTTTTACAATACTGTCACGCTGGAACTCATCTAAGGTATGAATCGGCTCACACAACGTAGACATTGAACAATTTGGTTTATCAACCAAAAGTTCTGCAACTTGCCGAACAAGTTGAGCTGGCAATAAAGGTTCATCACCTTGAACATTTACAATAATATCGTCTGCATCCCAACCCTTAATGCGAGCTACCTCACTTAAACGGTCTGTACCCGAAGGATGATCTGCACTGGTAAGAACTACATCAATTCCATCTGCACGGCAGATCTCAGCAATACGTTCGTCATCTGTTGCCACGCACAAATCATCAAAACCTTCGACTTTTTTTGCCTGATCCACTACACGTAAAATCATAGGACGGTTATGAATAAGCAACAATGGTTTACCTGGCAAACGCGAACTTGAGAAGCGTGCTGGAATGACGATGTGTTTCATTTTTTCTTCCTAAGATAATTGAATATCAAGTTCTTGCAATTGCATTTTTAAAACCTGATAACACTGTGTAGACAGCACAGCTGTAACAGGAACTACCCAAATAGATTGTTTAAATTCAGGATGTTTTTCAAGTAACGGTAATAGTTTAACTGCATCTTTTTCAGTTGTAATAAGTGGCAGCTCATCATTAAAAATTAAATCATTGATTGTGTAATCATGATGATCTTGAAAGGCATGCTCTTCGAATTGCTTCAACCCTAGATCTTTAAGGGTTTGATAAAACCGTTGAGGAAAGCCAATACCCACTACAGCATGATAATTATTCTCAAGATTAAAGCTTGGTTTAGAATTAGATAAAGGGTTAAGTAAATATGGCTGTCCTGTCTCGAGATACATGTTTAATTCTGTAGCAGGTTTATGAGTATGCTCAATCACTGTTCCAGTTTCTAAACGTTCAACAGGCTCTCGCAGATAACCTTCAGGTAATAGTTTTTTATTCCCTAAACCACGATTTTGATCCAGTACAATCCACTCGATCTGTCGATCTAATGCCCAATGCTGCAACCCATCATCACTAATAATCAAATCTATTTCTGATGACTCAAGCAATAACTCTATTGCGGCCTGCCTATTAGGACCTACTGCCATTGGTACACTTGTAGCCTGAACAATTAATGCTGGCTCATCCCCAGCTTGAGCTACTTGGCCGCCCGAGGTAACCAGCAGTGGAAAAGGACCATTACCCCCATATCCCCGACTAATTACCCCTACTTTTACATTATGCTGCTGTAGATAATTCACCAGTTGTATTAGCAAGGGAGTTTTTCCGCTTCCACCTACTGTGATATTACCTATAACCATCACAGGTACGGGCGCTTTATAAATTTGCTTAAAACCTGAATTATAAAGATTACGATTTAGTAAAAACCCAGCCCGATACAAGCAAGACAATGGACGTAAAGCAATCAACCAACTCGATTGTTTATTCCATGCATTCTGGATCAGCTGGACTAATGACATGCTTAGTTATCCTCGAAATTACGCTGATGTAATTGATAATAAGCACCATGTTTTGCGAGGAGTTCTTGATGAGTACCTTGTTCAACAATTTGTCCTTGATCCATCACTACAATACGGTCAGCATTTTCAATTGTTGATAAACGGTGAGCAATGACAATCGTAGTGCGGTCTTGCATCGCTTCATCAAATGCTTGCTGAATAAAATGTTCAGATTCATTATCAAGAGCACTTGTAGCTTCATCTAAAATTAATATTGGAGCATTCTTTAAAATTGCTCGAGCAATAGCAATTCGCTGACGCTGACCACCAGATAAGTTTAGGCCCTGTGCCCCTAAAACAGTATCATAACCATTTGGTAAATTCATAATGAAGTCATGTGCATATGCAGCTTTTGCAGCGGCATGAATTTCCTCATCTGACGCACCTTGCAACTGACCATACGCAATGTTTTCACGAACAGTACGATTAAATAATACAACTTGCTGATTTACCATTGCGATTTGGGTACGCAAACAAGAAAGATCAATATCATTAATTGGCAAACCATCTAAATAAATTTGCCCACTTGATACCTCTTGGAAACGTACCAACATATTAACTAATGAGCTTTTACCAGCACCTGAACGTCCAACTAATGCTACAGTTTGCCCAGGAAGAATATCTAAAGAGAAATCTTTAATAGCCTGTACGCCATCAGCATAATTTAATGCCACATGATCAAAACGAATTGCACCATTTAGTTTAGGTTTCAACTGACCGTTATTTTGCTCTTCAGGCAAATCTAATAGTTCAAAAACAGAATGAGCTGCTGCTAAACCGCGTTGTAACTTTTCATTAACATCAGTCAAGTTTTTAACTGGTTTTGCTAATAGACCAGCAGCTGTAAGGTAAGCCACGAACTCACCAGCACTAGTATTACCTAAAATCTGTGGTCGTAAAGCTAACCATACAATAAGGGCCATCGCACAAGCCATTACTACCTGAACCACAGGGCTATTCAGGTTTTGTACAATTACCATTTTTAAACCACGTTTTAAGTTTTCTTCTGATGACTTATAGAACCGTTCTTGTTCAGACTCTTCACCAGCAAAAGTTTTTACTACAGCATTACCATTGATACTCTCTTGAACAACGTGGTTCACATCACCCATTGTATCTTGAACCTGTAATGAGAGTTTTCGCATACGTTTTGAAGCTTTACGTACCAATACACCAATTACAGGTAAAAATACAAAAACACATAAAGTAAGACGCCAATTGGTATAAAACAGATAGCCTAATAATCCCAGTGTAATCATCCCATCCCTAACGATGACTCTTAATGACTCCGAAGAAGCTGCTGTTAGCTGCTCAACGTTATACATAATCTTGGCAGTAATATGGCCAGATGAATTATCTAGGTAATATTGTGCCGGTAGTCTTAAAAGTTTGGCATAAACTTCTTGGCGAATACTAAAAACCAAACTACGTGAAATCACCGCAGTATAGTAACCCCCCATAAAAAGGCCTAAACCACGGAAAAAAACCAATAAAATGATTAATAATGGGAACCAATCCAGATCACTTCTACTGCCACTTTGGATTGCATCAATAATAAATTTAATCAATTTAGCAACGGAGACTTCTGTTGCTGAGTTAATACCGAACCCGATAAGAACTAATAAGGCCACGCCCCAATAAGGTTTTAAATAGGCTATGAGACGCAAATAAACCTTAAAATCTTGATTCACTCAGAAAAACCTCTAGAAGGAACTTTGGTACTAATATTGATGTTAACAAAACCGAGTTGTCCTGCTACATCCATAACGCGAATTACATCCTGATGAGACGCTTTGGCATCCGCAGCAATGATGAACATAAAATCACGGCGCTCTTGAGCAACTTGCTTAATCGCAGTACTCAGATCAGCAACCTCTTTAGACGAAAGTGCCTGACCATTTACAGCATAATGACCAGAAGAGTCTACCACGACTTCAATTTTGTGATCGTACTGTTTTGGTGGAACACCTTGTGCATCTGGTAACGTTAAATTGAGGCGACTTGGCTGATTAAAAGTAGTCGATAGTAATAAAAAAACCAAAATGAACAACAAACAGTCAATCATAGGCGTTAAATTGATATGGATGTCTTCAACCTGAGAACGTTTAAATTTCATCTGGCTATTCACCCATCACCCAACACGACGATGTTCTGCTATAGACGAGGAACGTTTATAGAACAATGAGGCATGAAATAAAGTCGATTGCTGCTCTAGTTCAGCAATATAATCTTGTACTAATCTTTGAAAATAGCGATAAGCAACTAAAGCAGGAATCGCAATTAACATTCCCACAGCTGTAGTAATAAGCGCTTTAGAAATACCCGGAATCATTAAACTTGGACTACCTGCTGATCCAAAATCAATCACAAGGAATGACTCAATAATCCCGACTACTGTACCAAGCAGCCCTAATAAAGGCGCCACAGCACTCAAAGTCCCCAAGAAATTAATATTTTTCTCTAAATAAGAAATTTCTTGAGAAGCGGCTACTTCCATTTGTGCTCGTGCAAATTGCTCACCATGCTCACGATGATCAAAACCTGCTTTTAAAATGTGAGCCAATGCGCTGTTTTGCACTTCTACATTTTGTTCCAAATTTTCCACAATATCTTCAGTTCTTAACGAACTATCATCAATTAATGCTTTGGGTAGAACTTGTGAACGTCTTAACCGAACAAAACGTTCAATGCTGATCGCAACAGTTAAAATTGAGCATAGAATTAAAGGCAACATCAACCAGCCACCCGCTCTCACAAGTTCCCACATATCTTCTTCCCCAAGAATATAAAATTAGAAATATATGACCCAAATGCAAATTAATCAGGCAAACAAATATTTAAAATGCCATCTAACTCATCTAAGGTATGGTAATGAATAACAAGCTTACCCTTACCTTTTTGATTATGATCAATTTTCACATTAGCGCCAAAACGCTCTGATAATTTTTGTGTCAATTGTTCAATATCAGGTGCTACAGGTGCTTTTTCCTTCTCCTGCTTAGGCTCACTTCTATCACGCACCAATTGCTCTGTTTGACGAACAGATAGTCCTTTTTCAATTACGATTTTAGCAACGTCTAATTGATCTTTACCCTTTAACGTCAAGATAGCTCGAGCATGCCCCATATCAAGCTGGCCTTGCTGCATGAAATCTTTAATTTCATCCGCCAAACTCAACAAACGAAGTAAATTACTTACCGTAGTACGTGCTTTCCCTACTGTGTCAGCAATTTCTTGATGGCTCAAACAGAATTCATCATGAAAACGCTGCAAGGCTATAGCCTGATCAATCGGATTTAAATCTTGACGCTGAATATTCTCAATAAGTGCCAGTGCAATAGCAACCTGATCATTTAAATCACGAACAATTGCAGGAATTTCAGTTAAACCCGCAAGTTGCGCTGCACGCCAGCGTCGTTCGCCAGCAATGATTTCGTATGGATGTGATTCATCATCAACTGGACGAATTACAATAGGTTGCATCACTCCATGTTTTTCAATAGAAGATGCTAACTCTTGCAAATCATGCTCATGAATAAAGCGACGTGGTTGATATTCACCACGTTTCAATAAATTTACATCAATTTGTTTCAACTGTCCGTGGTCAAGTGCCTGTGCTTCCAGCTGTAATTTTTCTTTTTGAATTGAACCAAGTAATGCATCTAAACCACGTCCTTTAGCCAATCCGCGTTTTTTGATGCTCATACTTTACTTCCTTTCTTCACTTTACTTTTCTTCAACATCTCAGCTGCAAGATTTAAGTATGCAACTGCACCTTTAGAACTTTTCTCAAAATAGATAACAGGCAAACCATGCGCCGGCGCTTCTGCTAAGCGAACATTACGTGGAACGACAGTATCATAAAGTTTTTTTCCGAAATACTGTTCTAACTCAGCAGATACATCACGTGTTAAAGCATTTCGTGCATCGTACATTGTACGTAATACACCAATAATTTCTAAATCAGGATTTAATGCCTTTTGAATACGATCTATAGTCTGGGTTAAATCAGCTAAACCTTCTAGCGCATAATATTCGCATTGCATTGGAATGATTACACTATCTACAGCTGCCAAAGCATTGACAGTAATCAAACTCAAGCTTGGCGCACAATCCACAATGATAAAATCAAATGAGTTTCGAATTTCATTCAAAGCATTTTTTAGAATGAATTCACGGCCCTCTTGTTCTGCAATAGCAAGTTCAACACCGGAAAGTTCACGATTAGACCCTAAAACTTTATATCCGACTTCTGCTTTTTGAATGGCCGTTTCAATTGGTACTTCACCAAGTAGAACATCCGTAATGGAATACAAAAGATCGTTCTTTTGAATACCAGACCCCATCGTAGCATTACCTTGTGAATCCATATCTACAAGTAATACACGTTTCTTTAATACAGCTAGAGACGCTGCAAGATTTACTGCAGTCGTTGTTTTACCAACACCACCCTTTTGGTTTGCAATCGCAATAATTTGAGCCATGATAACCCTAATACTTTTTATTTAAATACGTTGAAGTAAAAGTAAATGACGTTGTTCATCAAGTCTTGGTACGCGCAGCTCAATCACTTTACATGAAAAGTCCTGCTTAAGTTGCTCAATTTCCTCAACTGGCACAACTCCTTTCATTGCTGCAATTATACTGCTTTGATGCAAGTATGGCTGAGCTGCATCCACAAAATCCGTTAAAGAAGCAAAAGCGCGACTTGTAATCACATCAAATTGACCAAGCTCATCAATTGTATCTTGATTTTCAACACGTGTTTGCACGGCTACTACGTTTTTTAACTTAAGGTCAGCAATAAACTGTTTCAAAAAACGAATTTTCTTACCATTTGAATCAAGTAATACACATGAGCGTTCCGGCTGACATAAAGCAATGATCATGCCCGGCATACCACCACCTGTACCTACATCAAGCAAACGGCCTGTTGGCAAATCTTTCAAAATACTTAGGCTATCTAACAAATGCTTCACTAACATTTCTTTCGGATCACGAATCGCTGTTAGATTATAAGCTTTGTTCCAAAGTACCAAAGCATCTTGATACTTCAACAATAATGTCAAAGCTTCATCGCTAAGCGATAAACCTAATTTTTGACTACCCTGTTGTAACTCTTGAAAAAACGGATGCATAAACAGATAACATCTAAGTAAAATTTAAAACAAAGTATACCCATTTATGCATCGTGGAACACTAGTTAACGATTAGGGATTACACACTTAATCGTAGAAGCCTTCACGAATTTGCAAATCTAGCTCCATTAAACGCTCAGGCGTTCCCACATCTACCCATGCACCTTTAAGCTTTTCACCAGATATTTTCTGATTATGCATCGCTTGCTTCAATAGTGGAGCTAAAGGACGCTTACCCGCTTCCAATCCGTCAAAAAGTTTAGGATGAATAACTGATAGACCGCTAAAAGTGAGGTTTTCGCCCGTCACATCTTGATCGAATGTAAAAGCGCGCCCATCCAATAATGTAAAGTCGCCTTCAGGATGCTGTTTAGGATTATCAACTAACACAAGATGTGCCAAATCATCATTTAGTTTAATATGGCGCAGACCTTCAAAATCCATGGTGGTCCATACATCCCCATTCACAAGAATAAAAGGATCTGTTCCAAGCAGTGGTAAAGCATTAATAATTCCACCAGCTGTTTCTAGCCCTTCATCCTCTCGTGTCCAACGGATATCCACACCAAATTGAGAGCCATCACCTAAACTACTGATAAGTTTGTCGGCCAACCATGCAGAATTGATGACTATTTCAGTCACACCAATTTTCTTAAGTTTTTCAATATGCCACACAATAAGGGGCTTACCGCCTACCTCGAGCAAAGGCTTTGGTTTATATAGCGTAAGTGGACGCATACGATTGCCCAAGCCAGCAGCAAGAATCATTGCTTTCATTATGCTGCTACCTCATAGCTACCATATTTCTCGATAAATTTAGGCATCACGATATTATTTATAAATGCCATAAACTCTTCAAGCTCAGCGTAACCACGACTTTCTTCGAGCAAATACCACATGACACGTGGTAAATCCTTCAAATAACCAGACTTACCATCACGTTCAAATAAGCGAACAAAAATGCCTAAAATTTTAATATGGCGTTGGATCGCCATTAAATCTGCATCACGTTTAAATTGATCAAAGCTACGGTTTTGTTTAGTCGACGCTGGCAACAGGTCATAAAACACTTTAAACCATTGATAAACACGATCAGCGTTCCATTGAACATATGCATCACGAGTAATCGAAATTAGATCATATGTATCAGCGCCAATAACAGCATCTTGGAAGTCGATTACCCCTAATTCTTGCTCATCGGTAATTTTCATCAAATTTCGACTATGAAAATCTCGATGTACAATAACTTGTGGTTGGGCTAATGCAGCATGAGCCAAGAAGTCAAATGCATTATCAATCGTTTTTTTCTGTTCAGCAGTCGGCTGAATAGAAAGCGACGGTAACATCCAGTCTGTGAGTAGATGCATTTCCGACATTAATTTTTCGTAAGAATAAGCTGGGAACTGATTAGTCCCGTCAATAGACTGCAATTGAATAAGTTGTTTAAAACTTTGTTCGTAGTATTTATCAACAGTTTCGTTAGTTAATAATGTCGACAAAAGCACATCGCCAAAGTCTTCTAACAATAGAAAACCTTGAGCCAGATCTTTCGCGACGATCTGAGGCACACGTACGCCATGGCTCGCAAAAAACTCGTCAATGGTCACAAACGGAACACAGTCTTCTTTTTCTGGAGGGGCATCCATGAGCATATACGTTTTATTTTGTAACTCGATACGCGCATAACGGCGGAAGCTTGCATCACCTGCTAAAAAAGCGATCTTAAATTGATCATTTTCAAGAACAGATGTAAGCCATATATATATCAATTGTTCACGTTGTGTATTCATTTGCAATAAAATCTAAAACAAGCTGAGATTTTTGAAGGGTTAAGTGTAGCCACTTATAAACTTTTTCTCTATGATGCGACAATAATTAATTGTGAATTAGCATACTTGGTTAATGAGACAATGAAGCATCAGTTTAAATTTAATCCTTTAGCGACAGCTATTTTTACGCTCTTATGTGGCTCCATACAATCAAGTTATGCTGAGTCAACTGATGTTGTCTCCAATATAGACAATAATCAACTTAAAGCGAGCATCAAGGAAGCTTACCCAGGTCAAGAATTCTTTCAGCAATATTATGTTGATAAATCTGCACCTGAAGCACAGCTTCGTGACAATAAATATTTAAGCTCGGCATTTTGCCAAGGCACATGGGTTACACCGATTAACCCTGAGACCAAAGCTTTAGACGCCGACAAAGCGACTTCTGTCGTTACGGCTAACTACGGACATTACAATCCAGCGGGTGATTCTGTTTTAGAAGGTGATGTCGTTATTGATCAGGAAGGACGTACAGTTCGTGCTGACAAAGTAACGATTGATAAGACCCAAACCTTTGCGCATGCACAAGGTCGAGTACAGTTAGCTCAAGGCGGGTTACTTTCACAGAGTGATGAAATTAATTATAACCTAAAAACCCAAACCGGGAATTTAGACAATAGTTTTTATATTTCTGAACAGCAACATGCCCATGGTCATGCAGGAAAAATCGAAAGAACCTCACCAAACGTTATGGTTCTTAATGATGCAACCTATACGACTTGCCCACCAGGCCAAAAACCCGGTTGGAAAATCCAAGCCAATAAAATTGAGTTAAATCAGGAAACTGGACGCGGCGTAACTCGTGGAACAAAATTATATGTTAAGGACGTTCCTGTTCTAGCTGTTCCCTATTTTAACTTCCCGATTGATGACCGCCGTACTACAGGTATCCTCAACCCACAATTTGGTTTCTCAAATGATGGTGGTGTTGAGCTTTCTGTTCCGGTTTATTTAAACCTTGCACCTAACTATGATTTGACACTTACTCCGCGATATTTAGCAGACCGCGGTGCAATGCTAAAAGGTGAATTTAGATATTTAACCGATGGCTTTGGTGCTGGGGAAATGTGGGGTGGCATCTTGCCATCTGACAAAGGTTATGATGACAAAGATCGTAAAGATTTCCATTTTTTACATAATTGGGATATCAATGATCAATGGTCTACTAACCTCGAATATAACTATGCATCAGATAAAGATTATTTCTCCGACCTAGATAGTAACCCTAACTCCAAAACAGATCTTAACTTACGTAGAGCTTGGGAACTGAACTATCAACATGGTATTCCTGGTTTAAAAGCACAGCTTAAGGTCGAAGATTTCCAGACACTTGACCCTGAAGTTAAAGATGTCAATAAACCCTACGCGCGCTTACCACAATTCTTATTAAATTACGTCACTGGTAATCCACTAGGACTACAATACGAATTTAATAACGATACTGCTTACTTTAAGAAATCAATTAATGATGATTCTGCTCAAGAAAGTAGTGGTACACGTATTTATAACCAGTTCGCAACGCGTTATAACTACCGTACACCAGCAGCTTTTGTGATTCCTGAAGTCTCTGTACGTTCTATTCAAACGTTTTATGATAAAGATACTCAGTTAAATAACCCTGGCGGTTCTGAAAATAAATCAGTCGTTGTACCTCAATTTACTTTAGACACTGGGCTAAACTTTGAACGTGATGGTAAGTATCTACAAACACTTACACCACGTGCTTTCTATGCATATGCGCCATACAAAAATCAAGATGGTTATCCTAACTTTGACTCAACCACTGCATCAGTAAGTTATGATCAATTATTTAACCCTTACCGTTTTTATGGTCATGACCGTCTAGAAGACAATAACTTTTTATCATTGGGTATAAGTTATAGCCTCTTTGACACAGTAGGCTTAGAACGTTTACGGGCAAGTGTAGGCCAAAGTTACTATTTCGAAGATCGTCGTGTCACTTTAAAACAAGGTCAAGATGAATTTGACACCGAGCGTAACACTGGCCCTGTTATAAGCCTATCAAGCCAACTTAATCAAAACTTTACTATTGCTGCCAACTCTGCCTGGATGTCGAATGGTGACAATGCTCAACGTGACTTCCAAGTTTACTATACAGGTGATAAAGGAAATCTATATAACTTAGGCTATTTCTATCGTAAAGATATTCCTGGTCGTCAAGACACTTATGACCAAGTTGTTGCATCGTTTATACAGCCAATTAAAGATAATTGGCGTATTATGGGCCACGTACAATATGACATGGACAATGATGTTGCCCGTGAACTCTTGCTAGGAGTTAACTATGAATCATGTTGCTGGGGTATTTCCGTCTATGGCCGTTCATACTATAACGATCTAGATGATCCGAAAACTTCAGATGTTAGTGAAAAGCGCGCGATCATGGCCGAAATTACATTAAAAGGTTTAGGTGGTTTAAACAATAAACTCGCGTCTTTACTTGAAAATCGCGTTTTAGGTTTTAACAAAATTAATCAATCTTGGACACAACGTTAATGAAGACAAAGCATCTTAAACAGTTTTTTAAAGCAACTACACTTGCTGCCCTAATCTCTTCATCAATGCATAGTTTTGCCCAACCCGCTGATGAAGTTGTGGCAATTGTGGACAATAGTGTAATTTTAAAAAGCGATCTTCAACAAGGTATGGCTGAAGCAGCTCATGAACTGCAAGCTCAAAAAAAAGAAGTGCCACCTCAGCAATACTTACAGTTTCAAGTATTAGATCAACTCATCTTGCGTGAGGCACAACTTGAACAAGTTAAAAAATATGGCATCAAACCTGATGAAAAAAGCTTAAATGAAGCAGTATTAAAAGTAGCAAGTCAATCTGGAAGTAAAAGTTTAGAAGCTTTCCAGCAAAAATTGGATGCTATGGCACCAGGAACTTATGAAAGTTTACGTGGCCGAATCGCTGAGGATTTAGCGATTAGCCGTTTGCGCCAACAACAAGTCATGTCTCGCATTAAAATTAGTGACCAAGACGTAGAAAACTTCTTGAAATCACCTCAGGGACAAGCTGCGTTAGGTAATCAAGCACATGTAATTCATATGCGCATTTCTGGTGACAATGCACAAGAAGTTCAATCTGTAGCTCAAGAAGTGCGTTCAAAGCTTGCTCAAAGTAATGATATAAATGCTTTGAAAAAACTTTCAACTGCAAATGTAAAAGTTGAAGGTGCTGATATGGGTTTCCGCCCACTGTCTGATATTCCTGCTGAACTTGCGGCTCGTATTACACCATTACAAGATGGGCAAACGACTGACTTAGTTTCAGTACGTGATGGTGTACATGTTTTAAAGCTTCTTGAACGCAAACAAAATGAGCAAAAAGCTTTAGTACCTCAATTTCAAACCCGCCACATTCTCATTCAGCCATCTGAAGTAGTGACTCTTGAGAATGCTAAGCAAATTATTGATAACATCTATAAACGCTTAAAAGCTGGTCAAGATTTTGCAACACTTGCAGCAACCTATTCAAATGACACAGGTTCAGCACGTGATGGGGGAAGTTTGGGTTGGGTAACACCTGGAATGATGGTTCCTGAATTTGATAAAAAAATGCAGGAAATTCCTGTAGGTGAAATTAGCGAACCGTTCCAAACTCAATTCGGCTGGCATATCTTACAAGTAACAGATAAACGTGAAAAAGATATGACGCACGAATATCAAGAGCGTATGGCACGTCAAATTTTAGGTGAACGCCAATTTAACACTGAGATTGATAGCTGGTTACGTGAAGTACGTGCAAACGCATATGTAGAAATCAAAGATCCAAGTCTAGATAAAAAGAACTTACAAAAGTAAGTCTTTTTCTCTTCATCAAAACCTGTGACAAACACAGGTTTTTTTATGCATGAAATTTTCCTAATAAAAAACCGGTTATATAAATAACCGGTTTCTATAAATTAAACCCTAACGGGAATTATTTGTAACGATCAACCATTTTCTCTAGAGAAATCGGGCGAATCTTGTCAGCATTTCCAGCTGTACCAAACGCTTCATAACGATCAATACAAATTTGCTTCATTGAATCTACAGTTTTAGCAAAGTATTTACGTGGATCGAACTCAGCTGGGTTTTCAGCCATAAACTGACGAATTGCACCAGTAGATGCTAAACGTAAGTCTGTATCGATATTGATCTTACGCACACCATGTTTAATTGCTTCTACAAGCTGTTCAACAGGTACACCATAAGTCTCTTTAATATCACCGCCAAACTCATTGATTACTTTCAACCACTCTTGCGGCACAGAACTTGAACCATGCATAACAAGATGAGTATTTGGTAATGCCGCATGAATTTCTTTAATCCGGTCAATTGCCAAGATATCACCTGTAGGTGGACGAGTGAACTTGTAAGCACCATGTGAAGTACCTACAGCAATCGCTAATGCATCTACATTTGTATCGGCAACAAACTGAGTCGCTTCTTCAACAGAAGTAAGAAGTTGTGAGTGATCAAGTACACCTTCTGCACCAACACCGTCTTCTTCGCCAGCCATACCAGTTTCAAGGCTACCTAAACAGCCAATCTCACCTTCGACAGAAACACCACATGCATGTGCTAAAGCAACAACATTACGAGTTACATCAACGTTGTATTCGTAAGAAGTAGGTGTTTTACCATCTGTACCTAATGAACCGTCCATCATCACTGAGCTAAAGCCAAGCTGAATTGAACGCTGACAGATATCAGGGCTTGTTCCATGGTCTTGATGCATTACCACTGGAATATGTGGCCATTCTTCAATTGCAGCCAAAATAAGATGGCGTAAGAATGGAGCGCCTGCATATTTGCGAGCTCCAGCTGATGCTTGAACAATTACAGGTGAATTGGTTGCATCCGCGGCAAGCATAATTGCACGCATTTGTTCTAAGTTATTTACGTTAAATGCTGGTACGCCGTAGTTATGTTCAGCAGCGTGATCCAAGAGCTGGCGCATTGAAATGAGTGCCATAATATCCTCCCAGGTAGTGCGGCTTATTCTACCCTGTCATTTATTTCAATTCAGCAACAAATCACAGTATTTCAAAAAAAATCCCTGCATTTGCAGGGATTTTTTAACAAAAAACAACAAATTAATGTGTTTCTGAAGCAGCAGCCTCACTTGGCGCACTACCTTCAACCACATCTGTATTCTTTTCATCTAGAACTGGCTTATCAATCGCATCAATTGCTGCTTGTTGCTCAGGCGTTACTTTTTCAGAAACAGCAGTAGATGCAGCTGATTCTTGACCCGCTTGAGATGCTTCATCTTTCTTAGCACAAGCAGTCAACATCATCGGTACAATTAATATAGCAGCAAATGTAAGCTTTAAATTCATCACTATTTTCCACAGTTGGTGATTTAATACTCGACATTTTATTGCAAATATATGACAGTTTAATGACTTATCAATGAAAAAGGGATTGGTTACCCAATCCCTTCTTATTTCTATATAACAGTATTAAACACGTTCAAGCAAAACAGCAACTGCTGGCAATGTTTTTCCTTCAACAAACTCAAGGAATGCACCACCACCTGTAGAAATATAACCAATTTGGTCAGCGACGTTATATTTATCAATCGCAGCTAATGTATCTCCACCACCAGCAATCGAGAATCCTTCCGATTGAGCAACCGCAAGAGAAAGCGCTTTGGTACCTTCACCAAATTGATCTACCTCAAATACGCCTACTGGACCATTCCAAAGGATCGTTTTTGATGTTGTTAAAATATCAGCAAATGCTTTAGCTGTTTCTGGTCCAACGTCTAAAATCATATCATTTGCAGTCACATCTTCTACTTTCTTCACAACAGCTTGAGCTGCTGCTAAAGAACCTAAGAAATCTTCAAAATTAATTTGCGATGCATCAGCAACTACAACATCTGTAGGAAGTGGAACACTTACTTTAGCAGCGATTTGTTTAGCAGTTTCAACCAAGTCAGCTTCATATAATGATTTACCAACGTTAAAACCAGCAGCTGCTAAGAATGTATTTGCAATACCGCCCCCAACGATCAGTTGATCACAGATACTAGAAAGTGAGTTTAAAACATCGAGTTTAGTTGAAACTTTAGAACCAGCAACAATTGCAACCATTGGTTTTTCAGGAGTTTGCATTGCACGGCCTAGTGCATCTAACTCAGCAGCCAACAAAGGACCAGCAGCAGCAACTGGAGCGAAACGAGCTACACCTTCCGTAGATGCTTCTGCACGATGAGCAGTACCAAATGCATCCATAACAAATACGTCACATAATGCAGCATATTTTTGAGCGAGCTCTGGATTATTTTTCTTTTCGCCATGGTTAAAGCGTACATTTTCAAGCAATACAACTTGACCAGCTTCAACTTCAACGCCTTCTAGATAATCTGTTAATAATTTAACTTCTTGGCCCAATACTTCTGTTAAATAAGCAGCGACTGGTGCAAGTGATTGTTCTGGCTTTGGTTCACCTTCAACAGGACGACCTAGATGTGAACATACCATCACTGCTGCGCCTTTATCTAAAGCAGCTTTAATAGTTGGTAATGCTGCACGTAAGCGAGCATCGCTAGTAATCACACCATTTTTGACAGGAACGTTTAAATCTTCACGAATAAGGACACGTTTGCCTGTTAAGTTAAGGTCAGTCATACGCTGAAAATTCATGTAAAGCTCTCTTTATGATTTTAAAAACGCGCCAATTTTAAATGATTACATCAAAAAAGGTTAGTTTTTTTGCATAAAAGCTGTAGAAAGCCCCAGTTTTGATTATGATAGAGGTAGTTATTTGATATTTCACCCATTATGTCTATTCATCCAGATCCACAAATCAATCGCTTAAATGTTTTAGGGGAACCTTTAGCAAGTTGTTGCTTTGACCCTATTACAGGCTATTTTAGAAATGGTTTCTGCCACACTGCAGTAACAGACCTTGGTCAACACACCGTATGTGCACAAATGACCTCTGATTTCTTAAATTTTTCTCAGAAAATTGGTAATGATCTTATTACTCCTTTACCAGAAGTAGGCTTTCCTGGTTTAAAACCGGGTGATTTCTGGTGTATCTGCGTAACTCGCTGGGTAGAGGCTTATCAAGCTGGTGAAGCGCCTCCTATTAAAATACATGCATGTCATCAAGCTGTATTAAGCTATGTACCTTTAGATGTATTAATGGAATTTGCAGTGTAATGGTTCAGCCACAAATTATTTTGGCTTCGAGTAGTCAAACTCGCAAAGACTTAATGGACCGTCTTGGAATTAATTATATTTGTATTAGTCCCGATATTGATGAAAGTCCTCGCGATGAAACCCATGCCGATGAACTTGCAAAAAGGCTCGCTTTCACAAAAGCTCAGGTGATTGCTGAACAGAACCCATCAGCCATCGTTATTGGTTCAGATCAAGTTGCTTGGCGAGAACATGCCCCGCATGACTTTATTGGCAAACCGATGACTATTGAAAATGCCAAAGCACAACTAGCAGATAATTCTGGTCGAACTGTTTTTTTTAGTACAGCTCTTAGCGTGCAATGGCTCGATAGAGACTTTGAGCAAACGCTTGTTGAACATTATCAAGTTAAATTTCGGAACCTGAATCAAGCTGAAATTGAACGTTACGTTTTATTAGATCAGCCACTACATTGCGCAGGTAGCTTTAAGTGCGAAAGTTTAGGAATTAGCTTGTTTGAAAAAATGATAGGCCAAGACCAGACCACACTGATGGGTCTTCCTATGATTCAACTTTGCCATATTTTAAGGCAACTTGATCTACAAATTCCTTAATTCTAGATATTTTATAAATAGGTTATTTCCATGACAGAACCTTTAACAGTTTTAGGCGGCATTACTGCCGAGCAATTTTTAGCAGAGTATTGGCAGAAAAAACCTTTACTGGTGCGTAACGGATTACCAGAAATTATAGGTCTTTTACAACCTCAGGATGTGCAAGAACTTGCCTTGGAAGAACACGCAAGTGCCAGACTGATTCGCCAAAAAGATAAAAATCCAAATGAATGGCACGTAAAGTCTTCACCTTTAACTAAGGGTGATTTTCAAAAGCTACCAAAATTATGGTCAATTTTAGTACAGGCGGTAGATCACTACTCTTTTGATCTTTCTGAACTTTGGAAAAAATTTCCTTTTATTCCTCAATGGCGCCGCGACGATATTATGGTGTCTTATGCACCTAAGGGTGGTTCAGTTGGGAAACATTTCGATTTTTATGATGTGTTTTTAGTTCAGGGTCATGGTCATCGTCGCTGGCAGCTAGGTCAAATGTGCGATGCAAATACTGCATTTGTACCCAATCAACCATTAAAACTTTTGCCAGAAATAGATGTGCAATTTGATGAGGTTTTAGCACCAGGCGATTTACTCTATGTTCCACCTGGAATGGCACATTATGGGGTTGCCGAAGATGACTGCCTAACTTTCTCATTTGGCTTTCGCATGCCAAACGTTGCAGGAATGATGGAACGTATTAGCGATCAATTTTCAGCTAATATTTTACTTCAAAATCCTGTTGTAGATATCGCACGCAAACAAATGAGTCAAATTGGTGAAATTAACTCAACTGAACTAAGTTATCTAAAAGACTTAGTTTTAGCTCAGTTGCAAGACTCTACAGCACTTGATGCAGCAATCATGTCATATATGAGCGAACCTAAATATCCAGATAATATTCCAGAACCTGATGAGATCGAAGCCGATGATCTTCAAGAGATCTTACATGAAGGTTATGAGGTTTTATTAGAACCTGCCTCTCGCCTACTTTATACAGAAAGTGATGGAATTCTAAGCTTCTGGGGAAATGGCGAAGCGCTATGTATAGCTGAAACTTTTGCACCAAAATTAAAGGCTATTGCTGATGGAGAAAGCTTAGCTTTCGATAGCGAATTTAATGAGCTTGAAATCCTTGAGAATGTTGCTTACTTACTCAATGAATCTATTTTGATGCTTTTACCACCTTCAGAGTAAGAAACTTTAATAAAAGTGGACTTTTCAAAGCAACGGGAAGTCCACTTTTAAATTGGCCGACAAACTCAAAAATAAATTTGTTTTTTGTTTATTAATTTTCCTTTTTAAACTTTAAAATCGACTTATCGCAAAAATATTGGAGTTAAAAGATTTTGAAAAAGGAAGTATAATTATTTAAATATATAGCCTAAAACTCTTTACCATTGCCTTAAAAGTAAAACTTTAGCGTTTAAAAAAATAATATCTTTTTTCTATCAATAACAAACAATACCTTGTAAAATTAAATTATCTAGATTCTCATTGATAAAGATCACCGTTCAAGCTAATAGCAATTCATTTGTGAGAGGCTAAAATATGTCGAAAAAAGATGACATTATTAACACCGCATTAAGACTTTTTAACTCGTATAGCTATAATTCTATAGGTGTAGATCGCATCATTAATGAATCTGGCGTTGCAAAAATGACTTTCTATAAGCATTTTCCATCAAAAGAAAAATTAATTGAAGAGTGTCTGCTTCTTCGAAATACGCTTCTACAAAACTCTCTTACTTCTGCCTTATCAAAACATGATGAGTTAGACCCTCTTGCGAGAATTAAAGCAGTATTTTTATGGTATTCCGACTGGTTTAATAGCGAAGATTTTAATGGCTGTATGTTTCAAAAAGCCTTGGAAGAGGTTTTAAAACAATATCCTTCAACACATCAACCTGCCACTTTGTATAAAGCTTGGTTGACCCAACTCATGCAAAATCTTCTTAACCAGTATGATGTAAAAGAGCCAGTTCCCCTATCTTTACTACTCGTTAATATTTTGGAAGGTATGACCATACAGGCTCAAGTCGAACATGGTTCAATAAAAATTAATGATTACTGGACTCGAGTAGAAAAATTAATCGATTTCGAAAGAGCGGCATAAAAATAAAGCGTGATATTCTTCTTCTTATATTTAATGATTCTTCTTATGTATCACGCTGCGTCTGAAAGTCATTTTGGTTCACAATTAGACGTTTTTTTCGACCTTACTGAACCAAAATATACAGACCTGTCTGTACAAAACAGATTATATATTTAAAAAATAAAAACTCAATCATTTTTTATGATTTGTCTCAAGATAAATTAGATTTAACTATTTATCGAAAGCAAATTGAAATTGTTTTAGGTTGACTTCGTTTCACTTATACTTAACAATTACACTTATAACACAAAGCAACATTTTAGACACAAAAGAAATACAAATAGTTGTTTTTAATTAGAAAGACTACTTATTTATCAATTCCCCTTATATTGCTTTTCAACAAAAACCATTGGATTGATTAGTTTTGCTACATTCATTTTCATAAGATCAATCTATACTATGCCCGCTATATTGATATAGGTATAAAGTATGAAAGATGGACTCCAAATCGAAGAAATGAAAAATGCGGCTGATTCAGTCGTTGGAATTCTTAAATCTTTGGCTAATACAGATCGTTTATTAATTTTATGTCACTTAGCTTATGAGGAGTTAAATGTTTCTCAAATTGAAGAGAAGACCCAAATTACCCAGCCCACTCTTTCACAACAACTTATGATGCTACGCAAAAGTGATGTTGTATCAACCCGTCGTGATGGCAAGCAAATTTTTTATTCAATTAAGGATGACAATATGCATTCAATTTTAAATACGCTTCATCAGCTGTACTGTGCAAGTAAATAATATTTTTTAAATTATAAATTATAATAATAGTAGTAACTTCCTGAAATATGCGATTTTTCAGCTTGAAAGCTTAGAGTCCAATCCAAGCACAAAGTTTTGAAAATTCGCGTAGCTTTTCTAAAAAGCTCAACCATATTTAACTTTTTGCCACCCTATTTTCTTTAGCCTATTCCATGCTTTCACAGCTTTTTGATATAACTAGTTTTTTAATGAGCAATTAACAAGCAAAATCACCAACTACAAAATTAAAAATATTAAATTAAGGCCAATAAAAACAAATATTTAATATTACCATTAAGTATAAATACTTATAGGTGCTATAAAAAAGCTTAAGATTCACATCACTTAAGTATAAAATACTCCGCTTGTTCAACCTTTAGCCATGATTAGGTTAATAAGGCCTTTATATGCTTGCATTCTTTTCTCGATTAAGCTTAGTCACTAAGATTATTATCGCCATTATTCTAGGGATAGGCGTTGCATTACTATTTCCGAACGTTACGCCTTACTTAAGTTTATTTGGTGAGCTTTTCATTAAAGCCTTAAAGTCGGTTGCCCCTATTTTAGTTTTTGTATTGGTGCTTTCTTCTATTGCCAACTTCCAAGTGGGTCATAGCGCCAATTTACGCCCTATTATGATTCTATATGTGGCAGGTATGTTGCTTGCAGCTTTCACAGCTGTGATTGTCAGTCTTTCTTTTCCAAGCACATTATTCCTCAATACAGTTTCGCATAATGACTTACAAGCGCCTGGTAGTCTCGCAGATATATTAAAAAACTTGCTCTTAAGCTTTATTGCGAACCCTGTTCAAGCAATTAGTGAAGCTAACTTTATTGGTATTTTAGCTTGGGCAATTGGCCTAGGTTTAGCTATGCGTCATAGCTCAGACACCACAAAACAAGTGATGCAGGATGTTTCACATGCTGTAAGTGCTATTATTCATAAAGTAATTGCTTTTGCACCAGTCGGTATTTTCGGATTAGTTGCTGTGACTTTTGCCGATGCCGGCCTTGCAACACTTGAAAGCTATGCACAATTATTAGTGGTATTGTTAGGTACCATGTTCTTTGTTGCTTTAGTTATCAACCCTATTCTTGTTGCCCTTACTATACGTGGAAATCCATACCCTCTCGTATTTAAATGTCTAAAAGAAAGTGGTATTACAGCTTTCTTTACTCGAAGCTCAGCAGCAAACATTCCAGTTAACTTAGATTTGGCAGAGCGTTTAGGTGTTAACCCATCTACAGCTAGTGTCTCTATTCCTTTAGGTGCAACAGTAAATATGGCAGGTGCAGCAGTCACAATTACTGTACTTACATTAGCAACTGTCCATACGCTTGGCATTCATGTTGATTTTGCGACAATGGTTATTTTATCAGTTGTTGCTACTGTTTCAGCTTGTGGTGCTTCTGGTGTTGCAGGTGGTTCTTTACTACTCATTCCAGTCGCTTGTAGTTTATTTGGTATTTCAACAGAAATTGCTATGCAAGTTGTAGCTGTTGGTATGATTATCAGTGTATTGCAAGACTCTACAGAAACAGCCCTTAACTCATCTACAGATGTATTATTTACCGCAGCTGTAGATATTCGCTCTAAGCAAACGTCTTAAACAAAATGCCATTTCAACGTCTACCAAACTGGTTCCAACTTGGAGCCTTTTTGCTGGCATTTAATGCCGGAATGATTAATGTCTTAGGGTTAATTACTCTTTTGCATCAATCTATTTCACATATGACTGGCAACGTTAGTATGCTGGCTATGAGTTTGGTAGAGTGGCAACCAGAACATATCATTTTTTTACTTCTGGTGATTATTTGTTATGTTTGCGGTTCATTTTATAGTGGTTTTATTTTAGGTAGTAGTCATTTTCGACTAGGTCGTCGTTATGGCTTACCTTTGAGCCTTGTTGCCTTATTCATTTTCCTTTGCTGGCTATTGCTTCCTTATTTTCCACGCTATGGATTATTATGGGCTTGTACGGCAATGGGGTTACAAAATGCGATGGTAAGCCACTACAAAGGAACGATTATTCGCACTACTCATCTATCTGGTGTGCTGACTGATATTGGTTTAGCACTTGGATATAAAGCCAGAGGCTTAATTGTAGAAAATCGACGTATTGTTTTACATTTACTTATTCTTGTTGGCTTTCTGCTGGGTGGAATTCTTGCTGCTTCAGTACATCCATATTTGAAATTACAATCATTTTTATTGCCAGCAATTTTAAGCTTAGCCTTAAGTATTTCTTACTGGATAGTTTATCTCTATAGTACTTCAACTTCACAAAAAGAGGTGGATCAGGAAATTTGAACAACACTTATAAGTGATATTTTGCTCCCCAAATGATGTTATAAACATCAATATATGGAGTATTTTATGGCACGTAGACCAAGAAGAAATCATTCAAATGATTTTAAAGCTAAGGTAGCACTTGCTGCGATTAAAGCAGAAAAAACACTTGCTGAATTGAGTGCTGAATTTGATGTTCATCAAAACCAAATTATCGACTGGAAAAATCAACTGATTTCAGCTTCCTCGCAAGCTTTCGATCAATCAAAAGCTCCAACAGAACCACCCATCGATCTAAAAAAACTACATGCAAAAATCGGTGAGCAGGCATTAGAAATTGATTTTTTAGAAGGTGTGTTGAAGAAACTGGGCCGCTTCAACCACAAAAGTTAATCGATGACTCACTTCAGATTTCAGTATCTAAGCAAGCTCAGCTGCTGAAAGTCTCCCGTGGTTGTTATTACTATCGCCCAAAACCTGTGAGTGCATCAGATCTGAAGCTGATGCGGTGTATGGATGAGTTACATATGCAATACCCTTTTGCAGGTAGCCGTATGATGCGTGATTTGTTGAATCGTCAAGGACATCATATAGGACGACGTCATACACGTACTTTAATGAAGAAAATGGGCATTAATGCGTTATATTGCAAACCAAATTTAAGCCAGGCTAATCAAGCTCACCGCAAATATCCATATCTGCTCAAAGGATTGGCTATTCAGCGCAGTAATCAAGTGTGGTCTACGGATATAACGTATATCCCTATGGCAAAAGGCTTTGTTTATTTATGTGCTGTGATTGATTGGCATAGCCGCAAGGTACTTGCGCATAGAGTATCGATTAGTATGGAGGTTACATTTTGCATAGAAACATTAAATGAAGCTATTGAAAAATATGGTCGACCTGAAATATTTAATACAGACCAAGGCAGTCAGTTTACCAGTGATGCATTTATTGATGTATTGAAATCAAATGACATCCAAATCAGCATGGATGGTAAAGGTCGATGGGTTGATAATGTGATGGTTGAACGATTATGGCGGAGCGTTAAATATGAAGAGGTGTATCTCAAAGCCTACAGCAATGTTTTGGATGCGAAGAAGCAATTAAACGCATATTTTGAATTTTATAATTTGAAACGACCTCATTCGAGTCTGGACAAAATGACTCCAGATGAGTTTTACTATGACCAGCTACCACAACAAAATAAGGTAGCTTAACTAGAGCAGAGTATCACTTATAAATAAGCTTTTAGTTGTTCAAACATGTGGGACCACCTCTAAAGGACTAAGACATGGTTAAAAATGCCTTACAAGCACAGTTATTAAAAGCTGGTTTAGTTGATAATAAAAAAGCAAAAAAATTAACAAAGCAAGCTCATCACGAACAACGTCTTGGGCTAAGTAATGAAGCTGAAATCAAAGCAAATATTGAAAAAGCTCAACAAGAAAAGTTAGCTAAAGATCAGGCTTTAAATTTAGAAAAACAGAAACAGCTTGAAGAAAAAGCACTTAAAGCATCAATCATTCAGATGATTAAGCAGCACAAGATTACTGATTTTGCTGGGGATGTGGCTTATCAATTTATTGATGAGAATAAAATCAAAAAAGTTTATCTATCTCAGCAAGTTTATAATGCACTTGTTGCAGGTAGCCTAGTTATTGCTAAAGATCAAGATCAATACGCCTATCTTCCGAAAGCTTTAGGTGAAAAAATTGATCAAAAAATGCAAGGCTTCATTTTGATCAATAATGCTGAGAAAAACGAACAAGCCACTGATGAGGAAGATCCATATGCAGCATATGTTATTCCAGATGACCTAATGTGGTAATACGATACTTAGGCCTTTATGACCCAAATCTAAAGGCCTTTTCTAATATGTGTAGCTGTAATAATTTAACAGATGTTCAAAATACTAATAAAAAATACTTAAAGAATAAATTCCTTCACCCTTTATCTATTAATCTCGATATAATGAATAATATTTTTAGTCCTCGCGACGTTCTTGAAGATTTCTTCGAGTCTCCATTTTTGCGTCATGTATTAATTTAAGACGTACAACATTATCAGTTCATGTGTATTTGCATATATTCACAAGATCTAAACCCTAAGTGATATTGATCTAACTGACTTTTTGCAAATTAAATTGCAAAGATTTAATTAAGTGGCTTTTGTGTCAAAGGTAGTAATTCATGCTGAAGTGGTTTGAAAAACTTGTAGATCCCTACCCAACTAAAGGTTTAGATGAACCTTTACCGACTCGTTTTTTTCCATTTGTTTGGCAATCTACGGAAGGCCTACGCCCTTACTTATTCTTACTTATTCTTTTTACAGCAGGTGCTGCAAGCTTTGAAGCCTTACTTTTTTCAAAGATTGGACAACTCGTAGACTGGTTAAGTAAAAGTCATCCGGAAAGCTTTTTAAGTCAGCATGCTACTGATTTACTCATTTTAATTGGTGTTTTATTTACCAACATCTTTTTTGTAAATATTCAATCTATTATCAAACATCAAATTTTATATAGTACCTTCCCAATGCGTTTGCGCTGGCGTTTCCATAACCTTTTATTGAAACAAAGCTTGGACTTTTTCCATAATGACTTTGCAGGACGACTTTCTGCTAAGGTTATGCAAACAGCATTAGCAATCCGTGAGTTCTGGGTTATTTTGGGTGACATGTTGGCATACGTCAGCATTTACTTCATTACAGTCAGCATTGTTCTTGGCGCAATTTCACCAATTTTACTCATTCCACTTTTAGTTTGGTTAAGCCTATTTTTATTAAGCGCATGGTTCTTTATCCCCCGCTTAAGTAAAGTTTCTCAGCAACAAGCCGATGCTAGAGCGATCATGACGGGCCGTGTAACAGATGCATACACCAACATCCAAACGGTAAAACTATTTGCCCATGCTGGTCGTGAAAGCCAATACGCAAAAGCATCTATGAAAGAGTTTATGACTACAGTCTATGCTCAAATGCGTTTAGGTACCCTATTTGAAGTCAGCATCAATATGTTGTCTGCTGTTTTGTTTGTAGGTGTTATTGGTACCTCTGTTTGGCTATGGACCCAAGGTTTAGCAGCATTAGGTGTAATCGCAGCAACTACTGCAATGATTTTAAAACTTAATAGTATGGCTGAATTTATGATGTGGCATATGTCAGCCTTATTTGAAAATGTTGGAACCATTCAAGATGGTATGCAAACATTAGGTAAAAAAATCAATATTCAAGACAAACCAGATGCAAAACCACTTGCAGTGACCAAAGGTGAGATTGTATTTAAAGATGTAAGCTTTGCTTATAACAATAAAAATGTGATTGATCACTTCAACTTGCATATTAGAGCAGGCGAAAAAATAGGAATTGTGGGCCGTTCTGGCGCAGGAAAGTCTACGCTGATTCAGTTGCTTTTACATTTTTACCATCTTAAGCAAGGTGCCATTTTAATTGATGGCCAAAACATCGAAGATGTAACTCAAGATAGTCTAAGAGCTAATATTGCTTTAGTTACTCAAGATACGTCTTTATTACATCGCTCAGTTGCAGAGAATATTAAATATGGTCGCCCTGATGCATCTGATGCAGACATGGAGAATGCTGTAAATAAAGCCAAAGCTGCTGAATTTATTCCGCAATTGGTTGATTTAAAAGGACGTAGTGGTTATAACGCTCAAGTAGGTGAACGTGGTGTTAAACTTTCTGGTGGTCAAAGACAGCGTATTGCCATTGCACGTGTATTCTTAAAAGATGCTCCTATTCTTATTTTAGATGAAGCAACTAGTGCATTAGACTCAGAAGTTGAAGCAGCAATCCAGTCAAGTTTAAATGACCTGATGGTTGATAAAACCGTTATTGCAATTGCACACCGTTTATCTACTATTGCACAAATGGACCGTTTAATCGTTCTTGATGAAGGTCGAATTGCTGAGCAAGGAACTCATGAAGAGTTAATTGCGCAAAATGGTATATACGCACAGTTATGGAAACGTCAAACAGGTGGTTTCCTAATTGAACAAAAAGTATTACAGGGTCAAGATTAATGCTTTATTTAGAAGATTTGAAAATTGGTGATCGTTTCATTAGCCGTGAATATGAAATTACCTTAGATGAAATCAAAAAATTCGCAAGCTCCTATGACCCTCAACCCTTCCATATAGATGAAGAACAAGCTAAGCACGATCCAATTTTTCAAGGAATTGCTGCTAGCGGTTGGCATACTTCTGCAATTACTATGCGGTTATGGACAGAATGTATGCCGATTCATGGCGGCCTGATTGGTTCAGAGTCTAGCTTACGGTGGCCACGCCCTACTCGACCAGGTGATAAAATTCATGTTGAAGCAGAAATTTCAGCGATCACACCATCCAAAACAAAATTAGATCGTGGTATTGTAAGTTACGTTACGCAAGCCTTAAATCAAAATGGTGACGTATTACTTATTTCAACAACAAAAATTGTTGTCTTTAAAAAGAATGTTTAAAACATGGTTGATATGATTGTCTAACAGTTTTTATAAACTCAGATTATATTTCATGACAAGATGTTTAAGAAATGCATGTGACAAATTGATGAGAGCAATGGAACGCATATGAAAATTACCTCAGCTCGTCAAGATCAAGGTATTCCGGGAGTCTATGGCTTATTGCTATTAGATGTTGTTTCGCGTTGGGGATATAACGATGAAACATTATTTGCTCCATTTCATCTTACTAGTGAGCAACTGGCCGATCCTGATTATCGTATTTCTACACCTGTAGCAAACGAACTAGTTAAACACGCGCTTAATTTAACTGGTGAAACCACGTTGGGTTACCATCTTGGTACTCAAATGCGTATTTCGATTCATGGCTTCATTGGCTATGCAATTATGACAGCCAAAGATATTACAGAAGCAATTGCCCTTGCAGCACGCTTTATTCAACTACGTCTACCTTTTTTACAACTCTATTTTTCTACGTTTGGGCCAAAAGCTACCCTACAATTACAGTGCGACATCGAACTTGAACCTCTACGGACAGAAATCGTTTTAGGTTTGACCATTGGTATCATGAGTATGGCTAAAGCGATTACGGGTATCGAAGATTTAGCTGGTGATGTAGATTTGGACTTTCCTGAACCTGAAGGCTTTGAAAAGTATAGAAATAAACTAAGCAGCACAATTCGCTTCAACCAGCCACATCTGATTTCAAGTTTTGATAAAAAATACTTAGGAATTAAATTAGTTAATGCTGATCCTATCGCAAGTCAGGTTGCTATTAATCAGTGCGAAGCCGAACTTTCCGCTTTAGGTGAGCGCCGTCGCTTAGCAATGCGAGTTCGTGATATTTTAAGTAATTCTGAACAACATTATTTAAGCATTGAAAATGTAGCTGAATGTCTACACATGTCAGACCGTACACTAAAGCGCCAATTAGCGGCTGAAGGAACTTCATTTTCTACATTGGTTGATGAAGTGCGCTATCGACATGCAACATCTCTACTTTCACGTACAGATTACAGTCTTGAACAAATTGCAGATGAACTTGGCTATTCAGACGTTGCAAATTTTAGCCGTGCTTTTAAACGCTGGAGTGGCCGTAGCCCAAGCAACTGGCGTAAAGACCCATACTTATAATGTTAAAAACTATTGGACACAAGCTTAAGGAGTTACCATGAATCATCCTTCGGAACTGAAGTATGCACGTACACATGAGTGGGTAAAGATTGAGGGTGATCTTGTTATTACCGGGATTACCGATCATGCACAAGATGAACTTGGCGATTTGGTTTACGTTGAAACTCCGGAAGTTGGGAGTAAAGTTACTGCTGGCGAACAAGCTGGTGTGGTTGAATCAGTAAAAACTGCTTCTGACATCCATGCTCCTGTTTCAGGCACTGTAGTAGAAGTAAATACTGACCTTGAAGATGATCCTGATTTTGTAAATGACGATCCATATGGAAAAGGCTGGATTTATAAAATCAAACCAGACAACATTGCAGATGTTGAAAAACTTTTAACAAATGCAGAATATGAAGCTGGCTTATAAAAGATAGCTATAGCTTTTCATATTTAATAAAAACCAGTTTAGTCTTAAACTGGTTTTTTCTTTATCTATTATCTATTCAAAATCTATTCAAATTCAGTTTTACGAATCGGTGACTTCTATGACAAAGCTTGTTGTATTCTCTGGCGCTGGCATGAGTGCTGAAAGTGGAATTAGCACTTTTCGTGACAGCAATGGCTTATGGGAAAATTACGACATCCAACAAGTTGCCACACCTGAGGCATGGCAAAAGAATCCTGCTTTAGTTCAACGCTTTTATAATGAGCGACGTAAAAATATTTTAGAGGCTGAACCTAACGAAGCTCATCAATATATTGCCGAACTACAAGACTACTTTGACGTACAAGTGATTACTCAAAATATTGATGATTTACATGAACGGGCTGGAAGCTCTAACGTTTTACATTTGCATGGAAATATTCGTTTAGCGAAAAGCTCTGGCCCAAATGCACAATTTACAACAAAGTTTTACGATATTAATGGTTGGAAGCTAGATTTAGAACAAGACTTTTGCCCAGATGGCTATCCGCTGCGTCCACATGTAGTCTGGTTTGGTGAAGCTGTACCTGCTTATGAAGAAGCAATTCAATTAGTACAAAGTGCAGATATTTTTATTGTGATCGGCTCGACATTAAGCGTATATCCGGTTGCAGCTTTAGTTCATGAAATTTCAAATCAATGTAAAGCCTACTATATAGATCCAAATGCGGATCATCTGCGTGTTCCCCACCAATATGAATTATTAAAGATGTCAGCGACTCAAGGAATGCATAGACTTTTTGAAAATTTAATCGGCTAATTGCTATTTATAGACACTAAATAAGCCCAACGTGAATAAAAAAAATTATTAATTGAACAAAAAATTGTCGATTTTTTTAACTTTATTCTAAATTTCTATACATTTTTTTGACTAATAGCCTATTTATAACTCTATATCGATTTAATTTTTTTCAGAATGGCGTTTTTTTGCTGAAAAAATTTTAAAAAATAAATATTAAAAAATTATAAGTTAATGATTAATATTATAATTTTATATTTATAAAATCAATTTATTTCAAGTTACACAATGATACAAAAGTACAATATAAAAATAACAGTGCAAAAAAAATCTTTTGTGGTTGAATCTCAACCTCTTGGATGCCGTACAAGAAAACAGCGACCTGGATTAGGTTACAATCACGGATTATGGATATAAGGACACACATCCATTATGAGTTATTTTGATCCCACCCTCATCATGTTTATGGTGTACATCGTAGCAATGGTTCTTATCGGCTTATTTGCCTACCGTGCTACAAGCGACTTCTCAGATTATATTCTCGGTGGTCGTAGTTTAGGCAGTTTCGTAACTGCATTATCCGCAGGCGCATCAGACATGAGTGGTTGGTTGCTCATGGGTTTACCAGGCGCGATTTATCTTTCTGGTTTATCTGAAGCGTGGATTGCAATTGGTCTTATTATCGGTGCTTGGCTTAACTGGCTACTGGTTGCTGGTCGATTACGCGTTCATACTGAAGTCCAAAATAATGCACTCACGTTGCCAGATTATTTTACAAGTCGTTTTGACGATCAGAAAAAAGTACTTCGTATTTTCTCTGCCGTTATCATCTTGGTTTTCTTCGCAATTTATTGTGCTTCAGGCATGGTAGCAGGCGCCCGTTTATTTGAAAATTTATTCGGAATGTCATACACCACTGCTATTTGGCTCAGCGCAATTGCAACCATCAGTTATGTTTGTATCGGTGGATTCTTAGCGATTAGCTGGACAGATACATTCCAAGCTGGCCTAATGATTTTTGCTTTGTTATTAACACCAATTGTAACTTATCTTGCAATTGGCGATACAACACAATTTGTGACACTCATTGAAACTGCTCGTCCACATGCATTTAATATTATTTCAGATTTAAGTGTAGTGGCAGTTTTATCTTCCATGGCATGGGGTTTGGGTTACTTTGGTCAACCACATATCCTTGTACGTTTCATGGCTGCTGACTCTGTAAAATCAATCCCTGCTGCTCGTCGTATTGGCATGACTTGGATGATCCTGTGTTTAGTTGGTGCTGTCGGTGCTGGTTTCTTCGGTATTGCCTACTTCCAGCAACACCCTGAATTAGCAGCAGTTGTAAGCAAAAACCCTGAAACTGTATTTATGGAATTGACTAAAATCTTATTCAATCCATGGATTGTAGGTATCATTCTGGCTGCGATTTTAGCTGCTGTGATGAGTACATTGAGCTGCCAGCTTTTAGTATGTTCAAGTGCGCTAACAGAAGATTTGTACAAAGGCTTCATTCGTAAAAATGCATCTCAAAAAGAGCTTGTATGGGTTGGCCGTGTCATGGTTCTTGCGATTGCTGTTCTTGCGATTGCTCTTGCTGGTAACCCAGACAGTAAAGTTCTTGGCCTTGTTGCTTATGCATGGGCTGGTTTCGGTGCTGCATTTGGTCCGCTTATCATCTTGTCATTGTTCTGGAAACGTATGAATTTACAAGGTGCACTAGCGGGTATGATCGTTGGTGCAGTTGTAGTGATTGGTTGGAAAAATCTTTTCGCAGACACTGGTGTTTACGAGATTATTCCAGGCTTTATCCTTGCATTTATCAGCATCATTGTAGTGAGTCTTTTAACTAAAGCGCCAAACACGACAGTAACCGGCCGCTTTGAAAAAGCAGATGAACTCTACAAAGAAAGCGTATAAGTTATTGAAATAAATCAAGGGGCTTCGGCCCCTTTATTTATTTTTAATTTTGATTTTAATTTTTGAAGTATCTTTTACAACTTGCATGACTGGATAACTACGAGTCTCTTTTACCCCCGGCAATTGCCACAGCACCTGTCCCGCAATCCGTCTAAATTCTTCCATACTGCCACTTCGTAATTTAATTAAAAAATCAAAGCCACCGCTCACCATATGACATTCAACAATTTCTGGATAGTGAACCACAGCATCAATAAACTCATCTAAAACATTGGGTGTTGTTTTATCTAATAGCACCTCTACGAACACCAAAAAATTTGCATTTAACTTGATTGGATTCAATTTCGCTTCATATCCCAAAATGAAATCATCCTTTGTCAACTTCTGCACTCGAGCCATAACAGCAGTTGGCGACAAGTTAACAAGTTCGGCTAATTTACTATTAGAAATTCGCCCATCTGTTTGAAGAATATCCAAAATTTTTAAATCAGTACGGTCAAGGCTTAATATTGGGCCATTCATCTGAATTTTCCTCTAAAAAATGGGCTAAATATAGTGAGTTATTCGGTGTTTCTTCTGTAATGATAAATTATCTAAACCTCTCTACTCAAGATGAGTTTACGAGAGCTGGTTGGCGGAAACTGATATGAACACAATGGATACTTTTCATCAAATGGATAAATCTCACCAAGGCTATATCACCGAATTTAACGATAAAAGTGAGTTTGAACAACGCATCAATACAGCTTGGCGACGTGCTGAACCAGAAGCTGTAGAAGAGCTATTACAAGCTGCCGCGGTATCTGATGATTTAGATCATAAAATTTATGACCTTGCTTTTAATCTTGCCAATAATTTACGTGAACGTAAGACCTCTTCGGGCAAAGCAGGTATTGTTCAAGGGTTATTACAAGAATTCTCTCTTTCTTCACAAGAAGGCGTGGCGCTTATGTGTCTTGCCGAAGCTTTACTTCGTATTCCAGACTCAGCAACACGTGATTTGCTTATTCGAGATAAAATCAATCAAGGTAACTGGAAAGAACACGTTGGCCAAAGCAGCTTAATGTTTGTAAATGCTGCAGCATGGGGTCTCATGTTAACTGGTAAGCTGATGGAAACCCCTAAGCAAACTAGTCTTTCAAGTGTACTTACTGGTCTTTTAGCACGTAGTGGTCGTGGTATTATTCGTAAAGCCGTTGACGTCGCAATGCGTATGATGGGTGAACAGTTTGTGACTGGTGAAACCATTGAAGAAGCTGTAGACCACGCCAAAGTACTCGAAGACAAAGGTTTCCGCTATTCTTATGACATGTTGGGTGAAGCAGCTTTAACCGAACATGATGCTGAACGCTACTTTAACGATTACACACAAGCCATTCATGCAATTGGTAAAGCGTCTAATGGTAAAGGCGTTTATGATGGCCCAGGTATTTCAATTAAGCTTTCTGCTTTACATCCTCGCTATCAACGTGCGCAAATTGAACGTGTTCACAAAGAACTCTACGGTAAAGTATTTGAACTCGCTCTTTTGGCTAAAAAATACAATATTGGTTTAAATATTGATGCAGAGGAATCAGAGCGTTTAGAAATTTCTCTTGAGTTACTTGAACGTCTTTGCTTCGAGCCGGAACTTGCGAACTGGAAAGGCATTGGTTTCGTAATTCAAGCTTATCAAAAACGCTGTTTCTTCGTGGTTGATTATATTATTGACCTTGCTAAACGCAGCCAAAAGCGTCTCATGATCCGTCTTGTAAAAGGCGCATATTGGGACAGCGAAATTAAAAAAGCGCAAATCGAAGGTATGGATGACTACCCTGTCTTTACACGTAAAGTTCATACTGACTTGTCTTATATTGCTTGTGCTAAAAAATTACTTGCAGCACCAGAGTTTATTTATCCACAATTTGCCACTCATAATGCTCAAACATTGGCAACGATCTATCATTTAGCGGATCCAAGCAAATATTATGCTGGACAATATGAATTCCAATGCTTACATGGCATGGGTGAACCGCTTTATGAACAAGTTGTTGGTCCACGCGAGCAAAATAAATTAGGCGTACCATGCCGTATTTATGCACCCGTTGGTAACCATGAAACTTTGTTAGCTTATTTAGTTCGTCGTTTACTCGAAAATGGCGCGAATACTTCATTCGTTAACCGTATTGCCGATAAAACACTTAAAGTTGAAGATCTTATCCAGTCTCCAATTTATGATATTCGTCATGCAGCTAAGCTTGAAGGTTCAGTTGGCTTAAAACATCCATCAATTCCACTACCTTTAGATATGTACGGAACACTTCGTAAAAACTCTAAAGGTTATGATTTAGCAAACGATACTCCACTTGCAGCTTTAGACAGCACAGCTCAAGAATTACGTAATCGTATTTGGCAAAGTCATCCATTATTGGCAAATAACGAGTCGTTAGAGCAAGGTCATTCTGTTGCAATTACAAACCCAGCACAAAATGATGAAATTGTTGGTTATGTGCAAGAAGCTGATCTTAAGCATGTTGAAATTGCGCTTAATGCAGCTGAACAAGCTCAATCAGAATGGTCAAATACGCCTAAAGAACAGCGTGCTCAACACTTAAAACGTGCAGCTGACCTAATGGAAAGTCGTATTCAAGAATTGATGGTTTTGCTTTGCCGTGAAAGCGGTAAAACCTATGCTAATGCGATTGCAGAAGTTCGTGAAGCTGTAGATTTCCTACGTTACTACGCAACTCAAGTTGAGAATCTTCCTGCAAATACAGCTATTCAGCCTTTAGGTACTGTACTTTGTATTAGCCCGTGGAACTTCCCTCTTGCAATTTTCTCTGGTCAAATTGCTGCAGCATTAGTTAGTGGTAACTGCGTTATTGCTAAACCTGCTGAACAAACCCCATTAATCGCAGCTCAAGCAGTTCAGATTTTATGGGAAGCTGGTATTCCACATGGTGCTGTACAGCTACTTCCTGGCCGCGGTGAAACAGTAGGTGCTCAGCTTAGCCAAGATAGCCGTATTGATGGCATCATGTTTACTGGTTCGACTGAAGTTGCAAAAATTTTACAGAAAACTGTTGCGAAACGTTTATCTGAAAATGGTCAATCTATTCCTCTCATTGCAGAGACTGGCGGTCAAAATGCAATGATTGTGGACTCATCAGCATTAACTGAACAAGTCGTACTCGATGTTGTAAGTTCTGCTTTTGATAGCGCGGGTCAACGTTGCTCTGCTTTACGTATTTTATGTGTGCAAGAAGACAGTGCTGCAACCGTGATTAAAATGCTTAAAGGCGCAATGCAGCAGTTGATCGTAGGTAACCCTGCGATTTTAAAAACTGACATTGGTCCTGTGATTGATGACGAAGCAAAACAGACGATTGATCAACATATCCAAAAAATGAAGTCGAAAGGCTATCCAGTACATCAGTTGATGTTTGGAGCAACAAGCCAGAATGAACTAGATAAAGGGACTTTTGTTGTACCAACAGCAATTGAACTCCCTAACCTTGATGATTTGCAGCGCGAAGTTTTTGGTCCAGTTCTCCACATCATTACCTATAAGTATGGTGAGCTTGAGCAGTTGATCTCACGTATTAATGCCAAAGGTTATGGTTTAACAATGGGTCTACATACCCGTATTGATGAAACCATTCAAACGGTCATTCAACATGCTGAAGTTGGTAACCTTTATATTAACCGTAATATTGTGGGTGCTGTCGTTGGTGTACAACCATTCGGTGGTGAAGGTTTATCGGGCACAGGTCCAAAAGCTGGCGGTCCGCTTTACATGTATCGCTTGATGCAGCAGTGTTCAAACAAAGTATTAGCAACACCATTTGCTATGAAGACTGAGCAAACTGCTTTTGAAGGTTTTAACCGTGAGGTTTATAAGAGCTTACAAAATTGGGCGAAACAGCATTTACCGCAAGCAAATCGTGATATCGAACCATTTGGTGTTGGTAAATTCTATGAGTTACAAGGCCCTACTGGGGAAAGTAACCAATATATTATTTTGCCACGTCATCGTGTTCTTTCTATCGCTGATACAGAACAAAATCAGTTGCATCAGTTGCTCGCAATTTTTGCAGTGGGTAGCCAAGCGGCCGTAATGCCAAATAGTCCGTTATTGGCAAAACACAAACAAACATTACCAAAAGATGTACTTGCTGCAATTACTACAGTTAAAAACATCTCATCAGATGATTTTGATGCAGTTTTACATCATGGTAACCGTGAAGAGATCTTCTCATTACAGCAAGAGATTGCTACTCGTTCTGGTGCAATTGTTGGTATTACCCATGTTGAGCCGAATGAAACTATTCCACTTGAGCGTTTAGTGATTGAACGTGCAATTAGTGTGAATACAGCTGCGGCTGGTGGTAACGCAAGCTTAATGACAATGACTGATTAATCGATAATTTTCAAAAAAAAGCCCAAATCTCAGTATTTGGGCTTTTTTATTTAATTAAGTAACCTATTCCTAAATATATAAATTTTATTAATTCGAGATTCTAATAATGATCTTTTTAGAACCAGATCAGTATCAACAAAGATGCACTCAACTTTTTAATTCATATCAAAAAGAAATTTCCACACTTCTACCATTTGCCAAAATTGAGCACATTGGTTCATCTGCAATACCGAATGCTATTTCAAAAGGTGATCTAGATATTTATGTTGAAGTTAAATCTGATCAATTTGAATTCGCAATAGAACAATTAAAAACACTTAATTTTATCGAAAAACAAAATACATTAAGAACACATGAGCTTTGTATGCTCGAGTCACTCAACGACGATGACGTTGCTTTTCAAATTGTAGTATCAGGTTCAATATTCACTTTTTTCTTAGCCTTTAAAAACAAGCTTATAGAGTCACCCACATTGGTCAATGAATATAATCAATTAAAATTACAGTGTAGCCATTTAGACCCCGATCAATATAGAACAATAAAATCAGACTTTATTAATCGCGTTTTAAATCATCTCTAGTTTAGGTACCTCTTTTCTCCTATGAATATCTGGTTAAAATTGGCTCCTGTAAGTTCAATTTTTTTGATACCATTCAATATTTGATTCTGTCTAAATTTTCTTTGTCTATGACCTCTTCTTATCGTCAACAACTTCAAGCTAAAATTGAACGCATTATTACTCAATTTTCTGAATTTACACCACCTACATTAGAAGTGTTTGAATCACCTGAACAACATTTCCGTATGCGTGCTGAATTTCGTATCTGGCATACAGAAAATGATATGTTCTATGCCATGTTTGAGCGTAACGATGACGACAAGCAAAAAACCGTTGTACGCATTGATGAGTTTCCAATTGCAGATCAAAGCATCAATGATTTAATGCCAAAACTCTTGGAAGAACTTAAGGCTGAGCCTAAGCTCTCTAACCGTTTATTTGAAGCTGACTTCCTCGCAACACTTAGCGGAGAAATGTTAGTTACCCTCATTTATCACCGTAAATTGGATCAAGAATGGGAACAAGCCGCTAAAGCGCTTGCCGATAAATTAGATATTAAGATTATGGGCCGTAGTCGTGGCCAGAAAATTGTTATTGGCGATGATTTCGTCGTTGAAGAATTCGAACTTTTAAATCGTTCATTTAAATATAAACAAATCGAAAGTAGCTTTACCCAACCTAATGCACAGGTTTGCAAAAAAATGCTGCAATGGGCATGTGACGCAGCTGAAGGATCAAAGAAACACTTATTAGAACTCTATTGTGGTAATGGTAATTTTACACTTCCGCTCTCTTTAAAGTTCGAACGAGTATTGGCTACTGAGCTTGCAAAATCATCTGTTTATGCTGCTCAATGGAACATAGAACAAAACCAGATTGATAATATTCAAGTAGCACGTCTATCAGCTGAAGAATTTACTCAAGCATATCAAGGTGAGCGCGAATTCCGCCGTCTACAAGAAGCAAATATTGATATTCAAAGTTATGACTTTGATACGGTATTTGTAGATCCTCCACGCGCAGGAATTGATGATGAGACTTTAAAACTTTTACAAGGTTTTGAACGTATTATCTACATTTCATGTAACCCTGACACGTTGTATGAAAATTTAAAAACGCTCAGCCAAACTCATCGAGTGACTAAATTTGCCTTATTTGATCAGTTCCCCTATACACATCATGTAGAGTCTGGTGTTTTACTTGAGAAGATTTAAACAAAATCTTTCATTGTAAATTTTTAAATAAGGAGGTTATATACCTCCTTATTTTTTAAAGTTTTATTATTTAAGTATTTAAATTTTCAAAAAATATCAAGTCATCTGTGTGTCATAATTTCGTTTAACTCAAGCATTCCCATCGAAAATTCTCGAGTTCAAGTGGTGGATTTATCACTTATAGAGTCTTGTATTTTATTTTAAATTGGCTATATTTCGAGCTATGTTAGGTTGTATATGAAGGCTCTATGAGTTTTTGGCAAAAGCTGTTCTTGGCAGATCAACAGCATAACGAGCATAAAAACCAAACTGCTTGTGTTGAAAATGACTGCTCATGTAAAACTAATGAACAACTTCTAAGTGCACTTGCACAAGCAACAGATGAAGATGTCATTAAGGGAATTAAAAGAGTTCTTATTTCCCGTGGTTATAGCCGAAAAGAGTTAAATGAAGTCACTCAAAAACCATCTATTCATTAATTAAAAAGCCAGTCTTGTACTGGCTTTTTTACATTTCATTTCAATCCACAACTCGACTGATCTACCCAGCCCACTATTGGTCCCATTTGAAATTGCTGATCATTCCGATTATTCTTTTGCACATATAAACTAGAAATAGAACCATCGAGATATAAAGCCTGCTCTACTTTAAGATTTCTTTGAAAAAACTTGGCAAAATTGTAAAAACTCACACGATTCTTAGATATTACAAAGTAGAGTTTATTATCTCGAATACCAACTCCATTACGAATTTTCTTTGATTGAGAGTTTGGTAAAAAAAGGGAGTTGATCTTTCCATCAATAAGTAACATCGGGCCAGATTGTGTCGCATACTCAACATTGAAATCGCGTCGACTATATTGCTGCGTTGTTAAAATAAAGGCCTGTTTTTTATTCCAACCTAGCACACCATTCGGCTGTAAAAAGAAATTTCCCAATCCTTTATTTTCATTTAATGGCTGAATTACTTTAGCTTGCTCAACATACAGCCCTACTGGAGAAAATCCTGGATGAAACATCCATGCATTCATTGCAAAAGAAAGACGTTCACATTGCTTTAAATTTTTCTGAATATTATTAAAGCTTTTGTAATACTGTTGATTATTGGAATTCTTAAGAAACAAACGCAACTGTTTTAAATTGCTAATTGCAATCACATCATATTGGTCACCTTCTGCTGTTTTAACTTGCTGATGGTCTATGGCATAGACAGACTGAATCAAAAGACCATATATCGTTAAGCACCCAACTACCCATTTCATTGAATAACACCTGACATGACATTTTTCCTTCATATTAAGTTCTTAAATTATATACAAGAAATATAAATAGATTGGATATGCATCAAATTCCTTCATTCGACGTAATCAATACACTGCAAATTGCTGATATTGGTTATAATGTTTAGCAGCTTTTCAATAAAAGCCATTTACACTTTATTGGATCAGCGTAAGCATGCAACAACTGAATAAACGCTACCCTTTAGGGGCTCACCTCATCGTAAAGCATCTCGGCTATAGCCATCATGGTATATATGCAGGGAGAGGTCGAGTTATCCATTATTCCGGCTTAGCTCATTTCATCAAAAAACGCCCGATTGAAATCACTTCAATAGATGCTTTCTCGCATGGCAAAAAAATACACGTCCGTTCTTATGACAAACCTCGTTATAAAGGAAAGATTGTTGTTCGCCGAATGCGTTCACGTATGCATGAAAATCACTATCATTTGATTATTAATAACTGTGAACATCTATGCAGTTGGGCAATTACGGGTATTGAAAGTAGCACTCAAGTTGAACGTATGATGCATCGTTTAACGACTATTGGCTATGTAAGCTCAATCATGAGCTATATGAATGGTATGATGTTGACCTTTGCAACTACATGTTTTGCTCTGGTTCTGTATATTAAAAAGAAACTACGTGATCAAGCAAAAAGAAAAGTTCCTACTTACCAGTTCTTAAGAGAAAAATCTCAGAAAAGAAATATCGATCCTTCAGCGCCTTTAGTATTTATAGATCCAGATAAAAAAGAGCCAATCTAAATAAAAAAGCCCTCATATTTGAGGGCTTTTTAGAAAACTTATAGCTTATTTTTTAGCTGCATTAGCAGCAGTTGCTTCAGTGGTAATGTTTACAGTGATCTTATCGCCAACATTAGGCACATAACTTCCTAAACCAAAGTCAGAACGCTTGAATGAAGTTGTCGCATTAAAACCAATTGCTGGAACTTTAGCCATTGGATGCTCGCCTTGCTTGTTTAAAACAGCGTCAAGTACAACTGGCTTAGTTACGCCTTTAACAGTTAAGTCACCAGTAATTTTAAAGTGCTTTTTGTCTTTGGTTTCAACTTTAGTACTTTTAAACGTAATATTTGGATATTTAGCAGCATTAAACCAAGCTTCTTCTTGGAACTCTTTATCTAAAGCAGGTACGTTTGTATTTACACTGCTTAAAGGAATAGTCACATTTACAGATGAGTTTGCTGGTTTAGCATTATCAACTTTAATTACACCTTGGATATCCGAGAAGTTAGCGCTTGGAGTAGAGAAACCAAAGTGATTCCATGAGAAAACAGTAGCTGTATGTGTTGGGTCAATTTTGTAGTCTACTGGTGCAGCTAAAGTAACTGAACTAGCCAATGCTACTGCCAAACCGAAGCTTAATGTTTTAAGATGCATTTTTCGTATCCTTTATTGATATAGTCGTTAGTGTATACATCAAGTAATTTAATTCACCATTCTTTATAAAACGATATGTTTCATCCATGCAACAATAAAAGCGTTACAGTTGTTATTCAAAAACAATATTATAAAGTTTAGATATTCTTCTATTCGAAGCTTCAGATTTATTAATTTTTATTACGATTTTATTGATGAATAACAAGGTAAAACATGGTTAATACAGCCCAAGCACAAAGTACTTCTACCCCATATCGAGTAACTCTTACCGATCCTTCAGGTCATCAATGGTTTGCAGATGAACCGACTGATAAAGGTGGACAAGATACAGCTCCGAACCCGGTTCAGCTTTTATTATCCGCTTTAGGAGCTTGTACCACCATTACTTTAGAAATGTATGCGAATCTTAAAGGTATTAAGCTTGAGCATGTTCAAGTGGATTTAGCATTAAACCCTAATGGCGAACCTGAAAAAGGCCAAAATAATATTGAACGAAAAATTACACTCAAAGGTGAATTTACTGAAGACCAGCATAAGCGATTACTAAAAGTTGCAGAGAATTGCCCTATTCATAAGTTATTAACTTCTCAGATTAATATCCAAACAGAACTCACTATTTAACTTCTCAAATAAAAAAGCGCTCTATCTAGAGCGCTTTTTTACACTACTTTAATATTTAAGCAGTTAATTCTTTTACAGCTGCAACAACAGCTTCAGTCGTAATACCAAAGAATTGGAACAAATCTTTTGCTGGTGCAGACTCACCATAAGTTGTCATACCAATTACTTTGCCATCAAGACCAACAAACTTCCACCAGTAGTCAACATGAGCTGCTTCAACAGCAACACGCGCACGGATATGAGCTGGTAATACTGCTTCACGGTATGCCGCATCTTGCTTCATAAACTCTTCTGCACATGGCATAGAAACTACACGCACACCTTCAAGTTGTGCATAAGCTTCCATTGCTAAAGAAATTTCAGAACCTGTTGCAATAATAATCGCTTTTAATTCGCCTTTTTCTTGAGCAAGTACATAACCACCTTTTGCAGCGTTTTGAATTTGCTCTTCAGAACGTGTTTGGAATGGTAAGTTTTGACGAGAGAAAATAAGTGCTGTAGGACCATCTTTGCGTTCTAGAGCAGACTTCCAAGCAATTGCAGTTTCTACAGTATCTGCAGGACGCCATGTATTTAAGTTAGGTGTACCACGTAATGAAGCAATTTGTTCAATTGGTTGGTGAGTTGGACCATCTTCACCCAGACCGATTGAGTCATGTGTATAAACATGAATTACACGTTGTTTCATTAATGCAGACATACGTACCGCATTACGTGCATATTCCATAAACATTAAGAATGTTGCAACGTAAGGAACGAAACCGCCATGTAATGCAACACCATTAGCGATTGCAGTCATACCGAATTCACGTACGCCATAGTAGACATAGTTACCAGCTGGGTTTTCTTGAACACCTTGGCAACCTTTCCAAAGTGTTAAGTTAGAACCTGCTAAGTCAGCAGAACCACCTAACAATTCAGGTAATAAAGGACCAAATGCTTGTAATGTATTTTGGCTTGCTTTACGTGTTGCGATTGTCTCGCCTTTCGCATTTGTTTCACGAATGAAAGCATCTGCTTGCGCTGCAAATTCTGCTGGTAAGTCACCACTGATACGACGAAGTAACTCAGCCGCTTCAGTTGGATATTTTGCTTGATATTGTGCAAATACCGCATTCCAAGCCGCTTCAGATTCACTACCTTTTGCTTTTGCATCCCATGCAGCATATACGTCAGCAGGAATAACAAATGCTTCTTCGTTCCAACCTAATGCTTCACGAGTTAAAGTAATCTCATCTTTACCTAATGGCGCACCATGACAGTCTTCTTTACCCTGCTTATTTGGTGAACCTAAACCAATAATCGTTTTACACATAATGATTGTTGGTTTTTGAGTTTCAGCTTTTGCTTCGATTGTCGCTTGACGAATCGCATCAGTATCATGACCATCTACACGAAGAACTTGCCAACCATAGGCTTTGAAACGCTCTTCTGTATCGTCGCTGAACCAGCCTTCTACTTCACCATCAATTGAAATGCCATTATCATCATAATAAGCAATCAATTTACCAAGTTGTAATGTGCCAGCTAAAGAACATACTTCGTGAGAAATACCTTCCATTAAACAGCCATCACCTAAGAAACAGTAAGTGAAATGGTCAACAACTTTTAAATCATCTTTATTAAATTGAGCAGCCAATGTTTTTTCTGCTAAAGCAAAACCAACAGCATTAGCAATACCTTGACCTAAAGGACCAGTTGTCGTCTCTACACCCGGTGCATAGCCATATTCAGGATGACCAGGAGTTCTAGAATGCAATTGACGGAACTGTTTTAAATCTTCAATTGAAAGATCATAACCTGTTAAATGAAGCAAAGCGTATTGCAACATTGAGCCATGGCCATTTGATAAAACGAAACGGTCACGGTTTGCCCATTGTGGATTTGTTGGGTTGTGATTTAAAAACTCACGCCAGACGACGTCAGCAATATCTGCCATCCCCATTGGAGCACCTGGATGCCCTGAGTTTGCTTGTTGCACAGCATCCATTGCCAATACACGAATTGCATTTGCAATACGACGTTCGTTTAAAGGGGTCGTCATAGATCAGAATCCAATTTTAATAGATTGATGAAAAGAAGAAGATGAATAACCATTCAATGCCGCTATATTGTCTTAAAAAAAAGGCCTAGGGTAAACCCCAACACGATATATTTCTTTATTTTTAACCGTTTCTTGGTTACACAAAAAACATTTGAATCTTTAAGTTATATAAAACAGTGCTTATTTCTCTGCAGACTGCTCAAATTTCAAAGTATTTCCCCTGTTAGTTTTTGATATATAGTTAAAATATTCCCCTCATCTTGCATAAGCTGATCGTATTAGTTTTCTTTAAAGTCCAAATTTTTAGATAAAATCTTTTTATTGGTTTATATGTCTAAAAAACACACGAGCAACAAGTTGTTCAAATATAAATACTTTAAATTATAACTCTCTATATCAATTTTACTAATACACTTATCAATTAAAACACACTATAAATGAAATAAATTCATGCTTTTTAGTCAGTATGAACTGGTCCTCAAGCTCAAGTCGATGTAACATATTATGTCTTTTGAAATAACCAAGATAGGACTTTCATGCGCGAGTACGCTGTTTTTACCTCGGAATCTGTAAGCGAAGGTCATCCCGATAAAATGGCCGACCAAATTAGCGACGCTATTTTGGATGCAATCTTAAAAGAAGACCCATACGCACGTGTTGCTTGTGAAACACTGGTAAAAACAGGCGCTGTTGTACTTGCTGGTGAAGTAACAACGACTGCTAATATTGATGTTGAAGCTGTTGTTCGTAATACTGTTAACGGTATTGGTTATCACCACTCTGATCTTGGCTTTGATGGATCAACGTGTGCTGTAATCAATATGATTGGTAAACAATCACCTGAAATTGCTCAAGGTGTAGACCGTCAAAAACCAGAAGATCAAGGTGCTGGTGACCAAGGCCTAATGTTCGGTTATGCAAGCCGTGAAACAGACGTGCTTATGCCTGCGCCGATTTCTTATGCTCACCGCTTAATGGAGCGTCAAGCTGAACTTCGCCGTTCTGGTGCCCTGCCATGGTTACGCCCAGATGCAAAAAGTCAAGTTACTTTTGCCTATGAAAATGGCAAGCCTGTACGTCTAGATGCCGTTGTTTTATCTACTCAGCACGATCCTGAAATTTCTCAAAGCCAGCTTAAAGAAGCAGTTATTGAAGAAATTATTAAACCGATCATTCCTGCTGAAATGTTCCATGCAGCTACTAAGTTCCACATTAACCCAACAGGTATGTTCGTTATTGGCGGCCCTGTAGGTGACTGTGGTTTAACAGGTCGTAAAATTATTGTTGATACATACGGCGGTATGGCTCGTCACGGCGGTGGTGCTTTCTCTGGTAAAGATCCATCTAAAGTTGACCGTTCTGCTGCTTATGCTGGTCGTTATGTTGCAAAAAATATTGTAGCTGCTGGTCTTGCTGACAAATGTGAAATTCAAGTGAGTTACGCAATTGGTGTAGCAGAACCTACTTCGATTTCAATTAATACCTTTGGTACAGCAAAAGTTTCTGATGAGTTGATTATTCAACTTGTACGTGATCATTTCGATTTAAGACCGTTTGGTATTACTCGTATGTTGGATCTTCTTCAACCAATGTACAAACAAACTGCGGCTTATGGTCACTTTGGTCGCGAAGGTTCTGACTCTGCATTTACTTGGGAAAAAACTGATAAAGTTGATGCCCTTAAAGATGCTGCTGGCCTCTAAAATAAAATCGTAAAAAAGCCCGCCATTGAGCGGGCTTTTTTATTTATAGTTCAAATTTTATGGTATGTAGGGTTTAATCTTCTAGCAATCATCCTTGACGCCATATCATTTGTAGCTGTAATCAAAATCTATTGTCTTGTCGTTTTATCATCCTGATTTAATACATCCAGTAAAGTTGACTGCGTTGGAGTATCTTGATGATTCTGGATATAAATATGGACAACTTTAAATACAACGACAACAGCTAGACAAGCCATCACACAAAACATCCATAAGCCATACGGGCTTCGAATATGTTGTGAACCACAATATGGACATGATTTATCAGTCGATGCCACAACTTTGTCGCAACACGCACAATGGTATTGATATAGCATAGGTAACCCTCCTTCCCTCATTTCAACCGTTGTTGTTTTAATAGGTTTGCTGCATTTTTAATTTATACATCCTTTATATTTATCCTATGTGAAATGAATAGATAATTCAATCTGGATGAACAATTGAGTCAATTAAAAAAATATTAATTAAAACATATATATAAGTTAAATATTATTTTTATAGGACTATTTTTCTTATTTTGATATTTTGCCAAATTTGTTAAAATAAGCGAATAATCTCACATTTTAGGCAAATGCATGTCACATACAAAGCTCATTAATAAAGGTGGCTTTCGCGAACGAGCCAACCGAAGCCGAGGTTATCAACAATCTGAGAATAAGCAAACAGCCTTAGCTTCAAACAAATACCAACCTCAAACAAAACCACAAGAAAGCCCAACTGAAGTGGCTCAAACAGATTCTATTGTGACTGAACATCTAACTAAATAATTTATATTTTTTTAAAATAAAAAAGGCCTAAACTTTAGAGGTTTAGGCCTTTAGATAAGGTATTTATTAATCCTTATTTTTATGTTCAATTTTCTTGTGATCTGGAGTGACTTCTCGCGCTTCTCCGTCAATAATGCTTGAATCACGGTATTGACCTTGGCTACCACCACCTTGTTGATTCTGCATATCTTGCATTTGGCGCATTAGATCAGCAAATGGATTTTGCCCACCCATATTACCGCCCATACCACCCATCATTTTATCCATCATAGCTTGTTGGCGTTTTGCAAGAGTTCTCATCGCTATGTTACGGAAAGCAGTTTGAACACCAGGGATCAAAATTAAAACCGCTAACACATCAGAAACAAGGCCTGGCAACATTAATAAGAAACCTGCAAAAGCATAAGCAAGTTTTTTAGTTACTGTTGGGTCATTACCGAGTTGGCCAGTCATCTGCATTTGCTGTAATTGAGGCATAATACCAGCAGTACTTCTGCGAATAAGCCCCAAACCAATAAAGAAAGCAAGAATGAACCAAAAGAACACATACCATCCACTGATGAACTGTGCTACGCCAATCCATACGGCAATTTCAACAATCGCGCCCAGAACTACAATAAGAAGTAAATTCATGTAAAACTTTATCTATCTCAAAAAGAAAATTCATTGCAGTTTATTTGCCCCAACCCTATCGAAACAGCCAGAGTCTGCAATACTAGAGTACATTTGATTTTAACTCGATAAAAACAAACATGCTTTATTATTAATGAGTGCTGTATCAAGTTTATCAAGTGCGACTTCAATTAGATTTTAATTTTTTTACTCTAGTTAAACGAAAAGTCCTTCAAGAAAGCTGTTTTTTAGTCTAGTTGAAAACTTAGGTTCTTAGAAAAATTAGATATATTCCTTTATTTATATAGTTGTTTTATAAAATTTTAAAAAGTAGTGCATAGATATAGAATTTCCTAAATAACTTACATTTTCTCTATCTAAAAGTACCTCTATTCAAGTTAAATTAAAGAATAATTCTTTTAAACCCACATAAACTCATGACTAAAAAAGCTCTTTTCTTTGCCATTGGTACGATGTTTTTGTCTGCATGTTCTTTTAATACGGTAGAACAACATCAAATACAGTCAATTTCTACCAATAAAAACTCAGAGAAAATTAAATCGTTGTTTGATCAAGCACAAACTACAGGTGTTTTAGTTATAAAACATGGGCGAACAGAGGAAGTCTATGGCAATGATCTTAAAAGAGCATCAACCGAATATGTTCCCGCCTCTACCTTTAAAATGGTAAATGCTTTGATTGGACTTGAGCATCATAAAGCAACGCCAACTGAAGTGTTTAAATGGGATGGGCAAAAGCGTTTATTTCCCGATTGGGAAAAAGACATGACATTAGGCGATGCTATGAAAGCTTCTGCTATTCCAGTTTATCAGGAACTAGCTCGACGAATTGGCCTTGATCTTATGTCTAAAGAGGTAAAACGCATTGGTTTCGGTAATGCTGATATTGGTTCAAAAGTAGATAATTTTTGGCTTGTTGGCCCACTTAAAATTACACCTCAACAAGAAGTACAGTTTGCTTATAAATTAGCCAACAAAACTCTTCCCTTTAGCAAAAATGTACAAGAACAAGTTCAATCTATGGTGTTCATTGAAGAAAAAAATGGACGAAAAATTTATGCCAAAAGTGGTTGGGGATGGGATGTTGACCCAGAAGTTGGTTGGTTTACAGGCTGGGTAGTTCAACCTCAGGGAGAAATTATAGCTTTCTCACTTAATCTAGAAATGGAAAAAGGCATACCTAGCTCTATTCGAAAAGAAATTACTTATAAGGGATTGGAACAACTCGGTATTTTATAATTTGAACTTTATAGCCCAGCTTATATTCATCCTTATAAACTGGGTTATTTTAAAACTTGAAATTTGAAAACCTTATTATTTATCCGTCAACTGGCGTATGCGGTGTATTTAAATTTAACTGATAGAAAGCAGCATCTAACCATTGGCCAAACTTAAAACCGACTTGCTTAAAAGTACCTGCATGAATAAAGCCCATTTTTTCATGTAAACCGATACTTGCTTGGTTGGTTGCATCAATACAGCCTATCAATACATGTAAGTCTGCCTCTTGAGCACGCTTAATCAATTCTTGCATTAAAATTTTGCTTAATCCGCCGCCACGATGTTCATGATGAATATAAATACTATGTTCGACCGTATATTTATAGGCAGGAAAAGCTCTAAAAGTTCCCCAACTTGCAAAACCTAATAACTTGTTTGTCTCATCTACAATACCAATGACAGGAAAACCATTTTCTCTTTTAACCGCGAACCAGTTTTTCATTGACTCTTCAGAGCGCGGGAAATAGTCATACAAAGCGGTAGAATTGATAATTGCTTCATTCAAAATATCTAATATAGCCTTTGCATGTGTAGCTTCATGACAATCGATTAAACGTAAATTTGGATTAAGATTTTTAATCATGAAGATTCCTTAAGAATAGAGACGAGCTCATTACATACAACTAAAATATATCGAGCAGCTTTAGAAGAAGGATTGCTATATATGATCGGTTGATCTAATTGCATCGCCAAACAATCACCCTCTTGTAAAGCATAAAAGTTTTCACCCAATTGAATATCAATTTGCCCCTCTATCACCCAAATTTGCTGTAATACAACTTTGGAATTCGCACTTGTTTCATAAGTAACTCGTGACTGAGCTGGAAATTCAATTTCAACGATTTGAAATGGAGATTTCCAATTTGGAGGCGAAACTTGACGGCGAATATATCCCGTTTCTGGATCTTTCCATTCTGCTTGTTGAGTACGCCGTACCATAGGTGGAGGCGATTGAGTATTCTGGGGGGGATCAAATAGCTGAGTCAAAGGTACCCCTAAACCATTTGCTAGCTTTTCAAGAACAACAGCTGTAGGGCTCGCTTCTCCTCTTTCAATGAGTGAAATTGCAGAACGGCTTACCTGACATCGACTAGCAAGAACATCTAGAGTATATCCACGCGCTAGACGTATTTCACGCACTTGCTGCGCAATGCGGATATTAATATCTTCCATCTACCGATAAACTTTAATTCCAAAATTATAGATAAGTATTCCATTAAAATAGAATTACATCAAATGATTTTAAAGATATAAATTGGTTCGATAAAAACCGAAAAATAACCATTCATCGCAGCATTCTTTAAATTACGCATGCAGAACCTTTTTGGCTATGTAACAATACTCTCTAAACTATTTATATAAGTATTCACATGGCATTGATTATTGGTATTGATCCGGGTTCACGCTTAACAGGTTATGGAATCATTGAAAAAGATGGTAGTAAACTACGTTTTGTTGATGCCGGTACAATCCGAACAGAAACTCAAGAAATGCCAGAACGCTTAAAACGTATTTTTGCTGGCGTTGAGCGAATTGTGAAATTCCATGGTCCAACTGAAGCTGCGGTTGAGCAAGTCTTTATGGCTCAAAACCCAGACTCTGCCTTAAAATTAGGACAAGCCCGTGGTGCTGCCATAGCAGCATTAGTTAATTTAGATTTACAAGTTGCAGAATATACTGCTCGTCAAATTAAACAGTCTGTGGTTGGTTATGGCGCTGCCGATAAAGAACAAGTCCAAATGATGGTGATGCGATTACTTAATTTGACGATTAAACCTCAATCCGACGCAGCCGATGCCCTTGCTGCTGCCATCTGCCATGCACATGCATCGGGAAGTATGAGCAAACTGTCTGTTTTAAATGCTTTAGGTGGTATGGCACGTGGGCGAAGTCGTTCTAGCAGTCGCAGACGTTAAAAATTTATTGATTTACGACTTGAATAATTGCCTGATTCATCTCAAAAGCCTGCAAGCCACGCATACCATTTTTAGCTAAAAGGTCTCCTGCTTGTGCATGAAGGGTAACAATCTCATGTAATGCAATACCTTTGTGGAACTGAGCTTTTAAGCTCGCAATCATTCCTGCTAACACATCTCCCATTCCACCGGTTCCCATACCAGCATTACCTTGCGTACAGATATACAAATTATCTTCTAAAATTAAGCTACCCGCTCCTTTAAGTACCCACTGGCCTGCATATTTTTGTTGTAAGGCATAAATTGCAGCAATTCGGTCATTTTCAATTTGCGCTGTAGAGCAACCAAGTAAAGTAGCAGCTTCTCCAGGATGAGGTGTGGCATAAATATGTGTATTTAACTTTTCAGGCTGTTTAGCCAGAAACCATAAAGCATCTGCATCTAAAACAATTTCTAAGCGTGTACTTTGATTTAACAAATTAAACCATTGTTGGTAAATCTGCTTTGCCCAATCGTCACGGCCTAATCCCATTCCAAAGCATATTGCATCGATCTGAGATATAATCTCTTTAATATTGTTTTCATCTAAAGCATTAATATCACGAAGCATAATATTAGGTGCCCGCGACAAAATGGCTTGATGATGGTTGCGATGACAAACCACTGTCACTTTGCCTGCACCCGCATGAAAAGCAGCTTCAGCAGCCATAATAACAGCCCCGCCCATTTGCTCATGTCCACCCACCACTAAAACATGCCCATAACTTCCCTTATGGCCAAATGCCATACGCTGAGGAAGTCTAATATTTGTGGGTGACAAATAAGCTAAGGGTTTCAACTCGTGGTCTATAGGAATTAAATTAATTAAATGAACTTGTCCTGCGTACTCTTTACCTTGCCCTGTAAATAGTCCTGCTTTAAGACCTAAAACAGTAAAGGTATGATCAGTTCTTACTGAACAGGGTAAGACTTGTCCTGTATTTGCTTGTAAGCCACTCGGTATATCAATCGAAATTTTTAGGCCCACTTGTTCATTAAACTTTCGAATTACTTGTTGCCAACCTATATTTAATTCTCGGTTTAAACCTATGCCAAATAAAGCATCAATATGACAATCAAATGTTCTTTTAATATCAAAATTTGGATGAATTTGGGCTTTCATTTCTCTAGCAAATTGCGCTGCACAATGTAAATCGGTTGACTCACCCAATTGAGCTGCAAAGATTTCAACATTAAATCCAGCTTGCTTCAGATAACTTGCTATAAAGTAACCATCACCTGCATTATTGCCTTGCCCGCACCAAACAGCAATATTCTTGATAGGCCGATCTTTAAAAAGCTCAATAAGTTGCTGGGCAATTGACCAAGCCGCTTGTTGCATTAAACCTAATGAGGAGTTTTGCGCAGCAAACCAGCGCCGCTCCCATGCTCGAATATCATCGCTATGGTAAACTACCGCCTGCATATTATTATCCTCTTGCATTTTGGTTTATGACATCTTCCGACACATCACGCATTGCAGTGCAACAAATTGATCCACATGAATTAAAAGCATGGATCAAAGCTCAAGCATTAGACTTGGGTTTTGCTGATTGTGTCATCGCAAAACCAGATGCTCAAGAGCAAATGCCACGTTTTTTAGAGTATCTTGAACGTGGTTATCATGCAGATATGACTTATTTAGAAGAAAATCTAGAAAAACGAGCTGATCCAACACTATTAGTGCCTGGCACAAAAAGTATTATTTGTGTCCGCATGAATTATCTTGTGGAATCGCCAAAACCACGATATGTACCTTTAGAGCCTAATTCTGCCATTATCGCCCGCTATGCACGTGGCCGTGATTACCATAAAGTCATGCGTGGTAGATTGAAAACCCTAGCAACACGAATTCGTGAAAAAGTTGGTGACTTTGAATCTCGTCCTTTTGCAGATTCGGCACCTATTTTTGAAAAATCATTAGCTGAAAGTGCTGGAATGGGTTGGACGGGTAAACATACTTTGCTCATTCATAAAAAGTCAGGTTCTTTTTTTGTATTAGGTGAGCTATTTACGTCACTCGATTTACCTTTCGACGAGCCTGCAACAGCACATTGTGGTTCTTGTAGCGCTTGTATTGATATTTGCCCGACGCAAGCAATTGTCGAGCCTTATATGTTAGATGCAAGACGTTGTATTGCCTATTTAACAATCGAATATAAAGGAATTATTGCTGAAGAATTACGTGCAGGTATTGGAAACCGAATATTTGGTTGTGATGACTGCCAGTTAATTTGTCCTTGGAATAGCTTTGCCAAAACAGCATCTATTTCTGATTTTAATCCTAGACATGGGTTAGATAATATTAGTCTGCTTGATATCTGGCAGTGGGATGAAGCCACTTTTTTAGCCAATACGGAAGGTAGCCCTATCCGCCGGACAGGTTATCAATCATTTAAACGTAATATTGCAATCGGATTAGGAAATGCTCCTTATTCAAAAGAAATTGTAGATCAACTACAAAATGGCAAAAATTTACATGACGAAATCGTCAATGTGCATATTGATTGGGCAATTGAACAGCAACTTAATCAACTTCAGCTATCAAATTAAAAAAATGATGTTTTTTGCCCTATAGCTTTAATACGAATTCTGTATGATTATGTATAGTGAATTAATGCCATCATCATGGATATGACAATGACTCTACGTAATGATTGGAATCGTGAAGAAATCCAAGCTTTATATGAACAACCTTTTTTGGATTTAGTTTTCAAGGCTCAACAAGTACATCGTGAGCACTTCACTGCCAATTCAATTCAGGTCAGTACCCTTTTATCTATTAAAACGGGTAAATGTCCTGAAGATTGTAAATACTGCTCACAATCGGCACATTACGAATCAAAACTAGAAGCAGAAAAACGTATTGCTGTTGAAAAAGTGATTAGTGAAGCGAAAGCTGCAAAAGATTCAGGTTCTTCACGTTTTTGCATGGGTGCTGCTTGGCGTAACCCACATGAGCGCGATATGCCTTATGTTTTAGAAATGGTACGTGAAGTTAAAGCATTAGGTATGGAAACCTGTATGACTTTAGGGATGCTTAACCAATCTCAAGCAGAACGCCTAAAAGTTGCTGGTTTAGATTACTACAACCACAATTTAGATACATCTCGTGAGTATTATTCTCACATCATTAGTACTCGTACTTTTGATGACCGTTTAAATACCCTTGATTATGTTCGTCAAGCTGGTATGAAAGTTTGTAGTGGCGGTATTGTGGGTTTAGGCGAAAGTCGTGAAGACCGAATTGGTTTATTACATGAACTAGCTACCCTACCAATTCATCCTGAATCTGTGCCAATCAATATGCTTGTTCCTATTGAAGGAACACCTTTAGCTGATGTTGAAAAGCTTGATGTAATTGAGTGGATTCGTACTATTGCTGTGGCGCGTATTATCATGCCGCATAGTTATATCCGTCTTTCTGCAGGCCGCGAATCATTAAGTGATTCAGACCAAGCATTAGCATTTATGGCTGGTGCAAACTCATTATTCTCTGGTGATAAACTACTAACCACACCAAATGCCGGTGAAGGTAAAGACCAAGCTTTATTTAATAAACTAGGTTTAACGGCTGAAAAACCAAAGCCAACAGTTGCTGATTTATCAGTAGATGCGATGAGTGCTTAACTCAAATTAGAAAATTTAAAAGCCCTGATTATTCAGGGCTTTTTTCATTTATATAGAAGTTACTAATATTCCGTAAGTAGCATTCAGAAAGGTTCCGACTCGAATAATATCCTTACCTGCTGCATGGGTTACTGTGAACTCTTGGCTCAACACATCAAAATTAAAAGAATCAAAAACATCTTGATGGTGTAAAAGCCAAGTCACTGTATCTGCTACATTCTCATCCGCAATATAAGTTAAGGCCTTAAAGTCTTTACTCATAAATAACTCTTAAAAATAAATTTTATGAATTTTATATGAGTTCACTCTACCTTAAAAGAAAATCTAAGCTGCTTTAGGATTTACCAACGAACGACCTGACAATAGACTTGCCAAGGCTTGAGGTGTAAATTCTAAAGAAAGTACATGATTTTTGAGATTGACTGAATGCTTGCTAATTAATGGAAGTAAGCCATCTTCTGTTTCAAAGACATATTCATCTGCAATATTTAAGATACCTTCAAGGTTTGTCGTACTTGAAGCAAGATCATGGCTAAAGATGTCATAAATCGTTTGCAAGTTAAACGTTGTTTGCTGCTCCGTCGGATGCTTGATGAGATAATCCTTTAAAAATAAAACTAATTTATGAGCAAAGAAAAAGTAATTAGGTTTATAGCTATACTGCATAGTATTCATGGAACTGAACTCCAGATTATCTTTTATTGAATTACAACTAAAACAGTAGGAATTGAACCTTAAAAAATTCTTAAAAAATTAAATATATTTATAAGATACACACAAAGCAATTTTATCTTTTAAAAACAATAGCTTAATAAAAATATTAAATATGTATTATCTTAAATATTTTAAAATTTCATTAATTCAATACAATACAATCACTTAGATATTACTAATTTTTAAATTCTATTTTAAATAAAAACTAATTAATTATTTTACCAAATGATAAAAAATAATTTTTTTGATTTTTATTAATAAAAACAATTGATCAAAATATATATAAATATAATGTTTTTCTTGTTTTTTGATTGAAAAGTGATATATTTCCTTCGCCTTACTTAATCAGAATAAACTTACTGAAAAGTAATGGATTTTATTTTAAAAAGCTATTCTGGGGATTTTATGAAAAAATTTATTTTTGTGGTGGCAGTTTCTCTCTTAAATATAGCAAATGCACAAGCAGCAGATGGCACAATTACTATTAATGGTCTTGTCACGGATAATACTTGTACTATTGATACTGGAGATAAAAATTTAACAATCAATTTGCCTACTGTTTCATCTCAAACCTTAAAAAATGCTGGTGATGTAGCTGGTCGTACACCTTTTCAAATTAATTTAACGAACTGTACCGCTGCAGGTAAAGTCGCAACTTATTTTGAACCAGGCGCAACCGTTGACTTTAATACGGGTCGTTTATTAAACCAAGCAACTTCTGGTGCAGCAACAAATGTAAATATTCAATTACTTGGCAGTAATAATGCTGTGATTCCTGTACTTGCTACAAGCACAAATGAAACTCAAACGAATTCACAATGGGTAAATGTTTCAGCAGGCGGTAGTGCTGATCTTAACTATTATGCTGAATATTATGCTACAGGTGCTTCTACTGCTGGTACGGTAACATCGCAAGTAAAATACACGATCATTTATCAATAAACTTAAAATTGAAGCTTCTATTCATGAATAGAAGCTATTTCCTTCCTATTATTTGTTATTGAGAATATGACTGATGCTTTTTCGTGGTCGTAAATTTTTTTGTGGATTAGTTTGTCTGCAAGTAGCGCTCACTACTACAGGTCATGCTGAGATTGTTTTACATGGTACTCGTGTCATTTATCCTTCAAATGCCCGTGAGATCACATTACAACTGAGTAATAACGGCACGGCCCCGTCTCTTGTTCAAGCATGGATCGATGATGGAAATGCAAAGTCAACACCAGATGAAACAAATGTACCTTTCATTATTACTCCACCAATTTCAAGAGTAGAAGCAACTAAGGGGCAAACCTTAAGAATTACAGCGTTGCCTACTACATCTCAACTAAGCCAACAACAAGAATCTATTTTTTGGCTTAATGTTTTAGATATCCCTCCTAAACCTGAAGGGAGAACTCAACAAGGTCAAACCACAACAACCTCTAACAATTTTTTGCAACTCGCTGTTCGTTCGCGAATTAAATTTTTTTACCGCCCTATAGATCTAAAAGAAAATATTGATCAACTAAGTGACAAAGTCGAGTGGAAAATAAATGATCAATATCTAATGATAAAAAATCCGACACCTTTTTTTCTTACTATTACCTCCATTTTTCAAGGAAGTGAAGGCCATAAAACAGACTTATTGCAACAAGGCTTAATGATTGCCCCTTATTCAGAGGATAAAATTAAACTAAAAAATAAAAACTTAGCAGATATGAGCTTTGTGTATATCAATGATTACGGTGGACGAGTTGAGCACCCAATAAAATTCTAACCTCATTGTATTTCTTAAGAAAATTTAAAACCTATCATGAGTAGGCTCTAGAACTATGTCTAAATGGTTTATACCTTATATATGTTTAAAAAGCCCCTTTACTTGGTATGTCGTCTCAAGTATTACGCTATTCATGCCTATGGCTATATATGCTGAAAATACTACTGATGTTCCACATTTTACAAAGGCTGAATTTGATAGCAATTTCTTAGTAGGTAATGCACAAAAAATTGATATAGCTCGCTTCAAATACGGAAATCCGATCTTGCCTGGTGAATATAGCTTAGATGTTTATATTAATGGTCAATGGCTGGGTAAACGGCGTATGCGATTTACTGCCTCAGCTCCTAACACAAATGCTGAAACATGTTTTACAGAAGCCACGTTGCTTGAATATGGCGTAAAAGCTAATGTTCTAAGTCAACATGACTCTACTTCGTCTCTTTCATGTAAAGCTCTCGCTTCATGGATAGATAGTGCTTTTTATGTATTTGATAGTTCCCGTTTAAGAATTGATATTTCGATCCCGCAAGTCATCTTAGAAAAAAATCCGCAAGGCTATATCGATCCACATTTGTGGGATCGCGGTATTAATGCAGCTTTTTTAAGCTATAACGCCACAGCATATCGAATAGTCAATGAACAACATGAAAATAGTTATGCTTTTATGGGAACCAATCTTGGAGCAAATTTAGCAAGTTGGCAGTTTCGCCATAATGGACAATGGAAATGGCAAAGCCAATCTAATTCTCAATCTAATAATTCTTCTTATACCTCGACAAATACATATGTACAAAAGGCATTTCCAGATATCCACGGTGTTATGACTTTAGGAGATTATTTTACTAATAGCGATTTTATTGACTCTTTGCCCTATCGTGGAATGAATATTTCAAGTGATGACCGAATGCTTCCAAATAGCATGCTCGGTTATGCTCCAAGAGTTCGAGGTTATGCCAAAACCAATGCAAAAGTCGAAGTTAGACAACAAGGTAATTTAATTTACCAGACCACCGTTCCACCCGGGAACTTTGAAATTAATGATCTCTATCCCACAGGATTTGGAGGTGAGTTACAAGTTTCGGTACTTGAATCTAATGGAATAGTTCAAAAATATTCTATTCCATATGCTTCTGTCATTGAAATGCTACGTCCTCAAATGAGCCGATATTCATTCACCTTAGGACAATTTCGAGACCCAAACATTAAGTTAACTCCATGGCTAATACAGGGTAAATATCAACGCGGAATCAACAATTACCTTACAACTTATAGCGCAATTCAAGGAACGCAGCAGTATTTCTCTGTATTGTTAGGTACAGCTTTTTCAACACCTATTGGCGCTATTTCTTTTGATGCAACACATTCAAATGCCAATTTTTCTCATTCAACTAAAATGACAGGGCAAAGTTATCGTCTAAGTTACAATAAGTTATTTTCTCCAACGCATACTAACTTAACACTAGCAACTTATCGTTATTCAACACAAAACTATCTCAAACTACGTGATGCAATTTTAATTCGGGACTTACAAGAGCAAAACATTGATAGTTTTTCGGTAGGTAAGCAAAAAAGTGAATTCCAGATTAATTTAAATCAAGCTCTTCCAAACCAATGGGGAAATTTCTATTTAGTAGGTTCGTGGACAAACTATTGGAACCAGTCTACTACTAATAAGCAATTCCAATTAGGCTATAGCAACCAATTTAAAGATTTAACCTATAGTTTCTCTGCAATTAATAGTGAAACTATTGAAGCTGGCAGACAAGCTGACCAAGATACTCGATACCTCATTTCTCTATCCTTTCCCTTAGATTTTAAGAAAAGCTCTTTAAATTTTAATAGTCTTCTAAGTGAAGATAGCCAAATTTTGAGTTTTAGCGGTTATACAGGAAACCGTTTGAATTACGGCGCATCAATTTCCAGTCAAAACCATGGTCAAACGAATCTCAATATCAATGGCAACTATAAGACAAACTACACAACATTAGGTGCTTCATTCAGTTACGCTGACTCATATCAACAAGAAATGCTTAACTTGAGTGGCAATATCGTTACCCACTCCGGAGGAATTCTGTTTGGTCCAGATCAAGCTCAAACAATGGTTTTAGTTTATGCCCCAGATGCAACAGGAGCACAAGTCGGTAATACACCAGGCCTCAGCATAAACAAAAAGGGATATGCGGTTATCCCCTATGTTACGCCTTACCATATGAATGACATTAGCCTTGATCCGCAAAACATGTCCACACAGGTTGAGCTAGCTGAAAGTAGCTTACGTATTGCTCCCTATGCAGGCTCAATCACTAAAGTTCAATTCACAACAAAAAAAGGTTACGCACTTTTTATCAGCCCAACCACTTTAGATGGCTCACATTTACCTTTTGCCGCACAGGTATATAACCAAAATAACGAAGTGATAGGTATTGTTGCGCAAGGCAGCCGTATTTATTTACGAACCCCCTTAACCCATGACCTTTTATATGTGAAATGGGGAGAAAGGAGTACTGAAAAATGCGAACTTGAATACGATATCACGGATCAAATAAAGCATAACAATCAATCAATTATTATGACAAAGGCAGTCTGTAAATGAATAAGATTTTAAAAAAAATTGGATTTTTGGCAGTGAGTCTATTTGCTTATAGCCATACAAATGCAAATTGTAATTTAAGTAAGGGATTTACCACCGTCGATATTCCGATGAACATTGGTAAAATCGTCGTAAAACCGACTGACCCTATAGGGACTATCTTACAAAGGAATACTTTTACAATTTCTCCCAATAATTCTACTGCAACATGTAGTCGTGCTAGTGATCAAATTATTGCAGCTCTCCCCTTAAATTATCCAATTAGCCCAATAGGTAATAATGTATATGCAACCAATATTCCCGGTATTGGTATTCGTCTTTATCGTGAAGCAGCAGATGCTTCAGATTTTTCTGGGTATTATCCATATAGACGTACTTTAACCCCAAATACTGCATATACCCTTTCACCGGGATATTTTGTTATGGAAGTTATTAAAACATCCATGACCACAGGTTCAGGAGCATTAGTAGCAGGACGTTACAGCACCTATTATGTATCAGGTCAACAAAACCGACCATTTTTAACTACTACAGTATTAAGTAATGCTCCTATTCTGATCGCGTCTTCATCATGTGAAATTCAAAATGGTGTAGATATACCTATTCAACTCCCGACTGTTACAAAGTCAGGTTTTAAAGCGATTGGTTCAACACAAGGCGAGCAGAGCTTTAATCTATCGATTTTATGTAACGGCGGCGAAAACAACTCGGGTATAGCAACAAGTAACACCATCAGCTTAAGTTTTGACTATAATTCTGATCCCAAAAATAATCAGGTCATTAATAATAGTGCAGCAAACTCAACCAAAGCCAATGGTGTGGGTGTAGAACTATTATGGAATATGAATGGTGCCACTACCCCAATTCAAAAAACAATAAAACAAAATATAGGCACAGTCAGCTCTAATCAGACTATAGAGTACGATATCCCCTTAACTGCTCGTTACTATCAAACAGCGGCTAATGTAAGCGCGGGTGAGGTTACGGCAACAGCAACTGTAACTATTCAATATGATTAATTTATCTCTAAAAATTTATTAAAAATAATTAAGCTTAGCTCAGCTAAATAATCTTAAAATTTAACGGTTCAAAAATTTTGTAGTTATATTAAAAAGTCACATAAAAAAATGCTCATAAGCAAAAATAGCAAATGAGCATTAGTGATAACCACTTAACCTGAAATACAAATTGTGGGAAATAGATCACAATTTGCATAACTATAATTCCAAAATTTAGCTTAAAAATCAAGTCTTTTTTTTAACAAAAATTTAAATAAGCACAGTAAACTATTGTTTTATATTAATTAAAAATTAAATTTATTTTTTACATTCCTATTTTATAGTGTTTCTAAAGAATTATCATTCTATTAATTAATAAAAACTTAATTTTAAGAAATAATGAAAGAAATTGATTTATATGGCCTAAAAATAATTTATTTATTTTTCAAAAGCTTAATAAAAAACGAATTTTATAAAATTATAAAGAATTACATAATCTATAATAAAAAAAACATAAATAAATTTAGAAATCCCCTTCAATTACAAACAATATTCTTAGGCTTTTATCAGAACGTAACATGCTCATTTTTTGGAAAATATTATGTATTGTTTTACTAAGTCTAGGAGCTACAAGTATAGGTTACGCGATCAGTAAAATTGATCTTTTTCTTTTCCTCATAGGGCTACTTTTACTAATATCTTTTATTTTAGCTTTAAAACAGGCACGTGAAGATGCAGGCTTTTTTTCTGATCAATGAAATTTATAGGTAAGAATATCGTATTAACAATAAATTCATGATTGAATGCATTGTACAACTTTCTGGATATTTATAAAAAACATGTCAAAAAATTCTTCCGATGCCGGAATTTTTTTATGGATGACTTATCAAACTATGCAGCAAATGGGATTAGATGCAGCATCTATTTTTGCAAGTGTAAATTTACCCAATCAACCGCCCGATAAAAATATTCGTAGAGACAATTCTACTCAACAGCGATTTTGGACAGCGGCAGAAGAAATAAGTGAAGATCCTGATATTGGTTTGCATGTAGGTAGTCAAATGCCTGCTTTCAGAGGTTTAGTTATTGAATATTTATTTTTAAGTAGTTCTACTTTCGGTGAAGGTTTACAACGTGCTTTAAGATATCAGGACCTGTTAACCGATGTATTTAATCTTTCTTTAATTGTTGAAAAAGATATCGCGTTATTAGTAGGTTTTGAACACCCTGTAAGACATTATCTTGAATGTGGTATCGGTATTTTTCTTAATTTTTTTAAATATATTACAAATAACGAGTTTAGACCTAGCCAAATTACATTACCTTATCAACAAGGTGCTTCAGCTAATAATTATCAAGAAGCTTGGAAATGCCCGGTAATTTTAAACCAAAAACAAGGTGCTATAATTTTTCCTAGTACATTATTGAATAAAGCATCACCAGCGGCTGAACCTGAATTATTAAAAATTCATGAAACAATTGCTGAACAGCAACTATCAAACTTAGAAAAGCATCAACTTGTTTATGCGATTGAGCGCTTGCTCAGCAATGGTTTACTTGAATCTGGTCAATTCGATCAAAAATTTATTGCTGAACAATTAAATCGTAACCCACGTACCCTTCGAGCTGATTTACAAGCAATTAATACTAATTACGAGAAAATTTTAAACCAGCATCGAGAGAAGCTTGCAAGACGTTTACTTGCAAACACCAAAGAAACCCTTGATCAAATTGTTTATTTAACTGGCTTTTCTGAACCCTCTGCATTTACACGAGCTTTTAAACGTTGGACTGGTGAAACTCCAAGCGCATATCGCCAACGCAAACAAAAGCAATAAAATTGATTTTATAGGCAGTTCTTGGACTGCCTATAAAGTCAAAACGATAAAACTTTCTTATTTTACAATGCATTTAAATTATGATTCATGAGAAGTAATTAGTATGCTCGGGTTTCCTGTCGGTATTTTTGTTGCAAATGGCCTTGAATGGTACTTCCATAAAGTTTGGTTACACGAATATCCAACTAAGTATCGTAATAGCCCTTTTTTTACTCATATTGCTCATCATAAACGTGCTCGCTTAAATAATTTTCATGATGAAGGTTATGCAGAATCAATGTTCAAAAATGCAGAAATTTATAATGAAAAAACAGCATTAATTAGTTTAGCTGGTGCTGCAACAGTATTCTTACCAGTAGCGCCCTTTTTTACAGCTGGGCTTTATTATGGCTTATGGAATTATTGGCGTGTACATTCAAAAGCCCATTTAGACCCTGAATATGCTAAGAAACGTATCCCTTGGCACTATGATCATCATATGACAAGCAATCAAAATGCTAATTGGTGCGTTACCAAACCATGGTTTGACTATATTATGGGAACTAGGGTCAAAACCGAGGTATCTCAAACCGAAAGTAACCCCTTAGGTATCAAATTACCTAAGTTGCTAGAAAAACCAATTAATTTTGCTGCTCGACGCATACTTGCCACATCGTATGCCAAAATTGATTTAAACTCCGAACAGGACCAATCTAATTTACGTAGAGGAATAGAAATCAGTCTGGCTTAAAATTTATCTCAATATAAAAGCTGCGGACTCCAGTAGCTTTTATACAAATGGATCGCAATTAACAGATTAGATATACAAATGGATCGCAATTAACAGATTAGATATACAAATGGATCGCAATTAACAGATTAGACCTTAAAAGCTTCAAAACAAGATATAAGAAAATCCATTACTACACGTATTGCAGGGCTATGTCGCAAATCTTCGTGTGTGACTAACCATATTTCAGCACTCATCGGATAATCATCTTGTAATCTGATCAAATTACTCAGAGCTCCTAAAAAATCAGGTAAGACCGCTAAACCAATTTCTCCACATGCAGCTCTCCACTGTAACTCGGGATTATTGGTAACCATTATAGGTTCTTTATGACTTAACCTTTCTTTTAATTTTTGCTGTTTTTGACCATGCACTCCCCCCACTTCTACACTAATCCATTCATAATTTTCAGGATCTGTTGAAGCTAAATAATTTGGACCTGCATATATTCCAAAAGGTATTTCACCTACTTTGCGAGCAACTAAATTTTCATCTTTGGGACGTCCAAATCGTACCGCAATATCAGCCTCACTATGCTGTAAAGAAACATAATGAACATCACCGAGCACCCGTAATTTTAATTGCGGATAATGGCGATAAAATTTACCCAAATGAGGCATGATGAGATGTGCAGCAGTTAAGGGAGGCATACTAATAGAGACACTTCCCATTACTTCTTGCTGACCTGCTTGAGTTAAACGCTCGATAGAAAAAGTTTCTTCCATCATACGAGCAACTACTTGTGCAAGACGCTCTCCGTCAGGAGTCAGAATGTATGTCCGTGGCCTACGATCAACTAATTTAAGTTTTAAATTTTGTTCTAGCTGGGCAATTCTTCTGGATACAGTTGCATGGTCTACACCCAATTTTCTAGCAGCAGCGGAAAGTGACTTTTCTTCGGTAAAAACTGAAAAGTAATGCAAATTTTCCCAATCAATCATTGTGCAAATTTTCACATTAGAAGTGTATTAATATGGAATTGTACACCTTTATAGATTTGCCGAGAATAAAACCTTTCATAATGGGAGCCTGTCCATGAACAGAACGGTGGCTTATGCCTATGCTGGTGTTGTCTTAACGATGTTTTTTTGGGGATCAGCATTTAATGCAATGTCTTATATTATTCAACATATGCCCCCGTTATCTGCTGCGTCTGAACGTTTTTTTATTGCAAGTCTAGGCTTACTCTTAATCTTTTCAATAACAGGCCAGCTTAGATGGACAGCCTTAAGACAGAATCTAGTAATCTATTTGATTATTGGTATTATCGGAATTGCAGGATTCAACATTGGCTGTTTTTATGGACTTCAAACCACATCAGCTGTTAACGGTGCTTTAATTATGGCAACCACGCCATTAATGACTCTATTAATGACAATCCTTTTAGATGGTGAAAAACTTACTACTAATAAATTCTTAGGCGTTTTATTTGGCTTAAGTGGTGTGTTACTGGTGATTAGTCAGGGACATATAACGACTTTGCTGCACCTCAAAATAGACATTGGAGATCTATTTATATTATTGGGCGCATTTGGATTTTGTCTTGCAAATGTACTGTCTCGCCGTTATGTAAAAAATGCTACTCCCTTAGAAACAACAACTTTTTCTATGCTGTTCGGGGCAATAACACTTGGTTTGTTGAGTGTGATATTTGAAGATCCTCTTACAGCGATTACATCTGCCCCTATAAATGCGCACTTAGCCATGGGATATGTTGTTATCTGCTCTACCATGATTGCTTATCTATTCTGGTTTAATGGCATACAAAAGTTAGGTGCTGGTCGTGCTTCTGTCTTTTTTAACTTTGTGCCAGTGTTCAGTATGATAATTGCTCTACTTACTGGACAAGCCCTCAATATCTGGCAGTTAGTAGGAACAGTTTTAGTGATGCTTGGTGTAATGAGTAGCGGAGGATTTTTTAAAATTAAAAGCACTCCACTTATGGCAAAACATTGTACAAAATAAGAAATATGCTGCTACATTAAAGATCTATCCTTAATATGTAGCAACATTTTCAAATATAAAAATTATTCCTCAACAATTTCTTTAAATTCTTATATTTTCAAAATTTTTTACATTTGTGATGGTTTATACAAAAGCTCATCTTAATTATTCCGTTGTAACAAATACTGTATGTTTCTTTAAAACTTAATAAAAGATTGCCATATATAGTTTTAAAACAACCAAAGGAGATATTAAAATGAAGCTGGATTTTACAACAATTGAAAAGCAAGCCAAATTGCTACAAGAAGAGCAAGAAAAGATCGAGCAACGAGATCATGAATTTCAAGTTGCCTTAGATAAACACAGAGAATCCCTCAAGAATTTATTTAAAGATCTTTTCTCCGACCGAGAAATTAAGACAGAAAATGGAGGTCACTTCTGTGTAACCTTCGGAGATTTCAAAATTTCCTTATTGATTGAAACTGCTAAATTTGAAAATGGTGTTCCTGTAAAATTAAACTCCGTAAATCCTGTTATTATTAAATGCAAGAAAGATAAGCCGATTGCAAAAGCACAGTTTACAGATGCAACCCAATATCTAGATAACCATTTAGACGCTCCAAATTATCAGTATTATTTTAAGCAAGAAGATAAGACCCAACTGGTACAATTTTCTGAACTTCCCACTTATTTCCAACTTGTTTTAGACGCAAACGCATAAAATAGAGCCCTCTGCAGAGGGCTTTTTCATATATTATTTTTTTATCATTTAACTTTTAAAAAATAAAATCAGTCAAATACTTTTTCTACTTATCTATGAATTATTTAACTCAATTTTAACGTCCAATACTTCAAAAATATTTGATTCTTCTTAAAATTACTTGTATATACATGTTTATATTTGCTTATACAAATATGAATGAATAAGAATAGGATGGCTCTTAAAGGATAAGGAGAGTGAAATGGACTCATCGGCTGGGAAACCTAATAGTAGTTTTATAGAAAACCGAAGCATCGACTTTATTCCTGAAAATGAAAGACATGGCGGAGTATTTGCCCAATTCACCCTATGGTTTGGTGCTAACTTACAAATCACAGCTATTGTGACAGGCGCGCTAGCCGTTGTGTTAGGTGGGGATGTTTTTTGGTCTATTATTGGCTTATTAGTAGGACAATGTTTTGGTGCTGGCGTCATGGCACTACATGCTGCCCAAGGTCCTAAACTTGGCCTCCCTCAAATGATTTCAAGCCGTGTGCAATTTGGGGTTTATGGCGCGTGCATTCCAATCATACTCGTTTGCCTTATGTATATTGGTTTTACCGCAACTGGAGAGGTATTAGCGGGTAAAGCAATTGCACATTTGGCACATGTCAGCAATACAACTGGTATCTTAATTTATGCAAGTTTAATCATTTTATTCGCAACGATTGGATACCGTTTAATCCATTTGGTAGGCAAAGTAGCCAGTATTATTGGTTTGATTGCTTTTGTGATAATTTTGACTCAGATCTTCGCACTTTCTGATTTTTCTGAACTCTTAGCAGTACGTCATTTCAGCTGGTCTTCATTCTTGTTAGCAGTTTCCCTTTCTGCTTCTTGGCAAATCTCTTTTGGTCCCTATGTTGCAGATTATTCTCGATATCTTCCAACTAAAACATCTTCATCTCGTGTTTTTTGGGCTGTCGGCTTAGGTTCTTTAATTGGCTCACAAATTTCTATGAGCCTAGGCGTTTTAATCGCTCAGGTTGCAAACGGCAATTTTGTCGGAAATGAAGTTCAATATGTTGTTGGTATGAACCCAATTGCCCTCGTCGTGATCTTTCTATATTTTAGTATCGCTTTTGGGAAAGTTACTCTAACGACCTTAAATGCCTATGGCAGTTTTATGTGTATTGCTACGATTTGGAATAGTTTCAAATCGACAAATCAAATCTCAAAAATAACAAGATTACTGATTGTCCTTGCTATGGTTGTAGTCTCAACCTTTATTGCAATTATAGGTGAACATACTTTTTTAAGCGCCTTTAAAGCATTTATTTTGTTTTTACTCACCTTTTTTATTCCGTGGAGTGCCATTAATCTTGTTGATTACTACTTTATCTCTAAAGAAGAATGTGATGTAGATGCACTGTATGATCCAAATGGTAAGTATGGCCGTTGGAATCGGATTGGAATTACCTGCTACTTTCTAGGTATTTTGATTCAACTACCATTTATTGATAGTAAATTCTATACGGGTCAAATTGCGGCAATGTTAGGAGGAATCGATTTATCGTGGCTTGTAGGACTTATTTCTACTGCATTGATTTACTACATTTTCGCCAAGAAAGCTCAACTCAAGTTTTCAAAACAATTAGTGATTGATCAAATTAAATAATTGAACTTAATAAGCTATCAAAGTTAATCACCTTGATAGCTTATAAAATAATTTTACGGTTATTCTGCTAGCGCTTTAGCCTGTGCCGAAATAGGCAATCCAAATAACTTATCAAAACTCCAATTAAATATAAAAGTATAGACAGGAATAATGATAATAAAGGCCACATCTAACCAAAAAGCAGCAATCAGGGAAATATCCATCCACCATGAAATAAGCGGAATTAAAAACAGAACCAAAGTAAGCTGGAACCCGATGGCATGTCCAACTCTACGCTTAACTGTACGGATATGACTGCTTTGTTTAGCTTCCCATTTCTCATATAAAATATTGTAGATAAAATTCCAAGTTACAGCGATGGTCGTAATCATGACGGATAATGGTCCAGTATGTTCAACACTATCACCTGCCAAAATCGCTAACCCTACTGATGAAATAACCATTCCGATTATTTCATAGGAAGAAACATATACAATTCGACGCTTTATACCTTGCATAATCACTAAACTCTGCTTAATTCCTTATATTTTAATTTCAGTCAAAATCATATATAAAGTTAATAGCTTTCAGTTCAGCTGATATCAAAATGAATTTTAACAGTGAAAATATTGAACTTTTCATAACGGTACTCGATACAGGTTCTTTCTCTGCGGCTGCTCGTAAACTAAATCGAGTCCCCTCAGCAGTAAGTATGGCCGTTGCTAATTTAGAAGCAGAATTGGGTTATATATTATTTGAACGGACTCCTCGAAAGGTCATTCCTACCGCTACAGCATTAGCCTTGGAACCTCAAGCACGGATCATTTCTGAACAACTTAGGCTATTTAGCACTCATGCACATGAACTTTCTTTAGGACTTGAAAGTAAATTGCGTATTGGCGTTGTTTCCGATGTAAATACAAAATTATTATTCCACTCAATAAAGAAACTAGCCGATAAATTCCCTTTACTAAACATAGAAGTTATTACTGCTCCCCAAGACGACATTGTTAATTTACTTTATACGGAGCAAATCAGTCTTTGCTTAGCGGGTTCAGACCTCAATATAAAAATGCGCGAGAATCTACAATTGGTAATGACTGAAACAGTGGCGGCTACGATTTCTTCTAACCACGCTCTTCTACAAGATAGAACAAAGCAGTTTTCTATTGAAGAATTAATCAATATTAGACAAATTGTTGTGGCGAGTAGTGAACATGAAATGAAAGATCCCCGTTCAATTATTGGTGCAATGTACTGGAAAACCAATAGTCTACAAACAGCAATTAATATGGTTGAAGCTGGACTTGGTTGGGGAAATTTTCCGTTATCACTAGTACAAGATAAAATTGATCAAGGTCACTTAGTCCTTTTAGATTTTAAAAATACAAAAAATCATTTACCTCTATCTATTTATTTAATTTGGCTCCAAGATCGCCCTTTACCTAAAGCAGCTAGAGAGTTGATTCAAATTATTCAAGAAAATTTATAGGCTAGTTCTGAAAGTCTAAGGATTTTTATAGTTTTAATTCTTGTTAAATCTAGTTTATTTAAAGCTTAAGTTTATTACTCTGTACTCTATATCTAAATACTACTAAAAACAAAAAGCCTACTTAGAAAGTAGGTCTCTTGTTGTATTTCAGGATTAAGCAATAATATTTTGTTTTGTAAAAAATACACTTATACTTTATTAAAACCAAGTATTTTAGTCAAGAATAAAGTTTATAAGATACAAATATTTGTATTGTTGTGAAGACAATCACAATTTAGGTTTTATATAGAAAATACTTTAGAGAAGGAAAGATATTTTAATGATAAAAATTTCTATTACCGCCCTTAACAGCTTTTTTAGAAAAATACAACAAACACCTTAATAAAAAGTATTATATTTTAATTAAATTTATTTGCATCAAAAAATATTAGATCCTTTTATTCGTTACTTTTATTTTTCATTATTAAAGTTGCTAACTTTATATCTTAATATTTACTTTTTAATAAGTTGAATTTAAGTTTCACACATACTCTAAAATTAACAATACTATTTTCTTAAGTAATTTGGCCCTTATAGTCCATATTTTTTACTACATATAGGCTAGAACTCTATTAAGAGAATTATTGTAACTATTATTTTTCGAAATATATAATTAAAAAGGTAATCTACCATATATCTAAAGCTTAATTACAATATAAAATATATAATATTTTTAATCACCATTTATATTTATCTTAAATAAGTTTTTTCTAATTCTATATTTTCACAACACACAAACAGCACATCTACAATTCCTGCTTATATTTTAAACAAAATTTATTTTATATGAATTAATGTCTCAAACTACAAATACAATTAAGTCATCGTCACAATAGATTGATAGAATAAATTCTAATTGATCGATAAATAACTTCTCCCACTTTACTCTTGAAGTACACATAAGCTAGAATCACTATCGCTTGAAATATTAACCAATAAGACACAATATTTTTGGGTTTAGTTTGCGTCTACTTCAGAAAATGACTTGTGTTTAATTAAAAAATTGATTAGTATTGCACGCACTGAAAAGCATTGAGATTAAAAGCTTTTCTGACTTATAGGGCCTATAGCTCAGTTGGTTAGAGCAGCGGACTCATAATCCGTTGGTCCACAGTTCAAGTCTGTGTGGGCCCACCAAATACCGAACCTCATAAACAAAAAGTTTATGGGGTTTTTTAATATATATCTAAATAGAATATGCTTTACTCTTATAAAAAATACTCAAAATTTAAATTTATTTTATCCCTAAATTTTAGATGTTTTAAAATACACTTACGTTCCGTACTAAATATCCATCTTTCATCTATTAAGCTAAGATTTGCTTTCGCATGGGCTCAGAATTCTCTAATTGTGTATCCCAAAACTTTTCCCATAAATCACAATACTCTAAGCATAATTTTTCAATATAGTTAAAGTCTTCTTCTGTACAAGCTTGCATCAAGACATACCATAAATCTTCTTCATGATCGTCATCTGCTGCTTCAGCACTTTCATCCTCAGAGATACCATGTACATGATAATAACCACCACCCTCCACATCTAGACCAACTGCTTTAGTTGCTCTACGTAAAGGTGGACTATATAGAATGACTTCTTCCTCTGCGACTGCTAATAAGGCTGAAACAGCTTTATAGTCATCATAAGCATTTTCTAAAAATACTCTAACCTGATCTGCAATTTCAGTCGGATGATAAGTTAGACGATCTTGTTCTGTAATACCAAAATCATTCAATATATCTTCAAATAAGGGATAATGAGCATATTCAGGATTTCCCTGATAGTAGCCGTCTTTATCCAATCCTGGCCGAAATCCAAACTCATCAAAAATATTTAAACTCAAAAGAAAACGCGGGTACATTTTTGCACCAGCATGCAATCTAGGCTCTAATTGTTTAGTTTGAAATTGCGCCATGAGCAATGCATCAGTGAAAGTTTGCACAATTGCATGACGATACTCTAAATGAATTTTTTTTAAATCTTCTTTATTAATTTCGCCATTATTTAAAGTATCGATTGCAGGATGATGAGATACAGGATGTTTTGCAATCTTTGCTCTTAATCGGGTCAAAAAGTTTGAATTTTTTTCCCATAGTTCAGCTGAAATGCTTTGTTTCATCCCTGCGAGTGCTTTCTTTCTAGGATTATTAAAATTCTCAAATTTCTTAGGCATATCCGCTCTCATTAAACTTATTGAAGCATAATCGATTTTTACATATTTTATTATAAAAACAATGACTTAAATTAATATTTAAATATGTTCCTTCATTGATTAATATTAGAATTAAAATCGTACGAAATCAAATAAAAATTTTAAAAAAATCCAATTAATGATAATCATTATCACAATCTCAACTTGAATCAAAATCAGTTTTTTATTATCATAATTTGTATTAAAAATTTAATATTTTAGATTAAGTTATAATTAGTTTTAACTATATGGAATAGTAATGTCAAAAAAAGAAGATATTATAAATACTGCTTTAAATTTATTTAATCAGATTGGGTACAATGCTACTGGTGTTGACCGTATTATTGCTGAATCAAATGTTGCAAAAATGACTTTTTATAAATATTTTCCGTCAAAGGAAAATTTAATTATGGAATGCTTGCAACATCGAAACATAAATATTCAAAACTCAATCAATGAACAATTAAGTTTACATCAAGATGCTAGTCCTCTTGAGAAAATTCATATTATTTTTAATTGGTATATTGAATGGATCAATAGCGAAACATTTAATGGCTGTTTATTTAAAAAGGCATTTATTGAAGTATCTAAACAATATACTTCAATTCGTGAACCATTTTATGAATATACAAAATGGTTGACTAATCTATTACATGAAAAGCTTAATCAATTAGGTATAGAAAATCCAACACCCCTTGTTCATATCATTATTTCTATTATTGATGGGATGATTATTGATGGAACGACAGATAAAAACCTTATTAACCCTGAAAAAATTTGGAAATATATTGAATATTTAATTAATGAAGAGATACCACAGCCAGTATCTTAATTTTAAAATTATCTAGGTTATTACTTTCAGACGAAGTTTGAGAAAAATAAAAAAGAACTTTTAAAGTATTTTAGAACTTAGATAATCCTTAACTTTTGTGCTCTACTTTAGCTTTCATAATTTTTCTAGGCTTTTTTACAAACTCATATTAGAATCCTGAAAATTTATCAATTTGCACTGATGTATGAAAAAATTTCTAGGTAACTCTATCTTTAAAGCCGTTGGTTGGACCTACAATGTAGACCCACAAATTCTTGAGAAAAAACAAGTTATTATTGGCTTTGAACATACCTCAAATCTAGATGCAGTGCTCTCGATTGCCCTCTTCCAAATGTTAGACATCAAAATTCATACTCTAATAAAGAAAGAACTTTTCAAAGGCCCCCTTAAGCCAATTTTAGAAAAATTGGGTGGCATTCCTGTTGATCGTAAAGCAAGTAAAGATATCGTTTCGCAAATGGTTGAACAATTTCAAACCCATGAAACTTTTAACTTAGTGATTGCTCCAGAAGCTACACGTGCTAAAGATGGCTCTGAACGTAAGCCTATCCGTACAGGTTTTTGGCATATTGCAAAAGCAGCCAATGTTCCTATTGTTTTAATGTATGCCAATGCTCGAAGTAAACAAGGTGGGATTTTAGGTAAAATTTACCCGACTGATTTACAAAAAGACTTGGAAACCATTAAAGAGCTGTACGCTCAATTTGGTATAGATGTAAAAATTAACTAAATCAAATTGGACTTGATTTGACCTAATCTCAATCATTAGGTCTTAAGCTTATTGTTCTTATTCAATTGGCTAACAAAACGCAGGCAACAGTTTTCAACAAAACCAAGCCTATGCTAATATTCCAGCACTTTTGCATTTTCTTTTTTTGGAGTTCACGTCCATGGCGGGTCATTCTAAATGGGCCAATATTAAGCATCGTAAAGCTAAACAAGATGCAAGTCGCGGTAAGGTTTTTACTAAATATATTCGTGAAATTGTGACTGCTGCCAAACTTGGTGGTGGAGATCCTGCTAGCAACCCTCGTCTGCGTGCAGTAGTTGAAAAAGCTCTCTCAGTTAATATGACACGTGACACCATTAACCGTGCTATCCAACGTGGTGCTGGTGGTGAAGATAATGATGATCTAAAAGAAGTAACTTATGAAGGTTATGGTGTTGGCGGGGTTGCTGTTCTTGTTGAAACAATGACAGATAACTTAAACCGTACAGTACCAGACGTACGTCACTGTTTTAGTAAAACAAATGGTAACTTAGGAACTGCGGGTTCTGTATCTTATCTATTTACTAAACGTGGTGAGATTACTTTTGAAGATGTTTCTTTAGAAGATAAAATCATGGAAGTTGCTTTAGAAGCTGGTGCTGAAGATATTGAAGTTTCAGAAGATGAAATTTTGGTAATCACTTCACCAGAAACTTTCGGTGAAGTACAAGATGCTCTTACTGCTGCTGGTTTAAAATCTGATAACGCAGAAGTTGTGATGAGTCCATCTACAAAAGCTGAAATTACCGATGTTGACCAAGCAAAACAAATTCTTAAAATGATTGATATGTTTGAAGATCTTGACGATGTACAAAACGTTTATACTAACGTTGAATTCTCGGATGAGGTTTTGGCTCAACTTGATGCTTAAATCAAACATTTGAATCAAAGAAAACGCACCATTTGGTGCGTTTTTTTATAGCTTATTGAGCAAGTTATAGCAATTAAACACATTATATTCTTTAATGACAAAGCTAGAATGCAAAGCAACTACATTGTCGATTTTTCCAATACGTCTTAATAAAATTTCACTGTAGTCATCCATGTTGCGTGCTACAAGCTCTAAAATAAAATCAGCACTCTGCCCCGTTACTAAGAATGCATTAGTTACTTCTGGAATTGCTTCTATTTCAGACAGAAACTTATCAAATGTTTCACTATCATGTTTACTCAATGAAACTTGCAATAAAATATGTAAAGTAAAACCAAGCTTACTAAAATTAATTTCCCTTTTGAGCTGTCCCATGATGTTGGCTTCAATCAGGTGCTTAATACGCCGATGCACAGAACTGACTGACAGATTGATCCGTTCTGAAAGTTCATTCAAATTTAAGTCTTCATGAGACAAAATTTCTAGAATTTGTTTATCAAAACGATCTAACTCCACTCTTATCTCCAGCCAGAATTTCACAGTAAAGACAGTATAACCCTATACCATCACCTCTGCATTGAAAATACAAAGGTTTATGGGTAGCAAAACTCTATTTCTTTTATAGAGCTTAAGTCTTTTATGCCTTTTAAACGTGCAAGTAGTGTCAGAGGCGGTTCATTTTAGAGAGTCAGTTTTATGCTTAAATCTGATTTATCGATGCAAAATTCTTATTCTCACTATCATTTGAGGCTAAAAAGGAAGTAATCATCAAAATTTGGCTATTTTTCAAGTTTCTTAAAGTTGGCATCATTTTTGTTATGTATTTGCAGGAAAATTTTTATCCATGTCGGGGGAGTTCCTGTGAATAAGATCAAAACACTAGTGTTAGCAATGAGTTCTTTAGGTGCAATGAGCGTGACGATGCCTGTGCATGCCGCTACAGATGCTGAAGTTAACGCCTTACGCGATGAGGTAAAGGAGTTAAAACAACTCGTCCAGAAACTATCTGATCAACAAAAAACAGCTTTAACTGTCACTGCTCCAGCAACAATTCTCGCAGCACCTGCCACCCCTACACCCCCTGCATCAAAACCAGGTTGGATGGCTATGGCCGATGGGCAAACTCAAGTCAAGCTTTATGGTAGTGTTCGCGCAGATGCAACCTATGACTTTAAAGGTTCAAATGGCAGTATTTCAAATGGTGCCAATTATCCACTCAATAAAGATGATCCAAAACAAGACTCACTAAATGTATCTGCAGCAACTTCACGAATTGGCTTAGATATTACTCGTCCAACTCAATATGGAGATTTAACAGGTAAAATTGAAGCCGATTTCATGGGTGGCAATGGAGATAATGGCAATGGTACTTTCCGTGTTCGTCATGCCTATATGTCTTTAGGAAAATGGTTAGCTGGTCAAACAACCTCACCGTTTGTAAACACAGATACATCACCAGAAACAGTAGACTTTAATGGCGCTATTGGTACAGGTACTACACGTACAGTACAGGTTCGTTACACCCAGCCAATTAATGCACAACAAAAAATATTAGTTGCCTTAGAGGGTGGCGATGTTGAAAAAGCTGGTAATGCTGCCGGTGGAAGCCGTTTTCCTGCTTTAACAGCACGATATGATTTCAAAACTACGGATAACAAAGGCCTATTACAGTTACATGGTCTTGCCCATGAAAACCGTGTGGCTCCAAAAGATAGTACTTCTGAAGAAAAATTTGGCTGGGGTGTAGGCGTTGGAGGTAAATATGATTTAACGCCTCAAGATAGCGTGGTTGCTAACTACTATCATGTTAAAGGCGATGGCCGTTATTTACTTTATAGCAATTCGGCTTATAACTATGACACAACAACACAAGATATTAATTTAGGAGAATTCGATAGCGCAGTAATTGGATATCAACGTAAATGGAGCCCTATTCTGCGTTCTACTTTTGCTGTAGGTGGTATTCAATATAAAGATGATAATGTCTATGCAAATAGCAATTTAACCAATACCAGCTATAACAAAGAAATTTATAACGCTTTAGTCAATTTAATCTGGAACCCAGTTAAAAATATTGATTTAGGAGCAGAATATACTTACGGTCAACGTGAAACTTTTGCAGGTGACAAGGGTGATTATTCACGTATCAACCTGCTAGCAAAATATAGTTTCTAAAAATTAGATATAAAAAAAGAGCCTTTAATGGCTCTTTTTTTATTAGGGTTATTAGTGCATCGCCTGAATTTTTTCTAAGAAAAGTTTAGCACGCTCATGACGAGCTTCTAAATTATCAAAGAACTCATGGGTTGGGCAATCTTCTAAAATTTTACCTTCATCCATAAAAATTAAACGGTTAGATACTCTTTTAGCAAAGCCCATTTCATGAGTAACACACATCATGGTCATGCCTTCATGTGCGAGCTGTACCATAACTTCAAGAACCTCACCGACCATTTCAGGATCAAGTGCAGAAGTTGGTTCATCAAACAACATACAGATTGGGTCCATAGACAAGCCACGTGCAATCGCTACACGTTGCTGCTGACCACCCGACAACTGCCCCGGAAATTTATCTTTATGAGCAAGTAAGCCTACACGCTCTAAATATTTCAGACCTTTTGCACGAGCATCTGCAACTGAACGCTTTAACACTTTAACTTGAGCAATCGTCAAATTTTCCAAAACAGTCATGTGCGGAAAAAGCTCAAAGTGCTGAAAGACCATTCCCACTCGTGAACGAAATTTAGCGAGATCTGTTTTTGGATCTTTAAGCGAAATTCCATCAACAATAATGTCACCTTGTTGAAATGGTTCTAAAGCATTTACTGTTTTGATGAGTGTTGATTTTCCCGAACCAGATGGTCCGCAAACAACAACGACATCACCTTTTTCAATACTCGTCGTGCAATCTGTTAAAACTTGAAAATCACCATACCATTTAGAGATATGTTGGATGTCTATCATTGGCATTTAAAATCTCCAATTAGCGAATGATGGCAATTTTTTGCTGTAAGCGTTTGACTAAATGCGACAGCACAAACGAGCTACAGAAATACACTACAGCGACGATTAAATAGAATGTTGCTTTTGTTTCAGGTCCATACGTATTAGCCAATGTATCTGCACGACCTAAAAAGTCAGGTGCACTAATCACATAAACTAAAGAGATGTCCTGAAAAAGAATGATTGTTTGAGTTAACAATACTGGGAGCATGTTACGAAAGGCTTGAGGTAATACCACGTAGCGCATTGATTGACCGTAGGTAAAACCTAGAGCATAGCCTGCATGTACCTGACCTTTTGAAATAGACTGAATTCCAGAACGTACAATTTCCGAGAAAAAAGCTGCTTCAAAAATAGCAAAGGTCACGACACTCGAAAACAACGGACCCCAATAGGTATCAGATTGAAACTCAAATATTTTCGGCAACAAAAAGTAGAAGATAAAGATCACCTGAATCAGTGGAATACCACGAAACAGATCAACATAAAATTTTGCAAAATTACTTGCGATGGCATTGCTAGATAAACGCATCATTGCCAATGGGGTTCCAATTAGGATACCGCCCATCATTGCTAATACCGTTACGGTAAGCGTAAAAATGAAACCTTCTTTGAGTGCCGCGATCACATCAGGGTTTTGTAATAAAGAAAAATCCATGATTACTTCCCTCCTGAACCTAAGCCAGGTACAGCCATTCGTTTCTCAATCCATGCCATCACAAACTTAATGCTATAAGTGATAATCAAATAAACAGGTGTAGAGAGAATAAGAATGATAATGTCCTGAGAAGTTTCTTCACGCATGGTTTTCGTGTAAGCAAAGAAATTCAATACACTCAACGCATATAAAACAGCTGAATTTTTAAAAACGTTCATTGCTTCAGATGTAATCGTTGGCCATACAGTACGATATGCAACCGGTAAAATGACATAACGATAGCTTTGTGCAGTAGTAAAACCCATAGCGGAAGCTGCGAACTTCTGTCCACGAGAAACGGTATTAATTCCGGCACGTATGTGCTCAGATACACGGGCAGCCGTGTAGAGACCTAATGCAAAAACACCAATAACCGCAGGTTGCTGATTTAAAATATTTTTCCACCAACCACCAGCAACTACATCCCCACTACCTGCACTTAAGCTGTCCGGTAAAAACTCGGGAAAAACAAAAGCCCAGAAGAATAGTTGCACAATAAGTGGAATATTACGGAAAATTTCAACGTAACAATTGCCGATAAATGCGAGAGGTTTGTTGGGTAATGTACGAATTACCCCTAGGAGAGAACCTAATAAAAATGCGATAAGAAAGGCTATAATAGCTGTCCAAACCATAGTGAACACGCCTGAACCTAACATTTGTAACCATGTGGGTGCCTCAGCATAAGCATTGTAGCTTGAGCTACCAATAGCTTTACAAACTGATTCTGCCCATGCGGCTTTATCGACACCATATTCATTAGACTCCGCACAGAATATAGTCCAGTTTAGCGAGCCGACTGACATGTTTGCCCCTTAAATTAATATCTTTAGAAAATAGACCACTTGTGCAAATGAATCTTTACACTTACACAAGTAAATTTAGGACAAAAAGATCCAGTTAGATTCCTGCATCTGTTGGGTTAGCTTTTAATTTCTTATAAGATGAACTTTGTTGCATGTTCAAATTCGTGTTTTTTGGTGGAATTGGAGATAAGAACCACTTCTTATATAAAGCGTCCATTTTACCAGTTTTCCACAAGTTATTTACAGTACGGTCTGCAACCGCTTTAAATTTTGGATCATCTTTAGCAAGCATAATTCCATAAGGTTCAGATGAAAGTACCGGACCTACAATTGCGAAAGCTTTAGGTGTAGAAGACTTAGCAATCAAGCCTGCTAAAATATTATCATCCATTACAAATGCAGCAGCACGGCCAGATGCCATCATGGCAAAAGAGTCAGCATGATCTTTACCATAAATATTTTGAACATTAACAGCCTGACCTTTTTCATTCATCTTAATGTATTTGTCAGATGTAGTGCCTTGAGTAGTAACAACTGCTTTACCATTTAAGTCCGCCAAACTCTTAATGCCAGAGTTTGCTTTAACAGCCATGCGCACTTCTGTTGCATAGTAGTTAGTTGAGAAACCGACTTGTTGCTGACGTTGTTTAGAGTTTGTAGTGGTACCACATTCCATATCAATATTGCCTGCCAAAAGCTCAGGAATACGTGTTGATGAAGTTACTGCCTTGTACTCAACTTTTAAGCTAGGCATTTTCAATTCTTTTTTAATGTCATTTGCAAACTGGTTACAGATATCGACTGCATAACCTACTGGTTTACCTGCAACAACATATGAAATTGGATCTGAGGATTCTCGATGACCAATTACGATTTTTCCGGTACTTTTAATTTTAGCTAATGTATCTGCTGCTTGAATTTGAGAAGTAGCGCCAACCGTACAAAGCATAACTGTTGAAATAATGAGAGAGGTTGCAGAACGTTTCATAAGAACTCCTTGATGATCATTCTCTCTATTTATCTATAGAATCATTCATATAGAGCAATAGAGTGATTTTTTATTAAATTGCAATTATCGAGCCAACTTTTCCAAGTCGGACCCATCCATTTGCTTCACTTATTCTATTCAATCTGTTTTGCAGAATTAATACCTTTAAAACTGCTCACATGTTTCTACTTTAATCTATGTTTTAATCTTCTGTCTATTATTAAGCTCATCTATTTACACTTAAATGTGGCAATTATTGATTACATTGTAAACACATGCACAATAAAGTGGCTTAACTTTGGCTAAAAATAGTATTTAGAAAAATTGTATTTTCCAAAAAATCATAAAAATTAAAGTTATTAGTCATTTAGATAAAATGGAATTTATATTGTAAAAAGTAATTTTGGCATCAAAATAATATAAACAAATGGCTTAATAAAAATCATTTAGAAAATTGATAGTAATATCTACATTAATAAAATAACTAGCAAAGATAAAAATAAGCCCCGATTTTCTCAGGGCATTTTATAATTTTAAATTCCGCGCCAATCTACTCGCGCATTACGCTCAGTTTGATATATTCTTAAAACATACTGACCTAGAGGTAAAGCGAGTAAATTTTGTTGATAGTTATTCCATTCTTCCGAAACACCTTCAGCCTCTTCCCGCTCCCACGGCGTACCCTTTATTTCTAATAAAGGAGCAAGCATAGAACAGACAGAGATATCAGCAAGACTTAAGCGATCGCCTACCATATAACGTGCCTGATTTTCGATTAAGCAGTTATTTAGTTCATTTATGAGTTCATCCATGCGCTCTTTTGACTGGTTGACTAGCTCTTCTTCAAGTTTATAGTTCTTCTTTACCAGTGTTTTGAGGAATGGCTTCGATATTTTTTCAAACTGACGTAAATAGCCTTGTTCACCCATCATAATTTCTAAAGCATGGTCTCCATGTGCCAATGTGTGAGCTAGAGCCCAACGACGGACATGAATACCCAGCTCATCAGCCAAGCTATCTATTTTTAATGTTTGCTGTCTTAATTGTTCATCACGACGTAACAGTGAATGCTCCGGATAAGTATCATCCAGATAAAGTGCAATTTTAGTCGATTCAGCGATCCATTGATGATCATCTTTCAAAATAGGCAGTAAATTTTGGCCTGTTTTGAGTTGTGCAAAAGCACGATGAAAGCCTGGAATTAAGTTATGAGCCACATAATCAAGTTCTTTATGGTCTAACAACCAGCGAGCTTTTTCACAATAATGGGACAAAGGAAACTGATACAAAACCCGCATAAAATCTCCACGTTTATTTTTATTTGACTATTTGTACAAAAATGGTCGTCGGTAAGTAGATACTTTAGAAGCTATTTTTAGTTAAAACAATGGATATTGTGCTCATTTTTCACTGACACTTAAGTCTATTTTTTTTATATCTTTTTTTACCGTACTTATTGCTCTTTTTCATATTAAAACCAATTCTATTATTATTTTTCCGCATAACAACCTTAAACTATTGTTTTTTATAATCTTTCAATATCTCTATTTTTTCATTAAAAAGCAAAAAAAATGCTTTGCACTTTATTTCATAAGCTGAGCATAAGTCCTCGTTTAGTGGAAAAATATTTCTTTTGTAAGGTAATGACAGCAATACAAGGTGTCATTATGTCTAATTCTCTATCAAAAACGACTGCATACGTCCAAATCATTCAAAATGATCAACAAGCGATTAATGCTGCTTATCAAGTGGCTGATTTTGCTTTAGAGGGTCGTAATGCACGTGATCAACAACGCTTATTACCGCATGAGCAAATCGAAAGCTTTAGCCAAAAAGGCCTAGGTGGTATTCGCATTGCGAAAAAATACGGCGGCGCTTTTGTTTCGAATAAAACTTTGGCTCAAGTTTTCCGTATTTTGAGTAAAGGTGATGCGAATGTTGGTCAGATTCCACAAAATCAGATTAGCCTGTTAAACCTGATCGAAATCATGGGCACAGAACAACAAAAACAATTTATCTTTTCAGAAATATTAGCAGGAAAGCGTCTTGCTAACGGTGGACCAGAACGAAATACCCATGACTCAAAAACTTTAGAAACTACACTTAGAATTGAAAATGGCAAATATATTTTAAACGGCGAAAAGTTTTATTCGACAGGTACGAGCTTTGCGCACTGGCTCGCGATTAAAGCAATTCATCCTGATGGTCATGTGGTTTTAGTCATTGTTAGCCGAGATGTCCAAGGCATTGAAGTCATTAATGACTGGAATGGATTTGGGCAACGTACGACAGCGAGTGGTACGGTTAAATTAAATCATGTTGAAGTTAATCCAGAACTCATTTTTGATGAACGCTTATTAACTAAAGCCCCTACTTATCGCGGTGCTTATTCTCAGTTATTACAAGTGGCAATTGATGTAGGGATTGCAGAAGCCGCATTTGACGATACTTTATCAACTATTCATAAAGCACGTCCAATTATTGATGCAAATGTTGAAAAAGCCAGCTTTGAACATTACACCCTGCAAGAGGTAGGTAAGTTAAATATTTTGCTCGATGCTGCAATTTTATTATTGGATGAAGCTGCTGAATATTTAGATGAACTTGACCAACTTCAAACGGTGACTGATGAACAAGTAGCTAAAGCTTCAATTTTGGTGGCTGAAGCGAAAGTCTACGCCAATGATGCGGCTCTACAAATTTCAGAAAAATTGCTGGAGCTGGGTGGTAGTCGTTCAAGCTTAAGCCAACATAATTTAGATCAACATTGGCGAAATGCCCGTGTACATACCTTACACGACCCTGTTCGCTGGAAATTACATGCCATTGGCAATTATTACCTTAATGGTTATTTCCCTGCCCGCCATGCTTGGATTTAAGGAGAAATTGTCATGACTTCATATCAATCGGTTCAAACCAAACAAACATCGGCATCTGGTCAAGCGCACATTATTCAAAATGATGCTGAAGCATTAGAAGTTGCCAAACAGTTTGCTGAGCAATTTAAAAAAACCGCAGTTGAGCGAGACGCTAAACGAATTTTACCGTATACCGAAATCGATGCTTTGAGCCAATCTGGTCTTTGGGCAATTACAGTACCTAAGCAATATGGCGGTGCCGAAGTTTCAAGCCATACAGTTGCTAAAGTGATTGCGCTTTTAAGCGGTGCCGATGGTTCAATCGGACAAATTCCACAAAACCATTTTTATGCTTTAGAAGTATTGCGCAATACAGGCACAGAAGCTCAAAAACAACGTTTATATAGCGAAGTTTTAAATGGCACTCGCTTTGGTAATGCACTTGCTGAGTTTAAAACCAAAACTTCAACTCATAAACAAACCAATATTCGTCCGCATGAAAATGGGTATTTGATTCAAGGTGAAAAGTTTTACTGCACAGGAAGTTTATTTGCTCACCGTATTCCAACCTTAGTTTTAGACGATGCGGGTCGAGAGTATTTAGCCTTTGTAAAAAGTGGTTCACAAGGATTAAAACTTGTTGATGACTGGTCTGGCTTTGGGCAAAAAACCACAGGCAGCGGCACGGTCAAGTTTGATCAGGTTTTTGTCGAAGCAGATGATGTTATTCCTTTTGATACTGCATTTTTACAGCCAACCTTAGTGGGTCCTTTTGCGCAAATTATGCATGCATCGATTGAGGTAGGCATTGCACGTGCAGCCTTTGAAGAAAGCTTGCAAAGAGTGCATCAAGCCCGCCCATGGATTGATTCAAATGTAGAAACAGCCAACCAAGATCCTTTAACGATTTATGAATTAGGACGTATTGCTGTCGATGTACGGGCAAGCGAAGTGTTATTAAAACAAGCTGCGCATTCAATCGATGCCGCAAAAATTGAGACCACACCTGAAACTATTGCTAAAGCATCCATTGATGTGGCTAAAGTGCGTGCTCATAGTACAGATATCGCCCTAAAAGCATCGTCTAAGCTGATTGAACTTGCAGGAAGCCGTGGTAGTCAATCACAAGATGGTCTAGACCGTTTTTGGCGTAATGCCCGTGTGCATACCTTACATGATGCTGCACGATGGAAATATTACTTTATTGGGAACTATGTGCTTAACGGTGTTCTACCACCTCGTCGGGGGACATTGTAATGGCAGATTTCAAAGCAAAAGAGATTTTATTAAACGCCTTTGACATGAACTGTGTTGGACATATCAATCATGGCTTATGGACACATCCACGTGATGAATCACACCGCTTTAATGAACTAAGCTATTGGACAGAACAAGCCAAAACTCTAGAAAGTGGTTTATTTGATGGTTTGTTTATTGCAGACATTACAGGTGTCTATGACGTCTATCAAAACGGTATTGATCTGACTTTAAAAGAGTCCATTCAGCTTCCAAGCCATGACCCATCTACACTTATTTCAGCTATGGCAGCAGTTACTCAAAACTTAAGTTTTGGTGTCACTGTGAATTTGAGCTATGAACATCCATATCAGTTTGCACGCCGCTTTGCGAGTCTCGACCATTTAACTCAAGGTCGTATTGGCTGGAATATCGTGACAGGTTATCTAGATAGTGCGGAACGCTTAATTGGTCAAAAAGGTTTAAAAGACCACGATGCTCGCTATGAACAAGCTGAAGAATTTTTAGAGCTTTGCTACAAGTATTGGGAAGGTTCATGGGAAAACGACGCAGTAAAAAAAGATAAAGTACAGCGTGTTTTTACACATCCATCTAAAGTTCACACCATTCACCACCACGGAAAATATTACCAAAGCGAAGGTGTGTTTCAGGTGTCTCCTTCTGTGCAACGTACCCCAACACTGTTTCAAGCAGGTGCTTCACCCAAAGGTATGCAGTTTGCGACTCGTCATGCTGAGTGTGTATTTATTGGTGGCGACAAACCCGACAAAATACGCGAACAAGTGAAAAAAATTCGTGCTCTTGCCGAACAGCAAGGCCGTTCAGCAGATGACATTAAAGTCTTTGTCGGTATAACTGTTGTTGTTGCCGAAACACATGATCTGGCCGTACAGAAACTTAATGAATATCGTCAATATGCAAGTCCTGAAGCAGGCTTAGCGCATTACGCGAGTTCAACTGGTATCGACTTAAGTAAATTTGCCGACGATGAAGCGATTCCTTACCAAAAAAGTAACAGTATTGTTTCGATTACCGAAAAATTTAAAGAGCAACAAATCACGAAAAATGACTTAAAAGCTCAGCATGTTTTAGGTGGTCGTTATCCCCTCATCGTGGGTAGTGGCGAAGAAGTTGCTGAATACTTAATTCATCTTTTAGATGAAACAGATATTGATGGCTTTAATTTGACACGTACAGTTGCACCAGAGTCTCACCACGACTTTATTCGCTTGGTTATTCCTGAGCTACAACAGCGTGGTCGCTATAAAACTGCATATAAAACGGGTTCACTGCGGAACAAAATTTTTAATCGGGGTGACCAATTACCAAAACAACACCCTGTTCAAGCGTTCCGATGTAGTCCCTATAACAACAGCAAAAACTTAACAACAATTGAAGAAATAACCGCTTAAATTTGGAGATAGACATGGCTCAAACAGCCTCAAAAAAATGGCTAGGCATAGGCTTAGTCGTTGTAGTCCTTGTTGTTGCTTTATTCTTTTGGAATAAACATCGTCAAAGTGGCTCAAATGAACTTGTGATTGGTATTAGCCCACCATTTGCAAAAACTTTACAAGCTGCTGCCGATGAAGCAAAGAAACAGGGTTTAAATGTAAAACTGGTCGAATTTTCTGACTGGAATACACCAAATATTACTTTAAATCACGGGGATATTGATGCGAACTTTTTCCAGCACCAACCTTTCTTAGACAATGCAATTAAAGAAACAGGCTTTAAATTAAAGGCATTTGCAGTGGGTGCAGCATCACATGTGGGACTTTATTCAAAGAAATATAAAAGCCTTGATGAATTGCCACAAAACGCACGTGTAGTCATTCCAAATGATCCAGTCAATCAAGGTCGTGCCCTGCTACTCTTACAGCAAGCTAAATTAATAACGCTTAAAGATTCAAATAATCATTTATCTGCACTAAAAGATGTAGTTTCAAACCCTAAAAATTTGCAATTCGTAGAGGTTGAAGGACCACAAACTGCTCGTGCAATTGATGATGTTGACTTGGCTTTTGGCTATCCGCATTACCTACGCTTAGCAAAAACAGCTGACCCTGAAAGTGCACTTTTACTTGATGACAATACCAATAAACGTTATGCAATTTTATTTGTAGTGCGTGATGACTACCAAGATAAGGGAGACAAATTGAAGAAATTTGTTGAGATCTATCAAAACTCGCCAAAAGTTAAAGCTGTGTTAGACGCTGAAATTGGGCCAAAACTTTGGTTCCCTGGCTGGAAGTAATAACGGAAAGATTATGGCGATTCAGTTCAAACAGCATAAACCTTGGTTACTCGGAATTACGATTTTAATCGTAGTTCTGGGCCTCGTCGGTTACCGTTATATTAAAAATAAACAAGCCGATGATGTTTTAACGATCGGCATTAGCCCGCCTTATGCTGAGCTATTACAAAGCGTTGCCAATGAAGTAGAAAAGCAAGGCGTTCATGTCAAACTCGTTGAATTTTCTGATTGGCGAGCACCCAATGTTGCCGTACAAAACGGTGATATTGATGCAAACTTTTTCCAGCAAAGCGTATTTCTACGTAATGCTGTTAAAGAAACGGGTTATGACTTACACGCATTTGGTGTGGGTTCAGGAAGTCATGTGGGTTTATATTCAAAAAAATATAAATCAATTGAAGACTTACCTTCAAAAGCACGTGTAGCTATTCCAAACGATCCGGTCAATTTAGCCCGTGCTTTAATTTTATTGCACCGTGCAGGCTTAATTCAGCTTAAAGATATAAATAATGAGCTTTCAACCACTCAAGACATTATTGCTAATCCTAAACAGTTGAGCTTCGTTGAAGTTGAAGGCCCACAGACAGCACATGCCTATAACGATGTCGATTTAATTTTCGGCTTCCCCCACTACTTAAAAATGGCAAAGGTAACCGACCCACATAGCGCATTATTTTTAGATCCAATCGATAAAAAATATGCAATTTTGTTTGTAACCCGTCGCGATTACCAAGATAAAAACCAAAAACTTGCAACCTTTGTTAAAGCATTCCAGAACTCAAAACAAGCACAAGACATTCTGGATAAAGATTTTGGCCAAGGTATGTGGTTTCAAGGCTGGAAATAAGGAGAATGACGATGGTGAGTTTTGGATCACAAGTTGATTTTTCTCTACCCCATATCAAAATTCGCGGTTTAAATAAGTTTTACCAATCGCAAGGTCAAAAACTGCATGCTTTAAAAGAGATTAACCTTGATATTCCTCAAGGTAAGATTTTAGGCATTATTGGTAAAAGTGGTGCGGGAAAATCTTCCCTACTCCGCACTTTAAATGGCTTAGAACAAGTAAATACAGGCAGTATTCATATTCATCAACAAAACATTGCTGAATTGAGTCATGCCGAGCTTATTAAAACTCGCCAACGAATTGGAATGATTTTTCAACATTTCAATTTAATGTCTGCAAAAACAGTCTGGGAAAATGTGGCATTGCCTTTAAAAGTTTCCAATTACAACAAAGCAGATATCGACCAACGTGTAAATGAAGTTCTGGCACTCGTAGGTCTTGCAGATAAGTCTGGCTACTACCCATCACAACTTTCAGGCGGACAAAAGCAACGTGTCGGTATTGCACGTGCACTTGTTCACCACCCAGAAATTTTACTTTGTGATGAAGCCACCTCGGCACTTGACCCTGAAAGTACCGCCACTATTTTGGCTTTACTTAAAAAGATTAATCAGGAACTGGGTCTAACGATTGTACTCATCACTCATGAAATGCAGGTCATTCGAGAAATTTGTGATCAAGTGGTGGTGATTGATCAAGGTGAGATAGTAGAGGCTGGACAAGTCTGGTCTGTATTTTCACGACCAGAACAACAAATTACTCAAGAATTGTTAAACCTTGAGCAAATTACCCTGCCTTTTAAAATCAGTCCTCTACCCGATGAAGATTCGACTCATATTATTGTAAAACTGAAATATGAGGCTGAAGCACATCAGGTTCCGGATATTCAAGAACTACTAGCTAGATTTAAAGCACCTGTCAATTTATATCAAAGTCAGGTCGATACCATTCAAGGGCATATTATTGGTTCACTTTTAGTCGGTATTCCTAACGTAGAAATTGATATTTCATCTATACGACAAGATGCATTAACTGCAATTGCACAATTTGAGGTACTTGGCTATGCACGACCAGCTCATTGATTTATTAATTACTGGAACTGTAGATACCTTACTCATGGTAGGTGCATCTGCGTTTATTGCTTTTTTAATTGGCTTACCGATTGCTGTTGTTTTAGTCAGTACTTCTGAGCACGGCATTCATCCGTCACAAAAGATCAATCAAGCTTTAGGTTGGGTCATCAACATTACTCGCTCTGTACCCTTTCTTATTTTAATGGTTGCGCTTATTCCGCTTACTCGCTGGATTGTCGGGACAAGTTATGGGGTCTGGGCAGCGGTTGTTCCCTTAACTATTGCAGCAATTCCCTTTTTTGCGCGTATTGCAGAAGTCAGTTTACGTGAAGTCGACCAAGGCTTAATTGAAGCTGCACAAGCCATGGGTTGTAACCGTAAACAAATTATTTGGCATGTACTTTTACCAGAGGCTTTGCCGGGTATTGTGGCGGGTTTTACCGTGACTATTGTGACTATGATTAACTCTTCTGCAATTGCCGGTGCTATTGGTGCAGGTGGTCTAGGAGACATTGCTTATCGTTATGGTTATCAACGTTTTGATATGCAAATTATGTTGGCTGTAATTTTAGTGCTTATTGTTTTAGTCATGTTAGTACAAGCGACTGGTGATGCATTAGCCCAGCAACTTGATAAACGTAAAGTTTAAACGCAATACAACCCTGCTCTAGCCATGACTTTGTCATGGCTTTCATGTAAAATCAGCGACAATTTTTAATTTACACATTTGTGAGTGGTTTTCATGGGTTTTAATTGCGGTATTGTTGGTCTGCCAAACGTAGGGAAATCTACCCTTTTCAATGCATTAACGAAAGCAGCGATTGCAGCGGAAAACTTCCCTTTCTGTACCATTGAACCAAACACAGGTATTGTTCCTGTACCAGATCCACGTTTAGACAAACTTGCTGCAATTGTTAAGCCGCAACGTATTTTGCCAACTACAATGGAATTTGTGGACATTGCAGGTCTTGTTGCTGGTGCATCAAAAGGTGAAGGCTTAGGTAACCAATTCCTTGCTAACATTCGTGAAACTGATGCAATTGCACACGTTGTACGTTGTTTCGAAGACGAAAACGTAATTCACGTAAATGGTAAAATTGATCCATTAGACGACATCGCAACTATTAATACTGAACTTGCGCTTGCCGATCTTGAAACTGTTGCTAAAGCAATTTTACGTTTAACTAAAGTTGCTAAAGGCGGTGACAAAGAAGCTGTAGCAACTAAAGCAGTTTTAGAAAAAATCCAACCGTTACTTGACGAAGGTAAACCAGCTCGTGCAGCTGATTTGTCTGATGACGAACGTAAATTAGTTCGTGGTTTTGGTTTAATGACTTTAAAACCAACTATGTATATTGCAAACGTTGCAGAAGATGGTTTTGAAAACAACCCGCACTTAGAAGCAGTTAAAAAACTTGCGGCTGAAGAAAACGCAATTGTTGTTCCTCTTTGCAACCAAATCGAAGCTGAAATTTCATTATTAGAAGATGAAGATCGTGCTGAGTTTTTAGAAGCAATGGGCATGGAAGAACCAGGTTTAAATGTGGTTATTCGTGCAGGTTATGCGCTTTTAGGTTTACAGACTTATTTCACTGCTGGTGTACAAGAAGTTCGTGCATGGACAGTAAAAGTTGGCGCAACCGCTCCTCAAGCTGCTGGTGTGATTCATACCGACTTCGAAAAAGGCTTCATCCGTGCTGAAGTTGTTGCATATGATGACTTCGTACAATACAACGGTGAAAACGGCGCTAAAGAAGCTGGTAAATGGCGTTTAGAAGGTAAAACTTACGTTGTTCAAGACGGCGATGTAATGCACTTCCGTTTTAACGTTTAAGTTAAAGCTAAAAAAGCCCCAATATGTTGGGGCTTTTTTTATATTTAATGACTTAAATCCATCGTCTCTCGTTTACTACGCGCCTCTTGTAAAATACGCTCATGCAGGGACTTTCTAAAACCTAGCATAAAAATAAATTCTGCCAATACAAATAATGGTCCTATCGCAAGTCCTATCACATCATCAACAAAAGCAGGTTTTTTCTTTTCAAAATAATGTCCCACAAACTGAAAGACCCAACCCACCACAAAGAAACCAATACTTGCTACTAACCATTCTCCAAAAGATAACTGTGCAATTTGGCTCGCCAGTGGATACACAGCAGCTAAAAGAACGAGCATGATTAAGCCAAATACTTTATCTAAAATAAAATAATAGATCGTACTAGCTGCAATCAGAACTATGGCTAAAGTCAGTTTAAAACTACCAATATCGACTCCAGCTCTTGCGGTTAAACATAAAATTGAAAACACGATGAGAGGGATACCAATAAAATGCGTCAATATATTTTTATGATTCAAATGATAAGCCGCATATTTGCTAAGCTGTTGCTCCAGATTTGACATGAGTTATTCCCTATTCACTTACATATAGTCATACTGTACATATAAGGAAAACGTAAAGTTGTCAGCTATTTGACAAAGTAATGAATTTTTTCATGGATGACCGAATATTGGACCTAATTTATATTAATCGACTAAAAGAAAACACATGGTTTAGTGTGCTTCCAGAAACATTCCAAAATTTTATTCTAGAACATGGCAAGCAAATTACCTTTGAGAAAAATAGCTATGTTTTCCACGCTCAAGATATATTTGATGGTATTTATACAGTACTTGAAGGCTCAATTAGCTTGGGTTATGTCGATGTAAATGGTAATGAAGCACTTTCTGCTATTGCTGAACCGATTATGTGGTTTGGCGAAATATCGCTAATTGACCATGAACCGCGCTCACACGATGCAATTGCTTTGAAAAAAAGCACAGTTCTACATATTCCAGCGAAGCCTTTAAATGTGCTACTAAAGGACAATCCATATTATTGGTACTATTTTGCACGTTTAACAAGTCAAAAACTCAGGTACGTTTTCTTAGAACAGATTGCGATACAAACACGCAGTATTTCTCAACGGCTTGCTCAGCGTCTTCTGTTCATTTTAGAAGGATATGGGAATCATATTCTTATTCAAGATCATCACATCCATATTTCTCAAGAACAATTGGCAAATATGCTGACCACATCTAGACAGACGATCAATCATGAACTGAGCCTGCTCGAAAAACAGAAAATCATTAAAATTGCTTTTAGAAAAATTGAGATTCTAGATATTGAGAAATTGAAAGTAGTTGCTAAAGCACAATGCTAATTTTTTAAAAGCGGCTAAATAATAAAAACTTAAAATTAAATTAAAAAATTAGATAACACTGCAAATCAAAACATTGTTCAAACTCTATTTCCACAAAATAAATGTGTTAAAGCAGATATTTTCACCCTACACTCAAGCTGAGCAATAATACTCAACAAGGCACTGATTAACATGAAAAAATTATCAACAATTCTTACAGCAGGCGTATTGGCTATGTTAAGTGTTTCGGCATTTGCATGTCCAAAAGGGACTCAACTACAAGGCGGTACAGGACCAAATCACAAAGGTGGAAAATGTGTAGCGGTACATGGAAAAGCTACCGCTCAAAAAGCCAAGAAAGAGGTAACTAAAACTAAACAGGATGTTAAAAAAGACTTAAGCACTCAAAAACATGATGCAATGACCAGCGCGACTCATGCTCAACATGAATCACAGCAAATGACTCATCAAATGAAATAAGATGCTGTGAAGACTGCAAACACCGCTAAAGCTGCCACAAAACCGTAATTCACATTATTGTTTAAAAGCAAAAAAAGCGAGATTGATCATCTCGCTTTTTTACATTCATTAGTTTTATTTTGGCGAAGTATTTCCAAGATTCGGCGTATCGATCGCATCCTTACATTGAGCCTTATCTCGCTCATAGTCCGCTTGTTTTTGGGCAACTGAACTATTGTTTTCTAGTGTTTCGCGTGCCCATATATCTAAACTTGTCAGGGCCTTACGGCAGAGTGCATATTTCCCTTCTGTCACCGAATCCGTCATTTTTACATTAATGCGCCAGTCTGTACTTAATTGGCGTAAAGGTTTACGAACTTTGTCATCAATTTGGCTGAGTTGTTTTTCATAAACTAAATGCTCAACCGTGTTAATCAATGTCCATGCTTTTTGAGCATAAACAGTTGCATCATTGGTTAGTTTCGGTGCTGGCTTAATTTCTACTTTTTTTTCTGCACCCTGATTACCATTATCACAGCCCTGCAATGTAAAAATACCTGCACTTATCATGGCGATATAAACTAAACGAATCTTTGCCTTGAACATATCAAACTGCCGATTAAACATTTCGGCACTATGCTATTAAATTCGGCTACAATACTCAATCTTTCAAGTATTTTTATCATTTGGTTTATTGCCAAGGTGTATTGTGTCCGAACAACAATTGATGCCTGCCCAAACAGCAACTTTTTGGCAAGGCGCCAAAGATAGCCAAGCTATCGTACTCACCTATTTACCCGTTTCTTTTGCCTTTGGCGTTTCTGCATCTCAGTTTGGTTTTACACCATGGGAAGCTTTTTTTCTATCTTGTTCAATGTATGCTGGCGCTAGCCAATTTTTGGTTGTCGCTCTTTTGGCTAGCGGTTCATCCATCTGGCTAACAGCATTAACAGTCATTGCACTAGATATTCGCCATGTCCTGTATGGACCTGCTCTATACAACCTGATTCCAAACAAATTAAATCTTAAGAAAACGGCAGTATGGGCTTGGGGCTTAACCGATGAAGTTTTTGCCAGTGGAATGATCCAACTTTCACAACGCAGACAACAATGGTCCGAGTCTTGGATGCTTGGCCTAAGTCTATTTAGTTGGATGGCTTGGGCAAGTGGCTCTTTGTTAGGTGGATTATTTGCCGATCAAGTTGCTCATTTGCCAAAGTTTTTACAAGCAGCTTTAGACTTCTTATTACCTGCTTTATTTTTAAGTTTTTTATTAGCCGCATTTGAACGAAAGCATAGCCTTGTTGTTGCTGTATCTTTAGTAGTTTCAGCTTTGGCGTGTTATTGGATTAACTTATCAGCGGCTATCTTTATAGGTATTTTTTCAGGCATTTTAGCTGGTCTATTTAAACATTATGTGCTGAAACAGCATGATGAGGTTGAGGCTTAATATGAACCTAGAAATTATTCTGGTCGGCATTATTGTGGGTATAGCCAATTTTGCTTCACGCTTTGGACCTTTTTTCGTAATACAAAAATTACAGGGTTCACAGCAAAGACGTGGCTCAATCTGGATCAAAATTGCTTTGGGAAGTATTGGAATATCTGCAATTAGTGCCATGCTTGTAGTTGCTACTCTTCCACCTCTCCTTGAAACTCCCAATAAGAGTTTCGCAATGCTTATCGGTTTTTTAGTTTTAGCAGGTCTTTATTTTAAATTTAAGAAAATCGTACCGGCAACTTTAACTGCCGCAATTGTTTATGGCCTGATCTATACTTATTTACCTTTATAAATAGATAAACTTATCTTCCTTATATAAAATAAAATCTGGCCAGAAGCGTTTAAGATTGAAACTTCTGGCCTGAAAAATCTAATTTTGAATTGATTAAAAAGATAACCTTAGCTACTTAATAGAGATAAAAATGTCACAAGTTAAAATTTATGCAAATGAACAAACCATTATGCAGTACCGAGAATTACTTTCTCATGCAATCCATCAGGCGCTTATTGAAGAATTGAAATATCCTGTTGAGAAGAAGTTTCAACGTTTTATTAGCCTTAAACCAGGAAATTTCATTTATCCTTCTGACAGGAGCCAGCATTACATTATTATTGAACTTTCAATGTTTGCAGGCCGCAGCCCAGCCACTAAAAAGCAGCTTATTCAAACCTTATTTCGTAATATTCAAGAACAATGTAGAATTTCTCCACAAGACATTGAAATTACTATTTTTGAAACACCTAAAGAAAATTGGGGCATCCGTGGTAAAAATGCGGATGAATTGCTTTTAAACTATCAGGTTAATATCTAAAAACCACTTTTTTAATTGTCCGACAAAATTACTTTTTTTATGCATGATAAGGCTTAACTCCACCATAAGTTCTGCTATGCTTAAAAAAATAATTTTGTCAGGATGATTCGCATGAGCGTGACACTCGGTACCCCACTTCAATCTTCTGCATTTAAAGTTTTATTGTTAGGTTCAGGAGAGCTTGGCAAAGAAGTTGTAATTTCCTTACAACGCCTTGGTGTAGAAGTACATGCAGCCGACCGTTATGATCACGCACCAGCAATGCAAGTTGCACATTTTTCTTATGTATTAAACATGGCAGATCCTGCCCAATTAAAACAACTCATCGAGAAAATTAAACCAAATTTAATTGTTCCAGAAATTGAAGCAATTGCGACAGAAGTTTTACTTGAAATTGAAGCGAGCAAAACAGCAACTGTCATCCCTTCTGCTAAAGCTGTAAACCTCACAATGAACCGTGAAGGCATCCGCCGTCTTGCGGCTGAAGAACTTGGCCTACCTACTTCTGCTTATCGTTTTGCTGATACGCTCGAAAGCTTCCGCGCCGCTTGCGATGACATTGGTTATCCAAACTTTGTAAAACCGGTCATGTCATCTTCAGGTAAAGGTCAGTCTCGTGTAAAAAGTTTCGATGAAGTTGATGCTGCTTGGGAATATGCAATGCAAGGTGGCCGTGTTAACCAAGGCACGGTTATTATTGAATCTCAAATTGATTTTGATTTTGAAATTACATTACTTACCGTTCGCGCTAAAAACCCTGAAACTGGTGAAATTGAAACTCATTACTGTGACCCAATTGGTCACCGCCAAGATGCCGGGGATTATGTAGAAAGCTGGCAACCTCAACCAATGACGGCGGCGGCACTCGAAGAAGCAAAACGTATTGCAAATAAAGTGACAACTGCACTTGGTGGCTGTGGTATTTTTGGTGTAGAACTGTTTATTAAAGGCGACAAGGTTTGGTTTAGTGAAGTCTCACCTCGCCCACACGATACAGGACTCGTAACTTTAGCATCTCAGTTTCAAAGTGAATTTGAACTGCATGCACGTGCAATTTTAGGTTTACCTGTAAACACAGCACGCCACAGTGTTGCAGCAAGTGCAGTAATTTATGCTGGAGTTGATGCCAGCAATTTAAGTTATGACAACCTCAATGTAGCTTTAACACACCCAGACACCGATTTACGCCTGTTTGGCAAACCAGAAGGTTTCAAGCGTCGTCGTATGGGTGTAGCAACCGCTCGTGCTGAAAATACTGATCTTGCTCGTACTTTAGCGAAAGAAACCGCGGATCAAGTAAGCGTTCAAACAAACTCTTAATTTTTACTTATTGGTAGACCCATTTTCATGATCAATATATCGCCATTGTTGAACTATGTCTCAAGTCATCATGATATTAAAGCCATTAATCAATGGCGAACGGATGTAGAAAAGCAGTTGCAAGATTCATATGAAAATGGGCAATCTATTCGTGAAATCATTAAAGCCCGTTCAGATTTAGTAGATGAAGCACTGATCTTTTTATGGAAACATGCTGAACTCGATCAGACAGAACTGGGCCTTTTTGCTGTAGGCGGTTATGGGCGCCGTGAAATGTTGCCCTATTCCGATGTCGATATCATGATCCTATCGGAGCATGAAATTAACGAAGAAAACGAAAAACGTATCTCTACATTTATTTCTTCTTTATGGGACGTGGGGAATTTCAAACCCGGCATTAGTGTTCGCACGATTCAAAGCTGTGTTGAACAGGCTGCTACAGATTTAACCGTTGCAACAACTTTAATTGAGGCGCGGTTAATTACTGGCAATAGTCAGCTTGCGAAATGGCCTCGCCGTATTGTTTCGCAGACATGGACTGACAAAACATTCTATGACGCAAAAATGGCCGAACAAGCCAAGCGTTACCATCAACACAACAATACTGAAAGTAATTTAGAACCCGACATTAAAAATGCACCGGGTGGTATACGTGACATTAACCAAATTGGCTGGATAGCCAAACGTCACTTTCGCGTAAATCGTATTTATGACTTAGTGCATTTAGGTTTCATTTCAGAGTTTGAATTGGCAGTTTTAGAAGAAGCAGAAAGTTTTCTTTGGGAAATTCGTCACCATTTGCACCGTTTAGCCAAACGTGATGAAAACCGTTTACTCTTTGACCATCAAAGGGAAATTGCCGCTAAATTTGGTTATGTTCGTCAAGAAGGCCAACCTGTAAATTATGGTGTTGAGCAATTCATGAAACGCTACTACCGTACGGCGCAACAGGTTTCAACACTCAATGAAATGTTGCTGGCGTATTTTAGCGAGTCGGTGATTACTCCTCGACTCCCCAACTATGAACGCAAAATTGAAGTTGTTAATGATCACTTTAAAATTGTTGATAATAAACTTGCCGTACAACATCATAAAATATTCGCCGAGCATCCAAGCGCGATTTTAGAGTTGTTCTATATTTTAGCCAATCGACCAGATATTGAAGGTATTCGCGCCCGGACTTTACGCTTACTTATTCTTGCCGCAAAACGAATCAACCAAAGTTATCGCGATAATCCAGAGCATCAAGCACTGTTTATGTCGATTATTCGCTCACCATATCGTTTATACGATACCTTGGTTGCGATGAAACGTTATGGGGTTTTAGGAAACTATATTCCTGCTTTTGGCCAAATTATGGGTCTTATGCAATATGACCTGTTCCATATCTATACGGTCGATGCTCACACATTATTATTGCTGCGTAACTTAAATCGTTTTAGAGAACCTGAATTTGCCAAAGAGTTCCCTGTAGTAAGTTCAGTTTTCCAACGTCTTGCTCGTCAAGATATTGTGTTCATTGCTGCTTTATTCCATGACATCGCAAAAGGTCGCGGTGGTGACCACAGCGAACTCGGCGCAGAAGACGCGATTGAGTTTGGCCGTGCACATGGCTTTACAGAGCGTGAATGCAAATTAATTGCATGGCTTATTCAAAACCATTTGCTCATGTCTTTGACCGCTCAGAAAAAAGATATTTCTGATCCTGATGTCGTGAAAGATTTCGCTGAAAAACTGGGCGATATGGAGCATCTTGATTATCTATATACCTTAACGGTTGCCGATATTAACGCGACAAATCCAAAACTATGGAACACATGGCGTGCATCACTTATGCGTCAACTTTATACGCACGCTCGTGATGTAATCCGTACAGGTTTAGGCCGTCCTGTTGACTACCAAATGTTGATTGAAGACACCAAGTTTGCAGCAAGTGAATTGCTGGTAAATAACTTCGCATTGGCAGATGTCGAAAAAGTATGGCAAGAACTAGGTGATGAATACTTCATTAAAGAATCGGCGGATGAAATTGCGTGGCATACACAAGCAATTTTAAAACACGGTGATAATCCAGAGCCATTAGTCCTCTTGCGTGCTCACCGTAAAGCAGCTCAAGATGCGGTGCAAATCTTTATTTATACGCGCGATCAACCTAACCTATTTGCTACCACTGTTGCCGTTTTAGACCGAATGAACTTAGACGTTCAGGATGCAAAAATTATCACGGCAAGTACAGCATTTAGCTTAGACACTTATGTTGTACTTGATCGTTTCGGGACATTGCTTACCGACCCAGAACGTGAAGAAACCGTTAAAAATGCATTAGTGAAGGCGCTTAGCCAACCAGACCAGTACCCGGGACTCATGCAACGTCGTATTCCACGTCAATTACGTCACTTCGATATTGAAAATACAGTCGACGTAACATTAAATGAAGCCTTACAGCAAAATATGGTCGAAATTTCAACACTCGATCACCCTGGCCTACTTGCACGCGTGGGTGGTTTATTTATGATGCAAGGTTTAGACATCCATTCAGCCCGAATCGCAACTTTAGGCGAACGTGCCGAAGATATTTTCTTTGTCACCAAAAAAGATGGAAAACCGCTGAATAACGAAGAGGTCAAACTCTTCTCGGAAAAACTGAAAGCTGCATTAGATGAAGCATCTAATCAAATTTGTCAGCACTGAAACTCAACTACTTGGTAACTGTTTAATGAACTCTAGCTTGTCGTTATTACACCCGTATCCATTTGAAAAGTTAAACCAACTTTTTAAGGATACTACTCCTGCTAACCTTCCCTTGATTCCTCTATCAATTGGCGAACCTAAGCATCCAGCACCAGAGTTTGTTAAACAGGCTATTATTGATAACTTTAACCATTTATCAACTTATCCAAACAGTAAAGGCTTACCAGAGCTTCGCCAAAGCATTGCAGATTGGTTAACTAAGCGCTTTAAACTTAACAGCATTAGTGCTGAAAACCACATCTTGCCTGTCTCTGGTACACGTGAAGGCATTTTCTCTTTTGTACAGGCATTAATTAATCGTGAAGATGCACCTTATGTGGTGATGCCGAACCCGTTTTATCAAATTTATGAAGGTGCAGCTTTACTTGCAGGTGCAAAGCCATACTTCATTAATTGCACGGAAGAAAATGGCTATTTAGGTGATTTTGATGCTGTACCAGCAGAAGTTTGGGAAAAGACAGCCCTTCTTTTTGTATGTACACCAGGTAACCCAACAGGTACTGTGCTTTCTAAAGAACAATTTAAAAAGCTAATTGCCTTATCTGATCAATATAATTTTGTTATTGCTTCTGATGAATGCTATTCAGAGCTTTGGTTTGATCAAGCACCTACTGGTCTATTAGAAGTTTGTGCTGAGCTTGGTCGTGATGACTACAAAAACTGTATCGTATTTCATTCACTTTCAAAACGCTCAAACTTGCCGGGTTTGCGCTCAGGTTTTGTAGCGGGTGATACCGATCTGTTAAAGCCATATTTGCAATACCGCACCTATCACGGCGCTGCAATGCCAGTACAACACCAGCTTGCTTCAATCGCAGCGTGGAACGATGAAAACCATGTTGAAGAAAACCGTAAGCAATATCGTGCAAAGTTTGATTTATTCCAATCTGAGCTAGGTCATCTCCTCCCATTACAAAAACCTGATGCCGGTTTTTATTACTGGTTAAAAGTCGATAATGATGAAACTTTTGCCAAGATGCTGATGGAAAAAGCACACATTAAAGTTTTACCGGGTCGTTATCTATCTCGTGATACCGAACAAGGTAACCCTGGTGCCAATCATGTGCGTATGGCTTTAGTAGCAGATTTGGCACAATGTGAAGAAGTTGTTAAACGTTTAAAAGCGATTCTTTAAACCCAGCAAAATTGCATAGCCTTCAGTTTTATTTAGAAGGCTATGCGATCTGCTTTAACTATAGGCAACCAATAACACTGCGAAAAAAATGAAAGCCAGACTGGAGCAATAATATATTCCTCTAGCAGAGCGTTTAATCTGTGCTAATACACGCTCTTGACGCAATAAACGAACTAATAATAAATTCCACCCGAAAACCACTCCTGTCATCCATATACTCATTAGTAATTTTTGAAATAAGCTAAATTCCTGTTGAATAAGTAGCATTAAACTACTATAAAACATAATATTTTTAGGATTAAGAAGACTGGATTGCAAACCCAGAGCTAAGCTTTTAACTTTACTCTTATAACTAGACTCTTGTTCAACCAAACTATTTTCAGCAACAGTAATATTTAAGTTTGTTCCTTGAGTGGTTCTAAAACAAAGAAAACTCAAATAAGCTAAATATCCAGCCCCCAGCCATTTAAGTACTAAAAGAATCGTTGTGCTTAAATTGCCAAGCACCATAAATCCAAATATACATACCATTAAGATAAGAGCATTACCCAAAGTAATTCCCAGAATAACACCATAGGTATAACGCGCTCCTTTTTGCAAAAGACTGGTCAGAATAAGAAAAAAATCTGGTCCCGGAGATAGGAGTGCTAAAAAGTGAGTAAAGGCGATAACCAAAAAAACTTCCATAACGATTTCATCTTTAAAACTGTATGGAGTAGCTTAAAAATAGAGAAAAATAATTTCTTGTAAATTATTGCGCTGCTGCAAGTTGAAACTGTCGAGGAGTAATTCCTGTATGTGCTTTAAAAGCTTTATGAAAATGGCTTTGATCACTAAAGCCTAAATTGACAGCTAACTCTGCGAGTGAAATCCCTTGTTTTAACTGAGCTCTAGCTTGATTAATCTTTAAATTAATTTGAAATGCATGTGGGGTTAAACCAACATTGGCCTTGAATAAACGAATGATTGCATATCGACTAAGACCAACCTGCTCTGCAAGCTCTTCAAGAGAAATAAATTGTTCTGACGATTTAATAATATGAATTAAGTCCAAAAAATCTTCATACAAATATTCAGTTTTTTGTATTTCTTCTAATACGAAATGAGGGAGTAATAGCTGGGTAAGGCAATAGATCAGCGACTGTTCTTTTTCAATAATTAATTTTTCAGGATCAAATAAAGTTTCATTCATATCAGAAAAAGCCTGATATAAAGTTTCTTCTTTTATTATGAGCGGCTTATGCTGAGGCAGAAGCAAATCCAAACCATGTTGTCGAAATTCTGAATACAGCTGATTTAACCACCTTATGTCCAAATGTAGCATCTGGTAGCTCCAAGCCTGGTCTGGCAAAGGGTTACATGAATGCTCAATATGTGCGGGTACGATCACCAAAGTACCAGCATCAATTTTTTGGGGCGTACCAAATGAACTTTGAAAAACGCTATTCCCCTCGTCTATAGCCCCGATAGAAAACGTTGGATGACTATGAGATTTATAACATGTTCGGCTAAAACAGGACCTTCTGGTTTCAACATACGGCATTCGCACATCTTGCCAAAACTCAAAAGGTTGAGGAATAGCGTTCATTTAAACAATTAACTCGCTAAAGCTTTTTCAATATCAGCTTCTAAAGCTTCAGGTTTAGTTGTAGGCGCATATCGGTTTAAAACAGCGCCATCCTTACCTACTAAAAATTTAGTAAAGTTCCATTTAATGCTACTGCTGCCCAAAATACCTTTAGCTTCACGTGTTAAATATCTAAAAATTACATGGGCTTCCGGACCTTTTACATCAACTTTAGCAAACATAGGAAATTTCACCCCATAGTTACGCTGACAGAAGCTACCAATTTCTTTATTGCTTCCTGGATCTTGCCCACCAAACTGGTTGCAGGGAAAACCTAAAACTTCCAACCCTTGATCTTTATATTTTTCATAAAGTTTTTCGAGACCAGCAAATTGTGGGGTAAAACCACATTTACTGGCAGTGTTTACAATTAATAAAACTTTACCTTTGTAATCAGCAAACTGCTTAACTTCACCCTCTAACAGCTCAGCTTCAAACTGATAAATATTACTCATGGATAGGTTTCCTCATCATTTTTTTCTTCTGTTTTAAGTTGTAATGATGCCGAGTTTACGCAATAGCGCAAACCAGTCGGCTGTGGTCCATCTTCAAATACATGCCCTAAATGAGCCTCGCAATCATGACAAACAATTTCAGTTCTGACCATACCATGCGTTAAATCTTCATGTTCATCAATGACTGCACCATTGATAGGACGGAAGAAACTTGGCCAACCACAACCGCTATCATATTTGGTATCTGATGAGAACAACTCTGCGCCGCAGCAACGGCAAACATAGGTACCATGTTGCTTAGTATTCCAGTATTGCCCCGTAAATGCAGGTTCAGTGCCTTTTTGTCGTGTAATCCGATACTCTTCTGGTGATAACTCTCTTTGCCATTCCCGGTCTGTTTTATTGACTTTTCCCATGACATACACCTTTTATTCTGAAGTAAACATTTCTGATGATCGAGTTTTATATTTACGCCATTCATCACAAAAACACTAGTCTCTGAACGTAAAATTTGTTGGAATTTAAACATATAAAGAACAAAAAGCAAAAAGTAAGCAAAACACAAAATCAAAAGTAAGCAAATTTATTACTAATTATCTTTAAAGCAAGCAAACATAGTGCTATTCTAAGTGCGCACGGTTGTATAGGACAGAACATGTCTCAGAAAAAAAGTGTGGTTTTCCAACAACTACTACCAATTATTAAACAATATCAACAATCGGGTTTTACCCATGAAAAAATTGTTGAACTATTGAAAGATCAACATGATCTAAATTTGGTAACAGTTAAAACATTTAAAAGTTATTTATACCGATATGCAAAAGTGAATCCCGTTATGTCTAAAAATACTGCTACCCTCCATTCCATGCCATCTACTCGAGAAATCAAAAAATCATCGAAGCTTGAGCATGTTTGTTATGACATCCGTGGGCCAGTTTTAAGAGCCGCCAATGAAATGGAAGAGCAAGGACATAAGATTATCAAGTTGAATATTGGTAACCCAGCTCCCTTTGGATTTGAAGCACCACAAGAAATTATTAATGATGTTGCTTTAAACTTACCAAATGCAATTGGTTATGTTGACTCAAAAGGTATCTTCCCTGCTCGTAAAGCAATTTGTCAGTATTACCAGCAAAAAGGAATTCTCAATATGCATGTCAATGACGTGTATATTGGTAATGGCGTATCTGAACTTATCGTAATGGCTATGCAAGGCTTATTAGATGACGGAGACGAAATGCTGATTCCAATGCCGGATTATCCGCTTTGGACAGCAGCAGTTAATCTTTCAGGCGGCACGGCAATTCATTATAAATGTGATGAAGAAAATAGCTGGTACCCAGATATTGCTGATATTGAAAGTAAAATTACTCCGAATACTCGCGGTATTGTCATCATTAACCCAAACAATCCTACGGGTTCGGTATATCCACGCCACATTCTTGAACAGATTGTAGCGATTGCAAAAAAATATGATCTAATTTTATTTGCTGATGAAATTTACGACAAAATTATTTATGACGGTATTGAACATGTTTCAGTAGCATCATTAGCTGGCGACCAGCTTTGTGTATCTTTTAATGGTTTATCAAAAGCTTATCGTATTGCAGGCTTCCGTTCAGGTTGGATGGCAATTACGGGTGATAAAAGCCGTGCTGCCGACTATATCGAAGGATTAGACATGTTGGCATCAATGCGCCTATGTGCAAACGTTCAAGCTCAATATGCGATTCAAACTGCCCTAGGCGGTTATCAATCAATTAATGACTTGATTCGTCCTGGTGGCCGTTTATACGAACAGCGCAATATTGCTTGGGAAATGCTTAATGAAATTCCAGGTGTAAGCTGTGTAAAACCAGATGGAGCAATGTACTGTTTCCCTCGCCTCGACCCGAACATCTATCCAATTGAAGATGATGAAAAGTTAATGCTTGATTTGCTACGTGCAGAAAAAGTTTTATTGGTTCAAGGTACAGGCTTTAATTGGCCAACTCCAGATCATTTCCGTGTGGTTTTCCTACCTGCTGAAAATGAATTACGTGAAGCAATTACACGACTAGGGCGTTTCTTAGCCAATCGTCGTTAAAAAAATACATAATAAAAAAGGCATCTTAAACTAGGTGCTTTTTTTATAATTTTATTTTATTCATTTTTACAAAAGAAGAATTACACATTTTCACTACACTGCACTATCTAAAAATAAGACATTGAAGTTAAATTATTTTTATAAAATTTCTCATTCTTTTAATTTTAAAAATTAGTTCAAGTTTTTATTTTTATATTTTTACCATACGTTCAAAATTACTTATATTCTGTCCACTTAGCAAATTTTTATTATGCAAAAAATGCATGGATCAATATTTTTTTGCATTTCACACTGCTTCAAAATCGAGCAACAATCCATCTCCATAACAACATCGCCATATTCAATTCGGTTAAAACAGATACAAATCTAGGAAGATAACATCGTTAGAACGACCGGACTGAACTAACAAGGAAAGCTTTCGATCATCCGATTCCCATCAAAGGATGATTGAATCAAATGGATAGAGGTTCACATGAAGCAAAAGAAATTGCTCAAGTATATTGTTGTTGCTATTTTACTTGGCATACTGACAGGTTGGATTTGTCACCACTTCTTTAATGAAGGTGAACAACTGAAGCAAATCGCTTCTTATCTCAACATACCTACAGATATCTTTTTACGCCTTATCAAAATGATTATTGCTCCATTGGTATTTGCCACAATTGTTTCAGGCATTGTCTCAATGGGGAAATCTACATCAATCGGCAGTATCACCCTTAAATCAATGACCTGGTTTATTACTGCTTCATTCGTATCGCTTGCTATTGGTATGGGTTTGGCAAACTTTTTCCAACCTGGTGCAGCTTTAGATTTAGTATTACCAACTGCACAACAACTGAGTAGCTCTTCTGTTCCAGCAACTACAGGTTTCACTCTACAATCATTTTTAAGCCATGTTTTCCCACGCAGTATTGCCGAAGCAATGGCAAACAATGATATTTTGCAAGTGCTTGTTTTCTCTATTTTCTTTGGCTCAGCCCTTGCTTTTGTAAATCAAGGCAAAGAAAAAGATTCTGTTATCATTCGTTTGACTGATGAACTCAGCAAGATCATGTTCCGCATTACCGATTACGTCATGATGTTTGCACCTGTTGCAGTATTTGCAGCAATCGCTTCAGCAATTACAGTACAAGGTTTAGGCTTGATTGTTGACTATGGCATTTTAATCGCAGAGTTCTACTTCGGTCTTTTATTACTGTGGATCATCTTATTCTCTGTAGGTGCAATCGTACTTAAAAAAGATATTTTCCGCTTAGGTAAATTAATTCGTGAACCTGTAACCCTTGCTTTTGCTACAGCTTCAAGTGAATCAGCCTATCCTAAAGTTATGGATGCACTAAATAAATTTGGTGTGCCTAAAAAAGTAACGAGCTTTGTATTACCTTTAGGTTATTCATTCAACCTAGATGGTTCAATGATGTACACCACATTTGCAGTGCTCTTTATTGCTCAAGCTTACAATATTGATCTTAGCTTCACTCAGCAAGTCTTAATTTTGTTAACCCTAATGGTGACAAGTAAAGGTATTGCTGGTGTTTCACGAGCTTCAATTGTGGTTATTTCAGCAACACTCACTATGTTCCATTTACCTGAAGCCGGAATTCTCTTATTACTCGGTATCGATCAATTCCTTGATATGGGCCGTACTGCAACAAACGTAGTAGGTAACAGTATTGCTACCGCAGTTGTTGCCAAGCTTGAAGGCGATAAAGTGACTGATACTGAAGAACTACCAGAGCCAGTATTAATTAAATCAACTCAAGAACAAACGACCGCATAAGTTTCTCTTTTCTCCCACTCTCCCAACTTAAGAGCAATTTTATATGACCTTATAAAATTGCTCTTTTTTTATTCTAAAATTAAACAATAAAAATTTATCAGTATTTCTATATTAAATAGTAGGCCAATAATGTCTATTAGCCCTATTAAATTTCTTCAAACAAAACCTTAAAAATAGAATAAAATCTACACAAATAAAATTTATACCTTAAAAAATAAAAATCAAATGACTAAATTTTAATTCAGCTTACTAAGACTTATTCACATTAAACTATTGATATTATTATTCAGCTTAAATAAAAAACATTTCCATTAATTTAAATTCAGACTATCCAATTAAAAATCAATATATTGCATATATCACACAATAAACAAGAATTGAAACCACCCTATTATTTTTTAATTTTATAAAGATTAATAAATCATTTTATTTATTTATCTTAAAAAATAAACAAATCGAGATGAATTAGAAAAACTTAATAGATTTTTTATTTTATTCATGTTATTTATTAGCGCTAAATAAAAGCAATGACTAAGCAATTGTTGATGAAACAAAAGGCTATTCAGGGATGCTTTTTATTCAAACAAGTTTGGAATATGTCTTACATGGTATGTATTTTGCTTAGGAAAAGCACACATATTCGACAAACTTTTACTTCGTCACTTCATAAGGATATTTTCGATGTTGACTAAAACTGTTAAATCTTTAGGTTTAGCGATGGGCTTATTAGCCTGCTCTCTCCCACTTTATGCAAAAAATAATGTTGTCGTAGTTGCCACTGGCGGTACTATCGCTGGTGCTGGCGCAAGCTCGGCAAATAGTGCAACTTATACTGCTGCAAAAGTTCCTGTTGATACCCTAATTAACGCAGTTCCACAAATCAAAGATTTGGCAAATGTAACTGGTATTCAAGCTTTACAAATCGCTTCTGAGAGTATTACTGACAAGGAATTATTAGAAATTGCTCGTCAAGTGAATGAGCTTGTTAAAAAGCCATCTGTTAATGGTGTCGTAATTACACACGGTACAGATACTTTAGAAGAAACAGCATTTTTCTTAAATTTGGTTATTCATACTGATAAACCGATTGTACTTGTTGGCTCAATGCGTCCTTCAACTGCTCTTTCAGCTGATGGTCCACTTAACCTTTATAGTGCAGTTGCTTTAGCAGCTTCTGATGATGCAAAAAATAAAGGCGTTATGGTTCTTATGAACGACTCTATTTTTGCTGCACGTGATGTAACTAAAGGTATTAATATTCATACAAATGCTTTTGTTAGCCAATGGGGCGCTTTAGGTACATTAGTTGAAGGCAAACCATACTGGTTCAGACAGTCTGTAAAACGTCATACAAATGCTTCAGAGTTTAATATTGAAAATATTAAAGGCGATGCACTTCCAACTGTACAGATCGTTTATGGTTCGGACTCTATGCTTCCAGATGCATATGAAGCGTATGCAAAAGCTGGTGCTAAAGCGATCATTAATGCAGGTACTGGTAACGGTTCTGTACCAAAATATATCGTACCAACCTTACAAAATCTTCACGACAAAAACGGTATTCAAATTATCCGTTCATCACGTGTCGCACAAGGCTTCGTATTACGTGATGCAGAACAACCTGACTCTAAATATGGTTGGGTAGCAGCACATGATTTAAACCCTCAAAAAGCGCGTCTTCTTGCAGCTTTAGCTCTTACTAAGACGAATGACACGAAAGAAATTCAGCGCATGTTCTGGCAGTACTAAGTTTTTCAACCAGCCCAAACACAAAGTTTGGGTTGGTCCTATTTCTTAAAAATAAGCTCTTTTATATTCAATCTGTACAATAGATATTCAAATCATTCTTCTTAAATAATAAAATCCTTAACAGTTTGCCAAAATATTAAGCATTTCGTTTTAACTTTGCGTGCTAAACTATGCTGCAGTCGTATTAAGGATTGATTTATGCAGTTTGTTCATCTCGGTATTTATACAGAATTTTCGATTACAGAGTCGATAGTTCGCATACCTGACTTGGTCAACGCTGCGGTTAAAGACGAAATGCCCGCGCTGGCATTAACCGATCTATCAAACCTTCATGCAGCAGTAAAATTTTATAATTCTTGTTTAAAAAAAGGGATTAAGCCGCTTTTAGGTAGCACAATCCGCCTTGACGATGCTCAACATCGTGCAACTTTACTTGCAATGAGTAATGTAGGCTGGAAAAGTCTAACCGAAATCGTTTCACGCGGTTTTATTGAAGGTCAACAACTTAGTATTCCATGTGTAAAAAAAGAATGGGTACTTGAACAGCATCAAGATATTATTGTTTTACTTGGCCAACATAGTGATGTGGGTCAGATGCTTTGCTCATCTAACCCTCAAAAAGCCGCTCCCCTTTTAGAAGCATGGATCGAAAAATTTGGTAACCGTGTTTATCTGGCTTTAACACGTACCGATCGTCCTGGTGAAGAAGACTTTATTCAAGAAGCCGCTAAACTTGCTGCTCAATATAATGTGGGTGTAGTTGCGCATAATGATGTGCACTTTGTAGAAAAAGAAGATTTTGAAGCTCACGAAGCCCGTGTTTGTATTGCTGATGGCTATGTATTAGCAGATGACCGTCGTCCACGCTTATATAGTCCTGAGCAACATTTTAAAACCTCGGACGAAATGATTGAGTTGTTTTCAGATATCCCAAGTGCTATCGAAAACACCTATAACATTGCAAAACGCTGTAATGTTAGCCTACAACTTGGCACCTACTTTTTACCTGACTATCCAATTCCAGATGGTTTCACCATCGACACTTACTTTGAGCATTTGTCTAAAGTAGGTTTAGAAGAACGTTTAGATTATCTCTACCCTGTCGAAAAACGTGGCGAAGATTGGCCTGAAATTCGTAAACCTTACGATGAACGAATTGATTACGAAGTCGGCATTATCCTCAAAATGGGTTTTCCTGGTTACTTCCTTATCGTCATGGACTTCATCCAGTGGGCAAAAAATAATGGCGTTCCGGTAGGACCAGGCCGTGGTTCAGGTGCGGGTTCACTCGTTGCCTATAGCTTAAAAATTACTGACCTTGATCCTCTTCGTTACGATCTACTTTTCGAACGTTTCTTAAACCCAGAACGTGTTTCGATGCCCGACTTTGACGTCGATTTCTGTATTGCCGGACGTGACCGCGTCATTGATTATGTTTCCCGTACCTATGGACGTGAAGCCGTATCACAAATTGCAACTTTCGGTACGATGGCAGCAAAAGGTGCAATTCGCGACGTTGCCCGTGTATTAGGTAAATCTTACGGTTTAGCTGACCGTATCTCAAAAATGGTACCTACTAAACCGCTCGGTGTGGACTTAGCCACTGCTATCGAGATGGAACCTCAGCTTAAAGATATCGTTACCAATCCATCTAACCCCGATAATGATGATGCGAGTGAAATCTGGGAAATGGCTTTAAAATTGGAAGGTATCACTCGAAATACTGGTAAACATGCCGGCGGTGTTGTTATTGCACCAGGTAAGATTACCGATTTCTCAGCTGTGCTTTGTGATGAAGATGGAACCAGCCGTGTTGCTCAATATGATAAAGACGATGTAGAAGCAGCAGGTCTCGTCAAATTCGACTTCTTGGGTTTACGTAACTTAACCGTTATTGAAGACGCAATTCAAAATATTAATAAAAATCGCGATAGTAATGATCCGCTCATTATTTCGCATGTTCCACTTGATGATGCTAAAGCCTATTCTGTCTTTGCCGATGCAAATACAACAGCGGTATTCCAGTTTGAATCCGTCGGCATGAAACGAATGCTCAAAGAAGCACGTCCAAGTAAATTTGAAGAGATTATTGCGTTCGTATCATTGTACCGTCCTGGTCCAATGGATCTTATTCCTGACTTTATTCACCGTATGCATGGTGGAGATTTTGAATATCTTCACCCACTTCTTGAAGGTGTATTAGAGCCAACTTACGGGATTATGGTTTACCAAGAACAGGTGATGCAGACCGCACAGATCTGTGCGGGTTATACGCTCGGTGGCGCGGACTTACTACGTCGTGCAATGGGTAAAAAGAAACCTGAGGAGATGGTTAAGCAGCGCCAAATTTTCTTGGCAGGTGCTGCAGAAAAAGGGATTGATGAAAGTACAGCCAACCATATCTTTGACTATATGGAAAAGTTCGCAGGCTATGGTTTCAACAAATCTCACGCCGCAGCTTATGCCCTCGTAGCCTACCATACTGCATGGTTAAAAGCACATTATCCTGCTGAGTTTATGGCAGCAGTAATGTCATCGGAAATGCAGAACACCGACAGTGTTGTATTTTTAATTGATGACTGCCGAAATAATGGCCTAGAAGTTTTACCACCATCAGTCAATATGTCGACTTATCATTTCCATGCGAGCGATGATAAAACTATTGTGTATGGTTTAGGTGCAATTAAAGGCGTTGGCGAACAAGCGATGCAGTCAGTTATTGACTCTCGTCGACAATTTGGTCCTTATACAGATCTATTCGATTTTTGCCATCGTATTGATTTGAAGAAAATCAATAAGCGTACTCTTGAAGCTTTAATTCGTGCAGGTGCACTCGATTGCTTAGGAATTGAACGCGCAAGCTTAATGGCGCAATTACCTGAAGCTGTTCAAGCTGCCGAACAAGCGCGCAGTAACCGTGAAAGCGGTATTATGGATTTATTTGGTGAGGTTGAAGAAGTTCAGCGTAAGCCAGCTAAACCTGTTAAACCGTGGAGTGATGAAGTTCGTCTAAAAGGCGAAAAAGACACGCTTGGCCTATATCTCACTGGTCACCCAATTGATGTTTACCGACAAGAACTTAAAGCTTTTATCCCTGTGAAACTTAATGAAATTACGGCTACACGTCGTGGTGTTACAACAGTCTATGCAGGTTTAGTCATTGACGTCGCAAACTTCCCAAATCGGGTAGTTATTGTACTAGATGACGGTACAGCTCGTATTGAAGTAAGTTGCAACCATGAACGTTTCCAACGTTTTAAAGATATTATTCAAGTTGAACGTGTTGTTGTCTTTGAAGGCGAAATTTATGAAAGAGAAGGCTTTGAACGTCCGATGGGCCGTTTAACTAAGGCTTTTACATTAAATGAAATACGACAAAAACGTGCTAACAGTATTCAGATCAAATTAACAGAAGAGTTTATGCAAGCCACTTTGGCAAAAGATTTACAAAACATAATCTTGCCATTTTGCAATGTAGATATGCATCAACATATCACTCTACAGCTACAGATTGATCAACCTTATGCTCAAGCCGAGCTTCAACTTGGTCCGCAATGGAAAGTTGCTCCTCTCGATGAATTACTTGCTAAACTCAGAGATTATTTTGGTAAAGATAATATTTACATTGAATATCAAGTAAAGTCGAAAGCAGCTAAAGCAGCAGAACCTACTCGTCCGCAAACCGTTGCTTCCCCTCCCGCGGACATGACTATGGACGATGCATTGGATTTATACCAAAGCGAAGTTTCTCAATATTCGTAATTTCTGGAAATCTTATGAGTTCGTTTGATCACAACACTGTGTCAAAACAATTAGCACAAGTGCGTATTGTCATGGTAAATACTACGTTGCCAGCTAATATTGGCAGTGCTTTACGTGCCATGAAAACGATGGGGCTAATTAAATTAGTTCTTGTTGCACCAAAAACATATCCCCACCCAGACATACAAGCGCTTGCTGCTGGTGCCCAAGATTTATTTGAACATCTTGAGATTGTCGATACTTTAGAAGATGCTATTAAAGATTGCCATTTAGTATTTGGAACAAGTGCACGTAGCCGTACTATTCCTTGGCCTTTACTTGACGTGCGACCTGCTGCTAAAGAAGCTATTAAGGCCACTACTCAAGGGCAACAGATTGCGATTGTTTTTGGACGCGAAGACCGTGGTTTAACCAACGAAGAATTAGCGCTGGCAAATTATCATTTGACGATTCCTGTCAATCCTGACTATGGCGTATTAAATGTTGCGCAAGCGATTCAAGTTGTATGTTACGAGCTTCGCATGTCTGCTCTAGAACAACAAAACGTGGATCAAGATGCAGATGAAATGCCATTAGTGCAAGGCCAAAGCATGCAATGGGATGAGCCTCTGGTTACTCAGCAACAAATGGAAGAGTTTTATCCTCATCTAGAGAAAATGCTGACTGAAATTGAATTTTTAGATCCAGATAATCCACGTTTATTACCTTTACGCTTGCGTCGTTTATTTGGTCGTATACAATTAGATCGTATGGAATATCATTTACTTCGCGGTATTTTTAGTCGTGTACAAGCCCTAACCAGTGGTAAATGGAAAAAGACATTATCTGACAAGGAGGATCAACCCAATGCTTAAACAGCTGAAAGAAGATATAAAGGCTGTATTTGCGCGAGATCCTGCTGCCCGCAATACTCTCGAAGTTCTCACGACCTATCCTGGCATTCATGCGATCATGATGCATCGTGTTGCTCATGAATTATGGCAAAAAGATTGTAAAGGTGCTGCTCGCCTTCTTTCTTCATTTAGTCGTTTTGCAACTGGAATTGAAATTCATCCTGGCGCTAAAATCGGTAAGCGTTTTTTTATTGATCATGGTATGGGTGTTGTGATTGGTGAAACTGCTGAAATTGGTGATGATGTTACGCTTTATCATGGTGTGACCTTAGGTGGTACAACATGGAAGACTGGCAAACGTCACCCAACTTTAGAAGATGGTGTGGTTGTTGGCGCTGGTGCAAAAATTTTAGGTCCATTTACAGTTGGTAAAGGCGCTAAAGTCGGTTCAAATGCTGTAGTGACTAAAGCAGTCCCTGCTGGTGTGACCGCTGTAGGAAACCCTGCTCGCTATATTTATAAAGATGCCACCGACAAGAATAAAGATGAAGAACGTCGTCGTGATTATGCACAAAGTATTGGCTTTGCCCCATATGCGACAACTGCAGATCAGTCAGACCCTATTTTAGAAGGTATGCGCGTTTTACTTGATCGTATTCAGCACAACGAAACACGTATGAATAATTTATGCCAGCGTTTATCAGAGCTAGATCCTAGCTTCAAAAAAGAAAGTCAGGATGAACAGCCTTTTAGCGATGAAGAACTAAAAATTATTGAAGAAGTTCGTCGTGAATGCGGTGCGCAAGATAAGACATCAAAAACGTAATATTCTTGATTCATACTGTAACACGCTTACCCTTGCATGTCTGTTTAGCTTTTCCTAGACTTACCTGTACCAAATCTGACTTTACTAAAATGAACGGAAGATCCTATGAATTTTAAGCCTTTGGCATATATAATCCTTGCGACCTCAAGTTTAACTGCTTGTACAATGGCACCCGTAAAAGAACAAAAAATTGAGCCTTTTGTTTTCAAGGAACCAGAGCTTACTCCTCCTTTTTATGCGCTAAACCCTTTTAACTATGATCAGCCGCCAGCATTTGAAGTTGCATTAAAAGAAGCTGCTGCACAGCCTGTAACGAAAATGGTGGTTAATCGTCAAGATGACCCAACCAAACAGCTTACTCTTGATGTCAATAAACTGATTGTTCCGACTGTTAATAATTCACAACGTTCAATGAAATACGCAGTTTTAGCTGGTGAAAATGAAATTGACGTGACTACTATTGATGACTTTTTACAATTAGTAGAAGGTAAAGCACGTCACTACCCACCTCGCTTTACCGACCGTCAAGAACGTAAAGGCTTTGAAAGTAAACTCAAAGAAGTTACACAGCAACTTGATACACTTGCTGCAAATCCAAATGCATCTTTTGATATTCTAATTCGTGCTTTTAAAGCAAGTGTTCTTGCACGTAACCTTGATTTAGGTACTATTCATACCACTAAATCTTTAGAATATGCTCAAAGACTTTTAAAAATTAATCCAGATGATGCGGAAACAAATTTCTGGTTCGGTTTTGGTTTATCTGAAGGTGGCGGTCAACGTGAAGCGATTCCATATTTAGACAAAGCCATTAAAGGTAATGTTCAAGAAGCATATTTAGCTGCTGCAAATAACTATATTGCAATGGAGCAAAAGAAAAACGCGATCCAGACGCTAAAGAACTATAAAGTTAAATATCCAGATGAAGCGGAAATTGCTGACTGTTTAATTCAAGAAATTGAAAAACAAGGTCGTTGGAACGTATGGCAAGTTTTAACTAACCCAGCAATGTCAGCAACTACTCCTGCTGCACCTAAAAAATAAGCTTAATTCTATAAAAAAGGGCTGTTTTGACAGTCCTTTTTTATATTTGATCATTTGAAAAATATTTTAAAATTTGTATGATCTACCTACCATTGAGCCACTATATTTTGACCATAATGTTTTCAATAAAAAGAAGCAAAACACTGTTGACGGTCATACTACTCGGTTCAATTCTGAGTGGTTGTCAGGTCGTAAATGTTAAACAGCAAGCTTTGAATGTAACGATTGCAAATGAACGTAATAGTATTCTTACCCAAGATAAACTCAGCGAAGCGAGTCTGAATGTTTTATCAATGTCTGGTCAGGAAGCTAAAGTTTGTACAGATACACCTGAAACCTGTGTAAATCAACTCAAAAATCTTCCTCAAATTTTAGATGAACAGTTCTTATCAGCAGCAAGCGAAATGTATCTCGCAAAAGCAATGGCTTTATCAGATACATCCGACTGTAAAGTAAGTAGATTTACTAAACATAAATCTGAAGAAGAACAAAAGAATATTCTGAATAGATATGATGATTGCTTAGACCAGCAATTGAGTCTATTAGATAAAAGTATTCGCTATAGCTATGCCTATCTATTTTCAACAAAACGTAAGCCTAACGACCGTATTTTTGATAATAGACAAGTTCAAATTCGCGATTTCTATAATCAAGCAATCGCCAAAATGGTCGGTGTTTATGACTTAAGACATCCCAAGAAAAATGTTGTTGAACCACAAATTCATATTGGTAAAAGTATTTATTCAATCGATTTTGAATTTCATAAACAATTAACGGGTCAAAAACTAGAAAAATTAATTTCAAGTTATAACCTGAATTTTTCTGGCTTAAGAACCATTAACCGCCGCGATGGTTTTGGCTCAGAATTTGTGGCTGTTTTTCCGAGTTCAGGAAATGAAGATATTAATGAATATATCCTAGACCCACTTAAATATAATTATAAAAATGGTGTTAATCCAAATATTCATAATGCACGCTACTTAGCTGCGACTATTGTAGCTGAACCCAAACACGCGACCACTGTCGAAGAAATTATTAATAATCCAGAATTCGTGATTCGAGTTTATGACCCATATCGAACAGATAATATTAATGTAGCAGGCAAACAATATCCTCTAGCAGCTAACTTTTCAGCACCTTATGGCCTATGGTTAGCCGAAAACAATTTAGGGGTTGCAGCCTATTTGAGTCTGATTGATCGCGATCAGCATTTAACTATGCCGCATTTATATATGCTTGAACCGTATAATCCGAACAAAAAAATTATCGTGTTGGTACATGGTTTAGCAAGTAGCCCCGAGGCATGGATTGCACTGACCAATGATGTTATGGGCGATACGGTTTTAAGAGACAATTACCAAGTTTGGCAGGTTTTCTATTCGACCAACATGCCAATTTTGGAAAGTCGTTTTCAGATTTATGCACTCTTGAAACAAGCTTTTGGTTCATTAAACCCAAGTGACCCTGCCGCGCATGATGCGGTCCTTGTTGGACATAGTATGGGAGGTATTATCAGCCGTTTACTGGTCAGTGATGGAGATATTACTAAACCTGCCTTAGATTTGATGACGATTCGTCAGCAAAACCGCTTTAAAAAACATCCAATGGTTACTGAACGATTGCAAATGCATTCAATCAATAATTTTGATCGTGCAATTTTCTTGGCTTCTCCTCATCGAGGTACAGATTATGCAGATCGTTGGTTTACCTTGGCAGCACGTAAAATTATTCGTTTACCCGGTGCATTTTTGTCGGCTGTAGCGACTTCACTGACAACTGAAAATTTAGATGTTAAAGATTTCTTGAGTAATATTGATAATGGTTTGATTCAAAATGGACCAAGTGATCTAAGTCATCAATCTAAATTTATGGAGCTGACTAAAAATATTAACCCACACCAAGGATTAGTTTTCCATTCAATAATGGGAAATATTACCAAGAGTGATGATCCTAATGTGATTACCGATGGCATCGTTCCGTACAAAAGTGCTCACTTAGATGGAGCAAAGTCTGAGAAGGTTCTTCCAGGTGGCCATTCAATTCAACTGACACCACAAGCTGTATTAGAGTTACGTCGTATTTTACGAGAGCATTTAGTCGAACACGGTTTATATAAACCATAAAAAGAAAAAGAGCCAAAGGATATCCTTTGGCTCTTTCGTTTTGGACTTAAATTTTACTGCCCAGAACGGATGATGTAATCAAACGCTGAGAGTGATGCTTTAGCACCTTCACCTGTAGCAATAATGATTTGCTTGTAAGGTACAGTCGTACAGTCACCCGCCGCAAATACACCTTGTACATTGGTTTCGTTGCGGTCATTGACAATGATCTCGCCACGGTTGGTTAATTCAACTTCACTGTCTTTCAAGAAGTCAGTGTTTGGCAATAAACCAATCTGTACAAAGATCCCTGCAAGCTCGACTACATGCTCTTCATCAGTCGCACGGTCTTTATATTTAAGACCAGTCACTTGTGAACCATCACCTAACACTTCTGTACTTAAGGCATTCATAATCACCGTTGTGTTTGGCAAGCTATGCAATTTGTTTTGCAACACTTGGTCAGCACGAAGCTTGGTGTCAAACTCAACCAGAGTGACATGCTCAACAATCCCTGCAAGGTCAATTGCTGCTTCAACACCTGAGTTACCACCACCAATCACGGCAACACGTTTGCCTTTGAACAATGGGCCATCACAGTGTGGGCAGTAGGCAACACCACGGGTACGGTATTCTTGCTCACCCGGTACATTCATTTCTCTCCAACGTGCACCTGTAGAAAGGATTACAGTTTTCGATTCAAGTTTTGCACCGTTTTCAAGTTCAACTTCAACCAAGCCATTTGCAGTCTGGTTGGCACCCGTGATTTTGCTGACACGTTGCAGGTTCATGATATCGACATCATATTCACGAACATGGGCTTCCATCTCGGCAGCAAACTTAGGACCTTGCGTCTTTTGCACAGAAGTGAAGTTTTCAATGTCCATGGTGTCCATCACTTGACCACCGAAGCGTTCAGCCACGATACCAGTGTTAATGCCTTTACGTGCAGCATAGATCGCAGCCGTTGCACCCGCAGGACCACCACCAATCACCAACACATCAAATGCATCTTTAGCATTGAGTGCTGCTGCATCTTTTTCAGCTGAGTTAGTGTCGAGTTTCGCTACAATCTCTTCAAGGGTCATACGACCTTGGCCAATGTGTTCGTTGTCTTGGAACACCATTGGCACAGCCATGATTTTGCGTTGTTCCACTTCATCTTGGAAGAATGAACCATCAATCATGGTTGCTGTAGTGTTCGGGTTATAAATGGCAATCAGGTTAAGCGCCTGTACCACATCCGGACAGTTATGACAGCTTAATGATACAAACACATCAAAGTTAGCTTTGAGGTTTAAGCCTTTAATTTGATTTAAAACTTCATCCGACACTTTAGGTGCATAGCCAGACACTTGTAACAGAGCCAAGATCAAAGACGTAAACTCATGACCCATTGGTAAGCCTGCGAAGAATACACGAGGTTGTTCACCTGCTTTAGCCACACCAAAGCTTGGACGACGTGTATTATTACCGTCAAAACGGGCAGTCACCTTGTCAGAAAGCTCAGCAATTTCTGTCACTAATTCTTTAATTTGAGCAGCTTTATCTGATTCATCTAAGGCAGCAACTAATTCGATTGGACTTTCTAGACGTTCTAAGTAAGCTTTTAATTGAGTTTTAATGTTTTGATCTAACATCTGTTTTTACTCCAATGCATCCAAATTCTTTCAATAGATGCATAGTACGTGAAAACACAGAATAGGTAAAACAGTATGTTTTTATATATTTGATCGGTTTTTTAGATTTTATTATTTACTTCATTAAAAAAAACCAACCTGAACTCATCCAGCGCAGGTCGGCAAACTGGTTAAACTAGAGTAAGACCACACCAAATACAGCCCCAGCAATCAAGACATGTAAAGGATGGACCTTTTTAATTAAAGATAATAAAGTTGCAATGACTACCATAATAATGAGTAAAGTATTTATGGCAGCTGCCTCAGAAATAATCCACGCACTGGCAAGTACAGTTCCCACAGTGACAGGTTGTAAAGCAAGCTGTAAAACACGGCGCCATTTCTTATCTTTAAATTTTGACCAGCCTCTCATCACAAATACAGTAATAAGAGACGAAGGTAAAAATTTAGCAGTAGACGTTACAAGTAGACCTGACAACCCTGCTACATGCCATCCCACCAACGGCACGATCATCATGTTCGGACCAGGTGCAGCTTGAGCCATGGCGAACAATGCACTGAATTCTTGTGCCGTCATCCAGTGGTGAATATCAACTACTTGGCGTTGCATTTCAGGCAAAATTGTATTGCCGCCACCAAATGCAATAAGAGACAATTGAGTAAAAATAATCGCTAAAGTAAGTAGAACTGCACCCATTACACACGTCTCCAAATGATAGCTGAATAAAATGCCAACAAAATCAGCATCGTCACTAGTAAAGAGATTTTTAGAAAAGCAATACTGATAATTGCAGCAACAACTACGCAAATCGCTAATGGATTACGTAATAATGGCTTAAGCATTTTCAAACCTGTTGCAACCAGAAGTCCAGCCGCCGCCGCCGCTAAACCTTCGAAAAGATGCTTAACCATTAAATTATCTTGGAACTGCTCATAGACATAATGTAAAAGTACAACAATTATCGTAGGTGCAAGGATCAGACCAATGAGTGAGCTCACTGCCCCACGAACACCACGAAACTCCATGCCAATCGCAACCGATAAATTAATAATATTGCCACCCGGTAAAAATTGACACAGACCAAGTAACTCAGTGAATTTTTCAGGGCTTAACCAATGCCTTTGCTCTACAATAACTTTACGGGCTAAAGGCAGCACGCCACCGAATCCAATTAAACCTAATGTTAAAAAACCTAAAAATAACTCTGTGCAGGTCGGGACACTCTCCTTCTGCACGGCAATCTCAACATGGTTCATTTTCGTTACTTTTCACTTTATCTGACCAAAATAGAATGATACTTTTGTGATATATCTACAAATGCTTTTATTTTCATCAACCATACCATAAAGGTATTTCTATGCTCGATTTACATAAGCTCCATGCCTTTGTTGTAGTAGTTGAAGAAAGGAATATTACGCATGCCGCAAACCGATTGTTTATTCAACAGCCGCCTCTAACGCGTTTACTTAAAAAACTCGAAGAAGAACTTGGTACACAATTACTTATTCGCCAGCCTCGAGGAATTGAACCAACTGAGGCTGGTTTAGCTTTATTTAAAGAAGCACAACTTTTATTAGAACATGCCAGACATATTCCAAAATTAGTCCAAGATGTTAGCCAAGGTAAAACTGGACAACTCAATATTGGTTTTACAAGTTCCGCAGGTTTGCATCCGCTTATTTCACTAGTATTGCGCTCATATCGAGAAATATATCCAAACGTACAAACCAAACTTGAAGAAGCAGGCAGCCAAAAACAATTAGATCGATTAATCTCCGAGAAACTTGATATTGCTTTTTTAAGAGCACCGATCAGCCGTGATATTGGGTTAAAACATCACCATATATTAGATGAGCCAATGATGGTGGCATTGCCTATAGGCCATCCACTTACACAAAAAGAAAAAATTAGTTCAAATGACTTATCAAATGAAAATTTTGTTTTATACCGTCGTTCTTCAGGACAAGGTTTATATGACAATATTTTATATAGTTGCTACCAAGCAGGTTTTAGTCCACGCATTATTCAAGAAGCGCCTAGACCTACCGCTACATTAAATTTAGTCGCTGCTGGAATTGGTATAACGATTGTGCCGGCCTCAATGCATAATTTTTGGGAACATGAAATTGTATATCGGGAGTTTGATGATTCAATGAAACTAAATGCGCCTCTTTACCTGATTACTCGGGAAAATGAGAGTTCTGCCAAAGTTTCAAACTTTATTGAACTATTGCAAAAACTTTTACCCAATGGCCTGAGTGTAAAAGCAAAGTAATAAAAAGTGCCCCGAATGGAGCACTTTTTTATGAAACTGTTTATTTTTGATTTACTCGTTTTGACAGCTCTTCTGCCGATTCTTTGCGCTCAGAATAGCGATCTGTCAGGTATTGTTTTTGCCCACGTGTTAATAAAGTGAACTTATACAACTCCTCCATTACATCAACGATTCGGTCATAGTAAGAGGATGGTTTCATACTGCCATCTTCTTCAAACTCTAAAAAAGCTTTAGCAACCGAAGACTGATTTGGGATGGTAATCATGCGCATCCAACGCCCTAAAATACGCATTTGATTGACCGCATTAAATGACTGCGAACCACCACTAACTTGCATGACTGCTAAGGTTTTACCTTGAGTTGCACGGATTGCTCCGGCTGCCAAAGGAATCCAGTCAATCTGGGCTTTTAAAATTGAACTCATTGCACCATGACGTTCAGGTGAGCACCAGACCATACCTTCTGCCCAAGCCAAAAGCGCATGTAATTCTTGAACTTTCGGATGATCAGTTCCTGCATCCTCGGGTAAAGGTAAACCTTTAGGATGAAAGATTTTGACTTCAGCACCTAAGTATTCAAGGATTCGACCAGCAGTCAGCACAGCAAAACGACTATAAGAACGTTCTCGATTAGAACCATATAGCAATAAAATGCGAGGTGGATGCTCAAGCTGCTGTGCTTGCACTTGCTCAAATGTAGGCTTATCAAGAAGATCTAATGCTACATTTGATAAATCATTATTAAGACTGTTCATCTGAGAAATACTTTTTCTTTAACCAAAGAGAAACGGTAACGAGTGAAATTAAAACGGGAACTTCAACCAATGGTCCAATCACTGTGGTAAATGCCACAGGTGATGCCAAACCAAATGTTGCAATGGCAACCGCTAAAGCTAACTCAAAATTGTTACCAGCCGCAGTAAACGAAATAGCAGTGGTACGTGGATAGTTATTCCCCATACGTTTACTCATAAAGAAGCTAATGAAGAACATCACCACAAAGTAAATCGTCAGTGGGATTGCAATACGTAATACATCTAAAGGTAAGCTCACTACATCACCACCTTTTAGGCTAAACATCGCCACGATGGTAAAAAGTAAAGCAATTAAACTAATCGGACTAATTTTTGGTAAAAATTTAGTTTGATACCATTCCAAACCTTTCGACTTGACTAAAATCAAACGCGTCAAGAACCCCATCAAAAATGGAATACCCAAGTACACCAAAACCGCATGTGTAATAGTCCAGAAATTCACATCAATGACTTGCCCTGCCACACCAAAATAAGGCGGCAAAAAGGTTAAGAATAACCATGCATAGGTACTGAAAAATAAGATTTGGAAAATACTGTTAAATGCAACCAACGCTGCAACATATTGGTTATCACCACAAGCAAGACCATTCCAAACTAAAACCATTGCAATACAACGTGCCAAACCAATTAAAATAAGACCAGTCATATACTCTGGATAACTATGTAAGAAAATAATCGCAAGGATAAACATTAATACTGGAGCAATTAACCAGTTTTGAACCAATGACAAAGTTAAAGTTTTCTTATCTTTAAATACTTCTGGTAACGTAGCGTAGTCAACCTTTGCTAAAGGTGGATACATCATCAAAATTAAGCCGATTGCGATTGGGATATTAACGTTATCCACACTCATCTGGTTCAAAGAAACCGAAGCCTGAGGAAAGAAAACTCCAATAGCCAAGCCTAAGGCCATGGCTATAAAAATCCATAGCGTCAGATTTCGGTCTAAAAAGGAAAGCTTTTGCTTAGTCATGTCTGCTCTCTTACTCAATATGAGAGATTTCATTAATCTCAGCAATTAAATGTGAACGGTTTAGATTCGCAACATCAAGTGCAAACAATGCATCTAAACGACGATTAATATGAGCTAAGGTCTCTTGGAATGCTTTAAGCTTTTCTTCTTTCTGCAAATCTAAGTGAGATGGGTCACTTAAACCCCAGTGTGCTTTGATCGCACCACCTAAATATAATGGGCATGCTTCTTGTGCAGCGGAGTCACAGACTGTAATAACAACATCTGGTTGATATTGTTCACAGTCATCAATAGTTTTACTCCATAATCCATCTGTGGAAAGGCCTAAATTTTCAAGTGTTTCAATCGTTAATGGATGTACTTGTCCTGATGGTTTACTACCAGCGCTATAAGCTTTCCAACCTTCTGGTGCACGGCTGTTAAATAAAACTTCTGACAAAATGCTACGGCAACTGTTTCCAGTGCATAAAAATAAAAATTTCATGGCCTCACTCACAATAGGTAGAAATAGAAGAAAACTGAGAAGATTGGTGTTTCATCGAATCTTCATCTTGCACGCCTATAATTTTTAAAACGTCGACAGCCCACTCAGGTAAATTGGGATTCAAACTGTAATAAACCCATTGTCCCTGTCGTGCATCAAGTAAGATGCCATGTGTGCGTAGCAATGCTAAATGTCTTGAAATTTTCGGCTGGCTTAAATCAAGCTGTTCGGTCAAATCACAAACACAAATTTTTTGTTGATTTAACACAAGTTTTAGAATGTTTAGTCGTGTTGAATCGGATAGACATTTAAAAAAATCAACTTGGTTGACCATGTCAGCTCCTCATTTAATATCTGTTATTGCAAATATACGCATATCCATATATAAATACAATATCTTAATTTGATAATAAATTTACCATGACTGAGCTAGTAAAGATTTACCATAACCCTGCTTGCGGAACCTCACGCAATACATTAGCGCTTATTCGTCATGCAGGAATTGAACCTATCGTTATTGAATATTTGCAAACACCACCAAGTAAAGATGAATTGATTCAACTCATTAAGGATTCAAACCTAACTGTACGTGAAGCAATTCGTAAAAATGTTGATCCCTATAAAGATTTAGAGATAGAACAAGATCATTGGACCGATGAACAGTTAATTGATTTTATGATTCAGTACCCAATTTTAATTAATCGCCCATTTGTGGTTACACCAAAAGGCACGCGACTTTGCCGCCCTTCTGAGATTGTATTGGATATTTTAGATACACAAAACTTAAGCTATTTTGCAAAAGAAGATGGCGAAGTAATCATTGATGAACAAGGTCACCGTATAAAGTAATTGAAGATATTTATTAATATAAAAAGCTAAATGGCATGGCACCATTTAGCTTTTTCTGAATGAAACGGATTAAAAATAGGATTTAATAAAAGGAAGCAGTTGCTCTCCTATTACCATGCCTAATAAACCGACTAATGCAACAAGAGGTGGAGCTGGTGACTTAACATTTAAAACATAATATAAGACACCAACAAGCAACCCTACAGCCAAAGATAACAAGTACATTTTCATCGTACATACCTTAGAGAATCAAGCCATTTAATCAGCAGGTTCCCATACTGTTTTATTTAAAATGCAAAACACGAGCACCCAAGTGCGCCCCAGAAAGATTTTTTGTCCTTATCATTTACAGGAACATCAAGCATCCATGAGTGGCTATGTCCATGCATGCCACAACTGCTAGCACATTCACACAATGCACTTTGTGACTGTAATGATTGATTCGAAGGTGCATTACGATTTTCGGATAAACGCCACTGACCACCGAAGCGCTTTACCGGCGACCATGTTGGAGATGCTGGCGGTAACGGCGGATCGTCTTGCTTAAACTCTGCCCCTGCGTACACCACTTTGCCGCCTAAAACAGTGAGTACAGACTCAATCCACTGGATATCTTCTGCTTCAACTTTGAAGTAGTCATCTGACAACACAACTAAGTCGGCAAGTTCCCCTGCTGTTAGTGAACCTTTGACATCTTTTTCACCAGAGAACCAAGCTGAACCTTTAGTCCAAAGTTTAAGAGCTGTTTGACGGTCTAATAGATTTTTTTCATCATAGAGAGGTAAACCACCGGCTGTTTTACCCGTACTTAGCCAGTATAAACACACCCAAGGGTTATAGGATGCAACACGAGTCGCATCCGTTCCCGCACCCACAGGAACACCGAGTTCTAACATTTTCTTAACTGGTGGTGTTGCTTGAGCAGCCTCAGCACCATAGCGTTTTACGAAAATCTCACCTTGATATGCCATACGGTGTTGAATGGCGATACCACCACCCAACGCACCAATACGTTCGATATTACGCTCAGATACGGTTTCGGCATGGTCAATAATAAATCGAGTTGCAAATGGCTGTTTTGAATTTACTTTCTCAAATACATTCAGCAAACGATTAATACTTTCATCATAGGTTGCATGAATACGGAATGGCCATTTCTTTTCAGCCAAGTGCTCTACAATAGCTTCTAGTTCACCTTCCATTTTTTCTGGTAAATCTGGACGTGGTTCATAGAAATCTTCAAAGTCACCCGCTGACCACGTCAGGTTCTCACCTGCTCCATTCATTCTAAATAGCTCATCACCATCACCCGGAAATGTCATTTCTGTCCAGCGACGATAATCATCAAGCTCTTGGCCTGCCTTCTGAGCAAATAGGTTATAAGCAATACGTATGGTCATTTGATTTTGATCGTGCAATTGCTTAATCACATCATAATCTTCAGGATAGTTTTGCCCGCCGCCCCCTGCATCAATTGCTGAAGTAATGCCTAATCGGTTCAGTTCACGCATGAAATGACGAGTTGAATTGACTTGATCTTCAACTGGCAATTTCGGTGCTTTCCCTAAGGTCGAATATAAAATCATAGCCGATGGCGTAGCGAGCAACAGTCCTGTTGGCTCACCTTTTTCATTTCGTACAATCTTGCCGCCAGGTGGGTCAGGTGTATCTTTGTTAAAGCCTAATACATCAAGGGCAGCTCTGTTCAACATGGCACTAGCGTATAGATGTAAAACAAATACTGGAGTATCTGGTGCAGCTTTATTAATTTCTTCTAAAGTCGGTAAACGCTTTTCGGCAAACTGGAACTCGGTCCAACCACCTACGACACGGACCCATTGTGGAGCTGGCGTATTGTCTGCTTGTTCTTTGAGTAAGCGTAACGCATCGACAACGGATGGCACACCTTCCCAGCGCAGTTCCATATTGTAATTTAAGCCACCACGAATAATATGTAGATGACTGTCATTTAGGCCCGGAATAACGCGACGGCCATTTAAGTCTACGACTTTGCTTGTAGGTGTTGCGAGCTTCATAACCTCATCATTTGTACCCGTACGTACGACTTTACCGTCTGCAATCGCAATTGCTTGTACTTCGGGATTCTGAGTATCTAGTGTTGTGATTTTACCGTTTATGAGTATGAGGTTTATTTCGGTCATTCTGAACTCCATTCTTGTGAATTATCGTTCTAAAAAATAAAGGCATATCTGTATTAATATCACTTAAATATTGAATACTAGACATGCCTTTACCTAAATCAGTACTGTTTTATTTTGCAGGAACTGGTGCAAGTACTTCGTGTTTTGATGTTGTACGTTCAGGCGCCTTATGTACCATCGTATAAGCATAATCAACACCCATACCATAAGCACCAGAATGCTCGCGTACAATTGCCATAACTGCATCATACGTATCACGGTGTGCCCAATCACGCTGCCACTCAAGTAATACTTGTTGCCAAGTTACCGGAACAACACCCGCTTGAATCATACGTTGCATAGCATAGTCATGTGCCTCTTTCGATGTACCACCTGAAGCATCCGCGACCATATAAATCTCATAATCCCCTTCAAGCATCGCACCAAAAGCAAAGGTGTTGTTGCACACTTCAGTCCACAAACCTGAAACAATCACTTTTTTGCGATTATTTTTTGCAAGCGAATCACGTACTTTTTGGTCATCCCACGAATTCATTGAAGTACGTTCTAGTAATGGAGCATCTGGAAATACATCTAAAAGTTCTGGATAGGTATGACCAGAGAAGCTTTCAGTTTCAACCGTTGTAATGGTGACAGGAATATTGAATGTTTTAGCTGCTTTTGCTAATCCTACAGTATTATTCTTTAATACTTGGCGATCTATTGACTGTACCCCAAAAGCCATTTGTGGCTGATGATCAATAAAAATAACCTGACAATTGGTTGGTGATAGTTGTTCTAAAAGTGATTTATTCATGGGTAAACTCCATTATTCCTTATGAGTAATGCATCAAAATTGCTTACTGGTTATTATGAAAACAGATAAAAATGTAAAAGCATAGACAGCAAATCAGCACTAATCTGTATTCTGTACGAATACAATCAAAACAATGATTGCTTTTTAATTTTTATAGTTTAATCATTGATATATATTTTTTTACCTTTCGCTTATCCATGGATCGATTAGACTGTATTTCCACTTTTGTAAGTGTTGTAGAACATGGGAATTTTAGTAGCGCAGCCAGAGCACTCGATATTTCTCGCGACTTAGTTGCCAAACGTGTTTGCTACCTCGAAAACGACCTCAGAACCACACTTTTAACTCGAACAACAAGACAGATGAACCTAACCTCTTGTGGGGAAAAGTTTTATCAACATAGCAAAGTCATTTTAAGTGAGTTCGAATGGGCTGCGTACGAAATTAGCTACAATCAGCAGTACCCTGAAGGCGAACTCAAGCTCAATACACCAATGTCTTTTAGCAACATTTTTCTTCAACATATCATTTCGGACTTTATTGAGAAATATCCCAGCATAAAAATTGATTTATTCATGACTGATCAGCTATTGGACATGAATAATAATAAATTTGATTTAACCATTCGTGTAGATGGCTCTCCTCCAAACTTAGCAAATAGTAAAATATTAAATACCTATCAACGATATTTATATGCAACCCCTGAGTATTTTAATCAGCATGGATTACCAAATTCATTAGAAGAACTTAAAGAACACAAGTTTCTAATTTACTATCAAGATAGCCGACATAAGAAATTGATTTTCCAAAAAGATCAAAAAGAAGTGTCCTTTAATTGCTTCCCTGTGATGACCTGTAATAATGGTGAATTATTATTAGATATGTGTTTGAAAGACCACGGCATTGTTTTTCTTCCAGAGTTTATTGCGGAGCCTTACTACAAAGAAGGTAAATTACAGAAATGTTTGGAAGACTACACCAGTCAGCCGCTTCACCTATATGTCACATGGCCAAACCGTAAGATTTTATCGAAGAAGGTAAAACTATTTATTGATTTTTTAACACGTCAAATCGTTCCTATAAAATAATCTATCCGGGCCTTTTCCAGAAGAATTGGCCCATTATTTTTTAGTTAGTTTACGGCGTTTCTATCTTCTTATTTTTAAATAAATTTAAAAAATTTTGATCTGCAGACACTGTACTGTTTTCTTCAATAAATGTGGTTGCGTAGTGTTCTAAATGCTCTTCCATCAATTGAGTTGCGCGCTTTTCATCGCCTTGTTCAATGGCATCTAAAATTGCACGGTGTTCATCTGCCGAACAATTATTATGTTTTGGAATTTCATACAATCCAATTAATAACGAAGTCCTCGCAATAAGCGTCTGCAAATAACTGGACATGATCGAATTTTGATTAGCTTCAATCAGCTTTAAATGAAATTGACCTGATAGCTTAATCCACTCAGCCCAATTTCCAGCTAAACGCTCTTTAGACTCTTGATCGACCAAGCCTCGAAGCTCACTAAAATCTAAGCTATGTGACTTTTGAGCGAGCTTTTTTACAGTGGCAATTTCAAGCATGCTGCGTGCTTCAAAAACCTCTTTTGTTTCATGAGCACTATGTTTTGCGATGAGTGCCCCACGATTGGGCTGAATTTCAATAACCTTATCATGGGCAAGTTTGACGAAAACACGTCTTAACACTCCTCGCGTTACCCCAAATGCTTCACACAAAGGTGCTTCAACTAAACGTGCGCCAGGGGCAAGTTGTCGATTTAAAATAGCATCTACAATAGCGTTATATATATGGTCATCAATTTCATCATTGCTCATTTCTACGGCTTTTTTTGGTGCATTCAATGGCATTGATTTCTCCATTTTTATTAATGCCTCCTCTTTTTAAAACTTTATCTAATGACAATAGGGTAAGTTTAACTTAAGCGTTTTGGAATATTGCTCTCATTCCCACAGCAACTATGTGCTGCTGAACAATTCAACAATAAACCTTAAAATATCCACTTATACATCTAAATTTACTTACTTTTTATAAAAAATTAAGCATTTCTCATTTTATAAATCTGTCTCTGCATATCCAAAATCCATACCAGTTTAAATGACTCATAAGCGCTACTTCTTAAATTTGGCATAACTTTTGCTCAATTAAGATTGTGCACAATTTAAATATCACATTGTACACAATTTTAATTTCATTCTTTTAGACAGAAAAACAATGCTGCTGAAAGTGCCTCCATCTTAAGGAAGTGAGTGTTCAAGATGAATAATACCGAAGCAATAATTAAATCTTCTTATGATGCAAAACTGACAAATCAAGACTTGGCTCCTTTAAAAAAGCAAACATGGGGCGCTTATAATATTTTTGCCTTCTGGATGTCTGATGTTCATAGTGTCGGCGGTTATGTCATGGCTGGGAGCCTTTTTGCACTCGGGCTGAACAGCTGGCAGGTACTTTTATCTTTACTCATCGGCATTGCCATAGTTCAGTTTTTTACAAACCTCATTGCCAAGTCTAGCCAACAAACTGGCACCCCCTATCCTGTTATTTGTCGTGCCACTTTCGGTGTGCTTGGTGCCAATATTCCTGCCGTTATTCGTGGTCTTATTGCTGTCGCATGGTATGGCATTCAAACCTATTTGGCCTCAAGTGCATTTTTATTGGTTATTTTAAAGTTCTTTCCAGAATGGTCACCCTATGCTGATGTTTCAAATTACGGCTTTCTTGGGCTTTCCTATTTAGGATGGGTTGGCTTTATGCTGCTTTGGTTACTGCAAGCGATTGTTTTTTGGTCTGGCATGGACAGCATTCGTAAATTTATTGACTGGGCAGGTCCGGCTGTCTACGTTGTGATGTTTGCGATGGCAGTCTGGCTCATATGGAAAGCTGGATGGCAGAATATTGATTTAAAATTGAGCGGTGTTCAATACGACGGTTTTGCGGTTGTACCAGTCATGATTGGTGCTATTGCGCTTGTTGTTTCATATTTTTCAGGTCCTATGCTGAATTTTGGTGACTTCTCTCGTTATGGCAAAAGTTTTAATGCCATTAAAATGGGTAACTTTCTTGGACTACCGATTAACTTCTTAGGCTTTTCTTTACTTACTGTGGTGTGTATTGCAGCAACACTTCCAGTGTACGGTAAGCTCATTACAGACCCTGTCGAGATGGTTGGCAAACTTGATAACACCTTTGTGGTGATTTTAGGTAGCTTGACCTTAATGATTGCCACCATCGGGATTAATATTGTCGCTAACTTTGTTTCACCTGCCTTTGATTTTTCTAATGTTTCACCGAGCAAAATTAGTTGGCGCATGGGTGGAATGATTGCAGCAGTAGGTTCAATTTTCATTACCCCATGGAATTTATTTAATAACCCTCAAGTGATCCATTACACCATTGATATTTTAGGCGCATTTATCGGTCCACTTTTTGGTGTATTGCTCGCCGATTTTTACCTCGTTAAAAAACAAAAAATCGAAGTGGATGATCTATATACCTTAGATACTAAAGGTTTGTATTGGTACAAAAATGGTTATAACCACTCTGCCTTTTATGCCTTAATTCCTGCTTCATTAATTCCTATTCTCTGCGTACTTTTACCGCAACTTTCTGGGCTGGCTAATTTCACATGGTTTATTGGGATGGGATTCGGTTTTGTCATTTACCGATTTCTTAACCAACCGCTTGCCCATGCTAAATCGGCAATGACTAAGGTAAAAGTACAATGAAAATTAACATTATTAATCCTAATACCACTCAAAGCATGACTGAAAAAATTGCTGCATCAGCAAATATAGTCGCAGGTTCTGGTACTCAAATTATTGCGGTGAGTCCTCAAATGGGCCCTGCAACGATTGAAAGTTATTATGATGAAGCACTAAGTGCCGTAGGTGTGTTAGAGGAAATTCGCCAAGGTGAACAGCAAAATGTAGATGCCTATATCATTGCCTGTTTTGGTGATCCTGCGCTTTATGCCGCCCGTGAAATCACTTCGGCACCTGTGATTGGGATTGCCGAAGCAGCTATGCGAACTGCAAGTTATGTCAGTACCGGTTTTAGTGTGGTGACAACCTTACAACGCACAGTGAATATGAGCTGGCATCTGGCTCAACGCTATGGGGCTACGCCATTTTGCAAAAATGTTCGAGCTTGTGACATTGCCGTTGAAAAATTGGAGCTTCCTGACTCAGATGCTTATCGAACCATACGAGATGAATGCAAAAAAGCACTCGCTGAAGATAAAAGCGATGCGATTGTTTTAGGGTGTGCAGGTATGAGTGATTTGTGTCTAAAGCTACAAAACGAGTTAGGCGTAATCGTTATTGACGGCGTTGCTGCAGCCGTTAAACAAGCTGAAATGCTAGTTCAATTAAATTTAAAAACCAGCAAAGTCGGTGATTGGGCCCCACCTCCTGTAAAAAACTACGCAGGTATATTGTCGGGTTTTGGAACACAATAGAGATAACTTACTGTTTCAATTCCAACTCAAAACGCTACGTTGGAATTGAAACAAAGAATAATTAAAGGAATTAAGCCTCTGCTAACTCTGGCTGTTGTTCTTCTTTATAAAATGGCACATCGCCATTAATAGTTGCACGGTGCATAATTCGATGGGCATCGCCATAATCAAATAATGCTTTATGTTGTGTGCAACGGTTATCCCAAATCGCGACGTCACCGTCTTGCCATTTCCAGCGTAAATGAAACTGCTCTTGGGTCGCATGCTCAAACAAGAAATTAAGTAATTGCTCACTTTCTTGTTCAGGTAACTCATTAATGCGAGTGGTAAAGCCCTCACTTACAAACAACAAAGGCTCGCCTGTGACCGGATGGGTACGCACCACTGGATGAACCACTGGAGGATTACGCTTAAAGGTTTGCAACAGCTTTTCACGCTCTTCTTCGTTATGGGCAAAACGTTCAAGTGGAAAAGACTTACGAATATCGTGGGTTGCAGTTAAGCCACGTAGTTTTTGCTGTAACTCAAGCGGCAGTCCTTTAAAAGCTGCTGTGTTGCTCGACCATAATGTATCGCCTCCTACAGGTGGAATTTTAATGGCTTGCAATACACAACCTAAAGGCGGGGTTTTACTAAAAGTCACGTCTGTGTGCCAAAGTTCATTGTCACGTAAGTCTTGTTTCCAACTGTCGAGTACCATCACTTCTGGTACATCCTCAATTGACGGATAAATCGGATGCACATGTAAGCTACCAAAACTGCGTGCCAAGTCTGCTTGTGCTTGCGGCGCTAATTGTTGCTTTCGAAAAAAAATAACCTGATGATCAAGCAAAGCCTGCTGGATTTGTAGCGTTGTCTGTTCATTTAACGCATTCAAATCAATATCGTGAATAATTGCGCCAATGGTAGGCTTGATCACTTCAATATTTAAGTTTGCTACTTCTGTATTCATCTTCTTTACTACAACTGCTGACCATACCAAGGAGAAAACTGTTTTTGTAACCAACGTAAAAACAGCTCAAAACTAACTGCGACAATCGCAATCACAATAATGCCCAGAATCACCGTATCGGTAATTAAGAACTGCGCTGCCGATTGCACCATAAAACCAATACCGCGGTCCGCTGCAACCAACTCTGCTGCAACCAATGTTGACCAACCAACCCCAAGACCAATACGAATACCGGTAATAATATGAGGTAAAGCTGTTGGCAAAATGACATGCCAAAAGACTTGTGACTGACTTGCCCCTAGCGACAATGCAGCACGTTCACGATTCAACTGATGACTTAACACGCCATGCGCACTACTGATAATGACAGGCGCCAAAATCGAGAAGAAAATCAAAAGTACTTTTGTGGTTTCGCCAATACCGAACCAAATTACGAGTAAGGGTAAATAAGCTAACGGCGGAATTGGACGTAATAATTCAACTAAAGGATCTAGAACAGCACGAACCCATTTGTTCAGACCCATCCATAAGCCTAGCGGAACGCCAATCACCACGGCAGCAATCAAAGCTAAAAACACACGCGAGATACTAGCGGCCAAGTGTTGCCACAAAGTCGCCTTCATAAAGCCTTCTTGGCTGACCGATATAAATTTTTGCCAGACTGCCTGTGGGCTCGGTAAAAACAGTTCAGGTACGACATGCAAAGCAGTAATGAGCAACCAGAGTGCAACCACACTTCCCACACTAATTATGCTGACTGCCAAAGTTCGATGCTTCTCAAAAAATGACGATAGAAATGAAGCATTTTCTGTTTGTACATCTGGCTTAAGTTTTAGCTCTGCTTTGTCATATTCATAGACGTTATCTTTAGTATTCATGTAGGTAACGCCTCCTTACCGTTTTGTTTTTGTGCCCTTAAACTTTCAAACAGCTGTTCTCTGAGCTGAATAAATTGAGGGTCCGACTTAATCGAACGAATAGACTCGCCCTGACGATATCGTTTAGCAAAATCGAGATGTAGAGTTTCTACAATTTTGCCCGGATGCGCTGTCATCAGTACTAACTGATTGCTGAGCAATAATGCTTCTTCAATGTCATGAGTAATCAAAAAGAAGCTTTTATTTTGTTGAATCCATAAATCGAGCACTAACTGCTGCATGTTTTCACGCGTAAAAGCATCTAATGCGGCAAAAGGTTCATCTAATAAAATAAACGGCGCGTGACTGATCAAAGCTCTGGCAATACCAACACGTTGTTTCATACCACCGGAAAGTTCCCAGATATTGGCTTTTTCAACGTGACTTAAACCCACAATTTTTAAAATTGCACTCACTTGTTTCTCGATCTCTGCACGCTTTAAACCTTTTAACTGCAAAGCGAAGCCAACATTATCTGCAACATTCAACCAAGGAAGTAAGGCATGATCCTGAAATACAACAGCGCGAGTTACATCTGGTCCAGTTACCACTTCATGATTTACAAGCACATCACCTGAACTCGGCTTTTGAAAGCCTGCCAAGATATTAAGCAAGGTTGTTTTGCCACAACCAGACTCGCCCAAAATTACGGTTAAAGAACCTTCTTCAATCGTTAGGTTAATGTCTTGTAAAACTGGCTTTTGCTGTTTAGGAAAAGTCAGATGAATATGTTTGGCTTCTAATACACTCATGACAACTCCTTAAGGCTGCAAAAATGAAGAATTCACATTGCCTTTATAATCGGCTTTAAGTTGATCGACTTTGCCCTGACCTTTTAAGAATTTCGCCGTATCAAAAATATTTTGCGCAAATTCACCATCTAACGTTTGTTTTTGCTGAGCATGATCAAGATAAATATTTCCACTTAATAAAAGCGGGATATCTTTTGGATCAGAACCTGTGAGCTGGGCAATTTTTTGCACGTTATCGGCATCTTTAACGTAAGCGGCTGGATCTTGATTATATTTTTCAAGCTGCTCAAGTGTGGTTTGCACAAAAGCTTTTAAAAAGTCAGGATTTTTCTCTGCAAAATCTTTACGCACAACCCATAAGTCATAAGTTGGGGCACCCCATTCACCGACTTGTTTCGAGTCAGTTAAAACCGTACCAGATGCTTTGGCTTTACTTAAAGCAGGTTCCCAAACATAGGCAGCATCAATATCACCACGTTCCCATGCAGCTGAAATTTCAGGTGGACGCAAGTTAATAATTTTTACTTTGTCTTCTGGAATGTTCCAATGTTTAAGTGCAGACAAAAGGCTGTAATGGGTTGTTGAAACAAATGGTACAGCAATGGTTTTGCCAATTAAATCTTGAGGGCTTTTTATGCCTGATTTATTACTTACCACTAATGCTTCAGACCCACCAAGTTTTGAAGTAATTAAGAATACTTCAATCGGTAAATCACGGCTTGCCGCAGCAGCAAGTGGACTTGATCCAATATTGCCCAGTACCACATCACCTGAAGCAAGTGCATTTACAACATCTGAACCCGCATCAAATTTTTTCCATTGAATGGTACGTTGACTATGTTTTTCATAGTCTCCATTGGCCTGCGCAACTTTGCTTGGGTCAACTCCGGTTTGATAAGCAATCACGACAGGTTTGTTGTCACGAACTGAAGCACCCGTATTATTATCTTTCTTATTTTGCCATACGATAAATGCAACAATTGCTACAACCACAATTGCCGTGATAATCAACGGTTTGGTTTTTGTGCTCATAATTTCATGATCTTTCAATAATATAAGCCCATGGTATGCAGCCGGCTTTATAATGAAAAATAAAAAAATATGAGTTGCTTATCTAATTTTTATAAATAACTTTTCCTTATAAGTTTTTATCTTTTGGTAAAAAGCAAATTCCAAGTAAACTTACAGATTAAAATAAAAATTAAAATACTTATATATCAATAATTAAAAACCATATTCACAAATCATATGATTAGGCAAGCCTGACAGACGGCCTCTAAGTATTTTATCCTCTCATATTTGATCATTTTTATTTTTGCTTATTGCATCCAGAGTTTTGCATCTAATTAATTTTCTTTCTTTTATATAAAGTTCAGATTTTATTATCTTTTTATCTTAAAACCTCTGCAAATATTAAGATTTGGGCAAATCTTTTTCTGGTTTATACATGACGCAAATTTAATTTTTATTTTTAAGAGGAGAAAAATTCTTTTGTTTAAACATTCTCAAATTTTGAAAAAAACATTAATTACAACGTCTTTAATTACATTTAGCCTCTCAAGTCATGCAGCGCTTACCTTTGGCAATGCTGAAGAAGGTGAACTTAAAGTAAGTGGTACTGTTCGGGCTAAATATGTTTATGACTTTGATTCTGAACCCACAACCAGTAAATTTTCTTTTAATGACGCCGTATTATGGCTAGATTACAACTCCCCGAAATGGATTGGCCACTTAGATTATCGGGTTTATGAATATTACGGGCATTTAGGCGATGCCAATTGGCTCACCGATGCATGGATGGGTTATAAAATTAATGACAACAGTAAAATTATTGCTGGTTTAAACCCCGTTCCTTTTGGCTTGGGGCGCTTTTGGGGAAATACTTATTATTTAGGCATTGCCAATAGTGCTGGTTGGGAAGATGTACACAATCTTGGGGTGAAATATGATTTCAATGATGGAATCAATGAAGCACAACTCGCCTTTTATCCTACCGATGGTGGCACCTATAGAGGTAAAAGCAAAGACTCGAGTCGATTTAGTATCAACCCTGTCAATGCGGATGACTCTGTACCACAAGGCACCAATACTAAAGAAAAGAACTCCATTGTTGTTCGCGGTGCTCATACCTTTAAAAATGTCTTAGGCCAAGAAAATTTCTCTACTCAACTGGGTGCCTCTGCATGGTATTCCACTATTGAAAATAAACGTTCAGGGCAAGATGGCGATCGCCAAGTCTATTCAGTTTTTAGCAATACCAATTATAACCAATGGAATTTACAGCTTTTGGCTGGTTATCAAGACATTGATAATGCCGACACTGAATATAAAGACCACCTAACTTTGGGCGGTTTCGATTATTCATTTAACTCGGCAACCAAAGGTCAGATTTATTCAGCCGAACTGAGCTATTTATTTCCTCAGCAATTTGGCCCTATTACCTCTGTTCGTCCATACCTAAACTATAGTTCTTATCGCAAAGAGCAAGATGGCTTTAAAGACTCCACCCGTTTTATTCCGGGTATTGCGTTTAATTATCAAAAATTGACGGTACAAGCCGAGTTGCTGATGGGTAAACATGACCCATATTTAGGCGATAGCGAAGGCCTTGCGGCTGGTGGAAGCAATGATAAATGGAACAAAAAAGCGTTTGTGATTTTTGCTTATTACTTCTAACTCCAAGAACAAAGGCCAACAATTGTTGGCCTTTGTTTTCATTTAGATATCTATTTTTACTCTAGTCGATTACAGGTGAATTATTGAGAGGAAGTTCTGTTTTATCTTCATCAATAACATCGACATCTTGGGCGGTAGGCTCAAACTTAATCAGCAATCCAATCACAATTAAAGGAATAAATGCAAAGATAGAAATAATCAGGTAAACATCGGTTTTATATCCCGCCATCCAGATTGGTAAAACAAACAAAGCGATTGCTTGAGCAACACCCGTTACTGCACGGTTAAAGCCAACACCAACGCCACGAATCGAAGCTGGATAAGCCATGGTTGGATAAACCATCATTTGTGCCCCTGGCCCAAAGCCTTCGGCAAAAAGCCATAAACCGAGCATGCCAATTGCGGTATAGAGTAAAAAGCTATTACCGGGTTCACCAATTAATGCTAAGGTAATAAGGGCTATAAATTGGAGTAAAAAGCCTGTAAGCAACACATGACGAGATTTAAATCTGCTAGCAACAAATACGCCTAACAACCCGCCCGTAAATGCAAATAGTAAATTGAGTCCGAGCGTTGTAGTAATCGTCGTCAAGACATCGGTATGAAAGAAACGCGTTAAAATAGAAGGTAAAAAGAAAGCAATGGTCGTGTACTGAAATGCCACCGAAATGTGAATCACAATTGCCACAATCGTTCTTGGTAAATAGGTTTTATTAAATAAAACTGCAAAACCCTCGCGCTTTTTCTTTTCAGCAGTTCTTTCTACTTTTTCAACTGTAGCGACTGCATTAATTGCATAGGATTCTTGTAGAACTTGAGCTGCCCCTTTTAAATCGCCTTGGTTTGCAAGCCAAATGGGTGACTCAGTTAAATATTTACCGCGAATAAAAATAATGAGTAACGCTGGCACTGCTCCAAAAATTAAAGATGCTCGCCATAACCAGTTGCTATGCTCAGGTGGTAAAAGAAAATAAAGTGCCAGAACTAGACCAAAACACACCGAAGAAGCGGCATACCACATTGGGCACCATGCAGCTAAACGCGCTGCCTTATTGCTACTCCCGTTAAATTTTGAAAACTCAGATAAGTATGACATTGCAACAGGCAAATCGATACCAACACTAATCCCCATAATAAATCTGGCTAAAATCAAAACCCATACATTCGGTGCAAAACCAGCAACAATTGCCGCAATAACAAAGAGCACCATGTCTGCCATGAAGACTCGATAACGGCCGATTTTATCTGTCAGCCAACCACCAATCAGATTACCTACAATGGTTCCGCAGACAATTGCTGAAGCCACCACACCAGTCATGACAGGGCTTAAGGAAAATTCTGAGATAACTTGCTCAATACCGAAAGAGAGCGTTGTTAAATCATAGGCATCAATAAACACGCCAATTAGTGCCAACCAAATAACTTTATTCGATTTACCCTTCCCTGCAAACTTGGAAATTAATTGTGAAACATCATCGGGAGATTTAATTTCATAACGATGGTTATGATCGAGTTCTTGTGTGCTCACTTAATAATTCCTAAACTTTAATAACAGGAACAAAATAATGATTATTCATATAATACAAAAACAAATTAATCTGATGTTTTAATCTAAATTATAGAATTATCTTTTCATTATTAACTCAGCAATAAAACCGATATAAAAAGACAAAATAAAAGCTGGTATTTAACCAGCTATTTATTTAAAGGCTTCCTAAAATATTAACTCGCCTCAGCAAGTTTTAACTCTTTTAGATTACGATATTTTGCACCGCGGTGATTTTCAGGCAAATATGGCCCGGCACCAAATAATTTTTCTCTTAATGTTCCTTGTGCATAAGAGGTTTGATATACCCCTCGTTTTTGCAACTCTGGAACAATAAACTCAACTACATCGGCAAAGGTTTGATGCGCCAAAATATAGGCAAGGTTAAAGCCATCGACATCGGTATCTTCAACCCATTGTTGTAAAGCATCTGAAACTGTTTCTGCCGAACCCACTAACACAGGTCCATTCCCACCTAAGCTGTTCCAATTTGCAATTTCTTCAATGGTCCAAACACGTTCTGGGTCCGCATTCACATAAGAATCCAATAAAGATTGAATGGCATTGGTTTGAATATATTCAACTTTATCGGTCGGTTGATATTGTGAAAAATCCACACCCGACCAGCCAGATAGCAATGTTAAAGCACCATCGTAACTTCCATAGCTTTGATATTCTTTAAACTTAGCCTGTGCTTTTGCATCGGTTTCATCAGTGACAATCGACAAAAGTGCATAAATTTTAACTGAGTACGGGTCGCGGCCTTCTTGAGCCAATTTTTGGCGAATGCCCTGTACCACTTTTTTAGTGGCAATTTTAGAAGGCGCTGCAATAAATACGCACTCGGCATTTTGACTAGCAAACTTCTGGCCGCGTGATGACGCACCTGCTTGGTAGAGTACAGGCGTCCGCTGTGGTGATGGTTCACAAATATGGATGCCCGGTACAGTAAAATATTTACCCTCGTGCTGAATTGGATGCACTTTTCTATGATCAGCAAAGATACCACTTTCACGATCACGAAGTACTGAACCTTCTTCCCAAGAACCTTCCCAAAGTTTGTAAAGGACCTCTAAGTACTCATCAGCAATATCATAACGATTGTCATGATTAACCTGCGTTTTTAATCCTAAGTTTTTCGAACCACTTTCCAAATAAGACGTCACGATATTCCATCCAACTCGCCCTTTGGTTAAATGGTCTAGTGTGCTAATACGTCTAGCAAAAGGATAAGGATGTTCAAAGGAAATCGAAGTTGTGACACCAAAACCCAAATGCTTGGTGACTGCGGCCATCGCTGGCACAATCTGTAGCGGATCATTGACCGGAACTTGTACTGCACCTGTTAAGGCATGTTCAGCACTTTGATGATAAACGTCATAAATACCAAGCACATCTGCGATAAAAATACCATCAAAAAAACCACGCTCAAGAATTTGTGCTAAGTCTGTCCAATATTCTAAATCTTTATATTCAACAGATCGATCTTGAGGATGCCGCCATAATCCAGGAGATTGGTGGGCAATACAATTCATTTCAAAAGCATTAAAACTAATTTTCTTAGTCATAAACTATCAACCAGCATTTTATTTAATTTTTATACTAAAGCAATTTTTAGGTTTTCTTTATAATATAAACCCCAAACAAAATATGATTTTATTCTAATAGGTTTTTATAATTTAATTTAAACAAATAAAATAACATTAAGCCACTAAAAATAGCAGCTTAATATCTAAAATTATAACTTATTGCTTAGCTACTTCACCAATACGCCATTGATAAGGTGGTAATGTGCCGTTTACACTAAAATCACCAATAATTCGATTTTTAAATACTCTCGGGTTATGTGAAGCTAAAGTTCGTACGTTACGCCAGTATCGATCTAGGCCTAAATCTTTGTCCGTTGCAGAAGCACCTAAAGCGTCAAATAAAATTGTAGAAGCATTTAAAATTAGATCGGTAATGACCGTTTGAGACTGCGCACTTTCAAGCTCGGCAAGTGCATTTTGTTCTTCTTCAAGCTGCTCATTATTTTGAAATGCGGCTAAGTAAGCACGTTGTAAACTTTGTGCGACTTTTTCAACAATCGCCCCTGCACTGTAAGCCGCGCCACGGATTTGCCCTACGACTTGTAAAATTTGCGGATCCTGTTTTACAAATTGGGCATTCGCATGCGTATAGTTTCGAGTACGTTTCGCGACAGCTTGAGAAACATCATAGGTTGCAGCACGTCCTAGACCTGTAATGATTGCCAGTTGAACCAGTTGATAGTAAGCTGCTGAATATTTAAAACGATCATCATCAGGTAAAATTTCAGTTTCGTCGACCACTACATCATGGAAATATGCTGTACCACTTGCAGTGAGCTGCTGTCCAAAGCCATTCCAGTCATCAACAATTTCGACGCCTTCATCTTCACGGCGAACAACGACCGAGCCAGATTCACCCTTTAAATCTGTTACACCAACATCAACCCAATCTGCATATAAACTCCCTGTGGTATAATATTTTTTACCCTTAACGCGAATTTTTCCGTCACTGTCTCGATATAAATGTGTTTCGAACTGATCAATTGACTCTTTCCCGCCTTCAGACCATGCACTACCGACTGTTTCCCCATTTGCAATTCGGCTTAACCAGCGCTGTTGAAACGTTTTGTCTTTACTTACCAAAACATCTTCAGTGAAACCAAAATGCACACGCAAAGCTTGCGGTAAGTTTGAATCGGCTTCTGCAAGTTCAACGAGTAATGCAAATAGTTCAGGAATGGTTGCATCAAAGCCCCCATGAGCTTTGGGAAGTCTTAGCCGTGTAAAACCAATATCTTTAAGCCACTGAAGTTGTTCATAGGGCAAAATATGCTGTTGCTCACGAATTAAAGCCCCTTCTTTAATACGGGCAAAAGTCGGTCTGAAATTTTTTGCCAATTCATCATAACGCTCAGTTGGCCCTTCACCCCACACACGAGAAATAATTGAGGCCTGACTAAGTGCTGCATGCGTTAGTGAACCGAGATGATGCTCAAAATTTAAATTTGTCATGTAAGTAAAACCAATATTGCTTTGCTTTTACCATAAAATATTTATTTCACATGAAAACGATTATTTTTTTATAACTGTATTCATTCTTTATATAAGAACCCAAACACAAAGATAAAAAGCTCGTATCTCAAAGACTAAGACGCCTCTTTTTGCCGAACGCTCTGCTGGCTTTGCAATAAGGTTTGTATATATTCTGAATAGACAGATAATTTTTCAAAAATATGTTCTGAATAAAACATATCATCAATTAGATGCGTCATTTGAGACGTTGTGAAAGTGTCACACAGCCCTACCAACTCTGCATTCATTTGAGCAAATTTCGTGCATAGCTTTACATAAGTTTCATCTTTATTTTTGAATAATAATTTCCGCATTTCTAAGCTATTTAGGTTTTTTAAGTCATCATCTTTTGTGGTTTTAATCCAATAAATTTTGACCTTTAAAAATTGCTCCAGTGCTTTTAAATGCTCGACATCTACATCTAAACTCGTAATTAAAAAAACGGTAGAGAGATCACTTCGGCACAGTGCCTTGATGAGGCTTAAATAAATAAACTCAACTTCATTAAGCTCCGTAAGTTCCAAATCTATATAAATTTTTAAGCTGTCTAAAACATCATCTACTTTGAATAGTGCTTTTTTTTCAGCTTGGTAATATTTATTCAGAATAGAAAGCACAGGCGTTGTCGCAGGCGTTGTATAAATAGCAGCCTTGTTTAAGTTGGCAAAAATAAATGGTGAAAATAGATAAGCCACACTACTTTGCTGTGGCTCAATATGAGATTGGATTAAATATACAGTTTCAGATTTAGAAAAGTCTCTGAGTACTTTCGCTCTTAATAAGGTAGCTTCAAAATTAACGTAAGTCTGCTCTAACTGAGCCAATATAGATACAGGAATAGGCTGATTTTTAATAATTTTATGCAGGACATTGAGTTGAGAAGTAATAAACATTTTTTAACATCCAAGCTATTTTAGAAGAGCTACACTTAAATCAGGTCTTTAATAACCTACGTAACAACCAGACCTCACGCAAAACAACAAAGGAATAAAAGAGAAGAAACTATTCTGCGCTTATTACCCAAAGTCGCATTCGCTGTATTTTGGAGAGTGATTTTGGCCATTCGTAAATCTTGTTCATTTATTTTGGACTTTTGAAGAATGGATACATAGCTACAGATATTTGAAAAAAAACTATAGCACACCTCATGAGTGCTCCAGACTGTTATAGTTTTATAAAAAATTTCTGTATCTACATATACAAAATTAGTAAGTGCATGATTAAGGAAACTTCTTAAGGTAGGTAGTTTTCATGAGACGATCTATTGCATATCGCCAGATATTTCATCAATGTTTCAATGCAACATGCATTTTTACAAATGCAACATCAAGCATAAACTTTGTTAACAGATTGAGAACAATCAATCAATCTATTCTATTGAAATATCAAGCAATTATATTGCTTAACCCTGTTGGCATTTTACTTGCTAAGAAGATCTATCACAGAAGTAAGTTTAATCGCCAAAATACTTTGTTGCCTGAAAATAAGTATTTAACTCATTCAATCATCATCAGCTAGTTCACAGGGGGAAAGTTTATGAGCCTCGGTCTAACCGCTCTAGAATTAGCGCGAATACAATTTGCTTTTACAGTATCCTTCCATATTATTTTTCCGGCCACTTCCATCGGTCTTGCCTGCTTTTTAGCAGTCTTAGAGTGGAAATGGTTAAGAACCAAAAACCCGATTTATAAAGATCTCTTTAAATACTGGATTAAGATCTTTGCCGTTGCCTTCGGTATGGGTGTGGTCTCGGGCGTGGTTATGAGTTACCAGTTCGGTACGAACTGGAGTGAATTTTCACGTGTCGCCGGAAGTATTACTGGTCCTTTACTTACCTATGAAGTCTTGAGTGCCTTCTTCTTAGAAGCAGGTTTCTTAGGCATTATGTTATTTGGTTGGGGACGTGTTGGTCCTCGAGCCCATTTCTTCGCAACACTTATGGTTGCGATCGGAACATGTATTTCCATGTTCTGGATTTTATCTTCTAATAGCTGGATGCAGACCCCTCAAGGCTTTGCTATCGAAAATGGCATTATTGTGCCAAAAGACTGGTTTGCAATTGTCTTTAATCCATCCTTCCCTTACCGCTTTGCCCACATGGGTGCAGCAGCCTTCTTAGTTTCATCATTATTGGTCGTCGGAACATCTGCATGGCATTTAGTAAAAGGCCGTCGTGATGAATTGGTGAAAAAATCGTTCTCGATGGGTCTCTGGATGGTGCTTGTGACTTCTTGTTTGCAAGTGGTGATTGGCGATAACCATGGTTTAAACACCCGTGAACATCAACCAGCCAAACTTGCGGCAATGGAAGGTCACTGGGAAACCAATCACAATGAGCCGATGCCATTATTGCTATTTGCAATTCCAGATATGAAAGAAGAACGTAACCACTTCGAAGTGGGTGTTCCTTATTTGGGTAGTTTAATTTTAACGCATAGCTTAGATGGCCAAGTGACAGGCTTAAAAGATTTCGCACCTGAAGATCGTCCAAATTCAACGATTGTTTTCTGGAGCTTCCGTGTCATGGTGGGTCTTGGTGTACTCATGGTCACCTTATCACTCATTGCTCTTTGGTTACGTAAAAGAGGAAAACTCTATGAAACATCATGGTTTCATAAATTTGCTGTAGTGATGGGGCCTGCAGGTTATGTGGCAATGCTGGCTGGGTGGATTACTACCGAAGTAGGCCGTCAACCGTGGGTTGTATACGGCATTATGCGCACTAAAGACGGGCTTTCACATACCGTGTCGGCAGATCAGGTGGGTCTAAGTCTCTTTATTTTTGTGGTGGTCTATACCATCGTTTTTGGTAGCGGTATTTACTACACCTTAAAACTCATTAATAAAGGCCCTGTATTTATCGATACACCAAATATTGAAACTGGTGGCGTTGGACACTTTAAAACACCAATGCGTCCACTCAGTGCTGTCGATGAAAACATTGACGATAATCAAAAATCTGGGGAGAAACATCATGATTGATCTTTCTTTAATATGGGTCGGTATTATTGGTTTAGGTGTTTTAATTTACGTGGTCATGGATGGTTTTGACTTAGGAATCGGGATTATGTTCCCGTTCATTAAGAACAGCCAAGAACGTGACGTCATGATGAATACCGTCGCTCCTGTCTGGGATGGTAACGAAACCTGGATGGTTCTCGGTGGTGCTGGTCTGTATGCAGCCTTCCCGCTGGTTTATTCAACAGTTTTATCAGCACTCTACCTGCCTATCATTTTCATGGTCATTGCCCTGATTTTCCGTGGAGTTGCTTTTGAATTCCGTTTTAAAGCTCATCGAACCAAGAACCTTTGGGACTTGGCTTTTATTTGGGGTTCAGTTTTAACGAGCTTCCTGCAAGGGATTATTTTGGGTGCTTATATTCAAGGAATCAAAACCGAAAATGGTATTTTTGCTGGTGGGTCTTTTGATTGGCTTTCTCCGTTTACCATCTTCACAGGTATTGGCGTAGTTGCCATGTATGCCACTTTAGGCTGTGGATGGCTGATTTTAAAAACCGAAAAAGGTTTGCAGCAACGTATGTATGAGCTTATGCCAAAGCTGATTATTGTATTGCTCATTATTTTTGGTGGTGTGAGTTTATATACGCCATTGACTCATCCTGAAATTGCAGATCGCTGGTTCTCGTTACCAAACCTGTTCTATTTTAGTCCTGTACCAATTTTGGTCTTGTTATTTGTTGGCCTGATTTTATCGGCATGTAAAAAGCAGGATCATGATCTCAAACCATTTGCATATACATTGGCTCTTGTTTTCCTTGCATTTACTGGTTTTGTGATTAGTTTATGGCCATATATTATTCCGCCATCAGTCACCATTTGGCAGGCTGCAGCGCCTCATTCAAGCCAGATGTTTGCTCTGGTCGGTGCACTTATTTTGATTCCAATCATTATTGCTTACACCATTGTTTCTTATTGGGTATTTAGAGACAAAGTGCGTGTAGGTGACGAAGGCTATCACTAAGTGTACGGGGGTTTTATGAAAAAGTTGTCCGATAAACTCACTCAAACCCAATGGTTTATCTTGCTATGGCTCGCTGGCTTTTTAGCTTTAGGTGTGATTGCGGGATTGTTTAAAGTGATATTGATTTATGCTGCCCCTTACTTAAAGTAAATCTATTGTTCTAAACAAATGCCGTTTGTAGATTCTGCAAGCGGCATTTATTATTAATTAAGTGCATCTTTCATTTTGTTATTTCGTGCAGCTCATACATGTATAAATCAGAACAACTCGCTCATAGCATTCGCCAACTCATTGAAAGCGGCACTTTAAATGCGCATGAAAAATTACCTTCCTTAAGAGATCAGGTACAACGCTCTGGTTTTAGCTTAATGACCGTAATGAATGCTTATCAGGAACTTGAATCACAAGGTCTGATCTATTCAAAAGAAAAATCTGGCTACTTCGTTGCCGAGCAAATTGCGCTAAAGCCACTCGAGCAATATTCAGTTGTTTCACTAAACTCTAAAATTGAAATTAATTCATTAGTTTTTAAATATCTTAAGTCAATCCAACACGAGTCCGTCGTACCTTTTGGTTCAGCTTTTCCAGACAGTCAGCTTTTAACAGCCCCCAAACTTATTCAAATTATGGGGCAACTTGCGCGCCAAAGACAAAGTTATGACCAGACCACAAGCTTGCCTCCAGGTAATTTAGCCTTAAGAAAACTGATTGCTCAGCGCTACTGTATGCAAGGTATACAGACCGATCCAGATGACATTGTAATTACATCTGGAGGTTTAGATGCACTGAACCTTTCTCTACAAGCTGTCGCTCAACCTGGCGATTATATTTTATTACAGCAAACTGTGTTTTATGGGGCGTGGCAAGCCGCTGAGCGTTTAGGACTTAAAGTGATTACGATTCCCGAGCATCCACAACATGGTTTTGACCTAGAGGCTTTCGAACAAGTTATTCAAACATATCCAATCAAGGTGTGTTGGCTGATGCTGAATGCCCACAACCCGATTGGTTTTACAGTCAGTGATGACATTAAATATAAAATTGCTAAGTTGCTTCACGAACATCAAATCTATTTAATTGAAGATGATGTCTATGAAGAGCTTTATTACGGTGGGCAAAAACCACTTTCAATGAAGTATTTTGACCAACAAAATCTGGTACTGCACTGCTCGTCTTTTTCTAAAACATTAGGTGCAGGTTTTCGGGTCGGTTGGGTTTATGCGGGTAAATTTTCAGATCATATTCAACACTTGCAACTCATGAGTACCATTTCAGTAAATGCACTTATTCAAAATGCATTAGTTGAGTTTTTATCTCATCATCATTATGAAAAGCACTTGCGTACACTTAGACTTTCACTTGAGCGTTATAAAAAGCAGTTTTATCACTATTTAAAGCAATATTTACCTAGCTCTTGCGAAGTGTATTACTACCCAAGTGGCTATTTTCTATGGGTCAAACTTCCTAGTACGCTAGACAGTATGCAAGTTTATGAAGCGTTGATTCAGCAAGACATTGGCGTTGCCCCAAGTCCTCTGTTTAGTGTTTTACCCGCACAGCAGCATTATTTGAGAATTAACTGTTCTTTTGAATGGAACACTAAAATTCAAAGTGCATTAGATCAGGTTATCAAAACCATTCAACAAAGAGTTGAAGCAAGTATCTAAAGAAATGCTTCGACCTAAGCACAATTTTATAGACTTTATTTTGTGGTAACTTTATAGCTCAAATCTATAGTTTTAAGGGAAACAGGTTCAAAGGCTTAATATGGAAATTGATGAAGAACTCACCCTTAAAAAAATACAGATTTTTTTAGCTTTTATGCGCTGTGGAAATTTGTCTAAAACAGCCACAGAAATGCAGCTAAGTAATGTCAGTGTTCACAAAGCACTGCACTCCTTAGAAAGCGCTTTACGTTGCCCTCTTTTTAAAAATGAAGGCCGTAATCTCATTCCTTTAAAAAGTGCTTATGTCTTTGAAGAACGGGCACAGAAAATCGTACAAGACATTTTTATTACCGTAAATAAAACCAGAGAAGCCGCAGGCTTTGCAGCCAAGGTTTTACATTTAGGTTCTCTTTATTCTTTGACAGTAAACACGATTCCAAATGTGATTAGCGGCCTTAAACTCAGACGCAGTGAGCTTGATATTCAACTTTTGCTGAGTTCGAATCAGGATTTGGTGAAAAAGCTTAAAGCAACTGAGCTGGATGCCATTATCGTGGCTTTAAATGAAACTACTCAAGATGATGACTTTGAAATTTTGCCGATGTTTTCAGACGACATTTTTTTGGCCGTCAATAAAAATTCAAAATATGCCGATTTTAAAGATATTGATTTAAGCCTTTTAAAAGAAGAAACTTTTTTAACTTTAACTAAGGGGTTTGCAACTCATAACGACAGCGACATCATTTTTAAAAAAGCTGGTTTTTCACCAAAAGTTGCTTTACAGGTGAATGATATTTTCACCTTAATTAGTATGGTCAGTTCAGGCGTCGGTTTTGCTCTACTACCCGGTCGTATTTCTGCTGTTTATGAAAGTTCAGTAAAACTTATTCCGCTAAAACAGCAATATCACATGCAACAAGAAATTGGACTGGTCTTTTTGAAAAGTAAGGAAAGAGACCCTAACTTACTTGCTCTGATTGCTGAATGTCGAATGTTCGCCACTAATTTTAAAAGATAAATATCGGCAACTTATTAAAGAATAATGAGTTGCCGTTGTGCGATTTTCAAAAATTTATCCAAAAATTGCATTAACCGTTAGGAAAAATAAAGAAGGTCCAAGTAAACAGCCAAGTCCTGTATAGAAGGTTGCAACCAATGCTCCATAAGGTACCAATCGAACATCAGTGCCAGCTAGGCCTGCTGCAGTGCCACTGGTTGTTCCTGCTAAACCGCCAAATACCATGGCAGAGCGTGGACTTTTTAGATACATAAATTTCGCAAGCAGCGGCGTACCAACCATAAAAAAAACTGACTTGATTAACCCAATTGCAATAGAAAGTGCGATTACATCAGAGCTTGCGCCAATTGCGGTTCCTGTAATTGGACCGACAATATAAGTCATTGCGCCTGCACCAATCGTTGTCATCGAAATTGGATCTCGATAGCCCATGCTCCATGCAACCAAAACCCCAATTGCAAAAGGCACAACACAACCAAGCATTAATGCAATTAGACCAATTTTGCCTGCTTTCTTCACTTCTTTAACATCAACTTCAAATGCAGTTGAAGCGATAGCTAAATCACGAATCATGGCTCCGCCCAACAGCGCAAAGCCAGAAAAAATAGCGATGTCCGAAACACCTTTGGTTCCTTGCGTATAAACTCCTGCAAAGTAAGCAACAACCAAACCTAAAGTAATCGCAATTGCAGAACTTTGTAGTTTTCCTTTCGTCAAATATTTTGAGAGTAGATGGGAAATGAACATCATTAAACCCGTTACTGCAAGAGCAGTAACTAATGCATTTTTTGATAACACAGCAATTATAGCGTCCATCATTTAAATCCTTTTTGATTGAACTTTTTGTAGTTTATGTTTGCTTAGGCTATTTTTTCTTTGGTTTCTATTGTCCATTCATAAGTTTCATAGTCACCACTAATTCTATTTAAATAACGGATGACTAAAACGGTGCCAATTAACGATGCAATAGAGACAATCAGCCCTAACATGCCACCCGATAATGCTGCAACGACATTTTGACCTGCCGACATCGCAACAACGATCGGAATATACATACCAGACCAATATAAAACACCAAATTGTGTGACTTGAGGTAAGTAACCTTTTTTTGCCAACAATTCTTTAGACAAAATTAAGAGAATCATTGAAATAGCAACGCCACCGACATTCGCTTTAACACCTAATAGCATGCCTAAGGTGTTACCAAGATAGTCGCCTAATAAATGGCAGATTGCTAATATTGCTGTTCCATATATAATCATTGTAAATCCCTCATATCCTTGGGTTATTACTCAATTTTTAATCTGTATTGTGGCTAAGAACCACTATCGGCATTTTGATGGCGCATTGCCATCTGAATGCTGTCTAGACGTGTTCCCTGAAATGACAATACAGTTCCTTCTTTAAATATTCGACGTGCAAGTGTAGTAAGCACCGTTCCCGGTAAAGCTTCTATCTGCAATCTCACACCTCTCTCCCATGCAGCTTGGATGGTACTTTCCCAATCTACGGTTCGACTCATATTAAAAGCCAAATCATCACCAATCTGTTCTGGCCTGCTAAGCGTACGAGCCGTTGTACCACTTAAATAACGTATTTTAGGCTGCTTTAAAGTCACTCCCTCCATAGACGTTGCAAGTTGCTTTGCTTGCTGACTTAATAATTCACAGTGCGATGGCACCGATACATCTAATTTTTTTGCCACCACGCCTTGTTGCCTTGCCAAAATAGCAACTTGGTTCATGGCTTCAAAGCTTCCTGAAATAACGATCTGGTTATGTGCATTAATATTTGCGACAAACACCTCTGGCGTTATTTCATAAATCTGTTTGACCCATGTTTCAACAGTTGCACGGTCTGTACCAATTAGGGCCGTCATACCATAGCCTGTTGGATAAGCGTTTTGCATGAGTTCACCTCGATAGGCAACCAAACGAACGGCATCCTCAAGGGCTAAAACTCCTGCTACAACCGCAGCCGACCATGCGCCAATTGATAGACCCGCTACATAATCAGGTGTTAAGTTTTCCGCTGTTAATAAAGCTGAACTCACAACACCTGAAATAAGTAAACAAAGCTGTACTGCACGTGTCGATTGCAATGCAGCCGAACTATCAAGCATCAAGACATCTTCTTTGAGTGCATCCGATGCACGCTCAAGGTATTCTTTAACCAGAGCGATTTGAGGTAAGTCGTGCAGCATATTGCTTCGTTGCACACCTTGCCCCGGATATACCCAAATTGAAGCCATGATATATATTCCCTAATTCCATGGGTTTTCTACTAAAACAGCACCGTCCGGACGTTTCAATAGAACTTTTCCACTGTTCCCAGCCCATTCTTTTAACGCCAACCCACCTTGTGGAAGTTGAAGCTGTATATCCACATTGAGCCCTACTTGCTGAAAATTTTCGAGTAGCTCAATCGCCTGCTTTTTGGTAAAAGGCTGTTCAGCTCGAATCAACAAATCTATGTCACTTTGCTGAGTTACTGTTTTAATGCCCGTTGCCAGTTCAAACCCAAAACTTCCTGTATATCCCCAACATCCTGAAAAGTTTTTCATAATGCTGGAAATACTCTGTAAACGCTCTGCCAAGTGTTCAAACTGCTGCTTATCTACATGAATCAGTGCTTCAGGTTTAAGTTGTCTGTTAATAGCAATTCTTGGCATTTGAGCTGCATATCGTTGATGACGAAATTGCCCTCTTACACCCACAGCCACCTGATCTACAGGAGTAATTGCCCGTCGAACTACAACAGGATCGCCTCGTTGCAAGACCTCTTTCACCCAAAGTGGAGCATCATCGGCCAAGCAATTAGCCGTCATGCCCCACAGTAAATCATGGGCTTCTAGCTTAAGTTTCATGACCATTGCTCACGCAATAATTCACGGACCTTTTTAGACATTTGACGGTTTTGGCCGTGAAGTCTTTGTTCCAGTCCTCTCGATTGATCAGCATTAATTTCTTTAAATGCTCGAGCAACTACCTGCTTCGCTAACAAAAGATCATCGTTTGTCGGTTGTTCAGGGTTTTCGACAGATAACAGTTCAGATAACAAACCAAGCGTGGCATAACTTTCAATGTCATAAGCCATTGGCGGAATGCTTGATGCTAATTGCTCTAACTCATCAACCGATCGCAAGGTAACGCGTGCAGCAGATTCCTTACCCATCGCATGCACCATAACACCTGAATCTTTTAAGGCAATAATACGATTGGCTTGGTATCCATGCGCCAGGAAAGCACCAGACATCGACTTACCAACCAATAAACTCACAATAGGATGACCTGCCAATCTGGCTCTACCATAGCTATCTACTGCACCCGCTAAAGCTTGATGAATACCTAATAATTCTTCGCGGCGCCCATAGGCCTGACTTGGAACATCAACCAAACATAAAATAGCGCGTTTAGTTTCCGAATGAATATCAGCTTGAATCACCTCATCGACTGCTTTTGCTAAACTCCAGCCTTCTAAGAGTCCAACTTCCCCTTGTTTTGCCCGAGGGAACAGATTATTGCTGTCTTGCACAACGGCAATTACACGTACCGCTTGCTGGTCAATCTGACCATCAGCTACCCAAACAGAAGCTGGAAAACCTTCAACTGTCTTAAAGTCCTGTGTAAATGCTTTAAACCAATGTGCACCACGAGTAGATGCTTTTAATGTATCAACGGCGATATTCATGCTTGCTCTCCTTGATACAAAGCTTGAACCTGTGCTGGGGTAATCTGCTCAGCAATATCGACTTGTTGTAGCTTCGCTAAATAGAATGAGTAGTTTGAACTACGGTGTTGCTGAGGCACGCCTTGAGTTAAATAATCGATGACTTGCTGACGAATTTTCTGGCGATCATCGTCAACATAAGCATCTGCCAAACCACTAGCGAAGCGCTGATTACCACCAGTAATACTCCATATAAATGGACGATCTTTAGCGTTATATTCTTGTACACCAGCTTCTTGTTCAATTACTTGCGGGCCGTTTAAGCCTAAACGTCCTTCTTGTGTCATTACAATATAGCTACATAGACCAGCCGCAATTGACATACCGCCGAAGCACCCTACACTGCCTGCAACTACAGCAATGACGGGTTGATACTGACGTAAGTTCACAATTGCAGCCTGAATTTCAGCAATTGCAGCCAAACCCAGATTTGCTTCTTGTAAGCGAACGCCGCCCGTTTCCAACAGTAAAATTGCCGCTGTTTGAATACCTTTCAGATTGTCTTCAAGTGCAAGCTCTAAGGCACCCGCAATTTTGGCACCGCCCACCTCGCCTAAACTTCCGCCTTGAAATAAGCCTTCAATAGAAATTAGAACCACTGGGCGTTCTTGAATAGATCCTTTTGCAATCACTACACCATCATCGGCTTGCGGGACAATATTTTGCTTAACGAGCCAAGGCGATATAACACGTGAAAATGGGTCGAGTAATTCTTTATAAGAACCAGCATCTAAGAATGCTTTGGCGCGTTCTCTTGCGCTGAGTTCAATAAAATCTTGTTTATTTAACAAACTTTGAATATCAGTCATGAGCAATCTCCTCCAATGCTTGTTCTAGACGTAAACGAACGACACCGGGAGTTGCACCAAAGTCATGAATATCAATATTGACCGCTGGCGGTATTTGCGCAGTAAAAATTCGTTCAAAAAGATTGTGCCAACGTGCTGCACTGCCATCTACCGAAGTCACCACGTGAATAGAAGCTTTTCCTGTTTCACCAGGTTCCATCAAAATTTCTAAATCACCCGAGCCAACACATCCTACTAGTGCTTTTTTTACAGGTGGCTCTGTGGCCACAAATTCAAAATGAAGTGTTTCCATAATCAAAATCCCTTTTTATTTTTTCCAGATGACTGTTCAGCACGATCTATAAACAATGTTGCTGCCAACAAATCTGCGGCACCACCTGCGGAAGCTTTCATTCGAAGCAGATCAATCTCTAAAAGATGCAAAGCACGTCGACCTTCCAAGCTTGAGCTGCCGCCCAAATCCAGTACTTGCTGAGCACCTTGTTGCATACGCTTTAAACCAGATGTTCCAGATCGATAAAGCACACAGGTATCAGTTAGATCAGTCATCATCGCAAGTAAGGCATCTAAACGAGCGAACTCTTCTTTCATTGGTTTACTACGACTTTGATGAAGTTGCTTTAAACCAAAATTCACAATAGTTGGAAAACCTTGTTGAGCCTGTTCTTTGGCACCTAAGATGCCTAATTTCTTTTGGACTTGCTGACCATGACTCAAGGTCTGCTCTGGAATAAAACGATCTTCAAGCTGAGCAATCTGCCCTGCTAACTGGCATAGTTCAACAGCCGATAAATATTGTTGATTGGTGCGCGCCAATGCTGCTGCCGTAGCCATTAAACCCAAGGCCCAAATTGCACCGCGGTGTGTGTTGACACCATCTGTCGCCAACATCATGGTCTTTTCACCTTGGCGGCCAATTTCTCCAATGTCTTCACGTAAAGCTAAACAGACTTTTCCATGATGCTTTGCAGCTTGAGCCATTGCATCAAACATAGGCCCTAAACTTTTCGCAGAGCGCTCCATTAGCTCCAAAGTCAGATCATTGTGTGCACCACTGCCACGGCGATCTACCAAAGCTGGTTTCGGTGTCAGATTAACTTCATCAATTAACGCTTCGACTGCCATATCTGCCAAAAGCTGAATATCGCTGAGCGTTTGATATTGAATTTGTGCCATCATTACCAACTCCTAAATTTTGCAGGTGGTTGATATAAGCCATCTGACCATGTCACCAAGTCGGCAATATTTTTTGCAGCTAAAAGTTCACGTGTTGCATCGGTGCGACGAATACCTAAATCTTCAGGAAATACCACCAAGCCTTCACTTCTCAAGCGCGCTGTCGTTTTCGGGTCTTGAGTTAAACCAATACTGGTCACACCTGCCACCGCAGCAATCATGGCTTGACGTTCTTCTTGGCTGCTTGCTTTATATAGATAAGCAATGCCTTCTTCGGTGAGTAAATGGGTAACATCATCGCCATAAATCATGATCGGTGCTAAAGGCAAACCAGCCGTTTTAGCCACATCAATCGCATCAAGGCGATCCACAAAAGTTGGTTTGCCTCCTTCTTGGAAGGTTTCCACCATTTGTACAACTAACTTTTTACCACGTGCCAAATAAGTTTCGGTTTCATTGGCACCTTGCAAACGCATATCTAACCATGCAGGTGTATCGTGACGACGTCCGCGTGGATCATGCCCCATGTTTGGTGCACCACCGAAACCAGCTAAACGACCTTTGGTGACAGTCGAAGAATGTCCCATTCCATCAACTTGCAAAGTTGCGCCGATAAATAGATCAACGGCGTACTGACCTGCGAGCTGACACATCATGCGGTTGGAACGTAGCGCACCATCACGACCTGTAAAGAACACGTCGGGACGAGCTGCAACATATTTTTCCATACCGAGTTCGGTACCAAAACAATGCACGCTTTCAACCCAACCTGTTTCAATCGCTGGAATTAAGGTTGGATGCGGATTTAGTGTCCAATTTCGGCAAATTTTTCCTTTTAAACCTAAAGATTCACCATAGGTCGGTAAAATCAGTTCAATTGCCGCAGTGTTAAAACCAATACCATGGTTTAATGATTGCACATTATGCTTTTCATAAATTCCGCGAATTGCCATCATGGCCATGAGTACATGCACAGGTTTGATATGTTTTGGGTCTCGAGTAAATAATGGTTCGATATAAAATGGCTGATCTGCGACCACCACATAATCAACCCAAGAAGCAGGAATATCGACACGTGGTAACTCTGTTACGTCATCGACCAGTTCATTGACCTGAACAATCACAATACCGTCACTAAAAGCAGCAGGTTCAATGAGTGCTGGAGAGTCTTCGGTACTTGGGCCTGTGTAGATATTGCCTTGACGGTCTGCCATAAAACCGGCAGAAAGCACCACATTTGGAATAAGATCGACTACAAGGCGTGAATAGAGTTCGATATAAGTATGAATCGCACCAATCTCTAGTAAACCATCTTCAATTAACTGACTAATACGCAAACTTTGTGGGCCAGCAAAAGAAAAATCGAGCTTACGTGCAATGCCTTTTTCAAACAGATCAAGATGTTCTGAACGCCCTACGCTTGGCATGATCATATGCAAATCATGCAAAACTTCTGGATTGGTTTGTGCCAAAGAACGCGAAAGGAAATCTGCCTGCTTTTGGTTATTCCCTTCGAGTACAACTCTGTCACCTGGTGTAATCAGCGTTTCTAAAACTTTAATAATGTCCTGAGTTGGAATCACCACACCGTCGGTATATTGGTTTGCCATCTCTAGTTTTAATTGTTTGGCATGACGCCGCTTTGTCCATAATCGTTCTTTATTCTGAACTGAGCCTTCCATGTGCTTACCTATATAGATCGCAGTTTTGTTATGAATCTATAAAAACGCTTTATGGACTTTCGATCAATCAACCTAGATGAGTCGTTATTAACCTCAGGTTAATGATTAATTTTATATTCGATGAATTTCTTCAAAAAACCATTCCAAACAGATTTTGACTTTAGGCAGGTTTGTATATTCTGGTCGGCATACCAAATAATAAGAAAAGGGCGATGAGAAGTGAATTTGAGGAAATAAACGCACCAATCGTCCAGTCTGTATGTCTTTTTGCACCATGACACTACGTGCTAATGCCACCCCATGTCCTTCCATTGCAGCTTGTAAAACTGCAGATGAACTGTTGATTTGCATACCACGGCTAATATTGATGTCATTCAAACCTACACTTTTTAGCCAAGATTGCCATCCTGGAAATTGTTGATGTTTTTCCATAGAAAGATCATGAATTAAAGTGATATTTTTCAGATCATTTGGGGTTAAGAGCGATGAATGTTCATTTAAGAATGCGGGTGAACATACGGGATAAACCTCTTCCTCCATAAGTTTAACTGCTTCTAGCCCTTGCCATTGTCCTTGACCATATCTGACCCCTACATCAACTTTTTGCTCTAAAAAATCTACGGCTTTAAGGTTAATGTCTAAACGAATATCAATATCTGGATATTGTTTTTGAAAATGATCAATTCTTGGTAATAGCCATTTTTCGGCAAATGCTGGACTGACCGCAATATTAAGCACACCTGATAGAGAATCTTGTTTTAATTTCTCCAAAGCCAAAGTGAGCTTATCAAAACCCGCCCGAATATCCGGTAAAACCGATTCAGCCAGTTCAGTAGCGACCAGTCGATTTTTACCGTTAGTTTGCCGATGAAACAACGGAAAGCCTAACCAATCTTCAAGTGTACGTACCAATTGCCCCACTGCGGCCGGAGTCACATTCAACTCTTTTGCCGCAGCAGAAAAACTTTTGTGGCGTGCGCTGGCTTCAAAAGCACGAAGTGCATTCAAATAAACTGGTGAATTCATAACGCTAAAGATTTTCTTTATTGGATAAGTAGATTATCTCATTTGTGATTAAAAAATACTATTTCTAAAATAAACCCATATTGATTGCAAAACCTCACTTTCACGAATCAATCAATTTATTTTTTTTAATCTTAAGGATATACACATGAGTAGATTTTCTTTAAAAGTTGCTATCGTTACTGGTGGCGGTTCTGGTATTGGTAAAGAAGTCGCAATTCGCTTGGTTCAAGAAGGTGCCAATGTTGTAATTGGTGGTCGCGATGAAAATAAATTGCAAAAAGCTGTCCATGAAATAGATCCGACAGGTGAAAAAGTTCGCTACTTTGCTGGTGATATAGCCGACCCTAAAACTGCAAAAAACTTAGTAAAAGTAGCTTCTGAAACATTTGGTGGTGTTGATATTCTTATCAATAATGCAGGTGTATTTAACCCAAAATCTTTCCTTGATATTACTGAAACAGAATATGACTGGTTTTTAGATACCATTTTGAAAGGCAAGTTTTTTATGGCGCAAGCGGCTGCTAAAGCCATGCAACAACGTGGAGGCGGCGCAATTGTACAAACTGGTTCGCTTTGGGCATTACAAGCTGTAAAAGCAACCCCGTCTTCTGCTTACTCAGCAGCAAATGCAGGGGTACATGCACTCACTCATAACTTAGCCATTGAATTGGCTGAATCAAATATCCGCATTAATACCGTTGCACCAGGTGTAGTGGAAACACCTGTTTACAACACGTTTATGAGCGAAGATCAGGTTAAAGAGGCCTTACCGACTTTTAACTCGTTCCATCCTTTAGGCCGCAACGGTCAACCGGCTGACATTGCCGAAGCGATTTTATTCCTTGCATCATCTAATGCCTCATGGATTACAGGAACTATTCTTCCTGTAGATGGTGGTGTGATGGCTGGTCACTAATTTGCAGTTAGTGATCAATCCCATTTATTTGGAGTATTTAATATGCAGAACTGGAATAGTTATCGAGACTCGTTGCTTCAATACGTCGCAAAATTTGCAAAACTAGCACCAGACACCATGCGTGGTTTAAGTGCAATGGAAGCAGGAACGAGTAAAATTGGTCAGCTTGATGCAAAAACCCATGAGCTTATTGCACTTGCCGTTGCAGTGACCACACGTTGTGATGGTTGCATTTCTATACATAGCAAAAAGGCAATTGAAGCAGGTGCAACCAAAGAACAAATTGCCGAAGCTCTTTCTGTCGCTATTTCTTTAAATGCAGGTGCAGCACTCACCTATTCTGCACGCGTATTAGAGGCAGTAGAAAATTTAGCAGAGCATTAATTTTACTTGCTAATTCATTCTATTTATTTTGTTATTGAATAAAGAGAATTTAGTTTACGAGGAAAGTATTCATGTTGATCCATGCCGATTTTTCACAGGCTGTGATTGTCAAACCTGAAGACTATCATTGGGTGAAATCTCCCCATGGGGAAGTTGATCGGGTCATGCTTGATCGTATTGGCGATGAAATAGCTCGTGCGACCAGTTTGGTGAAATATGCGCCCCATACAACCTTCCCTGAACATCGACATCCTCATGGTGAAGAAATCCTCGTACTTTCAGGCGTATTTACTGAAAATCAAAATCAACACTATCCCGCTGGATGGTATTTACGGAGTCCCCATCAGTCGGTACATCAACCGTCGAGCGAAGAAGGTGCATTGATTTTTGTCAAACTTATGCAAATTCCTACGTCAGAAACTCAAACCTTACGAATCAATACCAATGACCCAACACAATGGCAAGAAATAGGTTCGCATTTAATTTGCACATTGGTTGATGCAAGTTATGAACACACTTATTTAGAAAAACTCAAGCCGCAGCAACTTTTTATTGAAGAAGCTGAGGGTGGAATCGAAATTTTGATTACCCAAGGTCAGTTGGTTGATAAAGAAATGGTTTTTGACGCTGGAACATGGATACGCCTACCTCCAAAAACACCTGCCCATTTTCAAGCGGGTTTGTCTGGCGCTTGTCTTTATGTAAAAACCGGACACCTAGCCTCAGCCATTGCTGAATATAATTAAAGGCTCTTTATGCTTCAAAATACTATGCACCGCCAAGTATTAATTTTGGCGAGTTCCCAATCCCTTTTCCAAACCGTTTCTGTCATGGTCATGACCATTGGTGGTCTGGCTGGTGCCAATATTGCAAATACCCCAACACTTGCAACGCTACCCATCGCATCTATGTTTTTGGGTACGGCCTTGATGATGTTCCCTGCCTCAATGTTGATGGCACGCGTAGGACGGCGTAACGGTTTTCTATTCGGCGCTTTTTTAGGTGTACTTGGTGGCATTATTGCCGCAATTGGTATCTTTTATAGTTCACTTATCCTTTTAGCCTTAGGCACGTTATGTGTCGGAGCCTACCAATCCTTTGCCCAGTTTTATCGTTTTGCTGCCAGTGAAGTTGCAAATGATGCGTTCCGCTCACGCGCTATTTCTTGGGTTATGGCAGGTGGAATTGTTGCTGCACTGATTGGTCCAACTTTGGCGCGCTTTGGTGGGCCTTTATTCCAGCATTTAGAATATATCGGTTCATTTTTAATTATTAGTATTATCTCATTTGTTGCGATGGGGATTTTATCTAGCCTACACATTGCCAATACAGTTGAGCAAAAGTCTGACTTTACTGCTGGTCGTCCATGGCAACAGATTGTCTTTCAGCCTACCTATTTAGTTGCTCTGTTTGGTGCAGTCACAGGCTACGGCATCATGATTTTAGGTATGACTGCCACACCAATTGCCATGCGACATTCACACCATGAACTTGGATCGATTACGACAGTCATTCAACTACATGTGCTTGGTATGTTTCTACCATCATTCTTTACTGGAAATTTAATTGCTCGCTTTGGGGTGCTTAAAATCATGTTTGCAGGTCTTTTATTATTTGCCTGCTACATTGGATTTGCTCTATCGGGTATTCAGTTCGCCTCTTTTGCTATTTCTTTAATTTTATTAGGTGTGGGATGGAACTTTTTATTTATTGGTAGCACGTCTTTGCTTACCGGAACGTATACAGCGGCTGAAAAAGCCAAGGCGCAAGCCATTAACGACATGACGGTTTTTGTTGTCGGCTTAATTTGTTCTTTTAGCGCAGGTGCTTTACTCGATTTATTTGGCTGGGAAGCAATGAATATTGCTTTAATCCCGTGGCTAGTAATTGCAGCATGCTCATTACTATGGTTAAGCAAAAGACGACCAGAAGCTTTAATTTAACTTTGTGTATCTGCTCTTATTTCGAGGAAATAATATTTTAAAAATTTGGCGCACTTTGATTAAACATTGTCGCCATTCGATTTGGATAAATATCGTTCAAATTCCTATGATGTCTCTATCGAAAAGTAAGTTCCTTAAAACTTTAGTTGAGAGACAAAATATGAACACAGTTAAAGAAAAAATCGTTCTCATCACAGGCGCATCATCTGGTATGGGAAAAGCATTTACCAAAGCATTACTCAAAGAAGGTGCAACTGTTTATGCCGTTGCCCGTCGCGTTGATGCTATGCAAGAACTAAAAACACTTGGTGCTCACACATTAAAAATGGATATTACCAATCAGGATGATATCGACCAAGTTGTGAAAACTATTGAAAAAGAAACCCATGGTGTTGATATTTTAGTTAACTGCGCAGGCTTCGGCATGTATGGCGCCATGGAAGATACTTCCCTTGCCGATGCACGCTATCAATTTGAAGTGAATCTGTTTGGTATGGCCTATTTAACCCAAAAGGTTCTGCCTAGTATGCGTAAAAAAATGCAGGGGCGTATTATCAACATTTCATCAATGGGTGGGAAAATTTATACCCCACTTGGTAGTTGGTATCATGCGAGTAAACATGCAGTTGAAGGTTGGTCTGACTGTCTACGTTTAGAGTTAAAATCATTTAACATTGATGTTGTTGTCATTGAACCCGGCGCTATCGCAACTGAATTTGCAGATGTAATGGTCCAACCTATGCTGGAACGTTCAGGGCAAAGTGCCTACAGCCACATGGCGACGGCAGTTGCTAATGCAACACATACCTCTGTTGAAAAAGGTGCTCTTTCAGATGTGCAAGTGGTCGTTGATATGCTCATGAAAGCCGTCCATGCATCCTCACCTAAAACACGTTATGTGGGTGGAAAATATGCCAAACTGATGATATTTGTACGTAAATGGTTTGGCGACCGTGTGTTTGATCGTATGGTGATGTCAGTTATTAAATAAATGAAGTGACCCATATAAGTTTAATGTTGAGATGCTCAAATGAAATATGCTTCAAATTTTGCCTTGAATACCAACTGGAAATTATTACTGAATGACCTAGGCATAAATGTTGAAGATGCATTACGTTTGGCATCTCTACCGCTTGATTTGTTCAACCGTAAAGATGCAAGCCTTACGCCCGTTCAATATTTCAATTTTTGGCACGCAATTGAACAACTTGCTGGAATAAATGACTTACCTTTAAAAATTGGTCAAATGATTACAGTTGAACTGTTTGACCCAGCGATTTTTGCTTGTATTTGTAGTCCCAACTTTAATATTGCCATACAGCGTCTATCTGAATTTAAAAGACTGGTTGGGCCAATGCAGTTACAAGTAGTCATTGATAACGACACCACAATGCTAGAGCTCAAATTTTATAATGTATCTACGCCAACACCGCAAAGCCTTGCTATGTCAGAACTGGTCTTTTTTGCTCAATTAGCAAGAATATGTACAAGGCATCAGGTTATACCTTTGAAAGTTACTCTGCCCGATTTACCTAATCATCTGGCAGAATACAAAACATTTTTTGGCGTACTTCCACAAAAAAGTGAACACATTTCGATTGTCTTTTCACACCAAGATGCTGAACGTCCTTTTTTAACAGCCAACCCGACCATGTGGTCTTTTTTCGAGCCAAATTTGCAACGTAGTCTTATACAGCTTGATGAAGATGCAACAGTTAGCGAAAAAGTTAAAGCAATACTTTTAGAAAACCTACCTGCTGGACTGTGTACGATAGAAGATGTTGCTCAACGACTCGCGATGAGCAAACGTACGCTACAACGGCTACTTTTAGAAGAGCAAACTAATTTTAAAACGCTTTTGGATGCGACACGTCAATCTCTTGCCCAACATTATTTAGAAAAATCATCAATGAGCACGGGTGAAATTTCATTTCTATTGGGCTTTCAAGAGCACAATTCTTTTAGCAGAGCATTTAAAAACTGGACGGGTAATACTCCGCAAGAATATAGACTTATGCATTAATTCCTAACGCGGCTTGTTCAACATCCATTCCAAGTTTTGGTGAACCGCAGGCCACTCATGTTTTAAAATGCTGTAAACGTGAGTGTCCCGTAAAATATCATCTTTCACAATTTGATGACTTCTCAGCACACCATCAAGCTTTGCACCTAAACGTACAATTGCAGTTTGACTTTGAACATTTAAAGAAGATGTACGTAACTCAACCGCAATACAGTTTAAAGTCTCAAATGCGTGGGCCAGCAATAGCTTTTTACACTCAGTATTTACAGGTGAACGCTGTGCAGATTTTCTGTACCACGTCGAACCAATTTCTACACGGCGATGTGCTTCTTCAATATGCATTAGCGTCGTCATGCCAAGCGCTCGCCCTGTTTTTCGGTCTTCAATATAAAATGGCAACATAGAACCAGAACTTTGTAAACCGAGACGTCTTTCAATTTCAGCAGCCATTTGTTCAGGTCTTGGCACACGGGTATACCAAAGATTATAGAGTTCCCCATCGCAAACAGCCTCCGCCAGTGATTCAGCTTGAGTTAAGTCTAAGGGCTTTAAAATAACGTGCTCACCAACTAATTCAACAGGTGTAGTAAAAGACATCTTTGCCTCCTCAATTGATATTAAAGTTGTATATTTTCGAAATTATTTATTTAACTCAGCCACACTGTACATGGCATCGGCTATGATTTGATGACCAGCTTTCGATAGGCCATCTGCCGCGCCCAAAATGTCTCGACGTTCTTTGTTTTGCCCAAGTTTTGATTTGCCTCGTAACTTGGTAATTTCAATCTCAATACCTACAATGGCTTTTAACATCGGTTCAAGATAGTCCTTTAGCGCATCGGACATTTTCCATGGTTCAGGTTGAGATGCTTCATGGGTGCGGGTTAAACGAGCCACGACACTGCGAACGTAACATTCATCATCGTGAACTGTTACTTTGCCATGAGCATGCACAACCCTATAGTTCCACGTCGGCACTTGTCTGTGCTGTTCATGTTTGGATGGGTACCAGTTTGGTGAAATATAAGCATCGCCTGCTTGAAACACGACCAACACCTCATCTCCATTTTTAATATCCTGCCAGACTGGATTAACTCTAGACACATGCGCACGTAGTACACCCAATTCCCCTTCACCTGCCTGTAATTCAAATGGAAGATGGTTTGCATCTAAGCCACTACTTCCATGAGTAAAAAGCACACCAAATGGATATTTGGTAATAAGAGAATGCAATACATCCAAACGGTTTTCTGCATAATCATCGGGGATATACATGGCTAAAACCTCACTGTAAATATCAGGGTTATTTATATTTTGTGTTGTAAATTTTCTGGTTTCTGTGGTTTATTAAAAAGAACCACTTTGTATTTTTTTAAGTAGACCAGAATTATGGCAAGAATGGCAAAAGTTGTTGAACTTCCATCTATTACAAAGATTGATAAAAGCCAAGGAAAGATAAGTGCTCAACTGACCCAAGCTTTACGCGAAGCTGTACAAAGTGGTGATTTACAGCCTGGCGATCCGTTGCCTTCTTCACGCGAATTGGCTTTAACCCTAGGTGTCGCTCGCGGAACCATTATTGAAGCTTACGATCAGCTTTTAGCTGAAGGTGTTTTTGACTCTCAAGCACGAACGGGCACCTATGTGTCTCATGCTTTGGTTAAAACATCTGTAATACAACATTCATCAAAAGAAAATAAACCTAACTCGATATCTTTGACCAAATCGGCACGTTCTTATGCCAAAGTGCTTGATGAATTTAAGCCACTTTCTCATGTTCCTTTTGCGGTATCTGTCCCCGTCGGTCGTACTCAACCGAGCGACATCTGGCGTAAGTTTGGTAATAAATATAGATCACGAGGTGCTGGTGCCCCTTCGGGTTATGGCGAACCGCAAGGTGTATTATCGCTGAGAGTTGCTATAGCAGACTATGTACGACGGTCACGTTCTGTCCACTGCGAACCTGACCAAATTGTGATTACACCTGGTATTCAACAGTCACTTTATATTTGCAGCCAGATTTTATTTGCAGCAAAAGATGAAGTTTGGGTTGAAGATCCAGCTTATCGGGGTACAACAGCCATTTTTGAGCATACTGTGCAAAACATTCAAATGGTACGTGTTCCTGTTGATGAAGAAGGCATTCAGGTTGAAACTGGGATTAAGCTTTCTAAACATGCTCGTGCTGCTTTTGTGACACCGTCTCACCAATATCCACTTGGTATGCCAATGAGTCTAGCAAGACGTACAGCTTTATTAACTTGGGCAAAACAACAAAATGCATGGATCATTGAAGATGACTACGACAGTGAACTTCGTTATAACGGGCAGCCTTTCCCTTCTTTACAAGGTATGGCACCCGACCAAGTCATTTATCTTGGCACTTTCAGTAAGGTCCTATTTCCGTCTCTTAGACTTGGCTATGCTGTGTTACCTAAAGAATTAGTGGCACCTTTTTGTGGGCTTAGAGTCTTAATTGATCGACATCCACCTGCAGCTGACCAGCACGTTTTGGCTGCTTTTATTCAAGAGGGTTATTTGGAACGACATATTCGACGTACTCGAAATGTCTATGCAGAAGTTCGAGAATACATTATTGGCTTGATTGAAAAATATATACCTCAAGAACTGGCTTGGTTACAACCGGGCGATCAAGGTATGCATATGGTGTTATGGCTTGCTCACCATATTAATGATATTGACGTTGCAAGTTCGGCAGTCGATGCAGGCATTGCGATTAAAGCAATTTCACCGACATTTTCAAAAGAGCGGCAACGTTCGGGTTTAATTGTTGGCTTAGGCGATTTTGAACCCGAACTGATGAGACAAGCCATCAAAAAACTATCAAAGATTATTCAACAACATGACAAGCCGACTTAGATATAGCCTACAATAACAGCCATAGATGAATCGCAAATGGCCCAATCAGTACCATTAAAATACCTGCAATGACCATGGTTAAACTGGCAATCACCCCTTCTTCACTATTGCGCTGCTGTGCTCTGACTGTACCAAATCCATGGGCTGCATTACCAAAGGCTGCCCCATTGGCCACATTTGAACGAATTTTAGTAATCGCTAAAATTGCGTCACCACAAATCATACCGACCAAACCAGTAATAACGGTAAATAGTGAAACCAATGCTGCCGAACCATGAATATCTTCGGCTAAAATCATGGCAAAAGGTGTTGAAATAGAACGTGCCATTAAACTGTTGGTCACTTCTGGGCTAAAGTGGAACCACTGAGCCATCTCATAGGCTGACATCACACCTACACTCATCCCCACAATAATCGCAATTGAAAGGACTCCAAGGTTTTTACGAATCGTTTCCCGATAACGATAAATCGGTACAGCAAACGCAACCGTTGCAGGCCCTAATAAATTAACAATCCACTGCGTATCTTCTGAATAAGTTTGGTATGAAATTCCAAAAATCGTCATCAAAATGATGGTGAGTACAGGCACACTAATGGCGGGTGACAACCAAAGTTTTGGATTTTTCTGATAGATCCGCTTTGCCACAATATAGGCTGCCAAAGTCCAGATCAGACAAAGAATTGACCAGATATTCATGTCGTTTGCTCTTTAGATATGCTTATGTTGAAGACGTTTTCGAGCCTGTAAATAAGCTTTCAAACGATTGTAATAGTGAATCGTCAGGCACGTACTGAGCATGACCGAAATGGTCCCAACCGCAATGCTCAAGACAATTTGCCACCCTTCGGTCATAAACAAGGTTTTATACTGAACTACGGCAACGACTACAGGCACAAAAAACAGTAATAGCTCACCTAAAACCACAGTTGCTCCCATTGCCACCTGATCCATTTTGATAATTTTAAAGAACAGGCATAAAAGCAATAAAAACATACCTAAAATGCCTGCCGAGACAGGTACACCAAGTTTTTGATGTAATAGATATCCGACCCACCAAAATCCAGCCAAAATCAAAATTTGTTTAACTAAAACTAAAAGTGAAGGTTGTGTGGGTGTTCCAGAAGCAGATTCAGTACTCATTTTGCGAAATTAGATGGTTAACTACACCATTATGCTATCTTGGTTAAAGCTGCTAAATATGAATTATTCATGTTAATATTATTCTAAAATGGAATAATCTATTCTTTATTATGCTTTCTCTAAAATCATTACAGTGCTTTGTTACTCTGGTTAAAACTAAAAGTTTTACCCGTACTGCTGAAGAGTTGTATCTGACTCAACCCACTATTAGTAAAATATTACAGCAGCTTGAAGAGCAACTTCAGGTACAGCTTTTGGTTAAACCCGATCATGGACGAAAAAGACAAATTGAATTAACCGAAATTGGAGAGCGCATATATCAACATGCGGTCGAGCTTCTTCAGGCAGAACAGAACATTTTTCTTGAAATTGAAAACTACCAACAATTAAAAACTGGGACTTTAAAACTTGGTGTTCCACCTTTAGGTTCGCAGCTTCTGACGACTGCCCTGTTTGATTATCATCAGCAATTGCCAGATATTGAATTGGCTTTTATGGAGGTTGGTTCACGCGGTATTGAACAGGCTTTACTCAATAATGAGGTAGACGTTGGCGTTTTATTGCAGCCTTTTGATGAGCAAACTTTTAATAGCATCGAGTTATGTAACTACCCTTTAATGGTACTTTTACGTCGTGATGCGACTTGGGCAACCCGCAAAAAAATAAATCTAGAAGAGCTACAACACCAATCATTTTTAATGTTTCCAGAGAATTTTTCTTTAAACAGTATTATTCTCAATGCATGTAAGCAGCATGGTTTCTACCCAACCATTGCGTGCCGGACCAGCCAATGGCACCTCTTAGCAGACATGGTGTTACAACGTATGGGGATCGCGCTTCTTCCTCAATATTATACCGACATGCTTGACCCGACTTTATTTGCAGCAGTGCCACTCGAAAAACCAAATATTCAATGGCACTTAGTCATGGCTTGGAAAAAAAATCTTCCTGTTTCACCAGCAGTACAAGCTTGGCTTAGCATTGTCCGTCAACATTTTCAGCACATTAAGCCCTAACGTTGAAATAGCTTAATTCAAAAACCGATAAAGCTTTTCCACAAAAAAGCTACCCAATCTTGGATCAGCTCACTTAGACTAGATCCGATTGTTTTATGACATGGACAATAACAATGAATAACGAGCATTTTAAGCTGTATACAGATTCACAATTTCTAAGTCCCTATGCATTTACAGTTTTTGTAGGGCTACATGAAAAACAAATTCCATTTGAAATAGCGACCATCAACTTAGGCCAGCAAGGCCAGTTTGAAAAATCTTATGTAGAAAAGTCATTAACTGCCAAAGTGCCTGTACTCGAACATAACGATTTTGCCTTATCAGAATCTTCTGCCATTTTGGAATATCTTGAAGAACTTTATCCAAACACATCTATTTATCCAAAAGATATTCAAGCACGCGCAAGAGCAAGACAAATTCAGGCATGGCTCAGATCGGACTTAGTTGCATTAAGAACTGAGCGTCCAACCGATGTTATTTTTATTCAGCCCACCTTCACTCCACTTTCAGAAGAAGGCAAAAATGCAGCCGAGAAACTTTTCTTTGTTGCAGAAAAACTTCTTGCGTCTGATGCTGAATTTCTTTTTGGTTCATGGAGTATTGTGGATGCTGAACTTGCCCTGATGTTGCAACGCCTTATTCAAAATGGTGATGCTGTACCACAGCGTTTAAAAACCTATGCATTACAGCAATGGCAACGTCCGAGCGTACAAAAATGGCTTGCCTTGCGAAATAACTAAGCCTTTTATTTACACCAAACATGAGATAAAAAATGAGTGATTCAAACTATATTCCTCCACAAGTTTGGCAATGGACTGGAGAAAAAACCGATTTAAACCAACCTAGCTCAGGTGCGCGTTACGAGCATACACTTCCAGTAGGAAAACATCCGCTCCAACTCTACTCTTTAGCAACGCCTAATGGTCAAAAAGTTACTATTTTGCTTGAAGAGCTTTTAGCGTTAGGACATAAAGATGCTGAATATGATGCTTGGCTGATTAAAATCGGAGAAGGACAGCAATTTGGCAGTGGCTTTGTAGAAATTAATCCCAACTCTAAAATTCCAGCATTGGTTGACCATAGCCAAAACCCGCCATTAAGAGTATTTGAATCTGGCTCAATTTTGCTTTACTTGGCTGAAAAGTTTAAAGCGTTTATTCCGACTGATATTGCTGCACGTACTGAATGCCTCAATTGGTTATTCTGGCAAATGGGCAGTGCACCTTACTTAGGTGGTGGTTTTGGACATTTTTATGCTTATGCCCCTGTTAAAATTGAATATGCGATTAACCGCTTTGCAATGGAAACAAAACGCTTACTTGATGTATTAGATCAGCATCTGGCAAAAAACGAATATTTGGCTGGTTCTGAATATAGCATCGCTGATATTGCAGCGTTCCCTTGGTATGGCGGTCTTGTTAAAAACTGGGTATATAACGGCGCGGAGTTTTTAGGTGTCGATCAATATAAAAATGTTCAACGTTGGGCAGATGCGATTTTAGAGCGCCCTGCGGTACAACGTGGCCGTATGGTCAATCGTACTTTTGGTGATTTAACTACGCAGTTGCATGAACGCCATGATGCGAGTGATTTTGAGACCAATACTCAAGATAAAGTTTAATTATTATTTTTAAATAAAACCCACTTTTGCTCAAAAAGTGGGTTTTATCATTCTTCCAATAAAAATCTTATTGATGCAAAGAAAGTCCTTTAATTGCCTTATCAACTGCTTTTTTAGGTCCTCTTAATGCTAGCCCAACCAAATTTAATTGATTCGCATCTTCGGCCAAAAATACAGCTCGATTATCCTCATCATTGCCTGTAGAAAACATGGCATGTACATAGGGAATTATCGTTAAATCTTGCTCTATTACTTTGCGATGTGCTTTTTGTAGACCAGATAAATCCCCCTCAAATACCAACATCGGTTGCCCTAGCATGTTGCCATACTCATAGCCATTTGCATCGATATAAGGTTTCCCCAACATTTCAGGTACAGCAGAGGCAATCCCCGTTGCCAAAAAAGCCACCACATTTAATCTCTGCCACGTCGCAAGATCATTACGGACAATCAGCGCAATTTTTGTGTCAAACATAAATCTCTTTCCTGAATCATTTATTTTAGGTCGCTCATCATGACTCATTCGGATTTTTCTCGTCTTGTACGTTTGTGCAAGAGCCATTACAAACGTACAAGACCCTAAATTTACGAGTCACTATGCTGGGTTGTTTTTGTTTCAGTAGATACGTTATGGAAATCTTTTTTTATACCTTGAGTGTGATGTATAGCCCCGGTCCAGTAAATTTTATGGGGCTAAATGCTGGGCTTACCGGACAATTCAAAAAAACGATTTATTTTTTTATAGGCGTTGGTTGTGCAATGCTGATGTTATTCATGATTTTTGGATATCTTGGGGCTGCAATCATTCCACAAAATGCCTTGCACTATATTGCGTTGTTTGGTGCACTTTATACGTTTTATCTTTCATACCAAATGTTAAAGTCAGATATCGATCTGAGTAATGAGACCACTGAAGTTCAGGTGCTTTCGTTCTGGAATGGTTTTTGGATACAAGCTTTAAACCCCAAAGGGATTTTAGTCATTTTGCCTGTTACAACCATTATGTACCCTACTGCACATATCATTGGTGTACAAATCTTCTTCGTATCATTGCTCATTTCACTGGGTGCAACTGGCGCGCCCTGCCTTTACTCTTGGGCAGGTGCTGTGTTAGGTAAAAAAATTAAAAATAAAATCTGGTTTAATCGTATAAACCGAGCCATGGGATTGATGCTAATCATTTCCGGCATATTTATGCTTTATGATTTTTTGAAAGGTATGCAGCTAATTTAAGATAAAGTCTATGTCAGCCTAAACAGGCTGGCTTTTGTTTATGAAGAGAGTTTATTGATCATCCGCCATCTGGCTGGAGTCAATCCAAATGCTTTTAAAAAATGACGTGTCATGTGGCTTTGATCAAAAAATCCTGCAATCAATGAAGCTTGAGTTAAGGACTCTCCATACATCAAACAGGACTTCACAACTTCCAGTCTGCGCATAGTCATATATCGATGTGGACTTGTACCAAATAGCAATCGGAAGTCCCGTGAAAGGCTCCAACGGTCTCGTCCCACATTTTTTTCAATATCATCTAAAGAGATATTTTCATATAAAGAGGCATGTATAAATTCTCTAGCACGCTCCGCTGCAATATAGTCATAAGAATGTGAGGTTCGCTGATGATTACCAGAAATTTCGTAAAGTGTGGTTGCAAGATCATATAAAGCATCTTGTTTTTCTAATGGATCAATATGGTGATCCATCCCTTGTAATAGAACATCAGTTGCTTTAAATAATCGAGGATCCTGACTCAAGCCATTTTCAAAAAATGGTAAAGGTTTACCCTTCATAATTTCCTGTAGTGTTGCAGGTTCTACGTACACCATCCGATATCTAAAACCGTCTCGACTACCTGACTCGCCATCATGTTTTTCATCAGGATGCAAAACCATCGTCATACCCGGCAAGCTATGTTTCATCTCTCCACGATAATGAAAGCTTTGAACACCTGTTAATGTTCGACCAATGGCAAAAGTATCGTGGCGATGCGACTCATAAGCATGATCGGTAAAAAAGGCTTCGATTCGTTCGAGACTATTAGGGTCAGAATTTCTGACGATCCAATCATTTGCATTGGGTAATTCAATCACATATTCACCAAAATTTTATATGTGCTAGAGAGCATTCTACCTATACGTTTATGCTATCGTTATTTTGAAAAATAGCCTGTATATAACTCACTCAGCCAAGCGACAAAAACGCGTACGCGTGGCGAGAGCTGCCGATGCTGCGGATATAAAGCAGAAACTGACATCTTCGGGATTTCCCACTCCGATAAGACCTCAACTAGTTGCCCGTCTTTTAACTCATTTGCCACATGATAGCGTGGGACCTGAATTAAGCCAGCCCCTTGTAAGGCAGATAATACATAGTTTTCAGCGTCATTTACCGCGATCCAGCTTTTCAAAAAATAATCTTGCTTTTTGCTATTCACCATCAATTCAAATGGGTAATTTCGCCCGCCTGATGTTGAAAAGAAATTGACACAATAATGTGATAATAAATCTTCTGGTTGCTGTGGCGTTCCATGTTTATTTAAATAGTCAGGACTTGCACAAATGACTTGTGGCATATCGACCAAATGTCTAGCAATTAAAGTGGAATCATCTAAACGGCCCGCTCTCACCACACAGTCTATCCCTTCCCTAATCAGATCAACCAAGCGATCACCTGTACTGATTACCAGTTCAATGTCGGGGTATAACTCGTGAAATTGATCGATATTGGGTAAAACAATTTTAGTCGCATGAGCGCCTGATAAATCGACACGTAATAAACCACGGGGCTGAGCAATTACATTGCGTAAAGATGATTCGGCATCATCGAGTTCCGATAATATTTGTGTGCAGCGTTCATAAAATGCCTGTCCATCTAGTGATGGCCTTACATGCCGAGTCGTCCGCTCTAGTAAACGGCACTGTAAATTACTCTCTAACTCTTTAATGGCATTACTTGCTGTAGCACGTGGGATATTTAGCTGATCGGCTGCCTGACTAAAACTACCCAGCTCTACGATGCGGGTAAAAAGTTGCAAGGTATCAAATTTATCCATGGTGCTCGCTTTTAACTCTACCTATTATTAATTTATATGGAATTATCTTATCTAATTTTGATGATTTATCCCATATTTCTATATTATTAAAATAAGCCATACTTACTCAAACAGGCAATCTAAAAATGAATATTTCAAGAAAAACAGCTCTGGTTACTGGCGCATCACGTGGTATTGGCCGTGCTATTGCAGAACGCTTAGCTCAAGATGGGTTTTATGTAATTATTAATTATGCTGGCAATAAAGCGCATGCCCAAGCCACTGTAGAACACATTATTGAGCAAGGTGGTCAAGCCTTAGCTATTCAAGCGGACATTGCAAATGAACATGAGGTGAGCCGTTTATTTCAAGAGGCAAAGGCCATTAATGGTCAAGTATATGTGGTAGTTCATAGTGCCGGTATTATGCCTATGGCAAAAATTACACCTGAAAGCCTGCCAGATTTCGATAAAGTGATTCATACCAATTTACGTGGCTCGTTTTTAATATTGGCGCATGCGGCCGAAACAGTGCCAGATGGTGGTCGGATTATTGCGCTTTCAACCAGTGTAATTGCCAAATCTTTTCCGGCATATGGTCCTTATATTGCTTCAAAAGCAGGTGTCGAAGGTTTGGTACATGTGTTAGCAAATGAGTTACGTGGACGAAATATCACTGTAAATGCAGTTGCACCCGGCCCGACAGGCACTGACCTTTTTTACAATGGAAAAACTGAAGAGCAAGTGGCAGCTATTGCAAAACTTGCTCCATTGGAACGAATCGGAACACCTGAAGAAATTGCTGGCGTAGTGGCCATGCTGGCTGGTCCAGATGGGGGCTGGGTAAACTCTCAAGTCATTCGGGTAAATGGTGGGTTTGCTTAATATTTAAAACCGTGTAGGTTATTTTAATCTGCACGGTTTTTACTAAATAATAAAATTTCTTAAATCTATTTTATTTTAATAACTTTATAAGATTAACTAATACTATTTTATATAAAATATTCACCGCTCTTATTTATCAAAATAATATATATAAATAGATATTCCTTATTTTTGCTTATATTTAAAAACGCGTAAATTGAACCTTAACAATCTGAATCAAAGATAAGGATATATTCAATGAACGCTAAATTAAATACTGAAACTCCGCAAAGTTTTATCTCAAATGGTTCAAATACGTCCTTTTCAGCCGAAGATATCCTTGCTAAAGCACAGCAATATGCACAAGAACACGAATTAAATTTTAGTGGCAGTTTATCACCTGTTGATGCATGGCAGCTCGTACAACAAGGCGAAGCTGTTTTAGTTGATGTACGTACCAATGAAGAACGTAAATTTGTGGGTTATGTCCCTGAAAGTGTTCATGTCGCTTGGGCAACAGGCACATCGTTTAACCGTAATCCACGCTTTTTAAAAGAACTTGAATCAAAAGTTGGCAAAGACAAAACCATTCTTTTGTTATGTCGTAGTGGCAACCGTTCAGCACAGGCAGCAGAAGCCGCATTTAATGCAGGTTTTGAGCACATTTATAACGTTCTTGAAGGCTTCGAAGGCGACCTAAATGATCAGCAACAGCGTAATCAGAAAAATGGCTGGCGCATCCACCAACTTCCTTGGCAACAAGACTAATACTTCAATCAATTTTCAGTGAATCAAGGAAAGCTTGTGACTCAATGGAACATTAATGCGGTTGTACAAGGTTTACAACAAGCAAGGCATGACTGGCGTCAGCAACAGCACAGAACAAAAGAATTTGGGGGCCGCGAACTTCCATCTAAAGAAGCTTTAAAAGTCATTTTAGATGACTTGTGTGGAATTTTATTTCCAATGCGTTTAGGCCCTGCTGACTTACGTCAAGAAACTGAAGATTCTTATATTGCCTATACTTTAAATCGGGTGCTGACAGCCTTACATGCTCAAGTGCAACTGGCTTTGAATTATGAAGCAAAACGTCATTTAGGTCATTCAAGCCCAGTGCAGCACCCACAAGAATTTGCTCAAACAATTGTGCAGGATTTTGCCAACACCTTGCCCTCTATACGACGTCTTTTAGACGGCGATGTGCGTGCTGCTTATGAAGGTGATCCAGCAGCACATAGTGTAGATGAAGTATTACTCTGCTATCCGGGCATATTTGCGATCATTTATCACCGAATTGCGCATCAACTCTATGCCCAAGTGCCTTTATTGTCTCGCATTATTTCCGAGTTGGCTCACTCTGCAACGGGTATTGATATTCATCCGGGTGCGCAAATTGGCAAAGGATTCTTCATCGATCATGGTACGGGTGTAGTGATTGGTGAAACTAGTGTCATTGGGGAACGTGTTCGTATTTATCAAGCAGTGACTCTTGGAGCAAAACGCTTTGAAACCAATGATGATGGTGCTTTGAAAAAAGACTATACACGCCATCCAATTGTTGAAGATGATGTCGTGATTTATGCAGGCGCCACTATTTTAGGCCGTATTACCATTGGCCGAGGGTCAATTATTGGGGGGAATGTCTGGCTTACACATAGTGTTGCTGCAGGTAGTCAGATTTTACAGTCTCCTAATGAGTCTTATCAAAAAAATCATATAGCCGGTTAAAAACTATAGATGTGAAATAAATAGATAAGGAGATAAATAAACAAAGAACGTGCAGATTAATAAAATGCTTATTTCTAGTTTAAATATATTTTTATTTAGAAAATAGATAACTCATTAATAAGCTCTCTATTTAAAAAATTTATAACGCTATTTTAATTTTAAAACCAGAACTAATTCTAGTTTATATGCATCCTAGAATTTTTATTTTCAAAAAGCCAATGTAATAAGGAAAAATGATTCATGGCGAAAAATACTGACAAAGCCCAACTTGCGCTGGGGGACCACGCAGCCCGTCAACTGGCCAATGCAACAAAAACAGCTCCCCAACTTTCTACAATTACTCCCCGATGGCTGACTCATTTACTGCAATGGATTCCTGTTGAAGCAGGTATCTATCGCCTAAACCGTGTCAATAATACCGATGATATTCAAGTGGCTTGCACACAACGTGATGAAGCAACTTTGCCACAAACTTTTGTCGATTATGATCCAGAGCCACGTGAATACTTTTTAAACGGTGTATCTACTGTTTTAGATGTACATACACGTGTTGCTGACCTTTACAGCAGCCCACACGACCAAATTAAAGAACAGCTCCGTTTAACGATTGAAACCATTAAAGAACGTCAAGAAAGTGAGCTTATCAATAACCCTGAATATGGTTTACTGGCAAGTGTGACAGATGACCAACGTATTTCGACTTTAAATGGCCCACCGACGCCAGATGATCTTGATGATTTGCTACGTAAAGTCTGGAAAGAACCGGGATTTTTCCTAGCACACCCTGATGCGATTGCAGCATTTGGACGTGAATGTACACGCCGTGGTGTACCGCCTCCAACGGTTAGTCTGTTCGGTTCGCAGTTCATTACATGGCGCGGAATTCCACTTATTCCATCAAATAAAATTCCTGTAGAAGATGGCAAAACTAAAATCTTGCTGCTTCGTGTTGGTGAAAAGCGTCAAGGAATTGTTGGTTTGTTCCAACCGGGTCTTGCTGGTGAACAGTCACCAGGGCTTTCAGTACGTTTTATGGGCATTAACCGTAACGCAATTGCGTCATATCTAATCTCGTTATATTGCTCACTTGCAGTATTAACAGACGATGCTTTAGCAGTGTTAGATGATGTGGAGGTGGACAAATATCATGACTACCCAGTTAACTACAAGTAATCTGCAAGGTAGTTCAACGGGGCCTAAAGTGACTGGTGTTAACCCACCAGCCAACTTCCCTGATGAGTCCACCATTGCTCGACTTGCTAATGAGTTTTTTTCAGCAGTGCCAAGCTCAAGCAGTTCAGCTTCTCCATCGGGCCTTAACTTGGACTTACCAGTCGGAGCGCCACCGCATCCACCACAACCGGGTGAACCATTTTCTGCACTCAGTGGTCGTGCGCCCAATATCGCCTTTCAGAAAAGTCTCAATCCGGAATATCCTGAGCATATTCCAAATTTGCCAGACTACCCTGAACGCCGAATTGTAGCGTCTGCGCCTGTGGTTGGTGGAGCTAATTTGCCACGCCCACCATTTGAACCATATTTGCCACAAGCTGCTCATAGTGAACCCAATGTGCCACGCATTGAACCAAACTTACCCACTGGTGCAGGTGAATCACCTTATTATTTTTTAAATGATTTTTCTGCTCCCAATACAGCAGAACCGTCTGTTAAAGGTGTTGAAGATAATTATTCGGTTGCACAATCTTTTCAGTTACCACATGGTGATCAGCTGAAATCATTGCTGACAGAAGATCGTTTTGCAACGAACACGCCTCCCCAAAGTTCGGCAAGCTCTGCATTTTATTTTTTAGACTTGCCTCAAACTGGACAAAGTTATAGTCACTATCAACCATCGCAACCCACTTTTGTAGCAAGCAGTGCTCAACCACTCGATGTACATGCCATACGTCGCGATTTCCCAGTTTTACAGGAACGCGTCAATGGTCGCCCTCTAGTTTGGTTGGATAATGCTGCGACCACACAAAAACCGCAGCGTGTGATTGACCGGATTGCTTATTTTTATCAGCATGAAAACTCAAATATTCACCGTGCTGCCCATGAGTTAGCGGCTCGTGCAACCGATGCCTATGAGCATGCAAGAAATGTAGTTGCCCGATTCATTGGTGCACCCTCTTCTAAAGAAATTATCTTTGTTCGAGGAACAACCGAAGGCATTAACCTGATTGCAAAAACATGGGGTGAGCAAAATATTGGTGAAGGTGATGAAATTATCGTTTCTCACTTAGAACACCATGCCAATATTGTGCCTTGGTATCAACTCACTAAAAAAACTGGAGCAAAATTAAGAGTCATTCCTGTGGATGACACAGGCCAGATTATTTTAGAAGAGTTGCCAAAACTGATTAATGAACGCACTAAACTGCTGTCGATTACTCAAGTTTCGAATGCTTTAGGAACAGTCACACCTGTTGCTGAAGTCATTAAAATTGCGCATGCCAAAGGTGTACGTGTTTTAGTTGATGGCGCGCAATCTGTTTCGCACATCCCTACTAATGTACAAGCTCTTGATGCAGACTTTTTTGTATTTTCTGGACATAAAGTGTTTGGGCCAACGGGTATTGGTGTGGTCTATGCAAAACCAGAGTTGCTAGAAAGCATGCCTGTTTGGGAAGGCGGCGGTAACATGATTCAAGATGTGACCTTCGAACAAGTAGTTTACCAACCTGCACCCAACAAGTTTGAAGCTGGAACTGGAAATATTGCCGATGCTGTTGGCTTAGGTGCTGCACTTGAATATGTAGAAAGTCTAGGTATTCATAACATTGCTCGCTATGAACATGATCTACTCGAATATGGTCAAAATGCGCTGAGTAGTGTGTCAGGTTTACGCCTGATCGGAACCGCACATCACAAAGCCAGTGTGATGTCCTTTACCTTACAAGGTTATTCAACTGAACAAGTCGGTAAAGCTTTAAATCAACATGGTATTGCCGTACGTTCTGGGCACCATTGTGCACAACCAATTTTACGTCGTTTTGGTGTAGAACAGACCGTGCGTCCGTCTTTGGCTTTTTATAATACGACGGAAGAAATTGATTTATTGGTTTCGGTGTTACATCAACTCACGCGTAATCGACGTACGAGTTAAATTTATTAAAAAAGACTGCTTTCGAGCGGTCTTTTTTTATAATTAATTTGCCATCATTAAAATTCAATTTTTCAATGAGGAAACTATTAAAACTCAAATAGTCCTAGCACCACATTTACTCGAGCAAAAGTCGTCTGCAACCTGCGTAGCATCAAAAAGATTCTTTTTCTGTGAAACACTAGTTAAATGAAATAAGTCGACAGGTTTTGCAGATGACAATGCTTTTGCTCTTACGAAGCTTTAGACGCTTCTCAGAGCGAAACCAAAGTAAGTCCAGCCGAAGGCGACTGAAGAAATTAAAACTTTAAGCGATAATACTCTGTCGTGCTATGCAATAGTTCGCAGATGACTTTAGGTTGAGCTAAAAATTATTAGTGGTTATCACGGCGAAGTCTTACCGTTTTGCCTCCAAAGAAAGTAGCTAATTCTGTTACTTTTTTTTAAAAGTAACCAAAAACTTTCTCATCCACAGAACCTGTTCTCTGTTTTCATTTTTCAAAAAATATTGCAAATACATTATCTTTATAAATTATGGGCAGGCTGTGGATGAAATTTAGCACGAGTGAATATAGGTATGAACGCCTTGAACACTATAAGCAATCTAAAATCGTACTTCTGTACCCCCATTAAATACTCACGGCAATTAAACAAACAATCCCCAAATCAATCTCAATGCAATTCCAATCAATAACACTCCCATCACCCGCTCAAAATAAACTCCAAATTCTAAAAACCGTTTACGTACAATAGGCTGTGCAAACAGTACACTCACCACCATAAACCAAATGGCATTAACCATACACATCCACACACCATAAAAAACCTGAACTTTCATTGGTGTGGTTGTACTTACAATCGTTGTAAAAATTGCCAGAAAAAAGATAGTGGCTTTTGGGTTTAATGCATTGGTAAGAAAACCCATAGTAAAAGCTTTAAATAAACTTGGCGTATCACCGTTTGCTTGGCCATTAATTTCAATATTAGTATTCGGCTGGCTACGTAAACACTGCCATCCTAAATAAATCAAATAAGCTGCCCCTGCTGTTCTGATCAGTGACATGAGCCATTCACTTTGCTGAATCAAAAAGCCAATACCAACAAGTGTATAAAACACATGCACTGAAATCCCTACACCAATACCAATTGCGGTTAGACATCCAATTAAGTAGCCATAACGTACACTTTGTCTTACCGTAATCACAAAATCTGGTCCCGGTAAAATCACCGCCATAAAGTGAATAAGAGCTAGCGTTAAAAACTCATGTCCATACAACTGCCACATAATAATTTAGTTTCCTGAAAATCACCTAAAAGATTGTATTGCGATTTTTTAAACGCGATAATCCAATCAAAATCCAAATAACTTTTGTCTCATGAGCACAAATCAAAGTCTGGTTCTATTAAATGAAATGGCGACTTTCGTTAAGGTTGTCGAGTCGGAAAGTTTTTCTGAAACTGCCCGCCAGCTTGGTACAACACCTTCTGCTGTTAGTCGTGCGATTGCTCGTTTAGAGCGTGCTTTAGGCACCCGCTTACTCTATCGGACCACACGGAAACTTCGTTTAAGTGAAAGTGGACAACAGGTCTATCAACGCTGTTTAGATATGGTGAATGCGGCACAAGCAGTCATGGAAAGTTCGGGTCAATTTCATGTTGAGCCAGAAGGTATTATTCGTATGAGTGTTCCGAAAGCGGTGGGACATTTTATGATTCATCCGCATTTACCCGAATTTTTAGAACGCTACCCGAAAATTGATATTCAAATGCTTTTAGAAGATCGCTATGTAGATCTCATTGATGATGGAGTCGATTTAGCACTTCGAATTACAGAGCAACCACCGGGCGGCCTTATGGGTCGAAAACTCATTGATATTGATCACTTGGTTTGCGCTACGCCTGAGTATTTGGCCAAGCATGGCATACCGAGCCACCCTCATGATTTAAAGCAGCATGAATGTATTTACTTAGGTGAACAAGCCAGTGACTCAAAATGGAAATTTCAGCAAGGAAACAAATCGATCAGTGTGGCTGTGCGTGGGCGTTATGCAGCAAACCATACAGGTGTGCGTTTGAGTGCGGCATTACAGCATTTAGGTATTGCGAGCTTACCTTACTTCGTTGCACGCCATGCTCTACAACAAGGTACCTTAGTTCAGGTTTTACCAGATTGGTATTTTAAGACATATTATAGTGGTGGGCTGTGGTTACTTTACCCACCGACACGGCATGTCCCGCCTAAATTGAGTGTGTTGATTCAATATTTGGCAGATAAATTAGCAGCAGAGCCGACTTTGTTTAAGTTAAATTAATATAAATTCAAGGAATTAACACGATGGAATGCTATCTTTGAATCTCTAAAGCAATCAGCTAATTCTGTTACTTTTTTTGAAAAAAGTAACCAAAAAACTTTCTCATCTACAGAACCTGACCACTGTTTACATATATAAAAAATATTGCAAAAACATTATCTTTATAAATTATGGGCAGGCTGTAGATGAATCTTAGCTCGAGTAAATACTATCTAGAGTCCTGATCATTAGAGGCTATGAGTACAACTATTCAACCAATAAATCTTTTGGATTAATCGTATCGCCATAGACTGGTTTTAACGTTTTTTCATAAGCCTGATGAATCACACCTTCTTTTGCCAGTTTCTCTAAGTCTTGGTTCAACCAGTCCAGTAACTCTTTATCGCCTTTTTTCACTGCTGGTGCAATTAAGTCCTGCTCACCTAAATTAGTAATGCCAACAGTGTAATTTGGATTTTCTTTGGCCCAAGCTAAAACCAGCAAGTTATCATGTGCAAGCGCAGCACCACGACCATCTTTTAAAGCATCAAAAGTTTCAGTGTTTTGCTCATACTTTTGTAGTTTAATCTCAGGATGAGTCTTGGTGAAGAATGAATCAGCCGTTGTACCTTTGTTTACCAGCAAGGTTTTATCTTTAAGTTGAGCCACATCGGTAATTGGATGACTTTTAGGAGAAACCACACCGAGCGCCACTTTTAGGTAAGGCTTAGCAAAATCGACCACCTCTTTACGTTCTGGGGTAACAGTAAAGTTTGCAAAAATAATATCTACTTTATTGGCTTTTAAATATTCGACACGGTTAGCTGCTTCAGTTAAAACGAACTCAACTTTGTTTTCATCACCGAGTAGATCTTTAGCGACATGCTTGGCAATCTCTACATCAAAGCCTTGGTTTTTACCTTGAGCATCTAAATATCCAAACGGCGGTTTATCACTAAATACGCCAATTCGTACCACACCATTCTTTTTGATCTGTTCAATACTTGACGTAGTTTGTGTGGTATCGGCCGATTTTTCAGTAGACTGAGTTCCTTTATCACATGCAACCAAACCCAAACTCAGTAAAGATGCAGCCAAAATATGCTTCACGTTTTGAAATGTTAATGTTGTCATTATTTCACCCTATCGTTCTTGTAAAAGTCTTATTTAGAATCACAGCGCCTACTTTTAGGCACTGCTCTAGCGATATCGAAAATTATTGGCCTACGTCTAAAAACACATTCGGATTAACCGAGTCACCGTAAATTGGTTTCAAGGTTTCATCATAAATTTTCTTAATTTCACCGCTTGTTCTGAGCTGCTTGATTTCAGTATTGAGCCAATTCAATAGTTGGGTATTGCCCTTTTTAACTGCCGGTGCAATAAACTCTTGATCACCAATAGACTGAATACCCGCAACATAACTTGGGTTCTTCGCGGCCCATGCCAAAGCATACGTACTATCTTGTGAAATTGCGTCACCACGACCGTCGGTTAAAGCTTTGAAGGCATCCGAGTTTCTTTCAAACTTGAGTAAATTCACTTTCGGATAATGCTTGGTAAAGTAAGTATCCGAACTTGTGCCTTTATTTACGATTAAGGTTTTACCTTCTAATTGGGCAATGTCCGTAATCGGCTTGGCTTTAGGCGAGACAATCCCAAAAGCCCCTTTTAAATAAGGCTCGGCAAAATCGACAACCTCTTTTCGTTCAGGGGTTACTGTAAATGTCGCGAACACCACATCGGCACGATTTGATTTTAAAAACTCCACCCGATTTGAAGCTTCAGTCACAATAAACTCAACTTTCTTTTCATCACCAAGCAAATCTTTAGTCACTCGTTTTGCTAAAGCCACATCAAAGCCCTGATTATTACCCGCACTATCTACAAAACCAAACGGCGGATCATCGGCAAAAACGGCAACTCTTAGAACTCCATTTTTTTTGACTTGTTCTAAAGAATGGTCTGCTTGAGCATTACTTGCCTGTTCAGTTGATGGCGTTTTACTACATGCAGTTAACAACACCCCAGCAACGGCAAGACTGCTTAATATTTTTATTGAATTACGTTTAAACATTCACTTCCTCATGATTCAAATAATAAAAATTTAGTACGACAAAATATTTAAGAAAGCTTTCGCTCGTTCTGTTTTTGGCTGTTCAAAAAATTCTTCTGGTGAAGCCTGTTCAATAATCTTGCCCTTATCCATAAAAATGATGCGGTCAGCAACCTTACGGGCAAAGGACATCTCATGTGTCACAATCAACATGGTCATTCCTTCATTCGCCAATTTGAGTACTACATCAAGCACTTCTCTAACCATTTCTGGGTCAAGCGCAGCAGTGATTTCATCAAGCAAGATGACTTTAGGTTGCATGACCAGTGAACGAACAATAGCGATACGTTGTTTTTGTCCACCTGAAAGTTGGCGTGGATAATCGAGCTTTCGCTCATATAGCCCGACTCGCTTTAGCAATTCATCTGCTACTTGTTCAGCTTCATCACGGTGACGTTTTTGTACTTTGAGTGGTCCGAGCAAGATGTTGTCAATGACATTCATGTGCCCAAATAGCTCATAGTTCTGAAAAACCATGCCAATTTTTTGACGAGCGTTAGTCCAGTCCACATCTTTACCGAGTACACCTGAGCCAGTTAAACGAATTTCACCACCCTGAATCGGTTCTAAGCCGTTAATACAGCGCAATAAGGTACTTTTCCCACAGCCCGATGGACCTAAAATAACAACCACTTCTCCTTGTTCTACATCCAGATCAATGCCCTGTAAAATATGACTTTGTGCAAATGATTTCTGTAATTGTTGTATCGATAACAAAGGCATAATTACTCCCAGACCTTTTCTAAATGTGCCGCCAAACGAGATAAGGGATAGCAAATCAGAAAATACAAAATAAAAATAAAGCCATAAATCCAAAGAGAAGCGCTCGGCACGGTCAACAGCGAATTTTCAATAATTTGCTGGCCAACTTTAATGACCTCAACCACACCAATCAGGACTGCCAAAGAGCTGGTTTTCACCATTCGGGTAAATAAGTTAATCGCGCCTGGTGTTACTCGTTTTAGACTTTGCGGAAAAATGACATAGATCAAAGCTTGAACATGAGTTAGTCCGAGCGCATAGGCCGAATCGCGTTGATGTTGGTCAATTGAAGTAATGGCTGCACGAACCAAATCGCCCATTTCTGCTGTACCCCATAAAACAAACACAACAATGCAGACCCACATTGCGGAAAACTGCCAGTTAAACCATGTCGCAAAGCCGAAATAAAACACAAACAGCAAAACTAAAATTGGAATGATTCGGATCGCTTCTAAATACAGACGGCACATCGCTTTAACGACTATGTTCTTAGAAGTCATAATGACGCCGAAAACTGTGCCGAAAATTGCAGAGAAAAACACTGAAATAAATGCAATTTTTGCAGTGGCCCAAAGTCCCCACATTAAACGTTCGAGGTGACTCGCTTGAAATAGATAATCAAGCTCCATGGCTCACCTTCCGACTTCTGTGCTCCAGATAACTAGTTAAAATAGACACGGGCAATAAAATAATCAGATAAGCCATGATGAGTAAGAACAAAGCTTCTGTGGTTTTATAGTCCATGCCAATTAAGTCTTTGGTAACAAAAAGCAGTTCAACGACAGCAATTGCACTGACCACAGAACTTTCTTTAATTAGAAATAGGCAATTTGCCCCTATTGCCGGAATTGAAATAGCCAGTGCTTGAGGAAAAATGACATATCTAAAAATTTGAGTCGGTTGCAAACCAATACTTTTTGCAGAATCAATCTGCCCTTTTGCAACAGATTGCAAACCTGCTCGGAAAGCTTCAGCCATATAGCTTCCACCTAAAAAGGTCAGTCCGATCACACCACAAGCAAAACCATCAATTTTGATACCCAGCTTTGGCAAACCGTAATACAAAAAGAACAGTTGAATTAGTAAAGGGGTATTTCGAGATAACTCAATATAGAACTGGGCAATTCTATTTAGCACCCGCACGCGATATGTGATTAAAATGCTGCAAATTAGCCCTACAATAATTGCCAAAAAAATGCTGATAATTGAAATTTTCAGCGTGGTCAAAGTTGCAGAGAAAAATTGCGGCAACACACTATGGATATACTGCCAGTTCAAGGAAAATTCCAAAAAATAATATTAAAACGTTATAAATATTTAGCTTTCGTCAGCTATTAAATATTTGTGCAACGAGTTTATTTTTTTCCCAATTGGTCTAAAACTATTTTTATTAGATAAGCTTTTCTATAAGTTTGATAAATTCGATCTGGCAATCGAAAACCTTCGAATCAATTGAATACAACCGCTCAAAACATATTCACTAAAACAAAGATGAATAATAAAACCAATAAAAAATCGGACACCAACGCCCGATTTTTATTAAATAATTTTTAATCTACTGCTTATTTTCTAAGTACATCGCCAATGCTTGGGTCTTTATCAAAAACCGATTTAGCATATGGGCAAAGCGGAATTACTTTTACGTCTTTTTCACGAACAAAAGCCACCAAAGCATCCAGTAATTGGCGACCTACGCCTTGTCCCCGATAATTTTCATTTACATCTGTAGCGTCAATAATCAGCATGCCTTCGCCTGCCCATGTATAAGTCATTTCACCCGCAACGGTTTCACCATCAAGTAAGCTAAAGCTGCCGTGTTTTGCATCATCTTTTTGTTGAATATTCACAATGAATTCCTCGTATTATGGCTCAAATTTATTTAAAAATGACTTTATATATCTTTATCTATAAGAACAAATTTAAGTGTAAAAAAATAGACTATTTTTAGCAGTGAGTCTGTATGCTTTTTAAATACAATCGTCAATTAAATTAGTGAAACTCTTGCACCAAACTATTAATGTGCGCCACGGCAGCAGTTCGATTTTCAACGCAAAGTTTTTCAAAAATATGTTCTAAATGCTTGTTCACGGTCCGTGGGCTAAGCTCCAATATTTCTGCAATATCTTTATTGGTTTTCCCTAACAATAACCAGTGCATGACTTCTGCCTCACGTTGAGTCAACTGTGGGCAATATTTCAAAATATCAGCCATTTCCAAAGCCGGCGTAGAAGTCTTAATCTGTATCAGATAATTTTTTGCCACACTTTGCTCACTTTCCCACGGTGTAAGCAATAAAAGCTGTAATTGCTGAGATGGTGTCGAATAAGAACAGCTGGTTAATTTTTTGGGGTCTTTTTCTTGCTCTAAGTCTGAAAACCAAGCTTTTAAACCTGCCTCAAAACTCTCTAATTCGGGTAAATATTGATTCAGTAATTCACTGGCTTTTTGGGTTTTCCAAACAATTTTACCGTGAACGTCTAGCGCAAGAATGGCTGTTTCAGTTGCGTCAATCACCTGTTTTTGTTGTTGCAATAGTTTTGCATGTGCTAAATGTGTTTTTACCCTTGCTAATACTTCTTCAATATTCAAAGGCTTGGTTACATAGTCCACCCCACCGACCTGAAAACCTCGCACTATATGCTCTGTTTCCGACAAACCTGTCATAAAAATGACGGGAATAAACTGTGTAATTGGACTCGCTTTAAGTTGTATACAACTTTCAAAACCATCCATATGTGGCATATTGCCATCAAGCAAAATCATATCTGGTAAGCATCGGTGTGCTATTTCAATAGCACTCAATCCATCGGTTGTGACAAGCACGCGATAACCTGCCTGGTCCAGACTTTCATGTAGCAAGCCTAAATTTTCCGGTACATCATCCACAATCAGAATAACAGCCTGCTCGTTTGGCGAAGCTTGCTGAAAAGAAACATGTTGCGTACTCATTGCTTATCCTGAATTAATCGTTGCGCGTGTTTTAAATCAAACTTTTGAATAGCTTGTTCAAGCTGTTCCCATAACTCGTTATGCTCTGGAAAATTTTGACGGCATTGCGTTAAAGTCTGTTGAATTCCTCGAATATAACCCTGTCCAATTAAATCATTTAACTGTTGCAAGCTTTGCGGCAAATCGAGCAGATCATTATTTTCTGGTTGTTGAATTGGTGTATGAACAGCAGCTTGCTCTTGCTTATATATATTTAAATCGAGTACTTGAACTTCTTTATTTTCAAGGAGTGTCTCTGATTTGGAATCAATCCATACCAAGCCTAATTTGTCTCCAATTTTACTCAGCAACAAATTGAGGTCGATTGGTTTTAACATAAAGTCTTCACTTAAGACCGCATCTTGTGGATTGACTTCACGCTCACCTGCATTGGCGGAAATAATTAAGATCGGCACATTGGTAATATTATTCTGCCGCAATAATCGTGCTGTTTCCCACCCGCCCATCAAAGGCATATTTAAATCCATCAAAATCAGGTTCGGCTGAAAAATAGGTACACGTCTTAAACAGTCAATACCCGACTCGGCTTCTTCAATCATAAATCCCAAAGGTTTGAGAAAATTAGCGACTAAGCCTCGGTCCACAGCTTCATTATCGACAACCAAAATTCGTTTACGCTCGCCTTGATAACCCGTAATTTGGTTGGAGTAGACATTAGAAATTGGATGAACTACTTCTTTTGAAGGTAAGTAAAACTTAATCTTAAATTGTGAACCCTGATTGAGCTGACTAGTCACAGATAACTGGCCACCAAGTAAATCGACTAATAATTTTACAATGGGTAATCCGAGTCCTGTTCCGGTAAATCCGCCTTGAACCACATTACTGCCCCGTTCAAACGGATTAAAGATTCGCTCTAAATCTGCCTCGGCAATGCCGCAGCCTGTATCTCTAATTTCAAAATAAGCTGTTTGGAAACGGTACTCAACTTTCAAAGTAATTGTTCCGCTCGTCGTAAATTTTAAAGCATTGCCCAGCAAATTGATGAGTACTTGCTCTAAGCGTTTTTTATCGGTACGAACATAGTGCGGTAAGTTCTCTCCAATTTCATAAATAAACTGTAAATTCTTCTGTTCAAACTGTGGCTGAAACATTTGAATAATCTGTTCTATAAAATTTGGAAAATGCACATCCACCACATTTAAAGAAATTTTGCCTGTTTCAATTCGCGCTAAATCTAATAAACCGTCAATCAATGAAGTCAGATGTTGCCCACTACGGCTAATCACGCCGAGCGCCATTTTGCCTTGTTCTGAGAGCTGCTCTTGTTTTTGAAGCAATTGGCTATAGCCCAAAATACTATTTAGGGGTGTTCTTAATTCGTGGCTAATACCAATGACATAACGGCTTTTTGCATCATTTGCCCGTTCTGCTGAAATTCTGGCGTCTTGTAAGTCTTTTGAAGTGACTTCATGGGCAGCAATTTCATCAATCAATAATGCTGTTTGCTGGTGTGTTTCGATTTCAGCATTACGACGGCTTTCATCGTTTAATACGAGCCACCAAGCAGCAACACTCATCAATAGAAATAAAATGGTATAAATTTTGACAAATAGCATAAATAGCTGAGGAACGGCTGCCGCATTAATGGTTTCTAAATAGGTTTTTTCCTGGATATAAACCAGACTTAAACTCACTGCCAGAACAATAGACAGCCCTAAAGTCAGTAATAAATATAAACTGACCCGACTATTTAAACGGCTGGCCCAGCGTTCTGGTAGATAGTGCCAGATGGCTTTTTTAAGCTGTACCGACCAACGTGCATCGGGTTTACATAAATCGTGGCAGCGTGCTTCAAGTGAACAGCATAGAGAGCAAATCGTACCGTTATAGGCTGGGCAACCCGCCATATCAGCGAGTTCATAGTCCCTTTCACATACCACACAGGTAGCAACCGAAGTCGCCTGAATTTTTTCAGGCTGACGTGCAATGTAATATTTGCCTTTGGTTAGGTAAGCAATAACAGGAACGCATAACACAGCACTCCCCAGAGCAATAAAACTCGCCAAACCTTTTGCCATGAGTCCAAAAAAGCCCAAATAACTGAGCATCGATAACACTGAGGCAATCATTAAGGCACCCACTCCTACGGGGTTAATGTCATATAAATAAGCACGGCGAAATTCAATTCCTTTTGGGCTTAAACCTAAAGGTTTACAGATAATTAAATCGGCAACAACGGCACCAATCCATGCCAAAGCAATATTGCTATATAGCCCCAAAATGCGCTCAACTGCATGGCTAATGCCCATTTCCATCAAAACAATAGCAATAAAAACGTTAAAAAGAAGCCAGACAATTCGCCCCGGATGGCTATGAGTTAAGCGAGCAAAAAAGTTGGACCATGCCAATGAGCCAGCGTAGGCATTGGTCATATTAATTTTAATTTGCGCCAAGCAAACCAGTGCTAGAGTCAATATTAAAGCAAGCTGAGGGTTTGGAATAAACTGTTGATAAGCAACCCAATATAGATAAGTTGGATTGTCTAGTTCAGAGACAGGAATAAACAGCTGAAAAGCCAACACCATCAGCAGCATGCCCATCAAGACTTTTAGAAATCCAAAAATAATCCAAGATGGACCGCCTAAAAAAACAGCAAAACGCCATGCAGTTCTATTCTTTTCTTGTTGCGGTAAAAAACGTAAATAGTCGGCTTGCTCACCAATTTGGATCACAAATGAAAAAATAAGAGTGCACGCCGCACCAAAGTAATACAGATTAAAGTCAGTTGAGTTTGAAACTGCCCCAACAAAATGCAAGCTACTACTTAAAATTTGTGGTTGTTTCCATAGTACAAAAAACCACGGTAATAACAGCAATAAGAGCCAGATTGGTTGTGTGATCGCCTGAACTTTATTAATAAAACCAATGCCTTTGACTACTAAAGGCAAAATCACTAAGGCAGAAATTAAGTAACCAATAACTTGCGGAATGCCTAAAGCAAGCTCAAGTGCCATTGCCATAATTGCGGCTTCAAACGCAAGCAAAATAAAGGTAAAGCTGGCATAAATCAGAGACGTAATGGTCGAGCCAATATAGCCAAAACCTGCACCACGAGTAAGCAGATCAACATCTACATTATATTTTGCGGCGTAGTAACTAATCGGCCAACTGGTCAAAAATATGATGGTACATACGACAATTGCTGCCCATAACGCATTGCTAAAGCCATACTGCCAAAGCATGGTCGCCCCAATGGCTTCCATCGCTAAAAAGCTAACTGTCGAAATTGCGGTATTAGTTACCGTCCAAGGCGACCATTTTCGTACTGAGGTGGGTGCGTAGCGGAGCGCATAATCTTCGATACTTTCATCTGCCACCCAAATATTATATTCACGGCGTGTTTTGATCACACGTTGTGGCGCTTGTTGGGGACGAGAAGAATCTGGCATAACACTCATGTTTGGCATGTGGCTGCATTAAACCCAGCAATCCTTATGCCAAAAGTCATTTATCATGGCGATTTTTTCTAATACGCACATATACGCAAAATAACGTATTTTCAATTTTTCCCAAAAATCACACACTCAAAACCATCAAAAAACAATGATCAATATTTGTGTTGATTGACCGAAAATGATTGGGAGATTGATGTTATGAGTGTATCTGAACATCCAAATCTGGACACTGTGCAAGGTACAGATTCACAAAAAGCAGTGAATGAAACCTTAGAAGATTATACTTTACGTTATGCTCCACACAGCTTTCGGCGCTGGAGTCCCAAAGTTGTCGCTATTACTGCACTTGGTGGTATTGCCTATCTTGCTGACTTTTCTATTGGTGCCAGTATTGGTATGTCTTACGGAACAACTAATGCTGTTTTCTCCATTTTATTTGCAGCGATTATTATCTTCTTAACCGGCATTCCTTTAGCCTACTACGCAGCTCGCTATAACATCGACCTTGACTTGATTACTCGTGGCGCAGGTTTCGGTTATATCGGCTCAGTCCTGACCAGTATCATTTTCGCCAGTTTCACGTTTATTTTCTTTGCCCTTGAAGGTTCAATCATGGCGCAAGGGTTATTGCTCGGTTTAGGCATTCCGCTTTGGGCAGGTTACCTCATCTCAACAGTGATGGTCATTCCGCTGGTGATTTACGGCATGAAAGCCTTGAGTAAATTACAAGTTTGGACTACCCCGCTTTGGCTCGTTCTGATGATTGGTCCTGTGGCCTATCTGATTTATCAAGAACCAACATTAGTCAGCCAATTTGCAACTTTTACAGGTAACGAAGGTTTTGCAACCGTAGACATGGCCGCGATCATGTTAGGTGCTGGTATTTGTTTATCACTCATCATGCAAATTGGTGAGCAAATTGATTACTTACGTTTCATGCCTGCGAAAACAAAAGAAAATAGCAAAGCATGGTGGGCAGCCGTTATTTCAGCGGGTCCAGGTTGGGTGATTTTAGGGGCAATTAAACAAATTATTGGGGCATTTTTAGGTTTCTATTTACTCACTAAAATACCGGGCGTAAACAGCACCGAACCTGTTCAACAGTTTAATGCGGCGTTTCATGACATGCTTCCGGGCTGGGCTGCTTTAACACTTGCAGTGATTTTGGTGGTTATTTCTCAAATTAAAATTAATGTGACCAATGCTTACTCTGGTTCCCTTGCATGGACAAGTGCCTACACTCGTATTAGCAAACATTATCCGGGTCGTATTGTCTTTGTGATGGTGAACTTAGCAATTGCGCTTGCTTTGATGGAAGGCAATATGTTTGCGGTACTAGGTAAAATCTTAGGGTTCTATTCAAACTTTGCGATTGCTTGGGTTGTGGTTGTTGCAACAGACATTTCAATCAACAAATATGTGTTAAAACTTTCACCGAAAGAACCAGAATACCGTCGTGACATGCTATACAACGTAAACCCTGTCGGTATGGTTGCGTTCCTTGTATCAGCAGGCTTATCAATTGCAGCATTCTTCGGATTACTTGGTAGCTTCTTGGCACCTTACTCACCGCTTATCGCACTTGTACTTGCCTTTGTATTAACACCAATCATGGGCTTATTAACCAAAGGAAAATACTACATCAAGTCACATGATGACGGTATTAAAGAACCACGTTACGATGCTGAAGGTACACCAGTTGCAACGGTTTACCACTGCCGCGTATGTGAACAAGGTTACGAGCGCCCAGATATTATGTTCTCTCACAAACATAACGGTACGATCTGCTCTTTGTGTAAAACACTCGATGCTTAAATATTCTTAAAACTAAAAAAGAAGCTTTAAAGCTTCTTTTTTTATATCTGATGACTCTTAGCCAATCGGGAATAAACGTTCAGGCACTACATCTTTCATCACAATGGTTGAGATGAGTCGTTGTACACTTGGAATAGCAGATAATTTTTCATCGTATAAACGCTGGAAAGCAGGTAAATCTTTAGCCACCACATGTAGTAAATAATCTGGCTCACCAAACAAGCGTTGAGCCTGAATAATTTGCGGGATGTCTATTACAGCATTTTCAAATTTCTCGACTGCCTGTTTATCACCTTCTTTAAGCGTAATAAAAACAATCGCTGAAAATTCAAATCCCACTAAATTCGGGTCGAGCTCTGCCCGATAACCTTTGATGGCTCCAGACTCTTCTAAAGCCTTCACTCGTCTGTGACAAGGTGAAATGCTCAAACCGACTTTTTCTGCCAATTCAGTAATAGATAATCGGCCATTTAATTGCAATTCAGCAAGAATCTTTTTATCTGTGCGATCCATTTAGAAAAATTTACCCCAAATGAGTGTGATATGAGCAAACATTTAAAAGCACATTCTAAATACATGAGCATATTATTTTCAACAAGCTCGAATAAATAGGGATTTTTTCTAAACCACGAGTGAAACCTTTGGAAAATAGTTTGCCGAGATAAGCATATGGCTTTTAACATTTTTATTGCATTTTGGAGTGTCTCCATTCTTTTTATTATTACGCCAGGGGCAGACTGGGCCTATGCCATTTCGGCAGGGATTAAAGGCAAAGTCGTCGTACCCGCTGTCGCAGGCATGCTATTTGGGCACTTTATTACGATTTTATTGGTAGCAGCTGGTGTTGGTCTGCTTGTAGCAAATAATCCAACTGCTCTGATGATTCTTACTGTTGCGGGTTCTGCTTATTTGTTATGGATGGGAATAAACTTATTACTTACCCCTCCTACTCCGAACGAGTCTGGTTCTGAAAAAGCTCAGTCATGGTTGAGCTGGGCAACCAAAGGCGTTTATGTAAGTGGCTTAAACCCGAAAGTTTTTTTACTCTTTTTAGCCCTGCTTCCTCAGTTTATTGATACTACTGCTTCATGGTCAGTGACAACACAAATTCTTGCCTTTGGTGTTGTCCACATGATTAGCTGCGCAATTATTTACTTAATGGTGGGTTATGGTTCAGAGGCTATTTTGAAAACCAGACCACAAGCAGCACAGTTAGTCGGCCGTTTTTCAGGTGGTTTAATGGTCGTTATCGCAACGTGCTTATTGATTGGGCAAATTTAAAAGTCATTCAGCAAAAAGTTACTGGCCTCGATTTCAGGTCAGTAACTTAAATAATAAATATAAGAAAAAATTATCTCATTCGTTTGAGGTTATACGTCACGACTCCCCAAATAACCAGTTCTTGCCCCTCTTCAATATAAATATTCTGATAATCAGGGTTCTCTGCTTTCAGCCAAACTTTAGGTGGATGAAATTGACTATCAATCATTAAGCGCTTCACAGTGAAATCATTGTCGATAAGTGCAATCACAATATCACCCGATTTAGCGGGAATACTACGGTCCACAATAAGCGGATCATTAATATCAATTCCAGCATCTAACATGGATAAAGAGTTGGCTTTAACAATAAACGTGGCATTTTCATTTCTAATTAAATATTCATTTAAATCGAGTGCTTGCTCAATATCATCTTGCGCAGGTGAAGGAAAACCTGCCGCAACACGTTCAGTTGCCAAAGGAATGTGGTAAATTTTATCGTTATTCGGGTGGACCTGTTGGACATTAAGTTTTGAGTTAAAGTCGGTCAAGTTATTGGTTTTGACATTATTCAGTAACCAATTTTTGATAAAGTTAACTTGAGACTCAGGAACACGAATGACTTTGGTGGGTTCATTGAACTGTGCTTTACGTCCGGCATTTTCTCGTGCACCGCCATGCTCGAACTCTTTTTTCTTTGGCATATTGCCTCCATTCCACTGTTCAAATCCTACACAAACAATGTAACTTGAAAAAGTTACATTTTCAAGTTGACGAAATATTTTTTTTGCATAACAATAAATCTCATGATCAGATTTTAATCCATTTTGTTTTTAACAGGGATGTTTTAACCAAAATGGCAATTTGAAGAAAATCAAAACCTATTTCGAAATAGTCGTTATCGCTGACTGTTTTTTGATTTTTATCAAATGAGATTCTGAACACTTAACATTCTGGTTAAATTCAGTTTTTGGTATGGAGACATGCGAAATGAAAAATCAACGTGATGCGGTTTTAGGTTATGCAAATGAGCAACATGCTTACTATATCCGCCTAATTGAAAATGATGCGGTTTTAGGTGAAAGCTACGGATTATTTTGTGAAAATCCAGATAGCGAAGCAGCCGAAAGTATTATGACGACACTTTTTTTGAAAAAATCTTTTTGGTTAAACGGTTCTGAATACCTTGATATTGTAAAAGGCCTACAACCTCTCCCTCAGTAAATACAGTAAGTAAGCTAAAAAACAAAGGAGGCAAAAGCCTCCTTTGTTTTTAAAACATTCTGCTTAAGACGTAAAACGTCCGTAGGCATCACGTTTTTGATTACGAGAGTTTTGACCACGGCCATCATAATCATCATCGTCATCACGGCTGCGACCTCGACCTCGTCCACCTGAGCGGCCACGATCGTCATCATCATCGTCATCGCGGCTACGGCCACGGCCTCGTCCACCTGAACGGCCACGATCATCATCATCGTCATCACGGCTGCGACCTCGGCCTCGTCCGCCTGAACGGCCTCCGCGATCGTCATCATCATCGTCATCACGGCTGCGACCACGACCTCGTCCGCCTGAGCGGCCACCGCGATCATCATCGTCGTCGTCATCACGGCTACGGCCTCGACCACCTGAACGGCCACCGTGATCGTCCTCATAGTCGTCATCACGGCTGCGACCACGACCTCGTCCGCCTGAACGGCCTCCGCGATCGTCATCATCGTCATCATCACGGCTACGACCACGACCTCGTCCGCCTGAACGGCCTCCGCGATCATCATCATCGTCGTCATCACGACTGCGGCCACGACCTCGTTCGCCTGAGCGGCCACGATCGTCATCATCATCGTCATCACGGCTGCGACCTCGGCCTCGACCACCTGAGCGGCCTCCGCGATCATCATCGTCGTCATCATCACGGCTACGACCTCGGCCTCGACCACCTGAGCGGCCACCCCGATCGTCATCGTCATCATCATCACGGCTGCGACCACGGCCTCGTCCGCCTGAACGGCCACCACGATCATCGTCATCATCATCGTCATCGCGGCTGCGACCACGACCTCGTCCACCTGAACGGCCACCGCGATCGTCATCATCATCGTCATCACGGCTGCGGCCACGGCCTCGTCCACCTGAACGGCCACCGCGATCGTCATCATCATCGTCGTCATCACGGCTGCGGCCACGGCCTCGTCCGCTTGAACGACCACCGCGATCATCGTCATCATCGTCGTCGTAACGGCTTCGGCCTCGACCACCTGAGCGGCTACCGCGATCGTCATCATCGTCGTCATCATTACGACCGCGGCCACGACCATTACGGCCATCATTTTTATGGCTTAATGCACCCGCTTCACGCGCTTCTTCAGACGTAAATTCATGAGCGTTACCACTTGCATGGGCTGCTCGGCCAGCTTCACGAGCTTCTTCAGAGGTAAACTCATGTGCATTACCACTCGCGTGAGCAGCTCGCCCACCTTTGCTGGCTATTTCTCGTACTCTTTCAGGATCCATACTTGCAAATCCACGATTTGAAGTACCTGTTCTATTGTTATCATCATCTTCATATCTAGTATTAGCCATAGTTATATCTTCCTATATTTAATTATAGTCACTACCGCTTTTAGTTAACGGATTTAATAACAATAGAATATCTATAATATTTTCCCACCCAAGTGATGTATCAATCCTTTTAAATGTATATCAATCAAAAAATGAAATTTCTTATAAACATATTATTTTTAAAATATTTTAAAAATTTTAATTATTAATAATTTTACTCTTTAAATATTGGATATACTCATTATTACCTAAGGGCACACTACAATATATTTTTACAAACACAGTTAAAATATTTTAACTGATAACAAAAAATTTCAAAATGTACAAAACAGTAAACTAACACAACATCAGATCTATTGAGAAAATAACAAGCAAACAATTATTTTAATTAAAAAACAATAACATATATCATTACATTTTCAAAATTAATTTACTTGAGAGATTAATATGAATATTTAAAACTATTTTTAATAAGATGGTTTGAGTAACTTAACTATGCAATTAAAAAATCAACAGTCAGCTCTACAATATATCCATATTTCTATCCCTGAAATTTTACTAGGACATATTAAGTCCAAAAACTCATGGCAGGACTATGACAAAGAATGGAGCTATAGATTAGACCCACCTCATGCAAGTCATCCCTTCCAAAGAGACTTATATATTATTAAATCAAAAAATATAGAACATGAAGATATAAAACTGTTGCTAGATAATATAGCTATTAAAAATAATAAAAATTCAGAAAATATAGATGGAGCAAAAGAAATTATTAAAAAAATATTAGACTTATCTAATAATATACCGATAGAAAACTGGTTAGAGGATACAGGAAATAGGTCTATTATTGAAAGCATGATTGATAAAAACAAAATCAAGTTAATCGATATTATTTAGCCCTTAAATATAAAATATTTTTTTACATCCTTACAAATAAAATAACAAAGACAACTTATTAAAAAATTCATTTTACTCACATTTACGCGGTAACAGCTCACTATATGAAAATTAGATATTACAACCGAGGTATTTAAAAATGGAAAACTCAACAAACCAGTATCCAACATCTGCCCCCGCACAAGTTCAATCTCATCAACCAGGTGATCAGGAAAAAATGCATCCTGAACCTGAGATAATAAAAAGTACCCATAAAGGTAGCGATAAGCTAAAAGATAAAGTTGCCGTTATTAGTGGTGGCGATAGCGGTATAGGTCGTTCTGTCGCAGTATTGTTTGCTCGTGAGGGCGCTGATATTGCGATACTTTATCTCGAAGAAGATCAAGATGCCGAAATCACTAAACAACTCGTTGAAAGAGAAGGACAACATTGCCTTTTATTAAAAGGTGATATTTCTGACCCAGATGTTGCAAAACTCGATATTGATAAAGTTCTACAACATTACGGCAAAATTAATATTTTAGTGAACAACGCTGGTGTGCAATATCAACAAAAAGAAATTGAAAGTATTAGTAATGAGCAATTAGAAAAGACATTTAAAACTAATATTTTCCCAATGTTTTATCTTACTAAAGAAGCCATTCCTTATATGGAAGAAGGCGACAGTATTATTAATACAACCAGTATTACCAGCTATCAAGGCCATGATGAGCTCATTGATTATGCAAGTACTAAAGGCGCGATTACGACTTTTACACGTAGCTTATCGAACAATTTAATGAAGCAGAAAAAAGGAATTCGGGTAAATGGTGTTGCGCCAGGACCCATCTGGACACCCTTAATTCCAAGCAGTTTCGATGCAGAAACCGTTAAGGAGTTTGGTAAAGACACCCCAATGGGAAGAATGGGACAACCAAGTGAAGTTGCACCTGCTTATCTTTTCCTTGCCTCAGATGATGCAAGTTACATTACAGGTCAAGTCATTCATGTAAATGGTGGTCAAATCGTAAATGGTTAATCCGTAAGATATAAAAAAGCCCTGAAAATTAAAACTTTCAGGGCTTTTTTGTTTGTTAAGCCGGTATCTGAGCAGCTATTTGTTCTCGTGACCAAACACGATGAGCCATAATCAGGTTTTTGAAATTTTCAGCAATCGGCTGGAATTCATCTCCAACTAGAGTGCCTTCATCGGGAACTAAACCTAGCGGTTCAAGTAAATCAGATTTATTACCTAAAAACGCAATTGGTTTTAAATGCTTGTAAGCCTCTAATAGATAATGGCGCGCTACGCCATCTTGCAGCACGGCATTTAAGTTATCTCCATCAGGAATAATCACTGCATCATATGCAATTGACGGTTCAGCCATCTGCATGCCATCAGCCGTAATAATACTGTCTTGATGATCTTTTACAGGAGCTAAGCTTGGCGCTAATAAATGAAGAGTCACCCCTTCTTTAATTGCCCAGTTTTTCATCGCTTCTAATGAATCAGATTTCACTAAATTATGGATGAGTACTGCAACTTTTCGGCCTTGAATATCTTGGGGCGGGAAAGCCAAGAAAGATAATTTAGCCGATTTTTCAACTGCAGTTTTTTTATAATCTAGCGTCAAATCAGGCACTTCAATTCCTAAATTAGCGCCTACTTGTCGTGCTAAATCGAGATCAATATTTGCTAAAATTTGTTGAACTTGACGCTCACGGATGTGTTTTCGTTGCACTTTACTTAACTCAAAAGTATAGGCATCGACCACATGCTTTTGCTCATGAGGCGCAAGGCTCTTGTAGTAAAGGCGCGGTTGAGAAAAATGATCAGAAAAAGTTTCACTTCTTTGACGAAGTTTATGTCCGCTAATTTGTTCAGGATAGCTTTCAAAACCGCCGTTTGAAGCAGCAGGTGGGGTTTCGGCTGGCCAATCATTATCAATTGAGTTTGGTTGATATGAAGCCTGCCCTTTATGAATCGTATGCTGGTGAATACCATCACGTTGATTATTGTGGAATGGGCACACAGGTTTATTGATCGGAATTTGATGGAAGTTTGGTCCACCTAAACGGCTTAACTGTGTATCGGTATATGAAAATAGACGTGCTTGTAGAAGCGGGTCATTTGTAAAGTCAATTCCTGGCACAATATGTCCCGGACAGAAAGCCACCTGCTCTGTTTCTGCAAAGAAATTATCTACATTTCTATTTAAAACAAATCGGCCAATTGGTGTCACTGGAACCAACTCTTCAGGAATAATTTTTGTTGGGTCCAATAAGTCGAAGTCAAAGTTCATCTCGTCTTCTTCTTCAACAATTTGTACACCGAGCTCCCATTCAGGATAAACCCCATTTTCAATGGCTTCATAAAGATCGCGACGGTGGAAATCTGGATCTTTACCAGCAAGCTTTTGAGCTTCATCCCAAACTAGGGCACTTAAACCTTGTTTAGGGGTCCAGTGGAATTTCACAAAATGTGATTTTCCCTCAGCATTAATAAGACGGAATGTATGAACCCCAAACCCTTGGATTGAGCGTAAATTACGTGGAATTGCACGGTCTGACATAGCCCAAATCACCGCGTGTGCTGACTCAGGTACTAAAGACACAAAATCCCAAAAAGTATCGTGTGCAGTTGCTCCTGTTGGTATTTCTGTATCTGGCTCAGGTTTTACTGCATGAACAAAGTCTGGAAACTTAATTCCATCTTGCACAAAAAACACAGGCGCATTGTTGCCGACTAAATCAAAATTACCCTCTTGGGTATAAAATTTAATGGCAAAACCACGAATATCACGAACGGTGTCAGCAGAACCACGTGGTCCCTGCACTGTTGAGAAGCGTACAAAAATTGGAGTTTGAATGGTTGGGTCAGTCAAAAAACCAGCTTTTGTTAAGTGCTCATTTCCTTCATAAGCCTGAAAGTAACCATGAGCACCCACGCCACGTGCATGCACAATACGCTCAGGAATACGTTCATGGTCAAAATGAGTAATCTTTTCTCGTAAAATAAAATCTTCTAATAGTGTCGAACCGCGAATACCTGCTCTTAAACTATTCTGGTTATCAGCAATTTTAACCCCTTGATTTGTGGTTAAGGCTTCATTAGTTGCATCGTCTCTGACTGAGTCTAATTGTTCAGTTTTTTGGGTAGTATTGGCTTTATTTGCAGCGTCAGCACCAGCCATTTCACTTGTTTTATTTGTTGATTTAACATTATCAGTCATGTTCATTACCTATGTTTTAAAGTTAAACGTGGGGTGAATTAAAAACTTCAAGAGTTAGTTTTGTTAAAGGAACTTAAATAGGGAAAAAGGAGTTCGACATATTTACGTGTGCTCCAGAGACCAATGCTTTTATGGTGTGAATCTGGGGCCAAAAATGGAGTCAGCTTGCATATTTTTATGGCAAGATCGGGTGTCTGACGTATACGCTCTTGGAGTGCATCGAGTTCGCCATCAGAAATATAGCTAAACAGATAATCTTGAATACGCTGGCTATTCTTAAGTTCTCTACTGTAGGCCAAGTAGTTAGAAGAATGATCAGTACCAGCAATCCAGTCATGAATAATTTGACGTTCCACAGGGTTAAATACCCCAAACATTTTTCCATTTTCTTCATTAATCATCCGCCAGAACACGCTCTGCTCAGGGTCGGTATTAAATTTAATCCATTTGTGATCAATAAGATGTGTAACCAAACCTTTAACGTCTTCTGGGTTTGATAACCATTGGTTAATGGTTTTACATCCAAACTGTCTAGTTTCGTTATGAATAAGCTGCCCCACGAGCGCTTTTCTTTTTAAAATTTTAAGGACTAAATCTTCAAGATTTAAATTTTTAATAATTTTTGAAGAAGAAACACCATGATTATTAAGAGCAAAACCACGTTTTAATTTATTAAAGAAAGCTTCTTTATCTCTGTATTTATCGTAAATATTTTCTATAACTTTAATTGCTTTATCTGCATGTCCATTATCAATATTATCGATAGTAATGTGCAAATTAAAATATTTAGAATCAATACCCAGTTCTGCCAGCTCATAATTACTAATGAGTAAATGCAGTGGCAGTTGCTCATAACCTAAATTGAAGCCGACAATTTCGGGAATAAACTCAGGTGGAGCATAGCCAAGCGCCAGCTGAATCACGGCATTATGATAGTATTCATCCTCTAAAAGCAGATCAAAGCTATCGAGTCCTAGACTACGCAGCAAGTCTTCATAGATACAGACGTGATTTGCTTTCGGCTCACCGAGTCCAAGCTCTTCTAGATAGGTAATAATAAGGTCATGAAAAACCGGATCGTTCCAGTAGTGAACTGAACTATATAACCATGCACCATCTACCTTTTTAGTTGGAGAGACCTTAATTAAAAATTCAAATGCCTGACCGACATTCTGGAAGTATTCTCTCTCACCCCCACTTTGTCTACGATTTAAATAAGCCTGAAATAACTCACAATTTTGTTTATTGTCATTTACACACCATTCTTTAACCGTATTTATAGTTGCAGGAAAATCTATTTCATTTATTTTATCTATTTCTTTAACAAGGAAATCTCTTGCTTTCTTCTCTTTTTCAAAACTAGAAATATCAGGATCAAGGAAAAAAACGAATAATTCGTAATAGTTCTGTTGATTATCTTGTAATAGGTCTAATAATCTTTTTTTCACTACAACAGGCATTTCTATTCTCCTTTAGTGAGATATAAATTACCATACTTTAACCAAACTATAATCCCAGCCTATCTTTGTTATATTACGTTATTAAGAAATCTCATATATTTTTAAATCATTAAAATTCAATGACATAAAAAATAACACAAACTTACATTCTCAACTTTAGAATAATTTAACTATCTGTTTTTATAAAAATATATAAATAACAAACTAAATTTACATTTGTGTTACTTTTAAAATTATAAAGACTAAAAACTTAACAAAAAGAAATTAAAATTAATTTTATAAATAAATTAAAACAGTTTTAGGGAGAAAACAAATGTTTAACTCATGTTGCAAATTACTAGCACAAGAAAAAATTAAAATCGCTTTTTTTGAAAGTGCTTCGGCGGGTTATCTCGCTTATCGTTTTTCTGTAAGCCCCTATTCTGGTGACATTCTTATTGGAAGCTTAGTTAGCTACGACTTACGTGTAAAAGAAAATACACTTCACATTTCACCTGAACTCATTGAAAAATATACACCTGAGTCGATGCAAGTCACTGTAGAAATGATCAAAAAAGGTAAAGAACTTTTACATGCCGACCTTTATATTTCCTGTACAGGGTTATTAAAAAAAGGAGGCTCTGAAACTCAAGAAAAACCTGTAGGCACCTTTTTTTATTCTATTTATTATAAAGATAATTTTTATAATTTTAGACGTATATTTAAAGGACCTCCTAGCCTTAAACTTATACAATTACTCTATTACATTACACAAGATATTAAATGCATAATATCAGATAATAAAAAATAGAATTCTTTTATAAAAGATAACAAATACACATTTAGAAATGATCATAGTTTTTATTTAACCTCTATGTACCCAAATGTAATTTTAACTATATTCATATTAATTATGTTTAATCATTAAAATTACATTTTATAGAAATCAAGGTTTTATTTAATTTTTAAATTTACATTTAAATATAGGGTAACACCCCAACGCTACACATTAAAAATTTTCATGTTTTAATGAACCTATCTGAAGCTCTCAGATAAAACACACATCATAAATGATATGAGGTAATTAAAGATGAGCACTACTAATAATCAAAGCAATCAACGCAATAATCAGCAGCAACAACAGCAAAATGACAACCGTAACAACCAGCAGCAACAAGGCAACCAACAGCAAAACGATCAACAGCAACAAAACAATCAGCAACAACAGCAAAATGACAACCGCCGCCAACAACAAGGCTCTAATCAAAAAGATTCAGGCCAACAAAACTCAAATAACAATAATCAGCAACGCTAATCCGTTGTTGAATTAAATGTCATTTGATGCGGTCATTCATTTTATTTAGGAAGGTGCCCTCACCTTCCTAAATTTAACATAAGCATAAAATTAAATAAGAGAAGAGGAAAAACTGATGACAGATCAAAATACAGACCATGCTCAACTTGTAGCTGGCGACCATAATTATTCTGACTCTCGCTGGCGAGAAAGTTATCTTACTCGACCTTATTATCAAGAAGCTCAATTAACTACGCCAGATCTGGATTATGATCGTGATTTTTCTGCAGCTTATGAACTAGGTCATCGTGCCCGTTCAGAATCTAAAGAAGGCACTCAGTTTGAAGAGATGGAAGGTAGCTTGCAACAAAAATGGGAAGAGCTCAAAGCTGAATCCCGATTAAAATGGGAACATGCAAAACAAGCCATTAAAGATGCATGGGATGACATGTAACATCCTTAATTGGTCCAAAGCATATAGCTTATTTCCTATTGGCCCTGGGAAATAAGCTTTTTTATTATTTGAAATATTTATAAATTAGAAAAACGGCGGCATATTAAAATTATTACTAAGATATTGATTGGCTTGGTGCGGATCATCAAAAATTTCTTTTTTAAATTGTACATCTGGCGTTGTAGATAGTGTATGTGTTGGCTTGATCGTAACTTCTACTACATATCTGTTTTGTTCTTGCTTAGCTTTTACACCATAAATTTCAGAATCATTAATGCAAGTTCCATCAGTAAAATATACAAACATACCGCCACCTTATCTCTTAACTAAAGTTACTAGTTTTTCCCATTTATTTAACGCAAAAGCCTAACAATAGACTTGCGCCATACGTAAACAAAATATCAGTTTTGGTTTTTCTTAAAATATTCAATAATTTCTTCTCCGTTATTCACGGGAGTCTCTTTAGCAGGATATGTTTCTTCATAAGCATATGCAGGCAATGCAACTTTATCGCGAATTGGAGGTAACTTTTCTTGGCCACCTGTGGTAATACGCTCAATAAAACCTGCAAGCCATAACACAAATTCTTGTGTGTTTTTACTCTTCGGAATAATACTTAAATCTAATTTAATTTTAGATTCCTGAAGAGGCTTAATCAGCAATTCAGCGAAATCAATATAATTGTATAAAAGTTTAAGCTTTGTCCCCTTAATCTCATGTCTGAGCTCAATCATTAAATTGTTAAGATCTTCCATAGGGTCATCTGTAAACCCTTTTTTTTCTTTAACAATTTGATAGATTTTCTCAGCTATTTTTAAGTATTGGGGCATATCCTTACCTTTAAAAATTTGTCTTCACTAAAATGAATTTTGGATGACTATAAGTAATTTCTTGTGTTTATTTTATTAATTTTTTGAAACTATAATTTATTGGTGCAACAATTCAATAACAACAAATTGATCTAAAGACTATAACAGACTAATTTATTGATTAATTTTATATTTTATATAATTGCTTTTTTATTATGTTACATATTTTATAGAAAATAACGATAAGAAAACCCACATAAATGTGAGTTTTCTTAAGCGAAATAATTATGAGTTTTTTTCCATTTGTTGAGTAGTTGCTGGATCATTCGAGCCATGTGTTCCATCATCATCTGTTGAGTTTCGATCTTGGCATGCACTCATACCCATTGCGATTGCAACTACCATACTCACTGCACAAAAAATTCTTAACATTGAGGTCACCCTTATAAATCTTAAGATGTAGATTTATGAATAACATTATCTTATGTTGGCCTACCGCTGTGGTTCTCTTAAGTTTTGTAGGTTGTGCAAGCTTTTGTAAAAAGCTAAATAAAATAAATGTTAAAAAATTACTTTTCTTGCAATTGATATTTTAATTAAAATTTGGCAACAGCTATTTATTTGATTACGCCATATTCATAAAATCAAAATTCCCTACTCTTTTTTGACTTATGTTGAATCAAGTCAACAATTGCAAACACTATATAAATAAACAATTAATAAATATTTGATATATAAACATTAAAAATTATTTTTTAACCTCTATTGAACCATTATTCAATATTTTCAATTCTAAATAACTCATTATTTTATTAATGAAAATTTAAAAATATTAATATTTGTTTATATAAACCAATCTTTTATTTTTGCAATTGACCCGCTTTAAGGCTCAGCTTATGATGCTCCGGCTGACCTATTTTGTCAGTCGGTTTTAGCAGACCGTCTACCTAAGCGCACTAAAAACAAGTTTTTTGGTGTGTAGCCCCTCGTGCCTTTGACGGAGGAACGGGAGTGGGACACCTTCGGGTGTGCTGGTTTCTTAGGTATCAGTCTGCTAACCCTCTTTCGTTTCACCACCATAATTAATAGCAGTGATTGGGCGCAACTTCTTTCATCAAGGAGTCTCTAATGACTATTATTTTATATCGTGTTTTTTCTTCTACTCTTCATCACGTTATCGACTTCACTGAAAATATTTTCAAGAAAATATCCTACAGTTTTATGTTTCTGCTTTCCTATCTTTTCAGAGTAAATATTTCCATATTTAACGCTCGATAAAGACTAGAAAATTTCTATAAACATGACTTAACGATAACAACAACCAATGAAGAGCAATAATGATGTTTTTTTTATATCGTATTGTTTTAATCTGCACCCTATTAATAAGTTCTATAAGTTTATTAGGTTGCAGGTCTATCAGTAAAAATGAATTTAATACACATTGTGTTTGGGCAGGTCGTGCACTTTCACAATGCAACTGTATTTATAACTCTTTAGAAAAACATTATTCGCCGCAGTTTGTAGAGAACTTACCCAAAGTAAGCTTACAAAATATTAATGCGAATATGCACTTTGTGGAAACTATGAATGAAACTATGCACCAATGTCAATTAAGCGCAAGAAAAGACTCCATTAACTAACTTTTGTATGCTCTACCAAGAAATCTAAAAAAGCCCTTACGCGCTTAGGGACATATTTATCATGTCCTATCCAAACAGCATGAAATTCTTCTGAAGCCTTGATATTCCAGTCTTCAAGGATTTTGACCAACTGTTTTTGTTCTAAAGCTTTTTTGACTTGGAACTGGTTAAGCTGTGCAATACCAGCACCTGCAAGCGCTAACTGTAAGATGGCTTCTCCATGATTTACCCTTAAAATCTTAGTAGGAGCAAGTGTGATTTCTTGATCGTCTTTTTTAAAAAGCCACGTTTTATTTTGACGTTGGTAGCTTACGTCTAAAAGCTGATGTTCGTATAACTGTTCTGGGTGCTGCGGACAACCATTCTTTTCAATATATGTAGGTGAACATACATAATGTTTCTGAGTGCTTCCGAGTGAGCGAGCAACCAAATTTGAGCTTTTCAAAGGCCCTGTGCGAATTGCGATATCAATTCTTTGCTCAACTAAATTAATGACTTCATCACTCAAATGAGCTTCTAATTCAATTTGTGGATAGCACTCGTTAAATAGAGAAATATAAGGTAATAAAAAGTGTGTCCAATATGAAAGACTGGTATGAATTCTAATTCGTCCTTGCGGCATGTGATTTGAAGTAACAGATTGTTCTAGTTCATCTAAGTTATTGAGTATGTGAACGCCTTGCTCATAAAATTGACATCCTTCACTGGTGAGTTGAAACTGACGTGTTGAACGGTTAAGCAGTCTAACTCCAATTCTTTTTTCTAAGCGTGAAATTAACTTACTCACAGCAGACGGCGTCATGTCACAAGCTCTTGCGACTGCTGAAAAGCTTCCTAACTCGACTACCCGAATAAAAATTGCCAACTCACCAGACCGATTAATATCAAAATATGACATAACAAAATCTATTTATGAATTTCATTCACAAATCTTATTCCGCTTATGTTGCTATAACAAGCTAGTAATTTGTTTCAAGATAACTTTAATTTATTTTAAAGAGTTTACGAGATGAAACTTTATCAACCCGCCCTATTCTCTCTTGTTTTATTTACGAGCTTTGCACAAGCAGAAGTACAAAAGAGCCAGTGGGTTACCACTTGGGCAGCTAGTCCCCAAAAAGTCTGGAATAAAGATTTCGTTTTCCCGACCAATATTCCTGATCAAATATCGAATCAGACCATCAAACAAATTAGTCAAATTAGTTTAGGTGGTGAAGCTATTAGACTCGTTTTTACAAATCAATATGGCGATCAACCGCTTTATATTGATAAAACTACCGTGGGGCTAGTCAAAGGACAAAGTCTTAAATCAAAGAATGCTTATCCAGTTTATTTCTCTGGAAAGCTTAAAGCACAAATTTTACCTGGTAAACAACTGATGAGTGATCCAATCCAGCTCCCTGTTCCGGATCATGCACAGTTAATGGTAAATACCTTTATTCAAAAGCCCACTACATTTAAAACTTTTCATTGGGATGCGAAACAAACCAGTTGGCTCATTACGGGCAACCAGCTGCGAACTTAAATACGCCTAGCAGTGCCAAAACCACCACTGCGCGATTATTATTGTCGGCTGTAGAAGTAAAACCGAAGCGTAAAGCCCATGTTGTTGCAGTCATTGGAGACTCCATTACCGATGGAGCAACTGCAACTTTAGACGCAAATACTCGATGGACCGACTTTTTAGCTAAGCGCTTATCGCCACATCAAGTCGCGGTCATTAACAGTGGAATTTCAGGAAATCGACTACTCACAGACGGTATGGGTGACAATGCTTTAGATCGTTTGAAAAAAGAAGTATTTCAATATTCAGGTGTGAAAACATTAATTGTTCTGGTGGGTATTAATGATATTTCATGGCCCGGTACCGCATTTGCACCTAAACAACAAATACCGACTTTTGAAGCACTCACTCAAGGTTATAAACGTGTTGTAGATGAAGCACATCGCCAAGGTATTCAAGTGATTGGAGCAACCTTATTACCATTTTCGGGAGCTTTACCAAATACTCCTCTTGATAACTATTATCAGCCTAACAAAGATGAATTACGCCAGCGTATTAATCACTGGATCAGAACCAGCCATACATTTGACGGTGTACTTGATCTTGAGCAAGGCTTAAAAGACCCTAAACATCCTGATCGATTAAATCCAATTTATGATTCAGGAGATCATTTACATCCGAATGATCGTGGTAATCAACAAATGGCAAACCTAGTTGATTTAAAACAATTAGTTAATCAATAAAACGTCCAGATACGGATAGAAATTTTTTTCCTACCCGTATTCATATTGATTAATTCCCCTCTAACTCGGCGTTAAGCTTTGGTGTAATAGGCTGTTTTTCAGCTGCATATCGTCTTAAAACCATGACGGCGAAAAGCGCTAAAATTGCAGGGATTGCGATCATCACAAAATTCATTTTATGTGGTAATTCCAACCCTAATAACAGGCCCGTTAAGATAGGTCCAACAATAGCCCCAATTCGACCTACACCAGAAGCACAACCAATTCCAGTAGAACGCACACTTAGTGGATAATATTGTGCAACGTAACTATAAAGAAGAATTGAAGTACCAATCGTTGCTGCTCCTGCCACAGTCACCAAACCATATAAAACATAGGCTGGTGACTTAAAACCTAAACCGACTAAAGCAACAACACCTGCCAGTAGCATTCCCATAATTACAGGTTTTAGATGGAATTTATCAGACAAAATACCGCCACCGATTGAACCGATCATTGCGCCAACATTTAGAGCAAGCAAGAATAAAATACTCTTTCCGAGTGAATACCCTGCTGCCAGCATGAGTTTTGGTAACCAGCTACTTAAGGCATACACCATGAGTAAGCACATAAAGAACACGAGCCAAAACATGAGTGTATTGAAAGCACGGCCTTGTTGAAATAATCCCTTTACAGAACTACCTGTTGGAACATTATCTTCATTAAGCACTAATTGCGTATTGATCGTTAGGTTTTGTTCAGGTGAAATTTTTTGAATAATGCGCTGTGCTTGCTCAGTCTTACCTGTCTTAACTAAAAAGGTTAAAGACTCAGGTAAAAACTTCCAAATGATAGGTAATAAAAATAATGGAATACCGGCAATTAAAAACATAATTTGCCACCCCTGACTTTCAACCAAATAACTACCGATTAATGCTGAAAGAATTCCCCCAATTGCATAACCACTAAACATACTCCCCACCAAAGTACTTCTTATACGTTTAGGCGCATACTCTGATGTAAGTGCAACTAAATTTGGCATAACCCCACCAATGCCTAGTCCCGCCAAGAACCGAAGTACCCCAAACTCAAGTGGGCTTGATGCAAAAGCACCTAAAAAGGTAAAACCACTAAAAAAAGTCACACAGATTAAAATTACCTTTTTACGGCCTATTTTGTCTGCCAGTGTTCCAAAGAACATTGCCCCAAACATCATTCCGCATAGTGCTGTACTTGCTAACATCCCCGCCTGTACAGCTGTTAATGACCACTCTTGCATTAGCAAAGGCAGTACCACGCCATAAATCACCAGATCATAACCATCAAAAATAATAATTAATAAACACCAAAGTAAAATACTCCAGTGAAAAGGGGTAAATCTGGCCTGATCAATAACTTCATTTACATTTAATTTAGATGTTGTCATTTACTCACCTCCTTTGTGAGATAAATTCATATTCAATTTTTTAAAACGACATATTGCACCCTAAAGAAAAAACAAATTATTCAAGGTTTTATTTAATAAATTAAAAGTCATAACTCGCCATCATATTGAAGCGGTTATCAATCCCGTTACTTCCATCAAAAGTTTCTCGTTCGCCATACACATATTCGACGCCCAAGGTAATTGGTTTGTATGGGTTATAAAGTGCATTCACCCAGCCCTGCCAAAGCTCTTTATTTTGGGTGGTGCTATTACGTTGTAATTCAGCAAAACGGTTATCATCTTTGGCTTTCATATAGCCGTAGCCTAAAGTCGAGCGAATTTGCGGTGTAAATTGATGAGTAATACCTAAAGAAACGGTGTCAAATTCATTGCTATGCATATTGTTTTGATCATCTATTGCATAGCCACTGTTACTCCATAGCAAGAAACGCCCATCTCCTTTGACATGGTAGTAATCGGCTTTGAGTAATGTATCGGGCGTAATTTGGTATTTACCGCCCAAGCCTACGCCCCAAGCGACTTCCTCATCATTATTCGTTCTCTTTTCGGCGACAAAACTACGTCCCGACAACATCGAGCCATTGGTAAATTTATGATTTAAGCGCCCTACCAACGCTGGTAAACGCATTTTATTATCTGGGTCTGAAGTCGCAGTATATTTCGGATCTTCAACCGATATTGCAAAGCTTGTATTTGCCGTTAAGTTATCGCTATAGCGAACTAGTGGTGATCTTAATAATGCACTGCCTACAAATGTGCCCGCATCAATCGTTTCCGGATAATATTCGGGTGCAATAAATGTTGACCACGTTTGACCAATCAACCATTTATCAAAGGTTAAATAAGCATGGCGTATTCGAAACTGATCACGAGTAGCTGCCCCAAAGAAGTCCATTTCCAACTTTCCGCCCACATCACCCGCGGCTGTTGGGGTTTTAAAATTCAACCCGAAACGTGTCACATTAACCGTACTGTGCAACTGGTCTTTTTGTGCAGATTCTTCTGGCGTGTTTTCAAGTGGAACACCGCTAATATTGTTATACATGGTAGATGCCCCCTTCATTTGATAAGAAGCATCTGCCCGTATATAACCATATAAGTTAAATTCTGCACCAGACTTGGTTAAACCTTGTTTTGTAGGCTGAATAGCTTGGGGCGTTGCAGTAGTTGCTAACTCCACTCGTCCTTGCGATAAAGATTTTTGCGCCTGCATATTGGCTTGTAACATAGCCCGAAGTTCTTTCACTTCTTGGCGAAGTTGTGCTATTTCAGGATCTGTTTGACCTGCCAAAGCGGAAGACATAAACAGGGTCACAGAAACAGCCAACAGGCTTTTTTGAACCGTTGTATTTAAAACTTTCATCATGAAATTTTCCTTTTGATCTTTAAATAGACTTAAAGATCTCGACATCCTTTTTGTTATGTACCCATCTAAAATAGGTGCTTAAAATTTGTCTTTCTTTCACAAGAAAAACCTTCGCTCATATTTTTTAGACAAAACCTCCCTAAAGCGGCCTGAAAACCACTTTTAATTTGTTTTAAGTAAAGCCAAATCTTCTAATTCTTTTCAGTTTTTATATTCTCTTCCTCATTGAGAATATGCAGGTTTTATATCCGTATTAACGCTTTCCCAAATCCATTATTTTTTTGCAATAAACCCTTGATACGTCAAAATTTGCGTATAAGGATGCACACTTTCAAAACCAGTTTTTTCTAAAAGTTTTATATATCCTTCAGTGGTTAGGCTAAAAAAGTCTTGCGCCATACGCTCTAACATTTTTTGACATTGTTCTTCTGTTAAGCCTTGTGCCAAACATAAATAACGTAAAGCTTGAAGATGCTGTGGATTTACACACGTCATTAAATCGTAGGTCAGTAAAATCGCTTTTTCTTTTAAGCGATCATAAATACCCTTAAAAAAAACAGATTTTATGTCATCTGCAATAAAATGAGCCACGAGAATAGAAAGTGCAGCATCAAAGCAATTTTCAAGAGGTAAAGCTGACGTTTCACCGTGAACAAATGTGACTTGAGAAGATTTATCTAAAAGTTCAACCTGTTCCTGAGCTTTTTGCAGCATAGTCAAAGATGGATCAACTGCTGTAAATTTCCAGTTTGGATGACGTTTAAGTAAATATTCGAGTTCATACCCCGTGCCACAACCCACAATTAAGATATGAGCATTTGGCGGCAACACTGATTGCAAAATGGCATCCACCTGTTGATGGATCACTTCATAACCCGGAATTAATTTACGAATATGTTCGTCATATCCTTCGACTACCTTTGGGCTATTAAAGTCTTTTGCCATTTTGTTTATCCTCTATTTAAGCTGCCTTTCAACTTATAGTTTGCTGCACTTTGACCTGACTTTCGACTTCTTTAATCAAAGACATTTCCAGTTAAGTTAAGTTCAGCTCGCATAATTTCCTGCAATTTAAACTTTTGCGCTTTGCCTGAAGCAGTCATTGGAAACTCATTAAAGAATCGGACATAACGCGGCACTTTATTATGAGAAATATGCTCTTTGCAGAATTGGCGAATGCTGTCTTCATCAATTTGATGATGTTCATGCAAAATAATACAAGCACAGAGTTCTTCGCCATATCTGGCATCCGGTAAGCCAATGACTTGGACATCGCTTACATCGGGATGAGTGTATAAGAAATCTTCAATTTCTTTTGGAAAGAGATTTTCTCCGCCACGAATTACTACATCTTTAATACGGCCTTTAATTTTAATAAAACCGTCTTGATCCATTTCGGCAATATCACCTGTATGCATCCAACCAGCAGCATCAATGACCTCTTTGGTCTTTTCTTCTTCTCCCCAATAACCAGCCATCACGGAATAACCGCGAACACATAGCTCACCCAAAGTCCCTTGCGGAACAATCTGCCCTTCTAAATCGACAATTTTAATTTCAACATGCGGATGAACATGTCCAACTGTGCTTACTCGCTTATCAATCGAATCATTTACCGAACTTTGTACACTGACTGGTGAGGTTTCAGTCATACCATAACAAATCGTGATTTCAGACATGTGCATGCGGTCTATAACACGCTGCATAATTTCACGGGGGCAAGGGCTACCAGCCATAATGCCTGTTCTTAAGCTCGACAGATCAAACTCATTAAACTGTTCATGTTCTAAGGTGGCAATAAACATGGTTGGCACGCCATAAGCTGCCGTGCAACGCTCTTGATGAATCGCTTTTAAAGTTTCTAAAGGATTAAATACAGCCGATGGATAGACCATGGTTGAACCATGTGTAACGCAGGCCAAATTCCCCATCACCATGCCAAAACAATGGAACAATGGCACAGAAATACAGACTTTATCTTGAGGAGTTAAACGAATGCCTTCACCGACAAAATAACCATTATTTAAAATATTATGATGGGTTAACATGGTCCCTTTCGGGTTACCTGTTGTACCTGAGGTAAATTGTATATTAATAGTTTCATCAAACTGAAGTTGCTTGGTTAATAGTTTTAATTGTTCTAGCTGTTCAGAAGTTGGTGTAGTGACTAAATCACTAAAGCGATGAATACCCGTATGTTGTTGGTCATCAATTTTAATAACAAATTTTAAATGTGGTAGTCGTGCTGAACTAAGCACTTTATCTGCACTGTTAGTTAACTCAGGGGCAATTTTTGTGAGTAGTTCTTGGTAATCAGTCGTTTTGAATTGAGAAGCAATAATCAATCCTTTACATGAGACTTTATTCAATACATATTCAAGTTCATGGCTTTTATAAGCTGTATTGAGATTGACTAAAATAATCCCTGCTTTAAAGGCTGCAAATTGGGTAACTGTCCATTCCACACAGTTAGGGGGACTGTTCTAAATTTTGTGTAAGTACTTAATTTTCATTTATCCTTCAGAGGATAATTACAAAAGGTACTTCACATAGATGAAGCAACAATCAAAAGTATGGCTGCCGAATTGGCTAAAGGTCTAAAAACACCAGAAGACTTAAACCAAATGACAGCAGTCTTTAAAAAATTCATGATTGAAACTGCACTCAATACTGAACTTTCAGACCATCTCGGTTATGAAAAGCATCAGCCCAAGAAAGGCTCAAATAGCCGTAATGGGTTTAGTTCTAAAACCATTACAACTCAAGATGGACAACTGGCTTTAGATATTCCCCGTGATCGAGAAGGTTCATTTGAGCCACAAATTATAAAAAAGCACCAAACACGCATCACCAGTATGGATGACCAAATCCTCTCACTGTATGCAAAAGGAATGACTAATAGGGAAATTGTAGCCTTCTTCAAAGAAATGTACGATGCCGATGTGTCAGCATCTCTCATCAGCAAAGTTACCGATGCTGTGATTGAGCAAGTGACTGAGTGGCAAAATAGAGCCTTAGATAGCCTTTATCCTGTTGTCTATCTTGACTGTATTGTTGTCAAAGTCCGTCAGCACTCCAATGTGATTAACAAGTCCGTATACCTTGCTTTAGGCATCAATATGGATGGGCAAAAAGAATTACTGGGTATGTGGATTGCTCAGACAGAAGGTGCCAAATTCTGGCTGTCAGTCATGACAGAGCTAAAAAATCGAGGAGTACAGGACATTCTTGTTGCCTGTGTAGATGGATTAAAAGGCTTTCCTGACGCGATAGCCTCTGTTTACCCTCATACTGATATTCAACTGTGTATCGTGCATGTTGTACGCAATAGCCTGAGATTTGTAAGCTGGAAAGACTACAAAGCTGTTACGTCGGGTCTGAAAGCGATTTATCAGGCAAGTACAGAGGAAAATGCTTTAAAATCCCTAGACATCTTCTGTGATCAATGGAATCACCAGTATCCCAAAATTGGAGAATCCTGGCGGGCCAATTGGGAAAATATCCGAACGATCTTTAGCTATCCAGCCGAAATACGTCATGCAATTTATACAACAAATGCGATTGAGTCGTTGAATAGCGTAATACGCCATTCAACGAAGAAAAGGAAAATCTTTTCATCTGATGACTCAGTAAAGAAGGTCATTTACTTAGCAACATCAAATGCTGCGAAGAAATGGACGATGCCAATTCAAAATTGGCGTTTAGCAATGAATTGGTTTACGATTCAGTTCGATGATCGATTAAAAGATCATTTATAAAAAATGGAACTTACACAAAATAATTTACAGGCTCCAGTTAGGCGACCAGATCGCTAATCGATCACCTTTTTTTAATCCCAATTTTAAAAGGCTACAAGCAAAAGCATTTACTTCATTTTGTAAAGCTTTATAGGTTAATCGTCTGTTTTGGTGGAAACTGACGATTGCTTCCTTTTCAGCATATTGCCGACAAGCCTGATCAAATTGTTCACCAATGGTCATACCCAATAAGGGCTGTGTGCTTGGTCCCGAGGCGTAGCTTAACCGTTCTTGTTGCATTGAATCATTCTCCTTGATTCTTCTAATTCTCTTCTTACCTGATCTAATTGTTGTTACTGCAACTATTTTTCTAAACCGCCTTCTTTGTGTTTTTTTCCTTTATATGCCCTATTTCCTCTGCACAGCATCTACACAAAAATCAGCAATCTGTTTTGAAAAATAGTCTTTATGCGCATGATCAAACTTTGTATTTTGAGCTGGGTCTAGGGGTTCAACCACCACATAGGTCATGGCACCGACAACACAGAGTGCTGCTGTATTTAAATCATCCAAGACAAACTCACCACTTGCATTTCCATCCGCAAGTATTTTTTTAATACTTTGCTTAATCAATTGCTTCACACGAAAACGCTCATGTTCAACCGTTGAATCGACAGGTTCAAACATGAGTGAATATGCAAGCTGAGGACTATTGAGTGCCCTTTTTACAAAGGTTGCCACAGCCTTATGCAATTTCTGCTTTGCCGATAAATCACTTTCGGTAATCGAATCAATCACCAATAGCTCTGTATTAATGGCTTCGGACAAAACCTCAATCAGCACTTGGCTTTTATTGTCAAAGTAGCGATAAACCAGTCCACTAGATACACCCGCCTGCTCTGCAATTGTTTGTATTTGCGCGTCTTTAAACCCTCCCTCTGAAATTAACTTTCTGGCTGAACTCAGAATCGACTTACGATTTTGTTCCATCCGCTCTTGCATTAAAGATGATCGTTTATAGCTCATAATTTATTCTCTAACAAATAAAATGAATTGTAAATCATTTTATGAATCAGTATTCACTTTTTTAAAAAATCATTGTATGGTAATTATCAAATACCCACAAAATATTTTATGGACAACAAATATAACCAATAGGATGAAGATATCATGAACCTACGCAGCTTGAATTTCGGTCTAGATGAAACTTTAATTGCGCTTCAAGATTCAGTGGCAGCATTTTGTGCAAAGGAAATTGCACCAATTGCCCAACAAGTTGATCAAGACAACAAATTCCCTGCACATCTCTGGAAAAAATTCGGAGATATGGGCCTTTTAGGCATGACGGTTTCTGAAGAATATGGCGGTGCCAATATGGGTTATTTAGCTCATATTATTGCTATGCAAGAAATTTCGCGTGCTTCGGCAGCCATTGGTCTTTCTTATGGAGCTCATTCTAATTTATGTGTAAACCAAATTAACCGTAACGGTAACGAGCAGCAAAAACAAAAGTATTTACCAAAACTGATTTCCGGTGAATATGTGGGTGCCCTTGCGATGTCTGAACCGAATGCGGGTTCTGATGTCGTCAGCATGAAATTACGTGCTGAACAAAAAGGTGATCACTTCGTTTTAAATGGTTCAAAAATGTGGATCACTAACGGCGGCGATGCAGATGTACTCGTGGTTTACGCTAAAACTGACCCGCAATCTGGCGCGAAAGGTATGACCGCTTTCTTAATTGAAAAAGGCATGAAAGGCTTTAGTCATGGCAACCACTTAGACAAACTCGGTATGCGTGGCTCTAACACTTACCCCCTGTTTTTTGACAATGTAGAAGTACCTGCTGAAAACGTACTCGGCGGTGTTGGTAACGGCACAAAAGTACTCATGAGCGGCCTAGACTATGAACGTGCAGTTTTAAGTGCCGGACCTTTAGGTATTATGGATGCTTGTCTAGATGTGGTCATTCCTTATTTACATCAACGTGAACAGTTTGGTCAGGCGTTAGGTGAATTCCAGCTTATGCAAGGCAAACTTGCCGATATGTATTCAACTTGGTTGGCATGTAAAGCCCTCGTCTATGCTGTTGGTACTGCCTGTGACAAAGCTGATCATGACCGCAGCCTACGCAAAGATGCTGCAAGTGCCATTTTATATGCTGCTGAAAAAGCAACATGGATGGCTGGAGAAACCATTCAAAGTTTAGGCGGCAATGGTTATATCAATGAATTCCCAGCTGGCCGTTTATGGCGCGATGCAAAACTTTATGAAATTGGTGCCGGAACTTCTGAAATTCGCCGCATGCTGATTGGTCGCGAACTCTTCAATGAAACCAAATAATAATTATAAATAAGGACGCATCTTATGAACCAATTACAAAGCAAGATTAATGTTCGAAGTGAAGACTTCAAAACAAACCAGCAAGCCATGCAAACATTGGTCAAAGATCTCAAACAACTTGCCCAGCGTATTGCTTTAGGCGGCGGTGAAAATGCCCGTCAAAAACATTTGGCTCGAGGTAAACTTTTACCCCGTGAACGTATTGATCAACTGATTGATGTCGGCACGGCATTTTTAGAAATTGGTCAATTGGCAGCGTACAACGTTTATGAAGATGATGTTCCTGCCGCAGGTGTGATTGTAGGTGTTGGTCAAGTCAACGGCATCACTTGCATGATCGTTGCCAACGATGCAACGGTGAAAGGCGGAACGTATTATCCCCTTACGGTTAAAAAGCATCTACGCGCACAAGAAATTGCTGAACAAAATCACTTGCCTTGTATTTATTTGGTAGATTCAGGCGGTGCCTATTTACCAATGCAAGATGAAGTTTTCCCAGACCGTGATCACTTTGGGCGCATTTTCTATAATCAGGCACGCATGTCGAGCCTAGGGATTGCCCAAATTGCCGTGGTGATGGGGAGCTGTACCGCAGGTGGTGCGTATGTTCCTGCTATGTCTGATGAAACCATTATTGTCCGTAATCAAGGTACGATTTTCTTAGGCGGCCCTCCTCTGGTAAAAGCTGCAACGGGCGAAGTGGTGAGCAGTGAAGATTTAGGCGGTGGTGATGTTCACACACGTCTTTCAGGTGTGGCTGATCATTTAGCTGAAAATGATGAACATGCAATTGCGATTGCACGGAACATTGTTGCGAACCTCAATAAAAAGCCAAATGACTTAAATAAACATGTTGATGAACCATTGTTTGATGCATCGGAACTCTATGGTGTAGTGCCAAGTGATGCACGTAAACCTTTCGATGTACGTGAAGTGATTGCCCGTATTGTAGACGGCTCTCGTTTTGATGAATTTAAAGCACGATTTGGTTCAACACTGATTACCGGTTTTGCTTCTCTCTACGGCATGCCAGTCGGGATTATTGCCAATAACGGAATTTTATTTTCCGAGTCTGCACAAAAAGGCGCGCACTTTATTGAGCTATGCACACAGCGCAATATTCCATTGTTATTTCTACAAAACATTACGGGCTTTATGGTCGGTCGCCAGTATGAAAATGAAGGGATTGCAAAAAACGGCGCTAAATTGGTTATGGCAGTTGCAACCGCAAATGTACCAAAACTCACCTTGATTATTGGTGGTTCGTTTGGTGCAGGTAACTACGGTATGTGTGGCCGTGCTTATTCACCACGCTTTTTATGGACTTGGCCGAACTCTCGTATTTCTGTGATGGGCGGCGAACAAGCAGCAAGCGTGCTGTCAACTTTAAAACGTGATCAGATTGAGCAAAAAGGTGCCGAGTGGTCAGCTCAGCAAGAAGATGAATTTAAACAACCGATTCGTGAACAATATGAACGTCAAGGTCATCCGTACTATGCTTCTGCCCGCCTTTGGGATGACGGCGTAATTGACCCAGCGCAAACTCGTCAGGTACTTGGTTTAAGTTTGGCTGCGGCCATGAACGCCCCAATCCAGCCAACCAAATTTGGCGTGTTCCGCATGTAAGAGGTGTATATGAGCTATCAATTTTTACAACTCGAACAACAAGGTCAGGTTGCCTATGTTTGGCTGAACCGCCCTGAACTACACAATGCATTCAACACCACAGTCATTGAAGAACTACATGCTTGCTTTAAGCAAATTAATACCCGTGATGACATTCGTGTTGTGGTTTTAGCTGGTCGCGGCAAAAGCTTTTCGGCAGGTGCCGACCTCAACTGGATGAAACAGGCAGGTCAGGCATCTTCAACTGAAAATGAAGCAGATGCATTAAAACTTGCACAAATGTTAGATGCGCTTGCAACACTTAAACAACCGACCATTGCTCGAGTGCATGGCATTGCTTTTGGCGGCGGTATGGGCTTAGCATCGGCATGTGATATTTGCATTGCCAGCACTGATGCCAAGTTTGCAACCTCTGAAGTTCGTTTAGGTCTTGCTCCATCTACCATTAGTCCCTATGTAATTCGTGCAATTGGTGCAAGACAAGCTTCTCGTTACTTCTTAACTGCCGAGCGAATTTCAGCACGTGATGCTAAACATATTGGTTTGGCACACGAGGTTGCAGATGCCGAAGACTTAGATAGAAAAGTTCAAGAAATTGTTGATGCTCTACTACTCGGTGGCCCGCATGCTCAAGCGGCCTCAAAACAACTCATTCAAATGGTCAGCAACCAGACCATGAGCAATGACTTGCTGCAACAGACAGCACATCATATTGCTCAAGTTCGTCAAGGCAGCGAGGCAAAAGAAGGTCTGAGTGCCTTTTTAAATAAACAGCAGCCTGCTTGGGTTTCTAACTCGAAGAACAACAATTAAGGACGATCATCATGTTTGAAAAGATTTTAATTGCGAACCGTGGCGAGATTGCCTGCCGCGTAATTCGCACAGCTAAAAAATTAGGTATTAGAACGGTTGCCGTTTACTCAGATGCAGACGCAAATTCACAACACGTCAAACTTGCAGATGAAGCAGTTTATATTGGTCAGTCCCCTGCAACTCAAAGTTATTTACAGGTTGACCGCATTATTCAAGCTGCCATTGATACAGGTAGCCAAGCGGTTCATCCAGGTTACGGCTTCCTTTCGGAAAATGACCAGTTTGCACTCGCTTGCCAACAACACAATATTTGCTTTATTGGCCCACCAGTGGATGCCATTTTAGCAATGGGCTTAAAAGCGACCTCTAAAGCTTTAATGGAAAAAGCAGGTGTTCCTTTAACACCGGGTTATCACGGAACCAACCAAGATGCCGACTTTTTAAAACAACAGGCAGACCGAATTGGCTATCCTGTTTTAATTAAAGCCAGTGCTGGCGGTGGTGGTAAAGGCATGAGTCTGATTGAACGCAGTGAAGATTTTCTGCATGCCTTAGCCTCTTGTAAACGTGAAGCCAAATCGAGCTTTGGTAATGATGATGTCTTGATTGAGCGTTATGTGATTCAACCACGCCATATTGAAGTCCAAGTTTTTGGCGATACACATGGCAACTACGTGCATTTATTTGAACGTGACTGCTCTGTACAACGCCGTCACCAAAAAGTGCTAGAAGAAGCCCCTGCTCCACAAATGCCAAGCGAGAAGCTCGATGCAATGCGCCAAGCTGCAATTGATGCTGCACGTGCCGTAAATTATGTCGGTGCAGGTACGGTTGAGTTTATTGTAGAACAAGATGGTACGGCGTATTTCATGGAAATGAATACCCGTCTACAAGTCGAACACCCTGTCACTGAAATGATTACAGGTGAAGACTTGGTCGAGTGGCAACTTCGTGTGGCTTATGGCGAACCTTTGCCTAAACTACAAAATCAACTCCAAATTAACGGACATGCGCTCGAAGCACGGATCTACGCCGAAGAACCAGAAAAAGGCTTTTTACCTGCGATTGGTAAAATTAACTATTTGCATTACCCAACGCAAAACCAATATGTGCGTGTAGATAGCGGTATTGTTGAAGGCGATGAAATCACGACCTATTACGACCCAATGATTGCCAAACTGATTGTATGGGGTAAAAACCGTGAAGCAGCGCTCATTCAAATGCAACATGCTTTAAGCCAATTCCATGTGGATGGCTTAGGCAACAACATTGCTTTTCTTGAAAAAATTGTTCGTAGCGAATCGTTTAAACAAGCCAAGCTTGATACCAACCTGATTCAACGTGAACAAAACTTCTTGTTTAGCCCTGAAGAGATCAAACCCGAACTTGTGGTGGCAGCAGCATTTATTGAGTTTTTAAGCAAACTTAATAACAACAGCTCAAGCCAAAAACAGCTTTGGCAAGCTCAACCTCTATGGCGTTTAAATATTGCTTACCAGCACAGTATTAAACTGAATTATTTAAACCAAAATATCCAAATCAAGTTTGCCTCAAATGAACAAGGCTTCACCGCAGAATATAATGGGCAAAGCTACCCGATTTCTGGTCAATTGCTTGATGCGCATACTGCCTCTGTTCAAATTGGCGGGACTCAGCAAAAGCTATCTTTTAACCAAAGTCAGCAAGGCATTACCTTGTTCCAAAATGGACAAAGCTATAAGTTTGCTTATATTCGCCAAGACTTTAATCAAGCAGATAGCCAAGCCGATGAAGGTCATTTAAAAGCCCCTATGCCGGGTGTGGTCACACAAGTACTGGTGAGCGCAAATCATAGCGTGAAGAAAGACGATATTTTAATGACGCTTGAAGCAATGAAAATGGAATATACCATTCGTGCGCCTAAAGATGGCGTGATTGTAGATTCTTACTTCCAAGTCGGTGATCAGGTCAAAGCTGGCGATGAGCTTGTGGAATTTCAGCCTGCTCAGGAGGAAGTTGCATGAGTGAGTTTGTCAAAATCGTGGAGGTCGGTCCCAGAGACGGCCTCCAAAACGAAAAGCAGGCTTTGACTGTCGAACAACGCTTAAACTTTATTAATGACCTAATTAATGCAGGCCTAAAATCAATTGAAGTCGGTTCATGCGTTTCGGCAAAATGGGTACCTCAAATGGCTCAAAGTGACGAGCTATTTAAGCTGTTACCCCAAACAACCGATGTGCAATTTAGCCTGCTCACTCCAAATATTAAAGGTTTTGAAACTGCTCAAGCGGTAGGATGTAAAGAGGTTGCGGTGTTTACCGCAGCTTCTGAAAGTTTTACCCGTAAAAATATTAACTGCTCAATCGACGAAAGCTTTGAAAAATTTAGCGATGTCATGAGCGCGGCAAAAGCCCATAACATCCGTGTACGCGGTTATGTCTCTTGTGTTGTCGATTGTCCTTATGAAGGCGCAATTGCCCCTGAACAAGTGGTGAAAGTTGTTAAACGGCTCTATGACATGGGCTGCTATGAAGTGTCTTTAGGTGAAACCATTGGCACCGCAACACCAGATCGCGTTCAAAAGGTATGGCAAGCCTGTCTTGCTGAACTCGATAGCAAGGTATTAGCTGGGCATTTCCACAACACCTATGGCATGGCGATTGCCAATATTTATCAATCTTTACAGCAAGGTATTCGTGTTTTTGACTCGTCTCTTGCAGGACTTGGCGGTTGCCCTTATGCCAAAGGAGCTTCGGGTAATGTATCGACCGAAGATCTGTTTTATTTGCTTTCACACATGGGATTTGAAACTGGCATCGACTTAGAAAAACTGATGCAAGCCAGCCAAAATATTAGCCATGTATTAAACCGAAAAAGCTTGTCGAATTATGCAAATGCGTATTGGCAAACCAAGTGTGCATCGTAATCAATTAAAATAGCTCAGCATCTGGTATAAAGCTGAATATTAGGCGAAGTACCAGATCATCCTATCTAATCTTTATCTCATTTCATTCAGGAATTGGGACTAATTCCCTCATGCTATTTTTTTAAAATTTATCATTTATCTGTGTATTAAATGCCTCTCTCAACGGAAGCATTTTCTACCCTATTTTTATTCTAAATCCGTATTATTCTTCATCCTTTTCTAGTTTAGTCCTTAAAAAATTTATCTCATTATTTATAAAAATAAGATGCATCCATTTCAATTCTTGGGGAAATATATTCTTCCACCCAATCTAACCATGCACGTGTTTTGGCATCAATAAAATGGCGTGAAGGCAACAAGGTATAAACTCCGATATCGGGCGAACGCCACTCAGGCAAGATATGACATAATCTTCCATTTTGAACCGCATCTAAAGCTGAAAACATCGGCAATAACGCGATGCCCATATCCTGTTGCACCACATCTAATAATAACTCAGGGTTATCTGCAATGAGTTGTCCACCAATGTCGATTTGGTAAGACTCACCACTTGTATTTAATAAGTGCCAATCTGGTGTAATAGACGGGTTTACCAAGCGTAAACAGGCATGATTTTTTAAGTCTTCTGGGGACTTTGGCATACCATGTTTTTCGAGGTAAGCAGGTGAAGCACATAAAACAGAAAAAATAGTGCCAATTCTGCGTGCGACAAAACGAGAGTCTGTTAATGATTCGGTCAGATAGAGACTGACATCCACCCCTTTTGCCAACAAGTCTGGAACGTACTGTGAAGTCGTATATTCCACGGTTAATTCGGGATAATGCTTACAAAACTCGGCCATCACTGGAAAAACATAATGATGCCCAAAGCTTCCCATGCTTAATACACGTAAACGGCCTTTGGGTTTAGATGCTGTTCCTGTTACTTCCGACTCCGCTTCATCCACCATTGAAATGACTTGACGACAGCGTTCTGCGTAAGTCGCACCAATATCGGTCAGTGCCTGCTGGCGCGTTGAGCGTTGTATTAATTTTGTACCTAAGCGTGTTTCTAGCTCGCTGATAAGACGTGAAACCTGTGCTGTGGTCAGATCCATCTGCTCAGCTGCTGCTGTGAAACTCCCGCTATCAATCACTTTCAGGAATGCATGCATTGCATGCAATAGTCCACCATCGAGATTTTTGCGCATAACGTAAATATGTTTTCCTAAATTACGGATTGTTGCACCAGTTTAGATCAACCACAATGACTAAATGTACATACATTGGCACTAATTCTTTTTAAGAAGAGGAACCGATCTTTTTTTATTTCGTATGTCACTTGCTCCAAATATTCAACTGGATGTTGAAAAAAGAAAGTAGTCCGAGCTACTAAAAATTCTAAGGAGATATAAATGAATATAGCTACAAAAGTCACTCCAAATATTATTGCAACAAAGGATGTGTCACTTGAAGATAAATATGTAAGTGATAACGGCACAGCATATATGACCGGCATTCAGGCACTTGTTCGTTTGCCTCTTGCCCAGACTCGTCGTGACGCGATGAATGGTTATCATACTGCTGGTTTTATTTCTGGTTATCGCGGTTCTCCTGTTGGTAACTATGATAGTTTCCTTTGGCAAGTTCAAGGATTACTTAAATCCCATAATGTTGTATTTCAACCTGGTGTAAACGAAGACTTGGCTGCTACCGCTATTTGGGGTACCCAACAAGTTAATCTTTCAGGCCAAGGCAAATATGATGGAGTGTCTTCATGGTGGTATGGTAAAGGCCCGGGTGTTGACCGTTCAGGCGATGTACTCCGCCATGCTAACTTAGCTGGTACTTCTGAACGTGGTGGTGTGGTTGCTTTATTTGGCGATGACCACTCATGTAAATCTTCTACAATCCCTCACCAGTCCGAACATGTCATGATTGGTTGTGGCATTCCAATTTTCTACCCAACATCCGTTCAACAAATTTTAGACTTTGGTGTTCACGCCATTGCTGTTTCACGTTTTTCCGGCCTTTGGTCTTCAATGAAGCTAGTCAGTGAAATTGTTGAAACTTCTGCTTCTGTACATGTCGACCTAGACCGTGTTACTCCGGTTATACCAGAAGATGTCAATTTCCCAGAGGGTGGTGTCAATATTCGTTGGCCAGACCACGGCATTCAGCAAGAAGAACGTCTTTATAAATATCGCTTACCTGCTGTTTTGGCCTATGCCCGCGCCAACAAAATCAACACAGTTACATGGCCTTGTGAAAATGCCCGTATCGGTATTGCTGCAAGTGGTAAAGGTTATTTAGATACCATTGAAGCTTTACGCATTTTAGGTATTGAAGATGAAACTGCTCAGCAGCTTGGTCTACGTGTTTATCAAGTTGGTCTGATTTGGCCTTTAGAACCTCAAGGTGTTCGCGAGTTTGCTGAAGGTTTACAAGAACTGATCGTTATTGAAGAAAAACGTCCAATTATTGAAACACAAATTAAAGATGAGCTGTACTCACTGCCTGATGGCAAACGCCCACATGTGATTGGTAAAGCAACTGACGGTAAAGGTGAATGGAGTACCTCTATTGAAGAAGCACCTCTCATTGGTCACTATGAATACCAGCCTGAACCTATTGCAAAAATGCTGGCTGCTCGTTTCTTAAAACTCGATATTCCAGAAAGCTTAAAAGCACAAATCCAAAGCAGAATCGACTTACTGCTAAAAGCAGAGCAAGAATCCAAACGTGTTATTGATCTTGCTGAACGTAAGCCATATTTCTGTAGTGGTTGCCCACATAACTCTTCAACAGTCGTCCCTGAAGGTAGCCGTGCACTAGGTGGTATCGGTTGTCACTATATTGCAGTTTCACTTGACCGCGGTACCGAAACATTCTCTCAAATGGGCGGTGAAGGTGTAAGTTGGGTGGGTGCATCACCATTTACCAATGAAAAACACATTTTTGCTAACCTTGGTGATGGAACCTATTTCCACTCTGGTTACTTAGCAATCCGTCAGTCTATCGCTGCAAAAACCAATATTACCTACAAAATCCTCTATAACGATGCAGTCGCTATGACAGGTGGTCAGCATGTAGATGGTCATTTGAGCGTTGCACAGTTAACTCGTCAGCTTGCTGCTGAAGGTATTAAAAAACAAGTCATTGTTACTGATGAAGTTAAACTATTAAACGAAGAAGATGGCATTGCACCGGGTGTCGAAATTCGCCACCGTAATGAACTCGATACAGTTCAACGTGAGCTTCGTGAAGTTACAGGTGTCACCGCTTTAATTTATGTACAAACATGTGCCAGCGAAAAACGCCGTCGTCGCAAACGTGATGCCTACCCTGACCCAGCTGAGCGTTTATACATTAATAGTGATATTTGCGAGGGCTGTGGCGACTGTTCGAAAAAATCAAACTGTTTATCGATTGAACCAGTAGAGACTGCTTTAGGTACTAAACGTCAGATTAACCAAAGTAGCTGTAATAAAGACTTTACTTGTGCCGAAGGGTTCTGCCCAAGTTTTGTGACTGTTCATACACGTGATATGAAACGTCCAGCTAAATTTGAAGGTATTGGTGCAGGCTGGCCGACATCACCAGTTATTCCTCAGTTATATGACGTTCCAAGTCGTATTATGGTCGGTGGTATTGGTGGTACAGGTGTTGTGACTATTGGTGCACTGCTTGGTATGGCAGCTCACCTAGAAGGTAAAGCGACCCGTGTGATGGACATGGCTGGACTTGCCCAAAAAGGTGGTACAGTTTATTCATACGTTCAACTTGCAGCAACTGATGAGCAAATTTCTTCTACCAAAATTCCAGCGGGCCAATGTGAATTACTCATCGGTGCAGATGCGGTAGTTGCTGGTGGTAGTGCTGCTCTCTCTCGCTTAAAAGATGATGCGTTGGTTATTGTGAATGAAGACAGTACTCCTACTTCTGAGTTTATTAAATCTCGTGACTGGTATGCACCTATTAGCGATTTAATTGATCGTCTTCGTGGTCGTGTTCGTCAAGGTCAACTGGTTTCTCTGCCAGCGGCTCGCATTGCAACACAGCTTCTAGGTGATTCAATCTATACCAACCAGTTATTACTCGGTATGGCATGGCAATCTGGTCGTATTCCATTACTGCGTGAAAGCATTGAAAAAGCAATTCGCTTAAATGGTACTGCTGTTGAAAAGAACCTCGAAGCTTTCCGCGTGGGTTGTCATCTTGCAAGTGACCCAACTTTAGCTGCACGTTTAGTTGCGGCAATGCCAAAAACCAAAACTCCGCAAACTTTGGCTGAACTTATTGAAGACCGTTCTGCTCGTTTAACAGACTACTGGAATGAAGCTTATGCAGCTAAATACCGCACGCTTGTAGAACTTGCAGCTAAAAAGTTACCAGAAGAATTAACGGGTACCATTGCAACTCAGCTTTATAGAGTCATGGCTTATAAAGATGAATATGAAGTTGCTCGTCTTTTAACAGGTAAGAGCTTCAAAGAATCGATTGAAACCCAGTTTGGTAAAGGCTTACGGTTAACGTATCATCTTGCTCCACCAGCGTTGCTTGGTGGTCTGAAAAATGTCCGTAAACGTGCGTTTGGTTACTGGATGCGCTTCCCAATGATGATGCTTGCTCGCTTACAATGGCTTCGTGAAACTTTCCTTGACCCATTTGCACGTCAAGAAGAACGTCAACACGAACAAGCTTGGCGTGACCGTTACATCTCATTTGTTGAAGCACTTGTTGAAGCACCAGACAATCATAACTTGGCAGTTGCCGAGCAAATTGCAAAATTACCGGCAGAAGTTCGTGGTTATGGTCATATCAAAATGAAAGCAATGGACGCTGCAAAACAACGTTGGGATGAACTTACACCAACACTGCTAAAAGTCCGTAACTAAAATTAAATCTCAAAATAAAAAAGTCATCCTTAGGGATGACTTTTTTATTGGCTCAAAAATTTATTTAGTCATTTTACGTAACGTCAAAATCTGTTCACTTCGTCCAAATGGACCATACACATCATGTAAAACTGCACTAGTTAAACCAATGCCATCAGCCCCATATTGCTGAACGGTTTCTAAACCTAGCCATTTCCCTTGCGGATAACGGTGCATGTGAACTTGCAAATCAAGATTTGGGAAGCCCCACGTAAATTCGCCTTCTTGTCTAGGCACAATTCCGTTTGCTGTATCTATCATGCCAATCAAATGGGCAAAATCTGTCGTCGGCTGCCCTTCAACCATTTCTTTATCATTATTGAGCCAAACAATGCCTTTACCTGCGCGATGCTGATCATCCGTTTTAGTGACGAGTGTCTGGATAAAACCACCCGGCCATCTTTTCATACCTGTCCATTCTGTAAAGGTATCTGGATGATGAACTGGCTGATCTTCAAGCCCGGCAATATCGGAACTGTCTTGAGTACACATGCGCCATGCTCTAGCCACAATACAGGTTTTACCTTGTGCTTGCATTTCGGCTTCAATCAATTCAATGGTTTTACCGGCACGAATCACATGTGTCTTAATCGTAAATTCACCAAATGCAATCAATCCAAAAATATCAAAACTAATTCGACCAATTCGCATATCTTGTCGTGGTGAAAATTGCTCTAACTCTGCTGCGATTACACCACTTGCAGGCGCCATGTGCTGTTCATGAGGATTCCAAGCTCCTTGTGCATGAACAGTTGAGCAATAATGAGCAATAACTTCACCTTGAGGACCAATTGTTCTATTCAGTAATTGATAATAAGCATTCATGATTTTCTTTCCGTAGTCCTTGTCCAACATCAATATTTGATGAAAATTCACGTTTTAATGCTTATGTTAACCCTCTATTTCATTGGCTCAACTGGTTTTTCCTACCAAAAACTGATGAGTCTAAAATTACAAATTTAATCACTAGGTAAAATTTCGCATGTCGATTTCACCCAGTGATTCTAGAACTTATCATTCACTAAAAAGCAAAAGCATCTTGATCGAGCTCCATCACAGATTCAGCTCCTGACTCAATAGAAGCGGCATGGCTCTGTGTACGATGCAAAAGCTTTTGATAGAAAAACTTAGCTGTCGTTAATTTTGCTTTATAAAAATCTTCCTCTTGTGTACCCGATTCTAATTTTTCATGGGCAACTTGTGCCATTCGAGCCCACAAATACGCGAACACAACGTAACTGGAAAAATAAAGATAATCTACTGAAGCGGCTCCTATTTCTTCAGGGTTGTGCTTGGCTTTCTCTGCAATCGATTTGGTCAGTGACAGCCATTGCTGCTTAAGCTCAGCTAATTTTTCTAGATAAGGTTTCAGCACTTCATTGGATTGGTGCTGGCTAATAAACTGATCAATTAAATCAGTCATGTTCTTTAAAAGTTTGCCTTCCGACTTGAGGACTTTACGTGCCAGCAGATCTAGAGACTGAATCTCTGTTGTTCCTTCATACAATGTCGAGATACGTGCATCACGTACAATTTGCTCCATACCATGCTCAACAATAAAGCCGTGGCCGCCAAATACTTGAACGCCATGCTTTGCAGACTCATTACCCGACTCTGTTAAAAAGGCCTTAGCAATTGGCGTTAAAAAAGCCAGTAATTCGTCGGAGTGTTTTTGCTGTTCCTGATCGTTTGAGCTTTCGACAATATCGACATGCTGAGCCAGAAAATAAGCCAGCGCACGACCACCTTCGGAAAAAGCTTTTTGTGTCATTAACATTGAACGTACAGCGGGATGCACAATAATTGGATCGGCATTTTTGTCAGGATATTTAGGACCGGATAACGAACGCATAGCAAGGCGCTCTTTGGCATAACTTAATGCACCTTGAAATGAAATTTCAGAAGCAGCAAGCCCTTGTACAGCTGTTCCAATACGTGCGGTATTCATAAAGGTAAACATACAATTAAGCCCGCGATTTTCCGGACCAATCAAATAACCTTTGGCGCCATCAAAATTAAGTACACAGGTGGCATTGCCATGAATCCCCATTTTATGTTCAATCGCGCTACAGACGACTTTATTACGGTCTTCTAAATTACCTTCATCATCTACATTAAATTTAGGCACAATAAATAAAGAAATGCCTTTAGTCCCTGTAGGTGCCTGAGGCAAACGGGCTAAAACAATATGAATAATATTTTCAGAAAGATCATGCTCACCCGCCGAGATAAAAATCTTTTCACCTGTAATGGAGTAGCTACCGTCCGGATTTGGTTCTGCTTTCGTTCTAATTAACCCAAGGTCCGAACCCGCATGGGATTCGGTTAAACACATGGTTCCGGTCCAAGCCCCACTAATGAGTTTAGTCAAATACTGCTTTTTTTGTTGCTCGGTGCCATGATGCTCAATTGTTCTCATCGCGCCATGAGACAAGCCCGGATACATTGCCCACGCCCAATTAGAACCACATAACATTTCAGAAATTGCAATCCGCAGCAATGTCGGTAAGCCTTGCCCACCATATTCCGGATCGGCAGTTAACGAGGTAAAACCTAGCTCAGCATATTTTTGGTAGGCTTCTTTAAAACCTTTCGGGGTTGTGACTACGCCTTTATTTAAATGACAGCCTTCCTGATCGCCATTTTGATTTATGGGCGCCAACTCATTTTCACAAAAATCTGTTGCTGCTTCTAAATATTGATCAATTAATTCTCGATTTACACTTTCCTGATATTTACTTAAACCTTGGTAGTTCTGTTCTGTTTGAAGCATTTCATGCAGCACAAATTGCATATCACGTAATGGAGCTTTGTATAAAGGCATATTTTTTTCCTTTCACCTCTCTGCCTGTGTCATGGGCAGATATCGTTTTTCCTTAAAATGGACTTTTATTGTTTCAATCTCACCAAAATATCAAAAAATTTCTTATAGCAAAATATATTTTCACTAATTTAATAAAATTATCGTAACTCATAAATGGAGATAAAACATAAATTCATGTTTTAAAATAAAAATATAGTATTAAAAGTAATTAACATTGCTTAATCAAAAATAAATTTAAATTTTGTATTGCAAAATTTTATTCCGTAAAAAATCAATTTATAGTATCGTAATTAGATTGCTTAATAATCCAAGGACGATTCATGGAAAGCCCGAAATACACAGGTCTTGAGTTTTTAACCGCTTTAAAAAATGGTGAAGTTTCTCCATCACCTATGGCTCACACCATACCAATGGAACTCGTTGAAGTTTCCGAAGGTAAAGCAACTTATAAAGTTACTCCTCGCAAAGAACATAGAAATATACAAGGCGGTGTACACGGTGGCTTTTGCGCCACAGCTTTAGATACAGCAACAGGCAGTGCGGCCCATACATTACTTGAACATGGCGTTGGTTATGGAACCATTGATTTAAATGTAAAAATGATCCGTCCCATGCAAGTTGATACTTCGTACTATGCGACAGCCGAGTTGATTAACGCAGGCCGTAAAATTATTAGTACCCAAGGAAAAATCGTAGATGAAAACGGCAAAGTGTATGCTTTTGCTTCGGCAACCTTAATGATTATTCGCAAATAATAAAATATCTAAGCTCCTGTTTATGGAGCTTTTTCTTGGTTTGCAATCTTATTCATTTCATAAAAATCTAAGCGATCAATTATAAAACTTAATATTGCCATCGCTAAACCTAAGGCTACACACGCTTCCCATCCCCAGTGTTTCCATGCATACACCGCAATAAAAGAACCTAAAGCAGCCCCACCAAAATATAAGGTCATATAAATTGAATTAATACGAGAACGGGCCTCGGCCGAGATTCGGTAGACCAGATTTTGGTTGAGTACATGAAATGCCGACAAACCAAAGTACGCCATGATCACACCAACAGCATAGGCCACCAAAGACTGCTGCGCAAAAAATAGTGGTATCCATGCACTTATTAATAGGCCCATGCAAATCACTGCAATTTTATTTTCAAGTCCTGCTGCAATTTTCTTACCTGCCCATGGGGTCGCAAATACACCAGCCAACCCAACAATTCCAAATAAACCAATCTGGAAATCGTTAAAGTGATAAGGCTCATTCGCCAAAATAAAAGTCATGGTGGTAAAAATGAGGGCCAAAATTCCAAAGCCAATTCCCCCTGCAAGACCACGGCGCAGCAAATGAGGTTGATGCACAGCTAATGAAAATAGTGAACCATAGATCTGTAGAATATTGAGTTGATGGGATTTTCGCGCAACCGGTAACTTCACCCACATCACCCAAGCAAATACCAAAATGACAATTCCACTAATTAAATAAACCGCATGCCAAGACCAAACTGTAGAAAGTAAGCCTGCAATAGAACGTGCTAATAATATTCCCAAGAACAGACCACTCATGAGAGTGCCTACAACTTGAGGACTTTTTTTCGGGCTAGCTAGACCTGAGGCGAAAGGAACTAAAACTTGAGTTGCAATCGAAAAGAATGTCGCTAAAAAGGTAAAGCCATATAAAACTGGCAAGGTTTGACTTAAGGATAACCCTACTTGTGCAAGTCCCGTACAACACATGAGCAAGCAAATATAACTGCGCTTTTCAAAAAAGTCGCCTAAGGGAACCAATATAAAAAGGCCAACTGCATATGACAGTTGGCTAATCACAATAGTTAAGGCGACTTGATCGGCATTAACTTTTAATGCTTCTGCAATTGAATAGATTAAGGGCTGGTTATAATAGTTTGAACCCGCACAAATGCCACATGTCATTGCCATGATAAAAATAAAGCTTTTTGACAGTATATTTTCTGCATTGGGCTCAACTATTGTTTTCATCTTTAACTACGTCCCATTTTAGAATTTATACATCGATACAAAGTTTACACGTGATACATCAGCGGTTCTGCCATCAAACACTTCTCGTTTGCCTTGATGATATTCCATCCCAATATCCATTTGCTCAATTGGTGAATAGAAAACGTTAGCTGCGTAATCCGTTAAACGCTTGTTGGCGTCTGGGTTGAGTTTGGTATAAGCCGTGTCGTCATCATAATCAAACATTGAAGCCGATAAGTTTGCACGCCATTGCTCATTAAATTTATATGAATAACCAATATTGATGCTATTCAACTTATTCATAACCAAATCTGTTTTGTCTTCGTTTAAAGAGAAATCACCCGCGGCATTTAAACTTGCTGAATTTGCCAATCCACTTTGAGTGGTGTACGGCATAAATTTTTGATCACCGACAATATATTGATAATTTGCTTGTACCGATTGCTGAGGCGTTAATTGATATTTTAAGCCGCCTCCAGCGCCCCAGCTTACTTTCTTAACTGTGGCGGTTGCGACATCTGTAGACTTTTCATTAATAAAGCCTTGCGCAAGTGCTGTTAAAGGACCTTGTTTAAAGGTATAGCGACCCGTTAAAGTTGGAAATGCCGAGACTCTCGAACCTGTATATTCCAAAGCTACTTTTAAATCATTATGGGCATCAATTTTCCAGTCATAGCGAATTTGAGGAGTCCGCGTATAGGAAGTTCCCACAAATTGGGTGTAATCAACAGCTTCTGTACGAGTTTCCATATTAGACATGAGTGACCATGTTTGACCAAAAGTCCAGTCTTTATAGGTAAAAAATGCATGACGGATGCGGAATTTACCATCTCCCGTTCCCATGTTAGAGCTATCAAAGAAATCGGCTTCAATATTTCCTGTAACCGCTTTATTTGGGCTATTAAAATAAACACCTAATCGGCTTGCATTAATCATGGCATCAGAGCGTGCATGGTTTGAACGCTTTTCACTTTCAAAAGGTGTTCGGTACAAACTGCTGGTCGTTCTACCCCCCGAGTCAGGTGATGATTTAAAATCGACCGCTGCATCAACACGGGCAATACCGTAAACCTTCACATTATCTGTCCAAGTGACCCACGAAGGAGCAACAGGCTTCTCTGTTACAGTGGCTTTAGTTCTTTCAATATTTTCTTCGATCTTTACCTGTTTGGCCTGTAAATTATTTTGAGTTTGTTTCTGAGCAGCAAGTTCTGCTTTTAATTTTTGCAGCTCGGTTTCTAGCAAATTAATTCTTTGTTCTGTGGTATCTGAAGAATTTGCAAAAATAGTCCCTGAAGCCGCAGCGCAAGCTGCAGCTAATATTAATTTTTTCATCTTTTAATCCTTAAAGAAGCGTTTTTCCGTGTGTATTTAGGCTACACGTGCATCGATTAGTTCACAGTCTGTGACTGCCTGTAGCTCATCAAAAGTTAAGCCTTCCACCATTTCTGTGACATAAGCTTTTTGGTCTTTGAGTTCAATAATGCATAAATCGGTATAAATACGATTTACACACTGCTCACCCGTCATTGGATAGCTCAGTTCTTTTACAATTTTGGACTCACCTTTTTTAGTGACGTGTTCCATATAGACATAAATCGTTTTCGCGCCGACTGCCAAATCCATAGCACCGCCGACTGCAGGTACATCATCCGCTTTACCGGTATGCCAGTTTGCCAAGTCCCCATTTACCGCAACTTGGAATGCACCAATCACACAAATGTCCAAATGACCGCCTCGCATAATGTCAAACGAGTCGCCATGATGCATAAAGCATCCACCGTCTAACAAAGTGACAAGTTCTTTTCCGGCATTAACCAAATCTTGATCTTCCTCACCAGGCTGCGGCGGCGGCCCAAAAGCCAAAACACCATTTTCCGAATGTAAAAAGATTTCTTTGTCTTTTGGCAAAAATTTAGCAACGTTGGTCGGCAAGCCAATCCCTAAATTGACATAAGAACCTTCAGGAATGTCATTGGCAATGAGCTTGGCAATATCTTCACGAGAACGTTTTTGAACTGACATTAGATATCTCCTACTTTTACAACGTGCTGAACAAAAATTCCCGGTGTAATAATGCACTCTGGGTCAAGCGTTCCTAGCTCTACGGTGTTATTCACTTGAACAATCGTGGTCTTGGCGGCTTTTGCCATGATTGGGCCAAAATTACGGGCTGCTTTACGGTAAGTTAAATTGCCCCAGCGGTCGGCTTTATCGGCATAAATCAGTGCAAAATCAGCTTCAAGTGGATATTCAAGTACATAGTTTTTACCGTTAATGGTTCGGGTCTCTTTACCCTCGGCAACTTTGGTGCCATAACCAGTCGGCGTAAAAATAGCGCCTAAGCCTGCGCCAGCAGCCTGAATACGACATGCCAAATTACCTTGTGGAACCAGTTCCAACTCAATTTTTCCCGCACGATATAAGTCTTGAAAAACGGTTGATCCAGCAGATTTCGGAAATGAACAAATCATTTTTTTAACGCAACCCGCAATAATAAGCTTGGTTAGACCACGGTCACCAGAAGCCGCATTATTATTTACAATGGTGAGTTCTTTTTTTCCTAAATCGATTAAGGCTTCAATTAATTCAGCAGGTTGCCCCGTCACACCGAACCCGCCTGTCATGATGGTTGCACCATCAGGAATAGCTTTTAAAATCGGTTCAATGTCACTGGTGATTTTATTTATCATCTCACTTGTCCCTTTTCATCCTTAATTTAAGGTGATAGATTGATCTGTCACTCTGCCTTTTGCGGGTTAAATAGTCGGTCTTTAATAAATAACAATGGAATTACCCCGCAGATAAAATAAGCCGCAGCCATCACCAAGAGCCCTAAACCAATAGAACCATTTTGCGATAGATAACCAATTGTTAATGGAGAGAAAATTGAAAGCACTTTGCCAATGTTATAAGCACCACCCACTGCCGAGCCTCGAATAGAAGTCGGAAAGCTTTCTGTCATATAGGTGGCATTAATTGCGTATGGAATACCGTAAAGGAAACCGAAGAACAGCATCATCCATAAAATATTGGTCGGTGTATTTAAATAGACAATCACTGGAATAAATAAAGCTGTACCAATGGTTCCGAAAGCAAATACAGCGCGGCGTCCTAATTTATCGGCAACGATCCCTGCGATTACTTTGGCAAACATCATAATCAGGAAAGTACCGACCATATACATCGCCATTTCTTTAAATTTGATGCCAAGATCAGACTCTAAATAAGCGGGTAACCAGTTACTTACGCCGTAATAACCAAACTGCAATGCACCAGTACTAATAATCCAAAGCACAAACATGGTGCCATGTTTTTTATCTCTTAAAATCTCAAGATATGGATTTTGGCGTTTTTTAGGTTGGTTACTTTGAGCGACTTCTAGCGCTTTTAATTGACGCGCTTTTTTCCATGACTCAGGTTCAGGTACACAAAAGTGCATCAAAACTGACAACACCACGGGCGCAATTGCAATCCAGTAAAGGAAACGCCAGCCATGTTCAGGAATAATATGTCCTGCTAATAATGTCGCGAGTAAAGAACCTAAGGTGTAACCCGTCATGAGAGTAGCCAAAACAGTCGAGCGATGTTTGGTTGGCACCATTTCAGACATTAAGATATTACAGGCAATATAGAGCGCACCTAAACCCATCGCTCCAAATGTTCTTAAAACTGCAAATTGCATATAAGAATCAGTAAAACCCAGTGCGCTGGTTAAAACTGAAGAATAAGCAATAAAGAACACAATAATGCGAACTCGCCCAAAACGGTCACACGCCCAGCCACCAATCAAGCCACCCACTGCCGATCCAAAAAGCGTTAAACTGCCTAACGTTCCAGCTTGTACACCGGTTAAATGAAATTCTGTTTTAAGACTGGTCAGGCTCAATGCCAAAAAACCTAAGTCTGCCCCATCACACAACAATGTTAAAAAAGCGAATATAAATGCGGTAATCCAAATCTTTTTTGGTGTCTGGATAGCTTCACTGCTAGCCGTATTTTGGGTAAATGTTTCTGTTGTCATGTCCATATCCTCAGAAGGAACATGAGGCATCCAATGCCTCATGGCATTTGATTTTTTATTAGGCTGTAGCTTCCCTAATCATGTTTTTGGCAATAATAATTTGTTGAACTTGCGTGGTTCCTTCATATAAACGGAACAAACGCACATCGCGATAAAAACGCTCGATGGCATATTCACTGATATAGCCTGCACCACCATGAATCTGTACGCAGCGGTCAGCAACGCGTCCGCACATTTCAGTTGCAAACATTTTTGCGCATGATGCTTCTGTACTAATATTTTCGCCATTGTCACGGCGGCGAGCCGCATCTAAAACCATACATTTAGCTGCATAAATCTCGGCTTTAGAGTCGGCAAGCATGGCTTGAATAAGCTGAAAGTTTGCAATAGGCTGACCAAACTGCTTACGTTCAATCGCATAGTGTAATGCGTCGTTTAACATGCGTTCGGCAACACCCACGCTATAGGCACCAATGTGTAAACGCCCTTTATCAAGTACTTTCATGGCTGTTTTAAAACCAACACCTTCTACGCCACCAATCAATGCAGAAGCAGGCACACGGCAATTTTCAAAAATCACATCACAAGTGTGCGAGCCCTTTTGCCCCATTTTTTGGTCAATTTTGCCCAACGTAATGCCTGGTGTATTTGCCTCGACTAAAAAAGCTGAAATGCCACCTGACCCTTTAATTTCAGGATTGGTTCGCGCCATTACGGTAAAAGTTGCAGCATGGGGTGCATTGGTAATAAAACGTTTGGTGCCGTTTAACACATAAAAGTCGCCATCTTTCATTGCACTGGTTTTTAAAGAGGCAGCGTCAGAGCCAGATTCAGGCTCGGTTAAACAAAATGAACCAATAATTTCGCCACTTGCATAACGCGGTAAATATTTTTGCTTTTGCTCTTCTGTGCCATCAATCAAAATTGCACTTGAGCCAATACCGTTATTAGTACCAATTAAAGAGCGAAAAGCCGGTGAAGTTTGTCCAAGTTCAAATGCAACTCTGACTTCCTCTTCCATGGTGATACCTAAGCCACCATATTCTTCGGGAATTGTGAGGCCGAACAAACCAAGCTCACGCATTTGCTGCACAATGTCATCTGGAATTTTGTCTTTCTCTACCACTTCGTTTTCACGAGGGATCAATTCATTTTTTACAAAATCTCGAATTGTTGAAAGTAACTGCTCCAACATCCCTTCATCACGGATCATCTGTGATCTCCCTTTTTATGTATTTCCATCGCACCCATCAGCCATCTCCAGCTTGTCTGGATACCATGTTTTAAATCTTGTTTACTGCGGATGTGTTTCATAGTACGAGAACAAAAATACAAATTTCAAGCTTTTTTGAAAATTAATTTCGTTAAACGAAATTTAAAAATACGCCATTACATAATATCAAACACTTAGCTTATTTAATAAATCATAATTGCTCTAATGGACTAAATAATACTTGAAATAAATTCCAAAATAAGCATCATAAAAGGAATATAGTTTTGATGTGCGAAACAAGGAATTCAAAAATGAGTGTATCAACAGGGAATAATTTCGTAGAAGTCGACTTTTCTATTCAAAAAATAGCGATTGTAAAAATTAACCGCCCAGAAGCAAAAAATGCTTTAAACGGTGAAGTTCGCAAACAACTAGCACAAGCTTTTACCGAATTAAGTTTTAACGATGAGATCAATGCGGTTGTGCTCACAGGTGGTGAAAAAGTCTTTGCCGCAGGTGCAGATTTAAAAGAAATGGCAAACGCAACTTCCACAGAAATGTTATTGCGTCATACGGAACGTTACTGGAACGCGATTGCTCAGTGCCCTAAACCTGTGATTGCTGCTGTAAATGGTTATGCATTGGGTGGTGGCTGCGAACTTGCAATGCACGCTGACATTATTATTGCAGGTAAAGGCGCAACCTTTGGCCAACCAGAAATTAAAGTCGGTTTAATGCCGGGTGCTGGTGGTACACAACGTTTATTTCGTGCTGTGGGTAAATTCCATGCCATGCGCATGATTATGACAGGCGCCATGGTGAAAGCCGAAGAAGCTTATATCATCGGTCTTGTTTCACAAGTCACAGAAGATGACCAAACCATTCCAACTGCGATTCAAATGGCACAAAGCCTCGCAAAAATGCCTCCTATTGCCCTGCAACAAATTAAAGAAGTTGCACTAATGAGCGAAGACGTTCCATTAAATGCAGGCTTAACGCTAGAACGAAAAGCATTCCAGTTGTTGTTTTCTACCGAAGATAAAAATGAAGGCGTTCAAGCTTTTATCGAAAAGCGTAAGCCGTCGTATCAAGGTAAATAATTTAAAACCATAATAACAAAGGAATGAAAATGGCCAGAAAAGTATTGATTAGTGCAGGCGGTTCAGGGATTGGACGATGCATTGCCGAGGTATTTTTAAACAATCAGGATGAAGTTTTTGTTTGCGATATTAATGCTAAAAGCCTAGAACAATTTCAACAAGATTATCCAAAGCTACATATATATACCTGTGATTTGGCTGATCATAAACAAATTGAACTTATGTTTAGTCAAGCCATTCAGAAACTTGGCGGTATTGATATTTTAGTCAATAACACAGGCATTTCAGGTCCGACCGTTGCAGCAGATGAGCTAAGTTTTGAAGATTGGAATACGGTCATTAATTTAAATCTGAATAGCACTTTTTTAATTACCCAGTTAGCCATTCCCTATTTAAAGAAAGCACAAGCAGGCGTGATTATTAATATGTCGTCTATTGCCGGCCGCTTAGGCTATCCATATCGATTAGCCTATTCCACTTCAAAATGGGGGCTGATCGGTTTTACCAAAACGCTCTCTATGGAACTCGGTGCAGATAATATTCGAGTTAACGCTATTCTTCCGGGTGCAGTAGATGGTGATCGGGTTCAACGCGTATTACAGGCCCGTGCCGATGTAGCGCATACCTCACTTGAAGAAGTGACTCAAAATGCACTGAAAAATCAGTCGCTCAAATATTTTGTCAATCCAAAGCATATTGCAGATTTATGCCTATTTTTAGCGTCAGACAGTGGTCGCTCAATTTCAGGGCAAATCTTACCCATTGATGGTGATAAACAATGCTTAAGCTAAATCACCCAACCCTATTTTTCCGTTTAATTTCAAATATAGATTAATCATCAGGATGATCGACATGACTTATGATATTAAAAGCATGGCTGTGATTGGTGTAGGTGTTATGGGCAGTGGTATTGCTCAAATTGCTGCACAGTCAGGTCATACCACTTATTTATATGATGCCAAAGCAGGTGCAGCAGAACAGGCTAAAGAAAAACTGGCTGCTACATTTCAAAAGTTAGTCGACAAAAATAAAATTACATCTGAGCAAGCAACAGCAGCAAATAACCATTTAATTGTTGCTCATCAAATTGAAGATTTAAAAAATTGTGACCTGATTGTAGAAGCAATTGTTGAACGCCTTGATATTAAACAAAGCTTAATGCAGCAGCTTGAAGAGGTCGTTTCAGACAATACCATTTTAGCCTCAAACACCTCTTCTCTGTCTATTACAGCCATTGCTGCAAACTGTAAAAAGCCTGAGCGTGTTGTAGGCTATCACTTCTTTAACCCAGTTCCACTCATGAAAGTGGTCGAAGTCATTCGTGGTTTAAAAACAGACCCACTTATTATTGATGCTTTAAACGATTTATCTCGTGCATTTGGTCACCGCCCTGTCGTAGCGAAGGACACCCCTGGATTTATTATTAATCATGCAGGTCGAGCTTATGGCACCGAAGCACTCAAAATTTTAAATGAAAACGTCTGTGATATTAGTGAAATTGACCGAATTTTACGTGACGGCGTTGGTTTTAGAATGGGTCCTTTTGAATTACTCGATTTAACTGGCCTTGATGTCTCGCATCCTGTGATGGAGTCGATTTATCACCAATACTATGAAGAAGCCCGCTACAAACCAAACCCGCTCACCAAGCAAATGCTAGATGCCAAGCAACTTGGACGTAAGGTCAATCAAGGTTTTTATAACTATGAAACTGGTTCAAAAACAGGTGAACAACCTGCAAAGTTTGTAGAGCGTTTAGCACAATATCCAAAAGTTTGGATTGCGGCAGATTTTTTAGATGATAAGAAACAGCTCGAAGATTATTTAACTCAGCAAAATATTACCCTAGACACCAATTCTGAACCACAAACAGATAGCTTATGTTTACTTGCTTGTTACGGTGAAGATACCACTCAAGCGGGGACCCGCCTAGGGGTTAACCCCGAACAAGCTGTTGCTATAGACATGCTTTATGGCATTGCAAAGCATCGCACCTTGATGCCTTCACTCATTACTAAATCTGAATACCGACAAGCCGCTCACTCAATTTTCAATTTAGACGGAAATGTGGTGAGCATGATTGCTGAAAGTATTGGCTTTGTTGCGCAACGCGTTTTAGCAATGGTCATTAATTTAGGCTGTGATATTGCCCAGCAAAATATTGCCACTGTAGATGATATTAATGCCGCGGTACGTCTTGGCTTAGGCTATCCATTTGGACCAATTGAATGGGGAGATCAAGTCGGCAGCGAAAAAGTTTTACTCATTCTAAACCGTATAACCGCACTTACGCATGACCCACGTTACCGCCCTAGCCCTTGGTTACAGCGCCGTGTCGCACTTCATTTACCTCTTACTTTTACTCACGAGTCTTGAAAAGGAATTTCTCAATGTTAAACGCATATATCTATGATGGTTTACGTAGTCCATTTGGCCGTCATGCGGGTGAACTTGCCTCAATTCGCCCTGATGATTTAGCAGCAACCGTTATTCAAAAATTACTTGAAAAAACAGGTGTACCAGGCGCGGATATTGAAGATGTGATTTTAGGCGACACCAACCAAGCGGGTGAAGATAGTCGTAATGTGGCACGAAATGCACTATTGCTTGCCGGTTTACCTGTCACTGTGCCGGGCCAAACGGTAAACCGCCTATGTGCTAGTGGTTTAGGTGCTGTGATTGACTCGGCACGTGCCATTACTTGTGGTGAAGGTGAACTGTATATTGCAGGTGGTGTAGAAAGTATGTCACGTGCTCCCTTTGTGATGGGTAAAGCAGAAAGTGCTTATAGCCGTGATGCAAAAATTTATGACACCACCATTGGCTCTCGCTTTCCAAATAAAAAAATTATTGCTCAGTACGGCGGACATTCAATGCCTGAAACAGGTGATAACGTTGCAGCCGATTTTGGGATTAGCCGTGAGCAAGCAGACTTATTTGCAGCCCAATCACAAGCCAAATATCAAAAAGCCAAAGAAGAAGGTTTCTTTGCCGATGAAATTACCCCAATTGAGGTTTTCCAAGGCAAAAAATTACCGCCTAAACTCGTTTCTGAAGATGAACACCCTCGTCCAAGCTCAACTGTTGAAGCGCTCACAAAGTTAAAACCGCTATTTGAAGGCGGCGTTGTCACTGCTGGTAATGCCTCCGGGATTAATGACGGTGCAGCAGCACTTTTGATTGGTTCTGAAGCGGCAGGTCAAAAATATGGCTTAAAACCAATGGCTAAAATTTTGTCAGCAGCAGCTGCGGGTATTGAGCCACGCATTATGGGTGCAGGTCCGATCGAAGCCATTAAAAAAGCTGTTGCGCGTGCTGGCCTTACTTTAGATGACATGGACATTATCGAAATTAATGAAGCCTTTGCTTCACAAGTTTTATCTTGTTTAAAAGGTTTAAATGTTGATTTTAATGACCCGCGTGTGAACCCGAACGGTGGTGCGATTGCTGTTGGTCATCCACTTGGTGCATCTGGTGCTCGTCTTAGCTTAACAGTAGCGCGCGAGTTAATTCGCCGTAAGAAGAAATATGCCGTGGTGAGCCTATGTATTGGTGTAGGTCAAGGTCTTGCGATGGTGATTGAAAACGTTTCATAACCATTGAACCAGATATCCATTCATCACAACAGCGCAGTGATGAATGGATTTATTTTGCAGAGCGAAATATAATGGCAAAACTATTGCTTTAATTATATTTGAGGATCGAATGTCTCAAAACACGGAAACTGAAAAACCAATAAATTTTGATGAGATACGTTTGGATCCTATTTCGCATATACATCGGGAAAATAACCCGCAATTTATTGCTTCTTTAGCACGCGGTTTAGAACTTTTAAGATGCTTTTCTGCAAACAATCAGGTGCTTGGTAACCAAGAATTAGCAAAAATGACAGGTTTACCTAAACCGACCATTGCACGTATTACCAATACCCTTGTGTCATTAGGTTATTTAAAACAATTGCCTAACTCGACCAAATACACACTAGATATTGGTGTCTTATCTTTAGGATACGCAGCATTATCTAACATCTCGATTCGTAATATTGCTCATCAATATATGGAAGAGATGAGTCAGTATGTTCAAGCGCCTGTAGCAATGGCAACGCGTGATCGCTTAAATATGGTGTATATCGATGTTGTGCAAATTGAAACTGCATTAAATATGCGCCGTCCAATTGGTTCGACTTTGCCAATTCATAGTAGTTCTATGGGCCGAGCATGCTTGGCTGCGACCCCTGAACGTGAGCGCAATTTTCTACTTGATGCGTTGAAACAAAAAAATCCCGAAAACTGGCCAGCCATAAAACGCTCATTAGAACGAGCTTTCCGTGATTACCAAGATTATGGATATTGTTTGTCTTTAGGTGAGTGGCATAAAGAAGTGAACTCAGTGGCTGTACCTTTGGTCAGCTCGAAACACGGTCTTTATGTTTTTAACTGTGGTGCGCCAAGTTTTCATTTAAATCCGGAAAAACTTGAAGGTGAAATTGGACCACGTTTAATCCACATGGTGCACAATATTCAAGATGCTTTGAATGAAACGCACTAACAGTCGTGCTTAAAACAATCATGGTTGTGTTGATTAAAGTTCCACTTTCATTATGACTAAGGCATGATGAAAAACGCACTCTATACCCCCAACCATTATTTTAATGGCAATTGCCGCAGGCATTTGTACAGGTGGAAATTATTTTAGTCAGCCACTTATTCATTCAATTAGTGTAAGCCTAGATTTAACTGAAACAACTACAGCGTGGGTGCCAACTCTAGCCCAAATCACCTACGCATGTGGCTTACTCTTTTTAATGCCGTTGGGTGACATATTAGAAAAGCGCAAGCTGCTATTTGTCTTTATGTTATTGGCTTCAAGCGGATTAATTATTAGCGGGTTTTCGCACAATATTTATCTTTTACTGCTTGGTACTGTCATTACTGGCCTATTTTCTAGTGCAGCCCAACTGTTGTTACCGCTTGCTGCAAGTCTGGTTCCAATTCAACAAAGCGGTCGTGTCGTTGGCTTTCTACTGAGTGGACTGATGACGGGGGTTTTACTCGCCCGCTCCCTTTCTGGGCTAATGTCTACACTTTTTGCATGGAATATTATTTATCTGGTCAGTGGTTTTCTGTTACTCATCATTGCCATTATTTTGCATCGTAATATCGGGTTATTTCCACCAACCAAAACTGAAAACTATGCAAAAACTATTCGCTCTTTACCACAGATTTTTATTCAAAATCGGCGGTTAAGAACCAGAACTTATATTGGTGGTTTTACATTTGCTTGTGTAAGTTTAACCTTTACCACCATGTCGTTGCTTTTGGCTCCAGCACCCTATTTTTTTAGCGACTTTACCATTGGCCTTTTCAGTTTTGTTGGGGTATTAGGGACGTTCGTTGCCAATTTTTCAGGTAAATTTATTGATCAAGGCTACATTCATAAAATTTCAATTTATTGCGGCATTGGCCTTATTTTAAGTTGGATTCTTTTTTCACTTTTACCCTACCATTTCGCTTTTTATATTATTGCCTTACTCATTCTCTACGCTTCTCTTTCTGCTGTGCATGTCACCAACCAAAGTATTGTATTTAAACTTAATCAAGAACTACGCTCACGTTTTAACGCGATTTATATGACGGGTTACTTTGCTGGCGGCGCTTTAGGCACAACGGCAGGAAGTTATGCTTGGAAACACTTCGGATGGACAGGTGTCTGTATTTTGGGTTTAATTTTTGCCGTTTTATGTCTTTATTATTGTGTACGTGATGCAAAAAATCAGCACAATTAAAGCTTGTGCTGATCTTATATAAAGTAGGTTAATGGTTCGTTATAAAAGCCCTAATAATCGACCACGAATAATGTCTTCTGCCTCTTTGACAATCCGGCTAACCAGTTCATCGCATGTCGGAATATCATGAATCAAGCTAGCCACTAACCCACATGACCATGCACCTGCATTTACATCGCCATCAATCATCACTTTTGGATAAACCCCTGCAACTTCTTCAATAATATCTTCAAATTTAATGTTATCGCCAAGTGCTTTTTCTTTTGCCACGATTTTTTCTACAGCAGCATTATTCATGACACGTTCTGTATTTCGCAAAGCACGCATAATTAAACGCGTGTCTCGTTCGGTTGCATTCAAAATCGCCTGTTTCACATTTGCATGTACGGGAGCTTCCTGAGTCGCAATAAAACGTGTGCCCATGTTAATCCCATCTGCTCCCATCGCTAATGCAGCAGCGACTGAGCGTCCGTCTGCCATTCCACCTGAAGCAACAAACGGAATTTCTAATGCATCGGCTGCTAAAGGCAATAAAATCATATTGGGCACATCATCCTCACCGGGGTGACCACCACACTCAAATCCATCTACAGAAACCGCATCACATCCAATTTGCTGAGCTTTTAAGCTATGTCGAACCGAAGTACATTTATGAATTACTTTAATACCAGCAGCCTTTAAATATGGCATGACTTGTTCAGGATTACGCCCCGCTGTTTCTACAACCTTTACTCCGCCTTTAATGATTGCTTCTACAAAACCCGGATAATCAGGAGTATTTACCGTAGGCAAAAAGGTTAAATTCACCCCAAAAGGCTTGTCGGTCATTTCTCGGCAACGTGCAATTTCTTTTGCCAGATTTTCAGGCGTACGCTGAGTTAAGCCAGTAATAATGCCTAATCCGCCCGCGTTAGAAACCGCAGCAGCCAGCTCTGCAAAACCAACATAATGCATACCGCCTTGAATAATTGGATGCTCGATTTCAAATAGTTCTGTAATTTTGGTCTTCATATTATTCCCACTCACTGTTCTATAGCTAGCTTCTCATTTCCTTAGCAGAGCTAGATGCTTATTTACACATAAATCTTATCATCATTTAAAGTGACTTAAGGTAAAAATTTCACAATACAAAATTATATACCACAATATAAAACAAAATAATTGATAACGGAATAATTTTTCGATAGCATTATTTTAATGAGTTTAATTTTTAGACAGAAAGTTAGTTAAAGGAATGAATGATGCAGCAGGACAACAAAACTCAAAACCAGCTTAAAACAGGCACAATTCATGAGTATTTTGATAGAAATATACTAACGCTCACCATGAGTAATCCCACTAAAAAGAATGCAATTAATTACGAAATGTATGCGGCCCTAAGTCAGGCATTAGATGAGGCTTCAACTAATCAAGACATTCATGTGGTTGTGCTGACTGGTGAAGACTCCGCATTTACCAGTGGTAATGATGTAAACGCATTTGAAAAACGCGATACCACCAGTTCCGAACCACCCGCTTCGATTGTTTTCTTAAAAAGCTTAGCAACGTTTCCAAAACCGATTATTGCTAAAGTAAATGGTGTAGCAATTGGTATTGGCAGCACCATGCTTCTACATTGCGACCTTGTGTATGCAAGCCAAAACTCTATTTTCCAATTCCCCTTTGTGAATTTGGGACTTGTACCTGAAGCGGGTTCAAGTTACATCTTGCCAAGACTATTGGGCTTTGCTCGTGCTTCTGAGATTATTTTATTGGGTGAAAAGTTTTCGGCAGACCAAGCAAAGAATTATGGTCTGGTAAATGAAATATTTGAGGCAACTGAGCTGGATCAAGCGGTTGAAGATGTGGCTATTAAACTTGCTCACAAACCAAGCCAAGCCTTACAACTCAGTAAAAAGTTACTAAGAGATATGCCAATTGATGATCTACTCAATCGTATTGATCATGAGTCGACTATTTTCTCGCATTGTTTGCAAGGTTCTGAGTTTAAAGAAGCATTAAATGCTTTTAAAGAAAAAAGAAAACCGAACTTTCACAACCAAACAGCTTAAAGCTCACCCATTAAAAAGCCAGCATTGAAAATCAAAGCTGGCTTTTATAAGTAAATCAGATTGGTTTAGCTAATCTCAGTACGAATATTATTCACCATGTGTAAAAGACGCGGTGCAATATCTTCTTCGAGTTTTTCACGATTCATAATAAAGCTTGGGCCGCCACAGTTGAATACCAGCAAACCATGTTGTTCATGAATCAGTGGAACTGCAACTGAATTGACATCTTTATGCCATTCACCGATTGAAAAACAGTATCCAAAATCTTGGTAGTCTTTAAAAGCTTTGTCTAGATCACGGTTAATTTTGATCCAGTCTTCTTTGTGCTTGCTACGAATGGCATCAAGTAAAAACTCTCGCTCATCTTCAGGCATTGCCGCTAAACATGCACGCCCCATCGAACTTAAATGAATCGGTAAATAAGTTCCAACTTGACGACGCATGGTCATATTGCCTTTGCCTTGCACCACATCAAGATAAATCATGTTCAATCGATCACGTGTTGCCATGGCTACAGCAGCGCCAGCATAGTCTGCCAAATTTTTCATATATGGATGAGCAATAGAGCGAATCGATACGTTAGACAGCATGGAATAACCAAACGCAAGAACACCAACTGAAAGCTGGAATTTGCTTGAGTTAGGTACTTGTTTGATATAACCCAAACGCGACAAGGTATGTGTAAGGCGAGTAATGGTTGGTTTTGGTAAACCTGTCATTTGAGCAAGCTCTTGGTTGCCCAAATGCTGATGCTTCGGTGTAAAACAACGTAATAGCTCTAAACCACGTGCTAATGCAGTAATAAATTGGCGATCATTTTCATCCTGCATGTCTTCAATCGGATGTAATAATTCATGCCTTAAAGGCGCTAATAATTTTTCTGTCTGTTCTGCATCAACTGCATCGTTCATTGTCATACCAATCCATATTTTGTTTCGCACTGCGAAAATTATAATCTATTTTTTCTATAAATAGCAAAAGAGCAAACATCCGAGTCTGCACCTAAAAGATAACTTCATTTAACTCATTAAAGCGAAAGATTAAATATTTTATTTTCTGATTTTAAATATAATTTTTAACCTTCCGCTTTTAAATCAATTACCCAATTACGCCCTTTTCTTTGAGCTCAGCTAGTTTTTCAGGAGAAACTACTCGACCTAAAACCGCCTGCGTATGTTCCCCCAACAGCGGAGGTGCTGTTTTGTATTCAACGGGTGTTCTAGAAAGTTTGATTGGCGAGCCAATTACCTTCAATTTTTTACGTTGAGGATGGTTCATCTCGACCAGCATTTCTCGGGCAATGACTTGCGGCTCTTGAAAAGCTTGTTCCAAGTTATTAATCACACCGACGGGAACTTTAGCGGCATAAATTGCACCTACCCATTCATCTGCTGTTTTTGTTAAAAAGTGAGTTTGTAAAATTCCGATAATTTCATCACGATGCTTGATTCGGTCCGCATTTCGAGCAAAACGTGCATCATTTGGTAAATCGGGTAAACCAATACTACGACAGAGTTGAATAAACTGAGTGTCATTTCCACATGCAATAATAAAATCACGGTCAGAAGCTTTGAACACTTGATAAGGCACAATATTGGCATGTGCGTTGCCATAACGCTTAGGGATATTACCCGATGAAAGATAGTTCATTCCCTGATTTGCCATTGTGGCAATTTGAACATCAAGCAAAGCCATATCAATGTATTGGCCTAAACCTGTCACATGGCGGTTGAGTAAAGCAGCCTGTATGGCAATCGTAGAATAAAGACCCGTGGCTAAATCGGAAAATGCGACCCCTACTTTTTGTGGTCCACCACCTGGCAAATCATCACGCTCACCTGTGACCGACATGAGTCCGCCCATGCCCTGAATAATAAAGTCGTAACCGGGTTCTTCTGCTCTTGGGCCATTTTGTCCAAAACCTGTTATCGAGCAATACACCAGTTTAGGGTTAATCGCAGATAAAGACTCATAGTCCAAGCCGTACTTTTTTAGAGACCCCGCTTTGTAGTTTTCAATCACGACATCGGTGTTTTGAATGAGGGCTTTAATCAATTCTTGACCATCAGGACTCGCAATGTCGATGGCAACCGATAGTTTATTGCGGTTGGTCGACTGATAATACGCAGCTTCTTGAGTGTCTTGGCCTGAGTCATCTTTCATCCAAGGCGGCCCCCAAGAACGGGTATCGTCACCGACTTTTGGTCGTTCAATCTTGATTACTTCTGCGCCTAAATCGGCAAGAATCTGCCCACACCAAGGCCCAGCCAATACCCGACTTAAGTCAAGCACCCGAATTCCATTTAAAGCACCCATCTTTATCCCACTATATTTTGTGACTTATTTCCTATAGGAAAACTTATCCATTTAAAATTTCGCATAGCGATATATATTTTTAATATACACAGCTCTTTTGAAAAATCAAACTTTAATTTCCCACTAAAAATAATGATTTTTTATAAGAAAATATAGCTTAAATAAATCAATAAATTAGCCAAACATAAACCAACAACATAGTATCGCATTGCGAAATTAATTTTCAAAATATATTGTTTTGCATTCATCCTTTGATTACTATCGCTTCAAATATTGGTGATTTTACGAACATCACATTGATGTTTTCTGCATGTAGTAAAAGGACGAGACTATGATTCGAGATCAGGAAACCTTAGATCAACTTGTTGATATGATTCGACAATTTGTTGAAGGTGTATTAATTCCTCATGAGAATGAAGTCGCTGAAACGGATGAAATTCCTCAAGATATCGTTGAGCAAATGAAAGCTCTCGGTTTATTTGGTTTAACCATTCCTGAAGAGTACGAAGGTCTTGGACTAACAATGGAAGAAGAGGTCTACGTGGCTTTTGAATTGGGTCGTACCTCTCCTGCTTTTCGTTCTCTCATTGGGACCAATAATGGCATTGGCTCAAGTGGCCTGATTATTGATGGGACCGAAGCACAAAAATCATTTTTCTTGCCACGTTTAGCACGTGGTGAAGTGATCAGTTCGTTTTGCTTAACCGAACCAGATGCAGGCTCTGATGCAGCCTCTTTAAAAACCAATGCAGTAAAAGACGGTGACTTTTATATTTTAAATGGCACCAAACGCTTTATTACCAATGCCCCGCACGCTGGTGTATTCACAGTCATGGCACGTACAAACTCTGATATTAAAGGCGCTGGTGGCATTTCTGCTTTTATTGTCGATAGCCAAACTCCGGGCATTTTTCTTGGCAAACGCGATAAAAAGATGGGGCAAAAAGGCGCCCATACCTGTGACGTCATTTTTGAAAATTGTCGCATCCCTGCTTCAGCACTCATTGGTGGTGTTGAAGGTGTTGGTTTTAAAACTGCCATGAAAGTGCTGGATAAAGGCCGTTTGCATATTGCAGCTTTGAGTGTCGGTGCAGCAACCCGGATGCTAGACGATTCTTTAAATTACGCCATCGAACGTAAGCAATTTGGACAACCGATTGCCGAATTCCAGCTCATTCAAGCCATGCTTGCCGACTCAAAAGCTGAAATTTATGCCGCTAAATGTATGGTCTTAGACGCTGCACGCCTACGCGATGCAGGACAAAACGTTAGCACTGAAGCCTCATGCGCAAAAATGTTTGCAACCGAAATGTGTGGCCGCGTTGCTGATCGCTGCGTACAAATTCACGGCGGTGCGGGTTACATCAGTGAATATGCCATTGAACGTTTTTATCGAGATGTTCGTTTGTTCCGTCTCTATGAAGGGACCACTCAAATTCAACAAGTGATTATTGCCCGAAATATGATTCGCGCTGCGTCTTAATCAAATTTTAAGCACTTCAAAACGACTTGAAGCGCTTTTTATCAAATGTAGGTAATGGATTATGGCTACAAATTACAAAGAAGGTCTTTCTCGTATACAGCCTCATACGTGGAAAATAGCTTTTATTTTTGCTTTTCTAGCACTGTTGGTAGATGGTGCAGATTTGATGATGCTGTCTTATAGCTTAAATAGTATTAAGGCAGATTTTGGATTAAGTTCAGTACAAGCAGGTATGCTTGGCAGTTTCACATTGGCAGGCATGGCTGTTGGTGGGATTTTTGGGGGATGGGCGTGCGATAAATTTGGTCGCGTGCGCATTGTGGTTATTTCTATTTTAACTTTCTCGCTCCTCACCTGTGGCTTAGGTTTCACTCAAAGCTTTCTTCAGTTTGGTATTTTAAGATTTTTTGCATCACTGGGTTTGGGTTCACTTTATATCGCCTGTAATACACTCATGGCTGAATATGTACCAACACGTTTCCGCACAACAGTACTGGGCACTTTACAAGCAGGTTGGACGGTTGGCTATATTGTTGCGACTTTGCTTGCAGGCTGGATTATTCCTGATCATGGCTGGCGCATGCTGTTTTATGTTGCGATTATTCCGGTCATTATTGCTGTTCTCATGCATGTGCTTGTACCGGAACCAGAAGCATGGCAAAAGTCTCGACTACAACAACCTGTTATAGCTCAAAACGCATCGAAAACTTCGGCATTTAAGCTTATTTTCCAAGATAAACGAAACCGCAATATGTTTATCTTATGGGCTTTAACAGCAGGCTTTTTACAGTTTGGCTACTATGGTGTAAACAACTGGATGCCGTCATACCTTGAAAGTGAACTGGGTATGAAATTTAAGGAAATGACCGCCTATATGGTAGGTACATATACCGCCATGATTTTGGGTAAAGTTCTTGCGGGCATGATGGCCGATAAATTAGGACGTCGCTTCACCTATGCATTCGGTGCAATCGGTACTGCTATTTTCTTACCGCTAATTGTCTTTTATAACTCGCCAAGCAACATTTTATATTTACTGGTGACCTTTGGTTTCCTCTACGGCATCCCGTATGGCGTAAATGCAACCTACATGACCGAAAGCTTTGCAACAGCAATCCGCGGTACAGCCATTGGTGGTGCTTATAACGTCGGACGTTTAGGTGCTGCTTTAGCCCCTGCAACGATTGGTTTCTTAGCCTCTGGCGGCTCAATTGGGTTAGGTTTTGTCGTGATGGGTGCTGCCTACCTGATTTGTGGTGTGATACCAGCCCTATTCATTAAAGAAAAATTATATGACCCTCAAAAGTCATAAAAAGATCTATCAGATAGGTCATATGCCTATCTGATTGATGGTGCTAACGATCGAAACATGTGTTTTAAATTGTTAGCCAAAAATAAGGAATTTACTCATTAAAGTTAATCCTTATTTCCATATATGTAGAGTGTATCTACTCTTCATTTTAATTTTTTAGGTAAGCTTAGCTCCCAAGGGAGCTAAGCTTAAAAAAATATAGACCTAAACTTTGTTTAAGGTCGTTCACCCTGCCCTAAACGGCGTTCAATATCATCGAGTACATTTGGTAAGTCAGCGACACTATCAATCACATAGTGAGCGCCCGACGCATTCATTTTTTGGTATGCCTTATCTTTTAGAACAATCTGTTCATCAGCCGATAATGCACTCCACTCTTCATAGCTTAAACCGACTTCATTACCACTAATCGCAAGTCCTACTGTCCAGCATCCCGCATTTAAACCTTCATCAATACCCACCACGGTATCATCTACTTTTACAACGGTTTTGATATCGGATACGTCGAGTTGAATTAAGTTTTTCCATAGCATTTCAGGATATGGACGGCCAAATTTCACGTCACTTGCCGTAACGATACAGTCCGGTCGATAACCCTGATCGGCAGCATCTTTGACCAAACGACCAATCATCATGGATGCATAACCCGTGTTACTGCCAATTTTTGCACCACGCTTTTTAATATTTTCAAACGTTTCTAATGCTCCCGGAATTAAAGCAGAACATTTCGGAATAGAATTTAATTGATACGGAATAAAGTCTTTATATAAACGATCAATATCGGCTTCAGTTGCAGGCTTCCCATAGACTTCCTGCCATGCCGCTGCGACACGCGGCATTTTTAAAACGGCAGCAATATGGTCACGTTTTTCTAAACCCATTGGCGCACGCGCTTCTTCAACCGTAATTTCAATTTTATTGTCTTTAAATAAAGCCATAAAAGCCAAAATTGGTGCACGTGAGCCAAAATCTACTGTTGTGCCAGCCCAGTCAAAAACTACAGCCTGAATTTGTGTATTGTTGGTTGTCATGATGTATTCCCTTTAATTTAATAAAAATTATGCTGTTACAGCTTGATTGAGATGGCTTTCGCAGTAGCTCGCAATCGCAGCAAGAAGTCCTTCAATGTCATGAATATAAACTTCGCCAATATTGCCAATACGGAAACAGTTAAGGTCAGTGACTTTGCCCGGATAAATTACATAACCTGATTTTTTCAACGTTTCATAAAATGACTGGAAGCTAAATGTTTCGGCTGTTGGGTAAAGGAATGTGGTAATGATGGGCGATTGTGGGCACTCTTTACCGAGCACCAATTCAAAGCCAAGTTGTTGCATACCTTTAGATAAGGTTTGTTGATTTTGTAAATAACGTTGATAACGTGCAGCAACACCGCCTTCTGCTTCAAGCTCAAGTAATGCTTGATAAAAAGCACGCACCACATGGGTTGGTGAGGTAAAGCGCCATTTGCCGTTATGCTGTTCCATCGTGTTCCACTGATCATACAAATCGAGGCTAACCGAACGTGCTAAACCTTTACATGCTTCTAGGCAATCACGCTTTGCCAAAATAAAACCAAAGCCCGGAACACCTTGAATACATTTATTTGCACTTGAAATCAAAAAATCAATTTCAAGCTCAGCCATATCCATAGGCACACCACCAAATGAACTCATGGCATCTACAATCCAGATTTTTCCTGCTGCTTTAACTAAACGGCCAATGTCTTGAATCGGGTTTAAAATACCTGTGGTGGTTTCACAGTGCACACAAGCAACATGGCTAATGGCTTTATCTTCTAAAACGCGTTCAATCTCTTGTAAATCTGGTGTCTGGGTTTCTAAATAGTTCAGTTCTACAACTTCAATATTTAAGCAACGCGCCATTTGCACCATACGTGCACCGTATGCACCGTTATTAATAATCAAGATTTTTCCATCACGCGGAATAGCTGAACCAAGCACGGACTCAACCGCAAAACTACCACTGCCTTGCATTAACACAGCCGTATATTTTTCAGGTTGACTGGTTGCCAAGTTGACTAGACGAGAGCGGATATCTTGTACCAGCGAGTTATATTCTTGGTCCCAAGTACACCAGTCTTTTTGCATGGCACGGCGTACTGTTGCCGATGTTGATAATGGTCCTGGAGTAAGAAGCAAATACTTGTTCTCTAAATCCATATCGAGTTGGGGTTGCATGTTCATAATGTTACTCATTTCTTTCGCGTTCATTTCAATATACACCAATCTGGTTTAAACCAGATTACAAACTAGTAAATATTTTGTTCTAATATTTCTTTCATAAAGCCAGCCCCTGTAGTCATGCCCTTACCCGCAATCGCACTCACCAGAAAGATATTTTTTTCGGCTTCAGTGACACAGGCCAACTCATGTTCATGAGCCAGGTAATAACCATTCCAACGTTTTTGAATTGGAGGTAAAGTCAGCCCTAGTTTTTCGTGGCAGTACGTTTGAATAAACTCATTAATCCCTTCACGCTGCTCGAACTGAGGCGCTTCATTAATCGGATGGTATTCGTGACTATCGCCCACGATCAGTTCACCAAATTCGTTTTGTTTAATCAGAATATGAATACCGAATTCTTTAATGAAACCCTGTTGTGATGCTTTAACCAGCTCTGCATGACTTGGGCAAGTTTCAAAAGCTGGATAACGTGAAATGGATAAGCCCGAATAAAGAGAAGCATTTAAGTTTTGGTGAAACCGTTGAGTCAGGGCCATTTGCAAACCACAACGTTTCAGATTCAAGCTTTGTAAAAGCTCTGGATATAAAACATCGATCACTTCACCGTGGCAGATCAAAACTTTATTTGCCCGATATGCCTCACCACTTGCCAAACGAACCTGACAAATTTCATGCTGATATTGGGTTTGAACGACACAAGCATTGGTATAAATCTTTACACCTTTTCTTTCGGCATATGCCAATAGTCGCTGCCCAACCACATGCGGTTCGACAGAATAGTCTTCTTCAAAAACCAAGCCGCCTTGAAACTGCTGCTCGGGGTTTAAATAGGAAAATTGGGTGACCAGTTCCTCATGCTTTAGCAAATGAACTGGAATTTGATAGTTATTTGCACGCTCGGCAAACTCATTTAAAACCTGCCATTCAAGTGCCGTATTGGCGAGATACACACCTTGTCTTTGCTCAAATGAAATATCAGTTTCAGCCTGAATGCGTTGATAAAAAGAACGCGTTTCAAGCGCGTACTTTCGCCACTGTTGCTCTGGATGGGTTAAAGTCGATGTTCCAACCATGCCGAAATTACGGCGAGTTGCGCCCACAGGCTTGGCATTTTTCTCGAAGATACAAACTTTCAAGCCTTGTTCTTGTGCCTGTATGGCAGCGGACAAACCTAAAATACCTGCTCCGACAATAATTAAATCAAACTGTGCGTTATTCATAAGACTTCCAATTTACGAAATTTAGGATGAATAAACCCTTGCCTTGTTAAACAAAGCATTCAATTTCAGTCGGTTAAATAAAAATTGTGTTTAGCTAAAACTTAATGAGCGCTTTCGCGCCATTGCTGACTTCTTGCCATAATTTTTCTGGTAAATAACCAATGAATGAGTTTTACAACACATGAGGTCGTCAAAATGAGAATACTCATCGCAACAGCAGCAACTGTGTCTCCTGCATCATCCATATTTAAAACAGCTACCGCAGCTAAACTGGTGTCTGGTGAATAGAGGAAAATCGCAGCCGACACAGTGGTCATGGCATTCACAAAAACATAGACCGATACATCGCATAGCGCTGGAAAACACATGGGCAAATAAACTTTCCAAAAGGTTTTCCACTTCGATGTACCTAGAGTTTGTGCTGCCTGATCGAGCTGTAGCGGAATCTGTTTAATGGCATTGGTTAAAGTCAGGTGTGGGACGGTGTAATAATGCACGATGGTTGAAATCACCAAAATGGTCATGGTTCCATACAGCACATTTAAAGGGTTGCTTTGCTGGTTAAAAAATAAAATATAAGCAATACCTAGCACCAACCCTGGCACGGCAAGAGGTAATAAAACCAAAGCTTGCACATAGTTTTTAATGAATGAATGTGTCTTAAAACGTTCGGTTAATAGTGCCACCATAAAAATCAGTGCTGTTCCAAAAACCGTACTAAAGAGTGCCATGCGAACCGAGTTGAAGTACGCCGCCCAACCGCCGCCATCGACATATTCAAAACTGTAATGTGCTAAGGTTAAAGACAAATCATAAGGCCAAGACTGAATGAATGAAGCTAGCACTGCCGTAAAGATAATCAGTAAAATCGCACCTGAAACTAAACCACAAAATAAGCCCAGAACGACTTCAAGTTTTTTATTCGATGCTGAAACATAAGGTTTAGCCTGAAAAGCTTGAAACCGTGTATGGCGTTTGCTTTGAATACGATCGAAAATGAATACAAAAACTGCTGGTAACAACAATAAGATGGAAATCACTGCACCCATGCTCATATTTTGCTGACCAATAATCTGCTTATAGACATCAAGCGCCATCATGTTAAATGAACCGCCAATGACTTTTGGAATACCAAAATCGGTCAGCACATAAATAAAAGCCACTAGACTTGCGCTGATGAGTCCATAGCGAATTGCAGGTAGCGTGACGTGGTAATGTGTCTTCCAGATATTTTTGCCGAGCGACAAAGATGCCTCAATTAAACGCTGATCAACACTGCGAAAAGACACCATCATCAACATTAAAATTGCTGGAAATAGCCAAAAGCAGTAACTGATTAAAATACCGATTGGACCATAAATTTGTATATCGCCCAGTAAAGGTTTAAACACACCTTGCTTACCAAACAAATAAACCAATCCCAAAGACGGTAAAAGTGACGGCGCTAAAATAGGTAAAAAAGCGACCACTTTAAAGAAGCCTTTGCCTTTTATATTTACATTGGTGAGTGCAAAAGCATAAATACTGGCAAGAAATACTGTAATGACAGTAGCAGCACAAGCAATCCACACTGAGTTAAATATAGAGCTGAGTAAAGCTGGGCTTGCAAAATAATTATAAAAATTTTCAAGACCAACAAAACTCTGATTTTCATCAAAAAATGCGGTTTCAAACAGCATCATTAAAGGAGCAACAATCGCTAAAGTCAAAGCGATTGCGACCATAGCTAAAGCAATATTTGATCTTAATGAATATTCAGTTTTTCGACCCGGCTGTGTTTTTAAAACCGCTGAAGCAGCTTCATTTAACATAGTGCATACCCTTGTTCGTCAAAGACATGAATGAGCTGATTAGGTACTTTTATAAACATGAGTTCTTGCAAGGACTTGAACTTGGTATTTTCAATTTCAATTTGCAAGAGGTGTTTTGCCTGCTCAATTCCATCGATATGAATAGTGCAAAACAAACGGCGTTTGGCGCCTAAAAATTCAGTGCTTAATACTTTAACTGGCAAATACAACGATTCTTTATCACTGCCAAAATCATCAACTAACTCGACTGCTTCGGGTCTAAAACCAATGCTGTAGTTTTCCCCCGCTTTAAGTTTTTGCTGTTCCAAATTTAGAGCAATAAAACCTAAAACCTCGAGCTGATTAACTACCGAACAAGTGGCTTCTAAAAAGTTCATGGTACCAATAAACTTGGCAACGAATTGAGTTTGTGGCTTATAGTAAATATTGTGCGGCGTATCAATTTGCTCAATAACGCCATGATTCATCACCACAACACGGTCAGAAATGCTTAATGCTTCTTCTTGGTCATGTGTGACCATAATGGTTGGCAAATTAAGATGTGATTGAATTGAACGAATCTTTTGCCTTAGGTTTAGGCGTACCTGAGCATCAAGAGCAGACAAGGGTTCATCTAACAGTAAAATATCTGGATTCGGCGCAATTGCTCGAGCAAGCGCAACACGTTGCTGCTGCCCGCCTGACAATTGATTTGGATATTTTTTAGCAATATCGGGTAATTCAATTAGTTCCAATAACTGTTGAACTCGTTGACTACACTGTGTCTTATCCCATTTCTTTTTGTCTAAGCCAAACGCAATATTTTCTTCAACGTTTAAGTTTGGAAATAACGCATAGTTCTGAAACACAATGCCACATTGACGCTTTTCAGCACTCAACAACGTAATGTCTGTGCCCTTTTTTATAACCTTTCCATAATCAGATTTTTCTAGACCCGCAATTATGCGTAGCAATGTGGTTTTACCGCACCCTGAAGGTCCCAAAAAGCTCACGAACTCGCCAGCTTTCAGGTCTAAATTAATATGCGTTAGGGCCTGAAAGTGTTGGAACTTTTTTTGTATATCCACCACTTCTAAAACCGACGGACCATGTTCAGGATATTTATAGGTCGTTAATGACGACAGTAAATGCCCTGCTAACTCACCCTTCTGGTTTTGACCTAGTAGCGATGATTGCAATGACGAAGGAATTTGCATAATGAGGCCCTTATCCCAAAGATCACTTTTCAAAACGCTTTGACCATTCAGCCAAAATACGTTCACGCTGCTCAGCCGCCCAATAAAAATCATTTTTTACGAGCATTTGAGGAAGATTTTTTGGGAAGTCCATGGTGGTATTTTCAATGCCTTTGTAGGCCACCATTGAAAAGTTATGGGCATAGGCTTCATTTGCCGCTTTGCTTACCGACCAATTTATAAATTTTTGTGCGCTACTTAATTTCTTGGTTCCTTTCACAATTGCTGAGGCTTCCATTTCCCAACCTAAACCTTCAGTTGGATAAACCACTTCTAAAGGTGCACCCTCTGCTTTTAATTTAAAGGCTGGATAACCGAAGGAAATTCCAATTGGGATTTCACCCTGTGCAGCCATCTTGCAAGGTTTTGAACCCGAATGAGGATATTGTGAAATATTTTTATCTAAAGCCTGCATATAGTCCCATGCCTGCTTTTCGCCCCAAATTTGCATCCAAGCCGTGACATCTAAATAGCCTGTGCCACTCGAAGCTGGATTTGGCATCACAATCAGGTTCTTATAAATCGGGTTGGTTAAATCTTTCCAAGTTTTTGGAATTGGTAACTTACGTTTTTCTAATTCGACTTTATTCACACAGATTGCAGATTCCCATGCATCCATACCCGTCCAAGTCGGTACAGGTTTTTGGCTTACAAATTCCGGTTTTAAATTTTGCACACCTTCAGGTTTGAAAGGCTCAAGCATGTCTTTCTTTTCCATGACCAGCAAACTGGTTAAAGCAACACCAAAAGCCACATCCGCTTGAGGATTTTTCTGCTCTGCCAAAAGTTTAGCGGTGATCACCCCTGTTGAATCACGTACCCATTTTACTTTGAGTTCAGGATAGGCTTTATGCAATTCTTCTTGGTACTGTTTGAGCTGGTCGGCTTCCACTGCCGTATAGACTGTAATTTCTTCTGAGTTTTTTGATGTTGCTGATGAACATCCCATTTGAATAGCGACCACTACACCTAAAACTGATGCAGTACCGAGTTTAATTGTCTGTTGAACATACTGTTTCATCTGCAAACCATCGAATGCAATTATTTGATGATCGTATTTCAACAGCTTTATATGACAGTTTAATTAATCTGGTTTAAACCAGATTATATTTTTATGCTCGCGCTTCGAAATGTAAATCTAAAACATCATGTAGCCAATATTCTTGGTCAACATCGGTAATCACGCCTTCTTCATTTCTATTACTACGACGAATATATAAACCCAGTGCGCCCACATTGACATGCAGTGCTTTGGCCTGCTGTTCCGATAAAGCGGTTGGATACAGATTAATGTCGGCTCTAGTGATATGGCAGTCATATTGTTTTGCCATCAGTAAAGTAATCGATTGCTTAAGATCATGAGTTAAAAACTCAGGGAAAAACTCGGCGTTAACACGTAAATGCTCCACCAAAACAGGTCGACCATTAATACAACGACGTCGCCAAACTGAATAAATCGGATGCCCTTTTTCAACTTTTAAATGCTTGGCATCCCAAGAAGTGGCCTGAGTCAGCTCACTTGAAATCACTTCTGTCGAAGGTTCATAGCCTTGTTCAATCACAAACTGATTAAAGTTTTTAGTCGATTGTGGGTGATAAATAATACGAGGAGAACGGACATACCAACCACGGCGATCTAAGCGATAAATCAAACCATCGGTTTCCAAAGCCAACAAAGCTTCACGTGCAGCAACACGAGTGGTTTGGAATTGTTCAGAAAGCACCCTTTCCGAAGGGAGTTTTGCGTGGGCTTTTAATACGCCAGATTCAATATCGTGGGCAATTGCATCGCGGATAGGAATATATTTAGGTATGCGAGTTTGGTCCTGTTCCATACAAACTTAGAATTTATAAATAAAGAAATTAATAGCAATATACTGAAAAAATGTGACAAAAGCTTTTATTAATGCTGATCTTTTAAGCAAAACGCGTCCTATTCCCCGCTTTTTCCAATTCATTTTTTCATAAAAAAAATCGAGTGTTCACGCCTACAATGGCTTCGCAAAACTTTCCTTAGCTCATTTGTTCATCAAGAAAAAACGGCATGGCATAGCCATTACATCATATTTAATTAGACACTTTTTAAGATAAAAATTCATATTTCTATACGGACTCTTACACAGGAATTGATGGTTTGCACTAAAAATCAATATCAGCCCTCCTATATTACATCCTTGTAGAATTAGAATAATATGATCAAGAAAAAGCCAAACCATCCTAAGCAATAAAAAATACACTCATCATCTTATATTTATAAAGTCTTAATACAAAATTATTCATTTAATAAAAACTAAAATATTAAGAAAATTTCCTGATTTAAAAATAAACATAAAATTTTAATTCAACTAAAATCTTAAACAATAAATCGAATTAAAAAAAGAATATAAGACACACCAGTTCATTTATTACACAAAACCAAAACCAAACACCTACGGCTAAATAACATCCAACTATTCAATCAATCTAATTAATATTTATTTATAAAATTTAAATTAACTTATTAAAAACTATTAAATATGACATTAGACGCTTAAAAATTGACTCAAAATAATTCACAACTTCTAAACAGCTTTAATAAGTAACAAACAAACCAATGAAAAATATAGTTATTTTAATTTTTTGAATTCTATTGAATAAAATTATGGATATTTATTCACCCATTTTTTATATTTTACCAACCGATAAAAAATAAAATCAAATATATTTAAAAAAATAAAAAAATCTTTTGCAATAATAAAGTTAATTATTTACCAAATGTTATATTTTAAAAAATTTGATTAAAAATAGCACCAATAAATAGATTAAAAAATAACATTCAAAAAATTATAATAATTTTTCTTCTTGTTTTTTTTATGAATGTATATTTAGATTTAATTAAGATTAATTGAAATCAGATTTTTATTTTTTCAATTTAGTTTAAGCAAAATTAAACCTTACTTAATAGCGACTATAATATTTTAAGGAGAAAGTATTATTAAGACCAAATCGTGTGACATTTTAAATCAATTATATTTCAGTACTTAACCATAAAAATCCACCCAGCATTAAATTATATTTAGCCAGGAAAGATTAAAAAACTCATGAAACTTAAAACAAAATTTTCTCATCTCGCTTATAGCTGTGCATTAATATTATTCGGTTCGGTGCAATTTGCTCATGCAGCTCCCTTACTTACTCCCCATGTTACAAATGAAGTAAGCCCTGCACCTACAGCAAATGCATGGATAGAAATTGATACTCAAGCTTTTGAAGATAATATTAAAAGGACAAATCAGTTACTTAATGGCAAAACTCAACTTTGTATAGTCATGAAAGCTAACGCATACGGCCATAGTATTGATCTACTTATGCCAAGTGTTATGAAGTTAAACGTATCTTGTATTGGCATTACCAGTAATGCTGAAGCGGCTATGGTGCGTAAGCATGGCTATAAAGGCAAAATTACACGTTTACGTACCGCCACAGATAGTGAAATTATCAATGCACAGGTGTTAAATATTGAAGAGCTTTTAGGTAATTATGACCAAGCTGCTCGTATGTCTAAATGGGCAGAAGCGAACAATACAACTGTTCATTACAGCTTGGCTTTAAATTCAGGCGGTATGGATCGTAATGGTCTTGAAATGGCTACGGCTCTAGGCAAAGAACAAGCTGTTGCGATCACCAAACTTCCACATCTTAAAATTGACGGCATTATGACCCACTATGCAGTAGAAGATGAAAAATTTGTCCGTGAGCGTCTGGCGCAATTTAATGAACAAATCGCATGGTTGATTAAAAAAGCCAAACTGAATCGTAAAGAATTAACATTACATACCGCTAATTCATTTGCTACTGTAAATGTTCCTGAATCACATTTAGATATGGTTCGTGCAGGCGCAATTATATATGGGGATTTTCCTAATCACCCTGAATTTAAAGGTATGATGGCATTTAAAACACAAATTGCCGCAGTGAATAATTACCTGAAAGATTCAACTGTAGGTTATGACCAAACCTATACTTTGAAACGTGACTCTAGACTCGCAAACCTCCCTGTAGGTTATTCGGATGGCTACCGTCGTAGTTTTAGTAATAAAGCTTTTGTATTAATCAATGGACAAAAAGCGCCAGTGGTTGGTCGAGTCTCAATGAATACAGTTATGGTTGATGTAACAGATATTCCAGAGGCAAAAGCAGGTGATGAAGTTGTATTATTTGGTCATCAAGGCAATGCGGAAGTTAAAACGAGTGATTTAACCAGCCTTACAGGCCATATTTTGACAGAAGCCTATATCCCTTGGAGTAACTCTAATCCACAAGTGATTAAACCCCTTCAATCTCAGCAACAAGTGATATTAACCAATAATAAAGTTGCGGCAAAGGCCAACTAAACTTTAGGTGAATTGATAAGTAGCCCTATATTTTGAAAAGTATCGGGCTACTTTTAGCCGAATCACATCTTTTAAGCGATCTTATTCCATCCAGTTTTTATATAAAAAAAGGACATTTGCATGCCCTTTTTATTTTTACTTAGTCTTTAGCTTGCGTGCTTAAAACTATCAATTTGCTTAATCTCATAAGGCAAACCGACATAGTTTTCGGCCAATGTAGTTTTACCTGCAATCGAGCCAAGCACATAACTTAACTCGGCTTGTTTAATCTTATGATCAAACTCGCTCTCAGTTTCAAAACGATGCAATAAATGAGTCATCCACCAAGAAAAACGCTCAGCTTTCCATACACGTTGTAGGCATTTTTCTGAGTATTCATTTATACCTTGCTCGGAACCTTCAACATAATATTCAACAAGCGCACTTGATAAATAAGCAATATCAGATGCTGCTAGGTTTAGGCCTTTTGCTCCTGTCGGTGGAACAATATGCGCAGCATCACCTGCTAAAAATAGTTTTCCGAAACGCATTGGCTCGGTCACAAAGCTGCGTAACGGAGCGATACTTTTTTCAATAGAAAGTCCTGTGACTAACTTTTCACGACTTTCAGGGTCTAGGCGGTTTTTTAACTCATCCCAGAACTTTTCATCCGACCAATCTTCGACGTGGTCTGTTAAAGGCACTTGTAAATAATAACGGCTACGTGTTTCTGAACGCATACTACATAAAGCAAACCCACGCTCTGACTGTACGTAAATGAGTTCATCGGCTACAGGTGGCACATCGGCCAACACTCCTAACCAGCCAAACGGATAAACTTTTTCAAAGGTCTTAATTTTATCTTCTGGCACGCTAGCACGGCAGACACCATGGTAGCCATCACAACCAGCAATAAAGTCACACTGAATTTGAAAGGCTTTACCTTGGTATTCAAACTCAACTTTTGGTGCAGTGTAAAAATCTTTTACTTGTACATTTTGAGCTTCATAAAATGAAGTAAGCTGCTCTGCTTCACGCGCAGTCATTAAATCTTTAGTCACTTCGGTCTGACCATATACGGTCACTTGTTTACCACCCGTGAGTGCAGCCAAATCAACGCGATGCAATTCACCGTTGGTTAAGATTTCGATGCCCGAATGCGGTAATCCTTTGTCTTTTAAGTTTTGATCAACACCTGCTTGTTTCAATAAGTCGACCGAAACTTGCTCTAAAATTCCTGCACGAATCCGCGAAGCCACATATTCAGCACTACGTTGCTCAACAATAATATGGTCGATGCCAGCTTTATATAGAAGTTGCCCAAGCAATAACCCTGCTGGTCCAGATCCAATAATTGCAACCTGTGTCTTTAAAATATCCATAACTTCATCCTTGTTTCATCCTGACTTTTAAATTACTGGCTTTAAGTTTTGTGCACTATGTATCCAAGACGAAAATAACCGTTTATCATTTAGTTTGTCCGAATAGCGGACAGAAACAACCAAAATAACAGGAATGAAAGGATGCCTTCTCTCGATGCTTTTTTAGAGCACCCAAACTCGCATGAGAAAATTCGTCAAGAAGACTACATTGCAGGCTTAGCAAAAGGCTTGGCTTTACTCGAAGCTTTTGGAACAGATCGGCAACGGCTTAATGTCACTCAAGTGGCTGAGCGAACCGGTATTAGTCGTACAGCGGCAAGGCGTTATCTAAAAACTTTAAAATACTTAGGCTATTTAGAAACGGATGAACATTATTTTTGGCTCACGCATCGCGTGCTGCGCTTTTCAAGTTCTTATTTAAGCTCTGCCCACCTGCCTAAAGTTGCTCAATCATTTTTAAATCTTTTGTGCGCGCAGACATCTCTGACTTTTTCGATTGTGGTATTAGACGATAATGAAGTGGTGCCGATTGCCCGTAGTTATTTACCACAGCAAGATAATTTACGTGTCAGCCCTTATGGTATGCACTTAGGAAACCGCTTACCTGCCCATGCCACGTCTACAGGTAAAGTATTGCTGGCTGCACTACCCGAAGAAGCTCAGCATACGTGGGTAAAAAATTATGGTTTAAAACGCTTAACCCCGTTTACCATTGTAGATGAATCAAAGTTTTTTGAAGTGCTTAAGGATATTTCGTTATCGGATTATTGTCTTTCCAAAGAAGAACATGAGCTTGGTGTGATTGCGATTGCAGTGCCCGTATTTAACGCCCAAGGTCAAGCCATAGCAGCGCTTAACTGCATGTCTCAAACTAACCGTGTACAAGAAGATTATTTGGTTCAGCAAATTTTGCCATTGCTGCGCAACACAGCTAATGAGCTCAGAAATGTGATTTAAATAGACTTAGAAACTCTTGTGATCAATTAGAGGTACAAGAGTTTCAGTTCATGATTTTAAATGGCGAATTCTTTCACTTGCTGGCTTGCCAGATCTAATGCATTGCTGCGATAGGCCTGCATGTCTAAGCCTTCTGCATAGATAAAATCGACGTCATGAATGCCCATTAGCCCTAACACCGCTTTGAGATAAGGCGTTACTGCCTCAGTTTCTTGACCAACATGAATACCGCCACGACTACTTACCACCACCGCTTTTACGCCTTCGACCAAACCTTGAGGATAAGTTTCGTTGTAGCGGAATGTTTGTCTTGCTCGTGCCACCAAGTCAAACCAGTTTTTGAGTTGAGTCGGGACATTTAAGTTGTACATCGGTGCGCCTATCACCAATAAATCGGCACTTTTTAATTCAGCAATCAATTCATCAGACAAAGCAACAATCTGCTGAATGTCTTGATTTACATTTTCAGCCCCACGAAGCGCCTGAAAAATTTCTAAATCTAATACAGGCAAGTTCATTTCAGCTAAATTGCGTATGGTGATGTCATCTTGCAAACCTTGGTCTTTTCGATGTTCAAGCATGATATCGATTAGGCGATTGGTTTGTGAACCCTCACCCATAATGCTGGATTTTAATACCAATATTTTAGCCATGACCATCTCCACGTTTTCGATGAAACCATATTAACTCCACAATAAATTCAACAGTGGTGATATTATTTCTTATCATTGGTTCCTTTTAGGCAACAATCATGCAACATGAACTCAGTGCAATTTCTATATTTGTGACGGTGGTTGAAGCTGGAAGTTTTGTAAAAGCTGCCGAGCAATTGCATTTAACTCGCTCAGCCATTAGTAAAAATATTGCTCGTCTTGAAGATCAGCTTGGCGTTGCTTTATTTAAAAGAACAACACGCTCGCTCAGCATGACTGACGAAGGTGCTTTGTTTTATGAGCATAGCCGCCGAGCAGTGAATGAAATACAAAATGCAGCGGCTTTATTAGACCAAGGGAAAATAAACGCAACAGGCCGTTTACGAATGTCTGTGCCAGTGCTGTTCGGGCAACTCTTTGCTACCCCGCTCATGGTTAAATTTGCTCAGCAACATGCGGACTTACAGCTAGAAATTTCATTTAATGATCGAAATGTAGACTTGGTTGAAGAAGGTTTTGATTTATGCATCCGCATCGGAGCGTTACCTGACACCACTCAGCTCGTTGCCAAACCGATTGGTGAGCATCGAATGCTACTTTGTGCCTCACCTGACTATTTAAATGAAGCGGGTCCATTAGAAAATATTGAAGACTTAGACCAGCACGCCACGATTGCTGATCCGCATTTTGGTCAAATGCAAAAATGGCGACTTCAAAAGGAAAATGCAGAACCTTTATTTATAAAACCCAAAGCAAAACTTCTTTTAAATGACTTACAAGCCATTAAAAATGCAGCGCTTGCTGGAGCTGGTATCGCTTGGCTACCCGACTGGCTCATTCAAAATGAATTACAGGACGGTAAGCTGGTACAAGTGTTAGAAACCATGTCGAGCACTGCTTTTCCAATTCATTTGGTATGGCCTACACTGCCTTTTATGCCACTAAAAACCCGTCTTGCAATTGATTATTTGGCGCAGCATTTACCCCCTGAACTGAACAAACAAGCTTAAAATAGATAAAACCTTGCCCACTGGAACAAGGCTTTTTTAATATTCAAAGCCAACGTTTATTGCTTATATTCAAATGCATTGACCGCCTTATTTGCATTAAGGAAACAATCCAACATCTTTTCCCGATCGATTGCCCCATCTGAGCTTAAAAGCTGAATAATTGCGCCTTCAATCATATATAAAAATAGTTTGGCATCATGAAAAGTTGCATCGGTTTTTAGTTTTATAAGCTGGCTATAGATTTCATTCAGCAGCCATGTACGATATCTCACCGCGGTTATATAGGCTTTTGGATAGCTCAGTTTCGTTTCGAACATGGCTTTAAATAAGAGGTAGTACATCCCCTCTACCTCGGTGTGTAAGAAATAAAGCTGTTTGAGTTTATCGGTCGCGCTTGTGTCTTGAGCGTACTCTACAATTGAGACCACTTTTTCTTTTAAACGTTCTTTCTGCACGATCAAACAGATTTCAATAAACCGCTCTTTTGAATGAAAAAAGTTATAAAAAGTTGCTTTGGTAACTTCGCATTCTTTCACGATTCGATCTACCCCAACGGTATGAAAGCCACGATGGTGAAATAAATCAATCGACTTGTTGATGACTTGTATGGCACGGGAAGAAAGTACTAACTTTGGCATAGTTTTACCGTTATAAATTCTTGTTGTTTCTAAATGAGATAAAAAAGCCTGTGCCCTTTTTGGGAGAAAAAAAGGCAAAGCAAAGCCGCAAAGACTGTGCTTGGCACATCTCAAATTTGTTGTTACTAAGTTTTAAGTAAAAATGACTTTAAGCCTGAAAACCTTAAGGCGTTCAAGCTGCTTTAATTTTTAAGCTGTGTCGTTATAGCTTTTGGCTTCGAGAGCCAAGAAATAATGGATGTGCAAAGCCAACTCCTTTTTATGGGGAGTTCTGCCGACATTTAAATTATGGTGGCAGAACGAGAAAGGGTTCGCGGACTGGTACAACAACCAGCACACCCGAAGGTGTCCCTCTCCCGTCCTACCGCTACGGGAGGAGACGAGGAGATGCTCACACAAAATTATACCTCAGAAAGGAATAATTCTGATGCTGTTGTAATCGGTCCGCGACGACCGTCTGGCAATGTAGGCCAGCAGGCAAAGAATAGTGCTCAACCCTATTGCAGTCAAGCACACAAAATGCCATTTGTTTTAAATTAAATCATTAGAAAAGTAAGGCTAAATAATAGGTGGGTTATTGTTAAGTTGGGGTTAGAAGAGATTGGATTTTTAGGAAAAAGAAGGTGATAAGATGTCCTTACTACTCCTGCCAATTACATCTAAGTGAAAAATACTAAAAATCAAAATCAATTTCTCCAAATTTAAACTTATGGAAGTCGTGTAAGGACTGCTCTTTATCTTTATCTAAAACTCTTAAAGGTGTTTCATCAATATCAAGTTTCCACCAATCACTATTTTCACTAATAGTTAAGGCTTTAACTAACTTACCATTAAATCTTTTATAAATAATTGGTTTAGCTACACCTTTATTACCTTCTGAATTGCACTTATCAATAATATCTTCTATGCAATTCAACATTCCCAATGAAATTTTTGATGGTGTAGTAAGAAGATTTTCATACTCTTCAGTTAATGTTTGAGTATGGGCTTTCATACCAATTACTCCAATATTTCCTTCAGGAATTTGAGTAATTACAGGTACCGCTTTAATACCATTATCCGTCTCTTGCTCGATTAATTCAACTTTATAAAGGAAGTTTTTACCTGTATGAGGACAGCATAAAGCAAATAAATATTCATTATTAATCACCCTCTCCCAACTTTCAGAATCTAAAACATGCTTAGAAGCTGAACTAAGAGCTTCTTTTATAGAATACTCAATGATTTGCTTTATACCATCTACACTTATAGCATTGTAAATATCATCATCTGAATAAATATTATTTTCATATACTATATATCCAGTATTATAGAATGGATTATCTTTTGTATTACAATGTCTGATTAATGAATACTTAATTCCATTTATATCATAATCATGTTTCACTCTAATCTTATCTAAATGACCAACAACACTATTTATTACATGCTGTGCGATCAATGTACTACCAGCTAATGCGATTACACATTCGCCTTGATATCGTGTATAAGGAATATAATTTTTGAATGTTCTTAAAATATATGGTTGATTAACCACAATAGGAACAGCATATATTTTTTTAAATCCAGAAAGTAAAGTCACATTATTTGAAGTAATTGCTGAATCACCTATAAAGAAAATTTCTTCACCTTCATAACCTGCTACTACTAATGTCATAATTACCCCATATTTCCTACAATTAATACTACAACCTTTGCATCCAATACTTTTAGAACTTCAAGATCAAGTCCTAATGCTTTTTGTCTTTTCCCATACGAATCGGCTTTTAATGGTATCTAGCAACTGATGACATTACCAAGTTAAATCTGTTGCATGTATATCAGTATTTATAATATCTATTAAAAAATATTTGATAAAATCACTTCTCACATAAACTGTGCAGCCCAATTTCGAAATTCTTTTTTAGCAACATTATCTTTTATTGCATTTTCAATCTTTAAAATATTATCATAAGCTAAAAGCTTATTTCCCTTCAAACAAAAATCATTTATTTCATGCATATTTTGTTCATATGCCCTAAATTCTTTAACCAACTTTTTGCGATCTTCTTTTTTCATATCTCTTGGATGTTTTAAAGTTCTATGAATAGAAGAAAAATATTTTATTAAATTTTCTATTTCATATGCTTTATATATAATTTCAAAACATTCCACCTTTGCAATTTTCTCTCTACGATATAAATCTATTTTTATCTCACCCTGACTAGATGTAGCATCATAAATATTGCCCTGTGACTCAACCCGTAATCTTCTTTCATTTTCTATTTCTTGTTCAGTTTTCCTAATATTCATCCAAATATCGCCAGAATTGGTAATATTCTGACGTATATCAGCGACTGTCCAATAATTTAAACTTTCATTAGCAGTACTTAGCTGTTTAATTGTTTGAAGTATTTTATGAATTCCATATTTACCAGCAAATAAAGTTATTTTTTCATAATTATCTTTTAGCTCATTTATTAATAAAAATTTCTCTTCTAAAATTTTAAAGTTTTCAGACTCAGTTCTAAGAGTATTCATCAACTTATATTGTGCCTTGAATTCAGCTCCAAAATATTTTTTTCCACAATCTTTACCAATTATAATCTCTTTTCCAGTTTTCAACTTAACAAGAAAACCATAGTTATGTTTAGTTTTACATCGACTAATTCCACATTTAACTTTATCTCTAAATTGATAAGGTGCAATAATATGACTAAGATTGTCTATCGCTTCTTCTTCATTATTTATAGTAATTTCAGGCAAAAAATTTGGTCTTTCCTCAATATCTTTCCAATTGTAAATTAAACGGTATTCTTGCACTTCCAGCATTTAACAACCACCTATAAATTCTGCATTATGGAATTTTTGATTTGAAGCTTTAGTAATTTCTTGATATCAAGTCGTAATTTGTGCTTCGTTATCAACTTCAATATTGCTCAAGAAATCTCGAACACTTGCGAAAATGACATTAATTTGCCCTTTTTATTCAAGGCAATTATTAACTTATTAATTTTAATTTACCATATTTGAATCTATATAAAATACATTCAAGTGAATTGTGCGACAGATTAAGTCGTAGGATTAATTGTTATATAGTTCATACTGAAACAGTTAAAAGAATGATTATAAAAGAGCCCCTGTTTTTGCAGGGACTCTTTTTTAAAACCAACCACATCTTACGGCGCGAGTCTATAACAGGTCGATGTAAACAAAGCGACTCTATTATTCAAACCGTCTGTTATCAACACTTCATAATGCGCGAATTTTTTACTACTTCCGACCTTGGTTGCCGTTGCAAATAACACCCTATCCTTCGCACCGCTCATATAGCGAATATCTGCCTGTAAGCCAGTATATGGCGCATCCCCTGCATTACAAGCCATCGCAAAAGCGATATCGGCTAAAGAAAATATGACACCACCATGCACGCCGCCCAAGGCATTCATGTGCTCGTCTTTCACATTAAGCTTGCAACGCGCTTCATCAAAACTGCGATGCAGCACTTGAACACCCAATAGCTCTGCGAATTGATCAACCGCAGTCGTTTCCATATTTTGCACAAACGTCTCCCTACTCGTGCGAGTATTCCTTAAGTTTCATGAACTCATGTGTATTGAAATCGACTGATTAAAAGCCCTTAAACGCTATCTTGTTTAATCTGATAGTTTGAAGAACGAAAGTCCTTATAGGTCAGGCGGTCATCCAACTCTGAGCTTAAAGGCTGAACTTCTTGCATTGAGTTTAAGCAGCGCTGTGCAAGCTCAATGTACTCTTGCGTGCCTCTAGTTTTCCACTTTTTTTCTTGTTCTGATAAATCACGTGCAACCTTGGCAGGACTGCCCATTGCCAATACATTTGCCGGAATAACATCTTTGGTTTTGACTAGACTATTTGCACCAATAATGGTGTTTTCACCAATTTCGGCATAGTCCAAAATTACGCTGTTCATGCCGACCAAGACATTTTTACCAATACGGCAGCCATGTAAAGTTGTGCCATGCCCAATGTGACCCATTTCTTCAACTAAAGTCACGCTTTGCGGAAAACCATGTATGGTGCAGTTATCTTGTACATTAGCATTTTGCTTAATATGGATACGGCCAAAATCGGCACGCAATGAAGCAAATGGCCCTACATATACGCCCGCTTCAATAATCACATCACCAATTAAAACAGCAGTTGGATGTACAAAAGCCTCTGGGCTAACGACGGGAATAACACCGTCAATACTATAACAAGGCATGATTTAACCTCTCATTTGTCGCCACCAAACCTCCGAAACGGCGCCAATAATGTGCTGTGGCATTTGGCATTGGTCCTTCTGCTGTTGCGGCAACAGACAAGAAGTATTCATCCGCAGGTTCAAATACTTTTTTATAAATGTTCATTGATAAAGTTCGTGCACTAATCGCAGGCCAGTCAGTTGGCAACAACTCAAGCGGTAATGCAGGGTCTTTCAATAAAATCCGTCGATAATAATGAATCAGCAAAGTTCGAATTTGAAAGGCCTGAACCGGTTCGAGTTGTTCGTTTTCTTGCATCAGCAACACGCCAATTTCTCTAAAAATATCGAGAAACTGTAAATATCTTTGGCGTAATTCATCAATTGGCCAGTTGGTTCTAAGCATACGCCCGATGGTATCGACCGAATTATTAAAGAGCTGCAAGGTTTCAGCTTTAAACACCACCACTTGCTCACTCATATTTAAATCAACCAACAAACGTTGCAGTTCAATACGGTTACACCCCGGATAAGCCATTAAGTTTGTCGAAATATTGGCAAATCCTAACCATTCAAGTTCTTTTTTTAACAACGCTTTATTTTCAGTGTCGAGGCTAGACATCAGAATAAGATCCCAATAATGGTCCCACTCTTTCATCTGGTCGTTATAAATACGTTGTTCGGCTTGCAAATAGGTCGAACGGCTCGAATCGGTAATTCGATAAAAACTGGTTCTGCCGATTTTGTCCGAACATAACCAATCATTTTTAACTAAACGAAAAACTGAGGTTCTTACAGCGCGGTCATTAAAACCAAATAGCTCTAATAACTGAATCAGGCTTGCAAGACTAATGTTTCCACCCCGATGAAGTACTGAATCTCCAAAAATTGTCGAAATAAGCGAAGTTCCACTTAAGGTTTCATTCTTTACAACAGAATCAATTATTTGCTGTATTTTTGCACTCATACTCATGTCTTGGCGTTTAGTTTCAGGGTATAGATTCTATACCCTGAATGATCTTGATGTTAAGCAATCTGACGCATATCGATTACCCGCTTTGCCTTACCTTCCGAACGAGGTAAGGTCGCTTCCGTCACAACTTCTACAGTAACGCTAATCCCAATCATGGTTTTAATGCGCTTCATCAACTCCTGAGCAAGTTGATTGGCCTGTATATTACAGTTATGACACATCTCTGTACGAATATGCAAAGTATCCATATGTCCTTTTTTAGTCACCAAAATTTCATAATTTGGAACTAAATGCGGAACTTGCAAAATTTGCTCTTCAATTTGTGTCGGGAAAACGTTCACACCGCGAATAATGAGCATGTCGTCGCTACGGCCCACAATTTTATCCATTTTACGCATAACTAGATTTTCACCCGGTAGTAAGCGGGTCAAATCACGAGTACGGTAACGAATAATCGGTAAGCCTTCTTTGGTAATGGTGGTAAAGACTAGCTCGCCAAGTTCGCCATCTTTACAGACTTCACCTGTTTCAGGGTTAATAATTTCTGGGTAGAAATGATCTTCCCAAATTGTTAGACCTTCGCCCTCACCTAAGCACTGCATCGCAACGCCCGGCCCCATCACCTCAGACAAGCCATAAATATCAAGTGCTTTAATATTGAGGCGTTCTTCAATCTCACGGCGAAGTTCGTTGGTCCATGGCTCGGCACCAAAAATCCCGACTTTTAAAGACGTATTACGTGCAGTACCAAATTGTTGTTCGAGCTTTTCAATAATGCTCACGCAATACGATGGCGTAACCATAATTGCAGTAGGTTTAAAGTCTTGAATAAGCTGAACTTGCTTTTCAGTTTGCCCACCAGACATTGGAATAACCGTCGCACCTAAACGCTCGGCACCATAATGTGCGCCTAAACCACCTGTAAACAGTCCATAGCCATAAGCCACCTGAACCATATCTTTCGCGGTTAAACCTGCCATGCGTAAGCAACGCGCAACAATATCCGACCAAGTATTAATATCTTTTTGGGTATAACCCACCACGGTCGGTTTACCCGTTGTACCCGATGATGCATGTAAACGCACAATTTGCTCTTGCGGTACGGCAAACATTCCAAACGGATAGTTGTCTCTTAAATCCTGTTTGGTGGTAAATGGAAACTTCGCCAGATCGTCTAAAGTCACGAAGTCATCAGGATGTACACCCGCTTCATCGAACTTTTTCTTATAGACCGGACTATTTTCATATACAAAAGTCAGGGTTTGCTTTAACCGTTTAGTTTGCAGCTCTCTAAGCTCTGCAAGTGTTAATTGCTCAACATTATCCGTTGTAAGGCTGTCCATCGCCTCTCTCCTCATTATGTAATTTTAAAAACCGTCTGAATTAATTTAAGTTTTCCAAAATCAGTGCAACGCCTTGTCCAACACCTACACACATCGTGCAAAGCGCATAGCGTCCACCGCGTTTTTTTAGCTCACGTGTTGCCGTAATGACTAAGCGAGTACCACTCATACCGAGCGGATGGCCTAACGCAATCGCACCGCCATTTGGGTTCACGCGTTCATCGTCATCTTTTAGCCCAAGTTCACGCATACAAGCCAAAGATTGGGCTGCGAATGCTTCATTCAGCTCAATCACATCCATCTGATCTAGCGTTAAACCTGTTTGCTTTAAAATTTTCTGTACAGCCGGAACAGGACCTATACCCATATATTTGGGTTCAACCCCTGCACTTGCAATGCCTATCACGCGTGCTAAAGGTTTTAAACCATGTGTATCTGCAAATTCACGGTTGGTAATTAACACACACGCAGCACCATCATTTACACCAGAGGCATTTCCGGCAGTCACCGAACCGCCTTCTTTTTTAAACGGCGCTTTTAGCTTAGCGAGCGCTTCAAGTGTTGTTTCACGCGGATGTTCATCGCGGTTCACCACAACCACGTTTTTCTTACGATCTACAATCTCGACAGGCAATATCTCATCGTTAAAGAAACCGTTTTGTTGGGCAGCAGCGGTTTTTTGTTGGCTGTGCAATGCAAACACATCTTGGTCTTCACGACTAATCTGATATTTTTCAGCTACATTTTCGGCAGTTTCAGGCATGCTGTCGGTGCCGTATTGTGCTTTAAGTTGTTTATTTACAAAGCGCCAGCCAATGGTGGTGTCGTAAATTTCAGGTGTACGGCTAAACGCTTCGGTTGGTTTAGCTTGTACAAATGGTGCACGGCTCATTGACTCTACACCACCTGCCAACACAAACTGCGCTTCGCCAGCTTTAATAGAGCGTGCTGCAAGCCCTACTGCATCTAAACCAGAAGCACACAAGCGATTAACCGTCATGGCCGGAACTGTATCTGGTAAGCCCGCCAAGAGTGTTGCCATACGTGCAACGTTACGGTTGTCTTCACCTGCTTGGTTGGCACATCCTAAAAATACTTCGTCTACGGTATTCCACGGCAAGTTCGGGTGTTTATCTTTTAAATATTTGATGGGCAATGCAGCTAAATCATCTGCACGTACTGCACTTAAGGCACCTGCATATCGTCCAATTGGGGTACGAATAAAATCGCAAATTAAAACGTCTTCCATGTTGACTCCTGATTATGCAAATTCGGTCATATCACGTGAATATTGGGTAGCAATGTTTTGGGTTTTCGCTACGTATTGCTTGAGGTAGATACTCGCGCGATATTTTTCCTCTCCATACAGTGCATATAAGTTATTTAAGGTTTGGAGCACATAAGCGCCGCCCATTTGTGTCAACCACTGGTAAGGGCCTTTAGGATAATTCACTCCATATTTCATGGCATTATCAATATCTTCCAGACTCGCAACACCATGTAAACTTGCTTCGCAGGCTTCATTAATGAGTAAAGCGATGGTGCGTAAGGTTAACAGTGCCGGATGGTCTTTAATCCACATCACGCTGATGCCAAACTGTGCAAAGTAAGCCTCAACTTTAGCCAAATCACTTGCTTCACAAAGCTCGTTATGACTGAGTACTAAAGCTTCCGCGTGCTCAAAATCATGATGCCAATCCATTAAAACCACTTTACGGCTCAGGTAATGAATATTGGCTGACTCACCTTGGCTTAAACGTAAGTCGATATCATCAATCTGAAGAATATTGTCGTCGCTCGCAGATCCGCTTTTTAAACCTAAACGGGTTAAAAACGCAGGTAGCTGAGACCAAGTCCCTTTTAGCTGAATATGGGCATCGACTGGCTCGGCAACCACAGCTTGAGGCTGAAATGTCTCGTACAGATTTTTTTCGTTATAGTGATAAAAGCCTTGTTTTGACTTACGGCCCCAAGCACCCGCATCGACTAATTCTTTTTGAATGAGGCTTGGGCGGTAGCGTGGTTCGTAAAAAAACTCTTGGTAAACGCTTTGGGTTACCGAAAAGTTAACATCTTGCCCGATGAGGTCGGTAAGTTCACACGGCCCCATCGCAAAACCGCCGCATTGCTTTAAGGCATAGTCGAGTTGGTCGTAGCTGGTAACTTGTTCTTGCAGTGCTCTAAAGCCTTCTGCATAAAACGGACGTGCAATTCGGTTAACAATAAATCCGGGAGTCGACTTGGTGAGTACCGGAATTTTTTTCCAGCCCAACATCAAGTTTTTTAAAGCCAAACATAAGCTGTTTGGGGTTTTTAAGCCTTGTACAATTTCAACCAGTTTCATCACTGGCGCAGGGTTAAAAAAGTGTAAACCCACCACGCGCTCAGGGTGAGCAATGCCAGCCGAAATTGCAGTCACTGAAATTGAAGATGTATTGCTTGCAAAAATGGTTTGCGCACTACAAATTTCAGCAAGTTGCTTAAATAAAGACTGTTTAACTTCTTTTTTCTCAACGACCGCTTCAATAACTAAGTCAGCGTCTCTTAAAGCTTCAATTTGATTGACCACCGTTAAACGCGCTAAGGCTTCATCAGCTTGCTGCTGTGTGAGCTTGCTCTTTTCAACCAGCTTTTTAAAAGTCTGCCCTAAGCCTTGAGCGGCTTGTTGCGCTTTTTGAGCATCTAAATCATATAAAACGGTCGAGTGCCCATTAACGATCGCTAACTGAGCAATGCCGATGCCCATGGTGCCAGAACCAATGACGGCAATTCGGGCACGAGATAAATCTAAATCTGTCATGCTTAGCGCCCTTTAAAATTTGGTTCACGTTTATTCATAAAGGCTTGTACACCTTCACGATAATCTTCTGAACGACCCGCAATACGTTGTAAATCACGCTCTAACAGCATTTGCTCATCAAAGGTGTTATTACTTGATTGATGAATGGCTTTTTTAATAAGAGATAGACCAAAAGTAGGTTGTTTCGCTAAACGTTCAGCGAGTTCAGTCACCTTTGTTTTAAGTTCAGCATCTTCTACAACATCCCAAATCATGCCCCATTCTTTTGCGGTTTCTGCCGGTAGCTTGTCACCTAACAAAGCCAATCCCATCGCACGGGCATGGCCTACGGCACGTGGTAAAAACCATGTACCCGCAGAATCTGGAACCAAACCTAAGCGGCAAAAGGCTTGTACAAAGTTTGCCGATTTAGCTGCAATCACCAAGTCACACGCCAGTGCAATATTTGCCCCTGCACCTGCTGCCACACCATTTACGGCGCAAATCACAGGCTTTGGCATATTTACAATCGTTTTAATGAGCGGGTTATAGTAGGTTTCAATGGAATATCCTAAATCTGGAGCTTCAGCATTTGGGTCTACTACACGATCACCTAAATCTTGCCCTGCACAGAAGCCGCGGCCTTCACCACTAATTACGACGCAGCGAACATCCGGATTTTTAGTCCACAGATTTAAAACCTCAGCCACTTCACGGTGCATATCAACGTTAAAGCTATTCAGTGCTTTTGGGCGGTTAAATGTCAGGTAGCCAACACCATTTTTTTCTTCAGCAATAATATTTTGATAGTCCATCACTCACCTCTAAACACTGGCTTTCTTTTCTCAAAGAAAGCATTAATCCCTTCGTTTCGATCTTTTGTAGCCGCCAGCCAGACAAAGTTTTGACGTTCAAACTTGAGTCCCTGACTTAACGTTGTTTCATGAATACTTTTAATTGATTGTTTAATCACGCGAATCGCTAAAGGCGCTTGTTTGGCAATTTTGGCTGCAAGTTGAACCGCATATTCAACAGTTAATTCGGTCGGCACCACTTGACTGCAAATGCCGTGTTGCTCTGCCTGTTTTGCCGAAATCATCTCACCTGTCATGGCCCAGCGCATAGTAAGTTGTTGTCCAACCAAGCGTGCTAAACGCTGTGTTCCACCTGCACCCGGTAACATACCAAGGCCAATTTCAGGTAAAGCAAAACGGGCATTTTCACCGCAAATCACCATATCTGAATGCAAAACCAACTCGAACCCAGCGCCCAATGCATAACCATTAACTGCGCTAATCAGCGGTTTACTAAAGGCATCAATTTTTTGCCAAAGCTTCGGACGAATATCGAGTTGTAAAGTCACGGCGTCCATTGCAGCCAGCTCGCTAAGATCTGCTCCAGCCGCAAAACACTGAGCGTTACCCGTTAAAACCACCGCTTTGACTTGAGTATTATGTTCAGCTTCTTCGAGCAACTCGCACAAACACTGCAATGTTGCATTGTTTAAAGCATTTCTTTTTTCCGGACGGTTTAGGATTAATAACAAAACACCGTCAGCAGCTGTACTGGCTTTGATCAACTCTTGCATGACAGCCTCTATTCATCAAAACTCAAACGAACATTTGAGCCTTTTGGTAAGGTCTGACAGCTCAGCACATAGCCCTTTTCAACTTCATCTTCTTCAAGACTGTAGTTAAGGAACATATCGACTTCGCCAGAAAGTACCTTACAGCGACAGGTCGCACACACCCCACCTTTACATGCATACGGTAAGTCAGCACCTGCACGTAAAGCTGCGTCAAGAATACTTTCATCATCTTGAGCCACAGAAACAATTAATTCACGACCATCTAAAATGATGTTTACTTTTTCTTCTTTACGGTTTGCATCCGCTTCAACACTGCGTTTACGCGCTTGTCCTGTATGGAAACGTTCGGTGTGGATTCGCTCTTTGGCAATACCAAAGTTCGGCAAAGTGCTTTCTACAGCATTCATCATTTCGTCTGGGCCGCAGGCAAAAACATGGTCGAAGTTTGTTTCAAGCACTTCAAAATCAAAAAGTTGCTTAAGCTTTTCTGCATCAATACGACCATTCATCAGTTCACTGTCATTGAACTCACGAGAAAAAATATTGATGAGTTGAAAGCGTTCTTTAAACTGATCTTTCAAATCCATAATTTGCTCGGCAAACATGGTTTGTTTCCATGAACGATTGCCATAGAGCAACGTAAATTTTGCTTCAGGTTGCTCAAACAAAACTTGCTTAACAATCGATAAAATTGGGGTAATACCACTGCCCGCAGCAACGCCTAAATAGTTTTGTCCGCCCATCTTGGCTGCTTTTTGAAAAAACACCCCTTGTGGTGGCATCACTTCAAGCACATCGCCCACTTTTAAATGGTCATTTGCCCAGTTTGAAAATTGACCCTGATCAATTTTTTTAACCGCAATGCTGATGTCTTCTTTGCCTGCATAACTACAAATTGAATAACAACGGCGGATTTCACCAGCTTCGGTTAAATGGCGAATGGTTAAGTGTTGACCTGGTTGAAATTGAAATTGTTCTTGTTGTTCAGGTACAACGTCAAATGCAATACAAATTGCCTGATCGGTTTGTGGTGTAATACTTTTTACTTTTAATGGTACAAATTGGCTCATGGCTGATTTCCTTATCTAAAGACTTAAATACATTTGAAGTAATCAAAAGGCTCAAGACAGTCCTGACATTTATAAAGTGCTTTACAGGCGGTAGAACTAAACTCTGTTAACAGTCGGGTATGTCGGCTTTTACAACGTGGGCACTCGACACCATCATTTAAATGAACGTGAGTTCCACACTGATGCGCCAACCCTTCTGGTGGTGCAATGCCATAAACTTGCAGTTTCTTTTTCCCTGCTTCAGACATCCAGTCCGTGGTCCATGCTTCTGACAAATCAACCATGACTTTGACCGGTGTCAAAGCTTCTGCGGTAAATGCCTCAACAATTTGTGCTTTGAGCATATCTGTTGCTGGGCAACCGCTATATGTCGGAGTTAGACGAACAATAATTTCTTGTTGATCATTAAGCTCTACACCGCGGATCATGCCTAAATCGACAACCGATAAAACCGGAATTTCAGGGTCACTTACCGTTTGTAGAACATCCCAACATTGGTCGATGCAATGACGAATCATTTGCATGGCTCACCTCCTTGTCTTACCAGGTCATTCCCGGATAAGTTCTTTGAATACATTGCATTTCAGCCAACAAATAACCTAAATGCTCGGTATGCAATCCTTGTTTTGCACCGCGGCGATAAGCACCGTTCACAGCAACATTTAATTCAAAGCGCTTAAGCTCATCTGCAATGCTTTGGTTCCATTGTTCTTTTTCATTTGAAAAATCTGGAATCACGCCTTCTGCAACTAGTGCTTTTTCGTCTGCACTCAGTTCAAATAATTCAGCGGTAAAGCGCCATAAATTATTTAATCCGTCTTGTACACGTTGATGCGCTTCATCTGTGCTTAAACTTAAACGCTCCATCCAGCTTGTCGAAAAGCGGATGTGATACTTCACTTCTTTTAAAGATTTGACAGCAAGCGCACTTAATTCAGGAAGTGAGCTTTGTGTTAAAGCCGTAAATAAATGAAGATGGTAATGGTCCATCAACCACTGGCGTACAATCGTTTGTGCAAAGTCACCATTGGGTTGTTCGCACAACAATAGGTTTAAAAACTCACGCTCAGTACGGAAATATGCAAGTTGGTCTTCATCACGCTTAGCTTCATCGTATTGACCAGCCAAAGTCAGAAAGTTTCTTGCCTGACCCAACAAGTCCAAGCCGATATTTGCTAAGGCAATATCAATTTCTAGCTCAGGTGCATGCCCGCACCATTCAGCCAAACGCTGAGATAAAACCAGTTGACTGTCGCCAATATGTAATAAGAATTTAGATAAAACTGAATGATTCATTTGCCATTCCCCTTACATGTGCTCAATGCCATCTGGGATATGGTAAAAAGTCGGATGACGATAAACCTTGTCTAAAGAAGGATCGAAAAATTCAGCTTTTTCATCTGGCTGTGATGACTTAATCAGTTCTGAACGAACTACCCAAATGCTAATTCCTTCATTACGGCGCGTATAAACATCGCGAGCATGTTGCAGTGCGATTTCATCATCAGGTGCTCTTAAGCTACCTACATGACGGTGGCTTAAGCCTTGTTTACTACGTACAAATACTTCGTAGAGTGACCAGTTGTTTTTATCTTCCATTTTGATTTCCTCAAATTTTTCCATAAATCTTGTTAAGCCACTTTGTTCGCTTCAAGCTGCTGTTTTTTCGCGTAGACCACTGCTGCATCACGAACCCATTTGCCGTTTTCCCATGCTTTACGGCGTGCTTCGATACGCTCGTGATTACATGGTCCACGTCCGGCAATCACTTCATTAAATTCGTGCCAGTCGATCTCGCCAAACTCATAGTGGCCTGTTTCTTCATTGAACTTTAAATCTGGGTCCGGTACTTCCAAGCCAAGTTGCTGTACTTGTGGCACGGTGTTATCGACAAACTTTTGACGTAATTCATCGTTACTAAAGCGTTTGATTTTCCACGCCATGCTTTGCGCGCTGTTTGGAGAATGCTCATCACTTGGACCAAACATCATCAGTGCTGGCCACCAGTAGCGATTTACTGCATCTTGTGCCATCTGTTTTTGTTCTGGCGTTCCGTTTGCCAAAGCCATCATGGCTTCAAAACCTTGACGTTGGTGGAAACTTTCTTCTTTACAAATGCGTACCATTGCACGTGCATATGGCCCATATGAAGTACGGCAAAGCGCAACTTGGTTCACAATGGCTGCCCCATCGACAAGCCAGCCAATTGCAGCGACATCTGCCCAAGTCAAAGTTGGATAGTTAAAGATTGATGAGTATTTCATTTTCCCATCAATTAATTTTTCCATCATGTCATCACGGTCTGCACCTAAGGTTTCTGCTGCGCTATACAGATATAAGCCATGACCCGCTTCATCTTGTACTTTCGCAAGCAAAACCGCTTTACGTTTTAAAGTTGGTGCGCGAGTAATCCAGTTTCCTTCAGGCAACATACCTACAATTTCAGAATGGCCATGTTGCCCAATTTGACGAATCAATGTTTTGCGATAGGCATCGGGCATTTGGTCCTTAGCCTCGATCGTAATTTCATTGGCAATATTTTGTTCAAATTTCTGGTAATTGTTTTCCATTCTTTCACTCCCTGTAGGCATCACCCTTGAATCTATTTTTCGATACACTAAAAGCAAAGTCAATCACTTTTTTAGTATCAAATTAAATCCAACCAAAAAACAAGAATTAAATAGCTGAAATTAATAAATATTAATTAAAAACAAAAAATCTTTTTACGCTTACAAATCAAAATAAAGTTGACTTTTAGACAAATTAATCTGAAATTATGAATCATATTTTTGCAATTTTTATAATTGATGTATCAAATAAAAAAGGAGTTTGGTCATGCTTGAACAAGCACACCTAGAAGGAACCTCAACTGACACAGATTTTCAGCAGTCTGAGCATCAACTGCCTCATCTTGCTTCTTATATCTATGGAACATGGCATTCGACGAGTGAAGAACTGCGCCCTGTTTATCATGCCATTACAGGTGAATCGATTTATGCCGTAAGTAGTCATGGCATAGATATGAAACGTGTTGTTCAATATGCCAAACAAAATGGTTCAGAACTGGCTAACTGGACGTTTCACCAACGTGCCAATGCATTAAAACAAATTGCCCAATATTTACTTGAGCGCAAAGAAGAGTTCTACAAACTTGCTTATGCCACAGGCGCAACTCGTAAAGATGCGTGGATTGATATTGAAGGTGGTATCCAGACATTATTTGCTTATTCAAGTCTGGTTCGTCGTGAACTTAATGACGAAAAAATTATTACCGAAGATAGCTGGATTCAATTATCTAAAAATGGAACTTTCGGTGCTAAGCACATTTTAAGCCCTAAAGCGGGTGTTGCCGTTCACATTAATGCTTTTAACTTTCCAATTTGGGGAATGCTTGAAAAAATTGCACCGACGTTACTTGCTGGTGTGCCATGTATTGTTAAGCCTGCAACCGACGGTGCCCAATTAACTCAAGCAGTTGTAAAAGCCATTGAAGAAGTACATGTGTTACCAAAAGGTTCACTACAACTCATTTGCGGTCAGACTTATGACCTATTAGAGCATTTAGGCCCACAAGACTGTGTGACCTTTACAGGTTCTGCCTACACAGGCCAAAAACTGCGTAACCACCCTCACCTCAATAAATATTCAATTCCATTTAGTATGGAAGCCGACTCGGTAAACAGTGCAATTTTAAGCCCAGAGGCAAATGAAGAAACTGTCGATTTATTTGTGCGTGAAGTCTTCCGTGAAATGACCACCAAAGCAGGTCAAAAATGTACTGCGATTCGTCGTGCATTTGTTCCTGAAAATTTGTTAGCGACTGTGCAAGAGAAGCTCACTGCCAAACTTGCTAAAGTTGTGGTGGGTGATCCTCAAAAAGAAGAAACCACCATGGGTGCTTTAGCCAGTATTAAACAAAAACATGACGTTGCAGAGAAAGTTGCCGAACTCAGCAAAGACGCAAAAATTGTTTTTGGTGGCAACGATAGTTTTACATTTAATGCAGATCATCCTGAAAAAGGTGCTTTTTTCGCTCCAACTTTATTGGTGTGCGAACAGCCTTTACAAGCGACTAATGTTCATACCACGGAAGCGTTCGGTCCTGTATGTACACTCATGCCATATCAAAACATTGAAGAACTAGCTGACCTTGTTTCGCGTGGTGAAGGTAGCCTAGTGGCTTCTGTCGTTAAAAATAACGATGAGAATATTGAGCAGATTATTCAAAAAATTGCGCCTTGGCATGGCCGTGTGCATGTACTTGATGCAGAATCGGCAAAAGAAAGTACAGGTCATGGTTCACCACTTCCGCATTTAGTACACGGCGGACCTGGTCGTGCAGGTGGTGGTGAAGAGTTAGGTGGTATTCGCGCCGTTAAACACTATATGCAGCGTACTGCAATTCAAGGTTCTCCAAACAGTCTGACGCAAATTACCCACTCATGGACTGCTGGCTCAAAAGTTAATGAAGACCGTGTACATCCATTTAAAAAGTCTTTTGATGAGTTAGTAATTGGTGAACGCCTATTAACAGCGCGTCGTACAGTCACCGAAGCTGATATTGTCAATTTTGCTTGTTTAAGCGGTGACTACTTCTATGCACATACCGACAAAATTGCAGCTGCCGAGTCTTTCTTTGGTGAACGTGTGGCACACGGCTACTTCATTGTGTCTGCCGCAGCAGGTCTATTTGTAGATGCAGCACAAGGCCCTGTAATTGCCAATTATGGTATGGACAACTTACGTTTTGTTGAACCGGTTAAAATTGGTGACTCAATCCAAGTTGAACTCACCTGTAAACAAAAAACACCTAAACCACAAAAAGACCCGTCTCAGCCTGCACATGGCGTTGTGGTATGGGATATTAAAGTCAAAAACCAACGCGGTGAACTTGTCGCAACTTACGACATTTTAACTTTAGTTGCTCGCGAGGCTTAATGTTTAAAATGAGATGGGGTCACCTCGTCCCCATCTCATTTTTTTAACACTCAATGGCGTTAACAGCGAGACCACCTTTTGAAGTCTCTTTATATTTCTCAGACATATCTTTACCTGTTTCCTTCATAGTCTGAATGACTTTATCTAGTGTGACAAAGTGTTCATCGTCATCATGAAGTGCCATTTGGGCTGCATTAATGGCTTTTACAGCCGCAATTGCATTTCGTTCAATGCAAGGCACCTGAACCAAACCACCAATCGGGTCACACGTTAACCCTAAATTATGTTCAAGCCCAATTTCAGCCGCATGCTCCACTTGCTCAGGTGAGGCACCTAAGATTTCGGCTAAACCTGCTGAAGCCATTGCACATGCCGAGCCGACTTCTCCCTGACACCCTACTTCTGCACCAGAAATAGAAGCATTGAGTTTACATAAAATGCCAACGGCTGCCGCACTTAAAAAGAAACGAACCACTTTATCTTCGGAAAAGTCTTTAGAGAAAGTCACGTAGTAATATAAAACTGCCGGAATAATTCCTGCGGCCCCATTTGTAGGTGCCGTCACTACTCGACCGCCAGCAGCATTTTCTTCATTTACCGCTAAGGCAAATAAATTGACCCATTCCATCGCATGAAAAGTCGTCACAATCAGGTTTGAGTTTTTCTTATTTAATAACTTATCGTGAATTTTTTTAGCCCGACGTTTTACGTTTAATCCGCCCGGTAATATGCCTTCATTAATTAATCCGTTGTGAATACATTGCTGCATCACTTTCCAGATTTCCATAATCTTGCTACGAATCTCAGCTTCACTCCGCCAGCTTTTTTCATTTTCAAGCATTAACTCGCTCACTGATAAATGATGAGTTCTACATAAGCTTAAAAGTTCAGCCGCACTGTGAAATGGATATGGAACTTTAACGTCGTTGGTTTCAGTTTGGGTATGTGTTAATTGTCTTTCACTGACAATAAAGCCACCACCAACCGAATAGTAAGTTTCTGTATATAAAATTTCTTGAGCCCCGTTATACGCAATCAGTTCCATTGCATTGGGGTGATAAGGCAAAGATTCATCTAAAAAAAGCACATCATGCTTATAGTCAAAAGAAATACTCTTTTGCTGATTAAGCTGGATGGCTTTATTTTCAAGAACATCTTCAATCAAGCTTGTACTTACTTGAGTATCAATATGTTCAGGGTCAAAACCCATTAAACCTAACAGAACAGCCTTATCTGTCGCATGACCAACACCAGTTGCCGACAGCGAACCGTATAACTTCACCTGAACTCTAACCGTGGCTTGTAAATCGTTTTGCTTCAATAAATCTTCCACAAAACTGTATGCCGCACGCATTGGTCCAACTGTATGGGAGCTAGATGGGCCGATGCCAATTTTAAAAAGATCAAATACACTAATAAACACGTGATCCTACCTTCGATTCATTATTATTCGTATGTTCGTCATTATTGTGTCCTTTCGGATAGCTCTAAAATTATCATTAAGCCAAGTACAAATCACGAATAACTCTTCGGCAGTAGCACAAAAAGACAACGGTTGAACAATCACTATAAATAACTTTGTTCACAGCCATAACTTTTGTAGTTTTTATTAACAAATATAAATGTATTAGCGCCCCCTTCCTTAAAACAAGTACAGGAAGTTGTACAAATAAAAAACTACAAATATTAGCCATTAGTCGCACCTCCCTATTTTTATTCATTTTTGCTGGTAAAGTGCTTTACATGGTTTGATACAACCTACTTAACTCAGATGCATAATTCACCTGTTCTTGCATCTGATGTTTTTCTGCCTCTAGTCCGCTAGGGGCTTTTTTTATTATTGATTTAAATACTGATATATTAAATTTCTAGAGATAATTAAAGACAAGAAAAATGGATCGAGTTTTCAAATTAAGTATTTTAAGTTTTCTGGTTTTATTGTTAAGTGGTTGTATTGGCTGTTATAACCCGACAGGCTGTAACCGTGATACTTCGCCTTATTTCTATACAAAACAAATCACTCAAGTCAAAGGCGTAACAGTTCCTGTTGGAACAAAACTGGTTTATAAATCTCAAAAGTCCAAACAGAAAAATGAGCAAACTGCACCCCTTAAAGAAGAACATATAACAGGAATAAAGTTACCAAAAGATAGCGCTATGCTTTGGGGAGGAATGCCCACCAATCATCTCCTTCAATTTACTAACTCTGAAATGCAAGGATTTACAGCCTACCGAGCACAAGAAGCTCCAACTGTATATTCCAATCAATTTTTAAAACTCTGGAAAGAATGTGATAGTGATTTAGATATCTCGATCAAAAATAAAAATGACTGGAGCTTTAATCCTGCAAATATGAAAATTATTGGATGCGGAATTAACTATCAAGAAAGAGCATCATACAACACCAACAATCCAAGCCAAGACAAAGTGGATATTTTTCTCATCAAAATTAATCAGGCTTTACAGAAGCTGCCACAACAAAAAGAGTATCCTGTCATTCACTATGCTGAAAATTAAAATAGAAAAAGCCCACATTTCTGTAGGCTCTTTTCTTTAAAATTTGATTTACCAAACTTTAATTATACACATTAACCACAGGTTGCTTGAGTAATTTTCTTAGAAGCAGGATCAATAGTAACTTTAACTCGGTTTGTACGATAATCCATAGTCATTGGTTGACCTGGAGCCACTTTGCGCACAATTTCTGATTTAGTTTTTTGTTTAATTTGATCATCAGTAAGGTCAGATTGACCCACTAATTTTTGAGCTTCTTCTGCTACACAGTTCGCTTGGTTATCACGGAATAATTTCCATTCTTCCACGACTTGGCCATTTGGTAAGTGACAATACCCAACCTGACCATTTGCTTCATTTCTAATTTCTAATTTCCCGCCTTGTTCAACACAATATTGACTAGCTGGGTTTGGTGAACCAATTTTTGGTGGAGTTGGATCTTTATGTTGTACAGATGAACAAGCCGTTAACGAAACAAGCGCTAAACCAAGAAAGATAATTTTTTTCATAAATTTTTGCTTCTTAATAAAAAAACTAAAGATATCAAAAAAATTCATGTTTCATGTGTCTTGTTTACAATAAAAAACTCACTTGGAAGTTCTATTCACCATTTCTTTAATTGATTGGAATTTAAGATTTTCCTTTCTAAAAATAATTATCAAAATATTGCGATCATGGCCTTTCCAAAATTCGTGGTCCAGATCCCTCTTGCCCCAAAACATCTTCTGGATTTCTTAAAGGGCATTGCTCTAGTGATAAGCAACCACAACCAATACACCAGTCCATTTCATCCCGTAACCTCGTTAATTTTTGAATACGGTCATCCAGATCTTTTCGCCAATGGCTTGATAACTCTTTCCACTGTTTAGCTGTTAATTTGCTCCCCATAGGATATGCGCTAAGAGCCTCTTTAATTTCATTTAAAGGAATTCCTACTCTTTGAGCAACTTTAATAATCGCAATATATCTTAAAACGATTAATGGAAAGCGACGCTGATTACCATTGGTTCTTATACTTTTTATCAGCCCCTTCGCCTCATAAAAATGTAGGGTCGAGACAGGTACTCCACTCCTTTTTGCAACTTCCCCCACAGTCAAAACTCGACTAGAGTCAGCTTTTTTATTTTCACTTATCATGTTTAACCTCAACTTTACTCGAGGTTTATAAAAGAGCATCTTTACTTTGTCAAATAAAAATCCAAACACCTTAACTGCTAAAAACCACTTTTATGAGCTTATCGCTCTTAACTTTTCTATAAAAGCTGAAAAAATAAATTTGATACGATTATTAATTCAATTAAATTTATAAAATGAGCTGCTGACATTTAAATTTAAGAAATTAATTTTGTAGAGTACATGGACACCCGCAAACCCAAAACATGTTGTAAACGAAAGGCATTGGTGCTCCTAATGGATAGACCTTAGCTTGTTCGATTTTATAAGTTTTTTTACGTGACTCAATGTGAAGTATATTATCGTAGCGAGCAACTACAATTCCCTTTTTATATAATTTTTTCCGTTCATTCTTTGCATCAAATTTATATACCAAAAAGTAAACTTTTTCTCCTACGCTGATCTTTGAATGATTAACCATAATGTAACCATTACAATACTTACATTGCCAATCTTTCATATCTCAAATAATCACACACTTAAATTTAAAAACACATCGAATTTTATAGTATAGATTTATTAAAGCTACAAATCTAAAGAAATATTTTAATTGAAAAAATAAGGTTTATTTGTGACAGACATCACAATAAAGATATAGAAATTTCAAACTATATCTAGAAACATCAATCACTTACCTAGCCAATTTTAATATTATTTTTTTAAAAAATATTAAATTTATCTATATTTTATATTACTATATAATATTTCGATTAATAAATCCAAAAGTGCCTATATAAATAATTTTAATATTTAATAATCTAATTGTTTCATTATATTTAACTAAACCACAAATAAAGTAATAAATAAATTTCAAGATATTAAATTAATTTCATGTTTAATTGAAAATAATTCAGTTCACATTATACAAAATAAAAATATATAATTATTAGAATTGCAATTTAATTTTTTATTATGTCAACTCAACGTTTAAAATTAGAACTCCCATCTGGACATGATCAGTTATTACTTCATTCTTGCTGTGCTCCTTGTTCAGGAGAAGTTATGGAAGCATTAATTGATTCTGGAATTAAATTTTCAATATTTTTTTATAATCCCAATATTCATCCGGTAAAAGAATATCTCATCCGTAAGGAAGAAAATATTCGTTTTGCAGAAAAGCATAATATTCCATTTATCGATGCAGATTATGATACGGATAATTGGTTTGCTCGAGCTAAAGGTATGGAAGATGAACCAGAACGCGGTATTCGTTGTACCATGTGTTTCGATATGCGTTTCGAGCGAACTGCCCTTTACGCACATGAACACGGCTTTAGTCTCATCAGTAGTTCGTTAGGAATTTCTCGTTGGAAAAATATGGCTCAAATTAATGATTGCGGAATTCGAGCAGCATCCAATTATCCAGATATTCAATATTGGGATTATAACTGGCGAAAAAATGGTGGCTCTAGTCGAATGATTGAAATCAGTAAGCGAGAGGAATTCTATCAACAGGAATATTGTGGTTGTGTATATTCTTTACGTGATACCAATCGTTGGCGTATGAGTAATGGTCGAGACCGAATTAAACTGGGTGTTAAGTTTTATAGTAATGCCATGGAAGAAGATTAAAACTTATTCTCCTTAAAAAATTAATTCATTCTAAGCTATATTTATTCCTAATAAAAAGAGGCCACATCTGGAGAATGTGGCCAAAAGGTGTACTGTACTGAGCTTTGATATTATTAGAATAATGAAGTTAGCTTAAAATAAGATTAATAAATCTTTTAAATTTAAATTTTTTAAAATTTCATCAAATATTTAAATCGAATAAATACTTTGCCCTTCTCATTAAAAATAAAATCACTCTAAAATCGAGATATAATTTTGAAAAGTTTAGCTATTTTACTTTTTGATACTGATGGCTAGTCTCTTAATATTTTCCACCATTTCCTCAGGTTGATGTGCAGCATAGCCTAACATAACTGCTGCTTTTTTCGACTCAAGTTGACAATATCTTGATAGAGGTTGAATCTCCAAATCTAATGCCGAGCAATGAGAAATAAACTCCTGCTCTGTCCATGGTGCTTTTAACCAACATATAAGATGAATGCCTGAATCTGTTGGCTGAACGTCGAGTACATCTGAGAAGTGTTCATTAATAGCGTTAATCAATACTTGTTGACGCTCATAGCATGCCTTTCGAACTTTACGTACATGTCGAGCATAGTGGCCTTGTTGAATGAATAAGGCTAAAGCGACCTGCTCTAAATATGAACTTCGTACATCAGTATAGTATTTAGCTGCACTAAAGGTTTCAATTAATGCTTCAGGTACAACCATGAACCCTAAACGAAACTCTGGAAACATCATCTTGGTAAAAGTGCCAGAATAAATGACTCTTTGCTGCTGATCTAAACCTTGTAGTGCTTGAATTGGGTGAGTGCCATAGCGAAACTCACTATTATAATCGTCTTCAAAAATCCATTTTTCTTGTTTGTTTGCCCAATCTAATAAAGCAAAACGGCGAGCTAAACTTAAAGTTCCCCCTAAAGGAAACTGATGTGAAGGTGCTGTATAGACCAGTTTGCTTTTGAAGTAATGATTTGTAATGTCAGAGATTTGCATTCCCTCCTCATCACTCTCGATCAAATTTATCTGAGCACCAAAACTTCGAAAAATCTTAAAAGCTGCATCATATCCCGGCTCATCCAAACACACTTCATCATTTGCTTGTAGCAAGGCATAGGCTGTTAAATGAATAGCTTGCTGCGTTCCGTTTACGATAATAATTTGCTCTTCGTTGCAGTTCAGCCCTCGAGTGGAGCGAACATATTCAGAAATTGCCTGACGCAAAGGTAGATAGCCACGTGGGTCGTAAAATTGACCAAGCTGATAATACGACTGCCGCCAAGCTTGCGTTAATAACTTGCCCCACAGTTGATGAGGAAATAAATCAATACAGCCTACCCCTACATGAAATATCTTTTTCTTTTTACTTAACCATGACTGCTTTCGCCATGAATCCAATAAAGTTTCAAGATTTGGATTAATATTTAAGGAACGATGAGTATTTTTAGACGTTTCTTTTGAATTTTTTTGAACATGTATTAACTGATCTGGCACAACCTCAGCAACATAGGTACCCGAACTTGGTTTGGTAAATAAATATCCCTCATCCAGTAATCGTTCAAGAGCCGCCAATACAGAATTCCTTGAAATTGACATCATCTCTGCCAAAGCACGACTTGAGGGTAATTTTATTCCTGCAGTCAGTCTTCCATCTAAAATTGCATCACGCAAAGCCGTATATAACCCATCTTTAATCTGGCCTTTTGGCAAAATTAAATTTGGAAAAGATGCAGAAATTGGAGCGGCCATATCAAAACTGGTACTGTGAAAAATATCAAAAGTGTATCTTATAAAAATACCACTATCAAAACTACACTCTAGTTGTCGACTTTTTTATTACTTTAAAACAGAGTGTAATTATTATGCAAAATCAAAATCTTCAAATCGTTTCTGTTCAGCAACAAGATTATTCACAATGGGAAATATATTGGCTTGCTTACCAAAATTTTTATCAAGTGAATTTACCCCTTCATGTCACAAAAGTAACATGGGAACGTTTCTTCGATGAGAATGAACCTATGTACTGTGCCGTTGCTAAACAAGGTGAGCAAGTTTTAGGAATTGTGCACTATGTTATTCATCGTTCAACATGGGCAAAAAATACTTACTGTTATCTAGAAGACCTCTATGTTTCACCTGAAGTTCGTGGACAACACATTGGTAAACAACTCATTGAATATGTGCAGAAGCAAGCTATCGAACACAACTGTGACCGTTTATATTGGCATACTCAAGAAACCAATGTAACAGCGCAAAAGCTTTATGACTGGATTGCACAAAAACCAGGAATTATTGAATATCGTATGCCTTTGAACTAAAAAAGTGAAAACACCAAAAGCTGGAGTGCTTTTGGTGTCTAAATTTTAGTACGAATACGCTGAATCACTTTGTCATTAATAGTTGAGCATTGATTAAACGCAGCAAAACGCTTGAGCTCTTGTTCCAGTTCGAAGAAGAAGAGCTCCTTATTTTTTACTGTTTTTTCAAGATGCAAGCTAATCACTTCTAATTCTTTGATAGACCGATGCGCTTTACAATCTACTCGGCCTACTAACTCATCTTGATATAGAATCGGCAAACAAAAATAACCATATACTCGTTTGGCCGCTGGTACATAGCATTCAATGCGGTAATCAAATTCAAATAAAGAAGCTAGACGGTCACGATGAATAAGAGAATTATCAAAAGGTGACAGTATTTTTAAACCGAACTCAGTATTAAACTTTTGTTCTAATGCAGCGACCTCCACATATAGCATTTGACCTTTCTCAAGCTTAATTGCTGATACAACACCTGCGTCAATTTGCTCCTTCAGAACGACACGCATAGTTTCTTTTAAATCATTTTTCTTTAAATGAACTAATTGTTTCCATGTAAATGCACCATGTGCTCGAAGCGTATTATTAAATAAATACTGCGCATATTCATAAAGCGTAGGCATACTTAAATCAATATTTTCAGGCAAGCAGCGCTCGGTCAAATCAAAGACCTTTTCCATTCCGTTGCGCTCACAGATCATCAGGTCACCCTGCATATATAACTGCTCAAAAGCACGACGGCCTGGTCCGGTATTCCACCAGTTTCCCAAACTCTTTTTATTATTTTTATCAATATCACGTAGACGAATTTTTCCTTCAGCACGAACACGGGCCAAAATTTCATTCATGAGGTGTTGATCACCTCTATTGAAATAACGGCTTTCTCCGTTCCTGACAGACATCATGGCAGGCAATGCATAGCGATAATCTTTCATAGGAAGATACGATGCGGCATGATACCAATATTCAAAAATCTGCCGCTCACCAACCAAACTATTGAGATGACTTAGCTCATAATCAGGTAGTCGGCTCCACAATATATGGTGATGAGCTCGCTCTACAACCGATATGGTATCAATCTGCACATATCCTAAATGCTCAATAGCCTGTAAAGTTCCATCCATGCCTTTTGCAAATCGACTGGTTTTTCCTAAGCCTTGATTAAATAAAGTGAGCTGTTTCAAAGAAGAAGTCATAGAAATCAAATATTGTTGTATTCATTTAGAAATGGAAAAATTTCAATTCTATAGTATCACTATTCCCTCATTTGCTTGTGATTATAGGAACAGCAATTCTTAAAAAAAGAATCTCGGCTAACTGAATGTTTTACAGACTCCCTTTAAAATAACTTTTGGGATTCAATCTAATTACTAAAATAACAACTAATATCACACTGACTAAATGAAAAAGCCATCCTGCTTTATAAGCCCCCGTAAGATCATGCAAAATTGCAATAATCCACGGCGGGATTGCTGCCAGTAAAAAACCACCACCCTGCATCAGTGCAGATAAAGCACCTGCATGAGTCGGTTCATCAAAATGGTCTAATGCAACGATAAGCGTTAACGCAAAACATCCACCCAAACCCACGCCCAAACAAATTGCCCAAAGCATAGAGGCAAAATCAGGGATAAAAGCTATTCCAGAGAACCCGACTAGTTGCATTGCTAACGTAAACCATAACCATGGACGTCGATCTTTATATTTTCTAGCTAAAACAGGCAAAATGAGCGCTGAAGCTGCTTGGCTCAAGGCCAGCAAAGCGAGTAATTTTCCACTTTGTGCTGCACTCCAACCCTGATCTTGAAAAGAAGGTGCCAACCACGCTACCACTGACGAGTAGCCACCATTTACAAATCCAAAGCACATCATTAATAACCATGTTCGAGATTGATTTAACAACTTGCGTACAGGCGCATGATGAATGGATGAACTAACTTTTATAGGTAAAAAGACAAGCGCCAATATAAATGCAAATAAAGCTGGAATAGTAAAAAAAGCCAGACCAATCGACCAGACACCCGTTATATTTGAAATTATGGGAGCTAACCATGCACCTAGTGCTCCTCCTCCCATAAGCATAGCCGAATAAAGCCCCATCATCGGCCCAATATATTGGCTAAATTCTCTTTTAATCATGCCGGGAAAGGCCACTTGTATCATCGCAACGCCAAATCCAATTACTATTGCACTAAGAATTAATCCTTCGGATGTAGGCAATAAAAATCGGACAGCACATCCTCCACAAATGGCCAGTAATGCACCAAGAATAGCTTTTCGTTCGCCGACATAGTTCTGCAATATTGGGCCAACAAATGCAACAATCCCCATAAGCATCATCGGTAGCAAAGTAAGTAGTGCTATCCCTTGTAAGCTTAAACCAGTGGCTGTTCGAATATTGGCAATCAATGGTCCAATACTAGTTATAAAAGGTCTTAAATTAAGGCCCACCAAAGCTACCGTTACAACAAGCATGGGACGAGTCAAAAAAACTCCAGACTGCTTCATTCTTCTGGGCCTAAATTCTTGGCTTGATAATTCTTCCAATGCACATAAAGATCAGTGCGGTTTTCAACTCTGATCGGTATATATTGAATTTTCATTGATTGTTCAGAAAACGGCTTGGCAAGCTCCAGCTTGATCATTTAAATTTAATTTAAAATGTATAAGCAGTTCAAAATTACTATCTTCTAGAGATAAGCGCTTTAAAAAACCTAAATCGAGTTTTAGATAATTAAATTTTTCAGGAAAACAAAAATACTCCATCAGCAAACGATAAGCATGATGGGTATGCTGATCAAGCGGCAATAGACTTTCTTGCTCAGAAAAACCTGTTAACTCAAATGGATTTTTATCCAGTTCAACAATTTTCTGTCCTATTTTAATGTCAAAAGTTGTTCCCTTCTTAAAAATACTGTCTAGTACTTGAAGTGGAAAATTAGAAATTGCATCTAAATAAATAGGTAGTTTTTCATTTATTAAACATACATGAGCATGATTAAAAATTTCAAACTTAAAAGTTAAAGTCGCATTTTGGCTTAAATGCATGTGTGCACTAGGTGTGCTTTTAAACTCTAGCGCTTGTAAATTTATAGGGAGTAATTTGACTTCTTGCGTAGTATTAAACTCACACTGAACCCCTTTAAAGCTACGTGACTTCAAAACTGTGTGAGCAGGAACAATATGCGCTTCTGTGAGCTGTTTTATTTTATTTATATCTTCAAAACTTATTACTGAACAAGCTGGAAAGTGACGTAAGTATTGAGGGAACATCACCTCAAATAAAGAACGGGTAAATACGTCATAACTATCAGCAAGCTTCTTATCAATACGAGCAGAAATTAATGAAAATGCTTGTATAAGACGTTCGATATGCGGGTCATCAATCTGCTCTTGATTTAAAGATAAACGCTGAGCAATTTTCGGATATTTTTGAGCAAATTCACGAGATTGCTGACCAAATTCCTGTAGTTGTTTTTCGTAAAAAGGTAAAAGCTCTTCTATCACAACACACCCACTATGCCTAGGTTCTCGCTGAAATTACATATTGCTGCGTTGTCGGTTTCAACAATGCATCAAAAACGACAGGTTCATACAGTGGATGAATATTTAGATAAGCCTGAATGCTTAAACACAATGCCCCCATATTGTGCCCATCCAACAACATCTCTACCCGTATTTGTCTTAAACGAGGTTCATGAGCTGCAATTGACTGTTCAATAGATTGGCAAATCTTGTCACGATCTAGCGGATTGGCTGTAGATAGCCCCACAAAATCAATAATACCGAACTGAAGTATAGATTTTTTAACTAGCGGGTAATCATCAACTACATGATCCAATTTAGCGACTCGACTGTTAAGTAAGTCTTCTAAATCTTTTGCTACCGATTCTCTTAATTGCTGAATAGAAAGACCTTTTGCATAATCTTCACTTTCAGGAATTAAGCGGTCAAACAAAGTTGAACGAAATCCATATGGATAAAGCCGATCTAAATTCATTCGAGTTCACAACAAGCATGCTTAAAGACAGCAGAGGCTAACTTTAAGTCAGCCTCCACCAAATATTCACTTAAACAATTACGCTGCGTAAGAAGCAGTATTGTTAGAAAGTGACCATTTCTTAGTAACAGCACCTTTAGCAGTACCATTAATATCTTGTTGATTGTAAGTCCATTCAACAGCTGCGTATTTCAAACCAAACGCTTCTGTTGGAACACCTTCTTCATTAACTGTTGGAGTTACACTAGAAACTAGAACATGCTTCAATTTGATTTGTAAGTACTTGATGCGCTTATCACCATTTGCACGGTAGAAGTCAATTTGTACTTCATCAAATGTATAACCAGCTGAACATGCTTCCCATAATTTCGGGCTAGTTGCATCTAGATCTTTAACAAAAACCATATCTGAATGTTCAACACGTTCAGCAGTATGACCACCAACACTACTTGAAGTAGCAGATTTAGGTTGACGAATGTTATGAGACCAAGAGTTAACTTCTAACCAGCCTTTGTGCTCAGAGTCAGACTTAAACTCGCATTATCCTGATTAGCACTATGACTATGCTTTGACTGAACACTGCCCATGCCTTCTTCTTGACTTAAAGCATCAGCCTGCCAGCGTTGCACATGCACGGCTGTAGATTGCAAGCTCCGAGTTGGCACAAGGCCTGTCATACTGTCTTGTTGTTCAACAGCACTACTGCGGTGATAACGGATATTTCTTCGGTCTAATGCTAAATATGATTCATTATTATCAATTAAACGTAGTTTCTGTGGTTGAATTTCATCCGAGCTATCAGCGACCCAAAGCTGAGCTTCATCAACCAACCAGTTAATGCCTTCACTACACCAAAGTCGGGTTAAAAATTCATAATCAGTTTCATTAGTTTGCATGATAAAAGGTCGAACATCGTAGTCTTCGGTTAGACCTTTTAAATCCAAAGTTAAACCAGAAGCAAACAACGGGCTTTTGTTCTGCCATTCTGTAAATAGAATTTTGGTGATGTCCCGTACACTCTTATTCATAAACACACGGCTATTTCGGCGTTTATGCCATAGCGCAGTTGGGTCTTGTAATCTCAGTTTATACAATGTTAATGAACCATCACTCTGCCCCTGACTGGCTTCGGTAATAATTCCTGTAGTTCTAAATAATTGCCCCTGATCAGTTACTTGATCGACTGCAACCTGACAACCAATAAATTGTTTTAATGAAATATGGGCATTGGTAGAAAGACAAAATAAATCGGCAGTCAGTCCTTCATTTAGCTGATGCTGCCCTTCAATACTTTGTAAAAAGACTTGAGTATTCAACGATGGATTAGAAAACTGAACATGAAGCACGCGCTTTTGCGAGCTGATACCCAAATCTTCTAGAATTCTATGTATATGAGATAACATCTTTTTTATGAAAACTTTGTCAGGATTGGCATTATTTTATAAAATACAGAAACATCTGTCTATTTTGTAAAGGAAAACTTAACCATATGAATACACGAATAAAGCTATCTTTTAGTCGTAGATAATTTATTTTAATAAAGAGAGTAATTAGAATACATTACTTATCTAAAACCCCATTAAATAATGTTTTTTTTACTTATATATTTTAATTTTTATTCTTCTGTTTCAAACTGCCAGTAAACTTCTCCCCAGTCTTGTTTTTTAATTTCTGGAAGAATCTCTCCAGCATTAAAATATTGTCGAGAATTATTACTAGCTACTGTAAACCAATAACCCGATTGAGGAGCCTTCTCACCTGCTAAATCTTTATACCATTTCTTTAAAAATTTATGTAAATGCTTCAGAGAAACCTTATTATCTTGGCTTACAAAAGCATTTGAAAGCTCAAAGTAAGGCTGGGGAAAAAGAACATCAGAACAGTCAAAACGATTATCATCAGAAAAAGCTAAAAATTCTTCAACGATCCAGTATTACCTCCATTTTCTTGATTCTCTCCATCTACTAATTTGGCAACACTCATTAATAAGTCATTTCTTTTTAATAAATAACAAAGGCTAATTAACCAAATATATAAGCATTAATCATCAAGTAACTCTAAATCAAAGACACTAAAATTTGGATCTTTATAATAAGTTCTTTGCTTTTCAGACAAAATATTAAATAAATTTATGATACTCTCAAAATCTACACGTAAGTGATCAATAGATCTTCCAGCAGTATAATCTAGTATAAATAGATCAAATTGATATCTTGCAGCTATAGAATAAGAATCTATCCATCCCGCTTCAATATCTTCATCACTATTAGATTCACCTAAAAAGTCTTGAATAGCATTTATTAAAGCAGCTCTGGTAGAGAGATAATACTTTTCATCCATTTTTTGTCTTTGCTGATTAATAAACATCATTTCAACCTCACATTTAATAAATTTCAAAAATTAAATTTTAAAAACTTAATATATGTAAGTTTCATTAATTTCCTATATTTATTCCTAGCTCAAAACTATTTTGATCATTTACTATATTTTAGAACTAACTTTTGTAGATAAGAATGCCCTATTGGGCATTCAATTAATTCTCACCATCCCAATACCAATATACCTCACCCCAGTCCATTTCAATAAGTGTGGGAAGAACTTCATCCTGAACAAAATACCGGCGTAAACTTGGCTGTGCAGGTGTTTGCCAATAACCAGTTCTTGTACATTTCTCCCCCCCTCTTAATTTTATTTGTATTACATCATCATTCAATGCTTTTATTTTTGTTTGATTACGAGCCCACAGTACAATATCCTTAGGGTAAAATAGATGTTTATATAAAGAACTATCATCTAAATCAAGTAAATAAACTAATGCAGCTGCTTCAAATGCCCAATAACCTACATAGGAACTTTTATTTTCTAAATCCAAGTGACTATTATACCAAATTTCATTTCTATTCATTTGATACCAATTTGATAAGTATTCATCCAAAAGCTCGACTGAATGTTTTTTATCACTTTTTACTAAAACATTGTCAACCACATCACATAATTTAGCATAACTTAAGGAAAACAAATTTCCTTCATTTATAGTTGGATGAGTAGAATCATTTAACTTAAAAAATTTATTAATAATTTCATCTTCGCCTGTATGACTATCTCCCTCACCATTAACTAAAGAATGAATACGGAGAAAAAGATCATTGCGATGTAGTAAAAAAGCAAGGCTTAATATATTTAAAGTTTCATTTTGGCTAGTAATAACAGAAGGTTTTTCTGATTTATGAAAAAGAGCCAATGCTTCTGATTGCTTTTCATAACCATCGATAACTTTTTCAAATATGGGGATAAGTTCTTGTATAGAATGTCCAGCAGTATATGTAAGATACAATAAAGAAGTATATATATCTGTAATTGCAGTCCAACGACTTGCTTCACCACAATTATATTGATCATCTTCAAATGCATCACTTTCTAGATATAGAGGAATTCCTTCCTCATTGTATTCTTTAGTTTTTAAATAATAATCTTCAGTTAAAAATTGCTGCCTACGCTGTTCTGTAAAATTTGACACGTTTTATTCCTCATATCTGACAAGTCAACTTTACTTAGTATGACCATTCTTAATGTTCGCTCGAGTAACTCGATTGTTTAAAGCCTCATCTATTTTAGCTGCCCCCCAAAAGTTTGATGGAGTATGTTCATTTAAATGTTCACTATGATCAACTGGCTGATTATCTTGAATAGATATAGCTAAAACATTTAAGTGTTCTACAGTTTCAGGGTGAGCGTAATTAAAATAAAGTAAATGACGTGAAAATCCTGCAATTTCAACATTTCTTAACGAAGTTTCTCTTAATCTTTTTTTAACCCATTCATCACTCATCTGTTGATTGATTAAAAACTTTTTCTTTGGTATTAATTTCTTTTCAGCTCTTTTTTCTTTTTTAGCACTAGCTCTTTCTATATGCCTTTCTCTCGTATCCTGTTGTTTATCCAAATCATTTAATAGAGAACCTGGTCCTGTACCTTTCCCCATGCTTAAACTAGCTTTGGCTTCTATAATCGCGTAACTCTTAGTATTCATAATACCAATATTTTTTTTATCAGATTTCCATATCGCATCAATACCTTGATCATGAATACCTATGTGTAATTTCGTCATAGGACGTTGTAATTTGGGAGTCAGTTGCTGCCCAGAATCATGAACTGCCGGAATTGCCAACTTGTTAGCAACCCAATAGTCTGCCATATGCTCACCAACACCTCCAACTTCAAGATTTGATAAAACTTTTGAAATATCAACTTTTGATAAAGTCTTACCCTTGTTACCATGACCATTTCCATTTTGACCAGTTTTACCGTCATAAGTTGTTCCATGGGCAGAATTATTTTGATGACCTTTGCCACCACCTACATGCCGTTTATCCGCTGACGATTTAGGAATTTTTGTCTTCCAATGTAAAACTTTTCTTGCGAGTAATTGCACCAAGGATGAAATAGATGCTTCTAAAAAATTAAATGTAATTTCGATACTTTGGTTAATCCAATATTTTGCCCATCTATTGCCTATATTTTTATTAGATGCATTTAAAGCTTCACGTTTACCGCTTCTAATCAACTCTCTTATTTTTGTATCACTGATTATTTCACTCAACCATTGTTCAGGATTCCCATATATTTTACAATGTATCATGATAAAACGTATTAATTCAAACAATATTTCTGGTTTTCTGTTTACAATTCTTAATCCTGCTTTTAACCCATCTCCTGGTCCTGGTATAAATCCAATCACACATAAAATAACTTCAAAATAATTATCATCAGACTTTTCTTGATATAAATTATATGAGGCTCTTGCTAAATCAGCCACATCAAGTGCAACTCCAGCTGGAGAAAAACCAATAGCAATTGCTTGAGTAATAAGTGCTACATCATCTTTATTTAAATCAACCATATACCACCTATTTTAATTTTCAACATCCCAATTTTTTAATAATTCATCAAGCTCTATTTCATCTTGATCTGTAAAGTTTTCTAAAATGCTTTCTTCTAAAACTTCAATTTCAACTTTTCTTTGATCTTCACCATACCAGACTGTATAAGATTCATTTGTTGGTACATTTGGAATTTTTGCGAACCCTTTATCATCTAAATTTCCTTTAAATTCTTGACCACTTTCAAATACAACTAAATACGGAGCTCCTTTCATCGGTTCTAACGTAGGCCAATGATAATTTAATTCCAAGAAACTTTTTAACTCACCGAGTGGCGGTAAATTGTATGGAACTTTTTCCCCTGATTGGAACAAATGCTGCCCAGCCTTCACCTCAAACTTACCACCCGTAACTGGGAAAATTCCCGAGCCATTAATCTTGATTTGAGATCTGCCCGCTGTGATCACAATTTCTTTAGAAGCACTAATTTCAATTTTGTCTTCTGTTGAAATAATCTGCACAGCTTTACGGGCAATTAAATCTGCACCATCACCTTGTGCTTGTATTTCGACTTTGCCTTTGCCTGCATAGAGTCTTGTCCCTTCTTGAGCCGCAAAAAGGCTAATTTTATTTTGGGCGTGTGCAATCAGGTTCTTTTGCGTAGTCAGGTTAATGCTATCACCAGCAGTTTGACTTAACTGACCATCTGCGCTGAGGTGAATGTCCTCGTTACTAGCTAAAGCGATACTGTTAGTTGCCGTTAATATCATCAAAGCTTGCTTAAAAGCAGCAGCTTTGTCTTGATCTTTTTCTTCAATTTGCTCTATGAACGTTTTTAGGTTCTCAAGCATTTCCAATGGGTCAGTTTGCTGATTTTTAGCAACTTCACTGAGTGCCTTGGCATTGTTAAGGCCGCCTTCTATTTGTTGTTTGGCCTCATTTGCGTCGAGGTGTACGCCTTGAGCTTGATCCTGCTTGTGAGTACTAACAAGTAGCCCACTGCCCGCACGTACCGCACCCCATTGGTCTGTTCGTAGCTCAAAGCCTTCACCACGACCATCACTTTCCGCCTTGTCTTTTGGATGGCTTAAGTTACCGAGGTTTAATTGGCTTGCTGCATGGCTACTTTGCAGTTGGGCACTGATTTGCCCTGTGGTGTCATCAAAACGGAGTTGGTTAAAGCCTTTGCCGTCGACTTCCTCAGAGCGGATACCACTGAGTTTTTTAGTATCCGGTAATTGGCCTTTCTGATCGAACTGCGTTGGGTAGCGTTCAGCTTCGTGAATACGCCCCACCACAAATGGGCGGTCAATATTGCCGTCAAAGAAGTCGATCACAACGATTTCACCAACACGTGGCAAGAAGCGTGCGCCATAACCTGCTCCAGCCCAAGGGGTGAGTACATCGACCCAAGCGGAGTCAGTGTCATTGTCGTTACTTCCTGCTCCCCCGTCATGACTATGGTCATCAGTTCGGGTAAATAGGAAACGAACCTTAATGCGTCCCCACTGGTCGACATGAATGCTTTCACCTTCCAGCCCCACCACTCTAGCGCGCTGCGGATGAGCGGCTGGTCGGTGCTCTAGTGGGCTATATTCAGGCACCGCTTTAATATTACGTCGAATGACTTTCAGCTCAGCAAAGTGGCGCTGCTCAGGATTCTGTGTGTCGAGTTGAGCTGCCTTGAGCTTATCTTTTGTTAATAGCCGCTCAAGTTGCTGTTGTAATTCTTTCGGTAAATTATTCTGGTTGTAGTAGTGTTTACTTAAGATTAAGAATTCTTTATCGGCACTGTCATGTTGGTCGAGTTCAGGATGGTCATTGAGTTCAAACCAGTAACCCACTTGTGCATCACGAACGTTACCTGAAACGGTAAATTGCTTAGAACTCAGGTGATGATAAGCATTGATATGCTGGTTAAGCTGTTCGATCTGGTTATTGCCTGAAGCAGTCGCTTGATCTTCGCCATTTAAGTCCTGCATCCACGCTGGGCTAACATGCCATGCATCATCAAGGTTTAAGCTAGCATTGTCATAGTGTTCGCTGTGCTTTTGTGTGCCTTGTACGCTGCCACTGCCTTCTTCTTGTTGTAGGGCATCGGCTTGCCAACGTTGCACATGAACCGAAGTTGGCTGTAAGCGGCGCTCTGCCTTGACTTGGGTAATGGTATCAAACTGTTCTGTGGCACTGCTGCGTTGATAACGTAGGCTACGACGTTCAAGTACCTGATAATTTTGGTTATCGTCAATTAAACGTAAGACTTGCGGCTGGATAGAAGCATTCGGGTCAGCGACAAAAAGTTGCGATTCATCAATCAGCCAGTTAATACCTTCGCTACGCCATAAACGGGTCAAAAAGTTATAATCACTTTCGTTTGACTGCATCACAAACGGACGCACATCGTAGTCTTTGGTTAATCCTGCTGTATCAAGGGTTAAGCTTGAAGCAAACAGCGGGCTTTTCCCTTGCCATTCTTTAAACAGAATTTCGCTAATATCCCGCACGCTTTTGTTCATAAACACGCGGCTATTGCGGCGTTTATGCCAAAGTGCAGTTGGGTCTTTTAAGGTTAAGTTATATATGGTGAGTGAGCCGTCGCTTTGACCTTGGCTCGCTTCAGTAATAATGCCTGTTGTTCTAAAAAATTGGCCTGTGTCAGTGACTTGATCGACGGCAACCTGACAGCCAATAAATTGTTTTAATGCAATATGTGCGTTGGTCGATAGACACAGTAACTCAGCAACGCTACCTTGGTTGAGCGTATGTTCGCCCTCGATGCGTTGCAAGAAGACTTGATTGTTTAATGATGCGTTGGAAAATTGCACATGAAGAACGCGGTTCTGTGCGACCAACCCTAAACTATCTAAAATTTGAAATATTTTATGGGACATCATTATTATAAAAACTGAGTCATAATCATCGATATTTTATAAAAAACAGACAGAATTGTCTATTTATATAAAATAGCTTATCTTCCATTAACTTACATACTTTTTAGTTTATCTAAAAGAAAGATAAGGTTTTAAAGGAGAAAACCCATGCCTAATCAAATGGATCAAGCCATTCAAAGTGTCATTGACCTACATGTTTTAATAGAAAATGTATTTACAGGAAAAAATGCAGAGCAAAGTCTGAGCCCGCTTTTAGATAGCTTTGATCAAAATTTTAAGATGGTTACGGTTCAAGGTCAAAGTATTGGTTTAGCCGAAGTTAAAAACTTATTTAGTCAAAATATTGGAAAGAAACCCTCTTTAAAAATCACCATTATTAAGAGTATAGCTTTATACGAATTTGAGAATTATTGTTGGGTACAATATCAGGAACATCAGCAAACCGATGAAACCGAGACAGTACGTACATCCACAGCCTGCATTAAAGTAGAAGATAAAAAATGTTATTGGGTGTATTTACATGAAACTTTAGTTCCCTCGTCTTCTTAACTCATCTGATGCACCTTAAAGATGGCACCTATTTTGCTTAACAATATTACGTTTTATGAAAATCGTAATACTGATCAAAATGGGGAGCTCTCGATATGGGTTATGTTGCAAAGGAATTTACGCGAAAGAACAAGCTGATTCTCAGTATTTGTTCTTTCGTGATTCCAATATGTCTTTGGTGCGCAATCAGTTATTTACCTTTTGTTTGGCATCCTCAAGTACAAATCACGAGTTCGGGAAGTGTTTCTTACTTACAAGTAGGAAGTCGCATTGATAAAAATGTGTTCTATCTCGAAGCACAAAATGCAGTCAATCGAAATTCTGCACCACCACAAGGTATTTTGGTTAATCCGATTTATTTACCTGCTCCCCATGAAGTCGCTAAGGCTTTGGTCACCGCATTTACAACACCACCAGAACAACCTGATTCACCGTGGTTTCATCAAAGTTTATGGCACAGTATTAAACTGGTATTTTCAGCTTTTTTTATCTCTTCATTGATTGGGATTCCACTGGGTATTTTGTGTGGTTTTTCTAAGCGAATATCCCTGTTAACAGAACCGTTTGTCGAATTTTTCCGTTACTTACCCGCTCCCGCCTTTGGTGCACTTGCAGTAGCAATTTTAGGGATTAATGATGCGCCTAAAATTGCCATTATTGTGATTGGTACACTCTTTCAGCAAATTCTAATTATTGCCAATACCACACGAATGGTAGATCGAAGCTTAATTGAAGCTGGCTATACGCTTGGTACCAATAAGCTCAAAAGTTTATTTCACGTGGTTATTCCTGCGGCCTTACCTGATATTTACCGCGACTTACGTGTGCTATTGGGCTGGGCATGGACCTATTTAATTGTTTCAGAGTTGATTGGTACGACTTCAGGGATTACATGGTTTATTACCCAACAGGCACGCTATCAAAACTTTGACAATGTCTATGCAGCTATTTTGATTATTGGTGTGATTGGTCTGGTCTGTGATTGGGGATTAATGAAATTAGGTGAGCGGATGTTTGCTTGGAAAGTAGGAGCAAAATAATGAACGATTCAACATTTAACGCACATGAATACTTTCAAAAAATTTATGAACGTCCTGTGATTTTAGAAGTTAAACAACTGAGCCAAGTTTTTAAACATGGTCAAACTGAACGCACCGTTTTAAATAAGCTGGATTTAAAAATTCATAAAAGAGAATTTATTTGTGTGATTGGTCCTTCTGGCTGCGGCAAATCGACACTGAGCCGTGTTATTGCAGGTTTAGACCCATACCATAGTGGAGAAGTTTTAGTAGACGGCGAATGCATTACGGGTCCATGCCCTGAACGCGGCATGGTATTTCAGGGATATACCCTTTTCCCTTGGAAAACTGTAAAAGAAAACGTAATGTTTGGTCCGCAAATGCGCGGTGCTAGCCAAATGACAGCCGAAGCTCAAGCACGCGAATGGATCAATATTATTGGTTTAGAAAAATATGAAAATCAGTATCCACACCAACTTTCTGGTGGCATGAAACAGCGGGTTGCGATTGCTAGAGCTTTGGTTAATCAACCTAAAATTTTACTCATGGATGAACCTTTTGGTGCACTCGACCCACACACACGTCAAAAAATGCAAAAGCACTTAATGGATTTATGGCACAACATTGATATCACCATTATTTTTGTCACTCACGACATGGATGAGGCTATTTTACTGGCAGATCGAATTGTGGCACTTAAAGCCAACCCCGGTGAAATTAAGGAAATTATTGAAGTTAATTTACCCCGCCCACGCTCACTCGATTTAATGAGTACACCTGAGTTCAAACAACTTCGGTCACGGGTAGATTATTTAGTTCACGCTGAAGAAGATGAGCTTGACCCTGCTTTACAAGACTTACCAAAAATTCCACGTATGACTCAGGTCAGTACAGAAAAATAAGTCAGGCATTAAAAAGCCCAAGTTCATCTTGGGCTTTTTTTATTTATGGGGTTTATTTAAGTTGTTCTATGAGTGTTGGATAAATCAGCCCATCTACATTTTGTTCAGTTTTATAAATACCGTTTTCAACATTAAATTTATTGACGTGATAGCTAGAGCCATAAATTGAGTCAAAACCTTGAGATTTAGCAAATACTTTTTTATTGGCATTGATATCTAATAAATGCGTACCGCTGACCATCAACTCATATTGCTTTGGATCAACCCCTGAACGTTTTGCCATAATTTTAACCGCATCGGCATGGGTTGCAGGGTCATTAATATATTTAACTGTTTTATCCCACACTTGAATGATTTTTTTCCATTCCTCTTGATGAGCAGTTAAGTGGCTCATGTTGACTGTTAAGGTGTCGTAAATTAAACCCGGCTTGTCTTTAGAAGTATAGATAATTTTAGAGCCTGCCACTGCTTTTAATGCCTGACCTGCAACAGGTTGCCAAACAGCAATCGCAGAAATATCAGGGCTATTAAACACTTGAGGTAATTGGTTCGTTGCTGAATTTACCAGCTTTACCTCATTCGCTTTAATGTTATGGTCGGTTAAAGCAGTTGCCAATAAAAGATGATCAACCAGGCCTTTTTCGACGCCGATTGATTTTCCTTTTAGGTTTTGAATGGTATTAATGCCCTCTTTTGCAATAATGACATCATTGCCCGCAGAATAATCTGTGGCCATGATCATCATGCCTTGCGTGCCACCTGAGGCCGTTACCAAATTATCGCCATTGGTGACCAAAACAGCGTCGAGCTGATTTGCCGAAAAGGCCGAAAGAGAAGCCGAATAATCAAACCATTTAAACTCTACATTTAGCCCTGCTTCTTTTAACCAGCCTTTCTCAATAGCCACTTGCCAAGCCACCCAGCCCGGCCAATCACTATAGCCAATCGTAATTGGTTTTGTAGTGGTGGCTGCCTGAGCGTCTTGTTTGGCCTCGGGTACTTTAGCGGTATTGTCACACCCACCCAATATAACTGCCGATAAAATAGATACGGATAAAAACGCTTTTTTAATCATATAGAAACTTCCCCAACATTTTTATTAACAACACTTTGAGCGGTTTGATTGAGTGACTGTATGTAAGCTCGCCAACCTCCAAAATGGCTAATATCGGTTGCATCTTGAATGGCATACGCTTCGCAAATAAAGCCTTTAACCCATGTACCATCTTTTAGTTTCAGGTTCCCAATACCAAGTGGTGCAGGTACTTCAGCCACAATGGCTCCAAAATTTGCTAAAGGAATATCCCACACTTCAACTTCAATGGACGTACCTGCTGCATCGCATTGCAGTCCTGGTTTTGGTGGTGTGGTATTTTTTAAAGCAAAGAGTTTATAAGTGTCTGCTGTCTGGGTTTTCTTAAGCAAAGTGGCATTGCGGCTAGTGAGCTGAAAATTAAGTGGCATACCTGTTAAGTGTGCTCCCACCACAGCAAGCTGCACTGAATGATTCGATTGGATTTCTAGACTTTTTTGATAATGCTGAGTTGATTTACCTAAACTCAGCGATGTTTCGGCTTGCCAAAGCTGCGCAAAATTGACGAGTGCCTGATCGTGCCAAGCTGGTGCAATAAAGGTTACGCCGCTTGGTAGGCCGTCTTCACGGAGTACGTTAGGTAAAGCTAAAGCCGAAAGATCAGCAAAATTGACAAAGTTGGTATATGCCCCCATGTGTGCATTTTTAGTCAACGGGTCGGCTTCAACTTCGGCAATGGTGTAAATAGTTGGCGCTGTCGGAACCATCAAGGCATCAAAAGGTTGTAAAGCCAAATTAATTTTTCGAGCCAGAACGGCGCGGTTATATTCGGCTTGAAGCGCATCTGTTGCCTTGAATTTATCTGCCTGTGCAATAATCTGGGCAATGACTGGATGAGCCTTTTCACGTGTTGTCATGCGTTCAACGGCGACTGTTCTTTCTGCCACCCATGCATCGTTATACAGTGCGGCAGCAAGCTCATTAAACGCGCTGAAATCAATACTCTCAATTTCATAACCCAGTTTTTTTACGCGATCGACTGCAACTAAAAAAGCTTTTTTAGATTCAGCATCACCATAAAACTCAAGCTGAGCTGGAATAGCAATCTTCCGTTTAGAAAATTGAGTCGGTACATTGGCTGGATGTGCTCGTGAATATTCATCTGTTTCATCATAACCCTGCATTAAACTGGCAATATTCCAAGCGTCATCAATATTCAGCGCAAAAATAGAAATGACATCAATGGTTCGACATGCAGGAATTAAACCTGTGGTAGAAAACCAGCCCTTTGTCGGCTTAAGGCCCACAATATTGTTATGACCCGCAGGTACACGCCCTGACCCCGCCGTGTCTGTCCCCAAACTAAAAGGCACAATACCATTGGCAACCACCACTGACGAACCAGAGCTTGACCCACCGCTGATATATTCGGGGTTAAAACTATTTTTTACTGCACCGTATGGAGAGCGAACACCAACCAGTCCCGTTGCAAACTGATCAAGGTTGGTTTTACCAACCACAATTGCCCCTGCTTTTTTTAGCTTGGCAACGACGGCAGCATCTTGTGTCGCTAAATATTGAACCTCTTTACAGGCAGCAGTGGTGTGAAAGCCAGCGACATCAATGTTGTCTTTGACTGCAAATGGCACACCGTATAGTGGTAAGTCAGTAATATTCTGATCGTTTAAAACATCCATTTGTGCCTGAATCTGCTCGTTCGATGCAATTTCAATCCATGCATGGTCATCATTTTTAATTTCTGCAACATAGCCAACCAGATCTTTAAGATGGATTTGCCCATTTTGATATGCTGTTTTCCAGTCTTGGATGGTCCATAAATTTTTCAACACGCTACTCCTCATTTAGTCATTTTGCTGTATAGGCGGCATGACGGCATCCATCAGTTCTAGATGTCCTTTGATTACCCCTTTCAGCACAATAAATTGCTGGCTAATTTGTCTAAGCTCAGAACTCGCGCCCTGCATTAACATGACTTGCAATATCTTTTGTTGGTCGAGCTGAATATGAAGTGAACTAATCACTTGTGCTAAAAACTGTTGTTGTAAATCAACCAATTGATTGCGTAAGGTCATTTGGCTAGCGTCATAAAGTAGCGTCAGGGTGCCCACCATGACTTCATTGGCCTGTTCTTGCTCTGCAATCAGGTGTTTATTAATCATGTCGACAATGGCTTGCGAGCGACTTTCATAGTTCTGCTCGACAATTTTTTGATCGAGTGCATTAAGTGTCGTTTCAGGTACGGTAATACTGATTCGAGCAAGCTTTTGTTTTGCCACAGTCTTATCCTTTTGTTTTAGGCAGCTGATTGTTTTGTTTGATATATACGCCTGCGCGTACGCTGAGCAACTGGACTAAAAAGGCTTTTAAAGTTTGCTTTGGTTGAACCACAGGTTTTACATCGTTCATATCACACCTCTAGCTTGGTATTACCAAATTAAGTTTTTGTATTACTGATAAGAGATGCAGAAAATGTGCCAGTTTTTAAGCGTCTTTTTGATGGGCTTGGCAGAGATTTGTGAGTGATTTTTGGGCAAGAAAAAGCCCCATGCACAGGGATGGGGCTAATATTCTTATTTTTAAAAAGTTAATTTTTCATCTTATGACTGATTAATCATTGTATGTGCCCATACCGATAAAGACTCTAAAACAGGTTTAAAAGATTGACCTAATTCAGTCATTTCATAGACCACTTTAATCGGTGCTTTTTCACCATAAACGGTTCTGGAGATTAAACCACTTTGCTCTAATTGTTTAAGTTGAAGGCTTAAGGTCATTTCTGTGATGGTTGGCATTAATTGATTGATTTCATTAAAACGTTTTGGCCCATCTTTTAGATAATACAAAATAACGCCTTTCCATTTTCCACCCACCAAGTCCATAGCCATACTGATATGACATGGATACGTTTTTCCATTCATGGTGATTTCACATTTATTTTCAGTATTTGCCATTTTTAACGCCACCTATCAACTTTGATAGTTATTGTACACCCATACTATAAAAATTATAGTGACTATTATTTTTATAGTTTAAAGGTATTCTCATGGCTTTACTGATTTTAGCTCATCCGTACTACGCGCAATCTATTGCAAATAAAACGATTGTGAATGAACTCGTAAAAACCGATCCAGACCTTGAAGTCCGAGATATTTTTCAGCTTTATCCAGACTATAAAATTGACGTCAGTGCTGAACAAGAAGCCTTGTTGCGCCATGACACCATCATTCTGCAATATCCAATGTTCTGGTTTAATATGCCGGCAATTTTGAAATTATGGTTTGATGAGGTCTTTACTTATCAGTTTGCCTATGGCTCTCAGGGCGACAAATTAAAAGATAAAAAAGTCATTATTAGTATGACAGTCGGCCAAACAGAAGCCAACATGGTGAACGACCAAGAGAACTTAATCGACAGCTTTTTAAAAGCGGTTCAATATTCAATTCGATATACGCAAATGCAATTAAGCAGCACATTCTTGCTTTATGACGTTTCACCTTTATCGGGTAACTCAGAGTCGAAAATTAAATTAGAAGCTGTTGAGCATGGTCATAAAGTATTAAAGCATTTGACCGAAGCATAATAAAAAAGAGAGCATCGATATTGATGCTCTCTTTTTTATTTAGGTCACAGGTGCCAAGGTAAATAGCACTTGTCCTGTTTTTACGGTTTGTCCTTTTTCAATAGTAATGGTTTCAACCTTCATGCGTTCGGGCGCAATAATCGGAATTTCAATTTTCATTGCCTCAATTACTGCAAGGGTTGCACCTTCTTCAACTATATCTCCCGATGCACATTCGATTTTCCAGATTGAGCCCGGCATGTGTGATTCGACTGCACAGCCCCCTTCAGGAATAACTACGGTTTCGCCTTCATCAACCGCATCAAGGCTTTCAGAGATATATTCTTGCAAGCCCGCTTCATGCCAACGGCGGCGTTCAGCCTCAAAGTTAGCTTGCTGTGTATCTTTAAAGGCCTGAATGCTGTCGTGATGTGTTTTTAAAAACTCGTTGTATTCTTTTAGGTTGAGCACGCCATCTTCAATGCGAAGTTGTAGACGGCCTGCCTTAAAGTCTTCACGCATTTGCAAAAGTTCAGTCTCAGAAACTTCATAAAACTTAACTTGGTCAAAAAAGCGTAATAACCACGGTTTGCCTTGTTCAAAGTTAGCATTTTTACGGTAACGGCTCCACATTTGGGTCGTGCGACCAACAAACTGGTAGCCACCCGGTCCTTCCATACCGTAGACACACATATACGCCCCGCCAATGCCCACGGCGTTTTCAGGTGTCCAAGTTCGTGCCGGATTATATTTTGTGGTGACTAACCGTTGGCGTGGGTCGAGTGGTGTCGCCACGGGTGCACCTAAATACACATCGCCTAAACCCATCACCAAATAGTTTGCGTTATAGACCACATCTTTAACCGCTTGCTTGGAAGCTAAACCATTAATACGACGAATAAACTCGACGTTATCTGGGCACCACGGTGCATCTGGTCGAACAATTTGTGTGTAGCGCTCAGTTGCAAGTTGAGTCTGCGAATCTTCCCAAGCCAAAGGCAAATAGACAGTCCGTGAAGGCACCTGCATATTTTGAATATCGGATAACTCGGCTTCTGCTTGCTGAAGTTTTTGTAAAAGCTCCAATTGATCAAGTTGGATTGAATCAAAATGAATTTGTAGTGAACGAATACCCGGTGTTAGGTCGATAATGCCCTGAATATTTTGATCTTTGACCCATTGCATGAGTGCATGAATACGGAAGCGTAAGTTTAGGTCGAGTACTAACTCACCATATTCCACCAACAAATAGCTATTTCCTGCTGGTCGATAGGTCACGCTTGGTAAGTCAGCTTCACCTTCTAAAGTGGCCAAAACCGCATTTTTTAAAGTGTCGGGTTCTGCTTGAATAGCTGGATTAAAATTGATCTGAGTTGTACCGGTCGCAGTTAAGCTTTGATGATATTTTTGATCAAGTGCTTTTGCTTGCGTGTAACTCACAGGTACAAATTTAACTTTATCACCTGCTTTTAGCTGCCCGATTTTCCAAAGCTCGGAATGAATGACTACCGCAGGGCAAACAAAGCCACCTAAGCTCGGACCATCCGGACCCAAAATAATTGGCATATCGCCCGTAAAATCAATTGCCCCAATGGCATAAGCATTATCGTGAATATTGGATGGATGTAAGCCTGCCTCACCGCCGTCTTCACGTGCCCACTCAGGTTTTGGACCAATTAAGCGAATGCCTGTACGGCTTGAGTTATAGTGAATCTCAAACTCATTGGCAAAGAAGGTATCAATATCTTGTTTGGTGAAAAAATCTGGTGCGCCATGTGGACCATACATCACTGCAATTTCCCAGTTTTGGGTAAAGCTAGGAATTTGCACTTGAGCTAAAGCTGTGGTCGATTGAGTAGAATATTCAGTAATTGGCAACATATCGCCAATTAATAAATTACGGCCTGCGTGCCCACCAAACTGCCCTAAAGTGAAAGTCGCCTGTGACCCTAAATACTCAGGAACATCAAAACCACCTTTCACACCTATATAGCTACGGCAACCTGAACGGATAATCCCACATTTTAAAACTTGGCCTTTTTTCACATTGATGGTTTGCCACATCGGCACCAGTTCGCCATCAAGTTTTGACGGCATATCACCGCCTGTAATAACAATTTGGCTGTCGCAGTGAAACTTTAAAGTTGGCCCTTGCAAGGTACATTCAAGCCCTGCAGTATTTGGTTCATTGGCTAGAAGCTGGTTTGCCACCGTTAAACTGAGCGGATCAATTGCACCTGATGGTGGCACACCAACATCCCAATAACCTAATCGGCCTGTTACGTCCTGAATGGCGGTTTGAATACCAGCCTGCAACACCTCAATTTTTTGTGTTTTCCATTCAAACGTATTTAAAAATCGGGTGGTTTGGGTACCTAAAGCAAACACATCGCAAGCAATAATATTTTGCAAATATTCCAAATTGGTTTCGATACCTGCGACTTGCGTGTTGGCAAGGCTAGCACTCATTACCTGTATGGCTTGGTCCCGTGTTGCAGCAGTCACAATGATTTTGGCAATCATTGGGTCATAAAAAGACGACACCGTTGAACCTGTCTCTACCCATGTTTCGACTCGGGCTTGCGGGTCAAATTTAACGTGTGTAAGCAGGCCTGCACTCGGCTGAAACTGTTTAATCGGGTCTTCGGCATAAAGACGAACTTGAATGGAATGTCCTGTTGGCTCTAACTTTTCTGTTGGTGCTGACCAGTCACCGCTTGCCAAGGTAACCATCCACTCGACTAAGTCGACACCAAACACTTGCTCGGTCACGCCGTGCTCAACTTGTAAACGGGTGTTGACCTCTAAGAAATAAAATTCCTGGGTTTCGGTGTCCATGACGAACTCAACTGTGCCTGCCGAGCGGTAGTTCACTGACTGCATGAGTTGAATCGCAACTTTTTGCAAATACTCACGTTGCTGTTCATTCAAGTGTGGTGCGGGTGTTTCTTCAATCACCTTTTGATTACGGCGTTGCACCGAACAATCACGCTCACCCAAGGCTAAAACTTGTCCTTGTCCATCACCAAAAATTTGCACTTCGATATGGCGCGCATGTTGTACAAATTTTTCTAAATACAATCCTGCATCTTTAAAATTGACCTGCGCTAAATAAGACACGGTTTGGTAGGCATCTTTTAACTCGGTTTCATTCCAAACCAGACGCATGCCAATACCACCACCGCCCGCGGTACTTTTCAGCATGACCGGATAGCCAATACGAGCAGCTTCAGTCAAGGCCTCAGCTTCATCTGCAAGTAGTGAACTGCCCGGAAGTAAAGGCACATTGCTTTGAATTGCGAGTTCACGTGCAGTATGTTTTAAACCAAAATCGAGCATTTGGCTTGAAGTTGGCCCAATAAAAGCAATGCCTTGGCTTTCGCACAAATCACAAAACTCGGCATTTTCAGACAAAAAACCATACCCAGGGTGAATGGCTTCTGATCCCGACTGTTTTGCAACCTCAAGGATTTTTTCAATATTTAAATAACTTTGATGCGCAGGTGCAGGGCCAATCAGAAAAGCTTCATCGGCCAAAGTCACGTGTAAAGAATCACGGTCGGCTTCGGAGTAAACTGCAACCGAAGCGATCCCAAGTTTTTTAAGGGTGCGAATTACGCGACAGGCAATTGCACCGCGGTTAGCAATCAGAACTTTTTTAAACATGCTTACACCCCTTCCGCTTCACGGACAACCAGTTGAATTTTGGTTGGGTTATAGGCATTACATGGGTTATTGAGCTGAGGACAATTGGAAATTAAAACAATTAAATCCATTTCCGCCCGAACTTCGACATATTTACCGGGGCCTGAAATTCCGTCATCAAATTTAAGCTGACCGTCAGGTGTCACAGGCACATTCATAAAAAAGTTAATGTTTGGGCCGATGTGACGCACATTTAAACCATGCTTTTTTGCAATCGGGTGTTTTGCCAATGCATACATAAAGTTGTTACGGCAACTATGCATAGGATACGTTTCATGTGCATAGCGAACAGTATTACTTTCACATGAACAAGCACCGCCAATAGTGTCATGGCGACCACAGTTATCATCATGAATAACGGCAATTAGACGGCCAAAGTTACTATAGAGCTTGGTGCCCTTTTCTAAATAGATTTGTTGGTTGATAGCCAAAGTGTCCATTGCACTATAACGCTCAGTTGGATTTTCGGCACTCATAAATAAAGTATCGACCGCTTGGTTTCCCTCAAGATCAATAATTCGAAAGTATTGGCCCTTTTTAACCTCGCACATCCATGCTTCACCCGCAGGACAAACTTCATTTAAAACTGCTTTTTCAAATGATTGTAAAACTGTCATGATGCTTCTCCTGATTTAAATATTGCTAAGCGCGTAGTAGCGGGCTGTGTTTTGAAACGCACGCTGATTTTGTGAACACGCATCACGACAAATATCGCTGTCTGTTAGTGAATTGGCTTTAAATAAACTGAGTTGAATATCGGCAGGTTGATAGCTTTGACTGGTATCTAAACCGTGCGGTGCGGCAGATAAAAATAGCAGGCAGTCCATTTCAAAACGCAGTTCAATGCTTTGATTGGTGTTGTCAGAACTGACATAAGACAAAGCGCCGTTTTCATCTGGCACAACTTTAGAAAATAGGTTAACGGCGGCACTCAGGTCTTGGTTGGCAAGTCCGTATTTACACATTTCAATGAGTAAACTGTCTAAGCCGTTTTGGTACATATCATTGCGGGCATCTTGAAATGTGCGCGCACCAAATTGCTTTTCAATTTGCTCAGGTCGGCTTGGGCCACAAAGTGCATCGTTCCAACCATGATCGTCATGAACAATGGAAGCCATGACACGGCCAAGATCTGAGTACAGCACATTGGAAGCTTTTAAATAGGCAGTGTGTTGCCCTTTTAAACTGTCGGGCATGTTAAAACGTTCAAACACATCGGCAGCATTTACACAAAACAAAGAAACATTTGCCTGAGCGCCAAGCGATGTAAATCTAAGAATAGTTCCTTTTTGAATACGACCCGACCAGTGATGTCCGCCGGGTAAAAGTTCGGTCCAAATCGCCTGATTGTTATGATAACTTGCAGTGTTCATAGCTACTCCTGTCGGATAGTTTTAGACTTCCTCCCGGGCTTTTATCCCTCCGTGTAGTTCGCTAGGAACCGTGAACTCTCGGTCCAGACATACTGTAAGTATCGGAACCCTAGATCACTTTTGATTGGTTAAGACTATGCAAAGGACATGCCAGCTTAGTATTACGTTTTTGGCTAAAAGTAATACTAAAATTGGGCAATTTGAGTGCGATTTAAGTTCAAAAATAAAAAGCTGCACTAAAAATTGTGCACTTCAAAATAAAAAAGCCCCTTTTACGAAGAGGCTTAAGACTAAATTATAAGAGAGCGTATTAAGGAAGCAGAATCACCTTACGACAGTCCTCTTCTCTTTCATTAAAAATGCGATAACCCTCTGCGGCATCTTCTAATTTCATTCGGTGGGTAATAATCGTTTCAGGTGTTAATTCACCACGCTCAATCAATTCTAAGAGTTGCGGTAAATATTGATGCACATGGGTTTGGCCCATTTTAAAAGTTAGTCCTTTATCAAAAGCATCGCCAAATAAGAAACCATGAATCGGGCCTGCATAGACACCCGGTACGCTGACAACACCACCACGGCGAACCGCGGCAATACATTGACGCAGTGCTGCACCACTTGAACCTTCAAGCTTTAAATTGGTCAGGACTGTTTCAATCACACTGCCTTTTGCCTCGAAGCCAATCGCATCAATCACAGCATCGACACCGCGGTAATTGTCGGTATGTTGTATAATAAATTCGGCCGCATCGACTTCATCAAAATTAACTGGAATGGCACCGTATGTTGCCGCTGCATAGTTCAATCGATAGTCATTGTGATCGACCATAAATATCTTTTCAGCACCGAGCATCTTGGCACAAGCAGCGCTTAACAGTCCGACTGGACCAGCACCATAAATTGCAACGGTTGAGCCATGTTTCACTTGGGCATTGGTCACGGCTTGCCAAGCGGTGGGTAAAATATCGGTCAAGAAAAGTACTTTTTCATCTGACAATGAGGTTGGCACTTTAAAAGGGCCTTTATTGGCTTTTGGCACACGCACATATTCTGCTTGCCCGCCCGGTATACCGCCGTAAAGATGACTATAACCAAATAAAGCCGCACCTGGTGGAATCTGCTTTTTATTAATAATTGCGCCGCGCCCTGTATTCGTGGTTTCGCAAGCAGCTGTTAGGTCAAGTTGGCAAAAGAAACATTCACCACAGGCAATCACAAAAGGAACAATGACACGATCACCCTTTTTCACTGCGGTGACGGCCGGACCGACCTCTTCAACCACGCCCATAAACTCGTGCCCAAAGATATCGCCCTGTTCGGTTCTGGGGATTTTGCCTCGATATAAATGTAAATCAGAGCCACATATCGCTGTGGCAGTCACTCGTAAAATAATGTCATCCGGTTCTTGAATAATAGGGTCTGCTACTGTTTCTACTCGAACATCTTCGGCACCGTGGTAAGTTAGAGCGCGCATATTGTTATTCCTCTATTTTCTATCATGTCCTTTGATTATGAGGAGGCTTTCTTTACGGTTTGCAACGATTCTTACTTTTCACGTAAGGCATATAGTTCAAATGCAACGCGATAGGAATTTCAGTAACATTTAATGAATCTAGGATTGTTTCAGCTAGGGATGTTTTTGTTATTTACCCCAACAAAAAAAGCCAATCATCTCTGCAATAAAATGACTGGCTTTGTCTTCAAGATTTAACTCAATCTAACTTAAGTTGTTGTCTCAGCTTTAAGATATCGACCAGACCTTTATCTCTGGTTTGGTATAAATCGATATCTTTATATTGTGTTAGTAACTGGTTGGTTTGTGCTTCCAATAACCCTGTTGTCTCGTCTGAATGTTGAAATGCATGCATATCGTTCCACCATTCTGTCATTGGTGGGCCTAAATGATGAATTGCCTCTATAAAGCCCTTTTGGTTGGCAAGCTGCATATTAATGTAGGGGCCAAAGAGCGCCCATCTTAAACCCGGCCCACTGGTAATCGCGACATCAACATCTTCGGCAGAGCACACACCTTGTTCAACCAATGAAAAGGCTTCTCGCCATAGCGCAGCCTGCAAACGGTTTGCGACATGCCCTTTTACTTCTTTATTTAAAACAATTGGATTTTTGCCCAGCTGTTTATAGAACTCAGAAGCCTGTTTTAAAATTTGAGGATCAGTCAAATTACCGCCAACGATCTCGACCAAAGGTAAAAGATGAGGTGGATTAAAAGGATGACCTAATAAAATACGTTCAGGATGTTGCGCCTCTTTTTGAAAATCAGACACTTTTAAGCCCGATGAACTTGAAGCAATAATGGTATGTTCAGGGCAATATGCTGTGATTTCTTGATACAGCTGTTGTTTTACATCGAGACGTTCAGGGGCATTTTCTTGAATAAAATCTACATCTAAAACCGCATCTTTTAAGTGATTAAAAATTTCCAGATGAAGTAGTACATCTGATAAAGAATGAGTGTGCTCAGCGTTCTGGTCCAAAACCAATAAATCATTTAAATTTGCAGATATTCTTTTTTTAAAGACCGCTTCATCTATAGGATACGGGTCGTAAACATTAACTTTAAATCCTTTATATAAAAATAAGGCCGTCCAACTTGCACCTATTACACCTGCTCCAACAACACCAACCGTTTTAATGACTTCCATATTTTCCTCGTACAAATGTTGTTTTATTCGAAATTTCGTTACTCAATTGAATGCTAAATAAACATAGCAGATTCAACCAATCAATAAATTTAATTGTTTATATTTTATATAATTTGTCCTATATTCCTTAGCTTGAAAATTGATTCCTTTCATCTATATAGCTTCATCTTTTACCATTTTTTAAACGTTATTTACTGAATTTTATGTCAAAAAATCTAGCAACATTGATTGGTTTAAGCGCCATTCTCATGTGGGCATCTCTGGTCGGCTTAATGAAACAAGTCAGTGCCGCCATTGGGCCTGAGCTAGGTGTTACCTTTATTTATTCTTTAAGTGCGCTACTGTTGCTTGCCATTTTCAAAGTTCCAGATTTTAAGCAGATCTCTAGAAAATACTTAATATTTGGCACAATTCTGTTCGTGGCTTATGAGGTGTGCTTTTCATTTGCGATTGCTTATTCTCAGACAGCAAGACAAGCAATTGAAATTAGTATTGTTAACTATCTGTGGCCGAGTTTAACGGTTTTAGCTTTTGTTATTTTTAAGGAATTAAAGTTTAATTTCCTTATTATTTTAGGTCTAATGCTTTCAATTTTCGGCATTATTTTTATTCAAACTGGTAGCGGTGATTTTAGTCTAAATAGTCTTGTCGATAATTTTCATAGCAACCCACTCAGCTATATTTTGGCATTTTCAGGTGCCATCATTTGGGCTTTTTACTGTGTACTCACCAAAAAATTAAGTAATGGGCAAAATCCAATTTCCATTTTCTTTGTTGGTGTCGCGCTAACACTATGGTTCAAGCTGCTTGTATCGGGGCACTTTGCCATCCCTTCAATGGATATTCCAGCTCTCCTCACCCTTTTAGTGGCATCTGCTGCCATGGGTTTTGGTTATGCTGCTTGGAACATTGGCATCATTCATGGAAACATTACCGTGCTTGTGGTGGCCTCTTATTTCACCCCGATTATTTCGTCTATTTTGGCGATGTTTGTTTTACAAACTCAACTTTCAATGAGCTTTTGGCAAGGAACAGCAATGGTGACGGCTGGTTCCTTTATTTGCTGGGTTTCAACCAACTGGTCTATGATTCAGCCTTTCTTTAAAAAATTAAGAAAAGGCCAAAAAGCATTGTAGATTTACCAAAGTGAATTTTTTAAGTATGCGATAACTCCGACGAAGAAGAATTCCCCCATTGCCCAAAGCGTGCTAACATCCAAATTCTGACAATTACCAATGTCAAAATAATTTCTAGAGGGAATAAGATGTTAAAAACTCAAAAAATCAACATCGTACAAGAATTTGATGCACCCATAGACAAGGTCTTCGCGACTTTAAGTGAGCATGAAAACCTAAGTAAACTTTTTGCTCCTGCTAAAGTGACTCGTATAAGCGACGGAAAAGACGCTCGTAATGGTGTTGGCTCTGCGCGCAAAATGTCTATTCCGTTGACCCCTTCATTTGTAGAAACAAATTTAGTTTATAAAGAAAATGAACTGATTGAATATGCAATCACGAGCGGGATTAGCCCAATTAAAGGTCACCGTGGTGTCATGAAATTTACTGACTTGGGAAATAATCGAACTCGTTTGGATTACACCATTAGCTTTAAAGGCCGCGTTCCTTTTATTGGTCCTATTATTAAAGCCGCTCTACAAAATGGTGTGAGTCGCGGACTTAAAAAACTTAAGTTTTAATCAAGATATAAAATAAAAAGCCCAATCACGGGCTTTTTATTTTTAAGGTTTAAGTTGAATGCTCAGATAGCATAAATAAAAAGTAATTTAATAATTTATCCCGTTCATCTACGCTATTGGCACTTAACAGTTGAACCATTGCCCCATCAATTGCAAATAGAAACATGTGGGCATCTTTTATTGAAGCGGTCGTTTTGACAGTAAGAAGCAGGTTATAAAGCTCATTTATAAACCAGTTTCTATAATCAACAACCACTCGATAAGCCGTTGCATAACACTTTTCAATTTCAAAAATTGCTTTAAATGGTAAACGGTAAAAGCCCTCTAAATTGGCATGTAAAAAGTAAATTTGCTTGAGTTTATCGAACACCATAAGTTCGCTGTATGAATTGATAATTGAAAGGACTTTTACTTTAAGCGCATCCGTTTGAAAGGTTAAACACATCTCGATCAGTCGTGCTTTTGAATGAAAGATATTATAGAAAGTCGCTTTGGGGATGTTGGTTTCAGCAATAATTCGGTCAACACCGACCTTGTTAAACCCATCTTGATTAAATAAATCTTTTGCTGTGTGCAGCACTCGTAGTGCTCTAAATGAAGATTCTAAATTTTTCATATATACCGCTTAAAATAATTTTTTGTTGTATATAAAAGAGATAGAAATGCCGTCACTCTTAAATTGAGTGCTAAAAACAGGCATGTAAAAGCCGCACAATAATGGTGTGCTCGCCTACCTCGGTTTTATTGTTGCTATGTTTTAGTCGTAACGATGTTTAGGCATAAAAACCTAGGGTCGGTTAAACCGATTTATAGACTGTTTAAGCGGTATGGCTAGAGAGAGTTTGGCAAAGGCCAAAAATCGAGAAGAATTAGTACGCATAGCGAACTCCTTTGGCTATAAAAGAAGTCTCACCGCATTACTGCTAAATAATGGTGGCGAAACGAAAGAGGGTTAGCAGACTGGAGCCAAAGAATCCAGCACACCCGAAGGTGTCCCCCTCCCGTTCCGCCGCAGAGGGGGCACGCAGGGATTTCCACAAAAAAGTTAGACTTTTTCGTGTACTTTGGCTGATGGTCTGCTAAAACCAACTGGCAATGTAGGCCAGCCCGCAAAGGATAGTATTCGCTCTTGTTGACGTCAAGCGTGGGAAATGACATTTGTATTAAAGTAGATCGTTAAAAAGAAAGGGGACTGTTCTAAATTTTGTGTAAGTACTTAATTTTCATTTATCCTTCAGAGGATAATTACAAAAGGTACTTCACATGGATGAAGCAACAATCAAAAGTATGGCTGCCGAATTGGCTAAAGGTCTAAAAACACCAGAAGACTTAAACCAAATGACAGCAGTCTTTAAAAAATTCATGATTGAAACTGCACTCAATACTGAACTTTCAGACCATCTCGGTTATGAAAAGCATCAGCCCAAGAAAGGCTCAAATAGCCGTAATGGGTTTAGTTCTAAAACCATTACAACTCAAGATGGACAACTGGCTTTAGATATTCCCCGTGATCGAGAAGGTTCATTTGAGCCACAAATTATAAAAAAGCACCAAACACGCATCACCAGTATGGATGACCAAATCCTCTCACTGTATGCAAAAGGAATGACTAATAGGGAAATTGTAGCCTTCTTCAAAGAAATGTACGATGCCGATGTGTCAGCATCTCTCATCAGCAAAGTTACCGATGCTGTGATTGAGCAAGTGACTGAGTGGCAAAATAGAGCCTTAGATAGCCTTTATCCTGTTGTCTATCTTGACTGTATTGTTGTCAAAGTCCGTCAGCACTCCAATGTGATTAACAAGTCCGTATACCTTGCTTTAGGCATCAATATGGATGGGCAAAAAGAATTACTGGGTATGTGGATTGCTCAGACAGAAGGTGCCAAATTCTGGCTGTCAGTCATGACAGAGCTAAAAAATCGAGGAGTACAGGACATTCTTGTTGCCTGTGTAGATGGATTAAAAGGCTTTCCTGACGCGATAGCCTCTGTTTACCCTCATACTGATATTCAACTGTGTATCGTGCATGTTGTACGCAATAGCCTGAGATTTGTAAGCTGGAAAGACTACAAAGCTGTTACGTCGGGTCTGAAAGCGATTTATCAGGCAAGTACAGAGGAAAATGCTTTAAAATCCCTAGACATCTTCTGTGATCAATGGAATCACCAGTATCCCAAAATTGGAGAATCCTGGCGGGCCAATTGGGAAAATATCCGAACGATCTTTAGCTATCCAGCCGAAATACGTCATGCAATTTATACAACAAATGCGATTGAGTCGTTGAATAGCGTAATACGCCATTCAACGAAGAAAAGGAAAATCTTTTCATCTGATGACTCAGTAAAGAAGGTCATTTACTTAGCAACATCAAATGCTGCGAAGAAATGGACGATGCCAATTCAAAATTGGCGTTTAGCAATGAATTGGTTTACGATTCAGTTCGATGATCGATTAAAAGATCATTTATAAAAAATGGAACTTACACAAAATAATTTACAGGCTCAAAGAAAGAAATTAGCCATCGGAAATGGGCTTATATATTCATAGAAAAATAAGGATATACCTTTCTTGCTTTATTAATTTAGTAACTACATAGCAAACTATAGATTAGCTCTAGAGATGACTTATATATTTAATTTTAAGCATTAATCTTTGCAACATAATTAGAATAATAAATAAAATGGGATATGCTAAAAAACTAGCCCTTGTTAGAGCTTCAATAAAATTATTTTTTTGTTCGCATCTCCCAGAATTTATCGCCCTCAAAATTAACATAGTCAGTTATAAAATATTCAAAGTTGACTGAACAATACCAATCTGAGCGATTATCAAAAGGTAAAGCGATAAGTACAACGCCATAATCCTTACTTTCAGGATCACACCTTAACAATAACAAATCTGAATCACCATAAAACTCACCAATTATCAAATCCCCCTTAGTGAAGTCTTTAGGCCTTAACTCTCTATAATATTTATTAGATGACTGTAACTCATCAATACTAAATATTCTCGCTCCCCATTGCCCATATTCCTCATCCTTGAATAAATCAGCCCCATTACTAACTAAAAGGAACTCCTTAAACTCTGTGGGTAATTGCAAATCGATATCATCAAATCTATCTGGTGAAATACCATTATTCAAAATACAACGAAACTGAAAAAAAGTTTTTTCTCCTCTATGAACAGCGTGCTTTAGTTCTTTACTCCAAAGAATCTCTATTTTTCTTAATGCTTCATTCACATTTTTCTCCAAAAAGAATTAAATTCTTGTTAAGGGTGTCCCTAAATTCTTCACAAGAATTTTTTGATCGCTTTTTAAGGCATCAACATTTTTAGCTGCCTTTAAATCCACACGTATTGATAATTCAATTAAAGCAGATGTTCTGTCATCCATAGTGGATGACAGAACATTCAACAGCTATATTCGCTGCTATATATTTCTTGTACAGAATAAAAATAAGGGGCTTCATCCCCTTATTTTTATCAATAAAAGTCTTTTTATATAAATATTACTTAGCTTTAAACAAGTTAAAAATTGGGTTAGAAATTTCTTGAGATTCACTCAAGTCATTACACCAATAATCCATGAAAGTGACTTTAACAAAAAACCGCTCAAATACAATTACTTTAATTGCTATACGAAACAAATTAAACTCTTGTGGATCGATTTGGTCTAAATAAACTTCTGAATGCCCCTCAAAATGATCAACTTTACTTTCTACATTTGACCATTCTGATTGCGCTAATGGGTAATTACTAGCTAATACTTGAAGTATGGATTCAGCATACTTCTGACGGCTCATTGTTTCTTGCTCTGGTCGATCCCACGCTCCAATAAATAGTTCCTTTTCTATAGGAGAGTCATATCCATCGGGTTTATAAAAAAACTCTATTTCACTTACCTCACCATGACTATAAACATCCTCAACACCATAACCAAGCGCTATAGGATCAAACATGCGTAATAACCATGCTTGAGACAATTGAACAATCCATTGATCGGTACCAAATTCCTTTATTCCCTTCAAATATGTATAAATATTTTCCGGCGGCACTTCTGCTTGCATATAAGCATCTGATATTAAATTAAAATGAGGCACACGGAAGACATCAGTATAATTAGTCTGCAAAGGAATATTAATTACATTATGTTCAGATAAGCCTTTTAAAACTCTATAATCCGTGTTTATTACATAAGCCTTTTCTGGTGACCAAAAGGCATCAGTACCCAAATGATGTTTAACTATTTCACGCTGTTCATCCACATGTTCTGTTTTTTCAAATATATCTTGTACTTGCTCAGTTAATTGAATGTAAACAGCATCATCTGATAACTTTTCTACTTTATACGCGGGGGTAGACAATAAACACTCTAAGCCAAATAAATCGACATAAGGTTTACCAAATACCGTTCCCCAATACATATCTGGTAACCAATGTTTTAGTTCATAGGAAAAAGGTGTTACCCCACGCCATCCTTCTTTAATTCCTAACTGTGGTTCCGAATGCCGATTTGCATCAATAATTGCTAAGTCCGCATTAAATTGTAAGGTAGTAGTTTTCAGATAATTTATCAATTTATGCTGATCAATTTGAGTAAACTCTGAGGTAAGATATTCCTCACTATGCGTCTCTCCATGCAGTGAAGGCCAAAAACTTCCTTGATAACGGGGCTTTTTTAAACGTTGACACAATAATCGATCAGCAGCTCCCCCTCTGTCATTAGGAATCAGTTTTTCTATTATGTCAGGTGAAAATGGGATTTTTAATGGTTCCCAAAAACCATACTTTTCTGGAAGCATTTCTGGAAAGGAATTACAGTAGTGGTGTATCCGTTTAAAAAATTCTTGGGGATCTCTCAACATATTTGGAGTAAAAATTTTGCTATAAATAGGACGCTTAAACTTCATTTGATAATTTCCTAATATGAGTGGAGAGTATTTTTGATAGGATCAAATCTTTGAATTGTCCCCTTATTAGATAAAATACTATTCTTCACTGTTTCAGATATCTTTGTATTCATATTTACTACTAAAGTAACTGGTTTTCCTGTTGCCCCATACCCCCTGAGTTGCTGGGTATCTGTAAGATATTGGACATTCTTGAACTCAACTAATGTCCCACCATTACCGAATGCATCTGGAATAATATTAATCTGTCCATCTCTCTCAGTTTTTATGGTAATCATTTGTCGATCGGTATTTCGCTTTACCCCCAATTTACTTGCAGCACTCATTTCAAATTCTTTACCGTTTAATCGGTTTCTGGTAACTACGTCTTTTTTTACTTGTAAAACTTTTAAAGTATAAGCTTGATCTACTTTTAATTTATCCAATTCAGCTTGAGCAAGCTTTAATGATTCAGCCTTCCCCGGTTTTAAATCTGTTCCAATAATAAGGTCAAAAGCTGCTAAAGCTCTATCAAAAGGAGTACTGGCAGGACCAAAAACAGTTACCAAATCATCAGCTATTCCAACAAGCTCACTTACGCCTTGATCTTTAAGTTTTTGTACAAAAACCTTTGAATCGACTATACCCTTATTTGCTTTCTTAATATCACCATAAATTTCAGCTGCTTTTACTAATAGCTTACCTGTGGTAGTTGTGATGTGTGCTGAGAAAACAGGAGGTTTTAACTTGGTAAACTATAGACACTCATCAGGAGTTTACCATGAGCAAGAAACAGAAGACTTACACCGCAGAATTTAAAGTTGAAGCAATAAAATTGATTGAAGCCAATCAAGGCAATGTATCGGAAACAGCCAGACAACTTGGCATTTCAATGCAAACTCTTTCAAATTGGAATAATAAAGCAAAGACTGGCACCTTAGCAGGCACTAAACAATATTCACCTGATCTAAATGCCTTACTCGAAGAAAATAAAAAGCTCAAACAACAGCTCAAAACAGCTGAAATGGAACGTGAATTTCTAAAAAAGGCAGCAGCGTACTTTGCGAAAGAAAGTCAGTAAGGTACGCCTATATGAAACAGCAAAGATATTTATTCCCGATTAGCTTTATGGCTAGATTACTTCACGTTTCAGTGTCACGATTTTATGATTGGCTAAAACGAGGCATGAATAAAAGATTGGTTCAGCGAAATCAACAGACAATTTTGGTCAAAATAGCTCATGAGGAAACTAAACAAAGCTATGGCTATATTCGATTAACTAAGCATTTACAAGCGCAAGGTATCAAAATCAGTACGTATGCTGTACGTCAAATAAAAAAGCTCAACCAGCTGTATTGTAAGCGTCATAAGCGTTTCAAAAGAACTACGAAGAGTGATCATAATCGAGCGATCTACGCAAATTTACTAGAGCAACAGTTTTCAATGACTAAGCCCAATCTTGCATGGTCAAGCGATATTACATACATTTGGACTGCTGAAGGTTGGTTATACTTGGCAGCAGTAAAAGACCTGTACACGAAACAAGTGGTTGGCTATAGCTTAAATGAGCGTATGACCGCACAACTTGTTTGCAATGCACTGACTATGGCGATTCGTAATCAAAAACCAACGAAAGGCTTAATTATTCATTCGGACAGAGGCAGCCAATATTGCAGCCATGAATATCGAAAGATACTGGAAAAATGTGATTTTCAAGGTTCAATGAGCAAACGTGGGGACTGTTACGATAATGCACCGATTGAAAGTTTCTGGGGCATACTCAAGAATGAATTAGTGCATCATTGCAACTATAAAACCAGAGATGAAGCTAAAGCAGATATTACAAAATACATTGTGTTATTTTATAATCAGCGAAGAATTCAAAAGAGTTTGGATTTTAAAACGCCAAATCAAATAGCAGAGAACTTTTATCGGTTAGCTGCCTAGCATATCCCAAGTGAAAGTCTCCTGCTAATTCAGCACATATCATTGCTAATCTAACTAAGGAGTTATTCTGAATCGCAGTATCAGCACTGTTCGCAGCAGTGTTTACATCATAACCAGTATATGCTGCAACCGTTCCAGAAACTAATTTACCTATATTCCGGATTTTTAGTTTTTCTGCATCAGTATATTCAATACCATTGGCTGGTTCTGGCATTAACCCTGCAACTATTTCACCTACACCGGCACCAATCGCACCTGCCTCACAACTAGACTTCGTTGCAGCAGCAGCAGCACATCCAACAGCGGCGTGAGCAATTTTATGAATTGTATATTCAAATATATTCGGATCGACTTTATCTAAACTCGTTCCAATCTGACTAGCCAACTCTCCTTGTAAGGCCCCTGCTAAACCGGCTAGTAATGCAACTTGTAAATTATCGCCAAGATTCCCACCATTAATGGCAGTTTGTACTAAGGTGGATCCTACAGAAGTGGTAAAATTATTTACTAATCGGTCTGATAGGAGAGTACTGTCTGGTTTTAAATTTAGAGCAGTACCAACTTGACTTAATAAACCTGCTGTTACCACAGATGCAGCCAGATTTTTAATGGAATCTTTACTTCCCATCTCTTTTAGGGTCTTGCCAATATCCCCACCGTTATTAATCAGACCAATACTTGCCTGAGCAGCTAGACTCGTGACTGCTGCATTTGCCATTGCCCCTAATGTTGATGGAACAATTGCGCCTGCCGCTGTGGTAGTCACCCCAGCCGTACCAAGCATGCTTGCCCCAAGACCGACCGTAGTACCACTAGCAGCTGTTCCTCCTGCTGCTCCAGCCGCCGCTGCTGTACCAGTACCCATTGTCGCAATAGTGACGATGATGACAATTAAAGCCGCTCCTGCTCCAGTTAGACCTTGTGATTTATAATCCCAATCCTTTTGAGTAAGGAGGACCTTCTGCCAATCCACATCATTACGATTGACTAAATCTTTAAGGTAAGTATTTCCAGGTTGGTTTGCTAATTTTAAAATTTCATCCCGAAGTACTATTTTATTGGCATCTTTTTCACTTATCGGTATTTGTACGCTCAGCCCACCAGCAGCCTTAAATGTAGGCGCAACAGGTCCATTAAAATTTGGGAGTTTGGCTGTTTCTGTAATGGAGCCTTTATCTTGCATAGATTGCCAAACAACAGAATTACTTTCTTTCTTTAGTTTTGTCGAAATATTAGTAATAGCAGGCTCAATAAAGATTTTACCACCTGATTCAATTGTTGCGCCTTTTAAATATTCAAAATCAGTCCCTACTAATCGTGTATCAAAGCCTGATTTTGTACCGATATAATCAGCAACTAATTTCGTCGGTATTTGTGTTACTACATTATGAGTGGAATTTGTCTTTGAACTATTATATTTAATCCCCATTATTGATGATTTACTATTCACATCAATTGTTGTTTTTGAAGATTCAGGAGCTGTATAAAAATTCAAATTACCACCTGAACGAACTGAAATCATCCCTCCATTCGCTGTGAGCTTACCTCCATAAATATCTATACTATTTTGTGGATTTACTTCTTTACTTTCTATATAAATATTTTTTGCATCAATATCAACTGAAGCAGGTCTTATTAACTCGTTTTCCATTACAGTTGTTATTGTCTTTTTCTTTAATCCACCCCAAGATTTTTTCTTCTGTACCTTTGTTGACCGATCAAAAATTTGCTCGAGTGCTACATCAAACAGAATATTCTTTTTCGCTTCTATCTTTACTTGATTTTTAGCTGAAATACCCACTCCTTGAAGTACAAGATTATCACCTGCACTATTTCCTACTGTTTTTATATTTATATCAGCTCCTTCAATAGTAGTAGGGCTTACAAAAGAAATTGCTTTATAATTAGAATCTGTATCATTACCCTTGTCATAAAAGTCATTATGTCCAGCTATAATAATACTAGCATTCATATTTATAGGCTGGTTATTCTTGTTTAAAACCGTAGAATTATAAATTTTATCGCTTCCCCCTTGAGCTTCAATATTTATTTTTCCATCATATCCTGCCTGGATTGTTGCTCCAGTAATTTTTATTCCCTTTTTTGAAATAAGGTTAATAATTCCATCACCTAGACTTGTTCTAAGTACAGTTTCTGCATGTTCGAATCCATTTGTCCCATTTTCTAAAAATGTGGAGGCATCTTTTAGATCTGCTAATTCTTCTTGCATTTGACTAATTCTTGAAGCACTATATTTTTTTAAACTTTCAGTATTAGATAAGATCATTGTCAAATTAAAAATTTTTTCAAACAATTCAGAGCTATATTTTTTACTAGCATAATTATTAAAATTATTCTTAATTCCATCAATATTAATATCACCTGAACTAGAAAAAATATTTATATTTCGACCAGAAATAAAAGCCCCTTGAATATCTACTTTTTTTCCTTCTACGTGAATATCTCCTGTACCACTAATAGTAAAATTCCTCTCAGAACCATTACCTTTACTCCCCCCATATCCAAGTAAGGTTAAATCTCCATTTTTTGAAATTAACTCAATATTATTATCACCTTGAATTTTAATTTTTTCTGGATCCAATACAAGAGTATTATTTGTTTGAATTGAAAGATTTCCCTGTATCTTCTGTAATTGAGGATCACTTGCTAAAAATTTATCAGACTCTTGATTAGAAAATATATTCCTTGCTGAGTTTAGTTGAACATCCTTATTTATATTAAATGACCCATCAGTTTCAATATTGATTGCTCCTCCTTTAATGCTAGTAGAGTTAAGAGCTTGTGAGCCTTTACTTTTTAATGATAATAAACCAGCTGCTTTTAAATTAACTAAACTATAAGATTCCCAAATTGTAGATGTTACTGTAGGGCCCTGTTCACTATTCAAATAGATATTTTTTTGACTATTAAGCGCCATGTGTTTATCAGCATTCGCTTCTATATTTTGTAAAGTCAAATGATCTTTGGCGGAAAGCTCAATATTCCCTTTAGAGTTTAATTCGCTATTTGATAATGTCGTTTTACCCTCGCCATTAATAGATAAACCACCAACAGAAGTTGTTAAATTGGTGCTATCAATAACGATATCTGCTTTCTTATTCTGAATCTGTAAGGATTGTCCTTGTAAAACATTCTTTCTTACATTGTCATATCCACTATCACCACTAATCGTAACATCGGTATTCGCCTGTAAAGAAACACCATTACCAGCAACTAGTTGAATATCACCCTGTTCAGCAGTAATACGAGTAGATTTTAATTGTACATTCCCATCCCCAATTGACCCTAATGTAACCCCTTTATTACCATTAATGAAGGTCATATCAGTTGTTGCGCCATCTTGATCTGCCCAAGGAGCTGATTCTATTTCTTGCAGTGAATTTAAAACTAGATTTTTATTCGCAAGAATCGAAATTTTGCCAGCATTAGAATTGGCTTTGAGGCTATTGGCAGTAATCCCACCAGTTAAAGCTGAAATGTTGATATCATTTTGAGCATTTAATACATTATTTAGAAATAAATCAGTTGTTTCTGTGATCAGATTAATATCTTTTTGGGAGGTGAAATTCGTATTTAATGTTAATTGACCTGCTTGTAACTGGATACTATCTTTACTAGAGACCCCTTGAGCTGAAATACTTAAATTATTCTCGGCATCCAATGCAACTTTCCCTGTAATCTGGGGTAGAACTTTTGTTGCATTGTTCCAAACCAAGTTTCGTCCACTATGAGCATTAATGTTCTTGACTCGTGTTGCAGAATTTTCAAGTGCAAATCCAAGATTTTGTAAATTTACATCTCCTGAACTATATAAGTTTAAATCTTTACCCCCATAAATAGTCCCACCTCGAATATCAATTAAACCATCTGTATTTGAAGAATCTGCTTGTAGGTTTATTGAACCCAAGGATGCCTGTATCTGATTTTCGTTCAGTGAGAGCTTACCTTTTCCGGATACATTCAAATTTTGTGCTGCTATTAATTTTGCACCTTGAGCTGCAACTACATCTTTTTGCGACTGGATATAAGCAGAACCCCGATTACTGGTAATGCCTGCATTAGTTGCCAGATTGATGTTCGCTGCATCAACATATACATCTCCACTCTGTGCATCATTAAAAATTCGACTATTTGCCGCTAAATTTAAATTCCCTTTGCTACTAATGATTAAAGGAGAAGCAGCCAAGCTACCATTATTAATAATTTCTTTAGCATTTACATTCAGGTTATTACCTGAATCAATATTTAACATGCTATTACTATTAATACTGCCTGATGAGTTGATATCTGCAACAGCACCAGTGCCTGTTGTTTGTAGACTCACTAAACCTTGGGTTTTACTGGTCGAACTGATAGTACCGCTATGCTCAATTTTCCCTGCACTGGTAATCACCAGATTGTTGACTGCCTGAAGTGTCCCCGCATTAGTAACGCCTAGGCCCTTTTCTGTACCCATCAAATAAATATTATTGGCATACATTCCACCCAGCGCTTTAACATCTACTGCCAATGTCTGTGCGGTTCCTGTGCCTGTTTTAGCAGTAACATCCTGTAAATCTGCACTGACATTATTTGCTCCGGCAATGACCTGAATATCATTTTTAGCACGTAGCTCAGCACTAAGCTCTAATGCACGGGTATAGAGGTCTACATAATTTGCATCATTATTATTTCCCCCCAAGCCAAATTTAGAATTAGGGTTCGCTAAGACCGTAATTTTTCCTTGGTCAACCGTAAACTGCTTGATACTGCCATCGGCATTTAACTGAGGCTTACCCGTAGTAAAAATTGCCTTATTGGCATTAATAAAACCACCACCTTTAATGTTAATACCAGAAGGGTTGGCAATAATGACATCTGCCATTTGCCCTGCGACTTCTAAGTTTCCTTCAAATCTTGAAGCAGCTGTTGAATTTACCTCATTTAAAATAACTCGCGCTTCACCAGTCGCTAAAAATGGGTTTGCTCCCACTGTCCCTACAGTTTTAGTGGTGGCTCCTGTTCGGCTATTATTTAAAACAGCACCTTCAGCTAATACATCAAACTGTTTATAGATATTGTGAGAAATACCATTTTTGGGAGTCTGAATATTAACCACTGGAACTGTTGTGCCTGTTGAGTTCTTACCAGCACCAATGACAGCCCGATTTGCAGCATTCGCTGCGCTATCTGCAACAATAGCAGCATAAACTGGAGCAAAGGGCACCAACAAGCTGATACTTGCCACCAATGCCTTAACGTGCCACAGTTGATGAAATGATTTTTCTTGCACCAGTGATTGCCCAGAGCTCACTATTTCTGAGGAGGTAGATTGTCCTGCCGCCTTGCTCTGGCTTCTGACATTCTCGGCAACTGCCATAAACATGTTACGGGCTTTGTTAAAAACAATTCGATAAAGATTTTTGTTCATAAGTCAGTTTTCTCTAATTAAAATTAATTTTGTTTCTTAAGGAAACTTAATAAAAAGCATTTAGGCTAAATCCCAAAATCCAGTCTTTTTTTATATTTTTAGGTGCGATTAGGCCTCGCCCTGTAAAGGCATCAATATAAAAATGGTTGAGATAACTTCGTAGTCCTACGACACTTCCCATCAGATGACGCTGCCCAGCAATACTGTTCTCACCGTTCACCCATCCCTGATCTACAGCCATGTAAAATTGAGTATTAGGAATTTGTGTATTTACACTGATTTCCTGTTGTAAATACTGTCCGTTATCGCCTGATAGCATCAGTTCACCATCAAAACCTCGAACGCTATAACGACCACCGATATAAAAACGATCATTAGGTACTAAAACTCGTGGAGCATATTGTCCACGCCAGTTCAAACGGTATTGAGCAGGCGTATCTAAAAGCAAAAATGGCATTTGAAAACGTAAATCGGCACTCCATATCGGTGCACGGGAATACCCTTCTGACGGTAATGGATTTTTATCAATGTCCTTAATTTGTTCTTCTGGTGCTAACAACGCATCAAATGCGCCTGTGCCATGCCGATAATCCAAACCCGCATCTAATACAGCATCACCCAGATATTGGCGATGTTGTATCCCGGCATTCCAGCCTGAAGTTTTTCTACGTTGTACTTCGATTTCAATATCATCAATAAAGTTTGAATTTTGCTTATGGTAGAGCTTGCCATAGAGGCTGGTTTTATGTTGCCCACTTCGGCTAAGTACACGGGATACATTCAAATTACCCTGCTGACTTAAGCCGTGATAACGTAGTACACCATTTGCACCCAATACATTTTGCTCGTATTGATAACGGCTATAGCTAGTACTGAAATCATAATTTCCTAACGGAAGCTGATAACTTACAAAGTAGTTTTTATTTAAGTCTCGATGTAAGTTATCTAATGAATGACTAAAATTAAAAGAAAGAGAATCACTTAAATAGAATGGATTATTAATATTGAGTCCTAGACTACCTATATAACGACCTGTATCTTTACTCCCTGAATTATCCAGAGCAAAATTTAAATTGATTTTTGATTGTGGCTGTAACTTAATAATCAGATCACTATACCCTTTAGCTTCCTGAACAGACTCATTTGACGGCACAATTTGTATATCTACCGTATAAGCTCGTTTTAAGTTTTCGAGACCCTGATCAAGTTGTTGTAGATTAAGGACATCGCCTTCTTTAAATGGTAAAGATGCTTTAAGTTGTAATAAGGAGAGTTGCTCACCTTCTACGATGATCTTACGTAAACGCCCAATCTGCACACCAAGTCGCAAAGAACCTTGCTGAATATCTTGGGGGGCAACAGTAACCTGACTGGTAATAAAACCCTTTTTAATCAATTCATTTTGGGCGAAATTAACGAGGTTACGTAAGCTTTGCGTACCAATACACTTGCCAATAATCTTCTGCGGATGATTCCAGATTGCCCGAAGCATAAAGTGAAATTTATAGTGTTCAGGGTCCTGTAACGTCTTTCTATCAAAATCAATATTCTTGACTTTAACGCATGGCTCTTCCGAAACGACTATAGTTTTAAAATCCTGCAATTGGGTAGTGACAGGTTTAGGTACAAGCTGAGTGATTTGCTCTTCTAATTGTTGATTAAGCTCTTTTAAACGTTGTTCCTGACGTATACGATCTGGTAAAGAAATATCATCGATAGCATAAGCATGTGTAGCTAACCCATACAAAAGAAAAAAAGCGTGAGTAAAAAAAATTTTGTTTTGCATAAAATGTTATTTTTAATTTACCAAATGGATAAAAAATCAAACAAAAACTACATGAATCATTCACAATCAACAATAAATGTCATAAAAATTCATAATTGAAACATTTTGGAAATTTTTAAATATTTTTAATTTTATTAATGTATATCTATAGTTTAAATATTTAGGAAACAATAGTTGTTCATTAAAATTAATTTATATCTTCTTTTATAAAGATATAAATTCAATTCTTTCATATTTTTAGAAGTATTTCATTTACTAGGCCAATTTTTATTATTAAAAAAAGAAGATTTAATAGGAGTTAAGCAATTTGAAATCACTCAACTCCTTAGAAATGCTTAATCAATCCATCAACTTTTTACGGCGATACAACCCACAATTCCCTGAAAATAGCGCTGCCAACAAACAGGTAATAATGGCGTAAGTGGCAACATTCATTCCAAATAGCTCAACAGCTAAAATAATAGATGTTAACGGTGCCTTACTCGCCCCAGAAAATAGACTCACCAAACCTAAGCCTGCAAGCAATGAAATTGGCAGGTTTAAAACTGCTCCTAAAGCATTCCCTAACGTCGCACCTACATAAAACAACGGCGTAATTTCACCGCCTTTAAAGCCTGAACCTAAAGTGATGGCAGTAAAAACAGTCTTGTTAAAAAAGTCGTAAAACTCAATCGGCACATAAAAAGATGAAATGATTTTATCTGTACCCAAACCGTTGTATTGCTGATGCGCAGTGAACAAGGTAAGTAGCATAATGACAATACCACCCGCCATCGTTCTTAATGGCAAATAACGCACATATTTATAAAAGACGTCACTCGCAAAATGAATGGCAGCAATAAAGAAACGTGCGACTAAACCAAAGATCAGACCTGCCACAATTAAGTTCATAAGCGTGCCAAAATGAATGGCCGGAAACTCACTAATCACATAGAAAATATGCGGATGAACAATATCAAATAGCTCAGGGATGGCCGATGCAATCAGCGCCGACACAAAACATGGAAAAATAGCTGAGTATCTTAAATTACCTAAAGCAGTAATTTCCAACCCATAGATTGCACCCGCTAGAGGCAAGCCAAACACCCCTGCAAAGCCTGCACCAATACTGGCGATTAAACAGATTTTTCGGTTGTCTTCCGAGATTTTTAATATATGGCTCAAGTGGTCAATTAAGGCACCCGAAAGCTGAACCGCTGGGGCCTCACGCCCTGCCGAACCACCAAACAACTGCGTTAAAATTGAGGTGATAAAAATGATGGGGCTCATTCGTTTTGGAATGAACGACTTCGGCTGGTGAATTTCATCAATCAGTAAATGAGTTCCCCGCTCAATCGGTGATCCATATTTTTTAATGAGATAGCCAATACCAAAACCCACAAAAGGTAAAAAGTAGATCAGCCAGTGATGCAGACTTCGAACTTTGTTTGAAATATCAAAAGCCACAAAAATTAAGGTCGAAGCTAGCCCTGCTACGACTCCAATCACGATCGAGATGACGAGCCAATAGACACTGTATTTTAGAATTTGATCATATTCAGATGAAGGTAGAATTTTCATTCGCTTTCTTCAATTCGCCTTTGAGTGAGTGCCAAATTCTCAAATTGTTTTTATGCTGCCAGCTCATTAAGTGAGAAATGCTTAAACTGGGCTAAAAATTAAAGCCCGCATAAGCGAGCTTTCAATACAGTGATTAATTTTGATATCACTAAACTGTGATAAATATCTCACAATTAGGGCTGATTTTCAAGCTGAAAATGGTTAACGAGTACTGTGAAAAATAACAAACCGAGTGAATAAATAAGCATTCGATTTGACCCAATTAAACTAATGCTTAAGTGAGCCAAATCATTTATTCAAAACTTAATTAATACTCGCAATCACAGTTTCTGCATGGCAGGTCGCCCCCTTCTCTGCGCCAATCTGAATAACACCACTGCGATGTGCCAGTACCTGCACTTCCATTTTCATGGCCTCCATAATGGCAACCACTTGGCCTTCGGTGACTTGCTCACCATTTTCGACTTTCCAAGCGCTAATCACACCATTAATTGGAGCAAGTAAATGCTCGGCACTTACTTCTGGCTCGGCTGTTTGGGCTGGAGCTGCAGTTGCTGGGCCTTGTGCAAACATACCCGCAGGTAAACCTAAACGGTGTAACTTGCCATCAATTTCAATGTAGCTGAGTAGCATTGGCTGTTGATGGTTTGGAATGCCACGTTTGGTTGGCTTTAATTCTTGTTTAAAGTCATTTTCAATCCAGCGCGTGTGTACATTAAATTCATCTGTAAAGTCAGGTTCATTAAGTACCGCGCGGTGAAAATCTAAAACCGAAGCTACGCCTTCAATTTTAAATTGTTTTAAAGCACGTTTAGCGCGAGCAATTGCAACTTCGCGGGTTGGACCAGTCACAATCAGTTTTGCCATGAGTGAGTCAAAATGGCTAGACACTAATGACCCAGTGCGAACACCTGTATCTACTCGTACACCGTTACCAAACGGCGCTTCAAATAAACTCAATACACCAAAGGCTGGAATAAAACCACGTGCTGGGTCTTCAGCATTAATACGAAACTCAATGGCATGGCCTTGTGCTTTTGGTGTTTCTTTAATAGAAAGCGCTTCACCTTGTGCAACACGAATTTGTTCCACCACCAAGTCGACTTTCGACGTTTCTTCGGTCACTGGATGCTCAACTTGCAAACGAGTGTTTACTTCTAAAAATGAAAGCTTGCCGTCACGGCTCAGTAAATATTCAACTGTGCCCGCACCCACATAGTTTGCAGCCTGACAAATGTTTTTTGCCGAGCTTAAAATTTGCTGATAAATCGCATCGCTAATAAATGGCGCTGGTGCTTCTTCGACTAACTTTTGGTTACGACGTTGCAATGAACAATCACGTGTGCCCAGTACCACAATGTTGCCATGTTGGTCCGCTATCACCTGCGCTTCTACATGACGCGGTTTATCAAGATATTGCTCGACAAAACATTCACCACGACCAAAAGCAGCTTTTGCCTCTCGCACTGCCGACTCATAAAGCTCTTTCACTTCTTCGAGTTTCCACGCGACTTTTAAGCCACGCCCACCGCCACCGAATGCGGCTTTAATGGCAATTGGTAAACCATATTGTTTGGCAAACTCTAAAGCTTCATCTGCATTATTGAGTGGATCTTGCGTACCTTGAACCAAAGGCGCACCGACTGAAGCAGCAATTTTACGTGCTTCAATTTTATCGCCTAGTTTTTCAATGGCACTTGGTGATGGCCCGACCCATTTTAAGCCTGCATCAATCACGGCTTGAGCAAACTCAGCACGTTCAGATAAAAAGCCGTAACCCGGATGGACCATGGTTGCTTTCGATTTCTTTGCAACTTCGATAATGGCTGGAATATTTAGGTAAGTCTCGCTAGCAGTCGTACCCGCCAAACCCCATGCTTCATCTGCCAGTTCGACATGCATGCTGCCAATATCGTCATCTGCATATAACGCGACTGATGAAATTCCCATATCACGGCAAGCATGAATAATACGAACGGCAATTTCACCACGGTTAGCAATCAATAATTTTTCTGTATTCATCTTTCATTCTCAAAATCTGTAAATTCGGCAATTTTTTTAAATTTGATGCGGCAACCTGCCGGAATCTGTGCCACCAAATCCCAATGGTGTTTAGCAACAGAGGCAATGACCGGATATCCGCCCGTTAAAGGGTGATCATTCATAAACAAAACAGGCTGACCACTCGGTGGAATCTGCAAAGCACCAATACATGTACCTTCACTTTCCAACTCGTAGGTAATTTTGCGAGTTAAAGGCTGTGCACCTGAAAGTCTTAGCCCGACTCGGTTGCTTTCATTGGTCACGAGCCATTCTTGCTGACATAGCAGTTCAATACTGTCTTGTTCGAACCAATCGGTACGTGGGCCCATCACAATATCTAGCTCAACGACTTCGCCAGCTTGTGGCAAATCGGTTTTACCAACTTCATTTACGCTAATATTGGTTGCCTTTACTTGCCCTTGATAAATGGTATCTCCAAGTTTTAAAGGCTCTGGACCTAACACTGCCAAGCTGTCAAACGAAGCACTATTGAGCACTGGTTCAACGTCTATACCACCACGAACGGCCAGATAGTTTCTTAAGCCTGCTGTTGGTGGTTGAATTTGAAATTCATCGCCTTCATCCAAATCAATCGGTTGATAGCTTGCAAAGTCTACGGTTTGACCATCCGCAAATTTCACACGAATGTTTGAAATAGCCCCAGCCACTGCAATAACGCCCGCATGCTGCATTTTGGCTTTTAGACCGCCATTTAAAACTTCAATGACGGGTGTATCGGTTGGGTTCCCGACAATACGGTTAGCACTGTGCATGGCAGATAAATCCATTGCACCCGCTACGCCAACCCCAATATTGGTCTGGTTTAAGCGCCCTTCATCTTGAATGAGCATTTGTAAACTTGGTGCAGTGATCTTAAACAGTTGCACAGATTGTTGAGGCTTAGGTGTACGCGTAATTTGCTGCGGTACAGTCACTATCGTTGGGTTATGCGTCACATCTTCAAAATGTACTGTCATACCCGGCAACAACAATGCAGGATTTTTACGCTCTAAATCCCACATTTTTTCTGATGTAGTACCAATCAGCTGCCAGCCACCCGGACTGTCTTTTGGGTAAATACCAGAGTATTTTCCAGCCAAGCCCAAAGAACCTGACGGTATTTTTTTACGCGGAACCGTTAAACGTGGAATATCGGTAAACGGTCGGTCAGGACTGCTCATATATGCAAAGCCTGGTGCAAAACCAATAAAAGCCACATTCCACACGCTTTGGTGATGTTTTCTAATCACATCGGCAACAGATAAACCTTGCAACTCGGCAACCTGTGCAAGGTCTTCACCATCGTAACGAATCGGTACAATCACTTCTTGGCCGCTACGCTCAAATCCAGAATCAATTTTGAGACTCTGAATTGAAGCAACCAGCGTTTTAAAGTTGGTTTCGATCTCATTAAAGAAAACCAAAATTGTTTTTGCAGCGGGGACTAAGTCTTTAATTCCATTCAATTGCGTATTTTGCAATTTATTGTACAACGCCAAAGTTTCCTCTAAGCTCGCAAGCTCAATCAGAAAACAATCGGCGTTTACCGATAAAAAACGCATTTGTTTATCCTTTTAATTCTTCTTTAGTCCAATTAGCCAATCCAAGCACGGTCAGGAATGTCGGTAATAAACATGTAACCCGGCGCATGACTAATCGCAAAAGGAATTTTCGAGTTCATGACGGCAGCTTGCGGCGTTACTCCACACGCCCAAAACACTGGAATTTCACCCGCTTCAATGCGAGAAGCATCGCCAAAGTCTGGCTTATTTACATCCTTAATGCCTAAGCTTTCAGGGTGACCAATATGTACAGGCGCGCCATGTACACTCGGCATACGTGCTGTAATTTTTACTGCTTCACTAATTTGATGCGATGGAATTGGTCGCATGGAAACCACCATATTTCCTGAAATACGCCCCGCTGGTTCACACTTTATATTGCTTAGATACATCGGCACATTGGTGTCGTCATGAATGTGGCGAACTTCAATACCTGCTTCTTGCAAAGCTGTTTCAAACGAAAAACTACAGCCAATTAAGAAAGTCACCAAATCAGGATGAGCGTTATAAATCTCTCTTGCATCGGTCACTTCATCGACCATTTCGCCATCTTTCCAAACGCGATAACGAGGGAAGTCAGTTCGGATATCTGAATCTGCCGCAAGCTTAGTTGCATAGATACCTTCTTCGAGCACATCAAGCACTGGGCAGCTTTGCGGGTTACGGTGTGCATAGAGTAAAAAGTCATATGCCCACTCTTTTGGCACCGAAATCATGTTGACCTGCGTCATGCCGGCAGCCATGCCTGCTGTCGGTTTATCAAAACCTGCACGGATTTTTAAACGCGCATCTAACGCGGCTTCAAGCTGAGCTGGGTCGACTTTAATATCCTTATACATGGTGCTCATCCTTATGCTTTGTTTACAAACGGGCGGATTTCAATATTGTTTTTTACAAGCTCGGCTTTAATGGCCGCCGACATTTCTAATGCGCCGTCGGTGTCACCATGTAAACAAATGGTGTCGGCTTGAATTGGGGTAAATACGCCATCAATTGACTCAACTCCACCATTTTTGAGCATTGACACCACACGGCTCGCAACAAATGCCGAGTCGTGTAAAACCGCACCTTCTAGACGGCGGGAAACCAATGAACCATCGCTGTTATAAGCACGGTCTGCAAAAGCTTCAGACACAACTTTTAAACCAGCCGCACGTGCCTGCTCGACTAAGTTCGACCCAGCCAAAGCCACCAAAACCAGTTCAGGGTTATACATTTTAATGGCATCAATTACTGCTGCTGCCTGAGCTTGGTCATGTGCAATGGTGTTATAGAGCGCGCCATGTGGTTTAACGTATTGCACTTTTGAGCCAGCTACTTTCGCCAAACCATCAAGTGCAGAAATTTGGTAAAGCACATCGGCAATCAATTCGTCACGTGACAAATCCATATTACGGCGGCCAAAGCCTACAAGGTCTGGATAAGACACGTGAGCTCCAATGGTCACACCAAGCTCAACGGCTTTACGAACCGTTTTTAAAATGCCGAGTGGGTCGCCCGCATGAAAGCCACACGCAATATTGGCACTGGTCACGACAGGTAAAATCTGGTCATCATTACCCATTTTCCATGAGCCAAAGCTTTCACCCAAATCACTATTTAAATCTACAAACATGGCATTATTCCTTTATCACTTCACGCAGTCTGGCTTAAAGCTTGGTCAAATAGTTAAACACAGTCGTAAACGACATATAGCCCATCCACCACGTTAACAGACATGTTAATCCACCCAAAATAAGCAACCATTTCGGATAGTTATAATTACCCATCAAATCTTTACGGCACGCGGCAACATACACAAAAATTGTAAGGCCAATTGGCAACACCAATCCGTTAAAACCACCTACGAAAATGAGTAGACCTGCCGGAGTTGCACCCAATAACACATAAAGCAATAAAGCCAGTGCGATAAAGGTAATGGTCGTATAGTTGGTTTGTTTTGGTGTTAAGTTCTTTTTAAAAGCAGTAAAGAATGACACTGAAGTATATGCTGCGCCAATGGTGCTACTAATCCCGGCTGCCCAGAAAATTAAGCCGAATAATTTAAAACCGAATGTACCCGCTGCATATTGGAATGCTTGAGCTGCCGGATTGGCGTCATGGCTGGCTAAATCAATGGTTGCCCCGCTCACCACCACACCTAAAAAAGCCAAGAACAACACATAGCGCATGATGCCGACTACAACAATGCCCTTGGTCGCAGCTTTAGCAACTTCATCAATATTTTCAGGGCCAACAGCGCCTTTATCGAGTAAACGGTGTGCTCCCGCGTAACAGATATAGCCACCTACTGTACCGCCAACAATGGTGGTAATAATGGCGAAGTCGATCTGATCTGGAGCAAAGGTTTGATGTACAGCTTGCCCAACTGGAGGCATTACAATGACAGCAACGATAATAATCAGGAGGATTTTAAGCAATCCCAACACGATCATGCTTTTATCCATGGCGAGCGTTGCTTTTCTAGAGGCAAAAATCAAAATGGCTAAAGCACCACTTAAAATACCACCCCACTTTGTGTCTAGGCCAAAAAGCGCATTTAAACCTAAAGCTGCACCGGCAATGTTACCGACACTAAAGAAAAACCCGCCCAAAATCACTAGAAACGCCAGTAAATAACCACTACCCGGCAATGCTTTATTGGCAATGTCTGATGCACGCATTTGGGTAAGTGTGACCACTCGCCAAATGTTTTGTTGAACCACATAATCAATCAGAATGGAAACTAAAATGGCAAAGCCAAATGCCGCGCCTAGCTTGACTGTAAATACAGCAGTTTGGGTTAAAAATCCGGGCCCCATTGCAGAGGTCGCCATCATAAAGATCGAGGCTACAATGGCCCATTGGCGATCTGATAAAAAAGAAGATTTCAGTAAAGACATATTAATGCGTTCCTCATCCATTTGAGCTTAACAACGCTATTTTCAAGTTGAACCAAGAACACCATTTTTTGTCCCAAACGATATTCTTTAATCCTTTAAAATGACAAAGATTCCCTGTTCCCCAATCAACACAATCGGTGATCAAATCTTGTGTCTAAAATAAAAACATAGCTAATCCCTACGGACAATAAGACTTTTTACATTAAGTTAAAAATTTAAATAATTGATTTTAAATAGTTTAGTATTTATTAAAAAATCAAGATAAGCTTTACTTATTGAAGTTAATAAGCTGCTTTTATGGTTTTACATACAAAACAGCTTTTTTTAAATAATAAAAAATGAGATAAAAGACACTCAAAAACAGCTTATTTTTTAATTTGCTCATTGAGCCTTTTCATAGCACATTCAGAGACCTTAACTGCAACTTCGGTCAATTTCTCTTTTAAGGCCACATCGTTTCCTTGAATATAAATCGAGGTGAAATGGAACGTCTTTAACTGAATAGGCGTATTTAATATTTCTAGTCGCCCATCAGTAATTTCTTTTAGCGCTGTTAAGGTCGGCACCACAGCAATACCTAAACCCTGCTCGGCTAAACGTAACAGCGTTGCCAATGAATAACTGGTAATTGAAAGTGGTTCATCAATCCCTTGCTCTTTCATTCGTGCTTTCAATTCTTTATAGGGATAGGTAATTTTTGGATAAGTTAAAATGGTATGTGACATTAAAGTTTTAAAAGACATTTGAGCAACACCACCTTTAAATGAAGGTGAAGCCAAGAAACTTAGTTCAAAGTCACATAAAGCTTGTTCAATACACTCAAAAGCTAAAGTTGGCCCAAGTAAAAAAGCCATGTCTAAGTCACCTGTCCGAACACCTTCTTGTAAGTTAGGCGTGAGGTCTACCACAATTTCTACTGAAATTTTTGGGAACTCTTGCTGAACCTTTTCGATATATTCAACCAACCATGTATAAACAATAGTTTCGGAAACGCCTAAACGAATGGTGCCAGTCAGGTGTTGATTTTCAGTCAGTTCAGCCACCAGATCGGTCTCTAGTCGCATAAATTTTTCGGCGTACTTAAATAAAGTTAAGCCTTTGTGTGTTGGTTTAAGCTGCCGATAACTTCGATCTAAAACTTTAAAGCCTAATTCATTTTCAAGAGATGTGATTTTTTGAGAGACCGCAGGCTGGGTGGTTTGTAATTTAGTCGCGGCCTTATTGAAGCTCTTTAAAGTCACAACCCAATAAAATGCTTCAAGATTCTTTAAATTCACGTTTCATCCTGTCTTAAAAAACTCCTTTACTTTTATAGTATGGGAGTTGTTAGCGTGATTAGGCTAGCAATAAATAAATTTTTAAATAAAATTAGCCATCTAAATTTTTAAATGTTTTAGAAAGCTGACTAATTGTTTTGATCTGTTTTGAATAACGGCGGCATGAGCGGCACGCCAATAAATGCAGTTGTAAACCACTTTGCTCACGTAATAACAATGGTCTATCTTGCTTTTCAGACAACAGTTGAGTGGCTTGTCGACATGTCAGCATGAACAATCCTCCTTCAATAACCATTTATTTTCTAAACATTCACGTAGTCTGGTACGACTCCGATACATCAACACATTAAAGTTTGAGATAGACAATTCCAACTTGCTACAAATCTCATTAGAACTCAGCTCTATCACCTCTCTCATCATAAAAACTTGAGCATATTTGGCAGGTAAATGATTTAAACAAGCTTCAAAAATTATCCAGAAATCTGCCTGTTCCATCATTTCTTCAGGGCTTTGCCATGCTTGAGGCGCTTCATATTTGTGCCAATGTCCAGAAGCATCAAACAGTGCATCAATACTCAGTTCACTTTCCTCATCTTTAAATAATTCTGTCATTGCGACCAAACGCGATTTTTGCCGAATCACATCAATAATTTTATTTTTTAAAATGGCAAATACCCATGTTTTGAACGCAGCCCGCCCTTTAAATGAATCTAAATGTTGAAAAGCACTCGTTAATGCTTCTTGCACCACATCTTCAGCTTGAGGAAGAGAAGAAAGCTGTAAAAAAGCAAATTTTATCATTTGCTGTCTTAAGTCTTGTAAAAAGGCTGGATTATGCAACTGATCTTCTATTTCTTCATGATCTGATGCCACGGCTGAAGTCATCCCTCTACCTCTTTAAAATTATGCGAAGCTTGAATTAATCGCATTCGAGTTAACAGCGCTTTTAGTTCTTGAATTTGCAGATAAATATCATGTTCAGATAAATCAGTGAGTACAGGTTGAATGAATGTATGAATATCTTGGTCAGTTAACTCTATATTTTGAGTCAACTGTTCAATCACCATAGCAAACAAAGGCGAAAGCTGTTCAATACATACTTTGTCTTGTTCATCTCGCCAAACCATAATTGCTCCAAGCATAGGCTCGACCTGTTCTGGAGTCATTAAAGTTGTCCACGTATAAACGGGATATTGATAAACCAATACCCATACCTTCGTGGTTAACTGCCAATTACAGTTTTCCTGCAAGACTACTTTTTCAATTTCAACAGTGTCTAAATACAACTCAAGCCATTCAAACTGCAACAACTCAGCCAACCAAGGATATTCTTGCAATATCGGGTGCTGCTGATCTGTCAAATATTCTCTAAATTCCAGAGAAATATCATTATACAAAGGTGAGCGACACTGGGCTTTTTGAAAAAATTCCGAGAGTAATTGTTGCCACTTTAACTCTGGCAACATCGCACGAGCCACGGGATAAACTAAATCAATAAATGAACAGACATTATTAAAAAGCAAGTCTCGATAAATGTGCATTCGTTCGGCAGGAAGAGCTTGAGGTAATTCCAAATCAGGATCACGAATCCAGTCACAAAACTGTTGTTGCATGGTCTGAAAGGATATTTGATTTTCCTTCATAGCCACTCTCCTGTTGTTGAATTATTTTAATTTTGGCTAGCTCCTCTTCTAGCTCTCGCCATGAGGGAATATTAAAGTCGCGTTCAAGTAAAGTTGCTTTCACACCACACACTTGATAGGTATATCTCAATAGTTCCCATACGCGATCACAAACTTCTGCGCCATGCGTATCAATTAATAAATTTTTCTGAACTTGTTCATGTCCAGCAATATGTAAATAACGGATTCTCTCTTTTGGCATGTCCCGAATAAATCCAAATGCATCACTGCCATGATTAATACTGTTGACATAGACATTATTTACATCCAGAAGCAAATCACAGTCTGCATATTGAAGGACTTCACGAATAAATTCCGCCTCACTCATTTGGGCATTGGGCATTAAATAAGTAGAAACATTCTCTATGACTAATCGTCTTCCTAAAATATCTTGAACACGTAAAATACGTTCAGCGACATATTTAACAGCCGCTTCGGTCATAGGAATGGGCAACAAATCATATAGATAGCCCCCATCATTTGTATAACTTAAATGTTCAGAGTAAATCGAGACATCATATTGTTCTAAAAAGCTTTTTATTTTTCCAATAAATTCAAGATTGAGTGGATGAGGACCGCCAATAGACAATGACAGGCCGTGACAAATTAATGGGGCTTTTTCAACACACTGTGCGAGTAATTTCGCATGTCGTCCACCAAAACCTAGCCAGTTTTCAGGAGCAACTTCGATAAAATCGGGACATGTTTTTGCATCTAAAAACGAATCTATAAAATCACGCCTTAAACCCAGCCCTACGCCTGACAAATCCATCATGGTGATTTCTCCTTTTGGAAACGATGCCGGCACTTACTAGAAGGCCGACATCATCCATGATCAGATCGTTTACTTAGCGCCGCACTTACCGTCAGCGACTTTTTTATCTGCACCGCACTTGCCGTCCGCTGCTTTTTTGGTTGCTCCACATTTACCATCAGCTGCTTTTTTATCTGCACCACATTTTGCTTCGGCAGACTTTTCGTGGTTTTTCATTTTGTTAGCACCGCATTTTGCTTCACCGCATTTTCCATCTGCTGCTTTGGTTGCATGTGCTTCGGTTGTTGTATGGGTTGCTGCTACCGCCACTTGTGTAGCGCCAGCAACTGAAAGTGCTAATAATGCCGCCACTGAAGTCATTGAATTGAGCTTGTTCATGTTAGTATTCCTTTAAAGATAAATTCTCGGTTTGTACATTTGTACGTATAGTTAGACGGACCAAATCCTTTTTTATTACACCGTAAATAAAATTTTTTTTATGTAAGAAATACAGTTTTTATCCGACTAATTAATATTCAATCGCATCGGATGTGAAATTATCATGAAGAATTTTATTTATGGCTTATCTCAATATTATCAAAAACTGGGTAAAACTCTACAACATGCGGACGGCATCGCAGCTCTGGCTCTCCGGTTATATTTAGTTCCTATATTTTGGATGGCTGGCACAAATAAATTAATGCATTTCAATGACATTGTAGAATGGTTTGGCAACTCAGATGGAGGTTTAGGACTTCCCTTTCCATATTTAATGGCATTACTTGCAACAACGGCTGAATTAGCAGGTGCAATATTATTAACATTTGGCCTCTTTACTCGCTTAATTAGCATCCCACTCATGATTACCATGTTGGTTGCCATATTTACGGTCCATCTACCGAATGGATGGCAAGCCATTGCTGATCCGAATGCGCCCTTTGCAAACATGCAGGTCTTGGCCTCGGCTGAAAAGTTAGAAAAGGCTCGCGAAATATTACAAACCTACGGCAATTATGACTGGCTCACGTCTAGTGGTTCGTTTGTAATTTTAAATAATGGAATTGAGTTTGCCGCTACGTATTTGGTCATGCTACTCGCACTGCTTGTTCTTGGAGGCGGCCGTTATTTCAGTTTAGATTATTGGATTAAAAGAAACTGCTCTAATTAATCATTACGCCAACAATCCTTCTGACAGCCATATAGAGCATCTTTTTCTTATTGTGTGTCATGTTACGCTCATGACACACAATTGATAGTGAGCCAATTTGGTCAAACCAGAAGCTTGTATGAAATTATCGAACTCTCACAAAAATAATATCTAGGTCCTTTTTGGGTACAAACTTAGTCTTAGTCATTTGAAATTGAGTTGAACTAATTTTTTTAACTGGCCCATCCCAACAAAATGAAACCAGTTCGTCTTTATCGCGCTCAATGGTTAACTTAAAGTTTTCAATTGGTTTTGCCCAATTTGCGCCCGTCGTCAAAATATAACCCAAAGCACTAAACGGCGAATTTTCTGCACTGGCTTTTTTTAAGCCCTGCTTAAATTGTTTATCCATACAAAATTGCTGGTTATATTCATCTGGATAGAGAGCTACAGAGCCACCGACCAAAGGTTTGTATTCATGATGAATCTTAGTCAAACCATTGGCTTTAAAAGTCTGCTTCCAACTATAGATCACTTGAGATGACCACGGAATCACATCATCTTTTTTAAATTTGGCTAAAATTTTCTGTATTTGCGGCTTTTTACATTGTTTTAGCTTATCTACATAATACTCATAATCATAGTTAGTACGAGTCCACGGATTTAGCATCTCTTTTTCACTAAAACCGCATTGCTTAAACTCATCCTTAGCATCAATCAGGGGAGATTTTTCATCTTTTTGAATAAAAGTTCTGACATGCATCTCAGGTTTTATATTTTTACCATCCACCACAATTTTAAAACTTTTTAAAAGCTGTTCAGTGTGAGCAAAATCAGACTCAAAAAAATTATCAATGCGTGGTAACGGGAATAAGATGGTTTCCGTTACGTCTTTATTGCTTAAGTTTTTATAGAGGTAGTCGACCTTAATCAGTTTTTTACTGATGAATAGATCTTCACTTTGCATGGCAATCTGTGAGTTTTTGAGATATTGAATCCCACCTGTACCCACGTAACCCGTAGAGTCATTGGCTAGACCATAGGTAGATAGCGAAGCTAAAACAGCAAAGGTTAATGCAAACGTTTTCATTTTAAAGCGCTCTGTCATTTTCTAATTATGAAATATCGATCTGTAATAAAGCATAACTGTTTAAGCATAGAGGCAGTTAGTTTTTTAGTAATGACTTATATCGCTTTAAATCTAAAAAACTTTAATGAAAACTTAGCTTTTGTCTCGTCATCTTTTTAGGCACACTAATTTTTCCAATAAAGTTGGTTAGCCATAAAATGCATTCATCACGATGTTCAAAGTGAGGCATCAAACTAAGGTCAATTTTTATATCTCTATCTGCCAAAGGCAAACTCAAGCAATATTCAAAGTCAATCGACTTATATTTTAACTTTAGGTCTTTTTCTTGGGCCTGTTTTTTGATTTCCGCCATGATGCGGTTAAGGTTAACAATCAAATTATTTGAAATTTGATTATTCTCATAGACACGTTCATAGACGTTTTCAGCAACGTCAATGTATTTTATAAGCTCTGCATTTTCATTCATATCGTTCACTTTCTCTTTTTTTAAAGATTATGAACTGCTAAATGTTTAATTGCGTTACTTGGTACATTAGTAATGTGAAAAATGTATTTTTTACTTTACCGACAAATATAATTAAGCAATTGATATTTATTAAAAACATTTTTTATTTTCATATTTATATACATTTAAGACTTTTGTTGAAGTTAAATTTTTCTAGTTATCACAATTAAGTAATGATCAATTTTAAGTCAAAAAAAACCGCCCCAGAAGGCGGTCGCTGAATTTAAACCAGCAGATATAGAAGTAAGGTGGACGTTTACTTCTATATTCTTTTATGAAGGAGTTTTATTAGTTTTAATAAAATCCTCAGATTTAAAATAATTGATAATCATGTCTGCATGCTCTTCTTTTGGAGGAGCAACAGTGACCGGAAACGAATCTTTCGACATTTTAAAACCTGGTGGTAAAAAGTGCGAAATTGGTGGCAATTTAGGCTTTCCCCCTTCTGTGATTCGCTCAATAAGACCAGCTAACCAAAGAAGATATTCACCTTCGTTTGCAAACTTTGGCATGACACTCAAATCAATTTTAACTTTGCATTCACTTAACGGTTTCGTTAGGTTTTCTTCAAAGTCGATATAGTTGAACTTGAGCTTAAACTCAGTTCCCTTGATGGCTTTTCGGATCTGACTAATTAAACAGTTAAGGTTCTGAGTAATGTCATCAGTGAATAAGCCATCTTTTTTTATATTTTTATAAACCTTTTCGGCTACAGCTAGATACTTTGGCATTAACCTCTCTCCGTCCTATTGTTATAAAGTTCTGATCTATGAATGTCTTATGTATTTGATTATGCTTAAACGCGTGTAATTAAAGGTAACCTTATTAGACTTGTTTGTAAGTAGTTGGCGCTTTATGTAAATCGTACCAATAAAATACCGAAAAAAATTATGGTTTTGATAACTCATCCGCAAAAATGCATGGTTGAATAGAGAAAGTTTGAAACATTTATTTTCATATTATTTTTACCATTTGGTAAAATTAATATGCTTTCATTTGCTTATCTCGTCTCACTAAACCCAGAACAGCTCGACGTACTCGTATTTCTTCTTCAGAAAAAGGTAAATGCTCGATGAGCTCGCAAATTGAGAGAGAATTATTTTCGATCAAAAAGCAGTCTTGCTCTGTTGTCCAATTAGTCGTAGCCGATTCAGTTTGTTTTAAATAGCGTTTCATATTTCCTAGCAGACTTAATTACACATATTAAAAGCCTGCCTTTAGGCAAGCTTATATTTCAGATTTTGAATTGATCATTATTATAGCAGTCTATAAATGGTATGTTCAGTTAATATTGTAGTTGCCCTAACTAAACATCATAAAAAAAGCCCACTTACTGTGGGCTTCTAAATGGTTATTGTGCGGCATTTACCCCAACAATAAACTGACTACAATTAGAACCTTCAGATGCATTACCTAATTGCTTTTCAGAGAATTTAAATTTGGAAGCAACTGACTCATAATCTTTTTTAAGGCTTTGGCCTGTGAGCTCACCAAGCTCTTTCACCTGTTCTGGTTTTAAGATGCCATGTTCAACTGCTTGGTTTACCATGACACATGCTGTCGTCATCGCGTCATAACGTGCAGCAGTTTTAGAGTAACCAAGAGCACCGATTACACCACCAACAATTAAACCAATAATGACCGCTAAAGTTACGTGCATTTTATTCATTTTTTAAATACCTAAAAATCTAACCAAAAGACGAACACTTCAAAAGGATGTGCTCAAGTCCAGTTAGGATAGTCGTATTTACAGGTTTTAAAAAGTTAGATTCTGTCACATTTATTGATAGATTACGTGAAATGTGTTTAATCAATTAAAAGGAAAATATCAGACCTTCCTAATTCTCTTTCGTTTTTTGCTTGGCACTTCTAAAGGAATTGCCACCTTACCTGTATCCAACCCGCGGAAAAAATAATTAATGATATATAAGAATAACAAGCCAAAATAAAAAATCGGAAAAATACTAAAGACAGTTGTTACTATTTCCCAAAACATCACTCCGACTCTGTAATTATACCCCAATACTATAAGCCCACCTCTACGTCTGGGCCTCTGCTGAGTAATATCATCATAAATAAAGTGAAGTATTCCCATGACAAAACATAGGGCAAATAAACTTGAGACTAATGTCTTTTTGATTAAAGGTTTCTCTAACCAAGGGTATTTTTTTGAAGACTCAAATTCGGCTTTAAAAAATATTTTATAAATTTCCTCTTGATAAGATTTATTAACCCCATATTTTTTAATAAAAAAATAGCAGATAACACAACCCACAAAGAACATGACTATGGTTATATAAATGCTATAAAGAATCGTAAAAAACGGTAGTGGACCTTTCGTACCAACAGTCACATGCATAGTTTGTGTGATGTATTGATATAGCTCGTACTGCCATTCATTTTTTGGATAAGCAGGAAATACAAATAAAGGAATAATAAAAAGAATGGAACATATAGCTATATTTCCTTTGTTCTCCTTACTTTTCCGTGCAAGCGTAGAAAGAAAATTTTTAGAAGCCATATCTATATTTTACAATTTGGAATCACTTCTTTAACCTTATAAAAATCATTAAAAGCTTTTATAGTATTCATAAAAAGTCATTCATTTTATTTAATATCTTGTGAACGAACTTTACTCTATGTTTTAGATAAAATCAAAAGATGAGAGAGAAAGTTTCCTTATATGAAATATATACTTATTTTTACTTGTGCTCTTTATATTCAAAAGAGCACTTTTTAAAGGGAACTTTGAGACATTTCTAAGTTATTAATGTAAAAACGGTTTTGTTAAAAATACAAACCCGACAGAGAAAAAAGCATTATCGTGATGAGAAATTTGGTCGCCATAACTTGCATTTAATTGAACAAAGTCTTTATAAATCATGTATCGAAAACCTGTTTGGTAAAAAGCATCATTTCGATCATTGCCATATACTTCGGCAGTGAATGTTAATGGATGGGTAAGTTGTGTTTCGGTTCCAATTCCCCATGTGGTTTGATTTTTATGTGTGGTATTTTCACGTAACCAACCAAGGTTGGCATGGATTAAAAATTTATCATCCAAAGTATAAAGACTTAAAGGAACATTAACCGTCCAATCTTTCTTTGAAGAATCCTTAGTATTGATTTGAGTGCCAAAAGAAAAGCCGATTCCCCAATCATTAGTTTCTAAAGGTTTTAATAAGGTCTTGCCTTGTAGAGTTGCATAACTGACATGCTCAGTATCATCATTTACTCTCCCCATCCCTACAGCAAATTCAAAATTACCACCAAAATTACAGGCTGGTGTTGCCCAATATTCTTTGCTGTCAGAGTTATGCTGCGCCCATGTTTCTAGCTGGCAGGTTTTTGGAGAAACTAGAGCAGCATCGTCAACAACCATAGGTCGTCCACTATGGCTCGCGCTAGATAATGCGAATAAACAGAAACCAGAAATAAGTGAGCGTTTCTTTAAAGTAAATAACACTGGCATCACTCCCATAAGTCATGGAGCACATGCAAGTACTGCAACCCGTCATGAATAAATCATGGGTTAATAATAGAAATGAAAAGATGGAAATAAAAAACCTCTTCTTGCATCCACAAGAAGAGGCCTGTAGGGACTTCAGGGGATACTTAGACTATTACCGATCGACTACTGTCACTCGAGCAAGTACTCACATTGAAGCTCCTAAAAATTAGTTGGGCGGATTCTAAAATTACCGTTGTTAAATATCAAGTTAAAATTTAATGACAATCTAAGCGATAGAAAAACAGATTATTTTAAAAACTCTTTCACAGTTTCTTGCATACTTGTCGTTGGACGGCCAATGAGCTGATGCAGATCTTTGCTATCACTATATAAACCGTCTTTAGATACGCCTTCATCCGAATCTGCCAATATATGAGCAAACCCTTCTGGTACACCAACCTGCACTAAGAATGCTTTATATTCTTCTTCGGGTAAATCTTGATAAGTTACATCTTTTTGAGTGATTTCACTTGTCCATTTTGCTACATCATCAAGGGTGTAACTTGTATCACCTGCCAGCTCATAAATCTTATTTTCATGCCCGTCTTGCGTTAATACCACAGCAGCCGCTGTTGCATAGTCTAGACGTGAAGCAGAAGAAACTTTACCGTGATGAGTTGCCCCAAAAATTTTGCCGTGCTCAACTGCTTGTTTAAGACCCATTGCATAATTTTCGTTGTACCAGTTATTGCGTAATAACGTGTAGGGAATATTCGATGCTTTTAAATATTGTTCAGTTTCAACATGTTCTTGTGCAAGTAAAAGCGATGTTACATCTGCTTTTAATAAACTTGTGTAAGCAATAAATTTTACATGCGCGAGTTTTGCTGCATTAATAATATTTTGGTGTTGTACTGTGCGTTGACCAATTTCATTTGATGAAATTAATAAAAGCTTATCAATACCTTGCAGTTGCTCTGAAAGTTTTTCTACATCATTAACATAATCAAAAGGACGAACTTCTACCCCTTTTGAACTTAAATCTAAAGCTTTTTCTGGATTACGGACTAATGCCACAATATTTTTTGCTTCGGTCCGTTCAAGTAATTGAGAAATAACGAATTGACCAAGTTGACCTGTTGCACCAGTAACTGCAATACGCATGGTGATCTCCATCTGATGTAATTGAAATATTTCAATCATCGTAGTATCTTCACTTACTAAAAGTAAGTACTTACCTAAAAGTAAGTTCAGCATTAAATGTAAACTTTTGTAATGCAGGTAATGAGCAATGAAAGGTTTGGTTTTTGCAGCAAATTGTCCATCTAGAAAAATTTTGTTAACACTAACAAGCCGTTGGAGTGTTTTAATTTTAGTTGCATTACGTGATCAGCGTTTGCGCTTTAATGAATTAAAAAAATTAATTGATGGCATCAGTGAAAAAATGCTGGCACAAACCTTAAAGTTGCTCGAGCAGGATGGTTTTATCTTTCGTCAGGACTATGCCGAAGTGCCCCCTCGAGTAGATTATCAATTAACCGACTTTGGCCGAGAAGCTTCCGATAGACTTTTTGATTTAACGGATTGGCTTGAAAATAATATATCTCAGTTATTAGAACAGCAGCCTCGTTCAGACTTAGTTTTATAAGCAAATCTTTGCATATTTAAACTTGCGTCACGATTGATATATCTTCATCTAACTTTGATCAACAAACTTAGAGTACGTACTCCTTTACCCAAACCCCAGCAAAAAACACTCAAGCACTCTCTCCCGCTCGATTGCCACATCCGAGCCTATAAGCTGAATAATTGCACCTTCAATCATATATAAAAATAGCTTGGCATCCTGAAAGGTAACATCGGTTTTTTGTTTTATAAGCTGGCTATAAATTTCATTAAGTAGCCATGTGCGATATCTCACTGCTGTGATATAGGCTTTTGGATAGGTCAGTTTCGTTTCAAAAATGGCTTTAAATAAAAGGTAGTACATTCCCTCTACATCGGTGTGTAAGAAATAAAGTTTCTTAAGTTTTTCCTTCACGCTTGCGCTTTGGTCGTACCCAACAATTGAAACTACTTTTTCTTTTAAACGTTCTTTTTGTACGATTAAACAGATTTCAATAAACCGCTCTTTAGAATGAAAGAAGTTATAAAAAGTTGCTTTGGTCACTTCACACTCTTTCACAATTCGGTCGACTCCAACCGTATGGAATCCGTGATGGTGAAATAAATCAATCGATGTATTAATGACTTGAATAGCACGTGTTGAGAGAACTAAATTTGGCATAATCTTACCGTTATAAAATTATTGTTGTTTCTAAATGAGATACTTTTTTGGGAGAAAAAGGCACAGCAAAGCCCATAAGACTGTGCTTGGCACATCTCAAGTTTTATTGTTGATTAAGTTTTTAGACGAAGTAATTTAAAGCCTGAAAACCTTACGGCGATCAAACTGCTTTAAACGTTTAAGTTGTGTCGTTATAGCTTTTGGCAAAGTCTGCCAAGAAATAATGGATGTGCAAAGCCAACTCCTTTTTATTGGGAGTTCTGCCAGACATTAAAATTATGGTGGCAGAACGAAAGGGGTTAGCAGACTGGTCAAACGTGGCCAGCACACCCGAAGGTGTCCCCCTCCGTTCCGCCATAGAGGGGGCACGAGGGCTCAACACTAGAAGCACGAAACTTCTAATGTACGTTTGATACGGTCTGCTAAAACCGACTGGCAATGTAGGCCAGCAGGCGAAGAATAATATTCAGACCTCTTTCAGTCAAGCACACAAATTGATATTTGTTTTAAAATAGATCATTAAAAAGTAAGGATAAATAATTAAAATTTATTGTTAAATTGGGGTTTATAAAACGCTTATCAATCAAAGTTCTAACGAGGTCTTAAAAGATACAACTTGCAAAAAATTATCTATGATAATATTTTAGAGTTATTACTCTAAAATGAGAGCTAACCATGAAAACTAAAAGAATTGGTTCATATCACTGGATGCAAGCTACAAATGGTCAGCTCAGCTTCAAAGAGAAAGTTAAGTTAATTCAAAAAATTATGCTACCTAGTGTTAAGGCCTCTATAAAAATAAATTACTTTCGGTTCAAAACTTCTAGCGATTTTGATATCGATCAGATCGTAATACCAGATACTCAAATGGTTAAAGTCGCGCTTGATGAACTAGAGGCTAAAGCAGATATATCTATCTATAATCATTCATGGCGCACTTATTTCTGGGGTGCTGCCCTAGGTCATATACAAAAACAGCAATTTGATGATGAGTTACTTTTAATAGCCTCACTTTTTCATGATATTGGCTTAACTGAGCAACATATTCATAGTAAAGGTTGTAACTGTTTTACCTATGAGAGTGCTAAACAATTTGAGCTAAAGGCTAAAGAACATAGCTTTGATGAGAAGAAAAGTGGAGTTATTAAAGATGCTATCTGCTTACATATGAACGGTTATATAGATCACTCTGACCCAGCAGAAATTACGCTATTACAGCAAGGTGCATCATGTGATGTGATTAGTGACGGTCTATATAGACTTCCCGTCTCTTTTAGAAATGAAATTTTAGAAAAATATCCTAGAAAACAATTTAATAAAGAATTTATTGAGCTTGTTAATTTAGAAAGTAAGAATGTACCAAATTCTCGAACTAGTTTATTAAGTAGTCTTGGTTTGCCGCTCATGATTAAGTCAAATTTATTTAAAGAGTGAATTTTACGAGAGCTATTAATCGTAAAAATCCTATTAAGTCTCAGCTTGAAATTTCAGTTAACAACTGTTTAATAGTGCTTCGGCTGACTATGTCTTACTATAGCTGAAAGATATAAGCATGAAGGCCTCTGTTGCAATGAATGACTCAGTGAAGTGGTTAGAAACTTTAAATAAAATTACTGGTATTGCTCAAACAGGTTTACATTATTCAAAAGATGTTTATGACAAAGAACGTTATGAACAACTCTTAGGGCACATTGAGTATTTATTAGAATTAAAAGAAATCAAAACAGAAAATTTTATTAATAACGTGCTCCAAGATGTAGGTTATGCGACTCCGAAACTAGATGTTAGAGCAGTTGTTTTTAAAGAAAATAAATTATTATTAGCAAAAGAAATTGGAGACGGGAAATGGTCTGTTCCGGGTGGATGGGCTGACGTAGGTTACTCAGCATCGGAAAATGCTGAAAAAGAAGTTATAGAAGAGACAGGTCTACGAGTTAAGGCGATTAAGTTATTGGCTTTAACAGATAGAACTAAGCACCCACATCCTCCAATGTTTTTACATGTGTATAAGGCTTTCTTCTGGTGTGAAATTATTGATGGTGAACTAACACCAAGTATTGAAACACCCGAAGTTGGATTCTTTGGTAGAGATGAGTTACCGCCTATTTCTACAGCACGGGTAACAGAAGAACAAATACAGCAATTTTTTGATTATTTAGAGTCAGTATGATATGTGCTGAATTAGCAGGAGACTTTCACTTGGGATATGCTAGGCAGCTAACCGATAAAAGTTCTCTGCTATTTGATTTGGCGTTTTAAAATCCAAACTCTTTTGAATTCTTCGCTGATTATAAAATAACACAATGTATTCTGTAATATCTGCTTTAGCTTCATCTCTGGTTTTATAGTTGCAATGATGCACTAATTCATTCTTGAGTATGCCCCAGAAACTTTCAATCGGTGCATTATCGTAACAGTCCCCACGTTTGCTCATTGAACCTTGAAAATCACATTTTTCCAGTATCTTTCGATATTCATGGCTGCAATATTGGCTGCCTCTGTCCGAATGAATAATTAAGCCTTTCGTTGGTTTTTGATTACGAATCGCCATAGTCAGTGCATTGCAAACAAGTTGTGCGGTCATACGCTCATTTAAGCTATAGCCAACCACTTGTTTCGTGTACAGGTCTTTTACTGCTGCCAAGTATAACCAACCTTCAGCAGTCCAAATGTATGTAATATCGCTTGACCATGCAAGATTGGGCTTAGTCATTGAAAACTGTTGCTCTAGTAAATTTGCGTAGATCGCTCGATTATGATCACTCTTCGTAGTTCTTTTGAAACGCTTATGACGCTTACAATACAGCTGGTTGAGCTTTTTTATTTGACGTACAGCATACGTACTGATTTTGATACCTTGCGCTTGTAAATGCTTAGTTAATCGAATATAGCCATAGCTTTGTTTAGTTTCCTCATGAGCTATTTTGACCAAAATTGTCTGTTGATTTCGCTGAACCAATCTTTTATTCATGCCTCGTTTTAGCCAATCATAAAATCGTGACACTGAAACGTGAAGTAATCTAGCCATAAAGCTAATCGGGAATAAATATCTTTGCTGTTTCATATAGGCGTACCTTACTGACTTTCTTTCGCAAAGTACGCTGCTGCCTTTTTTAGAAATTCACGTTCCATTTCAGCTGTTTTGAGCTGTTGTTTGAGCTTTTTATTTTCTTCGAGTAAGGCATTTAGATCAGGTGAATATTGTTTAGTGCCTGCTAAGGTGCCAGTCTTTGCTTTATTATTCCAATTTGAAAGAGTTTGCATTGAAATGCCAAGTTGTCTGGCTGTTTCCGATACATTGCCTTGATTGGCTTCAATCAATTTTATTGCTTCAACTTTAAATTCTGCGGTGTAAGTCTTCTGTTTCTTGCTCATGGTAAACTCCTGATGAGTGTCTATAGTTTACCAAGTTAAAACCTCCTGTTTTCTCAGCACACATCAGTACCAGAAACTACTAAGTTTGATTAGTTAAAAAAATCAATGTAAGGCAGATCTCTTATATTTAGAGTTCTGCTGTTAAATGAAGATTTTTAATTATCCTTTTGCCTATTTTTTGAAATGGGCTATCTGTTTTACGAAGTCATTTAACGGCATCGGACAGCCCCACAAATATCCTTGAAACTCAGTACATCCATTATTTTTAAAAACACTAAATTGTTCAGTCGTTTCGATGCCTTCAACTAACACGCGAAGGTTCAAATCCAGACCAATTTTAATAATGCCAGTGACGAGTTTATTACTGCGTTTATCATCCAATGCCGACTGTACAAAGCTACGATCAATTTTGATTTGGCTGATGGGCATTTTTTGTAAATAGCTTAAAGATGAATAACCAGTACCAAAATCATCAAGAGAAAGCTGAACTCCTTGTTTAGATAAGAACTGCATTTTTTCGATCATGCTTACACAATTCGTTAAAGCAATATTTTCAGTAATTTCTAGTGTGAGCCGAGATGGATTGACCTCATATTTCTGAATCAGCCCAATCACAGTTTGTTCAAAGTTTGGTTGCATGAAGTGATCAGGACTAATATTGATTGAAAGTGTAAGATCTTTAGTCTCGGCTTTTTTACTCCAATCTTGTAAAACTTTACAGGCTTGAGCCAATACCCATTCCCCAATCTCTGGCATTAACCCAAAAGTTTCGGCTGCTGGAATAAAATCTTTTGTGGGAATATATCCTGAAACAGGATGATGCCATCTTAATAAAGCTTCCGCGCCAATTCGCGTTTCAGAAGCATTAATTTGCGGTTGATAAAAAAGCTCAAACTGTTCTTTAATAAGCGCTAAGCGTAAGTCTTGCACCATAGTGCTTTCGGTTTGTATCTCTAATTGCATGGTGTAAATTGAAATACAGATCATGAGCGTAGCGACACAAGTTGCAATCCATCCCCCATGATCACGAATATCTTCCGGTAAAGGTATGGCGCTCTCCAGATTAAAAGAGCTGCCACTAAAAAATATAAAGCATCCAATCGACAAAAGAATTAAAGCAGCTTGTAAAAAGCTTGGATTTCTACGGTAATTCAAATATCCCAATATCGCCCCAGCGGGTAAAAACAATTGAGCCACTTGCGGACGGTCACTTGTAGCGACATCAAAAAATAAGCAAAAAATGACTGGAAAAACAAGCAGAACGACTTGAGATAAAAGAATACCCGCTGAAATGCGGTTTATATAAATAAGAAAAAGGCTAAATATAGAGATCAGTGTAAAAATGATATCCATACCCACAATTAACCACATTTTTGCAAATATAAAATATGTGGTCCAAAACAAACAAAAAATAATACAAATGAAGATATTTGCTTTTGCGGCGATTGTAAGCTGCTGGTCCTTTACGGTACGGTAATTTTTTTTGCGTTTTTTAAAGTAAGACGAAGCTATCATAAATAAATCAACCGTAAAATATTTCTTCATAAACCCCAAGCTTGAACAGTGATATACCCTGTCAATTTTCACCAATAAAACCTAATGTTTTATTTATTTTTATATGACTCATCTTGAGGTGGGTGTTGTTTTAATTGTGGTGGCACAGTCCGGTTGTTTAATTGAATAATTTTGTTTTTCAATCACCTTATTATTTTAAAGTATTATCCCCTAACGATACATGTGTCTGCGACTAAGGTACAGGCTCTAAATAGCGAAAAATTAGAACATTATTGTTTCTAGAATATATTGCCCCAATGATTGATATTAATAATAATTATCATTACTATTTAAGAATAATTTAAATGTGTGTTTAATTGCGCTACTCAGTGCCAATTTGTGGACTTCACTGCTATGAACCTCGATGTAGACAAACAGGTATGGTTTAGCCAAATTTACCGTTCTCAGCAAACTACGCTTTTATCATGGTTTAAACACAAACTTCAGCACCATCATCAATCTGAAGACCTAAGCCAGGAAGTGTTTTATCGTGCTTTAAAAAGTGAATATTGTTTTCAAAAAATTAAGGAACCACAGGCATGGCTTATGGGGATCGCCAAGCATGTCATGATTGACTATTGGCGCCGTCAGCATATTGAAAACATCTACCTAGATGCCCTAAAGCAACTTCCAGAAGAATATTATCCCTCTGCTGAACATGAAGTTTATATTCAAGAAACCTTATATCAGGTTCATTTAATATTAGAAAAACTGCCTACCCGCACAGCTCAGGTCTTTTTAATGTCTCAACTAGATGGCATGACTTATCGAGAAATTAGTGAAAAAATGAATATTTCTGAAGCCACTGTGAAAAGAGATATGAAACAAGCTTTTTTAGCTTGTATAGACCTTTATAATTAACCCTGTTAGCTGCGCTTAATTTGTTACCTTATGTCTGATATTACTAAAATCCCTCCTCATGTTTTAGATGCGGCCGCAGACTGGTTGGTAATCTTACATTCGGGTGAAATGACCGCGTTACAGCAACAACAATTTGAGCAGTGGAAAACCGAAAAACAAGAACACCAGCTAGCACTCCAGCAAATGGAAAAATTCAGCCATGGTTTATCAAACCTTGCAGGTAACTTCCCTTCCGAAGCTTTAGTTCAGTCTAATCAAAAATTTAATCTTGCTGCAAAACGCAATATGCTGTTAAGTCTTTCAGGTTTAATGATCGTTGGTTTGTCTGCCTATTTCATACCTTGGGAAAAATGGCAGTCGGACTACCACACCAAAGTGGGTGAAATTAGAAAAGTATCGTTAAAGGATGGTTCTCAACTGATTATGGCAAGTGATTGCTATGTCGATGTAAATTTCACGCAAGAGAAACGTCAGATAAAGCTGATTGATGGGGAAATTTATGTTGAAACAGCAAAGGATGCTCAACATCGACCATTTATTGTCGAAACCAAGAATGGTTCCGTAGAAGCCTTAGGGACTCAATTTACGGTTCGCCAAGAAAATAGCGAACAAACCAAAGTCAAAGTCTATAAACATGCTGTAGCAATTGAACCCGAGAACTCCCCTAAACGGCAAATATTAAAACAAGGCCAGCGTGCTTTTTTTGACGAAAAATATATTTCAAGATCTCTTCCTCTCGATAACGATCAGCCTTATTGGACCCAACAACTTTTGGTTGTAGATCAATGGCCACTTCAAAAAGTGCTGGATGAGCTATTTCGTTATAAAAAAGGTACTTACCATCTCGATGCAGAATTGAAAAATATAAAAATTTCGGGCGTATTCTCTCTAAAAAATCCTGAGCAAAGCTTAGAAACTTTAGCCTATAGCCATCAACTTGAAATGAACTATTACAGCCAATATTTGTTAAATATTAAAAAAAGATAAAAAAATGTGACCCTTTTTTTGATCTGGTTCGACTTATAGAGAAATACACTCCCTGTCGAGAAGACCACATGAAGGATTATCAAGCAAAAAGTAAATTGGCTTTGGCTATACGTGCAGTGCTATGGAGTACGCCATTGGTGGTCACGGCGCTTACCTCAACTTCTATTTACGCTGCGCAAACTTATAGTATTTCAATTCGCCAGAGCACGCTTGATCAGGCCATTAAACAACTGGCGATTCAAACAGGTACCACCATTAGCTACGATAATGCCAGTCTTTCAAAAACAAAAAGCAAAGCTCTTCAAGGCAATTACGCTGTTGAAGATGCTTTAAGTCTGTTATTACAAAACCATCCATTTGAAGCCGTTAAAGTCAACAATGGTGGTTACAGCATCCGAGTGAAGGCTCCACCCGCTCCAATTGAACCCAAAGTTTTCCAGTTAGAAGCCATTAAAACAAAAGCAAGTAACAATAATGAATTTGATACAGCAGGCAGTGAAACAGGTACGGCGCATTTAGCAACAATTCATGTTAATGCTGATCATGGTGAAAAATTAACAACCGAAGGTTCAGGTTTATATACGGCGAAGGCGACCACCGCTTCTAATGGCTTAGCTTTAAGTTTGCGAGAAACACCTCAACTGGTCAGTGTAATCACCAATCAACAAATGAAAGATCAGAACCTCACCCAATTAACCGATGTTGTGAGTCAGGCAGCAGGTCTTTCTATTAAACAAGGCGGCAACATTGGCAGTGATAACTCACCTATTTACGCTCGCGGCAAAGAAGTAGATAGTTATTTACTCGATGGCGTAAAGCTCATGAGTTCATATGCAAGTATTTTCCAAAGTCAGGACATGGCTTTATTTGACCGAGTCGAAGTCGTGCGCGGTGCAAATGGCTTAATGACAGGTGCTGGCAGTGCAAGCGCAAGTATTAATCTGGTCCGAAAAAAACCATTACAAGACTTTAAGGCTTCGGTGAGTGCTGACATTGGTTCTTGGGATTCCTACCGTACCGATATTGATGTTTCTACACCCCTTAATGAGTCTGGAAGTATTCGTGGCCGTACCCTTTTTGCCTACCAAAAGTCAGACTCTTATATCGACCGCTACAATGAAGAACGTAAAGTTGCTTATGCGGTCGTAGAAGCTGATTTAACAGACCAAACCAAAGCAAGTTTAGGTGCAAGTTACCAGCAAATTGATTTGACTGGTGTGGCTAGAGGTGGTTTACCAAGCTTTTATACAGATGGCACACTCATTAATTGGTCCCGTTCAGATTCAGCGGCAGCAAGTTGGACGGGTTCAGATCGCTCAACGACATCTTACTTTGCCGACATTGAACACCAGTTTAATGACCGCTGGAAATTAAAAGGTGTAGTATCTAGAACCATTACCGATTCTGATGAAATTGTAGGTTATACCTACTCAAGTGAAGGAATTGATAAAGTCACTGGCAGCGGGGCGATGTTATACGCAACCCGTTGGGATTATCGTCCAACTCAAGACTTATTCAATTTAACCTTAAACGGTTCATTTGATTTATTTAATCAAACTCATGACGTAGTGTTGGGCACGACTTACACAAAAAGTAAAAATAAACGTCCTACCTATTCAGGCTGGAATAATGGGATGACATGGGATGGAACTCTAAAAAATATTTTTGCTTGGGATGGCAGTACACCTAACCGCCCTGAAACGAAAATAGATGGTTGGTACAGTGGAGATGATCGTAGCCAATCTGTTTTTGGTGCTGTTCGTCTTAAAGCAACCGACAATCTTGCAGTCATTTTAGGCACTCGAATTGAAGACTGGGAGCGCGTAACTGGCAACCATTCAGATGCTAAGAATACGACTACCTACACAACACAAGAAGAAAGTGGCAAGGTAATTCCATATGTGGGCATTACCTATGATTTCACTGACAACTGGACTGCGTATGTAAGCTACACCAATATTTTTTCACCACAAGATAAGAAAGCCGTTACAGGCGAATACATAGACCCATTAATAGGTAATAGTACCGAGCTGGGTATTAAGGGTGAGTTTTTTGATAATCAGTTGAATGTCGGAGCTGCTATTTATCAAACTGAAGAAGACAATACAGCGATCGCATTAACTAATGTATTTGCCCCAGATGGTTCTCAAGCGTATCGAACAGAATCTGGCACCAAAAGTCGCGGCTTTGAAATTGAAGCGACAGGTAAGTTGACTGATTTATGGCAAGTTTCCGCAAGCTTTAGCCGTAACCTATCAAAAGATAGTCAAGACAACCGATTAAATACTGGCGTGCCAAATAATACAGCCAAACTGTTTACCACCTACACCCTACCTTATCTTGATGAAGCCCTCACTATTGGTGGCGGTGTTCGTTGGCAAAGCGAAATTTATGAAAAAAATGCGGTCTCTGCAACGGGTAGATTTACTCAAGAAAGTTACGCTTTGGTCGACTTAATGGCACGTTATAAGGTCAACAATAATCTTATGCTCAACTTTAATGTTAATAATTTATTTAATGAGAAATACCATTTAGCCACCACAAATAGCTATTACGGCGCTCCGACCAATTTTCGAGTAGGTGTGAAATATGAGTGGTAAATAAATTACTCGACTTTTAAAGACCTTACTTCAGAGGAAAATAATGTTCTTCTGAAGTAAGTCTAAGCTGGCTTAATAAATTGGAATGAAATATTTTTGGCTAAGCTCAGGCTATAATATTAGACATGCTCTATTATTTTATCTAATTCTCATATGAAGAACGCGTTTTCTGACAGCAACCAAATTAGAAAGGTGTCTAGTTTCTCTGAACTTGTAAATACACATTTTCAAGGAGAAACAAATGCGATTTGTTGGCACAGAAATTTGGTGGGCGACTTTAAAGAAATTGTGAATAAACTTCAGTTAAAAGAAAATATTACAGAAGTTTCTGTTGAAGACTTGTTAGCCCTACAACTTTCAGAAAAAGGTAATCTAGCAAGAACAACTATTTTAGAAGATATGCAGCGGTTAACTGAATTTGGCGCATCACCTGTACTTAATTTGCTTAAAAACTATGAACGCGATGAAGAGCTAGATTTCATTTCAACAGATGTATATTCATTTCACGTTGATCGCTCCCCCATTGAAACCGATACATTCTTATGTACCTATCACGGCGCTGCTAGCGATATTGTGCCCAATGATCAAGTTAAACAAAAAGTTTTAATTCCAGAAATTAGAGAAAAGCTCAAAGAATTACATGACGGCTCTGATGCTGAATTTGAAGCTTTTTTGGCAGAGTATTTTTTTGATTTGCATTATCAGCCTAAACCCGATGCTCAACCTGTAAATTTAGGCACGGGACATATTTGGCGTTTAGCAGTAGATCATCCAACTCAAAGGGTTTTACCTTGTGTTCATCGAGCACCTGTTGAAAAAGATGGCGAGTATCGATTGCTGTTGATTTGTTAAATATATTGCCACTCCATGACTGGAGTAGCTTGAAATCATTTTTATCAAATAAAAACTGGCTTAAGTAATCTCTTAAGATATTCCGAAAACGAATCAAATAAATTCGAATATTTACCAAAGCGAAAATAATGAAAAAATATGATTTAAAGTAGTTGACCCTCACGTAACGTAAGCCCCTAGCATAAAACACGCCTAAGGAAGAAGGAGCTAAAAAGATGCTGTTAAAAGTTGGTGAATTGGCTAAGCAAACAGGACTTACTGTCCGTGCTCTTCATCACTATGACGATATCGGTTTACTTCAGCCTTCGGTCCGTTCCGATGCTGGTTATCGACTATACACCCGTAAAGACATTACTCGTTTGCATCAGATTCAAGCATTACGAGGACTGGGAATGTCGTTAGCCGAAATCCATACGGTTCTTGAAGACCCCAATCTTGCACTTTTACCAATTATTGATCAGCAGATTCAAGCAATTGATCAAAGGCTGACAGAGCAAAAGAAATTGCGAAATCAGCTCAGCAAACTTAAATCTCAGATCATAAGTGGTGAAGAGCTTGGTTTGGAGGATTGGCTAAAAACACTGGAGCTTATAGCGATGTTTGAAAAATACTTTACAAAAGAAGAGCTTGAAAAACTGACTTTCTTACAAGCAGGCACTAAAAGCCACCAAGAATGGCAAGAGTTAACTCAAGCAGCAAATGCACTATTTAATGCTGGCGAACCATCTAATAGTGAAGCAGCTCAAGACTTGGCTCGAAAGTGGATGAAAACTCTTGAGCACAATACGCGAGCTAACCCAAAATGGTTAGTTAAACTAAATGCTATAAACTCAGCCGAGCCTGAATTTCAGGAAAAATTAGGCGTAACGCCAGAAGTTGTTGAGTTTTTACTTAAAGCTTTTTCTGAGAGTAAGCTGTGTATTTTTGCCCGTTATTTATCTGATGATGAGTTTACTTTTTTAAAAGAAAATTACATTCGTGAGATGAAAAAATGGCCTCAATTATTGGTCGATATTGAAAAATTGATTGATGCCGAGGTCACACCTGATAGTGATGGAGCGAAGCATTTGGCACAACAATGGCTCTCTATGCTACAAGGCTATGCTGGCAAAAACCCAAGTACTCAAGAAAAAATCCGTACAGCAATGCAAAATGAACCAAGCCTTGCTGACGGTACTTGGCTCAAACCAGTGACCCTACAATTTCTGGAAAAAGCAGTAGCAGCACTAATGCGTGGTGCTTAGTTCTATCAAAGCAGCTGGCTACACCATAATCTGGTGTAGCTTTTTAAAATACTCTACTCACTCCTAAAAACAGGTTTTTTTATAAATTAGTTTTGATATTTATGATTATTTTGGTTTTCACGATTAATATATAACATTCACACGAACCCAATCTTCATACTTGGTTGCCTGAACATTCGTAGTTGATATGATGGCCCCGTGAATAGGAATATTTTCTTTCATTCCTGTCGCAATTCGTGAACGAACTTTATCTGCCGCCCCTCCCCAAATTTGAGTGTGGCCCGCATCTTGATACAGTACATATGCAACAGATGCTGGGCTGGCAGTAGATTTAAGTTCAAAGTTATTGTCTGAGGTTACAGCCAATTGATACGGTGTATTTTTGCTGCATTGCACAGTTACATCCGTTCTTGCAGTAGGAACTGGTTGAGCACGTTCAACCGAACCAAAATCTAAGTTTCCTTGTGTGGAAACTTCACAAGTTTCTAGAATGGTTAAACTGACCCTCAATGATGTAGATGCATTTCCAGCATCTGCACTATTTATTGTCAACATTCCCATCAGAGAAAATAAAGCATGTCTAATGACTTTCATTTCTTCTCTCCTTAACTTTTTGTTCTAATGTCTATTCATCTTTATATTGTGTTTTTTCTGTTCCTATTAAAGAAACAGCTTTCAGGATTGTTTAGTTATAAGACTTAATATTGCACAGTGTCAATCTATACTAATCACATGATTTGCATATTATTTTTATAATTTGTGATGAGTTACACGCAATCTAACTAATTTAAAAAGTAGTGGATGTTTTTTATTTCTCCTAAGCGTAAATTTTGTCATTATTTATCAAACTGTATGCAGTTTAATCACTCCACTACTTCTAAAAATTATCAGTAATTTATAATCTGCTTTTAAATCTTGCTTAATCATTCTGTCCATTCTCGCAATTGCATAAAAAAATCGATCAAAATAATATCCAAACAAATAGATTATAACTTTACATATTGTTTAGCTTATCGATTCAATACTAAGAAAATTGTGAAGTTAAATTTAAAATGAATAATTCTGGCCTTTAAAACCCTTTATTTTTAATTCGAGAAACCATTGATATGAAAAAATATTTATTATTAATTTTATTCAGCCTTTATTCGGTTCATTCATTTGCTTCGGACAAATTACATGGCAGTGTTTGGAAAACCATTGATGACACAACCAATCAACCTAGAGCGCTGGTAAGATTTAACCAAGATAAAAATGGCAACCTCTCTGCAAACATCGAAAAAATACTTGTTCCAAGTGAAGCTAACAAATGTACGATGTGTGAAGGTACCTACAAAAATAAATCTTTGATTGGCTTAACCATCGTGAAAAATTTAAAAAGTGTCGGTCACAATAAATATGACAAAGGATCTATCCTCGACCCACAGTCAGATAAGACCTATCGCTTTAGCCTAACAGTATCACCAGATGGTGAAAAACTTACTGCGCGTGGATACATTGGTATCTCTGCGATTGGCCGGAATCAAACGTGGTATCGAGTTAAATAGGTCATGAAGTAGCAGTAATCAACTTCTTATATCTACTTACCGATCATAATTACAATCAATATGTGCATGATGCATATAATAGTTTTTATGATCGGTACTTAGCTTGAATCATTAGCATGATAATGACGAGTAGCGAAGGTATTGCAGCAATCACGAATAAATGGGTAATGACCAGAAATTGGGAAAGGTAGCCACCAAATAGCGGCCCAATGACCGAACCCAAACGGGCAATTCCAATACTCCAGCCCACTCCTGTAGTACGAAGCGAAACTGGGTAATAACTGGCAGACAGTGCATTAATGGCAGGTTGTCCGCCAACAATTGCAAAGCCAGCAATAAAAATGATAATAAATAATAAAACAATATGGCTAACCGCATAGCCAATTAAAGCAACACTCATCACTGCAACCAAAAAAACAGGAATTAATACTTTATAAAATCCTGTCTTATCGATTTTAAGGCCCATCACCACACTACCAATCGTACCGCCTAATTGTAGAGTGGAACCGATCATCAATGCCTGATTTAATGAAAGTCCTGACTCTTTGGCCAAAGTCGGTAACCAGTTTGCCAGAAAATATAGACTGATCATGTTTAAAATACTGATGATCCAGATGGAATAGGTAAAAAACGCGCGCTGATTTTTAAACAACTCAAGCGGCGACTTTTTAACCTCAACTTCAGTGTTATTGATGATTTTTATTTCTGAATTAAATGTTAATGCGGGATAAAACTTCTTTAACCAAAACAAAATCTTAGGATTATTTTTATTATCTTCACTCAAAAAATATAAAGATTCTGGCAGCTTAAAGTATGTGATAAAGAAAATAATTAAAGGAACAATACCGCCAAAATAGAAAATTGCCTGCCAGCCTCCCCAAGGAACTAGTAAGGCGGATATACCGCCCCCTAACATTGCCCCTACCGTATAGCCACAAGAAATGACCATCATGGTAAAAATACGAGATTTGAATGGAACAATTTCGGAGCTATAAGCCATAACATTTGGCATGATCCCTCCTAAAAAAATTCCTGTAACAAAGCGGATTGCAGTCAATTGCTCAATATTGCCTACATGTGGTGTCACCAGCATCAATACCGAGAACATAAAAGTCGAAATCAGTAAGATGGGACGGCGGCCAAAACGATCAGAGAGTGAACTTAATAAAAATGATCCAACAAACAAACCAAACAAGCTGGCGCTAAACACAATCCCTAGCATGGATTTTTGAACACCCCATTCTTCTATAATCATTGGGGCTGCGTAAGCCATAGACTGGATGTCATAGCCATCCATAATCATCAGTAATAAACAGGTGATCAGAATAAATTTTTGATAGCGTCCAACTTTCTGCTGATTGATCAGATCACTTAATGCAATTTCTTTCATGGTATTCCCTTCTCCATGACATGCTTTAAATTAATTCATTTTAATTATGCAATACGTAATCAATTTACGATTAACGTAAAATAAAATAGCAATAATATGCCAATAAAGTCAAAATATTATTTTTTTATAATATAAACAAAAAGTTAGATCGGATGATTTGATTCTAGCTGAGTAATGAACTCAGCTTATTGCACGGGGTCTATGGTCTGCTCATCTAACAAAAAACAAGCAAACCATACATGCTATTATTTAAATTATTTTTAGATTCAAGCAGATGATTTAAAAAACAATCGAGAATCTTTTCCCTCTCAGCCGTCTGATCTGAGCTAAATAATTCCCCTCAATCAGCATTCTTCTTTTCAGCAGAAGAACCATTACTTGATTGTTCAGAAGAGCCCAAAGCCATACTTGAGAATACGCCATCGCGATAAATCCATGCATGTAATAGAGCAGCGGACAGATGACCAATAACCACAGCAAATAATAGCCAAGCCAAAATTCCGTGTAGAGTACGGAACCATGCATAGAGCGTAGAGTTGGTGGGTGCTATAGGCGGAAGGTCCCAACCCGGAAATAACGTTACAGGCCAATTACCTGCCGATAGCGTTGCCCATCCGAGCAATGGCAAACTAAACATCAAAAGATAAAGCAGCCAATGTGATGCATGGGCCATAAACGCCTGCCAGCGCGGTACAGTCGGCGGCAAAGGTGGAATTGGGAAATAGAGTCGATTTATTAATCTAATGATGACCAATAATAAGATTGCGATTCCTAAAGGTCGATGGATATCGATTAACCACGGACGCCAAGTGATTGAGGTTGTCATTCCCACACCAATAAATAGCATGGCCAAAATCGCTACCGCCATAAGCCAATGTAGAATTCGAGCAGTCAAATTAAAATGGCGTGGAGCATTATTGTTAGATTTGTTTTGCATGGCTGATCTCTCCTATTTGCCCACGGCATCCGTTGCTTTGCCAAATCCAATTTCACGTAAGCGAGCATTGTAAGACTGTGAATAGATACCTGCTCGTGCTGCGAGTACCGGATCATCTGATAACTCAATTCCTGGTGGAACTAGTGTTGGGTCAAAGTTAATATCACGGCAAACGCCATTTACCTGTTCAGTTACATTTTTGACTTCCAATGTTCCTGCTATCACTTCTTTACGTTCTTTTGGCCACGGTTGAGATGGGTCATTCACTGGGTCTCCCGGCTCGGCAAGTTGCAAAACCAAATCCCAATATAGCGGCCCTTCAGCTAAACGTTTTTTGATGTCTTTAAATAAGAAATCATGGCCAGCTTGATCACGTTGTTCTTTGGTCAGACTAATAAATTTTGAATGAGGACGCATAGACCAACGGACTGGCTGTTCTTGTCCATTGGCTGCTCGCAATATAAAAGCATTTACGACATAAAATTCTGCACCGCTGAAACTACCGGTTAATGGCATCTTTGCCTTTTGCTCAATAGACTTACGTGCTTCTGGATATTCTTTTAAGAAAGCCTCAACAAGGGCTGGATCGGGTTTGCCAGTAGCTGGAACTGGTTTAAATGCTTTTTGCTGCGCCAAAAAACCTTCAGCATTTCGTGTAGGGAAATAGGGAAAGTTGTTTAATTTCATGCGCCATTGTGAATGATCAGCTGCGGAAAGTAATAAAGCCATACTCACTGTTGCTGTCGAATTATCTGCTGCATGCGGGTTACCGCTTCCAATAGAAAATCGACCAATTGCTGGTATATCAGACTTGGCAAATACAGTGGCTTTAGAGAGTGCCGCCGCCGCACCATTACTGTGGTAAGTGCCATCAAAACAAATACCCTTACCGTGTGCACGTCGATATCCGGGATCAAAGTTATTTAATGAGTCTCCCAAAAAGGTTTTGCTTGTGGTGCGATGTCCAAATAGACCAGCGACCCAAGCAAATGCCAATACTAAGGAGCCCGCGATTACAGCAATACCCACGAATCGCAGCCAATACTTCTTTAGCGTTTTAAAATTCAAATTATTCATTCTTCATCCTGTGTAAATTGTATGGCTGCATCCCTAAAAAAGAGTTTGGTCATGTAAAAAGAGTATTACTTACATTGATGGAACCAAATTCAAAATTAGCTGAGTAAATAAAATCTCAAAAGTTCTGGATCCAATAGAGATAAGCCTTAATATAATATTTATTTCCCGATCATATAAGGTACGCACCTCGGGGTTAGTATTAATCTTATTAACATTTGAATGGAGATAAATAAAGCATGGGAATGAAGAATCTAGAAGCTCCCACATTGACCGAAAGAGTCCGAAGAGGTGATCTTTTTACTGGCGAAAATAATTGTCAGTCCCGTGAAGTATTTGCCCATGTAACGAGTCTCTGGGGAGTGATATGTCTCATCGCTTTGCGTGATGGCACACATCGTTATAGTGAGTTACGCCGTAAAGCAAATGGAGTCAGCGAAAAAATGCTAACCCAGACCCTCCAGCATTTAGAAAAAGATGGTTTTATACGTAGAACTTCTTACCCAGTTACCCCGCCCCATGTCGAATATGATTTAACGTTACTAGGTGAAGAAGTCGCTAAACATGTTGCAGCACTTGCGGATTGGCTAGAGGTTAATTTAGTCGATATTAAAGCAAGCTCTTTAACTAGTGATAATTAATAGTAGAGATGAGAAAACAATCCAACACCTTTTCTCTCTCATCTTTCTGTTCTGAACTTAAAAGCTGAATAATTATGCCTTCAATCATATATAAAAATAGCTTGGCGTCCTGAAAAGTCGCATCGGTTTTGAGTGTTCTAAGCTGGCTATAAATTTCATTAAGTAGCCACGTTCGATATCTCAACGCGGTTTGATAGGCTTTTGGATAAGTCAGTTTTGTTTCAAACATGGCTTTAAACAATAAATAGTACAGTCCCTCTAAATCGGTATGTAAGAAATAAAGTTTCTTAAGTTTTTCCTTCACGTTTGAACCTTGGTCGTATTCAACAATTGAAACCACTTTTTCTTTTAGACGTTCTTTTTGTACGATCAGACAAATTTCAATAAACCGCTCTTTTGAATGAAAAAAGTTATAAAAAGTCGCTTTGGTAATTTTTGACTCTTTCACAATTCTGTCGACCCCAACCGTATGAAAGCCGTGATGGTGAAATAAATTAATTGATGTATTAATGACTTGAATAGCACGTGTTGAGAGAACTAACTTTGGCATAGTTTTACCGTTATAAAAATTTTTGTTGTATATAAATGAGATAAAAAACCTGTGCCTTTTCTGGGAGAAAAAAGGCACAGCAAAGCCTATAAAGACTGTGCTTGGCACATCTCAAGTTTTATTGTTGATTAAGTTTTTTGGTCGTGACGATTTAAAGCTTGAAAACCTTAGGGCGATCAAACTGCTTTAAACGTTTAAGCTGTGTCGTGATAGCTTATGGCAAGGGCTGCCAAGAAATAATGGATGTGCAAAGCCAACTCCTTTTTATTGGGAGTTCTGCCAGACATTAAATTTATGGTGGCAGAACGAAAGGGGTTCGCAGACTGGTCAAACGAGGCCAGCACACCCGAAGGTGTCCCCCTCCGTTCCGCCATAGAGGGGGCACGAGGGCTCAACACTAAAAGTATGAAACTTTTAATGCTCGTTTGATTCGGTCTGCGACAACCGACTGGCAATGTAGGCCAGCAGGCAAAGGATAGTGCCCAACCTTTTTTCAGTCAAGCACGCAAAATGACATTTGTTTTAAATTAGATCATTAAAAAAGTAAGGCTAAATAATGAGGAAGTTATTGTTAAATTGGAATTGAAAATTAAAGTGAATATTTGAACTTAGGCTTTAATAAATAACTGTTAGATTCCTTTTAATTAGGAGTTCTGCCAAGACATCAAATTTATGGTGGCAAAACGAAAGAGGGTTAGCAGACTGGTGAAAGATATAACCAGCACACCCAAAGGTGTCCCTCCTCCATCCTACCGTTACGGAAAGAGACGAGGAGCTTATATATCTATGTTTACTTATTCAATGTTATTTAACTCCATTAAGGCCTATAGCAAACTTGCCACTTATTAACGTTATGTTATAACATAACGTTAATATCACAATATAAGCCGCTAATAAATGAACCTTGTTCTCCCAGATATATCTGCCGAGCCAACTTTACCAAATGCTTATAGCCACCGCCTTGATTGGGTCGGCATGGAAAACATTGCATTACCAGTTCGAATTGAAAATATCTTATGCCCAAGCCACATAAATGCTTATGTCAGTCTGGATGACCCTTTAGCAAAAGGCATTCATATGTCGCGTCTATACACACGGCTTTTAGAGCTAACATCACTCGAAAACATAAATATGTTTAATCTGAAATTAGTTTTAGAGGACTTTTTAGACAGCCATCAAGATTTATCGCAGCATGCCAAAATTGAAATTCACAGTAAACTTTATATCGAGCGACCAGCCTTAGTCAGCAAGCTTTCAGGGTGGAAAAGCTATCCTTTTGTTTTGTCATGCCAACTTTCTAATGATCATTTTGAGGCAGAATTAAAAGTCGAGATCCCCTATTCTTCAACCTGCCCATGCTCTGCGGCACTTTCAAGAAATATTATTCAACAACGGTTTGTGTCGGCCTTACAAAATCAAGAAATTCGACTTGACCAACAAGACATTATGAACTGGTTAAATACTACAGATGCAATTGCAGCAACGCCCCATAGCCAAAGAAGTTTTGCCCTCCTTCAATTTAAATTAGATCAAAATCTTCAAAACATTCCACTCATCGAGTTTATAAACCGAGCTGAACTGGCCTTAATGACGCCTGTACAAACAGCGGTGAAGCGTATTGATGAACAGGCATTTGCAGTTGCCAACGGTCAAAATCTAATGTTCTGCGAAGATGCTTTAAGACGTCTTTATGGCTCATTTATACATCACAAAAATATTCATGGTTTCAAATTTAAAGTGACTCATGCAGAAAGTTTACATGCACATGATGCTGTGGCCCAAGGGACATGGCAGTGGTAACTCTAGGTCACTCATTTAATTCAATTTAAGTAAATATATTTAAACGGTTATCCAATGCTACGTAAAAATCCATCTGGTCATCTCCCTGTGATTGATCAATCAGCCTATGTCGATCAGACCGCTATTATTTGCGGCAAAGTCATTGTTCATGAAAATGTGTTTATTGGTCCTTATGCGGTAATTCGTGCCGATGAAACCGACGAAAATGGAGAGATGGAACCTATTATTATTGGAGCAAATTCCAACATACAAGATGGTGTTGTGATTCATTCCAAAGCTGGTGCATCAGTTGTAATTGGTGAAAATACATCAATTGCCCATCGCTCCATTATTCATGGGCCTTGTGAAATTGGTGACCATGTTTTTGTGGGTTTTAACAGTGTCATATTTAACTGTAAGGTCGGCAATCACAGCGCTATCCGTCACAATGCAGTGGTCGACGGGCGTGATTTACCGAACCACTTTTATGTCCCTGCAATGAGCTACACCAACTCTAAAACTGACTTAAACCAATATCCTCCGGTTGATATTTCTATCAGTGAATTTTCAGAGAGTGTCGTCTCAACAAATATTGAATTGGTCAAAGGCTATAAGGCATTACACAATGAGTTTTAAACCCTATTCTAAAATTATTATCCGAGATGCCAATTTAGTGAATGAGGGAAAACAGGAATTTGTAGATGTACTTATTCAAGATGGTCGAATCGAAAAAATTGCACCAACAATTCCTCATGTTATTAATGCTAAAACCATTCATGCGAACGGAAACTGGCTGATTCCAGGAATGATCGATGATCAAGTTCATTTTAGAGATCCGGGTTCGCCACATAAAGGCAGTATTGCATCAGAATCTATGGCAGCAGTCATTGGCGGAATTACCAGTTATATGGATATGCCAAACACCAATCCCCCAACAATATCTTTAGATGCCTTAATGCAAAAAAAGCAAATTGCCGCCCAATATAGCATGGCAAATTATGCTTTTCATTTTGGCGTAAGTTCTGAAAATTTAGAGATTATTGAACAGCTTAATCCCAAGCTGATTAGTGGTGTAAAAGTTTTTATGGGGGCATCTACGGGGAATATGTTAGTTGATGAACCACAAGTGCTTGAGCGTTTATTTGCGAATGTACCGACCATTCTTTTAACACATTGCGAATATACCCCTCGCATTAAAGAAAAAGAGAATTTATATTTCGGGAAATATGGTGAATATATTCCAGCACATATGCACCCTAAAATTCGAGATAAACAAGCATGCTTTGAGAGTTCACGTTTAGCGGTGTCTTTAGCGGAAAAATATGGAACCCAACTGCATGTTTTACATATTAGTACAGCCAAAGAATTATGCTTATTTAAAGATTTGCCTTTAAATCTCAAACATATTTCTGCGGAAGTATGTATTCACCATCTTAGTTTTGATGAATCAGACTATGCTGCGCTTGGCCATTTAATAAAATGCAATCCAGCGATTAAAACTCAACAAGACAAAGATGAACTCATCACTGCCATCGCTCAAACCAATCGCTTAGATATTATTGGTACAGACCATGCGCCGCATACATGGGACGAAAAACAACAATCTTATTTAAAAGCACCCGCTGGCCTGCCTTTGGTTCAACATGCTGTTCCAGCACTCATGGAACTTGTGGCAGATAAAAAAATAAGTATAGAAACAATGGTTAAGAAAACATCACACCAAGTCGCTGATTTATTTAAACTCAAAAATCGTGGATATATCCGTGAAGGTTATTGGGCAGATTTGGTTCTACTTAAAGAAAATAAAGAGGCTATTGCAGTTAAAGATCAAAAAAACTATATGCGATGTAACTGGACGCCATTTCAAAATAAAACCTTCCGCTATGACGTCGATACAACTATTGTGTCAGGGCAATTGGCTTGGCATCAAAATCAGTTATTTTTAAGCTGTCGAGGCAAAGCATTAGACATAGACAGATAACCCAGATAAAAACAGTCTAGTGCAGATAACTTTTGAGCTGAATATACACAGATGTTGTGTATATTGCCGCTTTGAACCAAGAAAATATTTGTGCTTAAACTTATTTTTTCATAGGCATTAGTAAAACAGGGTCTTCAATATCGTAACCAGTTTCTTCTGGAACCCCCAGATATTTAACAACAACCAAGCTCTTATTTTGCGTAGGCACCTTATAATTTTGGGAAATTTTTATAGCTTTGGTGTAATGAACCGCAACATGGGGCTTACTTTGTAAAGACGGCGATTTTACAACATATTCTGTTTTATATTGCGTGATCTTTCCTGAAGGATCAAACCAAGCTGATACCTGATTCTGATGAGTTTTTAACGTCTGAATTTTTACAGTCTTACTATTACTTACATTCAAAGGGGTTAAATTTTTTTTAATTTTATTGAGAGCCTTATCAAACGCTGTACTATCTCGATCATAATCAATCTTATGTGTTTTTGGATTGATATAGAGAGATTTAACTTCAATAAGTTTGTCAGGCGATTTACTATTTAATAGATAATAATATAGTTGTGGTAGACGTCCTCGACCATCTTCATAATGTCTTAATACATAAAGTTTTTTCTCTTTTTTCTGATAACCCAATACTTCAATTTTTTGTCCACCACCCACTGTCGCATAACTATGCGCCGATAACGTAAGAATCGTGCTAAAAGTTAGAAATTTTAGAAATTTCATCAGTTCATATCCTTGTGATCTGGTAACTACATTGTATAAATAACAATCATATTAAAATTGCACTTAAGTAAGTGATACTTGCTGTTTTTATATTCTTTTTGTACAGAGGTAGCCTTTTTAAGGGGGCTCTATTTATTATTTCTCTCCCCCTCAAATGACTCATCCAGCTCTTAGATATAAGTCATCATAAATGAGTGGGCTTATGCAGTATTACGTTTATAGGAGAAATAAGAACATCCTGCACACGATGCCATAATAATTGTTATTCCAACGATCTGAAAATGATTTAATCGTTCATCTAAAATCAGCCATCCAGCCAAAGCACTCACCGCTGGTGATGCGCTCACTAATATTCCAAAAACCCGCGGATGCAGTTTTTTCATCGCAACCATATCTAATATAAATGGAATCGCACTTGCTAGCATCGCCATGAGCAAACATGTCAAAAGAATCGTATAACTATCAAAAATATGGATAATATGAGATGCACCTAAAGGCGTTGCAAACAAAGCCGCTAGAAACATTCCTGTTGCAACCGAGCTGCCGCCACCTTGCGCAACTTTAGAGCCATAAATAACGTACAGTCCCCAACCCACCGCAGCCACAAGCGCATACGCCATACCAATAAAGCTAAAGTTATTATTTGAATTGCCCATAGGTAAAAAAAGCAAACCAATAAGAGATAATGCTCCCCAAAAATAATCTAATTTATTTTTGGACATTAAAATAGCAACCGTAAGTGGTCCTAACACTTCAATGGAAATAGCGATCCCCACAGACATATAAGAAAATGCTTTATAAATTAAAGTATTCATTAAAGTGAGGATTGCCCCATAAATAATGAGATTTTTCCAATTGGTCTGCCTGTTCCAGTCTCTCCAAGGTTTATAAACAATCCATAAGAAACATGCGGCTAAAGCAAGTCGAGTTAAGGTCACTCCTTCTGCACTAAGAATTGGAAAAAGCGCTTTTCCTATTGATGCACCTATTTGCACAGAAACTAAAGATAGAAATGCTGCGGCAAATGCCATGCCTTGCTTGGAGTTTGTCTCAATCATCATATTTACCGCTCTGGGAATGATTGAAATTTTAATTCTATATAATCAATATATTTCTTCTATTTCCCTCAATAAAACGATTAAATAACTCTATATTTAAAGCTTAATGAGAGATTTACTCATGTCAGATATTTCTTTAGATAATTTTGACTATGCAATCTTAAGAATACTGCAAAAAGACAATAAGACTTCTCATCGAGAAATTTCTGAAAAAATTGGTCTATCGTCCGCTTCAGTACAAAGACGTATAACGCGTATGGAAGAAAAGGAAATTATTTTAAGAAATTGCGCTATTTTAAATCCGCTTAAATTTGGTGAAAAAATTACGTCTATTATTGAAGTCCGCCTTAGCGAAGACCGCTCTGTAGTGATGGATAGAGCGAAGCAATACTTTGCTTCTGTTGAAGAAATTCAACAGTGTTACTTTGTGAATGGAGGCGTCTCTTTTATCATTATTATGCTGAGCAATAACTTATCTCATTTTGAAAGTTTGGTTAGAAAACATTTTGCGGATAATGAAGATGTAAAAACATATCGCACCTTAATTGTTTTAGACCGTGTAAAAGTAAACTTTGAGTTAAATATTTAAACTTCTCTATTTTGGCTTTAAACGTTTTAATCATTTTATAAAGTTTAAAAAAGAGGCCGAAGCCTCTTTATTCTCTAACACCCTAAAAATCAGTCATCAATCATGGCGAACTCTTGTTCAGGCGTGCCTTTCACTAAATGGTGACGGCTGTATAACAAGTAGTAGAGTATAAATCCGACATAAATCAGCGCGGCTAGTAACCAAACTTTTGGATTCACCATTAACCCTGCCACTACTGCAACAGCCGCAAGAATCAAAGCGAGACAAGACGTCCACATTCCACCAGGCGTTTTATAAGGACGTGGTAATTCAGGACGAGATAAACGCAATTTGATATGTGAAAGCATCATCAACACATAAGAAATGGTTGCGCCGAATACTGCCATTAAAATGAGTAAGTCACCCTCACCTGTTAAAGAAAGTAAGAAGCCAATAATGCCCGGAATGATAATGGCCCAATATGGCGCTTTATTTTCATTGGTGAGCGATAAGTTTTTTGGTAAATATCCCGCACGTGACAATGCAAAAATCTGGCGTGAATATGCATAAATAATTGAGAAGAAACTTGCGACAAGTCCAGCAAGACCCACAAAGTTAACAAAACTCGCCAACCATGTGTGCTGACCATATACCGCAATGAGTGCATCAACTAATGGTGCTCCCGAATTTTTTAAAGTATTTGAACCCGCAGCGCCTGCACCCAAAAATAAAATTAAAAGTGCAAACGATGCCAATATCAACATTGAACCAATCAAGCCTCGTGGCAACGAACGTACTGGATCTTTTGCTTCTTCGGCTGCCAGTGGCACTCCTTCAACTGCAAGAAAAAACCAGATGGCATAAGGTACTGCGGCCCATATTCCCATATAGCCAAACGGTAAAAATTGACTCGCTCCTGCATGAGCGCTGACAGGAATATCAAACAAACGTGCGCTGTCAAAATGTGGAAGCATCGCAATGATAAATACGACCAGTGCAATACAAGCAACGGCGGTAATTCCAAACATAATTTTAAGCGCTTCACCTGCACCTTTAAGATGAATGCCCATAAAAACTAAATAACAAATTAGATAAACAGCCCAGCCGCCAATTCCAAAGAGTGATTCGCAATAAGAACCTATAAATACTGCAATCGCAGCAGGTGCAATTGCGTATTCAATTAAAATCGCAGTCCCTGTGAGGTAGCCTCCAAAAGGACCAAATGCAACGCGGGCAAAACTATAGCCACCGCCGGCAGTGGGTAACATCGTTGACATCTCAGACATTACAAAGCTCATGCAGAGATACATAAACGCGACGATGACTGTTGCAATAAAGAGTCCACCCCAGCCGCCTTGTGCCAGCCCAAAATTCCAACCTGCAAAGTCACCCGAAATGACATAAGAAACACCTAACCCCACTAAAAGTAACCAACCTACTGCCCCCTTTTTTAACTGACGTTTTGCAAAATACTCTGCGTCCTGTTGTAGAGCACCAACATCTACGCTTAATTCAGACTCTTTCATTGTCGTATTGCCTTATCGACTAAATTTACACCACCAATAGTTGCGCAAAAGATATTCATAAAACTTGACAGCAAAACATCTCCCCGACCACTTGAAGTCAAGTTGATTCATTTTTTCTTTTATAAGATCGACGGCATCTCAACACAGAACGTGTTTAAAAATTAAATTGAGGAGTTGGGTTATGTCTGTAGAACAAAATGAATTTTTAAGCCAAGTTCAATTACAAATACTGGCAGAACAAGCAATTAAGCAGTATCCATCAGACTATCAAGGACAGGTCAAACTGCTGTGTCAGTCTGAAAATGCAACCTTTCAGATTTTGACCGGATCTGCCCGATATGCACTCCGAATTCATCGTCCCAACTATCACAGCAAACTCGATATACAAAGTGAGCTTGAATGGTTAGATGCCTTAAATGCGAGTGGTATTCAAGTTCCTGTTGCGATTGCAGATCAATCCGGTGAGCGTGTCATCACTTTAAAACTATCGAATGATATTTATCGTTATGCAGTCCTTTTCAACTGGGTTGAGGGCGATATGCCGACGGTTGAAGTTGACCCCACTGCATTTGAACAATTAGGACAAATTACCGCAAAGTTGCACGTACATAGTAAGACATGGCAAGCGCCTGAAAACTTTCAACGTATTGTGTGGAACCATGAAACTATGGTCGGTGCAGATGGACACTGGGGAAACTGGAAAAATGCACCTCATTTAAGACCTCAAGATCACAGCGTGATTGAAGAAGCCATTGCACAAATTGCGAAAGATTTAAATTTCTTTGGTAAAACCCAAGAACGTTATGGCCTGATTCATGCCGATTTGCGTTTAACCAATCTATTACTACAACAAGAACATATTGGTGTGATCGATTTTGATGACTGCGGCATGAGCTGGTTTATGCATGATCTCGCCGCTGCGATTAGCTTCAATGAACATTATGCAAATGCACCTCATTGGGTTGATTACTGGTTAAAAGGCTACGAGCGCGTAGGTCATATTCAGTCTGAAGAATATGAAATGATCCCGACTTTTATCATGCAACGCCGCATTCAAATGATGGCTTGGAATGGTTCTCACGCACAAACAGAAATGGCTCAAAGTCTTGGTGATCAATGGTCCAATGAAACTGTGCGTCTTTGTAAAAAATATCTAAACGGTCAAATGCCTGTAGGAATTTGAAAAGTGATTTAGATCGCTTTTCTTCATTTTCAATTTTTAGTTTTTAAATTTTATAGAATTTAAAGGAAGGGTTTATGCAAGCTACCCATCAACTGAGCAAAGTTGCCAAAGCACTATTACTCACCAGTAGTCTGGCAAGTATGATTGCTCTAAGCGCATGTAATTACAACCCTATACAAAGTACATCTCCCGCAGTCGCTATTCCCAAAAAGGAATATATTCAAAAAGGTCAATGGGACACTTTTAACTTTGACCAACTTAATCAATTCATTGCTAGCTATGGAAAAGATAGCCCAAACTACAATCCTGACAAGCGCCCGTATATTGTCACTGACTTTGACAATACCTCGGTATTTTTAGACATCGAAGAAGCAACTTTAATTTATCAGCTTGAACATTTAGCATTTAATGTTACGCCAGAGCAGCTTAATCAGATTATTCGAAAAGGAATTAGCTCGCAAAACTTTGAAGCGGCCTACAATAACCAGCAAGGCCAAGCCGTCAATATTGATAAAATTGCCCCAGATATTATTGCTAGCTACACATGGCTTTATCACCACTATAGCGGTCTGAAAGGTAAGCAAAGTCTGGATCAAATTAAAAAAGATCCGCATTATCTCGATTTCATTACTAAAATGAGATATCTATATGCGGCGATTGGAGACACGTTTGATCATGAAGTTGCATATCCGTGGGTCACTTATTTATTTACTGGGCTTACCGAACAAGAGGTCCGTAATTTGGTGAAAGCAACGGTGGCTTGGCAAATGCAGCAACCGATTGGCCCTGTAACATGGACTTCCCCCGCAGCACTTTCGGGCCAAGCAAGCGTTGTGAAAACCACTTGGGAAAATGGTTTAAGACCATACCGTGAAATGCAAAATCTATTTAAGGCCTTTCAGGACAATGGTATTGATGTCTATGTCTGCTCAGCATCTTTTATTGATGTGATTAAGGAAATTATTTCTAATCCAGAGATCGGCTACAACATTAATGAAAAAAATGCCTACGCCATGGAGCTAGAACGAGATGCACAAAACCGAATTTTACCTGAGTTTCGTCATGGCTATGCGCAAACTCAAGGTAAAGGTAAAACTGCCACCATCCAGCGTTTTTTAGTCTCTAAATATGGTTATGGGCCAATTTTTATCGCAGGTGACAGTGAAGGCGATCAAAATATGATGCAAGATTTTGCGGCGACTCAGAAGGTACTAATTATTAATCGTTTGCGCAGTCCGAGTTCTGATATTGGAAAATTTTCTCAGCAGGCTGTACAGAGCTACGGTCAAGCCAATACTAAGTTCTTACTACAGGGCCGCGATGCCAATACAGGTCAATTTAGACCTTCAATGGCCAGTTTAAGTTATGGCGCACAAACGGCAAAAACTACAAAAAATTAGTATTTTCACTTATTTTCTCATGCCTACAATACATGTTGTATGCATGAGAAGCCGCTTAATTTCTAGTTTTAGTTCTGCCATTTTTGCCTATCTCTAATGCATTTTCTGCCTTCTTTTAGTTCGCTACCCAACCTTAAATACAATGATTGATGTTTTCTTAAAGAGTCAAATCTGAAACTTAAAACAGCAACACATAAACCATTATTTTATAAATAGTTTTAACCAAACAAAATCATGGACGTAAGCAAAAACTGGTATGGCTTTTGCTTAATATAATAATAGTTAGGAATAAATATCATGAGACTTGACATGTTACATCTCAATCCAGCTCATCTTGTCGATTCAAATATGTGTAATCAAGGTGTATTGTCTGCAGCCGCCTCTGGATTAAGCGAGTTTATTCATCAAAAAGGTGCAGATGTTGATCGTGTTTTAGGAATTAGTGGTATTAATCCTGAACTTCTAATCAGCCCAACTTTGAGCTTACAACTACCCAATTATTGCAAGGTGCTAGAACAGGCAGCATTGGTTTCAGGTTGTGATAATTTTGGTCTGCATTATGGTCAACAGTTTCAACCCAAATCATTAGGGCTGATTGGGTACATCGGTCTTTGTTCAAACACATTAGAGTCTGCACTCATGAACATGACCAATAACTTTTATTTGCATCAGAAAGATACCCTCAATCGGATGGTCGATTTAGGAGATAGCTGGCGCATAGATTATCAAGTTCAACACGGCGCGATTTTAACTCGTCGCCAAGATGCAGAACTGACTATGGGCATGTTTATGAATGTGATCCGTGAAGTGATGGGCCCTCATTATTCTCCACGCGCGATTCACTTTGAGCATACTCGACCTGAATTCTGGCAAGAACATAGCAAATTATTTAACGCGCCTGTTTATTTTGATCAGCCTTTTAACTCCATCATCATTTCAAAAAAAGACGTCCAGCATAATATGCCGGGCCGCGATTCTATTTTGTTAACAGTGATTCTAGATACGTTGCACCTACTCAATCGCGCTTCACCAAGTCAATGTCTTGCTGATCAGGTACGCTCTCATATCCAACTTGAACTCAGTGAAGGTGAACCAAACCTTGAAAAAATCGCTCATGATATTGGTTTAACGAGTTGCACTCTTACCCGCCGTCTAAAAAATGAAGGACTGACCTTTACCCATTTAGTCGATCAGGTTCGTTGTGAGTTGGCCGAACATTATATTAAACAGAAAAATATTCCAATTTCAGAAATGGCATTCCTGCTAGGTTACTCAGAAGTAAGTGCTTTATCTCGTGCATTTAAACGCTGGTTTGGTGTTACACCACGTCAATTAAGACACTAAAACATTCCAAATACAGGCCTTGAATAAAGGCCTTTTTATTATTTAAGTAAGTCGAGATAACGTCTAAAGACACATAAGATAATTGAACAACAAAATACCCCTCAAATTAGATTTAACATCCAACTTGAAGGGTATTATTTATATTTAGAGTGACTTACTTTAATTTTGTTAAGGCTTGATCCAAAGCACCGACTAACCAATCGATATCTTTTGTTTGGAAAGCCAAAGGTGGGCGCAGTTTTAATACGTTGCCATAAGGACCTGCAACTGAGGTTAAAACTCGATGAGTATTTCTGAGTTCTTCAATAAGGTTCAGAGCCAATGCTTTATTCGGCTCTTTTGTGGCTCTATCTTTAACTAGTTCAAACCCTATAAATAGACCAGCACCACGGACATCGCCCACCATCTCATGTTTATCCATAAGTTTAGTGAGTTCTTTTAGAAGTAGCCCTCCCACATATTTACTATGGGTTTGCAATTCTTCTTCTTGAATCACTTTAAGTACAGCCTGTGCCGCCGCCATAGAAACCGGATTACCACCAAAGGTATTAAAATATGGAATTTTATCGCTAAAAGCAGCAAGGACTTCACTCTTGGCTAAAAGTCCTGACACAGGGACACCGTTACCCATTGGTTTACCTGTGGTAATTACATCAGGTACAACATTGTGGCGGCCAAAGCCCCAGAAAGAATCGCCAGTGCGCGCGAAACCCGGTTGTACTTCATCAGCAATAAATATCCCACCATTGGCATGCACGACATCAACCGCTTTTTGTAAGAACCCAACAGGATTAGGCATTACACCGTCAGAAGAAAATATTGAGTCCGCTAAAAAACCTGCAAACTTAATACCTTTTGCGTTCATATCGTCAATTTGCTGTTGAATTTGCTGCGCGAACCATGTGCCCAAATCATCAGTTTGAATTCGATAATAATCAGGTGCTGGAACTAGACGAGTTGTAGCATCTAAAGGTTGCTCAGTTCCCAGTGCTGGAGAGCATCCTGAGGTTAAGCTACTGGTTCCATGATACGACTCTTGAGACACAATAATTCCTGTACCGCCACTATATTCACGGGCAATACGAATCGCTAAATCATTCGCTTCCGAACCTGTACACATATACATGGCACGGTCAATTTCATCGGGAGTGGTTTGTAAGAGTTCTTCGGTATAATCCAAAATATTTTCATGTAAATAACGGGTATGGGTATTGAGCATTTTCATTTGCTCATTTACCGCTTCAATGACCGCAGGATGACAATGACCAATGCTAGCAACATTGTTGTAAACATCAAGATATTGATGACCTGCTGCATCCCATAAATATTGCCCCTGTCCTTTCACCAGATGCACGGGATTACGATAAAACAAGCGATAGGATTCACCTAAAATTTTATTTCTTTTATCGGTCAGTTTGCGGGTAGCATGGTCCAGCTCAGCAGCATGTTCTGGACGAAAGCTATTGGTATCCATAATGGTTGAACGCGTACCCATGAATGACTCCTCTATTTATATTCAGCATACTTTTGCACAAGACGATAACTGACGTAGGCAACTCATACGCTGATTCGAAATATTTCAGTATTTGATTGAAGTTACGCAAACCATATTGCTTAAGTATCTTGAAAAAAACTTGACCTCAGACCACTTAAGCCACAATTTGAAGTCAACTTATTGGTCTTATACTTCAGAGCTTCACTACTCTTTTTTTCAATAACTCAAATTTGTTACCATTACACATCTGGAGTGACTCCAATTCGCTTTATACTATGGATGCCAATTTTCAAAGTTCATCCAGTTGTGTTCTTTTCTTGAATGACATTCATTTTTAAAAGACTTGAAATTGGTTAGATGACCAAACGTAAAATATTACTGATTTTTTAAGGGTTTAATACGCATGAATAGCGCTGAAATCATGGCTGACTTATCTTCTCACACACCTATGATGCAGCAATATCTCAAAGTTAAAACGGACTATCAACATGCGTTGCTGTTCTACCGTATGGGTGACTTTTATGAACTCTTCTTTGAAGATGCTCATTTAGCAGCCAAACTTTTAGGCATTACCTTAACCCATCGTGGCAAAGCCAGTGGCCGACCTATTCCAATGGCGGGCGTTCCCTATCACTCAGCCGAAGGTTATCTTGCTCGCCTTGTTAAAGCTGGGCGTACAGTAGCCATTTGCGAACAAGTTGGAGAAGTGACAGGTAAAGGCCCTGTTGAACGTAAAGTTGTTCGTATTCTGACCCCTGGTACATTAACTGATGATGCATTACTCAGCAGTTATCAATCATCTAATCTCGTTTCATTGTGCATTCATCAAAACCAGATCGGTTTTGCTTTACTTGACTTGAGTGCAGGCATTTTTAAAGTTCAACAACAAGATTACAAGCCAGAACAATTGCCTATTGAACTTGCACGTTTAATGCCAAGTGAAATTTTGATTGATGAAGACTTGGTCGATACCAATATTATCGAACAAATTAAAAAGCATTTAGATTGCCCTGTTACTAAACGTCCAAATGTAGACTTCAACCTAAATAATGCACAAAAAACCTTATGTGATCAGTTTACGGTATCAACACTTTCAGGTTTTGGTTTAGACCCATTACCTTTAGCCAAAGCTGCTGCCGCTGCACTTATTCACTATGCAAAAGAAACCCAAAAAACTGCATTACCGCATATTCGCTCAATCCAACTTGAACAAAGTACCGACTTTATTGCACTCGACCCAATCACGCGCCGCAACTTAGAAATTATTGAACCATTATTTGAACACGGAACATCATTATTTCAACTGGTAAATGATTGCCAAACTGCAATGGGTGGTCGTCTATTAAGCCGCACACTCATGCAACCTGTGCGTGATACTGCATTGCTTGACGCTCGTTTAGATGGGATTGAGCAACTCATTCAGGGATATCACGAAAACCCAGTTCGTTTAGTGCTTAAAGAAATTGGTGATATTGAACGTGTGCTTAGCCGCGTTGCGCTAGGCAGTGCGCGACCACGTGATTTAGTGCAACTTCGTCATGCATGCGCACAAATTCCAGCTTTAAGAACGGCGTTAACTCCAGTCATTCAAGCGAAGAAATCTAAATTATTAGTTCAACTAGATGAAGAACTTGGAGACTTCAAAGCGCTTCATCAACATTTAATGGCAGCAATCGTTGAAAACCCACCTGTATTACTTCGTGATGGCAATGTAATTGCAGAAGGATATGATGCTGAGCTTGATGAATTACGCCAAATTCGTGATCATGCAGGTCAATTCTTAATTGATCTAGAAATTAAAGAGCGTGAACGTACAGGCATTAATACCCTTAAAATCGGTTATAACCGTGTAAGCGGTTACTACATTGAACTAACTCGTGCTCAAGCAGAACAAGCGCCAGCCGACTATATCCGTCGTCAAACTTTAAAGAATGCTGAACGCTACATTACCCCTGAGCTTAAGAGTTTTGAAGATAAAGTCCTGTCGAGTGAGTCACGTGCACTCTCTCGTGAAAAAGCATTATTCGAAGCTTTGCTTGAAAACCTTCGCGAAAATATCGCTCATCTACAAATGATGAGTTCAGCAATTGCTCAAATTGATGTGGTGGCAAACTTTGCTCATCAAGCACGTTTAAACAATTGGGCGCGCCCTGAATTTACTCCAGAAACGGGCATTAAAATTCAGGCTGGTCGTCATCCTGTCGTTGAAGCATTAAATAAAGCACCATTTACCCCAAATGATACTTTCCTTGATGCTCAACACCGCATGGCAATTATTACTGGTCCAAACATGGGCGGTAAATCAACCTTCATGCGCCAAACGGCATTAATCAGTTTACTTGCTTATTGCGGTAGCTATGTTCCGGCTAAAGCGGTCAAACTTGGCCCAATTGACCGAATTTTTACCCGTATTGGTTCAGCCGATGATTTATCTACAGGCAAATCTACCTTTATGGTCGAGATGACTGAAACTTCGCAAATTCTGCACCATGCTACAAATCAGTCGTTGGTATTAATGGATGAGGTTGGCCGCGGAACCAGTACCTATGACGGTTTATCTTTAGCATGGGCATGTGTGGTCGATTTAACCAAGCGCGTAAAATGTTTATGTTTATTCGCGACTCATTATTTTGAGTTGACCGAACTTGGTAGTGAAGCAGGAATCGATAATTATCATGTCACGGCGCAAGAGCTTAACGGTAACTTGATTTTATTGCATAAAGTTCAACAAGGCCCTGCAAGCCAAAGTCATGGTTTACAGGTCGCAAAATTAGCGGGGATTCCTGCCAATGTTATTAAAGAAGCGCAGAAGCGTTTACGCATTTTAGAAAAACAGCAGCAACAACATCTACAAACCAGTTTTCAAAATGATTTGTTTGCTCCACCAGATGCAAACTCTGGTTCACAAATCATAGAGAAAGTTGTCGAGATCGAAGTTTCATCCCCTGCTCTAGATTTACTTAAACAAATTGAAGTCGATAACTTATCGCCCCGTCAAGCACTTGAACAACTCTACGAGTTAAAAGCCGCACTCAAATCTTAATAAAGCACGTTCGAATAAGCAGGCTTAGGTCTGCTTATTCATATTGGAGAATAATATTTATATGATCTTAAGATCTTTACAAAGTTCAGAAATTGATCTTATTTGGCAGCACATTAGCCGCCGTGAATTAATCACTCAAAACTACATACAAAAACAGCAAAAGCTAGAATTGGTTGATTGTTTTTTTGATGTACAAAATTGGGATTCATACCATCTAGAAAATGACCCACCTAAACTCAAACAACTCTTTGCACAAGGTTCAATATTTGTCGGTGCATTTGATGCTTCTGAAAAACTCGTTGGTGTAAGCGTAGTCTCAAATCAACTTATAGCGGATTACCCCCAAGCGAAATTACTCCACTATTTCTATGTGGATGCTGACCAACAAGGTCAAGGCATTGGTGCTAAGCTTATGCAAGCCGCAAAAGAGTCCGCCAAGCAACTCGGTGCAGACCAACTGTATATTTCAGCAACCCCAAGTCGACGCACTGTAGACTTCTATATGAAGCATGGCGCGCAACCGCTAAGTGCTCCAGATCAACAACTTTGGCAGCTCGAACCTGAAGATATTCATTTACTATGTAAGCTTTAGCTCTAAAAATTTAAGGTTTTCTAAGCAAAAAAGCCGTAAATCAAAATTTGTAAAACAAAAAATGAAAAGTTAAGGTATTTATTAAAATAGATGCCTTGACTTAAATGACATCTAAATAATTAAATAAAATATTTTTTAAGTTATTGTTTTATAAAATATATTATTATTTTAATTTTATAGATTACACTCTGCTGGGTTTACAAGATATGTTTGATTATCAACGTATTAACTTATCTTCATATGCATGAATAAAGAATATCAATAAAAGCAATTGTTTGTTTACCCCTTTTTTGCCTAAAATAAGCTATTCGAAATGAAACCATATTTTTTAGGTAGCTGTCGCCATGACCTTTGTTGTCACTGAAAATTGTATTAAATGTAAATACCAAGATTGCGTAGAAGTTTGTCCTGTAGACTGTTTTTACGAAGGTCCGAATTTCCTAGTGATTAATCCGGATGAATGTATTGACTGTGCATTATGTGAACCAGAGTGCCCGGCAAATGCAATTTTCTCTGAAGATGAGTTACCTGAAGGCCAAGAAGTATTTATTGAATTAAATGCTGAACTTTCTCAAAAATGGCCTAACATTACTCAAATTGGCGATCAACCAGCTGACCGTGAAGAATGGAACGGCAAACCTGATAAATTACAATATCTTGAAAAGTAATTTCAAAAAAGATCAGCAACCGCTGATCTTTTTTTATACCCTATTCAAACATTTCATTGCAAATTCCTCGTAATTTGTGCACTGTTTTGCATTAAAATACCCGCAATATTTATAAGTGCTTAATTTTTCTTATGCGGAAGTTTTTGCAGAGTATGGTGCCCTTATGCATAATCCCAGCGGTTATGGTAGGTTGTGTCAGCTCTCCCCAACACACAACAACAGGCAAAACCTCTCCAAGTGGTAAACGAATCTTTATTCCACAAGAGCGCGTTATTATCGAGCGCCCAATTCCCCCTAAAGTTGAGCCTGTATCTTATCGAAGTTGGTTAAGTTCTGGTGAAAATTACCAACGTGTTCGTGAATACGAAAAATTCTTAACCCGAAATAATGTTGCAGGTATTGTGCCAAGCTTTGAGTTATTACGCTCAGCACGTGATTGGCAAAAATGTGGACGCTCAGAATATGCCGTTCCTAATCGTGAACTTTGGGGAAATTCTTTATCTACCCTACGCGTATTTAAATATTTAGTTGCAGCAAAAGTTCTAACTGACTTTGAAGTGACCTCGGTTTACCGAGACTTACCTTTAAATGAATGTGCAGGCGGCGCAAGCTCATCTAAACATTTATTTAACTCGGCAATCGATTTCCGTATTGGTCCTGAGTTCCCACAAGCTCAAGATTATGCATTTATCGAAAATACCAAGTTTAAACTTTGTCAGTTCTGGGCTCAGCATGGTCAAAGCTTAAATATGGGTATTGGTCTATATAGTTCAGGTCAAATTCATATCGATACTCAAGGCTATCGTACTTGGGGACCTGACCTCACCCGAAACAGTTCGATGTGTAATTTCTAATAAAAAACTCCTTTCAACTGAAAGGAGTTTTTTTATTGTTCATTTCCCAATCAACCAAAATTTCTTGAACCGAAGATTTTTGCACTCTAGGCATAAACGTTTAAAATAGCCCGATCAACATATAGGTAAATTTGATTATGCAGCAGATGTGGACAGACATTGACCAATATATCGATTCACATTTAATTCCCGAAGACCCGCGACTCGAATATGCATTAAAGAATACCGACGAACACGGCTTTTCAAATCATCTTGCAGTGGCTCCTAACCAAGGTATGTTCTTGCAGATGCTTATTCAAATGAATAAATGCAAACGAGTTTTAGAAATCGGAACCTTTGCTGCATATAGTACCATCTGGTTAGGCCGTGCCTTACCTGAAGATGGTTATTTACTCACCATAGAAGGCCGTGCTACTCATGCCGAAATGGCGCAGAAAAATATCGATCATGCCAATCTTCCTGTAAAAGTTGATCTTCGAGCTGGCCGTGCTGCAGATATCCTTTCTGCGATTGATCCGCAATCTATCGAGCCTTTTGATTTTATTTTCATTGATGCAGATAAACAGGGTTATCCTGAATATTTAGAATTGAGTCTGAAATTCTCAAGATCAGGTACGATTATCGTACTCGACAATGTAATTCGTGCAGGTGATATTTTAAATCCTGACAATAAAAAACCGAGTATTGAAGGCATCCGTGAAATGTTTAAAGCTTTAGAAAATCATCCGCAAATCTTGTCTTGTACAGCTCTGCAAACAGTTGGCTCAAAAGGTCATGATGGCTTCGCAATTGCAATTGTGAAATAATGGTTAAAAAATCATCTTTTTTATTTTGTTATTTATAATCAATTAATTACTTTTATTAATGTTGCTTTTCCATATAGTTATCCACAAGATTTGCGGATAACTATATGCAAATCTCATCATTTAGCCACAAGTAATGGCACAGTCGCGTTTCGGAATATGGTTGTCGCAATACTTCCCAAGAAAAATTGATGAATTTTGCTATGACTAAATGCCCCTAACACAATGATTTGAATACCGTGTTCTTGTTGGTACTCTAAAATATTTTGTGCAACATCGCCATAACGGTAAACGGTGACTACCTCTAGGCCCGCTTGTTTAAGATAATGTTCTGGTTCATTTAATATTTCTGGATGATCCCCTACATACACCAAATGACATTGCAGTGTTCGCAATAAGTCACTTTGGGCAATACGGCGCATCATTTTTTGACAAGTTGGCGAATATTCATAAGCAAAGATAAATCGTGTTGGTACTTTAAAGTTTTCACCAATGGTCAAAACAGTACAGTTCGCACCACGAATGAAGTTTTCAACATTGCTACCGATTGGTTTATGTTTCTCGGCCGCTCTTTCCCCGACTCGACCTAAAATAACGATGTCATTTTCATGTAAGAGATTAAAACTTTGTTCTAAAAAATCACCTTTTTCTTGAATTTTTGAACTGGTAATTCCGTGTTTTTCTTGAATAAGATCAGAAATATGGCGGAGTAAATTATTACTATAATCTAACGCGAGTTCACTTTGTTTTTGCTCTAGCTCAGCTAACTCTTTTAGCAGCATTGCATTGCTTTCAAAGCCGATTACCCCACTAATTTCACCAAGATGGTAACTGGCTGGGTAATAGTCCAGAATTTGTAATAATACAAGTTCCCGTCCGGTTGCTTTAGCAACCCATGCTGCTGCATCAGCAATAGCATTAATACACGGTGATGAGTCAATACACGCAATAACACGGTTCATGTTAGCCTCTCTTCTTCAGGTCTATTGCCTTGGAGATTATTATTAAAACTTAGCTTTAACTTAACATAGATAAAAATTGGTATGTTAAGGTTTATGTATAAAAATCAACTTTTTTGTTTAAAGATCAAACATTTTATTACATTCTTGAGACTGCATTATTCTCTTAAACGAATAAATTTTGCGGGATTTCCGCCAACAATATGGTACGGCTCAACATCTTTAGTCACCATACTATTCATCCCGACCACAGCATGTTTACCGATTTTTATACCGTCTTTGATCCCCACATGTGCACCCAACCAAACGTCTTGCTCAATTTCAATTCCTTTGGACGTAACTGGCTGCTGGTAAAGTGGACGGTCGAGTTGCATCCCATGATCAAATGCATATAAATGGCAATACGCGGCAATACGGACTTGATCATGCAACTTTATGCCCGCTCGCCCTCCATCTAAAATACAATGATGGTTAATCGCGACTTCATTGCCGATTTCCAGCGGTCCATGCAATGTGCAATCAGCCGCAATAAAACTATTATCCCCAATAATAATTTTGCGGCCTGGTTCAGCAAAAATATGTGCTAGCGGCGAAATAAAACAATTCTCACCAATCTCGACAGTTTCCATATCCATTAAATAAGCTTGATATTCTTTTTGCCACTCTTCAGCCCAAGCACGGTTTTTAGATTTTAAAGTCCAATATAACCATGGCATATAGTTTAAGCGGTGCTTATGTTGCTCACGATATTTCAGTAAGGAATCAGTCATCAGTTAATTCCTCTTCAATTTTTAATTCTTCACGACCACGTGTTACGTCTCTGAGTTTTAAGGCGAGCGGTTCAATTTGATGTATCTGTAGTCTCGCTTCGATATCTACACCTGTTGCCGTGTAGGTTTCCTGATATTCAATCTGTTGTTGAGTCAATTCATATTGAAATATCGCCCACTCATTAAAATGACAAGAAAAGTGAATCGTCTTCTTTGCAATCAATTCAATACGTTCAGCTAACAGTAAACATTGTCCAGCACAGCCACCGTATGCTCTAACAAGGCCACCCGTTCCCAGTTTTATACCGCCATACCAACGGTTAACCATTACAATAATATTCGTCAGGTCATTCCCTTCAATGGTCGCCAAGATTGGACGGCCTGCTGTTCCTGACGGTTCACCATCATCGTTAAAGCGTACGTTATGCCCAATTTTCCAAGCCCAACATTGGTGAGTGGTCGAGATATCCTTGTTCTGTTCTAAAAATTCTTTAACCTGCTGTTCATTTTCTATTGGCGCAGCAATCGCCTGAAATCTACTTTTTTTAATTTCTTCTTCAAATGTAATCTGTGATGCAATCGTAAAAGCCATAAATAAGATAAAGCACAATAAAAATCAAATTATAACGTGAATTTAATAGAATCAAACCTATAAAAAAAGCCCCGAATCTCGGGGCTTTTTTATTATCTTTCTCGTAACGCTTCTTTGGCTTTATTAAATGGTTTAAGTAAGTAATCAAGTACTGTTTTTTGACCAGTACGAATATCTACTGTTGCCACCATACCCGGTGTAATACCAAACGCTTTACCTTCTTTATTGTAAAGCTTGTCAGAATCAGTGCGGATATAAACACGATAATAGAATTGGTCCTGTTTCACTTCATCACGAATGGTGTCTGGTGAAATAACCGTAACCTTCCCTTTTAAACCACCATAAATTGAATAGTCATAGGCCGTGATCTTAACCAGTGCTTCTTGTCCCGGACGAATAAAGGCAATGTCGCGCGGCAAAATACGCGCTTCAATAAGCAATTGCTCATCAATCGGTACAATCGTCATCAGTTTACCGTTTTGTGGAACAACACCACCACGAGTAGTGACTGCAATTTCTTTGACAACACCACGTACCGGTGCTCTGAACACTGCACGGTCTAAACTGTCACTACGACCCAGTACAATTTGTTGCTGCGTTTCGCTATCCGTATTCGCTTTAGATAACTCTTCACGCGCTTTCACATAGTACTGGTTCTGCGCATCATTCATTTTGTTTTGCAAATCATTTGCTTCACGACGTAAACGTAAAACCTCAACCTCACTTGCTGCACCTTTAGCAACCAGCGGTTCTGTCATCGCCAGTTCTTGTTGCACAAGTTGCAACGCCTGTCTTAAACCTGCAAGGGTTTGTTCAAGATCAGCACGACGCGAGCGATATAATGCAGTTTCTTCTTGTACTAACTTTGGTTCTTTCATCACAATTTCAGGAAAAACCAAAGGTGTACCGTTTACTTCCGCACGCAAACGCGCTGCTGTCGCCTGAGCAGAGATTAGTAAAGATCTTGATTCACCAACATTTGATGCAAAACGGGTTGGATCAAGCTGCGCAAGAATTTCGCCCTTTTGAACAATGTCACCTTCTTGTACATTCAGCTTAGTTAAGATACCGCCCTCTAAAGACTGAATAACCTGCTCTTTAGATGATGGGATGACTTTACCCGTACCGGTAGAAACTTCTTCAAGTTTAAATATCCACGCCCAGATAAAGAAAATAACCAAGCCAATGCCCACAATCCAGATCACTAGACTGGCACGGAACCCCTGAATTGAAATATTATTTAAGTCATAAGCTTGGCGGGAACGTCCTGTTGCCGAAATGTACTGAACAATACTGCTGTAGATGTCATAACGTGCAGTTTCAAGTTCTGAATTGGCACTATGAATCGCTTGTTCAGCATTCAATAAGTCAACCAATGAACGGGTACCGAGTTTGTACTGCTCTTGATAAAGTTCGCGTGTACGAACTGTCGTCGCTTGGCGGTTGGCTAAAACCTGCATTTGACGTTGTTTATTTTCAATTTGTTCACGGCTGGTTCTGATCTGATCGAGCACATCCAGATACACAGAATTCACTTTAGATTTAGCGGCTTCTTCTGCATAACTTGCCATTTTTACTTGGGAAGAAACTGCCCCACCTTGATAAAACTGACTGGTGGCTTCAAGCATGATGGAACTATATAAACCGTCATCTTCATCATTGTTTGGGTTTTTTCCATTAATGGCCTGACTGACCGAGCCTTTCACTGCCAAAGTTGGATAACGTGTTAAACGGGTCTGTTCCTTTTGGGCTTTAGCCACTTCAATGCCCGCTTGTGCTGCGATCATTTTTGGAATGGTATTAAACTCAGGTTCACCATATAGATCAGATACTTTCACCAAATCATCTGAAATAATCCAACCTGTACGTGAAACATCACCACCCAACAATGTCCTTAAATGTTGTTGGTACTGACGTAATAAAGATTGCTGTGCAATCAAGCCGGACTGCGCAGCTTGTAAATAAGATTGAGCTTGGATCGGGTCAGCCTGACTACTAATACCAGCATTTGCACGTAAATTAGCGATTTCCTGAATTCGCTGAATACCTGCAATTTGCTGCTCGGCAATTTTATTTAATTGGAGATAACGCTGAATATTGATAATCGACTGAGCCACATCAAGTGCAATATCGTCAATGCTGACCAACACATTCGCCTGTTCGACTTGAAGTTTGGCTTTCTCAACCGATACACCTGATTTGACTTTACCAAAATCATAAAGCATTTGAGTTGCGTTTAAAGTCAATAACTGCCGACCACGCTCACCACTGCTCAAGTCACCCGTGGTAATACCACCTGAAATTTGAGGATAGTAACCTGCCTTTGCAACATCAATACCGGCGTTTTGGCCAGCTAAAGTTGAAATGGCTTGGGAAATATCAGGGTTACGCTGGATGGCGATTTTCACCGCTTCCTGCAGAGTCATTTTCCTTGATGGCAAATTTGAATAAGATGAAGCTGCTCTATCATTGAGTTGAACAGTCGGAAACTCCTGCACTCTTGAACGATCTAGCCTAAAATTACTCAACTCTTGCATCTTAGCGACTTTAAATTCATCACTACTTTTAGGGGCAAAAAGTTGTGATAAGTTGTCTTTTAATGTGTGATATTGCTCACTTGGTTTAGCGGCATATATCACCATAGGTACATGCAGTGAAGTTAAAAGCATCAACCCTTTCAGGAAAGCTGGCTTTTTACATGTCCTTTTTACTCTTCTCTGGTTATATCCAATCATGCTTGTCTTGTTGATCTTGTTTGTTATCGTTTAAAAGCTTTTACATTCTACATATTTTTTTGCATAAAGAAGCATAAATGCAGGAATAATTCACACATTACTTTTTCATCAACTAAATATTCTAATTTATTGTTTTTAAAAAATAAATATAAAAAAACTAAAAAGAGGCACTGACCTCTTTTTAGCCAAATAGATTAACTTTTTTATTTAAACTGTAAAATCGTCACCTAAGTAGACTTTACGTACCTGTTCATTATCCAGAATTTCTTGTGGAGTTCCCTCCGCAATTACCGCGCCTTCACTCACAATATATGCACGTTCACAGATTGCCAAAGTTTCACGTACGTTATGGTCAGTGATAAGCACACCAATACCGCGATCTTTTAAGGTTTGGATAATATCTTTAATATCACCCACCGAAATTGGATCGACACCGGCAAACGGTTCATCAAGTAACATAAACTTAGGATCAGCAGCCAATGCACGTGCAATTTCAGCACGGCGACGCTCACCACCAGACACACTCATTCCTAATGAATCTTTAATATGACTGATTTTAAAGTCATTCAACAATTCAGTAAGACGTTGTTGGCGCTGCTGCTTATTTAAGTCTTTGCGTGTTTCTAAAATAGACATAATATTTTCAGCAATTGTCAGCTTTCTAAAAATAGAAGCTTCTTGCGGAAGATATCCGATTCCTTTACGTGCCCGTTCATGCATTGCTAAATCAGACATATCAAGATCATCAAGGTGAATTTCACCTTTGTCCATACGCACTAGCCCAACAACCATATAGAAGCTTGTTGTTTTTCCTGCACCGTTAGGGCCAAGCAAACCAACAATCTGTCCACTTTGCATACTAAAAGATACGTCTTTGACGACCCAACGTTTACTATAGTTTTTTGCTAAGTGCTTAATACACAAAGTTTGGGGTTGAAGAGCTTGTTGCATTAGTCACGCGCTCCTGGGAAACTTTTTGAAGTTGATGGCGGAATAATAATTTGAACACGATTTGACGATGAACCTTGAGCTTCAACATCGCCTTTGTTCATACTATATTTCAATGAGTTACCACGGATGCTTGAACCATCTTGATATAGATATGCACCACCAGTCAAAGTAATAATGCCTGTATCTGCATTATAAACAATGGTTTGACCCTCGCCTCGTGCAACGCCCTTGTCAGCACTAATTTGCTGTTGGAATTTAGACGGTCTACCTTTGGCAGTAATCGTTTGAATTTCACGTTTAGAGTTTAGCGTAGCAACAATTGAGTCAGCCTGAAGCTTCATCGTACCTTGCTCAATCACGACATTACCCGTATAAGTCGTTAAACCCGTTTTCTCATTATAAGTTGCACGGTCTGCCACTAACGAAATTTGTTGATTACGGTCAGACGGTAACGCAAAAGTCGAAGCAGATGATAAAGCAACGAATGTAATTACCGCAGCTTGTTTTAGGAAAGCTGAAGAACGTTTTAAATTAAGACTTTGGTGCATACTTTCCTCGAATATTAAAAAATTCGTACTGACCATTATTCAAATTAGCTTTTAACCCTTTGCTGACAAACTCGGCTTGCGGAGATTGAACAACCACTTGGTGATCTGTTTCAATTTCTCTGGTTTTTGGATATCCAGTTAACTCATCAGTTTGGAATTCAATCTTCCCTTGTGGTGCCAGTTTAGTTGCGACCACATCACCCGATAAAATAACTTTACGGTTATCATCGTAGCCATTTGCCTGTTTTGCAAAGAACGTCGCATCAACTTTGCCATCTTTATACATCGAGGCATTAAGTTGATCCAACTTTGATGTTTTTTGTTGCATATCCTGTTCAAGCTGACGAACTTCAGCACGAATATACAAATTGCCTTGATCATCAGTTTGAGTCAAATGGACGCCCTGCGCTGAATATGTCATATTCTTCGCAGAACCAATGTCTAGTTTTTTTGCCTTGCCACTATAGTAGTAGTAACCACCACTTATAGCAGCAACCACTACAGCAACAATTGATAAAACTCTGGTATCCATGAGCAGGAATAGCCTACCTTTTTAAGTAATCTTATTATTAATGCGGTACTGCAAGATATTTTTCAAGAAGTTCTTGGTAAATGCCTTTTGCGATCAGCAACATATCACAGACTTCACGAACAGCACCACGCCCACCCATCGATTGCGTAACCAAATGCGCACGGCGACGCACTTCTTCGTGACCATTTGGCACAGTAACACTCATACCTGCGATTGCAAAAGCAGATAAATCAGGCCAATCATCGCCCATATACAAGCAATCAGACGGCAAAATATTAAACTGCGCACATGCTTCACGAAGTGCTGAGCCTTTGTCTTCACGGCCTTGAAAAACGAGGTCTACGCCTAAATCAGACATACGTTTTTCAACAATATTACTTTTTCTGCCTGTAATAATGATAACTTTCATGCCTGCTTGCTGTGCAAGCTTCATTCCTAAACCATCACGAATATCGAATGATTTAATTTCATCGCCGCTATTGGTTAAGGTTACGAAGCCATCACTCAAAATACCATCAACATCCAGAACCAATGCCTGTAAATGACGTGCTTGTTCTAACAATGCATAAGATGCCATTGATTAATTTACCCCTGCCTGAATAAGGTCATGCATACTAATTACACCAATCACTTTGTTTTGGTCATCTACCACCACAAACTGACTAATTTTTTTCAGGTTCAGCTGTTGTAGAGCTTCTACCGCACGTGCTTCTTGAGAAATCGTTGATGGTTTTTTTGTCATCACTTCTGAAACAGGCAAATTCACATCAAAACCTTGCTGTTTATCAATTAAACGGCGCAAGTCACCATCGGTGAAAATACCAAGCAAATGTTCTTGTTCATCTACAATTGTCGTCAAGCCTAAACGTTTATTAGAAATTTCATAAAGCACTTGATTCATTGGTGTATCTGGTGAAACTTTTGGCAGCTCATCGCCTGTATGCATCAGATGTTTTACATGTAAAAGTAAGCGTTTACCCAACGCACCTGCTGGATGCGAACGAGCAAAATCATCTGCGGTAAAACCACGTGCTTCAAGTAAAGCAACAGCCAGTGCATCACCCAAAACTAAAGTTGCTGTCGTACTCGACGTAGGCGCCAAACCTAATGGGCATGCCTCGTCAGACTCGCCTAAAGTTAAAGCGATGTCGGCATTTTGCGGCATTGGGCCTTTATCATCACGGCTAATGGTAATAAGAGGAACGCCAAGATGTTTGATTAAAGGCATCAACATCATGATTTCATCACTTTTTCCAGAGTTGGAAATCGCAATTAAAACATCACCACGAACCAGCATTCCCAAATCGCCATGCCCAGCTTCGCCCGGATGCATAAAGAAAGATGGTGTACCAGTTGAGGCGAAAGTTGCAGCCATTTTACGGCCAATATGCCCTGACTTACCCATGCCAGTGATCACAACACGACCTTTACACTGTAACAATATTTCACAAGCTCGGTTAAAACTGTCACCAATTTGTGTTGCTAACACGTCTAAGGCTTGTTGCTCAATACGCAATGTTGCTAATGCGCTGCTTTGGAAATCTGTAGGATTGGGCATACGAGTTTGACTCAAAATAATTGATCTGATCTCTTGTGAAGATCGGTGATTTTAATCAAAAGATTTGGGGGCATTCTAACATAACTCAATCATCTACACGTTTTTAAATGTATAAGATTTCACAAGCTTATAAAATTCTTGCATAAACCTTTGTGAAAAATGATGCATCAGTTATGATGTAACACTGTTTTTGTTGAGTGTTTGAAAACCCTTATGCAACCGTTTGTTTTATATAACTCTGAGCAACGAAAAAAAGTTGAATTTGTACCTCGCAAAGAAGGTCACATCGATATGTATGTCTGCGGTATGACCGTTTACGACTACTGTCATATCGGGCATGCTCGAGTTATGGTTGCATTTGACTACATTATTCGTTTCTTACGTAGTCAAGGCTGGAATGTTCGCTACATTCGCAACATTACCGATATTGACGACAAAATCATCAAACGTGCGAATGAGAATGGTGAAACAATCCAACAACTCACCACTCGTTTCATCGATGCAATGAATGAAGATGCTGCAAACCTAGGCTGTTTAGCACCTGATGAAGCACCTAAAGCGACTGAATATATCGACCAGATGCAAAACATGATTGGCAATTTGGTGAATAAAGGCGCTGCTTACCCTGCTTCAAACGGCGATGTTTATTTTGAAGTCACCAAATTTGAAAAATATGGTCGCCTCTCTGGTCGTAAGCTTGATGATATGCAAGCAGGCGCAAGTGAGCGTGTTGATGTAGAAGTTGAAAAGAAACATCCTTTTGACTTTGTACTTTGGAAACATGCCAAAGAAAATGAACCATCTTGGGCATCTCCATGGGGTAATGGCCGTCCGGGTTGGCACATTGAATGTTCTGCAATGTCGACTTGCTGCTTAGGCAATCACTTTGACATTCATGGTGGTGGTTCAGATTTAATGTTCCCGCATCATGAAAATGAAATTGCGCAAAGTGAAGCTTCGACTGGTGAGCAATATGTAAACTACTGGATGCATGTTGGCTTCATTAACGTTGATGGTGAAAAGATGTCTAAGTCTTTAGGCAACTTCTTTACGATTCGTGATGTGATGGAGAAGTTCCACCCTGAAGTGATTCGCTACTTTATTGTGTCTTCACACTATCGTAGCCCTGTGAACTTCTCTGATGTGGCACTCAAAGAAGCAAAAACTTCTTTAACTCGCTTCTATCATTCATTTAAAGCTTATCAACAAATGTATGGTCAAACGACAACTGAAAAGCTTGATCAAAGCTTTATTGAACGCTTTAACAATGCAATGTGTGATGACTTCAACACTGCCGAAGCAATGGCTGTATTGTTTGAACTCAATAAAGAGTTAAACCGTGCTGTAAAAGAAGAGCAAGCTGACCAAGCGACTGTGCTTTATTCGACATTACGTCACCTCACCAACATTTTAGGTTTGGTACAACACAATGTAGATGATTTCTTAAAATCAGATATTGGACAAGAAGCGCTTGCTTTGTCTGATGCTGAAATTGAAGATTTCATTCAACAACGTGTTGATGCGAAAAAAGCAAAAGACTTTGCGAAAGCAGATGGTATTCGTCAGTCTTTACTCGACCAAGGTGTGGTACTTGAAGATACACGTCAAGGTACAGTTTGGCGTCGTGCTGATTAAACGTTCAATTAGATCACAAGAGTGTTGACACTTTAATGAAACACTCTATAATGTGCTCACATTGCGGGAATAGCTCAGTTGGTAGAGCATAACCTTGCCAAGGTTGGGGTCGCGAGTTCGAGTCTCGTTTCCCGCTCCAAAATTTAAAAACCACTTAATTCGAAAGGATTAGGTGGTTTTTTATTGGCTATTGGTTAGCCTTGGCTAGTCGAAATCATATTAAAGAAGCGTTGTATATTCTGCTACAACACCACCCTCTTTGTTGGCTAGATTTGCTATATCAATCTTAGGATGAGATGAGTTTTATATAATTTATTAGCAGATGAAAATATGGGGCTAAGGCAGAGTTCACCCCAACTGTACTAACTTTAAAGGTGACAAAATAATTATAGTTTAAATATTATTTAATAATGGCTGTTTTCATAACTCAAACCAAATGTTAAAGTATGTAAATATTGACTTTCAAATAAATGATTTAAAACAGGTAATTTTGTTATCTGTATGTAACAAAAAATAGAGGCAACTTTCAAAAAAGTAACGGTATGTATCTAGATTCATCAAACTCTAAATGGCATGAAAAGATCATACCACTTAGGAAAGGATATAAATTGGTTGGAAAAGTTATTGGGTTATACAGAGATGTTTAAAAAGTAAGCCCTAGCGACTTGCTTTCGTATTCACTAAGATCTATTCTTCACTTTTAATTAATTTTCTGGTATGTGAAATATATGGCATTTGAAATATTCAATGATGATTGCTTAAACATCTTGAAAACTATTGAAGATGATCATATTGACCTTACGATCACCTCTCCTCCTTATTGTATTGGCAAAGCGTATGATATCCATACGACTATTGAAGGCTTTGTTGAAATTAACGAGCCAGTCATCAAGCTAATTTGTGAGAAAACAAAACCTGGAGGGTCAGTCTGTTGGCAAATTGGCCATCATGTTCTTAAGGATGAAATCGTTCCTCTAGATTTTATTGTTTATGAAATTTTTAAGCGAGTTTGTCCTGAAATGAAGCTTAAGAATAGAATTATTTGGACTTTTGAACATGGAGCAAACTGCAGAAATCGCTTTAGTGGTAGACATGAAACAATTTTATGGTTTTCTAAAGGAAAAGATTGTTTTTTTGATCTAGACTCAGTGCGTGTAAAGCAAAAATATCCTGGGAAAAAATATTATAAAGGACCGAAAAAGGGTGAATATAGTGGAAATCCCTTAGGTAAAAATCCAGGAGATGTTTGGGCGATACCAAATGTGAAAGCCAATCATATGGAAAAAACTGCCCATCCTTGTCAATTCCCAATAGCTCTTGCCCAAAGACTTATCAAGGCACTTTGCCCAGAAAATGGTACAGTTTTAGATCCATTTATGGGGTCAGGCTCAACTGGAGCAGCAGCGATCCTTGAAGAAAAGAAATTTATAGGGATTGAACTAGATGAAAATTATTTCAAGATAGCAGATCAGCGTTTAAAAGATGCTGACTTAGGATTGCTCAAATATAGAGATATTGACAAACCCATATTTGACCCAGCAAATGCTGGAGCTGTTGCAAAAGATCCATTTATTTAAAACTTGAGACAAACTATGACAAACAATAATCAACCTATTACCGTACCGTGCGTTAAATTAACTCAACACAGTCGCAATATTTATTTGTTCTCCTTAGATGCTCATACGCTCTGGGATATTTTACAAATTAATGAAAGGTCAGCAGATAAAGATGAAGGCTATCAACGCGCTTTATCTAATAGCCGCGCTGAAGATATTAGTAGTTTCATTTCAGAAAGAGGACTTATTTCTCCCGCCCTGATCGTATCATTAAATAATTCCACTTTTGATCCAGTAACGTCAACATTAAAAATACCTAATATTGAGAATGCTGGCTGGGTAATTGATGGGCAACATCGTTTACGTGGGGCCTATTTAGCATCAATTTCTGAAAACCCAATAAATTTAGATTTACCAGTTGTAGCATTTTCAGATTTAAGTGAAGATGAACAAATTGTACAGTTCGTAACTATTAATAAAGAAGCTAAAGGTGTTCCTACATCCCTATATTATGATTTATTAAATCGATTACCGCATAATAAAACTCCAGCTGAAAAAGCCAAAGAAATCGCTACTGAAATTGCTCGAACATTAACTAAAGATATAGATTCTATTTTTTATGAAAGAATTATTTTTGTTCGTACACCTAAAAAGGGAGAGTTATCTGTTAATAACTTTGTTCGAAAAGTAAGCCCTCTTTTAACTGAAAATAGGGGAACTTTGGGAACTAATTTCACTCAACAGAATCAAACTAAAATTATTGAAAATTATTTTACTGCACTAAAAATTGTATTTCCTGAACAATTTACATCACGCAATTTTCGGTTTTTTGGAACTTTAGGATTTGGAGCTGCAATTAATTCATTTGATACAGTATTTTCATTAACGCGCACCGAATTCGGAACATTTACGGTTGAGGATATTGTAAAAGTTTTACAAAGAGCTGACGATTATAATTTTAGTACTTGGGATCAATATGGTACGGGTGTATCTGCGGAAACAGCAGTTGGTAACGATTTTAAGGCAGTCATCAATGCCCGTACACGTGAAATTCAAAATACAGATAGCATTTTGAGATTATAGTAAATGTCAAAAGATTTAGATGTTTATTTAACGCGTTTACCACAAAGAGTTACTGACAATATTTTTTTGCAATGGAAAACTAAATATCAACAAGATGATGCATTACTTGAAACTGAAGATTTAGAAAATTCTCTAATAATTAACTCTGTAGGGCTGCCTAGTAGACAATCTGAAACGGCGAAATTTACTTCGCCGTTAGTTTATAACCAAGTTATGAGAGAAAGTATACTGTGTGCTTACAAATCAATAGCTATTCTTCGAAGTATTATTAGAGATTTATCAAGTGGGCAGCAAACATACCCCGATGTATCTGCATATCTTGCGAATATGCTTTTGGGAAGAGCTATTTGCTTATTATTAGGAGTATGGTTCTCTCCTTGTAAAATAAACAATGATTACTATTTAATTGATTTATTTTTCAAAAAGCCAACTGGATATGAAACAAGAGCTTTCAATTTAAAAAGCTTTAGGATGAATCACGAAGTACTTTGGAAACTCTTCATTAATTTAATAAAGAATACTCAAGGTACATACATAACACCACAAATAACTTCATTTATAAATTCAATTAAACCTAGTGATTTCGCCTCTCATAGAAATCACCTTCAATATAGTTATCATAACTGGACTTTTGATGATCTTATTAATGATGATGAAGTAGATTGTAGTTGGTTCACTGATTATCAATTTAATTTAGCTCTGGACTTTCAAAATTTCACAAGTCATGCAAATAAATTAATGCTTTTAGAATTGCTAAGTTTTTTTATTGACTTATTTTCTTCAATAGCAGTTATGCCTGAACAAAAAATACACTTAGAAGTGTTTAAAGACAGTTTAAGTAATTACAAGCAGTGGATATAAACAATTAATTTAGTACAAACCCACATTTTTGTGGGTTTTTCAAACTCAAAACTAAGGATAACTTCCTGAATTATTAACTAAAAATTAAGTTATCACACCTTTACGTTAGAGTATGAGTAAAAAAGCCCCCGTCTGGGAGCTTTTTAAAATTCGTTTAGCAGCCTAAAACTTAACTTGGATGAATTTCTGCCGTCAATCTTTGCAAGTCATGACCCGAAGGTGCTTGGTAAACACGTAAACCAAACTCAGGAAGAATCGCAATTAAATGGTCAAAAATATCTGACTGAATTGCTTCATAAGAAACCCAGGCAATTGTGTTGGTAAATGCATAAATTTCTAACGGCAAACCTTGGCTGGTCGGCTGTAACTGACGAACAATAATAGTTTGATTTTGAGCAATGCCCTTGTGCTGACGCAAGTAAAATTCAACATAGGCCCTAAATGTACCAATATTGGTTAGACGGCGTTTGTTGTAACGAGATTGATTGCTTAAATGCTTATTGAATTCTTCAATTTCAGAATTCTTTGCATTTAAGTATTGATCTAGCAATAAAAAGTCCTTGAGCTTTTGTTGCTCTTCATCACTCATGAAATGAACGCTACTTTGGTCAATAAAAAGTGAGCGCTTCATTCGACGGCAACCCGAATTGCTCATACCACGCCAGTTTTTAAATGTGTCGGTCACGAGCTTATTGGTTGGAATGGTGGTATAGGTTTTATCAAAGTTTTGAACAGTCACTGTATGCAGTGAAATATCAATTACATCACCATCTGCATTGAGTGATGGCATTTCAATCCAGTCCCCAATACGTACCATGTCATAAGAGGCAATTTGTACACTCGCCACCAAAGACAAAATAGTGTTTTGGAAAACCAGCATTAATACCGCTGCCATTGCACCAAAACCTGCAAGTAAAGTGAATACATCCTTTTTAAGGAATGTTCCCAAAATCATGAGGCCACATACAACAAATAAAATGAGTTTAACCAGTTGTAAGTAACCTTTAATCGGCTTATTTCTAGATTTTGGATTACGCTGATAAATAAGATTAAAGATGTTTAACAGCTCGCTGACCGTAAGCGCGAGTGTAAGAAAAATAAATGCTTGCGCTGCCATTTCTACAAAAGCAATAAACTTTGGAGATAGATGAGGCACGGTTGCAATACCATTCATAATCACAACAGCAGGAACAATATTTGCAAATTTCTTTATAACGCTATGCTGAGCGAAAATAGACTGATTTGGTGATTTGAGTTTTGTGACTAAATGACGAACGCCCCGAACAATAATACGCTTGGCAATAAAATTTGCTATTGCAGCAAATAAAATCAAAATCGTGAGTGAAACCAACATTTCTAGCCAAGGATATTGACTTAACTCACCCCGAATATCACGGAAAAAATTTAAAAAATCCAAACCTATACACCTTTAAAATTTCTTTTGTAGAATTTTAGGGGTTAAGAACGTTTCTCATAAGGTTTGTTTACATATGTAGTCATAAATACAACAACTAAGTTATATACCCTGCCCAAATTTAATTATGATCCGTTAATTTTAAAGCTTCATCTGCTTATGTTTCAGACCAATTATATGAACTAGATCGGACTTATCAGTTCATTTAGAATAAGGCGTTAAACGAATAATTCTGGTTTGAGTGAGTGAAATTTTCTGATTTTTTGACTTTTATTGGAACAGTCTGGTTCAGCTTATTGTTTATCTATATTGCTTGGACATTTTTTCTTAAAAGTCAGGTTCAAAGATTTTTGATTTATAAACGAGGAAAGATTGCTTCTGCCGAGGTCGTATATTTTCAAGACTCATTAGCTAAGGTGCAATATCGCCCTTTATGTTATATCAAATTGAAATTTCAAACTGAGCAAGGCCAAGTCATTACTGAAAATCTAAAGGTGCTTATTTCTAAGCAAGATCACTATAAATATAAAGTGGGTAGTATTATCAAAATTAAATATGACCCTAAAAATTTAAAGAATATTTCAATATTGAGCGAGGTAATGATTTAGGTCATTAGAGATTATTTAAAAAGTAGGATAAACCTTGAGGTGCGCGTCCATTTAACCGACTACTTGTAGTTACTCGAACCAGATTGCTCCAAGTAATATTACAACAATGCTTGATCAATTTTTTAATTAAAGACACGTCTTCATGACATGAAATAGGCTCAAAGCCACCGACCAAAAGATAGACCTCTGAACTAAAACTTAAATTTGCCCCGTGAATATGCTCGTGGTCCATCTGATCTTTATAGTGCGCTAAATATTTTTGCTGTTTCGTTATAGAGAGATGACTAAAATCGTCTAGCGTTACAGTGCCGCAAATTGCATCTGTAGGTTGGTGCTGGATTTGATAACGTAGCCAATCTGGACTCACCACGGTATCTGCATCAGTACATGCAATCCATGTCACGCCACGCCCAATTAAATGACGAATACCTAAATCCCTCGCCTTGCCAACGCATGCATAGCTGCATTCAATCCAGTTGATTTGATGGCTTTGGACGATCAACCGCGACTGATCTGTACAGCTATCGAGTACAACAAGCACTTCTACCTCATAATCGCCGATGTTATCTATGGCGACCTGAATAGATTGCAGGCAGGCCGATAGATAGTGCTCTTCGTTATGCGCTGGAATGACGATACCTATTTTCATCTTAGTTTTTCCTGCTGAGCTAGAGAGGAAGTGTTCGCCGTCCACAGATCAATCATAAAGTCTGGATCGTTTAAGCTGAGGTAATGATGAAATGGAAAATGTTGCCGAAAAGCTTGATGGACTTGTTCAGCGTCTAACTCAAAATCTTGAATTTCATGGCGCCAGTGACAACACAGAATCTCGCCGTCATCATTTAAACTATGCTCTAATTTTTCAATAAACTGATGCAATTCATCTGCCGATAAGTAATAGGCCATCTCACTAATTAAGATCAGATCAAACTTTTGAATTGAGTAGTCTTCGGGTATTTTCCTGTTCTCAACCACCACATGCTCAAATTCTTTTAAACGCTCGGACGCCAAGCGAACAGCACTATCAGAGACGTCTATACACACTAACTCCTCAGCTCTTTGCGCCAAATGAAAACTTAAATGTCCATTTGAACAACCCACTTCTAACACTTTTGGGTAGCGGGGTTTTGTCAGCAGCGCGAGACAAATTTGTCTTTTACGAGCTTCATACCAATGAAAGTCGTAGCCCCATGGATCACTGTTATGACGATATAAATCTTCAAAGTACATGCGAGAATGAATCACTCAAATAAACCTCATAAGGCATTAAAAGACGCTTAATTGCACTTGAAGAAAGAACCGCAGCATTGCCCGTAGTTTCATCTGCTTCAAGTTGGGTTTTAAACTGCAAAATTGCTTGATGTTTTTTAGTTAGCTGTTCTTCGGTTAAGTGATAGGCTTTTGCTCGGTACCAATCGATTCGAGAGTCTAAAGGCTTTGCCCAATGCCAAGCCCAAATTAATACGTGCAAACATAGAAGTTGCTTAGCGGTTGCGTAAGCTTGTACGGTTTTACCTACTGCTTCGTGGTCTGGGTGACCATCAAAGGCATAGCTACAAATTAGAATGTCATCGGGTTGAACGATCTGCTCTAAACTCTGCCACAGTTGATCAGTTTGCAAATGGATCTGGCCATCTAACAAATTAAGCTCTATATGCTCGGTTGACTTTGCTACCCCTAGACAATTTAAGGCTGCCAAGCTTTCTTGCGGGCGAAGAATATTGAGCTGATCCGGAGGATATTTTGTAGAGTTAGGATGACTTTGGGTGCCGTTACTTACCGCTACAACCAAAATCTTGCAGTTCAGTGCAAACAGCTGCTGCATTAATCCGCCACAGCCAAGCACTTCGTCATCCGGATGTGGGGCTACAATTACTACTTTTTTTGAGCGAAATAACTCAAGATCTAAAGCTGCTAACGGTTGTGCTTTAAATGCCTTTAACCATTGCTCTTTGGCTGTCCCCTCACCAAAAATAACGCGGTCTTCAACCAATGGATGTTTTAAAGTTCCCATAGGCTTTGCTCCGACACACAGAGTTCTGCAATTTGTTCATGGTCAAAAGCAGCATGACTTTGCCTGATAAACACAGGCAGATCAGCCATGAGCTGAGCAAATGTGGCATCTTCACAAAAAGGACGAGCACCCAAGGCTTTCCCTACTCGCTCAATAACGCTCAGGCAGCATTGTTCTGTTTGGGCACGTAATATTCGAATTTCCCGCTCATGACTTAGCGTTGGTTTCTGGTCTATGAGCTTGGCCACATATTGAAAATACTGTTTAGTGATTTCTAGCTGCTGAGCGACCTCACCTAAATACAATTTTTTATAAGGATTCGGAGTTGCCTGACAGCTTTCTTGCAAAAAGTTAGCTAGACGCACGGCGGCACCATACCAACAGGCCGCTACACCTGCTGCACCATGCCAAAAACCTGGGCGTTTTAAATAACTATTTGGGTCACCAATCAATTTAACAGGTGTATTTTTAAAAGTTACTTGCGCAGTCTGTGTCGCATGCATGCCTACAGCGTGCCAGTGGCTTAAGTCAGTTGTAATGGATGGATGACTTAAGTAGACAATACAAAGCTGCGCCTGCCTTTGCTGATCTTTATAACTTATTAAAGCTTTTTGGATAAACTCCGCGCCAGAGCACCACGGTTTAATGCCATTACAAAGATTATCTTTTATTTGCAATGGTGCTGGTCCACCGTCTGCTGCCCAAACTGCCCAAGTCTGGTCATCTATTTCTTGCTGATAACCCAATTCATTTAAAATGCTTAAAGCATCACAATGAGACTCAAAAAGCTTAGCTAGACTTAAATCAACTCCAGCAATCTGCGCAAAAAGTTGCCAACGTTGATAGATTTGACCCGAAGCTGGATGAGGCAAATTTTGAGTTAAATTTACAAGCTGAAAAAGTAAATTTATACGAAGCTTACTTTTATCTTCAGCTAAGGCAGCTTCAAATTCACTCAAACTGCTCAGTATCGTCATGTTTATAGGTATTTTAATATTCATTGCAAATAATTATTTATAAGACTTAACCCAACCATAACTAAAGATTTCTGTTTAGATAAACATATAAATTGTAATAAAAAGAAAAATATTATTAGTTTTATATCTAATTATTTCATTGTTACTCAAATATCACGATTAAGTGAACTTATAATCTGATCATGTAAGGTTTATTAAAAACTCAACATTTAATCGATTATTTAAAGTAGTTTAGTTCTTACCGTTTTTCTATTTCCAAAGAAGAGGTCTAAAATGAACACTTTAAATATTAATGATATTAAAAAACACGCAGATGTTATTGCTTCTTGTGGTACTAAAGTAGGTACTGTCGATCATCTTGATGGTGAAAACCAGTTAAAACTCACCCGAGACGAAAGTGGTCAACATCACCTCATTCCTACTGGATGGATTGGGGAGGTAAAAGAAGACCAAGTTATTCTGAATAAAAACTCAGAAGAAGTTAAAGATCAGTGGCAAGCGATCTAAACTTCTAAGCTAGCTAGTTTTAGCTAGATTAAAATAAAATAAATTTATAATTAAAAATTTAAATTATAAAAACCAAAGCTCCTTTTTATTAAGGAGCTTTTTTTATTCTTCTCATATTTAAAATAAAAAAGCTTACCCTCGTGTTGTGTTAAATATATCCAATCTTTAACAGAGCTGCTTTTATCTCTATAAACCTTTTTGAGGCTCATTTTGTCCCTTAAGCACATGGTGATCAATTTTACTTAATGCTAAAAATTGTCCATTCGCATTAAATGAAAAATTATGAATAGGGTGACATATATGATCACAGGGAATCATCAGCTTAAAGCAAGAAAGGTCCATTTCGATTTTACCGAATCATCGGTCTGTTGGATGCCGAATGATCCTCTATGCTCGCATGTCGCCAATGGCATTAACATGCTCTTACCCGCTGGTGAGTTTTGGTTTTGCCGTGTGTTTAATAAAACCCTTCCCTTGATTACCGATGAAACATTAAAACAAGAAGTGATTGGATTTGTCCGTCAAGAAGCTGCTCATGCACGTGCCCATGAAAAAGCACAAGACTTCTTACGTGAAAATGGTTACGACATTCAAGAAACACTCAACCGTGCCCATTTTGTTTTTAATATTTTGTTGGGTGACAAACCTCTAGGCATACCTTTTTTAAAAGGCGAAAAGCTTGATGAATATTGGTTACTTTTCCGAGTAGGCGTGATTGCTGCAATCGAGCACTTTACGGGAACCATTGGTCAATGGACGCTGGATAGTAAATCTTGGGACCAAGCTGACCCTGCTATGGCAGATTTGTTCCGTTGGCATTTGGCTGAAGAAGTAGAACATCGCTGTGTTGCTTATGATTTATTTGAGCACCTTTTAACAAACAAGTTTGGGTTTTATGTGTCGCGCCAAGTGATTATGGCGGCGGTTTTCCCACTGTTTATTTACTTCCTTGCTGACTTTGCCCGTAGTTTAGGTAAGCAAGATTTAGAGCATGAAGATATTCAAAAATTGATGCGCCGTGGCTACTTCAAAATTATTCGAGAATTTGAAAAAACTGCGACTCGCTCAGACAACTTACCGACTATTAAATATTTGTGGAAAGCGACGTTAAGATGGGCTTCTCCAAAATTTAACCCAATTCATGAGGGAGACACCGAGCAAGCTCTAGCTTATATGGCTCGCTCGCCTGCAGTTCAATATTTTGAAGGAATGGCACAGGCTGCAAAACCTGTGTAATCAAGCTAAGCGCTTATTTCAATACAAAGTAAAGCCTCCTTTTTGGGAGGCTTTCTTTCGTTTAAGTGTTATCTAGACCGACACAGATTAAAAAGAAACAATCGAACTAGCGCGCTTTCATCAATGCTGTTTTTTTCAAAAAGTCGGAACATCGCCCCGTCAATCATGCATAAAAACATGTAAGCATCTTCAATCGAAGCCGTAGTTTTGACAGTTAAAAGTAGTTTATAAATTTCATTGATGAGCCAAGTTCGGTACTCAATCGTAACGCCATAGGCCTTGGGATAGACTCTTTTAATTTCAAACAATGCCTTAAAGGGTAAATGATATGGCCCTTCTAAACTCGCATGTAAAAAATAAATTTGCTTAAGTTTATCCAGCACCATGAGTTCATTGTAAGAATAGAGAATGGAAAACACTTTGTCTTTTAGCATGTCTTTTTGGAAACTAATACACCTCTCGATTAGCCGTTCTTTTGAGTGAAAGGCATTATAAAAAGTGGCTTTGGAAACTTTGGCTTCACTAATAATTCGGTCGACACCAACTTTATGAAACCCATATTGATTAAATAAGTCTTTTGCTACGTGAAGTACTTTTAATGCTTTAAAAGAAGATTGTAAATTTGGCATAGGAATACCGCTTAAAATAATTTTTTGTTGTATGTAAATGAGATAGAAATGCCGTCACTCTTAAAATGAGTGCTAAAAACAGGCATGCAAAAGCCGCACAAAATGGCGTGCTGACCTATCTCAAGTTTTATAGTTGCTGTGTTTTAGATTTTTAAGGCGTAGAAGACCTAGAGTCGATTGAACCGCTTTATAGATTGCTCGAGTGGTATGAATAGAGAGACTTTGGCAAAAGCCAATAAAGAAGAAATAGTACGCATAGCGGACTCCTTTGGGTATAAAGAAGCTTCACCACATTACTGTCAAATAATGGTGGCGAAACGAGAGAAGGTTGACAGACTGATACCCAAAAGATCAGCACACCCGAAGGTGTCCCCCTCCCGTTCCGCCGCAGAGGGGGCACGCAGGGATGCCCACAAAAAAGAGAGACTTTTTCGTGTGCTTTGGGTATGCGGCCTGTCAAAGCCGACTGGCAATGTGGCCAGCAGGCAAAGGATAATCGGAGGGGTTTTAGGTGTCAATGTGATATTGGCTACAAATAAAGCTTTAAAAACATGAGTAAAATATTTACTAATCCATTACTAAAGCTTTTGTTTATAAAATTAAATAATTGTTGAAAGCAGCTTAAGAAACTTTAAAAGAACATAATGCATTCTTTTCTTTTAATAATTGAATATTCTTAAAACCAGCTAAAGAAAATGTATGTATATGCTCATCAATTGTCATATATAAGTCTTTATTTTTCATCCCCTCCTCATCTTTGACGATATGATCGGTGACAATATATAAAGAGTTTTCATTTAATAGATGATTTCTAACTTGTATGTGAAAACCTTTAGCAAAATCTTTATGTCTTAATTCATGTAAAGCTTGATGAATGATAACGACATCGTAAGTTTCTTGTTGGCATACATCATACCAACCATTGTCTTTAAAATTTGCGGTTAAGTAGTTAGCCTTATTTGAGAGTAATCCTAAATTTGTTCTAGACAACTCATGCATAGCTTCTGAAAAATCTAAAGCTGTATATTCTGCAGACTCTATATTTTCTAATAAAATTTTTGCTAAATAGCCTGGACCAGCACCTATCTCAAGAATTTTAGGTTTTTTTATATTGAGTGACTTAATCTCAGCCACATACATGCTAAAAAACTCGTATCTCCAAGGACGCTTCATATTTACTTCTTCAGCCCACTCTAGAGCATCAGCAGCTTTTCTTAAGTCAATTGGACTTGCAACTTCCTTTATAGTCATAATTTTCGCCTTCTAAGCTCTTTTTAGTGTTAAAAATAAGAATATACTTTTAAAAATATATCTCTATTAATTTATTAGTTCTATTTATTTAAGAGGAATTTTAATTTGCAGACTAGATCAATTGATACACCGATAAAATGAATAATTAAATCCATTTTATCGGCTTGCTAGAATCGGTTTTTAAAACCTTATTTTTTTATTGTTTAATATATTTTGGAAACTCTTTTAAAACCTTATGGCAAAAGTGACCCTGTGTATCCGCTTTCTTACGTTCTTCAAATTCCTTCATACCAAATTTCATAACCTCTCTACCGTATTTTTCACCAAGGTCATGTTTAGTACATTTTGCGGCAGCATCCTTTAAATCTTCTGAATAATAGTGATAATTACAATCGAGCTGAGCACGGCTTAAAAAACCATGTAGTTCCACTGCTTTCTCACACTGAGTTTGCTCTAGAAGATTTCTAGACTCTTGAGCAGCATAAATTGATGTTGCTAAGAATAAAGTGAAAATCGTTACTAAAAAATTACGCATTATTTCCCCGACAAAGTTATTAAAAGTATTAGTGATAATATTGCGGGCGTATTAAATAATAATTATTTATAAGTGTCTATTAATAATAAAGAAAATGGGATAACCCTCATCTCTTTTGAATACTTAATCACCTTAATAAAATTGGGTGATTAATTTTTATCAAATCAATGATATTAAATTTGTTTTATAACCATCTTTAATATCATTCGAGTTATTCGAAAAAAGAGTTTTAGTGATATTTAATTCGTTTATAATCTACTAAAACCCTTATTCATAACACTACGTTAAAACCCTAATTTCTTAAAGACAAAATAACCCACATGACTTTCAAAGCTACCGTCATTTTGAATTTTGAAATATTTCTTCACAAGGTCAGATGAACCTTCCTGCAAATAACGTAAAGTTTTGATTTGATCTTCAGGCGTTTTCATTCTCTTTACCCAACTATCAAAGTCTAACGCAAGCGTTTGTTTATCTAAACCCACCAAGTCAAAGCCTGCATCTTCAATAAAATAGACCCACTCTTTCACACTATAGTTTCGTACATGGCTTGGGTCTCGAATAGTTTCGATCGTCTGCAAAAACGTATCTAATATGGGCGAGCTAGAGCTAATAATGTCTACAAAAATAACAATGCCATCAGGCTTAAGCACGCGGTTTACTTCTTTCATGGCAGTCGGAACATGTTGCCAGTGATGTGCAGAATATCGGCTAATGACCACATCAAACTGCTGATCACTAAAAGGCATGTCCTCAGCAATGCCTTGCTGCACAAAAATGTTTTTTAATTTGCGTTGGCTAGCCGTCTTAGACACGGTGTCTAACATTTCATGAGATAAATCGTAAGCAAAAACAAGGTCGGCATGCGGAGCAACATTGTAGGAAACATGACCACCACCACAGCCTAAATCAAGGACTACAGCTTTTTCAATTTTCTGAATTTCATTAATAAATTTATTAAATTCAATACCTTCAGAATGAGCTTGGCTATTTAAATAGTTGAGAGATTTATTTTGATATTGTTTTTGATTTATATCATGCTGGGTGATCATAACCTTGCTCCTCCTTTGTAATGGAATTACATTAAAGGAAAAGTTAGATAAAAAATAATGATTAGTTTTTCTTTTATTGATAAATAAAAGTTATTATTTGATTTATTTTGATATGTCATGCCAGTTAATGAAAATAGATTTAAAGATTAACAAGAAATCCGCAAAGAGCACTGTTTAGTCACCCTTACTGAAACAGTGCTCTTTGCTCCATCCCAACCTCTATCCAGAAAGGTTCGATGCATAGAAATAGTGTATGTACCTTTGACTCAAAATGTTTCCTGTATTTTTTAAAATTTTTAAACATTCGCAGCATAAAAATAAAGTATATTGATTTTCATCAGAAGATTCTTCTTTGGTTTATATTTTGAACAGAACAGAATACACACTAGATCGTATAGATCGGAAAATTTTATCTGCATTGCGTGGAAATGGCCGTTTAACCGTTGCTCAACTGGCCGAAGAAGTAGGTCTTTCATCTTCTCCGTGCTGGACTCGACTGAAACGTCTAGAAACTTTAAAAATTATTGAAGGATATACGGTAAACGTAAACCCAAAAGCGATTGGCATTCATGAAGTCTTTTTTATTGAAATTACTTTAGAGCGCCACGATGACGAAATGCTAGAAAATTTCAGTGAAGCATTAGCAGATATACCTGAAGTAGTGGAAGCTCATCTCGTCACAGGTGACTATGATTATCTGGTTAAAGTAGCAGTCAAAGATGCTGACCATTACGAACGATTCTTAAGAAAGAAGCTTTATTCAATTAAAGGAATACGCCACACCCGTTCGACCTTTGCCCTACGCCCTCTCAAATCTGCTAATACAGCCGATTTAATGTTAATCGAATAGAAATACTAAACACGTACAGGCAATTCATTAATTTATTGATTTTAAAACCCTTATTAAGATAAAACCTAGAAAATATAACAGATCATAACTCTGTTATATTTTTTTTAAAAAATTCTGTATCTATGATTACAGCCTTCACTTCTTCAAAATGTAATTAATCTGAATTGGAGGCATCGCCATGAACATTTTGAAGAAAAAAAATAAGGCCAGTTTTGTATTCTTTATTATTACTCTCTACTCTTTTATTGGGTTTGGCTTAGGCTTCGTTATTTGGGAATACTTTTTAAAGGCCTAGTTTGCTAAAGAAGTATCAGCTCACCTCAGTAATAATTTCTGAAGTGATTTCTTTACTACGATGATATGCGGCCTTCATGGCTAAACGTATATCATCAGATACATTTCCTAGTTCAAACATTCTGAGCGCTGATTCGGTAATCCCGTTAGCCAAGGTCACCTTGCCACACAGATCCGCTGGCGGGACATTACTTTTACGGACCATTTCAACTGCACCACTTGCCGCTTGGAGTGCTAAATCTAGAGCAAATTGTTTATCAAGCCCTAAAGAAACCCCTGTCTTGATCATGCTGTCTAAAATATAGAAAAAGTAAGCAGGTCCCGAACCAGACAAAGCAATAATTGCGTCTGTCTGCGTTTCAGACGGCGCCCAAAAAGTCTGACCCGTTGCAGAGTACAGCATTTCAATTAGGTCTTTATCAAGCTGGTCCATTTGCTCTGAAGCAATAAGCACATGTGTCCCGGTATGCGTAAGCACAGGTGGATTTGAAATTACACGAACAATTTTTTTCGAACCCGTAAAACGAGTTAAGTTTGCAATATCTACTCCCGCCATCATAGAAACTATAATTTTACTAGCTAACCATTTTTTTAGCGGTATAAGTGTCTCTTTTAACTGTTTAGGTTCTAGTAGCAAAACAACAATTTCAGCTTTTTTTAGTCCATTTTCCTTTTGCTTTAAAGCATTTGTATCATTAATCTTTTTCTCTTCAATGAGGTGTATTTTTTCCTTTTTAAACCCCTTTAAAACCAACCCTCCTATTAACGCTAAAGCTAGATTACTACTGCCAATAAAACAAATATTAGGTTGTACTGCACTTAACATTTAAAATGTTTTCCTTTCTTAAGAGAGGTTTATAACAACAAATATTATCTGTAATTTAATTATGTATATTGAATTAATGATGACCGTCTGAATAAAGAACCCACTTTAATAAAATATATTATTAAAGTGGGTTTTGTTTTATTCGCGCAATAAATAAAACAACTTTAGATTAAGCCTAATGTATTACTATTGTTAGTAAATACCACTAAAAAAATGTTAATCTGTGTAACATATACAAGAGTATTGTAAAAAATTCTGTAACGAATTCTATTAAGCTAATATAAAAAACACCTATTACTTAATAAGAAAATCTTTAAACTAAAAGAAGACACTGAAGTGTTCTAGTTCAAACAACTAAAGAGTTTCTTTCTTATTCGCTAAAATTCTCTCGGCTTTTCTGATGGCCTGTTGTAAATCAATATCTTCGCACACCCAAAAAGTAAAAATTTTTCCAAATAGGTGAAAATGCTGCTTAACATACTGCGAGCTATTGTCTGAATAGTGCTCTTCTATCTTAAAAACATCATTATGATTCTCTATCTTTTGACCGTCTAAAATACCGCCAATACAAATATCCATTTTAGTACCATACACCTAATTAGTTATATTTTAACAAAAAATTTAGAAGCACTTTTAAGAGCATATTTTTATTCTGCTTTTTATTTTAAAGATAAGCTTATTTAAAACTTATAAAAAACCCACAACATAGAGTGGGTTTTTAAACTCTTCTAAAGCGCTTTAGCTTAAAACATATTCTATTTAAATAATATATTTAAAACAACTCTAGTCGCTCTATGAAATTATGAATTCTGAAGAATCACAATATTAGAAGCTTGTGGGCCTTTTTTACCCTGTACTACAGTAAACTCAACACGTTGGCCTTCTAAGAGAACTTTAAAACCTTGTGTTTGAATATCGGTAAAATGAGCGAAAATATCCTTACCTTCATCAGCCGCAATAAAACCAAAACCTTTAGTTTCATTGAACCATTTTACTGTACCAGTAGAAGTAGACATATATTTATCCTAAATTTTAAAATATTATAACTTATTATTGGGGAAACCAATTTAACTAAAAAATAGACGTGAAAACTTAAATATCTGAATGAACCGAAGACTTATAAATAAAACTGCGAAATAGAAATTTATGATGACAAGAATATTTTGTTAGTTATGCTCGACTATACACGCTTCAAAATCATTTGCAATCGATATTCAAAATAATTAAAGCAAGAAAAATTCTATACTGCTGGTTCTACATCTTTCATCTTGATTTGATTAAAGATCCTTTCAATTAAAAATCTAATATTCTATATTTTAATTGAAAGAAGTACTTTTAATTCTTGAGTTACTGATGCCATTAATAGAATTTCTGTTCACCAGCAGGACGTGTTTTAAAGCGTCGGTGAAACCACATGTATTGTGTAGGGGCAATGCGAATTTGGTTTTCAATAATCTTGTTTACCCTTTCAGCGTCACTGACTTCACAGCCACTTGGAAAATTTTCTAATTTAGGTTCTACTAAAACATGATATTGCGGATTACGAATATCACCACTACGGTAAAAATATAAAGGCACGGCTGCTGCTTTTGAGATATCCATTAGTCTGCGATGCGCTGTAACAGTGGCTGCCTGAATACCGAAAAATGATGCCATTACGCCTTGTTTTAAGCCAAAGTCCTGATCTGGGCTATACCATATCGCATGACCATGTTTAAGGTTTTGTATGAGTCCACGCATGTTGTCTCGAGCAATTTGGTTTTTATACACTCGCGCACGACTACGATGAATCAGAAAATCTAAAAACGGATTGTTTTGAGGTCGGTAAACCACGTCCATATTAAAGAATAAAGTACACGCCACTCCACCTGCATCTAAAAGCGTACTGTGGGTACCTAATAAAAGTACGCCATTTTCCTGATTATTGGTTAAATTTTCTAAACCATCTATGTGGACACGGCTTTTAAACCAATTTGGGCAATACCAAGCATTTAGAGCTTCAAATACACCCGTTAAAGTATCAACAAAAACCTGTTTAGCTTTTGCCTCAATTTGCAAAGGTGTTTTTTCTGGAAAACATGCTTGTAAATTACGTAGTGTGGTTTTTCTTCGAGAACTTAAAGATTTCCACGCTATTTTTGATAGAAAATCAGCAAGGCGCCATTGAATAGCCCAAGGTAACATCGCAAATAACATTAGAATAAAAGCTAAAAACCATATACCCCAATATTTAAACGCTAAAAAGGAAAATTGAAACTCGCCAGATTTAAACTGCCGTTCATTTTTCGTCATACTATAGATTTCTTGAGGTATAGACTTAGTATACTAACATGCTCAATTTTTAACGTTGTGTGTTTATGTTGCTTTCACTTTTATAGTTTTATATGCCCTATTTATTTATACAAATCTATATTTTAAATATTTAATCTATGTAAGACTTAAATATACATAACCTTCTGTATACAACGATTATTTTCTCATTTAAAGTAACCGCACAATCTTGCCTCAATTGATAAATAGGATATATCAGCGTGAGCGGTCTTTTAGTATTTATAACAATAGCATTTCTTACCCTATTAAGCCCAGGACCGGGAGTTTTATTTACTGTCACAAATTCAATTAACTATGGTGTTAAAACTGCTTTGTTTGGAATAAGTGGTTTACTTATTGGTATGTTTGTGATTGCTGTAATTTCTGCCAGCGGTGTAGGACTTATTATTACCAGTAACCCTACTATTTTTACGGTTCTAAAGTTTATTGGTGCATTTTATTTAATGTATCTCGGATATAAGAACTTCACTAAAAAACTTGCAACCCAAGAGTTAATGACCGATCAACAAAAAGATAAAGCTGTAAGTAAAACTAAATTGTTTTATCAGGGCCTATTTGCATCTTTGCTTAATCCTAAAACAATCGTATTTTTTATCGCACTCTTCCCTCAATTTATTGATATCAAGAAAGAGATTTTAAATCAATTTTTAATTCTTTCTTTAACCTTTTGTTTTATTGGTTTTTTAATTCATTTAGTTTACGCAAACTTCTCTTCAATTTTTAAAGAGAAAATGTTAGCTGGAAATAATTTCACGATACTCAATAAAATTAGTGGTGCTATTTTCTTTCTACTTGCCATTTTACTTATCGCACAATAAAGCATTGCTCGATCTATTGTTTGTTAAAAAGCCTTAACTCGTGGTTAGGCTTTTTAACTCATTAGACCTTTAAACATGTTCTCTTCTAATACATTTTTAGAGTGTTACTCTGTTTAATATCCAACCATAAAAGAAATCTTCGTAGTTAGGGTTGTTCTCGGTAATTTCAATATAATGCTGCCCTTGCATAATATTTAAAATGCGCACGAATACTTTTTCTCCCTCTTTATTACGTCTATTTAAGTACGTAGCTAGTGCTTGCAAAGTAAGAGGTCCGTACTGACCATCTACCGCAAGGTTTGGCCAACCTTCCTTCCCCTGCTTATTCAGCAGATTTAAAGCACGTTGTAATAAAGGCTTAGTAAAATTGACGCCACAATTTATAGCTGTATCCAGTAGCTCTTCTGCAATAGCTGGGCTAATTACATTAATCTGGTCAAACTGGGGTTCAAGCCAATATTTTTGCTTATAAATAGATTTGGCGACACTTAAGGGCAAGTCTTGCATGTTGCCTTGATATCCGTTCGATCGAGCGACTGCTTCTGTAATGCCAAATTTAGTCGCATGGCCATGATCTGATGGATGGTTAACATACCCGCCTTCTCGGCTGATAATTTTTTCTAAGTATTGGTCGATATTCATTTTATTCTACCTTTATATTTAAAGCTGTCTTTAGCTATTTTGAAGATCATCTTTTGCTTTTTTTAGGTCTTTAATGACCTCTACAATCGTTTTACCTTCTTGTTTATTGATGAAGTTAAATATCCATCTCACAATAGCCCAGCCTGGTAAACCACATATGAAGAAGAATCCAGATAGGGTGATCATTCCCCAAATATCGGATACCCATTCATGCAGGTTCCATTTCATAATAATGAATGATCCGCCTGTCAGGCTTGAAACTACGGTGCAGATGAGAGCAACAATCCATTCTTGTGGAGAACGAGGAAAACGCATCATTAATACAACTGCGACAACTAAGCTGACTGCTAGAGCCACCATAATTGCAATACTATAAAAATTTAAAAATGTGGCTAACCCACTGCTAGAAACTGTTTCCATGACTTTGTCCTGCGCTAAAGGGTAAAACTTGAAAACTCATCACGTTGACCAGCTTGTGGTTTTCAATGTTTATTAATCCCTTCGTTTTCTTTATTACAGTCAATAAAAAACACTAACGCTTTAAAGCAGCGCTAAATTGCAAGACGAACTTATCCTTGACCCCATTTATTTCAGGGGTCCGAGAAAGAATGTTTGTATGCTAAAGCCTGTTAGTGTGCACCGTTTAAGGCTTGTTCAATCAACTCAATCACTGTGATTGCACCAATCGCTTTTTGCATAGAGACTTGATCATCGAATTCGAATGCGTCATCTTCAAGCTCATTTACAATCTGCTTGGCCTCCTCAAGTGCCCTTTTTATTTTTTGTACCTTATATTTGTTTACGTCTTTGGCAATTGTCGGGATATACCCTCCACGTTTTGCATTTTTAAGTTGTTTAGCTCTGTTCTGCATTGCTGTAGTCATTCACTATCTCCAACTCAATGTACTCGTTAGTAAGGCGTCTTTATCGTTTGTTATTCTTGAGGTTTTGATACATTCTTTGAGCAATATAGCTAAGCTATGACTACAAATGTGTGTTCAAAACGTTTCATCTGGTACAACAATCATAAAGAACCAAACTATATGCAATTAAGCCACTAATTTATAAACAAATATTTCCTTTTCTAAAAATGTAAAAAAGTATTAAATTTTGTGGATTTAAGCTTTTTACACGCCTTAATTTTTTGACCAAAAAGTTCATATAAGGCTTTGCCGTATATCGGAAACTTTTGTTAGGTCTCACAATCTTTGTTAAATTCTTCATGTTCTTGATACCCTTTATCGACGAACATTAAGCCTGATCCACGGAATCGGGCTTTTTTTTATTCCAATTTTTGTTTTGATAGCCTGTTTGCAAATAATAATTGAGCTATCTCCCTTTTATTCTGCTACCTGTAGAAACAAAATAAATTTAGCTTCCATCTCAAAGCTTTGATAAAGCAATAAATAGTGACTTAGGCACCACTTAAAATTTCTCTATTCATCTTGAGATATAACTGATATTATAACTATAGTTATTATTAGTCAATAACTATAGTTGTTTTACTAGATATAACTTAAGTTATATATTTGTTATAAGTTTACTGGTGTAACCATTATGGCTCTTAAAGACCGTTTAAAAGACTCTAGAATTAAAGCCAAAAAAACTCAGGCTGAAGTGGCAGAAGCTGTAAAGATGTCACAACCTGCCTATCAGGCTTTAGAGTCAGGGAAAAATTTAAAATCTGCATTTCTTCCTTTAATTGCCCAATTTTTAGGAGTGGATGGTTATTGGTTAACGACTGGGAATACTGAAGACTCTTTTAGAGAAAGTGATGTATTTAGCCCGACTGTAGTAAGTGCAGAATCTACCGATCAATATGTCTGGATTGAAGTTGTAGAAGCTAACTTTTCTTGCGGGACAGGTGAATCTATTGAATTTCACTTTGATGCTATTAATGGAAAAATTCCATTCCCTGCTTCATTCTTTAAAGAAAAACGCGTTGCTCAAGAATGCATGCGTATTATTAAAGCTAAAGGCGATAGCATGACCGACTACATTAAAGACGGAGATTTGGTGGGTATTGATATCTCTCAAACAGAAGTCATTGATGGCGAGATTTATGCGGTTTACTTTGCTGGCGAAGGAATGATTAAACAGATTTTTAAAGAGGCAGATGGCTCTTTAATTTTGCATAGCTTAAATGAAAAATTTAGAGATCGACGCGTAACAGAAGAGAACGGTAAAAACTTTAAGGTTATGGGTCGCCAGTTTTGGCGAGCAGGCTAATTTAGTTATTAAATATAATTAAAATAATAATATGAGCTTTTTTAATCATTTCAGCCTTTTTATAACTTTAATTATTTATATAACCTGTAAACATAAAAAACCTATCTCCTTTAAAAGAGATAGGTTTTCTTGCTTTACTACCATGGTTTTATCAACAATATGTATTTAAACGATAAAGTTGATTAAACCCGGTATAGAAGCTTTTACCATCTTGGTTTAACTCAATTTCTTCACCAGATTGAAGTTGAATTTTTTTACCAACTTCGACCCAACGATATCCATCGAGAGAGTTTTGTTTACGCACGTGAGGAACAATCCTCACATTAATTTCGTTGCCATTTACGGCTGTGGCAATGTGCCACTCATTTACTATATTCACAATCATTCACTCATCACTGAGCTCATGTGATTTTACGGTATGTAATTAGAACGCTAGATTTAGGGTATGGACAGTTCGTCTAGAATTTAATATTTAGCTTTATATAGGGTTATTTATAAGCTAATTGCTTTTCATAATTTTCGTATTATGAAAAGTGGTACATCACAGAGCATAATATTTTTGGATGCGGGAGTCGGATTTGAACCAACGACCTTCGGGTTATGAGCCCGACGAGCTACCAGACTGCTCCACCCCGCAATTGGAAGTAAGCTTTATACGCTCATATATTTTATAAAGCAAACTTTATTTTTTAATCGGTTGTAATTATTAACAATTCTCTTTTTATTATTTTTTTCATTTTAACCATTCAGTCTAAATTCACTTATCAATTTCAATTTTTAATTCTTTAAATTGTTGTATTTATTTTAAATAGAACCCGATATTCATAGACAACAATTGCCTTGATTGGATGGCTTTTATACTATCTAGTTTGGCCCTTTAATTTTTACTTCGTATGTCTGAACCTCAGTTTTCCCTTAGTGAATATCTCGGCACAGTTCAGGAAGTCATACGTGTGGCTTTTGATGAGCCAGTTTGGGTAAAAGCAGAAATTCGAAATTTAAATATTAAGGGCGGTCATTACTATTTAGAACTCGCAGAAAAAGATGCAGAGACGGATAAAGTCATTGCCAGCTGTAAAGCCACAATCTGGAAATTTTCAGCGAGTAAAATTGTTTTAAAGTTCGAACGTGAAACTGGAATTGAGATTTCAAGTGATTTAAATGTACTCATCAAAATTAGAGCACGTTTTGATCCTCAATATGGATTTTCGGTCAACATTGAAGAGATTGACTCAAGCTTTACATTGGGTGAAATTGCTAAACGTTACCAGCAAATTATTGAACGACTTACTCAAGAAGGTTTAATCCATAAAAATAAACTTCTTCCCACTCCTTTTGATATTCAAAATGTTTTAGTCATTGCCCCTCAAAATGCTGCGGGCCTTGGTGACTTTAAAAAAGATGCAGATGCACTTGAGCGAAATGGGGTTTGCCATTTTGTGTATCACACCGCTACTTTTCAAGGAAACACGGCTGCAACCAGTTTGATTGAATCCTTAGGTTCAGGTTTAAGACAATGGGCCAGCACCTTTAACTTTCCACCTGATTTGATTGTGATTATTCGCGGTGGTGGATCGGTCAATGATTTAGCTTATTTAAATGATTATGAACTTGCCGCCCTACTTTGCAAACGTAGTGTACCGATTTGGGTAGGTATTGGTCATGAAAAAGACCGTACAATTCTTGATGAAATTGCTCATCGCTCATTTGATACACCAAGTAAAGTCATTGCTGGTATCCGAAACCACATTGTTGAACGCGTCCAAGAAGCTGTAGATAGCCTGCAAACGATTAAGCTACTTTCTCAGCATCAAATCACGACCTATCAAAGCAAGAATGATCAACTGCTTCATCACATTAAGTCATCCGCACAAAATCAACTCAACTCGGCGCATCGCCTGCTTGATCAGATGAGAGAACGTATTCAGTTCAGCTCACAGCAACAAGTTAAATTTTCATTAGCTCAAATCGAATCTTTAATGAAGGAAATTCTTTTGCAAAATCCTAAACAGGTCCAAGCCAAGGGCTATGCAATTGTCAGATCCGAAGGAAAAGCGATTCGCTCTATCCATCAAATTTCAAGCCCTGCCATTGCTATTGAAATGCAAGATGGTGTGGTTGAAGCCAACATTACGCAGGTAATTCCAAATGAAGAATGAAGAGTTAACGTTTAAAGATGGTCATGACATTTTGAAGAAAAATGCCGAATTACTTGAATCTCAGGAAAGCCCAGATATCGATAATTTAATGAAGATTGTTGAAGAATCTATTACGGCTTATAAAGCGTGTAAATCACGTATTGAAGCTGTTCAACAAGCTCTAGATGAGACATTCAAAGAATAAAAAAAGCCCACTCCTACTTCTCATTGAAGGAATGGGCTTAGTGAAATCCACTTAATCCTGAAATGCAAAAATGTGGATTAGGTCACATTTTTACACAGGCATAGTCCCATAACCATTTTAGATGTTCAATATTTTAATTGTGTCTATACGTTAGTTTGGCTTAATTTTCACCATCTCTTAACTAAATGACTTCTATTAAGAACATACAAAATACAAACTCTGCTCATGGTTATTGTTAAATTTAATTTAAGAGTTATTCCTCACTGAATGGACCAATTAACTGATAAATTTTGCCGTCTCTAGGGTTTTCATAGAGCAAATCCATATTGGGTAAAATAATATCGTCATTAATTTCAATATGTTCAACACTTTTATGAAGCTCAAGCGCATGGTCATTCATGGGTCTAACTTTTGCCAAAGCAATTGATTCTTTATCAAACTGATCCTTGATAATTACTTTTAATCTTGTCATGAAAATCTCCTGAAAATTAAATTTTTTAATATAAATAAAGGGTTAAGTTTAAAATGAGCTAATCGCAGAATAGCCGATTGGCATCGCAAAAAAAGTTAAAATAAATGCAGCCGTACGTTGTAAATTACGTTGGTTTAACCAAGTTACTCTGTTTGAAATTAATACGGTTCCAAAAGCAATCCATAAAAATGCAATGGGTGTAATTAATGATAAAAAAATAGCAATATGCACAAAATAAACGTGAAGCACTTCCCATGCTGCATGTGGAAAAATAGCAGAAGCAAAGAGTAAAGCTTTAGGATTCAAAAGTGTTGCAACAAATAAAGCCTTAGGCGTAATTAGTGGGCTGTCTAATTTGATATCATTTGTTGATGTTATCCAAAGTTTAAATGCAAGGTAGAGAATAAAAGTTGCACTTATTAACTTTAATAAGGCAGGAAGCCAAGGGATAAAATGTGAAACTGACTCAAGCAAAACACCCCATGAAGTAATTGCAATGAGATAACCCATCACTTCAGCAGGAATAAGTTTAAGAGACTGCTTCACCCCTGCTTGTATTCCAGCCGAGGCTAACAATGTATTTGTTGGGCCTGGAGTCAACAAAATGGTGACCACAAGTCCAATAAACATAAATGACACCATAGGCAACGAACTCTTTAGTTATGCTAGGCGAAATATGTCAAAAAGGAATATCTATTGTCGACATAATGGTTGTAACAAGAAATATTAAAGTTTATTTTTTTAATTTTAAAACAAATAATTAACTCCACCTGACTACAAATTCACTTACTATTTCAATAATTTTAAATATGCAAAATTGATCACAGAAATATAGAATAAGCGCTATTTTTTCTGCTCGCTAAACTATTAAATCAAGCTTTTTTTCACAGAAAAATAGGCCGTTATTTTTAATATTTAGTTCTTATTCAGTTTATTTAATAAACACTTTTTTCTGACTTGAAATTTGAGAATTGATCAATATATAAACAACTAGAAATCGTGATTTTACTGAATATGATGTCCCGTTCCCCATCAATTCTTTGATTGTCGCTTTCATCAAATAAATCAGATGATGGAGGATGCATGATGAATGCTTATGTTCGCCCTCATCCAGATGGTTTTAAATCTTATTTAGGCAAGAATCAGAAAACCGGACTCTACATTGTACGAGTTGGTTGGACGGTTTATGAAACGAATGGCAATGGCTCTGTGCTGTACATTGTTAAGAATGAAGATACGATTCCGTTGGATGTAGAAAAGTTTAAAACTGATCGTCCCAAAATTTATGCTGCTCTTCTAAGTGAAGTCCAGTTTCAACGCAAGAAACAACTCGCGATTGATCTCCAGCAATCAAACATCCCTTCTTATGACCGTAAAGCCTACAAAAAACGGCGTGGCTTTATAGACTCTTAATTAAAGGTATTTACTTTAAACTCATATAGAAAAAGCACCCTTAGGTGCTTTTTCTTTTAACGACCAGTTGTAATTAATATGAGCATACTCAGTATTAAAGTGCTTAATGATCGTTTGCAATGTATGTGGACTTCATGCTCAGATCCGTGAGCAAATTGATTAACGTTTTCCATTTCGTGTGCCCTTAAAGTTCACACTGATAATTTGCACAATTTTCACACAATAAGAAATTAGCCAAAAGTATTATATAGAATCAAATTTTAAATCTAATGCTGGGCAAGTAGTTTTGAAATTTATAACTGAAGTAGCTAGATGTAACATTCTTATACGAGGTTAAACCCTATTGAGCGTTTGTAGACCTTTCATTTCAAACTCACCTACCAAAGAAATGATTTTATAAAATGAAAAGAGATAACAATATTCTGTTTTTTAATAATAGTCTTCGACAGGAGAACTTTTATGGAAACTCAACAAGAAACCAACTCTTCTTTATTTTGTAATGCTTCTACCTCAATTCAAGCATGTATTGAATGTATGATTGCCTGCAAAACATGTGCAGCTGCATGTTTGCAAGAAGAACATGTGCACATGATGCGTGAATGTATTAAGCATTGCATGACATGTGTAGAAACCTGCCAACTTTGTACGTCTTTAGAACTCAGAAACTCTGAACTAGCAGAATCAGCCATGCAACTTTGTGCGAACGCTTGTCAACTTTGTGCAGCAGAATGCAGTAAACATGACCATGAACACTGCCAAGTTTGTGCTAAAGCGTGCCTTGCTTGCGCACAAGCTTGTCTGGCATATCGTGCCTAAGTGGTATTTACAACTTTAAGCCTACGCAATCTTTAGATCGTAGGCTCATTAAAATATTTTAAATAACATTGAATTAAATATTCTTTATTTAAACTAATTACAATTTTTACTTTTTTATAGGCATAAAAAAAACCCGCATCTTGGGGAAAATGCAGGCTCTTAGATCTCCCACAACGACCATGAGTTCATTATTAAACTTGAACTTTAAACCGTTAACCAAATGTACCCCTAATAAAAACAAATTGCAATACAGAAGAGTCTGTATATTTGAAATATTTTATTATTTTTACATTACTTTTTCATAAGTATTTTAAAAATATAAGATATTTCCAAATAAGAAATAGTTTTTTTACAGGCATTAAAAAAGCCCGTTTCACGGGCTTTTCTGCAACGGTGAGCAATATAAGCGTTGTGTCTATCCAACTCTTGTTTGCTCTTTGCTAGCTATATGTAAGGTCTTATCGTATCTTTTGCCCTGTCCCAAGTTTCCCTGTGGAGCGAGGAGATATTACGATTACCTTAAGTACATTTATAGCACATTATTTATTCATGACTAGTCTTGTTCACGTTTTTTTACAAATGAATAAAATACGATCTATCCTTAATATTTAAGGGTTTTCTACTCCATTTGGATATTGGCGAGCATCATCACAAATTGGATACCACTTCACTTGTGAATTGACAAAAGCATGAGAGATGACTGGCGTCGATATTTCTTCATTAATAAGTCCAACCCTCAGGCGTACCACTTCTGGCTTATCTAGACGTTCACTCCAGATCGGTGAACCACAAGTTTTACAGAACACTCTCTTTTTATTAGGTGATGCAAAAAAAGCCTGTAACAGGTTTTCACCCTGAACAATGTTTAAATCAGTTTTCTGTACCTGTGTAATAGCTGCAAAAGCAGCCCCTTGTGCTTTTTGGCATTGCTTACAGTGACAAACCATAATGGGATTTAATTCAGCATTAATACTGAGTTGAACACCATTACAAAGACAAGAAGCTGTATAAGTCATCATTTTTCCTTTTTATTTTTATAAGTTTTAGCTTACACCCACGCCTTTTTCTATGTGATCTAAAATGGCACAAGAAGCTTGTTGGTTACCACAGCAATCATCGGCTGAAGCCTGCAAGATATTAACCATTTCTTGTAGGTGGGCAATTTTTTGCTTTAATTCGGCAATGTGTTTTACAGTTAGGGCTTTCACTTCTGCACTATGCCGATCTGTGTTTTTCCAAAGCGAAATAAGTTCTTTCATCTGTTCAGATGAAAAACCTAACTCTCGAGCATGCTTTAAAAAGTTTAAAGTTTTAAGGTCTGTTTCTGAATAGATGCGATAGCCAGAAGCAGAACGCTGAGCTGCTTCAAGTAAACCGATTTCTTCATAGTAGCGAATCATTTTCGCCGAAATGCCCGAATGTTTGGATGCCTGACCGATATTCATCTCACACCTCAAATACTAAATTTGGTTTAAGACCTGCTGTCATGATCTTAAACCAAAAGTTGATTTTCAGCACGCTTACTGTACTGGCGCATGAAAGCGTTTTAAGCGTAATGCATTACCTAAAACAAAAACCGAAGAAAGTGCCATTGCACCTGCTGCAAACATTGGCGAGAGTAAAACGCCAAATGCTGGATATAACGCACCTGCTGCAATTGGAATTAGGGCTACGTTATATACAAATGCCCAGAACAGGTTTTGACGTATGTTTCGCATGGTGGCTTTACTTAATGCAATTGCATTCGGTACGCCTTTTAAACTACCTGACATGAGCACAACATCAGCTGCTTCGATGGCAACATCTGTTCCTGTACCAATAGCTAAACCGACATCTGCTTGCGCCAAGGCTGGTGCATCGTTAATACCATCACCAACAAAAGCTAAGCGCCCATACTGTTTTTGCAGTTGGCGGACTGTGTCCACTTTGCCCTCGGGTAAAACCTCTGCCACAACTTCGTCAATGTTCAGCTTTTTGGCAATTGCTTGCGCCGTATGACGGTTGTCTCCTGTAATCATAGCAACCTTGAGACCTAATTGATGCAAGGCCTCAATCGCAGCATAGGTTGTTTCTTTAATGGGGTCTGCCACAGCAATAATTGCCGCAAGTTTTTGATCAATAGCAACGTATAGCGGGGTTTTGCCTTCTTCACCTAACTGAGCAGCAATCGCTTGGAAAGAGTTGGTGTCCAAACCAAGTTGGTGCATATAACGATCTGCGCCTATTTGTACTTTTTGGCCTGAAACTTCAGCTTCAATACCTGAACCTGTAATCGAGTTAAAAGCGGTTACGGGTAATAAGTTTAGGCCTTCGCTTTCTGCTGCTTGAACAATCGCGAGTGCAATCGGGTGTTCAGACTTGGCTTCGACTGAGGCAACTAAAGTCAGCACTTGTTTGCGTTCAAAGCCCTGTTGCACATTAAAGTCAGTCAGTGTCGGTTTGCCTTCGGTGAGTGTGCCCGTTTTATCAACTGCAACTACTTGCGCTTCTTGTAAAAGCTGCAAAGCTTCACCTTTACGGAACAAGACACCTAACTCGGCACCACGTCCAGTACCGACCATAATAGAAGTTGGTGTTGCAAGTCCCATCGCACAAGGACATGCAATAATCAGTACTGCAACGGCATTCACCAATCCAAAAGTGAGCGCAGGTTCTGGCCCAAAAATAAACCAAACCAAGAAAGTAATTGCAGCAATTAACATCACTACAGGTACAAACCACATGGTGACTTTATCGACTAAGCCCTGAATCGGAAGTTTAGAACCTTGGGCTTGTTCAACCATACGAATAATTTGTGAAAGTACAGATGAGCTACCCACTGCGGTTGCCCGAATGTTCAGTGTTCCGTTTTGATTGACCGTGCCTCCAACCACCTGTTGTCCCACTACTTTTTCAACAGGAACTGGTTCACCCGTAATCATAGATTCATCAATGTAGCTGTGCCCTTCAACCACCTCACCATCAACAGGCACACGTTCACCCGGACGAATTTCTACAATAGTTCCACTGACTACTTCGGCAACAGCAACTTCAACCACTTGACCGTCACGTTGAATACGGGCTGTTTTAGGCTGCATTCCTACCAAATGTTGAATAGCTTGCGAGGTTCGTCCTTTAGCTTTGGCTTCAAAATATCGTCCGAGCAAAATTAAACTGACAATAACTGCAGCCGCTTCAAAATAAGCATTGACCGTGCCTTGGGGTAATACGTGTGGCATAAAGGTTGCCACAACTGAAAAACTGTAGGCAGCTAAGGTTCCAACAGCAACCAGCGAGTTCATATCTGGCGCTAAACGCCATAAGGCTGGAATCCCTTTTTGGTAAAAGCGGCGACCAGGAAAAACGAGTACTAAGGTTGTTAAAACAAATTGTAAAAGCCAGCTATTGTATTGACCAATGGTGTGCATGACCCACATGTGAAAAGCTGGAATGAGATGTGAGCCCATTTCCAAAATAAACACAGGTAAAGCCAACACAATCGAAATGATCAAATCTTTTTTAAGCTGATCTAACTCTGACGCTTTTTTATCGAGTTGCTCATCTTGATTTTTTTCAGATGCTTTCGCGTCGTAACCTGCTTTTTTAACAGCGCGAATTAAGTCTTCAACATTAACTGATGCATCTGCTTGTACCCAAGCCTGCTCTGTTGCTAAGTTGACTGTGGCTTCTTGAACGCCGTCTACTTTTTTAAGGGCTTTTTCAACACGTGCAACACAAGATGCACAGGTCATGCCCTCAATAGACAACTCCACTGGCGCAGCTTTTGGAACATCATAACCTGCTCGTTCAACTGCTTTAACTAGTGCTTCGCGCTGAATCGGTTGATTTGAATAAACAACGGCTTTTTCTGTTGCCAAATTAACGTTAGCAATCTCTACATTTTCAACTTTCTTAAGTGCTTTTTCGACACGACCTACACACGAGGCACAGGTCATGCCTTCAATTGGAAGTGTTTCACTATATGCTGGCAATTTTGTGTTTTTTGAGTCCATCAAACACCTCTGCAAATCTGCAAAATTTAATATTCTGTATTGAGCATACAGATTCCCATCATGGGAAGGTCAAGCATATTTTTTTAAAAAATTGGTCTTGACCTTACAATCATGACAAGGTTTAGACTCAGTATTATCCAAACAAACATCTCATTCTTGATGGAGTATGAACATGAAACTACTTATTGAAAATATGACTTGTGGTGGCTGCGCTCGTGGCGTGACTGCAACGATTCAGGACGTCGACCCAAATGCAAAAGTAGATGTAGATTTAGCGACCAAAATCGTGACTGTTGAAAGCAGTGAAAGCGTCGATAAAATTACCGAAGCGCTTGAAGAAGATGGTTTCCCAGCGAAAGTGCAATAGTCGATAAGGCCTAACGTTTAAAGTTAGGCCTTTATTTTTGAGTTTGTTGATATTGATTCAAAGCTGAAATTTTTTAATTCGATAATCTAATGCTGCCCGAGATATTCCCAATAAACGTGCCGCTTCAGACACATTATGATTTGCCTTTTTTAAAGCCGTTAAAATTAACTGCCTCTCGTGTTCTTCTAAATTAAACTCTGGCTGTAATAAGTGCTCAAAGTCACTTTCAACAGTCACCGCCTGCTCTGGGTCGTGCTTGATCTGTGGGAAAATGGCATTTAACTTTATCAGTTGCTGATCGTCCGTTAATAAAACAGCCCTTTCTAATAAGTTTTCTAACTCACGAATATTGCCAGGCCATTCATATTGCTGCATAAAAACTTTGGTCTTTTCACTTACACCCTGAATGGTTTTGCCGTACATTTTTTCAAAGCGACGAAGAAAATGTTCAGCCAGTAAAGGAATGTCTTCACGGCGCTCTCGCAAAGGCGGAATCTGCACTGGGAAAATATTTAAGCGATAATATAAATCTGCCCGAAATCGCCCTGTTTTTACAGCCTGCTCAAGATCTTCATTGGTTGCTGTAATTACACGGACATCTAAAATACGTGTCTGTGAATCTCCTACTCGCTCAAACTCTCCTTCTTGCAAAATGCGTAATAGTGCTGCTTGTGCACGAGGAGAAAGCTCAATCACTTCATCTAAAAAAATCGTACCACCATTGGCTCGTTCAAACTTCCCCAAGCGAGATTGATGCGCCCCCGTATAGGCACCCTTTTCTACCCCGAATAATTCGGACTCAATTAACTCTGGGGGAATCGCTGCACAGTTTACCGCAACAAAAGGTTGGTCTTTTCTTTGGCTATTTTCATGAACTCCTCGAGCAAAAGCTTCTTTACCAACGCCGGTTTCACCTTGTAGCAAAATAGAAACTTTCGAACCTGCTGCTTTTGTTAATAATGCACAGACCTGTTTATAAGATGCTGACTTACCCACAGAACTAAATAATTGGTAATCGGCTTCACTGTCGCTATAAATTGATTTTTTAAGTTCAAAAAGTTCAGCCTGCAACGCAATCAGTTCTTTTTCCATGGGTTCGGGAGACATGAACTGAATCAGTTCATCAGCATTTTCCCACTCTTCTAAAGGCTTACCAATAATACGGCAATGCTCATCGCCGCAAGCTTTACACTCTATTTCTTGATAAATAATGGTCATGCCCGTCGCAAAACTACTGTAGCCGCACGCATAACCCAGAAGCATCCAGCACGCAGGTTCATCACTTGGGCCAAAATGCTCTAAATGCACATCAGCTTCAAAAGAGTTAAGCCAATTTAAATCGGCATAAAACTGTTTTTTATCGTGGCTTAAATTGAGCTGGTTGGCCTGTACTTGCACCATTCCACGAATGGCGTGCATTTGTGGGCCTGCCATAAAAGCATCGTGTTCATTTAGATCTGGACGCATTTTTGTTGTCACTTCTGCATCCTTTAACCCTGCTTGATACCCTAAACGAATAAAGAAACGCTTGGTTCGCTCAAGCCCAATCATGTTCGCTAAATCTTTACGCAAATATCCCATAATGCTGGTGTGTAAAAGCAGCATCCGATATTCATCAAACCAGATTTGGCCGTGGGCAGTATCAAAGTGCAATTTAGACAGCAAATCGTGAATTTCTTGCGGATGATCTGCGTATCGTCCCGTTGTATCGTATTTTACTCGAGCCATGAGTGATCTGTTTTAATCCATTAAACACATTTGGGTGTTATCTCATCTTATCGAAGAACCACATAAATGTCCTAGTACCTTAAAGACATAACTTCATACTAAAAAAGTATTTCTAAATCTCTCCTTTTTAAAGCCTCAAACAAGCTAAAAATAAATTTTTGCGGCCCTCTTCATCAAATCATGAATCTGTCTATTTCACCATTCAAAAAAATTAATGAAATGGTGAATTTAAAAAATACCTCACTTTTAATAAAAATACTAAGCAATTGTTTTTAATTATAAAAATAAAGTTGGCATAGCTTTTGTAAAGCTTATAGCGAGAGCAAGGAGCATTCATCAATTTCAAGACCATGTCTTGATGGAGTACAGCATGACGCAACCTCAAGTCGAAGCATTAACCAAATATATTCGGGTCACTGGCGACTTAAACGCAGAGTTTATCGAATTCGATTTTGCCATTCATGACCCAAGTCTATTTGTGGAACTGGTTTTGCCTAAACATGCATTTAATGATTTTTGTAAGACCAATCAAGTGGTTGAAATGACCCAAGAGCAGCAAGCTTTTAACGATGCGCAGGAAGAAAAATGGCGCTATGGCACTGAAGCAACCTTAGTCGGCACGCAACGTAATAGCAACGATCACGATGATCAAATGTAAAAAATATAAGGAGATAAAGCCATGACTTTAGAAATCAAGACATCAAATGTCGAACCTATTCGCCAGAACTACGCCTATATCGAAAGACGATTTGGTAGTAAGCCAGCAACTCGATATCAAGAAGTAAGTTTCGATGTACAGGCAGAAACTAACTTTCACTATCGTCCTTTGTGGAAACCTGAAAAGACCTTAAATGATAAAACCCATACTGCCCTGCAAATGCAAGATTGGTATGCATTTAAAGATCCACGTCAATTCTATTATGGAACTTATGTTCAGCACCGTGCACGTTTACAAGACACCGCCGAAAGTAATTTTGCTTTTTTTGAAAAACGTCAGCTTGCAGAACATTTGTCTGATGAAGTCAAAGCTAAGATCATTGAATGCTTATTGCCATTTCGCCACGTTGAACAAACGGCAAACTTACACATGATGTCTGGTAGTGCCTATGGTTATGGCACCGTGCTTACCCAAGCTTGTATCTATGCCGCGATGGATCATTTAGGTATTGCGCAGTACATCTCACGGATTGGCTTAGCTTTAGATGGTAATAGCGGCGACTCACTACAACAGGCAAAACAGGCTTGGATGCAGCATCCTGCATGGCAAGGCTTACGCCGTCTATGTGAAGAAAGCCTCACCGAGCAAGACTATTTCAAACTTTTCTTATTACAGAACCTTGTGATTGATGGCTTTGTGACAGAGCTGGTCTATCAACAGTTTGATCAGTGGTTAGTCACTCAACATGCTCGCGACTTAGCCATGCTGACTGAGTTTATGAAAGACACTTTAGGTGATTTACGTAAGTGGTCAGACACTGTCATTAAAACTGCGGCAGCAGAATCCAATCACAATAAACAACTATTAAATGAATGGTTCACCCAGTCTTTAGCTCAAGTAAAAGCAGCTTTTACGCCGTGGGCAACAGCAGCCTTAACAGCAGATGCAGTTGATCAAGCAGAACAAGCCGTTATTGAACGTGCAAAAAAACTCGGCCTGCAACCACTTACAAATGCTTAAGGAGAAGCAACATGTCTAAAGTCTATCTCGCATTACAAGACAACGATACTTCACGCTACATCCTCGAAGCGATTGAAGAAGATAACCCTGAAGCTTCAATTCAGTATTTACCCGCCATGATTCGCATTGAAAGTGAAACTGATTTGGTGATTAAAGCTAAAAGCGTATCTGAAAAACTAGGCCAAGATTGGGACATCCAATCGTTACAACTCAACATGATTACGCTAGGCGGCAACGTCGAAGAAGATGATGACACTTTCCGCCTTCACTGGAATTAATCACAACATAGATGTTGTTTAACAAAGATTTAAGGATGATCAATCATGACAACTCAAACGAAAGAAACCAGTAAAAAATTAAATGCGAAAGATCGTTACCGTGCATTAACCCGTGATCTGGACTGGGACTTTTCCTATGCTGACCGTAAAGAGGCCTTCCCTTATGAAGAGTTTGAAGGCATCAAAATTACGGACTGGTCTAAATGGGAAGATCCATTCCGTTTAACCATGGATGCTTACTGGAAATATCAGGCAGAAAAAGAGAAAAAACTTTATGCCATTTTTGATGCGTTTGCTCAAAACAATGGTCAGATGAATGTCAGCAATGAACGCTACTTAAATGCGATCAAGCTCTTCTTAACAGCGGTGACGCCACTTGAATATCAGGCTTATCAAGGCTATGCACATGTAGGCCGCCAATTTAGCGGTATTGGAGCACGTATTGCTTCTCAGATGCAGTCGATTGATGAGCTGCGTCATGTGCAGACCCAAATTCATGCCATGAGCCATTACAACAAGTTCTTTGATGGCTTTCAGGACTGGGCGCACATGCATGACCGCGTTTGGTATTTGTCTGTGCCTAAATCATTTTTTGAAGACGCTCGTTCCGCAGGCCCTTTCGAGTTTTTATTAGCGATTAGTTTTGCTTTTGAATATGTGCTTACCAATTTACTGTTTGTACCGTTTATGTCAGGTGCAGCTTATAACGGCGATATGGCAACCGTGACCTTTGGCTTTAGTGCGCAGTCAGATGAAGCACGCCACATGACGCTTGGTCTTGAAATCGTAAAATTCTTACTCGAACAGCATGAAGACAATGTGCCGATTGTGCAGGAATGGATTGATAAATGGTTCTGGCGTGGGACGCGTTTGCTTTCAATTGTAGGCATGATGATGGATTACATGCTGCCAAACAAAGTGATGTCTTGGAAAGAAGCTTGGGAAGTTTATTTTGAACAAGCAGGCGGTGCGCTATTTAAAGATTTAAGCCGCTATGGCATTCGTATGCCGAAATATAGCGATGTCATTGTGAAAGAAAAAGAGCATGTCTCACATCAGGCATGGTGGATTTTCTATAACTTTGGTCATGCTGCCGGTTTCCATACATGGATTCCAACCGACGAAGAAATGGATTGGTTATCTGCTAAATATCCAGACACTTTCGACAAATACTACCGTCCAAAATGGGAATTGGCTCGCAAAATGGAAGCTGAAGGTAAACGCTTCTATAGCGCAGGTTTACCACAGCTTTGTCAGGTTTGTCAGATTCCAATGACCTTTACTGAAATGGGCGATGACCCGACTCAGTTTAGTTATCGCCATAGCATCTATCAAGGCGAACGCTACCACACCTGTTCAGATGGCTGTCATGACATTTTCGAGCGTGAGCCTGAGAAATATATACAAGCATGGCTACCTGTAAATCAAATTTTGCAAGGCAACTGTGGTGGCGGTGACCTCGAAACCATGCTCCGCGATTATTACCGCATGAATGTCGGGGCCGACAATCTGGATATTGAAGGCTCACCAGACCAACAACGCTGGAAAAAATGGAAAGGCAACGCAGCTTAAGCACAAGGAATTGTTCAGGCAGTCATCAAACTGCCTGATCGGAAATAAGGAGATTGAATATGACTGTTCGCGCGATACACAACAATTATCAATTTGAACCACTTGATTTGCAAAAAAATTATGGCGATCAATTCTTACTTTACGTGGGTTGGGATCATCACACACTTTTTTGCTCAGCGCATGCCATGCTTGCCTCACCTCAACAAACTTTGGGACAGTTGATTGAGCAACAAATTACAGGTGGTTTTGCCCAACATCCAGATTTTGCCAAAATTGATTGGTCAAAAGTGCAATACACTTTAGATGGTCAAACAATCAATCCAGAGAATACACAAAGCTTGGCAGAGCTTGGTTTTGGGCATAAGTCATTGCTTCGTTTCGTTACGCCAGAATTAAATGGCTATAACGACAGCTACGTTTAATTCGGAGGTGTGTCATGAGTTATCAAGTCACCATTGAGCCGATCGGAACAACGATTGAAGTAGAAGAAGACCAAACCATTTTAGATGCCGCTTTACGTCAAGGCGTTTGGTTACCCTTTGCCTGTGGTCATGGCACTTGCGGGACATGTAAGGTTCAAGTCACCGACGGTTTTTACGATGTTGGTGAAGCCTCGCCATTTGCGCTCATGGATATTGAACGTGATGAAAATAAAGTGCTTGCCTGTTGCTGTAAACCACAGTCCGACATGATCATTGAAGCCGATGTTGATGAAGACCCAGATTTCTTAGGCCATTTGGTTCAAGACTATCAAGCGACAGTCATTGAAATAAAAGACTTATCGCCAACCATTAAAGGAATCCGACTACAACTAGATCGCCCAATCGAGTTCCAAGCTGGCCAATATATCAATGTCCAGTTCCCAGATATTGAAGGAACTCGAGCGTTTTCAATTGCCAATTCACCAAGTGAAGTGGGCATTGTTGAGTTGCATATTCGTAAAGTTGAAGGTGGTGCAGCGACGACTTATGTACATGAACAACTTGCCACAGGTGATCAGCTTGATATTTCAGGCCCTTATGGTCAATTTTTCATACGCAAGTCAGATGATCAAAATGCCATCTTCATTGCAGGTGGTTCAGGTCTTTCAAGTCCACAATCGATGATTTTAGATTTACTTGAATCTGGAGATAGTCGCACGATTTACCTCTTCCAAGGAGCACGAGACTTGGCAGAGCTATACAACCGAGAATTGTTTGAACAACTCGTGAAAGACTATCCGAACTTCCGCTATATCCCTGCCCTGAATGCACCAAAACCAGAAGACCAATGGACTGGATTTACCGGATTCGTGCATGAGGCTGTTGCCGATTACTTTGAAAATCGATGTGGTGGACACAAAGCGTATTTGTGCGGTCCTCCAATCATGATCGACTCGGCAATTTCAACACTCATGCAAAGTCGCTTATTCGAACGGGACATTCACACTGAACGGTTCTTAAGTGCAGCCGATGGCGCTGCTGGACAGTCACGTTCGGCTTTATTCAAACATATTTAAAGATAAACCTTTAAGCACTCCACTTTTTAAAATGAGCTTTGTATTTGTAATTTAGAGAGTAAATACAAAGCTCACAGGAGTTCTGCATCCCAAATTTTTAGGTTAAACAGACTCAAATTTTAAAGACCGTTAAGGAATAACGTTTTTTAGTGACAAGCCAAACAATACAGAATAGGACATTCTATGAATAACAAAATTGCTGCAATCATATGTGGTGTAATCAGCGCCCTTTACCTTCCCTCTGCATTTGCGACAGAAAACGGCTCGGACTCTTTTGCTTTAGGTGCCGAAGGTATGATGGCGGGTGCCTTACCACCTGCTGGGGTTTATCTACTCAGTTATTATCAAAATTATCACGCATCAGAGTTTCAAAATGGTCCCGATCAGTTCCATGTTGATGTCAACGCCGTGGTTCCTCGGTTGGTCTGGATGACCGATCAAAAAATTATGGATGGACAACTCGGGTTTTATGCAGCCCAGCCATTGGTTGATCTAAGACTCAAAGTAAATGGAATGGCTGACTCAAACCAAGGTCTCGGAGACTTGATTTTGGGTGGCATGCTCGGCTGGCACCAAGGAAATCATCACTGGATTGCAGCCCTAGAAACTGTGCTCGGGACAGGAGAATACGACACTCCAAGTACGACACATCCAGTTGAAGCTAATCTCGGGAAAAACTATCACACCATTCGACCGATTATTGCCTATAGTTATGCCAACGCAGCAGGTTTAGACCTTTCTACTAAACTGTCTTATAGCTGGAATACGCGTAACGACGCGACTGACTACCAGTCTGGACAATACATTGCGGGTGACTATAGTTTGGGTTATCGCATTAACCCAAAACTCAAAGTTGCAGTTGAAGGCTATGCCTTTAGACAAACCACAGATGACAAAGTAAACGAAAGTGACATTGGGTTTAAAGGACAGGCTTTTGCAATTGGTCCAGGCATTCAATATGCCGATAAGAACTGGTCTATTGAAGCCAAATTTCTAAAAGAAACCGAAGTCGAATATCGTCCCGAAGGCCATACTAGCTGGCTAAAACTGATTTGGGCTTTCTAAAACACATCAACGCATAGCTTCAACTTTTGAGGCTATGCACTTCTCTTATTTAAAAATCGATACCGTTTGAATCATCTATCGGGTTTTGATCGAGTATAAAGACAGTCCGTTGATAAGATATCCCTTCTAAGTCATAAACCTGATAAATACAATCAAATAGTGACTGTAAATCTTCACTTCGGTCCATTGCCCGTGCTGTAATAAAAATTGGGCTGACCGCGCCGTTATCTAAAATCGGAATATAGTTTAGGTGTGGAAATCGAATGGTATCGGCACTTGCTGGAATAATGCAGATCCCTTCTCCCGCTGCAACTAAGCCCAAAGCCAGTTGAATTTCTCGTATTTCATGCATATTTTTTGGAACCAAACTATGCTCGGCAAAAATATTCAAAAGCTGAGTTGAAAAATTAGGCTTTGGCGAAGTGGGATACATAAACATCTTTTCATCAATGAGATCGGCCAGATATACCCCTTCCGTACGCTGTGCAATAGGATGACTCGTATGCGCAGCAACCACCAAGCGTTCTTTACGTAGCAAAATACGTCTCACAGCAGGATCACTAATTCTTAAACGTCCAAAACCGACATCAATACGTCCTTCTTTTAATGCCTGTAGCTGTTCAGTAGTACTTAACTCCATAAGCTGAATATTCAAATGGGGTTGCTGCTGGCGAAATAAATAAATAATTCGAGGTAACAAACCATAGAGTAAAGACCCAACAAAACCAATGGTCATACTTCTTTCGATGAGACCAATACGTTTGGTCATACTTTTTATTTCTTCAGCATTCGACAAAAGTTTAAGGGCATGCTGATAAAAGAAATGTCCGGCTGGGGTTGTCTGTAAAGGACGGCTTCCGCGCTCAAACAGTTGAATTCCAAGCTCACTTTCCAGATTTTGAATCTGGCGACTCAAAGGTGGTTGAGCAATAAATAGTTTTTCGGCTGCCTTTGTAAAGCTCTGCTCTTCAACAACCGCAACAAAATACCGTAAATGTCTTAGTTCCATAAGGTTTCCATACCTTTAAGATATAAAAAAATGCAAATTCAGTCTTAGACACAGTTTAACCATTCTTTTAAGGTATATACAAGCAACAAACCGATGAAGTGATGAATTGCTTTGTGAACAAGCCTTTTGCCAATCTTCCAGTTATTCATCTTCATCAATTCACGGTTAAACACTCAGCGCACTCATGCGCTTCATTGAAAATATTAGGATATCAAGACCTTGTAGATCGTAGCTAAGGCCTTGGTGACTTCCACACTTTTGGAAAGTCGGAGAACGGACATGCCACGTATTCCTGTAATCAATACTAGCCATCTTGACCGTATTGATGAATTACTTGTCGATAACATCGATACAGGTGAGTTTAAACTTCATCGCTCAGTGTTTACTGACGAAGCTCTTTTTGACCTCGAAATGAAATATATCTTCGAAGGCAATTGGGTTTACTTAGCACACGAAAGCCAAATTCCAAACAATAATGACTACTACACTACTCATATTGGTCGTCAGCCTGTCATTATTGCACGTAACCGTAACGGTGAATTGAATGCCATGATCAATGCGTGTTCACACCGGGGAGCACAACTTTGCCGTTACAAGCGTGGTAACAAAGCAACGTATACTTGCCCTTTCCACGGCTGGACGTTTAACAACTCAGGTAAATTACTCAAGGTTAAAGATCCAAGTGAAGCAGGCTATTCTGACTGTTTTAACCAAGACGGCTCACATGACCTTAAAAAAGTGGCTCGTTTTGAAAGCTACAAAGGCTTCTTATTTGGCAGCTTAAATCCCGATGTTCCTTCACTTGAAGTATTCTTGGGTGAAACCACCAAAATCATCGACATGATTGTTGACCAGTCTGAACATGGTTTAGAAGTTTTACGTGGTTCATCTACCTATACCTATGAAGGCAACTGGAAACTCACCGCTGAAAATGGTGCCGATGGTTATCATGTTTCTGCTGTTCACTGGAACTATGCAGCAACAACTCAACACCGTAAAGAAACTCAAGCGGCGGATAACATCCGTGCGATGAGTGCAGGTTCTTGGGGTAAACAAGGCGGTGGTTCATATGGCTTTGAAAATGGCCACATGTTGCTTTGGACACAGTGGGCAAACCCAGAAGACCGTCCAAACTTCCCGAAAGCAGATGAATACACCGAAAAATACGGTGAAGCGATGTCGAAATGGATGATTGAGCGCTCACGTAATCTTTGTCTCTATCCAAATGTTTATTTGATGGATCAGTTTGGTTCGCAAATTCGTGTACTTCGCCCACTTTCGGTTAATCGAACTGAAGTCACCATTTACTGTATCGCACCTAAGGGCGAAGCACCTGAAGCTCGTGCACGTCGTATCCGCCAATATGAAGATTTCTTTAATGCATCAGGTATGGCAACACCAGACGATTTAGAAGAATTCCGTGCTTGTCAAGCAGGCTACGCAGGGATTGCACTTGAATGGAATGACATGTGCCGCGGTTCAAAACACTGGATTTATGGACCAGACGAGGCAGCAAATGAAATTGGTTTAAAACCCATGTTAAGTGGGATCAAAACTGAAGATGAAGGCCTGTATCTTGCCCAACATCAATATTGGTTATACACCATGAAACATGCGATTGCATCAGAGAAAGAAATTGCTGATCAGGGAGAAACAGCATGAGTGCTCAAGACAAAGCAACTTTAGAAAATATTGCTCAGTTTCTCTATCGTGAAGCTCGTTTTTTAGATGATGAACAATGGGATGAATGGATTGAATGCTATGCACCGGAAGCTTCTTTCTGGATGCCAGCTTGGGACGACGACGATAGATTAACTGAAGATCCACAATCTGAAATTTCACTTATTTATTACCCAGACCGTCAAGGTTTAGAAGATCGTGTGTTCCGTATTAAAACCGAGCGCTCATCTGCAACCATGCCAGACACACGCACAAGCCACAATATTGCCAACGTTGAAGTCGTAGAGCGTGACGGAGACAAAGTTACTGTTCGCTTTAACTGGAATACCTTGAGTTTCCGTTACAAGACAAATTACAGCTATTTCGGTATGTCACGTTATGTGATCGATTTTTCAGGTGATCAACCAAAAATCTTGAGCAAGTATGTCGTTTTGAAAAATGACTACATCAATCAAGTCATTGATATCTACCACCTTTAAGACATACCCCCTCAGTTAAACGGACTGTTGACTGAGGGTAAAAGTTTCAAATATTTTGTAGGATACATGCCATGTCAAACCATAATATCGCACTTCAATTTGAAGATGGTGTTACACGTTTCATTAACGTAGCTCAAGGCGAAACCCTATCTGACGCAGCCTATCGCCAAAAAATTAATATTCCTTTGGATTGCCGTGATGGTGCATGTGGAACTTGCCGCGCATTTTGCGAGTCCGGTAGTTATGACATGCCAGAAGAAACCTATATTGAAGATGCATTAACCCCAGAAGAAGCTGAGCAAGGCTATATTCTTGCTTGCCAATGTCGCCCAACTTCCGATGCAGTATTCCAGATTCAAGCCTCATCAGATGTTTGCAAAACAGAAATTCATAGTTTCCAAGGTACTTTAGCCCGCGTTGAAAACTTATCAGATTCAACCATCACATTTGATATTCAACTTGATGAAGGTCAACCGGATATTCATTTCCTTGCAGGTCAGTATGTAAATGTTGCAATTCCAGAAACTGGCGAAACCCGTTCATATTCATTTAGCTCAAAACCGGGCAACCGCTTAACGGGCTTTGTGGTCCGTAACGTACCGAACGGAAAAATGAGTGAATTCTTAAGCAAGAATGCTAAAGCTGGCGACAAAATGACATTTACCGGTCCATTCGGTAGCTTCTACTTACGTAATGTAGCGCGTCCTGTGCTTATGCTTGCAGGCGGTACTGGCATTGCCCCATTTATGTCGATGTTACAAGTACTTGAAGAAAAAGGTTCAGAACAACCAGTTCGTTTAGTCTTTGGTGTAACCAATGACTTTGATTTGGTTGCTTTAGAAAAACTCAATGAGTTGCAGGCAAAATTCCCATGGTTTGAATATCGAACTGTAGTTGCAAGCCCTGAGAGCAACCATGAACGCAAAGGCTATGTCACCAGTCATATTGAAAGTGAATGGTTAAATGGCGGTGATGTCGATGTTTATCTATGTGGCCCAGTACCAATGGTAGAAGCTGTACGTGGCTGGTTAGAAACTGAAAATATCAAACCTGCTAATTTCTTGTTTGAAAAATTCTCTGCGAATTAATAGGTGGAGAAATTATCTATGTCAAACCTTCAAAGATTTACAGATAAGGTCGTGATTGTTACGGGTAGTGCTCAAGGCATTGGTCGTGGCGTGGCACTGCAAGTTGCAGCTGAAGGCGGCCAAGTCATCATGGCTGACCGCTCCGAATATGTTGAAGAGGTTCTCAAAGAAATTCAGAGTGCAAATGGCAATGCCGTCACGGTTAATGCTGACCTTGAAACCTATGCAGGTGCACAAGCGGTTGTTGCAAAAGCCATTGAACATTATGGTCGGGTAGATATCCTGATTAATAATGTGGGTGGCGCGATCTGGATGAAACCTTTTGAAGAGTTTTCCGAAGAAGAGATCATTAAGGAAGTAAATCGCTCATTGTTTCCAACATTATGGTGCTGCCGCGCCGTGTTACCTGCCATGATTAAGCAACAATCGGGTGTAATAGTAAATGTATCTTCAATTGCAACCCGTGGCATTAACCGTATTCCCTACTCTGCATCGAAAGGTGGTGTAAATGCTTTAACGGCATCACTTGCTTTTGAACATGCCAAAGACGGAATTCGTGTCAATGCTGTTGCGACTGGTGGAACCGAAGCACCACCTCGCAAAGTACCGCGAAACGCCAACCCATTAAGTCAAAATGAAAAAGACTGGATGCAGCAAGTAGTTGATCAAACAATAGATCGAACATTTATGGGGCGTTATGGCACAATTCAAGAACAAGTGAATGCAATTTTATTTCTTGCATCAGACGAAGCATCATATATGACTGGCTCGGTTATTTCGGTCGGAGGTGGAGATCAGGGTTAACCCTGATCTTTTTGCATGATTGGGTAAATAATATGATTTGCATGGAGGCAATCACACATGGCAACCCTGTTAAAGACATTAAAAAATGACTGGTCCATATCAGCAACAGTTGCTGGCTTTCTTGCGGTTTTAATTTCTTATTCAGGCCCACTGATTATTTTTTTCCAAGCTGCTCAGCGTGCTCATGTGTCCACCGACATGATGGTGTCATGGATTTGGGGAATCTCAATTGGTGCCGCCGTTTCAGGTATTTATCTTTCGATTAAATATAAAACGCCTGTCATAACCGCGTGGTCTGCACCAGGTACAGCCCTGTTAGTTACCTTATTTCCAAACGTCTCATTAAATGAAGCAGTAGCCGCGTATATTACTTCTGCCATTGTTATATTCTTAATTGGTTTTACAGGTTACTTCGACAAGTTACTGAAGTGGATTCCACAAGACGTCGCTGCGGGCATGATGGCGGGTATTCTTTTTCAATTCGGTATTGGCCTATTTACCGCGTCTGATAGCATGCCTTTTATTGTCTTTAGCATGCTTATTGTCTTTTTAATTGCCAAACGTTTAATGCCGCGCTACACCATGATTTGGGTGTTAGCTGCAGGAGTTTTATTAAGCCTCATTTTAGGCAAAATGAATCCGGTTGATGTGAGTTTTAGTTTAGCTATTCCACAGTGGATTAGCCCAGAATGGACATGGAACTCAACATTGAACCTCGCCGTTCCTCTCATTTTAGTCAGTCTAACCGGCCAATTTTTACCGGGTATGGCGATTATGAAACTCAGCGGTTACGATACCCCAGCCAAACCCATTATTACTGTCACTAGTATTGCCTCTTTAGCTGTTGCCTGCGTCGGTGGTATTACCATTGTGCTTGCCTCAATTACCGCCGCTTTATGTATGGGCAAAGATGCACATGAACTGAAAGAAAAACGCTATATCGCAGGAATTGCCAATGGAATTTTTTATATTTTAGGAGGCTTATTTGCTGGCAGTATTGTCATGCTATTTAGCTTACTTCCTAAAGAGTTGGTTGCAGCATTGGCAGGTTTAGCCTTGCTTGGAGCAATTGCCACCAATATTTCTGTTGCCATGAAAAATGACAATCAACGTGATGCTGCACTTATTACCTTTTTAGCTACCGCATCAGGCATGCATTTTCTTGGATTAAGCTCAGTTTTTTGGGGTATTTGCATTGGTGTAATCGCCCATTTCATTCTCACCCCACGCTCAACGCCAGCCACAAATTAAGTTTTTTATCTAAGCGCCTACCACTAAAATAAAGCCTCAATCGCCAAATCAGGATGCAAATAATTTGCTAATTCTGATTTGGCGATTTTTATTAAATATAAATTAAATTTCATTTTTAAGATCAATTTCTAAAATAATTAAATAATAGATTTTAGTATTTTGTTTTTATATTTTTACTTCAACTCATAATATAAATTTAACGATATTTTCAAGCGTGATTATCATCAATAAAATCTATAAAAAAACATCTCTAAAATCCTTAAAATTCTCATAATACAATATTTAACCCTATTTTAAAGACACAACAAAGCCAACTAAAACAATAAAAATAAATACATGTTTTTCAAATAATTAAATTAATAAAAGCACAATACCTTAAAGACATAAAGATATATCAATTAGGTTTTTGACTCTAATCCAACAACAAAATAGTTTATTAAAAAATAACGCGATGCTTCACAAATTGGAGGTGAAGAAAATGGATACGAGTAAGGTTAATATTAATGAGTTAATTGATAAAGCTAGTTTTACATCTTTTCATTGGAAAGTTTTAATCTGGTGCTTACTTATTATTATTTTTGATGGATATGATTTAGTTATTTATGGGGTTGCTCTTCCTCTGTTAATGCAGCAATGGTCATTAACTGCTGTTGAAGCTGGTTTACTCGCCAGTGCTGCGCTATTCGGGATGATGTTCGGTGCTATGATTTTCGGCACACTTTCAGACAAACTGGGACGTAAAAAGACCATCCTGATTTGTGTCACCTTATTTAGCGGATTTACCTTTATGGGTGCCTTTGCCAAAGGACCAACAGAGTTTGCTATTTTGCGCTTTATCGCAGGTCTTGGGATTGGTGGCGTTATGCCAAATGTTGTCGCACTTATGACTGAATACGCACCCAAAAAAATCCGCAGTACATTAGTCGCAATCATGTTTAGTGGCTATGCAATTGGTGGCATGACATCTGCTCTACTCGGTGCATGGCTAGTAAAAGATATGGGCTGGCAAATCATGTTTTTAATTGCGGGTATTCCCCTGTTGCTGCTCCCACTCATCTGGAAATTTTTGCCAGAATCTCTCGCCTTTTTAGTGAAATCAAACCATAGCGAGCAGGCGAAAGGTATTGTGAGTAAAATTGCACCTCAAACTCAGGTAAACGCCAATACTCAACTGGTATTAAATGAAAGCACCACAACAGATGCACCTGTCCGTGCGCTTTTCCAACAGGGTCGTACCTTCAGCACATTTATGTTCTGGATTGCTTTCTTTATGTGCCTACTCATGGTGTATGCCTTAGGAAGTTGGTTACCTAAACTCATGCTCCAAGCGGGCTACTCATTAGGTGCAAGCATGTTGTTCCTGTTTGCACTCAATATTGGCGGTATGGTCGGAGCAATTGGTGGCGGTGCTTTAGCAGACAGATTCCATTTAAAACCTGTTATTACGATCATGTTTATTGTGGGATCGGCAGCTTTAATTCTGCTTGGCATTAATAGTCCACAATTTATTTTATATAGCCTGATTGCGATTGCTGGTGCTGCCACCATTGGTTCACAAATCTTACTCTACACTTTCGTGGCACAGTTCTATCCGACAGCACTTCGTTCAACTGGCATGGGCTGGGCATCTGGAATTGGTCGTATTGGCGCGATTATCGGACCAGTTTTAACAGGAGCCCTACTCACACTTGAGCTTCCTCACCAAATGAATTTTTTAGCGATTGCAATTCCGGGTGTGATTGCTGCACTTGCAATATTTATGGTCAATCTCAAAGCCTCTGTTGCCGCACAAACGCCTTCAACCTTTAACCCTCAAAACACGCTTACCCAGCAATAAATATAAATGCGCCGAGGACTGGCGCATCTTTTTTGGAAATGGATTATGGAATTATTTCACCGTTTTAAACCACACACTTTAGCCGTTGCCACTTTATTACTGATGTGCAGTAACTCATGGGCCGCAAATCCAAATCAGCAAACTGAAGATGAATGGAAATTCACTTTAAAAAATGCCTATATCAACCGTAATTTTGATAATGATTCACTCAAAGATACGGGCAGTTGGTCTCAGGCAGCGTCTTTATTTTATAAATCGAAAATGCATGACACTCCGTTAGTCATAGCAGACAAGCCAATCACAATTGGGGCCGATGCATCGGTTCAATACGCCGTGCGCTTGAGTTCAGACAAACATGTCGCTGACACAGTTTTGCCTTTTAATAAAGAAACGCAATCTCAGGCTTCAGATTATTTAAAATACGGCGCGACTTTAAAGCTGGGTTATGACAAAACTCTTTTAAGTGTCGGTGAACTCTGGCTAGATTTACCTGTAACGGCTGTAGATGCTAGTCGTCAGTTACTCACTTCATATTGGGGAACCAATTTAAAGTCACAACTTTCAGATCAGCTTTATGCCGAAATTGGACGGGTTGAAAAAGTCTCTCCACGTAATGAAGAAGACTTTAAAAAGTTTTCCTTTACTGCAAATGGAGTTACTAAAGAATCTGATGGGTTAAATTATATTGACCTACGTTATCAATTCACGCCGTCTTTAAAGGGTGAATATTACTTCGGTAATTTAGAAGATCTGTATAACAAACACTATGTAGGACTTGAACATACGTGGAAACAGCCAAGTTTTGCTCTGACCTCTAAGTTTAAATACTTTAATGCAAAAGATGATGGCAATACCTTTGATATTGATGCTCAAAACATCGGGGTGCTAGAAACGCTCAAAGTAAAAAACCATACCTTTGGCTTGGGGTACCAGCAGATTATCGGTGAGTCGGCTTATCCATTACCAGATGGTTTCTTACCAGAGACGTATTTCATTAACTGGAACGCAACTGGATTCTTTAAAGAAGACGAAAAGTCCTATCATGTAATGTATGGCTACGACTTTAAAGACTATGTACCGGGCCTAAATGCGATGGTGAAATATGTCTATGGCCATGACTTTAAAGCAGCCAATGGTGAAAAAAACCATGAAACTGAGTCGAATGTGATTTTAAACTACGCATTTCAGCAACCGTTCCTAAAAGGTGTTGCCCTGCAATACATTCGTATTGATTACAACGTTAAACATGGTAATGACTTTGGTGAAGATCGCCTGTTTGTAAACTACACCAAAAAGTTTTAATCATTTTTGATTCAATTGAAGCGGGCTAATTTTAGTCCGCTTTATTATTTTTGACTCATAAAAAAACGCTCTTACGAGCGTTTTTTAATTAACTTTGCAACTTAAGCAACGTGCTTTTGTACAACAATCGAACCGACTGAATAACCAGCACCGAAAGATGAAATCACACCATATTCGCCATTATCTACTTCATGGCCTGTACGGTGTAAAGCAATAATCACACCTGCTGAAGAAGTATTGGCAAACTCATCTAGAATAATTGGGGCACGGCTTAGATCTGCCTCTTTACCAGCCACATATTTCAAGATTAATTCATTCATGTTGGCATTGGCTTGGTGTAACCAGAAACGCTTAATATCGTTTGCAGTTAACTGCATTTTTTCCAACTGCGCATTAATAATTTTTGCTACAAGCGGACAAACATCTTTAAATACCTTGCGGCCATCTTGACGGAATAGCTTGTCGTCAACAACTGCATCTTCACTACGGTTTAAGAAACCAAAGTTATTGTGAATGTTGTTTGAAAATTGAGTAAATAAATGAATATCTAAAATTTCAAAACCAGTTTTAGTAGTGGTTTCTTCAATAATAGAAGCCGTTGCAACATCACCAAAAATGAAGTGACAATCACGATTACGGTAATCTAAGTGACCCGATGTAATCTCAACGTTCACCAATAAAACACGACGAGCACCCGAGCGAATTGCATCTGCCGCTTGTTTCAAACCAAAAGTTGCAGCTGAACATGCAACGTTCATGTCGTAGGCATAACCTTGAATGCCAAGTGCTGACTGAATTTCAATCGCTACAGCCGGATAAGCACGCTGCATGTTTGAGCATGCCAAAATTACAACATCGATATCTTCAGCAGTTACGCCTGCATTTTCCATTGCCTGCTTCGCAGCAATAACGCCCCACTCTGCTTGAAGTGAAAGTTCGTCATTTGAACGTTCAGACAAACGAGGACGTAAACGATTTGGATCGAGAATACCTGATTTCTCAATCACGTAACGGCGCTTAATACCAGACGCTTTTTCAATAAATTCAGCACTAGAACCACGTAATTCTTCTAGCTCACCTGCTGCAATTTTCTCTGCATTCTCTTGGTTATATTGTTCCACATAAGCATTTAAACTGTCGGCCAGTTCTTCATTAGAAATGATTTCTGTTGGGTGAAATAACCCAGTACCTGTGATACGAATGCCCATGTAAAACTCCTAAAAAAATGAATAGGGTCTGTTAATCTTTCATTTATAAATTGCGTTGTAGGCTAAACAACAGCATAAACAGACCCCCGATCTATCTTAACTGATTCCCAAACGATCCCATAACTTTTGCAGTCGAGTTGGCGAAATAGGCATCTTGGTTTTCATCGGTTGAGAAAATAAAGAAATGCGGAATTCTTCCAACATCAAATACAATTCTTTGATTTTGGGGTTGTTTTTGAATTTAAACACCTTGTCCATCCATGGATCGACATCATCAATAGCGGCATGATCTCGCTGTAGATTATTTGGCAATCGATCTAAACGCAATAGCAGCGCTTTTAAATATCGCGGATATTCCTGCCAAAGATCGACGGGTTGGCAATAAACAAAATTGCTAAGTGACATTAAATCTAGCTGATCTTCAATATCATCAATACTGCGTCCAAACACCCCTGCATCAAGTACTAAAAGCTGACGACGGATTTGCTGCCATTGAATATAAATATCACTTAACTGCTCAAGTGCTTTCTGACCATAACTCAAAAATTGCTTTTTGACTTGCTCGAGTAGTTTATTAAATTCATCTGCATTAATTGGCAAAGTTGTAATTGCCATTTGCAACGTAGCATAGACCAACATCTGCTCAAGCTTAGCTTTATCACCCAAAGGTGAATAAGCCAACGCGAGCGGTTTTGAAATCTGCTTTTTCAACTGACGAACTAAATCACCAAGTTGCATATGGACTAGACGAATAATACCTTCACGATGCTGTTTAATCGCCTCAGCTTGATCATTAAACGTTTGAATAACAATGCCTGACTCATCTTTAGCTTCGAGGTCAGCAAAAGCCTTGGTCGGAACTAAAGCCTGATATTGTTTAACTACAACGCCCGTGACTTTATGAGAAGCCTCAAAAGTAAAGTTTTCAGGAAAGTCTTTAAACTCACCTTTTTGCTGTTTAACTGGACGATGCGTTTCTACGCGGCAACGCGCTTTTAATTCAGGTAAATCGCGGCCTTTCGCAATCAGCTTACCTTTTTCATCAATCACTTTAATGAAAGGCACCAAATATGGATCAATACGTTCAAACGAGAAATCTTTTTCAGTAATTTGTTCACCACGTAAGGCAAAAGCTAAATAACTAAAAATATGTTCACGTAAATGTACTGCATCAACCCCTTGCATGAGCTTACGAGCTGTATCAGGAATTGGCACCACATTACGACGCTTGTCTTTAGGTAAAGCTTTGAGTAAAGCCTCAATTAAATCTTGGCGCCAACCTGGAATTCCCCATGACCAGATATTTTCATCCACTTGAGGCAGCGCCTGTACAGGAATTTGAACAGTAGCACCATCTTCGTCATGGCTCGGGTCAAAATGATATGTGGTTGCTAAACGCAGCTGCCCATTATGTAAATGATCTGGGAATTGCTGCGTTGTTGGTCGATCATTGAGCCAGAGCGCCTCATCGTCAATAAATAAATAACGAGGATTATTTGCTTCTACTGTCGCACGCCAGTCTTCAAAACTACGGCGGCTCGCAATTTCTTCCGGAATTTTCGACGCATAAAACTGATAAATCGTTTCTTCATCGACGACTAAATCACGGCGACGCAATTTATCTTCAACTCGCTCCACTTCTTCAAGTTTAAGCAAATTATGTTTTAAAAATGGTGGAACTGTACCCAAGTTACCTGTGGTTAATGCATCGCGTAAGAAAATCTCATGAGCAGCAGGTTGGTCAACTTTCTCAAAATTAATTAACCGCTTTGGCTCAATAATTAAACCGAATAAAGAAATTTGTGCATACGCATTGACGATTCCCGCTTTCTTAGACCAATGTGGCTCGAAATAGTGATATTTCAATAAGTCGCGTGCAGCAAGCAAAATCCATTCAGGGTCAATTTTGGCTAAAGTACGTAAGTATACTTGAGAGGTTTCGACCATCTCAAAAGCCATCACCCAAGATGTATTGGTTTTGTGCAGCGTACTTGCAGGGAAAACTTTAGCCTTTTGCTGACGCACCGCCATAAAGGTATTACGTTCATCTGTTTTATTAGCAATAAACGATAATAAACCTGTCAGCAATGCACGATGCAAGTTTTCATAATTCGCAGGTTTTTCATTAAAACTGAGTTTTAAGCCTTCGGCTAACTCAACCAATTGCTGGTGTGTCTGTTTCCATTCACGTAAACGCAACCAGCTTAAGAAATGCTGCTTGGCAAATTGACGTCGTTTATTTTCCGACATCCCTGCTTCGCCTTTAGGATTTAAAGTCTCCCAAAGTTTTAAATAAAACAGAAAATCTGAATCCGCTTCTTTGAATAATGCATGCTTTTGGTCAGCTTGCATTTGTTTATCAGCTGGGCGCTCACGCGGGTCCTGAACAGCTAAAGCACTTACCACAATTAAGATTTCTTTGAGTACGCCAAAATGAGCACCGCCCACGATCATACGAGCGAGTCGTGGGTCAATTGGCATACGTGCCATCATTTGCCCAACTTTGGTCAGCTCATTTTTCTTCTCGTTAAGTGCGCCTAACTCAATCAGCAACTTACGCCCATCATTGACTAGACGGAAATCTGGCGGCTCAATAAAATCGAAGTTTTCTAACTCACCTAACCCTAAGCTCTGCATTTGCAAAATAACAGATGCTAAGTTGGTTCGTTTAATTTCAGGTTCGGTAAATTCAGGACGACTTAAAAAATCTTCTTCGCTATATAAACGAATACACACACCCGGAGCAATACGGCCACAACGCCCTTTACGCTGATTGGCTGCGGCTTGAGAAATTGCTTCAATTGGTAAGCGTTGTACACGTGAACGATAGTTATAACGCGATATACGAGCAAAACCGCTATCAATCACATAGCGAATATTCGGAACCGTAAGTGCAGTTTCGGCCACGTTCGTCGCAATAATAATACGACGGCCTTTTCCGCCAGGGCTAAAAATCTTCTGCTGTTCAGAAACGGCTAAACGCGCATACAAAGGTAAAATTTCGGTGTGTCTTGGCCCGTACTTTTGCAAGGTTTCCTGCAACTCTCGAATTTCTTGTTCGGTGCTTGAGAAAATCAGAATATCGGCATGTTCAGGATGACCTTTTGCTTCTGCATCAGCAAAGCATTCTTCTACCGCTTGTACCACTGCACGAGGAAGGTTTTCTTCAAAATCATCAAACTCATCGTCATCACTGCCGCCGATATTCATTTCTGAAATTGGGCGATAAAGCACTTCGACAGGATAACTACGCCCCTCTACTTCAAAAATGGGGGCGTCATTAAAGTAATTACTAAAGCGATTTACATCTAAAGTAGCTGAAGTCACAATAACTTTTAGATCTGGGCGTTTTGGCAGTAATTGCTTTAAATAGCCCATAATAAAATCGATATTGAGTGAGCGTTCATGCGCTTCATCAATAATGATCGTGTCATATTTAGACAAGAAGCGGTCATTACCTAACTCAGCAAGCAAAATACCATCGGTCATTAACCGTACGATTGAGTCCTGCGAACCTTGCTCATTAAAACGAATTTTAAAACCAATCGATTCGCCAAGCTTTTCACCGACTTCTTCTGCAATACGCTGAGAAACACTACGTGCAGCTAATCGACGAGGCTGTGTATGACCAATCATACCCGTTAAGCCACGACCTGCTAGCATTGCAATTTGAGGAAGCTGAGTGGTTTTACCTGAACCTGTTTCACCCGCCACAATAATGACCTGATGCTTTTGAATCGCATCAATTAAACGGTCAGCATATTGAGAAACAGGTAATTCCTGATTCAGTTTAATTTTAGGTAGGCGTTCAAATCGTTGTCTTACTTTGGCATTCGATTGTTCAAATAATTTTTCAATCTCTGCTGCATTGGCTTTTTTATCTTTACGCAAACGATTTAAACGGTAACGATCTCTTGCCATCACCCACTGATCAATATTTAAATCATTCTGCACAGACAAATTTTCCTGAAAATACAACAATCCTCTATTTTACGCTCTAATGACCATAAGGTAAAACAGTTGGTTTTTTATATATTTTTAATTTTTTAAAATTTTACCCTTGAATTTTGATTCACTAGACTTCATGTTGTTAGGCAAGTTTCTTTTACGATAACTGTCATTTGATTTACATGTTTTTGCAGTCAAATCGAATACAGTGTGTGGGGACTTAAAAATCGTAAATTTATCACTTATTCGATTTTCCGATTTTAGTCATGTAAAAATACTATTTCCCCAATAAAGAATTTTTATTTATTCTACATCTCGTAAACAAGTTTAAATATAAACCTCAATCATGGAGACAATGATGAGCTTGATTAATACTGAAGTTAAACCATTCCAAGCAACTGCTTACCACAACGGCCAATTTGTTGAAGTTAACGAAACTAACCTTAAAGGTAAATGGTCTGTTGTATTCTTCTATCCAGCTGACTTCACTTTCGTTTGTCCAACTGAACTTGGTGACTTAGCTGACAACTACGCTGAATTCCAAAAACTTGGTGTTGAAATTTATGCTGTATCTACTGATACACACTTCACTCACAAAGCTTGGCACGACACTTCTGAAGAAATCAAAAAAATCCAATACCCATTAGTTGGTGACCCAACTTGGACTCTTTCTAAAAACTTCGACGTTCTTATCGAATCTGAAGGTTTAGCTGACCGTGGTACTTTCGTTATCGATCCAGAAGGTAAAATCCAAATCGTTGAACTCAACGCTGGTGGTATCGGCCGTGACGCATCTGAACTTCTTCGTAAAGTAAAAGCTGCTCAATACGTACACGCTCACCCAGGTGAAGTTTGCCCAGCTAAATGGAAAGAAGGCGAAGCAACTCTTGCTCCATCTATCGACCTAGTTGGTAAAATCTAATCTCTTATTAGATTTTAAAAACTCAAAGAACCATCCTTCATCGGATGGTTCTTTTGTTTTGAATAAGCACATCACATTTTCTACTGATACTTTTACAATTATGCCCTTCCCCATTACATGAAGTTTGAGTAATGTCGAATAAATAACCGATGTTTTTTGAGCTTAAGTAATATGAAATAAAAGGGGAAAAATTTATGGCGAATACTGTGGCAGTCACTTCATGGAAATACAATGCGACTTCACGTCATCTAAAAATATTTTATAGCGATGGTTCGGGCGAACTTTATCATCCTGTACCAGAATTTATTTATGACAACTTATTACGATCAACAGACAAAGCTGCTTTTGTACATAAATATTTAGAATTCGACTTACACTTTACTCGCCTATCTTTAGTGAATGCTTCATAACATAATGAAATAAGGCCTGCTTTAACAGGCCTTTATGAATGAATAAATCATTTTTTAAATGGCTTACCTTGCCACCACAATACATAAACCAGCACCTACAGGTAAAATACTGCTCATAAAATTTTCATCTTTTTTAATTAAAGCTAAGAATGAACTGACTTCAGCCGCATGTGAAATAACATTATCAATAATGAGTACGCCACCTTTTGGCTTCATTAAACGTTTTAAATCTGGCCAATAATTCTCATAAGCAGGACGCTCAGCATCTAACAAAATAAAATCGAAACTTTCCTGAGCTTCTTTTAAATAATCGGCTGCATCTCCAACCCAAAAATCAACCAATTCATCTAATGCTAGTTCGGTTGCATGGCGTTTAGCTTCATTACTACGATTGGCGTCAATTTCAAGCGTGGTTACTTTTCCATGAGTAGCTTGAACAGCCTCAGCAAGCCATAAAGTAGAATAACCTGTTGAAGTACCGATTTCTAAAATTGATTTGGCTTGCTGCATCCGAATAAATTGCGATAGTAATTTTGCAGACTCCGCCTCAATATTACGATACCGCAGCAAACGATCTGTCTGCTGTGCATCATGTCGTTTAAAGGTGTCATATAAATCGGCAACTCTTTGTAAGAAAAAAGTATTTGGCATATATTCACCCTTTAAAATCGTTATTTTATATAAAAGTCGTTTGAGTTAAGTGCTTTGAATTAACTTGAAACGCGGCACGATACTTCCATCAGCCATTTGAACCGTTTCAGTAAACATATCTAAAGGACGTACCCAAGTTGAATAGTCACCATAAAGACACTGATAAACGACTAACTCTTCTTCAGTCTCGCTGTGTTTTGCCACAGAAAAAACTTGATAGAGATTACCTTTATAATGCTGATAAATGCCGCGTTGCAATGACATGAAAGTACCTTTTAATGTTATGACATAAAATCTTTACAGCCATATAACATATATAAATTTTTAAATACTTTCACTTTAAAACACTACAAAACATAAAAAAGAACATTTTAGAGATAAATTATTGATCTTACTTATTAATAGCCTCAATAATTCAAAAAACCGATCAAATATATAAAAACATACTGTTTTACCTATTCTGTGTTTTCACGTACTATGCATCTATTGAAAGAATTTGGATGCATTGGAGTAAAAACAGATGTTAGATCAAAACATTAAAACTCAATTAAAAGCTTACTTAGAACGTCTAGAAAGTCCAATCGAATTAGTTGCTGCCTTAGATGAATCAGATAAAGCTGCTCAAATTAAAGAATTAGTGACAGAAATTGCTGAGCTTTCTGACAAGGTGACTGCCCGTTTTGACGGTAATAATACACGTCGTCCAAGCTTTGGTGTGGCTAAAGCAGGTGAACAACCTCGTGTATTCTTCGCAGGCTTACCAATGGGTCATGAGTTTACGTCTTTGATCTTGGCTCTGTTACAAGTGTCTGGCTATGCACCTAAAGTGTCGGATGAAGTTTTAAATCAAATTAAAGGCTTAAACCTCAAAGCTAACTTTGATGTGTTTGTATCATTAAGCTGTCATAACTGTCCGGATGTGGTACAGGCGCTTAACCTGATTGCCATTTATAACCCGAACACTACAGCAACCATGATTGATGGTTCATTCTTCCAAGATGAAGTGGAACAACGCAAAATCATGGCTGTGCCAATGGTGTTCCAAGACAACGAACACATTGGCCAAGGTCGTATGACCCTTGAAGAGATTGTAGCGAAACTCGACACTAACTCAGCTGAAAAAGATGCAGCAGCACTCAATGCTAAAGATGCATTTGATGTGTTGGTGATTGGTGGTGGTCCTGCGGGTGCAACGGCTGCGATCTATGCTGCACGTAAAGGCATTAACACTGGTATCGTGGCTGAACGCTTCGGTGGTCAAGTGATGGACACCATGGACATTGAAAACTTCACTTCTGTGCAAAAGACGCAAGGTCCTAAGTTTGCTGCCGAGATGGAAGCCCATGTTCGTGAATATGATGTCGATATCATGAACCTGCAACGTGTCAGCAAAATCACGGGTGCCAACCAGACTGCAAATGGCTTGGTTGAAGTTGAACTTGAAAACGGTGCAAAACTTGAATCGAAAACTGTAATCCTTTCTACAGGTGCACGTTGGAGAGAAATGAATGTACCGGGTGAGCAAGAATACCGTACCCGTGGTGTTGCCTACTGCCCACACTGTGATGGCCCATTGTTCAAAGGCAAACGTGTTGCCGTGATTGGTGGTGGTAACTCAGGTGTTGAAGCAGCAATTGACCTTGCAGGGATTGTTGAGCATGTCACTCTGGTTGAGTTTGACACCAAGCTTCGTGCTGACCAAGTGTTGCAAAACAAATTGCATAGCTTGCCAAACACAACGGTGATTATGAATGCCTTAAGTACAGAAGTGTTAGGTGATGGTTCACAAGTGACTGGTCTTAAATATAAAGACCGTGCGACTGATGAAGAGCATGTAGTCGAGCTTGCAGGGATCTTTGTACAGATTGGTTTATTGCCAAACACTGACTTCTTGAAAGACAGTGAAGTTGAATTAACCAACCGTGGCGAGATCATTGTCAATGACCGCAACGAAACCAATGTGCAAGGTGTATTTGCTGCAGGTGACTGTACGACTGTACCTTACAAGCAAATCATTATTGCTACAGGTGAAGGTGCTAAAGCATCGCTCTCTGCGTTTGATTACATCATCCGTTCTGGGCAGTAAAATCGGTCAAAATTATTATTATTTATTTCAAGCCTAGCATTACAAAATGCTAGGCTTTTTTAATACTAGAGTTACAACTTTTTAACAATTTTCGATCTTTATTAATCATTTACTTTATGTTTATATTTTAGACATCCATATTTGGATGCCATGAATTAGAAGGAAAAACACAATGAATAAATTACTTGTTGCTTTAGGTCTTGCTGCGACTGTTGCCCTTGTTGGTTGTAATAAAGATAAAGCTCCAGAAACTGGTGCGACTACAGGTGAACACTTAGAAAATGCTGCTCAACAAGCAAGTGCTGATATCAAATCTGCTGGTGATAAAGCTGCTGACGATATTGCAACTGCAACTGATAATGCTGCTGAGAAGATCGATGCTGCAACCGATCACGCTGCTGATGCGACTGCTAAAGCTGCAGCTGAAACAGAAGCGACTGCACGTAAAGCGACTGCTGATACAGCTCAAGCTGTTGAAAATACAGCTGCTGAAGTGAAAAAAGACGCTCAACACTAATCGTCTTTAGTATAAAAAAGCCCCTATTGATTAGGGGCTTTTTTTGGCACTTAAAATCTTTTATGAAATTAAGCCTTCGTCACGCATCGCAATTTGTACAGATTGACGCTCTGCAACTTTATTACGTAATGCAATAATGTGCTTATACGGTGTTAAGTCGTGCTCAATTGAGTTTGACCAATTTGTTAAAACAAATAGATAAGCATCTGCTGGACCAAAATTATCATTTACCAAATAATCGTAATCAGATTCAGACAAATAGTTATCGATATATTTTAAAAGACGGTCGATTTCAGCATAAGCTTTGGTTTTTTCATCACTTGTTAACGGTGCCCCAAAGAAAACTGCATAAGCATCATGCAATTCAGAGTTCAAATAACCCAACCATTCCAATACTTTCGCACGGCCCATCCCTGATGGCGGAATTAAATCCTGCTTAGGATCGTGCTGAGCAAGGAAAGGTAAAATCGCAACGTTCTCAGTTAACATTAAACCAGGGTTAATTTCTAAAGCTGGTACATATCCTTTTGGATTAATCTCGTAATAATCTGCACCTTTTTCTGTTTTATGTGTTTTTAAATTTACTCGTTCTAAGTCAAAATCAACATTAATTTCATTTAAAATAATATGTGCAGCTAAAGAACATGCGCCTGGCGAATAATATAATTTCATATCTGATCCTTGTTATCTCATATTAACGTTTTAAATTGCTTCTAGAAAACCTGCAAGGTTTGCACAATTCTTTAATTGTAAAAAAGCGTAAACTTATAAAATACTTACACCATCTAATATTCTTGAAAAATTTATTCCTTGCAAGTTGTCTTGCGTGACGATTGTTTAAAATATGATAAAACACATTTACGTCACGCAATTTTTCCATTAATTACGTTTAAAAAGCTGGCTAATCCAATTCATTAATTCAGTTAAGAAATCAAAAATACCGTTTTTCTTATCATCATCAGGCTGGCTTGAATCTTTACCATTTAAATCTAGATCAACAATTATCGGATCATGATCCGAAGAACGATAAGCATTTTCAACATAGAACGATGCCTTTTGCTCATCAGTTTTATATTCTTCGTTGTAGTCTAAAACGGTTGGCTCATCTGCATTGATATGCCATGCAAAGGTTCTCACTACTTTTGGATATAGAGCTGCGTCAGCAATTGCATGGTCTAAGTTACCCGCTCCACCATTTCCGTTGGCATCACTCGCAACACCAAACACATAGCTATATGCCTGAGCACCCTGTCCTACCTTAGCGTCATTCAGCAAAACTTTGTAGTTTGCTTTTTCAAATGACAAAATAGGTTCTTCTTTTGCATAGCTATTCATATCCCCTACAAGTAAAGCATTTTGCTTAGGCACTTGAGTCGGATTTTTCGCTAACCACTGCACAATTTGATCTACTGCTTTCACACGAGTCGGGTTCCAACAGCCTTGACCATCTTTTTGGTCTGCATCAATAGAGCTAGCATCCACCCCACTACAGCTTTTCGATTTCAAGTGATTTGGAATAACGGTAAACGTTTTATTACCACGAACTGCTTGGAAACTTTGCGCCAATGTTGTTCGGTTCTTGTCGCCCAAATCAAGCACAACAGGTTTATTCAAAGGTCTAACACGCTTGCTGTTATAAATAATAGCAACCGCAATCGCATCACCACCTAAACGGTCTAAGTTTTCAGGAACAACGTATTTCCAATCACTACCTAAAGCACTGGTTAAATGAGCAATTGCACTGTTCGGACCATAACCATTGTTCGCAATTTCCATTAAACCATACACATCGGCATCAATTGCTTTGAGCGCACTCACAATTTTACGGTGCTGTTTATCAAACTCAGCTTGTGTGGTTGCACCACGCTCTGTTGGGAAACCAGTTGCACCATTGTCATAGTTCAAAACGTTAAATGAAGCTACACGAATGTGATTGGCATTTTTGGTAATGACATTTTGACGCGGGTTTGTTTGAGTAATTACTTCAGGCTGATTACGTCTAAGCACTGGTTGCACACGCCAACCATTAAAACGGTATTCCAAAATACCTTCAGCATTCTTAAGTTGATAACCCGAACGTAGGGTATTAGCAGCACTAAAATTTGACGGTAACCATGGAGTACGGTTTTGATTGTTATAGCCGTCATCAAAAATAATTTTCGACAATAAATTCTTCTGAGCAAGAGCTTTAGCTTCAGGAGATAACGCTGGATATAAATTAGTCGGAATATATAAGCGGCCTAAGCTTAGAGATAGTTCACCATAACGGCCGTAATTGTAATTCTCACTCACCGTTAAAGTCTGAGGTAGTTTGACCAACATACCTTGATAACGCTGCGGAGAATGGGTTGAACCACCTGTTAAGCTAGCAAATGGAAGTTCAACGCTAATCGGCTGTACCTGATTTGCCATATTGCTATTACAAGTTTGAATATCTTGTTGTAATTGATCTAATTGCAATTGGTTTTGATAAGTTGTTAAACGACCACGCAAAATAACTTCATCGCCAACTTGTCCACCTTTTACAGCACTGCTATTTGGAATATAAACAAAAATCGCATTGCTAACATTCGAACGTGCTTTCGTATCTGGTGTCTGAACATAGAAACCAGAGAAACCATTGGCATAACGATAGTCAGCAGTTATCACCCCACGCACGGTATAAGTTTGATTTTGTGCTGCGGTTGATAAATCAGCAATTGGTGTATCGGAGCTTGAACAACTTACTGTTTCAACAGGAGGCTGTGTTGTTGATGAGCCAGATAAATTTGAAAAGTCATTTCTATTTGTCCAAGCCGACCATGAACGGTCCAAATCAAATGCTGCAGTTGCATCAATACTTAAAGCTGGGTTCTCAGTTTCAATACGCTTAAAACTATTTCCCAAGCTCGAAACGGCTGTTCCCCACCCCGCCTCTGGTCGCTCACCAATACGCCCAAAACGGTCTACAGGTGTGCCTTTATAAACAAGTACAACGGCATCATCACCGTTAAAAGATAATGCAGCGACCTGATTGACCTTACTACCAAGTTCAGCCTGTAACTCAGAACGACCTACTAAAAACTTTTGCTTACTGGTTAACGTCCCTTGTAAACGGAAAGTCGCTGTTTTTGCTGTACCGCCATTATTAAATTGTTGAATTTCATAGTCGGCTAAATTAACTGTAGTCCCGTCTGGATTATAAATTTCCAAACCTTTGCGGTTACTACTGCCGTCAACATATTGACTAAACATGAGCTGTGCTTGTGCCCAAGGACTATATGTAAAAGCACCAAGTGCCCCTAATAGCACAGAAAGTGTGCGTAATTGAAAAGTTTTCATGAGTAAAAATGTTCATTTGAAATTTATATAGATTCTTAGATTAAATATTGAACATGACATCTACATGAAGAAAAACATCGAAACATTTGACTTGACCACATGAAGACTTAAAATACCGCATTTGAATTTCAATATTGCCAAGGTTATGTCGATCGATCAGTTAGAAACGCAAATTGCAGACTTAGACAATTTGCCTGAACACCGTGAAATTGTGACGTTTATGCGTCGTTCAGCACCACTTAATACGTCTCAACGCACGGCATTAGAACAACATCGCGATTTAATTTTGGAATATCCTGTTGGCGACTTACGCCAACACTTCGAACATCCAGAACGTCCTTTAACTGTTGAAATCGGTTTTGGTATGGGTCGTTCGTTAGTGCTTATGGCAAAAGCAAACCCTGAACGTAACTATGTGGGTATTGAAGTCCACGTACCTGGCATTGCTCAATGCCTATATGAAGCAGGTATAGCAGAAGTTAAAAACTTACGTGTACTTGATGCAGACGCGATTCAGGTTTTACGTGAAATGCCAGACAACAGTATTAACTGTGTACAACTTTACTTTCCAGACCCTTGGCAAAAGAAACGTCATTTCAAACGCCGTTTTGTTATTCATGAGCGTATGCAATTGGTTGAACAAAAACTTGAGCTTGGTGGTACATTCCACGCAGCAACAGACTGGGAACCGTATGCTGAATGGATGCTTGATATTTTAGACAACCGTCCAGATCTTGAAAACTTGGCGGGTAAAGGCAACAGCTACCCACGTCCAGACTGGCGCCCAGTAACTAAGTTTGAACGCCGTGGTATTGAGTCAGGCCATAAGATTAATGACTTTATCTTTAAGAAGATAAAGTAAATAATAAAAAAGGCCTAGTTTATTACTAGGCCTTTTTTATTTTAAAACCAATCTAGTGAATAAGTAGAATTAAAAATTAACTGAGTATAAAGATTTAAATGAAAATAACTTTTGAATTATTAGTTATATAAATATAATAATAACCACCATTTTAACTAGACAGAAAATAACAATGAAGCTTTTCGCATTTCTAATTTGTGTAATTGTATCAAGTGGCTGCTTTGCCTCAACTCAAGAAGACTTTGAACTTAAATATTACAAGTTAATGGAACGATACATTCAAACACAATCGGACAGAAATCAAGTCATTTCCACAGAGGCAAAAACTGAGCAAGAAGATCTAGTTAGGTCTAATAAACTCAAAACTCTAGATTGCAAAGGATGGAAAGAAAATATTGAACTTTTTGACTTTATTTTAAGTAGATTTAAAGAATATGAATCAGCCTCAGAAGAAGTTCGAATAATGGGATATACTAAAGAAAACCTAAGAGAAGATTCTGAATGGCTACGCGAACAATTAGACAAGCCAGAGAACAAATGTAAATAAACAAAATTCAAAGAACCGCCGAAATGAAGTGCGGTTTTTTATTACCTGCTAAAAGCGGATACAAACAACGTAACAACCGGATACTCATTTTGTTTCCAAGTACCAGCATCCCCCTCTTGAGGTATATTATCTTCCTTTATTCCCCCCTAAAATAAAAAGCTCTCATTCATTATAATTTTCTTTAAATGTCACTTTATCTATTCTCTAGACTTATTAATATTCATAAATCATGTTAAACATATAAAAATGAACGCTTCAACAACTAATTACTTAAACTCACGAGAAGTCAGAAAACACTATGTTAAAAATTTTAGGGCGCGATAACTCCATTAATGTTCGCAAAGTCTTATGGCTGTGTGAAGAACTAAATCTTGAATATGAAAGAGAAGATTGGGGACGAGGCTTTCGCTCTGCTCAATCACCTGAATATTTACAATTAAACCCAAACGGGCAAATACCTGTTGTTATAGATGGTGATTTAGTGCTTTGGCAGTCCAACAGTATTATCCGTTATTTGGCAAATGCTTACGATAAAGAACATCAGCTTTACCCTACTCAAGCAAAAGAAAGATTTTTTGTTGACCAATGGATTGATTGGCAAGCGATCGAGCTGAATAACAGCTGGACTTATACAATTATGTCTTTACTTAGACATTCACCAGATCATCAAGATCCAAACTTATTAAAACAAGGTATTGATGACTGGAATCATCATATGCAGATTCTCAATCAGCAACTTGCAAAAACCCAAGCCTATGTTGCTGGTTCACAATTTAGCTTGGCCGATATTCCAATTGGCCTGTCTGTACAACGTTGGAAAGCCACTCCTTTTGACCATCCAACGCTTAAGCATGTTGACCAATATTTTGAACGTTTAAATCAACGTGCGGGTTTCTTAAAATGGGGCAATAACGGCGAACCTTAATTTTTAAATAAGCTTTAAACCGAGTGATGGCGCTTCACGATGCCATCACTTAAAATTTGATAGACCTGTTTTAAGTCATCTTGATTTGCTTGAGCCAATAAGCCTTGATGCATTGTCAAGATATTTTGATCCCCCCTTACGGCAGGCCCTGTTTGCATTTGCTTTGGATCATTTTCAGTCGCTTTTTTTGCTGTTTCCAAAATTAAAGGATAGAGCAAACTAAAGTCGACCTGCTCTTTATCTACTACCTGCTTTGCCATATCAAAACAATAATTAGTAAAATTACAGGCAAATACTGCTGCCAAATGCAAAGTTAAACGCTGTTTTGAGGTGTATTGATATACTCGATTACTTAGGCTATTTGCTAAATCTGAAAGTAGTTCTTGATCAGTATCTGTTACCGCTTCAACAAATAATGGTGTGGCTTGCCAATCGACGTCTCTTTCAAGACTGAAAGTTTGCAAAGGATAAAATACCCCTGCTTTTGTATGTACCTGACTGATGACTTCAATATCAGTACTACCAGAGGTATGAACCATAAGTGTGTCAGGAAAGAATTCATGAACTTTTTTTACAAGCTCTGCAATAGCACTATCTGAAACCGCTAAAATGATAAGATCGGTCGGTTGAAATTCGCGAAGAGACTGACATGCTTTTGACTGGAATTGCTCTGCAAACTTTTGGGTTTTCTCAAAATCACGCGCATAGACTTGTATGATGTGATGACCTTGGCCCAATAAAGCCTTTGCCAAATGAAAGGCAACTCGCCCACTTCCAACCAAACTGATTTTCATATCAATCCAACACTATTTATTTCAACAAAAAAGCTTCTCAAAATGAGAAGCTTTTTTCAAATTAAAATAACTAATTTTTAATTCATCAGAGCATTATTGAGCTACTGAAAACTCGATACGACGGTTTTTAAAACGTCCTTCTTCTGTCGTGTTCTCTGCAACTGGTTGATCAGAGCCATGACCTTGTGCAACTAATTTAGACCCGTCTACACCTTTAGATATTAAATAGTCAACTACTGCTTGAGCACGGCGTTGTGATAAAGCTTTATTTGCTGCTGCATTACCCGTCGAGTCAGTGTGACCACCCACATTTAATTTCACACCACTGACTTTATTTAAAAGTGTTGCAGCTTGATCAAGAATAGCTTTGTTGTCTGCTGGAATATCGCTTGAGCCACTCGCAAAGTTAATGATTTGCAAGTTAAGTGCTTTTACTAATGCATTTACATCGACATTATTCGGATCAATTGAGCCTAGAGCAGTTTGCGAAGCAGTTAAGCTATTGCTTACAGATTGCTCAGCTGTTTCTGGTGCAGTAGAAACAACTTCAGTGTGAGGAACAAGAGCTTTTACTTTTGCGGTTAATGCTGCTAACGCTGCTGCATCACCTGCTTTCAAAGTAATTTTGTCACCTATCCATTCTAAAGATGCATTTGGCACACCTTTTAAGGCACCAAGCACGCCAGCAAGTGCATCTTTATCTGTAAATCCAGATGCATAAGTTTGACTAGTATCAACGTTACAATCTTGAGTTGATGAGAAAACCTGTTTAACTTGAGTTTGTAGGGTTGCTAAGAATCCTTGATCGCCAATACCTGCCTGACACTGGCTAACAGCACCTTTATCATCTGTGCTTAAGGTTAAACTCGCAGGTGCAGCTGCGGTAGTAGCCTCAACACCACTGGCAGCCGTTGGTTCAGGTGCTGGTACAGCTTCTTTATGCTGGCAAGAACGCCATAACCAAGCAATTATAAGACCCAAAATAATTAAGGCAATAATAGGGAGGAACCCACGAGATTTGCCTGTTTTTTCAGTCGCAGCGGCAAGTGGTGGTGCTGTTGACGGTGTAACAGAAGACAAGCCTGCATCAAGCCCTAGTGGCGCTAATAGGCCAACAGCCCATCCCGGTAAATGTGAACGAATTGTTTCGGCATGCTGACGTAAATAATTCACAATACTTTGTTGATCATTTCCGGCAACATCCGAAATTGCATTAAGGCTGGGTTTAATTGCACTATTGAGTGTACTTTCGATTTCATTATTTGGTGCCGTACCGCTTAAATGAGTAAGTACCGTATTCTTGATTTGGTCATTATGAGAAAAGAGGTCTGATAATGAAGGAGTCAAACTATTTTTTAATTGTCCAATAAGATCAGGTTTAGCAGCTAACAATGAAAGTAAAATTGGATAAAACTTAGATAAAGCATTCGATTTTTCGCCTAGGTATCCGTCCTGATTATTTAATATAGTTGATGATACTTTTTCTTTAAGCAGTTCTATAGGGTTTATCGACATTGGTTATTCTCCCGAATTTTATACGTCGTAACCAGCAACTTTTGATTATTCAAATACTTCTCTTTGCTGATAGTTTTTTATTCTAATCTGCGTTCAATCTTTTATTGTTTTTTAAATAATTTATATACAAATTTGCATCTAGTCTTTACAAAACAGGCAGATCTTATTGATCTACCTGTTTATATTTTAAATTTACTTTAAATAACCACTTTATCAGTTAGCAAAAGTTTGAAGTACTTTACCGCTAAGGTTTTGGCCCAACAATGGAGTATTTTTCCCTTGCGATAAAATCGTGTCTTTGCTTACTGTCCAGCTTAATTCAGGATCGACTAACACCCATCCTGCTTCATCTTTCCAACGCGTAGTCATATTGGCAACCTGCGCAGGTACGCTAGTCACTTTCTCCACCCATTCTAAAGGTTCAAATAAGCCTTCATTAATGAGTTGAATGCCTAAAGATACATAAGTATCAAAAGCAGTAATGCCCGGTTGAGTTTCAGCAAATGGTGCCATTTTTGCGGAGCTGCTTAAAGGTTCGTGATGCGTACAAATTGCATCAATCACGCCCTCTTTTAAACCTTGACGTAAAAGTTCTTTATCTTGCTCAGAACGCAATGGTGGACGAACATGTGCTAGCGAATTGAAACCATCAGTTAAGTGTTCAGTTAAATGCAACTGATGCATTGCTACATCGGCAGTCACAGGTAAACCTTTTGCTTTTGCTGCGCGGATTAATTCAACCGATGCACCACAAGATAACAAACCAAAGTGGGCTTTTACGCCAGTTGCTTCAATCATAAGCAAATATTTCGCAATCGCCACAGTTTCAGCAATTGCCGGAATCATTGGCAAACCTTGGCGAGAAGCAATAAAGCCTTCGTGTGCACATCCGTCTTTAGCAATCTGTGGCTCTTCAGCATAAAACACAACCGTTAGACCAAGACCCGCTGCATATTCCAAGGTACGAATAACTACATCGTCATTTTCAAAAGCAGCATTCGCATTAGAAACAGCAGTACAACCACCTTTTTTCAGGCCCGCCATGTTTGCTGGTTGCTTACCATTTAAACCTTGGGTCTGAGCACCAATGATATGCATATGAATGCCCCCATCATGCCATGCCTTTTCAATCAAGCCATGAATGAGAGCACCGTTGTCTTGTACAATCGGCTTTGAATCAGGTGGTGTAATAACATGCAAAATACCATTGCCACGTGCTGCCTTACCTTCCGATTTCAATGTCCCATGTTGCTGTTGACCTGGTTCACGCAAACGCGCGCATAAATCAACCATGGTTGGCATTAACCATTTACCTTGGCCGTCAATGGTTTGCTCCACTTGCTCTACAGGAGCAACCAACTTTCCATTTTCAATATATACAGTTTGTACGCTATCTGTTTTTTGGATTGGGTCTAACACACGTACATTTTCAATTTTTACAATACTCATGTGATCCATTCCTTACAACGTAATCGCTTCAATTAAACCTTGCTCTTGGAGTTGGCCTTGCATTGATAACGCCAATACGGCCATACGAACTGCAATACCATTGGTTACTTGTTTCAAAATAACCGACTGATCTCCATCAGCAACACTTGAATCAATTTCTACACCACGGTTCATAGGTCCCGGATGCATCACAATGCAATCTGGTTTAGCTAAACCAAGACGTTCTTTGTTTAAACCATACATTCTGTAAAATTCAGACTGTGAAGATAACGCTGGAGAGTCAATACGTTCGTTTTGAATACGTAAGGCAATAATCACATCACAACCAGTAATGCCTTCATCCATCTTGTTAAACAAGCGGACATTCTCACCATATTCAGAAAAGCCCACTGGCAATAATGTATTCGGTGCAATCACGCGAATATCTTTACAACCTAGGGTTTGTAATGCAGCTACATCCGAACGTGCTACGCGAGAGTGTTTAATGTCCCCGATAATGGCAACGCTTAAATCTTCAAATGGTTTTTTAGTTTCACGGCGAATAGTCAGCATATCAAGCATCGCTTGCGTTGGATGCGCGTGACGCCCATCCCCTGCATTAATAATCGCGACCTTTGGACATACATCTTTAGCAATGAAATGTGCAGCACCCGAAGATGAATGGCGAACAACAAAAATATCCGCGGCCATTGCTTCAAGGTTCCAGAGAGTATCGCGCAGAGTTTCACCTTTTGAAGTACTTGAACGTGCAATATCAATGTTCAGTACATTGGCAGACAAACGTTTTGCTGCTGCTTCAAAAGTAGTACGGGTACGTGTGGAGTTTTCAAAAAAGAGATTCATAACCGTCAATCCCTCTAAGAGCGGACGGTTAATTAAATTATTATTATCATCTAAAAAGCTTTGTGCGGTATCTAAAATCTTGGTGAGGTTTTCTTTTGAAAGTCCCTCAATCGTTAAAAAATGTTTTAAATTTCCGTCTTGATTGAGCTGAACCTGGCTCGGTTGATGCAACGCTGCAATATGCATAATGGATTCCTATGGGTCGAATCGCGAAAACGTGCATAGTGTAGCTGAATTCCGCTCTTTTCGCAGAAGAACTTTACAGAATAAGGCCCTAAATTAACCAGAAAATTTAGGACCTTGATCTAGATTATCTCAAGGCACCAATATAATGATGTGGAACTTGTGCTCGATAAATGTCTTCGGCACTGATTTCTGAATCTTCATCATCGTTAACAACAGTAATTTTTTCTTTCAGAGAAAGCTCCGGTATTGTGTCAACCAACGATCTTAATCGTTCAACACATCGTTTTAATTCGTCATCGTCCGACTCTAGTGCAAGCCCAATGACATATTTTGCATAATCTTTATTTTGAACCACATACAGGGCATCTATTACCCGCCCCGTCACCCTACGCATGCGTACATATATTTGTGTAGCTACTGAGAAAGCATCTGCATTAGAAACAAAACCATTCCCCATCATGTCTTTCATTTATAATTACCCCATCAATCTAAAATAATAAAAATGGTTAAAAAATAGCTGTGTTTGTTAAATAAATAACCATTGATAGGATTGACTTAGCAAAATACATACCACTTTTACTGTATTAATCTTTAAAAATCAGTTTATTGGTTGGATTATGATAGGTTGCAATAATTTAAAAACCTTTACACATCAAAATAAGTTAAACTTTGCATCGTTAATATTTATATGTTTTGGTCAATCGAGTTTATGAATACCTCTTTACGTTTAAACCACTATTGGATTACTTGTGCTGATGGTTTAGAAGCCCTCTTACAAGAAGAAATAGAACAGCTTGGCACCAAAGTGACAGAACGTAAAGCAGGACGTTTAATCATTGAAGGGACGCTTGAACATGCTTATCGCATCTGTATGTGGTCTCGTCTAGCATCTCGTGTTTTACTTCCAATTCATACTTATGAACTCGAACATACACATGATGCACGTGATGTAGCTGAAGAGCTTTATGAAGGTGCGATTAGCTTTGACTGGTCACTTATTTTTGCACCACAAAGTACCTTCGCAATTCGCTTACATGCAGAACGTGAAATTAAGGTTAATACTCAATTTGCAACACTTCGAGCAAAAGATGGTGTTGTCGATTCTTTCATGGAAGCTGTAGGTCGTCGTCCGAGCATTGACACCAAACAACCAGAAATTACGTTATATGTTTTAGCAGGTAAAACCGAACATACTTACTGCTTAGATTTATCTGGTGATTCATTACATAAACGTGGTTACCGTCGTTATATGACGGATGCACCAATCAAAGAAAACCTTGCGGCGGCAATCTTACAAAAAGCTCAGCTTCAACAACGTAAGCCAGAGATTGTGCTCGACCCAATGTGTGGTTCTGGTACATTTATTATTGAAGCATTAATGATTTTGACTGACCGTGCGCCAGGACTTGTTCGCCGTTTTGGATTTAATGGTTGGCATGGTCATGACCGCGAACTTTGGCTTTCAATTAAAGCTGAAGCAGCAGAACGTCATGAAAAGGCACTTGAATTACCTTTACCTAAATTTTATGCCTACGATGCAGACTGGGAAGCTGTAAAAGCAACCCGTGAAAATATTATTGCGGCTGGCTTTGAAAAAGTATTAGGTCAAATTCAGATTGAAGAACGTACTTTAGCGGACTGGCCTGATTTTTCAGCTGAAGGCAAAACTGCATTTATTGTGACAAACCCTCCCTACGGTGAACGTTTAGGTGATAAAGCATCTAACCGCTCTCTTTACCTAGGTTTATCTGCGCTTTTACAAAAACATTTCCCAAATCAATATGCAGCAATTATTGCAGCGCAAATTGAACAAGCCGATGTTTTAGCGTTTGAAGCACCTGAAACTTTACGGTTAATGAATGGTAAATTACCGATTTACATTCGCTTTGGTTCAATTAAGCCGGAAAAAGTTACACAACCATTCTTAGCAACTTGGCAAGCTCAACCTATTGAAATGGAAGAAGCTCAAGATTTTGCTAACCGTTTGCAAAAAAATATGACTGCCTTGAAAAAATGGGCAACGAAAGAAAATATCTATTGCTTACGTTTGTATGATGCAGACTTACCTGACTTTAATGTCGCTGTAGATTTATATGGCGATCGCTTACACGTTCAGGAATATGCCCCCCCAAAGACAATTGATCCTGAAAAAGCAAAGAAACGTTTTAATTTAGCACTTGCTGCAATTCGTGCTGTTACTGGTTTAAACCGCGATGCCATCTTTATTAAGACACGTGCGCGCCAAACAGGTACAAATCAATATACAAAACAAAGTACTGCCTCAAAACGTTTTATTGTTCAGGAAGGTAAAGCTAAAATTTTAGTTAACCTGACAGATTACCTAGATACGGGTTTATTCCTTGACCATCGTCAAATGCGTTTACGTATCGCTCAAGAAGCTCGTGGCAAACACTTCTTGAATTTATATAGCTATACCTCTACAGCAAGCTTACATGCTGCTTTAGGCGGTGCAGCAAGCACGACAAGTGTAGACTTATCTAATACTTACTTAAGCTGGTCAAAAGAAAACTTCGTTTTAAATGGCCTGACTGTAGATCATGCAGATGAACAGCACATGTTCTTTGCAAGTGACTGTTTTGAATGGTTAAAAGAAGGTCATGAACAATACGACCTTATTTTTATCGATCCACCGACATTCTCCAACTCTAAAAAGTTCTACGGTACTTTCGACGTCCAACGTGACCATGTTTCACTCATTAAACGTGCAATGAACCGTTTACATAGTGAAGGCACACTCTATTTCTCAAACAACTATCGTGGTTTTGAAATGGACGAAGAGATCGAAGCTATTTTTCAGGTTGAAGAAATTACTTCTGAGACCATTGGCCCTGATTTTAAACGTAATCAAAAAATCCACCGTGCATGGAAAATCCAGCATCCTGGCCTAGATCAATATTAATAAGACTAGAGGTTATTATTACTTCACGGTAATAATAACCTCACCATGAACATTTTTTGATTCAAAATCATATTTGGTAAATCGGTCTGCTCTTTCGGGTAATGCCATCATTTCCAGTTTCTTCTTTTCTTTACTATCGATAACATGGTTTTGTTTTTGTTCTTGATAAGGTGAAAGTACACTTGTTCTAAGTGCATCCCATCGAACTTGTTGTAAATAATTATCCCCTAACACCTGACGTGCTTGTTGTTGTTCTATCATTGGTTTCTTAGCATCGTCTTGAGCTTTCGCAATAATCACAGGTAAGGCTGCGTTCACCGCTCCTGTTTGCGTTGCTAAGGCCCCCTCACTTAGAGGCTGCGCAGCCCATACGTTAATTGGTATCAGTATAATACAACCTAAAATACACAGCGCAGGTCCTTGTTTATTGTTCATTGCATTTATCCTAAATTGTTATTGTTCGTTATATCGAACAAAATTAACAATTTTTTAAACATGTCGCAATGTTATAAATAGACTTCCCGACAATTAACATTGATCATTTTAAAACCTGAAATATTTCACAAGCATTTAGTGAATATTCAAGTTGTTTTATAGATTTTTATTTCAGACTTGTACGACACTGCTAAATCACTTACTGTAATTTTAAAATTTATCTGTAAATTGATTTTATTTATAAATAAACACCATTCGAGGTGAAATAATGCTTCAGCAGTGCTGCCAATTATTAGAAGATCGCCAGTTCAAAATTGCTTTTATTGAGAGTGCGAGTTCGGGTTATTTAACAAGTCAGTTTTCTATTCACAAAAATAGTGGTGCAGATATTTTACTAGGTGGCTTAGTTAGCTACGACCCAAGCATTAAAATTAGTATTTTAAATATCGATCCAAAGTTAATAGAGACTTACACGGCAGAGTCACCGCAAGTCACAGAAGAAATGTGTAGGCTGGGTCAAAGCTTATTTCAACAAGCTGATATTATTGTCAGTTGTACTGGGCTATTAAAATCTGGAGGAAGTGAAACCCCAGAAAAACCTGTGGGCACCTTTTTTATTTGCATTTCTTACCAACATCATATTTATCATTATCGTTATTTTTTATCTGGTCACTCAGAACAAAAGTTAAAGACATTAACTCAGAAAGTTTCAGATGCCATAATTGCTTTGCTCACATCAACCCTAAAAACTGATTCACCATAAAAAAAGAGAATATGTTTCCATATTCTCTTTCCGGTTTTAGCAGACAAAGCTTAGCTGAGTTTCATTTTATCGAAGACTAAATGCCCATTTTCGCCTTTAACTAGAATAGTATCACCTGCGACAAAATCACCCGACAAGATTTTTTGTGCTAATGTGTTTTCAATCTGTTGTTGAATCGCACGTTTCAATGGACGCGCGCCATAGACAGGATCGAAACCAGCATCAATCAATAAATCAAAAGCGGTATCATCTACGGTTAAACTCATGTCACGATCAACAAGACGCGAACGTAATCGATCCAACTGAATATCGGCAATGCCACGAATTTGTGCTTTTTTGAGTGAATGGAAAATTACAAGCTCATCAATCCGGTTAATAAATTCCGGACGGAAATGCTGACTAACTGCATTCATTACAATGGTACGCACTTCATCGTCTGTTGCACCCTCGCCTAGCTCACGTACATCTTGTGAACCTAAGTTCGAAGTCATCACAATTACCGTATTTTTAAAGTCTACTACTCGACCTTGTGAGTCTGTTAAGCGGCCATCGTCCAACACTTGGAGCAAGATATTGAATACATCTGGATGTGCTTTTTCAACCTCATCAAACAACACCACACTATATGGCTTACGGCGAACAGCTTCAGTTAAAACACCGCCTTCTTCATAACCGACATATCCTGGAGGTGCACCAACCAAACGGCTAACAGAATGTTTCTCCATGAATTCACTCATATCGATACGAATCATGGCATCATCACTGTCAAACAAGAAGTTAGCCAGCGCTTTAGTCAACTCAGTTTTACCAACACCTGTTGGACCCAAGAACAAGAATGAACCACTTGGACGATTCGGGTCAGACAAACCGGCACGTGAACGACGAACTGCATTCGACACCGCAACAACAGCTTCATCTTGCCCAACTACGCGGTCATGTAAAAACTCCTCCATATTAAGAAGTTTTTCACGTTCGCCTTGCATCATTTTAGCAACGGGGATACCTGTCGCAGCACTAACAACTTCGGCAATTTCATTTTCAGTTACTTTAGTACGAATGAGTTTTGGCTCTTCGTTCTCTTCTGCAACTTCATCTTGCTCCAGTTGTTTTTGCAACTCTGGAATTACGCCATATTGTAAGCGTGCTGCCTCAGCCAAATCACCTTCACGCTGAGCTTTCTCAAAAGCAATACGCGCTTTATCAAGTTCCACCTGAGCCTGTTTAGTACCCTCGACAAGAGTCTTCTCAGATTTCCAGATTTCTTCAAGATCGTTGTACTCTTTCTCGACTTCAGCAATCTGTTTTTCAAGATGAGTGACTTCAGCTTTACTGCCGACATCTTCATCTTTTTTCACAGCTTCCAATTGCATTTTCAACTGGATTAAACGGCGATCGAGCTTATCAAGTGCTTCAGGTTTAGAGTCAATCTCCATTTTAATACGAGAAGCTGCCTCATCAATCAAATCAATTGCCTTGTCTGGTAATTGACGATCAGTGATGTAACGATGAGACATTTTCGCCGCAGCAATAATCGCAGAGTCTAAAATTTGCACACCATGGTGAGTGGCATATTTTTCTTTAAGTCCACGTAAAATTGCAATCGTATCTTCAACACTTGGCTCATCAACCAGTACTTTCTGGAAACGACGCTCTAAAGCTGCATCTTTTTCAATATATTGACGATATTCATCTAAGGTCGTCGCACCCACACAGCGCAATTCACCACGAGCCAACGCAGGTTTTAACATATTACCTGCATCCATCGCGCCATCACCTTTACCTGCACCTACGAGTGTATGTAACTCATCAATAAACAGGATGATTTCGCCTTCGTGTTTTGCCAAGTCTTTTAGAACAGCTTTTAAACGTTCTTCAAACTCACCACGATATTTAGCACCAGCCAGTAATGAACCTAAGTCGAGGGATAAAACACGTTTATTTTTTAATCCCTCTGGCACTTCACCATTCACAATACGCTGTGCCAAACCTTCAACAATAGCGGTTTTACCTACACCCGGCTCACCAATAAGAACAGGGTTGTTTTTGGTACGACGCGATAACACCTGAATGGTACGGCGAATTTCATCGTCACGCCCAATGACAGGATCAAGTTTTCCAGATAAAGCACGCTCTGTTAAATCAATCGTATATTTATTAAGTGAGTCACGTTGGTCTTCGTGATTATTACTCATGACTTTGTCATTACCTCGAATATGTTCAATTACTTTGCGTAAGCTGTCGGGAGTTACACCTACCGCACTTAAAATATTTTTAGTTTCGCCTGTCTCTGCCAAACCTAATAAAACCCAGTCAGTTGATAAAAATTCATCACCTGCCTTTTGCGCATATCTGTCTGCCAAATTAAGCGCTTTAACGGCTTCTGGGTTTAAGTTGACATCACCCGTTGGGTTGGCAATTGTCGGCGCATCTTTTATAGCCTGTTCAAGTTTTTGTTTAAGTTCAGGTAACCGTGCACCTGCTTGTTGCAACAAACTAATATTTGATGGCTCTTCTAACAAGGTAGACAAAATATGAATACCTGCGATAGCGGTATGGTCTTTACCCATCGCTAAAGATTGAGCATCTGAGAGGGCTTGCTGCAAGCGGTTTGTAAATTTCTCAAAACGCATTCTTGTTATTCCTCACAACAAATTTGTACTTGTCTAATAGATGGGAACACTTCTTCGGATTTCAAATAAATTTTTATATATTTTTCATAATGTTATAAAAATAACAATGAGTAAAACTCCATTATAATATGGGATTGTTTTGTATATATTTCAAGTACAGTTCAGCTACATTTTATTAAAATGATTGAATATTTAGATTCATGCTTATTCTTACTACGCTTTTCACAAAGTCCTCATTGAGAATGTAGTGATTAAGCTTTAGTTTATCTTGCTAGTTTCCTACTCGTTTTGAAATGAAAATGCACTTTAAACACATTATATTAACAACAACTTGTCTTTTTACTTCGGCACTAGCAATCGCTCAGCTTCCACAAGACTCCAGACGACCTGGTGGAATTGCAGTTGTTCCTCTAAGTACTGATATTACTCAGGTCACTTTTCAACAAAAGCCTGTTTTAATTAGCCAAGAAGGTCAGCAGCGTTATGCCGTGCTTGGTATTCCTTTATCTACTCCAATCGGCAGTATTCAACTCGACACAAATAAAGCCCCGATTCAAATAGAAGTTAAGTCTTATCATTACGCAGAACAACGGATTAAAGTCACGAACCAAGATTATGTGAACCCTAATCAAAGTCAATTAGACCGCTACGCTCAAGAAGCAAAAGAACAAAATGATGTGTATACCTCATTTACACAGAGCTCATGGCAAATCCTACCTACATTTATACGCCCGACTTCAGGGAAATTTAGCAACTCTTTTGGAAGAAAACGCTTCTTTAACGGCGAGGAACGCGCGCCTCACTCAGGTCTAGATATTCCTGCGCCAGTAGGACAAAAAGTTGTTGCTCCCGCAGATGGTGTGGTTATCCAAACTGGATCTTATTTTTTTAATGGACAAACCGTGTTGATTGATCATGGCCAAGGCTTAGTCAGCATGTTCTGCCATTTAAGCGCAATTAAAGTAGAGAAAGGCCAACATATCCGCCAAGGAGAAACACTAGGTTTAGTAGGCAAAATAGGACGCGTGACAGACCCTCATCTGCATTGGGGCATGAGCCTTAATAATGCTCGGGTAGATCCTCAGCTCTTTCTAAATACAGCTCGTTAATTTAAAGCTTTACGAAAATACTTTGGCGCTTCGATATAGCCTTCTCTTAGGTAAAATTGATGTGCCAAAGGTCTTTGCATTCCTGAATGCAGTTCCATTCGATCACACCCTCGGCGTCTGGCTTGTTGCTCAGCCTCCTTTACAAGTAAATGCCCTACACCTTTGCTACGCATATTCTCATCAACACACAGATAGCATATTTTGGCAAAGTCACCGTGTAAGGCAATTTGCGGAATAAAGTAGAGAGATAAAAAACCATAAATTTTACCCCCTCTCTTCAGCAATCAAAATTTGTGAGTTAGCGTCATTATGGAGTATCTCAAATTTTTCTTGAATAAGAGCAAGAGGCTGTGGGTATCCCATCTGTTTAAGTAGATCACATATGGCTTGAGTATCTTCTAATTTAGCAGAACGAATATTCACTTTTCTTCTCTCTATTATTTTTTAGTTATTTTTGACAATAAAAAAAGCCAACTCTCATGTCAGCTTTTTTTAATTTCTAGTTATCAAAAAAATGCCTTATTCCGCTTCAATAATTTCGAAGTCATGTGTAATTTCAACACCACCGTCAGAAAGCATTTTACTCGCTGAACAATATTTCTCGGCAGACAATTCAACTGCTTTTGCAACCTGCTTTTCTTTCACAGCTTTACCAGTTATCACAAAATGTAAGTGGATTTTAGTAAACACAGCCGGAATTGCGTCAGCGCGCTCAGCTTTTAAATTACATACAACATTTGTCACATCTTGGCGAGATTTCTTTAAAATGGTCACAATATCAAACGAAGCACACCCACCAAGTCCCATTAATATCAATTCCATAGGGCGTGGACCACGGTTTTCACCACCATACTCAGGTGAGCCGTCCATGATGACACTATGCCCACTATCCGATTTCGCTTCAAAAGCAACATTCTCTAGCCAATGTACACTTGTTTGCATTGCAACTACCCAAAAAAAATTATAAATTTAAGCAGGGTCTGTTGACATTTCATCTATGGATTGCGTTATAGCTAAAAATTAATCCAAATAAGACGCAAAACCCAGACAATGGCAATCCTTTGTCCAGTTTTGTAATAAAGTTTGTGAAATTTCAGCCATAATCTGAGTTGCAATTAAAGCAGCGCAGGCATAGCGCAAGACCAAGTTATTTTGTACGTTCCATTGTTAAGATCTATTTATTTAGAATGGCTAAATTTCATAGTTCTTATTTGGTACGTCTAAAAGAATTGTCTTATGTTGCAACCATCTGTGAAATGTCAACAGGCCCTTGTTTTGTACACTAACATAAAATGAGTTGATAAGGAATTTCATCTCTTCTGTGTAATAGCTCATCTCGAGCTTGTGTGAATTGTTTACCCTATTCGGAACATATTAAGCATGACTTCAAATTTTTCACAACTCAGCACAGATGCTTTATCTCCGGGGCAACTACCTGAATCCGTTAAAGCATTGTTAAAACGTGCTCACATCAACAGATATCCAAAACGAACCACAATTGTTGATGCCGGAACAGAGTCAAAATCTTTATATTTAATTTTAAAAGGCTCAGTTTCAATTATTTTGCGTGAAGATGACGAACGTGAAATTGTTGTTGCGTATTTAAATCCGGGCGATTTCTTTGGGGAAATGGGGCTTTTCGAACCGAACCCTCAACGTACAGCCGAAGTTCGAACTCGTGATGTCTGTGAAATTGCAGAGATCTCTTATGACAACTTCCACGAACTTAGCAAACAATACCCAGACTTAAGCTATGCTGTTTTTGCACAATTAGTTCGCCGTCTAAAAAATACGACTCGTAAAATGACAGATCTTGCGTTCATTGATGTGTCTGGCCGTATTGCACGTTGCTTAATCGATCTATCTTCTCAACCAGAAGCAATGATTTTGCCGAATGGTCGTCAAATTCGTATTACTCGTCAAGAAATTGGCCGTATTGTTGGATGTTCGCGTGAGATGGTTGGTCGTGTACTTAAAACCTTAGAAGATCAAGGTATGATCCAAACTGATGGTAAAGCCATTCTTATTTTTGATGCATCATTAGAAGAAAACACTGTTTCTGATGATGACTACGACGATGAAGAATAATATTCATTAAATTTTTAATAAAAAGCAAACTTCGGTTTGCTTTTTTTATATGCAACAATGAGTTAATACACAAAACTTACAAACTATTCTAATTTTATGATTTAAGTTGAATACATATTCTCCGTTAGGCTAACTCAAAATTTCCAAGGATTCCGCTGTATGCAATTTAACCCACTTAGTCGCACAGGCCTTAAACTTCCAGAAATTTGTTTAGGCACCATGACATTTGGTGAGCAAAACTCCCAACAAGAAGCTTTTGAACAACTCAATTACGCCTTGGCCCATGGTTTATATTTTTGGGATACGGCAGAGATGTATTCCGTTCCACCAAAACCTGAAACTTATGGCGCAACTGAAACGATTATTGGCAATTGGTTTGCCCAAAATGGACAACGTGACAAAGTCTTTCTCGCATCTAAAATTGCAGGTCCTGGCTTTGGAGGAACACACATCCGAGAAGGCAATACACGCTTTAACAGTGACCATATTGCCAAAGCTCTAGATGGATCACTTAAACGCCTCCAAACGGACTATATCGACCTTTATCAACTGCATTGGCCTGAACGTCATACCAACTTTTTTGGTACGCTCGCTTATGGTAATCAGCAAGCTGAAAATGATTACGACACAACACCTCTAGAAGAAACATTACTTGCTCTACAAGAAGAGATTAATCGCGGACGCATTCGCTATATTGGTTTATCAAATGAAACCCCGTGGGGCACCATGAATTTTTTACATTTGGCCGAAAAGCTAGGTGTCAGTAAATTTGTAAGTGTTCAAAACCCTTATAGTCTTCTTAACCGTACTTATGAAATAGGTATGTCAGAGATTGCTAAATATGAGGATGTCGGCTTGCTCGCCTACTCTCCTCTGGCTTTTGGTTACCTAACTGGCAAGTTTAGAAATGGTGCACGTCCCGCTAATGCTCGTGTGACACTATTCCCTCGCTTTAGCCGCTACAGTAACCCTCAAAGTGAGTGGGCAACAGAACAATATGCACAGCTAGCAGAAAAGCATGGACTAAGCTTGACTCAGATGGCCTTAGCTTTTATTAAACAACAGTTCTTTGTGACCAGCACAATTATTGGTGCCACTAATTTAGATCAACTCAAAGAAAATATTCAGGCATTTGAGATTGAATTACCAAGTGAAGTTCTAAAAGGTATTGAGGCCATCCATACCCAACAACCCAACCCTGCTCCTTAAATAAAAAAACGGATGCTTAAGCATCCGTTTCCTTTATCTATATAAAATTTACATCTTATTTGCGGCTATTATAAACTGCCATTGCCGCAGGTAAGTTTTTACGCATATCACCAATACGTTGTGAGTTAGATGGGTGAGTAGACAAGAATGATGAACCACCGCCACCTTCAAGCTTATTCATTTTTTCCCAAAGCGTAATCGCTGCATTTGGATTATAGCCTGCACGCGCCATCAACATTAAACCACCTTGGTCAGCACGACTTTCCAAGCTACGAGAATATGGTAAGCCTACACCCACTTGTGTACCTAACTGAGCGGCAGCAGTACCAAGCTGGCCTACATTATTACCCGCATAGCTTAAACCGATGCCTAGAGCTAAATCAGTTAAAGCTTGTGCACCGATTTTACTTTTTGCATGCTCCTCTAAAGCATGTGTCATTTCATGTCCCATAACAGCTGCAATTTCAGCATCTGTCAGGTTCAACTTATTCACAATACCTGTATAGAACACGACCTTGCCACCAGGTGCAACGTAAGCGTTAATTGTATCTGATTTCAACACCGCTAACTGCCAGCTAAATGGTTGACCAGTCTGATTCATCTGGTTGGCATATGGTTTTAAACGGTTGAATACAGCATTAATACGGTTATATGTACTAGAGCTTGTATCGAGAGCACCCTTACCACGTGCTTCCTGCACCATCTTATTAAAACCTTGAGCAGATTGAGCATTTAAGGTTGCAGTATCTGCACCAGCCATGTCCGCTACTGTTGCACAGCCAGAAATGGTCATCACACTTGCTGCACACAAGCTTAAAAAGAGTTTTTTATTCATAACACGGATCACCTAAATCGATAAAAAGCTGTTTATTCTTTTGCACTTATTATAAGAAATACCACTCATGCTTTGAATGTCTCATTTCTTCATGATCATAGTATTTATGTAACGATCAAGTAGATAAAGTCATCAAATAAATCCAGAAAATTAAACAGATTACATTTAAACCCAGATAAACATGACTTAAGGTTTTAACTTTCTCTTCAAGATTAGGACTTTCCCGTTTCCAGAGTAAATAACTATTTTGTATGAGTACAACAGGAATTAACACACATGCGAACAAAACCGACAAACTCATAAAAGCAGTCATAAAGAAATCTTCATGATATTCCTGTCCATAAATAACCAACATCGCCAGCGTGGGTGAACCACCAATAGCAAATAAAAAAGAATAAAAAATTGTTTTTGAAATAGTTGGTTGCAGCTTCATCCTGAGCCCATCCTTCCTTATCTATATATAACGTTTTAATCTGAATCTAATAAAACGAAAACTGCACTTTAGTCGGGTATAAAAAAAGCCCCCTTTCAGGAGGCCTTTTTAATCTTTGCTAATTAAGCAGAGAATGGATGACGTAAAACAATTGTTTCTGCACGATCTGGACCAGTTGAAACGATATCAATCGGACATTCGATTAATTGTTCAATACGCTTAACATAAGCCAAAGCATTTGCTGGTAATTGATCGATACTAGTTAAACCAACAGTCGACTCGCTCCAACCAGGCATAGTTTCATAGATTGGCTTCAAGCATTCAAAAGAAACCGCATCTGAAGAACCGACACAACCTGAATCTGTATTTTCATAACCTACACAGATTTTTACTTCTTCCAAACCATCTAAAACGTCAAGTTTAGTTAAGCAAATACCTGAAAGTGAGTTTACATCTACAGAACGGCGAAGAATTTCAGCATCAAACCAACCACAACGACGTTGACGGCCAGTAGAAGCACCAAATTCATGACCAACTGTACCTAGGTGTTTACCAATCGGATCACCAGAATCAGCAGCTGCATCGTAAACCAATTCAGTTGGGAATGGACCTGCACCTACACGTGTTGTATAAGCTTTAGTAATACCTAATACATAATCAAGATGTAAAGGCCCCATACCTGAACCAGAGCTTACGCCACCCGCAGTTGTATTTGAACTTGTAACATACGGATAAGTACCGTGGTCGATGTCTAGAAGTGAGCCTTGAGCTCCTTCAAACATTACAGCCTTACCTTCTTTGCGATAGTCATGCAACACTTTAGTAACGTCAATCACTAATGGAGCAAGCACTTCACGCCATTGGTTGCAAAGAGCCAATACATCTTCAAATTTAACAGCTTCTACACCGTAGAACTGAGTTAATTGGAAGTTATGTAACTCAAGCATTTCTTGAAGTTTTTCTTCTAACGCTGCACCACCACGAACAAGGTCAGCAACACGCACTGCACGGCGAGCTACTTTATCTTCGTATGCAGGACCAATACCACGACCTGTAGTACCGATTTTAGCATTACCACGTTTCTTCTCACGTGCCTGATCAAGTGCAATGTGGTTAGGCAAAATGAGTGGACAGTTTGGAGAAATACGTAGACGTTCTTTAACAGGAACACCTTCTGCTTCCAAAATTCCCATTTCTTCAATTAACGCGGCTGGTGAAAGTACTACACCATTACCAATTAAGCACAATACGTTTTCACGTAAAATGCCTGATGGAATGAGGTGCAATACAGTCTTTTTACCACCTACGACAAGAGTATGACCTGCGTTATGTCCGCCTTGATAACGTACTACCGCAGCCGCCTGATCTGTGAGCAGGTCGACGATTTTACCTTTACCTTCGTCGCCCCATTGGGTACCAAGTACCACAACATTTTTGCCCATAATAGCCTCATTACATCATGCTGTTAAAATTGGAAACCACCAGTAAAAATTTACCGTTGGCGATTAAATCTTTTCAATATTCCATTGTCCATTTTGCGACACGAGTTGATGGGTCGCATATGGAATAGAACTTAAATCATCATTACCTAACAATTGAACTACACGTAAACCTTGAGCACGTGCATTCGAAATTGCTAAGAGTAAATCCTGTTCTGAGCCTTTTGGAGCAACAACAGTTTCGATTTCGGCGAACTGATTTGCACCTAGGGCATATAAATCACAACTAAAGCCAGTAGCAGGACGTGCGCGGCCAAAGTGCTCACCAATACCATCATAACGACCACCCTGCGCTAAAGGCGCGGCACGATTCGGTGCATAGACCGCATACATTAAGCCAGTGTGGTAGTGATAACTACGTAGCTCTACAACATCAATACCGATATTGAGATTTGGCCAACGGCCTTTAATTTGCGCAAGTGTCGTTTTAAGTGCATCTAATGCTGATTTAAACTCAACATCTTGTAAGATGTTTGCACTTAAATTCGCCTGCAATGCTTCTAGATCACTAGAATAGCGGCCAAGTGCATAGAAATCAGAACCCATATTGAGGTTTTGAGTAAATTCAGCTAACTCTGGTAACGCTTTTCTTTGATAAAGATCTGAAAGCTCATGCTCTTCATTTTTTGACAGTCCAGCACATTTTACTAAACTGCGGAACAATCCTACATGACCCAAATCTAAATGCGCGCCTTGTAAAGTATAGATGTTCTCGATCAACCCCAGCATAACATCGACCATTTCGACATCAGCTTCGATACTGTCATGCCCGTATAACTCTGCACCTAATTGTAGAGGTGCACGTGTGGCATTGAAATTTTGTGGTTTAGTATGTAATACAGTCCCTGAATAACAGTAACGTGCAACGCCTTCAACTGGTCTTACATGTGCATCGATACGTGCAACTTGCGGCGTCATATCAGCACGAACACCGAGTAAACGGCCTGAGAGCTGATCAATGACCTTAAAAGTTACTAAATCTAAGTCTTGATTTGATTCTGATAATGAAGACAACGATTCGATGTATTCGATAAATGGTGTATATACCAATTGATAACCTCGTACCGCGAGGAAATCTAAAGCTTCACGGCGAAGTTTTTCAATGACTTGCGCCTGTTCCGGCAATACATCTGCTACCCCGTCAGGCAGCAACCATGTCTCTGAAATGGTCATATTTCAAGCCTAAAATCTGATCAACGTGGAACGACCCCACATAAAAAAATCGGGAACACACCCGATTTCTCTTAGTGTAGCATGATACTTTGTGCCATGCACCTGACAATTTGCATAAATCTTTCTTAATAAACTCTAAAGTCAAAAAGAAGATTTTATGATTTAATAATAATATTCAACATCTTATTCTCATTCACTCATATCATAGACAAAAGTTCTTCGACCAAAGAATGGGCCAATATCTGAGCTATCTCCTTGTTGCCAGTTAACCAGATTTAATCTTTGAATAGCTTTCTTAAGGTATTTTAAATTTAGAAAGAATCACACAGATCCAATAAACGATTTGCATAGCCCCATTCATTATCGTACCAAGCGAATACTTTAGCTTGATGGCCAACAACCATCGTCTGAGTTAAATCAACGATGAGTGAGTAAGGTGAATGATTGAAATCACTCGAAACTAATGGCTCATCTGTTACCGCCATAATTTCCGCATAATCTGTTTGAGATGCTTTAATTAGCAACTCATTAATGTGATGCACAGTAATTGGAGATTGCGCGATAAAAGTTAAGTCAATTGCAGCTACATTAATAGTCGGTACACGAATTGAATAACCATCAATACGGTCTTCCATTTTAGGCATAACACGTTTTAATGCGCCGAGTGCACTAGATGTGGTCGGGATAATATTTTGCCCTGAAGCTCTAGCACGACGTAAATCACGATGTGCGTGGTCAAGAACAGATTGATCTGCTGTCACTGCATGAATTTCTGTCATAAGCGCAGTTTCAATACCGAAAGCATCATCAATGATTTTTACTAATGGAACCAAAGCCTGTGTAGTACATGAAACACTTGATATGATCTGATCAGTCACTTTGACTTCATTATGGTTCACACCATAAACAATGGCTGCATCGACATGATCAAAAGGTGCTGCACCAATAATAACCCGCTTCGCCCCTGCTTGTAGATGACGTGTTGCATCCGCATGAGAACGGAACAGTCCCGTACACTCAAGTACCACATCAATATCTAAACTAGACCATGGTAAAACTTCGGGTTGTTTCTGCTTTAAAACCTCAACTTTTAACGCTCGTTGATTTGACTGAATATTCAAAAAAACTTTTTCATTTTCAATCAATATATCTACATTTCCATTGAAGCGGCCATGCGTAGAATCATATTTAAATAAATGCACTAATGTCTGAACATCTGCTATATCGTTAATCGCCACGATTTCAAAATGAAATTGTTTTGGGCTTTCGAACCAGGCGCGTAAAACATTACGTCCAATCCGACCAAACCCATTAATGGCGATACGTTGCATGACCTATCCTTATCAACAAAACTACAAACTAAAGAAGGCATATAGTAAAGCACGTCAAGGCCAATTGAATATAGATTTTTAGCCAAATCACAGTTTTGTAAGATATTCCTTTTAAAATCGTTGGTTCGGTGGGGTTTTTCCGCTACAATTTAGCGTTTTTAAAAAATAAGCCCCGTATCACATGCAAGGTTTGGCATAAAACAAACAGGCATTGATACATTTAGCCAAATTCGAAAATATGGAGTGACTTGGTTGTGAGTACTCGTTTAATGACATCTGCTGAAATTCGTGAAGCATTTTTGCGCTACTTTGAAACGCAAGGGCATACACGTGTCGCGTCGAGTTCTCTTGTTCCTGCCAACGACCCAACTTTACTATTTACAAATGCTGGGATGAACCAGTTTAAAGACTGCTTTTTAGGTCTTGAGAAACGTGACTATGTACGTGCAACAACATCTCAAAAATGTGTACGTGCTGGCGGTAAACATAATGACTTAGATAACGTTGGTTATACTGCACGTCACCATACATTCTTTGAAATGTTAGGTAATTTCTCATTTGGTGATTATTTCAAACGTGATGCACTTAAATTCGCATGGGAATTTTTAACCAGCGAACAATGGCTTGCTTTACCAAAAGATAAACTTTATGCCACGGTTTACCACACCGATGACGAAGCTTACGACATCTGGAACAAAGAAATCGGTTTAGCGCCAGAACGTATTATCCGTATTGGTGATAATAAAGGCGAAAAATACGCATCTGACAACTTCTGGGCAATGGGTGATACTGGCCCATGTGGTCCATGTTCTGAAATTTTCTTTGACCATGGTGATCACATTTGGGGTGGTTTACCAGGCACACCTGAAGAAGACGGTGACCGTTTCATTGAAATCTGGAACAACGTTTTCATGCAGTTTAACCGTACTGCTGATGGCGTGCTTCACCCTCTCCCTGCTCCATCTGTTGATACAGGTATGGGACTAGAACGTATTTCTGCTGTATTGCAACATGTTAATTCAAACTACGATATTGACCTGTTCCAACACTTATTAAAAGCTGCTGCAAATATTATTGGTATTGAAGACCAAGGTCAGCCTTCTTTACGTGTTGTTGCAGACCATGCACGTTCATGTTGTTTCCTCATTGCTGATGGTGTAAACCCAAGTAATGAAGGTCGCGGTTATGTACTTCGCCGTATTATCCGCCGCGCCGTGCGTCACGGTAATAAACTTGGTGCAACTGGTACGTTCTTCTACAAAATGTTGCAACCTTTAATTGAAGTTATGGGTGATGCATATCCAGAGCTTGCAGCGCGTAAAGATGTGATTGAAGCAACTTTAATTCGTGAAGAAGAACAGTTTGCTAAAACACTTGAGCAAGGCTTAAAACTACTTGAAGGCGAGCTTGCTCAATTAAAAGATAAGACGATTCCTGGTGCCACTGTATTTAAACTTTACGACACTTACGGCTTCCCGACAGACTTAACTGCTGATATTGCACGTGAACGTGACTTTATTATTGATGAAGCTGGTTTTGAAGTAGAAATGGCAGCACAGCGTCAACGTGCTCGTGATGCTGGTAAGTTTGCAGTTGACTACAACAACATTGTAAAAGTTGAAGGCGAAACTCAGTTTGACGGTTACATCAACACCACTGGTCAAGGTCAAATTGTAGCGATCTACAAAGATGGCGTACAAGTTGATGAAGTTTCTGAAGGTGATGAAGCGCTTATCGTTTTAAACCAAACTCCTTTCTATGCTGAAAGTGGTGGTCAGATTGGCGACACTGGTATCTTCAAAAATGAAACTGGTATTTTTGAAGTTCAAGATACTAAAAAGTCAGGTGGTGCCTTTGTTCATCAAGGTATTGTGACCGTTGGTAGTCTTAAAGCCGATCAAAATGTTGAAACGATTGTTAAAGCAGACATTCGTGAAGCAACTGCACGTAACCACTCTGCAACTCACCTATTACATGCTGCCCTTCGTCAAATCTTAGGTTCACATGTACAACAAAAAGGTTCTTTAGTTGCAAGCGATATCTTACGTTTCGACTTTGCTAATGACCAACCTGTAACTTTTGAACAGTTACAACAAGTTGAGCGCTTAGTGAATGCAGAAATTATTGCAAATAGTGCTGTAACAACCGAACTTCTTGATATCGAGGCTGCAAAAGCTAAAGGTGCCATGATGTTGTTCGGTGAAAAATATGGTGATGAAGTACGTGTACTTTCTATGGGTTCAATTATTGATGAGAAAAACTTCTCAATTGAACTTTGTGGTGGTATCCACGTTAAACGTACAGGTGATATTGGTTTATTCAAAATCACTTCTGAAGGTGGTGTAGCTGCCGGTGTACGTCGTATTGAAGCTGTTACAGGTACTAAAGCGCTAGATGTAGTACAAAAAACTGATGCTGATATCCAGCACATTAATGGCTTATTAAAAGCACAGAAAGACCAAACTGTTGAGCGTGTACAAGCCAATGTTGAATTGGTTTCTGCATTACAAAAGCAGATTGAACAGCTCAATCAGAAATTGGCAAACTTCCAAGCGTCAGAATTGATTGACCAGGTACAAACCATTGCTGGTCGTCAAACGCTTATTACCACTGTTCAAGGTGTAGATGCAAAATCACTTCGCAACTTACATGACAGTGTTAAATCGAAATTAGAGAATGCAATTATTGTGTTAGCTGGTGTAGAGGGTGACAAAGTCAGCCTACTTGCTTCAGTTGCATCACAATACACTGCAACTCTAAAAGCAGGTGACATCATCAAACATCTAGCAACCGAGTTAGGTGGTAAAGGTGGTGGTAAACCTGACTTAGCACAAGGTGGCGCGCCACTTAACGAGAAGTTTGGACAAGTTATCGCAGCATTGCCTGCATGGCTTGAACAAAAATAAGACTTCACTTTTTGTGTAACTGACCCTGAAAAGCCTCTCAGGGTCATGGCTTATATGGAACAACTATGGCATTAATCGTTCAAAAGAATTAATGCCATTTAGCCACTCTAAGACACACCAAGACAAAAACAACAATAAAAGCCTTATTTCTCAATATTTCCCTCGTTTTTAATATAGACATACTAAGACATTTTAGGACAGAATAAGTCTCATTAATTATGTACACATACGTGTACATATTAGTACTTATCTCTTACTTGACCAAAATTATGTACACAGGTGGACTATGGCTTTAACTGAAGTGTGGCTGAAAGCTAATAACGGCAAGGCACGTGATAAAGTTGAAGAAATAGCAGATCGGGATTCAATGAGTGTCAGAGTCTCACCTAAAGGTAAAATTGTTTTTCAGCTTCGGTACCGTTTTGCTGGAAAAGCTGAACGTTTAGACCTTGGTACCTACCCTCATATCTCTCTCAAAGATGCACGTGTAAAAGCTAGTGAAATGCGTTCACTATTAGATAAGGGAATGAATCCTAAAGTTGAGGTTCGTGTACAGCAGCAAAAATACATCGATGCAAGCACATTTGAAGATGTCTTTAATGACTGGTATGAAAGTTATTGTCTAAAGAAAAAGACTTCTGCACAGCAAATTAAAAACACCTTTGAACAACATGTCATCCCTGAAATTGGTGATTTACCAGTTGACCGCATTACTCTGCAACAATGGTTGGCCTTACTTGAAGAATTAGCTGATGATGTACCTTCGATCGCAGATCGGGTATTAACGAATGCAAAACAGGTTCTAAAATGGTCTAAAAAAAGACAATTGCTTGAAGTGAATGTCTTATCCGATATCTATGCTAAAGAAGATCTAGGAATTGAAAGAAATAGAGGTACCAGATTTCTTTCGGATGAAGAAATTAAAATGGTTTTGATGGCTATTGAAGAATCAAATATTTTGCCTAAAAACAAAATTTTCTTAAAACTATGTTTAATGTTTGGTTGTAGAAATGGCGAACTCAGAAAAGCCAAAAAGACAGATTTCGATTTAAATAGAAAGGTTTGGATTGTTCCTGTAGTAAACAATAAGACTGGCAAGAAAACTGGCCGTGAAATTATTCGCCCTATTTTGCCTGAAATGGAGGCATTAATTGTCGAGGCTTTTGAATACAGCACATGTGAGTACTTCTTAACTAATGACAGTGAAGCAACCCCTATGAGCCATGGTTCTTCAAATTCATTGCCTGGTTATGTAATGGAACGCCTTAGAAGACATCATGATTATCACATGAAACATTGGTCGCTTCATGATCTACGAAGAACTGCTCGTACTAATTTCAGTGCATTTACATCGCGTGATGTTGCACAACTCATGATTGGCCATGTAATGTCTGGTGAACAAGGCACATATGATTATTATGAGTACCTACCCCAGCAAACTGAAGCATATGCAAAATGGTTAGAAAAAATTAAATTACTTACTAAATAATTGAGAATTAAGAAATGAAATATTGGGTTTACTTTTATATCGAGCATACAATTAAATATGGTGAACCTTTCTATAAAGAATCTGGGTGGTCTTTGGGTTTTAAGAATAATTATATTGTTGTAAGTTTGATGCATAGCTGACGAAGGTTTATTAAATAATTTTAGAGGGATCTTAAAATGTGTGCTAATTACGAACCAATACATTTTATAAAACGAAACAAGTCTATTTTGCTTCGTTTTATATAAATTAAAAATATATTTATTTACATTGGCTCAACATATCAAGTTTGTTATTTACTACCTTAGTTTTTACATCCAGCAAACTTAACAAACTTGGGAATAAATTATCCTGACTTAACTTTTGTTTAGTTTTTTGGCTTAAACAATTCACTTGAGCAAGATTATGTTGTTTCCAACTTTCAGAGAACCACATAATCATTGGTACATGTGTTTGTTGGCTCGGTGCGATTGCATAAGGTGAACCATGTAAATATAAACCATGTTCTCCGGTTGATTCGCCATGATCAGATAAATACCATAAACCTGTCTGATACTTTGATATTTCTTTTAGAGTATTAATCATTTGGCTTAATACATGGTCTGTATATACAATTGTATTATCATAACTATTTAGCAATTCAGTATGCGAACAGCCCTGTATCGCATTAGTATCACAAGTCGGTTTAAAAGGTTGATATGCCTCAGGTGCACGCTTGTAATATGCAGGTCCATGACTACCCACTTGATGCAGAACAATCAAACGCGGACGATCATCATCTTTGGCAATAGTAGCCAAATACTGCTTTAAGCTGTCAATGAGAATGTCATCATAACATTCGCCATCTTTACACCATTTTTTCTTTAAGTTTTCTGGAATCTGGTATTGTTCAACGCGATCACATACACCTTTACAACCCGAGTTATTATCAATCCAAGTCACTTGGTAACCCGCACGTTTTGCAATATCTAATAAACCTTCGCGGTGACTAGCTAATTGCTCATCATAATCTACACGTGGCATACCCGAGAACATACATGGCACAGAAACAGCTGTCGCCGTACCGCATGAGCTCACTTGCGAAAAGTTGAAAATATCTTGTTTAGAAAGCTCCGGATTCGTATTTTTTGCATACCCATTTAGAGAGAAACTTTCGGCACGTGCCGTTTCACCGACAACAAGTATCATTAACTTAGGGAGGTTCTTTTGTACTTGCTGAACTTGATGAGCATCTTGTCCATATATCACAAGAGGCAGATTTTTCTTCGGAGCCTTCTTATGATAGTAAGACATAAGCGATGAAATACTATTTTGCGGTGAAATCATCCCTTTTAAATCACGATGCTCACGAAATATTGCAGCGAAATCGACATAGTAAGTAAAAAGTAAAACACCGACCACTGCAAATGAAGCTACCAGTGAGAATACTTTCTTCAATAACAACCGTGATGCTTTTTCTTGTTTAAATTTAACTTGAGTAATTAAAAAAATGGGCAAAATAACAAAAAAAACTGTCCATAAAACAAAGCGTAAAGAGATTAGATCGGTAACTTCCGAAACATCGGTCTGCACCATATTTTGAATTTGGTCGGGTGAAATAATGACACCCAATGTATTTACAAAATAAGAGCTAAAACCACCAATAAATATCAATAAAATTGCAAAGATTTTGGCAGTCCATTTCCAATTTATTAATTGAAAAATTAAATTATATGCCGCTATTAAAATAACTAATGTCGCCCCTAAGAAAAGAACTGACTTAATACCATTATAAGGTGTAAGTTGATGGATTTTTTTAAAAAAACCTATATTCAGAAATAAACCTAGCCAGATAGATAAAAGCAAATTAAAATTTAATAGTGTAATATTATTACATATCTCTTTGAATTTTAAAAAATTTACTAGCATTTAAAAACCACTAAATATTAAAAACTCGAAATCTTAGCTAGTAAAACTTAAATAGAAATTAAAAAATGAGCTTAGTAACCAATAAGAATACAAAGCTATATTATTAAAAACAAATCTTTAAGCTCATCTTAATTTTAAAAATTTATTGTTTGATAAATTTATCATTTGAGACTCTTAGATGAATAATTCAAGTCATGAAATGAGTGAGTATATAACTAAAGTCCCCCAAGTTACCCTTCTATTCTGGATTACTAAAATCTTCGCAACTACTTTTGGTGAAACTGGCGGAGATAGTTTTTCAATGTCATTGAAACTTGGGTATTTAACTAGTACTTTTATTTTTGCCATAGTTTTTATTATCTTATTGATCTGTCAAATTAAGGCAAAAAGTTATAAACCATATTTATATTGGTTTACCATTATTGCGAGTACAACTGTTGGTACAACATTAGCAGACTTTGTCACTCGATCTTTAGGTATTGGTTATAGTGGAGGAAGTAGCTTACTCCTCGGCTTAGTCATCTTCTCATTATTGGGTTGGTATAAAGTTGAAGGCAGCGTCTCCCCTCATACCGTTAATAAACCTAAATCAGAAGTCTTTTATTGGTTAACAATTACCTTTAGCCAAACTTTGGGTACAGCTCTTGGTGACTGGTCAGCAGATACGATTGGATTAGGCTATAGTGGCGGGATTGCTCTTTTCTCAGCACTCATTTTATTGATGGTGTTTTTGTATAAATTCACTTCTGTTTCACGAACATTTTTATTCTGGAGCACTTTTATTTTAACTCGTCCTTTGGGTGCTTTAGTTGGAGACTTTCTAGATAAGCCCCTTTCCGCTGGAGGTTTAGACTTAAGCCGTTTTGCAGCATCAGGAGTAATATTAGTTGCTATTTTAATATGTATTTATTTTAGTAAAAATAATCAGTTAGGTAATGTAAAAAATGCATAAATTGTAAAAGCTCTCCTCAGAGGGCTTTCACACAAATACCAACACTCACATTGTTATTGATCGTATGAGCTGTGCATCCTGAAAATAGAATGCACAGCAGTGTGATTGTGAAAGCTATCTTTGAACGTCTGTATTGAAAGAAAGTCATATAACAACCCGATTGGCAATCCAACCATAGAAAAACTGTTCCTGCTTTGGATTACGCTCACAGATTTCAATGTAGCGTTGTCCTTGCATAATATTGAGAACTCGCACCAGAACTTTCTCGCCTTCTTTCCCGCGTTTGGCCAGATAGGTTTTTAGAGCTCTAAGAGTTTCAGATCCATAAACACCATCAACCTCTAAATCTGCATATCCAGCTTTACCTTGGTTGTTTAGTAAGTTCAAAGCTCGTTGTAAAAGAGGTTTTGCAAAGCCGGTACCGCAATTCACACCAGTGTCTAGAAGCTCTTCGGCCACTGCTGAGCTGATTGTATTTACTTGGTCAAATCGCGGAGCTGTCCAATAGTTTTTGCGGTAAATTGCTTTGGCCACATCCAGAGGTAAATCTTTCATATTACCCTTATAGCCGTTTTCACGTGCTACAGCTTGAGTTATACCGTATTTGGTTGCACCGCCCCGATCTGCTGGGTTATTTACGTAACCACCCTCGCGCTTAATTAACTCATCAAGATATTGTTCAATATTCATCTCAGTTTCCTTTAGATATAAAAAAAACCGCCCGAAGGCGGCATTAACTGTTTTCAATGTCTTTTCTGGCTTTTTTAAACTCTTTGATCACTTCAACGATCGTTTTACCTTCCTGCTTATCAATGAAGTTAAAGATCCATCGGACCAAAGCCCAACCGGGTAATCCACAAACAAAGAAGAATCCACCAAGTGCTATCATCCCCCATACATCAGTAACCCATTCATGAAGCCCCCACTTCACAATGATGAACGAGCCACCAGCCAAACTTGAAACAACCGTACAGATCAAGCCCACTGCCCACTCTTGTGGTGAACGTGGCATACGAGTCATTAATACCACTGCTGCAACCAAACCGACCGCTAAAGTCACCATGATTGCAATCCCGTACAATTTTAGTAGTGCTGTAAAACCGCTTGTGGAAACTGGTTCCATTAATATCTCCAAAAAATTTAGACAATAAAAAAGCACCCGAATTGGGTGCTCAAAGTTCTTTTAAAGTTTAAAGTGTTTGTAAGATTTTCCCTCCATTAATCAATTGAGTTGTCAGTGGTGCAACTCCCACAATTGCAGGTCCACCCGGCCCCGGCTGACCTTCAGTCGTTCCATGGTATTGCCAGTTCCACGTTCCATCATTAGTGGACTTGGTACCACGTTCGCCCCAGTTTCCGCCATCACCTGATAATGGAGATCCATAACGGTCATTTTGGGTTCGGTAACCTTTACCGGGCACTGCAGCTTCAGCATCGGTTACTTTGACAACCATAAAGTCACCATTTAAGTACCAACGCCAATCTTGTGAGTCGCTAGTAATAGGCTGTCCTGTCATTACCCGACCAAAAGGTGCACCAGCTCCTCCCGGAATACCCTGAACCCCATACGATAATCCTGTATAAATACCACTTGGTGTTGCTCCACCACCTGAACCGCCTCGAGCTAACGTCCCTCCATCGATAATCAGGTTTAGTTTGCTGTGTCGGTTTAATAAACCTGGTGCACCTTGAAATCCATCACGGCGGGTTTTGGTAAAGTTGTAATCCGGATCCGTTTCCCAAGCGCCAAAGGCCAAATGAGGCAAACCGCCATCTCCACCACGTCCAACAACAGCACCTTTAATCGTTAGATTCACCACCAGATCAGGTGGGAACTCCCCTGTATCTATCGCTGGTAATTCAGTTGCAGCAGGAACGATATACTCTCGTTTTGCAGGACTAGACTTATAGTCGAATTTATAGACAAATCTGGTTTCCGGTCGATAAGAACTTGAGCTTGAAACTAGTGCACCTGCTTCAACTACAAAACTGATTTCTCCAGTCGTTGGCAAATCCCCTCTTTGCATCTGATATAAACGTGCCAGATTAATATCCAGCTGGTCATATCGAATGTAAATCGGTGAATCATCAACCGGCACATCAATAAAGTCCTTGTCATTGAGGTAATAACGTTCATCGTAATTAATTGCAGTAATGGTATTAGAGAACTGGTCAGCCGGTTCTCTTTTTGCAACCAGATAAGGCAGTGAGCCTTTGGTATCGTCATTAACTACGGTGTAGATAGTATTCACAAAGTCATCGGGACTAAGCTTTAAGGCCCCGTTCGGTAAACGCCCTAAAACTACTTTGTTCTTGGCTGAACCCGGCGTAACGGGAATCAGGTCCACGGTACCATCCCCCATTTGCAGATAGATCACATAGCTCTTGCCTGCAATGAAATCGACATCATGGCTTAGGGTGAGAATTAAACCTTCTTGCTGTACCACCTCGCCGCTTTGATGAATACCATTGCGATAATCCGCTACAGCAATCCGGTCACGTAAAACCAGTAATTCTGATTCTGGTGCCGCATCAAAGGTAATGGATTTGCGCTGGAAGCGAAGCTTGTTCCAAAGCCGGTACGCATTAAAATGAGCTTGCCACTTGTTACGCACACCTACAGATTTCACCTCTTTGGGGTTCTTGGCCCCTTTATCCGGTAGATAGATATTGATACGACTATCGTCGGTCGGATCCGTGTATTCATAGATCAGTCCGTCGTAGTCATCCATCACGCCAAAGGTCAGGTCATGCTTGTAACTATCCGGAATGATATTCCTGAAGTTAAACAGCATTACCGAGTTATCAGTTGGACGTTCAAAATAAAGCTTGAGCTTATTATTTTGCCGATATGCAGTACAAAACACGGCATCACAAAGATTGGTGACCAGCTCTTCAAAAGACAGGTTTGTATCATCAATCGTAGTACAGAACTCAGCCGCAAGTGGTGTACCAAAATAATCAACTACATCGTTATATGTGCGATAGATGTTTTCCAGATCAATCTCATCAATCGTACGGCGACCAATCTTCTCATCCAGTGCCATTGAGACTAGTGCATCAGCAAAGCTAGACGTTGGATATAGCTCTGTTGTCATTGCCCCGTTTTTATAAGTCGGCAACATTCGCTGGAGATCAAAATTGATCTTGCGGGACTTAACAGATAAAGCTCCAGTGGTTGCATAAGTACGCGCACGAAAAACCGTTTCATGCTCATACACTGTACTTTGCAAAGGATAAGCACCGTAAAGCGCCTGCCACTTTACTTCATCAACAACAGTGGTAACTGCCGGTGTTGGAGTTAAACGGCGTGCACGGACACTACAGCGACCCTGAAAAGTCACCATATCCAGCGTTGCACCAACTGTCTGACGTGACTTTGCTGAACCCTTTAGAATGATCTGCTTCAGCATTGGATTGCCAATGGCTGCACCAGATTCATTTACCGGTGTTACCTCAACTTCAATCGTGACGTTTACAGCACCCTGATTTCCACCTGCTGAAACGGTATAAAGTCCATTTGTGGCCACAAAATTACACAGCACCCGGCTACGTTCAACATTGTCCAGAATGAAAGGACCAATCCACTTTTCACCTATTGAACTTATCTTTGGTGATAAAGCTGTTGTTTGTTGGTTACTTAACTCTTTAAGCTTTAACCAGTTGGAGTTTACCGCAGCCGGATTAGACAATGCCATACGGTCATCAGCTACCGATAGAACGCTATATGTACCGTTTAAATCATAAGTCTGGCCGTTAAAAGTAAACGAAGCATTTGTGATTTCTACCCGGTCATTACTAACAAACTTAGTGGTTAAATCCGTATTGTTTGCAGATGCACGCAAGATCTCATTTGGATATGCAAAAAGAAGATAGTTGGTACCTTCCAAGCTTTGAGTATCTGCCGGACGCAAGATCTGGCCATTCACCGAGTTTTGATGCTGAACCGTTAGTGGCGGCGTGGTAATTTCGGTACCAAGCGAAAAATATGGCTCACCCGAGACAATATCGACACCCGGTCGATAGACTTCTACCGATGCACCGGCAATATCAACAATGTTGGTTTCACCGTCATATGCACCGTTAATTTTATAGTGACCACGACCAATACAACCAACAACATGCTCTACTTCGACATTGTTTTCATATACCTTGTAAGGCACAGTAATCAGATCAGGGGTATCGTGAGCGGCACCATAAATATCTGCGATACGACCATTTACGCGAGTTTTATTTTCACGGTTTGATAATTCGTTATTTGCAGACGAGGATTGATTGTTATTCTGGTTGGTTTGGGTAATTGATGGTACTGGCATTAATAATGCAACAGCCACACCCATAACTATAGAGGCAACCACTATCCAAGCTAGAGTTATGGGGTCCATACCCTTGGGATTCTCAATTACAATGAAAGTGCCTGGCAAGAAATCGAGCTGCTTTAATTCATATGCATTCTTCGGCGTGACTTCATTCGCAAATGAAATTTCTGCATGATCCATATTGCTTGTGGTATGAAAAATACGGACATGCTCAGGCATATGGTCATATTTTGAAGTAAGCCATTGACCCAAAGTTTCGGCGTGTTCAATTGTTTTGTCTTCGGATAAAGGGTCTTGTTTATAAATAATCTTAATCATAGAAACTCACACGATTAAATCCAAATGCTTGAACGACTTGAATTGGCATCCATGAAACGCCTGATTCCTGCAAATGCAAAATACGCCCCAAACGAAAAAGCCCCACATGTGGGGGCTTGTTTCGGTATCTAGAGTGAAAGGCGACTATGCAGCCTTCCTTAGGCATAGGCAATGGATTTAGTAACTTCAATCTTGATGGCAGAAATACCTTCTCTTTGACGGGCTTCATAAAAAACTCAAGCGCCTCTCCTCGATCAATATCATATAGATCCATTGCAGCTTCATGCGCGAAGTGAACACAGTTGTAGTATTCCTCGTCATATTGCTTATCGAGCAAATGATCGTGACTCTTCATATAGCCCCCTTCAAACCACTAAAACGATCCAGTGCAAAGATATCTCCAGTCTTCGCAGTATTTAATCGTGGTGATTCAGCCTTGAATGTCACAGCTTTATGATTCATGGCAACACTGGAGAGTTGTAGACCTAGTAGATAAAACATTGGTGTATTCAAGTTATCTGAACTATAAAGGCGGTAATTTACGGTCGGCTTTACATTAGAATATTGCCCCTCAATTACCCGTTCAAACTCATCCGGCAAAATATCACCAAGCCCAGATATTGAAACGGTCAAAGTCTGGTCCAGATCACCGAGCATTCCGGATCTTTGAATTGTCATTGGTAGGTATTCGTAAAATACTTGCCCCGCGCCTTCATTGTGCTGAACATACACCCCGCGATCATCATTACGGACCACCCGGTAAGTATTCATAAAAGAAGGGTGTGATAGTTCAATACATTCCAGTTGATAAACATCTACTTTTCGATTGAAAAAGAATTTGGCATATTCGTTATCCATTAGACCTCCCAATCTTTGATAAGTGCCTGATCAGCGATAAGGTTAGGCTGGTTTTGAACAACTTCGAGCTGTGCATTTACCCGGTAAAGGTTGCCATTCACTTCATTGGTCTTGAACGAGTTTGGAATGAAATTGCATAGATATTGCTGACGTGCTCCCTGATCAATCACCAGATCCGCATAAAATGAAGCTGGCTTATTCTGATAGATCCGCCAGAAGGCCATCATTTTATTGAAATCGGTTTTACTTAAATTCCAGTTCACATCAACAATGTGGCTATTACGTTTTACATCGATGTAATAGCGACCACGTCCGCCATCCATCTGCTGACGTTTCACATCATCACCTGGTGTTACGCCATAGCCGCTGGTCTGGGGATTTAGCTTTAACTTGTACATAACTTTCCTTCAGGCAATAAAAAACCGACCTTTAATTAGGTCGGTTCTTAATATTCAAATTGATTTATTTTAATAATAGCCATGCAACGCCTCCTAAAGCACTTATCAAAACTGAGATTGCAATAATAAGTAATGCATAACTTTGGATCTTACCTACATAATCAGCACCAGATTCGCTCATTTTTCCATCTACCTTTAAATGTGATTTTGATGTATGATTTGTCATATAGAGATTTCTCCTCTTAACTTTGATCGGTTGAGTTGAATTGAAAACCTCAGTGCGCCAACACTGGGGTTTTTGCTTTTTGGAACTTTATAAATTTCCAACCTGTTTATCCTCATGCGGTTTTTCCGCATACAGACATAAAAAAACCACCCGAAGGTGGTCATTTCATAATATTGGCTGTCAATGGGTTTTAGAAGTAGATGTAGGTTTAAGGTGTCAACAGCTCTTGCCCTTCTATAAGGGTAGCGTTAAATTATCCTCCTTATACCCACCTCTTTAAAAATTAGCTATTACCTTCCATTAACTTTCCACTCCACTCTATAAGTACAATGTTAAATTTATCTCTCCTTATACCTGTTACTTTAAAAGGTATCTGTTACGCTCCATTAACATTTCTCTCTTCTATAAGTGCAACTTTAATTTTTCCTCCTTATACCGTTATCTTTAAAATGTTTTAGTTACATTCCATTAACATCTCTTCCTTCTATAAGGGGGAATCTAAAACTATCGATTCCGTCTTGCTGTCGTATTCTCAGTCAAAGACCGACTAATAGTTGAGTTTGGATTACCAATTTGGTCACTTACAAGTTTCGGTACCTTTCTTGGAAGCTGCTTATCCAGTTCATCTGTAACAATGATCCGGACTGTTTGCTCGTCCAGTTGTTCGGCTTCAACTGTCGCCCCACTCACCTGATTAATCACTTCAATTTTGAAATTGATTGTCGGTGTAGAAGGTTCAATTGAAGGCATCATCTCAGCTTGAGGGCGTGAAATACGTCCTAAAGTAAAATCCTGAACATCATCCAGATTTGAACGATTCTGAACTAAACCATTAGATGAGAAGTAGACCTTGCCATCATGGAATAAGTCAGAATTTGCCGAAGACGCCAACTTAGGTGTGTCTCTATTAACTTTATAGATAATCTGAGTATCTTGAACCGATTGATTAAAGATGTCAGCTTGCTTTTGGCTTTCTATAAAGGCATTAGAGCTCATCATTGCACGGCGCATGACACTATCAGCTGAGGCATTGTTATTGAGAAAAGCTTCAGGGTTTGCACTCTTACGCATTTTCTCAACTAAACCAACTCCCCCCCAGCGTTTAATATCTTCTTGGGACCAGACCACCTCTCCTTTATGGACAATACCAGCAGGCTGATATTTCCCACCTCGACCTGTATAACCACCTTCCGCAAAACCTTGATCTTTGATTGCCCGGATGTTTGCAATGATGCTTGCACCCTGTGCAACAGCTCCAGCAATTAATGGAATGTTAAGAGGAAAACCAGCTTTTGAAGCTGCTGCAATATTTTGCTGAATCGCAATACCCGCAGCTGCAATCGCATAAGCTTTATCTGCAGCGAACATGATTTTGTAAGCTTTAGATTGCTCTCCAAACATTGAACCAAACATAGATGTAAGAGAACCCATCATTTGGCCACCAAATGCAATTTGAGTGTTCAAGCGGTCTTGCTGATACTTATCTTCAATATCCTGAGCATTCTTTGCATATTCGGTGGCAATCTGATTACGTTGATCTTGAGCAGCTTGAATGATAGCTGTTTTTTGATTTTCGTAATCCTGCTGCTTAATTAGCCCTGCTTCGAATTGAGCGTTCAAACCATCTAAAGAGTTTTGCTCATTCAGGTCGGTAGCAGCAAATTGACTATCTGCTAAATCATTTGCAGCATTTAAACGGCTAAAACGTTCCTGATCCTGTCTGAAAAACTCGCCAGCACCATTCATATCGGCTTGGATACCACCCCAGTTTTGAACAGCGTTATTCACTTTATCGCGTGTCTCTTTATCCTGATTGGCTTTAGATAATGCGATTAGCTTTTGCCGCTCTTCTATAGAAAGCTTGGTATTCTTAAGAATTTCCTCCCGTTCGAGTCTGTAACGTTCCTGCATGGCTTGCGTTTCCGAAAGCAATGATAAACGTGCCTGAAATAAACGCTGTTCCTGAGCTAATTGCATTAACCCAAGTTCTTGCTTTAATTGTTGAGCTAATAGATCAACAGCCTCTTTACGCTGATCTTTAGTTAAATCTAGGTCATGCTCGGCCTCAAACTGACGCTTGGCATAGCTATCTTTTAATATTTGCTCTTCCGTCTTTGTGTAGTCTCGGAATGAATCAAGCTTAGTCTTTGTAGCTTGCTCAGCAATAGCAATATCATTATCTGCACGTGCTTGAAGTTCTGCTTTAATTTCGGCCTTGCGTTCTGGGCTAAAGTTAGCTTTATCAACATCCTCAAGTTTTTTGGCCAGATCATTCCTAATCTTTGTTACTTGATTAGCAACCTCATTCTCTAACTGAAGGCGAAGTTTTGCCTGCTCCTCAGCCATTTTAGTTGTATCTTGAATAAGCTTATCAAAGTCTTTTGATGAAATATCGCCAGCAGAATAGCCATTAATACCAGCCATATAACTTTGATAGTCTTTCCAGTATTGATTATTATTTTTACCAATACCTTTACCCTTCATTACATTGCCTTCACCTGCATGGTATGCACGTACAGCCTTTTCTAAATCACCTTTAAAAAGCTTCAAAAGATAAGACATGTACTTAGCCGCACCTTCAGCAGACTGTGCTAAATCAGTGCGGTCTTTTACGCCATATTGCTTGGCAGTACCTTCGAGAAACTGAAATCCACCAGTCGCCCCGGTTTCTTTGTTATAGGCTTTTGCATTACCTTTCGATTCGATCATATGAATCGCGGATAATGTTCCTGATGGAAGTTTGTATTTAGACTCTAGATCTGCAAAGCCGAATTTTGAAGCATTCGCTAGGACTTTCGCATTTACACTTAGTACTTTTTGCTGATTTTTAAGCTCCTTGTTTTGCTCACGTATAGAATCAGTTCTAGCATCCGTGATGGCTTTGATTGATTCTTCTGCTTTCCAAGTATCCGTTAATGCTTTCATAGCCTCTCGGTCTGCTGCCTTAAGACCCTTAGCTAATGAATCTTTATAAAGCTTCAGTAAATCATTAGCCTGAGACTCAGAAAAACCTTTTTTCATTACTATCTCGACAAATTGCGTATCCCACAATTTATCTGCATACAATTTCTGTAAGGACTTTTGAGCCTCATCTGCAGCCTGTTTTGTATTCTTGATAGCATCAGCATGCTTCTGTTGCTCAATTGCTGCATTTTGGGCTTTATTACCCGTTAAGGTAACTTCAATACCAAACAATTTAATGGCTGTTTTGGTCTTATCAGCCTTTTCATAAGCTTCATTATATTTGTCGATTTGCTCCTTTAATGCATCTCTTAGGCTTGGGGGTAACTTCTGCTTTGCAAGTTGCTCCATAGCCTCCTTGTAGCTAATCGTGCCCAATCGAGCTTCATTAGAAATCCTTGTAAGTTCAACATTACCTTTACCGTAGTTTTGAATATCAATTAAAGCTGAACCAACAGCCATTTCTGTTTTTTTCAACTCCTCATTTTGAGCTTTAAAAGCCGTTGTTAAGTCATTAATAGCTTTGGTTTTTGCCTCACCTTTTAAGCCTTTTAATTCTTCAGCAGTACGGTTAGCCACTTCGGCTTGTTCAGCGAGAGTTCTATTCGCTTCTTCTGCCTTACCTTTAAAATAAGTGTAAGTTGCAGCCAGAGCGGATACACCTAAGGTAATTGCTCCAATTGGACCCCCGATAAGTCCTAATGCTCGGCTACCAATACTACCAACTAAAGAAGAAGCTGCTGAGAGGCGTGTTTGCGCAGCAGTTTGTGCATTTGTAGCAGCAGTTACTGCTGCCTGTGCTTGTGCGTATCGAGTTGCTGCCGCAGTTGCTCCAAATTTAGCTTGGGTTTCTGCATTTGTTGCTCGCACATTCGCGAGATGAGCTTTTGCTGCATTCAAAGCAGCGGTAGCTTCTGCATATTCTGCTTGAGCATTTAATACAGATGCTTGGCGGCTCGCTAAAGTTGAAGCCATTCCCTCTTTAATAGCAGCGCTCTTAATCAAAATTGCACGAGTTATATAACCAATACCAACGACCAAAGCCCCATCAGCAATTAAATCTAAATTACTTGCAAGAGTTTGAACTGATCCAGCTAATACCTGTGCCGCACCACTTCCCTTACCTGCTTCGCCAACAAATTTTGTGATCTCGTTGTTTAGGAGTGTGAGAGACTGCCCGATTGTGATATCTGTTTTAGCAAAAAGAGCATCAACATCAGATTCTACATTTCTAAGCGCTTTTACAATTTCTTGTGAAGTAATTTTTCCTTCAGCCGCAACTGAACGCAACTCTCCTACGGTGATCCCCATACCTTTAGCAATAGCCTTTGCTAGAGCTGGTGTTTGTTCCATAACTGAGTTGAGTTCTTCACCACGTAATGTACCGCTTGCCAAAGCCTGCCCGAATTGAACTAAAGCTGCATCAGCTGCTTCTGCACTTGCACCACTGATCGCAACTGCTTTTGATACTGTTTCAGTTAGTCGAGCAGTGTCATCCATAGTTAAATTCAGTGTTTTAGCATTATCACTAAAACGTTGATATACCTGTAACACAGAATCCCAAGCTGAATAGGTTTTTTGAGCAATTCGGAAAGTGTCTTCCGTAGCCTTGTTTAACTCAGCTTGATTGTTAGTGACTAACTTAAGGCGATTTTGTAATCCAGTATATGTATCCATCTTTGAAATGGCTGAACCTACTGTTAATAAACCAGCCATGTGTCCAGCTAAAGCTCTGGTGGCTACAGACAAGCTGTCCATAGACTTAGATGCAAATTCACCTTTACGTTCAATGCTAACAAGTTCATTGCCTAGATTACGCGCATTACGTTCAGCATTTTGCGAATCAATAACAATGACCAAACGGGATTCTTGTGCCATTTTACTTTCCTCTAGGCAATAAAAAACCCACTCAATGAGTGGGTAGTTCTTTTTAAGTTAAATATAATTACCAAGCAGGGTAGTTAAACCAATTTTAAAAAGCACCCTAGGGTGCTTTTTATACAAGATATTATTTATTCTCATGGTAACGAAGAATACTAGCTACTTTTTGAAATAAGTAGCCTGCAAGGAATCCATTAAATATAATTCCGATTCCTGTTGCTATCATAACTCCAGACCAAACCGTTTCTTTACCATAGTAAGAAGCTACTTCAATTCGACCAAATGCAAGAATAAATAAAAAACCTGCGATAAAGCCGAGAGCTATTAACACCCACCCGATAGCATTACAAACTTCACTTTCTCTCATTGGTTTATATTGTGGTGCACTCATCTTAATCTACCTTGTTAAAGTTCTTCAAAACTTTGTAAGTAATATCTTGATTAGTGGCATCAATTACTTCCAATAAAGCACCTTTATAACCTATTTGCTTAGATTGGCTTAAATCATATTCAACATCATTATTGAATGCAGGACGTGCTTGATTACTTGAGAATTCACGGTACCCGACATTAATTTTATTTCCAAATTTTCCACTATAAATTAATGTTTGTTGGAAGGAATTATCTGATGCAATTGCTACTGTCTTCATAGTAGCTTGATGTTTATCAGTACAGTTTTTTGCATTAAATACTGTTACTACACAGAGCTTACCTTCAGTATCTAACATAACTACTTTAAATGGGTCAGCTAAAGGGTTTTTCTGAACCATCCCCCCACCACTGACAGTGTTGAATGGCTGAAAATATTGCCCTTTTTCATTTTTGCCTGTTTTTAAGTAAATGCCTGAAGTAAGTGAATAAGCAAAACTAATTTTAATATTTTCAGGGACGTTTAGAACTTCACGATCAACCACCATTCCCTGTTCAAGCATTTGATCCCCTACAAATGCTTTATTAACTGATCCAATTGGCGGTTTGCTTATATTTTTAGGTATAGCTTGATAATTATAGGCTGGAGTAGCGCACCCCACCAACCCAAGACCAATTAAACCCGCAGCCAATATTTTTTTCATGAATTTCACCGTTTGTTATAAAGTGTACTAACTTTAACAAACTGGTTACTAAATGTCACATAAAGGAAAACCACCCGAAGGTGGTCTTTTAAATCAGGCTATGCATGTAAAAGTTTTTCAGCACCAGCAGCCAAGAAAGCCGATCGAGTAGTATATCTCTTACCTTTACCTACATTCTCATCAATTTTACGAATCAAACGGCTTGGTAAAGTAACATTGATTTTTTCTGGTTTACCCAGATAACGACTAACATCAACTTCGGTAACCGCCCAGATCATTCCTTTATATTCAGGATCATCGACAAATTTAACTAGTTCGGAAGCTAATGGGATTTCCTCACCATCTTCAGCCAATATTTCTAAATGGCCTGAAATAGCTTCTTTAACATTCTCAATAGCTTCTTCAAGTGTGTCACCAGCACTAAAACAACCTGGAATATCAGGAACAGTGACACCAAATGCCTCAGTATCTGATCCTCGTTCAATTGCAATTGGATATAACATCTCAACACTCCATGCCCTTGGCATAAACATATCGCCCACTGCGTTATGATTAGTTGTAAGGGATATAGTATTTAAAGTCGGGAAACAGCGGGTCAATTTAGACCCGCTTGTTTCAAAATGCTTTTAACAGTTCCGTTTGGTAAATCCTTTTTAGGATGTGGGATTGTAACTAACCCCTTTTTGGTTGGGTGTTTAAAGTGATGATGACTTCCTGAAACCCTAACCTCATACCAACCATCTGCTTCAATCATTTTGATTAAATCCAGACTTTTCACACCAATCCCTTATTAACTTGATGAGATAATAATAACCCTAGAGTTATTATATGTAAATAACTCTAGGGTTACTTTTTTGAGGACTTGGAATTTATTTTTTTATGGGCTTCATCTAAAAACAAGTTATCCAATGCAAAAATACAGTCATTAAAGATATGAGCAGCTACTGGTAAATCATTATGCTCTGCATAGACATTGATTGCCTGCTGATCTAAAGATAACGGGATGCCCTGCTCATACCGTCTGGATCTGGCAATAGTACTAAATGCCGAAAAAATAGAGTCAGCCGCATGCGAATATTCTGGCGGATCCGGAATACGGCCACCTAAGAACTTGATTTGCTCGATTTCGTGCGGCGTTTTCGACGCATACGTTTTTTGATATTTGTAGAGCTCGATGACTTTCCCAGAATTAAAGCCTTGTCCTTGTCTGCGTCTTCCTGAATCTTCTGGGCCTGTTCTTTAATGAATAGCCAGATTGAAATACCAATATCACCAAGATTAAGAAGCTTTGAGGCATTCTCAGGTGTATAGGGCTTTTCAGACTCAACAGTTTTACCGTCTACGATTTCGGCAAATACCACACCCTTCCAGTCTTCTATTAAATGGGCAGCACATGCATCCATTAACAACTCGTGATAAAGCTTGGCATCTTCATCTTTGACCATTACATCGTAGCCCTTAGACGAGATCTGGTTACCTGCTCGTTCAATGGCTACCTGAAAAGGCTTATAAGCGATACCACGGACTTTGAACTCTGCCTGTACTTCGCCATCAACCCCCTTGTATTCACACCATTTTGATACGTCCGAGCTTTTAATAATTCCGACTTTTAAAGCCATAACAACCTCTGAAATTTTAGAAATAAAAAAGCCCATGGGATTCCATAGGCTTTGTTACTGAATGAGCTGATTAAACAAGAGCACGCACAATCGTTGGCGCTGTACGGACTTGGGCAAAGTTGATGTCTACAGTAATAATGTCGTCACCACCGCCATCTGGGTGATTGGCTTCCATGACTTCCAGTTGCGGGAAGTTAAACGAATATTTACTGCCTTTGCTGTCTTTAATATCAAAGGTCAATGTAAACACATCTCGGGTTTTAATGGCATCAATCCACCCTGCTGAAGTTGACGAGAACATGAAAGAAGCATTCGCCTCAATATCCATCATCTTTTCAATATAGAACTCTGGTGTGTACTTACCCGAACCGATACAACGGATTGCTTCAAGGTTGTTATTGATAGAAATGGTAAGAGACTGTAGACACGCTTTACCCTGAATTGACTGGCCGTTTACAAGCAAGTTTTCCACGTTTGGCATACTGACCAGTGGACGTGTTGAAGCTGCAACCGGATTTACAACAGGGTTGACTTGCTGTCTAGTAAATGAGCTACCTACAAGACCAAAGTTACCAGTGATCTTTCCTGTAGTCTGGATAGTAATTTCACCAGAATTGACCTGAACTCCACGGTAAATAAACACCTGCCCAATATCTTCAAAAACTTTAACTAACGTTAATGATTTTCGAACAGTACCGCCAATTGTTAAGCTGTTTGTCGCCCAGTTATTAAAGGCTAAAGCACTTAAGAATAAGTCAAATGTTCCAAGAGATAGTTCAAACTCTAACTGCCCTGCCACTTCGGCTTCAGTAACTACCCCGCCTTGTCGATAGCGTGAATCCACTACTTCGCTGCTTTCTTCAGTAGATACGTTTTCTGATAAGCCATCTGTTACTCTTCGAACGGTGTACCAAATTGGATTTGCTGGAGTCGTCCCTAATACTGCTTCTTCACAAGCATATAATCGAATTTTTGCGCCTGAACTCATTTATGGTTCTCCAAAATTTAGGCAATAAAAAACCCGCTGAAATAGCGGGTCATTAAAGTGTTTCGTCTGTATCCGAGATTTCTGGCGGTTCCACACCATTCATGGCTGCAGCTACAGCCTCGGATAAATTTGTTGGTTGAAAGTCTATAGGAGTCTCTGTTGGAATAATTTCGGAATCTGGCTCAGGTTCTTCATGTAATCGAATATCGATCCAACGGGTTAATGGAATATCCATTGGATTTTCATGATCAGCAACAACTGCAGCAAGCTCAAAATCAAATTTACGCTTATAGGTCTTAATTGAAATGTCGCCATTTTCTAGAGTTGAATACTCTACGGCAACCACTGTATTACCGTTGGCATCTTTGGGTAACTCAATGTACCAACCTTCTTGAGCAAAACCCAAAGAACCTTTTAGAAGATAATTACCTACATCAATTTTTTCAAATTCAACCGGCTGTTTTCTTGCTTGGTCATTTAATTCTATTGAGTCAGCAAATAACTTAACGATTGGTGAAGATGACTTAATAAACCCATTTGCATCTACGGTAGTATTTGACTGTGTCCAAAATTTATACCAAGAACTCCATGCTCCCCCCAATTTACGACGAATTGAAGGAGAAATTAATTTAGTGTCTCCTCCATTACCATCGAACGAAATTTGTGTCTGATAATTAGGACCATCAGATGCTAGATTTAATTGCAGTACTGTTTGCCATTGAGAAGTAGTGCCTGAGTTCGTCCAAGTTTGCCCAGAATAAATACCACTCGGTAAGTTTGCAGTATTTAAATCAATACTATTCGTAGCCTGTAGAGTGTTTAATCCTAGACCAAAATTATTGTAAGTTTTACCAGTACGATAAATATCGCCACCAGCAGAAATAAAAAGGTTTGCAGCCTCATTTCCAGCTGTAACCTGATTAAATGTTGGTAAAGAGCGAAGCTTACTATTAAAGATAGTTGTATTTGCTGTCACATTTAAAATGCCCGCTCCCGCATTAGCCGTATCACCGCCTGTAGCAAGCAACCGAACATCGTAATCAGTAGGAGCTCCAGATGTGTGAAAATCAATAAAAGTATTGCCCGCTACTGACGTTGAACCCATTTCTATAGCAGTGGCAGAGGAGCTTGCTGATGTACCTAAATCTAACCGCTGCGCTCCCTGACAATTAACAAGAATACCTGTCACACCAATTACATTTCCATCTGCATTTCCAATATTGGCTGCAGCAGCTGTACCTGCACCTTGAACTTGAGAAAGCTGTGGATTTAAGTTTGGAATACCCGAGGCAAATGGCAGCATAAACTGCCGTTTTCCCTGCGAAGCGTTATATGGGAATGGCCGATGATCCCTTCTGTAGAATCCATTATTCTCACCCAAAAAAAACCGCCCTAAGGCGGTGGCTAAACTCACAGGCAATATAGTATTACTTCTTAAAAGTTGCCTTATAAAGCTTTGAATTAAAGTAATCCGTAATTTCTTTACCTTCGTTTTGAATTTTTTCCTCATTTAAGGGTAAAAAATCTAATTCAAATTTCAAGCTCATATACTCTGGAATAAACTTCTTTATAGGCGGAGGTGGTTTAGGTCCACCTTCTGTAATTTTTTCGATTAATCCAGCTAACCATAAAATATACTCACCTTCTGAATTATGAGGAGGAATCAAACTCACATCTATTTTTACTTTACATTCATCTAATGGTCTACTGAACAATTCAACAAAATCAATAAAATTATATTTTAATTTAAATTCTGTTCCCTCAATTTCTCTGCGTATACATGTCATAAGTAAGTTCATATTTTCAATACAGTCATGTGAAAACAATTCCTCATCTTTAATTTTGTTATAAATATTTTCCGCAAACATGAGATACTGTGGCATTTCAGCAGCTCCTCATTTTTATAAAGTATTTTTCTTAAGGTAATCCTATTATAACAATGTTGCAACAAGAAATTTTCCATTTTTAGTTTAAGGAAATTTTAAAAATTATAAAAACGATTATATTCAATAAATTAGTACGAATAAAAGCTAGGGAAGTTTGATTTTTCTATTGAGCTTTAAAATGGATTATTGTGTTTAAATTATCAATTTAAAAAGCTTGCCTAGTAGGCAAGCTCCCCCTTTTTTTGATATTTGCGCTGATCAATAAGGTTTAGTGTTACTTAAAGCAACACACTGATAATACTGAAATATTTAAAAATAAAAAAGCCCACTTCCTATTTTTATTCAGAAATGGGCTTAGCGAAAAAAAACGCTTAGACCTGAAATAGGAAATATCTATTCGGAAATATCTCCAACTTCATATTGGCATAATATTTAAGCACTAGCAATAGGGATTGAATTAAAAATATCAAATATTCATATTTAAATAGATAAAGATTTCTTTTTAAATAGTTTTATTTTTAGCCTACATAATTTTTTTACTTATCAAGAGTTATAAAGAATATGTGCCCATCAATAGGTAATACTTAATAAGGTCTTATGTGTAGTAACCATTAGGCTCTAGAGAGTAAGAACTCAAACTGACTAAAAATAAAAAATAATTAATTTTCAATATTAATGATCATATACTGCAAAGTTATGTATATTCCAACTTCTCCATTGTTGAGTGCCTCATATAAGTCTTCATCAACGAAATCTCCAGATTCATCATATAGCCATTTATGAATTTGAATAATTTGTATATTCCCTTTTTTGTCTATTCTTGCTATTGGGTCTATTACGGACCGAACTATCACCTTCTTCTTCGTCTTAACATCGAGCAATGTGATAATTGTCATTTTAAAATCCTTATAAATATCCTGTATAACAACTACTCTCAATCAATAAAGATTTTTATATTTAAATTACTTAAATAGCAATCTTTTCAATCTAAAAAATAAATAAAATACACTTCAATAGTATGTGCCTATTAGAAAAGATACCTTAAATATTCTACTAGCAATAAAAAACCGCTTTAAGGGCGGTTCATCTAAAATTCACAGGTACTTAATGAAGATTTTTTTTCTGTCTTTGCATCTTTCTGGGCACACAAATTTTTCCAATAAAGTTAGTTAACCACAAAATACTTTCTTCACGATCTTCAAAATGAGGTATAAGGCTTAAATCTACTTTTATTTTGCGATCAGCTAAAGGCAAACTTAAACAATGTTCAAAGTCTATTGAGCTGTACTTCAATTTGAGTCTTTTTTCTGCAGCTTGATTCTTTATCTCAGCCATAATGCGATTTAGATTAACAATCAAATTATTTGAAATTTTATTATTTTCATATACCCGTTCGTAAACTGTCTCAGCTACATCAATGTAATTTATTAGCTCTACATTCTTATTCATGACATTTGTACTCCGTTTTTTATAATTATCCGTCTAAAATAATGTTTATTTGAGTTACTAAATTCATCACGTACGTAAATATTGTTAAAGTTTTATCACTTATTTTTAATTTAAATATTTGAATTTATTTAATAATTTTATAATTTACTAATATTTATACACATCTTTGTTCTTAACACCCCTTTTTTCTATCACTTGCCCATTGAGCTCACCATCAACGCAAATAAACATTGTACTAATCCATAAAATTATGGAGATCAGCTTAACACAAAAAGAAAAAGCCCCCACTAATCAATAGTGAGGCTTTGCCGTATTTCCCGGCTAGCACATTTAAAAATCGATAGCTAAAAAAAAGCCAACTTGTTAGAGTCAGCTTAATTCAATCGTTTGAGAATCATGCTTGCATAGTTATTGTCCGTTGCAATCTTCTATCATTTTTATTTTTATAAATATAATTTAAACCAGCCATGTGACATTTTGATTAAATTTCACTCAACACTTTTTTTTGTTAAATAAGTCACATTTAATCTTATTAATGCACTAACCATTACAACCAATAAACACAATGTGTATCAATTACTTCTGCTTGATTTTGTAAATTACAGTATCCTTAGTTTACCTAACTGCCAAAATCAATAACACAATGGAACACCAAACACTTTTAGACGAATTAAATTCGCAGATTGAATATTACTCAAAAAGAACTGACTGCCCACCAACTAGAATTCGTATTGGGTATAAAACCTATTACAAATTAATGCAGAATCCTAAATTTGCCGATGAAGTATCAAACTCCGCTTTAGATCCAAACAAACGCAAATACAAAAAATTAAAAATAAAAGTTACTAAGGATGACAATCAACTTGAACTTGAATGATTTCTCATAAAAAAAGCCTACTCTTTCAAGTAGGCTTTCCCCTTATGACTTTTGCGCTGATCATTAAGGTTTATTGTTGTTTAAAGCAACACTCAGATCTTACAGAAATACTTAACAATTAAATAGCCCCGCCAATAATCGATATTTAGCAGAGCTTCTTAAAGCTTATACAGTTTATCGTGGAAGATATCTTTTTGAACCTGTGCTATTAAGGCAGTAATGTCCACCTCTAGGCCCAACACAATAAGTTCCAGATGTGCAGTAACAAGAGTTATTAGTCGTTTTACTATAACTTCTTGGAGTCCGTGTAGTAGCAGAACTTCTAGTTCTAGTATTATTATAGCCTTTTGATTCTCTTTGAGGAGTTGAGTAAACAGGCTGCCTGTTATCAAAACTCCCTTTTGAATATCTATAGGTGACTGGTGGAGTATAACAACCAGCAAAACTGCACAAATATTTAGTATCAATCCATTGTTGTCTATCCATATTTGGATTTAATAACGCCCATTCATCTTGGTACCAGAATACATAAACTTCACTTCCCCCTTTCAATTTAAAGATTTCTTTGCCATTTGGCATATCCTTGACTGGAGCGGTATCAACACTAATCCAATTTTTAACTGGATTAAACCTTTCAACTTTTTGCTGCGAAAAGTCTATGGACGGTATAGATACACATCCACTAATACCCAAAGTAATAACTAACCCTATTAAATAATTTTTCATTTTATTAACTTCTTAGAAAGAATAATTTTAATGCGAAGTAAACAATAAGCTACCTAATAAAAGCAACATATACTTTCATCTAATTTAAATACATAAAGAAAAATTAAAAAACCCGCTTCTAAAAAGAAACGGGTCAAAAAACAAAAAACTTTCAGCGCAGTATTTGTGACATATCATACAAGTTAGAAGATGTATTTACAATATACTTTAAGCTTAATTTTTTGATGCTCTCAAAATATCCAAAACTCGCTTTGACATTTCATGCAAGTTGGACCCTATTGGTAGCCAAAAATGATAATTAATGTTGTCACGGTTAAAAACTTGCTTGTAGTACTCAGTTTTGAATGATGGATCAATGTCAGAAGCCTTAAGTAATCTGCCTTCTTTTTCGATCACTTGCCCATCTAATTCACCACCAACACAGATATTCATTTTTACCAGCCTGGACTATATAGCAAAAAATAAAAAAAATCCGTACCTTGGGGAAAGTACGGACTAAGCTTTTCAACTGAAAAACACTATAATGGAAATAGACATCATATAGTAAGTTTAATATACGATAAATTTCATGTTTTTTCAAATCCTAATTAAAAGCCCACGATTAAGTGAGCTTTTAAAACAAATTGGTGCAACGCTTATAACTTTGTCCACTATATCAAAAATATGCCATAAAGCGTCTAGACAGTCAACAAGTCTAAATTATGCTTTTCTACTAATTGAGAAGCTTTTAAACGTTCAACGATTTTAATCATTAGATCATTGGCAGTTATAACGTCGATTCCTTCAAATGCTTTTAGTGTTAATTGCAATTTATTATTAATTACATTTGTAATTATTGATATTTTACCAAAATAATCAGGGTAGTATTTCAAAGTTTCATTAACTTTCTCCCGACTAACGCCTTCATATAGTTTTACAGTGTATGTTTTCATTTGAACCTCCATTTTGTCTTAATCTTTTATCATGACCTAATAAATAAAATCTAGCGCAACTCACCATAATTGCGACCTGAGCTTTAGATTGGTTTGTTTCTTGAGCAACCTTCAACAATCCTTTATTTTCAACCTTATTTTTAATTAAACAAATTAATGCAAACTTAGTTGTAAAATCTGTTTTATCAGAATTTAATAGACTTCGTAAAAGTGCTTGAATTTGATCCGCCTCATAATCACTGATCTCACATCGAATATAAGATTTACTTTTTTGTACTTCTTTGCCAGCTTCACGCATCAACCAGTAAATTTGATTGATATGAAGCCCATCTGGCAAATCACCCCCTTTCATTCTAACTGTTTCACACCATGCGCCAAACTGCTCTAACCAACCGTCAATAGTATATTTAGACCAATCCATTTGTTGTGTTTTTAAAACTGCACTCATTTTTCACCTACCAATTGCTCAATTTGTTTAATCGCCACGCCTGCTTTCACTTGCTCTGTGCTGAACCGTAAAACTGTAAAACCCATCATTGCTGCGGAGTTGTATTTCTCCATATCCCCTATATAGCCTTTGCCCCTTGTATGACGGCCTCCACTCCAGATCCCGCCTTCAACCTCAATCAAAATTTTTGTACCAGTAATCAGAAAATCAGCTCTCCATTTGCGTTTTGGATGGAACTTATATTCCTGTTCAAAACCGATCTTGCATGCTCTTAAATGCGTTGCCAGAACCATTTCACCCACACTTGGTTGTCTGGCAACTTGCTTTGCTGAACGCCGCTTTTTATTTTTCTTTATAGGAAATAACTTGCGGTATTCAGCAATGCTGACTGATGACATCAAGCACCACCTTTCAGCAAATTTTTCAACTGATTAGCAAAGCAGTTATAAACTCGTGCTTTATCTTGATCGCCAAAAAGGCTTGAAGCATGAGCATCGTGTTTATACTTTTGAACTAGGTTTTCAATTGAACTTCTTAGCTCAACTAAATTCGCTTGTTGTTCTTTTTGAATCTCCCAAGCCCACTTTCCAGATTTACCCTCAAACTCACTCATGACTGGCTCCTTTATAATTCTCAAAGAAGAACGTCACAGGTTTTGTCTTAATTTCAATCAAACCGAAACGAAGTAAATGACGAGCATGTGTGCTATCGCGTAGTAACTGCACATCACGGTAATGTGTAAGCATCTTTCGCCACCCTTCCAGCGGCATAGACGATTTGTTTGTATTGCAAGAAACACATGCAGGGTTCATGTTTTCTAAAGTGTCGTTTTGCGGTCTAGTCATTTCACCCGTAATTAACTTTCCACCACCCACATGAATTAAATCTCGCTTCACTGCTTCGATATGGTCTGCATGCCACTTATCGCCAAGCAACTCACCACAGTAAGCGCAATGTCCACCAAACTTTTGTTTTAGCTCAGCACGTTGCTGTTTAGTTAACTTCATCGGCTATGCTCCACTTTCATACCGTCAAACTCTTGATCAATTACGGCCATACCGCGCACTACAGCTGCTTGTGAAGGAAGCTTCTTAAAATCAATAGTGTTTACTTCATGGCAGTGTTTGCACATAAACTTATTTTTCTTTTCAAGCTTTGCCTGTATTTCACGGACCTCTGCCAGCATTCTGTTATTACGTTGGGTGACTTGATTCAATTGGTCTAAATATTTGGCAATCCATAAAACTGGATTAAGTTTTGTTTTGCAGTCCATACAAAGGATCTCATTATCTTCCTTTGATATTTGAATACGCCCGTGATCACACTCCACAATCTCATTTCTACGTGTGAACTTGATAACTTGATTTTGTTCATCAACATGAATCACATGCTTATCTTGGAAATGGCTCATACATTCGCCCCTTCAATTAGCTGAAGAATATTTCTAGGTATCGGCATACCTTCTCGGCGACACATCTCTGCGTATTCATGCGGATTGTCGAAAGGATCTGGCCCTAATTCTTTTGCAAGTTCTGGCACTTTTTCCTTAGCCTCAAGTTTTTGAACTGGTGCAGGTTTACGACCATTGATTTTTAATCTTTCCATCAATGATTTGAGATGCTTCTGAGCCTCGTCATTGCTCACAGGAACGTGTTCAGGTTCTTTATGCTCTAGTTGTAGCGGCGGTATGTAAAACTCTTGCTGACGACCTTTCAATTGAGCTTTAGCCACCATCACGTTGTAGGTTCCGAAGAAATTATCTTGAGCTGCTCGCATTTGGCCGGCTTCGATCAAATACATCACTTCGTCTAATGCATATTTTGTAATTTGTGTAATAACCACGGTACTGTCAGTCGTAAACTTACATGCACGTGACCAAGCTTCCTCTGGAGACATCCAACTTTCACCAATACACCAGGTGCGAAACTCAGCAAATGACGGCATAAAACGTCCACCTGCTGTAAGTAATCGAGCAAGTGCGTTGTTAAATTGGTTTTGTTGAACGCCAACCAGTGTTTTAAGTGCGATTTGCTCAACCACTGACAGAGGAATTGCGCTTTCGCCTGTTGCTGGAAATTGCTTATTGAACTGAGCAGCGTAAACAGTGCGAAGAGATGCGATTAATTGACGCACTTCGTTCAAGGTAATCTCATGCATGACCTACCTCCTCACTCACTAGAAACTTTTTTGAAGGAGTTACATCCACGATTTGAGATTGGTTTTGTTCTTCAAAAAGATTTGCGAAGTAACTCGGCTCTTGTGTTTTTTGACCAGATGAAGTGATTTGCTCTTGTTTCTTGCGGTTAGCAGCAACTTGTTTCTCGTTGTTTTGAACCCAAGAGAACCACTTAACCAACCAGATGCTTGGTGTATTCAATGAACTTGATTCGTTTGCAAAGTACCAGTCACCGAAATTTTGAATCATGGTTCTCAAGTCGATTTCAGGTACAGAAACAAATCTTTGTTGAGCAAGTGAGATGAAATCGTATTGAAACTCTGAGTATTCAGAAATGAATTCACGCATTGAGTAACGCTTGTGATCATCGATCTGATACTGAGCAAATTGAATTGGGGTTAATTGCGAATTTTCTCCACGCGCATTACTACTACTATCAATAATTGGTTCTTGGTTTATGGTTAATGGTTTATGGTTATTGGTTGGTTGCACGCCCGTTTGTTCTTCGTTTAACGGATTTTCAACGACCGTTGAATTTTCGTTAGACGATTGATCATCTTTTGATGAACCACTGTTGGACGAACCTTTCTTTTTCGCTGCACGTTTTGCAGCAGACGCTTTACCAGCCTCACTCGCTTGTTTCTTTTTCCCGTGATATTCAGCAATTTCTCGTTCACAACGATTATTGCGATAAACACCTTCTTCAAGAATGAAAAACTCATCAAGTACATATTTGAGAGCTTCTTTTTGCTCTTCAGTAGTACATTGCAAACGACGTGCTAAACGATCAATGCTTGATGCATCAATCGCCTTCTCGGTGTCGTAATACATGTCTAATAAGTCACGGTAAATCGCACGCTCAATTAAACTGAGGTGGCGAGTCGCATTGTTAAAGTCACCAATATGGTGTTGGTAATAATTCATGCGGCCCTCTCTTTTAATACTTTCTCTAAGCGTTCTTGCTGCAATTCGTAATATTGAGGGTTCAATTCACTCCCTAAATATGGGCTGATGCACCTGATGTTACCCCCGAACAAGACTATATGACTATTGATGAAGATTTAAATAGTGTATGGGCAAATTATCATAATGATCCGCCTTCACACTGGATGCATTTTCATAGTGTGCCAAACGTATCTGGAGCTGAACAATGAGCATAACACTTAGCGGTCATCAACTAAAAAGCCTTCTCGAATTTGTAAATCCAGATGGTGAGAAAGATTTAGATCAACTTGATAATGAACTAACAATTAAATTCTTTGAAGATGGCCACAGTGGAAAAGGCTATTACTTTTGGATGACCGAATATCCAGAAGAAGGTGCAATGAAGTTGGATATTGAATCGGGAGCTGAGGGATGAGTGAATTTGAAATACTTGAATCAGCACCAAAAGATGCTACCCATTATTTTCTTGTGCCTAATGGATCTGGTGAACCTTATTACGTTCTTGAAAAAGAAAAAAAGTTCTACTGGTTTCACGGTCAGGATGAAATAACTAAGCCACACATTTTAAGTTGGATTAAGTCAATTGAATCACTGAAAGAAGTTAAAGCGGAAAGTAAGGAGGGGTAAGGTGGATAAATATCTGACATCTAACAATGTGTGTGAGATGTTTCATATTACTAAACGCACACTTAATCGGTGGGAAATTAACACACCTTGGGGGATTCCATTCCCAGCCCCGGCATTAAGTTCTGAGGGCGGAACAATGAAAAGATACCTCGCTACTGATGTAATGAAGTGGGAGGAAGAATGCCAGCAAAAGAAGCAACTAAAAAAAGCTATATAAGTTGTACCGAAGCTAACAATCAGCAAACTTGATGAAATTAGTCCAGATCAATGATTGTTAGCATATTTACGTTACTATATACTGTCCGCCGAATCACGGCTTGCTAGATAAACTCAGCAATTTCATTTATGTACATAATGGTGTACATATAATGAAACCAAGGAAGCAAGAATATACTTTTCCCGTTTAATTATAAGGGTTTAGGCGATATGGCATTAATCGTTCAAAAATATGGCGGTACTTCTATGGGTACCCCCGAGCGCATTTTAAATGTTGCTCGTCGTGTGAAGCGTTGGCATGATCACGGTCACAAGGTTGTTGTGGTCGTATCTGCAATGAGTGGTGAAACAAACCGCTTACTTGCTCTCGCTAAAGCCATTACCGAAACACCTGACCCACGTGAGTTAGACCAAATGGTTTCAACCGGTGAACAGGTGACGATTTCCATGTTAGCTATGGCACTTAATTCGATTGGTGTGGAAGCTAAATCCTATACCGGACGTCAAGTCGGTATTAAAACTGACAGTGCATTTACCAAGGCGCGTATCGAGTCTATTGATACAGATGTCATGACCAATGACCTAGATGCAGGCCGTGTTATTGTGGTTGCCGGTTTCCAAGGCTTTGATGCTAATGGAAATACCACAACACTAGGTCGAGGTGGTTCAGATACTTCAGGTGTTGCTCTTGCTGCTGCTTTAAAAGCTGACGAATGCCAGATTTACACTGATGTAGATGGTGTTTACACTACTGACCCTCGCGTTGCTCCTAAAGCCAAAAAAATCGACCGTATTTCTTTTGAAGAAATGCTAGAAATGGCATCATTAGGTTCTAAAGTTTTACAAATTCGCTCAGTAGAGTTTGCCGGGAAATATCAAGTTCCTTTACGTGTATTATCAAGCTTTGATAATGACGACGACGGCGTTTTTGACGACGAATTTAAAGAAAATGTTGGTACACTCATTACTACTGAGGCAGAAGATACTATGGAACAGCCAATTATTGCAGGTATTGCTTTTAACCGTGACGAAGCAAAATTAACGATTTTAGGTGTACCTGATGAACCAGGCATTGCTTCTAAAATCTTATCACCAGTAAGTGATGCCAATATCGAAGTCGATATGATAGTGCAAAATGTTGAAGAAGATGGCACAACAGATTTCACTTTCACTGTAAACCGTGTTGATTTAGCGAAAGCTGAAAAAATCTTAAACGAAACTGCTAAAAATATTGGCGCACGTGAAGTTTCAACACGTGATGACATCGTTAAAGTATCTATCGTTGGTGTAGGTATGCGTTCACACGCAGGTGTAGCGAGCAAAATGTTCACTGCCCTTGCTGATGAAGGTATCAATATTCTTATGATTTCAACTTCTGAAATTAAAGTTTCTGTGATTATCGACGAGAAATACCTTGAACTTGCTGTTCGCTGCTTACATACCGCTTTTGGTTTGGATCGTGAACATGGTGAAAGCAGCGCCCGCGCTTAATTTTACCAACCGGTCAAGAATTCATTAAAAAATGTTTACTTGTCCGACAATAATCAAAGAAAACACAGAGCCGCTATAGTTTTTTTTATAGCGGCTCTGTTATATTAAACGGAAAGTTTTTTGGCAGAGATTATCAAAATATGACTTTGTTCTCATATTTCTGTTAGAATCTGACTGAAAACTGAGGTTGAGCTTTTTATTTGGGTACCAATATTGCAGTTTTAAGCGTTTAGCAAGGAGATAAACATGCTGATTCTGACCCGCCGTGTCGGGGAAACATTAATGATTGGGGATCAAGTCAGTGTTACTGTGCTTGGCGTCAAAGGAAACCAGGTTCGTATCGGTGTGAATGCACCAAAAGAGGTTTCTGTTCATCGCGAAGAAATTTATCAACGTATTCAACATGAACGTGCAATGCATGAACACCTTCAACATCTTGATCAAGATTATCAAGTTTCTTATGAAGATGATAATTATGCACAGAAAAACTTCAATCGTTAGTATGAAGTTGTTCTCTCCCTAATTAAAGCGACTTTATAGTCGCTTTAAATTTTTTAAGTGGTTGTATTTATAGACCTAAAGCACGTTTAACAGGTGCGTAACTACGACGATGCTGATCAATCACGCCATGCACGGCAATCGCTTCAAAATGTGCTTTGGTTGGATATCCTTTATGTTTGGCAAAACCAAATAACGGATATTGCTGATCTAATTCTGCCATCTGTCGATCTCGTGTCACTTTTGCCAAGATACTTGCTGCACTAATTTCAGCATGGCTTGCATCTCCACCAACAATGGCTTCACAAGGAATAATAATTCCTTTCGGAATTTGATTACCATCAACGATCACTTTTTGAGGTTGAGTTTTCAAGCCGTCAACAGCGCGTTGCATAGCCAAAAAAGTCGCCTGTAAAATATTTAGTTCGTCAATTTCAGCATGAGTTGCTTCAGCAATTGACCAAGCTAAGGCTTTTTCTTGTATTTCAATAAACAACTTTTCACGTTTCTTTTCAGTTAATTTTTTAGAATCATTTAATCCTAAAATTGGATTATTCGGATCTAAAATAACGGCTGCTGCCACAACCGAACCTACTAAAGGTCCCCGTCCCGCCTCATCTACACCAGCAATAAACATCAACTCACTACCTTTAAACAAAAGAGGCTGATCAATAGTAATCAGCCTTCTTTAACACATAATTTATTAATTACTTTTGTAAAGCTTCTGCCACACAAGCATTTACAGTTTTAGAAACCACTTGGTTTACGATTGTAGCACGTGTATTTACATCAAGTGCAGCTGCAGCTAATTCTACTGCTGTCACACTGTTTGGAGCCTTTTCGCTCACACAACCACAAACATTGGTTTGGATGCTATCACGTTGCTCAGCAGTCATATATTTTGTTGCTGTTTTCCAAGCTGCGACATTATTAATCTCTGTAATACATTTAGCATTTACAGCAACCTTTAACGCAGCAACTCCCAATTGTTGAGTTGTGGTTTGTGCAGAAGCAGCACCTGTAGCAGTGCCTGTAGTTGTTGCACATGCTGTTAAAGCTAAAACAACTGGTGCTAGAGCGAGCATCAATTTTTTCATCATTTTTTCCTTTGATTGAACGTTGGCAGCGCGTATTGTGCCTAAACTCAACTTTAGAAGAAACAAATAATTTGATGCATTTATGCAAACTATTTTGCCGACCGAAACCCAGCTCATCAAATGCTTTTTTTATGCAGTAAAACGTTCTGTTTTTAGCACGCTCTGTCACATTTAAAACATTTCTCAAAATCTGTGCTTTCCCCTAAAATCACAAATCAAAACGACAAAAAAAGGGTCTTTTATGCCTGCTGCTTCCTCTCAGTATTACACCCGTATCGCACAAATTCTGCATTGGGTGATGGCAATCATTTTCATAGTCGCATGGGTTATTGGCTTTTATAGTGGAAATTTTTTAAGCTATGACGTTGATGGCAGCTTTAAAGGTGATGTGATTACGTTGCACAAGAACATTGCAACCACAATTATCTTTTTAGTAATTATCCGGATTTTATGGCGCTATACACATCCAGCTCCAAAACTACCTGACACCATGTCACCGATGATGAAAACTCTGGCACACGTGGGTCATCTATTCCTTTATGTAATTTTAGTGGCTTTACCTGTCACTGGTTGCTTGTTTAGTTGGAGTGCTGGTCACCCTGCCCCTGTTTTATATTTATTTGAAATTCCGCGTTTAGTGCAAGATAACCCAGAGCTTTTAGCTATTGTTAAACCATTACATATTTATATTTCTTGGTTTGCAGGTTTTCTTATTGTTGGGCATGTACTTGCAGCTTTAAAACATCACTTTATTGATAAAGACAATATTTTAAATAGTATGACTAAACAGCCTAAATAAACCCGATGTATAAAAAAAACCGCCTATCTCGGGCGGTTTTTTTATTTAGATTTTTTGGATTTCTGCAATCCACTTTTGTTTCTCTTCATCTGAAATGAAAGAGGCTTCAAAAGAGTTAATTGCGAGTTGTTTCAACTCATCATTGTTTAAGTCTAAAGCTTGCTGGATGGCAAAGAAATTATCATTCATATATCCACCGAAATATGAAGGATCATCTGAGTTAACAGTCACGTGTACGCCTTTTTGTAAAAGACGGCGGATATTATGATCTTTCATATCCTTAACAACACATAGCTTTAAGTTACTTAAAGGACAAACCGTTAACGGCATTTTTTCATTAATTAAACGCGCCATTAATTGTTCGTCTTCTTCAGAACGTACACCATGATCAATACGATTCACTTTAAGTAGATCTAAAGCTTCCCATACATATTCAGGGGGACCTTCTTCGCCAGCGTGAGCAACGATTAAGAAACCTTCTTCACGTGCTTTTGCAAAAACACGTTCAAATTTAGCTGGCGGATGCCCTACTTCACTTGAATCGAGACCGACTGCAATAATGTCTTGTTTAAATGGTAAAGCTTGTTCAAGTGTTTCAAATGCAGCTTCTTCACTTAAATGACGTAAGAAACACATAATCAGTTGAGAGCTGATACCAAACTTAGCTTTGGCATCTGCACACGCACGCTTTAAACCATTAATCACAGTTGAGAACGCAACACCACGGTCAGTGTGGGTTTGCGGATCAAAGAACATTTCTGTGTGAACGACATGATCTTCGGCACATTTCTCAAAATAAGCCCATGCTAAATCATAAAAGTCTTGTTCATGTACAAGAACATTTGCACCAGCATAATAAATATCTAAGAATGATTGAAGATTATGAAAGTTATAAGCTTGCTTTACTTCTTCAACAGATTTGTAAGGAATCTGAATCTGATTGCGCTGGGCAATTGCAAACATTAATTCAGGTTCAAAAGTCCCTTCAATATGCACATGCAATTCGGCTTTTGGTAAGGCGCGAATCAGCTCGACTTGATTCATATTAACTCCACGTCTAAAGAAAAAAGGGTGTGGTCAAAATCACACCCTTTTATAATTTTCTTCTTATTGAAAACTATGTCTAAGATAGCTCAAGAAGAAAATTATAAAAAATCATATTAACCGCCAAACGCGATAAATTTAAATACCCAAAGCGCAGCAATAATCCATACCATGTACGGTACAGTTTTTGCCTTACCCGTGAATAATTTAACTAATGCATAGCTAATAAAACCCATTGCAATACCATCAGCAATTGAATAAGTGAATGGCATAAATACAATGGTTAAAAATGCTGGAACAGCTTCAGTAATATCATCCCAATCAATGTGAGTGATCCCTTGGATCATCAACACACCAATAAACAATAAAGCTGGCGCCGTTGCAAAACCTGGTACAGATTGAGCAAGAGGTGCTAAAAATAAACAGCAGATAAATAAGACTGCAACTACAACAGCAGTTAAACCAGTACGTCCGCCTGCTGCTACACCTGAAGCTGATTCAATATATGGTGTGGTTGAAGATGTACCTAATGCTGCACCTGCAACGATTGCAGTAGAGTCTGCAAATAATGCTTTCTTCAAACGAGGTAATTTACCGTCTTGTAAAAGACCTGCACGGTGTGAAACACCAACCAAAGTACCTGTACTGTCAAACAAGTCGACAATAAAGAATACGAAAATGACGCCGACCATACTTGCAGTAAATAGACCTTCAAAGTCCATTTGCATGAATGTTGGTGCAATTGAAGGAATTTGACCCACTACACCTTTAAACTCATTTAAACCTAAAGCAGTAGCGATGGCCGTAACAACTAAAATACTAATAATGATTGCACCGCGAACCTTTAACTGGTGTAAAACCACAATCATTAAAAATCCGAATAGCGCTAATAATACTGTAGGCTGTTTGATATCGCCCAAACCGACTAATGTCGCTTGGTTATCAACAATGATTCCAGCATTTTTTAGTGCAATCAGCGCTAGGAACAAACCGATACCACCGCCAATTGCAAACTTAAGTGACATTGGAATGGCATTAACAATCGCTTCACGAATTTTAAAGAAGCTAATTGCAAGAAAGACAAGGCCTGAAACAAAAACAGCGGCTAAAGCTGTTTGCCATGGCACGCCCATTCCCATACAAACCGAGTAGGTAAAGTAAGCGTTTAAACCCATACCAGGGGCCAGTGCGATTGGATAATTTGCAATGATCCCCATTACTAAACATCCGATTGCTGCTGCCAAACAGGTTGCAACGAATACGGCACCATGATCCATGCCGGTTTCAGATAAAATGAGTGGATTGACAATAATGATATAACACATCGTTAAGAATGTAGTTACACCAGCAAGAACTTCAGTTCGGAAAGTGGTTTTATTGTCGCTTAGCTTAAATAAACGCTCTAACCAGCCTGCCGAAGAATTGGGCGCCGCCATAAGTAGCCTCTATGCAAAATCTGAACTGTGGAATATTTACGTCTATGTAGGTCGCTGAACAATATTGTTTTTCTGTTCAGTCCTATAAACAAGAATCTCAAATTTAAGAAGCAACAAATATGCCACTCATTTGATTTCTAGCTTTATACATAGCAAACAACCACAGCCCCTCTTGAAACACAAAAAAGCTGCATAACCCCTATGCAGCTTTTTTACTATACGTTCAATAAGTTTAACAGATTCAACAGAAACATGATCAAAATTTATGAAAAGATATGACCAATGACACTGTAAAAAGTTAGAAATTTATAGCTCGTTATTGTTAGAAAATAATTTTTTTCTCGCCTATATATTGTTGCATATGAAAAGAAGCTAAATTGCTGTGATGAGCATGATTCGGATTTCGTTCGATACTTTGCAGGTTTTTTTCAGCTTCTTGTATGATCTGCATTAGCTCTTGATGTCTTTTATTTTGAGTATCTAAATAAGCCCAATACCCTAATACAAAGACGATACCCACACACAACACTATTAATACTTTATTGATCATTATTATTATCTCTATGTTTTTAATGTTAATGATCTTAACAAAAAATTATAGCTTTGTGAATATTTTCACATTTATTTACAATAGCATACTCTTATTCAAATTATTGAAAATAAAAGTTATTTTAAAAATATCATTAAAAAACCTACTAAATACTAAACTTTTCCATTGAAAAGTAACTTTATTTAATAAGAGCTTATTTTAGTTATTTTTAATATTATCTTTTTATAGGTTTTAACTCTTAAGTTATTTTAAAGATAGAGCATAGACAAATGCGTATACGGCTTGAAATTTCTTTTTATTTGCTAAGCTTTAAATGAGATAAAAAGGAGCTATTTTCGTTAATGTACTTTTCTTTAAAATTGTTTCATTAGCGACTAATTTCTATGTTGCATGTTTAGCATGGAAAGTAAAAATTCATCTCAAAGAAATCTTCATCTTATTTAAAAATATTTTTCTCCTTTAACTCTATTGGTTGACTAGCAAAATTACGTCCAAGTTTCATCGTTCTATAAATCGCACCAAGCTTTCTATTTTCATAGATTCATTCCAATAAACGCTACGATAAACTGTACTCAGATAAAAAATTAAATTAGGAGAATACATCATGTTTGATATGCGTTTATCTCACGAGCGTGGTGCAGCACATCATGGTTGGTTACAATCAAAACATAGCTTTTCATTTGCTAACTATTGGGATCCTAAACAAGTTGGTTTTTCGGATCTGCTTGTAATTAACGATGATAACGTTGCTCCATCTAAAGGCTTTGGTACTCACCCTCACCGTAATATGGAAATTATTTCCTATGTGCTTGAAGGCGCATTAGAGCATAAAGACTCGATGGGTACAGGTTCTGTAATTGTACCAGGCGATATTCAGCTGATGAGTGCAGGTCGTGGTGTTGCTCATAGTGAATTTAACCATTCAGCTCAAGAAGGTGTTCATTTCTTGCAAATTTGGGTTGTTCCAAATGAAGTGAATACAGAGCCAGGCTATCAACAAGTTCATATTGATGAAGCAGACAAACGCGGTAAATTGCATTTGATCATCTCACCAAAAGGTGGTGAGAAAACTTTATCGATCAAACAAGACATTAATATTTACTCAGGTCTTTTTGATGGTGAAGAAACTGCTGAATTTGTAATTCCTGAGGGTCGTTATGTGTACCTACACGTTGCCAAAGGTCGTGTTGATGTAAATGGTAAAACTTTTAATACTGGCGACGCAGCACGTATTCGTGACGGTGGAAGCTTATCGTTTACCAATGGTGATAACGCCGAAATTTTGATTTTCGATATGCGTCCTGAAGAAGTTCCAACCATGCCATAATGCAACTAAGCCCTCACATAAAGTTTATGTGAGGGCTTTTTATATTGTTTAGTCGACTTATGAAAATGCTATCTCTGCTCAATGCTCTTCTGAACGCGCCATCTCTGTGTTGATATAACTCATGATCATAGTGGTTAGCCCCTGTACCATTTCATCAAAACTAATATAAGGGTTTGGCAAAATAAGATGCCGTGCGACATTAAAAATTCCACTATTGATACAGATATAGGTAATTACGGGTAAATTATTAATTTTTAGGTATTTGGGATTATGCATCATATATTTCATGATGACTTCCATTAAAGCCTGTTCAATTTTGGGAATGTATTTGTCGTACTGCAATTCCCCTGCATAGCGCAAAACAGTCAAATAGCGGTCATTATTTTTCTTTAATAAATCACTAAAAGTATAAAAAATCATTTCAATGACAGGCTCTAACTCCAACTGTAAAATCGTCGGTGTAAGCTCTGTAATCATGTCCAGAATTTCCCGAACAAAAAAGTGATTCATCGCATCATAAATTTCTTCTTTATTTTTAAAATATTCGTATAAAGACCCGACACTCACTCCTGCAATTTCTGCAATATGACGTGTCGTGGTTCCACTCGGTCCATGAAGTGCCACCGCAATAAAACCTGCTTCAATAATCGTGTCGACAGTGACTTTGGCTCGAGTTTGACGAGGTTTACGCGTAGTCATACGATCTAATCAATAATCCGAACATAAAGTCAGATTAGCATGTAATCTAACTCGGTAGAAATAAAAAAACAAAATCCGAATAGTTGTCAAACTTAGGTGAAAAAACTGAGAAAAACAGATCTCAACTTATCAATCAATCGATGCTTTTATTTACTATTTTCCGAGATCAGGAATAAATTTAATTTGTTATATTTCAAAAATATAAATCAAATTTATTTAAAATTATTATTACAAAGAATGTCTATAAAATACTTTTATATATTTAAAAATTTACCCGAATTGAATCCGAACATAATGTCAGATTAATATGAAAAAATTAAAGAAGAGTCATTCAGCAGCTCTTGTCTGCCTCGGTTCTTCTTCCGTTATTCAGCCAAATAATCAAACAAATAACGGAGCAACAACACCGTAGTCAATACAGAGAATCATCTGTTTTTGAAAATGGAATTTTACAGTGCTTTGTTGATCATTGAGTTTATTGATTTTCATCAAAATGCACCACTACTTTGCCTCAGGGTGTCGCCATGATCTCGACCGCAGTTAAAAAATCATTCAACAAACTTAAATTTCAGCGTGAAATTGAGCTACCAGATTTTGCTAGCAAAAGCTCAATTCCAATCAGACATTTAAATATTGGTTTTGATGGTAAAGAAATTGATGTCAGATTCTATATGGACAATCAATTTGCTACTTTGTTTTTTGCCACACTCTCAGTGTTTTTAACTTATGGCGAAGATCTGGTTATTGAAACCGCTCGCCATCACCGTGAATTTATCAAAGATCCAATATTAAAGCAGCGAGTAACGTCGTTGATTGGCCAAGAAGCAATTCATTCAAAATTGCACAATGAATATAACGATGCCCTTCAAGATGCTGAATATCCTGTTGCGCTATATCGTTTTCTTGGCTCAAACTTCTTTAAGTATGTTTTCTTAAAGTTTCCACAGCCACTCAAATTATCAATGATGGCAGGTATTGAGCATTTTACTGCGGTACTTGCTGAATACATGATGAAGCATGAAAAGAATTTCTATTATTCAGATGACGAAAAAAGCCGTGCATTGTGGATGTGGCATATGCTTGAAGAATCTGAGCATAAAGATATTGCCTACGATGTCTATCAACTTTTAAATGGTAGCTATGCACTACGCGCATCTGGTTTCTTCCTCGCGCTATTTACCATTTTAGGTTTAATCCCTGCGACTACATTATTTGTGCCTGTGTTAAGAAAGCCACAAGAGATGCTGACTTTGAAATTCTGGAAAGATGCTCGTCGCGGTGTAGGCTTAATCTTTGGTCCAAAAGATGGGGTTTTCGGTAGTACGATTGGTCAAATTCTTGACTACTTACGTCCAGACTTTCATCCGAATGATCATGATACAACTGAATATCTTGAGTATTACAAAAAGAAATTGCTGACCGAAGGCGGCGCAATTGCTCCTTACTTTGTTAAAGAATTTACCCCACCAGTACGCATGTCTTAATCGTCCTGCATTTCCAGCTATCAAAGAGGTAGCTGGTATCTCTTCAAGCTATTTATGGATGAATCATGATTTTATTTGGCAAAAAGAAAGTTAAACCAAGCCAAAAAGCTTATGCCGTAGTGACGGGTGCAGGCAGTGGGATTGGTCGAAGTTTTGCAATTGAACTTGCGAAACGTGGTGGCAGCGTAGTCTGTGCAGATATTAATCTGGAAGCTGCTGAAGAAACAGTAAAACTTCTTGAACAAGAAGGTGCAAAAGCTTTTGCTATGCGCTGTGATGTGGGTAATGCTGAACAGGTTAACCATCTCGCTGAAACTGCTGAAATCTTGCTTGGGCACCCTGTAACTCTTGTCATTAATAATGCTGGTGTGGGTTTGGGTGGTAAATTTGACGAACTCAGCCTAGAAGACTGGAACTGGGTCATGAATATTAACCTTTGGGGTGTTATTCACGGTTGTCATGCATTTGTTCCCAAGTTTAAAAAGTTAGGTTACGGCGCGATTATTAATGTGGCATCTGCGGCATCTTACACGGCTGCACCAGAAATGACTGCTTATAACGTGACTAAAGCTGGCGTACGTGCGCTTTCAGAAACGCTTTCTGCCGAACTGCGTAAGTTTAACATTAAGGTGAACGTGCTCTGCCCGACGCTGGTACCCACCAATATCATTAAAAATGGTCGCATTCCGGGACGCTATTCAAAACTGGCAGACCATGCACTGATGAACTATGCGCTCACCACAAGTGATGATGTTGCAAGATTAACACTTAATCGCCTTGATCAGGATGAGATGTATACCATTCCTCAAATTGATGCGAAGTTATTCTGGCTAATGAAACGTGCATCCCCAAGCTTGTATACCAAGTTCCTTGGTACATCGTACAAATTATTTAAATAAGAAATTTATAGGTAGTACACATATGACTGCTCAAATGAAAACAAATGCATCAGCAAAAAAAGCTGTCAAATCACCAAGCCATATTTTCGATACTTTTATTGTGGGTGCGGGCATTTCTGGGATCGCTGCTGCCATTCGCCTAGATCAAGTTGGTTATACCAATTATAAAATTATTGAAAAAGCTAGCCGCGTGGGTGGAACATGGCGTGAGAACACCTATCCGGGTTGTGGTTGCGATGTACCTTCTGCTCTTTATTCTTACTCATTTGCACCAAGTGCAAAATGGAGCCATTTATTTGCGCGCCAACCAGAAATATTAAGTTATCTGGAAGATGTAAGTAACGAGTTTAATATTGCATCTAAAATTGAGTTTAACAACGAGTTGCTTAACGCAGCATGGGATGACTCACGTCATGTGTGGGTGCTTGATACCACTACTGGTCAATATTTGTCTAAAACCGTTATTTTTGCCACAGGTCCAATTACCGAAGCTCAAATTCCACGTCTTGAAGGCTTAGAAACATTTAAAGGCGAAATGTTCCATTCAGCAAAATGGAACCATGATTATGATTTAACTGGTAAACGCATTGCCGTGATTGGTACTGGTGCATCTGCCATTCAGTTTGTGCCACAAATTCAACCAAAAGCGAAAGAACTGTTTGTGTTCCAACGTACAGCACCTTGGGTATTACCAAAACCAGATACAGACTTGGGCGAGTTTAGTAAATCAGTCATTGCTAAATATCCGGCGATTCAGGCGAGCTGGCGTAAAAGTGTAGCGTTAACACTGAATGCAATTAACTTTGGTTTACGTAATCCACTTGCCCTAAAACCAGTAAATGTATTGGGTAAGCAATTACTTAAATTACAAATTAATGACCCAGTGCTACGTAAAAACGTAACGCCGAACTTTGACATTGGTTGTAAACGTATTTTATTCGCTAACAACTACTACCCTGCACTACAAGCACCGAACACCACACTCATTCCTCATGGTTTAGTGAAAGTTGAAGGCAACACAGTGGTTGCTGAGAATGGTGAACGCCACGAAGTTGATGTGATTATTTGGGGTACAGGTTTTGAAGTATCTCACCCACCAATTGGTAAACGTGTCCACAATGAAAAAGGTCAATGTTTACAAGATATTTGGAAAGATAGTTCACCAGAGGCTTATTTAGGAACCAATATTGAAAATGTACCAAATGCATTTTTAATTTTAGGACCTAACGTACTGGTTTATGACTCTTTCATTGGTCTGGCAGAAGCACAGCTCGACTATATCGTAGATGGCTTATTGAAAATTAAAAACAAAGGAATTAGCAAGTTAAATGTTAAATCTGATGTGATTAAAAAGCATAATGATTTAGTACAAAAGCACTTACAAACAACGGTATTTAATAGCGGCGGGTGTAAGAGTTATTACCTTGATGCCAACGGTCGTAACTTTGCTGCATGGCCTTGGTCATTGAAAAAACTTAAACAACGTTTGAAAAAAGTAGATTTGAAAGATTATGAAGTGACGTATCAAACGACAAAAGCTCACTAATTTGTATTTTCGATCAAATCAGTTGTAAGAAATAGGCAGTGTATTTTAGGTTCTCATGAAATACACTGCCTTCTTCGTTGAATATCTTCAAGAAATAAAAAAACAGGATAAAGATGAAAGAAGGACAATCAAGTCGTACTGCTGAAGCTGCTGCTGCCTTACGAGCCAATCATTTTCAAAATACACAGAACCCTGTATTTTCTGACCCTTATGCTTTTGAGCTGACCAGTAAAGGCTGGAAAAAACTTCTCTCTAATTCACTGATTGTTAAAGTGATGAATTCTGCGGTTTTAAACCGTACTTTAGGTCTACTTACTGGACAAGTGGTCGGTCGCTCTCGTTATGCCGAAGATTTACTTGCTCAGGCAGTTCAACACAACACTAAACAATATGTATTAGTGGGTGCTGGCCTAGACTCTTTTGCACTACGCCAATCACACCATTACCCTGCTTTGAAAATTTTTGAAGTGGATCATCCTGATACTCAAGCGGCCAAACAGGCCAAGCTAAAAAAGTTAGGAAATATTCCTACTACCGTTGAGTTTGTCGCGATTAACTTTGAAAAAGAGTCTATTTCGGAAGCTCTGACCAGAAGTGTCTATGATTCATCTGCTCCTGCATTTTTTTCGTGGTTAGGCACAACGCACTATTTAAATCCGCAAACGACGTTACAAACTTTAAAAAGTATTGCTGAATTTGCTGCAAACGGTAGCGAAGTAGTACTCGACTATTCGACCGATTTTCAGGAATTAAACGGTATTGAGCGACTTGGAAGTATGGGGGTTGCGCAGTTTACTCATTTGCTGAAAGAGCCTTTATTGGGCCAACTTAAACCAAGAGATTTACATCAGGCCGTGGAGCAGATGGGATTTGAAGTGATCGAAGATCTTTCAGGTGAAGCCATTACTGAACGATATTTTAATGCACGGACCGATGAAATTCGCCACACCTCAGCAACACGGTTATTGCATTTGCGTTTAAAGAAATAAAGATACCTTGATTATTGGTTGTTAAGTCGCATGGCATGAGGTGTTTTCCCATGCCATCTTTTATAAGCATGAATAAAACTGGCAGGTTCGGCATAACCCAACCACTCGGCAATCTGTTCAACCGAAGCTTTTGGTAATGCCAAATATTGCTCAGCTAGAACTTGCCTTACTTCTTCACGTATCTGAATAAAAGTCATCCCCTCTAATGCCAAATGACGGCGTAAAGTACGAACATTTAAATGCAAACGTTCAGCCACGATTTGCATAGAAGGCATTTCCCCTCGCACATTCATAAGCTGCTGTTGCACTAAGGTTGTAAATTTATTTTGTGATTGGCGTTTTTCTAATATTTGACGGCATTGTTCTTCGGCTGTATGTAAAACTAATTCATTTGCCATAAGCAACTTTTGGTCTACTTTTTGCGGATCAAGAATTACAAAGCTTTTCGCAGCACCAAATTCAGGCATCACGCCAAATAAGTCCTGATAAGGCTTGGCATCACCTTTGAGTTGGAAAGAAAAAGCCAAATATTGGCAAAAATTATCTTGGACTAGATCGCGTTGTACCGTAATTAAAGCGGCTGCATCACGTTCAATAATAAATTGACGAACTGATAAAGGAATATCTTGCTCATCAATTTCGATGCGAACTCCCTGTGATGTATCAGATACATCAAAGCGGGTAAAAGCAAAGGTTAAAGTAAAATAGGTTAAAGCCAAATCTAGTGCTTCACGAATGCTAGCACTACTCATCAGAGCCATACCTAATGGCCCAAATGTGGTGAAATGATAACGTGTGCCCACTTCTAAACCTAATGTCGGTCTGCCTCCTAGTTGCTCAACCAAGTTATGAATGAGCTGTAATTCCTGATGGCCTGTCACCACCATATTAGGGTCGAGTAATTGTTGTTGGCTAAGCCCTGTCCCTTGCAAAATCGTCTGATAAGAAATGCCTGATTCCACCGCAAAATCAGCCATTAACCGAACACTATGTACACTGCGTTCAAAAGCCCATGCATACTTCACTGTATTGCTCAGAATGTCCTCGAATCACAATATTTTGTCCTCATCCATCCTCTAAATCAAGCAAATAAACGTCTATTCTGCATACAGGAAATTGCGATTTTTTCGCTCACTGTTTTTAAGGATTTAGAGCAGCCCATGTTTAATTCGTCGTCTAATTCAAATAAAAATGTACGCATCGCCATTATTGGCACTGGTTTTGGTGGTCTAGGACTTGCCATTCGTCTCAAACAAGCAGGTTTTGAACAATTTACGCTCTTTGAAAAAGCTGCTGATGTAGGTGGTGTCTGGCGTGACAATACTTATCCGGGCGCTGCCTGTGATGTGCCTTCTCATCTGTATTCTTTTTCTTTTGAACAAGAGCTAGGCTGGAAAAATCGCTACGGTACATCTCAAGAGATTTATCAATATTTACGTCACTGTGCCGATAAATATGACATTCGTCCACATGTTCAATTTAATACTGAAATAGCCAGTGCCAAATTTGATGCCCTGCAAGGTGTATGGCACATTCAAAGCACGACTGGCGAACAGTTTGAAGCTGAATTTTTAGTGGGCGCGGTAGGCCAACTTAACCGTCCTGCTTATCCAAAACTTAAAGGCATTGAAAACTTCAAAGGTAAGGCATTTCACTCAGCACGTTGGGATCACGACTATAATTTAACTGGCAAACGTGTTGCAGTTATTGGCACAGGTGCAAGTGCAATTCAGTTCGTACCTGAAATTGCTAAACAGGTTGCTCACCTAGACGTTTATCAACGCTCAGCGCCGTATGTTATTCCCAAACCGGATCGGATTTATCAACCTTTAGAGAAAAAAGCTTTCCGCAAACTACCGATTTTGCAAAGTCTAGACCGCGCCTTGCAATATGGACACCATGAAATTCGCCTACTTGCTTTTACAACTTCACTCAATGAAATGCCGTTGGTGGAATATTTATTCCAGCGCCACATCCGTAAAGTCGTTAAAGATGGGAAGTTACGCCACCGCTTAATGCCGGATTATCCAATTGGTTGTAAACGTATTTTAATCTCTAACCACTGGTATGAAACGCTGACCCAACCTCATGTTGATGTGATTAATACGGGCATTCAAGAAATTACCGAAAATGGCGTTGTAGATACGGAAGGAAATCTGCGTGAAATCGATACCATTATTTATGGTACAGGCTTTGCCGCAACAGAATTTATGGCGCCAATGCAGATTACAGGTCTTGATGGTCGTATCTTAAAAGACACATGGAAAGATGGTGCAGAAGCTTATCTCGGTTTAACTGTTAGCGGCTTTCCAAATTTCTTTATGCTCTATGGTCCAAATACCAATCTTGGACACAACTCAATTGTGTATATGATTGAAAGCCAAGTGAACTATATTTTAGATGCCATCCAGACCACCCTACAAAACAAACTTTTGTTCACCAATGTTCGTGCAGAAGTTCAACATGAGTTCAATCAAAGTATTCAAGAAAAAATGAAAAAAACCGTATGGGCTCAAGGCTGTACCAGTTGGTATCAGACTGCGGATGGAAAAAATACCAATAACTGGCCAGGTTTTACCCTTGAATATCGACAACGTACTCGTCGCTTCGATGTTGAAAACTACACTCAGGTTGCGGCTATTTCTTAAACAAGCTTCACCATAGGAAATGAGAAAAATAAACGGAGAATTTTATGAAGTCTTTTAAAAATAAAGTCGCAGCTGTGACAGGCGCGGGTTCTGGTATTGGACAAGCAATTGCTATAGCACTCGCAAAACAAGGTTGCCATCTGGCACTTTCTGATATTAGTGAAGCTGGGTTAGCCAAAACAGTCGAACTATTAGCATCCTATTCTGTCAAAGTCACCACTCAAAAAGTTGATGTGGCTAAGCGTGATGAAGTTGCAACTTGGGCAAAGGCAATTGTAGACGAACATGGCCAAGTTAACCTGATTTTTAATAATGCTGGTGTCGCAATAGGTAGTACGGCTGAAGGTGTGAGCTATGAAGATCTTGAATGGCTCATTGGTATTAATTTTTGGGGCGTGGTTTATGGCACCAAAGAATTTTTGCCTTACTTAAAGCAAAGTGGTGATGGGCATATTATTAATATTTCCAGTATGTTCGGCTTAACAGCTCAACCAACTCAAAGTGCTTATAACGCTAGTAAATTTGCCGTTCGTGGCTTCACTGAATCCCTACGCCAAGAACTCGATCTACAAAATGCTGGAGTGAGTGCGACCTGTGTGCATCCGGGTGGTATTCGTACCAATATTGCCAAAGCTGCCCGCATGAATAATAGCGTCCAGTCTTTAGGAATGGATCCTCTAAAAAGTCAGGATGCTTTCGATAAATTACTTCGCACCCCTGCTGATGATGCAGCTCAACAAATTTTAGAAGCTGTTCGTAAGGACCGCCGCCGTTTACTTATTGGAGCCGATGCGAAAGCCGTTGATGTGATTCAACGTATTCTGCCACAAGGCTACCAAAAGATTTTTGCAACTGCCACTGCCTTGCAAACCCGTCTACTCAACAAATCAGCAAAATAAAAACAGTGGTCAGCATACTCTTCATTTTAAGAGATGCTGACTGATATTAAATGCTTAGTATGAGTCCTTATTATGAAGCAGCTTCTTGCATGGACTATTCGTACCACACTACGTCCAGCTTTATCCCCTAAAACACCACTAAAGCTACAACGTTTTTGTAGCGATGCAGCCAGTGCAATTGTGCTTGGGCCACGTGGATATAAAACAAAAAAGCAAACCATTGCGCAAGTACCGACAGTCCATATTCAGCCCAAAAAGACTCAATCAGGACGTGGCATTTTGTATTTACATGGCGGAGGCTATGTGGTGGGTAGCTCAAAAAGTCATACCAAGCTTGCGGCGCAAATCGGACATGCAGCTCAAGCACAAGTCTGGTTACCTGAATATCGCCTAGCCCCAGAGCACACAAGCCCTGCTGCGATTGAAGATGTCATTGCTGTCTATAAAGCTCTTCTTGCTCAAGGACAAGACCCGAAAAAACTCGTGATCGCTGGCGATTCTGCGGGCGGCGGACTGAGTTTAAGTACTGCAATTGCAATACGAAATGCAGGGTTACCGTTACCAGCAGCATTAGTTTTACTTTCACCGTGGGTTGACTTAAGCCTAGCTGGAAGCACGATTAAAACTCATGCAGCTCAAGATGCGATGCTGTCAGAAGACTGGTTAGCTTGGTGTGCAAAAAACTATTGCGGACAAAATTCGGCAACCGATCCAACCTGTTCCCCACTCTATGCCGACTTAACTGGATTACCACCTGTTTTAATTCATGTCGGTACCGAAGAAGTTTTATTGGACGATGCAAAACGTCTCGCTGAACAAACCGAAAAGTATGGTATTCCGACGAACTTAAGGGTTTATGACCGAGTCGGACATGTTTTTCAATTCCACGCAGGTATACTAAACGAATCTAATGACTCGATTGAGCGCATTGGGCAATTCATTGATAAACATACACAGTCAATATAAAAATATCGCCAGAGAGGAGTCCTCGGCATGACAACAAACAATTATGACTATGATTACCTCATTATTGGTTCAGGCTTTGGTGGTAGTGTTTCTGCTTGCCGTCTAACCGAAAAAGGCTACTCTGTTGCTGTAATGGAAATGGGGCGACGCTGGGAAGCTAAAGATTTTGCTAAAAATAACTGGAATACCCGTCGCTGGATTTGGCGTCCGGGCATGAAACTTTTTGGTTATTTCAACATGCGTTTTTTTCGCCATGTCACCATTATTTGCGGTAATGCTGTAGGCGGCGGCTCAATCACCTATGCCAATACCTTACTTGTTCCACCTGAACATATTTGGGATGAAGGTACATGGGCAGATGCGGCGGACTGGAAAAATGAAATGCCACAGCACTATGCTGAAGCAGAACGTATGCTTGGGGTGACTGATAATAAAATTTTCGGTCCTGCCGATCAAATGCTTAAAAAAATGGGCGATGCAGTTGGTGTTGGACATACGTTTAAGCCGACGCGTGTTGCAACGTTCTTTCCACCCGAAGGTGAACAAGGTGGCAAGACCTATCCTGACCCGTACTTTAACGGCGACGGTCCAGACCGCGGAACTTGTACGGCATGTGGCGGCTGTATGACAGGTTGTAAACACAACGCAAAAAATACATTAGATAAAAACTATTTGTACTTTGCCGAAAAAAATGGTGCCAAGGTGTACGAAGAAACCAAAGTTGTTGACGTTAAACCACTCAATGGTAAAGCCGATGGCAGCGATGGCTATGAAGTTACGACTGAATGTTCAAGCTCATGGTTTAACAAACAACGCCGTACATGGCGTGTTCGTAATGTGATTTTCTCAGCATCTTCTTTAGGTACGCAAGAAATGCTGTTCCGTTTAAAACAGTCTGGTTCTCTGCCAAATATTTCTGATGATTTGGGTAATCGAGTACGTACCAATGCCGAGTCGATTTTAGGCGTTCGCTTTTTTGGTAAAGATGTCGACATGAGTAAAGGGGTTGCGATTGGTTCAAGTATTTACCTTGACCATGACACTCACATTGAAGCGACTCGTTACCAAACTGGCTCAGATGCCATGGGCCTTATGTGTACTTACATGGCTAAAGGTAAACCGGGTTGGACGCGTATCTTCTTTTGGTTATGGGCACTCATTTGCCATCCATTTATTTTCCTTCGCATGAGTAACCCTGTCAGTTTTGCACGCCAGACTTTAATTTTCTTGGTGATGCAAACAGCAGATGCCTCTATTAACATGCGCTTGAAACGTAATTGGTTCTGGCCTTTTGGCAAGGTGTTATCGAGCGAAGGTAAAAAGCTACCTGTGTATATTCCGCAGGCCAATGCATTTACCGAAAAAGTCGCCAAAATGTTTAATGGTCATCCAATGACGACTATTACCGAAATTTTGTTTAATGTACCTTTTACAGCCCACTGTATGGGTGGTTGCGCAATTGCTTCAAGCCCAGAGCGTGGCGTGGTAGATGGACAAAACCGTGTCTTTAACTATAAAAACTTATATGTTGTGGATGGTTCAATGTTAGGTGCAAATTTGGGGGTTAACCCAAGTCTCACTATTACAGCTCTTGCGGAACGTGCAATGTCGTATATTCCCGCTAAACATACTTTGGATGAGCAACAAGGTTATAGAGCAGATGCAGAAACCATAGAGATCACCAAAGCTTCTGCTTAAACTGCGAGTTGTTTTATAAAAAAAGCCTATTTAAAAATAGGCTTTTTTCCTTCGCTTTTTAAATTACATCGCTACGGCTTTAGCACGAGCTGCATGCAATTTTTTATAGCTCTCGATCAGACGTAAATGGCGATCAAGTCCTTCTAGTTTCATGCTTGTTGGTGTTAAACCATAGAAACGAACGCTACCATCGACAGAACCTAATACTGCGTCCATTCGTGTGTCACCAAACATACGGCGGAAATTAGTCAGGTAGTCTTCAAGCTCTAGTTCTTCATCTAACATCACTTCAAGCACCACGTTCATGCACTGATAGAACAAGCCACGCTCAACGGTATTGGTGTTGTATTGCAAGTAAGTTTCGACAAGCTCTTTTGCCTCTTCAAATTGTTGTAAAGCAACATAAATTAGCAATTTCAATTCTAAGATAGTGAGTTGACCCCAAACTGTATTGTCATCAAATTCAATACCAATGAGTGTGGTGATTTCAGTGTAATCGTCTAACTCGCATTCCTCTAAGCGCTCAACCAATGCCTCAAGCTGCTCATCATCCAAACGATGGAGATTTAGAATATCTTCACGGAATGAAAGTGCCTTATTTGTATTGTCCCAAATCAAATCTTCAACAAGATAAATTTCTGAATAATCTGGTACTAAAATACGGCAAGCAGTCGCACCTAAGTGCTCGTACACTGCCATATACACTTCTTTGCCCATCTCTTCGAGAATGCCGAACAATGTTGCAGCTTCTTCTGCATTCGACTCTTCGCCTTCGCCAGAAAAATCCCATTCAACAAAGTCATAGTCAGATTTAGAACTAAAGAAGCGCCAAGATAGCAAACCGCTTGAGTCAATAAAGTGCTCAACAAAGTTGTTTGGTTCAGTGACTGCATTACTTTGGAAAGTCGGTTGAGGTAAATCATTTAAGCCTTCAAAACTACGACCTTGAAGTAATTCGGTCAGACTACGTTCCAATGCAACTTCAAAACTTGGATGCGCACCGAAAGATGCAAACACCCCACCCGTACGCGGGTTCATTAAAGTTACACACATTACAGGGAACTGACCGCCTAGTGATGCATCTTTCACTAATACAGGGAAGCCTTGCTCTTCTAGACCTTTAATACCAGCAACAATACTTGGGTATTTTGCTAATACGTCTTCAGGAACATCTGGAAGTGCAATTTCACCTTCTAAAATTTCACGTTTAACAGCACGTTCAAAAATTTCTGACAAGCATTGAACTTGGGCTTCAGCCAAAGTGTTGCCCGCACTCATACCATTACTTAAGTACAAGTTTTCAATTAAATTTGATGGGAAATAGACAACTTCACTGTCTGACTGGCGCACAAAGGGTAACGAGCAAATGCCACGTTCTACGTTGCCTGAGTTGGTATCATATAAATGTGTGCCAAGTAACTCATCATCTGGGTTGTAAATCTCAAGACAATATTCATCTAAGATTTCTTTAGGTAATTCACCATTTGGACCCGGTTTAAACCATTTTTCATCTGGATAATGCACAAATTCAGCATTAGCAATATCTTCACCCCAGAACTGGTCGTTATAGAAGAAATTACAGTTTAAACGCTCAATAAACTCGCCCAATGCAGATGCCAAAGCACTTTCTTTAGTTGCACCTTTACCATTGGTAAAGCACATCGGAGACTGGGCATCACGAATATGTAACGACCATACATTTGGAACAATATTACGCCAAGACGCAATTTCGATCTTCATGCCCAAATTTGCCAAAATGGCAGACATATTGGCAATAGTTTCTTCTAATGGCAGGTCTTTACCTTGAATAAAAGTATGGGTTTCTGAAGTTAGACTTGGCAATAACAATGCTTGCGCATCTGCATCAATGCTTTCAACTTCTTCAATAATAAATTCAGGACCCGTTTGAATCACTTTTTTAACAGTACAACGGTCAATCGAACGTAAAATCCCTTGGCGATCTTTCTCTGAAATATCGGCTGGTAATTCAATTTGAATTTTAAAGGTTTGCTTATAGCGGTTTTCAGGATCAACGATATTATTTTGCGATAAACGAATGTTATCGGTTGGGATATCTCGAGCTGCACAATACACTTTTACAAAGTACGCTGCACACAATGCTGACGATGCTAAAAAGTAGTCAAATGGGCCCGGTGCCGAACCGTCACCCTTATAGCGAATTGGTTGATCGGCAATTACCGTAAAGTCATCGAACTTAGCTTCCTGTCGAAGATTGTCGAGATAATTAACCTTGATTTCCATGCTGGCACCTAAATATTTTTATGTGTCAGCACAGACACATAAAATTCTAAATATTGAAAAATAAGCCGAATCACAGCGAAGAAATTGACTTAAAAAAATGAGAGATTAAAGCCATGTGTTTAATGAGAGACTCAATTGGCTTTAATAAGATTGGCGGTATTATAGAGGGATTTTGTGCAGTTGATAACTAAAGTTAAAACATTGCTGCTCACAATGTTTTAACTTGTCTTTAATTTAATAAATATTGAACATTAAAATTTAAAGGTGTAATCGACATTCAACCGCGTTTCATTTGTCGAATGAAATGTCATATTACTTGGCATATCGTTGCGATAGTGAGAAAAACGAGCTCGCATACCTAAGCCTTTTAACTTACCTTCAGGAATTTTATAGCCCAAATCAAATTCCATCGACTCCTCTTTAAAACGTTGGTCGCCATATTGCAATAAATCAATGTCTTCACCTTTTGCATAGCGAGTCATAAAGCGTAATCCATTTAATGAAAAATCACCTACCCGCGCATTTTTAAAGTCATACTCATAACGAATTGAGTAGACTTTTTCATCTTTATTCGAGTAGTCCGAACTCATAAAATCAAGCACAACCGGACTTTCGGTTCCCGACAAAAAAGGCAGACCAGTCGAGCCAAACGACTGCATGTAGCCCAAAGAAACCGTATGATTTTGATAGTTCAAACCAAATAAGCCACTAATATGTCGGTTGTCGAGCTCTCCTATTTTTTTACTTCCAGTTTCTTCGCTATTAAAAAAACGCACGTCGCTTAAAAAATTAAGTTGATCATTTAAAGGTTGTTTGCCGTTAAAACCTAAAAATTGTTGCTGGTAAATGTCTTTGAGTTCAGCATGGTAAGCCCGTAGACGATAATCCTTTAACTGATAGCTTCCACCTAATGTATAAAAAGAATCGGTAGTTGCCGCTTTGTCAAAACGATGGTTGATATTGTCTGTTCCAACATCGGTATAACGAATTGAATCACGTTGACGTACTTCATCGACATAAAAGCCTTCGAGTTGAAGATTTGGAATTTCATTTGAAACAAAACGGATACCACGGTAAGTCTGAGGGAACAAACGCGCTGGCGATGAAAAAATGGTCGGTAATTGTGGAACTAAGTCCCCCACAAAAAGTTCATTTTTCCTAAATTTAGCCTTTCCTGTAATGCCTATTTTTCCATAATAATCATCACGCGAGTTATCGGTATTCACTGGTAATAAGCCACTACGCGCATAGTCATCAGCTCGGCTTCCCATTAGGTTAAAACCTGCGATTGCCAGTACATCTACACCAAACCCAACTGTCCCTTCGGTATAACCAGACTGTCCTTTAAAAATTAGACCCTGCGCCCAATCTCTGGCTGCTGTATAGGGATATGGATCTTTTTTATAGTCTCGATCAAAGTAAAAATTACGTAGTGTCAGCTCAGCTTTACTGTCTGCAATAAACTCGGCATGCACAATTTGACTAAATAATGGGCACAAGCATACCCCCACCCATAATGGTGTCTTTTTCATTTTTTATCTCAACTATTTAATTTTTAATGGATTAAGGTGCTGTTTTAAGTGAGTAGCTTTGCTCTTTCTTATTTCGGTAAAAAGCACTACCCAAACTTAAAATCAGGAAAATAGCCAAAATAAACACCACACCGTAATAGGCATACAGCGTTGCGGGTGCTATACCTTTATCTAAAAAAATGCCTGCGACCGTTGGCGATAAAATTGCCCCAATTCGTCCAAAACCAATCGCATAGCCCACACCGCGACTACGAATTTCGGCATCATAAATTGTTGGAGAAATCGAATATAAACCTGCCACACAGCCATTAATAAGTGTGCCCAGTAACAACCCCACCATGAGTGCAATACTGACTTGAGCAGAAACTGCGACAAATAGGAAAACACATGCCGAGGTTAGCCCTAAAAACAAACTTAAGGCATAAAAGATTTTCATACGTGATGCCAATAAACCAATAATGGCTGCCCCGAAAATCCCGCCAATACTAATTAAAATACCGGTACTTACGCCTTGTTGTGGCGACATACCCATTGAAATAAGAATTTTTGGTGTCCAGCTCATCACAAAGTAAAAGCCAAACATCACTAAAAAGAAGGCAAACCATAAACAAAGTGTTTGAAATCCAAGTTGTCCAGCAAATAATTTGCCCAGTTCACTACCATTTTGCGTGCTGATTTTTTCATAACGCGGCATAACGGGTAATTCGTTTAGCCCCATACGATTTACAGTTGCATTAATTCGTTCTAGTGCCTGATTTGGTCGTTTTGCGAGTAAGTAATCTAAAGATTCAGGTAATAACCATGCACTGATCAGCAGCATTGCAATGGTAGTCACCCCTCCTGCTAAAAAGATTGAGCGCCAACCTAAATGCTCAATCAATGCCAGTGATAGTACCCCGCCAAGTGTCGCGCCAATTCCATAACCAGTAGACATTAAGCTCACAGCAAGACTGCGCCAGCGAGCATTGGCATATTCACTTGCCAGTACATTACTACTAGCAAGGATGCCACCCACCCCAATTCCGGTAATAAACCGAAGTGCTGCTAACATGCCGTGGCTTTGTACAAAAGCACAGCCCAACATGCTCAGACCTGCAATGACAAGACAAACCAAGATGAGTAAACGGCGACCGATTTTATCGGCTAAAGGTGCAAGAAAAATGGAACCGGCAGCCATTCCAAAAAGGCCAGCACTTAACAACAAGCCTATTTGTGCCCCTGAAAGTGACCATTCTGCTGACACGGATGGAGCAGTAAATGCCATTACCATCACGTCAAAGCCATCAATAATATTGAGACAAATACAGATCAAAATGACGAACCATTGGTAACGGCTCATGTTGTTTTGATTGATCTCACTTAGAACGTCTCTTTCCATTTGTGTATCTCCCTTGGATAAGACATACACACGACATTGCCGATAAGAGCGATTGGGTGGTTATGCATATCCGTATCCATAATGACCTAGAGGAATATTTGTTTTTTGAGCATCCTGCTCTTTTTCTATACTGAATATTTGGATCCAAAAAATCAACTAAAATTATAAATGGATTATTAAAAAGTATATAAACACATAAATTATATAAGTATAAAATTATTAAAAACATAAAACTAGAATGCTTGAATATTTTTATGGATCCATATTAAAAAATCCATTATGATCGATTCCAGAGCATTTTTTAGCCAAAAAAGCTCAGTTTATTTCCAGGAAATGCAAGATGCATTTTAAAACTTCAAAGGATTGTTGTTATGAAACTCAAAAGAGTAAGCCAGCTTACATTGGGACTTTTTTTTGCCGGCCAATTGTTTTACACAGCGCAAGCAGCACCTCCCAAAAACCAACAACCACCTAATATCATGATTATTTTGGCCGATGATCTTGGATTTTCAGACATTAGCGCTTATGGCGGCGAAATTAAAACCCCTCATATTGATAGCCTGTTAAAGCAAGGAAAAATGCTTTTTAATTTTCATGCTTCATCAATGTGCTCACCTACTCGTGCACAGCTTATGACAGGTGCAGATAATCACTTGGTGGGTTTAGGTGCCATGTATGAAACTTCAAAACGACAAGAAAAATTGGTTGGCGCCGATAGTCCGCGTGCACTACTCAAAATTGATGGCTATTCAGGTCATTTAACGCAAAATGCTTATACACTCGCAGAGATTTTAAAGACAAAAGATTATTACACCTTCATGGTTGGTAAATGGCACTTAGGCTATGCGCCCGATCAAAACCCTAAAGCCCGTGGTTTTGATCAATCTTTTGCTCTGCTCGATGGCTTCGATTTACATTTTAAAGACCAACCTAAAAACTATCCGCGCAACACTCAATATACTGAAAATGGTCAAAAGACCACTTTGCCTGACAACTACTACTCGACCGACTTTTTTACACAAAAAGCGTTTGAATATTTAGACAAAAATAAAGCGCAAAAACCATTTTTTGCCTACCTCGCCTATACCGCTCCACACTGGCCACTACAAGCACCTGCTCACTATAGAGACCTATATAAAGGCAAATATGATCAAGGCTACGATGCAATTCGTAAACAACGCTTTCTTAGACAAAAGCAATTAGGATTAATTCCTGCAAATGTAGAATACCCAGTCGAACTTGGCAATCAAGCTTTAGGCACCAAAAGCTGGAATGAACTCACCCCACAAGAGCGCAAATATGAAGCGCGTAAAATGGAAGTTTATGCGGGCATGGTTACCCAGTTAGACGACCGCGTGGGCGATGTCATTCAATATCTTAAAAAGCATCATTTATATGACAATACTTTAATTGTGTTTATGTCAGATAACGGCGCTGAGGGTGGTGATCATAATTTCCCAATGGGTGATGCCGACAATCGCTATGAAAATATAGGCAACGCCAGCTCATATGTTTATATGGGACCACGATGGGCTGAAGTAAGTAGTACGCCATTTACTTATTGGAAATCAGCCGCTTCAGAAGGTGGAGTTCGAGTTCCATTTATTGTTAAATCACCTGTGCAAATTTCTAAACAACGTGGAATTAACAATAACTTTGCGACAGTCAGAGATATATTCCCCACTGTAATGGAGCTAGCAGGCATTCAAAATAGTCAAATTTATCCAGCAACTAGTACCAAAATCAAACCATCAGGTTTTAGTTTAATTCCTGCTTTTAAAGATAATACAGCCCGTATTCGTCCTGTTAATTATTATGACTTCAAAGAATTACATGGCAGCCGCTACGCTAAAACTGACGAATGGAAACTTGTTGAAAACTCACCTTCTAAATTTAAGAGCCATGGCTGGGAGCTCTACAATTTAAAAACAGATTTTAATGAGCAACATAATGTTTATGCAGCCCATCCTGAGATCGTCAAAGTCTTAAATGACAAATATTTAAGATATGCCGATGAAAATGGTGTTGTGGATTTTGAGCAATACAACAAAAAGTAGAGAAAACCAGATGAAACAGATCATAATGCTTTCATCTTTCCTGTTACTTTGTGCATGCCAAAAAACTACACCTCAACTAGAACAGACCACCTTGCCCAACTTAGGCAGCAAAGCTAAATGTAATTCTTATTCAGGCCTTCCTTCGGGATGGCCTAACAATAAAGAAGCAGGCATGGCCAAGCTTCCGCAAGGAAAAATTGTTCTAGGCACCACACAAGGTTATGAAGATGAACGCCCATTAAATTTACAGACAACTTCCGTTCCCGCTTTTTTAATTGATGCAACTGAAGTCACCAATGCCCAATTTCAAGAGTTTGTTAAACAAACGGGTTATGTCACCGATGCAGAGAAGCAAGGCGGCGCAGCTATGTTTGTACAGCCAGATCATCCAGTTGAAGAATTACAGTGGTGGAAATTTGAAAAAGGGGCCAATTGGAAACACCCATGGGGCCCAAACAACCCTAAACAACCAGCACCTCACGAGCCTGTTCGTATGGTGACATGGAATGATGCTTACGCTTATGCAAACTGGCTAGGTCATGACTTACCGACTGAGCTTGAGTGGGAATATGCAGCCAAAGGTTTTCAGCAAAACTCCGATATTGGCCCTACTCATGAAGGCCATATTGTAGCCAACTTCTGGCAAGGTGAATTTCCATACAAAAATGTTCAGGAAGATGGTTTTAAGGATGTTGCCCCTGTTGGCTGTTTTAGTAAAAACCCATTTGGTTTATATGACTTGATTGGCAATGTATGGGAATGGACGCAAACACCCTATACAGGTCCACGAGATCACCATATGGGGGATCCATCGAAATATCGGCAAAGTCACGAACAGATTTTGCAATACACGATTAAAGGTGGATCTTATTTATGTGCAACCAACTATTGCGCGCGTTATCGTGCTGCCGCGAGGCATCCACAGGAACTCGACCTTGCCACCAGCCATGTCGGATTTAGAACAGTAAAACGCTTTTAAACGGATTTAAAAATGAAGCATATTTTTATTTATGGGATTTTCTTCTCAGGGACAACCCTTGCCTGTTGTTTAGCTCATAGTGAAGTAGATGTTAATTTTCAAAATACACTCACACTAAAAACATTCAACTTCGACAGACAATATGAAAATGGTACTAGTCCCGATACTCATAGCTTGAGCCAAGGTCTGATTTATCGTGGTGACTGGTCAACCAAGCTTAATGATGTACAGCTCCACCTCAATCCAAGCATTCAATATGCTTATCGCCTAAGTAGCGACCAACACACCAATGATATGGTCATACCTTTTGACCCTAACACTAAGAAACAAGCACAAGATCAAGTTAAATATGGCTTAGGTGCTGGAGTTGAATATCAAAACTTTCGCATGAATATAGGGGAAATTATTCCCGACTCACCCCTTACCCCACAAGTTGATACACATCAATTATGGGTGAACTATAAAGGCTTAGAATTAAAATATAAGACACCACAACAAAATTTCGAGCTGGGTTTGATTAACCGTTATTCACCAAAAAATGAGGAGGACTACCACAAACTCGCCATATCAAAACATGAATCTGATGGGCTTTACTTTTTCCAGTGGGATGGGAAAACGCCTCAATATCATTGGAAATTTTATAGTGGCTATTTAACTGACCTCATCAATCAAAGTTACTTAGCTTTTGATTATCAATGGACAAAGCAGCACACCACAAAATTACGTGTGTTTCGCCATGATGATGTCGGCAAATCAAAACTTGGAGAATATGACAATACATCCGTAGGCGCTATGCATTTTATCAAACATGGCAACTTTACAACCGGAATTGGCTATCAAGAAAACTTTGGCAAAGATGGTATTCCAAAACTCGACAATATGCCGATCCCCCATATGGTGAACTGGACCTTAGGCGCGTTTACCAAAGCAGACGAAAAGTCGTATCATTTCGTTGCCTCGTATGACTTTAAAGACTATATCAAGGGTTTAAAAATCACCTATAAATATATTTATGGCGATTCATTTCAGACCATGAACCAAAAGGATTTTGAGCAAGAAAGTGACGTGTTGATTCAGTACGATCTAAATGCTTGGGTTAAAAATCTTAAGTTTCTTTTCTTAAATATAAATTACGACACCAAACATGGCAAAAGTTTGGATGAACAGCGCATGATGCTTCACTACACGGTTAATTTCTAAATCTTTACACCCCCATAATGGCTTAACTAAAGCTATTATGGATCCAAATAAAAACCAATAAAAATTTCGCCCTAAAATTCCAAAGAATAGTAGAAGTCCTTAACAATACTTAAAAATACACAATTTAACCAACTTTAAAGATCAATATTTCTCAAAAAATATACTGCTTATCAATTGACCAATATTTTTATTTATTATAAATTGGATCCAATAAGTGATAAGGAGTCGTCACAATGTTTATTAAAAATGCTTGGTATGTTGCCTGCCGTCCAGAAGAAATCCAAGACAAACCATTAGGTCGCACTATTTGTGGTGAAAAAATTGTTTTTTATCGCGGTAAAGAAAACCAAGTTGCAGCCGTTGAAGATTTTTGTCCCCATCGCGGCGCCCCACTTTCACTTGGCTATGTCGAAGATGGAAACCTTGTATGTGGTTATCATGGCTTAGTTATGGGTTGTGATGGAAAGACCGTCTCAATGCCAGCTCAACGTGTAAATGGTTTTCCTTGCAATAAATCATATGCAGTTATTGAAAAGTTCGGTTTTATTTGGATATGGCCAGGCGAGAAAGCTTTAGCAGATGAAGCAAAACTGCCAACTTTAGAATGGGCAGATCATCCTGAATGGAGCTATGGCGGAGGCCTGTTTCACATTCAGTGCGACTATCGCCTAATGGTCGACAACCTGATGGATTTAACCCACGAGACCTATGTTCACTCAAGCAGCATCGGGCAAAAAGAGATTGATGAAGCCCTGCCAGTCACTAAAGTTGACGGTGACCATGTGATTACCGAACGCTATATGGAAAATGTGATCGCACCTCCATTTTGGCAAATGGCCCTTCGCGGCAACCACTTAGCAGATGATGTACCAGTTGATCGTTGGCAACGTTGTCACTTCTTTGCTCCAAGTAATGTTCATATTGAAGTGGGTGTCGCACATGCTGGACATGGCGGTTATCACGCACCGAAAGACAAAAAAGTGTCCTCAATCGTGGTCGATTTTATTACACCGGAAACTGAAACCTCTCACTGGTATTTCTGGGGAATGGCGCGTAATTTCCAGCCAGATAATGCTGAACTCACCGATCAAATTCGTGAAGGACAAGGCAAAATCTTTACTGAAGATTTAGAAATGCTGGAGCAACAGCAGCAAAACATTTTAAACAACCCACATCGCAAGTTACTGATGCTTAATATCGACGCAGGCGGTGTCCAGTCTCGTAAGGTGATTGAGCGACTGCTTGCCGAAGAAAATAAAACGCCTCCTGAAACATCCGCACAGAAGTTTCCAAACATTCGGATTATTTAAAGGAGTATGAACATGGACGTTATTATTCAAAAAATTCACCAGCTTACCCCGACCATTCGTGCATTTGAATTGGTTGCAGCAAATGGTACGGAGCTACCTAATTTTGAGGCAGGTGCACATATTGATGTGCATCTTAAAAATGGTCTCACCCGTCAATATTCACTTTCAAACTGCTGCACTGAAAAGCATCGGTATGTCATTGGTGTTTTACATGATGCCAATTCACGCGGTGGTTCACGTTGCATCCACACTGAATATCGTGAAGGTGACCATTTAAAAATTGGTGAACCGCGTAATTTATTTGAGATTCACCCACAAACCAAACAGGCAGTTTTATTTGCGGGGGGTATTGGTATTACCCCTATTTTGTCGATGGCATATCGGCTTAAGTCGGCCAATATACCTTTCGAATTGCACTACTTTGTTCGTAGCCATGAAATGATTGCTTTCTATGGCAACTTAACCGAGCACTTTGGTGCCCAAGTTCATTTTCATATTCAAGACCAACCAGACACTGAATGTAATATGGCAGAAGTTTTGGGCCAAGCTTCACCAGATAGACACTTATATGTGTGTGGGCCTACAGGGTTTATACAGTTTGTCATGAGCTCGGCCGAACAAGCTGGCTGGCACAACAAGCAATTACATCAAGAACATTTTGTCGCGCAAAAAGTAGATACGTCCAACGATGAAGCTTTTACCATTGAAGTTAAAGGTACGGGCCGCCGAATTGAAGTATTACCAGAGCAAACTGCTACTGAAGCATTAATTGCAAATGGTTTTGATATTCCTGTTTCGTGTGAACAAGGCATTTGTGGTACCTGTATTACTCGTGTTGTAGAAGGCACACCAGATCATCGAGATATGTTTATGACCGATGAGGAACATGCTTTGAACGACCAATTTACGCCCTGCTGTTCTCGTGCAAAAACTAAAAATCTTGTGATTGAGCTTTAATACTCAAGTTCCTTTATTCGAAAATAAAGGAACTTCTTTCACATTAAGCGCTGAGAACATTTCTTAGCGTTTCACCCAAAATCACCACACTACTGTGCTCACGCATTAAAGTTTCAGCACGCCCTGCCTGACGATGTACCAATGCATCGAAAATCGAACAATGCTGTAAATGCGCATAGTGCAAACGACGATATTCAGACAAAGCTTGATTCTGGTCATAGGTAATGGCTTGAGCAGACGCCATCGGCAATTGATTGTTTTTCGCTAAGGCTTGGATGAGTGCGACGTTTTGCGCGCCTTCAATAATCGTGTCATGAAAAATGACGTTGAAATGGTGATAACGTTCCAGTTCAGCATCACCAAACTCGTCTGTTTCATTAAATAGTTTTTCAGTTTCTTGAATGCAATGTTGCAGCGTCTTTTTCTGCTCTTCGCTTAAGCCTTGTTCTGCCAAAGTTTTCGCAGCCAACCCTTCCAACACACCGCGTACTTCGAGCGCATCATGAACAAGTTGCTCTGAAATTTCACGAACCGTGTAACCACGAGTTGGGTTTTTAATGAGAAGGCCTTCTTGCTCGAGCAAGCGAAAGGCAATACGAACAGGCTGCCTTGAAACACCAAGTAACTCGGCAGTCGGAATTTCGGCAATTCTGGCACCGCCTTCAAGTTCCCCTGAAATAATCATTTTTCTTAGTTTAAGTAAAACTTGTTGTCCTGAAGACATTCGCTGCCACACATCACCAAAAACGTCACTTCGATGCTAGCAAGTTCATTTGCAAAATGAAATAAATTTTCTGTGTGAATCAGTGCTTAAGCATTTCTGTAGATTTTAATAAATTAATTTAAAAACCACATTCAATTAAAGGTTTTTAAGATTATTCACCATAATATCGAGGTTATTCCGAATTAAATAAGCCAAGTTAATATCAATGCCTTCAAGCATTTTTTCTTCAACTTTTAAAACCACTTCATTACATTTATTTAGCTTTTCGACACCGCTTTCAGTCAGGGTAATTAAAATACGGCGACCATGTGTTGGGTCTGGTTTTTTCTCAATCCAGCCATTCACCAGTAAATCTTGCAAAATTTTGTTGGCCGATTGCGGCTTAATAAAAGAGCGCTCAGCAAGTTTGGCATTGGATACATTACTTTTTGAAGCTAAAACAGAAAGTGCAGTAAATTGCGGCAAGGTAATCTCAAGCTCTTTTAAATGTTCTGTTAAATGTTTACTAATAATTCGGTCAACACGAGCAATCATGTAACTTAACTTAGGCTCATCTTCTACTTTTTTTTGAACTGAATTCGAACGTACCATAACCTTTCAATCATCATAAGAAAATCTGTAGTGAAAGTATGAGGTTCTAACCTCATACTTTCGTTAAAACTTAGCGAGCACCTGAGCTTTGTACTAAATGTACAGGCTGTTTAGGTTTTTTGACAAGAAGTAATGCAGAGATCGCTGCAATTAAAATCACTGGAATGCTTGAACCAATTACAATGGTCGAGCTTTGTCCAAGTGAGAGTAAAAAACCAGCCATTAAAGGCCCAGCAAAAGAACCAATACGCCCGATTGCAACTGCCGCACCTACTCCAGTTCCACGCATTTCGGTTGGATAATACATGGCTGCCAGACCATACAACGCCGATTGTCCACCCACAATGAATAAGCCACAACCCACTGCCGAAAGTGCTAGTAAAGCCACTGTTGGAGAAATTGCTAAACAGCACAGTGAGAATAAAATGCCGAGATAAATCAGCTTAATCACAAAGCTCATGCGTAATTTATCAAGCAATACGCCCATGAGGATTGAACCTAAAATTCCGCCAACGTTGTAGCCCATCTGTACATAGTTTGCCTGTAGTTTTGATAGGCCTTGCGCACCCATCAGCAATGGTAACCAGTTCAACAAGAAATATAGGACTACCAGCGTACAGAAAAAACTTATCCAAAGCTGAATCGTCGACATCCGACGTTCTTTCGCAAATAAAACTTCCAAAAATGGTGTCGTTTTTTGCGCTTGAACTTTACGTTGTAAATAGTCATTTGACTCAGGTAAAAAGCGCATAATCAGTGGAATGAGTAAAATAGGTGCAATCCCACCAATATAGAAAATATGACGCCACTCTGCATCGCCTGCCAACGACATGGCGACAACAGAAGTGAGTAATCCGCCAAAAGGAATGCCGCTATACATGATGCTAACAGCAGTACCTTTGTGCTGGTCAGGTACAGCTTCAGAGGCAAGTGTAATCATCATTGGTAATGCCCCACCCATTCCTAAACCTGTACAAAAACGAATGAGTAACAGCAAACTAAAGTTAGCAGCATAAGCCGTTAGCAAAGACATAATTCCAAAAAGTAAGATACTAAAAATTAGAATTTTCTTACGCCCGACAATATCGGCAAATCTACCGCCTAATATTGCGCCTGGTAACGTCCCTAAAATTGCAGCACTAAATGCCCACGCCATCTGGGCATTGTCTAACATAAACTCAGCCCGCATTCGTGGGGCGGCTACCCCCATTGATTGAAGATCAAACCCTTCAAAAATTGCTATGGCAAAGCACAGTAGCAACGTGATTTTTGCCCTTGAAGGCTGTCCTAATATCTTTTCCATTGTGTTGTCCTTTATTGACTAGTCGTTCCATTTAGCCCTTTGTGTATTATTTTTAAACACACCAAAATATCAGTTAAACTTACTAAAAAATCAACATATTTTTATATTAAATTAATTTAAAAAATAATTAACATTTAAAATACAATGAATTAAAAAATATTTATGAAATTTTATAAAAAAGACTTGAATGTAAGTTTAACTGATATTAGATTAAATCCCAGAACAGCTAAAAATCATTCAAGGAGTATGAAGATGAGTTATGAAAACCGCTGGGAAACAGTAGATGTTAAAGTTGAAGAAGGAATTGCATGGGTCACCCTGAACCGCCCAGAAAAGAAAAATGCCATGAGCCCAACACTCAATCGTGAAATGATTGATGTGCTCGAAACTCTTGAGCTTGATCAAGATGCGCGTGTTTTAGTTTTGACGGGTGCTGGTGACTCTTGGACAGCGGGTATGGATTTGAAGGAATATTTCCGTGAAGTCGACACTCAGCCTGAAATTTTCCAAGAACGTATTCGCCGTGACTCTTGTCGCTGGCAGTGGCAACTTCTTCGTATGTATTCAAAACCAACCATTGCTATGGTCAACGGCTGGTGCTTTGGAGGCGGTTTCTCACCTTTAGTGGCTTGTGACCTCGCAATTGCAGCAGATGAAGCAACTTTCGGTTTATCTGAAATTAACTGGGGGATCCCACCGGGCAACCTTGTAAGCAAAGCAATGGCAGATACCGTAGGTCATCGTGCATCTTTGTACTACATCATGACGGGTAAAACCTTTAGTGGTAAAGAAGCTGAAACCATGGGCCTTGTGAATAAAAGCGTACCGCTTGCCCAATTAAAAGCAGAAGTGACTGAACTTGCAAATTGCTTACTTGAGAAAAACCCTGTGGTTCTTCGTACCGCTAAAAATGGCTTTAAGCGTTGCCGCGAACTGACATGGGACCAAAACGAAGACTACTTATATGCCAAACTTGATCAATGTATCCACCGTGATACAGAAAATGGCCGTCAAGAAGGTTTGAAACAATTTTTAGATGAAAAATCAATTAAACCAGGTTTACAGAGCTATAAACGTACTGGTTAACTTTTGATTCTCTAATGGCAATGTAAGGACACAACCCATGCAAAATGTACAGTTACTTATTCACGGTCGATCTGTTGATGCATCAAATCAAGCAACTTTTGAGCGTATTAGCCCAATTGATGGATCAGTGGCCAGTAAAGCTGCTGCCGCAACACTGGAAGATGTTGACCGTGCAATCGAATCGGCACAACAAGCTTTTAAAGTATGGTCGAAACTCTCGCCTACCGAACGTCGCTTACGTTTATTAAAAGCAGCCGATTTAATGGACCAAAAAACCGAGCAATTCATTGAAACTGGAATGCAAGAAACAGGTTCAACTGCAACATGGTATGGGTTTAACGTTCACCTTGCTGCCAACATGTTACGTGAAGCCGCAGCCATGACCACACAAATTGACGGAAGTCTGATTCCATCAGATGTGCCGGGCAATCTTGCGATGGGTGTACGAGTTCCTTGCGGTGTCATTGTTGGCATTGCACCTTGGAATGCACCTGTCATCTTGGCAACGCGTGCGCTTGCTATGCCTTTGGCTTGTGGTAACACGGTTGTGTTAAAAGCATCGGAAGCCTGCCCAGCAACACATCGTCTCATTGGTGAAGTGTTACATGAAGCAGGTCTGGGTGAAGGTGTCGTGAATGTGGTTACGCATGCCGCCGAAGATGCACCACAAATCGTGGAGCGTTTAGTGTCTCATCCCGCTGTGAAACGCATTAATTTTACGGGTTCAACCAAAGTCGGAAAAATTATTGCCGAGACTGCTGCTAAATATTTAAAACCAGTTTTACTTGAATTGGGTGGTAAGGCGCCTGTCGTGGTTTTAAATGAAGCTGACATTAATGAAGCCGTAAATGCAGTTGCTTTTGGAGCATTCTTTAATCAAGGGCAAATATGTATGTCGACCGAACGTGTTTTGGTTCAAGACAAAATTGCCGACCAGTTTATTGAAAAGCTGATTGAGAAAACTCGCTCTATTCAGGCAGGTAATCCAACCTCAAAAGATAATGTACTCGGTGTTTTAGAAAGTCGCCGTGCTGCAAACCGTATTCAGCATTTGCTGGAAGATGCCCAAAACAAAGGTGCTGACTTACCTTTAGGTATTCATATTGAAGATACCACCATGCAACCGACACTGGTGCTCAATATTAAACCTGACATGCTGCTTTACCGTGAAGAATCATTTGGACCTGTATGCACAGTTCAACGTTTTTCAATCATTGAAGAAGGCGTAGCACTGGCAAATGACAGCGAGTTCGGCCTTTCTTCAGCAGTGTTTAGCCAAAATATTTCGCAGGCATTAGAAGTCGCTAAACAGATTGATTCGGGTATTTGTCATATTAACGGCGCAACCGTACATGACGAAGCTCAAATGCCATTTGGCGGAACAAAATCGAGTGGTTACGGACGTTTTGGTAGTAAAGTCTCTGTTGCCGAATTTACCGAACTACGCTGGATCACCATTCAGACCCAATCACGTCATTACCCGATTTAGTTAGGGTAATGCGGACAACAACATATTAAATAAAAATTGCATGATGCAAAAAGTAAAGCGCAGTGATGCACTTTCCATGGAGTGAAAGAAATGCAAATGAATGCCACTCAATCACAAGACCGCGAACGGTTCGTAAAATTAGGGCAACATGATATTCATTATCACCATAAAGATGACACGCTCTATATCAGCCCAAAAGAGCAATTAAAACCGTATCCACAAAAACTGACAGATCGTTTAATTCATTTTGCACAAACCCAACCCGACCATATTTTTGCAGCAAAACGCAATGCTCAAGGTGAATGGGTCAAACTGAGTTATGCAGAAGTTTTACAACGTGCATGGCACATTGCTCAAGCTTTACATGAACGTAAGTTAAGCCAAGAGAGACCACTCGTTATTTTAAGTGGTAATGATCTCGAACATTTAACACTGTCTATGGGTGCTATGTTGGCAGGTGTGCCTTTCTCGGCTATTTCCCCTGCCTACTCTCTTATTTCTCAAGACTTTGGCAAACTCAAACATGTGTTTGAAGTGCTTACACCTGGTATGGTCTATGCCAGCGATGGACAAGCTTTTGCCAAAGCCATTCAGGCATGCATTACATCCGATATTGAAGTGGTGACCAATAAAGGTATTGTAGGCGATCAGATCTGTACGTCTTTTCAATCGCTGTTAGATACGCCTGTTTCAAATGTTCAAGAGTTTTATCAAACTCTTGATGAAAACCAGATTGCCAAATTCTTATTTACATCAGGTTCTACCAAATTGCCTAAAGCTGTACCGACCACGCATTTAATGTTATGTGTTAACCAGCAAATGTTATTGCAAACTTTCCCTGAGTTTGAAGAAACACCGCCTGTCCTACTCGACTGGCTATCTTGGCACCACACCTTTGGTGGCAGTCACAATGTCGGTATTGCGCTCTATAACGGCGGTACCATTTACATTGATGATGGCAAACCCGTTGCAGGAAAATTTGACGAAACCATTCGTAATCTGAAAGAAATTTCTCCAACCGTTTATTTAAATGTGCCAAAAGGTTGGGAAGAACTCACCGAAGCTTTAGAAAAAGATGAAGAATTAAGAGACCGCTTTTTTGCCAAAGTTAAAATTCTATTCTTTGCAGGTGCAGCGCTTTCAGAAGCGGGCTGGAACAGACTCGATAAAATTGCTCAGCAACATTGCGGAGAAAAAATTCGCATCATGAGCGGCTTGGGCATGACCGAAACTGCTCCCTCTTGTGCTTTTACCACTGGTCCACGCGTAATGGCTGGCTTTATTGGTTACCCTGCTCCGGGATGCGAAATTAAGCTAGTTCCATGTGGTGACAAACTTGAGTTCTGTGTCCGTGGCAAGCATGTCATGAAAGGCTATTGGCGTCTAAAGGCAGACCAGCAAAGCACTGTGTTTGACGATGAAGGCTTTTTCCATACGGGTGATGCTGTGCGTTTAGTCGATGTGAATGATCCAACTAAAGGACTGATGTACGACGGACGAATTGCAGAAGACTTTAAACTCAATACAGGTACTTTTGTGAATGTGGGCACACTACGCAACAAAGTACTGATTCAAGGTAATTTACTGGTTCAAGATGTTTGTATTACTGGTTCAAACCTAAATGCGGTTGGCTTTTTGATTTTTCCAAAACTAGAAGCGTGTGCTCAATATGCAGGTCTTAAGCTTGGTGAACATTCTGCAACAGAGATATTACAGCATCCTAAAGTCCAACAATGGTTCCGCCAATTTTTAACCACCTTTAATAAAGATGCGACTGGCAGCTCAAATACAGTCTCAATGCTTTATTTAATGACCGAGCCACCTCAACTCGATGCAGGCGAAGTGACAGATAAAGGCAATCTCAATCAAAGCAGTATTACGAAACGTCGTGCCGCTTTAATTGATGAGCTTTATCAAAAGCAGACTGATAACCCGCTGATTATTCGGGTACCCACCTTAAAACAATAAGCAATTGAAATAGAAAAGGAAGCTCAAATTTCGGTTTGAGCCTTAGCCTCACTTTTGCCAAAAAAAGGTTCAACATGCCACACGATACAGAATTTGAACTATTCCGGGATAGCTATCGCAGGTTCTTAAAAGAACAGGTTGCCCCGTATTACGAACAGTGGGAACACGATGGCCTTATCCCACGTGATCTATGGCTTCGTCTTGGGGAAAATGGCTTTTTATGCGTCGATGTACCCGAGGAGTATGGCGGTTACGGCGCTCCTGTGCACTACTCACTCATGTTGGTTCAAGAAACTGCTCAAGCTGGTTTTGCATCTTTGGCGGTTGCCATTGGCGGGCAAAATGAGTTGGTCTCTCCTTACCTGCAAAATATTGGAACTGAAGAGCAAAAGCGTTATTGGCTACCAAAAATGGTGACAGGTGAAGTCGTGACTGCAATTGCCATGACAGAGGCCAATGCTGGCTCAGACTTACAAGCCATACGCACTCAAGCGATTTTAGAAAATGACCACTACCGCGTGAATGGTTCAAAAACGTTTATTTCAAATGGTTTGCATGCCGACCTGATTGTTCTGGTTGCGAAAACTGATCCGCAAACTAAAGCAAAAGGCATTTCCATTTTATTAGTCGATGCTGCGTTAGATGGCGTTAAAAAAGGCCGTTCATTACAAAAAATCGGGCTGCATGCCCAAGATACAGCCGAACTGTTTTTTGATGATGTTTATGTGCCTGCAACTCAGCGTTTGGGTGAAGAAGGACAAGGCTTTGCTTATTTAATGCAAGAGTTACCTCGTGAACGTTTAAGCATTTCAATGATGGCGTTGGGGTCAATTTTAGGCGCCATCGAACTGACCAAAGACTATGTACTAGAACGTAAAGCTTTCGGACAACCTTTAAGTCAAATGCAAAACACACGGTTTGTACTCGCAAACGCGCAAATTAAAGCAAAAGCCGCTCAAGCTTTTGTAGACCAATGTGCAGCGCTGTATCAACAACACCAGTTAAGCGTCACTCAAGTTGCCGCACTCAAATGCTTTATCACCGAGGTCCAATGTGAAGTGATTGATCAATTACTTCAGCTTTTTGGTGGTTACGGTTACATGCAGGAATACCCAATCTCACGTTTTTTTGTGGATGCAAGGGTACAAAAAATTTATGGGGGAACCAATGAAATTATGAAAGAAATCGTGGCCCGAGAACTGCTCGGAAAATAATTCGATTTAAAAACCAAACAAGGCAGACACAACAACTATGCCTTGTTGAAAACAAAAAATGATATTTCAGGAAGAAATGCTATGTCGAAATTATGGATGTACTCTACCCTTATGCTCTCAGGTTCAGTGTGGGCTGGCAGTTTTATTGACAACAGTTCAGTAGAACTCACCACACGAAATTTCTATTTTGACCGCGACTACCAAGAGCAATCTGCTTACCCTGCTGCCAAGGACTGGACACAGGGGTTTATTCTTAAAGCCAATTCAGGTTATACCGAAGGGACTGTCGGTTTTGGGCTGGATGTGCTTGCAACGGCGGGTTTTAAACTTGATGCCGATGCAGAGCATGGAGGTACAGGTAACTTACCTAGAGACACGCGCACCAATGAACCTGCTGACTCTTATGGCGAAATTGGGGTCACAGCAAAAGCGAAAATGAGCCAGACCGAGCTACGTATTGGTACGCTAATGCCGATGAACCCTGTTTTAGTAGCGTCACCTGCTCGTTTGCTTCCTCAAACCTATCGAGGCATTTCACTAACCAGTAAAGATATTAAAGATTTTGATTTACAGGCAGCCTACCTCGATAAAGTGAATCATCGGGATTCGACCAACTATGAAAAAATTAAAATTTCTGGGGTGAATGGACGTTTTAAAAGTGCGGAAACTGATGGACTCTATTATTTAGGTGGAAACTATCAGTTTAATCCTGCACTCAAACTCACCGCTTTCTACATGGATGTTGATGATCTTTATAACCAAACCATGGTCGGTGCTTTACACCAACATAAAATTAATGACACCACCAACTTTAGCTCTCAATTACGTTACTACCGCAGCCGAGATGACGGACAGGCAAAAGCAGGCTTAGTCGATAATGACCTCTATCATGCGCATTTCGAACTCAAACATCAAAACCATAAATTTATTTTTGGGACTTTCCAACATCATGGCGACACCGCCTTTCCATATTTGACTGGCGGTGAAACTGGACTTCTTATTGATACCTGGCCGGGCGAGTTTTTAAACCCAAAAGAAAAAGCCTATAGCTTCCGTTATGAATATGACTTTAAAGATTATGTTCCGGGTTTACGTTTTATGACTCGTTACACCACAGGTCACAATATTTATGCACCTAACTTAGGTGGGACCAATTTAAAAGAACGCGAAACAGACTTTGATTTAGGCTACACCGTTCAAAGTGGCTGGTTAAAAAATCTAGGGCTACGCGCGCGCTATGCCATTTATGACAACAACATGCTCTCTACAGCCAATATCAAACCTGTAAACGAAACCCGTATCAACATCGACTACACATGGAAATTTAAATAATTAAAACCAGAGGTTCTGTCACACATAGAACCTCTTTTTATTTCGGGAAATTCATCATGAAGAAAGTTGTAACGCTACTCTGCGGAATTTGTCTCATTGGCCTGACTCATGCAGAAACGCAATATAGCCCACCACCCATTCAGCTTGAGCCTTTAGCAAAATTTAGTGTTGATCTAAATGCGCCTGTTTGGGAATTAGGCACGACCAGTGATGCAGGTAAACGCCGAATTATTCCCATTACAGGTGGGACATTCGAAGGGAAATCACTTAAGGGCCGCATTTTAAATAATGGCGCAGATTGGCAAATTGTCGACAGTAAAGGACTAGCCATTATTGATACGCGATATTTGTTAGAAACCGATGACGGTGCACTGATTTATCTTCAAACCAAAGGTTACCGACATGGCTCAGCAGAAACACTAAAACAGCTTGCTCAAGGCAAAGATGTCGACCCGAAAAATTACTATTTCAAAATTACCATGCAGTTTGAAACCAGCTCACCTAAATATTCATGGCTCAATCAGACCGTTGCGGTAGGCAGTACAATGCGCTTGGGTAAAGCAGTTATTTATGATGCCTATACCCTGAAATAATAATTTTTATAACACCTACAAAAAGGATGGAGCCTTCATTATGGATCAAAAAACTTTAGAACACTTACCGCCCATCCATCAGCATTTGGGTGGACATAATATCCATTGGAATGACAAAAACACTGAACTCACCATCCACTACACGGCGCTAGAAAGCTTTACCAATCCACGCGGCACCGTTGAAGGCGGCATGATCTGCGCCATGCTTGACGATGTGATGGGGCTTTTTGCATTTCTTGCAAATGACAGTAAACCCGCCACCACCATCAACTTAACAATGGATTTTTTAAGGCCCTGTGTTGTGGGAGAAGTCATTACGAAATGCCGATTCATTAAACAAGGCAAAACTGTACTGAATCTCGAAAGTGAAGCTTGGCAAAACAACAAAATGATTGCACGAAGCACTGCTAATTTTCTGGTTTTAGATTAATTACAACCATTCATTCAATAAGGATATGAATAAATGAATTACACCAACAATAAACGAATTTTGACCCACTCCGCTTTAGTGCTTGCCATGCTTGGCGCTTTGACAGGCTGTGGAAGTGATAATGATGACACAACTGTTCCCTCAACAACAAAACCACCTCAGTTGTCTCCGGCTGTGGGCGTAAAAATGACAGGAAGCTGTTCAGACTTACTCGGATTTCAATACAACAATACAGTTATTAGCTCAGCTACCCTTCAAGAAGCAGGCACATTGACGGTCGCCAACAAACCGATTGGCGCACATTGTTTGGTCAAAGGTTATATGGATCAACGGGTAAGCCCTGTCGATGGACAAACCTATCAAATTGGTTTTGAAATGCGCTTACCAATAGACTGGAATGGTCGTTTCCTCTATCAAGGCAATGGCGGAACCGATGGCAATTTAGTCCCTGCAACGGGTCAGGTTGGTAGCGGTGGTCCACTCACCAATGCCCTACATGATGGTTTTGCTGTTATTTCCTCCGACGCCGGACATAATGCTTCACAAAATCCAATGTTTGGTTTAGACCCTCAAGCCAGAATTAACTACGGCTACGGTGCGATTACCAAACTCACGCCTATGGCAAAAAAACTAATTAAAGCCGCATATGGTAAATTGCCAGACCGCTCCTATGCAGGCGGCACATCGAACGGCGGACGTCATGCCATGATTGCTGCAACTCGTTTGGGTGACCAATATGATGGAATTTTAGCAAGCACACCGGGTTTTCACTTACCTCGTGCAGCCGCAGCCCAACTCTACACCGCACAGCAGCTTCGTCGTGTCGCAACAGATGAAAATGACCTAAGTACCGCTCTTACTCTTCCAGAGCGTAAAGTTTTAGCAAAAGCGATTTTAGATCGATGCGATGCTTTAGACGGTATTGCAGATGGACTGGTTCAAGATGTCGAATCTTGCCGTAAGGCTTTTGATATTCACAAAGATGTACCCGTTTGCCCAAGCACAAGAGATGGTACTTGTTTAAGTACCGAACAAATTGATGTATTAGCCAATATTTACCGTGGTCCTGTAAATTCGGCTGGACAAGCACTCTATGCAACCCAACCTTTCGACCCGGGTTTAGTCGGTAGTAACTGGGCAAGCTGGAAATTCGAATCTTCGGTGGGAACAGCACGTGACCCCGTTGCAGTCGGTATTCTTTTTCAGGTTCCACCAGACCCAACTGTGACTCAAAACTCTAGACAATTTGCCTTTAATTTTAACTTCGATACCGACTATCCAAAACTCTCGGCAACCAATGATGTATATACCGAAAGTTCCATGTCATTCATGATGCCACCCGATGAACTCAATCTAGATAAACTCCGTAATCACGGTGGAAAAATGATTGTGGTACAAGGCACAGCAGACGGCGTTTTCTCTGTAGATGACACTCAAAATTGGTACGATCAACTGCTACAACACTATAAAAATGATGCAAAAGGTACAGCGCCTGAATTTGCGCGTTTCTTTAGAGTTCCGGGTATGAACCATACCCGTGATGGCATTGCGACCGACCAATTTGACGCATTGACTGCTTTAGTTAATTGGGTGGAATATGGGCAAGCACCTGACAAAATCATTGCAACTGCACGCGGTGCAGGTAACCCGAGTGGTCAAGTGAATACTGAACTTCCACAAGACTGGGCACCAAACCGCACCCGTCCACTTTGCCCTTACCCGCTGATTGCCCGTTACAATGGTCAAGGTGATAGCGAAAAAGCCGAAAACTTTAGCTGTAAATAGCGCCTTATAAAATTAAAAGAGAGCTAAACAGGCTCTCTTTTTTATCTTGATCTTAGCTCAAGCTTTACTGCTTAAACTTTTTAATACTTTTAGACAAATGAGCTCGCATCATTTGTCGGGCCAATAAACCGTCCTGATCCACAATTGCGTTATAAATATTGACATGATCATGGTGAACCGCTTTTAAATATTCTTCGCGATTTTCAGGACTTTGCTCAATAGATTTAACACGTGCACGTGGAATAATTTTTTCACCCAGATACTTCAAAAAATCAACGAAATATTGGTTTTCAGAAGCTTCAGCAATGGCAATATGGAAATCATAGTCAGCTTTTACCGTACCATCATTTGCATCTGAAGAAATATGTCGTTCAAAGTCTTCAAGCGCAGCTTTCATTTTATCGATGTGGATTTGCTTACGGCGCTCAGATGCTAAAAAGACAGCTTCAGACTCAAGACTAATCCTAAGCTCAAGCAAGGAAATAATGTCATTAATGGTTTCTAAACTGGCATTAGACAGCAAAAAATTCTGTTCAACCGTCTGCTCTTTTACAAAAGTACCAATCCCGTGACGAGTCTCGACAAACCCTAAAGAACGCAACTCAGTGATTGCTTCACGAATAACAGAACGGCTTACTTCAAAAGTTTCAATTAATTCAAGTTCGGTCGGAATTTTCTCTCCGACTTGGAAGTCTCCAGACTGAATTTTTTCGATCAGTTGTTCTACAATAATCTGGCTTAGTTTTTTTGTTGATCTAGGTTTAATTGCGCTAGACATAATCTGAAGAACTCATGAAATGTTGAAAAAATTAGAAAATTCATTTTACTATAAACTTAGACGATAGTCATATTCGGTTTTTATACCTCTAAGTTATTAAAATCAAAATATTTTATCTCCGTTATCAAACCCTCACACATATTTAAAAAGTAAGCAACTTATGCTTCTGTTGATATTTAATAATGCGTTGAATAAGTTAAAAAATATGCAGCTCAATACCATTGATTGAGCTGCACAACTTTTAAATTTGAGCCTGAGTTAATTGCCCATTGACCAGACGAGTAATCTGTAGTGGATTACTATCTTTTAATGCATCGGGTAATAAAACTTGTGGGGTATTTTGGAAACATACCGGACGCAAGAAACGCTCAATCGCTCCCGTACCCACCGAAGTTCCGCGTGCATCACTCGTTGCAGGGAAAGGGCCACCATGCACCATGGCATCAGACACTTCAACTCCAGTCGGGAAACCGTTAAACAATACACGGCCAGCTTTACCAGTTAACAAATGAAGAAGTTCGCCTGCTTCGGACAACTCATTTTCATCACCAATAATCGTTGCCGTGAGCTGTCCACCTAAAGCCTCGATCCCTTTTAACAAAGTCGCTTCATCCTCTACGCCAATCACAATCGACATTGGCCCGAAAACTTCATGTTGTAGTTTTGGGTTGCCTGACAATAAAACAGATTGATCCGCTTTAAATAGATGTGTTTTTGCTTGAGAAACTAGCTCGGCCTCTTGTCCTGTCGCAATAACTTCAAAACCAGCTTCACTGTTTAGAGCATCAATACCTAGACGGTAACTTTTTAAAGTTCCTTCATTCAGCATGACCTGAGGCACAGCTTTTTGCGTGCTTTCAGCTAAAGCTGCTACGAAACTGTCAAATTCAGGTCCTTCTACACCTAAAATTAACCCCGGTTTTGTACAGAACTGGCCACATCCCATATTAAATGAGGCAACCGTATCCTGAGCAATTTGTTCACCACGAGAACTCAGCGCTTGAGATAAAACCACTACAGGGTTCACACTCGACATTTCAGCAAAGAATGGAATTGGCTGAGGACGACTCTGCGCAAGGTTATAAAGTGCCATTCCGCCTTCAAGAGACCCCGTAAAACCAGCTGCCTGAATCAGTGGATGTTCTACCAAGTTTGCGCCAATACGACCGCCAAAAATCATATTGAATGTGCCTTTAGGCATATCGCAAACTTCGATTGCTTGTTCAATGGCTTCTGCAACAAGCTCAGCAGTTGCCATATGACCAGAGTGTGCTTTAAAGACAACCGGACACCCTGCTGCTAATGCAGCTACGGTATCACCGCCAGCTGTTGAAAATGCAAGTGGGAAATTACTCGCGCCAAACACAGCAACCGGTCCTACCCCAACTTTATATTGACGCAAATCGACACGCGGCAAGGGCTTACGTTCTGGTAATGCCACATCAATACGAGCACCATAAAAATCGCCACGGCGTAAAAGTTCAGCAAACAGTCGAAGCTGACCAGTAACACGGCCTGTCTCTCCTTGAAGACGAGCAAGTGGTAAGCCTGTTTCAAGTGAAGCGACTTCTTGCAGGTTCGCACCTAATGCTTCAATTTGGCGAGCAATTTCTTCAAGAAAAGAGGCTCGTTGCTCTTGAGAAGTTTGGCTATAAACTAAAAAAGCGTTATGTGCAGCTTGAGCAGCTTGATCCACTTCTTCAAGGGTCGCCTGACTAAATACATAACCTGTTGGCTGATAGTCTTTTGCAGCTATACTTTCTAGGGCTGGCGCATTTGCAGCAATACGTTGACCATTAATAAACTGCCGACCGTTATTTTTACTCATTTTAAAGCTCCAATACCTAAACAGTTAGAATTATTGCGGACCAAGTGTCGCAATGAGCGCAGCCAAATCTTCATAGTCTGCTTGAGTTAAATCACTTAATGGCGGACGCACTGGACCTGCATCATGCCCAACAATTTTGGCACCTGCTTTAATCATGCTTACTGCATAACCTGATTTACGGTCGCGAATTTTTATCAATGGCAAGAAGAAATCTTTAATCAAACGATTGGTTGTTTCAAAGTCATTACTGCGAAGCGCGTTATAAAACTCCATTGCAGTCTTTGGAATAAAGTTAAATACAGCTGATGAATAAACTGGACAACCTAAGGCTTTATATGGCGCTGCAAAAACTTCTGCTGTTGGTAAACCACCTAAATACGACAAACGATCACCCATAGTCTGAGTCACTGCTGTCATCATATCGATTTGACCAGAGCTGTCTTTAAAACCGATTAAGTTCGGGCACATCTCGGCTAACTTTTGGATTGAATCGAGATTTAATCTTGATACGCTACGATTATAAAAAATTACACCAAAGTCTACTGAGTTACATACTTGCTTAACGTGTTCGATCAAACCTTCTTGGCTTGCTTCAGTTAGGTAATGTGGCATTAACAAAATACCATGTGCACCTAAGCGCTCTGCTTCTTTTGCCTGTTCAATCGCCTGACGTGTCGGACCACCTGCCCCAGCAATAATCGGTACACTACCTTTACAAGTATCGACAGCTGTTTTAATCACGTCAGAGTATTCACTTCCAGTTAACGAGAAAAACTCGCCTGTACCACCCGCAGCAAATAATGCACTTGCACCATAAGGCGCTAACCATTCAAGACGTTTTGCATAAGAAGATTTGTTAAAGTCCCCACTTTGGTCAAAGTCAGTAACCGGAAAAGAAAGAAGGCCATCAGAAACAATGTTTTTTAACTCAAGAGCATCCATTAGAAAATATCCATACATGTTTATGTTGTCAGACATCTTACATCATAAATTTTATTTTAATCAATATATTTTTCCTCTGAAAAATTAAATTTTTAAAAAAGATCAAAGTTCATTATCTAAAATAATTTAACCTTTTGTTTTATAAAATATCTTCAAAAACTCTCAATATTAGGACTAATCGTTAGACATAAAAAAGCTGCCCATATGGACAGCAAAGCATTAAGAAAACTCAAAAAGCGAATTTTTCAAAGATATCGGTAAAACATTAACGAACCAAACACGGCTTTTTATTATTAAATGACCAATTTGGTATTAAAAATTGCATCGCATCGGCATCATTACGAGCTCCTAAACCTTTTAATTTATACAGTTCATGGGCTTGATTAATTCTATCCCAGTCCAGCTCAACCCCAAGTCCCGGTGCTGTTGGCACCTGAATTTTACCATCTTTAATTTCAAGCGGTGCTTTAGTGAGCTGATCTGTACCTTCTTGCCAAATCCAGTGCGTATCAATTGCCGTTACCTTACCTACCGCAGCGGCAGCAACATGGGTAAACATGGCAAGTGAAATATCAAAGTGATTATTAGAATGCGAACCCCACGTTAAGTTATACATATTGCAGAGCTGTGAAACTCGAACCGAACCTTCCAATGTCCAAAAATGTGGATCAGCCAAAGGAATATCAACAGCTTGCAATTGGATACTATGCGACATTTCACGCCAGTCCGTAGCAATCATATTGGTCGCAGTGGGTAAACCTGTTGCACGTTTAAATTCGGCCATAATTTCACGGCTTGAATAACCTTGTTCTGCACCGCATGGGTCTTCCGCATAGGCCAGCACACCTTTTAAATGTTTACCCAAAGCAATGGCCTCATCTAAAAACCATGCTCCGTTTGGATCAAGTGTCACACGCGCTTCTGGAAAACGGCGCGCGATTGCTGTAACAGCTTCAGCTTCTTGTTCGCCCTGTAACACGCCACCTTTTAACTTAAAGTCTTTAAAACCATAACGGTCATAAGATGCTTCTGCTAAACGCTGTACTGCCTCGGGTGTTAACGCTTTTTCATGACGGACTTTATACCAGTCATGGTTATGCTTAGGTGTAGTCGCATAGTCTAATGAAGTTTGTTTTCGGTCACCGATAAAGAATAAATATCCTAAAACTTCAACTTCACTACGTTGCTGGCCTTCACCTAGTAAGCTTGCGACATTCACATTTAAATGCTTGCCAAGCAAATCCAGTAATGCTGACTCATAAGCCGTTACAACATGAATTGTGGTACGTAAATCAAAGGTTTGATTGCCTCGACCACCACTGTCACGATCAGCAAAAGTTTGCTGAATTTTTTTAAGTAGATTTTTATATTCGCCAATCGGCTGCCCTTCTACCAAGGCTTTAGCATCATTTAATGTCGCTAAAATTTTTTCTCCACCCGGAATTTCACCTACACCAATATTTCCAGAGTTATCTTCGATAATAAGTATGTTACGAGTGAAATAAGGTCCATGAGCACCACTCAAATTGAGCAGCATGCTGTCATGTCCAGCAACAGGAATTGCTCGAATTGATTTAACGATAGGTGTAGAGGTCGCCATTAAAATACTCCTTGGCATTCTGATACTATTTTTTCATTACCAAAACTTATAAGACATCAGACAACTTGTCAATATAAACCCGCATAAAAATTATTTTTCGACCCTACTTGCCAAAATAATATTTTTAATCATATGATGTCATACATCTAAAGACGCGGTTTTAGAACTAGGACTATAGAGTAGATACAAAATTCCGTTTTCTCATCTATTCTATCGATGAATTTGACATGACGTCACCTATTTCACGGATATGCAAATAGGTCGATTATTAAAAAGAGTTTGTATATGGATAATCTGCAAACAAATATTGCTGTAGTGACTCAGCAAAGAGCCAAACATACAAAAACTCGCTACTACATTCTTGCGATGATTTTTTTGGTCACGGCTTTTAATTACGGTGATCGTGCAACCCTTTCAATGGCTGCAACGCCAATGTCTCATGAGCTGGGAATCGACTCAGTCACCATGGGTTATATTTTCTCGGCCTTTGCATGGGCCTATGTAATTGGTCAAATTCCAGGTGGTTGGCTACTCGATAAGTTTGGTGCTCGCCGTGTATATTTCTGGAGTCTATTTTTATGGTCGTTATTCACGGTTTTAATCGGTTTTACCGACATTTTAGGTGATACTGCGACCATCATTACTTCACTCTTTGTACTCAGATTTTTAGTTGGTTTGTCTGAGTCGCCTGCTTTTCCGGGTAACAGTAAAATTGCTGCCGCATGGTTTCCAACCAAAGAACGTGGAACTGCCGCTGCCATTTTTAACTCATCCTCTTATTTCTCAACCGTACTTTTTGCTCCCCTAATGGGTTGGCTTGTTGCAACCGTCCACTGGCAGTCTATTTTCTGGGTCATGGGTGGTCTCGGAATCATTCTTTCCTTTATCTGGCTTAAGGTCATTTATAGCCCGACCAATCATCCAACAGTAAATCCCGAAGAAGTAAAATATATTGCTTCAGAAGGTGCTTTACTCGACATGGGTGAAAATAGCCAAAATAGTAAAAAAGAGAAAATTACTTGGAGCAAAGTTAAGCAGCTGCTTGCTTCACGTATGATGCTCGGTATCTTTATTGGACAATATTGTGTAAATACACTGACCTATTTTTTCTTGACTTGGTTCCCTGTTTACCTTGTCAAAGAAAGACATCTCAGCATTTTAGAAGCAGGTTTTGCAGCAGTTGCACCTGCACTCTGCGGCTTTGTAGGTGGAATTTTAGGTGGCTTGATTTCAGATAAGTTAATTCGAATGAATTACAGCTTAAGCTTTTCAAGAAAGCTACCTATCGTAGTCGGATTCTTGGTTTCAACCTCAATTATTATGTGTAATTACGTCGATTCTCAAGCAGCAATCGTATTCTTTATGTCCTTATCTTTCTTTGGGAAAGGCATCGGCTCTTTAGGTTGGGCAGTCATGTCTGATGTTGCACCAAAAGAAATGGTGGGCTTATCAGGCGGAATGATGAATGCATTTGGTAATACAGCAGGAATCGTGACCCCAATTGTGATCGGCTATATCTTGGCAAGTACTGGTTCTTTCAACCTTGCATTGACTTATGTCGGTGTGCATGCGATTGCAGCAGTAATTTGCTATACCGCTATTGTGGGCAAAATCCAGCGCTTCGAGTTAAAACCTACCTCTTAAAACTTTAAGTCATAACGCTTAACTAACTTAAGCGTTATGACCTCTCTTCAAATGTATACAAGGAATGATCATGCTGAAGCCTCTCCTCATAAAAATTAGTCCTCTTGATAATGTAGCCATTGTAGTGAATGACGGCGGTTTACCACCTTCTACACATATTGAAGAATACCAACTCATCTTGGTTGATCATGTGCCACAAGGACATAAAGTTTTATTAAAGTCATTAAAGCAAGGTGAAGCAATTGTTCGTTATGGGGAAATTATTGGTTATGCAAATAAAGATTTATCTGCAGGCTCATGGATAAATGAAGCCGTTACCCAAATGCCTGAGGCACCTGAGCTAGATGATCTTGAGTTAGCAACTCGCCCCGACCCCAAGCTTCCAATCTTGAGCGGATATACATTTAAAGGTTATAAAAATAAGGATGGCAGTGTCGGCACAAAAAATATTTTAGGTATCACGACCAGTGTTAACTGTGTAGAAGGTATTGTCGATTATGTCGTTAAGATTATTGAACGTGATTTACTTCCTAAATATTCAAATGTAGATGGAGTAGTTGGATTAAACCACTTATATGGCTGTGGTGTAGCAATTGATGCACCCGCTGCAATTGTTCCTATTCGTACCATACATAATCTTGCACTCAACCCTAATTTTGGTGGAGAAATTATGGTGGTGAGTCTGGGCTGCGAAAAAATGCAACCCGAACGGCTTTTAAATATTCCTAAAGAAAACAAATATATTCCCCTAGCAAACGAAGATATTATTCAGTTGCAAGATGAACGCCACAACGGTTTTGAAAGTATGGTGAACCATATTTTAACCGTGGCAGAACAACACCTTGAAAAGCTTAATCAACGTACTCGAGAAGAAGTTCCAGCCTCTGAATTAGTTGTAGGAATGCAATGTGGTGGGAGTGATGCATTTTCCGGAGTTACCTCTAACCCTGCCGTTGGTTTCGCAGCTGACTTGATTGTGCAATGTGGCGGTACAGTCATGTTTTCGGAAGTTACAGAAGTCCGTGATGGTATTCACCTACTTACTCCACGCGCAGTAAATGAACAAGTTGCCAAAGATCTAATTCGGGAAATGAAATGGTACGATGACTATTTAGCAGCAGGCCAAGTAGACCGAAGTGCCAATACCACACCGGGTAATAAAAAAGGTGGACTGAATAACATTGTAGAAAAAGCGATGGGATCAATTGCAAAATCGGGCCGCTCACCGATTGTAGAAGTTCTCGCACCGGGCCAAAGACCGACTAAAAAGGGTTTAATTTTTGCGGCCACCCCTTCGAGTGACTTTATCTGTGGTACGCAGCAAATGGCATCTGGAATTACGGTCCAAGTCTTTACCACAGGTCGTGGTACACCCTACGGGCTGGCAGCCGTACCTGTTATTAAAATGGCAAGCCGAAACAATATTGCAAACCGTTGGTATGACCTGATTGATATCAGTGCTGGCGATATTGCGATTGGAAAGAAAACTATTGAAGAAGTGGGCTGGGAACTTTTTGAGCTGATTTTACAAGTAGCTAGCGGTGAAAAACAAACGTGGTCGGACCGTTGGGGTATTCATAACTCACTCGCTGTATTTAACCCTGCACCCGTGACCTAATAAGGTTTAAAAGATGAGGCATATCACCTCATCTTTTCACATTTCCCCTATTAATTACGACACATTTCACTAAAACTTAACAGCGCTGCTAAAATAACATCGAAAATTAAGAACTGTATTTCTCTATGCAAAATCAGACTGCTTCAAACCTCCCCTCTACACAACTTGGAAAAGCACTGCTTTGTCTTATGACGTCGGCATTATTATTTTCCATAATGGGAGTGTGCATCCGTTTTGCTTCACAAACGGTAGACAACGCGACCGTCGTGTTTTTTAGAAATGCAGTGGGTTTATTTATTTTTATTCCGATGCTCTTTAAACAAGGTTTAGACTTTATTAAAACCGATAAACTTTGGATGCACACTTGGCGAAGTATTGTCGGGCTTGCCGCCATGTATGGTTTTTTCTATGCCATTGCCAACTTAAAACTATCTAATGCCATGGTTTTTAGTTACTCATCTCCCATCTTTATTCCACTCATTGCATGGCTTTTTTTAAAAGAAAAAATCACCAAATCAATGATTTTTGCCGCCGTTATTGGGCTAATTGGGGTTTTATTTGTTGCTAAACCTGACCAAGGCTTATTGAATGCGTTATCTTTTATTGGCTTGGGTGCATGCTTTTTATCTGCAATGGCCTTTGTCACCGTAAGGGCTTTAACCAGTACAGAGCCGCCTGAACGTATTGTTTTTTACTTCTGTATTTTTGGTAGTTTAATTTCCTCTATTCCGATGTTCTGGCATTGGCGTATTTTCACTTGGCATGAACTAGCTCTACTCATTGCCGCAGGACTTTTAGCTAATATTAGCCAACTGTTTATGTCTTATGCTTACAGCCTAGCCCCGGCAGGACAAATTGGCCCAATGAACTACATTGCCATTATTTTTGCAGGAATATGGGGATTTGTTTTTTGGCATGAATTACCGGATCTATTCAGCATTATCGGTATATTTATTATTTTATTTGCAATTTTACTCTGTAATCCATTTTTGCAGAAAAAGTTACTTTCTCGATTTAAATAACAAACAAACCTTAATCTAATTTAGGTACTGTATTCGATACTCATTTGGTGAAATGCCTGTCCAGTGACGATAGGCTTTTCTAAAATTAGAAGTATCTGAAAAGCCAATTCTCTCAGCAATTTCATCTACGGTTAAAGTTGTTTCTCGCAAGTATTCATCAGTAAGACGGCGCCGAGTTTCATCTAATAATTCTTGATAGGTTAAATTAAAACCCGCTAACCGCCGATGTAAGGTACGCTTTGACATATGTAAACGTTCAGCCATTTCTTGGGCCGATGGAAAAAGCCCTGTTCCATCCAATAATATTAAACGGATTGTTTTCACCAATTCGGGTTCTTCAAGTTCAGCTGTACCTAACATCCGCTCACAAAAAGACTTACACATATCCGCGGTAATCGGGTTGGCATTTGGGCAAGGTACGTCAAGCCACTTTAAATCAAAATGCCATTGCATCACCCCAGCATTAAACTGAACAGGGCAATGAAAAACTTTTTCATATTCTTCTGCATAGTCAGGCGCTGGATAGGGTAATAAAAGCTTCTTGGCTTGAAATGGTCCTTCAAGCACCCGTTCAATTAAGGTTTGCATTGAGCTAAACCAAAACTCACACACTAAAGGCAAAAGCTTACCAAGTGCAATAATGTCCTGCCCTTCAAAAACGGCAACGTCATCCCGAATATAAAAAGACTTCTTTAAAATAGGCCCTGCAAGCTTAATGTGTCGAATGCCAAGCTCGACTGCTTGTCTAAAATTACGTGAGGAATATAACGCATAACCATACACTCCAAAATCTGACAGTCTCTGCTTTTGTCCTGCTCGTAGTCCAATTAAGGGATCATGAGATAGCTTTTGAATATTTTGAAATAACTGAATTTTTTGAACTTGAGAAATATATAAAGAGGATTGATTCATCGCATCTGGCGAAATATTTGTGCCAGATAGAACATCTGATATTGAATGGCCTTGCGAACCCATTTCATCAAATAAACTGGTCAAACCTAGTAAATATGTATTGGCACCTAAGGATGTATTATCATAATTTCCTTCGATAACCGCATTTGTATTTTTATAAACATTATTAGGCATTTAATTCACACCATCCCTAGAGTGACGTGCATAATGGCACTAAACTACCTCTTGTTGTCTCAATTTAACATCGACCATACAACGCTTCAAGCATAAAGTATGATAAGCAAAAGTATGGAAGGAATAATAATGGAACAGTCTACCTTAAAAGAATATAGCGGCTCTGCCACTGAACATATGGAACTTATTTTTTCCAAACAACGTGCCAATTTTGAGGCAGATCCTTACCCAAGCCTTGAAGCACGCCGCACCAGACTGCATCAACTCAAAAAACAAATTATCCGTTATCAAGATGCTTTAGCTGCTGCGATTAATTCTGATTTTAGTTCAAGATCACTTGATGAATCTAAGCTATTAGATTTGCTTGGTTCTGTGTTAGAAGCTGATCATGCGATTCATCATTTACGCCGCTGGATGCGCCCAAGTAAACGCCGTACCGAGCTTTTATTTTTATCAAACCGTTTAAGCGTGCAATACCAACCTAAAGGCGTGGTTGGTGTGATTGTGCCTTGGAACTTCCCCGTTTATTTAGCACTTGGCCCACTCATTGCCGCATTAGCTGCAGGCAACCGAGTGATGATTAAGCTACCTGAAATTACCCCAAATACCAATGCAATGCTTCGACGCATGCTTGCTGAAGTCTTTAATGAAGATGAAGTGGCGGTTTTTGGTGAAGAAATTACAGACCCAGCAAGATTTACTTCGTTGCCATTTAACCATATCGTCTTTACTGGTTCTCCTGCGATTGGCAAGATCGTCATGCGAGCAGCAGCTGAAAATCTAACACCTGTTACGCTTGAGTTAGGCGGTAAATCACCAGCAATTGTAAGCCGTAATTACCCACTTGCCGATGCGGCAAAACGTATTACCCATGGCAAAGCAACTAATAGTGGTCAAATCTGTGTAGCACCTGACTATGCGTTGGTTCCTAAAGAAAGTATTGATGAGTTTGTGGATGTAGCAAAATCCAGCTTTATAAAAATGTTTGGTCAAAACATCACAAACAATGAGAATTATACATCTATTGTGAACGACCGCCATTTAAAACGTATTCAAGATATTTTGACCGATGCACAAGAAAAAGGTGCTCGTGTTATTCCTTGCGATACGTATAGCTTTGACCAACAAGGTCGCAGGATGCCTGTACAGATTGTGCTGAATTGCACACCAGATATGCGCATTATGAAAGAAGAACTCTTTGGTCCTATTTTACCTGTGGTGGCTTATGATTCTTTAGATGATGCAATCACCTATGTAAAATCGGATGAACGACCTTTAGCACTTTATTGCTTTACGCATAGCTCGATAGAACGTGATCGTATTTTACGTGAAACTCATTCGGGTGGTGTGACCATCAATGACTGGGGATGGCATGTAGTTAACCATGACGCTCCTTTCGGTGGTATCGGCAACTCAGGCATGGGGTCATATCATGGTGAGGAAGGTTTCCGTGAACTTTCACATGCAAAAACTGTATTTATTCGCCATCGGTTTTTCCCGACTCAGCTTTTCCACCCTCCTTATGGAACATTCCTACAAAAATTAGCGATTCGCTTTTTCTTGAAAAAAGGCGATCCAAATATTAAATAAGGATGATAAAAAAGCCTCGCAATGAGGCTTTTTGGTTAATTATAGAATTGATTAATGCAATAGAGTTATATCCCAATTACTTATAGACCAATTCAGAATTTTTAGTACCAAAACCTAGTATGAGTAATAGCTATACTGTTCCTATTACAGTAGTCAATAAAATGGTACATAATTAAAAAAAGCTTGGATTACCAAGCTTTTTTAATACTAATAAAATATCTATATTTAAATAAATAATTGTCTACAACTAATCATCAAAGTTTATTTACTATCATTTTTAAAAACAATATAAATCCAATTACCATTCACTTTACCTCGATATGCTCCATCAGCTTTTGCCAAATGTGCTGCTAAAGCAGTAAAGTTCCATGCTTCTTCTTCACTACAATAAACTAATTTTTGTTGTAACTCAGCAATTTCATATTGTTCTCCGTAATTTTTAACAATTAAAGCCACTTCTTGCAGATCCTGTGGAATAGAAGGATGTTCCCATGCCCACATAAATGTTTGGTTTCTCTCATCATAAGTTCCTATCACATTAATTTCAAAAAACTCTTGTCGATCACCAATATTAAATGTTATGCCCCCTATAACAAGATCAATATCCCACTCATCTACAATATTCATACCCGGGTTCATCTACGGCCTTACATTTAGCTGAACAAGGCGTAGAGACTGTTTTATTAGAAAAAAACCGTGTAGGTAGCGCAGCTTCTGGACGCAATGGCGGACAACTCACCCCTGGTTTAGCTCGCTGGGAAGCTCAAGAAATGGCCGATCGCTTGAGTTATGAAGATGCCAAAAAACTCTGGCATTTTACCTCTACAGAAGCGATGCAACTGATTGATGACATTTCGGAAAAATACCAACTCAACTTTGACCGCAAATACGGCCACATTACCGCCGCCGTTCATGAAGGGCATTTAGTTGGTTTAACACAAGGCGCCGATGCACGAAAATACTTAGGTGAAGACCATACCCGCATTGTGGGTAAACATGAACTCATGGACTATATTAAATCTGACTACTATACAGGTGGTTTAATTGATGAGTTAGGTGGACAAATTCATCCTTTAGCTTTAAACCGTGGCTTAATTTATGGCTTTTGCCAAAATGGCGGTACTGTTTATGAGCAAACAGAAGTCCTTTCAATAGAAGAAAAAGCAGATGGTATTTATGTTCAAACTGCAAATGCGGTCGTAAAAGCTAAAAAGTCTGTAGTTTTAGCAGTACACCATGCTTCATTTAAACTTTTATCAGAGCAAAACAATACCACAATTCCGTTCTATACTTATGTTGCGACGACTGCCCCGCTAGAGCTTGATACAAAAGAGCTTTTACCATTTGGGCATCCGGTCTATGACACTCAGTTCCAAATTGATTACTATCGCCCCGTATTTAATAACCGCTTATTGTTTGGTGGCCAAGGCACTGGCACATGCTGGGGTCCAGAGAAAACATTAAATTATCTAGAGCATCGAATTCACACTGTTTTCCCTCAAATTAAAAATCTAGAGATGGATTTTGTCTGGAGTGGAACTACTGATTTAACCGTAAATGGTGCAGTCGATAGCCGTAAGTTTGGTCATAAATTCCCAATCTATGCTGTTCATGGCTGGAGTGGTCACGGCGTTGCTCAGACGGTACGCATTGGTAAAGCCATTGCAAATGACTTTGTTGGGCAATCTAACGACTTCGAAATGTTATCTAAAATTGATCATCAAAATATTATTTTTGGTCGTACCCTTGCTCCCGTTGTTATTCCACTCGCTAAAAGCATGTATGGTATCGGTGCAATGATTAATCCGGGCAAAATGGTATCTTTCTAATTTATAAAAACATCATTTTATAAAAAGGATTCGTATAGCTTTGTACGAATCCGTTTTATTTAGCTGAGTAAAATCCTTTTCAAACTAGGTTATCCCTACCCAATCTATTACAATAGCGCCAGCTTTTTTATTCAGCGCATATATTTTGAGCAATTCATCTTCCCAATTAAAACGCGGACTTAAAAATCGCCATATCCAGTTGATCGCTATGGGTGGTGCTGTCGGGACAGGTTTATTTTTAGGCTCTGCACAAGTCATCCAGTCTGCTGGTCCTTCTATTATTTTAGGTTATGCCATTGTCGGTTTGGTCGCATTTTTAATTATGCGCCAAATGGGTGAAATGATCGTAGAAGAACCTGTGGTCGGTTCCTTTAGTTACTTTGCACAAAAATATTGGGGGAAATTCCCCGGTTTTTTATCGGGCTGGAACTATTGGGTGGTTTATATTCTGGTCGCGATGACCGAGCTGACAGCAGTTGCTAAATATGTGCATTACTGGTGGCCCCACATTCCTGCTTGGATATCAGCCTTATTTTTCTTTGTTTTGGTCACATGTTTGAACTTAGGCAACGTTAAATTTTATGGTGAATCTGAGTTTTGGTTAGCCATTATTAAAGTTGCAGCAGTCATTGCCATGATCGTATTTGGCTTATATTTATTGCTCACCGCAGGTAATGATTCTATCGCTAGCTTTGCGAACTTGTGGCAGCATGGCGGATTTTTCCCGCATGGGTTCTCGGGCCTATTTTATATGCTCGCCTTCTTAATGTTTGCTTTCGGCGGTATTGAACTGATTGGGATGACTGCCGCTGAAGCTGAAAATCCTGAAAAAAGCATTCCACAAGCCATTAACCAAGTCATATTTCGAATCTTGGTTTTCTATGTGGCTTCGCTTGCTATTATTATGTCGCTCATTCCGTGGAATCAGCTTGACCTCGGTGGTTTAGATAAAAGTCCATTTGTGATGATTTTTAGCCAGCTTGGTATTGGCTGGGCAGCTCATTTACTTAACTTTATTATTTTGACGGCTGCACTGTCGGTTTATAACAGCGGTATGTATGCAAACAGCCGTATGTTATATGGACTCGCAGTACAAGGCCACGCATCTAAAATTTTTACAAAAGTCAGCAAACAAGGGGTTCCAACACCTGCTGTTATCTTTTCTTCTATTCTGATTTTTGGTTGTGTATTACTGAACTACTTTATCCCAGAAGAAGCTTTAAGCTATCTTATGTACATGGCTGTGGCTGCGCTGGTTTTAAACTGGGCAATTATTAGCTTTACTCATTTAAAGTTTAAACGTGCCATGAAACTTGAAGACAAAGTTGCCAAGTTCCCTGCTCTATTTTCACCATTAAGTAACTATATCGTTTTGATTTTTATTGGCATGATTTTATATATCATGTGGACTCAAGGGTTTGAAAAATCTGTTATTTTAATTCCAATCTGGATTACATTCATGTTTGGACTATATAAATTTTTGAGTTGGAAAAAAGCACTCTAATATTCAAAAAAGGCTTATTCAAATAGGATAAGCCTTTTATCATTTACCAGCTTGTCACCCTAAGTAACTTCAGAAAAACCCTTCACATTCTATTCATCATTATTGAATTGCTCTCTGCTAGACACATGAATATGTAAACCTTAGTCATTCTAAACATTGGTATTTAGTGGGATAATTATTAAAGTACAAGTGTTTACATGATCTATAAATATTTGTGTCAATGTTCAGCTAAAATCAAAGCAGACCAGTTTATCGTTACGATCACTCAATAGGCAAAAGATACTGCATCGCAAGACAGGTTCTTTACCCACTGCACTGATTTAGCCGTCAACTGTGTCACTCAATGATGAAAGACAGGAAATTTTATGGAAAAAGCTCTGCAATGTCCTAAGTGTGGTTCTACAGAAATTGAAGCACGTGACCATGACAAATTACTTAGAACAACTGGCGGTGTTTTACTCACAGCTGCCGGTACAACGGCAGGCACTGTAGGTGGCGCTGCGACTGGTGCTACTGTTGGAGCAGCTATTGGTACTGTTGCTGGTCCTTTAGGTGTAATTGTTGGCGGAACTGTAGGGACTTTTGTTGGTGCCATTAGTGCAGGAATTACTGGCGGTGTAGTTGGTAATATTTTTGGTAAGAAAGCTGGCGTAATAATCGACAAGAATATTTTTCAAGATTATCGCTGTCTAAAATGTAAATACCGTTTTAAGCAAAAGAAGTAATTTAAATTAAATAGGAGAACTAGTTACTCTAGCTCTCCTACCTAATCAAAAAATTTATAAACTATCTGAAATAATAAATTTTTATCTAGCATTTCATATAATTAAACTAGATTGCAGCCTATTTTTAATAAAGTAAAACTTTAGTTAAGACTTTAATTTACTTAGCTACTACTCCATCTTGTTGATATTTTGGTGAACGTGGACCATATAACAACCCCATACCCGGATTATAAGTCGTCGGGGTAAAAAGTTGAGTATTTACCATACTCGCTAATGGATAAGCCCGGTCAGTAAAGCTGCCAGCAATCTGTTCAACTAAAGCACCGACGACCATTCCGATTAAACCCGCATTACCATCATTACTTGCTTGAACAAGTTTTTTCTCACCTGTCCAAATCACATCTCCAGTTTTTAAATCAACAAGCTTTGCATCAGCACTTACTGTCGCGACACTTTGAATCACTTGGTATTTAGAACCATATTCTTTAATTCGAATATATAAAGCTGCGTCTGCACCAAAAATCTCTTGTAATTTCTGGGGTGCAATAGACTGAGCATCACTGCCATTAGTAACCCCATTCTCTTTAAACATATTGTCTACGACAGAGATTGGGAAAACGTAATAACCAGCTTCTGCCACAGGTGCCACCACAGTAGGCCAATAACTATAAGTCGCTTTTACATCAGGCGAATCATTGACTGGAGGCAATACCAAAATCGATTTTGGCATATGAGCTTTATAAGCTGTAATATCTTTATTAGGTTGTGGAGTAACGGCACATCCAGTAAATGCAAGGCTAGAGATAACCAAACCAGCAATTAGAAATTTCTTCATCATGATTTTGCATTCCCACCATTAGCATTCATTTTTTGCAATAAGCGATCCATTAAAACTGTAGATTCTGGATATACTTGTCGTTCAAGCTGGAAATACTCAATTGCTTTTTGAGAATTATTCTCTTGTAAATACAATAATCCTAAATGCGCATATAAACCTGGCGGAACGGCTAAGCCCTTGCCTTTAGTTTTCTCAATTTCAGCTTCTAATTTTGTGATTTGCGTACTTGGTGTCGCTTTCTCAGGTGAGTTATACATCAAATAGGTTTGATGAGTATAAGTTCCCCAATTATATAAAGGTTGAGGACCAGCGGCACACCCAACCAATCCCATAGCAAGAAAACTGCTTAAAAGAATTTTTTTCATTTAACACATATCCAAAATTATTGAATTGACCAACGGTTATTTTGAATATCTGTTACAAGATTATTAACTGCTTCACGAACAGCTAAATCAAGTACTTTGCCATTTAAAGTCGAATCGTAAGAAGCTGTAGTACCAAAGCCTAAAACTTCACGTGCGCCTAATGCATATTCACCAGCACCTTGTACCGAATGCACAACTTCTGATGTTTTTACATCAACAATATTTAAATTAACTTTGGCATAAGCAACTTGCTGTTTACCGCGACCTAAAATACCAAATAACTGTTGATCGCCTACTTCTTTACGACCAAATTCAGAGACATCACCAGTAATAACGTAGCGAGCACCTTTAATAGATTGAGCAGTATTGCTATAACCTACTTCTTGTTTAATTTCTGATAGATTGTCACGGTTTAAAACTGAAAAATAGCCAGTTTGCTGTAAATGTGTTTCAAGAATAGTTTTCGCCTGCCCACCTAAACGATCGACATTATCAGAGAAAACGCCTCTCTTATAACTAGAGCGATTATCAAACTTACCAATAGAAATAGGAGTTTTTACTCCGGTATATTTTGTTGTAGCAGTAGCAGCAGTGACTTGTGGACTTTGTATCGTTCTTGAAGTTTCAGTAGTTGAACAAGCAATTAAACCGAAAGAACTCAAAGTAATGATTAATATTTTTTTCATGTTTACTCTATAAAGATAAATAAATAAAAAGAATACATATTATATACAAAAAGACTATCAAATAAGCGTATAAATTAGGACTCTAATAAAAAATTTACTTAATTTGTTTAAATAATTTTTAAAGAAGCAAAAAATTTATTCTATAGATAGTTAATTATATGAAACCTATTATTAGTAAATTAATTATGGTTTGCCGTGGTATAGAAAAATCTATCTATAATATAAAAATCAGCTACTTACTTTACGCTTTAAAGAAGATATGAAACAATTATGCCCTAATACAACTTCTGAAATTACAAATGAAAAAATTATTAATTTTAAGCTTAGTTAGCATTTTCAGCTCATATAGTTTTGCAGAGGACAATAGCTCGATTTATCGGGGACTTGGTACTGGTCCTGAAGATTTTTTAAAGTTTCAAATTCTTAAACAAAAAGGTTTCCTAGCCAAAAAACCTAATATTTCAAGAGCAGACTATAACGATATATACAAACTCAAAAAACCTTATGAATTTATGGGACAAAACGTTGTGCTTATTTCAGATGAATATATGACTGAATATGTGGGCTGTTGTGTGAGTGAAGGTTGGGGAGCTGTATTTAAGCAAACCACCAATTTAAAATTAATTGAAAAATTTGCAAAAAAGAATCAATGTAATATCGCTCCGATAGAAACCGATAGCACTTACTATGGGTTTAAAATTAGTTCTCTGCCAAAAGGTAATTACTATGAATTATCCTGCCGTAAACGTGATTTAGATGAGTCTCAATAAGTCAAAATTAAACTCTGAAAATAAGAGCCAATATTCCTGTTTAACTTAAAATATCAGACCCATATAAACTAAGTGAGCAAGATGCTTTTGAACTACCTTTTCAAAAGCATCTTGTTCCAAAGCACTATTCATCAAGTTATTTTAAAAAACCGCTCCAACACCTCATCCCTTTCACTCAAACTATTGGTACTTAAAAACCCAAACATCAAACCATCTATTAGATTTAAAACCATATCGGCATCAGGTTTTAAGCCCCGACTTTCTAGACTAAATATCAAATCAAATAACTCTTTAAGCAGCCATTTTCTATATTCAATCGCCATGCGGTAAGCCCGTGGATAAAGCAGTTTTAATTCAAAAATGGCTTTAAACAAAAGATAGTAAAGGCTATTCACATCGACATGTAAGCGAACAATTTCTTTGAGTTTATCGGCTGCGGTTGGGTAGCTGTGTGAATAGACAATTGCCAGCACCTCTTCTTTAAGTCGGCTTTTTTGAAAGATTAGGCACATTTCAACAAGTCCTTCTTTCGAGTGAAAGTAGTTATAAAACGTGGCTTTTTGAATTTTGGATTTTTTGATAATCAGGTCTACCCCTGCATTATGAAATCCATGCGTGGTAAAGAGTTGGATGGCAGTTTGAACAACCTGTAATTTTTTGGAAGATATTTCTAAAGTTGGCATCGTTTTACCGTTATAAATTCTTGTTGTGTCTAAATGAGATAAAAAGCCTGTGCCCTTTCTGGGAGAAAAAAAGGCGCAGCAATGCCGTAAGACGGTGCTTGGCACATCTCAAGTTTTGTTTTGCTAAGTTTTAAGTAAAAATGACTTAAAGCCTGAAAACCTTATGGCATTCAAACTGCTTTAAATTTTTAAGTTGTGTCGTTATAGCTTTTGGCAAAGGCTGCCAAGAAATAATGAATGTGCAAAGCCAACTCCTTTTTTATTGGGAGTTCTGCCAAATCATTAAAATTATGGTGGCAGAACGAAAGGGGGTTCGCAGACTGGTCATAGATCCAGCACACCCGTGGGTGTCCCCCTCCCGTTCCACCGTAGAGGGGGCACGAGGGGCTAGACACTAAAGGTATAAAACCTTTAATGCTTCTATGAGACGGTCTGCGACAACTGACTGGCAATGTGGCCAGCATGCGAAGAATAGTATTCAACTCTCTTACAGTCAAGCACACAAAATGACATTTGTTTTAAATTAGATCATTAAAAAGTAAGGATAAATAATGAATGAGTTATTGTTAAAGTGGGGTTTATAACGGGATTGAAATTTATATAGATATATTAGTTTCAACAGGTAAGATTAGAATATAAAAAATGGTAAATGATGAAATTAATGATGTAGAAAGTTTTTCTTAGAATTACTACTAAATTTACAATCACAATAAGTCACCGATGCCTTTAAACCTATTATTTATACTTCTCGCGATAAGCTTTCTGCTCGAAACAACTCAATAAGAATATAATGGTAAAAATAGTTGTTTGCTTTTCATTCTATTTATTTCAATTTATAAAAAATATATAATATTCTCAATAGTTTTCTAATTATCTATTACATTCAATCAAGATCATATATTTTCAATAAAGAGAATAAAATGCAAGACCAAGCTTTAACCGCTCTTCCTCAAGATGTAAATGAGGATCAAAATATTACAACTCCACCAATTTCACACTCAGGAATTCATCATTTTAAGTTTCATGGGAATGCCTCAGAATATTTTGGAATCTGGATCGTTAATATTCTTTTGACTATTATTACCTTAAGCTTATATGCGCCTTGGGCTAAAGTTCGTCGCTTACGCTATTTCTATGGTAATACAGAATTTTTTGAACGCCGCTTTGATTTTACAGGGATTCCAACCAAGATTTTGATTGGACGTTTAATTGCATTAGGAATTTACGTCGTATTTGCAATTTCATCACAGTATTCAATGATTGCGACTGTGGTTGGACTAGTTGCGCTATATGCAGCAGTACCTTGGCTAATTCGCGCTACTTTGCGTTTTACGGCAAGAAATAGTAAGTTCGGCAACGCACGTTTTTATTTTGGTGGAACGATAAAAGAATCTTATAAAGTCTTTCTTTTGAGTATATTGGTATATATTTTCACTTTAGGAATCTTTACACCTGTAGCTATTTGGCTATATAAAAAATATTATCTTAACAACTTATATGCTGGACAATTAAATTTTAAATTAAACGCGAAATGGTCTGCATATATGGCAGCAGTTTATATACCAGTTTTTATTGCAATTGGTATAATTTCTATTTTTTCAATCATTTACTTTGCTATGGCAGGAACAATTTCTGGGTTCTCACCAAACGCTATATTCTTCGGAATATTTACGGTATATGCATTTATTGGATTATTTATTTATCCATTAATTGCTGCACGTATTTTTATTACGACATGGAACAATACTACAGTTGGAAACAGTCAATTTAAAACAGACTGTAATCAATGGCGTTTTGCATGGATTGTAGCATCGAACTGGATTGTAAAAATCTTATCCATAGGTTTAATGTCTGCTTGGGCTGCAGTTCGTATTCACAAATATCAGATTGAATCGATGAGTTTAATTTTATTAGATGATCCAGATCAAATGATGAATCTAGCTCAACAAGAGCAAAGTGCTTTAGCTGAAGAAATCAGTGATATTTTTGATATCGACATCTCTTTATAACAATCTGAGTTTAATAATTTATGTCCCACGCAGTAGATATCACTTTCTATGATGGCCTAGTGTCTAAACCATACCGTGCTCAGATTTCAGCTCAATCTGAATCTGAAGTTCTAATTCGGTATGGTGAGCAATTAGAACTTCAGCGCCATTATCAATATACTGATATGAAATTGATTGGTGCGCTGGGACAGTTACACCCAGTAATTGAATTATCTGATGATGCACGGATTGAATTTCATAGTGCATTACCTGAATGGTTTAATTACTCAACTAAAAAGGTTCAACATTCGATCTGGAAATTTGAACGCTCTCCGGGTCTTATTCTTTTTAGTGTAATTTTTGTGATTACTTTTGCGATCAGTCTAGTCAAATGGGGGGTTCCAGCAACGTCCCATTATCTTGCTTTTCAATTACCTGAGAATACTTTAAAGAAACTAGGTGATGAAGCCGAGAATTATGTATTAAATAATTGGACTGCACCCAGCCAATTAGCACAAACTCAAAAAGACCAAATTACTAAACAGTATTTGAATACTGTTGCTGAAAACAAACCAGCCAAATTAGTCTTCCGTAAAGGCGATCAGTTAGGGGCTAATGCTGTAGCGCTACCCAATAATACGATTATTATCACAGATGAACTAATCAAATTGGCACATACGAATCAGGAAATCTTAAGCGTATTAGCCCATGAACAAGGCCATTTGGTTTATCGCCATAGTTTGCAACAAGGGTTAACGAGTTTAGGTCTAAGTATATTATACATTGCAATGACAGGAGATAATTCAGACTTATTTACGTCCTTACCTGCCGCTATGATTGGTGCAAATTATTCACGTAAATTTGAGTCCGAAGCCGATCTATATGCTTTACAGCTGATGGATAGGAAGCATATCGAAGTCTCCCACTTCGCAAATTTCTTACAACGTTTAAGCGATACAACGGAAGAAGGTCTCGATAAGAAAAATCAGTCCACCCCACCAACTTCTCAAGAAGAATCTTCAGCTAATAAACTATCTACAGCTGTTCTTGATGCTTTATCCTCACATCCTGCAACCGAAGAGCGTATTCGAATGGTTCATGATTATGAGAAAAAACAGAAAGGCGCACAAAATAATTTATAGGCTCACAAAGTCTATCTAGAAAATTTATGGTCTTTAGGAAGTGGAGCATCACATGGTTGATCTGTCTTTACGTTGACCATTTTCACAGGTCCATCATTGTAGATTGTTACCTTGCAGCCTTTTACGACATATTCTTGTTGAATGCCACCATACATTTCATCCTCAGAAACAGCAGATGCAACATCACATGCCTCGTCAGCACGGCATGCAGTCTCCCCTCCACCAGCCTCTACAGCTTCTGCTCCAGCAGCTTCCATGGCGTCTCCAGCACTCTCCTGTACTTCAGCATCTACAGTTTGTATCTTTGCTGCATATGTATTTGAAAGATTCATCATAAGAAAAATTGCAAAAAAGAACTTACTACTGTGATTTATTAAATTCATGAATTATCCATATCTCTTAATTTAAATTTGGTACATATCAGTCAATTTTACTTTGCAAGTTAGTGATGCAAAGGGATTGGTATTATAAGGAGCTATTCTACTCATAATTATACATATAGCAGCAATAGTTGCCCCGAAAGAATTCTTCAAACAATTACAAGATATTGAGCATTATGAGGGTGCGATTAACTACACAATATAAAATTAAACTGAAATCAAAATCTGTCTAACTCAATCCAAATTTTTATGTGGGGTAGAATGAGGGGTAAAATAATAGATATAAAAAAGCCCCTGCTTTTAACAGGGGCTTTTCGAATTTGGCGGAAGCGGTGTCCGTCTAACAATAGTCCTAAGCAATCCAAATAAATATTATAAACATATATATTTCAATGTTTTAACATTTTAATCATCCTAAGCCGTCTTGCCCAATCCTACCATTTCCAGTATTTTATGAGGGGTAGGTTGTGGGGTAAGTTAGAACATGCCAAGGAAATCTAAAGAGCTATCTGCTCTCAGTGTAGCAAAAATTAAGAAGACTGGGCGACATTCTGTAGGGGGTGTTGATGGTCTTTGCTTGAATATAGAAGGCAATTCTCGTGTCTGGATTTTGCGTGCGGTAGTAGGTAAACGTCTGGATAAAAATGGAAAGTTAAAACCCCATCGCCGTGATATTGGTATTGGTCCCTACCCTGAAGTTTCTTTAGCTGAAGCCCGTGCTAAAGCAACAGAATTAAGAATACAAATTCGAAATGGCGTTGATCCAATTGCACATAAACAGGAACAACTTACAAAACTACATATCCAGAAACTACGTGACAAAACATTCATTGAGTGTGCAAAAGTTGTTATAGCAAATAAAACCCGTGAACTTAAAAATGAAAAGCATATTGGACAGTGGACATCTACATTAGAAACCTATATCTACCCAACTCTAGGTGATATTAGTATTAGTACAATTACTAAAGTCGATATTGCCGAAGTTCTTAGACCTATCTGGACTGAAAAGAACGAAACAGCTAAACGTATTCGTGGTCGTATAGAAACAATTTTTGATTATGCCAAGGCTATGGGATATTTTGTCGGTGATAACCCTGCCGAATGGAAAGGTAATCTTGAGCCAATCTTAGGCAACTTAAAGCAGGAATCACGCCCTCACCCATCCTTACCTTATGAACAGGTCTCTGAATTTATTCAACACCTGAGACAGAAAAAAGGAATTTCATCTAAAGCTCTGGAATTTGCAATTTTAACTGCCTGTCGGTCTGGTGAGATTTTTGGAGCTATATGGCAGGAAATTGATTTTGAGAATAAAATATGGATTATTCCTAAAGAACGAATGAAAGCAGATACAGAGCATCGTGTTCCTTTGTCTCAACAAGCTATTAGTTTACTTAAATCAATTCAAGCATATACTCAGCCACAAGATTTCATTTTTCCTGCGCCTCGTAATGGGCAGATGCTTTCTGATATGTCATTGACCACTCTAATCAAACGAATGCATGAACAAAAAGTTAAAGAAGATGGCTTAGGTTATATAGATCCTAAACAAAACAGAGTGATTACGACACATGGTTTCCGCTCTACTTTCCGTGACTGGTCAGCAGACAAAACAGATTACCCTAGAGAAGTTTGTGAGCATGTACTGGCACATAAGCTACCTGATGAAGTCGAAGCAGCTTATTTACGTGGGGCATATCTCGAAAAACGTAAAGGATTAATGGCTGACTGGGCTGAGTTTTGTTATAAATTATGATCAGTGTTAATTTAAAATTCACATAATAAAATTACCCGTTCAACTACAACTCACCCCTGTATATTTACAGAATATTTTATTCGTGTATATTGATGATATAGTTAATAATTACCCAAAACTCCGTACTGAAATAACGCATAAGTATGTACACTTTGGATCAGGGCATAAAGACTAAAATTTACAATAATGTTCAATCAAAATATTGAGTGTAAGGAAATAATGGACACCGTAGAAGAAAGTTCTGAAAATCTCTCTTTTGATGACCAAATCAAAATTGTAAATGATTTGGAACAGTATATATTTGAAAAAATTTATTCTAGTTTAGAATTCCGCTCAAAGATACATAATCAAATAAAACTAGATCCTCTAAACTTAGTCAAACTCAAGTATACGATATTTGATAAAAGTTTACTTTGCCAATCTTTTTATCAAATTCAAGCTGCTACACCTTTAAATTTCTTCAAACTTATTCATGACAAAATTCTTAAAACAGCAATCTATATATTACATGATCAAGGTATGTTTAAAGAATCAGATGAAGATCGAGTAAAAAGGTTATGTAGGGACACTGTCAAAAAACCTATTTCTTGTCCAAAAGATAATGATGAAGTTCCTTGTGAGATTTGTAAAGATAAAGTGCTTTGTAAAAAAGGTGATGATATAGCTGAGAAACTGGATTTTGAATATTTACCTAAACATTATCATGAAATTATTCAAGACATAAAAAATTATCGTTCCGATATCGAAACTAAAAATTATATGCAAGCCAATATTACTTATACTACTTTATTCCAAGAATACTCAGAGCATTACGATTGTTATATTATCGAGGTGTTGCCTGAAAGCTTTCAAAATAAAATTGATAAGATTCAAAAAAACAAATTGTCTAAAATTCAAAAGTCCAATAAAAAGAACATGTACATTTCCTTTGTAAGTTCATTTATTAAAAAACATGAAAATAATACTGAAAAACTTTGGGATGAAATAGGTTTTACGTCTTCCGAAAAAAAACTACTCAAAAATTCAACTACAATACTCTCAGAACAAAAAAACAAGTTCAAAAGTAGTTTTTCAAAACGAAGTAATTTTAACGAATCTGAAGAAAATTTAAATAAAATTTATGATTTATTGAATCTACTAATTGAGCATATAAATGATTTAGCTGAAAATAATGTAAAAGAAAAAATTCAGAAAGAGCATAATAGTAGAATATTATCTTTACAAGTACAAATTAATAAGATTAATTATATTTTGCAGCAAAAATTTCTCCACCCCCCAAAAACCAATTTACTGAATCATTCTAAATCACTTTATTCAAAGAAAAAATTAACACCAAAACAAACACTCAAACTGTTACATTTATTCGAACCAAATATATCTGTGCATCATCGTTCTGAGTTAATTGAAATCAGAAAAAAAAGAGAAACACTAGAAAATAAATATCAAAAAAAAGTCAAAGAATATCGAGAAGAAGCGGAAAGTAACCATAATTCAGATGAGAAAACAAAAAACTATTTTGGAAACATACAAAGAATTCTTACTGAAAATGAAGAATTATACTTAGGCTTATGCAGCCTATTAAAATGTAATGACAAAAATGATAAAAAAAGTTAAAAACTGGTCACGCACTTTTCCACGAACACAAAAATTTTTTAGTACCGTCTATTCGTTGGTTCAACACCTTCCAGATTGAACCAACGCCATAGAAGGAAATCTAAATGTCTACTATCCAAAACACAATTCAAATGCTACGTCTACCTGAGCTGATTAAACTGATAGGTTTATCTCGGTCATCCATTTATGACCGACTCAACCGACGATCTAAACGCTATGATCCCGACTTCCCGCAGCCTGTAAAATTAAATAATGCTTCACGGTGGTTACTCTCTGAAGTTGAAGCGTGGATTGAAAGCAAAATTTCAACACGTAATCAAGGGAATACTGAGAGCTAACGCTGTACTTGTAAATTCAAAACATAATGCAGCTGTGCAATGCATTCTGAAATTATAAGTATGGCTAGGCTATCATTTTAATTTTCAATGAATTACGGTCTTATATATTTACTATTACTCTATATCTATAAATCAAAGAATATTCTATCTATTTATAGATGATCAGTAGTTTTAAAGTATTCAGATACATCAATACTCATATGACCATATAGGTTGTTGGTGTATAGACGTACTGGTGTAGTAAATATGACTAAAACTCATCCTAAGTTAACTTAACCAACTTACATCCCATCTTGGATACTGCGCTAAACAGTATCCATTGGATGCCTATACCCAGAATACTGATCACAGTTGCGCTTTTAACTTTAAATCGAGTTTAATTTATATGCGCATTATAAATGTAAATGCTGGTCGACATATGGGAACACATGACCAATGGCTCCAGCAATTTGAAACCGAACTGCAAATTACTCCAGTCAACGATGGTTATAAAACCACCTTTTTAGTAAATTCACAGGATAACATCCTAGCTCCTGCTATAGGGAAAGCTAAACTGGTCAAACAGTTCAAAAAACGTAACTTCCCTGAAGTCACAGCTGAAACGAAAAGACTATCGAATGGTCGCTATGGCTTTGCCGTCAAACACCCTGCTCAAATGAGTAATTTACCTTCTGATATTGAAGAACTTCTCAACTATTCTACGCATTCAGACATTATCAGCGGTCTTGATATTCAAGCATTTGATTATGCACTAAGCCAGATGTCAGAGGATGAGTTAGAGCTTCTACGTAATGGCACACCTTTACCTTCCAGTCTAAAGGAGAATTTGCTCCCGTACATTAATGCAATGAATAAGTTTATTGGATTAATTCGTGCCTTTTTTCGTCGCCCGAACATCAGACGCAAAGTTTATGATGAGCGGAAGAATCTGAAAAAAAATAAGTCTCGAATGATCGAAATGTTCAACTCTTTAATTGAACGGTATTCACGTGTGGTCGTTGTTCGACTTGATTTATATCTCAAACATAAACCTGAAACATTACTGCAAACCTGTTTCAAAGCTGAAGATTGTTTATCTAAAAATGATTTTGATGCATTTAAAAAGTGTGTTGAACAACTACTAGAAAACAAACGGCATAATCCTGTGTTGAAACAAGCCATCGGCTATATTTTTCGTTTTGAATATACGCCAAGACGTGGATTCCATCTGCATACATTCTGGTTTTTCAATGGGAATAAAAATCAGGAAGACATTAGCCTCGCACAAGGTATTGAAAAGCTTTGGAAAAAAGTGACCAATGATCAAGGTTATGCCTACATCTGTAATATGCGGAAGCATACTTACGAAAACTGTTTTTTAGGCACGATTGAATATAACCATACGCAGAAAAGAAAGTGGCTTGAAGAGGGTTTTGAATATCACTGTAAAACCAGTCAGTTATTCATTTTCAGCAATATGAAAAATGGAAGACGTTTCCAGATTAGTCAGCCTTTAAAACCACAGACTCGTGGTCGTCCGAGAAAAAACCACCTTGATGTCAATACGTTTACGGGAGATGAAGTATGATTAGATTACAGCCTGATGAATCCTATACATCTCTACTCAGTACTCACCATATCACTCAAGCGTATATCCAGCCTTTTATTGGCTATATACCCAATAATCGCCCTCCTGTTGGCTTGGATGATTATCTGAAGTTGTATCTCATGATTACTGAAAATAAGACTTTTAAGATTATCTCCAAACAACCAACTTACGACTATCTGGTGCCTCATGTTTATCTAACACCCAAGGGTGTTAATTTACTCAAGATTATTCAAGATATTCCGATTAATCCTTTTCTGACGGGTAAATTTTCAGACGTGATCATCAGACCAGAGATCAAGCTGATGGTTGATTTGCTGTATAAACATGGACTCATCAACTTTCCACTTGGATTGTATCAACAGTTTGAAGCAGTTGTTGATGGGTTCTGTCAGGATCTGAAAGTGAGATCTAAAACACGAGATTTTATGAGCTTGAAAAATCACTGGGATTCTTCATTTGGCAATTCTAGAAAGGCTTATAATCGTTTTGAAGAAGCTGTCTTATGTAACAATTCAATGTTTCAGGTTCATTCATTGCTTGTTTCTGCTGAGTTTATGAATGTTGATGATTTTTCAATGGATCAGAAAACATTTAGTCCTGTGACTGTTGAGGATATGCTGCGTGCCACGTCAGGTAAAATTATCGAAGCAGTCTGGGCTAACAATGCTGAGAATCACACTCTAGGTATTTTGTCGAAACAGGAAACGACTATTCGAGGTTTTAGGAGTATTCGGCTCATATTTTTTGTAGCACGCGAAGATACCGACTTTACCCCTTTTGCTGAATCTCAACTCTATACAGATGTTGAACCTTTTGTATTCCGAGAAGGTAAAACCAGTATTGGGTGGAGTGATATTACCTGCATGAACTCAGGGGTAGAACCTTTAGTTTATGGTATAGAATCCAATTTTTACGATACAAATCAGAACTACATTGGTATGCGTCTTACCACTTTAAAATACAGTTTGATTGGTCCTGAATATTGGGTTCGGTTCAAGTACACCAACACAACGTTTAAAGTCGAAAAAAGCTCATATTAATCAATCGAATTATATTTAAATACACTGCTGTAACCCCGAAAGTTTCGGCTTTCGGGTTATATCGTCTGACCTTAGTGTATTAGTTCAGACTTAATCTGACAGCCTCAATCAAATATCGGTAACTGTCAGATCAGGTTTGATTTAGTACATTTAAAATGATGAAAAGCAATTACACAAAATTATTTACAGGCTCTGTAAATAATCACACTAGTCTATTAATTGCATTAACTCTTTACTCACATCCGTTTTCGGTTGAAGCATATCTGTTGCAAGTACACGTTTACTCCATAAAAGTCTATCCAACTTGACTTCAAAAGTTTCTAATTCCTCCCCATCAGGTGCAGATATCGTTGGGTAATACACATAAACTTCTTTCTGCTGTCCGATACGATAAGCGCGGTCAGTTGCTTGATCTTCTTTAGCAGGATTCCAGCTACGTGTATAATGAATAACATGATTTGCCGCTTGGATATTTACTCCAAACCCTACTGCTGTAGTGGAAAGAAGAATTACATTAAATCCTGGCTTTTCTTGAAACTTATCAATTAAATTTTGTCTAGTTAACCCACTTTTGCTGCTTGTATTAGTATCCCCATTCACAGTCGTTACATTTAAGCCAAAACGTTCCATTAAAACACGCTTCAGAAATACTTGGATTTCTCTAAATTCCGTAAAAATAATGGCCTTTTCATTCCTTTGCTGAATCATCTGCAGGGTATGGAACAACCAATCTACTTTTGGTGAATCTTTGAGTGTTGCCATTGGATCTTCTGCTAAAGGATGCGCACAAATCATTCTCAATTTGTGTAAGCTACTAAGCATGGCACCACGATTTCCCTCAGCCGACAATTGATGAAAATGTTGGGCCGCATAGGCATATAATTTTCTTTGCAAGTCACTAATATGAATTGTTTTACAACTATCTACTTCAGTTTTAGGTGGTAAATCAGCGACCTCTTTTTTCATCCGTCTTAAAACTTGGGGGGCTATCAATTTACGGAGTTGCTCTAAGATTTGCTTATCTACATCTTCCGACGTTTCAATTGGACGTCGATATATTTTATTAAACTCACTTAAAGAACCGAGTAAATTTTCTTGTATAAAATCAAATAAGCACCATAAGTCAGTGAGTGAATTTTCCACTGGAGTACCAGTACATGCTATTTTAAAGTCTGCCTTTTGAGCTTTAGCCGCTTTTGTCACCATAGCCGTAGGTACTTTAATTTTTTGTGCTTCATCGCAAACCATAATCCCCCAATCAACTCGCGCTAAAGAAAACTCTAGATCACGCATCGTTTCATAGGTTGTGAGGACAATATCCGCATCACCTAACCACTCTTCTTCAAGCAAATGCGTAATACCGTGATCGTCTCTCAATTGAGCAGAAATTAAATGCTTGGGAATTTTTCGATCTTTTAAATTCTCACCATATAGACTTAGGATCTTAGCAAATTTAGCACTGAAGAACCGATTTGCTTCTGCCTCCCAATTTTCTAACAATGAAACTGGAGCAACCACTAAAACTGGTTTTTTATCTTTTGCATTTTCTAAGTATTCACCAATAAAGCACAACAATTGCAGGGTCTTCCCCAATCCCATATCGTCTGCTAAAAGACAGCCACTTACCTGTTCCGGTGCATATTGATGTAGATTCTGCAACCATGCAACTCCATACTCCTGATGCGGTTTTAAACCGAATTCCTGACTTCTGAAACTTGAAGGCAATCTAGCTGGGGGATGGTTCTTCTCATCAAAAACCAATTGATCTGCTCGTTGTTTAGTAAACTCTGCTTTATCAATATTATTCGCGATAAGTAATGTATCTTTCTTTTTTTTCTGTAGATTAACCGTAGATTCTTCTAATGTTTCGATAGGCTCTTTTCTATTTGAATCGCTCAGACTATTTAATAATTTTTTAGCGTCATCTACTGAGACTTCAGTGTTCGCATTAGGAATTAGAACCTGATCTTTACCTTCTTGCTCAGCCTGTTTGATACGCTGTTCAAGCACCTCTATTGCTTCATTAGACAAGCGATCTTGTAGTTGTTCTTCCAACTCCATGAGATGCTGTGGCAACCACTCTGATTCACCGCTGTCCCTTTGAATGAACTCAGAGTTAAGTTTTTGTGCCTCACCAATACCAATAACCCGGTCACTGTAATTGGATAGATCTAAAACTTGCTGTGCTTGTAACTCATCTTCATATTTTTGGATTTCTGTTAGATCATTTTTTAATTCTTGAACCTGATGATCTAAATAACTTGTTTTATCAATTGTATAACCCGCCCACATGAAAATTGGTGATGGCTTTTCATAAGCAGAGATAAAATATTTTGTTTGCTCTAGATTGGAGAGTTCCAACAGAATCGGTTGTTGTTCACGACCTGAATTTTCATTAAGAGTTAATTGAGCAGAAACATAATGCGCTAACTCATTATAAAATTTATCTATCTGTAAGCTGTAACTATAGATTTCTGCATCTTGCTTTGATTTTTCAAAACCTTCAGGAGAGATGACCTCTGTGGCATCATCTCCTAATTGCGCGAAGGGGTTATGCAAAAATGTTTGAGCGCGCTCACCAGATACACGTCTATTCGGCATCTTTTTAATTTCACTCAGTACATTTTTGACTTGAGGATCAATGACTACATGAGCGACTCCACCATCTGGTAGGCTAATGCTATATTGATCTTGTACCTGATTATAGTGATCAAAAGTTTGCAACCAATTTGACGGTGCCTCATCAAAGTCGGGCTGTACTTCTACAACTGATTCCTGACTAATCAAGTTTTTACGTAGATTTAATTGTAATTTTTCAGGTGCAAGTACCACGGTCTTACGAAGAAACTCATCTAAATTTGCCTGACTTCGATTAGCTAAACTTCGTATTTGAGCCCAATACTTTTGATTGAGCTTATTATCTTTATTTGATATACGAGCAAATTCTTTAACTTTTTCTATAAGTTTCCAAGTCGCTTCATCAAGTAAATATTCTTGACCATCAACATTCAGTACGGGACCTATTCGTTTAATTAGGCCTTTAGACTTAATCCTATTTTGATCACACCATCCATCCAGAATGATTTTAAAATCAGGATCACTTAATCCTCCCTCACTACGAATCACTGGATGTAAATTCGTTGAACTCGGTAAGTTGAGTAAATTAAGTACGTTACTATGTTCGGGATCTTGCTGAAGCTGAAACAGCTCCTCCCATGGCAATACATACTGATCATCCAGGAGATACGCGATATCTTCTTCTTCTAGACTTTCCCAATAAAAATCTGCATCAGTTTTAGCATTTTGTTGATAAGGATAAATCAATCCTACTTCATCATATTGTAAAGACTTTAGACTCACCACCAAGTTATCTTCAACAACAGAGTCAGTACTTTTTTTCTTTTTCCAGAATGCTAGCTTCATGCCATTACCTTTTAATAATGCCTTTTATATCTTGAATTAGAATTATTTGCTTGACTGGAAAAGATTCCCAATTCAGCTAATTTTTCATCAAATCGTATTTGCCAACCTGGTGTATGACTTAATTTTAATAAGTGTACCCATGGTTTGAGCTCATCAATACTGACCTCCCTTGCTCTTTCACTATAAGGTATTGAATTTGTAATATAACAAGCATTACCTACACTCGAAAAATCCATAACATAAACATTTTCAATTTTGAGCATAAAAGCATTATTATTTGCAGTCGATCGAGTTAAACGTTTTAGCCTTCCTTTATTCATTTCTCTAAATTTAATATGCTCTGCCTGAGTCGAGTGTAATGCATTAGGACCTAAGAAAATCTGGGAAAAAGAAATCTTATCAATATATTTAATCCAGTAATTAAAACGTTCTATATCTGCTACGCGACTGAATAAATTGAAAAAAGCTTCTAAATCTGCCCTTACAAACCACTGAATCACCATTTTTTTGGTATCAACATTTACGTTATTCCATCCCGCTGATGATTCATACTGAGGATTACCCCACTGATCCAATGCTAGATGTTTTAATACCTCATGTACTTTCTCTCTCTGAGAGGTACTAGCATACCGTTCTAGAAGCGCAGCTAAAATATCCGTCGCATATATTTTATTTTTTTCAAGCAATACTAAAAAACGTGGGATAATTTGAAAATACTCATCTTCTTTCATTGTCTTGATCGACTTAATTGCAGATCGAATCAAATCATCCCAAAACCAACTAACCGAAGCTATTCTTAAACTTTCTAATTGATTAGCAACTCTGTTTTCATCATTATCTTGTAAAAATTCACGTACAAATTTTTTCGTAGGTTCTGTGGTTAAAACCTCTGAATTATCTATAAGAGTCGTCATCCATTTTTTAGGCCGAGTTGAAGCTTTAAATATCGAAGATTTATTTTCATCTAGTATTTTTCTTAACTGAATCCAATTACTAGGTAAGTTTTCTAGTTCATGTTGCTCAAAAGCAAAATAACTATACAACAGTGGAAAATAAACAAACTGGAGTTGGTCAATTCCCAATTGGTTGAAATAATCAATTAATCTTACACCTACAGGTGTGAATAAAAGTTTTTCTTCATAATTGGGCAGTTTTTTACTGAGAGACCAAGCCAAATTTTTCCAATCTCGTTTAGTCATCCCATCAAACCCATGTTGTTCAAGTTTGAGAACTGATTTGATAATTTTTTCTTCTAATGGTTGTACATTTTCAAGATCATCGAGTTTATGCTCAATAATCGACAATGTTTTCATTAAACGCTGAGGTCTAACAAATTTAGTCTGTATATGAGTTGGTTCAGAAAATACACTTATTTTTTCTTCAAGACGACGTTTCAGATTCGCAATACTCATCACTATCACCGTGTCAATTGGCATGTTTCAACAGGTGCTGAAACAAAATGAGGTTGCGGTTCAGCGTTCTCTTTTTCTTTTAAACCATAGAATTGCATCCGTAGCTCAACACGACGTGAGGCTTCTTTACTATCCTTAGCTGAATTAAAAGAGACCCCACCAGCTAAAAATAATTGTTTAACCTGGTTCTTTTGTGCTTCAGTTAAACTTAACCCTTGGCTAAACTTGGGATCAAGTAAATTGCACATGACCCATTCTGAACGACGTAAACTTAAGTTTAAGTTATAGAGATATGAACCGTCCGTATCTGTGAATCCTTCAATCACAATTTGTTTAAACCATTTTTTTCCATTTTCACTATTAGCAGCATTTAAAACAATGGGTACTAACGTATTTAATGCCTCTACACCTGCTGCATTTAACCGGTAGTCATTATGGCCAAACCGACCAGCTTCTCCAAAGTTGATACGATTGTCCTTACAATCAACAGCAATAATCTTGTTTTTCAACGCGGCGTCATTTTGAATACTAGTACAAATATCCAAAATCTCTGAACTGCGTTGATTTTCGGCTTGAGTCGCTTCATTGATTTTTTTCGTTACGACCATTAATGACACAGCCATTACGACTAAAAACAAGGTCATTAATGCTGTCATTAAATCAGCGAATGAAATCCAAAAAGGTTTTTCACCATCATCTTTAGAACGTGGTTTCTTAGAGTACCTGTTACCTAACATTAATCATGTACCCCAAAATTAGTTTTTCTTTTGTTGTACAAGATCTTCCAGATCTTCTACAAAATTACCCAAGCCCTCTACACCAGTTGCAAGGCGTTTTACAGCTTGATCAAGGGTATTATCAAAAGCTCCTAAAGAATGATTTAAGCTGGTTTCCACTGAGGAACCAAAACTGTCAAAACCTTTCACCAGCACATCACTGACTTGCTCAAGATAATCCTGCATTTCTTTCTTCACTTGATTCAATGCATTTGTCATGTGATTCATATCTTCAAGCATTTTGGTACTCATACCAGCTTCAGATTGAGCTTGTTTAATCAAACCATCTAAAGTACTGATTGCCTGTTTGACACTCTCTTGTGAGTCTTTATAGTCTTTCAATAGAGAGATTAAATTGCTGCTTGCGCTGGTCAAATGCGTAGAGGTGGTACTTACTTCTGCAATTAACTGTGATGTCTTATCAGTCACTGTAATCAAAGAACTGCCCGCAGTATTAAACTGTTCAGAAGCTAAGCGCATTTTTTCAGCACCGTTATTCATACCCGTAATACTATCCGTTGTCACTTGAGATAATTTCTGAATATTTTCTTTATAGACTTGGACCGCATTTTGACTGTGTGCAATCAAATCTTTAATTTCAGTTCCTAAATTATCAATTAATGCAGATGATTGTTCGTGCAATTTTTGCTGATTTTCTAGAATTACACGATCTTGTTCCATACGCTGTTTCGTGACATCTGACATTAACTCAGACATCGTTCCGCCTAGATTCCCCATCAACTCCGAGACTTTGCCATTTAACTGCTCAATCGCATGTTGACCTTGTTCTCCAATTTTTGCGGCACCTTGAGATAAATGATCCACCATTAAATTCATTTGATCAGACATCTCATTTTGTTTTTGTTGAATATCTTCAATCATTTTCGACATCTGTATTTCTAATGTTTTCGTCGAAGTTTCACTATTAATTTTCATATCTGTCAGTAATTGAGAGAAACCTAATTGCATTTCCTTCATAGCAGATACTGATTGAGTCATCATCTCATTCATGCCCGTCATTTGACTGCCGAACGTAGACTCCAATTTACTCATAAAGGCTGTAAGCACATCAGTCATGAGTTCTTGGACGGCTGAACCTTGGTCACCACTCACTTGTTGTACGCTAGACGCAATTTTATCTAGAGGTGCTTGCAAGGTATCCGTAATCGATTGACCAATCTGAGTCGCCATATCCTGACTTGATTTCGCATAGCTTTCACTTAACTGTGCAGCAAAAGCAATCTGATTCTTTTTATTTTCCTCAACCAAATTCGTCATCATGACTTTTAAGTCATTAACAAGGCTATCTTTTAATTGACGAGCATTGGTTTCGTTTGCTTGAGAGGATTTTAATAATTTAGCTAGATACTCTTCTCCAGTGGAATCAGTTTCAAAAAGCTTATCAATTTCTGTCGTTAAAGTTTCTAACTGTTCATAACACTGACGCAACCACGATTTTTCGCGCCAAGTGATAATCATTGCAGTCCCTATCGCAAGTGCAGAAGCCATAAATGCTTCACTTACCCCACCTAATAACAAGCCTAAACTGTCTTGAACTTTTGCTGGATCGCCTGCGGGATCAAAAGCTAATAATCCAAATAGAAGGCCGGCAAATGTAGCAATAATACCTACACCAGTGATGATACCTGGCAAGTGCTTATAAAACTCAACTCTTAAAGGGGTATCCACAATGACAGCTTGTGAAAAAAATACATCACTTGATACCGTTGCACGTGAGGAAACTAGTACATCTTCTCCATCTACAGTTTCATAGATGTCATGAAAAGAATTTTTGTAATTCAACCAAGCATGTTTTAAAGGCGTATCATTTTCGAATTTTGCATCTAATGAATGCTTATTTAGACTAGAGTTTTTATCCATTCCTTTTAAGGCATTAATTAGTACTGATAATTGCTCACTAAGGTTTTTAGCAGGTTTGATATATTTAGAATAGAATTTAAACCCAATCCATAATACAAAAATGAGCATTCCCACAGGAATGATAAAATAATCCTGCAGAAATTCAGCAAAAGCCAACATATCAATACACCCCTTTACTCAAAAATTTAATTCTAAAAATGTTTAAAAACTATCGACTGCTCAACATATCAAAGATCACTCTCGCAAAGATGCTGGCCTTCGCCGGATCAGACAGCAACTGCATCATCTGTTCCTGATGTGCCGCACTACTGCCAAGAATGGCATCATCCATGGCTTTCGGGAAATCACCCAGCATGGCCTGTTCGCGGGTATTGTTGGCGATCTGCTTCATGACAATTTCATTCTCAGCCAGTTTGTCACGTACCGTATAGGCATAGTTGAGCATATCTTTATCAGTCAGGTTATCGGTGATAAAGACATCATTCAGACGCTCAATAATCTGTGACAGGAACTCTTCTTTCTTATCACGTGGCTTGGCTGCACCGAGGTCATTGCCCGGTTCTAGCTTAAAATCTTCGGCATCTTCTTTCAGCTTGATGTCCTGCTGACGGATCTTGGACAAGCGGTAATGGCTCATGCTGACATTACTTAAGTCCACCTCATCATCTTTCGTTGCGGTTTCACGCAGCAATGGACGCAGGTTACGCGCATACAGACTAAGTTTTTCCAGTTCTTTGTCATCGTAGTCCACGATCTGCGACATAAACTCGTAAAAACGAGTAAAGCTTCCCAAGTCTTTTTTAAAGATTTCCAGCTTGTCTTTTTCGAGCTTGGCCTCTTTAAAGGCATTGTCGGCATTAGCAATCAGCACCGCATCATTGGTTTTCTTGCAGCGTTCCAGCATATCTCGGGTGGTGTTATAGGCTTCGATGGCCTGACTATAACGTTTCTGCCAGCGTTCAACCGCCGGTTTGCAGATATTACTAATCGCAGCATTGGATTTGTTCTTGGTAAAGAACGCATCGACAAACTGCTCGACTTCCGTCCACAGAAAAATCTTGGTAGCTTTCAGCTTTTCAAACAGGTCAAAGATCTGATCCGGATTCGATACATCAGCCAGTTCTGCGGTTTGATAGTAAGGCTGGAAGGCCCCAAGAATGTCTTCAGGATCGTTAAAGAAGTCCAAGACAAAGGTGCCAGATTCCGCTTTGCCTGGATAGGTACGGTTCAAGCGTGACAAGGTTTGTACGCACTCAACACCACCCAGCTTTTTGTCTACGTACATGGCACACAGTTTCGGTTGGTCAAAGCCAGTCTGGAACTTGTTAGCCACCAGCATCACCTGATAATCATCACTGTCAAAGGCCTTACGCATTTCCCGCCCTTTCAGTCCCGGGTTCATGTTGCGTTCATTAAAGGTCTGCCCGACTAAACCACTGCTGTCGGTATCCTTGTCATTAAACTCAACCTCACCCGAGAATGCGACCATAGCCTGAATGGACTTATAGCCCTGATCCGTCACGTATTTGTCAAAGGCCAGCTTGTAACGCACGGCTTCTTTACGTGAACTGGTCACCACCATGGCTTTAGCCTGCCCACCCAATAAGCCCATCACGTTATTTTTAAAATGTTCGACAATAACTTTCACTTTCTGGGAAATGTTGTGGTCATGCAGGCGTACCCATTGATTCAGCCTGATCTTGGCTTTTTTGGCATCGACCTGTTTGTCGGCTTGTTCAATTTTTTGTTTGAGCTTATACACCACTTTATAGTTGGTGTAGTTTTTCAGCACATCCAGAATAAAGCCTTCTTCAATGGCTTGACGCATGGAGTAGACATGGAAGGCTTCCGGCTTGTTTTGCTTGGATGGCGGTAGCTCAGGATTGGGTACACGGCCAAACAGTTGCAGGGTTTTGTCTTTCGGTGTCGCGGTAAAGGCATAGTAGCTGAGGTTCTTACTGCCCTTACGTGCAGCCACCACCGCATCCAGAATGTCTTCCGAAGACAGTTCTGCATCTTCTTCACGTTCTTCCAGCATCAACACTTCTTTCAGCTGTCGTGCCGTAGAGCCGCTTTGCGAAGAATGCGCTTCATCGGCAATCACCGCATAGCGTCGCTGTTTCAGGTTGATGCTGTTTTCAATGGCACGTAACACAAAGGGGAAAGTCTGGATGGTCACAATGATAATCGGCTGTGAGGTTTCCAGTGCCTTGGCCAGTTTTTCCGATTTGGAGCCATCGCCTTCTTTGTTATTGATGCGTCCGACCACGCCATCGGCATGTTCAAACTGGTAGATGGTGTCCTGTAGCTGGGCATCCAGAATGGTACGGTCAGTGACCACAATCACCGAATCAAACAGTTTCTGATTGTGTTGATCGTACAGGGTCGACAGCTGATGTGCTGTCCAGGCAATCGAGTTGGACTTACCTGAACCTGCACTGTGCTGAATCAGATATTTCTGCCCAGTGCCCTCCTCTAAGGCGGCATTGATCAGTTTGGTGACCACATTCCATTGGTGGTAACGTGGGAAGATCAGCAGTTCTTTTTTGTATTTGCGTCCTTCCCAGTCTTCTTTTTCTTCAATTTGCAGATGGACAAAACGTCCAATGATATTCAGCAAATTGTCCGGCGTGAGGACTTCATTCCACAGATAGGCCGTAGCGTACTGATTCTGGTCTTCTGGCACATCATTGCCTGCGCCACCGTCATGTGTGCCTTTATTGAATGGCAGGAAGAAAGTATCTTCTCCGGCCAGTTGGGTCGCCATATAGACTTCGTATTGACTCACGGCAAAGTGTACCAATGCGCCACGCTTAAACATCAGCAAGGGTTCAGGTTTGTTGGTTTCTGGATCTTTCGGCAAGCGGGTGCGTTTGTACTGCAACATGGCATTCTGCACCGCCTGTTTAAACTCGGACTTGAGTTCGAGAGTAGCAACAGGAAAGCCGTTAATAAACAATACCAAGTCAATACGCCATTTCTTGGCCTGTTTGCCCATGTCCTGTAACTCGGCAGCCGTAGCATACGGGCTATAGACCAGCTCCGGCACAATGCGGCAGATGTTCTTCTTGTAGTTGGCTAAGGTATCCGGATTCAGCGCATGTTCAGGTTTAAACTGACAGAGGAAAAATCGTGCGCTGCGGGTTTTCACTCCGTGACGCAGCACACCTAAAGTGCCATAGCTACGTGACTGTTCATCGGTGGCATTGATGTCGGCTTTCTTCAGCTGGGCAACCACGGCTTCCAGAAAATGCCGTTCGGTATCCTGCGGAAAGATGCGCTGAAACTTCTGCCAGTCTTGTGCTTGGGTTTGTTGCACAAAATCTAGTACGTCCTGCTCATACAAGGCGGTTTCACGGTTGTAGCCTTGTGGCGTACCCAGTTGCCAACCCTGTGCCAGCATTTGGGAAATAATATCGTTCTGGAAAATGCTTTCACGGGTGGCGTCTAGACTCATGCGCTTAACTCCGTGTGTGCCTCAGCAACTGTTGGGGCTTGCCAGTGGCGAACATCAATTTTTCCAGTCACTGCGGCTGAGATCAGGGCGGTGCGGCGTTCTTTTAATAATTCAATTTGCTCACAAGCTCTACCAATTAAATGACTAAATTTTATTTTTTGTTCAGCTATGAATACATAAATAGCTTCTTGCTCATTTGTGTCTGGTGCCACTGCTACAATTTCATTTAATATTGCAATATTGATAACTCCCATCGTTCCCCCTCTAGAGAGTTGCTCAAATTGCTTAAATACAGCTTCACTCTTAAGAAATTCTCGATAAAAATATGAATTATGATCTTTAGAAAGAGTAGCTTTTATTAGGCGAGGGTTAATTATGCCTTTTTCCCCATTTGAAGGAAAAACGGCTATTTTACCGAATGTACCCACACAACTTATTAGAATATCTCCTGGATCAACCGCATATCTAGCTAACTCTTTATAGTTTTTTTCAGAAATATAATAATCGCCTATTTCAAAATTATTTGGAATTACTTGCTCTTGACCATAAACTTTAAAACCTTGATTAACATACATATCTTTAGTAATACTAGAACCAAATGGTCCAGCAACAATACTGTCACACAAGAATTTAAAACGAGTTACTTTCCAATGCTCCGGCACTTCCCCTAACCATGCCACACCCGAATCTTTCATCGGGACATTCGGATCAAGCCCTTTGGTCACAGCATGGCTAATTACCGCTTGGCGCTTTTCTTTCAGCAGTTCGATCAGTTGTTGTTGTTTTTCAATCAGATGATCGATTTTGGCAGTTTCGTGGTCGAGGAAGTTGGCGATCTTTTCCGCTTCAATATAAGGTATCTTGACTAATAAAGCATTTCTTATCAGTTCTTGATTAAGAATATTTGCACCATAAATATTGGTTGAAGCATTCTCGATAACAAATTTAGGCAAAGCATAATACAAATAAGACAAAGGCAGTTTTGCTGAATGTAGAAATGATGCGATTGCTTCATTGGTATACATATCACAACCAGCAAATGAAACAGTTCCAACAGATAACTTAAAGCTATACATCAGAGAGCCTTTAGGGGTGATATCCATAGATGCTTCTAAAGCGGCTTTATCAGATATCTGCTTAACCGTATTGTTAATTACCTTACCTTTTAAATCTGAAATATTAACCCAAAGATTATCTCCAATAAAATTGGAATCATTTTTAGTCGGCGGAGTCCATCCCACTTGAAATGGAGCTAAGTATTTAACTTTACTGACAATCCAATGTTCAGGAATCTCACCTAAAAAACCAACCCCTGAATCCTTATACTCTGCATAGGCCTGATACTTCGCCATTATGAATGCACCTCTTGTAGCAGCTGCATAATCTCGGCACTCACCGCATCCAAATCCGCATCAATCTCAGCTAAATCACGCGGTGGCTGGTAAACGTAGAAATGACGGTTAAACGGAATTTCATACCCAACAATACCAATCTCGCCATCTTTTTCATCACGCTTGTCGGCATTGATCCAGGCATCCGGCACGTGTGGCTGTACTTCACGTTTAAAGTAATTTTCAATCAGCTCGGTAGTGCTGACTTTTGGGTTCAGTGCGATATTCTCGGCATCACGCAAGTCGCCATCCTGTACAAACTCCACCACTTTGCCCTGGTAGCTGAACTGGCCATATAGTGGATTTTCCGCCTGTTTCACGACCTTGTTAATCACTGGTTCTGCTTCCGGATTCTTCCAGGTAATGGCATCTAACAGTTGTTTCTTCTCTTTGGCATCCAGCTTGATGTCGGTTTGCTTGAGGGCTTTTTTCAGCACTTCATCAAACTGGTTAAAATCATCAAACTGCTCAGTACCAATCACATTCTGTAAGGCTTGGGCTTTTTCCATCAAGGCTTTCTGGAATAGCCAGATTTTGCTGTCCAGTACCTCTTTAATGTCTTTTTCTTTTAGCTCAGGGAATTCCGCTTTAATCAGGGCACGCACCTCAAGCGCCACATCCTGCAACTGACCATAAGTTTCAGCTGTCCATGCTGTACCAAAGGCTGTGCCCAATTGTGCATCGATACTTTGCATCAGGGCATTAAACGGTTTTGGCGCAAAACGTAATGCAGCAATCGCGCTATCCGTGATCTGTGCCGATAAACGTAATGGACGTTCAATGGTCACGCGACGATAGCCAAATTCATGGCTGTCAAAGATTTTGCTGGCGAATGGTTTTTGCTGTTCGGTTTCACCATCGTTTGCCAAAGTATCTACCGCCACAAAGTCACCGTAATTTTGGGTAATGGTGGCAATTTCAGCTTCAGTCAGATAGTTACGTTTTGAACCCAGCGACTTACGCATTTTGGTACTGAGGTTTGAGGCATTGATCAGCTGTACCTTGCCTTTGCGTTCAGCGGCTTTTTTATTGCTGAGTACCCAGATATAGGTGGCAATGCCGGTGTTGTAGAACATGTCGTTCGGTAAAGCAATAATGGCTTCCAGCAAGTCAGCTTCTAAAATGTAGCGACGGATCTCACTTTCGCCACTGCCTGCACTACCGGTAAACAATGGTGAACCATTCAGGATAATCCCGATGCGGCTGCCACTCTCGGTACTACTGGCATCACGCATCTTGCTGATTAGGTGCATCAGGAATAATAGTGAACCATCCGATACCCGTGGCAAGCCTGCACCGAAACGGCCATCAAAGCCTTTTTGTTCATGTTCATCTTTAATGTCTTGTTCGATCTTTTTCCAGTCCACGCCAAAGGGTGGATTCGACAGCATGTAGTCAAACTGATCCACAGCAAGCTGGTCATTTGACAGCGTGTTACCGAGTTTGATTCGGCTTACATCCTGACCTTTAATGAGCATGTCGGCTTTACAGATAGCGTAGGATTCTGGATTGAGTTCCTGACCAAAGGCACGCATCACCGCATTTGGGTTCAGCTCATGCAGATATTCCATGCCTGAAGACAGGAAGCCACCCGTCCCCGCAGTCGGGTCATAAATGGTCCGGATAATGCCGTCTTTGGTCAGCACGTCATCATCTTCCATAAACACCAGTGCCGTGGTCAGACGCACGATGTCACGCGGGGTAAAGTGTTCCCCTGCGGTTTCATTAGAACCTTCGGCAAAACGACGGATCAGTTCTTCAAACACCAAGCCCATGTCATGGTTGGATACGTTCTTTGGACTCAGATCCGTGGTGGCAAACTTTTGCACGACTTTATACAAAAGGTTGGCATCATCGAGGAGGCCCACAAATTCGATGAAGTTAAAGTATTCAAATATCTCACGGGCATCTTTAGAGAAACTTTGCACATAAGTGCTTAAGTTGGCCTTGATATCACTCTGCCCCATTTTGCTAAGATCCATAGGGGAGGTGTTAAAGAAGGCTAGACCGTTGGTGGCACGCAGCAATAACTTTTCTTGAGCTTCTTCTGGCAGATTCAGCTTGGAGACTTTTTCATGTTCTGCCAGTACCGCAGCCTTGCTTTCTTCCAGTACACATTCCAAACGACGTAACAAGGTAAATGGCAGAATGATGCGACCGTATTGCGATTGTTTGAAGTCACCACGCAGCAGGTCGGCAACCGACCAGATGAAAGAAGCGATTTGTGAAAAGTTATTGTTGGTCATAGTCGTGAATCAATTCCTGAATTCTTATCTGTGATCAGTATCTGGCGACACTTCGGTTGCTAGAGATAATACTGATAATTTTTTAACTGTTGGATAATATTATATTATTTAAAAGCAGATTGTTGATTATTCATTTATTGCATGAGAGTTAAGCGACAAATTTTGTCGTCTGGTTTCAGATTTTTCTCATAGAAGGTTTATCCACCATAACGCTACAACCCTGCTTTTGAAAGCCGTGCCTATTTATAAGCCCATCTGCTAAACTAGGCTTGCATTACCTTTGTTCAAGGAAATTCCAGAATGCTAAACACTCTCGAACAGAAAAAAAAATATATCCAAGCTACGCGCCTACAGAATTATCAGGCCAGTTTAAAGTTGGAAGGGATCCAGCCATCTTCAACCGCCCCAACATTAGATAAAGCACAGATTTTAGAAAAATATAAAAAGTTCTCACAAACTTCGGAATCGTGATCAGGCTTCCTTATGGATAAATATGGTGAAATGGGTGACAGCATTTACTGTTACCCCACTCGGACGTCCTCAAAAACAAACTGAACATTCAGGATGCTAAAATTCTGCAACAAGCAGAACTGGAGTTGACTGAGTATGCCAGCACACGAATTGAGTATGCGGAGCCACCTTACAATCTCAAATACCTGCAATCCATTCACTTTCAGCTCTTTTCAGACCTGTATGCCTGGGCAGGTGAACTAAGACAAGTGGATATTGCCAAAGGCGATACCCGCTTTTGTACCTTCCCGCGTATTGAAATTGAAGCCAATAAGCTCTTCAAGCAACTTGAGCAGCAGCACTATTTTCAAGGTTTAGCCAAACCAGTACTTATCCAAAAAATCGCTGATTTTTATTGTGAAGTCAACGTGATTCACCCATTTCGTGAAGGCAATGGACGCACCCAGCGTATCTTCTTTGAACACCTACTTGCTCACTGCGGCTATGGGGTACAGTGGAGTAAAATTAACAATAAGGAAGTCTGGATTCAGGCCAATATTGATGGATTCAACTGCCGGCTAGATGGACTGATCGCTATTTTTGAAGCCTGCATTATCACTCCTGAATAACAAAAAAATGGGTATACGGATTTAATGGTTGATGGGGCACCTTCACCCCATCAATCTGATACCACCCTCAGATGGTTGATAGATCGACTCCGTAGTTGAGTTCCTCTGCGAAGTCCGGCAGTCCGTAACCGATGGTTTTCTTGTAGAAAGGAGAGACCTTCGCAGTCGGTGCCTTCTTCTTGTGCTTCGTGGTGTAGAGCATTCGTGCCCGCATCACCTCGAAGGAGTAACCGCGCCCTTCACGGTTCTTGTCCTTGGCCAGTCGGTTGATGGACTCCGTGTAAGCGTTGGTGACGGGCATGTCCGTCTCGAAGTAGGTCATGGTCTCTTCGCGCCAGTTTCCCACTGCCCTGACCAGATCGCTCCAGACTTCCTTTTGGCCCTTCGGGATGGTGGCTATCCACTCGTCCAGGGCGGCTTCTGCCTGGAGCCGTGTGGTGGCGTCCCAGATGCCGTAGAAGCGCTCCTTGTGCTCGTAGGCGGCCAGCAGTTGCGGGAACGCGCCTGTCCAGGTCTCCATGATGAGGCGCTCCCGGTCTGAGACTTCGTGAGCGCGTTTCAGCAGGATTTTCCGGTCTCCCTTGAGAGTCCGGCTCTGGGACGGTTTCAGCTCCTTTCTGAGGCCCTTGCGCACTCTCTCTAGGTCAACACGGCCAGCGCACCCCACAGGTAGCCGGAAACGGGTTGGCGCGTCTCGGGCGGCAGTTTGTCAGGGGCGTTCACGGCAATGCCTCCTCGTGCGCCCGCTCGGCTGGCATGGAGGCCAGTTGCGCGTCCAGATGGGCCAACGCGTCCAGGCCGATGCCCGCCTCGAAGGCCGCCCGCACGAAGCACAGCCGTTGCAAGGCGGCATCATCGAACAGGCCATAGCCGCCCGGGGTGCACGCCACCGGACGCAGCAATCCGCGCAGCAGGTAGTCGCGCACGATATGCACGCTCACCCCGGCATCAAGGGCCAGCCGGGACACGGTGTAGGCGCTCATTGAAAACCTCCTTTTTTTATCCAGCGCAGCAGGAAAGCTGCTTCACGTCCTTGTTGAAGGTCTGCGCCGCAAGCTTCAACCCCTCGACCATTGTCAGGTAGGGGAACAACTGGTCAGCCAGTTCCTGCACCGTCATGCGGTTGCGGATGGCGAGCACCGCCGTCTGGATCAGTTCGCCCGCTTCCGGGGCCACCGCCTGCACGCCGATGAGCCGTCCGCTACCTTCCTCGATGACCAGCTTGATGAAGCCGCGTGTGTCGAAGTTGGCAAGCGCTCGCGGAACGTTGTCGAGTGTCAGCGTGCGACTGTCGGTCTCGATGCCATCGTGGTGCGCTTCCGCCTCGCTGTAGCCCACGGTGGCGACTTGCGGGTCGGTGAACACCACTGCCGGCATCGCGGTCAGATTGAGGGCTGCGTCGCCGCCGGTCATGTTGATCGCGGCACGGGTGCCGGCGGCCGCTGCCACGTAGACGAACTGCGGCTGGTCGGTGCAGTCGCCGGCCGCGTAGATGTTCGGGTTGCTCGTGCGCATGCCTTGGTCGATAACGATGGCCCCTTGCGCATTGACAGTGACCCCCGCCGCGTCCAGCGCGAGGCTGCGCGTATTCGGTGCCCGACCGGTGGCAACCAGCAACTTGTCAGCGCGCAATTCACCGTGTCCGGTGGTCAGCACGAATTCGCCGTTCACATGGGCGACCTGGCTGGCTTGCGTGTGCTCCAGCACCTCGATGCCCTCGGCACGGAAAGCGGCTGTCACCGCCTCGCCGATGGCCGGGTCTTCACGGAAGAACAAGGTATTGCGCGCCAGGACCGTGACCTTGCTGCCCAGCCGGGCAAAGGCTTGCGCCAGCTCCAGCGCCACCACCGACGAGCCGATTACGGCAAGGCGTTCGGGAATGGTGTCGCTCGCCAGGGCCTCGGTGGAAGTCCAGTAGGGTGACTCTTTCAAGCCCGGAATCAGCGGGACCGCCGGGCTGGCACCCGTGGCGACCAGGCAGCGGTCGAACATCACGACGCGCTCGCCACCCTCGTTCAAACGGACGGTAAGGCTCTGGTCGTCCTTGAAGCGCGCCTCACCGTGCACAACGGTGATGGCCGGATTACCGCCCAGGATGCATTCGTACTTGGCGTGCCGCAGTTCGTCGACGCGGGCCTGCTGCTGGGCCAGCAGCTTACTGCGGTCAATCGTAGGCACAGTTGCCGCAATACCGCCATCGAACGGGCTTTCCCGGCGCAGATGGGCGATGTGGGCGGCGCGGATCATGATCTTGGACGGCACACAGCCGACATTGACGCAGGTGCCGCCGATGGTGCCGCGCTCGATCAGCGTGACCTGCGCGCCTTGCTCGACGGCCTTCAGTGCTGCCGCCATTGCCGCGCCACCGCTACCAATGACGACGACCTGCAACGGGCGTTCGTTGCCACTGGGCTTATCAGCGGCCCCTATCCAGCCGCGCATCTTGTCGAGCAGGCCGGCGCGGTTGTCCGTCGGTGGCGCATCGGCAAGCGTTGCCTCGTAGCCCAGTCCGGCCACGGCGGTAGTCAGCGCATCCGATGACGTGCCCGCCTCAATGGCGAGTTGCGCTGTGCCCTTCGGATAGGACACCAGCGCCGATTGCACGCCGGGCACTTTCTCCAAGGCTTCCTTGACGTGAGCCGCGCACGAGTCGCAGGTCATCCCGGTGATTTTCAGGGTGGTCATGTATTTTTCCTTTTCTGTGGTGGCTACGGCTGTTGCCGTCAGCCACGTTGTTCTGGCAATTCACAGCTGTCCGGCCCGCAGCGGCGATGTGCTGGCGAGATGAAATCCCAGACCGACACCCCAACCATCAAGGCCAGGCCGACATAGAGCAGTCCACCGCTCTGCCAGCCGTAAGCCCGCATTAAAAACACCGCTGCCAGCACCAAGATCGGGCCTATCGTGCCGAGCGCCGTGCGTCGCCACTGTCGATGATTGAGCCAAGCGATAGCATTGGCGAGTAACGCGATGCCGGCGAACATCGGCAGCAGGATGCCAATGAATAGCCCCTCGTACTGGCTCAAGAAGCCCAGTCCGATGGCCGCGCCAAAGCTGGCGATGGCAGGAAAACAGGCGGCGCAGCCCATCGCGGAAACGACGCTGCCGAGCGCGCCGGTTTTGCCAGCGATGCGCGTGATGAGTCCCATGTGTCGCTCCCGAGTTCGGTTAACGGATCAGCGTTTGAGGCTGGACGGATAGCCCGCGTCCTCGGTCGCCTTGGTCAACTTCTGGACGTTGGTCTTGGCATCGTCGAAGGTGACGACGGCCTGGCGCTTGTCGAAACTTACGTCGGTCTTGCTCACGCCCTCAACCTTGGAAAGCGCGTGCTTGACAGTGATCGGGCAAGAGGCGCAGGTCATGCCAGGCACGGACAGCGTTACGGTCTGAGTGGCGGCGAACACGGGGGCAACGAAAGCGGCGAGAGCGAGGGAGGCAAACAGCTTTTTCATGATGAACTCCTGATTAGTAGAAAAATGGCATGACGTAGGGAAAACCAAGCGCGACCAAGACCAACACGGCGACGAACCAGAAAATGAGCTTGTAGGTGGTGCGCACTTGCGGAATCGCGCACACCTCGCCCGGCTTGCAGGCTGCGGTCGGTCGGACGATGCGCCGCCAGGCAAAGAACAGTGCAACCAGCGCCGCGCCGATGAAGATCGGCCGATACGGCTCCAATACCGTCAGGTTGCCGATCCATGCCCCGCTGAACCCCAAGGCGATCAAAACCAGCGGCCCCAGGCAGCAGGCCGACGCAAGAATGGCGGCCAGCCCACCGGCGAAGAGCGCGCCGCGCCCGTTTTGTGGTTCAGACATACGCTTGTCCTTTCAAATTTGGTTTGGATAGCTTAAGCTTACTTCCGTAGTTATGTACGGAGTCAAGCGATATGCAAATTAATTTTGAGAATCTGACCATTGGCGTTTTTGCCAAGGCGGCCGGGGTCAATGTGGAGACCATCCGGTTCTACCAGCGCAAGGGCCTGCTGCCGGAGCCAGACAAGCCCTATGGCAGCATTCGCCGCTATGGCGAGGCGGATGTAACACGAGTGCGGTTCGTGAAATCGGCCCAGCGGCTGGGCTTTAGCCTGGACGAAATCGCCGAGCTACTGCGGCTGGAGGATGGCACCCATTGCGAGGAAGCCAGCGGCCTGGCCGAGCACAAGCTCAAGGATGTGCGCGAGAAGATGGCCGACTTGGCACGCATGGAGGCCGTGCTGTCTGAACTGATGTGCGCCTGCCATGCGCGGAAAGGGAACGTTTCCTGCCCGCTGATTGCGTCACTACAGGGCGAAGCAGGCCTGGCAAGGTCAGCTATGCCTTAGCGTGCTTTATTTTCCGATTTCTGAGGTGCCCCCACCCAGAGAGTGACCCGCTTGCCGTGGATGGGCAGATCACGATAGGGAACGTCACGCTTGCCGAACCGTACGAACTCACCCTGCACGCCGCATTCCTCGCAGGCGATGGGATCGGGCACGTCCACCTCGAAGTGCATTTCGTCGTCGGTTGATTTGCAGCCCAGTACTTGGTATTGCGGCAGGTCAAGGATGTTGTCGGGAAGTTCGGTCATGGTGTTGTATAGGCGTAGGTGTCAGTCAGATCCATCCGACTCGGCATTGGTGTTTGCTTTTTTACCCAACAAGCTGCTGGAAACTAAAAGTAAGGCACCGAGGACAATTGCAATATCAGCCAGGTTGAAGGCCGGCCAATGCCAGTCTCGCCAATAGAAATCAAAGGAATCCACAACATAGCCGCGAAAGACCCGGTCAATCAGGTTGCCCATGGCGCCACCGAGGATAAGACTGTAAGCGATGGCTTCTCCTTTATGACGATTTTCAAGGATCAGCTTGATCAGAAAAATCGAGACCACTACCGCGATTCCGATAAAAAAGTAGCGCTGCCAGCCTCCACCATTCGCAAAAAGACTGAATGCGGCACCGGTATTCCATACGTGTACCCAGTTAAAGAATGAGGTCACTGAAATAGACTCGCCATATGCCATTGATTGTTGCACCAGCCATTTTACGGCCTGATCAGACGCTGCCAGCAGGCCCGATATGGACAATAGGGCATACGGCGAGAGCTTTTTGCCAATAATGAGCATTATTTAACCCTTCAACGCCAAAATGCGTCTAGCACCGTTAAGTACAATTACCCCCACGATGGTGCCGATAATCAGATCCGGATAATTGGACCCGGTCCACGCGACCAGAGCGCCGGCGGTGATGACCCCCAGGTTGATCACCACGTCGTTGGCCGAGAATATCCAGCTTGCCTTCATGTGCGCTCCGCCCTCCCGATGTTTGGATATGAGCAGCAGACAACTGGTATTGGCAATCAATGCGACGAAGGCGATCGCCATCATCATCAGCGATTCAGGCTCACTACCGAAAACAAAGCGTCGCACCACCTCGACGAGTACGCCGATAGCCAAAATCAGTTGCAGTACCCCTGCCAGATGCGCGGCACGTACCTGCATTTTCGCACTGCGCCCTACGGCATAGAGAGCCAGACCATAGACGGCTGCATCGGCAAACATATCCAGGGAATCAGCGATCAGGCCGGTAGACTGGGCGATCAGGCCAGCAGTCATTTCCACCACGAACATGATCGCATTGATACCGAGCAACACGCGCAGAGTGCCTGACTCCTGCGTAGCAGAGACTGCCGAGCTCTCAGCGGCCTTGATCGTCTCTGGGTCGGCAATGACGGTTTCCTGAAGCGAGGCGCCTAGCCCCAAGGTCGCCAGTTTCGCGGTAATGGGCTCAGCCTCGCCGTCATGCACGACCTTCAACCGGCGGTTCGACAAGTCGAAGGACAGTGCCCGAATCCCCTCAACGCCGTTCAGGGCCAGGCGAATCATGCGCTCTTCTGATGGACAGTCCATCTTCGGCACGGCATAAACACTGACCCATCTCCCTGGCGCCTCGGAGGAGGCCTGCATATCGATATCCGCCGCAGGCCTTGCATGGTCGCCACAGGGGCCTCCGCAGTTTTTACTCATGATATGACTCCACTTGAATGTGATCGGGTTTTCATTTAAAACTATATAGTAGCTATAATGTCAATAGCGTAGAGAATCCGTTGCGGAGGAACCCGATGCGTATTGGTCAGTTGGCACAGTCAGTAGGGGTAGATACACAGACGATCCGCTTCTACGAACGGCAGGGCTTGTTGCCGCCGCCTGGTCGGCAGGAGAACGGTTACCGTGTCTATACCGAGAAACACGTTGAGCGGCTGGCCTTTATTCGTCGCTGCCGCATCCTGGATCTGTCACTGGCAGAAATTCACGAACTAAAGCGCTATCAGGACGACCCTCATCAGTCCTGTACCGCTGTCAATGCCTTGCTCGATGATCACATCTCTCATGTGCGCTCGCAGATAACCGCTCTACAGGCGCTTGAGAAACAACTCGTTTCACTAAGAGCGCGTTGCAACGATGACCGGGAAGTTAAGGCGTGTGGGGTTCTTGCTGGAATTAGCGAGGGAAGCATGCATCAGCAGTAGGTTGGAGTGCCAACCAGATAATCCGATGAGATGCCGGTTTGCCTCACTCTCATGCAAAGGTAAGATCAACCATTTAATCCGCTTACCCAAAAAAATTAAGGGAGCCAAAGCTCCCTTCAATTAGTGACTAGCCAACTTGTTCAGAATCCATTAATTGACTTACCAAACTGACTAGATAATTCAACTGTGCTCAATTCACAGCTCTAACACTCTGCTGCAACCCCTGCTGAATCTCCTGCACATAGCTCAATTGCGCTGAATGCTCTGTATCTACAGCACTGTCACTGTGTGGATAAAACTCCTCCAGCAATTCCATCCCCTCCTCTGCATGCACCTCAAACTTGGCATTGGCAAAACCCTGCCGTGCAATCTGATCTAATGCCGCCTGATCAAACCCTGCCTGTTTTCCCTGTTGGTCAATCTCCTTGGCTGTCTGAATTGCTGTTTGTAAATCCACGCCTTCCCGTAACGTTAAATCCACGTAATACACGGGCTGACGATAGCTTTGGGTTGTGCTTTTCCCACGCAACGTGAGCTGCAACGGCAAACACGACAACAAACCACCTGATGCCGCATGGTAGTAATTCAAACGTGCTGCCAAAGTGCGAATGCTGTTAAAACCAGTGGTTCTGAAGATAAAAGTCCCAAACTCATCGGCTTCGCCTAAATTGACATGCAGGCGTCCATAAGGCTTACAATGTCCACCCTGTCCAAGTGGGCATAAGTCGGGGGATGGACAAGGATGTTGCTCTACACCTTGTGATGTCATACGCTGACACGTCTGACCATTCCCCACACAAATCGGGCGACCTGTCTGTCGGTCAAATAAACTATATTCAGCTCGAAGATTGAGTTCAGGGTCATTGAAGATCATACGTACAGGGATGCTACGCAGCTTTTGATTCGGTGCTTGACTACGCAATTGCTCATCCAAGGGGTGTTTAATCCAACCGTCCTTACCCTGTATTTGACTGGTAATGGTGAACTGATCGTCTTTCTCTGGCAGACGCTTGCCATTCTTTTCTATTACACGGCCAATACTGATCCGTCCCAAGATGGGTGGTGTGATTGCTAAACCTTTAATCATGTTGAAATTCCTCTGTCGTTGAGATGTTTAGATGTGTTGTCCTATGTGCTTAAAATAAAATCGGCATAAAAAAATCCCATGCAGGGCTGCACGGGATTTCAGATTTCTTCTTGCTGAGTGATTAACTCTAAACTTTGAGCTAATCGTGATAAATGTTGAAACGACGACTGCCTGCTTTCTGCAGTGGGTACTGTTGGATGAGTTCAGGTTGGTGCTGAAGTAAGGACTTGATGTCTAGGCTGATACTGTCCTTGCTCTTTTTCCAAGTCACCGAGCCTTGCTGAAATACGGCACGTTCATGTTCCTGCATCAGTGCCTGAACACGGTGTTTAAGTAGGTCAAATTGGCTTTGGTGCTGTTCAATCTGCTGTTTCTCCTGTATCAGCTGATCAAACAGTTCATTGGCAAGTTCCACCTCCGTTAGATCAACACAGCTCAGTGGGGTATGTTCAGGATAGAGCTGTTGTAAAGCTTTGGCTGCCGATTCACTGGCATCCACTGCTGGTGGAACATCATTTTCTACACATTCCCAAAACAGCCGTTCTGCCTGAATGATCTGTTCAATCAGAGCTTCATTACGACTGACTTTGTAGATTTTGGTTTCCTGCCCACACAGCAACACACAAATATGTGCCGCTTGCTTGCCTGTCACCGCCAGTTGATGTTGTACTTGACACAGTACATACAGAGGTACGCCTTCCTTCCACAGTTTGGCACCATATTCCCCTGCAGTTTTGCATTCCAGTATTTGTACTTCTTCATTGCCCACCACGGCATAATCCAAGTTTGCCAACATAAAGGCTTTGTCAGGATCAGGATGCTGCAGTACAGCATTGACCCGACGGACTTTATTGTTGGTGTGCATGCTGTAGTATTCTGCGACCAAGGGTTCCAACTGTTTGCCCCAATATAAAGGTGCATGTCCTGAGCTTTCATCTTCAATATTTTGCTGTACCCGTCCTGTTTTAATCATCCACAGTTCTAGCATCGACATATAAGGATTCAAGCCACAGGCAGCTGCGGCATCACTGCTGCCTATTCCCTGTTTACGCACTTCCAGCCATGCCTGATAGTCCAGTTGTTTGGTGTTGATCAGACGTTTGGCATTTAAGCTGCGTTTTGAACCTGATTGACTTTGTTTAGGCTTGTCATTGGCTATAGTTGGTAAATACTGAGATTGAGACGTTACTGTTGGGTTTATAATCTGATTCATGGGTTTATCCTTCTATCATTGATTTTAAAACGGCATAAAAAAAGCCACATCCGAAGATGTGGCAAAGAGGGATCGTTGATTAGGAGGACACTTGATCGTGCTGATCACATGCCCTGATGATAAAATCTCAAGATTAAATCAAGCTTAAACAGCTAAGTGTAAAGCTTGTTCCAATCCACGTTGTTTCAATGCTGCGCCTGCACCAAACCAAGCAGAGTCAAGGCGGTGATCGGTACTCATCGCGCGACGTTCATGATCTACAAATTCGGTGATTGCACAAAGCAGTCCATAGGCGGTGTCTTTGGCTGAAGATAAGTCTGCCCGACGTCCCTGCCCATTAAACATATTCATGACTTTGGTCATGGCACGTCCATTCGGTTCAGTTTTATTGGGTTGTGGATTGGCTTGAGACGCGACATTACGGTAGTACTGAATAATGTTATCCTCCTGTTCCATCGCACTTAGGCTATTGTTGTTAAATACCGCATCAAAATAAGCTGCTGCTTCCTTCTGGGTGACTTTACGTTGGGTAAGTTGTTTCATTTCATACATGTGGTCGTACCATGTTTTCACTGAAATACCGAGTTGATCTTTGACTTTGTCGGCATCAAACTTAGTACTGTGCGGTACTTTGACCACGCCTGCATTGGAACTCTGCCCTCGTAAGGCAATCGCTAAGGTGTTATTGCACACCACACGGATATTGGTGAATTGTGCGGTTGTGGCTAAGGTGCCATCACATGCTGTTGCCAGCAGGATATAGCCATTGCTGACATCCCCACCTTCCAATTCTGCTGTTTGGCCTGTGCGTGCCAAGGCCCAGAACTTTTTCCCACCTTTAAGTACACCTGCGGTTTCCAGTTCAAAGCCGGATTGCTCGGTTAGATCACGGTAGAACTCCAGAATTTCCATCGGTTGGACTTCCTGATAACGCTGACTCACCACCGATAAAGGGGCATGAGTATCTGAACGGTACAGTACCCGTTGTTCTTCATACGGCATGATGATGCTTTGTCCACGTGAGTTTTGAGCCATGTAACTGACATTGGATGATTCAATGCGCCAATCCATACCTGCTTGCTTGGCCCAGACTTCAATCGGTTGGTTTTGGCTAAGTTGATTGCCCAGACCATGCCACGGGGTTTGTCCGACATACGCCATTTGTTCAAGTTGATGTGCCATTTTGATTATTCCTTAAATAAAAGTGAAAGATGTGAAAATGCAGAAATGCGCTGTAAGGGTTTAAACAATCCATCTATTCAAAGATGTAACCGTGTAAAGTCAGAGATGCGATTACGGCACCCATGCAAACGTTTGTTGGCAATCCAAACAGAGATACTGCTCGGCATTGCTGTAATATTTTTCATAGCAGTACTGACTGACAATAACCAATACACCACCCACCACAACACCGATGGCTGCGCCTGTAAAAGGCGGGAATCCTGCCTTTTTGGCAAGCTGCATGCCGAACAGCGCCATCTGTGTCGGTGAAATACAGCGTTGCAGTTGTTCGAAATAGTTGGCGTTTGCATGACTTGAATCAGTCTGTCTGACATAGGTGGATTGACAATAGGGGCATTGAATTAAGGACATTGAATATTCCTTGTTAAATGAATTGGGTACGAAAAGCTGAATTGAGGGCATAAAAAAACCGTGCCCATTGAGGACACGGTTTGATTTAAATTTCACTTTGGCGAGGAGAGTCGCTATTGAAAGTTATAGCTTGCAGTGCCTTTATCTGTTTCGACATCAACCTGCACCACATTACTGTAGCTACAGTCTGTTAATTTCAGTCTTAAACGTTGCCCCATCTTAAAATGCTGCGGATATTCCAATGATCGACGATAGCCTTCATAACGGCATTGTCCATGATTGACAGAAACATGGCTGACATCGATAGGCTCTGCAATATTGGAACGGATGGTCAATACCGTAGCGGATTGATTTTGGGCATACCAGTTACTGGTATCAATTACATCGAGTTCGACCGTAAACGTGTTTGGATCAAGACCTGCATTACAGCCACTCAACATGATGCCTGTCGTTGTAGTCACTGCGATGAGTAAGGGTTTTAAAAGTTGCTTCATCTAGTTCATCCTTAGCAGTAGTTATAGCTCACGCCATAATCGCCTGTATTTAAATCAATGCTGGCCAAATGGATTTCACAGTCTGTGCCGTTATCAAATTTATAAACGTAGTAGCGATTACCCGCTTGCTCCGACTCCAGTGCGCCATGTTCTTGCAAGCTAAAGTCTTGCACTGATTTGCCTGTATCTTTTGCGGCTTTGGCAAAGATATAGCGTTGATACTTGTCTATATTGTCCTGCTCAAATTCAGGCAGTTGATCATAGGGCAGCATCGACAGTAAGGTATCCACCGCCTTAAGGTTTTGATCAAACTCAAAACTCAGCAATTCAGGTTCATGATCTGATGGACTTAGACTTTTTCTTCCCGTGGTCAATTCTTTGACATCGATCCCATCCACTTCTGCTGCTGCAATCTCAGTGGATACTGCTTCTGAACCGGCGGATTCTAAAAGTTGTGCAGAGCTGACCTCAGAAGTGTTGGCTGGAACCGTTTTTTCAGTTGCGTATTTAGGGCTAAAGAAGTAGAAGCCTGCGATGCTGATCAAGGTCAGGGCTAAGATTGCCGCCAAGCCCAATATGGTTTTTTGGGTCATTTGAATGTTCCCCTCATTTAGTTGGGCACAGTGACTTGACCATTCTGCGCATTAAAGTGAACAAAGCGTGGACAACCACCTTGAAAGTTCACCGTGAAATTACGCCAACCACGATTGCCAGGATTGGTTTTATAAAGACATTGATAAACCCCACCGCCTGTATGACGTGCTTGAACAAGGTAGGATTCACTGGCTTGTGCAAACCAGCCTGCCTGCGCCAATGATGCGCCTGCAAGTAGTGATGAAATCAGGGTCGTTTTTAGGAAAGTTTTAAACATCATCATTTTCTCTTTTTATAGGCATCACTGGTCTTGGTCTTAATCAGACACAGTGTTCCCCATGTCATAAATGTTGGAATGAATATCTATGTTTTTTGAAGTGTTATAGACGATAAAGCACACAAATCTACGCCCCTCAAAACAGCATGAGAGATTCATCTTCATATCGGTAATATGTACTTGAAAAAGTTTTATTCTTAGAAAGTCATGGACACAGCTATGCACAAAATACACGGCATCAGGTCTAATCACCCAACGGCACAAACATGAAAAAAGAGAAATGTAAAAGACGGTCTTGATGTAAGCGCATGGCGTACTCCTTGTGTGAAAGAGTTCTACCAGAATCACTGTCAATTGATGGTGGCAGAACGAGAAAGGGTTGACAGACTGACACACAAGAATCAGCACGTACAAGGCGTCCCTCCCTCGCCCTACCGCAACGAAGGGGGACGAACGAGTTCGCCACCAAAAAATTACTTTTTTGATGTGCTAGATGATAACGGTCTGTCAAAACCGACTGACGATGTAGGTCAGCAGGCTAGGGATAATCTGCGCAATGTAGAGCGTCAAGCAAGCTAAATAAATGGGGAGTGAAAATATTTATAATTAAGAAATGTTTGAATAAGAATATAGTTAGATTTAGATACAGTTTTTTAAACTACATTCCTTAATCTTCTAAATACGGCTAAAAGAAACCAATCCAATCCAAAATTTGATGAGGGGTAGGTTGTGGGGTGAAACCACAGACAAAAAATAAGCCCTTGTAAAAACAAGGGCTTATTTAGATATTTGGCGGAAGCGGTGTTAGTCAAATTAAACAACCAAACCACTGATAAACATACAAAAAATAATTTAATTTTAGTTTTTTACTGTTATTTTTACTACAATAAAATTTCAACCAATCATTTGTTTATATTTCATTCACCTGACACTATTCTTGCTTAGTAAGCTAATGATTGTAAATTACAAATCATCTTAAACTACCCATTCTAAGACAGTTCATGTAATTTTACCTCAATTAAGAGTTCATTCGAGAATATATTCAATTAGAAGATTTTATATTCCCCGCCCCACGTAGTGGTGAAATGCTTTCCGACATGCCATTGACTACACTAATCAAGCGTATGCATGAACAAGAACTAAAAAATGGCTTAGGCTATATTGATCCAAAACAGAATCGTATAATTACCACACATGGCTTTCGGTCTACTTTTCGTGACTGGTCTGCGGAAAAAACTAATTATGCGCGTGAAGTCTGTGAACATGTATTAGCGCACAAACTACCAGATAAAGTTGAAGCTTCTTACTTGCGTGGAGATTAACTAGATAAACGTAAAGAATTAATGGCAGATTGGGCAGAGCACTGCTCTACGCTTACAGAGTGATGTAACACATAAACCTTGTATTTCGCCTAACCAAATAATAATCTTACCCTTTATATTTATCATAGAGCCAACATGTCAATACAAACTATAAGCAGTACCATAACAAGGTTAAATAAGGAGTTAGCAGATATTACTCATCGAATGAGCTTAGAGCAGAAAAAGGGAGCTGATATAATTTCTAAAATTTTACAAATTCAAAATTCTATCGGGAAGACAACTAGCCCCTCTACATTAAAAACAAAGTTATCAGAAATTAGTAGGAAAGAACAAGAAAACGCTCGTATACAATCAAAACTTTCAGACTTACAAAAGAAAAAGATTGATATTGATAATAAGCTGCTGAAAGAAAAGCAGAACCTTATAAAAGAAGAAATACTGGAAAGAAAAAAATTAGAGGTCCTGACTAAAAAACAGCAGAAAGACGAAATTGAACATCAAAAGAAGCTGAAACGTGAAATTGATGCTATTAAAGCTTCTACCCAATATATTACTGATGTTTCAATATCATCTTACAACAATACAATACCTGAGACGGAACCAGAATATGATTTGTTTATTTCACACGCTTCAGAAGATAAAGAAGATTTTGTCAGACCGCTTGCAGAGACATTACAGCAACTTGGAGTAAACGTTTGGTACGATGAATTCACGTTAAAAGTTGGGGACAGTTTACGTCAAAAAATTGATAGTGGTCTCCGAAACTCTAAATACGGTACCGTTGTTCTTTCAACTGACTTTATTAAGAAAGACTGGACCAACTATGAACTTGATGGCTTAGTAGCTCGAGAAATGAATGGCCATAAAATGATTTTACCGATTTGGCACAAAATTACTAAAAATGACGTTTTAGATTATAGTCCGAATTTAGCCGATAAAGTCGCCTTAAATACTTCTGTAAATAGTATTGAGGAAATTGCCCATCAATTAGCTGATGTTATCTTAAATCGATAAGCGCCTTCTAAGAATTAAAATTTTGACTGAGATTTACAAATAACCTAATTCTCAGTCAACTTTTGAACACCCTACAATTTAGACACTTTACAATCAATAATTTAATTATAACTAAAACAATTTTTTTTGTGATGAGTAATACTGAATTCACAAATATTGATGTATATTGAAACAATAAAACCAAATAATTTATATAAAATCAAAAACTTAAAAAATTCTTCTTTAGCCATTTCCGCCCTTTAATATTTCTTTTGATATAAGAAATCGATTCTTCATATTTGTATCCAAGCCAAATTAATGTTATATATTTAACAAATAAGTTGAGTATACAACATGAAAATATCTTTACTCATATCCTCTTTGCCTACACAGAACACATCTACACGTATGAGAGTATGGCGTTCTCTTAAAGCAAGTGGAGCCGCAATCCTTAGAGATGGTGTGTATTTACTTCCCATTTCTCATAGCGAGAAATTTGATCCTATTGCAAGTGACGTTATTTCAGAGCAAGGCTCTGCGTATGTATTCCATGCGGAGCAGCCTTTAAACCTTGAATTAGCTCCTTTCTTCAGTCGAAAAGAAGAATACGATGTCCTCTATAAACAACTCTCTGAGTTAAGAGATCGTCAATCTAAAGATGAAAAGAAAGAGCTGCTCAAGCAAATCCGTAAATTAAGAAAAAGTATCGATGCACTCGTAGAAATTGACTATTACCCCGATGAGACTCAAGCACAGGTACTAAATGAACTTTCTGCTTTAGAGCTTTCAATAGCTCGACTTGGTGAAGTGAATGAGCCTCAAGCAATACAAGCACATATTCAACTTCTAGATAAAAATAGTTATCAAAACAAAATATGGGCAACTCGTAAGAGACCTTGGATTGATCGTCTAGCCTCTGCATGGCTAATCAAGACTTTTATTGATTCAACTCCTACATTTATTTGGTTAGAAACACCAAGTGAATGTCCAGAAGAAGCTTTAGGATTCGATTTTGATGGTGCAGCTTTCAGTCATATCAATCACTGGGTTACCTTCGAAGTTCTTTTACATAGTTTTAATTTAGAAACACCTGCTTTGAAAAAAATTGCAGAGATTGTCCACTATCTTGATATTGGCGGGATTGAGCCACCCGAAGCTTCAGGCATAGAAACCGTCTTTGCAGGAATACATGAAAACATTACAGATGATGACCAATTATTAGTCGCATCAAATGCAATCTTTAATGGCCTATTGTCTAGCTTTAATAAAAATAGCTCTGTACTGAATGATTAAACGCATCAAATACTTTTTAAATTTCAAAAATTTAGGTGAAATAGCAATGAATACAAATGAAGATTCCACTGCTTTAGCTGAAAGCATTCCCCCACATGAACTTCATGGTGTTTCATTTCGTGAAGCTTTTTGGGTATGGCTTAAAGTAGCTGCGCTTAGCTTTGGTGGACCTGCGGGGCAAATCGCAGTAATGCATAAAATTTTAGTTGAAGAGAAACAATGGATTAGTGAAACGCGTTTTTTACATGCCTTAAATTACTGTACACTTGTTCCTGGTCCTGAAGCACATAAGTTGGCTGTATACATAGGTTGGTTATTACACCGAACACGTGGCGGACTCGTTGCGGGTACTCTCTTTATTTTACCGGGTCTACTTGCATTAGGAATACTAAGCTGGATTTATGCAAGTTATGGTCAGATTAGTATTGTTCAAGCATTATTCTTTGGATTAAAAGCAGCCGTACTTGCAGTAGTTCTTGAAGCTGTCATGCGTGTAGGTCGTCGAGCCTTAAAAAACAAGGTGATGGTCATTGTCGCTATCTTGTCATTTATCGGCATCTTTATCTTTGCTTTGCCTTTTCCATTTATTATTTTAGTTGCTGCGCTTATCGGTTACATCGGAAATAAAAGTGGAAGTAAAGCATTTAACGCCTCCTCATCTCATTCTGACGCTAATAGCTCTAATGCTTCATTAGCAGCTATTGATGCTGCTTTTGCTAAGCAGATCCCAGAGCATGTACAACCTTCCCATACAAGAGCTCTAAAAATTACTCTCATTGGTTTGGTCTTATGGCTCGGCCCACTTATAGCTTTTATTACTTTAATGGGCAAAGATAATGTTTATACGCATATCGCTCTATTCTTCAGCAAAATGTCCGTACTTACGTTTGGTGGTGCTTATGCAATTTTATCTTATGTTGCACAGCAAGCCGTCGAAAACTTCCATTGGCTTAAACCTAGTGAAATGCTGATCGGACTTGGTATGGCTGAAACCACCCCTGGCCCCCTGATTAGTGTAGTTCAGTTTGTAGGCTTTATGGCAGCGTATCGAGACCCAGGATCATTGAATCCTGCCTTGGCTGGTACTCTTGGAGGTATATTAGCGAAATGGGTAACATTTGTACCCTCTTTTCTATTCATTTTTATTGGTGCTCCATATATTGAAGCATTAAGAAATAATAAGGCTTTAAATGCCATACTTTCGACAATTACAGCAGCTGTTGTTGGAGTGATCCTTAATCTATCAGTGTGGTTTGCATTACATACATTATTTGCTGAAGTTAATGTAATTCATAAATATGGAATGGTTTTACAAGTTCCAGTTTTATCCAGCATTAACCCATGGTCACTAATGTTATCAATCATAGCTATGCTTGCTTTATTCCGTTTCAAACTTGGAATGATGACTACTTTAGCTGGTTGCTGCGCTATAGGAATTATTCTTCACTTTTTCGGGATAAGCGGCTAATCACTTATAACTATATAAAAATGTTTTAGTTGGACTTATTTGTCCAACTAAAACAGAGGTGGTCCCACATGTTTGAACAACTAAAAGCTTATTTATAAGTGATACTCTGCTCTAGTTAAGCTACCTTATTTTGTTGTGGTAGCTGGTCATAGTAAAACTCATCTGGAGTCATTTTGTCCAGACTCGAATGAGGTCGTTTCAAATTATAAAATTCAAAATATGCGTTTAATTGCTTCTTCGCATCCAAAACATTGCTGTAGGCTTTGAGATACACCTCTTCATATTTAACGCTCCGCCATAATCGTTCAACCATCACATTATCAACCCATCGACCTTTACCATCCATACTGATTTGAATGCCATTTGATTTCAATACATCAATAAATGCATCACTGGTAAACTGACTGCCTTGGTCTGTATTAAATATTTCAGGTCGACCATATTTTTCAATAGCTTCATTTAATGTTTCTATGCAAAATGTAACCTCCATACTAATCGATACTCTATGCGCAAGTACCTTGCGGCTATGCCAATCAATCACAGCACATAAATAAACAAAGCCTTTTGCCATAGGGATATACGTTATATCCGTAGACCACACTTGATTACTGCGCTGAATAGCCAATCCTTTGAGCAGATATGGATATTTGCGGTGAGCTTGATTAGCCTGGCTTAAATTTGGTTTGCAATATAACGCATTAATGCCCATTTTCTTCATTAAAGTACGTGTATGACGTCGTCCTATATGATGTCCTTGACGATTCAACAAATCACGCATCATACGGCTACCTGCAAAAGGGTATTGCATATGTAACTCATCCATACACCGCATCAGCTTCAGATCTGATGCACTCACAGGTTTTGGGCGATAGTAATAACAACCACGGGAGACTTTCAGCAGCTGAGCTTGCTTAGATACTGAAATCTGAAGTGAGTCATCGATTAACTTTTGTGGTTGAAGCGGCCCAGTTTCTTCAACACACCTTCTAAAAAATCAATTTCTAATGCCTGCTCACCGATTTTTGCATGTAGTTTTTTTAGATCGATGGGTGGTTCTGTTGGAGCTTTTGATTGATCGAAAGCTTGCGAGGAAGCTGAAATCAGTTGATTTTTCCAGTCGATAATTTGGTTTTGATGAACATCAAATTCAGCACTCAATTCAGCAAGTGTTTTTTCTGCTTTAATCGCAGCAAGTGCTACCTTAGCTTTAAAATCATTTGAATGATTTCTTCTTGGTCTACGTGCCATAAAATACTCCATATATTGATGTTTATAACATCATTTGGGGAGCAAAATATCACTTATAAGTGTTGTTCAAATTTCCTGATCCACCTCTAAAATATAAGCTTGGCAAAACAAATATTGAGCTCTTAAACTATCGGATATTGATATGATCATCATGACCTATATATTTACTCAATATAATCATCAAATAGTGCAATCAAGTTAACCTAATATAAAAGCTTATTTTCAATAAAAAACACATCATAATACCCCCTTGCCTTTTAACCACAAAAATATTGAAGTTATTATTTAGAAGCAATTAATAGAAAAATAAACAAATCTTTTTTAAACAAGCTACTAATAAAAATATCTCCATCGAAAATAAAGTATAAAAATTCAAAAACCATTTAATAAAGTATCAATAGAGTTAAAATACATATAGCTTACTTTTAATTTTAAAGAGGAATACAAGAAATAATTTCTTGTATTCCTGTTATAAGATTGGGAGAACCAAGTTGATAATTTCACCCATTTCTTTGGATCTATTAATTTAAGTTTCGACTTTACTTATTTGAGCTTAGCCATTTGGTCGAGTCACAATCGGGAAAATTGAATCTGGACGTTTAAACATTGCAAAGAATTTTCCAATTTTCAGTGGATTACCTTTGACTTTACTGTCTTTAGAAAGCAGGACTTTTACCCCTTCTATTTGACCTGTAATCATTTTTAGATATAAGGGCTTGGTTAAGGTTAATGTAGGGCAATCCAATGCCAAATCTTTACTTTCATCATAACGCTTAAACTGCATGACTGAGTTTTCAACCCATAATGAAAAATGCTCTTTGGTATCCGACAAAACCAGATTGATACACTGGTTTTCATTTTTTAAATTTTCCACATCTAAATTTGTCGCCATAGCTTCAAGAAATCTTTCAGTTGGTGTATGAATCAATAAATCACTCGGATCAGAAGTATTTTGTAGGGGTACATTATTTTGTAGCTCTTGAGCGCCCACCAAAAAGAAATTACGCCAAGTTGAAGCCTCAGCAGCATAGCCCAATTGACGATAAGTATTCGCCAATAAGTCTTTTGCTTGTTGGTTTTGAGGGTTATTCAACACAATATGTTTTAAAATCTCGGCAGCCCATCTATAGTCAGCTTGAGCGTAGGCATCCCGCGCATTTTTCAATGCATTGTTCTCCCCACCTGCTAACTCAATATATTTTTTTGCAACAGCTTTAGGGGGTAATGGATCTAAATTGGAAGGATGGGCATCGAACCATCCCATATAATATTGGTATACTGCTTTTACATTATGTTTTAGGGTTCCATAATAGCCATGAGCATATAGTTTTTGATCAAGTGCCGCTGGAAGCTTAATTTTTTCGGCAATTTCAGCGCCATTAAAACCAGAGTTCATATATCTCACCGTCTGATCATGCGTGAACTTATAAACATCTCGCTGGGTTTTAATAAAATCTTGAATATTGTCATTGCCCCAGACAGGCCAATGATGCTGTGCAATCAATACATCGGATGCTTTGGCATGCTGCATTGCTTGGTCTAGATAGCCCACCCATTTTAAGGCATCACGGACTTTAGCACCCCGAAGGGTATAAAGATTATGCATGGTATGAGATAGAATTTCTGCGCCGTTATAAAGTTTCAATGATGGGATAGAGAACGTTAATTCTGCTGGTGCTTCTGAACCCGGCACGTTATAAAACACAAAATCCAAGCCATCAACCGTCATTTTCTGTTCTGGTTGAGTGATCAGTTGTGTAGGCTCAAGGATGCCCATTTTTCCCACAGCAACAGCCTTACCTAAACCTGTATCCACCAATCCTTCCGCATTTTTAGGTAGAAAAGTTCCATACATATAAGTCGCACGACGTATCATGGCTGAACCTGCCATCACATTTTCACTGGTCGCTTCTTCCATAAAGCCTTTTGGCGCAATAATTGGAGTTTTTCTAGCGTTAATTTCTTCGCTAGAAAGAACGCCTAATGCACCACCAAAATGATCGATATGGCTATGGGTAAAGATAATGGCTGAAATTTTTTGCTCACCTAAATGCTGTCTAGCAAATTTAAGTGCTGCTTCAGCCGTTTCTTTAGAGGTTAATGTATCCACAATAATCCAGCCAGTATCACCCTGAATGATGGTCATATTTGCCAAATCAAAACCACGAATTTGCCAAACTCGATCTGTTACTTTAAATAGCCCAACATTGTTGTTTAATTTTGCTTGTCGCCATAGAGTGGGATTAACGGTATTTGGTGCTTGATCTTGTAAAAAACTAAATGCATCAAAATCCCAGATAACATTGCCTTTCTCACTTTTAATTTGACCTGTTGGCTTGGCAATAAAGCCCTTTTGAGCCTGATTAAACTCAGTCATATCCTCTAAGTTATACTTCGCCTTATATGTATTATTTGATTCAATGACCGCTTTTTCTACTACAGTATTTGCTGCAAAAACAGAAAATGGCAGAATAAGCATCAATGAAACTGTTAAAAACTTAATTTTCATCTTCTTTCCTTTTTTTAAATAAGAGGTGGTCCCACATGTTTGAACAACTAAAAGCTTATTTATAAGTGATACTCTGCTCTAGTTAAGCTACCTTATTTTGTTGTGGTAGCTGGTCATAGTAAAACTCATCTGGAGTCATTTTGTCCAGACTCGAATGAGGTCGTTTCAAATTATAAAATTCAAAATATGCGTTTAATTGCTTCTTCGCATCCAAAACATTGCTGTAGGCTTTGAGATACACCTCTTCATATTTAACGCTCCGCCATAATCGTTCAACCATCACATTATCAACCCATCGACCTTTACCATCCATGCTGATTTGGATGTCATTTGATTTCAATACATCAATAAATGCATCACTGGTAAACTGACTGCCTTGGTCTGTATTAAATATTTCAGGTCGACCATATTTTTCAATAGCTTCATTTAATGTTTCTATGCAAAATGTAACCTCCATACTAATCGATACTCTATGCGCAAGTACCTTGCGGCTATGCCAATCAATCACAGCACATAAATAAACAAAGCCTTTTGCCATAGGGATATACGTTATATCCGTAGACCACACTTGATTACTGCGCTGAATAGCCAATCCTTTGAGCAGATATGGATATTTGCGGTGAGCTTGATTAGCCTGGCTTAAATTTGGTTTGCAATATAACGCATTAATGCCCATTTTCTTCATTAAAGTACGTGTATGACGTCGTCCTATATGATGTCCTTGACGATTCAACAAATCACGCATCATACGGCTACCTGCAAAAGGGTATTGCATATGTAACTCATCCATACACCGCATCAGCTTCAGATCTGATGCACTCACAGGTTTTGGGCGATAGTAATAACAACCACGGGAGACTTTCAGCAGCTGAGCTTGCTTAGATACTGAAATCTGAAGTGAGTCATCGATTAACTTTTGTGGTTGAAGCGGCCCAGTTTCTTCAACACACCTTCTAAAAAATCAATTTCTAATGCCTGCTCACCGATTTTTGCATGTAGTTTTTTTAGATCGATGGGTGGTTCTGTTGGAGCTTTTGATTGATCGAAAGCTTGCGAGGAAGCTGAAATCAGTTGATTTTTCCAGTCGATAATTTGGTTTTGATGAACATCAAATTCAGCACTCAATTCAGCAAGTGTTTTTTCTGCTTTAATCGCAGCAAGTGCTACCTTAGCTTTAAAATCATTTGAATGATTTCTTCTTGGTCTACGTGCCATAAAATACTCCATATATTGATGTTTATAACATCATTTGGGGAGCAAAATATCACTTATAAGTGTTGTTCAAATTTCCTGATCCACCTCTAACCATTCAATAATTCAAATAAAATGTATTTCAACACTTGCATGCACAATTTCTTCATGGATAGAGAGTGCCTGTTTCACTACATCTGGTGTTAAATCTACACCTGTACTCTCTAAAGCCAAGATGCAAGAAAACTTGCCTCTACCAACTTTCCAAACATGTAAATCAGTAATATTAACTTGAGGAAATTCCTCTATAACCTCTTTGATTTCATCAACCACAGGGTGAGACATTTCTGCATCGAGTAGTGTCTTTCCTGTCTCATTTAATAATCCCCATGACCATTTAGCGACAAGAATAGCTCCAACTACACCTAATAGTGCATCTAAGAAACTCCAACCAAAATATTTCCCCGCAAACAATGCAACAATTGCCAATACAGAAGTAACCGCATCAGCTACTACATGCAGAAACGCCGCCTTTTGATTTAAGTCATGATGATCGTGGTGGTGGTCGTGTTCATGGTGATGATCATGCTCGTGGTGATGGTGGTGGCCTCCGTCATGTAATAACCATGCACAAACCAAGTTTACCAATAAACCAACAATTGCAATTGGTATTGCCTCATTGTAATGAATATTCACGGGATTCATTAATCGATCGATAGATTGAATACCCATTAAAAGTGCTACAACCATAAGTAAAATAGCACTACTGTACCCTGCTAGAATCTCAATTTTCCAAGTACCAAAACTAAATCGCTGATCATGAGCATAATGTCGGGCCATTCGATATGCGAAATAAGCTAAGCCGAGAGCAACCATATGTGAACTCATATGCCAGCCATCTGCGAGTAAGGCCATCGAATTAAAAATCCATCCCCCCAATATCTCTAGTACCATCATGATTGCTGTAAGAATTGTCGCAATCAGTATTTTCTTTTGTGCTAAAGGATTTCCTTCATCGAATTGATGAGAATGACGACGATCTAAGTTACTATGAAGTTGCATAAATTTTATCTTTCCAAGATACTCCCCCCAGTATATATTTTTTTTAGGAAAAATCATGTCTCATTTGCATCAAGATAAAAAAATACTTAATCGCATCAAGCGGATTCAAGGACAGGTTACTTCTGTTGAAAAGTCATTATTAACACCTGAAAGCTCTTGTCTTGAAGTATTACAACAAGTTGCAGCAATTAAAGGTGCTGTTAATGGGTTAATGCAGCAACTTCTTGAACAACATTTAAGAGAACATGTATTGAAAGGGGATCAAAATTTTGATGAAGAAGAAATGAAACAGTACTTATTATTATTAGATCGTTATTCAAAATGAGTAGAACAAAATGTTCTACTCATTTTTATTATTAATGGCAGTGACGATCCCCTGTCTTGCTATTCGTGTGGCAGCCTGAAGAATCAGTACCACCTGAATGAGCAAAAGCATTTGTTACCGCAAGCCCCATTAAACATACCAAGATTAGTTTTTTCATGTTGTTCCCCTTTTTTTATTGAACAATAAAATAAGCTTATAATTGTACAACAAACAAACGGAATCTTTCTAAGTCATTAGTCGAAAAAGAGTTATTTAGGCCACTTTTCATGATAGTCATCAATAATATATTCATGGACGTGTACTCCATTGATTCGATGCTGCTGCAAATGCTCATGATCTGGAGGTAAATCATCATGACTGTGGGGTAAAAGAGCCTCATCCTGTGATGGCCACAAACGCATTGCAAGTAATAAAGAAATCGTTGCAATCACTGCCATCGGTATAAAAGTTTGTAATGTTCCTATGTTAGTAGTGAGCCATCCAACCAAGGGATAAGTCACTAACCAGCAAGCATGTGAAAACGCAAATTGCGCTGCGAATAGAGAGGTCCTACTCTCACTCGATGCAGATTTTCGAATCAAACGGCCTGTAGGTGTTTGTGAAACAGAATATCCAATACCAAGCACAAACCAAAGTACAAGCAAACCATTATAAGATGTAATGAAATAACCACTTAACAGCCCAATTACAAGAATTGTTGTTCCCGTCAACATCACTGATCGATCTGGGAACTTATCCAATATCTTAGGCAAAATGAAAGCCGAAAGCATTGAACCAAATCCAAATAAACCAAAAGCCCAAGTAGTCGCATTTTCAGTTAGCTTAAATGTCGATTGAACCAATACCACGGTATTTACAATCACTACAGCGCTTGCTGACGCAATTGCTAAATTGAGAGCAAGCAATGCTTTAAGTCTAGGCGTATTAAAATAAATTTTAGCTCCCTGCTTAATACGGCTATAAACACCTCTAAACGCAGGTACTTTGGCAACTGGTAATTTCGCACTTACCACAAACAAAGCAGAACCGATAAAACCTAATACCGTTCCCAAAAATAAGTTGTGATAACTCATCAAAGTTAATAAAAATGCCGCGAGCATCGGACTAATAATATTTTCTAAATCATAGGCCAATCGTGATAATGATAGCGCATTGGTATAGTCTTTTTCTTCAGGTAAAACATCTGGAATCATTGCCTGAAATGTTGGTGTAAATGCAGCAGAAGCAGATTGCAAAATAAAAATGAGAATATAAATTTGCCAAATTTGTGTCACAAACGGTAGACACAATGCTGTTAATGCTCGAATAACATCTAGCCCAACCAATACTTTTTTTCTTGGTAATCGCTCAGCAAATGCAGATGCTATAGGCGCTACACCGATATAAGCAATCATCTTAATTGCCAATGCAATACCAAGAACTTGGGCTGCTTCCCCCTTTGCAATATCGTACGCCTGTAAAGCTAGGGCGATTGTGATTAACCCCGTTCCGATTAGCGCTATTACTTGGGCCAAAAACAAATGCCGATATGTTGTGTTTTTTAGTACTTCTAGCATCTTATGGATTCCTTTTAGAACCTGACTTCTTTAGCAATTGAATCTCCTTGGAATATTATTCCAAGGAGATTGATCAAAACTTAAAAGACTTTCTTCATTTCACTAAACTGCCCTTCTACAAGTAGAGTTACAGTCACTGGATTTTCCGTACGGTTACGCCAGAACCAACCATGCTTGCCATCAAAAGCTGCCTTTAAGACACCCTGCTGAGTTGTTTCATTCTTTCCTTTTCCATAGCCATGATAGAACCCTTTAGGAGCGTTCACTGGATCACCATGGGTATCATAATTAAGACCACCTCCAACAGCTTTCCAGTCAAAGTTGACACTTGCACTTTGTGGCATCGTCAGTTTCACTTCGGTTGCTTGGCCCGGTTTAAGCTCAATACTAATGCTCTCTTTATTAATAGCAGGCATAATCATTTGAGCATTATCAGTTGCCGTTTGAGTCGAAGTTTCTACTGATATTTGTTCAACACTATTCACTGCCTGTGCAGCATTGATACCATTTTCTGACTCTTCAGTTAGTGATTGTTTGATTTCTCCCATTTTCGTTAAACCAAGCACTTTACCCATACCTGTCGGATCAATTGCATACTCCGCAGGCATGACACAGGTAACTAGCACAATAACGGCACTTACGGCAGCAATTGCTGTTGATTTAATTAACTTTTTTGATGAAGGTAATTCGATATCTTTTGGAATTTCAGCGTTATACATAATTTAGATCCTTATTGAGTAATGAAGCCAGTAAGTTGATAGCCAACAAGTAAAAAACCGAGGAACATGAGGAAGACATTGCTTTGATAAGCTGTTTTAAAGAAATAAGGTGTCTTTCTCCAAAACGTCATTAATAACAAGATGATGCACAGAGCCATAAACTGGCCTAATTCAACCCCAATATTGAATGAGATTAAATTTGCCAACAGTCCATCACTCGGAACTTCATATTCCTGAATTTTTACTGCGAGTCCAAAACCATGAATCAGACCAAAAATTAAAGTCGCGATTTTCGTGTTTGGTTGAAAACCAAACCAACGCTGATAAGCCCCCAAGTTATCTAGAGCCTTATAAACAATCGAAAAACCAATGATTGCATCAATGATGTAGGCGTTTATCGAGATATTGTAATAAACACCCACCAGCATCGTAATCGAATGCCCAAGTGCAAATAGGCTGACGTACAAGCCGATATCTTTCATTCGGTATAAGAAGAAGATAATGCCAACAAGAAATAGTAAATGGTCATATCCAGTGACCATATGCTTCGCACCCAAATAGATGAATGGAATCACATGAATGCCATAAATTTCTTGAATATAGCCCTTATCACCTTCCGCTACTCCATGAGCAAAAAGTGTAGGGCTTACCAATGTAATGAATAAAGCAAGTAATAGCTTTATGTAAGCACTTAATTTCACAATGTGTGAAGCAATAATTTGCATGTATATCAAACTCCAAAATTTAAAATGAATTGAAAATCCATTAACTTTTTGGGCGGTTTAAAAATACGACTCACCATCAGATAAACATATTCTTTTGACCAATCTAAAATCGAAATCCCTTTTAAGAGATGAGCTAAAGCGGCCGATTTAAGTACGTCATAGCCAACAAAATGTTCATAGTAATTATCTTGGTGACTATGTGAATGTTGTTGGCTTATCTCATGATGGTGAGAGTTAATTGCATCAATTGAAACGTGTCTCTGAAATTCATTTTCAGTTACATGCTCTTTAAAGTGCAAACATAAAGCGAGACTGATCATGCAGACTAGCAACATCATCACAAATTTGTTTTGTTTATCTCGCAATATATTTGTCATTAAAGATGCCCCTAAACAACCTGTTTAGCAGCTTCGTTTGATTTTCTTGACCTACCTTGGTTAAACCACACATATAAGGTTGGCAAAATAATCAAAGTCAGTAAGGTTGATGAAATAATCCCACCAATAACAACAGTTGCAATTGGGCGCTGAACTTCAGAGCCAATGCCTACGTTTAAGGCCATCGGAATAAAACCTAATGAAGCGACTAAAGCTGTAATCAACACGGGACGGAGTCTTTCCATTGCACCATGTTTCACTGCATCAATGACACTTTCACCTTGAACTCTAAGTCGCTGAATGGCTGAAACAAGAACCAAACCATTCAGCACAGCAACACCCGATAAGGCAATGAAACCCACAGCCGCAGAAATTGAGAATGGAATATCACGTAGTGCTAAAGCAATCACACCACCTGTTAGTGCAAATGGCACACCTGTGAATACCAAGATACTGTTTCTAACATTACCTAAAGCCATATAGATCATGGCAAAGATCAGAATTAAAGCAATCGGTACTACAACCATAAGACGATTTGAAGCAGATTCCATTTGCTCAAACGTACCGCCCCAAGTCAGCCAATAACCATCTGGTAATTTAAAATCAGCATTCAGCTTAGATTGTGCTTCTGAAATGTAACTACCAATATCAGTTCCACGAACATTTGCTGTAATGACGATACGCCGTTTACCATTTTCGCGAGAAATCTGGTTTGGTCCTTGAACGTTTTTTAACTCGATCAATTCTGATAAAAGAACACTCGAACCATCAGCTAAGCTCACAGGAATCTGATACAGCTTTTCTAGATCTGTTACCGAGTTTTGATCCATACGTACCACAATGTCGAACTTTCGATCTCCTTCAAACACCTTACCTACTGTCTCACCTGTGATTAGGCTAGAAACCTGTTTTTGTACATCCTCTGCATCAAGCCCATAGTTGGCAATCATGTCTTTTTTCAGCTCAACAGAAACCATGGGTAAACCAGACATCTGTTCGACTTTAAGATCAGCAGTACCTTTGACTCCCTCTAAAATCTTAGCGGCAGCGTTTGCTGATTCAAGCAACTGCTCTAAATCATCACCATAAATTTTTACGGCAACATCTGTTCGGACACCTGAAATAAGTTCGTTAAAACGCATTTGAATCGGCTGTGTAAACTCATAATTGTTTCCATATACGCCTTTAGATACGCGTTCAATTTCAGCAACAACCGCAGACTTTTCCTTATCAGGATTAGGCCACTGACTACGAGGTTTCAGCATGACAAAGTTATCTGCTACGTTAGGTGGAACAGGATCAGTCGCAATTTCAGCAGTCCCCACTTTGGCAAAAATAGTCTGAACTTCTGGAATTTTCTTAATCTCTTTTTCTAACGTGTATTGCATTTCAATTGCTTGAGTCAACGACGTACCAGGGATACGCAAGGCATGTAGTGCTACATCTCCCTCATCCAAGGAAGGTATAAACTCTGAGCCTAAACGAGTCGAAAGACTTGCACTAAAAACAAAGAAAATAGAGACAAAAGCGATTAGCAAATATCTGTGATTTAAAGACCAATCTAGAATTGGGTTATAAAATCTTTTGATGCCATGGACGATTTTTGACTCTTCTTCTTTAATTTCACCAGTAGTGACCAATGCCACCATTGCAGGGACAAACGTAATTGAAAGAATCATTGCTGCCACTAAAGCCATAACCACTGTTGCAGCCATTGGTGTAAACATCTTTCCTTCAACACCAGTCAGAGTCATTACAGGTAGATACACCAAGATAATGATCAATTGACCATAGAGAATCGCTTTGCGGGATTCTTTAGTCGCCTCAAACACAGTCGTAAAGCGTTCTTGCCTTGTTAAAACTCGCCCAAGCTCTTTTTGTTTAATTGCCAACTTTGCTAAGGAGGCCTCAACAATTACAACAGCACCATCTACAATAATCCCGAAATCTAGTGCCCCAAGACTCATAAGGTTTGCACTAATTTTCTGGTTCACCATACCTGTGATTGTCATCAGCATGGATAAAGGAATGACCAAAGCGGTAATCAGCGCAGCACGGAAGTGACCAAGAAATACAAACAGAACAACGATTACCAGAATCGCACCTTCTAAAAGATTCTTTTTCACCGTCTGTATCGTTGCATCAACCAAAGTTGTACGGTTATAGACAGCTTTTGCTTCCACACCTTCTGGTAATGATTTTTGAACCTGTTGTAGCTTTTGATCAACAGCGTGAGCAACATTTCGTGAGTTCTCACCAATAAGCATGAATGCTGTACCCAGTACAATTTCTTGCCCATCTTTAGTTGCAGCACCTGTACGTAATTCGTGACCAATAGATATTTTGGCAACATCTTTCAATCTGAGGATATAACCATTGCTCGTCGTAATCGGGATATTCTGGACTTGCTCAATCGAGTTAATTTGAGAATCAGAACGAATTAAATACTGTTCACCATTTTTCTCAATATACCCCGAGCCTTTATTCATGCTGTTCTTAGAGATAGCCTCTAAAATTGTCTTCTGATCCAGCCCTATGCTACGTAAATAAGCATAATCAGGTTGAACTACAAATTGTTTGAGATAACCACCAATGGTATTGATTTCATTAACACCCTCTACATTTCGAAGCTGAGGTTTAATCACCCAGTCTTGTAAGGTGCGTAATTCCGTTGGTGAAAGTGGATTAGGATTGTTCTTGGCATTTTCAACGGTATACATGAAGATTTCGCCAAGTCCTGTAGAAACAGGCCCCATAGAAGTTGCAATTCCAACGGGAAGATTTGGTGTCACTCCTTGTAGCTTCTCATTGACTAATTGTCGGGCAAAATAAATATCCGTCCCTTCTTTGAAAATTGCCGTTACTTGAGATAGACCATATCGAGATACGGAGCGTGTATAGTCTAAATTTGGAATACCTGCCAAAGCAGTTTCAATGGGATAGGTCACTTGAGACTCCATCTCCATTGGAGAGAGTCCTTGAGCTTCACTATTAATCTGGACTTGTACATTCGTAATATCAGGGACTGCATCAATCGGTAACTTGAAATAGTTATAAACCCCTAATGCACCAACAAATAAAAATACGATAAGTACAAGCCAACGATTCTTAATCGAGAGCTTAACAATCTGGTCAAACATAGTCGCTACTCCCCTTAGTGGTCATGAGTAGCGCCAGATTTCCCTAGCTCTGCTTTTAAAAGATATGAATTTCCAGCGGCATAAACCTGTCCTACGCGTAATCCAGATTTAACTTCCACATACCCATTGTACTTTTCACCAAGCTCCAGAGGCCTAGCTTCAAAATCATTGCCAACACGAATGAATACAACATCCCAATCACGGAAGCTCTGTAGAGCATCTTCACGCACAACCATCGGCTTCAAACTTTGATTTTCAAAAATTTGGGCCGTGATTAACTGTCCTGAGCGCCACTTAAACTGGTTTGGTACTTCAATAAAGACCTGTGCTGTACGTGTCTTTGGATCAATGACATCACTGATATATTTAATTCGTCCTAAAGCTTCTTCTGTATCCACAGGGCTTTGAGGTTTAACTTTAACCTTATTGTTAGGATTTATAGCATTTAGCCTGTCAGCGGGAACATTAACAACTGCTAAAAGTTGAGAAGTATTTGCGATTTTAAAAATAGGTGTTGAAGAACTTACATTTGATCCAACAGCACCAAGGACTTCTAATATTGTTCCAGACATTGCAGCACGAACTTCAACAGTACCATTACTAGAACCACCATAAGAGTTGATTAAGTTATTCAACTCATTTGCACGAGTTTGTGCTGCGTCAAAGTCTCGTTTTGCTGAAATATAATCAATTTCAGGTGATACACGCTTTTGCCATAGCGCTCGTTCCTGTTCCATTTTTTGACGAGCAAACTGTAGGCTGTCCAAAGCAACTTTACGATCGGCATTCAAACGAATTACATCTTGGCTTTGAACTACAGCAAGTAAGTCTCCCTGACTCACCTTATCACCTAGATTACGGTAAGTTTTGATCAATGTCCCACTGGCTTTAGGCGTAATAAAGCTTTCAAAATTATCAGGAAACTTCAGTTCGCCTTTTAACTCCAAAGCATTTTCAAACATCTTTGATTCAACTTTTAAAAGCTCTAATCCACTGCTCTTAATACTACTGTCCAACATGGTGACACGGCCTTCCTTCGTATCCCATTTCCAAGTATGCTTTTTCCCTTGATAATCAACGTTTATCATCATTAAAAAGGAATGTGGCTCGTAAACAATTTCATTCCCAATTAAGTAATCACTCTCAGGTTGAAATTGAATATTTTGCTCGGCATCCAAACGTTTGATGTAGATATTTGCTGTTAAGTCTTCAGGTTTAAGTAGTTTATCTTTCAAATACCCATAAACACGGAGGTGTGGTTCCACTCCTTCCTCAAATATCTTGACCTCAGCAGAGAAATCTCCATCTCGATATAAACGACCACCGTGAGGCCCTTTCTCATCTCCAGCCACAGCTACTTTTTCTTCGGCGACCTCACCATGTGCGCTCGCTTGTGTTTTATTGCCCGATTTATACCAAGCAATTGCACATAAGACGATAAGTAAGGCAACGACACCAGTTGCAATCAATGTATTGGTTTGTTTATTCATATTCTTGCCCTTATTCTTGATCTAAATGAGTAATGTAGTTACGTTCGACATCTGCAATTTCAGTTTGCAAAGCCAACCACATATCGAATCGAGCAAGATGTTTGTCTAACCAAATTTGCTTAATATTATTGAATTCAAGTAAAGAGTTTTTCCCTGCTTGGTATCCCATTTCAGCAATTCGGAGACTCTCATTTGTTGCGGGCAAAACCGTTTGATCATATTGCTTAATCGCATCAATCAAGTTGGAAACCTCAATAGCCTTGTTTTCCAATTCAATTTTAGAATTACGATTCACAAGCACCGACTGTGTTTCTGCTTTCGTATGCTCTGCTTGAGCGATCGCAATATTGCCTTTATTTCGACTAAAAATATTGAGGGGTATTGATGTCGAAACCTGAAAGACTTTGTCATTGGTTTCTTGGTAGTTTCTAACCCCTACTCCCAAAGTAATATCTGGTATTGCTTCTTTACGAGCCAACTCAAACTGAGCTTTTTTCAGCTTTGAACTTAAAGTTGCTTCTTGCTCAGACAAACTTATTTTGTCTGTGAAATTAAAGCTTAGCGGAACCTCCAATGCACTACTGGGCAGGTTGGAAGTGAACTTAGAACATAGATTTTTCTGGAACTGAATCTTCTTCACTTCATTTTGATGGCGCAATTTCGACTCAGATGAAAGTGCTATGCTTAGTTGAGCATCGGAAGGAATTACTCGCCCGTACTTAAGACGTTCGGAAAGAACGTTAGCTTGTCTGGCATTCAATTTACTCTCAGAAGAATAAATTTCAGCACGCTGAGTAGCTACATACCAGTTCGCCATACAGATTCTTAAATCTGCTTTGAGTTCAGCCTGACGCTTTGCTATTTCGAACTGATTACGATCACCTTGAAAACTCGCAATCTGTTTTCTCAAGGAAAGTTTATTACTGAGGGGGATCTCTTGTGATAGCCCCAGCAAGGTTGTTGGGCCATCCAAATCTTTCAATTTTGAATTACCGAGATTATCCAACTCCATATTGAAAGTCGGATTAATTAATCTGCCAGCAAACTTTTGATTGATTTCATAAGCTTGCTCGGACTGCTGTAAGCTATTGAGTACAGCATCATTTGCGATTACCTGCTTTTGTAGTTCTGCATAATTCGTTTCTGCGAATACATTTGCTGCTGTTGCTACAAATCCACAGGTAAGAAATATCTGATATTTTTTAGACATGACTTTACCTATACAAAAAAATTAAAAACTATTTTTTGTATAGAAAGATCAATTACGTAGGACGATTAAATCTTTAGAGAAAGTATAAGAATTACTAAATACTAGAGGGGATCGCCGCTTTAAAAAGACTCGATAAACGGGCTTTTCAAAAAGCTGGAAAAAGAATAAAACTAGTGGAAGTGCGAAACTAAGAATAAAGATTGGATCTATGCTGAAATCACTATCAGAAGAAATTGGCTTTACTGAATGATGATAGATCGGCTCATCAAAATTCTTCCACGTATGTGCTTCTGCATCATGATCAGCAGAACTTTTTAGAGAATCATCTGAGTGCTGTAAAGACCAATGACTAGAAGCATCATCCTCTACAATGATACTCAACTCATGCTGATGTTCAATATTTTCAAGTAGAACAGGCGCCCACGCATGAACTCCCGTAATTGTTATGGTAAACAAAAACAGGACAAATGCGAGTATAAGCTTAGAAAACCTACTTGAACGCATAGTCATGAACATACTTCTGATTTGCTACCAAAATACTAAAAAGCGTTATTAAAGTAAATCCATCTCTCAAAAATTCTAGGAGTGAGTATTTTCTTATCTACAGTCCAAAATCTGCAAAAAAAAGAGTACAAGTACTCTTTTCTAACTAGGTCCATTTCAATTGAGAGCCTGCACAGAATGCTGCAACCCTTTCTGAATGTCTTGAACATGAGTTAAATCACTAAGCTGCTGACCCTGCTCTGGTTTTGGTTCATTGATATAAAACTCCTCAACAATATCCAGTCCCTCCTCACCTCCTACCTCAAATCTGGCATTACCATAACCTAGCCTTGCCACATGATCTAAAGCCTCCTGATAAAACCCTGCTGTCTTGCTTTGTCCATCGATCTGTTTGGCTGAAGTAATGGCTTCTTGTAGATTGATTCCATCACGTAAGGTTAAGTCCACGTAATAAATTGGGGTACGGTAACTTTGCGTTGTGCTTTTTCCTCGTAAGGTCAGTTGCAATGGCAAACATGAAAGTAAATCACCTGAAGCCGCATGGTAATAACGAAGCCGTGCAGCTAAGGTACGAATGCTATTGAAACCTGTAGTCCTAAAAATGAATGTACCCAACTCATCCGACTCATCTAGATTGACGTAAAGCCGCCCATAAGGCTTGCAGTGTCCACCTTGGGCCAAGGGGCATAAATCAGGTGATGGACATGGATGCTGTTCAACCCCGTTTTGTCCAAGTCGCTGACAGGTTTCACCATTACCAGTACAGATGGGCCGACCAGTTTGTCGGTCGAATAGAGTGTACTCAGCTCGCAAGTTGAGTTCAGGATCATTAAAAATCATCCGGACAGGAATGGTTCTGAGTTTCTGGTTTTGTGCCTTGGCTCTTAGCTGCTCATCCAGTGGGTGTTTCACCCAGCCATCCTTATTCTGAATTTGGCTAGTAATCGTAAATTGATCATCTTTTTCAGGCAGACGTTTACCATTCTTTTCGACCACTTTACCGATACTAATTCTGCCGAGTATTGGCGGTGTAATCGCTAAACCTTTGATCATGTTGTTTGTCCTATAAGTAAAATTTTACTGATTACCCCTTGCTATGTAAGTAAACAGAAATATGAAAAGCTACGACTTCGCAAAAACCGCCATTGTTGGTCTACCGCTCCTTCGGGAGTCGGTAGATCGGGGGTGGTTTTTTTGCGCTTTTGGGAAGAATGGATATTTCATGCATATATAGTTAGCGATATAGATGCATGGTTTTGATCGGGTCAGTCATCATTGCTATAGATTTGAAAACGTCGTGTCCCCACCTTGTTTTGTGGAAACTCATTGATTAGTTCAGGATGCATTTTCAATACAGCCTTATTATCTAAAGCAATGGAGTCTTTAGATCGTTTCCACGTCACTGAACCATTGGCAAAAGTTGCTCGTTCAGCATCTTTCATTAACATCTGAATTTGATGCTTAGTTTCATCAAAGCTGTTTTGGTGTTTTTCAATATGATGCTTTTCTTGAATCAGTTGAGCAAACAACTGATTGGCTTGTTCATTTTGACTGAGATCTTCGACACTGAGTGGAATATGTTGAGGATAGAGTTGCTGAATGGCTTTAGCTGCCGATTCACTGGCATCGACTGAAGGTGGCGTGTCATTTTCCACACACTCCCAAAAGTATCGCTCTGCATTCACAATATGTTGAATGACTGATTCACTGCGTGCCACTTTATAGATACGAGTTTCATGACCACAGATCAGCACACAAATATGCGCTGCCTTTTTGCCTGTTACAGCGAGTTGATGTTGCACCTGACACAATACGTATAAAGGCACACCATCTCGCCATAACTTTGCTCCATATTCCCCTGCGGTTTTGCATTCTAAAATCTGTACTTCCTCACTACCTACCACCGAGTAATCTAAGTTAGCCAGCATAAAATGCTTATCCTCATCAGGATGTTGTAGTACGGCATTGATACGACGAACTTTGTTGTTGGTATGCATGCTGTAGTATTCAGCGACCAAAGGTTCAAGTTGTTTACCCCAATATAAAGGGGCATGACCTGTGCTTTCATCTTCAATGGATTGTTTAACTCGACCTGTCTTGATCATCCACAGTTCTAGCATCGACATATAGGGATTAAGTCCACAGGCTGCGGCACAGTCACTACTGCCAATACCTTGGCGTCTGACTTCAAGCCATTCTGCTTGAGTCATATTCTTTGTATTGACCAAGCGTTTGGCTGTGAATAATTTTGGGGCAATAAATGGGGTACTTGCCTGTTGCATAGATGGATTTAAAATTGCGGTATTCATATTGAAGTCCTGATTATTTTGCTATGTAAAATGATGGGGATCACAAAAAATGGGCATAAAAAAACCACAGCCGAAGCTATGGTTTTAATAATTTTTAAAATTCGAAATTCCATTTAAAAATGCTTAGTTAGGTCTAACTTTCCATGATTGAAAAATGTATATTCCGCACTATGCAAGCATGTTAAGTGCCTGTTCCAATCCTCGTTGTTTGATCGATGCGCCAGCACCAAACCAAGCTGAATCAAGCCGGTGATCGGTACTCATGGCACGACGTTCGTGGTCTATAAATTCTGTGATTGAACACAGTAATCCATAGGCTGTTCCTTTGGCTGAACTTAGCTCCGCACCTCGTCCTTGACCATTAAACATTTCCATAGCTCGACTCATCGATTTGGCATTTGGTTCAGCTTTGTCCTTGCCATTGGCTTGGGCTTGTAAGGCTACATCACGGTAGAACTGGATGATGTTGTCCTCCTGATCCACCACGTTGTTCATTGTGCTGTTATTGAACACGGCATCAAAGTAAGCGGATGCTTCCATCTGACTCACTTTACGTTGTGTCAGTTGCTTCATTTCATACATGTGTTCATCCCATGCACGTACTGAAATACCGAGTTGCTGTTTGACCTTATCAGCATCAAATTTAGTACTGTGTGGAACTTTGACCACACCTGCACTGCTGTTCTGTCCTTTTAAGGCAATCGCTAAAGTATTGTTGCACACTACTCGGATCGAGGTAAATTGTGCGGTGGTGGCAAGGGTTCCGTCACATGCTGTTGCCAAGAGCATATAGCCATTACTGACATCTTTGCCCTTCAACATGGATGTTTGCCCTGTACGTGCTAGTGCCCAGAATTTCTTGCCACCTTTGAGTACACCTGCGGTTTCAAGTTCAAAACCTGATTGCTCGGTGAGGTCACGATAGAATTCTAAAATCTCTCTCGGTTGCACTTCCTGAAAGCGTTGACTGACGACTGACAGTGGAGCATGGGTATCAGAGCGATATAAAACTCGTTGTTCTTCATAAGGCATGATGATGCTTTGCCCACGGTCATTCTGCGCCATATAACTGACATTAGAAGATTCAATCCGCCAATCCATACCTGCCTGCTGTGCCCAGACTTCAATCGGTTGGTTTTGTGTCAGTTGATTCCCTAGTCCGTGCCAAGGGGTTTCTCCGACATACGCCATTTGTTCAAGTTGATGTGCCATAGTTTTATTCCTTTTAATTTGAAAATGAAATTTGAATTTGTGTGGTTACTAACGATCTTTAATGCAAAAGGTGCGCTGGAAACTTTTGGTAGCAGTTGTGGCAGAAGCATAAATTCTGCTGTGGTGGTGTGCTTTGTTCGGTAAATGAATTCAACACACTGCCGAGTACCGTTCCTGCTATTCCACCGACAATCGGTGGCAGATTGAAAGACTTTGCGACCGTGGTTCCCAATGCACCCAATGTGGTCGGTGTGACCAAATTGGTTAAGGTCGTATTTGATTGTTGTGTACTTGCTTCAACCAATATCACATTCGTTGAATGGCAAAAGGGACAGCTCAAGCTCATAGCTCGACTCCTTAAATTTTGTGCATAAAAAAAGCCTGCTCGATGGCAGACTTTGTTTTCATATTTTCATGAAGAACTCAAAAGAGTTTCATGATTCTCATTAGGATATTATGTGTCTGAAATTATTTGGAATAACTTTTAATTTACTAATTCAATTAGTAAATAATCTCTCCAATTTTTTATTTCAAATACAACTATCAATATTATTCCAACACTCAAGCAGGTTTAAGCTGATGAGTACGATTAGGCTGTGCTGAATCAGGTTTGGCAAGTTCCCTATAAATCTCTAATTGACGATTAATTTCATTAATTTTTGGCTGTAGATCAACTGATATAAAATTACTTGACTCATCAATAGCCACCCAACCAGCTTGAACCTTTTCCATTTCATTACCTTTTTGCAACTTATGTAATATCCATTGGTTCAGATGATAGGCACGCATATAAGCTTCATGTTGATAGATCAATAAAGTACTAAAAGTAATAATACGATCAGCATTATTCAACATATGAGTTTCAAAACTTTGTAGCTGTTTGAATAGCACATTTGTTCGATGAACCAATAAATTTTCATTGAACCAGGGACTGTTCTAAATTTTGTGTAAGTACTTAATTTTCATTTATCCTTCAGAGGATAATTACAAAAGGTACTTCACATGGATGAAGCAACAATCAAAAGTATGGCTGCCGAATTGGCTAAAGGTCTAAAAACACCAGAAGACTTAAACCAAATGACAGCAGTCTTTAAAAAATTCATGATTGAAACTGCACTCAATACTGAACTTTCAGACCATCTCGGTTATGAAAAGCATCAGCCCAAGAAAGGCTCAAATAGCCGTAATGGGTTTAGTTCTAAAACCATTACAACTCAAGATGGACAACTGGCTTTAGATATTCCCCGTGATCGAGAAGGTTCATTTGAGCCACAAATTATAAAAAAGCACCAAACACGCATCACCAGTATGGATGACCAAATCCTCTCACTGTATGCAAAAGGAATGACTAATAGGGAAATTGTAGCCTTCTTCAAAGAAATGTACGATGCCGATGTGTCAGCATCTCTCATCAGCAAAGTTACCGATGCTGTGATTGAGCAAGTGACTGAGTGGCAAAATAGAGCCTTAGATAGCCTTTATCCTGTTGTCTATCTTGACTGTATTGTTGTCAAAGTCCGTCAGCACTCCAATGTGATTAACAAGTCCGTATACCTTGCTTTAGGCATCAATATGGATGGGCAAAAAGAATTACTGGGTATGTGGATTGCTCAGACAGAAGGTGCCAAATTCTGGCTGTCAGTCATGACAGAGCTAAAAATCGAGGAGTACAGGACATTCTTGTTGCCTGTGTAGATGGATTAAAAGGCTTTCCTGACGCGATAGCCTCTGTTTACCCTCATACTGATATTCAACTGTGTATCGTGCATGTTGTACGCAATAGCCTGAGATTTGTAAGCTGGAAAGACTACAAAGCTGTTACGTCGGGTCTGAAAGCGATTTATCAGGCAAGTACAGAGGAAAATGCTTTAAAATCCCTAGACATCTTCTGTGATCAATGGAATCACCAGTATCCCAAAATTGGAGAATCCTGGCGGGCCAATTGGGAAAATATCCGAACGATCTTTAGCTATCCAGCCGAAATACGTCATGCAATTTATACAACAAATGCGATTGAGTCGTTGAATAGCGTAATACGCCATTCAACGAAGAAAAGGAAAATCTTTTCATCTGATGACTCAGTAAAGAAGGTCATTTACTTAGCAACATCAAATGCTGCGAAGAAATGGACGATGCCAATTCAAAATTGGCGTTTAGCAATGAATTGGTTTACGATTCAGTTCGATGATCGATTAAAAGATCATTTATAAAAAATGGAACTTACACAAAATAATTTACAGGCTCTTGAACCACGCTGCGAATTCAATGAGTAATTTCACTACGATATCTCTCTGATTACACAAGGCTTCTCGATTCATACTATTTGCACCTGTAGAACCAGCAACCCCTCCCATATATGCACCAATACCACTCGCAACAATGACTCCAACACCACCTGTAGCAAGACCTGCTAATGCGCCGAGTAGCATTGACCCTGTCATTGCACCTCCAGCAATTGCAGCAGTTTCTTTGCCAACATTTTTTAAGTATTGCTCGCCATCCACTTTACCTGAATTAAAATCACCATAATTACGATATGCCGCTAAACCAATCGTTAATAGTGGGATTGGTAGCATATCTCCTACATCCGCAAAATCTGAAACTTGCTCTAGTCCTACACCAGTAGTTTCCTGAACAGCTTCATAGCTTAAAGTGGTATCCACTAACACCATCGGATGATTACCTAGCTGCTCTGCAAGTTCACTGTTCACAATCACTGGAATATCTGGATACTTATCAAAATGACTTAATACATAATCAGCATCCATTGAGCACTTAACTTGCATCGGTGTGCCATCAACAATCAAATCATAACCAGCTTGGTTTGCGCTATCGGGAAATTCAACTGTATGTCCTTGTTGTTGTAAATTCAGTGCAACCTGTTGTTCAGCAACATAACCAGTTAAACGAGTCACTGCTCCTGCACTATCTAGTGTATTCGCTGAAATGTCTTGTAAAGTATTTAAGTTTTCAGGATTTCCTTTTGATGCAAAGCTCAATGCATCTAATACAGATGGATCAATATGTGCATAATCCCAAATTAATCCTAAAGAATATGCGGATGCCGTTAAGCCCACACCCACCTTTAGCCCTTGATCAGATAATATTTTTTCTAGCTCTTTTTGTGCTTTTTGATTTTGGTTAAGACACTCAACAATTTTTTTATTTTTCAAAAGTTTTGGTGCACTCGCAATAATTCCTTCACTATATGGAATCTGCGAATCACGCCCTCCAAAAAATGTACCAACTCCCTTACTAAAACTATTTAGCCCACGTCCCATGTCAGCTAAGAAATTCGTATCTTCAGGACGAGTTGCAATAACGTCTTCTGGTAAAAGGGCTGTTATAGCACGATTGAGTAGATTCCCTTGTAATGCTCTATCTTTCGCATCGTCTATAGAGCAAAGTAAATATACAGCATATTGCAAATCACCAAACTCTCCTTTTTCCTGATTATAGATAACATTCTTCCGCATTATTAAACATTCAAGATAATCAAAATATAATGTTTCTTGATAAGAACAATGCTCAAAATAGTACTCAAACTTTTCTATAGCGCTAGTATAGATTTGACTACGTTTGTACACTATCGCCTGTGCTTTAATGACAGCATTGCTAGGCTCACGCTCAAATAAAATTTTTAAGATCTCTCGACTAATCTGTAAATGTTCACTTTTTTCAATCTTCGATAAATACCGACTGACTAATTCAGAAATATTCATCGACGCTTGATGCTTGAGTTTGAATAAAATACATTGCTCTAACCAAGCATAATTTTTTGCATGCCCCTGATAGTGAGGGATAAATACTGTTTCAATCAATTCAACCAATTCTAAAGCAACGCCAATTTCCTCAGATGAATTGATAGAAAATTCCCATTTTTGTGGAATAGTCACACTAAATAAGCGAGAGAAAAACCCCGAATTAAGATCAGCTTTTTCTTGAGTAACTAACATCAACATATCTTCTGGAGTAAGTGTATGTTTTTGAGTTTTAATTCTATCTAGTCGTACTTTAAGTAATTTAAAATTCATATATCCCCCTAATTTTTTGAATTTTCAGATAATTTACTATTTTAGACATCAGAATTATATTACTTAAAATTGAAAAAGTACTAGTGTATTAAAAATAATAAAATTATTGATTTATTTATATATTTTCATTAGCTGAATTGACTAAACCCATCCTTAATTTTATCATTCAACTGCTGGCCTACATTGTCAGTCGGTTTTAGCAGACCGTTTCATACAGCGCATCAGGGTTTATTCTTCTGAGTATCTCTTATGCGTAAAACCTTCTCGTCCCCCTTTGCGGTAGAACGGGAGGGGGACGCGTCCGCGCGTGCTGGTTCTGTATGTCCAGTCTGCTAACCCCTTTTCGTTCTGCCACCATTATTTAGCAGTAAGTTGGTAGAGCTTCTTAATACATACAGGAGTAGTCGCCATGACTAAACTTTTTCTATCTTTATTGTTTTTCCTAAAACGATTTTCTATTCCTCTATTGCATTAACAGCATTCATAAATTTTTTGCTTATTTGACTAATCTAAACGCTGTCTAGCCTTGGAAAGCTTTGTCACATCTACACTTTAGTTCATTCAGCAAAATTTATTACACATCAAATAACACAATAAAAAATTAGGGGAAATGATGAAAACGCTTACTTCGCTTGCACTCATCTCACTTACATTGATGATTGCAGGTTGTGCCAGTAAAACAGAACGCCAATTTATCAGTGGTTGTAAAACAGGCGGCATTGATGGCAATACCTGTTCATGTATCTACGACAAACTTGAAGATAAATATGGAGAGGATGGTCTTAAAAACAATCTGTACACCCTTCAACAAACTGAATCCTTCCAGATGGATATGGTCAATGTGTCCTATCAGTGTATGAAGGAGTAGCCATGAGAACACTTGCAGGCATTATCTGCGTCATCGCTGTGATTTGTGTACTGGGTCTACCCTTCATTAGCTTCATGATCGTGATGGGACTATTTATTGCATTGGCAAAATATGCAATTGGGGGAAAGTAAATGAATTCAAATATTAAGACATGGGTGATTAGTAGCTACTTGGTGATTGGTTTTTTCTTTGCCATCTATCAACACTTTTGGGGACAGTATAACTACAAGCCATTTACTTACAATTTGGGGCAAGGCTTAGTGTGGCCTGCTGTAATGTTTCCAGTCATCGGTAAAATTGTTGGTGGAATTTTGATTCTACTATTCGTCTGGTTTGTTGTTATTCGTCCTAAATTATAAGGGAGTGCAATCATGAAATCATTATTTTCCACCATTGCCTTGTGTTCCCTGTTAATGGCATGTAGCCAGAACAATCAACCACCAAAAACTGATACTTCAGGTGAGCCTACCAATAATGCTGCTCAGCATACTCAATCAATCTATGCTCCTTATACCGAGGAAGCAGTTAAAGCTAAACTCAATGAAATGCAGATGATTATTGACAATGGTCATGTCTATTTACCTGCTGAGGTCAAGGAAGCGGAGTCTTATATCAGTGGATGGAATAAGTATCCTGATGTGCTGAAAGCCATGATGGAAACTGACCTTAATCCAAACAACACTCAGGAAGCTGCTGACATTCCGCTTGAGAATGAATCTGCACAAGTTAGCGATCTAAATGTTAAGGCTCGCATTAGTGCTAGAGAATCTCAATCTGCTTTTAATGTACAAGGGGCAATTGAATATATTCTTGAAATTCAATCGACCAGCAATCAGCCTTTTGTTCTACAAGGCATGAAAATTAATCGTGGTCGTTGTGGTTATTACACCGCTGACTTTCATAGCAAGATGCCTGTGCAAATGAGCTATAGCTCTACAGTATCGTACTTATTGAAATGCCGTGGTGATCAGGTGCTTGAAGCTGAATTAATCACCGATCAAGGAAATGTAAGTTTGTCTTTTTGATGTCAAACTGTACAAGATAGAGAATACATCTGATAGTCGTGTTCTCTATTTTTAATATCATAATGACTCATTTTGTTCAATATCTCTGCGCCATTTTACTTCAAACTGACCTGTACCAAAAGTCCGCATCTGTGGAGAGGTTTTAGCCCGTAAGCGCTGATCTTCTTTTTCAGGATTGACCAAGTACATCGCTGCACGAATCGCATTTGTAACTTGTATTGGTTGATCACGATGAATCATTCCAACCCCAAGCAATCCATTTTTATCAAATTTTTCCTTGTTGTCTTTGGTATTACAGTTGTAGTGAGTACCCTGTTGATTGGTGATGTGCTTCCAATACTCAGCCACCAGTTTTGCTAAACCTGAATCCTCTATACGACTATTCCCATCATAGATGAGTAATAAATGGCAGTGATAGCCTTTTTCTACACCCTGCTCTAATGCCCATACATAACCTTGTAAGTGCTTAAAACAGGTATCTTTATTTGACATACGATTACATAGAATATCCAATGCATACTTAAAGTCTTGAATACCCCAATGGATTTGATATTCTTTAAGAATAGAGATATCTACTCGAACAAACTGTAATCTAGCATAGTGTGTAAGCAGTTTATTTAGGTAGCATTCCAGTTTAAAGCGATTACGTTGTTCTTGACGCTGAAAATCGAATTGTTCTCGTATTGTATTTTTCATCTCATGTTGAATTATGCCTTGAATATGGAAGATGTGGTTTAGTTCAAATCGTAAAATATCTTCATAAAGATGGGAGTCCAATTTATCCATAATGTAATCTACGAGATTAATCACTCTTTTGAAAACATTAATGATTCTGGAATAAGTAAAATCTTCTCTGTAAATCACCTTAAAAGCACACACAGCATCCAACAGCTCTCGCTTGAATTCTTCATGATCATCAACAAATTGCTCATGGCATGTACTAACCATAAAATCTTCGATTGAGATAAGAATGGATGATTCACTTTCTAATGGATTATTCTGGTACATTTAGGTTCTCACTGAAACATAAGGTTCATATCTAAGTGAGAGATGTAAAATTTTACTGATCATGATTCTAAAGCAGGATGTTGTGGTCATCCTGCTTAGCTGAACATGCTTAGAGACTTTGGAACATACTATAGGGTTAATTTAGAATGCTTTTAGTGATTTGATATTGATACATTGTCTATAACCCATTTGAGTATGGGCTATACTTAACTAAATAACTCACTGTATTTAATCAACGATATAAGTTATTGTTTATATTATTAATAGATAATAATATATATTACCTGTTAAGCAAACCTGTCTAGACTGACCATTACCCCGCTGTCCCATACAGCGAGAATAACCAAATTATGGGAATGTTGCAGAAGCTAAAGTTACGCTACTTTTTAATTCAGCAATTCAGTTCCTCCTGTATAAAACTGATCCAGCAATCCATATTTTTTCATGTCATTAACACTAGGTTCAGTGAATTTCAGCAAACAGTCTTCACTCGAAAATTCATCCTCTTTCTCACGAATTGGATAAGGCATATCGATCAGAAAAAACTCATCTTTAGTGAGTGTTGAATCGGGCACATAGATACAACTATACATTTTCTGCGACTCGACTTTTGGTATAATTTGAAAAAACTTGCCTGCTACATGACTGAGTCTTCGTGTACTTTTTAAAAATGGTAAAATCTGATTTTTGGCAATCAAATTCAAACAAAATAATAAGAATTCCAGGATGACTAGTTGCTCCTGCTTCTCCAGCTTCTGAATCTGTATTTGAATGTCTGCATCTAGGTCGCCTTTTTTGATTAAGCCAGGATTTGCAATCAATTCCAAACGGTATTTTTCCTGAAAGACAAAAGGATAAATATCTTTTTCAATTGTAGTTCGATTTAAAATATCCACACCATATAACAGTGAACCCTGTATAATCTGCTGACGTAAACCCCGCTGATCAAGCAGTCTGCAACACCATGATTCAAAATAACATTGCATCATGGTCAAATTTGAATCCAAATCATTCAATTTGATATGTTGTTTCTTTTTATTGATTGATGCTTGTTTGAACACTTTTGCAAATACTGTCAAATCTCCTTGTTCCTGATGGCATTGTTGTAATTGTAAATAATGAATTAGACATTCTTTAATGAAACTAGAAATCGTCTCCTGAACTTGTGATGAAGCCTGGATACGCTCAATCATTGTTCCAGTAATAATGTTGATTATATCTGAATCAAGACGCTTAAGAACCAATTCCGTAAGATGATTGAGATCGCGTGAGTTGTCAGAATCCAACGGCTGCACCTGCTCAGAAATTACCGTAAAAATATCAGCAATCATTTTTATTTCAAAATGATGTCTTTCACTGGCTTCCGATATATAAAACCGACCATACCGAGCATGATTGCCCCAAAAGGCATGAGATAAATTCAACATGTAGATTGGCGTTATATTTTTTATAAATTTGTTATTGATCGTCCCATGCACATGTACCCGAAGCAAACCTATTTTTTTCAAAAAGCAGATCGAATCAAATATTGCTTGCTTATTTAACCCTGTTTTAGCAACCAGTTGTGTTGTACCTATATTACGTATCACCCCATAAACATCACATGAGCGAGTCAGGTGTAATAGCGTCAATAATACCCTAAAATCCAGTTTTTGTTCGGGTAGTAAATCAAACTTTTTAGTGGTCACTCTGACTTGAGATAATTTGATAAAAATAAGCATTAAAAGGTCAAACTGCTTAATCGCTCTCTTAAGGCGGACATACCTATGATGGGATGTTTCATGTTGATTAACTTTACTCAATAGCTGATTTAAATAATCTAAATTCAGCTGTATGGTTGTAACTCTTGCCCGCCGACCTGTTTCTGGATATGAAAACTCCAATATCTCAAAGCCTGATAACTCCTCCAATACCAGTTTTAATTTTTTATGTTGCACACCTATCTTTTCAGACAATTCCAACAATGAATCGTTGGTTTTTTGTGTACCAAAGAGACTAATAAATTTAATCAGCACCAGTCTAGCGTAGGAACTTAATCTATGTGGTGATAACTCATTAAAATTAAAAATGAGCTGCTTATGCTCTTCTGTCATTTCATCCATACATTTTTATTCATTCAACATTGCTATTAGTAAATTTTAGAATTATTTTTAGATAGGCACAAATATTTACTATAAAATAAATTTAAAACAAATAAACATTTACTAAACGTATTTAGAAATGTTTATTCCACCTTAATTAAAATCTATAATCATATTAGAATTTCAAACATCATAGAACATCAAAATGGCAAGAAAACAACTGACATTGCAACAATGGCTTGATAAAGATCAGACATTAAAATCCTTGTTTTTAGAGCACGAATGTAACAAAGAACAGGCACTACTGCAGATAGTCCAGCTTCCTGATGGACGATTGCAAATTCAGCCCATCGAAACCATGATCCACCCATTACTCGTAGCAGAAATAACGAATCAATGGGTACTTTTACTCAATGAAAAATATTTTTCCGATCTGAAAAATAGATTCAGAAATTTCAAATATTCCAAGAAAAATCATGCGAATGTGAGAAAGCAATTTTATCTAACCTCACATACAGCAAAAAAAATGGAGACATTGACTGAAAAACTCAAACTTAAAACTGAGGCAGAGTGTCTAGAATTCCTGATGAATACGTATGAGACAAAGCAAACGCTCCCTCTACCCTATAAGCAAAAATTAAATGAAAAAGACATGATTATTGAGGAATTGAACCAACGCATCAAAGCCCTTGATAAAATGCTTTATATTAAACAGCTTCAGGTACGCAAACAGGATGAAGTTATCCAGAAGTATCTCATTAATGAATTAATCAATAGTAAAATTACCATTAATGAATTAACCAATAGCCCCCTTCAGGACGCCAGTGAAATTCAGAAATTAAAACTCCAGTTTTTAAAGGAAATACAGAAAAATATTCAGCTAGAGCAAATCAGGCACCTATCCGTTGATCAAATTGCTTCTGATACTTTTGGTAATGAATAAGTTGATGATTGTTTTTTTGAGTACTTCTTATCACTTTTGAATAAGAATATCCTGTAACAGTTCAGGACAATCTCTTAAGTGGTGAAGAATACTTTCATCATTATAAATGGTGTTATAGGGTATTTTTTTCCCCAGCAGCAAAGCAGGGTCAGTTGACTTCTGAGCAATGATTAATTCGTTTATTTCTAACTGAAGTTTGTCGATCCTGTTCTGATATTTACGATTCTGATAAACCTTTCCATGATAATTTTCATTCTGTTTATTATGGGAATTAATGAGTCGTCCCTTTTCCAATTCTTCAATCAATGCCAGCTTAGAATCTATTTCATTCTGAATCCAGACCAGATTATTTTTTTGATATTCAAGTCTAAGTATTGGCAAAATTGATTTTACCGCCTGTGATAAATTCTCCCACCGACCATTTTTATGAGCTTCATCCCTTAAAACCCGATACAGAATTTGATGGCGTGGGTATACATTCTTATCATTACGAACTTTGACTGCACGAATACCTCTCATTCGTTTCAGAATCTTTAAATTGCGTTGGGTGCAAATATTTTCATCCAAAGCCTGATAAGCCTGTAAAATTACACTATAACGTTTTTTTTGAATTGTATTTGAAAGCGTACCAAACTCGTCTTTTAATACATCCAGCTGTTCTAATAGTACCAATATCTGCATAGGTGAAATGACCGTATTCTCACCTAAAATCAGTTGATGAAATTCATTTATTTCTTTCGGAATTAAATCGTTAAGGTGTAGTCGCTCGTTCAGCACCTTCCGCTGCATCTCATTTAACTCAGAAACGATAATTCTTTTTTCTGGCTCATCAGCTGTTTTTATACTTCCACTTGCCTCACTCTGTAGAAAGCTGGATTCATAATAATTAAACAGACAATCAAAGAGCTCCTGCTCCAGTTCGCTTAAGTCTTCAAATTTCATAATACTCATATCATTATATTTCAATATGTTAACAATGTATAATAGTACTATTTTTTTATAATTATGCACTGTTCTTTTATCACTGTATACCACTGTCTATCATGAGCCATATGAAAGTATGCAATGTTCAATATCAATACTTTCATACTGTTAATATTTATGTGTATAAAATCCTAGAGGTGGAAAATGATAGAACAGCATTATCGTGTCAAAGACTTAGTCAACTACCCTGAACGCCCTGCCAATGACTATGTAGATCGTGGTGGTCGCAGACGAAAGCTATCTTATAAGCCTGCAACCAAAGGGATATTGAATATTGCAGAATCCACCTTCTGGAAAATGATTCGTCGGGGTGATTTTCCTGAACCTACCTATTTAACAGCAAGTATGCCCACATGGGCTGAAAGCCAGATTATTGAATGGCTTGAACTCAAAGAGCTTAAAGCAGCATAAATTAAATAGCCTGTCGTTTGACAGGCTATTTTTTTATCATTGGATTTTCATCTTTTTACTGTTGCTGATCCAGCAATGATTCTAGGTAATTCGCCCACTCCTGCATCATCTCCCGACGATTGTTTAAAAATTTGGTTCGATTGTAGGCTGTACCATTATTATCTTTTACTTTATGTGCCAATTGATGCTCAATAAAGTCTACACGTTGTTCTAATATTTCATCCAACATGGTTCGTGCGGTTGCACGTAATCCATGTGCCGTTTGCTTCCCAGCATAGCCCAAGCGTTTTAACGCTGAGTTAATCGTATTATCAGAAATAAAAGTTTTACCATCCCGACCCACGAAAATGTATTCACTGTATGGGTGCAGATCAATAATTGAATCAATTAAGTCAAAGGCCTGATCTGACAATGGTACAATATGAAGCTGCTTGGTTTTACTAGCTGTAAATTTAAAGCATCTTTCTTCACAATAGAAATACTCCTTTTTCAGCTTGCGTATCTCCCCAGGTCGCTGAAAGGTCAACACGGAGATTTTTAACGCCACTTGTGTGATATGTGAACAACGTGGATAAAGTTTGGAGTAGTTCCAAATTTTATTGAGCATTGGAGCTAGTTCCTGCTCCTCTGTCACGGCTGCAAAGTTCCCACCCTGTGGTTTGGGCAGTTCAATATCCTCAATAGGATTGTATTGAATCAGCTTCTTTTTACGTGCTGACTTAAATATCTGGTTCAAGTCCGATTTTAGGCGTTTGGCAACTGACAATGCACCACGTTCAATAATGCGCTTAAAGACCTTAATCTCAAGAATTTCCAAGGTAAGCTGTGGAAAGGTTAAATCACCAATATAGGGATAGACATCGTGCTTTAAACGACGGATCGTCTCTTCATCCTGTTTTTGCTCTAGCTCACGTTTATATAGCCATGCTTCAGCAACAATACGAAAGGTATTTTCTGCTTCTTTCTGTTTCTGGGACTTGGTTTCAATCCGCTCCATTGCTGGATCGATGCCCTGCTTAATGAGCTTCTTATATTCATCACGAATAGTGCGAGCATCATCCAGTGAAACTTCAGGATAAGTACCTAAAGATAAATCATTACGTTTGGCTAAAAATGGACGTGTGTAATTGAATATCCAGTACTTGCTACCACTCTGATCAATACGCAGGTACAGGTTTCCCCCATCAGACAGCTTATACATCTTGTCAGGATCAGGTTTAGCTTTTTTAACTTGTAAAGCACTAAGCTTATTGATTCCACGAGTCGCCATAATTCAGACATAAAAAAATGCAGTAAGAAATAATCTTACTGCATTTTTTACTACTTTATAACTACCGATTGGCGTAGTGCGTCACGGCTTGTCATATCGTATATTTCCAACTTTAACCTTATAAATCATAAACTTATATAGTGTTAAACAGTGTCAGAAACTTGAATTTGGCGGAAGCGGTGAGATTCGAACTCACGGAGGACTCACACCCTCGTCGGTTTTCAAGACCGGTGCATTAAACCGCTCTGCCACGCTTCCATGTGCGTAAGAATACAAAGCTTATTCATTTTATTCAAGAAAAATATCATCGCTTTGTGTTCAAGTGCATATTGTTTCATCAATTTTACAGTTGAGCAGCCAATTCTGCTCCTTCTTTGATCGCACGCTTCGCATCTAGCTCTGCTGCAAGCTTTGCACCACCAATAATATGGTAGTTCGCTATAGTCGACTCACCTTCTTTTGGCATCAAGTCTTTTACCGACTCTTGACCTGCACACACCACCACAGTATCTACACGTAAAAGCTGGTCTTGACCATTGTGCTCAATCCAAAGCCCTTCATCAGTGACTGCTTTATATTGCACACCACGCAGCATACGTACACCATGCTTTTTAAGCTGTGCACGGTGTACCCAACCCGAAGTCTTGCCAAGACCAATACCAAGTGGTGTGGTTTTACGTTGTAGTAAATAAATTTCACGGATTGCTGGTTCAACTTCTGGCGGCTGCATACCACCTTCAGAAACATAGTTCGGATCTGGGTCCACCCCCCATTCACGTTGCCAATCTGCCAAAGGTTGAGGCTGTGGTTGATGTGCCGGTTTAAGTAAAAACTCTGACACGTCAAAACCAATACCACCCGCACCAATCACTGCAACTTTTTGCCCGACTTCTGCCCCTTTTAAAACTTGAGCATATGAAAGGACTTGTGGTGCATCACTTCCTTCAATTTTTAATGCACGAGGGATTACACCTGTTGCAACAATCACTTCATCAAAACCTTCGCGTTCGAGCTGCTCACGATTTACGCGAGTATTTAAACGTACGTCCACCCCTGTTTTTTCGAGTTGGACTTTAAAGTAGCGGATCGTCTCGTGAAATTCTTCTTTGCCTGGTACAACTTTGGCAAAGTTAAATTGACCACCTACATCCGAAGTTGCCTCAAACAGCGTCACTGCATGGCCACGGCTTGCCGCAACAGTTGCCGCCGACATACCCGCTACTCCACCGCCAACAACTGCAATTCGCTTAGGCTGTTTAGTCTTTAAATAGACCAGTTCAGTTTCATGGCCTGCACGAGGGTTAACCAAACAAGATACACGCTTATTTTTAAAAGCATGGTCTAAACAGGCTTGGTTACATGCAATACAGGTATTAATTTCATCAACGCGGTTAGTCGCAGTTTTATTTACCCAAAATGCATCGGCCAATAAAGGACGTGCCATTTGAACCATATCTGCTTTGCCAGTTGCCAAAATTTCTTCGGCAGTTTCAGGCATGTTAATACGGTTTGACGCAATAATCGGAATAGAAATATGTTGTTTTACATGAGCAGTGTAGTCGACAAAAGCTGCACGAGGCACAGATGTTACAATGGTCGGCACACGAGCTTCATGCCAGCCAATGCCGGTATTTAATAAAGTCACCCCTGCTTTTTCTAAAGCTTTGGCTACAGTCACCACCTCTTGCATGGTGTTACCGTCATGGACTAAATCGAGTAAAGACAAGCGGAAACAGATAATAAATTTCTCACCGACTTTGGCACGAATCGCTTTAACAATCTCGACTGGAAAGCGCATACGGTTTTCAATTTCACCACCCCAACGGTCAGTACGCTGGTTCACGTGGCGACTTAAAAACTGGTTAATTAAATAACCTTCCGAGCCCATAATTTCGACGCCGTCATAACCTGCTTTTTTGGCAATGTCAGCGCACTGTGCGTAATCTTCTATTGTGCTCAGAATATTTTTTTCAGAAAGCTGGCGTGGTTTAAAAGGTGAAATTGGAGATTTAATTGCAGTTGAAGACACAACAAACGGCTGGTAACCATAGCGACCTGCATGCAAAATTTGCATTAAAATTTTTGAACCATGTTTATGCACAGCATGTGTAACCAGACGATGCTGTGGAATATCAAATAAGCTATTCATGGTTCCGCCAGCAGGTGCTAACCATCCTTGACGGTTCGGTGAAATACCACCTGTCACAATCAGGCCAACCCCACCTTTTGCACGCTCTTCAAAATAAGCTGCCAGTTTTGGATAATTGTAAAAACGGTCTTCAAGCCCCGTATGCATGGAACCCATCACCACACGGTTTTTAATGGTGGTAAAGCCTAGATGTAATGGTTTTAATAAATTGGCGTAACTTGTCATGCTGCGTCCCAATAATTTTTTGCAACTTGTTGCATAGTACTTTAATACTTTTTTGATAATTTTGGATGACCATGCAAAGAAATTTATCGGAGCTTATGGTCAATCCATTTATTTAAGAACAATACTTCATTCACTTCTTCTTATTCTATAAATAGCCTTATATTTTTTATCAAATTAAAACTTCGAATCAGAACAAGTGAATTAATGCTTTTTTTGCGAAAAAAAGCACCATGAATAGTGCTACAATAGCCGCCATTCAGAATTCTCAAGACCGCCTATATGGGGTCTTTTTCATAAATGTTAGGATTAGCAATGACTGATAATGCAACTATCTTGCAGCATGTACCAGTAGGCAAAAAAGTTGGGATTGCCTTCTCCGGAGGCCTAGACACTTCAGCTGCCTTATTGTGGATGAAACAAAAAGGCGCAGAACCTTATGCATATACTGCAAACTTAGGTCAGCCTGATGAAGATGACTACGATGCAATTCCAAAGAAAGCAGAACAATACGGCGCTGTAAAAGCTCGCTTAATTGACTGCCGCTTACAACTTGCGCTTGAAGGTATTGCTGCAATTCAGTGTGGTGCATTCCATATCAGTACAGGTGGTGTTCCTTATTTCAATACGACTCCACTCGGTCGTGCAGTAACAGGTACAATGCTAGTTACCGCAATGAAAGAAGATGATGTAAACATCTGGGGTGACGGTTCAACTTATAAAGGTAACGATATTGAACGTTTCTATCGTTATGGTTTGTTGACTAACCCGAATCTTAAAATTTATAAGCCTTGGTTAGATCAAAACTTCATCGATGAGCTCGGTGGCCGTGCAGAAATGTCACAGTTCCTGATCGACAACGGTTTTGACTACAAAATGTCAAAAGAAAAAGCTTACTCGACTGACTCAAATATGTTGGGTGCGACTCACGAAGCAAAAGATCTTGAATACCTAAATGCTGGTATCAAAATCGTTGACCCAATTATGGGCGTTGCTTTCTGGAAAGATGAAGTTGAAATTACTCCAGAAGAAGTGACTGTACGTTTTGAAGAAGGTGTACCTGTTGCATTAAACGGTCAAACTTTTGACAATCCGGTTGAGCTTATTCTTGAAGCAAACCGTATTGGTGGCCGTCATGGTTTAGGTATGTCTGACCAAATCGAAAACCGTATTATCGAAGCAAAATCTCGTGGTATTTATGAAGCACCGGGTATGGCTCTTCTTCATATTGCTTATGAGCGTTTGGTTACTGGTATTCATAACGAAGATACGATCGAACAATACCGCATTAACGGTTTACGTTTAGGTCGTTTACTTTACCAAGGCCGCTGGTTCGACTCTCAAGCACTTATGTTGCGTGAAACTGCACAGCGTTGGGTTGCTAAAGCGATTACTGGTGAAGTGACTCTTGAACTTCGTCGTGGTAATGACTACACCATCATGAACACTGAATCTCCAAACTTAACGTACGAAGCTGAACGTTTAACAATGGAAAAAGGCGATTCAATGTTTACGCCAATGGACCGTATTGGTCAGTTAACTATGCGTAACCTCGACATTACCGATACACGTGCAAAACTTGGTATCTATACAGATGCTGGTTTGCTTTCAATCGGCCAAGGTTCTGCTGTACCACAACTCGATAGCAAGAAAAAATAATTTTCTTACTTAATAAAAAAGCCACCGACAAAGGTGGCTTTTTTATTTCAAATATTTGTGCTCAAACAAGTTCTGCTACTTCCAAAGGTTGATAATAAATCTGGTTACGTCCAAGCTGCTTAGCCCGATATAAAGCTTGATCCGCAGCGTGAATTAATTTTTCCTGATTTACTTTAAAACCTTCTGTATAAACAGTAAAACCTAAACTAATCGTGACATGCTTAGAGACTAAAGATGCTGCATGAGGAATCGCTTGTCGCTCAATCGCTTTATAAATATTTGCAGCGACGGCATAGGCGCCTTGAGCAGGTGTTTTCGGTAACAGCACGACAAACTCTTCTCCACCATAACGGGCAACAAAATCAACATGCCGAATCGAATTTTTAATTGCAGCGGCAATAGATGAGATGACTTTATCCCCCATTTGGTGCCCATAAAAATCGTTATAATTTTTAAAAAAATCGATATCAATAAATAAAACAGCCAATGGGCGCTTTTCTTGCTTTGCACGATAGTAAAAAAAGTCGAACATCTCATCAAAAGTACGTCGATTTGAGATATTCGTCAGTGCATCCTGCTGGCTTAAATGAAGCAATTCAGATGCTTCAATACGTAAAATCTGTTCGTTAAGCTCAGCAAGCTGATTATTTAAAAAAAGGCTTCTTTCTCTTGAGGTAAGCATCGTACTAATTGAAAAACCTAAAATACAACTTCCAAACAGCGCTCTTCCCAAAGCAATAAAATCACAATTCGCTTGCCATAAAATCAGTAGGGAAAAAACACAAAAGGCTGCTGTTAAACCTACATAAAGCATATGTAGAGGCTTTATTCCGCTTAAAATAAAACCCAGCATATATAAGAAGGAAAGTAATAACATCGACTGGTTTTTAAGAGCGACATTTTCTACGCTAAGGAGCAACATTGCATTGATAATAATAGTCAAAAATACAATGCCACATGCGGCGATATAAAAATATTCAGTGAGTTTTTTAAACTTTGCAAAAACCCAAAATAACAGCAGTGCACAAGCAATATTAATTGCGCTAAGTAAACAGTAAATAAAATCCCAAGTAATATAAGGCACCCCTATGACCAAATAGTCTGTAGGTAGAGCCAGCAATATGAAAATGAGATAGGTTAAAACGCCACTTGCTAAAAATTTTGAGATATTCTGTTTAGTTCGCTCAAGATTTAAACACCAGAATTTTTTTTCTAATTGATGTGGCAGAGGTATATTGGCATAACGATGGGTATGTAGAGTTACTAAATATTCTATTTCTTCTTTTGCTTTGAGTAATTCATGTACATTTCCCCTATTTGCCACTACTTGATTCCTGCCTCTCACACATTAACAAAATATAACATTATTTTTTAAGGCCTCTGGCGCTTTATTTTGCCATTTGTCCGTAATTCTCGTTACCATTTTCACACTTTATCGATTATCATTTGTTTTATTTCGAAGTTTGAACTGCCTTGGACTCTATTACCCTGCTCCAGCCAGATGACTGGCATGCACATTTACGTGATGGTTTAGCATTAAAACGTACTGTACCTGATTTGGCCAAACAATTTGCTCGTGCGATCTGTATGCCAAACCTTGTTCCACCTGTAAAAACTGTGGAAGAAGCACTGGCTTACCGTGAACGTATTCTTGCTCATGTTCCAGAGGGTCTTAACTTTGACCCACGTATGGTGCTTTATTTTACTGATTTCACCTCACCAGATGAAGTTCGTAAAATTAAAGAATCTGGACATGTAAATGCTATTAAACTTTACCCAGCAGGTGCGACCACCAATTCTGATAACGGTGTAAGTGACATCCGTAAAGTTTATGCAGTCATTGAGCAACTAGAAGAGCATCAAGTTCCGTTATTACTTCATGGTGAAGTGACTCATAACCACGTTGATATTTTTGACCGTGAAAAACGCTTCTTAGATGAAGTTTTATCACCGTTATTAAAACAGTTTCCAAAACTTAAAGTGGTACTTGAGCACATCACAACAAGCGATGCTGCACACTTTGTTTTAGAACAAGACCGCAATGTGGCTGCAACGATTACGCCTCAGCATTTATTATTTAATCGTAATGATATGTTGGTTGGTGGTATTAAACCGCATTTCTATTGCTTACCAATTTTAAAGCGTCAAACTCACCAGACTACTTTGCTTGAAGTTGCAACGAGCGGTAACCCTAAATTTTTCTTGGGTACAGATAGTGCTCCTCACTCGCAAAATGCAAAAGAAAATGCGTGTGGCTGTGCGGGCTGTTATAGTGCGCCTAATGCAATTGAACTTTATGCTCAAGCATTTGATCAAGTAGGTAAACTAGAGCGTTTAGAAGGTTTTGCAAGCCACTTTGGTGCAGACTTCTACGGGCTACCACGTAATACTTCTACCATTACTTTGGTAAAAGAAGATAACCTCGTTCCGGAATCTTTTGATTATTTAGATGATCAAAAAATTATCCCGCTGCATGCCGGGAAAACGCTGCAATGGAGAAAAGTGTGACACAAGAAACCTCTGTCCCGGTCATTGGCCAACGTTTTCGTGGCTTCTTACCTGTTGTTGTTGACGTTGAAACGGCAGGTTTTAATGCCCAGACAGATGCATTGCTAGAAATTGCGTGCATTCCAATTGTGTATGATGCTCAGGGACAATTTGTCCCTGGTCCAGCATTTCATGCACATATTAACCCGTTTGAAGGGGCTAATCTCGATCGTCGTTCGCTAGACTTTATTGGTATTGATCCATTCAATCCAATGCGTATTGCAATGGCTGAAGATGAGCGCACTGCATTACGCCGTATTTTTAAATCGGTGAATGAAGTCCGTAAACAGCAACATTGTACACATGCAGTCTTAGTGGGCCACAATGCTCATTTTGACCTTGGTTTTGTGCAAGCGGCGATTGCGCGTACAAGTACAAAAAACCAAAACCCATTTCATAGCTTTTCAGTGATGGATACGGTTACTTTAAGTGCTGTTATGTTTGGACAAACTGTGCTTGCGAAAGCGTGTATTCAAGCTGGAATTGAGTTCGATGGCAAAGAAGCACACTCTGCTTTGTACGATACTCAGAAGACTGCTGAACTGTTTTGCTATATTTTGAACAAACTGTCACCTTACCTCCTTGACAGTTTGGTGGCGGCTTCTTAAGATACCGCCATCCTCAACGTCCCTATCGTCTAGAGGCCTAGGACATCGCCCTTTCACGGCGGTAACCGGGGTTCGAATCCCCGTAGGGACGCCATATTCTTTCTATCTATAAAGAATCCTATATCCAAATTATTTTATCTCACTTCAAATATCATCCATGAGATAAATTTCTTATTTTCAAAATCAAGAATTCAACTTTACTTCATCAATATGTTGAGTGGGTTGTACACGTGGATCATCTCTCTCAATAATTATTGCATCAGCAACTAACTTTGTATTTGTTAAATCTGGTTCTATTGAAACTTGAGCTAATGAACTCGATGCAATATTAAAATCACTATGTATTTGTGCCAATTCTGGTGTTCGTTTATAGCGTATGACTTTAAAACCAGCTTCTTGAATTAAAGCATCTCGCTCTGCATCAAGGTTTTCTTTCCCCTTATGGCTAGAATCATCCAGTTCAACAATAACAACTATATTAAACGCTTTATCCAACACAACAAAATCAGCAACTTTGCGATTAAATAAATTACGCGTCGCGTATCCTTGTGCTGTCATAAAAGCACTGAAAGCAACTTGCGCCAAAATAATATGTTCGGGCAAAGCTTCCTTTAGTTTCATAAAAGTAGGTTGTTCATTCATAGTAATGATACGCTTTCCCTTGATTGGGTTACGTTTTACATTTCTATTTTTGCTTTCCCCTTTCTTTAAAACATTTAAAATTACCAATATCATCATGGCTATTAAAAATATACCAACAATCGCAAACATCGAATTTCCCCTAAATAAATATAAAAAACTATTTTGATTTTCAAAAATACAATTAGAAACGGCTAGCTATAAATTATTTAATTGATTTTAAAAGCTATTGTTCTATGTATTTGATACCCTATTTTAGTCTGTAATTTATAATTATTTAAACTTATCAATTCTTGTTGTTTAATTTTTTGCCATTTGTATTTCCCAATAAAATACACTTGTACATATATATCACTGATCCAGTATTTCCTTTACATAGATTTACAATATAATAATTCTTATTTTTATACTGATATTTATTATCAACAAGGTTTTAAATGGATCTTAAGCTTCGCCTTCTCTCCCTGAGCATCGCTCAACTATGCTGTATTTCAAGTACTTTCGCAGAAACCCATAATTCCTCAACAACGCTCGCTACCATTAAGATTAAAGCCCAACAAGCTGCCGATCAAGCTTATAAAGTCGACAGTTCAAGTAGCGCAACACGTAGTGAAGTCGCATTAAAAGATACACCACAATCTGTCAGTGTAGTTACTCAAAAAGTAATTGAAGATATTGGCGCGACACGTTTGATTGAAGCGCTTGATTTAGCTGGCGGGGTGACTCGTGCTAATAACTTTGGCGGCCAAGGGTTAACAGGCTTTAATCTTCGTGGTTTCACTAGCGGAGAATTTTATCGTAATGGATTCCCGATTAACCGTGGTTATCCAAATGCTCCAGATAGTAACACTATTGAACGTGTAGACGTTTTACGTGGCCCCTCTTCTAGCTTATATGGCCGTGGTGACCCAGGTGGTACGTTTAACTTAATTTCTAAAACACCGAAGTCTGAGCAACAAACCACTTTAGGTGCTCAGCTCAGTAGTGAAGGTTTATATCGCACTACGGTAGATACCACAGGTACTATCCCTAATACAGAAAATATTGGTTATCGCCTAAATGTGATTGCAGAAGGCGGTGATAGTTATCGCGATCATGTCGAGTCCAAACGATATGGAATTGCACCAGTCATTCAATGGCAAGCTTCTGACGCAACAAAAGTTACTTTTGAAGCGGATATTTTACGAAATCAACATCCACTTGATCGTGGCCAAACACGTTATGCAGGCCAGAAGTCCTTTAATAGTTCACCCGAAACCTATTTGTGGGAAACAGGTAAATACAACAACCGACTCTACAATGATAACAATATGACTCAATTACGAGTCGAGCACGACCTTGGTAATGACTGGAAGCTAAATGCTGGTGTGCAATATTTAAATGGCAAATTGCATGGCTATGCGGTAGAGGCAAATGGCATTCAAGATGACGGAGAAACTTTAAACCGAAATTACAACTATCGCGAATTAAAATGGCAAGATACCGATGCCCAAATTAATCTAACAGGTAATTTCCAACTTTTAGGTCTAGCTCATACTTTAGTGACTGGGCTTGAATATGAAAACTATGATTATAAGTCATATATTATTCGTTCAGATGCTAAGTCAAATAACTACCCGATCAATATTTATGATCCAGTTTTAGGCCAACCTCTACCCGAGCTTAAAAACATTACGACCCATGACCGTGAAAATTTAAAAACAACTGCCCTTTTTGTACAAGACCAAATCGATTTAAATGAGCGTTTAAGTGCACTAGTGGGTTTACGTTTTGAGCACTACGAACATGATTACAAAAATCTTTTACCGAATACTGCAAACTGGAATACCAGTCATGACGCATTTATTCCGCGTTTAGGTTTAGTTTTTAAAGCGCGTGATGACCTTTCAATCTATAGCAATGCTGCAAAATCTTTTAAACCTAACACTGGTGCTAGCCGTAATGGAGAGGGATTTGACCCAGAGGAAGGCATGGCTTACGAGTTAGGCTTTAAATGGCAAGCACTCGACAATATGCTATCGGTTGACTCTGCGATTTTTTATGCAAAAAAAGAAAATGTCTTAACTCTCGATCCTGTAGATTCAGCCTATAAAGTTGCTGCTGGTGAAGTTCGTAGCCAAGGTATTGAGCTAAATGTTGCAGGGCAAATCACTCCAGCTTGGAAAATTATTGGTGGATATGCCTATACAGATGCAGAAGTCAGCAAAGATAATACTTTGAAAAAAGGAACCACTTTAGCCAATATTCCAAAGAATAGTTTTAATCTTTTAAATATCTATGAATTTCAGGATGGCCCTTTACAAGGCCTAGGTCTGGGCATTAATCAAAAATATATTGATAAACGTGCAGGTCAAACAGCCAATAGTACTTACACAATGAAAGGTTATGCTGTTACAGATTTAGTTTCTTATTATCAGGCAACACCAAAACTTCGTATTAACTTAGATCTGAAAAATCTTTTTGACAAAGTTTATGATGAAAGTGCTTTCAATCTATATGTATATCCGGGTGAATCACGTACTGTTCAATTAGGTATGAGCTATACGTTCTAAAACAAATACGCCATTTCAGTTATTGAAATGGCGTATTAGAATTATGCAGACTTACGTGAATTAACTTGTCCTTGAATCACCGCTTTAATATTGCCTTTGGCGTAATTGAAAAACACTACCAGTGGTGAAAGTTTTGGATTTGGCTTTTTACCTTTGCCAATCGTTTTAAATTGAGCTGCATACCAAATAATTTCCATAATTGCCATCTTATCAACAAATGGTAAGCCTGTTTTAATTGGTTTTACTGCATAGCGAACATCTTGCCCTGCAATTAAACGCTCAGTTAAATCAGTTTCTACTGCAAATGGACGAGCAATACCAATAAAGTCACATGCACCACTTTCAAGTGCGGCATTCATGCCTTCTACAGTACGGAAACCGCCTGTCACCATGAGTTTACACTTAACATGCTGGCGGATTTTCTCTGCAAAATCTAAAAAGTATGCTTCGCGTGCAATCGTACTTGCTTTACGTTTGTCGGCCTTAGCTCCAGCCATTGCTGGTGCTTCGTAAGTACCGCCTGAAATTTCAATTAAATCGATACCAGCTTCATCCACTGCTTTAAACACTGAAATTACATCTTCTTCGCTAATACCACCACGCTGGAAGTCAGCTGAGTTAAGTTTCACTGAAATGATAAAATTATCTGAAGTCGCTTCACGTACCGCTTTATAAACCTCTAGTAAAAAACGACTACGATTTTCAACTGAACCGCCCCACTGATCTGTACGCTTATTGGTTAATGGCGATAAAAACTGACTAATTAAATAGCCATGAGCACCATGTAATTGTACTCCCTCAAAACCTGCTTTTTCACAAATGTGAGCTGCTGTCGCAAAACGTTTAATAATATCTAGAATTTCGTCATGAGTAAGTTCACGTGGCGTTCCAAACATGGTTGCTAAAGCTGGGCTAAAAGGTACGGCTGAAGGCGCTACAGTTTCTTTATTTAAACCTTTTGGACACTGACGACCTGGATGCGATAATTGAATCAACTGAACCATGCCATATTTTTTACCTAATGCCGCCCATTCTTTTAAGCGCTCTAGGTCGCGTTCAGTTTCAATAACAACAACACCTGGTTCATTTTTTGCGCCGGCATTTACCATGACGTTGCCAGTAATGGCACAGCCAAGCTCACCTTTTGCCCATGCACCATATAAACCCAAATGTAAGTCATTTGGCTGGCCTTCATAATTTGCAAGTGCCTCACTCATTGCACCTTTAATAATTCGGTTTTTAAAGGTGGTATTGCGAATTGTGATGGGTTCAGCAATCTGGTTCATGGTTAACCTCTGTTCTTTGAATTTTAGAGCAATTACTCTAATTTAAATGAGTTATTGGGCATGTCAAGTCATAATCGATAACTGACAATAGCACATGTCAATTTTAAAAAATATAAAAATATGCAACTTTTTGCATTAGAAGTTTAACCAAAATTTATTTATATAAAACAATTAATTAAAAAATATCTTTAAAAGGATGCTTTAATTAACTGTTTCGTATATTCACTGTTAGGCTTAGAAAATAAGAGTTCAGTTTCCTGATATTCAACAACTTTTGCATGACGTAATACCATCACTTTATGGCAAAGTGCTTTTACTATATTGAGATCATGACTAATAAAAATATAACTTAACTGCTCAGTTTGCTGTAATTGTCTCAACAACTTGATCATGGCTTTTTGCGTGGTCCGATCTAAGGCCGAAGTATGTTCATCCAAAATTAAAAGTTTAGGCTGAACCACTAAAGCTCTAGCTAAGGCCACACGTTGACGTTGGCCACCTGAAAGCTCATGAGGATAACGGTGTTGAAAATCTTCAGTCAATTCAACTTTTACCAAAGCAGATTTAACTTGCTGGGTTACCTCTTTTTCATTCACAGCTTTTAACTTTAACCCTTCAGCAATAATCTGCCCTATTGTCATACGCGGGTTTAAACTACCAAAAGGGTCTTGGAATACAAGTTGAAAATCTGATCTTATCAAACGCAAGGCTTTTGGCTGCAACTGATTCAAATCTTGCCCTAAAAAAACAATCTGCCCTTCACTTTTAATAAGTCGGACCAAAGCCATCGCCAGTGATGACTTACCAGCACCACTTTCTCCCACCACCCCAAGTGATTCACCTTGAGCAAGATCAAAACTCAAATCTTCTATTGCGGTGAAATACCCTTGAATGCGATTTAAAATTCCTTTTCTTATAGGAAACTGCACGCTGAGCTGTCGAACTGATAAAACATTCTGTTGAGCAGGTCTAGACTCTACACTTCCAAAGTCATGATCTAACAACTGTGCCGTATAACTTGTTTTAGGATTTGTAAAGATTTGGCTCAGTTCACCTTGCTCTACTACACGCCCACTTTGCAATACAATAAGTTTCTCAGCATAGCGATGTACTAAATTGAGGTCATGGCTAATTAAAATAAGTGCCATCCCATATTTGCTTTGCAAAGATTTTAATAGCTCTAAAATCTGTATCTGTAAAACCACATCCAATGCAGTAGTAGGCTCATCAGCAATCAAAATTTTAGGCCGAAGCGCCAATGTCATCGCGATCATGACACGTTGTCTTTGCCCACCAGAAAGCTCATGTGGATAGCGTTTTAAAATTCGTTCTGGTTCAACAATTCCCACATCTTTTAGCAGCTCAACTATTTGTTGTCGAATTTCAAGTTTTGAGAAACCCGATAATAGAAGGTTTTCCCCTATAATTTTTTCAACACGATGGAGCGGATTTAACGCGGTAGCAGGCTCTTGAAAAATCATAGCGATTTGTCGACCACGTAAATTTGATTGAGCTCTTTCATCTAGCTCAAGCATATTTTGCGGTCCAATCCAGACCTGCCCCGTTATTTCTAATTTTTCTTGTAGCAAGCCCATTATTGCTAAGCAGCTCATCGATTTACCTGAACCACTTTCGCCCACAATAGCCAATGTTTCCCCTTCATTTAAGTAAAAATTCAGATCTTCCAATAAAACCTTTTTGTCTTTAGTTTGAACCGAAAGTTGCTCTACTTTTAATAATGCTAAAGCGGGATTTAAGTTATTTTCTTGGGTCAAAAGCATCACGAGCCGCCTCCCCAATATAAATTAAAAGTGAAAGAACAATCGCCAGACTAAAAAAGCCTGAAATTGCTAGCCATGGCGCATCTAAATTATTTTTACCTTGTAGTAATAATTCACCTAAAGAGGCCGCATCTGGCGGTAGTCCATATCCTAAAAAATCAAGAGCAGTTAAAGCGCTAATGTTAGTTGTTAAAATAAAAGGTAACTGAGACAAACTCGAACTGATCGCATTTGGCAAAATATGCCTAAAAATAATCGCACGATCAGTCACTCCCAATACTTGGGCTGCACGAACGTAATCAAGCTGACGAGCTTTTAAAAACTCTGCCCTAACAATGCCCACCAAAACGGTCCAGCCGAAAAACAACATAATGAAAAATAGCCAATATACATTTGGAACAAACATACTCACTAAAATCATGACCATAAAAAGCATGGGTAAGCCATTCCAGACTTCAACTAAACGTTGCCCCAATAAATCGACCCAGCCACCATAGTAACCTTGAATAGCGCCTACGGTAATTCCAAATAAAGCAGAACAAAAGGTTAAGGCTAAGCCAAAAAGCAACGACACTCTTAAGCCATAAAGAATACGCGCAAGAACATCCCTTCCTTGATCATCTGTTCCCAACCAGTTTTGCTTGGAAGGTGGTGATGGCACAGGAACTGCCAAATCTAAATTAGGAGTTTGATATGAAAATTGAATGAGGGGCCAAACTGCCCATCCCTTAGTATTAATAAGCGCTTGTACAGCAGGGTCTTTATAATCAGCTTCTGTTTCAAACACCCCACCAAACGCCGTTTCAGGATAAGTTTTCAACACAGGCAAATAGTAAGAATCTTCATACTTCACTAACAGCGGTTTATCGTTAGCAATTAACTCCGCGGCTAATGACAAAACCAAAATTAGACTAAATAAAATAAAGCTGGCCCAGCCCAATTTATGCTGCCTAAAACGCTGTAATCGTGTACGCACAATCAGAGACATTATTTGCCTCCTTGTGTATCAAAGTGAATTCTTGGATCAATCCATTGGTACAATACATCACATATGAGACGTAAAATTAGGCTAAATAAAGTAAAGAAAAATAAAACCCCAAAAATAACAGGATAATCACGCTGAACAATTGCTTCAAAGCCCAACAACCCCACCCCATCTAAATGAAAAATAATTTCTACAAACAGGTTACCCACAAAAAAAATGCCCGCTAACGCTTCTGGCAACCCTGCGAGCACAACTAAAATAGCATTACGAAAGACATGCTTATATAAGACCTGTTGGCTGTCCAACCCTTTTGCATAGGCTGCCAAAACGTAGGGCTTATTGAGTTCTTCTAAAAATGAGTATTTAGTTAAATAGGTTAAACTGGCAAAACCGCCTAATACCATGGTAATGAGTGGCAGAGTCATATGCCATAAATAATCGCTAACTTTGCCCCAGAGACTGAGTTGATGAAAGTTATCTGAGACTAAGTTTTGTAGTGGAAACCATTGAAAATAAGACCCACCTGCAAAAAAAACAACTAACAAAATGGCAAATACAAAACTTGGTACGGCGTATCCCACTACGAGGATTAAAGAAGTGGAGCGATCAAACCAAGAGCCCTGCTGTTTTGCCTTTTTAATTCCCAACGGAATAGAAATGAGATAAATGAGTAAAGTACTCACCAGCCCAAGTGAAATGGAAACAGGCATTTTTTCCCACAACAATTGCACAACAGGTTTATCTTTAAAGAAACTTTGTCCAAAATCTAAAGTTAAATAGCCTTTTAACATTAAGAAAAACCGTTCAGGAGCAGAACGATCAAAGCCGTACTGAGCCTTAATTTGTTCAACCATTTCAGGGCTTAAACCTTGAGCACCTTGATAATAAGTTTCTGCACTCAATGCACGGCCAATTCCCAAATCGCTTTGTGCCTGATGTATTGCTTGCTCAACTGGCCCACCCGGTGCAATTTGCACAACCACAAAATTAATCAATAAAATGACAAACAATGTGGGAATCATTAAAAGAAGTCGCTTGAGAATATATGAACCCATATAACAGGATTTCCTTTATGGCAGCTGCTTTTTATTGTTGATGTAAATATTTGGCAACTTTTTGGGCCTTGTTTGCATCACTCCACCAATATTCTATTCCAGAAGAAAGTGCTGGTTTAACTTTAGGTTGTTGATACATATTCCAATAAGCATACCAGTTTTCACCTTTACCATAGGTCGGGATTTGATAATAACCAGCTCTAAGCAATCGATCGAGAATGCGAGTACAAATAAGCTGCTGTTCACGATTTTTACTCGCAACGAGTTTTGAAATCACTTGATCAATTACTGGATTGCGAATTCCAGCATAATTGTAATTTCCATCCTGAGCTGCGGCGATACTCCCCCAAAATTGAGTCTGTTCATTTCCCGGATTGAGAGATTGAGGCAAATTCATTGTGGTCATATCAAAATCGTAACGACGAGTCCGTTCTAAATATTGCGGAGCATCAACCTGACGCAAATTAACTGCAATACCTAATTTTTTTAAGTTACGAATAAAAGGTAGAAGTGTTCGTTGTTTACCATCTTGCTGAATTAGAAATTCAAGCTGAACTTTTTTTCCTTCAGGTGTAAATAGCTGCCCTTCTTTAACTTTATAGCCAGCCTGTATAAGTAATTGCCGTGCAGTTAACAAGTTCTGACGGTTGAACCCACTTGCATCCGACACTGGATATTTCCAGTCAGCTAAAACACCTTGTTGCATGAGTGGAGATAACTTAGGCAATAACGGTTTTAACAACTCTAATTCAGGTTTTGAAGGTCGACCTGTTGCTGCTAATTCACTATTTTCAAAATAACTTTGTAAGCGCTGATATTGTCCATAAAACAAAGCTTTATTCTGCCATTCAAAGTCATAGGCATAGGTTAAAGCTTGTCTAAAACGAATATCATTTAAAGGTTTTCGTCGTGTATTAAAAACATAGCTTTCAGTGGCAATAGGATTATGGTGACGAAACTTATATTGAGTAACCAACCCTGCTTTTACGGCTGGAAACCGGTAATCAGTTACCCATTTTTTAGGATTAGTTTCTTCATGCAAAGTGTATTGCCCAGATTTAAATCCTTCAAAAGCAATATCCCAATTTCGATAATAAACATATCTCAAGCGGTCAAAGTTATAACGCCCCTTATTAATAGGCAAATCTTTTGCCCAATAATTTGGGTTCCGTTTATAACTAATGCTTCTGCCCGGATCAATTCGATCAACCACGTAAGGTCCCGAACCAATAATCGGTTGTAGGGTAATTCGGCTAAAATCTCTTTTTTGCCAATCTGCTTTTGAATAAATGGGTAAGGTTGCCAAAATGAATGGCATTTTAGGGTTATGTGTAGACTTAAAACTAAACTTTACTTGATGAGTATTTATTACTTCTGTTTTAGCCAAATCGGCAAGGTACATTTGCAAACCTAAATTGGACTTCGTCTGATAGGCATCAAAACTAAATTTAACATCTGCCGCAGTGACTGGCTGCCCATTACTAAAACGCGCTTTAGGGTTTAAATAGAAAGTCACTGATTGTGTTTTTTCTGGGTCATAACTCACTTTCTGTGCCAAAAGCGGATATAAAACCCCGACCTCATCAAGTGATTGAGTCATTAAGGTATCAAAAAGATAATTCACTCCTTCTGTAGCATTCCCCTTCCCATTCATACTATTAAGGTTATCAAAAGTTCCTTGAGCTGCCTGACTTAATAGGCCACCTTTAGGAGCATTAGGGTTTGCATATGGCATAGCCATCATTTCTAAATATTTAGGTTTGGAATAAATTGCTATATATGATGTGGTTTGCTGTGCAGAAAAAACTGCATTCGAAACGACACTGAGCCCGACTAGCAGGCTCAGTTGAAAATTTAATTTATGCATAAGTGGCTAATTATTTTACAAATTAGGCACTTTAATCACATCACCAATGCGAAGCTGAGTAGAAGGCGTTAAATTATTCAGCTCAGCCAATAAATTGGTTTCTAGACCATATTTACTCGCAAGACCAATTAAGGTATCGCCACGCTTCACTTTGTATTCCACGACAGTTTTTGGAATCACAATATTCTGACCGCGCTGTAAGTTAGCATTTGCTTTTAATGCATTCATTTCAGCCAGTTCACGCACTGAAATACCCGCACGGCTCGCGATACTATTTAAAGACTCACCAGATTTAACCGTATATCTTTCAGTGTTTTTACCAGCGGCAACTGTTTTAGTTGAAGACTTAGTATCTGCTTTAGCTGTTTCAACTGTAGGCACATCACCCGTTAGCTTTAAACGCTGCCCCACACGAACGCTACTGTTGCGTGAAAGACCATTTAATGAAGCAAGGTAGTCCAACTGTAAGTGGTAGCGATTAGCGATATTACCTAAGCTATCACCAGATTTAACTGTATAAGTTTCCGGTGTTTCTTCTTTGGCGTTTTTAGAAGATTTAGTTGGCGCCTCTTCAACAGTTCCTGTTAGTTTTAAGCGTTGACCAGCACGCAAACCCGCAGTACGAGATAAACCGTTTAGGTCAGCCAAATAGCTTGTTTGCAAATTATATTTACTCGCAATTGCATTTAAGCTATCGCCAGACTGTACAACGTATTGTTCTGGAACACTTAAGCCTGCCGGTACTTTTAAAGTTTGACCAAGCTGCACATGGCTATTTGCTTTTAAGTTATTTAACTCGGCTAACTCAGCCAGGCTAATTTTTGATTTAGTTGCAATACTCGATAAAGTATCACCACGTTGTACTTTATAGCCTTCTGTTTTATAAGAAACACTTGCTGGTGCTTTCTCGGATTTACTAGAAGCCTTAGTTTCAGCAACATCATCTACAGAAATATCTTGTGTAGGCACATTAATTTTTTGGCCTACCATCAAGTTACTGCCCGCAGTTAAACCCGGAGTTAATTCAGCAAGTTCCTGATTAGAGAGCGCATAACGATCTGCAATTAATTTCAGGTATTCACCGCGCTTAACAGTATAGCTTTTAGTCGCTATACGCTTTGCACTTGCCTGAACAGCTTTCGGTTCTGCTTTAGCACTTGAGCGACTATTTTTTGGTTCTTTTAACTGTAGTTTTTGCCCAACAAATAAGCCATCAGTCACTGATAAATCGTTATATTCAGCCAATTGTCTTACTGACAAATTAAACTGGTTAGCCACACCGCTTAAACTATCGTTAGCCTGAACGACATATACATCTGGTTTAGCTGTGCTTTTTGAAGTCGTTTGAGCTTCTTGTGGCTTAGCGTCATAAAGATAAAGCGTTGAACCAACATATAACGTCTTTTCTGGATCAATCTGGTTCCACTTAGCAACATCACGCCAGTTTACGCCGTTTTTCATCGCAATAACGGCTAAAGTATCACCCGGTAAAACTGTATAGGTACTGCGTTTGCCTTTAGGCTGCACAACCACTACATCTGTATCAGTTTTAATGTAAGGCTTGTCTTTATTACGCTGCCCATCTTCAGAGTTAGCTACAGTCACATCTTCAGCTAAAGTTTTTGGATATGCAAAACCTTTACTTACTTCTTTACCTTGTTGCTCTGCAACTGACTGACTTGTTTGAATCGCAGTTAACTTAATTTTGCCATCATAAGGATCAACAATTTCTGTTCCTTGTGGTGCAATAGCTTTTAACTCGGCAACTACTTGATCTTTTTCAGCCTGCGTTGGTTGTGGCTCTAAAGCTTGTTGAACTGTTTCTTTCTCACCTTCAGCTCGAACTGCCGCTAAAATCTTTTCACGTTCTGCAGCCGAGATTGGTGGCTCTGTCTTCACTTGCTTGATATTTGCCGCAGGTGTCACAGCAACAGGAATACGTGGAGCACTTGGTACATCAGCCGAAGCTGCAAACGCGGCTAAAGCATCAGACCCACGAGGAGTTGAAGTTTTTACCGTGGTAGAGCTACTGGTTGTTCTAGTAGGTGTTGACGGTTTAACTGGTTGAACCTGATTTGCAGGCGTGGTTTTAATTGTCACAGATGTTGAAGCACTTACATCTGGCTTAGATGGTGAAGTCACATTTGCCCACCAACCTGAACCACCGCCAGACTTCATACCTTTTAATTTATTATCAATTGAAGGACTTAAATCTGCTGGAATCAAGATACGCATTGGACTTGCTGGGTCTACCATTTCACCACGATATCCCGGGTTTAATGCATAGAGTTCCGAACGACTTAATCCAGCTACAGAAGCAATTTCATTTAAAGATAAAGGTGCAGATAAAGTTACTTCACGGAAATGGGGTCTATTTGCAATTGGTGGTAAAGAAATACCGTAAGCTTTTGGATTTTTAATAATTTGAGCAACGGCCAAGAAACGCGGAACATAATTCATGGTTTCTTGAGGTAATTTTAAAGACCAATAATCAGTAGGTAAACCTGCTGCCTGATTTCGGTTAATTGCTTGTTGAATACGTCCCGGTCCAGCGTTATAGGCTGCTAAAGCAAGCTCCCAAGAACCGAATTGGTTATATAAGCTTCCTAAAAACTCATAGGCGGCACGGGTCGACTCAACAACATCGCGACGGCCATCATACATACCAGTTTGCTTTAAGCCATAAATACGACCAGTACTCGGAATAAACTGCCATAAACCTGCTGCTGCGGCACTACTTGTTGCAGCTGGATCATATGAACTTTCAATTACAGGTAATAATGCAAGTTCTGTCGGCAAACCACGGCGTTCAGCTTCTTTAACTGTATGGTACAAATAACGACTTGCGCGGGCACTTAAACGATCAAGATAAGGCTGACGAGAAATAAACCAACTACGCTGAGCTTCAATACGTGAATCCCAATGGTTCAAATCCATTTTGAAACCAACAGACATACGTTTCCAGACATCACCATGCTTTAAAATAAGCAGACGGTCGCCCTCTACAGCACGCATATCAGTTGCTGAAAGTAAGTCTTCCAATGAATCAAGACTACTAGCATCTAAATAACCTGCACCACTGACCTGTTTCGATTTTGAGGTTTTTGCAGATTGCGGAGTCGATGAACAGCCTGTTGTAATACCCAACGCAGCTAACGCAGAGCTAAGTACGGTAATTTTAAACAATGATGCTGCAGATGGCTGCCACACAAATGTGGTTGGTTTATACATAAAAACTTCCAAACAACTCGCGTAATATTTTTTTGGGGTCTGCCCACAAACCCTAGGTCTTCGATGCCATTGTAGTAAAGCATGCAAGATAGACAAGGCAATAATTTAATGTCATTTGCATGGAAATGTTACAAGAAATTAAAAAAACCTTGCTTTGATACGATGGAACCGAACTTTTTGCGTATACAATACACCATATTCAGTTCTTTTTCTTTTAGTTTAGGTTTCGATTTATGTCTCAAACAATCACACTGTATGTTGATGGTGCATGTCGTGGCAATCCGGGTTTAGGTGGTTGGGGCGCATATGTCATTACTGAGCAGGGTGAACATAAATTATTTGGCGGTGAGCCTGATACGACCAATAACCGTATGGAACTCACTGCTGCCATTGAAGGCGTTTCATTTTGCCCAACCGATGCACATTTGATTATCTGGACAGATTCAAATTATGTGAAGCAAGGTATTACTGAGTGGATTCATGGCTGGAAAAAGAAAAACTGGAAAGATGTAAAAAATCCTGACCTTTGGCAGAAATTAGATGCTGTCTGTACAGGTAGAAATATTGAGTGGAACTGGATTAAAGGCCATGCAGGACACCCTGGCAATGAAATGGCAGACCAGCTTGCTAATTTAGGTGCAGACAAAACTGCGAAAGAACTCAAGCAACCACAGTCTGCCACTGTATCGCAAGATATAAAAAAGCCTGAACAGGACTGGCTGCTAGATGACCCTTTCGGGTTTGATCTGGCTGATTCAACTGAAGAAGAAAATATTCATCTTGAAACATCTGAAGAAGTTGAGATGATTATTGTGGAAGAAGAAATTATTGACGTTGAAACTGCCAAACAAAAAAGTAAGCAGCCAACCAATAATATTCATCCCCAAATCGTTGTGACCGAAGCCAAACTAAAATTACAAGGTCCTCGACAACTGATTCTCGATACGGAAACTACTGGTTTTTATTTCCAAGATGGCGACCGCATTATTGAGGTGGGCGCGATTGAGATGATTAACCGTAAGCTTACGGGTAGCTCGATTCATATTTATATTAACCCACAAAAACCAGTGGGAGACTCAGAAAACATCCACGGTATCAGTGATGATTTCTTAAAAGATAAACCGCTCTATGCGGACATTGCTGACACCTTATTTGACTATCTCAAAGGTGCAGAGATTATTGCCCATAACGCGACCTTCGATATGAACTTCCTTGATATGGAGTTTAAACGCGTAGGGCTTCCTGCACTTTCTGAAGTGTGTGAGGTAACGGATACTTTAGCTTTAGCGAAAAACAAACATCCGGGACAAAAAAACTCCCTTGATGCGCTTGTAAGACGTTATGAAATTCCAGCACGTGACCGTACTTTCCACGGCGCGTTACTCGATGCTGAAATTCTTGCTGATGTCTACTTGGCAATGACTGGTGGTCAGGTTTCTTTTGATATAGATGCCTTATCTCAGAGTGAAAATAGCCAGCAAACAACCAATAGAAGCAGAGTTCAAATTGACCTCCCTGTAATTTACCCTTCAGATGAAGAGTTAAATATACATGAGACTTGGGTCAAAGAATATGAGGAAAAACACGGAGAACCTTGCCTTTTTGCAAAATAAATTTTTGATTCTTTAGTGTTTTTAGCTTTTCCCCTTTGTAAGTTAAGTTATATTAGTCGCATAGATTTTTAGCTCAAAGTATTGAGCACTACGAATATAACAATTGATTTTTTTGCAAAGGGGAACGTTTATGTCTGAGCATACGTCGATTCATTTCGATCCAACAGCTTTACTCATCATTAAACATGAAATTGATCGTTCAATAAAACTGGTTGAAGGTGCGGTAAGTACCTTAATTGAAGAACAGGCTCTCCCTTTTGGTATTGATGATGCATTAGAACAATTTAAACAATGCACTCAAGTTCTACGCTTAATTGATGTTCCTTATCTTGCAAAAATCACTCAGTATTCAACTGAGTTGATGCAAAAAATTATTGCGAATCCAACCCAAATTAATACGGATGATGTGGTTGCCCTAAGCGAAGGCACGACCATGGTAAAGCGCTATATTGAATTTATCTGTTTGCGTGAAATACAAGTTCCACAATTTCTTCTTACGACCTTAAATAATTTAGAATTAGCTTTAAATAAGCCCCTGACTACATCCGGACAGGCTCTTGTTCCCTTACTTGCAGATACTTCGCTTGAACTACCCTTGCCCGAAATATTAATTAGTGAAAAAACTCAGTTCATCCATCAACTATACAAACTATCTCTACACCAATTTTTAAAAAAGACAGCCTCAGCTCAGGATTTTCAAGCCTTTAAACTTATTGCAACCTATTTGGTCAGCATGGCGAATACTCAGCCAAGCCAAAAATATTGGCAGCTCGTCAATTACGCTTTTAACCATATTGATGACCTCCTTTTAAATGATTCACGCCTACGTGTACTGATTAATATTGAAAGTCATATTGCTCTATTTTTGGCAGCACCCGAAAGTTTTCAACCTAATTTAGCGGCATTCGCAGATATTTTAAGTATTGTAATCGCTCAAGAAGATGAGATTGCTCACCTTATTCGTAACCAAATTCATATTGGTGATGAAACACCGACTGATACTCAATTACTCGTTTTAAGTCGCCATCTTTTTGGTCCTGACTTTGACACGATGCACACAGTCAGCCAATTAATCTTAGATGAAATGAATAAGGTGCGGAACGATATTGAATACAACTATCAAAATATGTCGCCTGAAAAAGCACAGCAACTACAAGCGAGCCTTTTACAATTGGCTCATACCTTTAAACTTCTAAACCTTGATGAAGCCGCATCTGCTCTTTCTCAACAAGCCAGCAGTTTAAGTCAACTTAACATTTTAAGTGATGAAAACTATGCTCAGCAGCTGATGAACAGCATTTTATCTGCTATGAACTCAATTGGTATTTTGGTACGCAATTACACGTCAAATCGTCTACAACTTAGCGTAAATAATACGGCTATTTCTTTAGATCGTCTTGATGAAGCTCATCAGGCTTTGCTTACCGAGACAAAAAATTTAATTGATTTTATCTGTCAGAGTCTTACGTTGTATGCCAATGACCAAACACAAAATATTGAAGCCATTGCAGGTTCATTAAAAGAGTTAGCAGGTGCAGCCGAATTTTTAGGAAGCACGACTCAACAACATGCTTTACTCCAAACTGCCCAATTTGTTCAAGAGCAACTTGAACAAAGCCAGCCTTTTAATACAGACCAAATTCACTGTATTTTTAACGTATTGGCAGGCATTGACATGTTAGTTGACAATTTAAAAAATAAACAACCTGTTCTACAATCCATGTTTAATGTAGCATTGTCGAGTAGTCAACAACTTCAAAAAAAGGCAGCTTAATGTCTGAATTATCACTTGCTTATATTTTCCATCATCAACAATTACTGGTTGACCAGAATCTCCAACTACCCAAAGTCGAAAAGTTAGCAAGTGATTTACTTTTCACTCATGATGAGCAAGTCATTGCACGTGACTTGCTTGCTGAGGAACCTATCCCCGAAGGCTTACAGCTTGTTCCAATTCGCCAGCTTATTACCAGCTGGTCGAAAGAACAGTTTTTGCAAGCAAGCCGTGCTGTTCAATTACTTGAATGGCGACGTAACCATAAGTTTTGTAGTCACTGTGGACATCCGACAGAAGTTCATCCAACCGAATATGCAATGGTATGCCCTTCCTGTCGCTACCACCAATATCCTCGTGTAAACCCTTGCATTATTACCGTCATTACTCGTGGTGATGATGAAATCTTGCTGGCTAAGTCAGTTCACAACAAAACCAATATGTATGGTTTGATTGCAGGTTTTGTTGAGGTGGGCGAAACACTTGAAGAGGCAGTACAACGTGAAGCCTTTGAAGAAGTAGGTTTAAAACTCAAAAATATTCAGTATATGTCAAGTCAGCCTTGGCCATTCCCAAGTAACCTTATGGTGGCATTTCGGGCAGAATATGAGTCGGGTGAAATTAAGCTTCAAGAAGAAGAAATTGCAGATGCACAATTCTTCAAAATTGATCAATTACCTGAGATTCCGTTTAAAGGAAGTATTGCTCATTCAATGATTATGCAGATTACCCAAGCTGGGTAATCTGCCGTGTTTTAAACGAGACTCTCGTTTAAAACACTTCTTCGAGAAAATGTAAGATCGTTCTTTTCGTTCTGAAATAGTGGCTAATAAAGCTAGAAAGACTGGCCAAAATTGTAATATGTCCAGTTTTAGGAATCACAGCGATATGACTGTGATTTCCACTCTGTCTTAAAGCCCGATCCAAATCCAACGTATTCTCTTTGCCGACAAGCTGATCATTTTCAGCCATGAGTAAGTAATGTTTAATACTATTTTGATTGACGAAATAGTATGGCATCACTTCTTGATAAGAAATACTTTGATCAAAAGCATCTTCAGCTAGTGGGTCCCCCTTATAATCAAAATGATAAGGTCCAGCTAAACCGAAAATCGCCTTAATATTTCCTAAACATTGAATAGGATTTGGCGTTGGGTGATAAACAGCAGACATTACATTAAATGCCCCTGCTGAATGCCCCATAAGCACAACATTTTCTGTAGAAATTTCTAGTTTTTCTTGGTTTTGATGTAAATAATTCAGTGCCTGTGTCAAATCATCAACAAAACTCGGAAAAATATTTTTAGGAGCTAATTGATAGTTGATAACTGCAACGTCATAGCCTTCTTTAGCAAACGTCTCACCAATAAAAAGATAATCTCGCTTATTACCATGTTGCCAAGCACCACCATGTACAAAAACAATAAGAGGCTGATGTGCTAGTTTTTTAACAGATCGGTAAATATCCAAACGGTGACGCGGCTTTAGACCATAACGTACATTTGCGACCTGTTCAAAACCATCTTTTGGCGTAAAACGGTTTAAAGCAAAACTCCCCAAATCATAAAGGCGGAACTCTTTATAAAGAGTTCGCGCCTGTTCAATTTTACTTTGTAGTTGTTCAATCAGATTCATATATTACTGTGCATTCGAAGCTGGATCTGTTTGGTCAGGATCAATTGCAACAGGAGTTTGAACTGTTGGTTGAGCAATGACGTTATTAATAATTGGTGTAGTCGTTGCACTAGCAGTACTCGCCGCTGGCGCAGGTGCTAAATCAACGTTATCAATGAGTGTCACAATTTTGGTCACGTTACCAACATTTTGAAGCACATTATTTAAATCATTAATTTCAGCTGTATTTAAACGGCCCATCACATAAAGTACGCCATCTTCGGTATGGACAAGTACTTTACTGTCCGATACAACTGGCGCTTTCATTAATAGAGCACGTGTATTTGCAGTTACACCAGCATCTTGCATGATCGTGTTATAGCTGACCTTATTACCCACGGTAATGTAGTTATGTACAGCTTTCACATCGCTCATGGCTTTAAGATTGTCTTCTGCCAATTGTTTCAAGTATGGGTCTGGCACTTGTCCTGTTAATAAAACAGTACTATGGAAACTTTCGATATTAATACGTGATTGTTTAAAACGCTGATCAAGCTTATAGAGGTTAATATTCGCTGTACGTTTAATTGAAGAATCAATGAATACCTGACCTAAGCTACGTACACCACTATCTGTTCCGACTGGAGCTGTACCTGTTCCACCAGAAATAAAACTTGCGCAACCTGACAAACTTGCGACACAAAGCGCTGTTACAGCAATACGTTTCAACACTCCACCAGACTCCTATCAATCTCTTCTTGGCTTGATCATAAAACATCGGTTTTAATTTGCTCAAAAGAGTAATGAACTCTTAATCCAAAGTAAATGCATTTTCGATCCATTGCAGATCATAATGGAAATTTGAAAAGTCTTGCTGTACTGTTTTTGCAATTTTCTGTGGAAAATCAAAACAAATCACATCAAAACGACAATAAAAATCCTGATAAGATGGGTAGCGCTGTAAAAAACGCATCGCGGTTTTAATAATTTTCTTCTGCTTTGTTCTTGTCACCATTTCACAAGCCTGTCCATAATTTCCTATAGTACGCGCTTTTACCTCGACAAAAACCAGTTCTTGCCCTCTTTTAACAATCAAATCCACTTCACCACGGCGTGAATGGTAATTACTGGTTACCCATACATAGTTTTGCTTTTGCAACAGGTTTAAAGCCGTTTGCTCTGCCCATTTACCCAACTGCTGCGCTAATAGCATTCTTATCTTCCCCAAATTAAAAGTAGCACCACAGATTTTGATGCTTAAATTATTTCGTTAAATCCACCCGTACTTTCTGATCTAAATTGAACAAATGAAAATCAGATCATTTTGGAAAAGCAAAGGTTGGCAGACTTTGTTCACGCCCAAATCATAATTTCAGGTAAACTACCCCATTAAAATTGTTTATCTGTACGGAGTAAAACCAAATGAGTGCTCAGTTATTCGTTGTAGCCACCCCAATCGGGCACTTAGATGATATGACTTTCCGTGCAATTGATATTTTAAAATCAGTTTCTATTGTAGCTGCCGAAGATACGCGTCAATCAGCACAATTATTTAAGCACTATAATATATCGACTCAACTTACTGCATGTCATGATCACAATGAAAGTAATAAAATTGAGCAGTTAGTTCAAAAATTACTTGCAGGCGATGATATTGCTTTAATTAGTGATGCGGGTACACCGCTTATTAGTGACCCTGGTTTTAAGTTAGTTCGAGCTGCTCAAGAACATGGTATTAGGGTTATTCCCGTGCCTGGCGCATGTGCTGCGATTGCCGCTTTAAGTGCAGTAGGCCTACCGAGTGATCGTTTTAGTTTTGAAGGATTTTTGCCATCAAAAGCTTCTCAACGTATTTCTCAATTAGAAAAACTCAAAAATGAGACTCAGACCTTAATTTTTTATGAAGCACCACATCGTATTTTAGAGTGTGTAAAAAATATGGCTGAGGTATTTGGTGAAAATCGTCCTGTAGGTTTCGCACGTGAAATTACAAAAACCTTTGAAACCATCAAAAAAATGACTTTAAAAGATTTGGTCAGTTTTATTGAAAATGATCACAATCAAGAAAAAGGCGAAATTGTTCTAGTAGTTGGCGGTGCACCAGAAAAGACAGATCTGGAACAAGAGAAATTAGATGAGCTTTTAAAGCGCTTACTTCAAGATTTATCTGTTAAAGCGGCATCTCAACTGGCTGCTGATTTAACAGGAGTTAAGAAAAAAGTCGCTTATCAACGTGCGCTTGAGTTAACACAATCTTAATCTTATCTCAATATCTTTTTTGCTGACTGAACAATTGTCTCAGTTAATACATCAAGTTGCTGTGACTGTCTTTTCCAGTGGTGCCAATATAAAGGAACATCAAGTTCGGCTTCAGGCATAATATCAACAAGTGTTCCATTTCCGAGTAGTGGCTGAACCTGCAACTCGGGCACCATGCCATAGCCTAAACCTAATTGAATTGCTTTGACGAAAGCATCTGTTGCTGGAATAAAACTATAAGGATAACTTTGCATCGGTAAACCGTATCCTTTTAGTAAGACCTCTGAATGCATTAAGTCTTTATGATTAAAAATAACTGCTGGTGCTTTTCTTAATGCATCTCTATTCACTCCAGCGCTAAACCATTTATTTACGAATTCAGCAGAGGCCAACATTTTATAACGCATTTTTCCTAGTGGTTGAGCTAAACAACCTGACATGACCTGCTCTTCTGCCGAAATACAGGCATTGACTTGACCTGTCTCCAATAAAGTGTGCGTGTGAGATTGATCATCAATTTTTAGTTCTAATACTATTTTTTCTTTAAAAAGCGTTTGCTGAATATTTGGTAAAAGCCAAGTAGCTAATGAATCTGCATTTGAAGCTAGAGCAATTTTATAAAATTCAGATTCGGAAGATTTCCCCATTAAACCTTGTAATAAATTTTGCTCCATTAACCTCGTATGACGTAAATGTTGTAATAAAGTTTGCCCTGCTTGAGTGAGCACACACGGGCGCCCCCGTATAATTAGAATTTGTCCTAAATACTTTTCTAAAGCCTGTACGCGTAAGGACACTGCCGAGGGTGTAATATATAAATGCTCCCCTGCCGCATCAAAACTTCCCAATTCTGCTACTGCAAGAAAGGCTTCACACTGTTTGCTATCTAACATATCAAGCCTAAATTTTTTTTAGCCAAACCTAAATATTCTTAATTTTACTTATTTCTTAATAAAAAGTCAGATAATTCCCACATCTGATTTTTCCATCTTATTGTTATGTTCTCTCTTAGTATATTTTTTAAAGGTTTCGGTATTGGCAGTGGGCTTATCGTAGCAATTGGAGCTCAAAATGCTTTTGTCCTCAAACAAGGACTTAAACAGCAATATGTATTTTGGTTGTGTTTAATCTGCGCTCTGTCCGACTCAATTTTAATTGCCTGTGGTGTATTAGGCTTTGCCGAAATCATGACGGCATCACCTATCTTAATTACCGTAGCTAAATATTTAGGGGCAACGTTTTTATTAGTTTACGGTGCCAAAGCATTTTATGCTGCATTTAAGACTACCCAAAGTATGGACCTTGATAGCAGTCAAAAACAAACATTAACTCAAGCATTAGTGACCTGTCTTGCCTTTACTTGGCTTAATCCTCACGTGTATTTAGACACTATTGTTCTGATTGGTTCAGTTGCAACTCAGCTTGAAGACAAAGTGAGTTTTGCTTTGGGGAGCATTCTTGCCTCTTGGGTTTTCTTTTTTAGTCTGGGCTATGGTGCAAGATTATTAAAGCCACTATTTACCAATCCCAAAGCTTGGAAAATTTTAGATTTCCTTATTGGTTGCGTTATGTGGAGTATCGCTATAACCCTCTTGTTTTAACGGCTTAAAATAAAAAAGGATCAGATAAAAGATCCTTTTTTATTACTCTTTAGTATTACGCTTCACTCGCAACTATAACTCTTGCCTGTTTTCTTTCTTGTTGTGACTGTTTTATAACAGCGTAGCCGGAGGATACTCCTAAGTAAGCAATTACAAAGGCAACCAATAAATCAGGAAATACACTACCTGTTCCAAATACCCCAACCGCAGCTAAAATTACAGCAATATTAGCAATTGAGTCATTTCTACTGCACAACCAAACAGAACGCATATTGGCATCCCCATCACGAAATGCATAAAGCATAAGCGCGACAGAAACGTTAGCAATTAAAGCCATTACACCAATTGCCCCCATCACCATTGGTTCGGGTGAAACACCATAAAAATATGACCAGACCACTTTCGCAATAACAAAAATGCCGAAAGCCGCCATCGTTATTCCTTTAAGTAATGCAGCTGTTGCACGCCAATATAAACTCATCGAAAGAACGACTAAAGATAGTGCATAGTTTGCTGCATCTCCGGCGAAGTCCAATGCATCTGCCCAAAGTGAAACAGATTGGGCCTTATAACCTCCCAATATTTCCACCACAAACATTAAGGCATTGATCACAAGTGCAATCCATAACGCTTTTCTAAAACGTGGACTCACTTTCTTTGAAGGAGAATATGTTGAAGCACAACCACATCCAGCCATTTTATTTCCTCAAAAACTCTTTTATAGTGATTAAAAACCCTTGAGTAGCTCCAGAGTCAAGTCTTATGAGTCTTTCTATTGGTCAATTATCAAAAAAAGCGGATATTCCAATTGATACGATCCGTTATTACGAAAAAGTAGGTGTACTTGATCGCATCCAACGTTCAGAAAATAATTATCGTGTTTACACCGAACAAACACTTGCAGACCTTTTATTTATTAAGCATTGCCGTGAATTAGATATTTCACTAAGTGATATTAAAACATTAAAAGAAATGAAAACTCAGCCTAAACAGGCCTGTACAGAAATTGATAATTTAGTCGATAAATACTTAAAAGAAGTATCAGAAAAAATCGAACGATTATTACTTTTAAAAGAATCTTTGATTGATTTAAAACAGCACTGCTCTACCAACCGAACAGTAGATGAATGCGGGATTTTGAAAGAACTTCAAAACTCTCCTTGAAAATAAAAAAAGCATCACTCATGTGATGCTTTTTAGGATTAATGGTCGCTATGTTCATCTGGAGGAACTTCAGTAATTCTCCCCCCTCGAGCTAAAAATGCGGCAACTTCATCTTCCAGCGCTTGTCGCTGTTTTTGCTTAGCAGTCACAGTCAGTGTTTCTGCCTCAGCAATATCAGTATCATTAATACTGCTTGCTTCTTCATCAGCTGCACCGCTTTCAGCTGCCTTCGCTTCATCTTCATCTACAGCAGAATCTTCTGCATCTTCATAATCATTGATATCTGACATTTTTCACTCCCCAGAATGATTTCTATTGCATCATCGCTATGGTCCCAAGACCTCAGAAATTTAGCAATCTCTTTGCATTTAGCAAAGAGCCAAATTGGTCAAATGTGTATCTTTTTCAACCCAATTGGTAATGATATATAAATGATTGTTTAAAAAATATCTACTGATATTTATTTAGACCAGTAGAGCATAAACTTCGTAATTATTTTAACGACTATACTGGGTGTTTTGTAAAGGCCCTAAACCGTTTGCTTGTTGCATAAAACGCTCTTTTAAGAAGGAAATTTGTTCAACCTGCTTGAGTCCCACATTCCGAGCCCAGATAAATGGAAATAGCTCACTACTTTCCAACCAGCCAATTGCCGACATGCTATGCATCATTGCATCATTCTGGCCTTTACGGCGATGCTCATAACGCAACAATGTCTGTTCATTTGCCCATGCACCACGCCCTAAGTCATGTAGTAATGCATCACAGAGTACGGCTGCATCTAAACAACCAATATTTACGCCTTGTCCAGCAAGTGGATGGATAACATGTGCTGCATCCCCAATTAAAGCTAAACCAGCTTTCACATACTGTTTTGCGGCGCGCGCTTTGAGCGGGAATTGGGCTCTTGAACGTACATCTAACACTTCACCCAACATATGTTGGCTTTCTCGAGTTAAAAGCTGCATAAACTCATGATCGGTTAAAGCAGAATATTCATCGGCATAATCATCAGGTAGTGTCCAGACAATTGACTGCCAGTAGCCATTTTCACTTTCTTCAAGACTAGCCATCGGTAAATAGGCTAAAGGCCCTGTAGGTAAGAAAATTTGCCGAGCAACATGATTGTGGGGTTTAGATGTTTTAATGGCACAACTAATCGCTGCTTGCTTGTAATCTAAGACATCTAGGTCAATAAAGGCCTGTTCTCGTACAAATGAATTGGCACCATCTGCCCCAATCAGCAGTTTTGTTTTAAGTGTCGTACCATCTGCCAATTGAATATGCCAACAACCAACACCCTGCTCAATGCGAGTCACACGAACCTGAGTACGATAATCTTTTAGTTGCTCAAGCATTTTTTGTTGAATGGCAACATTCAATACACTTGGCTCAACCATAGAACCCAAGGACTGTTCTGGCATTGGCCTTTGTACGGACTCCTGGCCAAAATTAATTTCACCATAGCCATTCAGATTCCATACCTGCATTCCTGTATATGGCATTTGACGTGCTAGATCATCCCAAACATTGACAGTTTTAAGTAAATGAATGGTCGCTTGGCTCAGTGCTAAAACACGTGGGTTCATCACACTTAGTGTTTTTTCAACATCCAGTACAGGAGCAGCATCAAGCACAGTAGGCTGTACACCACCTTGTGCAAGTAATAAAGCTGTTAAACCACCAACCAACCCACCACCAACAATGACAACATCTAGTACTTCACTCATGCTTTTAACCCCATTGCATAGTTCGCTACCAGTGGTTTAACACCTGGAATGACATCGAATGCAATTAATCCCGTATTACGAATTAATTTTAATAATGGATTTTGGTTACTAAAACCACGCACAACAGTGTCACAGAACTTAATTACTCGCTGTTGATCTGACAAACGAGCCTTTTCATAAGCCAGTAAATTATCAGGGGTGCCAATATCGTCAGAAGCGGTTAGCTGGTTTACTAAATAACGCACTAAAACATCCGCATCGCGTAGACATAGGTTAAAACCCTGTCCTGCAACAGGATGGATTGTATGCGCCGCATTACCCATTAAAATAACGCGTCCGACAGCTTGTTTATGTGCGAGCACTTGTGAAAGCGGATAACTAAAGCGTTTGCCGGTTTTTTCAAATTTGCCCGCTCGGTCACCGTAAGTTTGTTGTAACGCACTTAAGAAATGCTGATCATTTTCATCGCCTAACCACTCACTTTCAGTGCCTTTTTTAACAGGCCATACAACCGAACGGCGATATTCGCCCGGTAAAGGCAATAAAGCTAAAGGGCCTAATGCACTAAAACGCTCAAAACCTACTTGATCATGTGGTTTTGAAGTCTGAACGGTAGTGACAATTGCAACCTGATCATAATCATGAACATCTACACCAACGCCGATAGCCTGACGACAGAAAGAGTCACGTCCATCTGCGGCAATTAATAGCTTTGACTCAAGTTTTAAAACTTCATCACCACGCTTGGCCTCAATATGTACTTGCTCAGCATCTTGAGTTAAAGCAGTCACTTGAACGCCATCAATCAGCTCAATCAAAGGCTGCTGACGTACTTGAGTCAATAAAACACGACCCAACCAAGCATTTTCAATCACCTGCCCAAAGCTTTCGACTTTTTCTTGTTCTGCAATTAATCGTGCCTTACCAAAACTGCCTTGTTCAGTAATGTGAACTTGTAGAATTGGAGTCGCGTGCTGCTGTAATGCATCCCATAACCCCAGCTTCTGATAAATCTGGACACTACGACGCGATAAAGCCGTATTACGCGCATCGAAACTGGAATGATAAGGGGCAACATTTTGATCATCATAGTTTGGGTATTTCACAGCTTCTAACAGCTTTACTGCAATATTAGCCTTCGCCAGCATGAGTGAAAGGCTAAGTCCAACCATTCCCCCACCTACAATAATCACTTGTTGTTGCATCGAGTTGTGCTCCTTTGGCGAATACGTTTAATTATGATTTAGCTTGCGCCATTAAATGTTCAATATCTGCAATATTTTTAACTACATCAGCAGTTAAAACTCGTGGACCTTTCGAGGTTGCGACCACATCATCTTCAATACGAATACCAATACCACGCCATTTTTTATCTACAGTTTCATCGTCTGGTGCAATGTATAGGCCTGGTTCAACGGTAACGACCATACCTTCTTCATATTGACGCCAGTCTTCACCTTTTTTGTAAGACCCGACATCATGTACATCCATTCCTAACCAATGGCCTGTACCATGCATATAAAATTGACGGTATGCTTCAGTTTCGATAAGTTCGTTAATATCACCTTTGAGCAAACCTAACTCAATTAGGCCTTCGGTTAAAATTTTAACGGCTACTTCATGAGGCTCACGGTACGAATTACCAATGCGTACTGCATCAATCGCCGCATATTGAGAAGCCAATACAACTTCATATAATGCTTTTTGTTCAGCACTAAACTTACCATTGACCGGAAAAGTACGGGTAATATCTGACGCATAGAACTCATATTCGCATGCAGCGTCAATTAAGACTAAATCACCGTCTTTAAGAGGTTGGTTATTTTCAACGTAGTGTAAAATGCAAGCATTAGCCCCGCCACCAACAATACTGTTATAAGATGGGACACAGCCGTTTTGCCCAAATATATAATTGAGCTCGGCCTCTAGTGCATATTCCATCATGCCAGGGCGAACAGTTTGCATCGCACGAGTATGTGCCTGAGCACTAATTTTTGAAGCAGTTTGCATCAGCTCAAGTTCTTGTGGTGACTTGATTAAACGCATTTCATCAACAATACGGTCGAGCTGTACCAGTTGAGCTGGAGCACCTTGATGTCGATGCTCAGCATCTGCTTTTTTAATCCACTGGCTCACTCGTGCATCAAACGCAGCATTTTGCCCAATCCGATAATAAAGGCGTTCTTTATTTAATAACTTTTCAATAATTTCTTCATCAAGCAGATCAATTGCATAGGCCTCATCTGCATCATAGTCTTCGATTGCACCGTCAATTCCGGCACGGTAACCATTCCAGATTTCCATCTCGCGGTTACGTTCACGGCAAAAAAGACTATAGCTATAGTCAGTTACATCCTCAAAAGTTTCAATAACTGCAACTGCCTCAGGCTCAGCAAAGCCCGTCAAATAGAAAAAACTGCTATCGGCACGGAATTTATAATCCGCATCACGATTACGGTACATCTCCTCACGCGTTGCAATAATTGCAATACTGTTAGGACCCATTTTTTCTGCTAAACGGTCTCTACGATGTTGAAAATCAGCTTGAGGCAATTTCATAATGATCTACTTGATTTAGAATTTTAAAGTCAAAAAATAAAATACAACCAATAACACATCGCCTCAATTAGCTTGGACGATGTGGTGTGAACATTTCTACAATATTCTGATCTGTACCTAGAGCCGCAGTTTTACTTTTTGCATGAAAGTTTTTCAATAATGAACTTTCAGCTACAGTGATTTTTTTTCTGCCAATAGACAAGCTCACAGGGATTAAGCGTACAAATTCATACAATTCTTCGTAACTGCTTTCACCTTCCTCATCATTGTCAGAATCTTCAAATTCAACTGCTGCAACATCTTGAAGGTGTTCAATCAATTCACGCTCATCACTACGAACATGACCCGATGCCAAACCAAAACCTAACACAACACCCGCACACCAATCAGATAATGCTTGCACACGCTCTTGAAGTAAATGTTCATCATCTGGAAGCATTGGTAGATAATCTAATTCATCTTCAGATAAAGCATGAACCACATCTTCTGCTTCGTCAGTCAAAAGCACTAAAGCATCTTCACTTAACTCTGGCACATTAAGGGTTGTTAAAATTTGTGACCATTCTTCACGCTTAGGCGCTTCTGTCACACAAACAATACCTGTTAACAGACCATGTAACTCACTAGGGCTTGAAATTTCTTCAATTCCTTCAAAATGAGCGTTCCAATCTGTCCAGCCTGAAATATCGTCTTGCATTCGTTTATCCAATCTCTATACTTTGTATATATTACCTTTGATTGCGATTCTGTGCGACCTCGTTATGTTAGAACAATTACAGCGGCTACAAGCGCATATTAGCGTTTTAAAAACACGCTTACATCATTTAGAGAGTGAACATGCGGCACTCTCGGAAGCTAAAGAACTGGCTGAAACAGAGCATCACGCACAAGTTGTGCAAAAAAATAGTATTATCACTAAAAAACAAGAGGAAATTGAGTCGGTAACTGAGCAACTTTCTCAGTTAAAAGGCCAATTTCAACAATTGAATCAAGATGCTAACACACTTGCCGAACGTTATAGCCGATTAGAAAAAAGTACGACTGATTTAAAAAATCGTTTTCAAGAAATTCTTGCAGAACGAAATGAATTACGTGTTGCAAAAGAGAAGTTACAAGCCCACCAGCGTCAAACCCAACAAGAGCTGCATGATTTACAACAAGATCGTGACCGTTTGTTACAAAAAAATGAGCTTGCCAAATCAAAAGTTGAAGCCATTATTCAGCGTTTAGGAATTTTAGGCACTGCTCAAGATCAACATGCTCAAGAAATCCAGCAACTTGCCCATCCTAATGCTGAAACTGGTGAGGAGATCCAATCATGAGTGAACAAGTCATGGTAGAGCTTAGGCTGATTGAGCAGACTTTTAGACTCGCGACTACCTCAGATAAAAAAGATGAACTTGAACGCGCTGCACAACTTCTCAATGAGAAATTTAATGACATGCGCCGTAGTGCCCCACGTGTTGAGCACAACAAACTAGTCATTATGGTCGCTCTACAGTTAACTCAAGAAGTGCTGAGTCTTAATAAATCTTTGCAGGAATACACTCACTGTGAACGCCTACTGCAAACGATTTTAGAAGATGTGGAACAGGTTATTTAACAAGCTTTGATTACCACAAAATGCCTTGCTCTATAAATCATAGATGCAAGGCATTTTTATTTTTGACTATCCATTACGGTTGAATATCGTTTTATCCACGTTCAATGTACAAAGCTTCATCAAACGCAAACTAAGTTTACAGTTCCATAGACTCAAGTGATTGCCAACATAGTCAGATCGGTTATACTTAAGCTATCTCTGGGATGTTCGCCAGCGGGTCTATTCCCCTGCCGATACTTAAACTTATGGATTGCGTTCTGTATATTTAGAGTGTATGCCTACCTTCGAGTAGGAAACCCAGCAAGTATACGTCGCGTCCACCTTGAACTCATCGGGTTCAGGGTAACGACACATGCAGCGGCATCTTCGGAGCATTTACTTTTAATTAAATAATAAAATTTCAAATATTTATTTTAATTTGCCTTTTAATACAGACCTGTCGGTACGATATTTTCTCAAGCATTCAATAAGTATCACATTATTATTTTAGAGATGAACGAGTCTCTGCATTCAAAATTACTTTTCTTTTCTACTCAGGCATTCTTGATACCAAGCTGTTTGAAAATCTTCTATCGCTTTTCGTTTAAAGAAGCTGGTCTTGAATACTTTGGTTGAATAAGCAGAAGTAATTAAATCTTGATAAAGTTGTTTTGCCTTTGGATCTTCAAGACTATTCGCTATATGCTGCAAGTCTTCAGATGGGACTTTTTGTTGACGCGCTTCCATGACAGTATAAGAAACTTTCTTCACCACATTACAAATTTCGGGGTCATTTACACTTTCATCGGCATAACAGCCAAAAGTTAAAAAACTAAGAAAAAATAATTTAAACTTCATATACCTACCTTATTTTTATAGCTTTAAATTAATTACAGAGTTTTATTATTAATAAAGAAATAGGAAATTGATCCCTATTTCTTTTAAATGTGTTTATGCTGGATTAATCACATAAAAATAAATAATTAGACCTACTAAAACGGTTGAAGCGATCGTTAAGTATGTACCAACTGTATTAAAACTCTGTAAGAACTTTAAGATTTCCATATCTAAATCCCCTAAACTTTCACTTATATAGATAGAAGAAAATTTACCACAACCCAATAATGCCAATCAATTCACATTTATCGGATTTTTTGAGATTAAATTCAATTCAAAATTATTGAGTACATCTAATTGCAAAAGCATCCTTATAGTAGTCAGTCGCACTTTTCAAATCCGCTAATAATTTGTCTTCGGTATAAGGTTTAGGCGAAATTTTTATTAAGGCAGGCATATATTGGGTCTTATAAACTTCTGGATAGTCATGACATAAGATTTTGACTTTAATTTCTTGCGGTGTATTCGGGTTATCTAGTTGATCTAGAAACTCTCCTATTTTACGGTCAGATTCTTCAAATTGAGCTTTATAGTCAACTTCAGCAGCTTCAGGTTCTGTTTGTTTTGTACACCCACCAAGTAGCAGACTAGCGCTTATTGTAATGGTTAAAATTTTTAACTTCATAGGCTTAACAATTTCACATTCATCCTTTTAAATATTCTTATCTGATTAAATGTAAATAAATACTGGTAATACGTAAAGAAATAGAATTTTTTATCACTAAAGAAAATACCTTGTATCAAGTAAATTTAAAGTTATTTCTTAATTAGTTCTCTATTTCCATAAATCTTAAGAAAAATAGGTATAATTTTGCTCGACTGATCTCAAATCTTTGTTAGATTTACGCATGAATGAACTTAGTTTTATTAGAAAAAATTTAAGATCTAAAAGACGCTCTTTGTCCCCATTGGAGCAAAAAAAAGCTCAGCTTAATGTTCTCCATCATTTAAACAGTCTTGCTATTTTTCATTCATCAAAAAAAATTGGTTTATATTTACATGCCTTCGGAGAAGTTCATACAGATCTGATCATAAAGTTATGTTTTCAAAAAAATAAACAAGTTTATTTACCTATGATTTGTTCTATGAACCAACGTTTAGTCTGGGTAAGAATATCTAAAAACCAATATGTAAATCGACGTTTTTCTCATCATCCATTGGGAATGAAAGAACCGATGGCAACTAGAGCAAAACATGTTTCATCACTTGATTTATTGATCATGCCACTTCTGGCATGCGACCAATATGGTACGCGTATTGGCATGGGAGGGGGCTATTATGATCGTACCTTGGCAAGTGCAAAACACAAACCTTATCGTTTAGGGTTAGCTCATCAATTTCAATTTATCGAACATACTTTAAAACGTCAGAGTTGGGATCAGCCATTAGATGCTTTACTCACACCTCAACGTGTTTATTATTTTAAAAGATAATATTTATATAAAAACTACTAAAATTTAGTCATATAAAACCAGTTTTTTACTTTTATGTCTTTCAAAATCATAAAAGTAACCACCCTAAGGATGGTTACTTTTACGTGACAGACCGTTTCACCAATTTATATTAGCACCTCTATTAGACACCAAGCATTGAATAAGTTGTGAATTATTGTTACCCATATAATGTCTATAAATCGCCCACAAAATGATTATTTTCTATTCGTAAACATTTTTGGTGATATGGATATTTATAATTATTAAGCTAAATTACTTAGCATTAATACAAAATTTTATTCTTCTTAAGAATTAATCTCTTGATTCATAACATTTTTTAAAAAAAGTTGACTAAATTAGTCCTTTTTTCCACATTTTCTCTAGTGAGGCCCTTGTAATTTTTAAAATACACATCACTATAAAAAACATGGCAACCTCGTTGTCACTCATTAGGAGTGCCCATGTCTGAACTTATTATGAATGAAAAAACTGACTTAGAGCCTCAGGTTCCAAGTGTATTACCACTTTTAGCGTTGCGTGATGTTGTGGTTTACCCACACATGCAAATTGCGTTATTCGTGGGTCGTGAAAAATCGATCAATGCAGTTGATGTGGCTCGTAACAGTGACAATTTAGTATTTGTAGTTGCGCAAAAAGATTCGCTTACAGAAGAAATTGATCACGATAACCTTTATCAGTACGGAACTGTCGCTAAGATTGTTCAAGTCGTAAATCATGAGAATGATGAAAACTGCATTAAAGTACTTATTGAAGGTTTACATCGCTCTAAACTTGAAAAGATTATCGATGAAGATAGCCATTTGACTGCTGAACACAGCTTAAGTCCAATGACAATTAACGTAGATAAAGCTACTCAAGAAACTCGTTTGCAAGAGTTACGTACTTTATTTGCTCAATATGCTGAAGCAAAATTACGTAATGCACGCGAACTCGTTGCTGCGGCTAATAAAATTGAAGACTTGCTACAACTCATGTTCTTCGTAGCAACACGTGTGCCTCTAAATATTGAAATTAAACAGAAGTTTTTAGAGCACGATGAGTTTGAAGCACATTTGCAAGAGCTTATGAGCTACTTGGTAAATCAATCTGCTGAACAGCAAATTGAACAAACTTTGCATGACAGCGTAAAACGCCAAATGGAAAAAAACCAACGTGAATACTTTCTAAATGAAAAAATGAAAGTCATTCAACGTGAACTTTCTGACATGAATGGCGGTGCTGAAGATGACGTTGCTGAAATAGAGAAACGTCTTGCTGAAGCTGATTTACCTGAACACGTACGTAAAAAAGCTGAAGCTGAGTTCCGTAAGCTTAAAGCAATGCAACCAGCGTCTAGTGAAGCAGCTGTTGTACGCAACTATCTAGAAGTAATTTTAGATACGCCGTGGAATAAAGCGAGCAAAGTGAGTATCAACCTTGCGAAAGCACAGGAAATTCTCGATACAGATCACTACGGCTTAGATGATGTTAAAGACCGTATTGTTGAATACTTAGCTGTTCAGTCGCGTGTTAAAAAGCTCAAAGGTCCGATTCTATGTTTAGTAGGCCCTCCTGGTGTAGGTAAAACTTCACTTGGTGAGTCTGTTGCGAAAGCAACAGGTCGTGAATTTGTTCGTATGGCACTTGGTGGTGTACGTGACGAAGCTGAAATTCGTGGTCACCGTCGTACTTATATTGGTGCGATGCCAGGTAAAATTGTGCAATCTTTAACAAAAGTTGGCGTGAAGAATCCATTGTTCTTACTCGACGAAATTGACAAGATGGCGCAAGACTACCGTGGCGATCCTGCTTCTGCATTGCTTGAAGTATTAGATCCATCACAAAATAGCAAGTTCAACGATCACTATTTAGATCTTGATCTTGACCTATCTGAAGTGATGTTCATCTGTACTGCAAACAGTATGAATATTCCAGAAGCCTTGCTTGACCGTATGGAAGTTATTCGTCTACCGGGTTATACCGAAGATGAGAAAGTTAACATTGCTGAACGTTATCTTGTTCCAAAAGCAATTAAGAACAATGGTCTACGTCCAAAAGAGTTAACAATTCATGAAGAAGCGATCCGTGACATTGTTCAACGTTATACACGTGAAGCTGGTGTACGTAGTTTAGAACGTGAAGTGTCTAAAATTGCACGTAAAGTGGTAAAAGAAGCAGTAAGTAAAAAGTCTAAAAACTTACAGCTTGATGTGACTTCTGCCAATCTTCCAGAATACTTAGGTCCACATAAGTTTGACTTTGGTATTGCAGAAGATGAAGCACAAGTGGGACGTGTAAATGGTCTAGCTTGGACATCTGTAGGTGGTGAGTTACTTACCATTGAAGTTGCAGCGGTTAAAGGTAAAGGTAAATTCATTACAACCGGTTCACTCGGTGACGTAATGAAAGAATCTATTACTACAGCAATGACTTTAGTGCGTACACGTGCGGATGAGTTAGGTATTGAAGCTTCTCGTTTTGAAGAAACTGATGTACACGTTCACTTACCTGAAGGTGCAACACCAAAAGATGGTCCATCTGCTGGTTTAGCATTAACAACTGCGCTTGTATCGGCATTTACAGGTATTGCAATTCGTCCTGATATTGCAATGACTGGTGAAACAAGCTTAGGTGGTCGTGCAATGCGTATTGGTGGCTTAAAAGAAAAACTTCTTGCAGCACACCGCGGTGGAATCAAGCTTGTCTTTATTCCTCAAGATAACGTTCGTGACTTAGCAGAAATTCCTGCGAATGTTAAAGAAGGTTTAGAAATCAAAGCTGTGAAAAGTATTGATGACATCTTACCTTTAGCATTAGTTTCGATGCCAAAGCCTTTACCTAAAACACCGATTGTAAAACCGGTGGAAGGCTCAAAAGCAGCACGTCACTAATTAAAAATATAAAAAAGAGAGCTTCGGCTCTCTTTTTTTTGTTACACAATTTGATTGAAAAATATCCAACCATCCTCATAATAGGTAATAAGAGTATTTAAATAAATGAGTACTCTTAACTATCTAATTCTTAGATAGCCTTGTTTTTATTCTCTATGATCATCTGAACTCCAGACAGATGATCATTTGATCGCAGTCCAACACTGTTTTTTGGACTGCGTTTTTTATGCCAGCTTTTTAGATCGTCAGATACTTTCATTCATCAGGTATAATGCGCCAGCTGTATTTGAATGAATAGATAACATGAAAATTCGTATTCTGACCATTGGTCAAAAAATGCCTGCTTGGGTTCTTACTGGTTTTGAAGATTATTTCAAACGCATCCAACCTTTTGTTCAAACCCAAGTTATTGAACTACCTATGGCCAAACGTGGTAAGAATGATTCAGAAGCGGATATTTTAAAGTATTGCCAAATTGAAGGCGAAAGTATTTTAAATGCTTTAAAACCCAATGAAACCTTAATTGCTCTTGAAGTTGGTGGTCGGGAACTAAGTACAGAAAAATTAGCTGATACAATGAAACAATGGATGCTTGAGGGTAATGATGTAGCACTTGCGATTGGTGGTCCAGATGGTTTATCCGATCAGGTACGTAAAGCTGCCGCTTGGCATTGGTCACTTTCAAAACTTACGATGCCCCATCCTTTAGTACGTGTTTTATTAATCGAGCAACTATATCGAGCCATGAGTATTAATCACAATCATCCCTATCACCGTGCATAAAAGGAACAAACGTTTCATTTTAAGAACAATCCGTTGAAATCTGGATACTTTTATCATGTCCTGATTTTGGCATAATACCTATTATTCTGCTTTTCAACTCAGGTGTAATGAAATGGAACTACAAACCCTTCCCGGACTGTTTATTTCACATGGTTCACCCATGCTTGCACTTGACCCGGAACAAGTGGGACCTGCTCTACACCGTTTTGGTACAAATCTTCCTATACCTAAGGCAATCATTGTGATGTCTGCGCACTGGGAAAGTAAAGCACTTGAAGTGAGCATTTCAACTCGTCCTGAAACATGGCATGACTTCCGCGGCTTTCCTAAAGAGTTATATGAAATTCGCTACAGTGCGCCTGGCGAACCAGCATTAGCAGAAGAAATCTTAAAACTATTGGCAGATGCTCACTTTGTTGCACATGCCAATAGTACACGTCCTCGTGATCATGGTGTATGGATGCCTTTATTGCATATGTACCCAGATGCAGACATTCCTGTGGTCGAAATTTCTTTGCCATCAAATTTAAGTGCACAAGAAATTTATCGGATAGGACAAACACTCGCCCCTTTACGTGATAGACAAATTTTACTCATTGGTTCGGGAAGTATTACTCATAATCTTGCAGAGTTATCTTGGCAAGGAGACAACTCTAAAGTTCCTGAATGGGCTTCAACTTTTAGAAATACTGTCGTTAATAAGCTTTCCCATCAAGATTATGATGGAGTTTTAGTCTGGCAATCACTGCCGTTTGTGAAACGCAACCACCCTACGCTTGAACATTTTGCACCTTTGTTTTTTGCTATGGGTACAGGCAATCGCTTTACGATTGTTCATAGTAGCTTCACAATGGGCTCATTAGGAATGGACATCTATCGTTTTGATTAATTATTAAGAAATACCCCGTTTTGCGGGGTATACCATTATTTTTGTTGAAAATTAGAATAATTTACAAACTTATACATTTTAAAAACCGAAACAATCAAATGTTTACATTTTCTTTTTTTAAGAATGTTTTAAGCTTATTACTGTTGTTTTTTTACTTGAAGTTTTTAAATGAAAATTAAATATTTAATTCTTGCGTTATTACCTTTTTCTTTGATGGCGTGTCAAACAGTTACTAATACTCCTGCTCCAATTGTTTCTGAGCAACAACAAAACCTTGCAACCACTTTAGGTGAATATGCATGGACTTATCAAAATGTAAAAGCTTCTAAACCACTTATTCTTAACTTTAATGCAGATGGTAAATTAGCCATTAATACGGGCTGTAATGGCCAAGGCGGTACTTGGAAAGTTGAAGGCAACCAACTTGTTACTTCTAATCTTGTTTCAACGATGATGGCTTGCCAAGACGATTTAATGAAACAAGAACAACTTTCTACTAGCATCTTTAATGAAGCAAAATTACCAATTGAAATTAGCAACACTAATGGTCAGGTGATTTTAACGGTGACAGATAAAACTGGTCAAAAACACATTTTCCAAGGCCAAAAAGCAGTTAATACTCAAGCTTTAACAGATTACTCTTGGTCATATCAGCCTGAAAATACTAAAAAGCCAATCGTTCTTAACTTTACAAATGATCGTTTATCTATCGCAACAGGTTGTAACCGCCAAGGAACAACTTGGAAAGTTGAAAATAATACGATTGTAACAGCTGACATAATGTCGACGATGATGGCGTGTGAACCTGCTTTAATGAAACAGGAACAGTTCTCTAGCAGCCTCTTCCAAAAACGTGCAATTCCATTTGAACTCAATACTACAAATGTTGATCAACCAACATTGACAGTGTCTGATGCTCAAGGCCAGAAATATACTTTCACTGGTAAAATGACACCTGAAGCAAAATATCAATCTGAAGGAAAAACAGTTTTCCTTGAAGTAGCTCCGGAAACTAAATCTTGTACTGGTGTTGCGCCACAAACTTGTATGCAAGTTCGTGAAATTAAATATGATGACAAAGGTGTTAAAACTTACGCTGACAAAAACTGGTCATTATATTACGGTCAAATCGAAGGTTTTGAACATAAACCAGACCAACGCGTAATTTTGCGCGTAAAACGTTTTGAAGTGAAAAACCCAGCTGCAGACCAATCTAGTCAAGCAGATGTATTAGATATGGTTGTAGAACAAGAGTTAGTTAAAAAACCTAAAAAATAAGTTTTTAGACTAAAAAATCCGATGCTTATGCATCGGATTTTTTATTTTAGAAAATACCTTGAGCAAGCATTGCATCAGCAACTTTTACAAAACCTGCAATATTGGCACCGTCTACATAGTTCACAGTACCGTCTTCTTTAGTACCATATCTTACACAGTTGGCATGAATGTCTTTCATAATTGCATGTAAGCGTTCATCGACTTCAGCATGGGTCCAGCCTAAACGAATTGCATTTTGAGACATTTCTAAACCAGAAGTTGCCACACCACCCGCATTAGATGCTTTACCTGGCGCATACAAAATTTTAGCTTCGATAAAGTGTTCAACTGCTTCAAGTGTAGATGGCATATTAGCGCCTTCAGCTACACAAATGACACCGTTAGAAATAAGTGTTTTAGCGTCCTCACCTGTTAATTCATTTTGCGTAGCACATGGCAAAGCAATATCGACAGGAATATGCCAAGGCGTTTTTCCTTCAAAGTATTCAAAACCATGTTTAGAAGCAAACTCGGAAATACGACCACGTTTAACGTTTTTCAGTTCCATTACTTCAGTAAGCAACTCATCTGTAAAACCATTTTTTAAATAAACTGTGCCGTTTGAGTCCGACAAAGTAACAACTTTTGCCCCTAAGAACATCGCCTTTTCTGCCGCATATTGTGCGACGTTACCAGAGCCTGAAACGGAAACAGTTTTACCAGCAAAAGATTGTCCACGGGCTTTTAGCATTTCTTCTGCAAAATAAACCGTACCATAACCAGTTGCTTCAGGACGCATCAAGCTACCACCAAATGAAATTCCCTTACCGGTAAAGACGCAAGCGGTGTCGTTACTCAGCTTTTTCATCATGCCAGCCATGTAACCCACTTCACGTGCCCCCACGCCAATGTCACCCGCTGGAATATCCGTATTTGGTCCTAAATGGCGATAAAGTTCAATGATTAATGCCTGACAGAATCGCATAATTTCAGCATCAGATTTACCTTTAGGATCAAAATCTGAACCACCTTTTCCCCCACCCATTGGTAAGGTGGTAAGTGAGTTTTTAAAAGTCTGCTCAAAACCTAAAAATTTTAAAATTGATAGATTGACCGATGGATGGAAACGCATTCCACCTTTGAATGGACCAATTGCTGAATTGTATTGAACGCGAAAAGCACGGTTAACTTGAGTCTGGCCTTGATCATCCATCCATGAAACACGGAATTGAATCACACGCTCAGGTTCAACCAAACGTTCTAGCAACCCCTGCTCTGCATATTCCAGATTTTTTTCAATGAATGGCCACAAACTCGTCATGACTTCTTCGACAGCTTGTAAGAACTCAGGTTGATGCGGATCACGCGCTTGCACGTAATTCAGGAATTCATTCAGGTTGTTGTATTTCAATGCACGGTCCTCAGCATAGTAATGAATTAAATTGGTGCAATACATTTTTAAATGCATCATTTAGCAGCAAAATATTAAATCCCTTTCCATCAATTTTAACAATACTTATTTTAAATTATTTTATTTACCTTAATTATCAAAAAGTTATTTTTAGAAAAACTACTTAAAAATAAGAAATATTAATTTATCTTTTCATTTTTATTGATCTATTATTGTGCAATATTAGCTACATTTTAGGTCAATCAAAAAGCCAATAAATTCGTTAAAATCCATTGACCTTACTTAGGTTTTTCTTCATTATCGCATCGTTTTAACCAAGCTATTTGCCCACTATGAATTCATCTATTTCTCTCATACGCGAGATTGATGCGTTATTACCACAGACTCAGTGTGGTTTATGTGGACATCGTGATGGATGTCTACCCTACGCAAAGTCGATTGCTGAAGGTGAAGAAGCAAATAAATGTGTTCCAGGTGGTCAGCCTGTAGCCAATGCACTCGCAAATCTATTAAATCGTCCTGTGTTAACCGCTGAAACTAGCGTATGGCCTGTACAGGCCGATGGTCGTCCCCAGCGAATGAAAGCGATTATTCGGGAAGATGAATGTATTGGTTGCACCAAATGTATTAGTGCTTGCCCTGTAGATGCTATTATTGGAAGTGGTAAGCTCATGCATACCATCTTGACTGACTTATGTACAGGTTGTGAGTTATGTATTCCACCTTGTCCGGTAGATTGCATTGATTTGGTCGAAGACACGCAAGCATTACCAAATGAGCAACAGCGTATCGCTGAACAAAATGATTTAAGACAACGTTATTACGCTCACATTCAGCGAGAAGAAAAGCGTCGTACTTACCGTAAAGGGCCTGTAGTACGCGCTGAAATTGATACCCAACTGTTTGCCCAGTTCTCTCAGGTACTTGATGAAGTACCTTCAATTGAGCTCATCGAGAAACCCAAAGAAGTTGTGTCAACTGATGCAAAAACTACAATTGAGTTAGCGAAAATTCGTACGCAAATTAAGAAACTGGAAAAACAACTCAGTGTACGTGAAGATGCTAAAAAAAGTCTTCAACTTGAAGAACTTCAACAGCAACTCATGCAATTACAGGAGGTCTGAATGGCCGTCAAGAATATGACGAAAAAGCAGATTCAAATTTTCTTTGAACGCCTTCGCGAACAACGACCTTCACCTCAAACCGAGTTAAAATATTCATCTCCATTTGAGCTACTTATTGCAGTTATGTTGTCAGCTCAAGCGACCGACGTAAGTGTTAATAAAGCAACTGATAAACTCTACCCTGTGGCGAATACAGCTGAAAAAATCTATAACTTAGGTGTAGATGGGTTAAAGGAATATATCAAGACAATTGGTCTCTATAACGCAAAAGCCGAAAATGTCATTAAGACCTGTAAGATTTTAATGGAACAATTTAACGGCGAAGTTCCAAGCAACAGAAAAGATTTAGAAGCTTTACCGGGTGTCGGGCGTAAAACAGCCAATGTTGTTTTAAATACGGCTTTCGGACAACCCACCATGGCTGTCGATACTCATATTTTCCGAGTGGGAAATCGAACTGGTTTAGCAGTAGGTAAAAATGTTCTTGAGGTTGAGCACCGCTTAATTAAGGTCATTCCTAAAGAATTTATTTTAGATTCACATCACTGGCTCATATTACACGGTCGTTATTGTTGTATCGCCCGTAAACCGAAATGTGCAGAATGTGTTGTTGCAGATGTCTGTAACTGGCCTGATCGCTTTGAATTTGGCGCACAAAAGCAAATTGCCATTAAAAATATTGAAGCTTAAAAATATGGTTGGGTATAGGGATCATACCCAATCAAACTTACTTTAGACGCTTTTTTTCATTACGCTCTTCTTTTGCTTGTTTTTGAACCTGTCTTAGCATTTTGTAGCTTTGAAAAGCCAAAAATATTACTAGTGCCAGACTCAGCAATACCACCAAAATCAATATGATTTTCATATTGTTCTCCTGCACTTAATGAAAGAAAAGAGCCCTCACAAAGAGGGCTCATTATTACAAACAATATTAAATTATTTGTCTAAGATGTTGAACAAATCTTTTTGTACATCTTCAATTGTACGCAAGCCATCAAGCTTGTCATAAGTTGGAGCATTTTCACCAGAAGCAGCACGGCCTTGGTAGAAACCAACCAATTGCTCTGTTTCAGTGTGATAAGACGCTAAACGCTTACGGATTGTTTCTTCTTGGTCATCTGGACGTTGAACAAGATCTTCACCAGTTTCATCATCTTTACCTTCCACTTTAGGTGGATTGTATACAGTGTGATAAACACGACCAGAAGCTGGATGCTGACGACGACCAGAAAGACGTTTTACGATTTCTTCATCAGGAACATCAATTTCAATCACGTGATCGATGCTGATCCCTTCTTTTTCCAAAGCTTCAGCTTGTGGAATAGTACGTGGGAAACCATCGAAAATGCAGCCATTTGCACAGTCAGGTTGAGCAATACGTTCTTTTACTAAACCGATAATAAGTTCATCTGAAACCAAACCACCAGATTCCATTACACTTTTAGCTTTTAGACCTAATTCAGTACCTTCACGAATCGCAGCACGGAGCATATCACCGGTTGAAATTTGTGGGACATTGTAGCGCTTACAGATCAACTGAGCCTGAGTCCCTTTGCCTGCTCCAGGTGGTCCGAGTAAAATAATGCGCATAAAAAACATCCTCATTTAAAACAATGAATATGAAGTCCGGCAGAAAAAGTCTCGTTAATCTTCAATAGATCCTGCCTGACATCGAATTATAAGAAAGCCACAAACAAATGTATTGTACCAGCAATAAATCCGGTTACCCCACCTAGTACAATAAGAATCCACTCATCCTCCTGAAATGCAGGACGTAATAAATTCTGAAATTCTTTTGGTGTTAGTTCACGAATACGCTCTTTAAACATTTGAAAAATCTTCTGTGCCCGGCTTGCGTTCAGTGCTGGGTCACATACGGGTCCCATCGTAATTTCAATTGAACGATCAATCAAGTCCGTCTTTAATCTTGCGTACTCTCTTGGCCCTAAAGAAAGCTGTAAAGAGGTGCGAACTAACGGGGTTTCCATGATTTCGTTAATATGACGCTTAACAATGCGGCGCGTTTTATCTTTACGCGGCCCGTACATCATTTCGGTCATAATCGATTTTAACGTGATCAGATCTTCTGTGACTACGCTCGAAAACACATCAGAGACTTCCTCTTGACGCTTCATGAAAGCGCCTTGGACATTATAGGTCCCAATTCGAAGAACTGGTACAATCCATGGAAACTTACGATCTTTTGTTAATCTAAAAATCTGTGGATAACGAATATAATGCGGCTCAATTGGGTTAAATACCATCCAGATTGCGATCCAGTTAGTTAAAAAGCCCCAAATTGCAGCCCAAAATGGTACTGTCCAGTGCCATGGTACTACAAACCAAACCACCATTTGGAAAATACCAAAGAACATCCCAATCAGTGCACTAATATGCCAAATAAAGTTAATTTCTTTTTGACCCACCTTTAAGAACATACGTACCATTAAACGGCGATCACCTTCCATCTGGCTCACGACCATTTCACGCATGTTAACCAGTGACTCTACATTCATGGTCAGCTCAGTCACTAATTCTTTTAGCACACCCGGCAATTGCTTATGTGCTTGAGCATAAATACGGCGTTTAATTGAATAAGGTAGATTTTCCCAAAGCACAGCATTACGATCGATCATTACTTCATCAATAAGATGTTCAAGTTCAAAACCGACTTGTTCACCAATAATACGGGCCATATCTTCAGGATCCATTGCTTCTAAAAATTCACGCAATGAGCCTAATTTAGATAAAGTGTTATCGGTAATAATCCCAGAGATACGTCCTGCTTTACGTGGCACGATACCTTGCCAACCTACTGGCAAGGGTCCTAAATGGAATCCCCAAAATTTAATTGGGTAAAATACCATTTTTAAAGCCATCCACACATGTGCCCATGTGACAAAAGCCGTTACGGGAATAATACTCAAAACGGCCCAAAAATCAGGTCTGTGTAAAAAGGTCTGCCACAATCCACTGACGTACTCTAACATGTAAGACTCTCGTATTTATTTGTGCTCTGCTTATGGCGAGTTAACGATAAACTGCTTTGTTTTATAAACCAAAACTTAGAGAATAAGAAAATTGAATTTGTGGTTTAGTATCTGCAGCAACATTTCCGTTCTGGTCATTTAATTTTTCAGCCGCACCGATACCCACACTAAAAGTGCTAATTCTTTCTGAATTTAACCACACATAGGCCAAATCAACACCCGCACCTAAACGGGATTTAAAATCACCATCGACCTCTTTACTATCAAGATGACCAGCATAGAAACCGATATAGTAACCATTTTTGTCTGTGCCAGTAAGATAATAAGGATATCTAAAACCAACTTGACCACCAGCGGTTTTGTCACCATTCAAAAATGCGCCGGCTTTCGCATAAGCAATCCCATACGGGTTTACCCATTCACCGTTAAGATGTAATAATTTTTGAGTAACTCCGGCACCCACATTCCAAGTAGATGCTTTATGATCTGCTAATTTTGCTTCTGGAAGAAACGAGTAGTCTTGAGCATGGGCCCAATTACTTACCGTCAAAACTGCAAGTAAGGGATAAATTTTTCTCATTATTTTCTCCATTTTCCCTAATCGTATGGTGAGAACAACCCTATTCTATTGAATGAGAGACTTTAACAGAATTATTTTGCTTCTTATATACAAGTATCTACAATTTTGTTGTCTGCAAAGTCAAAAAGTATCTTATTAAAATGCAATGAAACTTTGAAAATTATGCAATATTTTAAGTGCTCTTGCGTTAGAATAAGCAGCTATTTTTCTACCCTATGTCATTAAGTCGATCCTTATGAAACAGCACTTTCCTTTAAAAGATATCCAGCAAGAAAAGCGCATTTATCGAGGTCGTATCTTTTTTGCCGTAGGGATCGTGACCATCTGCTTATTAGTTTTAATTAGCCGATACGCTTATCTACAAATTTTTCACTACGACGAATTCTCGACTGCATCTGACAAAAACCGAATTCGCTTGCAACCACTTCCACCTGCTCGTGGTTATATCTATGACAGAAACGGTGTATTACTAGCAGATAACTATCCTGTTTTTACAGCAACTTTAAGTAAAACAGATGTAGAAGATGTTGATAGTGTCATCGAGCAATTACAGCCTATTTTAGATTTAACGCAAGAAGATATTGACCGTTTTAAAAGCCGTATAAAAACTGCCCGTAAAACTGAACGCGTCGCGATTAAACTTAATCTAACTGAAGCCAATATTGCTAAATTTAGTGAAGCCAAATATAAGTTTCCGGGTGTAAGAATCGAGACACAAATGACTCGCTATTATCCACACGGTGAGTTATTTGCTCATGTGATTGGCTATGTCGGGCGTATCAACGATAAAGAATTAAAAAGTATTGATAAAGACTTATATGCTGGGACCAACCTAATTGGAAAAATTGGCGTTGAGAAAAGCTATGAAGACCTATTGCACGGAACACCCGGTTATGAATCTGTTGAAGCAGATGCACATAGTAATGTATTGCGTCATTTAGGTCGTAAAGACCCTACTCGCGGTAATGACCTCTATTTATCTTTAGATTACGGTTTACAAGTTGTCGCTTCTCAGCAGCTCGCAGGTCGTCGTGGAGCTATTGTCGCTATTGATCCTCGTACAGGTGAAATTCTAGCTTTAGTGTCTAGTCCAAGTTTTAACCCTAATTTGTTTGTGACTGGAATTAGTCATACTGACTACAGCTCACTACGCGATAATTTAGACCAACCTCTTTATAACCGTGCTGTGCAGGGTGTATATCCACCTGGTTCTACCATTAAACCAATGGAAGCAATGGGTGGCCTACACTACAGTATTGTAGACTGGTCAACAGCAATTTCTGATCCTGGTTATTTCCATCTACCTGGTGATTCACATAAGTTCCGTGACTGGAAGAAATCTGGTCATGGCATCGTGAATATGCATAAAGCGATTGTGCAATCCTGTGATACCTATTTTTATATTCTTGCCCATCAAATGGGTATTGATCAAATGAACCAATGGATGCGCCAATTTGGATTTGGTCAAAAAACAGGTGTCGATTTACCAAGTGAAAGTGAAGGCCTTTATCCAAGTCCCGAATGGAAAATGCGTACGCGTAAAGCGAAATGGATGAAGGGTGAAACTATTTCTGTCAGTATTGGTCAAGGCGCGTTTACAGCCACTCCATTACAGCTTGCGATGGCAACAGCAATTACGGCAAATCATGGTTCTCATGTAACGCCTCATGTTTTACGCGCAACGCATGGTGCAAAACCATTTACAGTACGTAATGCACCTGATGGCAAAATCAAATTCAACGGCACGGATGAAGACTGGATTCAAATGCGTGATGCCATGATTGATGTAATTCAATCAGGTACTGGCCGCGGTATTCGTACTCCCCTCTACCAAATTGCAGGGAAAACAGGTACAGCACAGGTTAAGAGTATTGCACAGGGTAAACGCTATAACGAAGCAGCCTTGAGTGAACGTCAACTTGACCATGGTTTATTCGTTGGATTTGCCCCTGCTGAAAAACCTGAAATTGCGATTGCAGTCATTTGGGAAAATGGTCGTCATGGTGGTTCAGCTGCTCAACTTGCAAGACCTGTCTTTGATTACTGGCTATTAACTCGTAAGAAAAACCCGATTCGTCCAGCAAATCACCAAGTCAATGGCGGGCTAATGACAGCAGGAATTAAACCAGGTGAACTTCCAAGCGGCGGTGAAAGTTCTGGTCCTGCATCGGCTACAGCCACCACCAACAAACCAGCAGCATCAACACCGCAAGCTGCTCCTGCTCGTCCTGCTACCAATGAGGCCGATGAATAATGAAAAATCAATTACGTATAATTGGCGGCGAATGGAAAAGACGAGTACTGCCTTTCGCTAGCATTGATGGCTTACGCCCAACCCCAGATAGAGTACGCGAAACTTTATTTAACTGGCTCATGTGGGATATTCAAAACGCTAAAGTTCTCGACATCTGTACAGGCTCTGGTGCATTAGGTTTTGAGGCTCTGTCACGTGGTGCTGCATCTGTTTATATGATTGAGCCTGACAAAACTCAGGCACGATTTTTAAAAGATAATATTGAACTATTAAAAGCCCAAAACTGTCATCTAATTAATGCAACGGCTCAACAAGCTCTACCCCGTTTAAAAGAACAGTTCGATGTGGTTTTTTTAGATCCACCTTATAGTCTTGATTTATGGCAAGAACTCTCGAACTTGGCCGAGCCTCATATTAAAAAAAATGGATATATTTATGTTGAAGCTGACCGAGATTTATCTCAGCTTCATCTTCCAGCCACATGGCAACAAGTTAAAACCACTAAAGCTGGTACAGTTCACGCGGGGCTTTACCAGAAAGTAAACGAATAAAAAAGGTAGCTCAAAGCTACCTTTTTCTTTGCAAAGTTTTAGTTAGCTTAAGCCAATCACTGCAACAACTGCTGCACAGGCGCCAACAATTTTTTTGCCATAAGGTACATATCGGGTAAGCACAACACCCAACACTAATCCACCCGAATAGATGAGCGCCATACCAGCAACCATACCAGTTACTAATGCAACAATATGCCCCGCATGTGCTAACTCAACACCATGAGCCATGCCATGGAAACTTGCAAGTAATGCCGCGGCAATTGGTAAAACTTTATTGGATTTTGTCCATAGGGCAATTGCTGTAATAACTAAAGAAGCAACAATGCCGTATTCAGCCATATTAACTGGTACCAAACCTTGAGCACCTACTAAAAAGCCTATAATTAAGGTAATACTTAAGGCAATAACTCCAGCAATTTTCCACTGTTTAGCAGCTGACCACAGTAAGACACCGAAACCCAAGGCCATGACTAAATGGTCTAACCCAGTAAAGGGATGAATAAAGCCCGCCATAAAACCAGAATGTGCATGGTCATGTCCCGGATGAGCCATTGCAAGTGCTGGCAATAATGAAAGGAGCACTACACTCCATTTTTTCATGAAGTCCATAATCTCTCCTTAAGCCTTAAACAGCCCTTGCTTCTCAATAAATTGAATAATTTCTTCAAGCCCATCTTGTGTTTTCATATTTGAAAATAAAAATGGCTTTTCACCGCGCATACGTTTTGCATCTTGGTCCATGACATCAAGGTTTGCACCAACCATTGGCGCAAGGTCAGTTTTATTAATAATGAGTAAATCTGACTTGGTAATACCTGGCCCACCTTTACGAGGAATTTTTTCACCACCAGCTACATCGATCACATATAAAGTTAAATCAGAAAGCTCTGGGCTAAATGTTGCAGCTAAATTATCACCACCACTTTCAATGATAATGAGTTCTAAACCTTCGAATTTTTCACACAAATCATCAATTGCAGCCAAGTTAATTGAAGCATCTTCACGAATTGCCGTATGCGGGCAACCACCTGTTTCAACACCCACAATACGATCTGGCGACATCGCTTCATTACGGGTTAAAAAGTTTGAATCTTCTTTGGTGTAAATATCATTTGTCACCACAGCCATATTGTATTTATTACGCAAGGCTAAACATAAATTAAGTGTAAGTGCTGTTTTACCCGAACCCACTGGTCCGCCAATTCCAACTCGTAATGGACTACGTTCTGTCATGATTTTTATCCTTTTTTCCTAAACTTAAGATCTGAATAACCGTGAATATTGTGTTTCGTGTTTCATGCTCAGCATGGCATAACGAGGTAAAGCGCTGCTCAATTGTTCATCACTAAGCTTCAAAGCTTTCTCTACCGCTTGTGGGACTAAACCATGCAAATGCCATAAAATTCTTTGCCCAGCCATTTGTCCTAAAGGAACTGTTTTTACTGCGGCTAAAACCTGATTTTCTAAAACAGTGAAGGTATAAGCCGTAAGTACATCCATGTCGTTGAGTTCCAGTCGGCCACACAGCTGTGCATAGACCGGCACGAAACCAAACTGCTTTTTAACCTCAACTGCTTTTCTTAAAACATCTTTAATCCATGCATTTAAAGAAAATGCCAGCTGTTGAGATTCTGCCAAAAGTTCTTTACTTTCTCGGCTGGCCTTATACAAATTTGCCCAAACCAAGAACTCTTCTGAGTCATCATGATGCTGCATAAGACGCTTTAGTACGGGCAACTCAAACCTCACCAACAACATCTCAAGCACTTCTTCAAAGTAAGCAATTGCCGAGGTTTCATCATGTATTAGGCCAATATCAATTGCTGTTTCTACACCTTGCGAATAACAATACGCTCCAACTGGCAATGCCGTAGAAGACAATGTCAGTAATTGCAGTAATTGCGCGGCACTATGAATGGACATGGCGCAAAGCTTTAATCGGGCTTAAACGATGATCATGACTATGCTGCGCATAAGCACCACTTTCAGGTTCAAACGGATGATCAGTTTCTGAAACTGTAAGCCCTAAACCTTCCACCATTTCTGCAAGCACATGATCAGGCTCAAAATACAAAGCTGTAGGGGTCAACATTAATGGTACATGTCTATTACCTAAGTGATAGGCAGCTTTAAGCAAATCAAAATCGGTTTGAGCAGTGACTTGCATTAATCGCTCAGGTTTGGCATCAACACGTAATACATCGCCCTCTTGCGTTGCAATATATGAACCACTACGCAAAATGCCAGTACGCGGTAAATCCGCACCAATATCGATGCCACTCGCTAAAGCCGCTCGAAAGCGGGATTTTTGGCGGGTATCAAAAGTCAGTTCAACCGTTTCAAATGCCTGATCAGGAGAAATATCTTCAAGTCGTTGGGTATAGATTTTCATTTAGCTTTTCTCTCCTTATTTATTTCTTTCATATCTAGAGTAATGAGGCAAATCATCTCTATAAAATTCATCAAAATAAGAAATAACGCTGAGCCATGGGTAATACGTCTGCAGGTTCACACGTTAATAATTCACCATCAGCCCGCACCTCGTAAGTTTCAGGATGAACATGCATGACTGGACAATATGTGTTGTGCTTCATATCAGCTTTAGTAATTGCACGCGTGTTTTTACATGGGCTAATTAACTTTTTAAGATTTAGTTTCTCAGCAACTTTTTCATCAATTGCCACTTGAGATAAAAAGGTAATACAGGTGTTATGTACACCACGCGGATAAGCCCCAAACATTGGGCGATAATGCACGGGTTGAGGTGTCGGAATTGAAGCATTAATGTCACCCATTGGTGCCGCTGCAATCATGCCACCTTTAATAATCATGGAAGGTTTTACACCAAAAAATGCAGGCTTCCATAGCACTAAATCAGCAAGTTTTCCGACCTCAACCGAACCAATTTCATGGCTTAGACCATGGGTAATGGCTGGGTTAATCGTATATTTGGCAATATAGCGTTTAACGCGATTATTATCATGAAACTCATTGTCACCCTCTAAAGGGCCACGTTGAATTTTCATTTTATGAGCAGTTTGCCAAGTACGTAAAATCACTTCACCCACACGACCCATCGCCTGAGAGTCAGAGGACATCATGGCAATTGCCCCTAAGTCTTGCAGAATATCTTCAGCGGCAATGGTTTCACGCCGAATACGACTTTCAGCAAAAGCGATATCTTCAGCAATTGCCGGATCTAAATGATGGCAAACCATGAGCATATCTAAATGCTCATCAATAGTATTAATCGTATAAGGACGTGTTGGGTTGGTCGAAGATGGCAACACATTACTTTGCCCAATTGCCTTTAAAATGTCAGGTGCATGCCCACCACCCGCACCTTCGGTATGGTACGTATGAATTGTACGATCTTTAAATGCAGCTAGAGTCTCTTCTAAAAACCCACCTTCATTTAAAGTATCTGTATGAATTGCAACCTGCACATCAAACTCATCTGCCACACTCAAGCAGTTATCAATGGCTGCTGGTGTTGAACCCCAATCTTCATGCAGCTTTAAACCAATTACCCCAGCTTTAATTTGCTCTCGAATTGGGGCTGGCAAACTCAAATTACCTTTGCCTAACAGTCCAATGTTCATAGGTAAATCATCAATGGCTTGCAACATGGTCGCAATATGCCAAGGCCCTGGAGTCACTGTCGTTGCCGAAGTACCTGCCGCAGGTCCCGTACCACCACCCACCATTGTTGTTGTCCCCGACATTAGTGCCGTTTCAACTTGCTGTGGGCAAATCCAGTGAATGTGAGTATCAATACCACCTGCCGTTAAAATTTGGCCTTCACCCGCAATCACTTCTGTTGCAGCACCTAAAGGAATAGTAATGTCAGGTTGAATATCAGGATTTCCAGCTTTCCCTATTTTCCAAATTCGACCATTTTTTAAGCCAACATCAGCCTTTACAATCCCCCACCAATCTACAATCAAGGCATTAGTAATGACAGTGTCGGCAACTTCATCAGCTAAAAGTTGAGATTGCCCCATTCCATCACGAATAACTTTGCCACCGCCAAACTTAACTTCTTCACCATAAGTCGTTAGATCTTGCTCAACCTCAATAAAAAGCTCTGTATCAGCCAAGCGAATACGATCACCAACCGTTGGACCAAACATTTCAGCATATGCACGACGTGACATTTTCATATGATTAGTTCCTTATTTTTCTGATGGCAAAGCATAATATTTTGTCATCGGGATAAACCGGATTCCCCATTTTTCAGCAGCATCACCACTTACAATAAAACCAAATTTTTCATAGACATCTTGAGCATAAAAACTTGAATTTACCGTAATTTTCTCAACGTCTATATTTTCATTTTTAATTTTTTCTTCTATGAAATCCCAAAGCTGTCGCCCTAGACCTAGTTTCAAATGCATTTTTTTAATAAAAAAATGCATTAAATGTGAGGGTTCCATATAAGCGACTATACCCACGATCTGTTGATCAATCTCTCCAACAAAATAATGAATATCTTCTCGATCAAAAATTGTTTGTATGACTTCTGGTTTAAAGCGTGAGCGCCCTTCTTCATTTGCAATCACTTGATCTACATATAGAGCGATTATGGCAACGATAGTATCTGTGTCATCTTTCATTGCTTTTCTAATCAACATTTTCATCCAAACGCCCCATGACTCGACCAGCAAAACCATATACTTCTCGCTTACCCGCTAAAGCAACAAGCTCCACTTCCCGACTTTGTCCCGGTTCAAAACGTATTGCCGTGCCTGCTGCAATATTTAACCGAAAGCCTTTCGCTGTTTCACGGTCAAACTGTAGTGCATCATTTGCTTCATAAAAATGAAAATGTGAACCCACCTGAATAGGCCGATCGCCAATATTAGCAACTACAACTTTTAAAGTTTGTCGTCCAACATTCAGCTCAATGTCTGTATCTGGAGTAATGATTTGACCAGGGATCATAAACGCTCCTTTTATATGATTGGCTGATGAACAGTGACTAACTTCGAGCCATCAGGAAAAGTTGCTTCGACCTGAACCTCAGCAATCATTTCTGGCACACCATCCATCACATCTTCGCGCTTTAATAAAGTTGTTCCGTAATGCATCAAGTCACTCACCGTCATACCATCCCTCGCCCCTTCAAGCAAAGCAGCAGAAATAAAAGCGATAGCTTCCGGATAATTTAGCTTTAAGCCACGAGCTTTACGGCGCTCAGCGACCAGCCCTGCGGTAAAAATAAGTAATTTATCTTTTTCTGTTGGATTGAGTTCCATATCTCTTTCCTAAATAGCATCTAACTTTCTTTAAGCAAAATACGTGCTCAAAAGCAGCATACTTGTTTTAATCGTTTTTTAAATACGCAATTTAACGTAACTTAGGTTCTCCAAATTCTCGGAAATTCTTCATCTAATTCAAACCAATAACGTCTTAATCTTGCTCTTATTGCCGCAAATGCATCATGGCAATGTCGGACATCATTTCCCAAGAAACGCGCACAAACTACATCATCTAATAATGTTAAAGTTACAGGTGCTTGCATACGCATCATCAATTCGCGAATGAGTTCGAGCTGTTGTTCTAAATAAAATGATGACCGATATTTCTCAGGTGCTACGGCCCAAAAACTTCCCATTACTGCTTGATTATTCATACCTAAACACGAACTAAGCCAACGGTCTTCACCCTCAAAAAACAATGTATCTGCAACCAATAATTTTTGTTCTCGCCACAACTTAAACTGGTTGTGATAACTTCCCTGCACAAAACGTTCAGCGCGTGCCTGCCGCCCGAGTACCAACATATCCCAGCCAATAAAACTGGCAGCAAGATCAAGATGAATATGAGTTTCTGAGTGTGCTAGAGCTCCATCAAACAGCATCGTTTCTTGTGGAACCCACTCCAAAATAGACCGATCTCGGACATGAAGATGAATATGCTGAAAGGCCTGCTTCCCATTGGTTTTATACCACTTTCCCGCACCAGGAGTCGTTACAACCGCATGAGCTTGATCTTTGGTTTCAATTTGAAAAGTAAGATGATCTCCTCCTGCGATTCCTGCTGGAGGATGTACAATAATCGCATGACATACGCGTGTTTTTTCAGGCCAGAGCATTTTTTGCACCCTTACAGGGCCATGGTGCTTTCTATGACTCATTATGGTGCGCGAATTTTCAAAACAAAATCCGAGCTCTAATCGCGCATACCAAAATGGTGCTAAAGAGTTTTTTGAAAACGTTTGTACCTGATTCATTCTGGTTCATATGTTCAAAATAAGTGCTTAAAGTTATAAGCAAAATACGCACCAAATATAAAAATAAGCAAAATGATAAAATTAGATACAATTTTTTGATTTTAATGAGTTAAAAAACAATCAATGTCTAACATAAAACCACAGTAACTCATGGAATTATTTATACAATAGCGCCCACCGTTGCTTCCATACTTGCTCTCCATGAAACTTTTTTTCGTGTTAACGCCACTTGTCTTTTTAACTGGGTGTATTTTTGGCCAATCTAGTGAGGTCAAACGTGCAGAAAAAATTCTCCATAATTTTGAATGTAAAAATGTTGAGACAAGTCAGATTGCAACAAGCTCAATCAATTCTTACTACCAGCAGTCTTTAGCGGTAAGCAAAGAAAAGGCGACTTCATATGTAGAAAGTTACAAGAATGGTGAAGAGTTATTCGACATGCCGCTCGATGAAGTTTTAAAGCAACAATATCAACTTTATAAATCAGCTTGTGATTCTTTAGGTGGGGTTTCTTCTCAACCTTAATATATAAAGGTATTCACTTAATTTTTTAGTGGATACTTTTTTTAATTTTATATCTTTCTTTTTGATTAAATTTCACTCACTTTACCTTTTGTTAAAATTAAATTACATACTTAAACTTTTATTAGGCTCTTATATTTCATAGCCTGTTTACTTGTTTTTTATTTATTTTCCGAGGTTTAGATCATCATGAAAAAAACATTATTATCAGTAGCACTCTTAAGTATCCTTCTTGCCGCTTGTAGCAAAAATGAAAATAAAGCCGAGACGACAACTCAAGCATCTGCTCCAGCGCAAACCACTGAAGCAAATAATAATGCTGTAGATACCGCACACACAGCTGAAAACTCACTCGATTGGGACGGCACATATAAAGGCACTCTCCCATGTGCGGACTGTGAAGGTATTAAAACTGAATTAGAACTTAAAGATGATAAAACCTACGAGCTGACCGAAACTTATCTTGGTAAAGGTGATACAAACCCATTTGAAACCCATGGTACCTTTACTTTCGACAAAGATAATACTTCAGTCATTACCTTAGATGATAAAGGCCAAAACCGTAAATTCTTTATTGGTGAAAATACTGCAACTGCTTTAGATATGGAAGGTAAAAAAGTTGAAGGCTCTTTAGCCGAACACTATGTTTTGAAAAAATAATTTTTAATAATTAAAAAAACCCGCTCATTTGAGCGGGTTTTTTTATGAATCAATTCTTAGTGAGCTGCGAATTGGTTCATTGTGTTTTTAGCATCGTCATGTGCTTTAAGAGCATTGTCACCAGAGAAGATTTCTTTGTGATCATCACCGATGTCAGAACCCGCCATTGCTTGGTGTTTAACACAAGCGATACCACCGCGGATTTCTTTACGTTGTACGCCAGCAACATAAGCCAACATACCTTCAGAACCGAAGTAACCTTGTGCAAGCTCATGAGTAGAAAGAGCAGCAGTGTGGTAAGTCGGAAGTGTGATCAAGTGATGGAATACACCCGCTTCACGAGAAGCATCTGCTTGGAAAGTACGGATCTTGTCATCAGCATCAGCAGCTAATTCAGTGTTGTCATATTCAGCACTCATTAATTTAGCGCGGTCATATGCAGAAACGTCTTTACCTTCAGCAACCCAACGGTCGTAAGCTTGTTGACGGAAGTTTAAAGTCCAGTTGAATGATGGACTGTTGTTATAAACAAGCTTAGCATTTGGAACAACTTCTTTAACACGGTTAACCATGTGTGCGATTTCTTCTACGTTTGGAGTCGCAGTTTCGATCCAAAGAAGGTCAGCACCATTTTGTAAGCTAGACACACAGTCAAGTACAACACGGTCAATTTGAGTGTCAGCACGGAACTGATATAAGCCAGAAGGTAAACGCTTAGGACGGTGTAATTTACCATCACGCTTGATTAAGATTTCATCTTCTTGAGCATCAGCAATGTCAATTTCTTGAGTATCTAAGTAGCTGATGTATTGAGAAGCGATGTCACCTGGCTCTTTAACCACTGGGATTTTTTGAGTCAAGTCAGCGCCTTCAGAGTCAGTACGCGCAACAATGATACCTTCTTCAAGACCCATTTCTAAGAATGCATAACGTAATGCATGGATCTTAGCGATGAAGTCTTCGTGTGGAACAGTTACTTTACCAGCTTGGTGACCACATTGTTTAGCATCAGAAACTTGGTTTTCGATTTGAAGCGCACAAGCACCAGCTTCGATCATTTTCTTAGCAAGTAGGTAAGTTGCTTCTTCGTTACCGAAACCAGCATCGATGTCCGCAATAATTGGGACAACGTGTGTTTCAAAGTTGTCGATTTGAGCTGTGATTTCAGCTGCTTTAGCAGTATCACCAGCTTCTTGTGCTTTTTTAAGCGCACGGAATAAATCGTTTAATTCTTTTGCGTCAGCTTGACGTAAGAAAGTATAGATTTCTTCGATCAATGCAGGAACAGAAGTTTTCTCGTGCATAGATTGGTCAGGAAGTGGACCAAATTCAGAGCGAAGAGCAGCAACCATCCAACCAGAAAGGTAGATATAACGTTTGCTTGTAGTACCGAAATATTTTTTGTTCGCAATCATTTTTTGTTGTGCGATGAAACCATGCCAGCAACCTAATGATTGAGTGTATTTGCTTGAGTCAGCATCGTATTCAGCCATATCACGACGCATAATCGCAGCTGTATACTTAGCAATATCTAAACCAGTTTTGAAACGGTTTTGAAGTTGCATACGAGCAGCATCTTCTGGGCTAATGTCTGCCCAAGTATTGCCGAATTTTGCTTTTAATTGACGTACTGCATCAATCGCTGTTTGATATGTAGTCATGATATTGTCCTGTATTCATTTTAGGATTTCATCGATTGAAGCCTAGAGTCACGTTACTTAAATTTCTTATGACACCAGCTGCTTCCTCATGAACACAGCTTAGACTTAGCCAATCAATTAATCCAATATCCTTTGTTAATCTTCAGTATTTATTTAAAAAATATACCAATAAATCGATATTATAGATAAAACCAAAAAACTTAACACTTTGTTTATAAAAATAAAATTATCCTAAAGGAGTATAGAGTTTTATTCTAAAAACTCCCTAAGTCTTATTTTTATACAATTTTTGGAGATTTTCCACTCATTTTTAAATCTAAAAGTCAATTGTAAATTAGGCTATTTTTGCCAATGCAAAAAGTCAATTCATATGCTAGAAATTGAGAAGTTATTCATAAATATATTCTATTTAGATTTCTTTCATTCAAAACTGAGCAAAGACAGTAAAATCGTGCCTTTGAAACGCCTTTCCACCATACTTAATTCCTACAAAAAATGTCGCTTTTCTCATCATTTTTTCACACAATGATTATTAAATATGGCATAATTTGAAACAATTTCAGGGTTTTATTTTCGGTATTTTTTTTATGAATCTGGAGCGAGTAGATCTTAATCTATTAATATATCTTGATGTACTTCTTCGTGAAAAAAATGTTACGCGCGCAGCCGAACAGCTTGGAGTAACTCAGCCTGCAATGAGTAATATTTTACGTCGCTTACGTAATTTATTTAATGATCCGCTTCTTATCCGTTCCTCCGAAGGGATGACCCCGACAGAACGTGCACTTGAATTACAACCTCGTATTCGAGATGCCCTTTCTGATCTCTCCATGATTTTGGAACCCCGTACCGAATTCCGCCCTTATACAAGTAATCGCGTTTTCCGCATTATGACATCTGACTATGCCGAGGCAACTTTAGTCCCTCGTCTTGTCAAAGCTCTACGCTCTGAAGCTCCAAATGTTGTACTCGACTTTCTTACACCAAGTGATGTGTCTTATAGAGACATGGAACAAGGTAAAGTTGATCTTGCGATTAATAGATTTAATGAAATACCGCAAAGTTTCCACCAAGTGTTAGTTTGGCGTGATAGTTTCAGCTGTATTCTTAATGACAAACACCCTGCTGTAACCCATTTGAATCTCAAAAGTTATCTAGATGCGCAACATATCTGGGTTTCTAAAACGGGTATGGGCGTAGGTTTTGGTGTAAATCCAGACAAACAAGGCGGTTTAGGCTGGATCGATCAGGCATTAGAACGTATTGGTCAACGTCGTAAAATTTCTGTATTTACTCGTCACTACCAAATGCCAGCATTACTTGCTCAAAATGTTGACCTGATTGCCACCCTTCCAACTCGAATGGCACGCTTACAAACTCAAAATCCAAAACTGGTTATAAAGGATCCTCCTTTTTATATTCCAGAATTTGAACTTAAAATGGCTTGGTGCCCGTTATTACATCATCATCCAGCTCATCGCTGGTTGCGCCAACTTATTTTATTTGTTGCTCGTCAAATGATTGAAGAAGAAAATCGTGAATTTCTAACCAACAATTCACAATTTTCTCACTATTAAATAAATTTTAATTTAATTGTCGATTTTAGACATTATCTTCAAGCGCTGAGCAATCAATCTGATTACCTCAGCGCTTTTTTGTGTTAAAACATAGTCATAATAATGATGAACCTCGGGTGATTTGTGAGTCTCTTTCAAAATATCATTATCATCGTACTGCTCATCATCGCAGCAGGCTTTTTATCTTTAACTGAAATTGCATTGGCTGGCGCCAGAAAAGTAAAGTTAAAAATTTTAGCCGAAGCTGGCGAAGAACGTGCCCAACAAGTACTTGATCTACAAGAACAATCTGCCGATTTTTTTGCAGCTTCTCAAATTGGCCTAAATGCAGTTGCAATTTTAGGCGGTATTTTGGGTGAAGCTGCTTTTCGTCCTTTTTTTGTCACTTTAGTTGACCGCTTTTATGAAGGTCCATGGACACAAACTATCGGTTTTGCCCTTTCCTTCACTTTAGTAACTTCTCTATTTATTTTATTTGCCGATCTTATGCCAAAGCGCTTGGCAATGATTGCACCTGAAAAAATTGCAATTAGCGTTATTAACCCGATTCAAGTTTTTATTAAGGTGTGTAAACCCTTAGCTTGGGGAATTAATGCTATTGCGAATCTGTTATTTCGCTTATTTAAAGTCAATACAACACGCGAAGATAACATTACTTTTGATGATATCTCAGCGGTCATGGATGCAGGTGCTCAAGCTGGCGTACTTCAAAAACAAGAACACCACTTTATTGAGAATGTTTTTGAACTAGAAGAACGTACCGTACCTTCAAGCATGACGACACGCGAGAACGTCGTTTATTTCACCTTAAACGAACATGAAGATAGTATTCGTCAAAAATTAGCAGAATATCCTTACTCAAAATTTTTAGTGTGTAATGAAAATATTGATCAGGTTATTGGTTATGTTGATGCTAAAGATTTCTTAGTACGCATTTTAAATAATCAATCACCAACTCAATTAAATGAGTCTACCATTCGTACTGTACTCATGATTCCCGACACTCTCACACTCTCTGAACTACTTGACCGTTTTCGTTCTACAAAAGAAAAATTTGCTGTCGTTATCAATGAATATGCACTCGTTGTCGGAGTGATTACATTAAGCGATATTATGATTACAGTTATGGGTGATTGGGTTACTCCTATTGAAGAAGAACAGCAAATCATTAAACGTGATAATAACTCATGGTTAATTGATGGCAGCACACCAATTGATGACCTAAGACATGCTCTTGAAATTGATGAAATGCCTGATGAAGAAAACTATGAGACGCTTGCAGGTTTCATGATGTACCGTTTACGCAAAATTCCACGTCCAGCAGATTTTGTGGAATTTGGTGGATATAAATTTGAAGTTGTCGATGTCGACCATTTTAAAATTGACCAACTTCTTGTAACTCGAATTTTAGAACAAACCGAAACACACTCATCAATTGATGAAAACTAATCGTTATTAATTTAAATGCCCCACAATTTAGCTGGGGTATTTTTTTTAAAACTAAATAACTTTTTTAAATATATGTAATAATTATTTTAGATTCATTTATTCAATTTGCTCTTTTAATCTAAAAGTATTATTATTTTATTTAACAACTCTATTAAAGCTTAAATACTGAAAATTAATAAAATAATCTATATCTCTTAACTGCCTATAAAGTGATCAAGCCCCATTTAAATTGCAAACAAACTTATGTAGCTTAGCTCAAAGTAAGCTCCTAAATGCTTCTTCTTCTCATTTCACTCATCAAAATATATATAATTAAAAAAAATGCCATATAATTTTTATTTTTATAATACCTTTATATTATTTTATAATAGCATTCATTTATTATAAAACCATTATAACCTTAATATATATGTTCAGTATTTCATCTAAATATACCCATCCAAACGAATATATATTAACCAAATAAACTAAATATATTATTTGTCTTTTTAATAAAAATTAATAAGAATAACCAAGGTCAGAGTTTTGAATAAACTTGTTCAGTAAAACTATAGGCAAAGGATTGATTGTATGCTGACATTACTTGGTGTTGGCATGATTTTGTGCTTCATGTACTTAATCATGTCCAAACGTTTAAGCCCTATTATTGCTTTAATTCTCATCCCGTTTATTTTTTCTCTCATTGCTTGGGGCCTAGGTCATTACTTTGAAAGTTTAAGTCACATTGAACTTAAAGGTCTCAGTGAGATGATGCTGGATGGCATCAAAAAATTAGCGCCAACTGGCGTAATGCTTTTATTCGCAATTTTGTATTTTGCCTTAATGATCGATGCAGGTCTTTTCGATCCACCGGTTAAATGGATTTTGAAAAAAGTTAAAGGCGATCCTTTAAAAATTACTCTAGGAACTGTCTTTTTAACCACTCTCGTTTCTTTAGATGGTGATGGCTCAACCACTTATATGATCTGTGTGGCTGCAATGTTGCCACTTTATCAACGTCTAGGAATGAACACACTCATCATGACTGCGCTTATGCTGTTATGTAGTGGTGTAATGAACCTAACGCCATGGGGTGGCCCTACTGCTCGTGCTGCAAGTGCGTTACAAGTTGATCCAAGCCATATTTTCGTACCAATGATCCTTCCAATGATCATTAGTATTGGCTGGTTATTCTTCTTGGCATATTTATATGGTCGTTATGAGCAAAAACGTTTAGGCGTGATTGAGCTTGAAAGTCATCATGGTGACAATATTACCGTGTCAAAAGACCCTGAAGCGACACGTCCACATTTACGCAAAGTAAATATGGTACTTACTATTATTCTCATGATTGCATTAATCAAAGGCATTTTGCCAATGTCAGTGCTATTCATGCTAGCGTTCTGTATTGCAATGCTGATTAACTATCCTGATGTTGATATGCAGAAAAAGCGTATCGCAATGCATGCAGATAGTATTTTAGCTGTTGTAGGTTTAATTTTCGCTGCAGGTATTTTCACAGGGATTTTATCTGGTACAGGTATGGTTGAGGCGATGTCTAAAGAATTCGTCGCAATGATTCCTCCAAGCATGGGCCCATATCTTGCACCGATTACCGCTTTAGTCAGTATGCCTTTAACATTCTTTATGTCAAATGATGCATTCTTCTATGGTGTTTTACCAATTCTTGCTGAAGCGGCTTCACATTACGGTATTAGCCCAGAAGCTATTGCTCGTGCATCAATTGTAGGCCAGCCAGTACACTTGCTATCACCTCTTGTTCCTTCAACTTACTTGTTATGCGGTCTTGCTAAAGTTGACTTTGCAGATCATCAAAAGTTCACATTTAAGTGGGCATTTATAACATGTATGGTTTTGATGGGCACTGCATTAGTGATTGGCGTTTTCCCGCTCTTTAGTACACTTTAATTATTCCCCTATAAATAAAAAGCCCCAAACGGGGCTTTTTATTTTTATTTATTTATATACTCAATCATGGCGTCTAAGAACGCATGAAAGTGCAAGCTAATATCTTCTTCTAAAATTTTATAGGCATTATCAAATTGCACCATTGGCCAACCTTCTTTCCAAAATGGAAAGATGTCATGTAAGTCATGAGTAACTATTGCGTCTTCTCGAACAATTGCTTGTGAAATTTGTGCCAAAACTTGCGCTGTTTCTGCACCATCAATAGCTAAATAATCAATACCACGCGCTTTCAAAATACGAATTCGATCTTTTTTATAGCGAATTTTTTTAGCTTGAGCTGCATTTAAACCTAGTGCAAGAGTAACTGCCTCTACAAACTTTTCTTCAAAATTTGTATTTAGTGCCACTAAAGCCTGTTTATGTGCTTCCTGACGTCCCGCTTTCCCCCCGTTACGGATGATCTCATTTGCTTCCGTATCTAGCTTATCTTTTTTCATTGACTGTAAAATGTCTAAAATTTCGATATCGCTTAAAGATTCAGGAGATTGCTCAAACATAGGAGTCTCTATACATACAACTAAAGGCGTATTCTCTCATAAAAGCGATACTAAAGCAGAGTAAAATTTTAAATAGCCCATTATCTTGACTATTTTTATAGTCCTAACTTCATAGACTACACTCATAAAATCAAATAATTCTTTGGTTATAATTTTAATTATTTGCCAAAACAATTTTACCCTGATAATATTATTTTACCCAGATAAAAATATATGGCTAAAATGAATACTAAAATCACCTATACTGCCTTCACTGGAAGTACGCTTATTGCGAGTGGCTCCCTTATTGAACTTGCAAAAAAACTAAAAACTCTGCCTAAAACAACGGAAAATATTCTGATTTTTAATGATCAAACAGGTCAACAAATTGATCTTGATCTTTCTGGTTCGGAACAGGAAATTCAACAACGTTATGCTGAACCGGAAGAAATTAAAAAAGTTGGGCGACCTAAACTCGGAGTAATTTCTCGTGAAATCACTTTACAGAAAAAACATTGGGATTGGTTAGATCAACAAAGTGCGAGTGCATCAGCAGTAATTCGTAAGTTAATTGATAAAGAGTTAAATAACCCAAATTCTGAAGGTAATATTATGCTCGCTAAACAAGCCATCGACCGTTTTATGTCTGCCATGTTGGGCAATATGCCAAATTACGAAGAAGCAACACGTGCCTTATATCAAGGCGATCAAGATATATTTTTAAAAATGATTCAGAGCTATCCTAAAGATTTAAGAGAATATTTAACTTTAAAAACTCAAAGTATTTTCTAAACCCAATAAAAAAACCCGCTTACGCGGGTTTTTTCAAAATCAATTCAGTCTATTAAAGACGAACTAATTCCACAACTTTTTCAGCTGCCTCTTCAACGGTTTCAGCAGTAACTTCTGTATCTGTACCATCCACAGCCGTAGTAATAACTACAACACCTGTCTCACGCAATAAAGTAATTTGCTCAGCAGTTAAGTTGGCTTTTGCAATCGCAACTACACCTTGCTGAATCAGCAAGCTTTCTAAAACTTGAGCTTTCTCGATTAACTGTGCAGAAATCCCAATCACTGCTGGCTTTTGGCCCAAACGTGCAGCACGATCTTCAGCTGTTACAGGATTGCTATGTGCAGTCCATTCAACAGCAGCCTCAACCATACCTGCACCAACAGTTACGTTGCTTAAGCGGTCAATGAAGATGAATGAACCTGTATAACGAGAATCTTGATATTGATCAAACACAACTGGCGCGTCGAACTCAACTACAACATCTGCAATTGCATTTAACTCAAGCTCTTCCACATGAGTATGTTCAAGTGTATTCACATTCACACGGTAATGGATATTAGTGACTTTAGCAGGAACAGTCTGGGTACCAATCTTAACGTTGTATAACTTACCTTTCACGAGCGGATGTTCATTCATCCACACCACTGAAGCACGAACACTACGTGAAATTAACGGCTGCTCGCCAGCACGTACCAAAACGTTACCACGGCTAATATCAATTTCATCATTCAGGGTCAATGTAACCGCTTGACCTGCTACAGCCTGCTCAAGGTTTCCATCAAAAGTAACGATTTCTTTAACTGTTGAACGCTTACCTGATGGCAGTGCAACAATCTCATCACCAACATTGATTTCACCTAAAGCAACGGTACCCGCAAAACCACGAAAATCAAGGTTTGGACGATTTACATACTGAACAGGGAAACGGAATTCGTGTTTATTCGATTCACGACTAATTTCCACCGACTCAAGAATGCTCATTAAGGTTTGACCCTTGTACCACGGCGTATGAGCTGACGGATTCACAACATTATCGCCATTTAAGGCAGAGATTGGTACAAACTGAATATTGGCTGGACGACGATCACCTAATTGGCTTACGAAAGCATCATATTCAATCTGAATTTCAGTGAAACGTTCAGGTGAATATTCAACCAAGTCCATCTTATTGATTGCAACAACGATATTTTTAATACCAAGCAAACTTGCAATAAACGTATGGCGACGAGTTTGAGTTTGTACACCATAACGCGCATCAATCAAGATGATTGCCAAGTCCGCAGTTGACGCACCTGTTGCCATGTTGCGTGTATACTGCTCATGCCCTGGGGTATCTGCAATAATAAATTTACGCTTTTCTGTTGAGAAATAACGGTAAGCTACGTCAATGGTAATACCTTGTTCACGTTCCGCTTGCAAACCATCTACCAGTAATGCCAAGTCTGGTGCATCACCCGTAGTTCCTACTTTTTTACTGTCACGCGTTACTGCTTGCAATTGATCTTCATAAATCAATTTTGAATCGTAAAGTAAACGTCCAATAAGCGTACTTTTACCATCATCTACGTTACCGCAAGTCAAAAAGCGTAGAAGGTCTTTTTGTTCATGTTGCTTTAAATAGGCCAAGATATCTTGACTGATTAATTCTGATTGATGAGACATTGCTCAAACTCCACAAATTTAGAAATTGTCTTAGAAATAACCTTCTTGCTTTTTCTTTTCCATTGAGCCCGCTTCATCATGGTCAATCATACGACCTTGACGCTCAGAACTCGTGGCTAAAAGCATCTCTTGGATAATTTCAGGTAACGTATCTGCTTCAGACTCAACTGCACCAGTTAACGGGTAACAGCCAAGTGTACGGAAACGTACAGACTTCATCTGTGGAACTTCACCCTCTTTTAGACGCATACGCTCATCATCAACCATGATTAACGTACCACTACGCTCTACTACTGGACGAACAGCAGAGAAATAAAGAGGAACGATTTGAATATTTTCTAAATAGATATATTGCCAGATATCTAACTCAGTCCAGTTAGATAAAGGGAATACACGAATACTTTCACCTTTGTTCACTTTACCGTTGTAAAGATTCCAAAGTTCAGGGCGTTGGTTTTTCGGGTCCCAACGGTGTTTACTATCACGGAATGAATATACACGCTCTTTTGCACGTGATTTTTCTTCATCACGACGTGCACCACCAAAAGCAGCATCAAATTGATATTTATCCAAAGCCTGTTTTAAAGCTTGGGTTTTCATAATATCGGTATATTTTGAACTACCATGATCAAATGGGTTGATCCCAGCTTCACGGCCTTCTTTGTTCTGATGAACAATTAAGTCAAAACCATGAGTTTTTGCCATGTTATCGCGAAACGCGATCATGTCTTTAAATTTCCAACCCGTATCTACATGTAATAATGGGAATGGAAGTTTAGCTGGATAAAATGCTTTTAACGCAAGATGAAGCATAACAGCCGAGTCTTTACCAATTGAGTAAAGCATGACTGGGTTTTCGAATTCTGCAGCAACTTCACGGATGATATGAATGCTTTCCGCTTCAAGCTGTTTGAGATGTGTGAGTCTTGATTCAGTCATGAACACGTCCTTCTCTATCCATTTTGCCCATAAAATCTAGAAGTAGTATTAAACCACCACCTAGAAGACCATGTGGAGGAACGAGTGCCATAACAACTCCAATTTTTCGTGATAGATAATCCAACCACAAGCCTTTATATGGCTTATAGCATTAGTTATGCATTATAGTGATTTAAAACCGATTCCTTTTGCTTGTTTTTTCATATTGATATTCGATTTAATCATATACATGTAATATGCTGATTCACTTGCATAACTTTGTAATCCTAGCTTGTGTAACCAACTTAAGCAAATCATGTTCTAGTCTTTAGTTTTCTTTAAAAGCCATAAAAAAGAGAAGCATTAATCGCTTCTCTTTTCTAAAACATGATCTAATCTTAGAAACCAAACATTTTACGTTCTAATGGAATTTCAACACCAATAGATGCACCTGCATCATTACCCTCAAGATCCGAATCACTTACCCATCCATTAATTTTTAATGGAAGATCAGGTTTGATGAAATGCGTCCACGTTAAATCAAGTGCTTTAATTTCATCATCTTTAGGGAATGCTTTATTGATTGCCAAGTTAGATTGGTTAACTTTAACCACCATAGCGCGACCACTTAAACGGTTCATGACATCAAAGCGGATATCGCCACCCACCGAATACATTTGCCCGTCACCACCCATCGCATGACCTAACGAGAAACCATGTTGATAATAGCCATCTGTATATTGGTGGTGATTATATGAAATCCCTCTTGCATCACCATTTGTACGTGTATCTGCCCATTCAGCATAGAGTTGATAAGGCATATTATTAACTATTGAAGAATAATCTGCTCCAGCCAAATACATTTTTTTAGATGGTAAACCACCCGCCTCATCTTCCCCTACATATTGCCCGTAAACACTGACTGGGATATTAAACAACGGTTGTAATTGTAAACGAGCATCAAAACCTGCTAACTGATTAGATGCATTATCTTCGCCTACACAACTACTTTCAGTACAACCATTATCTTTACCGATAATCGCATTCCAATAGGCTTTAAAACTATTTGGCTGACCATCTCCACCAATTTGAATCGCTCTAGAAGCACCAAGTTCTAAAGCAGGAAATGGTTGTGCAGTTAAACGCATCCCAATTAATTTTGCATTATGTATTTTATAATCATCTAATTGACCAGCAAAAGCTTGATATTGCCAAGGTCCAATCCAAGACAACCATTTTGTCTCAAAAGCATTTTGCACAGCACGTTGTGCAGTTACCCCATAAACTGGTCGACTTGCATCACCACGAATTAAGCTACCATCATGTCCAGGTCCCCACCATGTTGGAATTTGACCTGCAACTACCCATTGATTCCAAAGTTTACCAGCGACATATGAACCCTCAACATTGACATCTTGACCATTATCAATTTGTGGGTCTTTTTCTGCATTTACTCGGATTTTAGCGTCCCAGTTTTCACCGCCAGCATTAAACTCTAATGAACCTTGGTACTGTGATTTTTGGTTATCGCCAAATGCTTGTGGAATATTTTTAATATCAGATTCAGCAAAAGCACCCACTTTAACTGTATTGTTATCTGCTTTTAACGCATTAAGTACTGAATTAATAACTTTTTGTTGAGCTGGATGCGTCACTTTTGCTTGAGAAAGTGCTCTTTGAATTTCATCACCACTTAACGGCCAAGTTGAAGTGCTAATACTGATAACACCTTGTTGATTTAACCAGTTTAAGTCGGTACGTAAGTCTTCATTATTTAGCACTAAACCTTGTGCAAAAATAGCGGATGAAGCAGTTGCCAATATTGCAATTGAAAGTGTTTTTCTTAGAAACATGCCAGCCAATTCTCAAAGTTATTTATGAGCAACACCTTAAATTTTTTATCACAACTTTGCAATTGTTAAACTGTGCAATTACATTTTTTAACGCTATCTTAAGATTAGTATAATTAGGTAAGTTTCTAGATATAAAAAGTAATAAAAAAGGCAGTATAAATACTGCCTTTTTGCATCTTAGAAGATTAACCTTCTTTACGGCGCATATGCGGGAATAAAATTACATCGCGGATACTTGGCGCGTCAGCAAATAACATGACTAAACGGTCAATGCCAATACCTTCACCTGCTGTTGGAGGTAAACCATATTCAAGTGCTTCAACAAATTCTGCATCGTAATGCATTGCTTCATCATCACCAGCATCTTTTTCAGCAACTTGCGCTTGGAAACGCTCAGCTTGATCGATTGGGTCATTTAACTCGCTGAAGCCATTTGCTAATTCACGACCACCGATGAAGAATTCAAAACGATCTGTAACGTGTGGATTGTCATCATTACGGCGAGCGAGTGGAGAAGTTTCCGCTGGGTAATCAGTAATAAATGTTGGCTGACGAAGTTTAGTTTCAACAGTTTCTTCAAATACGATCGTTTGAAGCTTACCTAAACCAAAACCAGGCTTAACCTCTTCTTTCAATTCTTCACGAATAAATTTTGCAAGAAACTCGCGATCACTTACATTTTCAGGTGTGAACTGTGGGTTATTCTCTAAAATCGCATCGAACATAGAGATTTTCTTGAATGGTCCTTTGAAGCTAAACACTTCACCTTGGTAAGGAACATCAGTTGTACCTAAAATATCCAAAGCCAACTTTTCAAGCATATTTTCAGTTAATGCCATTAAGTCTTTATAATCAGCATATGCCTGATAAAACTCGATCATCGTGAATTCAGGGTTGTGACGTGTTGAAACCCCTTCATTACGGAAGTTACGGTTAATTTCGAACACACGCTCAAAACCACCCACAACTAAACGCTTCAAATAAAGTTCAGGCGCAATACGTAAGAATAAAGGCATATCCAAAGCATTGTGATGTGTTTCGAATGGACGTGCAGAAGCACCACCCGGAATCACATGCATCATTGGCGTTTCAACTTCCATGAAACGTTCATTGTTTAAGAATGCTCGAATACCTGCAACAACTTTGGCACGGATTTCAAAAGTTTTACGTGTTTCTTCATTCACGATTAAGTCAAGGTAACGTTTACGGTACTTAACTTCTGTGTCATTTAAGCCATGAAATTTGTCTGGTAACGGACGAAGAGATTTTGTAAGAAGTTCAAAACCTTCAAGATGAACATATAAGTCACCTTTGCCTGAACGTCCGATATAACCTTCGGCAGCAATAATGTCACCGAGATCTAAACCTTTAATAGTTTCAAGAATATCTTTTGGTAAGCCTTTACGGTCAACATATAACTGAATACGACCAGTCATGTCTTGAATCACCATGAAAGAACCACGGTTTAACATGACACGGCCAGCTACTTTTACATAGACATGCTCAGCGCTTTCAATTTGTTCTTTCGACTGATCTTTAAATTGTTCTTGTAGATCAGCTGCGTAATGTTCACGCTTAAAAGTATTTGGCCAAGGACTCTTTCCAGTTTCCTTCGCAACATCTTGGATTTGCTTTAATTTGGCATGACGCTGTGCAATTAAATCGTTTTCGGAAATAGTTGGTTCAGAAGTCGATTGAGCGTTTTGTTGCGTCATCTCTGCCTCGATTAAGTAAAAATGAAGTGGCATAGCTTAACAGATTGCAGGAGTTTTTCGAATGATTTCAATCAAACAAAAATGAAAAAAGACAATTTATGAAAACGAGCAGTACTTTTTAAAGGCAAAATGACTTAGACCAATCGCTAAGATCATTTTTTAAAGCTTTTAGTAAAATATAAAAAAATCCAAATAACCTCGATATTCAAAGGCCTTATTTGCCTTGTATTTTATCAATGAGATTGTGTCGTAAATAATGAAAATTCTATTTTTACATGGCTTGGATTCTTCTCGTGAATCAACAAAGTTCCACGCCATTTTACATCCTGAAAAATTTTGTATTGACGTTGATTATCGTAACTTAAGTTATGCGTCTGTTGAGTACTTTTATCATCAGGCTATTCAGACGATCAAACCAGATTTACTGGTTGGTCACAGCCTTGGAGGATATTGGGCCTTAAAAACTGCCGCTCAACATAAATTAGCTGTGATTGTGGCAAATCCAAGTCTTACACCTAGTTTTCGACCTGACTATCCTCAACTTTCTGAAGAGGAGCTCACCATCTCTAATCCTAAAATGGCCTATTTAGAATTAGGAGATGAGCAACTTGATATGTATCAGGTTCAAGAAAAACTTGCTCCCTATATGAATGTTGAAACATTTGAAGGTGGACATCATCGATTAGCCTATCCTTCTCGCATCAATGATTTGATTATGAAAATTTATAAAAAATATTTGGCTTAAATTGATGCCGATTGCCTATTTTCCTTCTGCCAATTTCTTGATTACATCAAATCCTTGAACGAAGCCACTTTTCAACATACCCATGTATTCAGGTAAGGTGGCTAATTCGACTTTTAAAGTAGTTACACTATCGTGCTGGCTCAAAAAATATTTTTCTTGGGAACCACTCCAGCCTTTAACTTCTTCACTTTCTAAATCTTCCTTACCGTCCTTAATCATTCCTAAATGTTTAAAAATCAATATTTCCGGCTTTTTCAATTCTTCAATGGTGGAGACCATGCCATTGCCTTCACCATCTAGAAAATAAGTTTTACCACCGATTTGCCAATCGGTACGCATTGAAGAGTCTGGGGCAAAGAATTTTGTCCAAGCATTATATGTCTCGTTATTCCAAAGTAATTCCCATACTTTTTCTATAGGCGCCTCAATTTCTACTTCGTATACTAAATTTTCCATACTTAAGTTCCCTGATTTATTCCGTTCTTATACTGTCGAATTTTTAATTTTCGTGTTTAATAATGACATCTGTTGAATCTTTATTTGTTGTTATTTAGCTTTCTTATTATATAAATCTTTTAAATGAGCCGACACTTTTTATTTCTCAATAATTTCACAAACAACATTAAGTTTAAAATTAACGTTAAGAATGTATTAGTTATTATTAGTTTATGCTCAAGTTTTGCCTAAAAAACCACTTATTTGTCCTAACCTGCCATTCATCTTTGCTTACGAATGATTAAACTCCGTTATTTGCTTTACATTAAATGTAGAACTGCGTAAAAATTTGATATCCGATCAAAGGCACATTGGTTATTATTGACCGGATCGTGGTTACATTATTAATAGATGGAATAGTTTTACTGAAAGGCAGCTTTGAGCAAACTTATCAGTGCGGAGAGTCTCATGAAAAAATATCAATGTATCGTTTGTGGATGGATTTACGATGAAGCAGAAGGTTGGCCACAAGACGGCATTGCAGCTGGAACAAAATGGGAAGATATCCCTGATGACTGGACTTGCCCTGATTGCGGCGTTTCAAAAGCTGACTTCGAAATGATCGAAATCTAATGATTTAAAGCAAAAGGCCATGATTGACATGGTCTTTTTTACGAATATTACCCATTACCGTATTAATTAAACAATTCTAACTCTGGAGAGAAAAATGCATCCTATCGTCATTATCGGATCAGGCATGGCGGGTTATACCTTAGCACGTGAGTTTCGTAAACTTAGCCCAGAGCAAGAACTTGTGATGATTTGTGCGGATGATGCAGTGAATTATGCAAAACCAACATTATCAAATGCATTTGCAGGTAAAAAAGCACCTGAACAGATTGCTTTAGGTGATGCTGCTAAAATGGGTACCCAACTCAATATGCGTATTGAGCCTTTCACTTTTGTAAAAGAAATTTTAGCTGAACGTCATGAGCTCGTTCTTGAGAAAGATGGGGTAACTTCGAATCAACCCTATTCAAAACTGATTTTAGCGGTTGGTGCTAACCCAATTCGTCTTGCAATTGCAGGCGATGGTAGTGATGACATTCATGTAGTGAACTCGCTAATTGATTACCGTGCTTTCCGTGAAAACCTAGCTCAACGCAAAGACAAACGTGTTGTTATTTTGGGTGCCGGTTTAATTGGTTGTGAATTTGCCAATGACTTACTTCACAGTGAATATGACATTACTGTCATTGATTTGGCACCTCAACCATTAGGTCGCTTATTGCCAGGTCATATTGCTTCTGCATTCCAGCAAAATCTCGAAGAGGCTGGTGTTAAATTTGCATTAGGCACAACCGTTGAAAAAGTCAGCAAAATTAATGGTGGCGAAGATTATGCGATTACACTCGCAAATGGCCAAACTTTGGTAGCAGACATTGTTCTTTCAGCCATTGGTTTACAGCCAAATATTTCACTTGCTAAAAGTGCAGATATTCAAACAAGCCGAGGAATTATTACCAATAGTTTACTGGAAACGAATCAAGCCGACATTTATGCAATTGGCGATTGCGCTGAAGTAAATGGCACGCTACTTCCATATGTAATGCCGATTATGCAGCAAGCTCGTGCTCTTGCTAAAACCCTCAGTGGGCAACAAACTGCCGTACACTACCCTGCTATGCCCGTTGCAGTAAAAACTCCTGCAGCTCCACTTACAGTATTACCGGCACCAGTAGATGTAGAAGTGAACTGGGAAACAGAAGAGTTCGACGATGGTATGCTTGCTAAAGCAATTGACAATGAAGGAACATTGCGTGGTTTCGTATTGTTAGGTGCAACAGCAGGTAAACAACGCTTAACTTTAACAAAGCTTGTTCCAGATCTTATTCCAGCTCAAGCATAAGGTTTGAATCAGGAATACTCTTTTGTGAGTATTCCTTTAAGGAATGAATAACATGAATAGTGCCTTACAGTTTAACATTTCGCCGTACACATCTTTCATGCAAGAAACCAAAGTCAACTTAGGCAATGGTATTGAGCTACATGTAGAAGTAGGTGGAAAACCGGAACATCCAACCATTTTGCTGATTATGGGTCTTGGGGCTCAAATGCTTTTCTGGCCAGATTTCTTCTGTAAATCACTCATTGATCAAGGTTTTCGTGTTATTCGTTTTGATAACCGTGATATTGGCCTTTCTTCAAAAGTACGTCATGAAGGTAAGCGTTTAAATACTGTTAAATTGATGGGTCGCTTTGCACTCGGTCTAAGTAATCAAGGGGCACCTTATACCCTGCACGATATGGCAGATGATGTATCAATGCTCATTGACCGTTTAGGCGTGGCTAAAACACATGTCATTGGCGCATCAATGGGTGGGATGATTGCTCAAATTCTTGCAGCAAAATATCCTGAAAAGGTTGAGAAATTGGGGCTCATGTTTACAAGTAATAATCAGCCTTTTTTACCCCCTCCTTTTCCGAAACAGCTTTTGAGTTTAATTGGCAAACCTGAGTCACGTGACGAAGAAGGTATTGTTAATCACAGTTTAAAACTATTTCAATTGATTGGTTCACCTGGTTACGTCAACCAGATTGAAGCAATGCAAACTGCACGCAAACTTTATCAACGTAGCTATTATCCTGCTGGTGTACTTCAACAGTTTTTAGCAATATTATGTACAGGCTCCTTACTTCAACTGGACCGTAAAATTAAGCAACCCGCGTTAGTCTTACATGGCTCTCGTGATCGCTTACTTCCACCTAGTCATGGTAAGGCTGTAGCAAAAGCAATTTCCGGTGCTAAGTTTGAATTAATTGATGGAATGGGGCATGATATCCCTGCACATTTTATTCCTCAGCTTAGCGGTTTATTTGCGCATCATTTTAAATCATCATACTAGGACACTATGGCTGCATTACCCTCACTAAGACAGCTATCATATTTAGTTACGTTGTCGGAAACTTTGCATTTTACTGAAGCAGCACGCCGCTCTTTTGTCACGCAATCGACGTTATCAGGCGGCATCATGGAGCTTGAACGGTTATTAGGTGGCGTTCTGGTAGAGCGTGACCGTCAGAATGTGCGTTTAACACCATTGGGTGAACAAGTTGTTGCTCGTGCCCGTGTATTACTAGCAGATGCTCAAGATTTAATGCGATTGAGCCGTGAAATGAGTGAACCGTTAACAGGTGATTTGCATTTGGGAGTTATCCCAACCATTGCACCTTTTATTCTGACACGGTTACTTGATGAAGTGCATCAGCAGTTACCTAAAATTCAGTTGCATCTGCATGAAGCTCAAAGTGAAAAAATTGTAGAGCGTTTAGAACACGGTAATCTAGACATGATTGTTCTTGCTCTACCGTTTGATACTAGAGGCCTAAAAGTCGCTGAAATCTCGAAAGAAAATTTGTACCTTGTATGTAGTAAGCAAGATACAAATGCTTTGCAAGCAAACTCACTAGATGATCTTGATTTATCGAGATTAATTTTGCTTGAAGAAGGCCACTGTTTACGTGACCACGTTTTAAGTGCATGCCCTATCGGTGAACGTAAAAACGACAACCGTTTAAAAGCAAGCTCTTTACCAACTTTAGTTGAAATGGTTTCTTCTGATTTAGGTTTTACGCTTTTACCAGAAATTGCAATTGATAACAGTATGATCAAGTTTAATGATCAAATTACTGCAAAACCAATTGAAGATGCCCCGAGTCGCACTTTAGCGCTAGTCACTCGTAAAAGTACGCCGCTACAAAGTGAATTCGACGTGTTACTGCAAATTATGCAGAAAATCACGACAAACCTACATGAATAAAAAAAGGAGTCTTCGGACTCCTTTTTATTTTATTGAGGTGTAAGGGATGCCCACTTAAACACCCAAGCAGATTGCATATTCAAACTATTATCAGAAATAATTTTTTCTCTAATAATCTGTGCTATAGCATAGTCGTTGGCTGGATCTATCATAACTCGTACCCCTTTAGTGGTTGAGCTGGTTACGACCTTATAGCCCTTTGCTTCAAGCTGTGACTGAATCCTATTTGCTTTATTTTGATTAGAAGCTAGCGCAACTTGTACCATCCATTTTTTTTCACCATTTTCTAAAATTTCTTTAGCGATCGCAGCATCAAGTTGTTTTTTATTTTCAGAATTTTTCTTTTCTTCTACTTTTTTTGTGTGAACTTCCTCATTTTTCTTTTGCGCTAAAAACTCATCTTGCTTTTGTTTTCTTTTTTGAATAATTATTGCTTTATTCTTTACCTCACTCTTTTTAGTTTTATCATTGGAAACTGGCACAAAATAAGGATATATCGCTTGATCATCAAATCTTTGAAATACGATGATATCCCCATAACACTTCTGATCTGCGTAAACGGTCACTGGCATTATCCCCAAAAGTATTCTAATAAGTAAATTTCTAATAAAGCATTGCATCTTATTCATTTACCGAAGTTAAGTATATTTAATGCGGCGTATTAAAGTAGATTTCACATGATTTGTATATTTATAAAATTCAATGTTTTATGGAAAGAATCACATATTTTAAAAACATCTTGCCGTGCTTCAAATTATTATCGTTTACCCAACAACCATTTAGAAAAACTAATTAAATTATTTTGAATTTCAGTGAATTAAAAAAGCCGACATTTTGTCGGCTTTTTTAATTAAATTTAAAACTTATTATTTAATCATTTCTAATAGTGCTCTTTGAGCATTATGCAATTTTTCACCCTCTGCTGGCTCAGCACGTACCCAAGTACCATCTGACTGTAACAACCAAGCTTGCTGGTTATCTTGCAAATAGTTCACTAGGCCTTGTTGATAAATACGTTTTTTCAATGCAGGATCTTCCACAGGGAAACATGCTTCAACACGGTTAAATAAATTACGATCCATCCAGTCTGCGCTTGAGCAGTAAATACGCGCATCGCCATTATTGCTGAAGTAATAAACACGGGTATGTTCAAGGAAACGTCCTACAATTGAACGTACACGAATATTTTCTGATAAGTTAGGCAAACCTGGACGTAAACAGCAAATAGAACGAATAATCAGATCAATCTGAACACCCGCTTGAGATGCTTCATATAATTTATTGATTAATTGAACTTCTGTTAAGGCATTCACTTTCACAATAATTTGAGCTTTACGCCCCGCCTTAGCATTGGCAATTTCATCATCAATAAAGTTGATGAGCTGAGCATGTAAGGTAAATGGTGCATGTAATAGCTTTTTCAATTTCGCCATTTTGCCCATACCAGTCAACTCTTGGAAGATACGGTGCACGTCTTCACACAGATCTTTATCAGTCGTCATGAGACCATAATCGGTATAAATTCGAGCATTCATTGCATGGTAGTTACCAGTGCCTAAATGAACGTAACGCACAAGTTTGTTGTTTTCACGGCGCACCACCATAATCATTTTGGCGTGAGTTTTATAACCAACAATACCGTAAACAACGACAGCCCCCGCTTCTTGTAAAACGTTAGCTACTTCAATATTTGATTCTTCATCAAAGCGGGCACGCAATTCAATAACTGCGGTCACTTCTTTTCCATTACGCGCTGCTTCCGCCAAAATCTGTACAATTTCAGAGTCAGCACCACTACGGTAAAGCGTCTGCTTGATTGCCAATACTTGTGGATCGCGAGCAGCTTCACGAAGTAGCTGAATCACGGGTGCGAAAGATTCAAAAGGATGATGAAGCAAAATGTCTTGCTTCTGCATTGCAGAGAAAATGCTCTCGGTCTTTTTAAACACTTTAGGTACAACCGGCGTATGTGAGTCATAACGCAAATGAGGGCGTTTAAAATTTGAAACCAGACGAGCCAAGTTTACAGGACCATCAACTTTATATAATTGCTCATCAGTTAAATCAAATTCTTCTAATAAGTACTCGTAAATATGCTGCGGACAGTTATGAGTTACTTCTAAGCGAACAGCACGACCAAAACGTCGAGAACTTAATTCACCTTTTAAAGCTTTTGCTAAATCTTCAACATCTTCATTTAATGCCAAGTCTGCATTACGTGTAACACGGAATTGATAACATCCAGTTGCTGTCATGCCAGGGAACAAATCGGACACATGCTCATGGATAATTGCAGATAGCATGACGTGATGTTCTTTACCACCTGTTAACTCATCTGGCAGGCGGACAACGCGAGGTAATGAACGTGGGGCTGGAACCACAGCTAAATCAATTTGACGGCCAAAAGCATCTTTACCTTCTAAGGTAATAATAAAGTTTAAGCTCTTGTTTACGAGACGTGGGAACGGATGCGCTGGATCTAAGCTAATTGGGGTTAATACAGGTGCAACTTGTTCTTGAAAATACTTCTTAATCCAAGCTGACTGTGCTGGCGTTAGTTCACCACGACGGAGGAAGCAAATATCTTCTTCACGTAACTTAGGTAAGATTTCTTCATTTAAAATACGATATTGACGTTCAATCGCAGCGTGAGCAGTTTCAGAGATTTTTTGTAAGACTTGTCTTGGCGTCAAACCATCAGGGCTACGACTCTCATTGCCCAGAGAAAATTGCTCCATCACCCCCGCAACACGAATTTCGAAAAACTCGTCTAGATTACGTGAAAAAATGAGCAAGAAATTCATTCGCTCAAGTAATGGATGTAAAGGGTCTACCGCTTGCTCCAATACACGCAAATGGAAGTCAAGAATAGACAGTTCACGATTTATATAACGGTCATTATAACTATATTCTGTTGGGGTCGTTGGTGTAATCGCTGTATTCATGTCTAACTCAATTCTCTATCCAGCCAAAATCTCTATAAAACAGTATGCTGCAAAAATATGACAATTTGGTAAAAACTAAAAAATTTACACATCTTTAAAACATCATTATTCAGGAATCTGGGTGCTATTCATATAACGTAGAATAACGCGTTTTCTATATTGTAGTTTACGATCGTTGCGGTGATCTTGATAATATTTCGGATCAGGCAATAATGCGGCCAAAAAAACAGCTTGTTCGCGCGTTAAGCTTCTCGCACTTTTACCATAATAATATTGCGCGGCTGCTTCTACACCATATCGATTTTTGCCAAATTCAACAGAGTTCATATATACCTCAAGAATTCGGCGTTTTGACCACATCCGCTCCATCATCCAAGTTGCGATAGTTTCTTGGCCTTTACGAATAAACGAACGCTTATTGTATAAAAACAAGTTCTTTGCCAGTTGTTGAGACACAGTAGAACCACCAGCAACAACCTCTCCTTCTTCATTATTCCGCTCTAGAGCAAAACGAATGCCATCCCAGTCAAAACCATGGTGATGAATAAATTTTGCATCTTCCCCAGCTAAAATCGCATGTTTGAAATTGTCGCTAATATCATCATAGTCAAGCCATTCATGAATGATCGGCTCTGAGGTATCTGACCAATAATCAATTCGCATAAACATGGTGGTATCGACTTCATGTGTACGCCACCAAACTAAACTTGAGAAAATCCAAAGCTGAATAAGGAGAATTGCCCCTATAAAAATTAACAACACGCGAACAATAAAAGCTTTCATGTTCGTCCTGATCTCCTGTATTCAACTTTTTTCATGTTAAGCTGTTAAGCATGTTCATATATAACAAAAGCATAGCATGACTCAATATCAGCCTCCGCACATTAATCGTAAACTCAATGTACAAACTTGGTGGCTGACCGCCTTATTGATCTTGATTAATGTAGGTTTGTTTGTCTGGCAAATTGCGACTGGTGTCGATATTAGCGACCCAGCCATGAAAGATGCTATTCATTGGGGTGCAGATTTTACACCACTTACTTTTTCTGGGCAGCCCGAACGCTTATTTACCAGCATGTTTTTTCATTTTGGTCTTGTTCACCTCATGCTTAACATGTGGGCCCTCTATATTTTCGGTAATGTTGCTGAGTCACTATTTGGTCGCTTCTATTTTATAAGCCTGTATTTACTTGCTGGCTTATTTGGTAGCCTTCTCAGTAGCTATATGACTATTCAAAATGGGCATGAATTACTGCAACATTTCGATCAAAGCTTACTTCCTCATGTCAGTGCAGGTGCTTCGGGTGCCGTGATGGGATTAGGTGCTGCGTTAACAGTACTTTCTCTATTTCCCCCGCTTCCACACCAAGCCTACATACTCGATAAAAAAGCTTTATTAATGGTTATGGTCATCAACCTTATTTTTGGTTTTGTCGCAACGGGTATTAATAATGCCGCGCATATTGGCGGCATGATTATTGGAGCATTCCTTGCACTGATGTGGTACTTAAGCTATGTCAGCAAGTTAAAAACCATACTTAAAATTTTAGGCTTATTAGGCGCAGTAATCATTACGGGTGTTTTTTATATGTACTGTGTACAAATCAACTCACCGTTACTTCCACTATGGCATGAAATCATCATCCAGAACCCAGACATTATTCCTTAAACTACAATTGGTTTAATTCTCTTAAACTTTGTAAAGGTGGTAAATTACAGAGATAGCCTAGTCGATAACGACCAATCAGGGCACAAACCAGCATCATGCCAAGAGGTAAAATCAGCCATATTTCAATATGCCATTGTATTGCCATATTCATTTTATAGCTTGCGATCGCACTAATCACTTCCGCAAAAAAGCAGGCAACTATGCCTGCTAACAGACCAAGAAACCCAATCTCAAAACTGAGCATTTGCTTCATTTTATTTTTAGATAAACCAAATGAACGTAACAAAGCAACTTCACGGCGTCGCTCATCCATTAATAAATTTAGACATGCAATTAAAACGAGTATTCCAGAAAAACCGACTAATGCCGCTAGAACAGTCACGATTTTGACTAGAACATTCATTAAACGTTTTACTTCATCTAAAATCCGGTCAACATCAATAAATACTGTATTTGAGAACTGCTGAATAATATTGATCATTTTAGGTTGATCTTGCTTAGGCACATAGAAACTACCTAAATAACTTCCAGCATTTTCATCTAAAGTTTTAGGTGAAAAAATAAAGAAAAAGTTAGGGCTAAAACTTTCCCACTCTACACTCCGGAAATTCACAACTTTGGCCTGTAAGTTGCCTTCGGGCAAACTAAAAGTAAGCTTATCTCCAATTTGAATTCCTAAACTTTCGGCAGTTTTACTTTCGACTGAAACTTGTCCCACACCATCAAACTGGGCTTGACCACTTGTAATGACATTGTCCTTTGGTAGTAGATTTGATTGAGTCAAATTCAGTTCACGGCGCAAAGAATTGTTTTGCTTTATAGCCTCTTCTGAAAAAGGCACATCATTCTTAGCTAACAATCGGCCACGAATATTTGGATATAACGGCGTGCTTTGCCAGCCATTCTGTTTTAATTGTTGCTCAAATGCTTTTAAATCGAATGGAGGTAATCCATAAACAAATTGATTCGGTGTCCCTTCTGGAAGTTGTTGCTGCCAACGCTCTAATAAATCTGTTCTTAATACACTGAGCACCGTAATGAGGCTTAAGCCTAAAGCCAATGCAGTAATTTGTAAGGCGCTTTGTGATGGCGAACGAATATAAAAAGACAATCGATTTTTCAGCTTTTTTAAGCTACGAAGCAATAGCCAAACAACGGTGTAAAGCAAAATACAAAGAACAATAATTGCCGCTAAAACCAGAATGCTGAGCATTAAGTTTTCACTCAATACCAAACTAAAAACGACTAGGCTAGTGATTCCTGCAAAAAACATAAAAAATAAAGATTTGCGAGATTTGGCTTGCTCGCGAATAACTCGAATTGGAGGTGTATTTAAAAGTTCCCAAATGCTTGGCAAAATAAAACCAAGCAGTACGATCACACTCGTAAAAATAGCAATGGGTAAAGGTCCAACTAAAAGTGGTATGACCGAAAAACTTAGCTCTAATTGAGGTATTAATTGCAGCATAAGCTGGAGCAGGCCATAACCCATAATTAAACCTAATAGACTGCCCAACACAATTGAAATCGCACTAACAACACAAAGTAATCCAATATATGCCCACAAGATTTGGAACTTACTGGCTCCTAAGCATCTGATCAGCGCAATATGATCTTGGTTTTGTTGCACATAACGTTGACTCGTTAGAGCGATGGCAATACCACATAATAAAATCGTTAAAATATTAGCTAATTGCAAAAAGGTATCTAAATTTTCAAGCGGACGTAATAACCTACTGTTCGATTCACTTGCATCACGTAAACGCAATCCAGCCGCTTCATCTACATCTTTAGAAGGTTGATGCTGTTGCTTAAATTGCTTTGAAAATGACTGAACCTGTTCAGGGCTACCTGCCATTAATAAACGATAGTCAATTCTGCTCCCTGTCTGAATCGCATGAGTCTTAGCAATATCGGCTTGATGAATAATAACGGTTGGTGAAAAGCCTGAAAAACCGAGCTCCTGATTTGAATCACGCACAATCACGCCACTAAAACGGAAGGTAGCATCAGCAATAGAAACAGTATCTCCTAGCTTTACTTTAAGTAAATCGGCTGCTCTTTGACTTAGCCAAACTTCACCAGATTGAATCGCTTTAGCACTTGGTTCAATTTCCAACTGTCCTCTGAGTGGAAATAAAGGCTCAATTGCCTTTACATTCACCATGACAAACTGATCTTGGGTATGAGCCATCGAGCTAAATATAGTGACATTAGTTTGTTTTAAACCCAGCTGTTCTGCCCTTTTTTTCCACGACTGTTCGATAGGCTCGTTATTTGACAGAACCAAATCCGCACCCAGCATTTGTGAAGCTTGCAGACTGACTGCATTTTTAACTTGGTCGTTACTAAATTTCAGGGCAGTTGTTGCACTGATCGCAAGCGATAGAGCAATAATGAGTAGATATAATCCACCCGTACGAAAACTTTGTAGCAAAAGTGGTTTGAGAAGATTACGCATAGTTTAACCACCCTGTACTGTCTTTAGTCGGCCATCATCTAACTCAACATGACGCTGACAAAGGGATGCTAAATTACGATCATGGGTCACCAAAATCAGAGTCGTACCTAACTCTCGGTTTAAATCAAAGAGCAAGCTTTCAATTTCTTGTGCTGTCTGACCATCTAGATTTCCAGTCGGTTCATCCGCAAAAATAATTTGTGGTTCTGCAATAAGAGCGCGTGCAATGGCTACACGCTGCTGCTCGCCACCAGATAAGACTTTAGGCGTTTGTTCAACTTGACGACTCAGCCCTACTCGATGCAACCAATCTAAAGCTTTTTTCTCCGCTGTTTTATAATCAAAGTCTTTACGTAATCGTAAAGGTAACATCACATTTTCAAGCGCACTCAACTGAGGCAGAAGTTGAAAAGACTGAAATACAAAACCAATATGCTGCATTCTGATTTGGGCACGTTGTTCCTCTGTTAACTGATGAACAGCTTGACCACACAACCAGACTTCTCCTTCAGACGGTTGATCTAAAGTCGCCAAAATTCCTAGTAAGGTTGATTTACCTGAGCCGGAACGTCCCGTAATTGCTACCTGTTCCCCTTCAAAAATCTCTAAATCAATATCTTTTAAAATCGTAAACTGATTTTGGTTAATCTGAATAGTTTGTGTAACTTGATGGGCAGCAATGATGGGTTGTGGCATGATGTGAAAAGTCCTATGTATTCAGAATCAGGGTCGAAGTACAAATGTCTAAATCTTTTTTGATTGGTTCTAAAAGCATCATGCTCATCTCATTAAGTATGCTGCCTATGCTTGTATCGGCGAAAACTATTTTAATTTTAGGAGATAGTATTAGTGCCGGTTACGGAATTGATCCCAAACAAGGTTGGGTACAATTACTGCAAAAACGTTTAGACAAACAGTATCCCAAACAACACAAAGTGGTCAATGCAAGTGTTAGTGGAGAAACAACAAGCGGCGCTTTAGCCCGATTACCCAAATTATTGCAGACTTATAAGCCTAATGTGGTCGTGATTGAATTAGGCGGAAATGACGGCTTGCGTGGGCAACCACCTCAAATGATTCAAAAAAATCTGGATCAGCTCATTCAATTAAGCCAGAAACAAAAAGCCAAAGTTATTCTTTTTGGCATGAAGATTCCGCCAAATTATGGGGCTGCGTATAGCAAAGCTTTTGAAAATAATTATAAAGTTGTAAGTCAAAAATATCAGGTGAAACTACTACCGTTTTTTCTAGATGGTGTTGCTGGTCAAAAACAGCTTATGCAAAATGATTTAATTCATCCCAATGCTCAAGCGCAGTCAAAACTACTTAATTTAGCTTACCCATATATAAAAGGTGCCCTATAGGCACCTTTTATCTTTAAATATTCTTTTTAATATGATCAGAAATCAAAAAAAGTAACTTCACCAGTTTCTAGTGAATATTCTGCACCGACAACAATTAATTCACCTTTTGCAATCAGGCTCTCTAACACCGCTGAACCATGGCGTAATTGATTTACAGAAGCAAAAACGTTTGAACGTACCGCATGACATGAAAGTTTTTTCAAATCATTTTTTAAATCAGTCTGCATTAAAATTTCAACTGATGGACGAACGCGGTTCACAATCGACATTAGGTTAGATGATGGCGGGTGATCAGGATTCATTAACGTATCAATTGTTGCTTGAATCGCACCACAATGGCTGTGTCCTAATACAACTACAACTGGACAGTCATAACGCTCTGCTGCGAACTCGACACTACCGACTTGTGAAGGTGCAACCACATTACCAGCTACACGGATTACGAATAAGTCACCAAGACCTTGGTCAAATACCATCTCTGCTGGAACACGAGAATCTGAGCAGCCAAGTACAATTGCAAACGGATTTTGATCCTTTGCCATTTCAGCGCGTTCTTGATGAGATAAGGTTTTTGCAAGGGAAGTATTTCCATTTACAAATCGTTGATTACCGGCTTTCAGACGATCTAAAACTTCTTGCGCAGTAGGCATTTTATATTTCCATTGTTTTTTCAAGGTTGGAAATCATTTTAATGTGTCAAAATTTGAATGTCACTGACAAAAAATAAATCCTTTTCTATGAAAAAATTTAAAAATACTTAACCTGTTCTAATGTAGAGCTCACTGCATATTCGCTACTGTTTAGTGAAAAAATAGACATACTTTGGTTCTCGGATTGACTATAATTTTCTTCATTCCAAACATTTGGCAAATGACTCATTGGCAAAGTTTTTCAATAATTTTTCAAACTCGCTTAAGCTTCAAGGATGAAATCTATGACAAGGCTGTCCACATCAATTAAGGCCTCTATGAAAAAAACTGCTACAGCACTGACTTTGGCTTGTAGCGTATTGTCAGTGATGAGTATTTCTCAAACACAGGCAGCCAATAATATTGATGTGACATTCCAGAATGTATTACAGCAAGAACGTAACTGGGCAGGTCTACAAAGTAAAAGCTTAAAAGTCGGTGATGTGACTTGGTCTTATAGCGAAGGCGGCTCTACAACAAAACCGACTTTACTCCTTATTCATGGTTTAGCGGGTAGCCGTGATAACTGGAACAGAGTGGCTCGTTATCTCACCACAAATTACCATGTCATTATTCCTGACTTACCGGGTAGTGGTGAAACTATCGTTTCTCAAGACTTCGATTATTCGGTACCAAATCTTGCTGAAAAGTTACGTCGCTTTGTTGAGGCGGCAAATTTAAAAGGTCCAATTCATATTGCTGGGCACTCACTCGGCGGATCTATTGCCCTACTCTATGCTGGACAATATCCATTTGAAACGAAAAGTTTATTTTTAGTAGATAGCGGTGGTATTTTTCGCTCAGCCAATACAATTTATTTAAAAGATCCTGCTTACCTAAAACAGCTTTTAGTGTCTAAAAAAGGTGACTTTAATTATTTATTAAAACAAACCATGTTTAATCCTCCGTTTATTCCTAAAGAGTTTCTTCAAGCTCAAGAAAAGTTGATGATTGATCAGGCACCTCAAACACAAAAACTGGTTGATCAATTGATTGCACTTAATAAAGTCTACACACCAGATTCCTTTGCGGTACTTACCAAAACGATCGATGCACCGACGCTCATTCTATGGGGCAAACAAGATAAGATTATTAATGTCGAAGTAGCAAGTGAACTAAAACGACTTTTAAAGAATGCTCAGCCTCCAGTTATTTTAGAAAATGTAGGCCATATGCCGATTTTGGAAGCTGAACAGTTGGTTATGCAACAATATCTACCGTTTTTACTTAAAGTAGAAACAAATCAGTCGTCAAAAACGACCACACCTTAAATAAAACCTCGGACTTGTGAGACCTTATGTCTACCCAACCACTTATTGAAAAACTTATTGAAGCTCATCTAGATTTTTTAGATGAGCAATTTGCTCAGACTCAGGTGATCCAGCAAGAGTTTGAGCAATTTTATCATTGGTTGGGGAGTCGGCAATTACAACATCTGTGGACTTTTGAACAAATTCAACAGCTCATTCAAAAGCAGATTTTAGATACGCCTGCTTCTGATTTTCTAATTGAACAAATTGCTGAGCATATTCGCTTTGCATTAATTCATCCTGCAAATGACACCTCAACTATTGAGGATGTTATTCCTGTTCTAACGATTGACCGAATTGCACAATACGTTGCAAGTAAAGAAGAGCACCGTAAAAAACTGATTAAAACGATTGTGAATAATCCTGCTTTTTCGGCCCTACTCACGCAACTGATTCAGCAAACAATGCATGATTATTTAGATGAATCCATGTCAAAACGCGTACCTGGTGTAGGGCGTTTTATGAAAATGGGGAAATCTGTTTTAGAAACAGTAACCGATTCCAATCTGGACGATACGATTAATCATTATTTGCAAAAGAATATTCTAAAACTCAGCCAAATGAGTGAGCGTGTTTTAAACCAACATTTTGACAATGATAAGCTCTACCATTTTCAGGCAAATGTTTGGCATAAAGTTAAAACTATGCCACTTTCTGTTTTAAAAAATTATGTAGAAACTCAAGACTTATCAAAAACGGTTGGTTTAGGGCATGAAATATGGGATCACATTCGCCAAACTGATTATTTAAAACAACAAGTACATGATGGTATCTATACTTGGTATGTACGTAATCAAGAGCGTAGTTTTGATTTATTGCTTCGTGACCTCAATATTGATGAAGGTTTAGTACAACATGAGCTGACCAAGTTACTTGTGCCTGTATTACAGCAGTTAATTACCACAGGACATTTAAGACGTCGTGCCCGTATGTACTTAGAGAAGTTTTATTATTCTGAAAAAGCATTAGATATTTTAAATAACAAAGGCGCTTAGAGCGCCTTTGTTATTTATGTTGATTAGAAAGAATATTTTAAAGAAGCGTAATAAGCTCGACCTGGTTCATTATAAGTTTGGCTGATTGAATTACTGTCTCTTAAAATTTGTTTATCAAACAAGTTGCTCACACCAACACGCGTACTTATATTGTCTGAAAATTTATAACCGACATTTATTCCAGCGGTACTATAGCTTTTTACAGTACTTGGCTTAAGCGCAGAATTTGCTCCACCTGAACCAATACCAGATTCGATTCTACTTTCTGCAAACTGACGTGATTTTTGACGACCATATTGAGTAAATACAAAATTTACATCTAACTGATCTGTGATGTCATAATCAAGAATTGAGTTAATTGTATAGATTGGAACTAAAGATAATGGATTACCTGTTTGTTTATCTTTTGAATCCATCATATACGTAAAGTTGTTAGTCCAGCGGATATCACCGAAATCTAATCCTAAGCTTCCTTCAAAACCTTGAATTAATGCTTTAGGCGTATTTTCCCAACGTAAGATATTCCACTTAGTATTGGTCACAGCTCCTGTATTTGCATTCGTGCTTGAACCATCAACTGTTCCAACAACGTTTGTACCAGCCACAATTTTATCTTTATAGTCATTGCGGAACCAAGTTAAGCTCGCATTCACGATGTCTTTTTGGAACTGGATACCGAGCTCTTTGTTAACCGAAGTTTCTGGTTTTAAATCACCATTACCTTGTAACAAGCAACGTGACTCAATATTGGCCGGACAACCATTCCCATTTGTACTTAATAAATACCCTTCGGCATTTTGATACATATTCGGTGCTTTATAAGCTTTTGCTACCCCACCTTTTAAAGTGAAATAATCGTTAAGTCTTTGGGTAATATTTAAGCTTGGACTCCAGTTAGAACCAGATTTACTATGGTCATCAAAACGCAGGCCTAACACGACATCTGTACTGTCTGTGAGTTTCAAGTTATCTTCGATATATGCAGATGCAATACGTGATTCCATTTTACTACGATCACCTTTAGCTAATTGATCGCCATAACCTGAACCACTACTGTCTTTCCCTTGATTTGTCGATACATTATCTTTAAATCTGTCTTCAACCCATTCGGTACCAAGTGTTAATACATGCGGTACATAATATTCAAAAGGAATATTGGCTTCACCATTAAATCGAAGAGTTTCTAAACGTGAAGTGGCTTTATCATCAAGATTATTAATTTTTCCTTCTGTGCTGCCACCAAGGCCTTCTGGAAGACGTTTATTATGCGTTTTATCGTATTGAGCAACGAGCTTACTCTTACCCCAAGACCAATCACCCTCATGGGTTAATGCGTAGCTATCACGGTACATAGTATTGGTTTCTTTACCAATAAGTTCCGAAAGAATCGCATCAGCTTCCGCATTTGCATTTAACTGAGAGTCACCAGAATAAATATTACCTTGTTTGCTAGAAGAAACATCAAGCAAAATAGTTTGCTGGTCTGTTGCCTGCCAAGCTAAACGGCCCGAAATATCTTTATTTTTAACGCCTTCACGCCCAGCTGCGGTACTACCAATTGATTTATTAATATCAACATCGTCAGCTTCTGTTTTATTGTAATTACCATATAAACGATAAGATAAAACGTCTTTAATCAGTGGCCCACTTACGTTAAAACCAACACGATTTGATGCACCTTCTTTAGAGTCTTCAGGCTGTGACGTATAAAACTCTACTGAGCCATGGGTTTCATTAGTCACTTTTTTAGTAATGATGTTAACCACACCACCTGCCGCACCGGAGCCATAACGAGCTGCTGCTGGACCACGTAAAACCTCAATCGATTCGATTGCTTCTGCTGGCACCCAGTTTGAGTCACCTCGTGTATCACGCTCTCCTTTCCAGCCATAACGGACTGAATTACGAGAATTAATTGGTTTTCCATCCACTAAAATAAGCGTGTTTTCGGGCCCCATTCCACGGATATCAATTTGTCTATTATTGCCACGCTGACCTGTTGCGCTATTACCTGTTAAATTGACACCAGGCATACGGCGCACATAATCAGAAATATCATTACGAACTGGTAGTTTTTCTAAATCTTCTTGGGTGATTACTGATACGCCGAGCGACTGCTTCACCTGCTCTTCAGCTGTTACAAAAATTGTTTCCAATTTCACAGGTTCAGCAGGCTTTTCTAATGCTTTTTCAGCTTGTTCTTGCTCATTTTGTGCAGCATAAGCCATAGACATCATACTTGCCAGTACTGAAACAGAAAGCACTGACTGGATAATACGCTTCGACATAAGTATTCCCAATATATTGATTTATTAAACATCTCTCATTTTCAGTTCCGCATTGTAACAAAGATAAATAAAATTACAAATGATATTGATAATAATTATCATTATTTATATTGAATAATAAAAAAACCTCATTGCGAGGCTTTTTTATTTCACTTTTCAAATAATTTGATTATTTGAAATAAGCACCTTCAGCTTGCGTATGGTCTGTTTGGTCAACCACACGTTGAAGCTCAGGAATGTTCTCTCTTAAAGTAGTTTCTACACCTTGTTTCAAGGTAACATCAATTGCAGAACAACCTTGGCAACCACCACCAAATTTCAATACAGCAGTTAAACCGTGTTCTGGATCATCTTGTACTTCTACCAAACTACAATTTCCGCCATGCCCTGCAAGACCTGGGTTAATTTCTGCCTGAAGAATGTAAGTAATACGTTCTTCAATCGAAGCATCTGGACCAACACGTGGAACTTTAGAATTTGGAGCACGGAAAGTGAGCTGACCACCAAAACGGTCTTTGTTGTAATCAATTACGGCATCTAAAAGATAAGGAATAGATGGCGCATCAATATACGCAGGAAAATCAGGATAGTCCTGTTTATAATCCGTTGGGATCACTTCTTCTGGCGCACTATATGCCATACAGCATTCCGCACGTGGCGTACCCGGATGCTCAACAAAAATTCGAACGCCAATTCCCGGAGTATTTTGCTTCGTTAGTAAATCGTGCAAATACTCTTGTGCAGATGGTGTAATCAAAAGGTTTGGAATTTCTTCTGCAACAGCAGTGTTGGTGTTCTCAGTCGACATAACAATATTCCTCAAGCTGATGCCTTTATATTAACCGAAGATGAGGTGGATTTAAAAAAAATCAACTAAATTTGTCGGATTTATACACAACAGGGTTTCAAGTTAAGTTTTTAATGGCATTATTGAACTCAGTATTGATCATTTTTTTAAATATTTCTTATGTTGCATTTGCCGTTTAACCATACAGTTACTCTTATTATTATTACGGTCATTATCTCTTTACTTGCTTTTAGCAATCAAAATGTAATGAACCGATTGATTTTTTGGCCGCCTGCAATGCAACGTGGACAAATTGATCGATTCATTACTCATGGCTTTATCCATGCCGACGGAACACATTTACTGTTCAACATGATTACCCTGTTTTTCTTTGGCAGTATCATTGAAAGTTTTTACCGCCAATATTTCTATGACATGGGTTTTGTGTTGTTCTATTTAGGTGGCTTAATCTTTGCGATTTTGCCAAGCTATTTACAACATAAAAATGATGCGAATTGGGCCAGCCTAGGTGCTTCAGGTGCTGTTTCAGCGGTTTTATTTGCTTATATTCTATTTCAGCCATGGAAGCTGATTTTTGTATTCTTCATTCCTGTACCCGCTATTATTTTTGCTATTTTATATGTGGCGTACAGTATTTGGGCTGGTAAACGTGGTAATAGTCATATTAACCATAGTGCTCATTTATGGGGTGCAGCTTACGGAATCATCGTAACCATTTTACTTGAACCTAAAGTTATTCCACATTTCTTAGACCAGCTTACTCGTCTTCCTTTCTAAACGATATAAATCAAAGAAAAGCCTCTTGGGGCTTTTCTTTTTTTCTGATTTATTTATCTGCATAAATTCTCAGTCTTTTTTCTGATTTTCTTTGATCAATTCATTGCTTTGTTTGCAAAAACCATCTGATTAAACTCGTGCCAATCTTTTAATAATTCAGATGATACAATGAAGTACAGAGCAATTTTATCTAGCCTTTCTATTGCCTTATTTAGCTTATCTTTGGCTGGATGTAATGACAACGATAATCAAGAAAATGTTGTAAGCACGCCTAAGCAACCGAATATCTTATTTATTATGGCTGATGACTTAGGCTATTCAGATTTAGGGGTTTTTGGCGGCGAAATTCACACCCCTAATATTGATAGTCTGGCTCAAGAAGGTCGTCTTTTAACGGATTATCATACTGCCCCGACCTGTTCGCCAACACGTTCTCAACTTATTTCCGGTACTGATCACCATTTAGCTGGTATTGGGGCAATGGCGGAACTCACCCCAGAGCATTTGAAGGGACAACCAGGTTATGAGGGCTATTTAAACGAACGTTCTTTATCGATTGCCCAAGTACTTAAAGACAATGGTTACCGCACGTACATTAGCGGTAAATGGCATTTAGGCTTAACCCCTGAAACCAATGCACATGCTAAAGGTTTTGATCATTCATTTACCTTATTACAAGGTTTAGACCATCATTTTAAACAAGCTCCAAGTGCCTTTAAACGAAATTCAACTTATACAGAAGATGGGCAAATTATTCCTATTTCGGCATTGCCTGATGACTTTTTCTCTACCAACTATTTTACCGATAAATTACTGAGCTACTTAGATTCAGGCAAAAATAGCGGCAAACCATTCTTTGCTTATGCTGCTTACACGGCACCTCACTGGCCAATTCAAGCCCCAGCCGAATACCGTGAGAAATATCGCGGAGTTTATGATGTAGGTTACGATGCAATTCGTAATGCCCGCATTTCTAGACAAAAACAGCTTGGAATTATTCCTGCAAACTTTGATGCAGCAGAACCAATTGCGACTCAAAATGCTCCACAAAAATATGGGAAATGGGATGAGTTAACAGCCGAACAAAAGGCACTAGAAGCTCGTAAGATGGAAATCTATGCGGGTATGGTAGAAAATCTTGATGCCAATGTCGGCCGCATTATTCAATATCTCAAACAAAATAATCTTTATGACAATACTTTAATTTTCTTTGTTTCAGACAATGGCGCAGAAGGTTTTGTACGTGGCGGATATGGCAGTGAATCTGGTTTTGATAACTCAGTAGCCAATGTTGGTACACCTACTTCATATCACTATATTGGGCCACGTTGGGCCGAAGTCAGTGCGGCACCTTTCCACTTATGGAAAGATACGGCGGGCGAAGGCGCAACGACTGCCCCTGCTATTGTGAAATTACCAAATCAGAAAAAAGCGGAAGAGACAAATCATAGCTTTGCATCTGTACTCGATGTTTTCCCTACCTTACTAGAATATGCTCATATTCCAGTACCACAAGGTCAATACAATGGCCGGGCCATTAATACGCCATCTGGAATTTCATGGAAACCTTTGCTTGAAAACAAAACCGATACTATTCGCCCTGCAAATTTTAGCTTTGCCGATGAGCTGCATGGCAGCAAATATGCAAAACAAGGTGAATGGAAAATCGCACTTCAAGGGCGGCCTGAATTAGGCACAGGGACTTGGGAGCTATACAACATTAAATTAGATCGCGGTGAAAGACAAAACGTTGCTCAGCTTTATCCTGCAAAAGTTCAAGAACTCTTATCGGTCTATCAAAAATATACTGAAAAAAATGGTGTGCAGGAATATAACGCCAAATGAAATTGAAGCCATTTTTAGTTACCACAATCAGCCTGTCTATTATGACAGGCTGTAGCGAATCTTCAAAATTTTCTGAATCTAGGTCTTCGACGCAACAGCAAACATCTTTAGCTGATTTAGGGTCTATTGAAAAGTGTCAAAACTATAGTGGTCTGCCTCAGGGTTGGCTCAAACAGCCTACAGCAGGAATGGTTTTAATTGCCGATGGAGATTTTAACTTTGGTTCTGAAAAGGCCTATCCCGATGAACTTAATTTTGGAAAAAAGCAGCGCGAAGTCAAAGGATTTTGGATTGACCAAACTGAAGTTACGGTCGCTCAGTTTGCAAGTTTTGTAAAAGCAACTGGCTATATTACCGATGCCGAAAAACAAAAACAGGCTGCTGTTTTCTCACCAGACCCTCATCACCCACAGCAATGGTGGCAGCTAAAATCAGGGTATACATGGAAAACGCCAAACGGCGGTACTGGAGCTATAGCAAATCCTAATGAGCCTGTGCGATATGTGAGTAAAAATGATGCTGAACATTATGCAGTGTGGCTAGGACGTGATTTACCAACAGAACTAGAATGGGAATATGCAGCTAAAGCCAATTCAAAAACTGATACCCCTTTACATCAGGCCCCTACTGATGAACATCAACATCCGCAAGCCAACTACTGGCAAGGCGAATTCCCTTTTCAAAACCTAAATCAAGATCACTTTAAAGGTGTTGCACCTGTTGGATGTTTTGCGGCAAATAAATTCAAACTATTTGATATGATTGGAAATGTATGGGAATGGACATCTTCTCCTTATCAAGGTGCTCATGACCAGCATATGGGAAATTATTCTGATTTACGTCAACAAGAAATCACCAGCACTCAATATGTAATTAAAGGTGGATCTTTTCTTTGTGCACAAAATTATTGTTCACGTTATCGTAGCAGTAGCCGTTATCCACAAGATTTTGATTTAGCTGCAACACATGTTGGATTTCGGACTATTTTACGGTCTCCTTAATTTTTACTTAATTCGACTTATTAAAGATATTTTTTAACCAAAATTAGGTCGAAAAATAATCAAAATGTTTTTATAGTACAAGTGAGAATGATAAAAAAGTGAGAACAAGATGAAAACTCTACTTCTTTGTGCCGCAGCAATTTTCACAATGTCACTATCAGCCTGTGCGGTCCATACACCTGAAGGTAGTATTGTGATTGACCCTGATTCACCATATTACGGACATCCAGGAGGCTTTTGCCCACCAGGACAAGCTAAAAAAGGACGTTGTTAGAAATACCCTCTTTTAAAGTAATTTTGAAGTTACTCTAAAGAAATAGGCTTCAATCAAGTGATGAATTGAATACTAAATGGAGGGTTCCAGCCCAAAAATAGATGGGATGAAACTAGAAAATTATGGTGTAAAAAAATCACCATATCCCCAAGATTTTTAAAAGACAATCTTACGTTGTCTTCTATCTAGTTTCACCCCAATTCTTTCTTATTCCGTTTGACTTTTCTTATCGCTTAAGAAAAAAGTCTAGTTTTTAATCATTTCTGTATCTCTATTATTGATACATTTTGAACATTTTACCTTCAGGTTAATACTGATGTATTTGCTTAATACAAAATAAACATTTATGTAACGTAAGTCTATAAAAATGTTCTAAAAATGTGAAAAAAATTAAGGCCAAAATGAGATGAATTTATCATAATAACTTTCTCTTTCACGTTTCATCACATAAATAATCAATATTATTTTGTCAGTTATTGCCACTCGTTTCCTTTCATTGGCATAGATAATGTATACACATGTATATTAACCCAGTCGTATAAACGAGATATTTTATGTCCAGCACAAGTCAAGTCGAAGGTCTACAATTTCCGGTACATGCCTCAACAAAAAAACAAAGTACATCTCTTACAGGCCAAGAGATTTTGTCAGAGGCCTTATCTATTGTAGATAATAAAACCGCACAACAAGTGTTGAATGAAAAAAACTGGCGAAAAAACTATCCTTTATATTTTAAAGCTCTTGTTAAACAAGGGATTTCTAATATCAACAACCCAATTACTATTGCGAAGCAAGGATTGCATAAAGCTCACCATATTTTTGATTATTATCGTGATGGTAAACACTACCTTTTAAAAGATGCCGTTCATATTGCTTCATCTACTCCTCTTTATACAGTAAAACTTAAAGGTGAAAGTGACGCAGCACCTGAATGGTATGTTCCCTATAAAGGACAAAAACTAAGTGGACAAAGCTTATTAGACCAGATTCAACGCTGGGAAGAGACTGGTATTATTGAGCCAAGTCATGCCAAAGCACTTCGTGAAGCTATTGCTCATCCAGAATGGTTCGATTTGTCTGACCGTACGATGGTGCTGTTTGGTGCAGCCTCAGAAGCAGGACCACTGCCTTGGTTAGCCAAATGGAAAGCAAATATTGTTGCTATAGATTTACCAAACTCACGAGTCTGGGGCAAAATCCTAAATACAATTCAACAAGGGAATGCAACACTTATTGCACCATGTGTTGAAGCCGTTGATTCGTCAGCAAAAGCTTCTGAGTTAAAAGATAAGCTGGGTGCAAATTTACTGACTCAATTACCAGAAATAGCGCAGTGGCTGGTGCAGTTTCCACAAAAGTTAGATTTGGCAGCAATCGCCTATTTAGATGGTGAAAAGCATGTCCGCGTTTCCATGGCAATGGATAGCATCATGCAATTTGTGAGCGAGCATAAGCCTGATACAAGCCTTATGTTTATGTGTACTCCAACCGATGTTTATGCAGTACCAAAAGAAGTTGCAGAGGCTGCTCAAGAGAAATTTAAATCCCGCAGAAAAATGCAAAAGTTGGCAGTAAAAGGTGTTTCTGCTCTTTCGCTCAATCGTTTTTTTCAAGCGCCATATCAAGACTTGGTTACATGTGAAAATGGAAAAACTTATGGTATTGCCGACTGCTTAGTGGTTGAACAAGGTCCAAACTATGCTTTGGCAAAGCGTATTCAACAATGGCGTGCTATTTTGGCCCGCCATCAAGGACAACGTGTCAGCATTAATATTGCACCATCGACAACGACTCATTCAGTGACTAAAAATCCATTATTGAAAGCAGCTTTTAATGGCGCAGAACTTTTCGATGTAGAAGCATTTAGCCCTGAAACCACCAATGCCATTATGGCGGCACTCTGGATTCATGACTTAAGAAATGAGTCTTCTGTCGCGAATCCTGAAACTGTCTTAGACCATCCGCTTGAACTTATGATGGAAGGTGCCAATCATGGTGGTCTATGGCGTGTCGCTTATTTAGCACGAACTGCCCTACCTTTTGCGGCAATTTATGGTTTTGCTACCGAAAAACTTCCTTTTAGAAAATCATCTAAAAAATAATTTGATTAAAGCCCAATCCTAGAATTGGGCTTTTTTCTAATGTGTCTTTATTTATATTGAAAGTGTGATAGATATTTTTGCATTTCATCAGGAGGCACCATGCCGCCCCCAGTAGCCCATATTACATGATTTGCCTGTTGCAACTGCTCAGCTGTAAACTGGTGTAAAGCCAAGTAATCAGGACTCGTCTGAACATAATACGGCCCCATCATGCCTGCTACTGCAGAAGGCTCAAGCTGAATATTCTCAGTTTGATTTAAAAGCGCAATGAGCTCATATAAACGTTCATCGTGAATGGTGTAGTAGCCATCGATTAATTGTTGCATAGCACGCCCGACAAAACCTGAAGCACGCCCTACCGCAAGCCCGTCTGCCGCAGTAACGTTATCAATACCAATATCATTGACTGAAATCTGATCATGCAAACCTGTGTGGACACCAAGTAACATACACGGCGAATGTGTTGGTTCTGCAAAGATACAATGTACATGCTCACCAAAAGCCAGTTTTAGTCCAAAACTCACCCCACCAGGGCCACCACCGACGCCACACGGCAAATAAACAAATAATGGGTGTTCAGCATCGACTTTAATTTGGTTTTGCTCAAATTGCTGTTTTAAGCGTATTCCTGCAACTGCATAACCTAAAAATAATGTGGTTGAGTTTTCATCATCAATGAAAAAGCAGTGAGGATCTTGCTCTGCGGCTTTACGTCCCTCTTCAACAGCTACTCCGTAATCACTGGCATATTCTACAACGTTGACGCCGAGTGAACGTAGTTTGTCTTTTTTCCACTGTCTAGCATCAGCCGACATATGAACAGTAACTCTAAAGCCGAGTTTGGCGCTCATAATACCAATAGAAAGCCCAAGATTGCCCGTAGAACCTACTGCAATTTGATACTTAGAAAAGAATGCCCTAAATGAATCTTGATCTAATTTACTATAATCATCTTCTGGTTTGAGTAACCCTGCCTGCATGGCAAGTTTTTCAGCATGTGTGAGCACTTCATAAATACCACCACGTGCTTTAATGGAGCCTGAAATAGGTAGATGACTATCCTTTTTCAGCCAGAATGTTCCATTAAGCTGTACTTGTTTTGCTGAAGAAAGTGCTTGTTGCATATGAGCAATTTCAACAATATCTGATTCAATTTTTCCCTGTTGTGCTTGAGTTTCAGGAAATACTTTTGCCAAATAAGGTGCGAAACGCGCTAGTCTTGCTTCTGCTTCACTTACATCCTTAGCGGTTAGTCCAACTTTTTCTAAAGCTTCTTTTAAAGGATAGCGATGAGGTGTAAACCAAAATGTTTCTTGATAGGCTTGAAGTGTTTCAATAAGTGGAAATTGTTGTTTTAGCTGATCTATTTGAACCGCATTCATAATATATCCTGATATAAAATTTTAAGCCCAATCTATAAAGCTGTTTGATGGCCTATAACAACCTATTAATTTATAGATGAATGTACATGAAAAATAGTCTCAACTTTAAAAACTAAACAAATAAAAAAGCCACTGTGAACAGTGGCTTTAATTTTTTAAATGCTTTTATACAAACTGTAAGAATAACCAGTACAAACCACCTGACAAGCAGATTGTTGCAGGAAGAGTAAATACCCATGCAGAGAGAATTGTCTTCACAGTATTAAAGTTTAAACCTGATTTATTCGCGACCATCGTACCCGCAACAGCACTGTTTAAAACGTGTGTTGTTGAAACTGGCATACCTAAACCATCAGCAGCTGCAATTGTACTCATTGCAACAAGCTCAGCAGACATCCCTTGACCATAAGTCATGTGGTGCTTACCAATACGCTCACCTACAGTCACAACGATACGTTTCCAACCCACCATTGTGCCTAGACCAAGTGCTAAAGCAACAGCCACTTTTACCCAAGTCGGAATGTATTGTAAGAATGAATCTAAGCTACTACGGTATTCTTTCACAAGCTTTTTCTGTGAGTCATCCATTTTTGGTAAAGCATCTGCTTTATCCAAACGCTTAAACGTCGTGGTGCTTAAATACATGTCATTACGAATTTCGCTAATTGCAGCTTCAGGAATATCTTTTAAGTTGCTATAGCTAGAAACTCGCTCACCCAAGTGATCAGTCATACTTGCCAATGCAGGCACAACTTCCGGAGTTTGCTGTTTAGTTTGAATATATTTAGTCAGAATAACACGTGCTTTTTCATCGGTTAATTCTGGCTGATTTTGATTCAAAAATACGGCAGTTTGAGAAGAAAGCTGATGGAATGATTGAACTTGCTGAGTATCAAGATTTTTATTTAATGAATAAGCCAACGGCACCAGACCAACCAAAATCAGCATGATGAGTCCCATACCCTTTTGACCGTCATTAGAACCATGTGCAAAACTCACACCTGTACAGGTAAAGATCAAGATTGCACGAATGATTGCTGGTGGTGGTTTATTCCCTTCAGGTGGCTGGAATAATTCTAATTGGCGTTTAAAAATAGTTTTAACCAACAAGAATACAATCGCTGCAAAAGCGAAACCAATTAAAGGTGAAAATAATAATGCCTTACCGACTTTAATCACCTGATCCATATCAACACCACTGGTCGTTACGCCAGTCGATGCACTCAATAGATGGTTCATAATACCCACACCCAAGATTGAACCAATCAAGGTATGAGAGCTAGAAGCAGGAATACCCAAGAACCAAGTACCTAAGTTCCAGAGAATCGCAGCAATAAGAAGCGCAAAAACCATTGCGAAACCTGCACCGCTACCCATATTCATGATCAGCTCAACAGGCAACAATGCAATAATGCCGTAAGCGACTGCGCCGCTTGCAACCATTACCCCAAGGAAATTACAAAAACCAGCCCACATGACTGCAACTGGTGCTGGTAAAGCATTGGTGTAAATCACTGTTGCTACTGCATTTGCAGTATCGTGGAAGCCATTTACAAACTCAAAGCCTAAAGCAATCAAGAGTGCAGTTGATAAAAGAATAACTGAATAAAGACTCAAAGGTGGTACATGTGCTAAATCAGCACTCACCTGAAATCCAATATAAATAAGTGTTGCAACAATAATCGTCAGAAACACCGGCATAAAAAATTTAGGTGTCGGGACATGTACATTCGTCGATTTGACTTGCAGGTTTGCCGCAAGTTTTGAATCCGAAACAGGGGGTAGATTAGAATTCATGCAGACGGTAAGAGGATAAAAAAATCCTCTGTATTCTTAAATTAAATTATGACAATTATATGACAAAGCGGCGCCCGATGAAGTCAATTTTTCACATTTTGACCTCATTTGATGCACCTTTCCTCTACGGTTTTTATTTTTTTATTTAAATACAATGATTTACATAAATCCCCATCCATCTATTTTATGACTATTTTTGAAGCAAAAATATCTAAAAAATTACCTAAACGACTATTTTTTAAACACCACAACTGTCATAAAACCGAATATTGGAGATGAAATATTTCAATATCATGATCATTTTATGAATATTTGATGAAAAAACAGTCTTCATTTGTCATAAAAGCCGTTTTTTAATGAATCTATTACAGTGAATGATGGGTCGTTATAGCTCATCAATTGCGCAACTATTCTGTTACAATAGCGCCGCATTTTTAAATTCATATAAAAGATCGGGGTTTTCTATGTCTACGCTTGCCACCCTAAAAGCGCTTCTTGCTAAACGCATTCTGATTATTGATGGTGCAATGGGAACTATGATCCAGCGCCATAAATTGGAAGAAGCAGACTACCGTGGTGAGCGTTTTGCCGATTGGGCACATGACTTAAAAGGTAACAATGACCTTTTGGTTCTGACCCAGCCTCAAATCATTCAAGGTATTCATGAAGCTTATCTTGATGCTGGTGCTGACATTATTGAAACCAACAGCTTTAACGGCACGCGTGTTTCTATGTCTGATTACCACATGGAAGATATTGTTCCAGAGATTAACCGTGAAGCAGCACGTTTAGCTAAAGCAGCTTGTGAGAAGTATTCGACTCCAGATAAACCGCGTTTTGTAGCAGGTGTACTTGGACCAACATCGCGTACTTGTTCCATTTCACCGAATGTAAATGACCCTGCCTTTCGTAACATCACTTTTGATGAGCTAAAAGAAAACTATATTGAAGCGACACATGCGCTGATTGAAGGCGGTGCAGATATCATTTTGATTGAAACCGTATTTGACACATTAAACTGTAAAGCTGCAATTTTTGCGGTTAAAGAAGTCTTTAAACAAATTGGTCGTGAATTACCAATCATGATTTCAGGGACCATTACTGATGCATCGGGTCGTACCTTAACAGGTCAAACTGCGGAAGCGTTTTGGAACTCTGTACGTCATGGTGACTTACTATCGATTGGTTTTAACTGTGCGCTTGGTGCAGATGCAATGCGACCTCACGTAAAAACCATTTCCGATGTCGCAGATACGTTTGTTTCAGCGCACCCAAATGCGGGCTTACCAAACGCTTTTGGTGAATATGACGAAACGCCAGAACAAACGGCAGAATTCTTAAAAGAATTTGCAGAAAGCGGCTTAATTAATATTACTGGTGGTTGCTGTGGTACAACACCTGACCATATCCGCGCGATTGCCAATGCGGTAAAAGATATTGCGCCTCGTCAAGTTCCTGAAACTGTACCTGCGTGTCGTTTGAGTGGTTTAGAACCATTTAACATTTACGATGACTCACTTTTCGTGAACGTGGGTGAACGTACTAACGTTACAGGTTCAAAAAAATTCTTACGCTTAATTCGTGAAGAAAACTTTGCTGAAGCTTTAGAAGTTGCACAGCAACAAGTGGAAGCTGGCGCACAGATTATCGACATTAACATGGATGAAGGGATGCTCGATTCGCAAAATGCGATGGTGCATTTCTTAAACCTTGTAGCTTCTGAGCCAGATATTTCACGTGTGCCAATCATGATCGACTCATCAAAATGGGAAATCATTGAAGCTGGCTTAAAATGCGTACAAGGTAAACCCGTTGTTAACTCGATTTCTTTAAAAGAAGGTTATGACGAGTTTGTAGAAAAAGCTCGCCTGTGCCGTCAATATGGTGCTGCGATTATTGTCATGGCATTTGACGAAACAGGTCAAGCCGACACTGCTGCACGTAAGCGTGAAATCTGTAAACGCTCATATGACATTTTAGTGAATGATGTTGGCTTCCCTGCTGAAGATATTATTTTTGACCCGAACGTGTTTGCAGTTGCAACAGGTATTGAAGAACACAATAACTATGGCGTCGACTTTATTGAGGCCACAGGTTGGATTAAACAAAACTTACCTCACGCCATGATTTCTGGTGGTGTGTCGAATGTTTCGTTCTCGTTCCGTGGTAACGAGCCTGTTCGTGAAGCCATTCACTCTGTGTTCTTGTACCATGCCATCAAGCAAGGCATGACCATGGGTATTGTGAATGCTGGCCAAATGGCAATTTATGATGATATTCCAGCCGAGCTAAAACAAGCAGTTGAAGATGTCATTTTAAACCAAAACCAAGGTGAGTCTGGTCAGGCTGCGACTGAAAAATTGCTTGAAGTGGCTGAAAAATACCGTGGACAAGGCGGCGCTACAAAAGAAGCCGAGAACCTTGAATGGCGTAATGAGTCAGTCGAAAAACGTCTTGAATATGCTTTAGTTAAAGGTATTACAACTTACATTGATGAAGATACCGAAGAAGCTCGCCTCAAAGCCAAACGTCCTTTAGATGTAATCGAAGGTGCTTTGATGGACGGTATGAACGTGGTTGGTGACTTGTTCGGTTCGGGCAAAATGTTCTTACCACAAGTTGTGAAATCTGCACGTGTTATGAAGCAAGCTGTGGCTTGGCTCAACCCGTACATTGAAGCTGAAAAAACAGGTAGCCAATCTAAAGGTAAAGTCTTGATGGCAACTGTTAAAGGCGACGTACACGATATTGGTAAAAATATTGTAGGCGTGGTACTTGGCTGTAATGGTTACGACATTGTTGACCTTGGTGTAATGGTACCGTGCGAGAAAATCTTGCAAACCGCAATTGATGAGAAATGTGACATCATTGGTTTGTCAGGTCTGATTACCCCATCTTTAGATGAAATGGTGTTTGTTGCCAAAGAAATGCAACGCAAAGGCTTTAACATTCCTTTATTGATTGGTGGTGCAACAACCTCAAAAGCACATACAGCAGTAAAAATTGATCCTCAGTACCAAAACGATGCTGTGATCTATGTAGCTGATGCTTCACGTGCTGTGGGTGTTGCAACCACCCTGCTTTCGAAAGAAATGCGTGGAAACTTTATTGCAGAGCACCGTGCTGAATATGCCAAGATCCGTGAGCGCTTAGCCAACAAACAGCCAAAAGCTGCAAAATTGACTTATGCAGAGTCAGTTGAAAACGGTTTTAAAATTGACGAAAGCTATGTACCACCAAAACCAAATCTTTTGGGAACACAAGTCCTCACCAACTATCCTCTTGCAACCCTTGTAGAGTATTTTGACTGGACACCATTCTTCATTTCTTGGAGCTTGGCAGGTAAATTCCCGAAAATTTTAGAAGATGAAGTGGTTGGTGAAGCTGCAACTGACTTGTACAACCAAGCTCAAGCGATGTTGAAAGATATTATCGACAATAATCGTTTTGATGCTCGTGCTGTATTCGGTATGTTCCCCGCTCAACGCACTGACGCAGACACAGTGAGCGTATTTGATGAAGCTGGTCAAAATGTTACGCATACTTTTGAGCACTTACGTCAACAATCGGACAAAGTCACAGGTAAACCAAACTTGTCTTTAGCAGATTACATTCGTACTGACCGTGAGCAACAAGACTACTTAGGCGGATTCACTGTATCGATTTTTGGTGCAGAAGAATTGGCAAATGAGTACAAAGCCAAAGGTGATGACTACTCTGCAATTTTAGTTCAGTCACTAGCCGACCGTTTTGCTGAAGCCTTTGCCGAACACTTACATGAACGCATTCGTAAAGAGTTCTGGGGCTATAAAGCGGATGAACAGCTTAGCAATGAAGAACTGATTAAAGAGAAATATGTCGGTATTCGCCCTGCACCGGGTTACCCTGCTTGCCCAGAGCACTCTGAAAAAGCGGTGTTGTTCGACTGGTTAGGTTCTACCGACAAAATCGGCACTAAACTGACTGAACACTTTGCAATGATGCCACCATCTTCGGTAAGTGGTTTCTATTATTCTCACCCACAAAGTGAATACTTTAACGTAGGTAAAATATCTCAAGACCAACTTGAAGATTATGCAAAACGTAAAGGTTGGACACTGGATGAAGCGAAACGTTGGTTAGCGCCGAATTTAGATGATTCGATTGTTTAATGTTTATTTTATAACAATTGAGATCAGGTATGATTTATTTTAATGCCTGATCTCATATAATTAGTATTCTGGTTTAGTTAACTCGTCCACAATCAAACTTTTATTAATATTATTAATAAACAAATAAAAATCATGCTCTAATTTAATAAAATCTTTTCTCTCACACTCTTGAATAGTAATACCAAGACTTTCAGCATTAATAATTAGTTTCTTAATATGATCAGCATATCCAAGTTTTCGAGGAAGTCCTTTATTTAAAAAATTTATATCTACATCTATCAGCTTAATAATATTTTTATAATTATTAGAAACATTTAAATCACCTTCAAATGAATTTGGATATATAACACGATAAAAAAACAAGCGATCAATTGAGTTAGATTTCAAATAACTACTATGTTCTAGATAAATATCAATAGTTTCAATAAAATTCCTATAATGCTGTAAATATGTCGAATACCTATTAACTTGCTGTGTATTTAAATTATTAGCATGCGTAGTTATATAAGTTTCTAAATAAATCTGTACTGATATCCAACCTAATAAAACTGTTGTAATTGCTATTGCGAGCACAGGTATTTGAAAAATATATTGAGTTAATTCAATGAATTTTTTTAAACCTTCACTAGTTGGTTCAAAATGATATCCGCTCTTCAAAATGAAGAAAAAATTACAAATAAAAAAATAAAGAGTAGCACATGCTGCCAAAAACCAGATACGTTTTATTATTCTATTAATTAACGAACTATCCCTTGCTAACTTATCCATCTATCTAATTAACCTGTACTTTTGCAATTCCGTATTTAGAGAAATAGCTTTCTCTGTATATATTCCTTTTGGATGAGATTTAAGAAACCCAATTCTATGTTGAATTTTAAAAAACTTTCTATTATAAATAAAAGAACCATTTTCCTTTTGTAAAGGAAAATGTTTTTTTAAAGATTTAATTGAGTCTTCAATAAACTTTATGTCTGCTTTATTTGGTAATGGTTTAATTGCATTAAGCTTTCGCTGAAGTTTCTCTACAGACACATGATTTACTCTAGATAACTTACTTACTAATCCCTGACATCTATTAAAATCAATTCGATAAAAATAATGTGTTCTATAATTAGGTTTTTTAACTAATTGCTCTAATCTATGAATTGCCGCTCTAATATTTTTTACTTCAATCTTATCAAACTTTGGTGTTTTTAAATCAACCCTAATATTATGAACTTTTAATGCTTTACTTGAGAATCTTTCTACCTTAATTTTATCTATATTTAATGGAAGATCTATACTATTTAACTGACCTTCAACAATTTTTATAATAGAATCAAAATTATATTCTGAATTTTTACTAGAAATTGTAATATCATCAATATAACGGGTATAAATTAACTTTTTATTTTTCAAACGAAAGAATAGTCTTTCTTCTATTGAAAATAATGCTAAAGAAGCTATATAACTTGAAGTAATACCTCCTTGAGGAACTTTACCATCAACACAACATAATTGCGCTAAGATTTTCGACAACTCATCATTATATTTAAAGAAATTTTTAAATATTTTTTCTACTAATTCTTGAGTAATATTATCAAAAAAATCTTCTATATCTAATTTAAGTAAAGCTCTAGCACCACAATGTTTTTCAGCACTAGCAACATAATCATTTGAGGATATTTCATCAGCTGGAATAGAACCAAAAATATAGTCTGGCCATTCTATTTGTTGAGTAAAAATTCTATTCTTAATTCTTCTTTGTATTTTTCTTAAAGAGGTATTTGGATTATAGATATTCCTTAGTTTACCATTACTTTTTTTTATAAATCCAGCTTTATATTTAGCTTCATCTTCTAATAAAAGTACATTTGTTAATTCATCAATATCAATAGATAAAACTTCAGATAATTTATCTAAACTATCAATTTTAGAGCCTTTATAAATATATTTGGACTTGATCATTTGATATAGCGAGGGCACTCTAAATGCTAAGTAGATATAATAAACTCTAAAGAACAATACATAGAGCTTGTAATCTCAATTTACTTGGTTACTCAACAGCACTTAAATAAACACTGAGATTACTACCCTCGGCTATCAGGATTATTTGGGACAAATGACGGAAACGACACTTCTCCCCACAAGCTATCTATTCAATAGCACTAGTTAAAACTAGCCAATAAGAGCTGAAATTAATTGAGTAACATCCGTAACCAAACGAAACATTTGGGATAACAAGATTTATACCATGTTTAAAAAATTTGTAAAAGTATTAGCAACTATTTTAAGAAAAAAATAGATATCCATTTGAATTTTTATTAGAAATCCCTCAACCTTAAAGGACTGAGGGATTTAAAAGAATTTATTTCAATACTCTGCATCAAGCAGACATTACTTTTACTTCAAATGTGCCTTAATCTTCTCTTTAACTGCTTCAGTTGAAATACCATAGCGATCATGTAAAGTGGGCAATGCCCCTGCATCTAAAAATGCATCTGGCAAACCAATCATGTCAAAACGAGGATGTTGTCCATTTCTTAGAAATAGTGAGCCAACGGCTTCCCCTAACCCACCAATGACTGAATGATTTTCGGCAGTTAAAACAGGTCGGCCACCTTTTGTGACTTCATCTAAAATAGTTTGTTCATCTAGAGGCTTAATGGTCGGTACATGTAGCACTGAAACCTCAATGCCCTCTTTTTCAAGCTCTTCGGCTGCCTCAAGCGCACGCATGGTCAATAAACCAGTCGAAATAATGAGTAAGTCTTTACCGGGTTTAATCACCTGTGCCTTACCCAATTTAAACTGGTAGTTGTATTTATCGAGCACTAACGGAACCTGACCGCGTAATAAACGCATATATACCGGACCATTATGCGCGGCAATCTGAGGAATCGCCTGTTCTATTTCCAAGGCATCACATGGATCGATAACCATCAAGTTCGGCATAGCGCGGAAAATCGCAATATCATCTGTCGCTTGATGACTTGGGCCATAACCCGTGGTTAACCCTGGAAGTGCTGCCACAATTTTGACATTCAGATTATCTTCCGCAATTGCCATACAAATAAAGTCATAGGCACGACGTGATGCAAACACGGCATAGGTGGTCGCAAAAGGAACAAACCCTTCACGAGCAAGTCCTGCTGCTGCGCTCATCAAAAGTTGTTCTGCCATGCCCATTTGGAAAAACTTGTCTGGGTTTTCTTTTGCAAAAATATGTAGGTCTGTATATTTTGATAAATCGGCTGATAAACCTACTATATCGTCACGCTCTTTTGCCAAGTCATTCAGTGCATGTCCAAATGGAGCTGGTTTGGTCGGTTGGCCCTCGGCAGCAATAGAAGCAATCATTGCCGAAGTGGTTAGTTTTTTCTTAGGAGGATTAGCTAACTGGCTCATGGTGTACTCCTTACTGTCCGTAGTGGGTCAAAATATTTAAAGCATCATCCCATTCATGTTCATCAACACGAATAAAGTGTGTTTTTTCGCGGCTTTCCAAGAACGACACGCCTTTACCCATTTTAGTGTCACAAATAATGACGCGTGGGCATGTACCTTTATGGTTTCGCGCTTGATCGAATGCTTCAAGCAAAGCTTCCATGTTGTTGCCATCTACACGTTGGGTGTACCAACCAAATGACTGCCAACGATCAACAATTGGCTCAAACGCTAAAATTTCGCTGGAGTGCCCATCTGCCTGCTGATTATTCACATCAATAATCGCAATTAAGTTATCTAGTTTCCAATGCGAAGCAGACATTACGGCTTCCCACGTTGAACCTTCATTTAGCTCCCCATCGGACAGTAAGTTATAGACAAAAGCATCTGATTTTTTCTGTTTCAGTCCTAGACATGCACCAACTGCAATTCCAAGACCATGACCCAATGAGCCACCTGTAATTTCCATACCGGGTGTATAGGAAGCCATGCCCGACATTGGTAACCGACTGTCATCGGCTCCGTAGGTTTCAAGCTCTTCAAGCGGAATAATTTTTGCTTCAATTAAGGCTGCATAGAGTGCAATTGCATAGTGCCCAATAGAAAGATAAAAACGGTCACGGCCTTCCCATTCAGGGTTTTCTGGCTGATATTTCATCGCATGAAAATAAGACACGGCGAGCAAATCTGCTGCACCTAAAGCTTGTCCAACATAGCCTTGGCCTTGTACTTGCCCCATGCGTAAAGCATGTTGGCGAATGTGGTAGGCACGTTGTTGCAACTCGGCAATTTGGCCTGCTTTATCAACATTTAACATTGTCATTTACTATTCCTTATTAACGATTGACCAGTTTTGCCGGAACACGCAGAACCAAACTGGCACCGAAAATTAATACTGCTGTGATTAAGAACATGCCGATTGCATTTGAACCCGTGTTGGTAGTGACCCAACCGATTAAATAAGGTGAGCAAAATCCTGCAAGATTGGCGAAGCTATTCACTGCTGCGATACCTGCCGCTGCGGAAACACCACCCAAAAAGTTGGTCGGTAACATCCAGAATAAAGAGGATGCCGTCAGCACACCTGAGGCTGCGATGCAAAGGCAAATTAAAGAGAGCGTTAGATTTGAAGCGAATAAAGTCGCAAATGTAAGTGCTAAAGCGCCTGCACACATCGGGATAATTAAGTGCCAGCGGCGTTCTTGAAAATGGTCACCGCTACGCCCTGCCAAAATCATGACCACAATGGCACACATATAAGGCAGACTGGTGAGCAAACCGATATGCCAGTTATCACTAATGCCCGAGTTACGAATGAGAGTTGGTAGCCAAAATGTAATGGCGTATTGCCCCATCACGACACAAAAGTAAATACCTGCCAGTAGCCATAAGCGTTTATCTGCAATGAACTCTTTGACGCTAGCATGACCTTCTTTGTGCTGGTTATCCTGAGCAAGTTCTTGCTTCACCAAGTTCTTTTCATCTTGGGTTAACCAATTGGCGTCTTGAACTGAATCTTTTAAAACAGCAAGTACAAGTAAGCCGACAATCACTGTGGGAATGGCTTCAATTACAAACATCCATTGCCAGCCGAACCAGCCATGTACACCGCTCATTCGGTCTATGATTAAGCCTGAAAGTGGTCCACCAATCATTCCTGAAATTGGAATCGCGATAAACCAAAGAACTGTCATGCGTGCGCGGCGGTAAGACGGGAACCAATAAGTGAGATAAAGCAACAAGCCCGGAGCTAGTCCAGCTTCGGCGACACCAAGCAAAAAACGTAAGGTGTAAAATTGCCATTCGGTTTGAACAAAGGCAAAACAGCCTGACAAAATGCCCCATGTAATCATGATTCGGGCAATCCAACGCCGTGCACCTACTTTGTGAAGCACAATGTTACTTGGTACTTCACAGAGGAAATAACCAATAAAGAAAATCCCTGCGCCTAGACCATATACAGCTTCACTAAACTGTAAATCGCTCATCATTTGGAGTTTGGCAAAACCCACATTTACTCGATCTAAATAGGCACAAAAATAACAAAGCATTAAAAATGGCATGAGCCGAAATGCAATTTTTCGATACGCCGATTTACGAATCGTTGTATCTACTTCAGATGAAAATACTGTATCCATCATGCGAATCCCTTTACATTTGGCCACAGTATCCTCTTGTGACCATCATTCTATTTTTAGTTTTTAAATGACAAGCGTTAATGAATCAGCATGCCACCATTTACATCGAGTGTGACACCAGTTAAGTAAGCTGACAGATCACTTGCCAAAAATAATGCTGCATTTGCAACATCTTGCGCTTTACCTAAGCGGCCAAGTGGAATACCTGCCAAAATGTCGTGACGACGGTCATCATTCATTAAACCGCCAGTAATATCAGTCTGGATTAGACCGGGGTAAGAGAATTTACACGGATCTGGTCACCACCAAACTCACGTGCCATCGCTTTTGCCAGACCTAATACACCTGCTTTGGCAGCACTATAGTGTGGCCCGCCAAAAATACCACCACCGCGCTGCGCTGAAACTGAGGATAGGCATACAATGCTTCCACCACCGTTTGCTTTCATAGATGGAATAACCGCTTGCGACATAATCAGTGTTCCGCGCAGGCTGACATCTAAAATACGGTCATAGTCATTGCGTTGAATATCAAGTGTTTTAACTGGCTGAGTAATACCAGCATTGTTAATTAAAATATCAATCTTGCCATAGTGCTGTAGTGCTCGTTCAACAGCTGCTTTGACCTGTTCTTCGTTCGCAACGTTTGCAGCAAGTCCTAAATGTCCTTCACCAAGTGCCTTTGCAGCGTTTTGGCTTTGAGCAAGATCTAAATCAACAATAATGACTTTGGCACCTTGTTGTGCAAAGATTTCTGCGGTTGCTCGCCCAATTCCACGTTCTGATGCTGCACCGGTAATTAATGCCACTTTTCCTTGTAGTAACATATTCAATCCTCTTTTACGCTTTATTTCCTGAGTTCTGACTTAGAATCTCTTTTTTCACAAAGCCCAGCAATCATCTCAAATTCAACAAGGCATGAAAAAAATTCATGCCTGTGCTATTTTCAAATAAGTTTTAGGGATAAAAACGGATCATTTCATGGATAGCAGTGAAAACAATTTCAACCAAATGCCCTCAATTAAAACCTTACAGGCTTTTGAACAAACCGCCCGTTTCGGCAATGTTGCCAAGGCAGCCGAGCATTTGAATCTCACGCCTTCGGCAGTAAGTCATCAAATTGCTAAGCTTGAAGAAATGATTGGGCAGAGTTTATTTATTCGTGGTGCCCGTGGTGTGACGCTTACCCCTTCTGGCGAACGCTATTTTCAAGATGTCACCACCATTTTGCATAACCTCATGTTAGCCACGGAAAAAGCTGCCGATAAAAGCCCTAAAGACAGTTTATATATTCATTCATCCCCAAGTTTTGGTTTGCTTTGGTTGCTCCCTCGCCTCGAGTCATTTAAAGAAAAGTTCCCCATGATTCAAGTCAACTTGTCATGTTCTTATGAAAATTTGCACTTTACTCGCGACAAGATCGACATTGATATTCGTCATGGTTTGCCCAACTGGACAGGGGTAGAAATCAGAACGATTCGTAATGAAAAGCTAGAAGTACTTGCATCCCCCAAACTACTTGAACGTAGTCCAGTAAATAAACCTCAAGATTTATTAAAGAAAGAACTGATTTTATCGCGCTCGACCTTAGTCACTTGGCCACAATGGTTTGCCCATCAGGGTCTAACTATTCCTGAGTTTCCCTACACTTTGAGTTTTGACCGCTCTTATATGTCACTTGAGGCGGCCACACACGGGCTAGGTTTTGTTTTAGAAAGTAATTTGCTTACCCAAAATTATTTAGAATCTGGGAAATTAGTTAGAGTTTTTGCAGATGAGCTATCGATTCCAATCTCTGCTCATCACTTGGTATATCCACGAACCCACCAATTTATTCCTAAAATTGAGCTATTTTTAAACTGGATTCATGATGAATTGGCAGGCTGAGAAATCATTTCTTAAATGATCTGAATTTGCTCAACTCGTAAGTGATGCATCATCTCTCGAACAAATACAAAGTAGCTAAAAACATAAAGCTGATTTGGAGCCATTTGATTTGTGTAGTAGCTCAAACGCTCAATAAAACTATTAAATCCATGCTCAAGCTCGATACGGCTGATTTGCTTTTTAGCACTAAAAAATAACTCACTGAGTTGTGCCATGGCGGTGTCAGCCGTAACCGCTAAACCACTTATATTCAGATTTCTGAGGGGCCTTGACTCGATGATTTCTTCAATAAAATAAATCATCTTTTCGATAGCGAGTTCATCAACAACCCCATGGCCGATACTTTTTGAACCAACAAAACCTAAGCCCTGCTCAAGGTGAATGTGTTGGCTGTCTACATCAAACGAGAGACTATTTAGACCAAGTGAAAATTTTAAAACCGAGTCGGAATGAGTCATAAAAATAACTTACCGTTGAATTTTGCTCATAAGATTAGCTTCTTTATAAGCATAAATTGAACCAGTTTTTCCAATATTTAACATTAACTAATCGATTATTATTAACACTACATATAATAAAAACCTCTTTAAAAAGATGAAAAATCAATCTTATATTCATCCAGTCTTACTATTAAAAAATAGAGTATAAACATGAAAAAATTAGTAATTTTAGGTATTACGATTTATAGCTTTGCACAACTTACCAATGCAGCCACATTAAATGTAAAACCATATAGTACAACTCAAGACGGTCAAAAAGTTGATCTATACACCATGAGCAATAACAAAGGAGTCTCAGTTTCTTTTATTAGCTTCGGTGGTGTAATTACACAGATTTTGACTCCCGATGCCCAAGGTAAACAAAATAATATCGTTTTGGGCTTCGATGATCTAAAAGGCTATGAAGTTACTGATACCAAGGAAGGAATTCATTTTGGCGGATTAATTGGTCGTTATGCGAACCGTATTGGCAATGCTAAATTTAGCTTAGATGGAAAAACGTATAACCTCGAAAAAAATAATGGCCCGAACTCATTACATAGCGGCAATCCTGGTTTTGATAAACGTGTTTGGCAAGTTAAGCCCCTCGTTTCTAAAGGTGAAACCGTTAAAGCTTCTCTTAAGTTGACCAGTCCAAATGGTGATCAAGGATTTCCCGGAAAATTAGATGTAGAAGTGATCTACAGTCTTTCAGATCAAAATGAATTCCAGATTGAATATAAAGCCAAAACTGATCAACCGACAGTCGTCAATCTCACCAACCACAGTTATTTCAACTTATCAGGCGCTGGCAATAACCCTTATGGCATACTAGATCATGTGGTACAACTCAATGCAGACCGTATATTGGTAACCGACCAAAACTCCTTACCAACAGGTGAGATTGCTTCAGTTGCAGGTACACCTTTTGATTTTCGAACGCCTAAGGCGATTGTGAAAGATATTCGAGCGAATAATCAGCAATTGGCCTATGGATATGGCTATGACCAAACTTGGGTAATTAATCAAAAGTCTCAAGGGAAACTCAATCTTGCGGCTGTTGTAGTTGATCCAAAATCTAAACGAACAATGCAGGTTTTAACCACTGAACCAAGCGTTCAAATGTATACAGCCAATCATTTATTAGGAAATATTGTTGGCGCAAATGGCGTACTCTACCGACAAGCAGATGCGCTAGCATTAGAAACACAGCATTTTCCAGATAGCCCGAATCAACCATCCTTCCCTTCTACACGTTTAAACCCGAATCAAACTTATAACAGTGTTACCGTATTTAAGTTTGGTATTCAAAAATAGTATTGTGAATTGACACTATATTTATCTAAAAAAGACTCTCAGCTGAATATGGCTGAGAGTCTTTCATTTATTTTACTTTTGTGTCGGGTAAAAATGCAGTTGCAAAACCAAGTAATGGCAACAATGAACATAAACCAAATACCCATTCAATGCCGTTAATATCGGCTAAATGCCCTAACCCTGCTGCGGCAATACCACTGACCCCAAACATAAGTCCAAACATAAGACCTGCAATCATACCCACACGGCCCGGAACAGCTTCTTGTGCGTAAACCACCATTGCAGCAAAAGCAGACGACAACACCAAACCTGCAATAATTGAGAAAACCGTTGTCCAAAATAAGTTTGCATACGGCATCATTAATGCAAACGGTGCCATACCAATAAATGAAACCCAAATCACTGCTTTACGGCCAATTTTGTCACCAATTGGACCACCTGCAAATGTACCTAAAGCAACGGCTGCCAAAAAGGCAAACAAATGCAACTGAGCTGTTTGAATACTGATATGGAACTTTTGAATTAAGTAAAAGGTAAAGTAGTTACTAATGCTGGCAATGTAGGTAAATTTGGCAAACATCAGCACACTAATTGTGCTCAAAGCAATAATTAGCTTACGGCCATGCAATTTAATATGTGCTTGGGTAGCACGTGCAACCACCTGACTTTTAGCATGGCTCACTGTCCAACGGCTTACACCAAATAAAACCCAAATCGCTAAAAGTGCAAATATCACCAAACCCGCAACTGCATGCTGTCCAAACGGGACAATCAGTAAAGCTGCCAACAATGGACCAATGGCTGTACCGGTGTTCCCGCCCACCTGAAAAGTCGACTGCGCTGTACCGAAGCGCCCGCCCGATGCCATTCGTGCCACACGTGAAGCTTCTGGATGAAATGTTGCAGACCCCACCCCAATCAACCCAGATGCACATAACAACACAGCAAAACTTGGTGAAAATGCTAACAAGATAATGCCGCAGAATGTGACAACCATTCCGAGTGGTAGAAGATATGGTTTTGGATGTTTATCGGTATAAAGTCCAATCCAAGGCTGTAGCAGTGAACCTGTAATTTGATATACAAACGAGATTAGGCCAACCTCCGCAAAACTCAGCGAAAAGTTTGCTTTTAGCATTGGATAGATGGCTGGTAGCACCGCCTGAATTAAATCATTCAGTAAATGTGCGACTGCCACGGCGCCTACAATTTTAATAATCATTCCTTGAGGCTGATCATTTGCAACGGTATTGGCAATACCATCTTTCAATTGTATTGAAGACGTCATACCTGAAAAACTCCAATATTTTTAAATGAGATGCTTATTGTAAATTGTCGCTTATAAAGTTATCTTCCAATAATTATCGTATAAGTGACAATTTTTAGGATAGTTTATGTCCGATTCTCTTATTCAGTCTGATTTGTCTGAACTTGTGATTGGGCTATCTTCTGAGCATTCTTACCGAGAAATCACACCTACCCATACGCATACACGTGCGCAGTTTTTATATGCCTCTACTGGAACTATTCAGGTTTTTACGCCTAATCATGTGTGGATTGTGCCGCCCATGTGCGCGTTATGGATTCCAGCACATGTAGAGCACAGCGTGATTTCACTGAGCCACGTGAAGTTAAATACAGCATTGGTTGAAGTAAATGCAGCCGCTTTAATGGGACAACATTGCTTTATTATTCGGGTAAGCAATCTGTTGCATGAACTTTTGATTCGTTTAAATGAAATTGAACGTGAGGAAACTCCAAATACAGCAACCTCTCAAGAGCTTTCCCGTTCTTTACAAATTTTGATTTTTGAAGAAATTCATCGGGCCAATTTGTTGCCCATTCAGATTCCGTGGCCGAAAGACAAAAGACTCTTAAAAATTTGCCAAGAGTTATTACATACGCCTGACCATTCAAAAGATTTAACAGATTGGGCTGATGATATTGGTGCGAGTTCTAGAACTTTAATGCGTATGTTCCAAAAAGAAACTGGACTGTCATATCGGGCATGGATACAGCAAATGCATATTGCACTTGCCTTGAGTAAAATCGCGAATGGTGAATCTATTGCTCAAATTTCAGAGTCACTGGGGTATACAAACCCCAGCGCGTTCAGTGCAATGTTTAAGCGACATCTAGGAAAAACACCTCAGCAGTTTAGAAGTGCCGCGATGTCGCTATAAGTCTTTTTTTTTGCAGGTAGGTCATGCTTTTCGAGCAAATCATCAAAATCGTGATAGACATGCAGTTCTCGATCTTTACCAGTTCTGGCATGATCTAAGCGCTGTTCAGGGTCGACTAAAACAAGAGTATGGCCATCATCAATCAGACGATCTACGCCTTCTAAAAACATACGTTTACCCACATCGTGGATAAGTGAAATCTGCGTTAAATCAATAACGATCGTGCTTTGATCAGTTGTCTCGTCTTGTAAAATACGCAACAACATTTCAGCTTCGGTAAATTTCAATACCCCTCGAAGCACATACACACTCAATGATGCGTCTTTTCCTGTGCGGTAATGACTTTGTACAATGGTCTGGGCAGAAGGAGTGCCTTCCATGAGATGTAACCCCATGTCACGAGATAATCGTTCTAAAATATCGATTCCTCGAACACTATGACCATGCTCATCTAGTCGAGGTGAAAAAGCAGCAATACTGACCTGCCCCGGTAGCACACCCAAGATACCGCCTGCTACACCACTTTTAGCAGGAATACCTACAGTTGAAAGCCAGTCACCCGCTGCATCGTACATACCACAGCTCATCATGACACTGAGGACTTGTCTAACTACAGATCGATTTAATAGGCGCTTTCCAGTTCTAGGATCGACCCCGCCATTAGCAAGTACACTGCCCATACGTACCAAGTCTTTAACTGTAACCATGATCGCACATTGACGAATGTAACCATTCACAATATCGACAGGGTCAGTTTCCAAAATCCCCACCGTGCGCAACATATAACCGATCGAAAGATTACGATAGGCTGTTTTGACTTCCGAATCATAAACAGACTCATCAAAACTTAATTCACGACCAGCAAGCTCGCTCATAAAACGGCGTAGAATTTCTGCGCTATGCAAACCATGTTTAACCTGAATCAAGGAATGTACAGTAATTGCGCCAGAGTTGATCATCGGGTTTTTTGGACGTCCGTCTTTACCCAATGAAATTTCATTGAAGGCTTCTCCCGAAGGCTCTACCCCCACTTTCGCAAGTACCGCATCAATGCCAAGTTGTTGTAAAACATAGGCATATACAAAAGGTTTAGAAATCGATTGTATGGTGAATTCAACATCATCATCGCCGACCGAATAAATTTCACCATCTACCGTAGACATTGCTAAAGCTAATCGATTTGGGTTTGCATTTGCCAACTCAGGAATATAATCGGCGAGATGACCGCTGTTATCGATGTCACAGGCTTCTATAACATTTGCCAAATAATCTGGGAGAGGGGTTTGCATGGTCAGTAACCTTAAATGAGGAGATTTACAACATCGCGTAAAATTTCAGCACAACCTGCTGATAATATTAAAATTATATCTTTTGTAATGATTTAAATATCACGCTATAAGTATTGTAATTCCGATGACTTACCCTTTTCAAGCTCATTATAGATTTTTCAAAACTTTAAACTGAAGATTAGCTTATTCTTTCTACAAACAAGATCCCATTTAAATGATCGACCTCATGTTGAACAATACGAGCAGGAAAACCATGAAAAATTGTTTCCACCGTCTCGCCCTGAAGTGTTAAATATTTCACCTTAACCATTTCTGCGCGTTCAACTTGTCCACGTTCGTCTGGCACACTTAAGCAGCCTTCTTCACCTAAACAAACTTCTTTTGAGAACTCTAATATCTCAGGATTTACCATTACTACCGCATCCATTTCAGGTGCATCGGGATAGCGTGGATTTGGTCGAGATGCCACAATAATGACGCGTTTAGAGATGTAAACTTGCGGTGCAGCAATCCCTACTCCATTACGTTCGAGCATTGTCGCATGCATAGCGTCAGCAAGCTGATAAAGCCAATTACTGTTTAACTCATTTGCCGAGACGGGAGCCGCAATCAATTTCAAAATATCTTCACCACGCTTCGCGACAGGTAAAACTACACTCATCCTTTGAATCTCTTATTAAACTGGCTATAACAAGTTTTATTGTGTCGCTGAACGAAACAAAAGAAAAGCCATTCCTACATCTGTTTTTGTTTCATCTAAAGCGTTTTTTGTTTTAAAGCTTTTGATCTGAGCAAGCCCAATCGACGTTGCTACATAGAACAAATTTCCTCCATTTACTTTTACTTCACTTTTCCATTAATATCCAAACTTCAATTACAACAATTAAGTAAAAAATGGATCAGGAATTAACTTTGCAGGATGCGAACTATCTTAATAAAGAAGATAAACGAACCCTCGCCCTTTCTTCATTGGGTGGAGCTTTAGAGTTTTATGATTTTGTGATTTATGTATTTTATGCCAAAATCATTTCCGACCTCTTTTTCCCCAGCACGCTTAGTCCATTTTGGGCCATGCTTAACACCTACGGTATTTTCGCAGCAGGTTACTTTTTTAGGCCCTTAGGTGGGGTTGTTATGGCCCATTTTGGTGATTTGGTTGGGCGTAAAAAACTATTTTCGCTTTCTATTTTGCTGATGGCACTGCCTACCCTATTTATCGGGATATTGCCTACCTTTGAAAATATCGGATATTTGGCACCACTACTTTTATTACTCATGCGTGTGGTGCAAGGTATTGCAATCGGGGGTGAAATTCCAGCCGCGTGGACATTTGTGTCTGAACATGTACCTGAAAGAAAAATTGGGCTGGCAAATGGGTTACTCACCGCTGGGCTGTCTTTAGGAATTTTACTAGGCGCGCTCATGTCTTTATGGATTTCACTGAATTTTAGTGAAGGGCAAATCCATGACTGGGCATGGCGTATTCCTTTCATTGCAGGTGGTATTTTTGGTTTGGTTGCACTTTATTTACGAACTTATTTAAAAGAAACGCCTGTGTTTAAAGCCATGCAGGCTCGTAAAGAAATTTCTAAAGAAATGCCTGTAAAACAAGTCTTAAAAACGCATAAAACAGCCGTTGCGATTGGCATGTTATTTACATGGTTTTTAACAGGCTGTGTGGTAGTGGTGATTTTAGCCATGCCAAATTTATTAACTGGTACGTTTGGCTTTGAGCGCGCACAGACTTTTGAAATGCAAAGTGCCGCGATTGTTATGCAAATGGTCGGTTGTATTTTGGCAGGCTATTTTGCTGACCGTTTTGGTTGTGGCAAAGTCATGATGTTTGGTGCGCTTGCCGTAGCACTCACAGCAGCAGTTTTTTATAACAGTTTGGGGCATGCCGCACATTCAACTATTTTTGGTTTATATATGCTGTTGGGCCTATGCTCTGGTACTGTCGGCATGGTGTCGAGCAGTATGGTTAAAATGTTCCCCGCGCCTGTGCGTTTCTCGGGCATTTCATTTTCTTATAATTTGTCTTATGCAATTGTTGGTGGTATGACCCTGCCTTTAGTGCATTGGCTCAGTCAATATAGTGATATTGGTGCGATGTATTATATTTTCGCGCTAACCATTTTGGCCTTTGTGACTGCCTTTGTATTTTGGAATAAGTTTGAAAAAAACAGGTATTAAAAATTTTCACTTATTAAATAAAAAACCACGCCGATCGCGTGGTTTTTTATTGCTGCTTACTTTAGAAAGTAAAGCCAATATTAAAGTTAATACGGTATAGCCATTTATCACTGTTTGGCGAGGTTGCAGAGGTATAACCCGTTGAGTTAGTCGAGCCACCAATAATGTTGGAGTTTTTACCCCACGTATAATCCGCCCAAACCATAAATGGTGAAGCAATAAACATCATCCCTGTGGTGTTCATTTGCGAATCTGACCAATCATCACGTTTTTTATCGAGATAACTATAGTCATTATAAAACTTAATGGCTTTTAGCTTGCCCATATTGGTCACAGGCAGTGTATAAGCAAGGTTTAAACTGGCAATCGTACCTTCCGAAGCAATGAAATAAGCTGGCGTAAGGCCATTCGCTCCCATCAAAGTCATATCACTATTTACACCATCCGGATTTTTAGCATCGTATTGATAATGAATGACAGAACTTTGTAAGTTAAAGCGCTTATAGTTGTTTTCGGTATGTAAACCGACTGCATAATATTTGCCGTCTTTATCGGTAATATCATTATGCAACTGGGCAATTGCACCTGATACACCAAACTCTTGTTTACCGAAATCAGTTTCTAACTTGCGAACAATGCGGGTATTCACCTGATTGCGTTTTTCATTTTGATAGACTTTTTGAGATGGAAATGCATTTCCTGCCAAGTCATCATAAGTTGCACTTTCTGGTGAGTAGCGCAGGTTCGTCTCTAACATTTGCGGGTAATAACCGAGTTTTACATCCCAATCTTTGTCGTGATAATTCCAGTTAATCCCTGGCGCAATATTGTTGCCATAACCTAAAAAGAATGGGATGTGGTAGGTCCAGCCATTTTGCGGGTAAGGATAAATCGTAAAAGGCTTATAAACTAAACCTGCTTCAATGCTGTTATTGGCATCTAAGTTATAGCCGACATATGCTTTCTCAATGGACGTTTTCTGTTGGTCTTGAACCATATAACTGGCATTGATGTAAGCATCATCAAATTTACCTTTGAGATCAACCCTGAAAATATCAAAATGGAGCTTACCAAAACCACGGTTTGGCCCTTCCCAATCTTCATAGCGTTGATTTAACCGAACCACCCCACCTAACTTTAATGAGTCGGTGCCATCATCACTTTTCCATTCAAGCAATGAATCTTTTGCAAATGCATTGACGCTTACCCCCAGCGTAAGCGGTGCAATGAATGCCATGATCAATGAAGTCTTTTTCATCTCTACATCCTTGATTGAGTTCCAGCGTCCTGCTGGAACTTTATTTGTTTTACCTGTAAAACTTCGTTTTTATTGTTTTTTAGACAAAAAAATTTATCTAAAAAAAGGATGGCTTAGCAGCTCCCATCGCATATGTACTAAACCATCCAAACTGGTTAATACAGTTTCTTTTGCGGTGGACCCGCGAAGTTTAATGGTCCAATCGAGTTCATATCGAGCTCGATTACAGTTGGCCCTTCAAAAGCGACAGCCTCTTGAATAACCGTTTTAAATTCATCTGCACTACCGACTTTCCAGCTCTTCACACCCATTGATTCGCCAAGAAGTTTGTAGTCAGGTGTGTGCAATTCATTGAAATACTGGCGGCCACCAAAGTAGTTATTTTGAATGCCACGCATTACGCCATAACCACCGTCATTCATAATCATTAAGACCATGTTGGTGTTTTCTTGCACCATGGTTGCAATCTCACCAATGCCAAGCATTAAGCCGCCATCACCGACTAAACCAATTACTTTTTTGTCAGGGTTAGCAACCGAAGCACCGATTGCAGTTGCAAGACCTAAACCAATTGCACCCGCGAGTGAGTGGATGTTTTGGTTTGGCGCTTGTACAGGGAATAAACGGCTACCCCATGTGCTACCCGACATGGTGATGTCTCGTACAAAAATGCCGTCTTGTGGTAAAGCTGCACGTAAGTGATCACAAATTAATGCGTACTGATCGATTTGCTTACGAAGTGCCTCAATTGCAGCCTGTTTAGCAGCCACAACAGCAGCATCGTAATCGGTATCAACTTTTGAAGTGCCTTGAAGCTGTTCTAACACACGTGTTAAGACATCTTTGGCATCGCCACAAATGAAGTTGCGGATTTTGTAATTACGTTGCTGAGCTACTGGGTTGGCATCTACCTGAATAATGTTTTCAGGAAATTCAACCGAATAAGTTTTTGTTTCATTACTACGTAAACGAGAACCCACTACCACCATCAGGTCGGCATCTTTTAATAACTGCTCAACACCCGCCGAGTTATGGAACGCACCTAAACTACGTGGATGATCATCTGCCAACACCCCACGAGCATGAGTCGATGAAACAACTGGAATACCTAAATCTGCAATTGCTTTAACTTCTGCAATGCTATTTAAAGTTCCACCGCCAATCCAGAAAATCGGACGTTTTGCTTTTTTGATTTCACTGACAAGAAGATCAATTTCAGCTTGCTCTGCCTGTGGCAACTCAAGTGCTTTCACTGGCCCAAGATTAAGTGGTAAATCGATTTCTGCTGCTTGTACATCAATGGGAAACTCAACACTAACTGGTCCCATTGGAACTGTGGTTGCTACACGGATGGCTTCACGTATTACACCAACGGCATTGTCTGGGCTGGTAATACGGAACGCCGCTTTGCTTGATGCACGTAAGAATGTAAGTTGGTCTTTGGTTTCATGGATGAAGCTTGCATCACGGTCGAGATATTCACGCTCAACTTGACCTGTTAAATGCAATACAGGGCTACCGGCATTCATTGCTTCAATGAGTGAACCTACTGCATTACCTGCACCAGCACCCGTACTGGTTAACGCTACACCTAGGCCTTTAAAACGCGAGTGTGCATCTGCCATGGTGACTGCACCCGCTTCACCGCGTGCTGCAACAAAGCGCATTTTTTCACGGCGCCCTACTGCATCGGCAATAGGTAAATTGTGGATGGAAATAACACCATAAATACTATCAACTTGGTGCGCTTCTAAAACTCTTGCGATTGCTTCGCCTACATTTACACGTTCAGTCATGTCTGTTCCTCAAAATTTGTTTTCAGTCCTTGAATTTATTAATCGCACCAAGGGTTAGGCTGTTCATTCAGCCCCATATAAATACTCTTTTGTTGCATGTACGATAAAATGCCCAAACGGCCTTTTTCGCGCCCGATTCCACTGTCTTTAAAGCCACCAAACGGCGCACTAATCGAGAATTTTTTGTAGGTATTAATCCATACCGTTCCTACTTCTAATGCACGTGCAATGCGCCAAGCTTTGCGATAGCTTTCAGTCCAGATGCCTGCGGCAAGACCAAAACAACTGTCATTGGCTTGTGCAATTAAATCTTGCTCGTTGTCATATTTCATAACGACTAAAACAGGGCCAAAAATTTCTTCCTGACAGGTTTGAGCACTGTTATTTAAGCCCGTGATAATGGTTGGTAAGTAATAGCTTCCTTTGGCATAGTCACCAGTGGTAAGTGCCTCTCCACCAATCAGAACTTGACCACCTTCGCTTTTAGCAAGCTGCACATAACGGTCAACTGACTGCAAATGTTTGTCATTGACCAATGGCCCTAAATGCACACCCGCCTGTTCTGGATGGCCCACACGTAAGCCTTTAGTAATTTCAACCAGACGCATTAAAAACTGATCGTAAAGACTGCTATGAATAAACAAGCGAGAACCTGCGATACACGCTTGGCCTGCCGAGCTAAAAATACCGTAAGCGACACCTTTCGCAGCCAGTTCGACATCTGCATCCGGCAAAACGATGGTTGGTGACTTACCACCTAACTCAAGCGAAGTGGTAATCAGTTTATCTGCAGCAATGTGTGCCAAATGACGACCTGTGGTTGTGCCACCTGTAAAAGAAATTTTACGAACCAATGGGTGCTGAGCAATAGCATCACCAATCACAGAACCACGCCCCACTAACACACTGAGTAAGCCTTTTGGTAAACCGGCTTCTTCAAAAATTTTGGCAAGCTCTAAAGCAATCAGTGAAGTTGCTTCTGCTGGTTTTAACACCACGGCATTTCCTGCTGCCAAAGCAGGAGCAAGCTTTTGAACCTCACTCGCAATTGGAGAGTTCCAAGGAGTAATAGCTGCTACAACACCTACAGGTTCATGCACACTCATGGTCATAAAGTCTGGAGCACGTTGAGTGGTAAGCTCATCGTTCAACGTTTCACATGCCGCAGCAACATAACGTGCAGTCGCCGCAGCGCTCATCACCAAACCACGAGTTTCGGTTAAAGGCTTCCCATTATCTCGGGTTTGCAGTTTCGATAATTCATCTACACGTGCTTCAATAATGTCTGCAACTTTGTAGAGAATACGGGCGCGCTCATGCGGCAAGCTGTTTCTCCAGCTCGGTTGACGCCAAGCCTGATCTGCTTTTTCAATTGCCTCATTCACGTCTTCAAGCGTTGCCGTTGAAAGCTCAGCGTTTACCGACTGATCTGCCGGAAAAAGGCTTTGAATGACTGCACCACTGCCTAATCGCCATTCACCCGCAATATAAATTTCCTTTGCCATGATCAAATCCTTCTTAAATTTGTATTGCTTCTACACTGTTGCGACAAGCACGAATCACGCTAAGCGCAGCCAAAGTTGATGTTTTTGGGTTACTTGGCAACGGCACGCCCACCAGTTCAATAGTCATTTGTCCAAAGCCACCTTCTGCCACAATGGTGTGTTTGTTTTTGTTGATGGTTGGATCAACAGTTAACTCAACCATGGTTTCATCCATACCAAGTCCTGCAAGTGCAATAGTTGCTGCAACATTGGCATTGGCTGGAAATTTGGTCGCAGCTTCACGGGCAGTTCCTGTGAAAAAGACTGTAGCTTCTGAAACATGGTCTAGATCGACCAATTGCTCTGCATAACTACCCTTCCAGCTTTTTGGACTTTTGCAGCCTTTGTAAGTGACTTTTTGCAAACCACCTTCTTTAGCCGCAGAAATACCGTCAATACCTGCGATAGCCCCTGCAAGTAAATGCAGATGTGCATCATTTTTTTCGGCAGTTTGTTTAAGCTGAACCAAAAACTCGCTATCAGCCAACGTACCCACCGAGATCAGACCAATAGTCCAGCCTTTCGCTAAAACTTTTTGAGCATGCTCTTTCACTGCTGCTTGACCTGCCACCTCAATGACATAGTCAGGCTCACCATCACATTGCTCAATATCGGAAATCACCTGAATCTCGGAAGAGACTTGTGACTGCACTTTTTCAATACTGCGAGATGGCACGACAATCCATTTGAGTTGCAGATCTTGAGGCAAATGGGCATACACTTCTGCTGCCATTGCGCCAAAACCAATCATCATCAACTTTTTCATGACAGCACCTAATATTTATAAATGTTTGTTAAAACCACCCGAGACATCTATTGCCGAACCTGTGGTGTAAGATGCCAATGGTGATGCCAAGAAAACTAAAGCACGTGCGGGCTCTTCTGGACGGCCTAAGCGCTGCATAGGAATGCCACGATTTTTTGCGATATTGCCTGTCCACTCTTCCCATGACAGATTTAAATCTGAACGGGTTTCATAACGGCGTTTCCACTGCGCAGATTCGACCATTCCGAGTAAAATTGAATTCACGCGAACACCATATTGAGTAAACTCATGCGCCAAAGAATGGGTTAAATTCAACAGTGCAGCGCGTGCAGATGAAGTCGCAATCATGTGCGGTTCTGGTTGCAATGCCAGTAACGAGTTCACATTGGTAATTGATGCATTTGCCGATTGTTTTAAGTCGTCAAGAAAAGCCCGTACCGGATGTAAAACACTGAAATATTTCAGCTCGATTTCTTTCATCCAGTCTTCATCTTGCGTATTTTCAAAATTTGAAACACGGCCTTGCCCAGCATTGTTAATGAGCATGTCCACATTGCCCAAATTGAGTTTGACCTCTTTGGCAAATTGCTGAACTTCTTCTTTTTTCAACACATTACATGCTTTAGTAAAAATATGGGCATGTGGAAATTTTTCTAAAATATAGTGCTTAGAAGCATTTAAACGTTCTTCATCGCGACCACACCAAGCAACTTTTGCACCCTCTGCAACCAGTATTTCAACAGCAGCCAGCCCAATCCCAGATGAGCCACCGGTAACAACTGCAACTTTTCCTTCAACTTGGAAGCTCATAATCCTTAATCTCTCTTACGATTGTTCCTGAATCGTCAACATAATTTGGTTAAATGCTTGCGGTTGGTCGACATAACTTAAATGTCCTGCATCTTCTATGACGAAGCGCTGTTCCAACTGCAATTCCTGAGCAAGCTCTTGTATACCTAACGCAGGAGTGATTTGATCTTGCTGCCCTGCAATGACTGTGCATGGGACTTTTAAATGGGTTAAGTAATTACGTATTTCGTCATATGCCAGTAAGTACGATGCATGGGTGAAACCTTTTAGGGTCAGCTGCTGCATCACCTCTGAAACTAAAGCTAAGGCTTGTGGCTCTTGTTTATAAATCAAATGAGGTCCACGGCTTTGGGCCATGCCTTTAGCGCCTAGTTCTTTCAACATTTTTGGTCTTTTTTCAAAAACCTGAATTTGTGTTTGTTCATCGTGGCGTTGATAGCCTTGTGCCAAGTTAGCAACAATCAAGTGCTTTACTCGCTCTGGGTAAAGTGCAGCAAATGCACTGGCCTGTAAGGCACCTAATGAGTGTCCGACCACAATTGCTTTTTCAATTTTTAAAACATCGAACAATGCTGCTAAACGCTTTGCGTAATCAGTAGCATTGGGCTGATCAGTTAAAAGTTCATCTGATTTGCCATAGCCCGGTGCATCCCAGGCAATGACATGAAAATGATGAGACAGCACTTCAAGTTGGTTTACCCATGAAGCAGAACCTGAACTAATGCCATGCAACAGCACAAGGTACTCACCCTGACCGGCTTCCCGATAGGCTTGCTGCTGGCCTTGAACAGTGACCGTTTTCACCGGAAATTCTGCTAACTTTTCAATGAGTGTCATCATTTTCAATTCTTTCCTTCATTCACTTCATCAAACAATTAACGTTTGATTTGAGACAACGGATGCTCTGGTGGATAGTTCGGAATGGTTGGTTTACCTGTTCCCAACATCACACACATCAAGGCATCTTCTTGACCTGGGTTAAATAGACCACGGTAAATACCTGGTGGAATTGAAATCAGGTCACGCTCTTTTAAACGGGTTTCAAATTTTTCGCCGTTGTGCTCAATGAACAAATCAATTTCGCCGCGAAGCATAAAGAAAACTTCTTCAACATCGTGATGAATATGCAAAGGACCTTCACACTGTGGTGGCAAAACCATGGTTGAAAACGTGAAGTTTTCTGCTGGAACGGTGTTACCGTCATTTGCAACACCTGTTGCACCCGTACCCATGTAACGCATTTGTGCACGGCGATATTTCGGGTCGTAATCTGCTTGGAACTTCAAAGCATCGAAGTCGTATTTACGTGTCTCAAAGCGAGCAATACGTGTGTTTAACCAATCTTCTAAAGAAGCACCCTCTGGTTGTGCCCACGATTCGAATTGTTGTGTAGTCATTTTTTAAACTCCTATACAGTGAATTAATAACGTTTTAAAAGAGGAACCAAGAACAACGACCCAATGACAGCGACAGCAGCCAAGAAGGTAATTCCTAAATTAAAACTGTGTGTTTGCATCACGATGTAACCGATAAGAACAGGCGCAATTGCACTTGCAAAATTACCTAAACCGTTAAATATTCCACCCGCAGTCGCACCTACATTTGAGGTCGTCACTCTTGCAAGCAGAGCAAATACAGCTGCTACTCCAAAACCCCACGCCATAGCACTTAAAGACATGGCAGCAATAATCAATAGTGGCTCAGTCATTATGACCATCACATACATGAAGATGCCCGCGAGTAATAAACCGCTAAATACTTGAATTGCACGGCGGCCTAACTTGTCAGATAAAAACGCACCGATAATTTCGCCAATTAACATGGCAATGAACGGAAAGCTTGAATACATCCCAAACTCTTTGAGATTGAATCCTTTGTCTTGCATTAAGTAAGAAGGAACCCAGCTGTTTAAGCCCCACAAATACGTCATCAATGCAATGTTAAAGAGACAAACCAACCAGAATGCGCTGTTGCTGAGCAGCAATTTAGTATTAGTAATGTGACCTTTGAAATTAGTGCGTTTACTCTCGCCCTCAATTTCGACAGTTTTCTTGAGCTGCAAGTTACGCAGACCAAAAACAATGCTAAAAATCGCAATCAGGGTTAGCGCAGCCATCACAAAAAACGTGGTGTGCCAGTCGTGGTGAGCTAAAACATTTGCAGTGATCGGGAACCCAAGAAATGCACCTATTGGCGTTCCAAGTAAGAACATAGTAGAAGCACGTGCCTGCTGACGGTCTGTGTAAGTCTGCTTAACAATGGTATATGCCAAGGCAAATAACGGACCTTCAGCTAAACCAAGCAATACACGTAAAATCAACATGCCTGAATAACTGGTGGTAAACCCCATGCAAAACATGAGTACGCCCCACGACGTTACGCTCCAGAACAGCATTTTCTTTGGGTTAAAAATGTCACCCAAAAAGCTTAGAAAGACTGATGAAAAACCATAAGCAAGTAAGAAACTTGTCATGAGCCATCCGAGCTTGGCCTTATCTTCAGCAATTCCCATTGCAGTTTGAAAATGAGGATCTGAAAATAAAACCGCAATACTAATCTTGTCGAAAAACGCCAGTACCACACACACCATAAGGACAAAAGCAGGTACCCAATGCTTCAATCCACTTTTTTCTTCATTACTCATGTGTCATTCCTTCGATTTGGTAATGAGAACCAGATTTAATGTTTACGGTTTTAACTTCATGACATTAAATTCAGCATCTGCTAATAGTTTTGGATCTAAAACGGTGTTGGCTTGCATCCAACGTTTTGCCAGTTTGACCAGTTTAGAATCATTAATGGCAATCATGTTGAGCAAACGATTTTCATGGTCCAGATATAAATAACTCACCTGATCTTCACCGCCTTGGCGAATCACCACTTCCTTCGTCTTTTCAGGCTGATAGGTTCCTAAAATCTGAATATTGAAGTGATATTGATCAGACCAAAGCCATGGAATATCGCTATATTCAGTTTCAATTCCGAGCATCGACTTTGCTGCGGCAATCGCCTGATTTTGTGCATTTGCCCAAGACTGAATGCAGTAGCCCAAGCTCGGATGAATTGCGACATCGCCTGCGGCATAAATGTTTTGATCTGAAGTTTGCCCAAAGCAATTCACCACAATGCCATCTTTCACATCGAGACCAGCGTGCACACCTAATTCTTTGGCAATCTCAGCGCCTGCACCTACCACAACACAGTCAAATAACTGACTATTTTGTGGGTGATTCACCACTTCAACTTTTTGATTTGGCGCTTCAACTAAATGAAGACTCTTGCTGTCTAAATGAATTTTTGTGCCTTGATTTTCATGCATATTTTTTAAAAAAGCAGAAACTTCCGGACTCACGCTTCTTGCACATAAACGATCGCCATATTCAAATATATGAACATCTTTACCTTGCTTACGTGCAGTTGCAGCAATTTCTAAACCAATCCAGCCGCCGCCAATCACAGCGACATTTTTGGCATTCTTTAAAATTTCAGCTAAACGTTCACAGTCATGCACATTGCGTAAAGTCACAACATTTGGAATGAACTGCCATGTATTGACGGGTACACGTGCACGGCTTCCAGTTGCAATCAGCAATTTGTCATACGGCAAGATTTGGCCGCTTTCTAAATGAACCTGTTTTTGCTCACGGTCGACTTTTGTCGCAATTTCCGGTTTATGCCACTGAACGTTGAACTCTTGAACCTGCTCAGGAGAGAACAGATTCAAACTCTCATAAGTTGCCTCTTTTGAAAGTACTTGTTTAGACAGTGGCGGACGCTCATAAAACACTTGATCTTCATTTGAAACCACGTGAATTTCGCCCACATACCCATTTTGACGTAAGGTACTTACTGCCCAACCCGCTGCCTGTCCGGCACCTACAATTACGATCTTTTCCATAGCCATCTTCCTTGTAAAGCAATACCTATTAAACAGGCTTCACCTGACGGCGGGTTGTGTCATCAAGACCACCTTCAATCGCCCATTCGGTGAAAAGCTCTAGACGATGTTCTTCTACACGTGGTTGCCATTCTTCTGTCAAATAATCATCGTTGGTGTAGTATTCAAATGCACCACCTAATGGTGAGTTGACGTACCAGAAATAAGCAGAAGAAATTGGGTGACGTCCGGGTCCAATAAAGGTTGACCACTCTGAACGATTCATATTTAAACCGCCCCCAATCACCTCATGGATATCACGTACTACAAACGCAACGTGATTTAAGCCAGCAGGTTTATTTGGAACACTGAGCAAGAATAAATCATGGTGATACCCTTCTCCGCGGCAACGTAAGAAAGCACCGCGATTTTTGTAAGCATCAGATAAATGAAAGCCTACTTTTTCAATATAGAAATTTTCAGTTGCTGCCAAATCTGGTGTGAAGAACACCACATGTCCAATCGCAACAGGTTGACCTTTTTCATAGACAGGACTTGCTGCATTCACACGTTGAATGTTGCCGTATTGGTTAATACCTTCCGTTTTAAGTTCTGGTACTTCTTTTACAAAACTTTGTTCAAAACGAATGGTCATGCCATTTGGGTCAAGACACTGAACTGTATTTTCAGAACGTTTAAAACCTTCTACATCGGCCAAACGTACTGCTAAGTCTTCTAGGTCTTGTGTGCTTTCAACACCCCACGTGACTTCACGTAAAGTTGAACCTTGCTCAATAGCAGCAGGCAAACGCTCATCATCACAATTAAATAGATAAATTTTGCTGCCATTTTGGGTTTGGTAAAGATCTGTGCCTTCAATATCCGAAGTACTTTGGCTTAAACCAAAATCTGCCAAAAACTTGTTTGAAGCGGCTCTATCTTCAACTCCAAACTTTAAAATCTCGATCCCTGTAATCATTTGACTACTCCTTAGTTAAAGACAAAACCGCCATTGACCGGAATATTTTGACCTGTCACAAAAGAGGACAAATCCGACAGTAGATACAATGCTGTTCCATTTAAATCTTGTGGAAGTTGCTGACGTTGAATCGCTCTTCCGTTGACATATAAATCGTGACGTTCTTGAGGCACATACTCGGTTGCTTCAACCAAAGTTAACCCCGGAGACAATGTGTTGACACAGATATTGGACTGCCCCAACTCTCTTGCCATTGAACGTGTCATGGCAACAATTGCACCTTTACTTGCCACATAAGCCATCAGATTCGGTGCGCCCCAAAGTGCTGTATCGGAAGCAACATTAATAATTTTGCCAGCAGCCGATTGCTTTAAATGGGGAACGCAGGCCTTACTGATCAGCCATGTGCCTTTCACATTAATATTCATGACCCGATCCCAAAGTTCAGGATCGTAATCAATCATATTTTTTCCACCGACATTGGTTGCCAGTGCCGCACAGTTCACAAGGCCATCTAGTCCCTGTAATACTTCAACGCTTTTTGCAACCGCATTTTCAATAGAGTCTGCATTGGCAAGGTCAACGGTGACAGCATGAACGTTTAGTCCTTGTTGTTGTAACGCTTGTGCTTCTTGTTGCACCAAGTCAGACAAAATATCTGCCATCACAACTTCAGCACCTGCCTCGGCAATCGCTTGAGCGAAATCTCTACCTAAACCACGCGCAGCACCAGTCACTAAAACTTTTTTGCCTTGCAACAACGCTACATTAGCCATGAGCTTCTTCCTGCATCTCGATACGGTTTGATGCATTTAGTGCAGCAATTTTCTTTAATTGCTTCTCAGCTTCTTTTTTCATTAAACGGCGTAAACGTGCAAGACCAACATCGTGTTGATAGAGGAATTCTTTTTCACGCGCATTTGGCGCAAGATTTTCTAAAATAATTCGGTCTTGTTCCAATACATCCCAATGCAATTGTTCTAAGTGATTGCGATATAAGAAACGCCATACATTACGTTGCCAACCACTCACCTTACGGCAGCGCCAGAAAAATACGCGAGTATTGTTGGCATCAATTGGCGTTGCATAACCCACAATCCAGAATTCACCACCTGGGCCAAATTGTTTACGGTATGGAATTGAAAGACGTAACCAGCTTGCACCTGTTGAACCATATTCAACCCAGTCAAAGTTCACACCTGTTTGACCTTCTTTTTCAAAAACAAAGCCATTATCGGTCGTGCGGTGCTTCATCTCTGCAGTACGTTCACCATCTGCCATCGAGTGCGATGTCGCATGTAAATAGGTCCCGTGCATTGGGTCCATCACATTATCAATCGCGTATTGATGGTTTACTTTCCAGTCTGCTTGGCAAAGGAACGCACTCCACTCTTCACTTGCAAGTTGCTCTGGGAACTCAAGCGGTGCTGGTTGTTCATTTGCATCAATACCAAACCAGATAAAGATTGCGCCATGTTGCTCAATGACAGGATAGTTCTTTAAACATTTAGTGCCGGTCATTGGACATTCATGAACCGCTGGCACATCAGCAACTACACCATCAGCACGAACTTCAACACCGTGATACCAGCAAGCAACTCGGTCACCCAAGTTCCAACCTAGGGAAAGACGAGCACCGCGGTGTGGACAGCGATCTTCAAGTGCATGAACCTGACCTTCGGCATCACGCCAAACCACGATATTTTCGCCTAAACGGGTAATACCGACTGGATTAGCAGCGACTTCCCAACTTGCCAAAACCGGATGCCATTGGTCACGTAAACCAAGTTCTAAATATTCTTCAGCGCTTTGTGAAGTTGATACGATTGCGTTCATTTTATTCTTCCCTGAATCAATAACCTAAACGTTGCATTTCTTCTGTAAAGCTTGCAGAAGTCCATTCATCACCAGATTCACAGCGGAAACCCTGTTGATTAAGTGCAGAAACAACGTCATCTAACTCTGTTGCGCCCGCAGAAAATGCCTGAATCAAGTTTTTTACAAAATCCTGTTCATAGAGCGTTGGCTCTTTATAACGTGTCTGCCAAACCAACAATTCAGATTGACCTGGAATTTGAATATTGTTGATACCTGCTTCGGTTGCCGGCGTTGCATGAATCCAGCTTGCCAACTTTTCATTAAATGTCTTCATTGTTCTGCTTCCTTGTACATGTGAGGACTAGAGTTGAATTTGAATATCCTGTCCTTCAACACGAACTGGGTACGTACATAGGTTTCTACACCCTGGCCCACTTTTTAGCTCACCTGTTTGAATGTCAAAAATTGCTTCGTGCAATGGACATTCAACAGTCTGATCTTCGATAAATCCTTCGGTTAATAAGGCATACGCATGAGGGCAAACATTTTCGATAGCAAAGTAATTTTCATCGACAAAAAATACGCCTATTTTTTTCCCTTCAATTTCGATGGCTTTCGGCTCATCTTCGCTAACGTCACCCTGCTGACAAACTGAGATCCAACTCATACCTTGCGTCCTCATTTTGTTTTATATACAAAACATAATTTGATTTTCAAAACACAAGCTAAGCATAATCCCCTTGATCATTTTTTGTCAAAGTAAAAATAAATATAAAATTCATTGGTTTATTAATTTTTAAATATTTTGTTACGTTTCAAGAAGGAAACAAAGTTTTGAATATAAAAATTGTTTTATGCATTTTTAACAATTACAATAGTTATAAAATAAAGCAGCATGCCCCAAATTGAATCATGTTTTATTTATAGGAAAATGACACGAATGAGCATAGCAATTGATGAAGATTCGCAAGAATCGGAAACAACAAAAAATGATGACCGATATTTAGTTCCCGGACTTGTACGGGGTTTAGCTATCTTGCAAGCATTTAATCAACAAGCGCAAGAAATGACCATTACAGAAATTGCTGAAATTTTAGAAGTGAACCGTTCTAGTGCATTTCGCCTGATCTATACACTCGAATCTTGTGGCTATTTAAGAAAAGCATCTCAAAAAACTTACGCTCTCGATTCAAAAGTTATGGAACTTGGTTTTAACAGTTTATCTAAACTTTCATTACTCGATTTATCGACACCTTTAATGAAAGAACTACGTGACCAGACCAAACTCGCGGTACATCTTTCAATTTTAGAAGGCACTCATATTGTCTTTGTAAATAATATCCAGTCGATGGGAACCTTCACGAGCAATATTAGTTTAGGAACTCGCTGGCCTGCCCATGCAACCGTCATTGGTCAAATGCTTTTATCTGATTTACCTGAAACGGAAGTACGTCAGCGTTACCGCAATTTTAGCGATTGGGACAGTTTCTCTGAACTGACGCCAACTACTTTAAAAGCTTTATTGCAAAGACTCTCTTACGTAAAAACTCAAAAAACCATGGTGAGCTGGGGTCATTACAATCATGATATGGCAGCCTGTGCAGCACCTATTTTTAAACAGTCAAATGGTAAAATGGTCGCTGTTATTTCTGTAAGTTGTCCAATTACGACTTATGATGAAAGAACATTTAAAGAAGATATCGCAAGTTTAGTTTTTGAAACAGCAAATAAAATTTCCAAATTTATTTATTAAAGAAAGCGACGTTAAGTCGCTTTTTTTAGATTTTATTTCATAAATTAAAAGTTACTTTTAAAAATGTTCCCATTCATATCTTTAAAGATAATTGTCGAATCATTTTCTTTAATATCAAATTTTAAATACTGCTCTTTAAACTGAATAATTGCATAAAACTCTTCAGCACCATCATCTAAACCTGTCGCAGAGACCTGAGTACCTTGAGGAAAACCGTTTAGCCATGCAGCATTATAAAAATCTGATACAGAATTAAATTCACAATACTGTTTTGGCTCTGCCATTATTTTTGCAACAATTTGATCAAACTGTTGTTGTTTATAGACCTCTAAGCTCAACAACATGATCACACTCCAAATTAAAGCTGGTTTGAGGCTAAAAGCTGTTTCTTTTTAACCTTTTCCCATTGATACCAACCATAAGCTGCCATCAAAACAAATGCTGCATACAAAGCGGCTGTTAAAAATAAATCTTTATAGATGAACATGCCGACATAAATAATATCGACAAATACCCAAAGTATCCAAGTCGCAATATGTTTTCGGCTGGTCCAATACGTTGCGAGCAAACTAAATGCGGCAAGTTGTGAGTCGAGCATAGGCACTGCTGCATCAGTAAAGTTTTTAAGAATTAAACCAAAAAGCAAGCCACCTACCGCAGCAATAATCATTTGGATGATAGCGGTTTGAACTGCTATCGGTTCAATTCGAATATCGTGATCTTGCTGCTTTCCTTTGAGCCAGTAGTAAAAGCCATAAAAATTTACGACCATAAAAAAGAACTGCAAAATCGTTTCGCCATATAGCTTAAATTCGTAAAACAAATAGGCATATAAAACAAAGGCAAAGAAATTAAACAGCCAACACCACATATTACGGATTACCGTTAATCCGACTCCAATCAGGCTAATCAAAACCGCAAAGATTTCTAGAGGTGACATAAAAACAGCTGCTTATTGAGATCAATTTGACGAAGTATTATGAGAAAAATATAAAGCGAAGCAAACTGCTAATTTAAATAAATGATGCAAATTGGCATTGTCTGAGGTTTTATTCTTTTCTAATGCTGTCGATTTATTTTCAATAGATAGACAAAAAAATACTGATCGAGTCGCAAACAAATTATATTTGCTAGTTTTTAAACGATTGTTTAAAACATGATTAAAGACAAATAAAGAGCGTGACAATATGTCAAATCAAGAAGGAAAAGTCAGCCGTGAAACTCGCGGACATATTTTTTTAATTGGTCTAGATCGGACAGCAAAACGTAATGCTTTTGATAGTCACATGATCAAAGACTTATCACTAGCGCTCACCGAATATGAAAATAATGATACCCTGCGCTGTGCAGTTATCTTTGCTCATGGCGAGCATTTTACAGCTGGTTTAGACCTAGTTGAGTTACAACCTAAACTCGCTACAGGTGTTTTTGATTTTAGTGAAAATGAGATTAACCCTTGGGGCACTGTAGGCCGAAAACTGAGTAAACCTTTAATTGTTGCAGTACAAGGTTATTGCTACACCGCTGGTATCGAACTATTTCTGAATGCAGACATTACTTTAGCAAGTGAAAATACACAATTTGCTCAAATGGAAGTTCAACGTGGCATCTTACCTTTTGGTGGGGCAACTGCACGCTTTACTCAAGCTGCGGGTTGGGCCAAAGCCATGCGCTATTTACTCACCGGTGACTCTTTTGATGCAAAAGCCGCTTTTGATATGAACCTGATTACCGAAATATGTCCAGAAGGCTCTCAGCTCAACCGTGCAATAGAACTTGCTGAACATGTTTCACAAGCTGCACCACTTGCGGTAAAAGCGACTCTCGTCTCTGCTCGCGAAGCTATTAACGAAGGTTACGGGGTTGCCTTTAATCACCTGCAAAGCCATCTTCAACCTTTGCTCACAACAGAAGATGTTCAAGAAGGTGTTTTTGCCATGTTGCAAAAAAGGCCTCCTGTTTTCAAAGGTAAATAATACCTACTCAAACACTGCGCTCTACAGTTTAAAACTTATGGATATACTGAAATTAGCGTAAAAAAAAGCCCACATGATGCGGGCTTTTTTTCATTAATCTTCTTTATTCAACTCTAACGATTTTACCTAGTTCATCATGGTGAACAACTGTAATTTTCTGACTACGTCCCTGCTCAATTTCATGTTCAGGTAAATCAAAATAGCGCGCATAATCATCTGTCTGTTTTGCTTTAAGCGCATTATCACCAACACGATGCTCAGGCAGCACATGACTCCACAACAATAAGCAAATTGCACAGGCAATTAACGCAGTAATGCCATGTTCAATACCTAAACCAAAGGCACTAAACAAACGGTGAACCAAATGTGTTTTTTGGAGCTCAGCCAAAACCCAGATTAATACAAATGGACGCCACAGCAACAACCAAACCGCCCACATCATGGCTGTGCTTGTTGTAGAAGCATAGCGTTTATGCCATGGTAATTGACGGCGTAAATCAATAATCAACGAATTTGTCTTCATTTCTCTCTTTACCTAACGAAGTGCTGTGGTTTTCCCCAGACATCAATACAGCACGATCTTTAAAATCTCATGACTCTTGCATTTCATCCACGAATGCCCCGATCCGGGCTCACCCAACGCGCACGTTTCTCATCTCCACGTTTTAAAACTTTTGGAAATGCCACAATAGTTGCCGAGATGGTGATTAGCCAAAAGACCAATGGATACCAGATCATCCAGAAATAGTTTTTTCCCAGATGTGGTTCATAACGACTATCCATCCATTTGCTTAAAGCAAACTGAATGAGACAGGTTGCCCCCAATAAAATACCGCTACCATACGGTAAAAATGGAGAGCTCACAACGGCTAAAGCAGGGACTGGTAAAATAAAATGTACCAACCATAATAAAGCCATCGCCAGCATTAAATATGACCAAACTAAGGTTAAGCACAGCTCAAACATTAATGGCCATAAAAAATTTAATTTTGGTTTGGTGAACACATCAATATTTTTAATTAATACCTGTGCCCCACCCATAGCCCAACGTAAACGTTGTTTCCACAAACCGTTTAAAGTTTCAGGCATTAAAATCCAGACTAAGGCATTCGGTTCAAAACGAATGTCCCAACCTGCACGCTGCAATTTCCACGTAATATCGATATCTTCAGTCAACATATTGGGTGACCAATAATCGACTTGGTGAACAGCGCTCTTACGAAAAGCGGTAATTACACCCGATACGGTAAACAGTCGACCAAAGGTACGTTGTGCCCGTTTAATCATGCCGACAATCGAAGAAAACTCACCGACCTGAATACGCCCTAGCAAAGTTGAGCGAGTACGGATACGCGGGTTACCCGTAACTGCTGCAACTGTTGGATTTTCCTGAAAATGACGAATCATCCACTTTGCTGCATGAGGATCAAGTAAAGCATCGCCATCAATACCAATTAAAAACTCGGCATCGGTCATTAAGCTTCCGGCTTGCAACCCCATTGCTTTACCTTGGTTTTGAGCCAAATGAACAACACGTAGTTTTTCATGTTGTGCTGCTAAACGGTCGAGTACCTCACCAGTATTGTCCGAGCTACCATCATTAATCGCAATCACTTCAAAATGGGGATAGTCCAGTTTTAAAGCATGGCTAATGGTTTCTTCTGCATTATCTCCTTCATTAAAACAAGGAATTAACACAGCGACTTTAGGATAACTCTCTAATGGAGCAGGTTGATCGTAAGGCGGAGCCTGACGTTCTTTCCAATAGAAAATAATCGCGCCAATCATCCATAAATACGACATGAATAATGGATAATAGAAAACGAATTTTAAGGCATGCGACCATATTGCAGCAAAGATTGTCATGTTTTAGCCTCAACTACGGCACAAGACGAGATGATTTTTCAGCAAATGCTTTATGCATAGTGTCCACATCCGGATGATCTTTAATTGGGTCATCTGGGTAATATCCGACATGCATTACACCTTGCTGATAAAGAGAATGAATTGTTGCGGCCATTTCAGTTGAAGGTACCTTTTCGTTTTTACGCCAGTCGGTTGCCTGTAATTCAAAAACGGTTTTCTTAATACCATTTGGATATTGTTTCACGCGATCAACCATATCTTTATAGAATTGATCAGCATTATCTACCTGTTCCATATAAGGCATTGCCATAATAGCCGTAAAGTCATAGCGTTTTAACGACTCTTCAAGCGATTGTGAATACCAGTTTTCTGCATATGGTTTTAAAGCAACTTGCGCGTATAAGTTACGTGCGGTGAGTAAGAACGGTTCATATTGTCGCACGTCATCAACGAGTTGCATTGCAAAATCATCTAGATATTTTGTCTTATATGCCGTCCATTTTTGCAAATCTTGATCGTTATCACGAATTTTTGCTAAATCTGTTGGCAAGCCTTGTTTTGCATAGGCTTTTAATGCATCTGGGCTTGCATCTTCATAGTCAGATAAGGTGACATCATCATGGAATAAAATGCCGTTAAATGAAGATGACTTAGCCAAATCTTGATAAATCTCACGAATAGTTTGGCGTGCGTCTGCTGAGAACGGACTTAAACGGATATACCCCATGTTGAGGTGTTCACCAGATTTTGCCTGTTCAGTCACAACTAAGTCTTTAGAAACTGGATCAGTTTTTGGTAGTTCCCATGCCAATAAAGGCATCCATGCATAAATACGACTTACAGGCGTACGGGTTTGAATTTGCCATGCTACACGGTTAAACAAGTCGGCACGCATTGGAAGGTGACGGTTCGGGAAATAAACCATATCGGCAGAGCCATTCGCATCTGGATCTGAAAATGCTTGTAAATAGACTGTATTTACGCCCATCGCATTAATTCTGTCTAACAAGTGACCTAGATTACGCTCTTGCTGTTTCGGGTCTGGATCATAAATATAGTCCAGATCGACATGCATAATTTTTTGCGGACGATTGTTATCCGTTAAATTCAATTCACGATTTTTAATTTCTTGAGCCAAATCATCAGTCGTCATATCGCCTTCTACCAAAATACGGCTCATATTTTGGAGAGATTGTTTTGCGTGGTCTGCCCCATCATCAAGTGTAATGGTAATTGGCATACCCAGCTTTTTAGCAATTTGAACAGTTTGCATATTATAACGACCATAAGGCCATACCATAATACGTGGTGAACGTAAGCCGTGTGCTTTGAGTAGTTCGTTATTTTTCTTTAAGTCGTTATAGATACGTGATTGATATTGTTCATCGTTCTCGTAAGTTTGAGTTTTAACATCATAAAAACGAGTAGTTGCAGCAGGTTCAGAGTTGCCTTGTGGGTTGCCTGTAATACCACGGTGCAAATGATAGCTATGGTTTGCAATTTCTACAAAGCCACTATCCTGCATTTCTTTCAGCTCAGGCCAGCTTAAGATTTTATCGCGTGGAATTTCTTCCCCTGAAAAATCGACTTTCTTCCCTGCTTTTGGCTCTAACCATGAACCTACTACTGCAAGTACTACAGGGATTTTTTTAGCTTTAATAACAGGATAAGCATTTTGATAAAAAGATTGATAACCATCGTCTACAGTTAATAGAACAGGTTTTGTAGGTAATTGAAATTTACCTTGATGAGCACGGATCAACTGATCAACCGTAATAAAATGGAATCCGTTTTTTTGTAGCCATTCAACGTGCTGTGTAAATTGTTGAGTGGTCACTGCATATTGAGGAATTAAGGCATTTTTAGTATCGGTAATTTCATGATAACCAATCACCGTAAGTGTTGAAGCGTCCAGTTTAGGTGGTTTAGCTAATGCCATGCCTGACAAACCTGCCAAGGCCAAGCCAAGTGATATGTTCAACAAAGGAGATGCAAAGCGGATAGTCATGAAATAGCGTCTCAATAACAATATAGATTATTTATGCGAAGTTTGATTTTAAGACGCAAACTTTTTGGAATTTGGTCTTAATGTCAGCCTGCCCATAAATGAACAGTTTCTCAGTCAGCATTTATAATCAAATAATCTGAAAATAATCTTAAATATTTAAAAAGCTAAAATATAAATTAATAATGTATTTATATTTAAAGCTCATATAAACAAGAAAGCCCTCTAAAGGGCTTTAAATTTTCACTAGTCACGAGTTTTGACATCGAATAATTCAATTTCAAAAATTAAATTAGAATTAGCAGGAATAATCTTACCCATTTTACGCTCACCATAAGCTAAATGAGCAGGTACGATGAGTTTACGCTTGCCGCCAACTTTCATTCCCATAATGCCTTGGTCCCAACCTTTAATTACACGGCCTGTTCCAATCACGCATTCAAAATAATTACCGCGGTCAATTGAAGAATCAAATTTTGTGCCGTCTTCTAACCAACCTGTGTAGTGAGTTGTAATCAAAGCACCTTTAACCGCTTCTTTGCCTTCACCTACTTTTAAATCGATAATTTCTAATTCATTTGACATGGTTTACCCCTTAATCTGAATCTTTAAAATCGCAATTGGTACTTAGTGTACCAACTGAATCTGTAGAATTTGTTGCGCTTTTCTATGTTACTGTAACTGTGTCCACACAACACTTGCCTGACCCTTTTCACCTAAAAGCGTCCACTCGTTGTCCATGACATTTAATTGAAGCTGCATTGTACGTTCACAAAGTTTTTCAAGCTCTGCTGTACTTTGAGGAGCAATTTGCCACACCTGAACGTTACTTAACGTTTTAATTTTACTGTTCCGTTTCCACCATTCTTCGACTTGTGTGCCATACACAACAAGCGCAACTGTTTTACAGCGCGCACTGGCTTTTTTGACTTTATCTTCAGACGGTAAGCCAACTTCAATCCATGTTTCTAACTGACCCGTTAAATCTTTTTGCCATAATGCTGGCTCATCAGTTTCAAAAAGGTCTTTAGTAAACTCAAGCTCATCACTTGCGAAACGGGCAAAAGCCATCAAACGAACCATTAAGCGTTCTAAAGTTTCCGAAGGATGCAAGGCAAGCGTCAGTTGATAATCACCATAAATATGGTCATCCATATTGGCAATATTCAAGTCTGCCTTATAAATTGTTGCTTTAAGCGCCATGATTAATATGTCCAAAAATTTGGCGCTAAGGATACTCGATTTTGGGTAAAAAATTATAAAAAAACTAAACAATGCAAAGCATACTCATGTGAAATTTGCATATTCTTCCAAAACGCTCAGCTTATTTTATAGTTGGCCGGCTTTTTGCTTTAGAGAGAGATATTTTCCTCTTGCTAAAATTGATGACTTATGTGGCTAAAGCTCAAGCGTAGTTTATTTTTACAGGTTCTTTGTGCTCTCTTTCTTGGGGTTGCAGTTGGAATCGGCTTTCATGATTTCTCCCTATCTTTAAAGCCATTAGGTGATGGTTTTATTTCTTTAATTAAGATGCTGATTGCACCAATTGTGTTTTGTGTTGTTGTACTGGGAATCTATGGTGCAAACGACATTAAAAAAATGGGCAAAGTCGGTGCAAAAACGATTCTCTACTTTGAAGTCGTCACCAGTATTGCCTTAATTTTAGGCATTATTGTGGCCTATGTATTTAAACCGGGCGTCGGTATGAATATCAATATTAGCCATTTAGATGCAAAAGATTTAAGTACCTATACCGAACGTGCCCATGAAATGCATACGGGTTCGGAATTTCTACTCAATATTATTCCAAAAACCTTCACTGCCGCTTTTGCAAACGGCGATATTTTACAGGTTTTATTGATCGCTATTTTATTTGGTGTTTCCCTACTTTTAATTCCAAAACATTTAGCAGAGCTGGTACGTCAAGCACTTGAAGCTTTTTCAGAAGTCTTCTTTAAAATTATGGGGCTTATTATTCGTTTAGCTCCAATTGGTGTATTCGGTTCAGTGGCTTATACGACTGCCAAATTTGGTTTAGATTCACTCTTACAATTGGGTTATTTGGTTTTACTGTTTTATGCAACCTGCATTTTATTTGTCGTTATTGTTTTAGGTTCGATTTTAAAACTTGCCGGTTTCAACATTTTCAAATTTGTGGGTTATTTTAAAGATGAACTCGCTATTGTTTTAGGTACAGCTTCTTCTGACTCTGTTCTTCCTCAAATTATGAAAAAGCTCAAAAATTTGGGAATCAAAGATTCAACTGTCGGTCTGGTTATTCCAACTGGTTATTCATTTAATTTAGATGGCTTTTCAATTTACTTAACTTTAGGGGTGATCTTTATTGCACAGGCCTGCAATATTGATTTATCTATGCATGACTTACTGGCTATTTTGCTGGTTTCGCTCATTACATCTAAAGGCGCTCACGGTATTCCCGGCTCGGCTTTAGTTATTCTTGCAGCCACGCTTTCAGTGATACCAAGTCTCCCTGCAATTGGCTTAGTGCTTCTACTTTCAGTGGACTGGTTTATTGGAATTATTCGTGCCTGTACCAACTTAATTGGTAACTGTGTCGCGACCGTAGTGATTGCTCACTGGGAAAAAGATATTGACCATGCGCAAGCTAAAGCTGTGTTAGATAGCAAACCTTAATCCCACTCTTCAGAGAACATTGAATTAGTTTTGGTTTAATGTTCTCTATTCTTCAAGCTGACAGGCAAGTAATGCTGTTTCAAAAGCCAACCAATCATGGTGATGTTCGCTAATGATTTCAATACGGTTATCAATGCCCTCTTCACCAGACTTATAATTAAACTGATCAGGATTAAAGTTAAAAACTTTCCACCCTTGATCTGTGTTAAAAATTCCCTTAATTCGAAGCCAGTCTTGCTGTGCACATAATAAATCTAGCAAAGCATAAAATTCGAATTTCCAGCGTTTAGGCAACTTCCAACCTGCCACAATATAACCTTGTGCCGACTCGACATAATGATAAGGTAATTGATTAATTTCCTTCGCAACTTCGGTTTCAGTCATTTGCTTTTGAAGTTTAAGTAAAGGTTGTATAGATCGCTCGGTTAAACGAGCAGCTATATCAATTTTATTTAAAGCTAATTGACCATGTTCAATTTTAATCCACACTTGGTGATAAGGCTGATATTCGTCTTTTAGTAACTTAAGCGCTTGATCATCTTCAAAAGTCATCACATCGGTATGTGACACCACCACAATTTGGGCAGCTTTTAACTGATCTTCATAAAGGTTTTGTTTAACCCAATTAGTATCATGCAAACGACTACCATCTACCACAGTAATCAGTGCCCGCATGGCTAAACTACTTTGCCAATGAGGCTCAGTCAGTTGGTCAAATAACTGAGAAGGATGCCCAAGTCCAGTCGGCTCAATAAAGAGTCGGTCTGGTTTTTGTTCACTCAATAGCCGTGCTAAAGCAATATGCATAGGCAATTGACTGCTACAACATAGACAGCCCCCTAATAGCTCTTTGACTGCATATCCCTCATCTTGGGGTAATAGTTGTTGGTCTACTCCAATTTGTCCAAACTCATTCATTAATACAGCCCAAACCTCATCTTTAGGCTTTTGGCTTAATAAATGCTGTAATAATGTGGTTTTTCCTGCCCCTAAAAAACCGGAAATAATATGGGTAGGAACAGTTTTTGGGGCAATCAGTTTCACAAGCGGCTCAAATCAACAAGGTTTAAAAAACTAAGAAAGGTATATCACTGTTTAAGTAGCATGAAAATGATTTTTAACTTTGAAGATATACTTTTCAATTATCAGGCTAAAGCTCTCAATTTGTGACAGGCATCTCATCAACTATCTAAATTAGCTTTTAAAATCTATAACTCAAACGAAATATCCTATTCAAGCACATTCACAATTTATGCCAGAGTGTTAGGTTTACGTAACAGAGTTGGCTTTTTTTTACTCGATAAGAAATATTTTTTCACATTTTAAGGTGTATTTAAGTCCCTTTATTTTACAGATTGCTCACATAAATGACCCGTATATTTCATATTGTTAAGATAGCCGTAATAGATTGTTAAGTTAATTGATGTAATACCAACCTCGGCTTAGCATGTGTCCTAGCTTAGTCATTCAGCCATACAGGTTTCAGGTATGTATGAACGATTAGGTTTAATTTATTTTTAAATGAAATTTAAGGATGCCATAAAATGAAATTAGCTAAAACTTTACTCGCTACTACACTTGCTTTAACTGCTGCTTCAACTTTTGCTGCTTCTAAGCACGACCAAGCACATAACACTGCTGGTGAAGAAAAAGTTGTTGTTTCAACTCAAGAACAAGCAAACGCTGCAAATGCTGCATCTGATGCTGTAGGTTCTGCTTCTGAAGCTGCTCCTGCAACTCGTTAATTCTCTCAGCATTCTCCTCCAAGCTCAGAGATAATTTTACTGAAATGAAAAATGGACGCTGAATTTTGGTAAAGAAGAAAAAGGATCGAACCATGCTGCGGTTCGATCCTTTTTTAATTTGATCTATTTTTTTAAGAAGTTTTCTTATACATGCTACAAGATGGGTTGTGGTTTTCTTGAAGACGTAAAACCTTACGATGCTCAGCAGCTTCAAAGCGACAACGCTTCCATTCTGTATTAAGATTTAATTGAGGTACTTCACATGGCTTGCCCTGTTCATCAACAGCAACCATCGTGAAATAACAGCTATTGGTATGGCGCACTGTCCGCTTCTGGATATTTTGCGCTTCAACACGGATTCCGACTTCCATTGAAGTACGGCCTACATGGTTAACACTTGCCAAGAAGGTTACCAACTCACCTACATAAATAGGTTCTTTAAAATTTACTTTATCTACAGATAAAGTCACCACGTAGCCACCCGAATAACGACTTGCGCAAGCATAAGCGACTTGGTCTAGTAGTTTTAGAATCGTACCACCATGAACATTACCTGAAAAATTTGCCATATCAGGCGTCATCAAAACTGACATCGTCAATTCAGACTGATCATCAGTTGCTGTGGTCATTTCATCTAATGTAGGCATAGCTCAACTCTGTCTTAAAACAAGCTCAGTCAACATTATGGTTGATAATTCACAAAAAAAACATGCTTAAATCCACAACATAGCATTGTATTTTTTAATATCTTTGATTGTTTTTTAAAATTTAATTTTTTAAGACACTATTTTTAAAGTTATTTTTTAAAGCTGTTCTCTTTATCTTAGAATTTTTTAGAAGATGCTATGCCATTTTATTCCATGTTCAATGGCATAGCAGGTTGTTATGAGTGACTTGCTAAACTTTATTAATGACGCCTGTCACACCATTAATGATCATATCAATGGCGATCGTACCGATTAATAAAGCAGATAAACGCCCAACAATATCAAAATAGCGGTCGATATGCTTGGCATGTTTATAGCGTAAATGATCATGTGAAAATTTCATTAAAATCAAAATACTGCAAGTTAAAAACAAGGTGAAGGCAATTACTAGCGCTGCCTCACCAATTGACATTTCAATCCCTGTGACTACCGCAGCGCTAATAGTCCCTGGGCCAATCATAAACGGCATGGCAATGGTGCCAGCTAGATGTTCTGGAGCACCACGCATTTCTCCAATGGTGTCGGCACCCTGAAACACATAGCGGTAGCCAATCACCAAAAAGATTAGGCCTCCAAAAATCTGAAAGGCTTCAAAACGTACATTCAGATATTTACTAAAAATTGTTTCGCCGCCCCATGCAAATAGCATGAACACGACAAAAGCAATCAAACTTCCCTGAATCAGTGCTTTATTAAACACCTTAGCTTCTGAATGGCGGATCAGGCCAATCATGTAGATGCTCATTAGAAATGGATTGAGCAAAGAGAAAAATAAAGCAAAAGAATGTAGATAAGGAGAAGCCATGCATTTTCCTCTTAAGCTTGTGGATCTGGGAACAATGGACGATTCCCGGGGCTAATACGATTAATATGTAAGAACGTCATATGTCTTTCATATTTATCTAAAATATCGTTAATGACCTGTTCTTTACTGTAACCGACCAGATCGTTATCTTGAGAGCCATCATAAAGATAGGTTTCAAGTCGGAAATAGAACTGTTTGCCTCGTTTTACACGCTGACTGAAGTTCGGCGCGCTATAGCGTACAGGCCAGATCTGATAAACAAAGTTTTGCTCTTCTTCCAAATGGATAGTCAGATCTAAATGGTAAAGCGTATCTTCATCTTCAAGCGGGGTTTGCTGCACGTCCACATTCATGCCCTGCTTAATCAACTCATCAGCAACAGCCTGAACAGCCGGCAAACACACCGTATCTAGCATGCGCTGTGTTTCAGTAGTCCCCGGATGATGCATGACTCGAGTTAAACGCTGTTTCCAGTTCAGAATATCAACGTTCCCTACCACTGGTGCTGCATTCATACTGAGACTAGCATGCCTGTAATCTTCAAGTCTGAGCGACTTATAAAGCCCTGCCATCACAAGGAACATCACAAAACTAAACGGCAATCCCATAATAATAGTTGCGTTTTGCAAGGCAGTAATGCCGTTGGTCATGAGCATGGCGAGCGTGAGCAAACCAATCGCCACTGCCCAAAACACGCTTAACCAACGTGGAGCATCATTATCGATATTAGTAAGTTTAGTGGTGAAGTTACCTAAAACCAGCGCTCCCGAATCGGCAGAAGTCACGTAGAACAAAAGCCCTGTTACGGTTGCAATTGAAGCGATAAAGGTAAAGCCCGGATATTGCGCTAACAGGTCATAAAAACCATGAGCTGGATTTGCTAAAACTGTCGCTGCTAAGGTTTGATTGCCTTCAAAAATAACACTGTGCAGTGCGCTATTACCAAAAATAGATAACCACGTAAGTGTAAATAGAAGTGGAATAATTAAGGTACCGCATACAAACTCACGAATGGTACGCCCTCTTGAGATACGTGCCAAAAAGAGTCCTACAAATGGAGACCAAGCAATCCACCACGCCCAGAAGAAGAAAGTCCAACTACTCATCCATTCTTTAGGCTGCTCAAAAGCAAAACTTTGTAATGCTAAAGCAGGGAAACGAGTTAAATAGTCACCAATATTTTGGACAAGGGCATTAAGTAAAAACTCGGTATTTCCCAAGAATAAAATAAACAGCAATAACCCGACCGAAACATAAATATTGATTTCAGATAAAATTCGCAGGCCTTTATTGACCCCGGATGTCACTGAAATAATACTAATACCCACCGCAACAGCAATCAGGATAAATTGCATCCAGATATTTTCTGGTAACCCCAATAACACATGTAGGCCATAATTTAGCTGTACTACTCCAATCCCGCAGGTGGTCGCAATACCAAAAATTGTCCCGATCACGGCAGCCGTATCAACACTATGCCCGATTGCCCCATTAATTCTTTGTCCAAAGATTGGATAAAGTGCAGAACGAATGGTAAGCGGCAAATTATAACGATAGCTGAAATATCCCAATGACATACCAATCAAGGCATACATACACCAACCAGTTAAGCCATAGTGGAATAAGGTCCAAACCATACTCTGGCGTGCTGCTTCATAGGTTTGACCTACTCCGACCGGAGGTTGCATGTAATGAGACAATGGTTCAGCGACCGAGAAGAACATGAGGTCGATACCAATACCAGCCGAGAACAGCATGGCAGACCAACTGAGCAAACTAAACTCGGGCTTTGAATGCTTAGGTCCTAATTTGATACTGCCATATCTTGAGCAGGCAATAAAAATCACAAAAGCCATATATAGTGTTGCTGCCAGCAGGTAATACCAACCAAAGGTTGAAGTTACCCACTGAAGCACAGCATTCATGACTCGATTTGCAAAATCGTTGAACAAAAACGTGACGAGAGAAAAAATTAAAATAAGTACAGCTGAAAAATAAAAAACCACACGGTTGAGCGGGTCTTTTTTAGATTTAGATAATGTTAAATCATCAACTGCTCTTGGATTATCTGTTGCCATACAATCCTCAAGGAATAAAATAAAAACAAAATATTTAATTTCGTCTTTTCACTCTTATTTAAAACAATGAAAAGACGACTTTAAACGCAAAAAAATAATATATAGATGTGATCGATTGAGGTTATAAAACCTCGGTCACTTTATTCTGGTCACAATTCGATGGGACTGAAATGTCTTTTGAAACAGCTAACTGTTTTTTCACTAATTGAGGGTCAAAATCATCTTGCTTTAACGCTTTGGCTAAACCAAACATATAGAGCAAAATAATGACTGAAAATGGTAAACCACATAACACCACAGCACTTTGCATGGAGTTAAAACTACCGGCTAAAAGCAAGCCAATACTTACAATGGTAATTACCACAGACCAAAAGACGCGTAACCAGATCGGTGAATCACTATCATTGGTGCCCCCTTTTGAGGACAAATTAGCGATCATTAGTGTACCAGAGCCAACTGGTGTCAAAAATAAAACGAAACAAATTACAACAACAATACCCGCAACGTAAGGATTAAACGGCAGATATTCGAGTAACTTAAATAAAGATAGTGCCGGATCAGTTAAGACCATATCACCTAATACTTTCTGTTTTTGCTGCAAGATTAAATAAATTGCAGTGTTTCCAAAAACCGAAATCCAAGCCAGTGTAAAGCCGAGTGGAATCAGACATACACCTAATACTACTTCACGAATGGTACGTCCTTTTGAAATGCGGGCAATAAACATACCGACAAAAGGCGCCCAAGCAATCCACCAAGCCCAATAAAATACAGTCCACGAACCCAACCAGCCACTGGCTTTTTGATTGTATAAATACATATCAAAACTTTTACCAATAAAATTATTGAGATAATCGCCCGTATTTTGCACCAGACCATTTAATAAATGGTTTGTCGGACCTGTTAAAAATACAAATAAAAGTAAAGCATATAGCAAACGTAAATTAATACGCGACAACCATGCCAAACCTTTTTCAATACCCACCACTGTCGTAATCGTGGCAACGAACATCATGATGAGCACGGCAGTAATTAGAGTCGCAGAGTTATCTGGAATTTGCGGCAGTAAATAACAAATACCCGATACGAGCACCAGCGCTCCAATTCCCAAGTTGGTGACCAAGGAAATGACCGTCGCTAAAATTCCAAAGCCATCGACAAAATCACCCACCAAGCCATGCACTCGCTCTCCAAAAATTGGGTAGAGCGCTGAGCGAAGTGCCAATGGTAAGTTTTGTCTGAAAGCAAAATAACCTAAAGTAACTCCGAGCAATGCATAGAGCACCCAGCCATGAATCCCCCAATGCAAAAAGCTATAAGTCATCGCATTACGGGCTGCCTGAATCGTTCCTGCCTCACCTTCTGGTGGTCTTAAAAAATGGTCAACAGGTTCGGCCACACCATAATAAAGTAGCGCAATACCAATCCCTGCCGAAAACAACATTGAAGTCCAAGCCAAATAACTAAACTCAGGTTTGTCGTCATCTTTTCCCAAAGGAATCTGCCCTACTTTCGAAAAAGCGAGCCAAGCGACAAAGCCCAGACACAGCACAATAACCAACATGTAATACCACCCAAAAAAGTGATTTACTTGCTCTTGTACATAGGTCAGCCAAAACTGACTTTTTTCTGGAAACAGCACAAAAAGTAGGCCAAAAATGCCAATACTGATGGCTGAACTCCAAAATACGAAACGATTTAACCGAATATGGTCTGAAGAATATCCATCACTTTTCAACACCATCTTATTGCTCCTTGCAATCGGTGTATTTTTCTCAAAATAACGTGATAAGTAATGTACTTATGCGCATCATCCTATCCTTAAGAACCTTTGATTTCACCTCTTTATTTTTAGAAGCTTGTTCAAAAATTCATTGATTTTTACATATCATACTTGTTATTGATTGAACGTTCAATCAATAACAAGTATGATAAAAAAGTGCTATGATGCTCTGCAAGTTAACATGTTGAATTTTAAGCACCCATAAAAGTGCTGATGTGGACAACCATGACAAAACGCAGAGTAAAACCAGAACATGTGCGACGTGAAGAAATCATGAACGCTGCACTCGACGTAATTTATGAAGTGGGGTTATCCAATACCACCATTGCGCAAATTGCAAAAAAAGCCGAGCTGTCGACCGGCATTGTCAGCCATTACTTTGGCGACAAACAGGGGTTGATAAATACCTGTATGCAAGAAATGTTAAATGTTCTGCGTCGTAAAACCGAACAGTACAGAGCAGAAGCAGATTCGCATCCAGAGAGCCAAATTAAGGCTATTATCGACTCTAACTTTGACATTAGTCAGGTCAATGAAAAAGCAATGCGGGTCTGGTTGGACTTTTGGTCAGCAAGTATGCATGTACCAGACTTAAGCCGCTTGCAAAAGATTAATGATCAACGCTTGTACTCCAACTTAAAGTTTTATTTTCTTAAGTTAATGGATGAACAACAGGCCAGTGTTGCCGCTAGAGGTTTGGCAGCATTGATTGATGGATTATGGTTACGAGGCAGTTTAAGCCGTCATAACGAATTTGACAGCAACCTTGCTCGTTCCATTGCTTACGATTATGTACAAACGCAATTGCAATTTGCGAACAAGCCTTTGCAGGAGAGACAAAATGAGTGATGTACAAGTTCATCAATTGTATATCCATGGACGCTACGTTAAAGCAACCAGTGGTAAAACATTTAATAGTATTAACCCTGCCAACGGCGAGACAATCGCGACTCTTCAACAAGCTTCTGAACAAGATATTGAAGCTGCTGTACAAAGTGCCCAACAAGGACAAAAAATCTGGGCTGCCATGACTGCCATGGAACGTTCACGTATTTTACGTCGTGCTGTCGACATTCTTCGTGAACGTAATGATGAGCTTGCCCGTCTTGAAACACTCGACACAGGTAAAGCTTTTAGCGAAACATCTACAGTCGATATTGTGACTGGCACAGATGTACTCGAATACTACGCAGGACTTGCAACAGCCATTCAAGGTGAACAAATTCCACTTCGCGAATCAAGTTTCTTTTATACACGCCGTGAACCGTTAGGTGTAGTTGCTGGTATTGGTGCCTGGAACTATCCAATTCAAATTGCTTTATGGAAATCTGCCCCTGCCCTCGCTGCGGGTAATGCCATGATTTTCAAACCAAGTGAAACCACTCCACTCACTGCATTTAAACTTGCAGAGATCTATACAGAAGCAGGCGTTCCAGACGGCGTCTTTAACGTGGTGCAAGGTGCTGGTCGTGAAATTGGTCAGTGGCTCACTGAACATCCTGTGATTGAAAAAATCTCATTCACTGGCGGTGTGGAAACTGGCAAAAAAGTTATGGCAAGCGCTGCTGGCTCTACGCTAAAAGAAGTGACTATGGAACTTGGTGGTAAATCTCCACTCATTATTTGTGAAGATGCCGACCTTAATCGTGCCGCAGATATTGCAGTCATGGCGAACTTCTTTAGCTCAGGTCAGGTATGTACCAACGGTACACGCGTATTTGTTCCAAAATCACTTTTAGCCGACTTTGAAAAAGCCGTTGTAGAGCGTGTAAAACGTATTCGCATTGGCGACCCAATGGCTGAAGACACAAACTTCGGTCCGCTCACTAGCTTCCCTCATATGGAAAAAGTGTTGTCCTTCATTGAGTCAGGCAAACAACAAGGCGCTAAAGTGTTAATTGGCGGTGGTCGTGCTACAGAAGGCGAACTTGCCAAAGGCGCTTATGTACTACCGACAGTATTTAGCGACTGCACTGACCAGATGGCTATTGTTCAAGAAGAAATTTTTGGACCTGTCATGAGCATCTTAAGCTATGAAACCGAAGAAGAAGTCATCCGTCGTGCTAACGACACCACCTTTGGTTTAGCTGCTGGCGTTGTTACTCAAGACATCAGCCGTGCTCATCGCATTATTCACCAAATTGAAGCTGGTATTTGCTGGATTAACACTTGGGGCGAATCGCCTGCCGAGATGCCAGTCGGTGGCTATAAACAATCTGGTGTAGGCCGCGAAAATGGCTTAACTACGCTTGGGCACTATACCCGTATCAAATCTATTCAAGTTGAACTTGGCGATTATCAAAGCATTTTTTAATGCCTCCATCGCTTTAAACACTTCAACCTAAATCACATATGCCGAGCAGTCTTTATAGATTGCTCAGGCAAACTGTTAGTAAAAAAAGGATAGTTATGAATATTAAAGAATATGATTACATTATTATTGGCGCAGGATCTGCCGGAAATGTACTCGCTGCGCGTCTTACTGAAGACAAAGATACCACCGTTTTACTCTTAGAAGCGGGTGGACCAGATTATCGCTTGGATTTCCGTACACAAATGCCGGCAGCTTTGGCCTACCCTCTTCAAGGTCGTCGCTATAACTGGGCTTATCTAACTGACCCAGAGCCACACATGAACAACCGTCGTATGGAGTGTGGTCGTGGTAAAGGTTTAGGTGGTTCATCTTTAATTAACGGCATGTGCTATATCCGCGGTAACGCAATGGATTTAGAGCAATGGTCAACTCATAAAGGCCTTGAAAACTGGTCTTATGCTGACTGTTTACCTTACTATAAAAAAGCCGAAACTCGTGATATTGGTGGCAACGACTATCATGGTGATAGCGGTCCAGTAGCCGTTGCTACACCTAAAAATGGCAACAATGTACTGTTCCATGCCATGGTTGAAGCAGGTGTACAGGCAGGTTACCCGCGTACTGATGACTTAAACGGTTACCAACAAGAAGGCTTTGGTCCAATGGACCGTACGGTAACCCCTAAAGGTCGTCGCTCAAGCACTGCACGCGGTTATTTAGATATGGCAAAAGGTCGTCCAAACCTCACTATCTTGACCCATGCTACAACCAATAAAATCTTGTTTAATCAAAAGCAAGCGATTGGTGTTGAATACATTATTGGTGCTGATCAAAACAACTTACAACGCGCATTGGTTAAACGCGAAGTCTTACTGTGTGCAGGCGCAATTGCGTCACCGCAAATTTTACAGCGCTCAGGTGTGGGTCAAAGCACTTTCTTAAAATCAATGGACATTGATGTGGTTCATGATTTGCCGGGCGTAGGTGAAAACCTGCAAGACCACCTAGAAATGTACTTACAATATAAATGTAAACAACCCGTTTCTTTATACCCTGCCTTGAAATGGTATAACCAACCTGCGATTGGTGCCGAGTGGTTATTTAACGGTACAGGCATTGGTGCAAGCAACCAGTTTGAAGCAGGCGGATTTATCCGTAGTTCGGATGAGTTCAAATGGCCAAATATCCAGTACCATTTCTTGCCAGTTGCTATTAACTACAATGGTAGTAATGCCGTGAAAGAACATGGTTTCCAAGCACACGTAGGTTCAATGCGTTCACCTTCACGCGGCCGTATCAAACTTAAATCGAAAGATCCATTTGAGCATCCAAGTATCTTGTTTAACTACATGTCGACTGAACAAGACTGGCGCGAGTTCCGCGATGCAATCCGAATCACTCGTGAAATCATGCAGCAACTTGCGCTTGATCCATATCGTGGTGAAGAAATTAGTCCGGGCAAACATTTGCAAACCGATGCAGAGCTTGACGACTTTGTTCGAAACCATGCAGAAACAGCTTACCATCCGTCTTGTAGCTGTAAGATGGGTGAAGATGAAATGGCTGTAGTAGATGGTCAAGGTCGTGTACACGGTATGCGTGGTTTGCGTGTAGTTGATGCCTCAATTATGCCGCTCATTATTACCGGTAACTTAAATGCAACCACCATCATGATTGCCGAGAAAATTGCAGACCAAATTCGTGGACGTGAAGCGTTACCACGTTCAACTGCACCGTTCTATGTAGCATCATAAAATCTGAAAGGGCATATTTCTTATGCAGAGATATGCCCTTAATTCAATCTTTATAGAACCAATATTAATAAGAACGATGTATGACAGAAAATAAGCACTTACGAACAGCTTATTTACATAAATAGGGTACGAAATAAAAATTAATCGATTTTTATAGGCAAATATTCTTCAATTGACTTAACTTCAATCAAATCAAAATTATTATTTAAATTTCAAACACTTACATAATAGCAATCGACTTAAAATGTCTTATCAAAGCTCAATTTGGTTAAATATAAATCATATTTATGATTTTGATGAACCTCATTTATTATAAAAATTGTCTTGTCAATGCAAAATTAGTCTAAAATATAGAGTGTTTGCGATAATCCCAAGTAATTTTTATTTTTTTCAAGACTCTCTGTTTTAGAGAGTTTACTTTCGCATTTATATCCTTTTTGTCTGGATACGCTGTCTAGGTTTCCTCACACCTTAAGTGACTCAAATAACTTATTTTAAGGTCCCCCTTACATGAAAAAGTTTTTGAAATACCTTCTGGTATTAATCATTCTTATTCTAATTGCAGGTATTGCATTCTTGTTTAGACCTACAACGTCAAAACAAGTTGAAACTGCAAAAGATGAGCCAGTAGTTGATGCTGTTCTTGTTGGCGGCGGCATCATGAGTGCTACTCTTGGTACTTATTTAACTGAGCTTGAACCAAACTGGCAAATTCGTATGTTTGAGCGTCTTGATCAAGTTGCTCAAGAAAGTTCAAACGGCTTTAACAATGCCGGAACAGGCCACTCTGGCTTTATGGAAATGAACTATACCGAAGAGAAAAACGGTAAGATGGAAATTGCCAAAGCTGAAAAAGTTGCTTCTCAATTTGAAGTTGCTAAACAGTTCTGGTCATATCAGGTAAAACAAGGCGTTTTAGCTGAACCAAAATCATTCATTAATCCAGTTCCACACATTGCTTTCGTTTGGGGCGATAACGTTCAATTCTTAGAAAAACGTTATGCTGCCATGATCCAAAGCCCGTTGTTCAAAGGCATGAAATTTACTGAAGACCCAGCTGTGATTAAACAATGGGCACCTTTAGTGATGAATGACCGAGACCCTAGTCAAAAAGTTGCAGCGACCCGTATGGATGTTGGCTCTGACGTGAACTATGGTTCAATCACTAAACAATTAGTAGGTCATTTAAATCAAAACCCGAATTTCAAATTACAGACATCAACTGAAGTGACTGGCATCAGCCAAAATGATGACAAAACTTGGACTGTGTCTTTCAAAAATTTGAAAACTGGTAAAGTAGATCACGTTAAAACACGTTTTGTATTTATCGGTGCAGGCGGTGCAGCAGTTAAATTATTGCAACTTACTGGTTTACCAGAAGCTAAACAATATGCTGGCTTCCCTGTTGGTGGTGAGTTCTTAATTACTGACAACCCAAAAATTACTGCTGAACACACAGCGAAAGTGTATGGCCGTGCTGAACTTGGTGCGCCTCCAATGTCTGTACCACATATTGATACACGTTATATCGACGGTAAAAAATATGTATTGTTTGGACCATTTGCAACGTATTCAAACAAGTTCCTGAAAAATGGTTCTCAACTTGATTTACTTGCATCAACCAACAAAAACAACGTTTTACCAATGACGACTGTTGGCTTGGAAAACCTTGATCTTGTTAAATACTTGGTTAGCCAAGTCATGATGTCAGATGAAGACCGTCTCAATGAACTTCGTAAGTACTACCCAGATGCGAAAGCTGAAGACTGGCGTTTAAGCCAAGGTGGTCAACGTGTTCAGATCATCAAGAAAGAACCGGGTAAACCTGCAACACTTCAATTCGGTACAGAAATCTTTGCGTCTAAAGATGGTGCTGTAACTGCCTTGTTAGGTGCGTCTCCGGGTGCTTCGACTTCTCCATACATCATGCTTAACTTGCTTGAAAAAGCTTTCCCTGAGCAAACTGAAGGTAAGTGGAATCAGAAGCTTCATGAAATTGTGGTTTCTTATAAGCAAGACTTAAGCAAAGACCCTGTGTTACTCGACAAAGTTCGTCAGTACACAAGTTCTACGCTTGGCTTGAACTATACCTCTCCGTTCAAAGCTGCAAACGATGAAACTGCTGTTGCCCCAGTTGCAAAAGCAAACTAAGTTTGACGATGTATAAATAAAATTCCAAAAGGATGAATTTCGATTCGTCCTTTTGTTTTTTAAGACCTCAGTTGAGATATTTAGATTCACTATGAAGCCTTTAAAATCATCACCTCGCCTCTTGTCATTTGGTTTTAAGCTCGTGCTTGTTTTACTGCTGGCTTATCTTTTGGTAAGCGGTTTTTATATGTGGATGATTGGCGGCACAGCAATTTACATCAGCTCAGCAGTGTTACTTGCCATAACGGCTTATGCACTTAAGCTCGGTAAATATCAAAAGCTATGTTCTGTTTTAAATCTGCTGATGGGTGCAGTAGCGTTATATTTCAGTACTGCTCATTTATTTTTCTCCCCTGTTCAATTCTTTATATTTTTACCTGCCTTATTTTTTGTACTGTTAGCTTTTGCTCGCCTAGAAAAAGTTCGTCGCTTATCTAAAGTTTTAATATTCATCAGTTTATTAATTTGGTCAGGCATACACTTTATGCAGCTTGAACAGCTTAAAGCGTATTATAGAACGCAGCACACTGGCGAAAGTTGGCAACAATATGGCGCGTTATAAGATTATTTTTTAGTCTATATTTTCAAATAAATACGTAATCTTTTTCACATGAAGTTCATCAGTAAAACTGAACATGATCTACAGAATTCCTTTTAAGAAAAAATATTCATAACAATCTAATTTATTTAGAAATATATCGAGCATATTCGCGATTGAACACAATCCATCTACACGTTAGATTAATCAAATATTTTTCTCCCTTTATGTTGTAATTTATGAAGATTTTAGATGGCGGTTTAGGCCGTGAATTGGCCCGTCGTGGCGCTCCGTTTCGTCAACCAGAGTGGTCTGCGCTTGCACTCATTGAAGCACCAGAAACAGTAAAAGAAGTACATCTCGATTTTATTAACGCGGGTTCAGAAGTTATTACGACTAATAACTATGCTGTTGTGCCTTTTCATATTGGACAAGAACGCTTTGAAACTGACGGCGTGCGTTTAATTCAAGTTGCAATTGAACAAGCAAAAAATGCAGTTAAAGAAAGCGGCAAAAATGTCAAAATCGCAGGCTGCTTACCGCCGTTATTTGGCTCTTACCGTGCAGACTTGTTCCAACCTGAACAAGCTAAAAACCTTGCTGAGCCGATCATTAACACATTGGCACCAGAGGTTGATTTCTGGCTCGCTGAAACTCAATCGTGCTTAAAAGAAGTTGAAACAGTACATGCGTTATTACCAAAAGATGGTAAAGACTATTGGGTGTCATTTACGCTGCAAGATGAAATTAAACAAGAACAAGCTTTACTTCGTTCAGGCGAAAACATGCAACAAGTGGCGGATTTCATCAAACAATCAAATGCCAAAGCAGTGTTGTTTAACTGCTGCCAACCTGAAGTGATCTTGCAAGCAATTAATGAAATTAAAGGTCTCATTCCAGAGTCTGTACAAATTGGTGCTTATGCCAACGCTTTCCCACCGCAAGATGAAAGCGCTACTGCCAACGATGGTCTGGATGAAATTCGTAAAGACTTAGACGCTCCAGCTTATCTTGGTTTTGCTAAACAATGGCAGAAAGCAGGTGCAAGTCTAGTAGGCGGTTGCTGTGGTATCGGGCCAGAACACATTGCTGAACTTTCTCAATTTTTTAAAGAATAAATACCATGTCTGCTGCCAAAATTGGACTATTATCTCTTACAGCGCTGGTCTTTAGTTCTATGGTGGGGTCAGGCGTATTTAGCCTACCCCAAAATATGGCTCAAGTCGCTAACGGCTCTGCCCTTCTTGTTGCATGGCTCATTACCGGGGTCGGCATTATTTTCTTGGCCCTCACGCTATTGCATTTAACGCGTCAACGACCAGATCTTGACGGTGGTATTTACAACTATGCGCGGGAAGGTTTTGGAGACCTGATCGGGTTTTGCTCGGCGTGGGGCTATTGGTTGTGTACTACCATTGGTATTGTGGGTTATGTGGTGATTGCCTTTTCAAGCGTCGGCATGTTTACCGACAGCAAAGACCATATTATTTTTGGTGAAGGTAATACACTCTATTCACTGATTGGCTCAAGCATTTTTGTATGGTTGGTGCACTGGTTAGTGAGCCGAGGCATTAAAGAAGCTGCGATTGTGAATTTACTGGCAACCATTGCCAAAATTATTCCAATGGTGGTTTTTATCTTTTTTACCTTTATTGCCTTTAAGTTTGATTTGTTCAAACTCAATTTAAATGACTTTTCTTTGCAAGTTCCACTTTGGCAGCAAGTGAAAGACCTGATGTTGATTACCCTTTGGGTATTTACCGGTATTGAAGGTGCAGTGGTTTTATCATCACGTGCAAAAAAACGTCATGATATTGGTAAAGCAACCATTTTAGGTGTTTTGCTAGCATTAAGTTTTTACGTGATGGTGACAGTATTGGCTTATGGTGTGGCGAGTCGTGAAGCGCTTGCAGGCATGCATAACCCATCAATGGCGACCATTTTGCAGCAACTGATCGGCTTGCCGGGTACTATCATTATTACCATTGGACTCATTATTTCGGTTGCATCCTCTTATTTAAGTTGGACTTTATTTGCCACTGAAATTCCATTTCTGGCTGCAAAAAATGGTGCTTTCCCGAAATTATTTTTAAAGAATAATCAAAATAATGTGCCGATTTCATCACTTTGGCTAACGACGCTTGTGGTACAAGGCTCACTCATTGCTGTGTATTTTTTCAATAAAAATTACACTCAGCTTTTATTGATTTCATCGGTCATGATTTTGCTGCCTTATTTTCTGGTGTCAGCTTTTTACCTTAAAGAATCCATTCGCCATAAACGCACGCCTCATATTGCGATTGCAAGCGTTGCTTCAATCTATGCGCTTTGGTTGCTCTATGCCGCAGGACTAGACTTACTTCTGTTGTCTGGTGTGTTGTATTTGGTCGGCTTGGTTATTTTTTCAATCAGCTACTTTGAGCATAAAAAATCGCTCAAACAAAATCAGCTAAATTAATTATTTCAACCACTGTTGACCCAGTTCAGCAGTGGTTTTCTAAGAATAAAACTCTCTACTTTGAAGGCTGCGACTGCTTTAAATGCAATCGTAAAATACGGCGTAATTCTAAAATTGCCTCAGGGCTAGTTTGAATCGAATGGCCACCTTTAATAATCAACTCCGACTGCTCCCCTCCCAAATGCGAACTTTGATAAGGCACAATCCCATCACTGCTTTTTAACTTATCAGTTGTCCTATTAATATTACCCATAATCGAGTGATAGACCACTTGTGGCGATGGCTGAATGGCTTGAGTCAACTGCATGAAGTTAGAAGAGCGACTTAAATTACTCGCCCCATTTTCAATTAAGCCTTTTCTGAGTTTTGTATTTTTCTCATCCCTCATTTCAACTGCAATAAAAAAATCAGCGGGCAAACGAATGATACGGCGGGCAATTTGGGTAAACCATCGGTCAGCGTAGTCTGTACCATGGTGCGGTGCCGAAACAAAAACAACTCGATTAAAATATGGCAAAGCCTTAAACTGAAAACGCTCACGAATCACCGGATTTTCTTTTAAACGGTTTAGCTGTGCTTCATTCATTTTTTGCATGGCTTGCTCTGAAACATCGGCATTGCTCACCAGTAAACGGCTAATCACGCCGCCCATACTATGCCCAACTAACACCGCATCATGTGCAGCATGACTGTCTTTGGCAATGTTTTGGAAAGCCTGATTCAACAATGAATAAATCTGAAAACGACTTTCAAAAATCGGCATATTGGTTGAATAAAACACTTGCCAAACTTGATAATTTTTCCTTAATTCGGCATCGCCCATAATGTCATTGGTTAGGCTCACCCACGCCTCTGGGCTACTTGCTAAACCATGAATAAACACAATAATTTTCTTATTCGGGTTAAAAGGTTCCAGCATATATAAATGCGGCATGATTAAATTGGCTTCTTTATTAATTAAAGACCAATAACCTGCTGCGCCTAAATTATATTTCGATAGCCACAGCCCATAAGGTGCCGAATAGTTTGCAGTCAGTGGATAGTCCACTCCTTCGATTTTTACACGGTCTTGTCGAAATGGATCGAACATTGAAATTTCTAACTCTGCCCCAGCAATGACCTGATCGGCTGTGGCTTTTTGTTTTGGGTATGCAATAGCAGTGGCTGGAAAGAAGCGTGGTAAATGAATATTAGGGTTGGCTTGGTGAGCATAAAAATTATCGGGGTCTAAAATGAAGCCGTGATTCACATCATTTTCTTTACGCCCAACAATAAACTCTGCCCCCAAACCATCCTTACGGTTAACGGTATTAAAACCAGAAAAGTTCATGTTATAGCTTGAGCGAAAAGTATCGACTTCAATTTTTTGTACATCTAACGCGTGGTCAAAATTGACATGGTACTCATGCCCATCTGCTTTCAGCAATGGCGGAAAACGATGTGTATTTAAATGATTAAAATACGTGGTCATAAGCTTTGACAAGGCCACGTTATAAAAAATACGTACCTGATTTTGGCGATGGTCAAATACCCGATCGAACGGCGACTCTTCAGAGTCAAATAAATAGACATAACTATAGCGTAAGCTTTTATCGAACAGCGCTAACTCTTGCTCAACGCAACTCTTACTTTTATTAATAACATGACACTGGCTACTACGCCCAACATCTAAAGCTTTTGCCAAGTAAATTTCACTCAGCGCAGCATAGCGTTCTTCTCGGCTACTATTTTCGGACAGGCTCTGAACCTTATTTAAACAATCATCAAAATTTTGTAGGCAAGTTTTTTCATCTTCTTTGACCAAATACAGTAAGTTTTGGGTTTGATGACTTAAGGTGCCATCGGTCAAAATACTTTCATTCTTACTTTTTAAAGCATTGCTTAAATTACTTTCTTTTAAATGAATGACCTGACAGCCACTGAGCAAAGCCATTATTGTTATGATTGAATAATGGTAAGACTTTGTCATTCTGCCTTCCTTAATCGAATGTATTCCCCATCTGGTCATTATGCCTGTAAAGCACTGAACGAACAATTTCGACTCCGCTTCCGTCTTCCTTTTTTACGAAAAAAAGCCTGAACTCATTTTAATTCAGGCTAATTTGTTATTTTTTCAAATCAAGCTTGATTGAACTTTTGCTGTGAAGCTAAATATGAAAAATACAAAATTGGTAAGATAAACGGCGCTACACTCCAGAAATCAAAATAGACATAAAGTATCGCCCCTAAGAAAGCACCAATCACAAAACCAATTACAATACTGGCACTTTTTAGAAAACTGGCCCGATTGGCTGCGTTATTGTTTTTAAGTAAGTTGGCAATATCAATTCCGAGCTGGGTAGTGTTGCCTGTCATCATGGTGCTTGGGCTAATATTTTTAATAAGGGTTTTGCTTGAAGTATTACGAATAGCCAAAGCAATTAAACCTAGCCCACCCGTTACTGCAACTGTTAATACATCCGGATCTTTAAATGGCTCGAAGTAAAGCCCTGCCACCATAAAGGCACATAGAAAAATAGCTTCAAATAAAAATAAATAAGAAAGCGTTTTGTGCTTGACCTGACTGCGGTCAATCAACAGTTTGGTAATGACAACAGTCAAAATAAATAGTGGAATTGCTGCGAGCTTAATCCATAAACCCGAGCCACCTTTAACCCATGCTGCCCCTGCCAACACTAAGTTTCCCGTCACATGCGCGGTGAAAAAGCCAAACAATGCAATAAAGCCAATAGTATCAATTGCCCCACCCACCATAGTGAGTAAAACAGGATCTCGACATATGGCCCATGTGCTTTGTGTTTCTTGTTGAATTGAAGTCTCTGGCATTACACTTCCTATCAAATATTGGTTTTTTAATTAGAAATTTTTGTCAGAAATTTAATATAAATTTCGATCTTTAATAACAACAGATCTTTATGTAAAAACCTAGCTGTTCATTTTAAGTCAGAGTGTATTTAAAAAAGATACAATGCAATTGGACTTTTTATTTTTAAAGCTAAGGTATTTTAAATGCATCACTAAGATGCATTTAAAAAGTTATCTGTCTGTTGAGCTTGTTTATAAGCATCAATAAACTGATTTTGCGGTATTTCTTGTTTAGGGAAACTACAAGTTACTTTCTGTTCAGCAGCTTTTTTATCCCACCCTTCACCACTGGCGCTACGACGTGACTCATAAACTTTTCTCTGACGGAAATAACTAAATGGTTCTACATTACTTAAAAAGCCATATTTAGAGTCATGAACATAATTTAAATAGAATTTTTTAACATCATCACTGACATTTGTATTCCAACTCTCAAATTGCCAATCTTCTACACCAATCATATATTCATAGGCAGTTGAAACCGGTGAAAAAACTCTAAAAATATTAAAACCATCTTTTTTCGAAGCGGTTGCTTCTTTTAGTTTCATCAATCTTTGCATTTCAGTTGCCATATCGGATGGGCCAACTGGTATAAGTTCACGATATTTATTTTCCTGACGTACACGCTGACTAACAGAAAGTTCATTTCCAGCACGTGCAATCGTACCGTAGGCACCGTAGTAAAGTTTCATACAACCTTTAATCTGATTTTGAATACTTCCTTGGCTTGGTATAGCGGCTTTTACAGCATCATAATATTTTTGAGAATCTGGTTGAATTTCAAACTGCTCAAAAATTTCGGAATGTTTTAATTTCAACTCATCATAGCTATACATTTTGACACCTGCTTGTAAGGCATCCTCTAGCATATGTTTTAACGGAATTCGGGCAAAATTGTCATTTACTCCTTGGCTACCTGGTTCATAACCACCACCAACGTCAGAATGTACTCCGGGATATACCACTTCTTTCCAATTACTGTTAGCTAACTTATTGTCTTTATGAATAACATCAACAGGGAAAGCAAAGCGCAGTTCATTACCAGCGATATAATGTGAACAGTTTTGAACCCGCTCATCTACAACCAAATCACGTTCTAAAAAAGGTAAGCTATTACTTAAATTTGTGGCAGGCAAGCCAAATGAAGCAACCGTATCAAAAATTCCTAAAAACTTAAATTCAATCGGATACTTACCTTGACCATACGTCAGCCCATCACAGTCTGATTGACACTGCCACATAAACTGATTTGTAAAAGCACGGGCAAGTGCAGCGCCACGTGAAAAACCGAACACAGAAATATTAATTTTCTTAATTAAGCGATGTTCTTTTAAGCTTTTATCGACTTCAGCAAAGCTGTACTCCTTTTTTTCACTTACATATTTTTTAATGTCTTTTTCAACCTTTTGTGCATTAAAAATCAGGATTTGCTTTAAAGCATCATTTAACTGGTCTTCACCATAATCTAAACGTCTTGAACCTCCCAACCCAGCACCAGCACCCAGACCAAGGTTATCTTGTACCCACGAAATAGCTCTTTGAAAGATATTTAGCTCAGCATTAAATTTTGTTCCAACACCAGAAATATAAATTGCATAATTTGAAGTTATTTTCTCTTTAGAAGACAATAAGTCACTCAATGCATATTCACTAGCATTTTTCCACAATCGAGCAGGATTTGACCACCTTTTGGTATCTTCATCATCTTTTTTATTATTACCAGTACCATCAAAAAATACTGATATATTGATGATATCTCTACAGTCTTGTTTACAAGATGGTTTTTCATTTGAGACATCTGTATTTATTGAATTTGTTCGCTGTAATAAACTTTGAATCATTTATTGTTCCCTATTATTTTCTTAATTGATCTAATAGTTTGAGTCCTTTTTCTGTAGGTTTAGGCCAATCATTTGAAGTCGTTATTTCTACGGTTTCATCAGGATATATATGTACAGCTAAATATTTTTTCCCTTTTAATTGTTCTTTTGTAAGAACAATTTGATTCTTCGCTACATGCTTTCTTTTACTATTTGTCTCACCCCATGTAATGACTTGTGAACCAATCTTAACTGGAGAAGTATTCATGCCTCCACCAAATCCTCCTCCAATTTCTTCACCATTTAGCTCAGTCATATAAGCATGGTAAGAAGTAAAATATTGAAAAGATGTGGTTCCCATATAATAAGTCGCATTGGGACCAATACCTGCGCAACCAGCTGCACTCATCATTAGGCTTATTGGTAATAACAATATTTTCTTTAAACTCATTTAATTAAACCTCATTTTAAAACTCAATTATCAAATTTATAAAAACTTAGGATTCTTATAAATTAAGAATTTACAATAAGTTTACTTACTCACTAATTAAAAAGTGAAATATATACCACCTTACGAAAATAAGATTTATGAATTTCCTCATCATTTAATATTTTTATCCTATTTAAATTTTATATTCATAGTATAAGCCTCTTAATTTCTATGAATTTTCTTCCAGATTTCAGTTCGCCAATCTAGTCCCTTTTGAATAGGTTCAGGCCAATCATTTGAAGTTGATATTTCAACCGTATCATCAGGATAAATATGTACTGCTAAATATTTTTTCCCTTTCAATTGTTCTTTTGTAAGAAGAACTTGATTCTTCGCTACATGTTTTCTTTTACTATTTGTCTCGCCCCATGTAACTATCTGTGGCCCTATCTTTACACTAGAGGTATTTGTTCCACCTCCAAATCCACCACCTATTTCAGAACCATTCAACTCCACCATGTAACTTGTATAACTTGGATCATAATTAAAAGATGTTGTTGCCATATCATAAGTCGCATTTGAACCAAGGCTAACACAGCCTACAAGACTGAATATCAAACCAAATATTAGTAATAATCTATTCGACCATTGTGTTTTATTCATCATAAAATTTATTAACTCGCATTTGCTACAAGTTGGACCATCACTTCATCCATAGATATTTTTTTATCTTTTAAGCGTTCTAGTTTTTGATTTAACCCTTTATCTGTTAAAAAGTTTTCTTTATAAATCAATTTTAAACAAATAAAATTTAAAATATCTCGTGTACCAAATAAGTTATACGCTCTAGCCTCAGGAATGGATTTAATAACAAATTGATATAATTCATTATCTGTCATATGACTAATAAGGAATTCATTATTGAGTTTTAAATAATAAATAAGATTATCAGGAAAAGTTGCCTCAACCATCATTTCTTCTTGTTCAACAGTAAAAGTTAAAGGAACTTGCACATAAGGTAATTGTTCAACCCGTTCATTTATTCCCCAAATTACTTGAAGTTTTCCTAACCTATCCCAATACCACCAACTTTGAATAGGAGTAAGTAAGTCTTTAATCTGCTGAGCATTGAATACAGGCCCATCGACATACAAAGTTTTATTTTCTTTATGGCCAACCAAGGTAGCTAAGATTACAGGGTCCCAAAATGCCAAAAACATTTCGAGTCCACCTTCAAATTTCACTTCTAAAAATTTTCTTAAATGCTCAAACAAATAATTGAAGGACAAAGGGCTTACTATAATTGTCATGCGAGCCGTGCCTGCAATATTTTGTTGTATCCATTGCCATTCTTGTGATGAAAAATCTTGAGGGAGTTGAAGTAAATGGGGAGATACCGCTTTTGCCTCCTCACCACTAGCTTCTAACAAAAGGCATTTTTGACGTAGATGCTCAAATTTCTTCAAGAAACTATCATCTTGTGCAGCATCTGCAAGTGCAAAAACGTTTAATCCAACTTCTGCTAAAGAGTGTGGCTCAAATGTTTTAAAAAATGTCTGAAGCGGTAGTTTAGCAGTCATTTATCGACCATCCCCTTTGTTTATAAATGCACCCCTCTGCGCTGCTCGTCTCGCCAAACATTCCCAGCATACATTATTTGGAAAAATCGGTAAGGTTGGGGTTTCACTTGCTCCTGTTGTAAAGAGATGTTGACCAGCTTTAGCCGTAAATTTTTGCGGGGTAATTATTGTTACCCCTGATGCATCAATTCTTAATGCACTCTCTTTAGCCCTTAATACAATTTCATTAGGACTATTGATTTCAACTTTGCCTTCTGATGAAGTAATTTTGACATCTAATCTTGCAGAAGCGTCGAGTACATTGTCTTGGGCCTGAATATCAAACTTGCCTTTAGCAGCATAAATTTTTAAGTCTTCTTGACCTGCAAATAAACTTACTTTTTTCTTCGCATTTAAAATTAGATTTTCATCTGTACTTGTATTAATAGATTTTCCGCTACCAAGCGTAATGCTTTCGGATGCCTGAATATGGATATCTTTGCCTGAAGTTAGGCCAATACTTTCAGGGGCAGCTAAAAGCATGAGTGCATCTTTCATGGCTTTTAAATCTTTCCATTGAGATTCTATTTTTTTGATATAGAACTCAACATTTTGAAGCATATCTGCTGCCTCTGCTTGCTGTTTACCTGCATATTCAGATAAAGCTTTCATACGCTCCAAGCCCTCGGAAAGATTTTCAATAGCTTCCTTTGCTTCGAGTTGTGTTTTTTGAGCACCCGGTTGAATGAAAGTTGAAACATATAGTCCTTTACTACGAATCGCACCAGATAAATCAGACCTTAATTCAAATCCCTGACCTCTTCCATCACTTTCAGCCTGCTCTTTAGGGTGACTTAAGTTACCTAAATTTAATTGACTTGCCCCATGACTACTATGAAGCTGAGTACTAATTTGCCCAGTCGTATCATCAAACCGAAGTTGGTTAAAACCAGACCCACTTACTTCTTTAGTACGAATACCACTTAACTTTTTGGTATCCGGTAGCTGGCCTTTAATATCAAATTTGGTAGGTGACCGTTGCCCTTCATGGACTCGCCCTGTAACAAATGGACGATCAATATTTCCATCAAAAAAGTCAATTACAACGATTTCACCCACTCGTGGCAAAAAGCGTGCACCGTATCCTTCCCCTGCCCATGGCGTTAATACATCTACCCAAGCCGAGTCAGTATCATTGTCATTGCTTCCTGCACCTCCATCATGTTGATGGTCATCGGTACGGGTGAATAAAAAACGAACCTTGATACATCCCCATTCATCTACATGAATTTCTTCTCCATCTAAACCCACTACTTTGGCCCGTTGCACATGGGCAGAGGGACGATGTAATGGGTCAAACTCTGGAACAATATCGATATAGCGGCGTACAACCATGAGTTCATTGGCTTGACGTTCTTGCGCTCGATCATGGCTGACTTGCCAATGGCTCAAACTTAATAGTTGTACAACTTGATCACGTATATCTTTTGGTAAATTGTTCTGGTTATAAAACCGCTTACTTAAAATCAAAAACTCTTTATCAGAACTTTCATGATTTCTTTCAAGTTCAGGGTGTTCATTTAACTGAAACCAATAGCCAACTTGAGCATCTCGTACGCTGCTTCGAGCAATAAAATACTTTGCCTGCAAAGCTTGATATTGATTTAATTGTTTATTTAGTTTTTCAATCTGACTATTGCTTGAAGTGGTTGCCTGATCTTCTCCGTTTAAGTCCGTAATCCAAGCAGGTGCAATTGTCCATGCCTGTTCAAGACTTAAACTTTCATTATCACGTTGTGAACTATGCTGATGTGCGCTTAAAACACTACCACTTGCATCTTCTTGACTTAAGTTATCTGCTTGCCAACGTTGAAGATGGATTGCCGTGGGCTGCAGCTGTCTTTGTGCAATAAAACTGGTAATACTGTCATTTTGTTCAGTTGCATCGCTTCTATGATAGCGAATAGCTCGACGCTCTAAGACTTTATATTCATTATTATGATCAATAAGGCGTAGTTTTTGAGGCTCAATCGTCTGGCTATTACTCAAGACCATAGTCTCTGATTCATCAATTAACCAGTTAATACCCTCTTCCCGCATGAGACGGGTTAAATACGCGTAATCACTTTCATTCGACTGCATAGAAAAAGGTCGAATATCATAATTCCTAGTTAAGCCACTGCTATCTAGTTGTAAACTTGCGGCAAATAAAGAACTTTTGTTTTGCCATTCTTTAAAAATAATCTCAATAATTTCTACTGCACTTTTATTCATAAACACCCGACTATTACGTCGTTTGTGCCATAAACTTGTCGCATCTTGCATAGTCAGTTTATATAAACAAAGTGCGCCATCACTTTGCCCTTGACTCGCCCCTGTGATAATTCCTGTCGTTCTAAATAATTTACCTGAATCTGTTACTTGTTCTACGGCAACTTGGCATCCAATAAATTGTTTTAAAGAAATATAAGGGTTTATTGATAAGCAAATAAGCTCAGCAGAAAGCCCTTCATTTATAGAATGAAAGCCATCAATACGTTGTAAAAAAACCTGATTATTTATTTCAGGATTAGTAAAATAAATATGTAGAGCCCGTTTTTGTGAAGCAAAACCAATCTTGTCTAAGAAATCAAAAATATTATTCAACATTGTTATTTTAACCACGAATTGACTTAATTATATTAACAAACAGATACAATAAGCTCAAACAAAGAAACATATTAAAATCCAATAAATTTAATTAAAATCAAACAATTAAATATAATAATATTTTTGTATTAAAAAGTTATCTTAAAATAAACTTTTGCTTAATTGAATAAATGTAATTTCATAATATTTATCGATTTTAATTAAAAATAAAATAATCTTAAATTTTTATTTAAAAATATTTATTAAATTCTGAAACTTATCTCAAAAAATTAGTTAGTCATTTTATCACCAAATCAATTTGACCTCTAAAACCGTTCTAACTATGATGAAGCCGCAAGTTTCGCCAATATTTTGCACAAACGGCTGTTGTGCTGAGTGATTGATAAAGAAAACAACAACGACGAGAAGGAATATGTCTCTTTATAATTTTTCAGTTTTTTTGGGTGGATTATTATTTGTATCAATTGCCTCTGCTGGCTATAAAAGTAATGCACACCGTGACTTTTACTTAAAATGCGTAGCCGCTGGACATAGCCGCGCGACCTGTCTGTGTATTTATCACCGTTTAGAGCGCCAATATTCCCCAAAACTCATGCATAAGCTTGGAAAGTTAAGTCTACAAAGCCCAGAAGTGCCGCGTGATTTTGTAAAAACCATGCTTCGAACGATGCAACAGTGCCAGTCATAAAGTTACAAGTTTTTTAAAGCAAATCAGCCAAATTCCTAATTTCTTCCATCACTGCCTTACACGCAGGCGTTAAATAGCCGTGCTTAGAAATAGACAAAGAAATATAGCGCTTGAGCGCAGGGTTAATAATTTTTGCGGCTTGAATTGAGGTGTATTGGCTGGCCTTCTTTAACGCTTGCGGCCCCAGCATGGTATACATGCGAGATTCGGAAACCAAATGCGTTTGTAAACTAATCGAGTCAGCTTCAAACACAATATTCAGGTCTACCCCATTTTCATAAGCCATGTGGTCTAAAAAATTGCGCCAGTTACTTGGCCTGCAAAACGTGACCAGTGGTAACTCACTTACTTCTTTAAAGTCGACTTCATTGGCCTGAGTGAGCACATCTCCTTCACAGCCGACCAAATAGGTATCGGCTTGGGTAAGGTAAACATCACCCTGTTTAGGCGTTGGGTTAAACCGATAGAGTATGGCTAAATCGACGCTGCCATCTTCGAGCCATTTTTCTAAATGTACCCCTTGCCCTTCACGCACCGACAGTTTAATTAAGGGATATTTCTCTTGAAGCACTTTATACAGAGTCGATAACAATGGATGTGCTGTAGACGGCAAACTGGCAATACGAACCGTACCAATCGGAGTATCGGTCGAGTGCAAAATTTCATTATTCAGTTGATCGGTCACGTTTAGCCATGAACGAATTTTAGGAAGTAAATGCTGGCCAAAATCGGTCAACTCAACGCCGCGTCCAGTTCGGTTAAACAAACGACCGCCACATTGCGCCTCAAGTTCGTTCATTTGCCGACTGATTTGCGGTTGGTTGGTGTTATGCAGCATCGCGACTTTGCTTAAGCTGCCGAGTTCTACTGCGTCTAAAAATATTTTCCATAATTCATAATTCATCGATTCTTCCTAAATCGTAAATTGGCATTTTTGAGCCATACATTTTCAGTATAACTGAAATTCAAGAATTGGTAATTCCTACATAGCTCACCTATTTCTATACTCCAATCATGTTCTCTACAACACGATTTAAGTCAGATTAAGAACCAGAGAATATTTAATTACACTGTATAGGAAGTACGATTATGAGTTTAGATTTACGTGGATTAACCCCAGCACCTGTGACTCCTTTTACCCGTGACGGACAAGTAGACCATGATGCAATTCAACGTTTAGGTTCATGGTTAGGCAGTATTGATGGTGTGAAAGGCTTGGTTGTTCTTGGGCATGCAGGTGAAGGAACATTCTTGTCGCAAAAAGAACAAATGCAGGTCATCGAAAGCTTTGTTAAATCGGTAGATGACAAAATTCCGGTAATCGCAGGGATTACACTCGAAGGTACTTCGGTTGCAGCAGAAGAAGCAAAACGTGCAGTCAGCGCGGGTGCTTCGGCAGGTTTAATTTACCCTTCACATGGTTGGTTGCGTTTTGGCTATCAAAAAGGCGCACCGCAAGACCGCTATAAAGCGATTTATGAAGAAAGTGGTTTGCCATCTATTTTATTCCAATATCCAGATGCAACGAAGGCCACTTACGACCTAGACACTCTACTTGATATTTCTGCACAGCCAGGTGTATTTGCCATGAAAAATGGTGTGCGTAATATGCGTCGCTGGGATGTCGAAATCCCGATTATTCGCCGTGAACGTCCAGACTTACAGGTGTTGACATGCCACGATGAATATTTGCTTCACACCATGTTTGATGTAGACGGCGCTTTGGTTGGCTACGGCAATATTGCTCCTGAACTTTTAATTGAAATGATTAAAGCAGGTAAAGCTAAAGATTACGCTAAAGCTCGTGCGATTCACGACCAATTATTACCAGTGACTCGCAATGTTTATCACCGCGGTTCACACATGGAAGGCACCGTCGCGCTTAAACATGCATTAGTTGCTCGCGGAATTTTGGACCATGCCACTGTACGTTCGCCTCTGCTTCCACTGGCAGATGGTGCTGAGCAAGAAATTCATGATGCGATGCGTCAAGCCGGAATTGGCAAGGTCGATTTAACCCAAGCCGTTGCTTAAATTCTATTCGGGCTAGCATGTACGCTAGCCTTTTTTTCCTGTACGCTGCCTGAGGCCAAACATCGGGCATGTCTCTTAAAAACAATAATAAAAAGCATGCAAACTGTGGTGAACAGGCAGTGCGAAATAGAACAAAAAAACTACGAGGAATGTAGTAATAAGGAGATAGAAGATGACAAATCTAGCGGATGTAGAACAAATTAGTCATCATCAAAAAAATGCGGAAATTATTGCAAGACTTGAACGACTACCCGTCACCGGTCGATTGCAATTTATGCGTATAACCATTGGTATAGCGACCTTTTTTGACGCTTATACTGTTCTTGCAATTGCCTTTGCTTTACCCCAACTGATTACCGAATGGCACCTGACGCCCGCCTACGTCGGTGCGATCATTGCCGCGGGCTATGTCGGGCAACTAGTCGGTGCGATTTTTTTTGGTTCACTTGCCGAAAAAGTCGGTCGTTTAAAAGTGCTGTCTTTTACCATTTTACTGTTTGTGGCAATGGACATTTCCTGTCTGTTTGCGTGGAGCGGAATGTCGCTGTTAATTTTCCGTTTCTTACAAGGTGTTGGCACAGGTGGCGAAGTGCCTGTTGCGAGTGCCTACATTAACGAGTTTATTGGTGCAGAAAAGCGCGGTAAGTTTTTCTTGCTCTATGAAGTTTTATTCCCACTTGGTCTTATGTTTGCAGGCATGGCAGCATTTTTCCTGATGCCAATTTACGGCTGGAAAGTCATGTTTATTGTGGGGCTCGTTCCATCATTACTGGTCATTCCTTTACGGTTTTTCTTGCCTGAGTCACCACGCTGGCTTGCTTCAAAAGGCCGTTTTAAAGAAGCAGATCAAGTCGTCAAAAGCTTTGAAGACGGTGCTATTAAAAGCGGTAAAACTTTGTCTGAACCAGTGGTTAAAGAAATTAACCCGCAAGGCATGGCAAAAACCGACTGGCGCGAACTGTTCCGTGGCATTTACCGTAAACGTACTTTTACTCTGTGGGGCATGTGGTTTTGCGTGTATATGGTGAACAATGCCATGGTGACTTGGCTGCCATCTCTCTACAAACAACACTTTGGTCTGTCGCTGCAAACCAGTTTAGGTTATGGCTGGATTACTTCGGGTGTGGGTGTCATTGCCTCTATTATCTGTGCGTTAATGATTGATAAAGTCGGCCGCCGCCCTTGGTACAGTGCAGCGTTTTTCTTGGCAATTATTCCACTCATGAGCCTCTCGGTTTTAGGTGCAAAATCGGCGATGGAAGTTGTGATTTTAGCAACGCTGAGCTATGCCATTTTGCAAACTATTTCATTCTCTTTATACCTTTACGCTGCCGAACTTTACCCAACTCGCCTACGTGCGATGGGCATTGGTTTTAGTACCGCTTGGTTACGTGCCGGCTCTGCAATTGGGCCAGTTATAGTCGGCCTCGTGGTTGGTGGTTATGGCATTCAATATGTGTTTAGTGTGCTTGCTGTTGTGGCGCTCATTGGTGGCCTTGTGACCTTCTTGTTTGCCATTGAAACCAAAGGCCAAGTGCTCGAAAAACTCTCTCCTTAATTCATCCATTTCATAAAAAGCTTGCCTAACCCAGCGTTAGGCAAAGGGCTTATTCATGCTTAAAAAAGGAATTTAAAATGAATAAATATTTACTATGGGGCTGTATTGGTTTAAGCAGTGTGAGCAATGCTTGTGCAGAGCTTCCTCAAGAATTTGGCAAGTTAGAATTAAAACTCAACACCCGTTACTGGAACGATGAAGGCACTGCCCACCCTACGCTTGCCAACCCTTCGCCTTCGTCAAGTGAATATGAACAAAGTGCGTTAGGACTTGAGTTAAATTATCAGTCACCTTACATGTGGGACTGGCTTGGAGTAGATGGTTCACTCTATGCTGTCACCAAGTTATTTGACTCTGGCAAGCCGAGCGCTCAGCTTTTAGAGGTTGAAAATAACGGCAAGCTCGATCAAAATTTTGCAACTTTAGGACAGCTCTACCTCAAAGCAAAACTGGGCGACAAAGGCGAAATTAAATTAGGCCGTCAGTTGCAAGACTCGCTATTACTTAAAAGCACCAATAACCGCGCAGTGCCCGATACTTTTTCAGGGGCAAGTGGTCAGTTTCAATTGAATGATCAGCTACAGACTTACATCGCTTACTATGACCGCTGGAAACCGCGCAGCATGGACTCATTTGAAAAACTGGTGACTGAAAATGACGAGCGCATTGATTATGTCGGTTTACTTGGTGCCAAGTATCAATACAAAAACTGGAGCGTAAATGCCGAATATTTAAATAGCAAAGATTATTTAAAAAAGTATGGGGCGATTGCTCAATATAAATTGCCCTTACATGGCTTGGTGTGGACATTTAACACAGGTGCTTTTTTCTCGCGTGATGATGGCAAGCTGTTTAAATGCGGTGCCGAAACCGAGCTGGACTGTGTCAAAGGTCAAGACATTAATAACCGTGGTAATGGTTATTTTATAGATGTGAATGTAGCCAAGAATAATCTCGAAGGTGGCATTGCCGTTTCAAAGTTTGATGGTTTTTGGATTGAAGATAACTTTGCCGTGCACTCCGCCCGCAACTCGGTTTTAACGCAAGATCACGGCACCAATCCGTTTCCGACCTCTGCGACCATTGGCCCAGACTTTACCAACAACGATGAAACCGCCGTTGCCCTTCGCCTGAAATATAACTGGAAAGACTATGTGAAAGGTTTAAAAACCGAAGCGAAGTATATTTATGGCTTTGGCGCGCACCAAAGTAACATCAGCAGTGATATTGAGGGTAAAGAGCGTTACTTTGACTTTACGGTAAGTTATGTCTTGCCGTGGGTTAAAAACTTAGATGTGCGTTATTCATTTTTGCATTATGAGTCAAAGTTTGAAAATGCAAACCTAGGTGAGAAAATAAATGGTATGACCCGTAAAGATTGGGACCAGCACCGAGTATTTATTAATTACCGTTACACATTTTAAGCACAGGCTAAACGTTTAGTTTAGCTTTATTATTTTTATTAATTTATAGCTTTAGAGATATTAACTTTTGAGTCTAATTAAAATATAAATTTATATTTAAAATTTTTATAATATTTTATTTAAATTGAATTGACCTGTTAAAAACTTATGATTATTATGGTCCCGCTGGCCTACATTGCCAGTCGGTTTTAGCAGACCGTAGATCCATGGCGGGTTATAGTTCCACTATAAGTCGTTAGACCCTTGCGTCCCTTTTCTTTGCGGTAGGACGGGAGGGGGACGCGCTCGCGCGTGCTGGTTCCTTGGATCCCAGTCTGCTAACCCCCTTTCGTTCTACCACCATAATCAATTGACGGTGATTTTTGGTGGTAGGGCTCCATAAATTTTCAGGAGTTGACCATGACCTTTTTTAGATTAATCCCCTCTCCCTTATAAACTTTTTATTTGTTTAAAATTTGGGTTTTCTGTTATCTAAATTTTCAAATTTATAAATTATTTTTATTTTAAAATTTAAGTCATTTTATTTTATTGCTTTTATATGCGGGTTAACTATTGCCTTTAAAAATGATTTTAAAACTTAAAATATAGCGGTTTATTTTTTCTCATTGATATATCCCCAATCATTACGAGAATAATATGAAATTTTATAAAACTATTTTGGTTTTAGGCCTTGTGATCGGTGATTACAGCGTTTCGGGTTGTGACCTCCACACTCAGCAGGATTTTGAAAAAATTTGCCTGTCGGGTGGGCATACCCAAGCCAGTTGCGACTGTATTTACCAACGGCTTGAACAAGTGTATTCGCCTAAGCTCATGCAACGTCTAGAACATGTCAGTTTGCAAAGTCCTGCTCTCCCACAGGACTTTGCCCCTACTTTTTTTAGTGTGATGCGGCGGTGCGATAAAGAAGACATGGGCTAAGCATTTGGCTTAGCTCCCTTATCTCTGTGTCGCAATGGTGGATGACTTTAAATCAGCGCAAAAAATTAAAGTTCTGTTGTGGCATGGGGGCCTTGGGGGGAAATGATTTCATTACTTCCTTTTCTAAAGATTAGTTCCTACCATTTGTCTTGAAGTATCTATGTTAATCAAAAAATTTAGTCTATTCTTTTTACATAGAAAGAATGCTCAAAAAAATTAATCAGTTGATTTAAAAAAAATTGTTCATCTAAAATTTAGTATTTCTAAGCGAGCCATTCCTATGTCAATTGAAGATTTCTTTATAAAAGATTCTCCCTCTAAGAGATATCTTTTAATTAGCTTAGCCCTATTCATGTCAATAATGGCTTTAATTGCTTACTTTAAGGGAAAGTTGGGATTTGAATATATATTTTCCCTTACTGTAGGGTACGCCTTAATATTTTTTATTTTAAAAAATGCAGCATTCCCACTTTTTCCCCCACTTACGGAAAAAAGTAGTGATGCAAACGCTATGGCTAGAACAACAATTGCAATTGTTTACATCCTTGCTTTCATAATTCTAACTATTTCTTATTTTTTATAATTTAATTACTCTTCAATTTTCTTGCTTCGCTCTACAGTAATATATTCATTAGGAATCACTAACTGCTTTTCCATATCCTTTACCTTATAAGAAACTAAAGTACTTTTACCAATACCTTGAAATAACACTTTAACATCTTTAAAAATAAAGGTTTTATACTGACTCAGTTCTTTAGTAGTCGTTTTTGGCAATTCAATTAAATTTGCATAAGGTTCTTTAATATACAGGGTTGCCTTTTCTATTCGTACCCCAGTATTTTGCATAGTGTAATTTAGGAATGCTTTACCAACATCACCAATAAGGATAAGGGGAACAAGTGGAGTCAGGCTAATAAAAAAAGCTATTTCTAAGCTATCTCTAATATGCTTTTCTAATCTCTTTAATTTTTTTCTTGCGAATGTTTTAAGATGGTCACTTGCATCAGGATCATCAACAATATCTGCTAGATTTTCAAATTTTATATTAAATTCTTTAATCTTCTGCCTATTCATATAAAAAGGATAATATGCAAAGGCAATAAAAAACACGGTAATACCTATGTACAGATTAATTTTCCAATGTAATAAAAATATGCCGTGAATAACGTATAAAAGATAAAGAGAGCCAATTAACGTAATAATATTAATTTTTGGAAAAGGAAGTTTTTTCCCAATTCTAATATGTGGTGGTAAATACTTATCAACCCAACTTAAGACAAGATATGTCACTGGAGCTAAGGATGTGCCAAAGAAAAAAAGCATAAATCCTAATACAGTGTAAGCAATGGAGAACGCGGCAAAAATTAGTAAAAAAATAAGTGTATCACCAAAGCTAATTTCCGAAGGGATATAGCTAATTGTTAAAAGATAAGCAACTAAGCACAACACCCCTATTGCAACTATCGCTTTAGTCACTGTCAGCGCAACTTCATACCACTGCCCCAGATTATTTAAATATCTCGTTATCAAGTCGTTCATTTGATCTAACCAAATTTTATAAATTATTTAGAAAGAGATAATTACCTTTTTCATAAACCGCTCCCCAGCGGAGTAATCATCTTTTGAAATTTCCCCAAATTTCAAAGTATGTCTCGGCATACTGTATAGCTAATTGTCTCCTTTTGAATACCTGTATCCCTTCAGATCAATACAAAAGTAAAGTTCTGTTTGTTAAAAAGGACTCATGATTAAAAAAAATCAATTAAATTTTTCTTTTCTACTATCTAAACTTATGCACTATCTACTTGCTTTTGCTGCCACTCTGCATAAGTTAAATGGGTATTTATTTCTTTCCACTCTTTTCTCCCATTTGATGAACGACCTTGTATTACACCTGATGCTGCAGACGGGCTACTAAACAAATAATCTTGGTTAAAAGTAAAATCTTTAGAGTCAATAATTTCATTTTCAATTAAATAGTTACGCAATTTTGTATAATTAAATGTAGAAGAGGATACTCTTTTTACTTGGGAACCTTTTAGAACAAAAAACTCTCCATCTATTTCTTGTGCTTTAGCTTCTACTTCACGGCTAGATAAATAAAAGTTTGCTGTTTTATCAATCTCAGGTTCTACAAAACTATGCGTTTTTGATAAGTATTGTTGATAGCTAGGTCTTTTTAAATCTTTTAGGAAATCGTAGCCTAATACAGGCAAAACAATTTGTATTTGCTCTAAAAAAACTCCATATCAGCAATATCTGATTCAGGTAAGCGACTATAATTATGTGCTGTACCATTTTCGAGCTGACATTGTCCATTTTGCTTAGCAATATCCATCAGACGACTTTCAAGATATTTGATGTGAGATTTAGTTAAATTCTGGTCTTTACTTGTAATTAGACAAACCTTTTCCCAGAAATCTTTTCCTCCACTCTCTTCTGTTCGGTTATGTTGTTTTAAACGATTAGCAACATCATCTGACTCTCCAATATACACTCTTGGATATAATGGATTTTCCGGATCATGGCTAATGAGGAAATATACACCTGTTTTTGTACATTCATCACGCTGAATCAACTCGGCCAATTTACTACGAGGGGCAGAAAGCACATGTCCAGTCCAGTTAATAATTTCGGCTGTTAAAATCCCATTAGGTGTTCCATCCACCAAGAATAACTTAACACTTTTACCTTGTCCCACTGCTTTCACCCCTATAAATTTCCAGAGCTAAAACTGACTAAAACAAAGATATTCTTCTTAGTATTTCAATAAACAAAATACTGTTTTTTCATACCTTCATTTTGCTCAATAAGCTCTAAAGAAGATAAATATATTATGTTTCAGCTCTACCACGCTTTGTAGTCGGTTTAGCTGATTCACGTTCTGCTTTGATTCGCTTTAATAATGCTTCAGCACTATTTTCACCACTGATTAAATCGGTATTAGCCTCACGCCACCCAGCAGTAAGCTCACCACGAAATGCTTTAGCCAGGATAGATTGAGTAAGATTATTTACTCTGTTTAAGGCTGAATGAACATATGTATCAATCACATCAGCATTATTAAATAGTTTATCAATACACAGTACCACTTCTCTCTGCTCTTCAATTGAAGGTACCGGTAAAATAGCTTCTCTACATTGGGACAAAGAAATATTTACCTGCCCAACACTACCTTTAGTTTCTGGCATAACTTCGCGTACAAGAGCACCTTCGCATAATACATAATACAAATATTTATGGTCTAATAGCTCTTTTTTTACACGAAATAAGGTAATAGCTTGATTCAAATTCCATTCAGGAAATTGATTTGTCAGAATAGCAACCTTCCCAAGAGGTGGTCCTACAATATTCATCAGGACATCATTCGGAAATGCTACAGATCTAGCAGATGATCCCTTACTATGCGTTTCAGATGTTATAAATTGAGGTTTATAATCGAAATCAATCTTTTGATCTACGATGTTATACACCTTTAAGAAAGGAACTGTTCCATTTTGATCAAAGGGGTTTTCTCTAGGCGTTGATCCACTTTGAACCTTTTCACATACATTTTTTGCAGCTTCATATTTCCAAGTTTCAATTGTAATGCCTTTAGCAACACGCCACTCCTCCGTCAACTTCCCACTCACCGCAGCGGCAAGTACAGACTGACGGAATTGTTTAAGAATCTCAGGAATACGCTCTAAACGAGCTTTAATACTTTCTACTTGAGCCAGTAAGGTATCAAGCTTATCTGCAATGACTTGTTGTTCAGCTAATGGTGGGAGTGGAAATTTACAATCTCTAATCCTAAATAGTGCCAATTTAGGCTGACCACTTGAAGTAACCTTATCCTCAAATTGCTCTTTAGCAATTAAGCTATTCAAGACATACTTTAGATAATGCTTTTCCACTCCCATTAAACTACATATTTTTGCTGCATTTTCAGTTAAGTTGGCACCATCCAACTCATTTGGAATATCACCAACCAAGCCGATTGTGCCTGCAATACTGATATACAAGTCATCCTTAGAAATGAAATAGTTACTGATTTCTTTATATGTTTCTTCATCAATATAACGTATATCGCTCTGATCAATACTTCCATTGTTCATATCAGTCACACGTATATAAGCGTGAGCAGTCTTTTGATCTGTAAGAGCTTTCCCTTTTGGAAGTCTTTTACCACCTTTAACTTCGGCTACATCTTGAATAGTAGCGTTAAACCATCCCTCTGGAAGCTCAAACTGACTCATCAATTAGCTCCTAAAGCAGCTAACAACGAATCCAACTCAACCAATGCAGCCACAAGCTCCTCTTTTGCTTCACTCGCCAAAACTTTAGGCTCCGGCAAATTCGCAGCATCAATGCTGTCTTTATCTTTCAGCCAGCTAATATCTAATGAATCACCCTTGTTCTCAGCAATCCACTTGCGGCTAAAGCAACGCCAACGGCTATGGGCCAACTCTTTATCTACATTTTGATTTGCATCGTCATTTGCTAACTCTACTGATAAAGCATCAAAACTGTATTCACCTTCTTGTCGTGGGCTAGTACCTTTAGGATCATCACCATATACCACTTCAAATGGCTTTAAATGTTGCTCTGTAAATGGTGTACGTTTACCAAAACTTGGCATGTTTGTACGTAAATCATAGACCCAGACTTGTTTAGTACAATTTTCTTCTTGGTATTTGTCTTCAACACTACCTTTCGTAAAAAACAAGACATTCGTTTTCACACCTTGTGCATAAAAAATCCCTGTTGGTAAACGCAAAATCGTATGCAGATTGCACTTGTTCATTAAATCACGGCGAATTTCTGTACCAGCACCAGACTCAAATAAAACATTATCAGGCAATACAACTGCTGCACGTCCACCTGGTTTCAAACCACGATAAATATGTTGTAAGAATGCTAATTGTTTATTACTCGTTGGATAAGTTAAATCATCACGAGTAATACTTGCCTCACCACCTTTTGATGTACCGAATGGAGGGTTTGCTAAAATAACATCGACTTTCGGCAAATTTGCCCCGATTTGTCCTAAAGAGTTCCCTAGGTGAATCACACCTTCATCATCGCCTTCCATACCATGCAATAAACAGTTCATGAGTGCTAAGCGACGTGTACTAGGAACAAGCTCAACACCAACGAAAGCCTTATTCTTTTGAAATTTTTGTTGATCACTCGTTAAATCATAAAGATCATCAGTTTGTTCTTTAATATATTGATCAGCGGCAATTAAAAATCCAGCAGTACCCGCAGCAGGGTCTTGAATTGTTTCTCCAGCTTGTGGCTTTAAACAACGTACCATGCTGTTAATTAAGGGACGTGGTGTAAAGTATTGGCCTGCACCAGATTTTGTTTCAGACGCATTCTTTTCTAATAAACCTTCGTATAAATCACCTAGACCATCTTTCGTGGCACTAAACCAATCAATCTGATCTAGTGTCTTAATCATTTGTTCTAAATGGCGTGGCTCTCGCAAACGTGTCTGCGCATCTGCATAGATAGCAGAAATTAGAGGGTCTTCATGAATCTGCTTTCCATCATGGTCTTTACCAGTTGATAGGCTCAATAAAATGCGCTTGTAATCATTAAGTAGATTTAGTCCAGATTTACCTTTTAAATCTTCCCAACGGCATCCTTCAGGTAAAGGATGACTCTTTAAAGTGCCAGCTTCAGTATTCTCATGAACCATTTTAATAAATAATAATAAAACCAGTTCAGTCACATAATCTGAGTAATTAATGCCGTCATCGCGCAATACATCACACAGATTCCAAAGTTTTTGAACAATATCATTATTTGTCATGGTCAATCCAAATTAAAAAATTACGCACTTTGCGAAAGCCATATGGCTTCGCTCAATTGGTCTAAAACAGTATCGAGCTGATTGCCTAACACTTTATCCATCTGCTTAGCCCCGCCCTCATCACTAAAGCGATTATTAACAAACTCGCGGTCAATAATGACTTCATGTACAAGTTGTTTTGCTAAACGCTCTAGCCATTTACGTTGGGCTAATGTCCAAGAATGCATACTATAGATTCGCTGCATACCTTGCATCACACGTTGTTCAAATGGAATTAATGCCTCGCCTAAAGCCGCACGGCGTATGTGGCCAACAATACTCGCAGCAATATCTTGATTGGTTTGCTGGAGAACTGCGCTCCGCAAATTGGCCTCATTATATCCATTGCCGTCCAACAACAACTTAACTTCTTTCAACTGTTCTCGAGTTAAATCTTTAGGTCTATTTACTACTACCCCTAAAGCAACAGACTGGTTCAACTGTTCTTTAATAAAATGATTAAATTGATCTAGATAATCTTCAGGTTTTTGATTTGCACCATAAGTCTGTTCTCGATTGACCAACTCATCCTGATGCTCTGAAATAATAGGCTTTCTGTCAGAACCAAGAAGTTCATCAACTTTAGCTAACTGATTGACTAAGCCTGAATGCTGTATCATAAATTCAGCAGCCTTTTTAGGGCCTAGATCATGTAAATGCTTATGAAGTGTCTTAGGCTCAACACCCCACTGTTCCTGCAATTCATTTAACTTTTGTTTTAATAACGGCTTATTTTCTGCTTTTTTCTCAGCTTTACGCAAAACTCTCATTAGTTTTTGGCTTAGCTGACTAAGGACAACATGCGCATGTGTTTCCCCTAATTGCTCACCTGGGCAGTTTAAGGCTCTGTCTAACATTTCAGGATCTGTTAACTCTTCAACGAGTTGTTCTAGAGTTACATTTGGGTCTTTTACTAACGGCTTCATGGTATTTACATCTTGCAAAGCAGCATAAATATCCACAGGGTCATAGATACGAAAAACAGTTTTGCCAATCTCATCACAACGACGGGTCGCACGGCCAATCATTTGTTCATATAAAATACGAGACTTCACTCGGCGCATGAATACAAGATTACAAATCTTAGGAACATCAATCCCTGTAGTAAGTAAGTCAACAGTAACCGCAATACTCGGGTATCTCTCATTTTTGTATTGACGAATTAGTTGATCAACCTTGTCACTTTTACCTGTAATCTTGGCGACCGCGGCTTGATTATATCCACCATTGTAAATCTCTTTAAAAGCATCTCCCAACAGACGCACTACCATATCAGCATGAGCATCGGTCGCACAGAAGATCATAGTCTTCTCATCACCAAATGGATCAATTTCTTGAGCTAATTGTTCACAGATCACTCTATTAAAGTCTTTAGTAATTACTTGACGGTTAAAAGCATCAACTTCGAAATTAAGCTCATCATCTAGTTCAGCACTTTCGATTGACCCTGTCTGCGTATTGATCGCATTAACCTTTTCTCCTTTGGAAAATTTAATCCCATTTTGAGAAAGTAAAGTTTCATAGCGAATCGGTGGCTCATGATCTATAAGCCAATCATCTGCGACTGCTTCTCGGTAAGAATAGGTATAGACGGGTTTACCAAATATGTCACTCGTATGCTTTGCAGGAGTTGCTGTTAAACCCACTTTGACTGCGTCAAAATAGTCCAATACTCTTCGGTAACTAGATAGATACTGCCGCACATCACGAGTTGCTATTTCGCCTTCAGTCATTTCCTGATCTAGGGCATACCCTCGATGGGCTTCATCCACAATAATACAATCGAATTGGTCAACTGGAGGTGGGTTATCACTCTTAAATATGCGATTGACCATTGCCTGTACAGTTGCCACTTGCACACGTGTCTCTGCTTCAGCAGTCATATCTCCAAGCTCAGCTACATTATAAATTTTGGATAATGTATAGTTTTGCTCTAATGGAGCTTCGTTGAACGCATCAAGAGCTTGTTGACCTAAAGCAGTACGATCTACTAAAAATAAGATACGTTTAAATCTTTCTGTTTTTAAAAAGCGGTACATTAAACCAATAATTGTTCTTGTTTTACCAGTCCCTGTTGCCATTGCTAACAGCGCTGAACGAACACCTTGAGATAAAGCATTTTCAACTGCAATAATTGCTTTTTGTTGATAATCACGAACTTTTAGATATCCAAATGGTTCATCTTTTAATTTTTGCTGCGCCTCTTCTTTACTTCGTTTAAGGATATCTAATAAACCTTCTGGACTATGGAAGGATTGTAATGGACGACTAGTGTTACTCACACTGCGTACATCTCTAAACCAAGTTCCAGACTGTTCTGCCGATTGTTTGAAATACTCGCGACCATTACAAGAATATGCAAATGGAATACGATAGAAACTATCAACACCATCAGACCAAGGTTGTGATAGTCCCTCAAGCAGCCACGCACCTTGTAATGGAGCTTCTATGGTTATTCCACGACTGTACCGTTCCGCTTGAGTAATAGCGCCAGCCACATTCAGATTTTCTTTTTTTGCCTCAACTACAGCAATTGGTGTTAATCCTACAAAGAGCACATAATCAGCACGTTGACCTTTAAAATTTCCTTTCATCGGCCATTCAGCAATTGCCATATTCCGCCCTTTTTCAGGACGAGCACCTTTACGATAATCCAGTTCTTGTGTATCTGCTTCCCAACCCGCCTCTTGTAATTGCTGATCAATTAAAATACGAGTTAGCTTTTCGTCTAATACAATAGATTGACTCGCAGCGCGTGCATTACGACCAATTTGTTGACGTTTAACAGAAACTTCTTTTTCATTTTGATTTGAAAGTTGTTGCTGTAACTCCTTAACTTTCTCTTCATATTCTCGTTGTTGCTTTGCAAGCGCATCTTCATGTGCTTTAGCTTGAGCGGCAAATTTTTGAGCAGCTTCATCCATTGCTAAAGCTAATGCTTCATACTCTGATTTTTCCTTAGCAATTAAATCATTTAACTGCTGGCTAGAATCTAGCTGAACATTGGCTTTTTGCAGATCATTTCGTAATTCCGATATTTCAGCCTGTAAATCTCGCAATTGTTGACTAGGGTCAACAGGAGGCACAAAAGGCTCAGGCTTAAAGTCTGGCCCAGCTTTGCCAAAAGAACGATGGAACCAAATTGCTAAATTACGGGCTACAATTAAGCCGCTAATAGCTTCTTTATGTTTGGTTTTAAACTGATGAGTAGCCTTATTTCCTTCAATTCTTAAAGTATGAAATAAATCACGTACAACTTTATCTAGTTTTAATTCATTACTTAATTTATATATTAAATCAGCTTGTGTGGTTTGCTCATTAAACTCAATACCAAGTGTTACCGCCATATGTTGAGCGATAGCTTCACCTAATTGGCGCAGCTTAATTAAAGTGGTATTAGGATCACTATAAAAAACTCTTTCAGCAGCCTCACCCAATTCTACGAATAATGGGTCATATTCAGCTAAAAAACTAAAATTTGTCGATTCAAGTGCCACGCTAAGTCTCTCAGTCTTATTTTTTATTAAAAGTAATAACCAGATGAAAATTCAATTACGTATATTCAGGAATGGAACTAAGTAATTGTTATCTATGATAACCTAACAATTACTTATATATCTCTACAAATTATAAATAATTCTAAACAATCAACAAGTATCTCTACGACATTAAATGTCGCACTAGAGCTTTGATCAACTTTTATGAACATTGAGCTAGTTAAAAAAACTCCTATAAATACTCAACTATTTTTTCATTTCTATAAGTTGATTATTATGCAATTAAAATATATTAATCACTTCAAAAGTTTCGTCTATTTTGTAATTTTAGAATATTAAGATAATACCTTAGGTGCCAAATTTTAAAACCCGTATACACGGATTTTAAAATTTAAATGCCTTAATAATTTTCAGAACTACCAGTATCTAACGTTGTATCTTCAGTAGCTAATTCCTCCACAGCTACTTCTTCTTTTTGATGTCTACTAACTGATCGAGTTTCATTTTCTAAAGTTTCTCCCGCTGCCGCATCACCAGCAGCCACTGCTGATATTTGTTCTGTTGTAGATGCATCAATTGCTATCTCATCACTTGTTTCTACTGGAAACTTAGCCAAATAATCTTTATGGCAATATAGCTTTACCAAACTATCAAAATAGTAATTATCAGAACCATCAAAGATTACTTGTTTATCTGATTTAACTATAAATCTAGAGAAACCTGCATAAGCACCCCATGAGTTTTTGGCATTTACCTCACCACAATTTTTAATAACATTTCTAAATTTTGCAGAATCACCATCTTTAAGATAATAGCGAACAGCATCCTCAACTTTTTTAAGTTCAGCTTGTTCTTTTAATTTTCTTTCTTGTTCTTGTTTAATTTTAAGTGCCTGTTCTTGAGCTTGCTTTTCTTTAGCAATATCTTCTGCTGATTTACCACAACCAACTAATATCAAGGAAAATAAAAATATTCCTATTATTTTTTTCACAGTTTAACCCCTCTATATTAGAAGCTAGACTATAACGAGATTATAAAACTTTACGCAAGTAAGACTTTATAAAGAATAAATAAAATTCTACTTCTGCTGGGTTTGTTATCTATTAATTGCTTCTTCTTTCTGTCTCATTCAAGCTTAATAAAATGAAAATTTAAATACTTCTTTACCCATTAAATTCAAGTTGGTTATATAGCTGAAATGATATTTAATTTCAGCTATATTAAAGCTAAGCTTTTGAAAATATTATTTTTTATATTTAATACAATTTGGGGTTAGCTTGTTAATTTTGTTGTAGTGAAATTTCAGCATTATGGTGTCACTAGCAGCTTCTTCTAAAACTAGTTGATTATCGGTGATACTTATAATTCTTAATGCTTGCTCAAACTCCCCCTGTTCATTATACAACTCAATTTGATTTTGCTTATTAATTTTAAAGTTCGATTTTTCAATACTATCTACCGTATAAAGACCCGTTTCAAAATCACATTGCACAGGATGTAAAGTAGCTGTATTTCCTGAAAACTTAACTAAGTTGGCAATTCCATTATTAAGCGGATGCATTGCCCATATACCTTGTAAATCTTTGGGAGTGTAGCCAAAGCTATTAGCACTAAACATTGACATGCTGACTAAAAGAAATGAAGTAAGGGATTTTTTAATAAAGTTAATTTCATATTGATATGACATGGTTTAATCATTTTTGCCTAGGAATTTGAGGTATTACTCTAACTTAGTATCAGGGCAGATAATCATCTTTTGATATCACGATTTCAAAAGAAAAAAACCAAATTGATCCAAGTTGAACATCTTTAACTTGAATCAATTTGATAATTCCTTCAACTAAAGTGAAGGTCTCTTTCCTAAATCAAAAACAGCAATAACAAGTATTAGACAATCTAAATTATTTAGAATTCAGACATTATCCTCAACCTCATAAGTGGAATTAACAAGTGACTTTGGCTCGTTAATTAGGAAATCTAGTCCAAGCAATGCAACCTTTTCATCTATTGAGAGCTTGTTTTGATCTTCATCTAATTTTAACAAGATGAAATCTAAAATTTCTAAACCACGATTTTTAACATGATCAGGACTCCAAATTGATTCATTTGCAACTATTTGAGCACTTAAAGAGTCGTATTTATATCCACGATTACGATATTGGCTACCTTTCTCTGATTGATCTGCTTTGAACCTGAAAGGATCATTTTGCATACTTGAATTATCTGAGTGAGTAATCGCTAAAAGATTACCCAAACTATTACATAATCTCTTTCTTTCGCCTTCAGTGAAAATACTAAACTCATGCCAATTAAGTTGTAACTCATCATATGCACTTTTGCGTTCTGATGAATTGTCACCATTACAAAAGTTTTCTAAACTCTGAGAAGCACTTTGTGGATAAATATGCTCTATCGAATCTCTATTTTTAAAATCTTGCCAAATTAACTGTGAATTTACAGCAGATACTTTATTTTTTGCCCTTAAAAATTGATCATACTCGAAAAATATATATTTCAAACCGCTCCACTTATAAAAACCTTTCTTCTCTTCAATCAGATATTCAATTAAGTTTTTAAATTTAGTAAAGCTATAATATTCTTTTGTGTAGGTTTCAACTGAATCACAAATTGCTTGAGAATCAATTTCTCCTCTATAAACTGATGCAGACAATCGGTAAAGCTTACTATCACCTGTATTTGACTGCCGATCAGCAGCATGAAAAACTTTAAAAGCAAATTTTTCTAATCGTGTGCAAATATCAAATAAATTAAATTTATCTTTATTGTGTAAGACTGCTAATACTAAAGGTTTAAACGCAGCCCTAAATCCGACACGATGTAGTCCTAAAATTTTAATACGTACATTATCATCAGCATCTTCAAAATATTTAGGATAATGTATTTGATTCCAATAAATTGAGCTTTTTTGCAGAGATTTAACATATTTTAGAATATCTAAAGCTGTTAATTCATTTCCATATACACGTTCAATCGTAAAATAATGATTAAACAAGTGTTGGGCATAAACATTAGACTCTGACCGATCATATTGCCCAAAATACATGATCCAGTGTGCTTTAATAAAATCGTCATCATCTAAAGGGGCACTCTTTTCAGCTCCTAATGATTGATAAATAGTAATCCATGCAGTATTTACTGATTTTATAAGTTCATTTTTGTCATCAAGACTTAAGCTCATTTTATCAATAAGATACATGAGCCTATTCTTTAATTTCTCAAGTTGAGATAAAGGTTTCCCCCTATTATTCATAGTTTCAAAAACTACATATTCATCCAATTCATTAGGTAAAATATATTCATTAAGCCTTAATCCTGTTGTTACCTTATCAAATAGAAATTGCAATGCTTCTACCTTATTGCTAGCATCCTCTAGATAAAATCCAACAGCTTTTTCAAAAAACTTACGTGCTTTAATCAGGTTTTCAGTATAAATACTCTCCTTACTATCCCCCTCAATCTCATCAAGCCCAAGTATATGTTTTCTAAAATATTTATCACTTGGATTATCTTGATCATAACCAAAGATATACGCTTTTCTAGTGCCTTTAGAAATGTAAAGATAATGAAATTCAGTATCTCCCTCACGGTCTCCAAATTCATAATCAAATTGTTTTGAGTATTTAACCAACACAGTAATTAGAATCAAAATCGAAGTAATTCGCTGTTGACCATCAACTATTGAATATTGTGCTTTTCTAGGTAAAAACTCTTTATAATCAGGACTTGTATGTTCAGCTAAAGTTAGTAATCCAGTATAATGCCATTTATCATTAGGGATATTTTGAATATCATTCCAAAGATCCATCAATTGACCTTTAATTCTTACTAGATCTTTACGTTCCTTAATTTCAGCATCATTAGTCCAAGAGTAGCCTCTTTGATATGAAGGTATTCTTAAAATTCTATCTGTAAAAATAGCATGTATTGATTTTAGATCCATGAGTTTATGCTTAATAAAAATATTTAAAATATCTTAACAAGTTACATGTCATTTTAAAAAAAATATTTATTATAATTTAGAGCTTTTTACTCAAATAAATAATCTTATATTTATCTATACTCTTTACTAAACAACTTATTCAACAAATAATTTAACTTTCAAAAATATTTATAAAATCGCTTTATTAGTATTTATTCAAAGACATAATCTAAAATACTTTTAATTTAAACAAATATCCCCATTTCAAAACAATAAAAAACCCCGAAACTTACGTTTCAGGGCTTTTCACGAATCTTGGTGGAGATGGCGGGAGTTGAACAAAAATCCTAAATAATTGATTTTATAATTGCTTTTTCGGCATATAACATGCTGGTATAACTCATGTATAACATTTAATTTTGATTAAGTATGATTAACAACAGTTTCTTTTTTGTTCAAGTCCGACTATAGGAGTTGAACTCATTTTGAAAAATTCTAGGCTCTTCCCACTTTTATTTTAGCTTACTATAAAGGTCAATATAAAAATTATGATAGAAACGCGTTCTCTTTCTCTTAATTTTAGGGCTTACAACTGAGCTGTATGTAACCGAAGTTTCCTCTATTTCTTCCTCAATTAATCCTACAACTTCTAAATCTTTGAAGTCACTAACTAAAAGATTTTCAAATTCCCAATATTTGTTGTAATCAGTGGCATCTTTTGGCAATCCTTCACAAGGTATGGATTGTCCGCGGAGCCTTTCAGGATACTGCAAGTCATTATTAATTACTTCAAAAATATGTGCATCAATTTTTTTTATTAAATTTATATACTTATTAAATTGGCTTTTATCATACTTACCCTGTAAATAGTTTTGAAAGTTAATGGCTAACAAATTTGCTTGCTTTTCTATGTATGTACTTTCTAAAATTTTAAATAATTCAATTCCTAGTCGATTGTTATCTGGATTTTTGCTAAAAAAATCTTTCACTTCCCCTTCATCTAAATCGATTGTCTCAATAAATGTTTTAATTTGCATTAGATACAGTGCATCATTACATTGACTTACATGATCTTTAATTTCATAAAAGGAATTCTTTACAGCTGAACCTAGCCCTAAAGTTACGGAGTCCACCACTGCCAATCCACAATTTTTAGCTATAACTTCCAATAAATTCATTTTAACATTTCTTCCCAAAAGGCAAATTATATTAATATCTTATTCAAAAAATATTCAGTGTAATTTTCTATTGAAAACTCGATACATAATTATATAAAACCTTTTCTCTAAAATTGTCATTCTAAAACTAAATAATAAGGAAATAATCATGTGCGCTAATTATGAACCAATTTCAAAAGACCGGGTGCACCTGCTAGATCTATTCGAGCCAACATTCGACTATAAAGAAGATGTTTATCCTGGCTACGACTGCCCTCTTATTTTTTCTAAAGATGGCCAGATAGAATGGCGCCAAGTTAAGTTTGGCATGATTCCACCTTGGAACCATGACTTAAAGTTCTCAAAATATACTTACAACGCTAGAACAGAGACGGTTGATAAAAAGCCTAGTTTTCGACATGCATGGGCTAAAAGCCAGTTTGCTTTAATACCTGTAGAAAAGATCTATGAACCAAGATATGTGAATGGCAAAGCGGAAAGATGGGGAATTTATCGAGAGGATGGCATGCCATTCACTGTGGCTGCCATTTATGAATCTACAATAATTGACGGCCAGCAAATTAGATCTATGTCGATGCTAACCATCAATGCAGACAATCATCCTTTTATGAACCAATTCCACAAACCTGAAGATGAGAAACGATCAATTATTGTTATCCCTGAAGAATATCGAGAAGACTGGTTGAACTGTAAAAAAGAAGATGCTGATCAATTTTTCTTTGAAATGCCGATCGGCGAATTTACTGCTGACTACTTCCCAAAACCAAAAAAAAGTGCAAATTAGCACCGTTGATTTTCCGACCAAATGCATCGTATAACGCGACAAGTTACGACTAGTTATTATTTATCCACAACTTTTTAAATTTGAATTTAAAGCAAGCTCTAGCATATCATCTTGATTATGTAACAAAATCAAGGAGTAACTATGAGCACTATCGAACCTTTTATTATTGAAATAAAGCCACATCTCAATCTTGGCAATGCTTTGACTGATGTCGCCTCAATAAAATTAGTTACTCCATCAACGCATTTATCAATACCATTAGCTATTGAAAAGGTATCAGCTGGCTTTCCCTCTCCTGCTCAAGATTATATTGATCGTTCACTCGATATGAATGAACACTTAATTAAAAATGAGACCGCAACATTTATTGTTAGAGTGGCTTCTTTATCAATGTTGAACGCAGGTATTGATATTGACGACGAGTTGATTGTCGATCGCAGTCTTGATGCTAAGCACGGCGATATCGTTATTGCACTAATTGACAATGAATTCACAGTTAAACGTTTAATGATCGATGAAAAAGGTCAATGGCTTAAAGCTGAAAATCCTGAATATAAAAATATTTATTTAGCGGACGGCCAAGAACTGATTATCTGGGGCGTTGTCACTCATATCATTAAAATGACACGGCATTAAGTCATGAAACATGAGAACAAAGTATTTTTTCTCATCGATGTAAATAACATGTACGTTTCATGTGAGCGAGTCTTTGATCCGTCTTTGAATGATAGACCGGTTATTGTTTTGTCAAATAACGATGGGTGCGCCGTGGCGCGTAGTAACGAGGCAAAATCCTTAAATATAAAAATGGGTGTGCCGCTTTTTCAAATTAAAGACATTGTTCAGCAACATAACGTAATCGTTCTTTCAAGCAACTATGCAATGTATGCAGAAATGTCACGGCGCTTTCATTCCATCCTTGCGTCTTACGTAACTGCAGAAGAAGTTGAACCGTACTCGATTGATGAGTGCTTTATTGATTTCACAGCCTATGAAAAGAATTTTGACTTAGAAAAAGTTGGCCAGCAAATGCGCCAACAAATATGGAAGTGGTTAGGCTTACCTGTCTGTGTCGGAATCGGCAGAAGTAAAACAGAAGCAAAGATTGCAAATCATATTGCAAAGAAAAATCCCGGCTTTAACAGCGTTTGCGATTTAGTGAATATGGATCCGTGCAACAAAGAATACTACTTTGCTCAAATTGATGTTTCAGAAGTTTGGGGCGTTGGCCGTAAGCATTCAAAAAAGTTGCAAAGCATGGGAATAAATACGGTGCTTGATCTGGCTTGTGCTGAACCTCGAGAGATGCAAAAGAAATTTTCTATCGTCATGGCCAGAACCATTTACGAACTGCAAGGTATCTCATGCATTGAGATCGAGCACACCCCACCCTCAAAAAAACAAATAGTTGCAAGCCGGTCTTTTGGCGGTCGTGTAACTGAACTAACAGATCTAAAAGAAGCTATATCGATGTATGCTCAAGATGCTTGTAAGAGATTGCGCGATGAAGGGTTACTATGCGGATGTATGATTGCTTTTGTACAGTCAAATCCTTTTGATCCCAATGTGCCGTTTTATAATAAGTCAGTTAGCTATACATTTCATGAACTGACTGATTGCGCTTTAGATCTAGTTAAAGCCGCTACAGTTATGGTGAGTCATATTTTTAAGGAAGGGATTAAATATAAGAAGTGTGGTGTTGTACTGACATGTTTAGAGCCCAAATCTGGCCATACTTACGAACTTCTTACTGACTTTGAAATGATAGAAAAGAAAGAAAAATTAATGAAGACGCTTGATAACGTGCATACAAAATTTGGAAAGAAAAAGATTGGCGTTGGTCCTTGTTATATACCTGGCCGAACGTGGTCGATGTCGAGAGATAAACTCACTAAAAACCCATTTATGTGGGATGAACTTCCATTGATAACAAAATGAGAAAAGATTTTCTCATTTTTCATTAATCATTATTGATTTTGAGCAAATATTTGCTCAATAATATTATTTATGGGGATAACCTTTAAACATTTAATTGGTTATTATAAATAATTAACATCTTTTAATATTAATTTATGAAATCAGAATACAAACAATTCATAATAAATTTTATTGGATCGATAGTAGCAATTTGTACTATCGTATTCTTTTTTTTCCTATTATTGTATTCACACAATAATGTAACTGAAACACTTAAAGAATCCTTTACAATCACAATAAGTATTTTTTCTGCATTAGCAACAATTGGTGCCGCAATAATCGCACTCAAACTATATACAGATTGGCGTGATCCAATTAAGCTTCAAAATAAGTTTGAATTTCATAAGTTTTCAAAAGAACTATTTAATGATTTTTGGGTAAAAGCAAGTGAATATATTAATTCTGATCTAGATACTAGAGTAAAAATCACCAGTATAAATCTTGAGAAAAATCAAAGAGCAGCAATTGAATTTAATAGAAGTTTTTATACCCTAAAATCTATCCTTAATGAATTTGATCTTTATTTCAATAGTAATAGAGCCATTCCTCTCAAGCAAATGAATGAAATATTAGATTCATTCTTTCTAGAGATGAAGAAAATTTTACCTTTAGAGATTAAAGAAAAAGATGATAATTGTATAAACTCCATATATATGCAGCAGTATCTCAGACTAATAAATTCGTTAGAAAATTGCCAAAAATTTTATACTGAACAGTTTTTGATTCAAATATTGGCTGAACTCAAAGATGAAACAAGGTAAAGCCCTCTTTAGAGGGCTTTTACGCAAATTCCTACACTGATATTGTTATTGATCGTATGAGCTGAGCATCCTGAAAATAGAATGCACAGCAATGTAATTGTGAAAGCAATATTTGAACGTCTGCAATGAAAGACTTTCATACAACAACTCGGTTGGCGATCCAGCCATAGAAAAACTGCTCCTGCTTTGGATTACGCTCACAGATTTCAATGTAACGCTGGCCTTGCATAATGTTGAGCACTCGCACTAGAACCTTCTCACCTTCTTTCCCACGTTTGGCTAGATAGGTTTTTAAAGCTCCTAAAGTGTTAGAACCATAAACACCATCAACCTTCAAATCGGCGTACCCAGCTTTACCTTGGTTGTTAAGCAAGTTCAAAGCACGCTGTAAAAGTGGTTTTGCAAAGTTGATACCACAGTTCACACCAGTATCTAAAAGTTCTTCAGCTACAGCAGAGCTAAGATTATTCACCTGATCAAAACGTGGTTCTATCCAGTACTGTTTCCGATAAATTACTTTGGCCACATCAAGAGGTAAATCTTTCATATTGCCTCTATAGCCGTTTTCACGAGCTACAGATTGAGTAATACCGTATTTGGTTGCACCACCCCGATCTGCGGGATTATTTACATACCCGCCTTCACGCTTAATGAGTTCGTCAAGATATTGTTCAATGTTCATTTAACTTTTCCTTAGGTAATAAAAAACCGCCCGAAGGCGGCATTAACTGTTTGAAATATCGTTTTTGGCTTTCTTAACTTCTTTAAGTACCTCAATAATGGTCTTACCTTCCTGTTTGTTAATGAAGTTAAAGATCCAGCGGACTAAAGCCCAACCGGGTAAACCACAAACAAAGAAGAATCCACCAAGTGCAATCATCCCCCATATATCAGTAACCCATTCATGAAGCCCCCACTTCACAATAATGAATGAGCCGCCACATAAACTGGAAACAACGGTGCAAATCAAACCCACGGCCCATTCTTGAGGAGACCTTGGCATTCGTGTCATTAAAACGACGGCAGCAACTAATGAAATTGCTAAGGTGACAGCAATTGCCGCACCATAAAACTTTAAAAATGCAGTAATACTGCTTGTTGAAAGTGGCTCCATAGCCATTACTCCAGAAATAAAAAAACACCCGATTGGGTGCTCTCATTGAAATTTTTAAATTAGAAATTTACTGCTTCAATTTCTTCATATGTCAAAGCAGTTTCAATTTTCTGTCGTGCAATACGCCCTCTCTCATGAATGTTATTAATGTGCACTGCAAGCGCGGTTTTTAAGTCAATCAATTGATCAGGACTAAGATTAACAACTGAATTGTCTTTTAAAGTCCACTCAACTGGTACACCGAGCAAAGCTGCAGTAGCGATTCTTAGTTGAGAATTAGAGTCTGAATCATAAAGCTTATTTTCAAACTCAAATCCGCCAAACTCATACTGATCCCGAATCTGCTTGATTTGCTCCCATTTATGCCTTTTTGCATCTTCTAAAGTTCGATTATCGACCCACTTCTTAGTTTCATAATCGAAGATATGATATGGCGAGGGCTGAGTGGGAATATTTATCCACTTTCCTTCTTGAAAAAACATATTTGGACAAGGAGGATCATCTAAAGCGATACATCCCTCAGGAGTATTCAGCTTGATCATCTCTTCATTACCAAAAATATGTCCAATAACTTCACCATTCTTTGAAACTAATACCGTCACTTTTTAAGCTCCAATGTTGATAAAGATGACATGGTGACTATTGTAGGAGTTTCGGCAAAGCCACCTTGAGCTTCAAATGAACCATAATAAATATTGGAATATTTAGTGATATAGGCCAACTGAAGCACTATTGTTTTTGTACCAGTGGAAGCAGGTAGGATATAAACGGGTGTCGCAGTAACTCCAATAAACCGGATTGTACTGCTCCCATCATAAAATGTTGGGTATATTTCCTGAGTGTACGCAACAGTACCATTTACTAATACCCGACAAGCTAGCGTCACACATTTCAAAATGTCGTAGGAGGATGGATATTGTGTGATCCTGACCTTACAGTCAAACACAAACGATCCATCAATCCTTAGTTTACCTCCTTGCGTTTGCACATTAAGAGTAACTAAATCTTGTGTATAACCAACTGAACCTGCCATTGAATTAGAAACAGCGAAATAAAATTTACGCTCTGTTTGATTAATTACCCCGGAAGGGACAGTAACGGCTTCATCTTGGATTTTTAAAGTGTCTATTGCTCCGTTTTTAATGTGAGCATTATCAACTTCAATATCACCTAAATCAGCGCTAATGGTGCTTAGATTTTCTGCCCAGATTCTATTTGCATTAATATAGCCAAAGCTACCAGAATCTACATATAAACCTCTTGGAATTACTGTTCCATTCGGTAGAGTTAGTGGCGTATTTAATAGCGACATTATCGGCTTAGGAGTTACACCATCGACTCCAACTGGCGCGCCGAACTGGATAGTATCGTAATTGAAAATGAATGTTGACGTGGTACCATCATTCATTGAACCATGACCTGCTAAATGCCCATTCACATCCATTTTTAAATATTGCTGAGCTTTAACACCATCAACGCTTTCAGTTACCTGTTGAATTGCAGCTGTATTTCCACCAACAGTAGTTTGCAAAGTAGTAATACTCGATGCTTGAGTTGAAACTTTGCCATCAATAACAGAAACTTTAGAATCCAATGAACTGAGCGCAGAAGCATCGGCTTTACTTGCAAGGACACCATTAATATTCGATACACTGTTATTCAATTGTGTAATTGAATTGCTTTGGCTAGAAATGGTCCCTTCAGCATTCGTAACTCGAGTATCAAGTGAAGATAAAGCTTTTGAAGTTGCAATTTCGCCAATTGGTTGCTCCCACAGTGTTGCAACATTCCCTTGTTCCAACTTCATGCGTCTTATAGCCAATGCGTTTCCAACTGTAGTTGAATCAGACTTAAAAGACATAATGAGGCTTGTCGCATTTGCTGGAACTGTGAATGTGCAACTTTGTCGAGTGTATTGATTATTGCTGATACCGCTCATTGATTTAACAGCAATATCACTCCAAGCGCCGCCAACTTGGGCAATAATCCGCCAGCGCACTGGCAATGCAGCACCACGCACATCTGCACTAATTGTGTAAGTAGTGCTTGCGCGTAAAACACTGGTAGCGTTGACTGGTGAGGTCATACGGTAGTAGCGTTCTACACTCGCATCGTTAACAGTAAAGTAAGAATCAATATTGAAATTTGTCGAAAATCCTTGGGCAGAAGCTGTACCATCGCTTGTTTTTGGTTGATTCGCAGAGTTCGGAGCAGCCGTATTACTTAATAAGTTTGCACCAATTACTGCCGCGGCGCTTAAACCTGCCTGCAAACTGGTGATCTGGTTACCTTGGCTTGTAATAGAGTTCTCCGTCGCGGTGACTCTGGAATCCAAACTTGATAATGCAGCGTTATCTGCTTTCGTAGCTAAAGCGCCATTAATATTTGAAACACTATTATTTAAAGAAACAATGCTGTTCCCTTGGCTTGTAATCGTACCTTCTGCACTTGCGACACGGGAGGTTAGTGAAGAAACGGCTGATGCTGTTGCAGCATTTTCTAAAGATGCCGTTTTATCTACCAAGCGAATAGAAGAATAATCAACAACCCCAGCGTTTGGATACATCCATACACCAAACCATGCGAATACATCTGAGGTTGGTGCATAATCTAAAGAGAAATCAACAAAATTGGTTGTATCTGTTGCTGTTACTTGTTTTACTGCTAATGTGGCGTTATCACCTGTTCTAATCCAGCGCAGCAATAAACCTGCGGTTCCAGATACCTTACGTGCCCTTACAGTTGCTTGGTAAGTTCGCCCTGCTTTTAACCACATCCCCGAGGTCGGTGTTCTTACCGTTGGGTTGGTACCAGAGGTACCGGCATCATTTGATTTAGTTACTCGTAAGCCAGTACCCCCACCTTCACCGTAATTACCAGCAACAATTGAGTTACCTGTTGCAAGCTCACTTACGGCAATGAACTTCAAGCCCTCTCTAAAATTTGGGTCTAAATTTAGCGCATCACCTTGTGACTGAATAGCAGACTGCAAACTTGTGATGTTGCTGTTGGTTGTAGTTAGACCATTTTCTGTAGCTGTTACACGACTATCTAAAGCTGTAATAGCACTTGAATCTGCTTTTGATGCCAGAGCGTTATTAATTGTATTAACACTATTGTTCAGAGAGGTAATTGCACTTCCTTGAGAAGATATAGTATTACCTTGTGATGTCACAGTGTTAGACAATGCCTCCAATGCCGAAGCATCGGCTTTTGTATTCGCTGTCTTCTGTGCTGCATCTGCTGCGGATACTGCATCATTAGCTGTTTTTTGCGCTGTTGCTACACTGTTATTGAGTGAAGTAAGGGAGTTACCTTGACTTGTTAACGTATTTCCCTGCTGAGTAACTGTGGAACTTAAAGATGAAAGTGCAGAAGCATTTGCAGCAATTAAATTACCTGTTTCAGTAGAAGCTGCTGAATATGCGGTTGCGATTGTCCCTCTTTCTAATTGAACATTTGTAAAATATGCAACGCCTGCGGCAAGCAATGACATATACAAATTAGTAGTATCAACATGTGATGCTGACTTTCTTAAAGTTGTAATTGTGTACTTTGTCCATGTAGTTGTTAGTGCAATATTTTGGGAACCGATACCACCGAATAATTGAATTTTTACAGATAATGCAGCATCAGCTTTTGCAAAAAACGATAAGACAAGTGGTTCATTAGAACTCGCCACTGGAACAACTGATGTGGTCATTAAGATTTGATGCACACCATCTTGCCCAGCACCACTAGCTGTTACTTTTAAAACTCTAGATCGGGCATAAGTTGCGCTATCCACTGCAATACTATGATTACCATTCGCTGTGATATTACTTAAGTCGTTGTAAAGGGTGTTATAGACTAAGTTAAGACTCCCATTCGTGATCGAGTTATTCAGCGAAGTAATATTTGCAGTATTTGACGTTACTTTACCGTCAATAGTTGTCACTTTTGAATCAATACTACTAACCGCACTTGCATCCGCTTTTGACGTTAAAGCGTTATTAATGTTAGTAACACTGTTTTGCAGCGAAGTGATAGCACTACTGTTTGATGTTAGGGTATTTCCTTGTTGTGTAACTGTGTTCTGAAGCGTGCTTAACGCACTAGCATCTGCTTTATCATAAGTAGATGGTTTCCAGTAAGTTGCAACTTGGCCTTCTTCTAATTGAGGCTTTTGAATTGTTAATGTCGCATTATTGCCATCACTAGAACCGTTAAGATCAAAACGTAGGGAATAGGTAACGCCTACTGCATCCGCATTAGTTTTAAATGTTACTGAATATCGAACAAGATTCGTTGTTCCAACTGTCACATAAGTTGATTTGTGATGTGCACCATTACTAGCAATTAAGAATGATTCAACGCTCTTAACATTTGCGGTTCGCACTGCCCAAAAAGACAAAGTGTAATAAGTGTCTGGCTTAAGTGCAGGATCAGTTAAAGACCATGTGATATAGCTTTCACCCGTAGTTGCGGCCATTGATACAGTTTTTAACTGATCTGCCAAAGCAACTAAGTTTACACCCACACTGCTCAATGAATTCTGTAAAGATGCGATAGACGCGCCTTGACTTGTAATAGTCCCCTCGGTAGTAGTTACTCGGCTATCTAGGGCGGATAAGGCGATTGAATCTGCTTTTGATGCAAGCGCATTATTAATTGTAGAAACATTATTTTGAAGGGTTGTAATAGCACCGCTTTGCGATGAGATATTGCCCTCAGCAGTAGTCACACGGTTAGCCAAAGAACTTAAAGCAGTTGCATCCGCTTTACTTGCAAGTGTTCCGTTGATACTTACAATATTATTATTCAATTGCGTAATTGAGTTGCCTTGACTTGTTAAAGTGCCTTCGGCATTTGTCACGCGAGTTGTTAGATTTGTAATAGCTGATGCGTTGGCATCAGAAGCAACTGCATCCGTAGCATTAATGATACTGATCGAATCATAATCAATCGTACCAGCTGCCATGAGCCACGTTCCGAAATACACAAGGACATCTGATGGCGGTTTATATGTATAAATTAAATCGACATAAGCCGATGTTGATGCCACAGATAGTGTCGCAGACGCAAGAACAGCATTATCAGATTTTCTGTGAAAACGACCAAGAATACTTCCCGTGCCTGATATCAACTTACATCTAACAATTGCCCGATACGTATTATTAGCTTTTAAGAAAAAACCATCTGTCCGGTTTGTATTGACGTTTGTATTTGTTCCAGCAGATGTATCTGTATTTGACTTAATTACACGAATACCAAGTGACCCATTCTCACCGTAAGCGCCGTGCGTAACAGAGTTACCTGCCGGTGTTTCAGCAATTGTGTAATATTCCAAACCAGATACAAAATGAGGATCAATATTGAGCGCGTCTGCTTGTACTCTTAAAGTGCTTTTTAGCGTATTGATTGACATCGAAGCTGCATCAGCCTTGCTTACTGCTGTGTTTGCAGTTGTTTGAGCTGTGGCTGCAGATGAAATAGCTGTATTCGTCTTTGATTCATTCGTAGTTAAACGTGAATCTAGCGCGTTAATTTGCGTAGCATTGGCACTTGTATTTGTAGCATTTGTCGTAATCTGAGTCTGCAAACTTGATAAAGTGCCATTGGTGCTTGATTTATAAGTTTCAATGTTGCTTAACAGGGCCGCATCTTCAGACTTGCGCTGAGTAGTTTCAGTTGTTAATCCATCATTCAAATTAGAAATTGCAGCGATACGAGTAGAACTCTCATCTGCAATCTTTTGATTTAACAGATTTGTAGAAGTGATTAAATCATTTGCTACTTTAGATGCTGCTGTTGATGCATTATTCGCTGTATTTTTAGCATTGGTCGCTATAACACTCGCATCATTTGCTATTTTTTGGGCTGAAGAAGCTTGTGTTTGAGCAGAGGTTGCTGCCGATTGAGCACTCGAGGCCGCCGTCTTAGCTTCAGAGGCCACAGCCTGGGCATTGTTAGCTGCAGTTTGGGCGCTACTAGCAACAGCTTGGGCATTATTTGCTGCAGCTTGGGCTGCTTCAGATACATCGACTGAATTTTCAATTTTACCTTGAAGCTCTTGGGCAAGATCACTCTCATTAATATGACCAGAAATAAGATCAAGAACCGCTTCCGGATCTGCTGTGGTCGTACCATTGACCCATTCAGACCAAGGACCAACATTGCCAATCCGGTCAATTAATCGACCGCGATAAAACTGTCTAAGATTAGGTTGTAAACCTTGGATTGTGGTAGTGGTAGTCGGATATGCAAACAATCCTAATTGAGCAATATTGTTGATGCCATCAGGTGAAACTTCAATTTCGGTATAAGCTGTATCTTTTGCACCTGTTGGAGGGAATCCCCAATCAAGCTTCATTCCAAACAAAATACCTGTGGCACGTATAAAAGCTATTTTCGGCGGTAATCCCTGCTTTCCAGTAATTTCAGTTAAGGAAGATGTAACCGGTAAAGATGCGATTTCAAAAGCAGAAATTGCGGTAACACGAGCTTGATATTGACCTGAATAAACACCAGGTACCTCGACTGAATTATTACCAGTTAATGGTAAACGAATCCACGAACCATCATCTTTTCGCCACTCAACAAGATACTTAACAGCACCTTTTGCTTGTGTCCATGACACAATCATTGTGGTGACATTAATACCTTGATCAACACGACTTTCGGTCGTAATCAAAACATCTTTGACTGGTTCTTGAATTGAAGGATTGACTATTGATATAGGTGCTTCTTCAAAGAATGCACCGTTATCAATTTCATCAAATTTTTGAGGGTTATATTGGAGTGCTGTAATACTGAACTGGTGTTTTTCATCTTGTGAGATTGAAATAACACGGAATTTCATTGTCGCTAAATCTTGAGCATCAAGAACCCATACGTTTTGTACAGCAATTGAATTCTCATCGAATGGAAGTGTTACTGTGATAACCCGACCAGAGATCGACTGAACAATTCGCGTTTGTGCTTTGCCATTTTCGCCATTGATAACCAGACGATCACCAGCTTTAGCTGTAACGTCATCTCGATCAAGGGTTATGCTTTTGAGATCAGCAGAAATTTTAGATACACGTCCGCCATTAGCACGTCCTGCAAACAGTTCATCCGCAATTTCAATTACTTTCCCTGGTAACGGGATATAACCGTCTAAACCAACTTTAAAGCTAACTGTTCGGGTTTCTAACTGCTCAGACTTTAATGCCCACCAACCTGCTCGCTGCGCTTGACCTCGTGAGGTACATCCCCAAGCATCAATTTCCAAAATACGAACTTGGCCGGCCTCAGCAATCGCCTTTTCATCGCGAACAAACTCATATTCGGTTTTGTAGTGATTAGCCGGGTTATCCCACGCAATTTTTACAACATTATGACGGTCACGTGCACGGGTTCCCGCGTACTCAAAATTGCCATCAATGACATTGGCACGCGTATAAGTGAAATACGTATCTTGGGGAATATCTGCATCACAAATAATGCTATTACCATCCCAAAACGTTATCGCACGAAATACACCTGCTAATTTAGTTAAAACCTCAAAGGCACCTTCCGCGCTCTGAAGATAAACATTACAAGTAAAGCGTGGTTCCTGACCGCCCAACCCATCTGGTACCATCTGATCACAGTATTGAGCTAAACGATATAAGGACCATTTATCAACCATTAGCGGGGTTAATCGGTCACCCAAAGCATAACGGTCTACGGTGCATATATCGTAATAGATCCAAGCTGGGTTATTAGAATATGCCTCTTTGAAAGTACCGTCCCACATTCCAACATATTGCCGTGTTGCTGGATTGTAATTAGTAGGAACTTTTAGAAGCCTACCCTTTGTATCCATAGCAACTTTTGCTACGTTTCCAAAAGTCTCAGCATCATACTGAAGGCCCAATAATGCTGTGTTTGGGTAACGTAATTTCGCATCGATCACTTCTGTAACAGCTGCAATATACATCTTGTCGCTGATATATTCAGAAGTTGAATTGGGTGTAAGTCTACGAACACGAACAAGCCAGCCAGAGTCTGCACGAGGCAAATCAATCCGATGAGCACGTTCATAATTTGCAGATGTTTTATCTGAAATTTTAGTTTTTAGAACTTCAGCCCAAATACCACCATCAGTTTGCAAATCAATTGCGTATTCGATCGTTACACCTGATACATCCCCATTTGTAGCATTCTGAGTACGTAAAGGACCCCACTTTAAGCGCAAACGTACAGCATCAAGATCAAGATTACTAAAAGCTCGAACCCATGGCGTTTCAGACTTTAACTCCACATCGATGGCAGTTTCACTTTCGACTGCAGGAAAACCCTCTATGTATTCCTGATCATTAGTACCATTTCTAAAATCAACTTTTACATTTTCAAAGTTAAGACTTCCGTCTGCGTTCTGAAGAGGAGTTTCTTCTAAATAAATTGACTGAAGCCCATTAGCTAGCCCCTCAATTTCTCCCTCAGATAATCCGTAAAGGATTTTAATAAAAGTTTTCGATTGTGCAGAATCTGGAGAAATTACGGGCTGCCGTTGTTTATTACTGCCCTTTTTTGCGCCCACTACTGCATTCATAAGAAATCTCACGCAATAAAAAAGGCGCTTAAAGCGCCTATTAAATAATTAAAATCTACATCTGATCTTCAGGATATTGGCCTGCGCTCACAATGAAGCCGCCGATTTCCCGTTGACCATAAAGAATTGGAACAGGATTACCTTGTGCAACTGTGGTAACTGCACCGCCAAAGCCCTTATTTGCTCTATTGCCGTCTTGGTTTTGATCCTGCGTTGTTTCAACTTTTGGCATAAGCATTGAAGCAACACCACCAAGCATCATTCCAATCCCCGAACCAATCAATGCAGCACCTAATGGTGCTCCACCGCCCAATGTACCTACAGTCACTAAAACCCCAACCACGACCAGCACAGCACCCAATACAGTCTGTAATATTCCATTACCGCCTGCACCAACTACACGTGGAACAATATGAATAACCTCAGCTTCAGTATTCATATCAAGCTGTTCTTCACCGATGTTATCGCCGGTAATGAGCCGCTTAGTTTCGTGGTCATAAATCGCTGGGCGTTTCTTGCCTCGCTTATTACTTGAGTTCTTTGATTTTAAAAACACGGCAAAGCGTAGACCTTGCTCATGTGCATGCAACATAAAATGTTCAAACCCAACAATCTGAACAGATAATGCACGCATGGCTTCGCGAGTATTTGCGACATCGAGCTTAAATTCACGACCGAACTTTTGTCCCAATACTCCATACAGCTTAATGGTTTTTAACATCTCGATGCCTCAATATCTTTACTGTTCGCTCTTGCCATTGTTGTCCATAAATTTCACGAACAGATTTACGATTATATGGATGATGAAGAATTAAGCTTGAACCTATGCATTGCTCAGTTTGCTCCGATTTAAGCTGTCCATTATTAGCCAGCCAAACAACCGCATGATTGGGATGTTCAGTACGCCCAACACGACAAACAAGCATATCGCCATATTGTGGTGTATCTACTTCATAGAAGCCTGCTTTTTCATAATTTTCAAAATAAAGTGATGGATGATCTTTATCTTCCCACCAAGCATCTTTACGCTCGAAATCCATAAGCTCAACTCCTAATTCACGACTATAAAAATCGCGTATAAGAGCATAGCAATCCTGCCAACCGTGAAAATAATTACGCCCCACTAAAGGGGCGCGATAACCACATGGTTTATATATTTGAAAATCTAGATCCGGATAGGAACAAATTACCCAAGGCTTTTGATGTAACTCAATTTGAATTAAGTCTAGTTCTGAGGCTCTTGTAGTTCCGTCAGGGTGGGAATGCACATACGCTAATATCTCGCCCTGGTCTTCTGCAAAAGCTAAGTCTTCAGGATGTATTTCAAACTGATCAGACTGAGCGGAAACATTGCGGCAGCGGATATATTCTTTTCCAACAATTACCCCACAGCATTCTTGTGGATAGCATTCATCCGCATGGGCCATGATTGTTTTTTTGATTTTTGCTGACAGTTTCATGATGTTTTTCTCAAGTTAGATAATTTTTCCGGCCACTGACTACATCCAGTTGTAACTACTGCCCAGTCCACATCTAGTTCAAGAATTTGCACTAGAGTCCCGTTTCCTGAAACTGCTCGACCCTCTACCCAAAATTCAACAACTTCACCAACTGAAAAATCGCACATAAAAACCTCACAATAAGCTTGAAGCTGGGAACCCGCCGAAAGGTAATGGCTTGTTTTCACCATGGTGTAAAAAACAATCTCTTAACCTTCCCCCACATTTGTCCTGAGATGGATCATCTGTTGGCTCACCTTTTTCTGTGAACATAGCCGCGCCCGTATAGCCACACTCTTCGCCCCGATACTTACCAACCATGCACCAATGACAAAGTGAAGTGATTTGACGAACAGGAATTTTCAACCCTTCCAAATCGATTGGATTTGAAAGCTCAAAAGTTACTTGTTGAGCATTTTCAGATGTTTTCTGCTCGATATACCAAATCTGCTCTTTTGATTCATTTGAGGCTGTTGGATTGCCTTCAGGAAAGTTCTTGGCATCAAGATACTTGGTGAGTGTAGTAATAACTTTGAGTTTAGCTCCAACGAAATCTTTACATTGGAGACAGTAAGCTGAAATTGCACCTTGTATTCCGTTCAGGTTATTGGCGATTGTTAATGTGGGAGCCGAAGCCTTACCATCTGATCTCATTTCTAAACCAGAGACATCCAGACTAATAGCTTCAAACTCCTGACCCTGCCAAAAAATACTTTCCATTTGCTGATGGCCATGAAATCGAAGAATGCCAACTCCATACGAGCTGGCATCTAATTCATACAGGTGAATTAATCCACCTGGTTCAAGTTTCTGGAAGTCACTTTGTAAAGTCATGAGACCTCCTTAAGCTTGACCTGAAACAACTGGAGTATATTCAATAGTAATTTTTTTAGCAGCCAAGTCATATTTAAGGCTTAAAGTGTTTACATCTACCTGATAGAGATAAGCTGTGTTTAAGATCGTTTGAATTGCCCACTTTGTGATGTCAGCATCAAGTAAAGTCATACTTCCGTTTAAACCACCACCTGGTGTAACAGCAATATTCACTGAATCAGAAGGTCGATCATAATTAATCGCTAAAGTTTCAATTCTGCCAGCAGGCAAATTATTCCCGAAACTACGTGCATCTAATAATTGAGTGCGTAATTCACCGACAATATATGCTTCAGCAAGATCTAAAGTTTTAACAGCCATGGTTATGCTCCTATAAGCAAAAAAATAGCTCCAATTAGGAGCCGTTGAGTAAAATATTAGGGTTGGAAAACCTGCTTGAATGTAGTTGAAATTCGCCAGGTATTTCCACCTAAACAAGTAGGTTGATAATCACCAGCTTTTACACGCACTTGACCATCTAACGGCGAGTCCCACAAAAAAGAGTTGGCACCCTTGTGGGCATCAAAAAATGCTTTAATTTGCATAATTTCAGCCTTTTCTGCTGTGCGTTGATAAGTCCATTCACCAGATTTATTGTTTATACCAACTGAAGTTGTTTGCTCATATCCATCACCAAATTTAGTTGATAACGTATTAAAGCGTTGCGTTTGGTTATTACCATCTAGGTCACATTCAAAAGTGAATATAAGATCACTCATAAATTTTTCTCACAAAAAAAGCCCGCGTTAAGCGAGCTTTTAATAGCCATATCTAAAGTATGACCAGATTAATAAAACTATACCACAATTAACGGAAAAGTGGAAACATCATTCTGATCCCTTGAAATCATTAACATGCATGCTGAATTGTCGATTCACATGGCGAACGATATCCGAATCATCACTATGACCTTCATTTTTAAGATTTTGAATGTAAGTGTTTTTTGATTCTTCAGTAAATTTCAAGTAATCATCAAGATCAATAATTTCTTTTTGTGCCAAATAAGACACTAGGTTTCCAACTAATGAGTTAATCACCTCATCACCATCAAAACCAAGTTGAATAAGCTTATCAATCCAAGCAAGTTTATCTTTACTATTTTCTTGACTCATCTTTTCCTCTAAATAAAAAGCATAATAAGTATAAATAAGTTATCAGGTTAAACTGGTCTCATCTACCGTGAACCTCTGACAATTTTATACAATACCCCACCTTGCATACTCTCTCGTCTAGCCCAGCTGTTCATCATACTGTTAAGACTTTGAGCAATTTCCTTCTGCCCTTGCGTATCAACTTGGGCAGAACCATCATTTGTAAAAGTAATGGTTTGACTGATACTAATATCACCAGAAGGTTTGGTATTAGTATTATTGGAGTTAATCGCATCAAACTGTCTAGTCTCCCTTCTCGTAGCAATCGCATCAGATTGATTATTAGATACGTACCCGCCGTTGGCATAACCACTAGGTGAGCTCGTCCGCATAGATTCGACAACGCTTACCCCACCCCATCTTTTAATGTCATCTTGCGACCATACAACTTCGCCCTTATGCACTATTCCTGCTGGTGTATGTTTAAGTCCATTTCCTGTATATCCGCCATCTGCAAAACCTTGTGGTGTTGCAGCTTGGATCAGAGAAACAAATGTTCCTGACTTCAAGGTGGCTATAGCGGCAGCGGCTGCTTTCTGATACCAAGTACCTGGTTCATTCGCATAAGCATCGGATGCGGCTTTCCACATATTCATTCCCGCTTGTGCTAAGGCAAATGCACGCTGACTTTCATAAAGAATGCGGTAAGCACTTGATGACTCACCCAGCATATTCTTAAACATTCCAGCTAATGCACCAGTTACGTTAGCTCCATAACCTAATTGCAGGCTAATAGAGTCATTCTGATAAGTTGACTCGATGAGCTTCATTCGCTCGGTATGTTCAGCCCATATTTGTTCCCGTTGTGCTGCAATTTCCTGTAAATTTGCATTTGGATCCTCAGCCTGCATATTCAAAACAGCTTCCTGAGCATTTGCCATATTTAATGACTGTGCTGTTTGGTCGGCGCGAGTTTGGTCCAAGTGATATTGTTGGTTATTCCCTGTCATGTCTGCATATGTACGATCCCAATTTCGACTTGCCGTAGCAGCTTTATCCAGGACCTCTAACTGCTCTTGTGATTTTGATAACATTATTCTTTTTTGACGCTCTTCATCACTAAGCTTACTATTCTTTAAAATTTCCTCACGCTCAAGTCGATATCTTTCCCTCATTGCATCAATCTCTGAATATAGAAATTGTTTAGCCTGAAATAATCTCTGTTCTTGGGCTAGTTTGAGTAAGCCTAGTTCTTGCTGAAGTTGTTGACCAAGTAAATTAACTGCTTCTTTACGTTGATCTTGGGTTAATTGAAAGTCATGCTCAGCTTCAAATTGACGCCTTGCAAAGCTTTCCTTTATTAGATCCTCTTCTGTTAAATTAAATTGTTTATAGTCATCCAACTTGGTTTTTAAAGCCTGTTGGGCAATAGCAATATCATTATCAGCACGTGCTTTTAACTCTGCTTTAATTTCTTCTTTACGTGCTGGGTTGAAATTAGCTTTATCTACATCTTCTAATTTTTTCGAGAGTTCATTTCTAATTTTAGTTACTTCATTAGCAACATCATTTTCCAACTGCAAGCGCAATTTTGCCTGCTCTTCTGCCATTTTGGCTGAATCATCAAGCATCTTATCGAAGTCTTTAGAAGAAATATCGCCAGCTGAATATCCGTTTGCACCTGCTGCATACGACTTTACATTCGCAAGGTAATTTCTTGTTTCCTTAAACCCATATGCTTTTCCGCTTTTTACATTACCTGGTCCAGCGTTGTACGCCATAATGGCCTTTTCAACATCTCCTCCAAACTGTTTAAGAAGATCTGAAACGTACTTAATCATTCCATTAACACTAGATTCTTCACTTCTAACATCAACACCATACTGTTTAGCTGTAGCTGGCATAAATTGTGCCAAACCTTGAGCACCGACTGGTGATGTTAATAATTTGCCTTTACGATAAGTATCTCCTCTGCTTTCCTGCATAATCATGCCTTCAATCAGGCCTTGTGGAATACCAGCAGCTGCAGCCTTATCAGAAATATTATATTTCTTTGATAATGCTTGTACTTTTGCATTCACAGCCATAATTTTTTGCTGTTTTTCAAGTTCACTAGTATGTTTCTTTTCAGCTTCTGTTATCGCATCTTTCTTTTCCTTAAGTGCATCCAATGCTTTTTGTGCTGTAATGATTTGAGCAATTTCTTCATTTGTAACAATCACTGTTGTTCCAGCAGGAGCTACAGCTTGTTTTGCCTTTTCTAACTCCTTGATCTTTTTAACAACCTCTTCACTATAACCAAGATTCAGGTATGCCAATTCTTCATTAGAATTCAACACATCATTTCTTAGACTGTCAAAATATCCTTTTTGGGCTTTTGTAGCTTTTTGGGCGGCACTTTCATTACCAATTAAAGCTTTCGAATTTTCGTCAATCCCTGCAACTGCCGTTTGTGCTTTTTTGCCTGATAACTCAACCTCAATTCCAAAAAGTTTAAGTGAATCTTTCGTGGTCTTAGCTTCTTTAGCATTTTTTTCAAATTCTTTAGTATTTTCTTTAAGGGAATTGTAGATTTCTTTACTAATACGTAAATCATTAAAACGTTTAACTGCCTCATTCATGCTAATGGTGCCATCCCTCGCATCATTAACAACCTGGACGATCTCTTTATTCCCCTTATAAAGTTGAGCTATGGCATTTAACTGAATATTAATCTTGCTACTTGATTCTGCTAATGCCTTATTTTGCCGCTCAAATGAAGTGGCCATGTCATTAATTGCCGAATCTTTTTCAAGTCCACGCAAGGCTAAAAGTTCTTCTTTAGCTTTTTTGGCTACAGAAGCTTGTTCTTCTAATTTTTTATTAGCTTGCGCTGCTTTATCCTGAAAATACATATAGCCAGCAGCTAAAGCTGTAATCCCAAGGGTAATGGCTCCGATTGGTCCACCTACTAAACCTAAAGCACGACTACCTAATGTCGCTACTCGATTTAAATTCCCTTGAGCTACTGTATAGGCCATCGTTGCCGCAGTTGCCTCTTTTAAAGCAAGACTATGAGCAATCTCGGCAGCAGTTCGACGTTGTACAGCAATAGCACGTGCATTTGCAGTTGTTGCTGCATTATATTCTGCCCTAGCTAATCCTATTTCAGTGAGAGCCAATGCAGCTGATTGTCTTGCTCGCATTGCTTCAACACCAAGCAACTGTACCTGTGACTGTGCTTCAGCTAAATTCGCCGCTCTTTGTTGGGCTGAAGCAACAACACTTGCTTGAATGGCCACTGTTTTTGTTAATACTGCTTTGGTAATTAAACCAATCCCAGCAACTATAGCCCCATTTACTAATAAATCTAAATTGTTTGCTAAAGTCTGAATAGATCCAGATAAAGTTTGGGCAGCACCCGAACCTTTCCCTGCCTCACCAACAAATTTCGTAATACCATTACTTAGCATTTCTAATGACTGTCCAACAGTCTTGTCAGTTTTATTAAAAAGCTCTTCAACGCTATCACCAGCCTCCAACAATGCCTTAGTAATAACTTGACCAGTTAATTTTCCATCAAGCATCATTTGACGAAGCTCACCACGGGTAACTCCCAAACCTTTTGCCATAGCATTTAAAAGTCCACCAGCACCATCGACAAGGCTGTTGAACTCCTCTGCTCTAAGCACACCGCCATCTAATGCTTGCCCATACTGAAATAGAGCTGCTGCTGCCGATTCAGCATTAGAGCCACTGATTGCAACAGCTTTTGAAGTAATTTCTGTAAGTTTGGCCGTTTGTGCTTGTGTAAGATTTAAAGTCTTGGCATTAGACATATATTTCGAGTAAACATCATTTACCGCACTCCATGAAGAAGCCGAACGCTGTGCAATATCAAAGGTATCTGTCATTGCACGATTCAATTCTTCTTGGCTGTTTGTTACTAATTTAAGTTTATTATTAATACCCGTGTAGAGATCCATTTTATTAATTGCGGCCCCTACGGTAACAACCCCAGCCATATATCCTGCAAGCTGTCTGGTCGCTACAGAAAGCTTATCCATTGACTTAGTAGCGTAATCACCATTTCTTTCAATGCTATCCAACTCATTGCCAAGATTACGCGCATTTCTTTCAGCATTTTTTGAATCAATGACAATGACTAGACGTGATTCTTGAGTCATCTTACTTTTCTCCAGACAATAAAAAACCCACTCAAAGAGTGGGTTGTTCAAACTTAAATAAAATTACCAAGCTGATGCATTAGCTAGAAAAAAGCACCCTAGGGCAATTTTTTCTCATGAAATATTTTTTATTTAAATACGACAAAGAATAAAAACATCAAACAGCAAAATACAATTACTCCCCCCATAGTATGGGTAAGATTAATATTTGAGATTTCTTGTTTAAACGCTTGCTGATTTAGTTTTTCTGCCTCGTCATTTGTTGCATTAGCATGAGCTAACATTTCATCAGTCATAATGTTTAAAAATTTTTCTTGATCATCATAATTAAATCTTTCAATAAACTCATTTTGTATGTCACTCAAGTCATTAGATGCTTGATATAAACTTATACCCTTTGAATTAGCTAAAGATTTCATAAGTTCGGTTCTTTGAAACACTAATGTTCTAATATTTTCTCTGGTAAAAGGGTAAGTGACATTTACTCCAAATAATTCACCAGCATTACCTGCTTTTAAGAATTCTGCATTATGGATAGAGCTCTTACCTTCTACATTAAACCATTCTCTTGGTGCTGCGTTAACTTCTTCAGAATGAATTTTTTCAAAGATCCTTTTATCCTCTACTGAGATTTTTTTATAAAATCCTTCAAAAATATCAGCTACCTCCAGGAAAGCTTGATCTTCTGTTAAACCTTTTTCAGATTGTAATGCCACTTTAAATTCTAATTGTCTTTTTAAGACCTCACGCACTTCATCTCTAGTGATAGGCGAATGTACATTAATTCCAAAAAGTTCCCCTAAAATTTTTTGTTCCATTAGCTTTTCCCTAAGAAGTGATGATTAAATTCAAAACCAAACCCAATAAAATAATCTTTTTCATGAAATTACCCATCATTTTTTAATGGATAAAATTTAACAGGTGAGAAATAAAAAAGCCACTCAATCGAGTGGCTTCTCTATTTTAAGCATGTAGTAGCTTTTCAGCACCGGCGGCCAAAAATGCAGATCGGGTTTTAAATCTTTTATCCTTACCTACATTATCATCAATCTTCCGAATTAATCGGCTTGGCAAAGTAACATTGATTTTTTCAGGCTTACCTAGATAGCGGCTTACATCAACCTCGGTCACTGCCCAGATCATACCCTTATAGTCAGCATCATCTATAAATTTAATCAATTCTGAAGCTTCAGGAATTTCCTCTCCATCTTCAGCTAAGATTTCTAAATGACCTGAAATAGCTTCTTTAATATTTTCAATAGCTTCTTCAAGTGTATCACCAGCACTAAAACAACCTGGAATATCAGGAACAGTGACACCAAATGCCTCGGTATCTGATCCTCGTTCAATTGCAATTGGATATAACATCTCAACACTCCATGCCCTTGGCATAAACATATCGCCCACTGCGTTATGGTTAGTTGTAAAGGGCAGATATTTAAAGTCAGGAAACAGCGGGTCAATTTAGACCCGCTTGCTTCAAAATGCTTTTAACAGTTCCGCTTGGTAAATCCTTTTTAGGATGCGGGATTGTTACTAACCCCTTTTTGGTTGGGTGTTTGAAGTGATGATGACTTCCTGTAACCCTAACCTCATACCAACCGTCTGCTTCAATCATTTTGATTAAATCCAGACTTTTCACACCATTCCCTTATTAACTTGATGGGAGAATTATAACCCTAGAGTTATTCAAAGTAAATAACCCTAGGGTTATTTTTTAACAGGCCGCTTCATTTTTTTATGCGAATCATCCAGAAAAATATTATCCATCGCGAATATACAGTCGTTAAAAATATCTCTATCGACTGGAAGTTCGTAATGATCACAATATGCAGATATGGATGAAATATCCAAAGCTAGAGGAATGCCTTGCTCATAACGTCTTGAGCGCGAAATAACGTTATACGCCGATAAAATTGCATGTGAGGTAAATGAATATTCAGGCTTCTGAAATTCTTCTGGCTTTTTCAAGTTTAAGGCTTTGGCGATTGCCGTTTGTTTCTGGCCGTAGTCGTTCGCTTCTTCTTCTGAGTTGAACTTGGACCAGTTGTAGAGCTGGACGACTTTCCCACTACTTCATCCTTGTAAAAATCGGCTTCGTTTTGGATATTCTCTGCTTCTTGTCTGATGTATAACCAAACAGCTACCCCTATATCTCCCATATTTAAAAGCTTTATTGCATTTTCGGGTGAATATTCAGGCTCTGTTTCTACAATCTCTTTTTCTGCATTCTTCTCCTCAAAAACCACACCTTTCCAGTCTTCGATTAGATGACATGCAGCAGCTTCTAAAAGTAGCTCATGATAAAGCTTATCTTCTTTTGAAGCCTTACTGACATCATAGCCTTTAGAGGTAATTTGGTTATTTGCTCGTTCAAGGGCCACTTGATATGGTTTATAAGAGATACCACGAATTTTAAATTCAGCTAATACATTTCCTTCTTTATCAACATACTTCCGCCATTTACTCACTGTTTTACTAGTCTGAATGCTTACTTTTAAAGCCATGTTTAACTCCAAAAAAAAGCAGCCCTAAAGGCTGCTATCAGATTAATTAAGTTGTAGGAACTGTTGCTGGTGTACGGGTAATGGTTGGGGCAACTTCAACTACTTTATATTCAAATGAAGCATTTAAAAGATCGCCATTACCACCACTTGGCAATGGAGCTGTAATTTCAGCTTTAGGGATAAAGATTTCATATTTGTTCCCATCTGTATCAGTGATTGGAACCTTTAAAGAAATTGTTTTATTCGTGAATTGCTTTTCATACATATCCGATGTGTTACGTGACCATGCCGCCGTAAATGAACCTGTGCCATTGGCAAGCATTTCTAAAATTGCACGTGCATTGATCCCGCCGCCCAAGCAGCGTTGCAGCTGCATAGTGTTATCCCAATTAAATGTAAAAGCGGTTAAACATGAAATCCCTGCTTGAGAAACACCATCAATCAAAATATCACCGACTGAGACATTCGACATTTTTGGGCTGTTATCTGCAGCTGTAATTGTTCCAGCAGGAGCTGTAGAAAAGTTTGTGCGTCCGAGGGCCATTAGGCCAAAGGTCATTGTAATTAAACCAGCTTCAGGAATATCAATTCCAAAAGTGTTTACATGGCATCCACGGAAAACATGATAGTCATTTACATCGTCAAAACCGCGTAAAACAGAGAAGGTTTGTCGAAGTGTTCCACCAAACGTTAAAACATTTGATGACCAGTTGTTAAAAGCAGCTGCGGCCATTAGGTCTTGAACTAAAGCGCTATACTTTGCTTCGCACTTTAATTCACCAGCGTACTCGGCACCTGTAATCATTGATGAACGTGCAATACGTCCACTGGTAATTGAATTTGAATCTTCCTTAGTTACCGTTGCATCAAGGGCATTTTCAGTAAATTCGAAGGTTGTACGTGCAAAAGGTGATGGTGTGGTACCAACCGTGGTTTCCTTTGCGATTTGTGTTAGCTGACGTGCACCACTAGACATGGCTTAATACTCCTAACGATAGGCATAAAAAAAGCCACCCGAAGGTGGCCACAAAATTAGGGATATAAAAAAACCGCCAAACGGCGGTAATTTCTTTAAAGTTTTAGATCAATCATCTAGTTCAACGCTTACTCCAGTGACAATATTGTGTTTAGTTCCTCCAAGACTATGAACATTAGCCAAACGGATGTTTACATCAGAAACACATAGCTTGTTATCCAGTTGCCATTTATCTAGCACCGCACCCATTACAGCTTCCAAGTGTCTTTCGAGTTCTTGTCTTTTAATTTCAATTTCTTCTAGGGTCAGCATGCATGACATATCAATTCACCCCTTACGCTTAACAAGATTTTTTAAAAACTTAGGGGTAATGTCATAAACAAAATCAATAAAAATTAATTTTATTTTTGATTTAGCTTGTTCTTGATTAGATAGTTGGTGATAGCGAAGGGCCTTCAAATCATCCTCATCCATAAAGCCTTTAGCTTTAATTTGTTTTTTTATTAACTTAATTTGAGCGCCATGGTTCATATCAATTCACCGTATATCCAATTGTCACATTATACTGCACAAAATCAGCGTCTTCCCCCGTATCTATTGATTGACCTTGCCAGCATTTCAAATCCTGAATACTGAAGTATTCAAAATGAGTAAGCAAAGCGTCACTTAGCATTGTTATTTCTTGGTCTCCAGTATTAGGCCGTGCAAAACACTGGATTAAGATATTGCCAGTACGGCGGGTGCAAGGTGTATCAGCAAGACCAGCAATAAAACTAGATCCGCCTTTAATGGTTAATCGGCACCATAAGCCTTTTGTTGGCACAGTAAAGCCTGGAGCATTTGGATATTGGATTCTATCTTGAGAAATTCCTGTAAAGCTCATCATACGGTCAACGATAGCTTGCCTAGCTTGTTCTAAAGTCATTGCCATCTTAACCACCATACTTTTGAGTAATATAAGTGAATGTAGTGCTGTAAATACCCAGCGGTGCTTGATCTGACCAACCATCCTCCAAACGTTCCGCGTATGGTTTGTTGTTTTGAATATAGATCAGATTACCAAGCTTAAATTTCAGGGCTTGAATTGCTGCATCTTGAACGGCGTTTGTTTCTGGTCCACGTACCCCATAATCAGCAGATCCAATCGAAACAACATGTGAAGCTCGGTAAGCTCCAGTATCAACGGGACTTGAAACAACCAATGATTGCACTGTATCCATGGTAATTTTCTTTACCTGGTCTTCAGCATTTTTTACGACATCTAAACTAAAACTTGTCGGCTTTTTCCCCGTCCACCCCATGACTTACCTCGCTTTCTTCATACATTTCGAAAAGGTCTTGAGCGATCGCTTGAATTGAATAAGCTTCAAATTCCACGCTAGGTTCGCGCTCACCCATTCGCCGTTTCACTATCTGCCAGATATGCACTGCCTCATGTAAAAGCAGTCCATAAACTTGAAGTTGGTCCTTTCCCGCTGTCTCACCAATTTGGACAATTACGTAAGCTCCATCTGAATAAGAACTAACCTGAGCATCTGCACCCATATCCAAAAATTGATCAGCTTTGCCCATATCTTCAAATAACAAATCCATATGTATTTGATTTCGAGCAAGCGCATACTGCACATGTTGAAATGGTGAGATATACCACTCGGGTACATAATCAGTATTAATCATGACTAAACCTATCAACTTGGCAAAGGCGTTTCAGTGGCCTCTCTACCATCAAATGAGTTATGAACAAAAATGCCATCCACATATTGGGGATGGCATTCACAGTGAAATAATGTATGAGGCTTTAGGTCATCATCAGGTACAACCTGAACACTTTCATGAAACTCATATACAATCCAAGTCATATTTACTCCAGCCTAGGACGATATTTAAGGCGATTTTTTCTACCGATTTCGAATCGACTAGAAATAATTGTGTGCTTATTCAACTCATACCATGGCTTAGTCTGCTGAATACCTCTTTTCTCCCGCCGAATCTTCATTTGCTCAAATCCTTCAAGCTTATTTCCCTTGGATGTTTTCTTCGGTGACTTCCATTCGATCTTAATCTTAACCAATGGGCCGCAGAGAAATAAAATTACTGCAATAATAAAAATCGCTATAAACCACTCCATTAAACACTCCTTAATTGGCATTTCCAGATTGTACTAGCTGGATCTTGTTGAATATGAATAACTCGAAATGAGCCTAAGGCAGTAATCCACTCATCATCAATTTTCGGTACCATGGTTACTTCATTTTGAAGAACGACTGCTTTTTTATCGGTTGCCAGTACTCCCAATGTCTGGATCTCATATTGATTGTATGAGCCAAACAAAACGCCACGACCATTGTATTGATCAATAATATTTTCAGATGTATTCGTTTTTGGGTTCCAGCTAGTACTTACAATCCTTTCACAAGTAAAAGCATGAACGGCGTCTGCTAGATCCTCATCAAATGCTTCAGCAATTTCAGCCTGAAGTTCATCTCTTAAACCCATTAGATTCTCCGAATATAGATCACTGAGCGCCGTTTGCAGTATGGTTTGATCAAGTCAAGAATGTATTGCTCAGTTGCATTAAGCTTTACAGATCCGTCTTGATACTCTTTTTCAGACTCAACCTCAGCCTTCACTCTTTTGCGCTTTAATGCCTGTTCTTGGCCTTGATAAAGCTCACCCTTCATAATGCCTTTTATGACTTCGTATGACGCCGTTTTGAGGGCTTTAGGGACGGTTGTTATATCTTCATAAGGCTTAACATTACGCGCCAACAAATAAGCTTCTGACTTTTCAAGATAGTCAGCTTTATCACCGTCAGATAAAGCAGCAAAGCCAGCTACACGTTCAATTGCTTCTTGTTCAGTGATAAAGCTCATGGATTATTCCTTCGGATCTTGTGGAATCAATGCAATCAATTCTGGCTTTAATGCAGACTGTTTGAACTCGATACCCTTATCGGTTAAATAAGCCTTTATTTGGTCGACCTTCCAATTTTCATAATCACCTGGTGTTGGGCCATCTAATGGATCAGGTGTACCTTTGCCTGCTTCTAATTCAGCAATACGTGCTTTCATAGCAGGAATATCATTTTTGAACGATGCCAACTCACCTTTTGCAGTTGCGATTTGCTCATCGACAAGCAATGCAGCTTTTTCCGCCACTTCTTCTGCAAGTTCACCCTCTAAACGAGAATTTTCTGCTTCAAGTCGGGTCTTTTCTGCTTCAACTGATTCAAGCTTGCTTAAAGCATCGGTTAAGCGTTCTTGCAATTTTAAATCGCTATTTGAGCCCACATCAGCAGCTTCCTCTTCAAGAGGTATTGCTAATCGGCCATAAGCCTGCTTAATGATTTCAGCATCAGGAAAATCATCATCAACTTCTACTGCAGTAGCGTTCCCGATCACCCCAATAAAGTCGTTTCGATAGCAAACACTTGGGTCACGAATCAATGGGATATTATTTGTGTAAATTACTTTCATTTCTTCTCTCCAAAACAAAGGCGGCTTACGCCGCCATGTTTATTAAGGGGTTGCTGTACCTGAAATTACGGCACTAAATGGAACATTTTTACGATCAAACACTCGCTCCCAATTACCAGCAGTTGCATAGCCTGCAATTTTTGGCGAAGCATTTGGATCTACAGAACCTTTCCATGAGAAACCAGCTGGATGAAGAATGAATGTTTTACGTTCCCATAAAATTTCAGCACCACCACCATTACCGCCTGACGGTAGACGCTCAAGTTCTACTGGAGTAGTTGGAGTTCCCTCTCCATAACCAAATGCACCATTACCAAAAATGAGAGAAATATAACGACCATTACCGTAAACCAAACCATCATCCATGAAGATCGGCTTACCGAGATAAGTAGCAAGAATGATCTGACCATTACTGTCACGTAAATACTCGATCATGTCTTGCTTAACCATTTGGTTCATTACTACTGAATGAACCCCCATCGCTGTAAATTGGTCAGCAGTATCACCTGCTGTAAATGCAGCGTCTTGGAATGCATTAGCCGATACAGTTGCGCCTGCATCGATCACCATATCGCCATTATTATTGGCAATATTGGAAGCAATAACACCGCGTGCAGCTCCCAATAAATAACGCTGCCACTGGCGCTCCCAGTATTTACCAAAGCGGTTACGAATATGCTGCATTGGCTCACTATTTGCCAATTCAGTTGAAAGGTCGGCAGTTCCATAACCTTTGTTTAAATAAAGTGTACGGGCCTGCATTGAGCCTTGTGTAGCCTTACCGACCGCACCTTTATCATCAGGATTGTCAGTTGACGCATTCGCTTCTTCGTCTGCATCAAGATCATTCCAGTACGAAATCGTTGATGAACCTTGACCATTATTAGCAATGTCAGTTAAAGCTTCATTTTTTACAACAATTCCTGATTGGAATACGGCGGTTTTTTCAGGAGAATTTACTGGGTCCAAAGTCTGGTAGTAGTCACCAACGAAAATATCTTGTAATTGAACAGATGGCATAATTAGTTACCTTTAGTTTTCAATAATTGCTGGAATGCTGCTGGATTTTCACGAGCTAGACTCGCTCGCTCAGCTTCTGAATAGTCCGACCATTTTTTAATTGAAGCGCCTGAACCTGGTGCGCCCATACCACTTGCTTTAGGCCAGTAGTAAGGCTTTTGTTCACGAAGAGATTCGACCCACTCTTTTGGCGATAATGCTGTTTGGCCATCTTTACCAATGATCACTTCGCCGTTTTCATCAACAGCAACTGCTTTGCCGTTTTCATCTAATGCAAATTTTGTTTTAGCTAAAAACGCAATGTCGCCTGTTGCTTCAGGTAACGCTTCAAGCTCTACAGCTGCTTGAATGATTTGCCCTTGGATTACAGAATCTTTGAACTTATTTGCATAAGCTTCTGCTTTGTCAGCACGGTCTTTTTCGGCTTTAAGTACACGTTCATGTTCTTCACGCATCTTCTCGGTACGTTTCTGGATCACTTCGTTTACTTTGCCGTCTGCGATTAGTTTGGCTTCTTCATCCTGGTCAAGTTGAGCAAAAACCTTCTTAACAATTTCAGGGTCAATGCCCTCAAATTGTTTTTGAAAATCCTGAAGTTCTCGTTTTGCATTCTTAGCAGCATCACGCTCACTCTGAAGTGCAGATTTCAAACCTTTTGGATCTTCGTAACCTTCTAGGTCAAGGCGAAACTTCCCGTTTTCCTCAACATATAAAGCGCGGTGCTCTTCTTTGATGGCATCAAGCGAATCAACAATAAATGGCAATGACATGTTCAAACCTCTCGTTTGATTAGGGGTAAAGCCTTATCTCAAGGCATTAAAAAAGCGCCCCTTAGGACGCTGTATTTCGATTAATAAAGTTAGGCGATGTTAAAACCTTCAACACCACGCTTCTGACGATTTCGGGTACGTTGCTCTAGCCACATTTGACCTTGCTCAATATTAGTAATAGCAAGTGAATTTTCGCGGCAAGGAAACTTTTCATTCAGAACACGTAAACGATGTAAAACAATCGCAAGTAAAGCTTCATTCGTGATGCCATTAACTCCAACTTCCTTAACTGGACCAAGTTGGAATTGAATTGGAGTAAGTAAATCTCCAGCTACGACATCATAGAAATGTCCTGGTTCAAGAGACTGCTCACCGTCTCGGGTTTTAACAGTTTCATTATGGAAAACCGTTACTTCGTTATCATCTTTATGGATTTCACGGCCCATTACACAATTTTGAATACCATCTGGTTGATATGAATGTTCAAAAACATCCTTTGGTGACCAAGAGATATAACCTTCATGATCTGGATGATTAGCCTTGCCACCATCTTTGTACTCGATCAAATAGCCTGGATCTGCTGGATCTTCATTTTCAGGAATTTGCCACCCTTGGTATTCATTGTATTCACCACGCGTCATGGGCGTTGCTAAAACTGACTTAGTACCAATGTATGCAACCATAGATGCTGTTAATAGTTTCTTGCTCATTTTAATACTCACAAAAAAAGCACCCGAAAGTGCTAAGGTTAAAAATTAAGTTCTAAGTGATGAGTGCGATTGCTTTTAATCTTTCAAAAGTAAAACCATAAATTGCCATGGCTCTTGAAATCTTAATTTGAAGAAAAGGCACCAGAATTAATTTTGTGCTCAGAATATATTGAGCATCTGACATATTGATTTGCTTTTCAGTCATTTGCAGTACCTTTAGCTACGTTTCCTTTGCGCCCCAAACCCTTTGTCTAGGTTCGTCACCAACCAAGCGGATTCCTTGAGGACCACCTACATCAAATGTTGCTGTGATAGTCGCTGGACCCTCAAAAACACCACAATTCATCTTTACAGAGGTTAATCCAGCTAATGGAATACCTGTTTCCTCGTCACAAAGGGCGAGATGAGAAGATCTATCTGAAACTCTTTTAAGAACTAAATGTCTAACTTTTGATTCACTCATAGGCCAAACTCCATAAATGAGAAAAGCGCCGTTTGGGCGCTTATATAGGTGAAAATTGTGTCTTAAGTGAGTTTAGGATTACCTGTCATCGGCAATAATTACTCACATTTAAACCCTGTTCCAACAAGGTCTTTTTTCAAATTTGAAACGAGAGTTTGTTGTTCCTGCTGTTGTCCACTAAGATAATTTTGATCTAGAGCTTCTGCACCATCTAAAGATTTATAGAGCTCTTTAGATTCCTCTAAATTGTCTTTTAAAAAAGTGGTTAGGTTTAGTTTCGCCTGAGTCGCTCTACACAAATTATTTTTAGCTTCTAAATCTTGAGCAGCCTGTTTTACTTGGCCAGTTGTAGGATCAAAAGAATATGCATTTGCCATTGCTGACTCTAAAGCTTCAGACAATCGATCATATTCTTTAAGATATTTTTCACTTGGTTCAGCTAAACATGTGATTGAGATGAGAGTAAGAGATATAAAAGCTATTGTTTTCATATTGTATAAATTCTGATGTTTTAAAAAATATAACATAAGAAAAAATTACAGACCCAACTCTTTAAAAGATTTTTCATCCAACTTTCTTAACTCATCTAAGCTATACAAACGCCCTTCAGGATCGAAGAACTTATCAAAATCAAACCTTCCCTCTTTATAGAGCTTATAACGCTTTGGCCCTAGCCACTCTTTTTGGAAGAAGTCATCTGTCTTTTTGAAGAACTCTTTAAATGTAGTGTTGGCATCTAGCTGCCCTATTAATTGGCTCCGCTCATCTTTTGGAATGTCTTTAACTCGGCGTTCGTCCATTACAAATGGCCGTTCGCCAACAAGCAGACCATCTTTTTCGACTGGTACCAAAATGCTCCGGCAGTTAGGATGTAACGGCGGTACCCGTTTTGCTGGATCGTTAATCTCCCAAACCGCACCATCAAGTGAAGCACACAGTTTAGATGTTCTTCCGTCTAATGTAGCTACCAGTCTTACATATTCAAAACCAATCTGGTTAAAGCTATTTAGATATGCTTGATTGGCCACATGGCTGCGAACTGTTCTCACGGTACGGTCAATATCAGACTTTGAGCCACTTAAAAGCCCATCCTCATAATTAAGCCGTTTGGTACCACGAATACGCTGAACAATTTCCTGATTAGTTTTACCTGAGTTAATGCCTTCCCGAATAGCATATTCAACTTTTTGGCGTGCAGTCTTAGCAATATTGGAAAGAAGATCATCAACTAATGCTCCACCTACTAAGGGTACTTTTTTAGCTGCTGTATATAGCTTTTCACCGTTAGGTTTCTTAATCTTGCCGCCGTATAACTTAGCTGTGTAATTAGCCTCATATACAGCCATTGCAGTTGCTGAAACTGCAAAAGCTTCAGGCAATGAAGAATTTAGACTTGTATGCCAGCCGGATATTAAATCTCGTATCTCCTTGAGGTTGGCCGTTGTGTAAAGACCCGCTGCAAGAGCTGCTTTCTCAGAATCATTTAACTCATCCAACAAATCCCGAAGCTTTGCCAGCATTAAAGCTGACTCATCATTAAAGATTGTTAGTAATTCCTTAACTGATTGAGACGATGCCCGGAACAAATATGCTTGATGTTGAGTTAATACCTCGAGCAGTGATTTATCTTCTGAGGCCATTTATTACTCCTAAAGCGGCATACTATCGCGCTCACTTTCAACACGCTTCAACTCTTCCTGAAAATCATGAGCTGGCAGCTTACCAGTAGCGATATATTCCCAATACGTCTGGAACGAATTCTTTCCAGCTATGGCGCCTTCATATAGTTGCTTAGCAAGATTGATATCGTATTGCTGAACAATAAATTCAGGATCAACCGTAAAAGAGTATTTAGATGGGTCTAGCTTTAACCATTGAGCAGCATATTTGATAGCCTGCTCAATAGCCGCAGCAGCACAAGTGACAATGCTATGTAGGCTTGCTTGTTGGTCATCCTGACGCGCACGTCGTGCTTCACCTGACTCTTGTGAATTGGTATCAATCACCTTTGCTCCAGCTTCAAGAGCCGCATTCTTTTGTGCATCCATTTCTTTTTTAGTGAGCTCAATCCCATTACCTGAAATTTCCAAATAACCGCATTGCGCTTCACCAGGAAGATCCCAAACAGCCATAACACCAGTAACACTAATATCAGCACCATCATCAAGACCATTAATCCAAGGCTGAGGATGTGCTGTGTGATGAAGTGACTGGAAATAATCAGCGCTAAGCTGGTAATACTTCAAAGCAGCTTTGGCCATAGTGAGAAGCGGTACCGTTCCAACATGCGCTGAATTATCTGTAGTGCCACAAAAAACAAATGGTGTAAAAGAAAGCATGTTTTTACCAAGATCTGGTGTTTTATCTTCTACAGCAGATCCATCAAACAAACGTACAGTTAAGGCACCATTATCCATAGACAAAACACGATGTACTGTCCTGGTATCATGCCCAAACTCATCCTCACTATTATCAAACTGCTCCTCCAGCACTAAAAGTTTCAAATCCTTTCGACCATCAATACTGTTTTCCTTCCAGTTAATAATGGATAAAGCGTCATAAAGTGCAAAATAAGGCACTCCATTAGCATCTACATCAACAAGCAAGCCACAACGGCCATATTCAAGTAACTCTAGACAAATACGAATAAAAAGCTGTTTTAAGCCAAATCCATCATTTGTGGCATTATCGATCAGCCCTTTAAGCAAAGAACTTTCAATCACAATATTGGGCTCAAGCTTTGAGACTAGACCGATCATCGTGCGCAATGAATCCTGAACCCATAATGGATACTGAGCGCGACTGAGATAAGCTTTATAAATCGCTCCAGCCGTATCACCCTGCTTTTCAGCTTCGATCATCCCTGCCGATTTAGAAAGATACTTAGTTTGTGCTTGTTTGATTTCCTCTTCACCAGCAACGGCATCGCGCATAATCAACCAGGCTTTTTGCGCAGCAATATACTGCGGATGTTTATCAGTAACTGCCATAAAAAAACACCAAAAAAAAGCACCTAAAAAGGTGCATTGTTTAATGAGAATAACCAGCGATCGTGCGCCGTTTAAATACTTTCTGAATGATAATTGGGAACCGCTTAGCTATTGGATAACCACCAGCATCACCCACATGATCCAAGCCAGCACTTTTATCAGGCATTCCAAAATCGTCATAGACTTGCTGCTCTAAAGTAGCCGTAAAGTTAGGACACTTATTTGTGTTCACTTTTAGATGTCGTTCACCGTCAGCGTTTAGGATTTGTGCATTCACTGCATTTATTCGATCTTTAATGCTTGGGTTTACACCGTTCACTTCAACCTTAAAACCATTTTTCTTTAAGATCGCATGATCAGATTCACTAAAGTTCTTTGATGAGGTCGCTTGACCTGAAGCATCTGGTACCACAGTAATATCATGAAAAGGAAAACGCTCTATAATCAACTGACACATGGTCGGTGTATCTCTCACCCCGACCAATTCATCCAAGGCCCTTGGTTTACCTTCTCTAATGACATAAACCACAGCAGCCATCTTAAGTACGTTAAAGTCCATCCCTATGAGTAAAGGCTCGCCCTGCTTGATTTCTTCATCTGTGTGATTTTTAACTCGGTCAAAGTCTGGGTAAACAGCACCACTTGTTAAATTGACAAATTGCCCCTTTAAGTAAGCTGAAATTAATTGTGGCGGATACGACTCATAAAGCGATGAAATATAGTCATCTGGCAAATTGGCTTCGTTGTCATAAGTTGAAGCCTGGATCATTCCATAAAGCTTTCGCTTAGCTGGTGTTTTATTTGCCTCTTTTACAAACTGCTCATAAGTGAATTTAAACCCTTCAGGTGTTGTGGCCACATCAATACCATTGAGCAAACCAGCTTGCTTATAACGCATACGCGCGATGATCTTTCGCCAAGCTTGTTGTGCTTTAAGCTTAGCCATGACATCAAGTTCATCAATCAAGCCACGACCAATTTTAAAACCGACAATTGAGTCAGGAATATCCATCGATCGACAAATAATAGTAGTGCGATACTGGCGACCATAATAAATATCGACTTCTTTATTTGACTGATAAACTTTTGTTTTTAAACCCCAGTCAAATGCTACTTCATCAATTGTAGGATAAAAGATATCTCTGATCTGAGCGTAAGTCGGCGCAAAATAACCTAATGGTACTTTTGGGAACTCCCATGAAGTATTACAAAGGCTTGCACTACCAACCCAAGTTTTTCCAGAACCAAATCCCGCCACAAATGCACGGAATTTATTTTCCATCTGTAAAAAATTAGCCTGAGGTACATTCAGCGTCGGATTGATGTTCGGCATCTTTTTTACTCGCATCTACAACTTGAATGGTCACCTTGACTGGTGTTGGATCATCTTCCCGTTCGCCTTCTCTGATCTTCTCAATCTCAAGTTGTTTCAACTCAACATTTAAAAGCATCAGGTCATGGCCTTGCATTTCTTCCCGAACCTGTTTAATTACCCCCTGCTTCATCAGCCTGTTATTTTTCCAGCCCTCATAAATATTCTGGAGCTCTCTTAAACGATAGGCTTTATTGGCCAGGGGAATGTCATAAACATTCTTTTGGAAATCTGCCCTGGTCTTATTAAACAAAGTAATAAGTTTCTTACTTAAGTTCTTCCCCGTTGCCTTTGTGGGGTCATACGCCTCACATTGTCTTCGGTCAATTTCTATACCAAATCTTTGTTTGACAGCATCCGCTACTTGTTGAGGGGTATCAAAGCAGGCAAGAGACTGAACTATAAAGATTTTCACAGGCTCTTTAAGCGCCGCCATACTCCCCCCTTCGTCCAACTACGTCCAACAAGATAGGCAAAAAAAAGAGCCACCAGGCTCAGTTGATTACACAATTTCCGCAGCATCTTGAAATATCTAAATCTGAAACAAACGGCGGATTCTTCGCAGCCTCAACAAGACGTTTTACACTCTTACTTGGTCCCCACCTTTTGACAACACCAATAAACTCTTCAACGTCATGCCCAGCCAAATAGTGCTTAGGTAATCCAGTGGAACTACTGAAGAGCATTTCGCCATCTTCATCGCGTTCAACACCTATGTGGTAAAGTTCATGCTCAATCAAAGCACAAAACTCGCTATCGTTTGCCTTATCGCAAAACCCGCCATCAATCGTAATTAAATATGTTGGTACAAAACCAAACCAGTCGCGCATTTGCTGTTCTTGTCTTGCTTTACGCCAGCCACCAACGTTAAACATAACTTTCTCACATTGCCCTAACACCATAGCTTGTTTACTTTTATAAGCTGAAGAAGCCCAAGCAAATGCTAAAAACTCATCTTGATCATGAAGTATTTCCGCAATGTGGTCATGGTCAGGGTTGTGAAGTGGTCCACCCAATGTAAGAAAGTTTGCTTTAACCCACTCCATTAATTCTGGTGCAGGGATTAAACGGATAGCTTTCTCATTTTCCGATTGATCAAGAAAGTCCGTTGGAGGGAATGGTCTGATCTCCATTAAATATTTGCCTCTTTAAATTTTCGAGCCACTGGCTGGCAAAGTGAGCTTGTATCTGTAATGGTCCAGATTCATTGATTTTGAATCTAGCTGCAGATTCCAATCGAACAATCGTATACCCCATAACATGAGCAGTATCTTCACGATCCGAATCATAAGAAATTTGTTTTCTTTTTCTTCCTGCTGACCAAGGGCCGCCAGCAATTTCCACTAAAATTTTGTACTCAATTAAATGAAAATCAAATCGCCAATGCTTTGTTGTTTTAAACTGAAAATTCTTTTCATATTTGATATCCAAAATATCTAAAGCCTTTGTAAATTCTTCTTCTGCTTTTAAATATTTCTCGGTGGCTTTAGGTAATGGACGGCTTTTGGGTTTTGTTTTAATCTCCCTTTTTCTTGTTAGGCCAAAATAGTCTTTAATTTCCATATAAAGCAGTCCGTAAATTTTTAACTTGCCCCTTTAATCGAACAATTATCCTATCTATAACGAGCATCTCATCACGAGTTAGACCTGTACGCGATAAATTTTGATAACGCTCCAATTCTAAGGAAAATTTATCAAGATTCTTTTTACCTTCATTTTTGTCCATAATCACCCCAAGAAATGCCAAGACATCCAGATTATTGCGACACATAATGTTAGCCAGATGCCGACTTTTACACCCTTGATAAGCTTTGATTCCTTAAGGCCTTCTATTGGTTCAAGAGTTAATTCATCATGAGCATTATTCCACTCATAAATGTCTTTCTTCTCTTTTGGAGTCATATAGACCTGAGCTTGCTTTTGAGTATGGGCTTTAGCATTCAAACGCTTTGCTTTCTTTTGTTTTCGATTCATTGGTGAACAATCCTTAAAAATAATTACCCAACAAAGTCTTTCAATATTTCAAGCAACTTTTTGGCTGCATCTTTGCTAATCACAATGTCTGAATCTTTTTGATAAAGAATTACTGTGCTTTCTTCCACCTCAACTTCTAAACTGAAGTACTTCTCTTGTATGATTTCGATACTCATTTTTGAATCCTTTATAAAAGAAAACCCCACACTAGGCGGGGTTGTATTGGTTCAATTCAACTTAATTATTTTGACTTTCCAGATGAGTATCTAATGCTTTTTCAAGATTAGGGATTTCACTTCCATCTAGCTTGCCAAGATAACCTTTTATGTAAATCAAATATCTTGTGTCATTTCTATCCAAATGGTGATAGTAAATAGAATTTTCACTAACCTTTCCTGAAGCTAAATCCACACCACTATCATTGATAGAATTTGGATATGATGGAGTTATACCATCATCATTAAATTGCAGTTTAAGTGAACCATCAAATTGTCGTGTTGTTTCTAACCGAACTAATTTCATACAACCTATACCATTATCAAATTAGCTAAATAATGAAGCTATTTCATTCAGTTTGCAACAACAAAATTTAACGTAAGCTATTGTATTCTCAATAGTAAATTATATTCACTCAATCTTACAAGAATAAAATAAAAGCCCCTCCAATAACCATTTTTTAGAGGGGCCGTTTGTGCCGCAATAACTACGGCAAACTTACAAACCAAATTATGAAACTAGTAATTCATAATTATTAGTTCTTTGCTTTTCTTACTCTTAGCAGCCAAATCACGGCCAACAGAGTAATTAATTGAAGTAACAGCAAAATTAAAACCTTTATAGATCTCCCGAATCTTTTCATGATCATTAATTGAAAGCATTACCTTCCCTTTGCAATTCTTCATTTTTTCAGAAAGCAATTCATATTGATCAAGTGGAAAGTCAATTCCATAACCTGCGGTATCAAGATAAGGTGGATCTGCATAAAAGAAAGTGTGTTCCCGATCATATCGATCAAAACACTTATTCCAAGATTGATTTTCTATATACACACCATTCAATCGCAAATGTGCTGCGCTTAAATGTTCTTCTATCCGTAAAAGATTTAAAGATCGACCTGTTGTGGCATAACCAAAAGTTTGACCAGAAACCTTCCCACCGAATGCATGTTGCTGAAGATAATAAAATCTTGCTGCACGTTGAATATCTGTAAGAGTATCTGGAACCTTTAATTTTTCCCACTCAAATATTTGTCGGCTTGATATACACCACTTGAATTGCCTCACGAACTCTTCTAAATGGTTTTGAACAACTCGATAAAGATTTACGAGCTCACCATTTAGATCATTTATAACTTCTGTTTTAGCTTGATCTTCCTTTAAGAAAAATAAAGCAGCTCCACCGCAAAACAATTCCACATAACACGAATGATCTGGGAATCTACTCAACAAATCCTTAGCTAAACGGGTTTTACCACCCTGCCATGGAATTATTGGTTTTGATTTCATAAATATTTTCCTGTGCAAAAGCAATTGATTCTGATAGCCTTCGCAAATCGTGTGCACGATAGCTGGGCTTGGCTTTTGGCAGGCTACATCTGTCAGGAGGTCGAAGTGCTGTTACCGCAGTACTTCGTCCCCAGTTTTACTCGATATAAAAAAACTCGGTCGCCATTAGGGACCGAGTTTTTTATTTATTTATTTTCTAATGCAGTAACACGTGTCTGAACTGCATTTAAGCCATTATTCAAAGTTGTGATCGAATTACCTTGGCTTGTATTTACACCTTCAACACTCGTTACTCGGGTAGTCAAAGCACTCACTGCTGTAGTATCAGCTTTATTGCTAACAGTTCCTTGAAGAGCTGTTAATTTTGTTTTAAGAGCATTTATTTCATTCTCTAATTCTGCATTTGTCATAGTCATGATGTTTTTCCTAGAAGCAATTTTAAAATAAAAAAACTCGGTCTCCGTAAGGATCCGAGCTTTTATAAGGGCAATAAAAAAGCCCACCTATTTAGATGAGCTTTTAAATTCAATTTGGTCTAATTTATACTACGACCAATTTAATAAAACTATACCCTAGTTATCGCAAAAGTGGAAACTAATTTCTCACCTCATTTAAAGTTTCTTCCTTGTAACGTCTAGCAATTTTAGTCGCTTTTTTAATTTCTTCCTCTAATGCAGTTACCATTAACTTTTCATATCGCTTCCATGTTTGGCGATATACATCAGGATTCATTTGAAAACTTCTAATACCTGCATATACCAATCGACCAGGGTCTTTATGTCCACTTTCCAACTCAGGATCTAATGCATAATCAATCACAATGCGAGCAATTAACCATGCTAAATGATAAATAGCTATTCCTTCAGGTTCTCGTCTTTTATCTTTTTTGGCACCATCCATCATAATTTTAGCTAAATGGTTCCGAACATATTCATAATCTTGTTGAGATTTACCTTCAGACAAAATTACCATTGCAACTGATTTCGTAAGTTGATCACCCATAGCAGCTACCACCCCCAGTTTATCTTGAAAGTCGATTGACCTCCCATCTGTACATCTGACATTCGCAGCACCAAAAGATGGTGATTTTGGATTAGAACCACTTACGAACCATTCAAAAATTGAAAATCTTGACCAATCCATTACAAATGTAGTTTGCATTTTCACCACCTCAAGTATTTAAAAGCTTTTGGAACTCACTAAATAAGAGCTCTTCAATTGGTTCATCTACACTTGCATCTTCATCAAGCGCCCAAGGATTTATATAAACCTTATCCCCACACATAACGGCGAGCTTTCCCTTAAATACACAACCAGAAAATTCCTGACTGTATTTACGAACATAAAGCCCAGCCAAAGCATCAAATTCGTCAGTAGTCAAAAACGCATCCATATTTACTTTTAATATGAAAAACTTCTTATCTACCGTCCAACCCACCGTTTCAATATCGGTCATAAACACTCCTCAAACCTCTCTAACATCAATGCCGTGTACAGTTTTCATCAAATGCTTTTTATTGCGGTAACTCGGCAATTTACGTGTTGCAAGTGATTTAACGTCCTCAACAATGAATTCGCCATTAATGAGGTAGTAAGTAAAATCAGCAAAATATCTAAGTGCTGGTTTAGCTCGTTTCTCCCCTTCTAATTTTGTCTTCGGTGCCAATTCAAATTTTGTGTGATGCTGCAATTCTTTAATTTCACCTCGTTGTTGTAGAGCCTTTAGCTCGATATACCGTTTGTATTCTTTAGTACTGTCAAAAGTCATTCCATCCAATTTAATTTTCGAAGCATTAAACTTGTTTCGACCCTTTTTAACTTTTTGAGCTTTCGGACATGTTGCGCGGTAATCTGCAAGGCTCATTGAACTCATTCTTCAAACGTCTCCTTTCTTGCCAACCACCACAAAACCACCGCACCGCTAATAGCTGCTGTAAAAAATGAAATTAATAAGCCCCACGCTAAAATCTCGAATTTATTCATATATTCGCCCCATCAATTAGCTGAAGAATATTTCTAGGAATCGGCATACCCTCCCGACGGCACATCTCTGCGTATTCGTGTGGATTATCGAAAGGATCAGGGCCCAACTCTTTTATAAGCTCAGGCTCTTTTTCCTTAGCCTTAAGCTTTTGTACTGGTACAGGTTTACGACCATTGATTTTTAAACGTTCCATCAATGATTGGAGATGCTTTTGCGCTTCGTCATTGCTTACTGGGGTGTGTTCAGGTTCTTTATGCTCTAGTTGTAGCGGTGGAGTGTAAAACTCTTGCTGACGGCCTTTTAACTGAGCTTTAGCCACCATCACGTTGTAGGTCCCGAAGAAATTATCTTGAGCTGCTCGCATTTGGCCGGCTTCGATCAAATACATAACCTCGTCTAAGGCGTACTTAGTGATTTGGGTAATAACCACGGAACGGTCAGTTGTAAACTTACATGCGCGAGACCAAGCTTCTTCTGGAGACATCCAACTTTCACCGATACACCAGGTGCGAAACTCGGCAAATGACGGCATAAAGCGTCCACCTGCTGTAAGTAATCGAGCAAGTGCGTTGTTAAATTGGTTTTGTTGAACGCCAACCAGTGTTTTAAGTGCAATTTGCTCAACTACTGACAGAGGAATTGCACTTTCGCCTGTTGCTGGAAATTGCTTATTGAACTGAGCAGCGTAAACAGTGCGAAGAGAAGCGATTAATTGACGCACTTCGTTCAAGGTAATCTCATGCATGACCTACCTCCTCAATCATTGGAAGCTTTTTTGCTGGGGTTACATCCACGATTTGAGATTCGCTCTGTTCTTCAAAAAGATTAGCGAAGTAACCCGACTCTTCTGGTTTTTGACCGGTTGAAGTGATTTGCTCTTGTTTCTTGCGGTTAGCAGCAACTTGTTTCTCGTTGTTTTGAACCCAAGAGAACCACTTAACCAACCAGATGCTTGGTGTATTCAACGAGCTTGATTCATTTGCAAAGTACCAGTCACCGAAGTTTTGAATCATGGTTCTCAAGTCGATTTCAGGTACCGAAACAAATCTTTGTTGAGCAAGTGAGATGAAATCGTATTGAAACTCGCTGTATTCAGAAATGAATTCACGCATTGAATAGCGTTTGTGATCATCGATCTGATACTGAGCAAATTGAATTGGAGTTAATTGCGAATTTTCTCCACGCGTATTACTACTACTATCAATAATTGGTTCTTGGTTAATGGTTAATGGTTTATGGTTATTGGTTGGTTGCACGCCCGTTTGTTCTTCGTTTAACGGATTTTCAACGACCGTTGAATTTTCGTTAGACGATTGATCATCTTTTGATGAACCACTGTTGGACGAACCTTTCTTTTTCGCTGCACGTTTTGCAGCAGACGCTTTACCAGCCTCACTCGCTTGTTTCTTTTTCCCGTGGTATTCAGCAATTTCTCGTTCACAACGATTATTGCGATAAACACCTTCTTCAAGAATGAAAAACTCATCAAGTACATATTTGAGAGCTTCTTTTTGCTCTTCGGTAGTACATTGCAAACGACGTGCTAAACGATCAATGCTTGTTGCATCAATCGCCTTCTCCGTGTCGTAATACATGTCTAATAAGTCACGGTAAATCGCACGCTCAATTAAACTGAGGTGGCGAGTCGCATTGTTAAAGTCACCAATATGGTGTTGGTAATAATTCATGCGGCCCCCTTAATTTGTTGCGTAATAAATGGATTATTTGCTCTGGCAATTGCGGCCATAGGCTCTGGTGAAACACTATTGCCGCACATATGGACTTGTTCAGTCTTAGTTAATGGCTTTCCATCGTGTCCACGGTCAATAATGTAAGACTGTGGAAATCCTTGGGCTGTATACAACTCACGTGGATAAAGCATGCGCATTTTTATATCCACAATTACCCATGGTTCTCCTTTAACCCAAACAGTTACAAGAGCTAGTCGGTCTTTAGTGGTTAGGGTGTCGATGGGTGCAGTAATGTCGCGGGCATCGCCGTTTCCGTAGTAATTGATTAAGAAAGCCGCGACACGCAAAGCACCATCAATATTTTCTTTACTCAATTCCGCAGTAACTAACTGCTGCTGGCTTCCTTTATTTGTGATTGTCGTTAACGGTTCACGTAAATCGTGACCTGCCGTTTCGTTAAATCCACCGTTAGCCTGCATCATGTAGGCTGTAACTAAGTTACGTTGAGCACCTGATGCTGTTACTGTACCTAAAGGTTGACTAATGCAGTCAAAACCTTGGCTCCATCGTGGGTTATCAGGTGTTCCTTCGCCATGTCCTACATGTACAAGCATTGGTGCCACTAACGCATGATGACCACCCTTAACTTGAGCGCATATCGTTGTTAAGGGCTCGAAAATGCCCCAATTCCGTTGGTGTGATGCATTTGCAAACTCTGTTAAAAATGGAGCTAAGATTGGGCTGATTAGAGAACTATGTCCACCATATCCAGCAGTTGTTGTGCCTAATGGCTCGGAGATTGCATGACCAAAACTCGTATTAAAGTCACGCCCAATAAATGGTGCTGCATTTTTTACGATGTATGGTTTTTTGGCATCAAGTACGAGTTTTTTCATTCCTCTTGCAACACGTCTCAAAGTCGCATCAACAAGAGGTTTTGGGCGATCAAAGATAGAATTACCCAAATCACTAAAATCAATGCACTCAGCTGCTTCACGCCATTTTTTCTGACCACGTTTAGGTTTTTTTGCATGCGTAGCTTCTGGCCAAACGATTGATTGTCCATCACAACGTGCAACCATGAACAAACGTTTACGTATTGTTGGAGCGCTATAGTCAGCAGCTATAATCTTTTTCCATTCCACAACATAACCAAGTCGTTGAAGACTACGCACAAAGTGGCGCCAAGTTTTACCCTTCTTTCTTGGATCTGGCACTAAGAACTGATTATTTCTTGGTACATGTTCACCAGGTTCTGCAACTCGATGCACCTTTTTACCGTTCACTTCGATTTTTTCTAAAGTAATAACACGTCCAGTGACCTTGTCGCGTTTAGCAATAAGTGGACCCCAATTAAGGATCTGCTCAACATTTTCCAAACTAATAACGTCGGGCTTAACCTTGCCTGCGAACTTAAGAACCACCCATGAAAGGTCGCGTATTTCTTTTTTACGTGGTTGACCACCAGCGGCTTGCGAGTGATGTGTACAGTCTGGGCTTGCATGAAACCAACCCACTTGATAGCCATCGCATATTTCAACTGGATCTACTGCGAATACATCTTGAACATAATGCTTAGCATGGGGGTGATTAGCTTCATGCATAGAAATAGCTTTAGGGTTATGATTTACAGCAACATAAACAGGTCTGTTTAAGCCCATTTCTAAACCAGTGCTTGCACCACCGCCGCCCGCAAAGAAATCAACAATGATTTTTTCCGAGAAATTCAGATCAAACTGAGTTCTGAAAGAACGTGTAGCATCAACAAATGTATTCATGCTTCACCGCCTTCATTCATCTGAATAAAAGTGCTGCCCAAATAACGGATCCGTTTAGCCCGATATAAACTTGAAATGATTTGACCAGCATGGACCAGATAAAGACCATGCTTTCCGTGTTGATCCACCAAAGCTTGCATAAACTCATCACGTGTTACGGCAGCGTTATTTACATCACGGTTTTGACGAGCTAAATTTTCCTTTCGTTTTTTCAATAAACCAGACAAAGTTCTTAATGCTGGTTCATGCCAGGATTGAATATTCTTTTGTTGTTGTTCAGAGGTACTCATGACACCTCCGCTAATGCTTGCTCAGCGCTTGTTAGTCGGCGTTTGGCATTAAGTTCAGCAACTGTTGCTGTGCGGATTTCTTTTGAAGAAACCAGAATCAAATGATTCTCTGATTTGATGGTCCATAAACTAGTCAAGGTTTTATTTTTGACTTCAAACAAATCATTTGATTTAAAACTACGGCACTCTTCAGTAAGTACCACTACATCACCCACTAAAAACTCTTGTAAGTTGTGTTTGGACGTTTGATTTGATAAATTAGTTTGCATATTCATGGGTTCCTAAATTTGTGAATTAAGAAGCCTGATCTTGACCATCAGGCTTTTTTATTGCGTTCTCTCCGAACGGATTGTTTTCTTTGTTCATATAAATCAAAACGTTCTCTGGGTATTCCAGATACCTGTGACATAAGATTCTTGTCATCTTCACAACGCTTCATATCCAGAATGGCTAACCATCTTAAATACTGGCTGTTAGACCAGCCTCGTTCATATGCTTCCCTTGCCACATGCTCAGCTACAGGCTCAGATAAATGTGTCGGCATGCACACCGTCTTTTTTGCACTTGGCTTTTGTTTGGTCATGGTTGTTCCTAAACTGATATTTGTTCATGAGGTCAGTTATGCTATAGACGACTCTGGCTTAGCATTCTCAAGTAGCCATTCAGCCGTAAACTTTCCACCGCTATTAATTGCAAGTATCTGGGCATATTTGGTTTCGCCCGTATATTCAGTTCTTGGTAATACCCCTCGTTTTTCCATCTTGCTCATGGCCATGTATGTACGGTTTAGTAACGCTGCTGCTTTAGATCGACCACCAACAGCATCAAAAGCATATTTAATGGGATTCAAAGTTAAATCTCCCTTTTAATTGATTTCACCAAAATTAAATCATAGGTTTAATTTTAATACAATCCATGATTGCTTCTATTTTTTTAAATTTCCAATAGAATTTTAAACCAAAGGTTTATTTTATTAATGATTATGGAATCTATAGCTGAACGCATCCAAGCAGCACTTGATTATGCAAATCTAAAATGGTCAGCAGCATCTCTCAAATTGGGACTATCAGCTCAAGCTGCATCTAACTGGAAAAAGGGGAAAATTGGTAAGGAAACCCTGAAAGAGCTAGCGGCTTTAACTGGAGTAAGTGCCGGATGGTTGCTAGATGGTTCTGGATCAATGATCGAGTTGGCTGACAATCCTGAGAATGCTGATGCATATAGGCCAGTTATGGCATGGGAAGCACCGGATGACCTCGATCCTAATTCTTTTATGATTATTCCGCATGTAGACGTCAAGTTTTCCGCAGGTAATGGCCGACTGGTTGAATTTGAGCCAACAACCAGGATGACGGGATGCGCACAACGCATGGAGTGGTTTCATAAGAAAAAAGTTTCACCTAAAAATCTTGTAGAAGTGGATGTTGATGGTGACAGTATGGAACCAAGGATACCAAGCGGCAGCGTTGTAATTATCGACAAGTCTGTTAATAGACTAGAGCAAGTTCAGAACAGAAAGGTGTATGCAATCAGGTATGGTGATGAACTAAAAATCAAAAGATTATCTCGTAGATATGACGGAGCCTTGATTATTGATAGTGATAATCCTAGCTATGAAAGAGAGATCGTTGAGCCGCAAGACTTGGAGCATATTGGCATCATTGGTAAATATGTTTCTCATTCTTATGATGGTGAAATTTAGGCGAGCTAAGTAATTAATTTTTAAAGAAAAGAGGGTATTATGATCGCAACACTTAATAAATCCAAAACTGCGCTAACGATTAATCGCCAAGAGTTCAAATTAGCATTAGGTAAAATTGGCGAAGGTATTGAAAAACAAATAGCCTCACTTAAAAAAGCCAAGCAAAGTTATGACGCTACTGAAATGGCATGTGAGGTCATTAATGAAGCAAATATCTTTGAGGCTATAATCGAAGGATTTAATGAAGCTGAAGGTACTAATTTAAAACTATCAGATATAAGTAATTTGGAGCAAGCGCAAGGCTGGGTTGATGATTTTCTAGAAAAGTACAGCACTTGAAAAGGTAAATAAGAAGAAGTTGATGAGGTAAGATTCGTAATGAATAAAAAATATATGCCACCAGAACTTTACGAATACAGGCATCTAACAAGCACTGAACAAATGGCAATTCATCAGATGCTTATTTCTTATGTTCGTGAAGATCACCGCTTCAATATCATCATGATGGGGGCTGCGGAGCCTTACAACTTAGTAAAGATAATCAGTGTGAATTTTGAAAATGAAGCTGCAGGTATATGGATTCACTTCGAAACTATTGTTGGTGAAAAGCTGGCCTTGCCTATTGATTTCATTTCAAGAATTGAGTTTTCAGGGCAGCAGGAAATTTAATAAAAAAGATTAGTTTAGGGTTGGAGGAATATTAGGAAATGAAGTGGAATCCACAATATGCAAAAAATTGAAGTTAACTCCCGTAATATCAGCCATGTTCTTTATCAACACTTCTTGTTGACGGTAGTGCTTAGAACAGGTGAAAGGTTTATTTACAGACTTCTTGAAGCAACCACATTCAAAGAGTTTGTTGATTCAGAAGATAAAGATAAATTTTATAGAAGTCATATTGAGGCTAATAAAGAATTTAAGCGGATTCAGCTTTTTGTTTAATTGAAACCGTGACCCGACACAGTGCTTTAAACCATATCGGTAGAGAATATATGTATAAGATACCTAAAGTAGTTATTCCTGATTCCGCTAAAAAATATAGGCCTCCCAAAGTTAAATTAACGCTAGAAGAAATCAAGCAACTTTCAGATGACGAGTTAATGATGCTTTTAAGCGGTGAAGGCCGAAGCGGAATTATCCCAGCACCACTTCTACAAGCTATAAGCTATGAATTGACATCAAGACAGATTAAAAAATCCAGCAAACCGCATTGGACTGCTTATGTTGGGGTGCTGCTGGCCTTAATTGCTGCAGTCACTGGTGTTGTTGCAATACTAAAATGAGAGTAACGATAACAGAGCACATTGAGATAAAACTAAGCACAAAATTTACTATACGTTTGTTTTTGATTTTCATGACATATCCACCAGTAGCACCCTCTTAACAAGTAAAGCAATTGAGGTGATTAGAGGTATTAAGCTAATTAACAGACCAGCTCTCGTCAACTTTATTTCACACATAAGAACTCTCTTTAAAATGTGAACCAAATGGCAATATTCACAAGTATTGTTACCATGCTAATAAACATTTGCATATTTAGTATCTGATCTAATTTCATAAAAATACCTTTGTCAGGTTAAATCAGCGACCAACCCACCACCACGGTGGGTTTTCTTTTGTCTATTAAATCTAAAATTTAAAATAAATTCAATCTTAGGTTTAAATATCTATTGCATCAAAATTAAATCTAAGGTTTAATAATTTTCACCAGATAACAAAAAAGCACACCGCCCTCCCCAGGTCCGATGTGCTTTGCTATATGCGAGATCAATTATGAACGTAAAAGCTACCCCTTTCAACTCATTTGCATTTGTCAGCATGGCTGCTCTTGCAATCTCTGGTGGTTCTTTAGTTGCTTGCCAATTGCAGCCAGCTTTCCAAACAAAAGAAGCACCTACTCTTTTTACACCTAAAACTCAACCAAGTACTTACGGTGTTTTAACCGCGAAAATCACAGGTAAACATTCTGGCGTTGCTGTCATCAAATTAGATAGCTTCCGTTTAAACGTTAGCTTTGATTTTGAAGCTCATCCTGACAGTTACGGTGTTCCGGGTTCTGAATTTACCGCTGTTGATATTACCCAACTCACAGTAAATGAAATCACTGATGTTAATGGTAAGTCATATAACGATTTCACCGAATTTGAAGACATCCGCAACATCAATGCCCTTCTAAAAGGTTTTATCGAACGTAACAAGTTGGTGGAGGCAGCCTAATGAAAGATTACAACTGCCCTACTTGCAAGAAGATGATCCCTGTTGACCGTTCAAAAATAAAAGCTGGTGATGAGGTTTCATTTTGCAGAGTAACCCAATCTTCTAAATCTGCACGTTTTTCTTCAAGAGAAGGAATTGTCAATTGCCGTGAAGGTGATGTGGTTTTAGTTAAATATCGCAAAGAAATTATTCCTTTAAATATTAAGGACGTCTCACCTGTTGATGCTCCTAGCCCGCTTACGTATGCCTTTGTAGGTACATGCGAATGTAAGGAGGCCGAACATGTCTAATTACAAAAAGCACCCTGACGGCTATAAGTCATTTTTAGGCCGTGATGATAAGGGCCTCTACTCTGTTCGTATTGGCTGGCAAGTGTACGCATCTAATGCTAATGGCTCAGTTCTTTACAAAGTTAAAGACGGATTTAAGACGCCTTTAAATGTGTTCAGGTTCCAAACTGACTATCCAAAAGTTTGGAATGAACTTACTCAAGAAATTGATTTTCAACGCAGAAAGCAGCTCGCTATAAAACTGCGTGAAACAAATATCCCTACTTATGACCGCAAAGCATATAAGCAAAAACGCGGCTTCACCGGCTCTAGATGAGGATAAGAAAAATGACAACTGAAAACTCAAAAGACAACTTACATATCTGGAATGCAGTTAAGCAAACGCCTACCAATTTTCTTAAAAAAATTGAGTTTGGTTATTTAAAAGGTAAATCAGATATTAACCCTCAATGGCGATTAATGGCTATGACTCAGGCCTTTGGTCCCGTTGGTCATGGCTGGACTTATAGACATGTACGTTTATGGTCTGAAACTGCTCCAGATGGAACCATTATGGCTTTTGCTGAAGTAGCAGTAAAAACCAAGATTGATGGTGTTTGGGGTGAGGAATTTTTCGGCAACGGCGGTTCAGCAATTGTTGAAGTTCAAAAGGGCAAATTAGTAGCGATTGATGAAGGTTATAAAAAGGCCGTTACTGATGCTCTTGGTGTAGCGTTTAAAGCTATTGGTGTGGCAGCTGATGTCTACCTCGGTAATTTTGATGGAAGTAAATATCTATACAACTATGACTATGCCTATCTAGAGCAAAATGCCTCTACCCCAGCAGGTCAAAATACAAATCAAAATAATCAGACAATCGCTCAGGGTGGTAACCAGAAGCCGCCTCGTACTCAGGACCAACTATATCAAGATGCATTAAAAGCAATTAAAGATGCACCAGACACCAACATCTTAAATGCTGCGATTAAGAAGTTTAAAGGTACTACGTATGAGGCGGGTATCAATAGAGCATGCCAAGCACGTGCCGATCAGATGGGTTGGGCACCTAAAAACAATCCTCAGCAAGTTCAGCAACAACAGTCGTTACATCACTAAAAGGAGAGCTATTTATGTCTAACTTACTAACTGCAGCTGAAGCATTTGCAGCTCTTCAAAACGGTAAAACTGTTCTATGTCGTCCTATTGGAGACATGTTGGACTTTTCTGACTTAGATCAATTCCCCGCTTCTGTTTTTGGTAAACCGGGTTTTGAATTCTGCATCAAAATCGAAACTATTGAGCTGGCTGGCATTACATTCACAAAGCCATTAACTATTGATGAGTATGAAGAAGGTCAGGATGTTTTTGTAATTACTACATATTCGCCTTCTATTTACGTCGTGAATTTTAAAACCACCGCATTAATTGATTCTATTAACTGTGGCTTCGTTCAACGTGATGCAGAAAACGCCAAGCTTCAATTAAAAGCACTGTCCAAAGCGTTAGGTTTTGAAGTTAGTGACGATTTAAGTGTTATTCGCTTAGGTGATGAAAAAAAGAAACAGCGTGGCAAGAAATCAAAAGCAGAAAAGCCTATTGAAGTTATTTCTGCAGAAATTCAACCAACAATTGTTATTACCGAACAAACAAATGTCACCACATCTGAGGATCTGTTAGTTCCAGAAACTAACGAGCCTAAAGTAGATCCAGAATATCAGCAAACCCTAGATACTCTTCTACAGCGTGTAAAAGAGTCAAAAACACCTGCAGAAGTAAATGCGGTTTATCGTTATACCCGCACATGGGATGACGAACAAATGAAGCCTATCCTTCTCGCCACTCACAAACGTCTTGAAGAGCTAGAAAAAGAAAAGGCATCTGCTAATGAGCCACCCTCTTTAATGGTTCAAATCCAAACTGCACCAGACCTTACAACGCTAGATGCTTTGGAAATAGATGTGGCCGCACGAGATCCACAGATTCAATCACGACTCATGGATTTTGTTAAAAAACGTCGCTTTGAGTTAGAAAATCCAGCAGTTTCTCAACCAGAAGCAGACCCTGATTATCTATTAGTGGATGGCTTCTAATATGAAAGATCAGTACAAGAAAGTGAGTCAAAAACACATGCTTGGCTTTATGTACTACTTGCAATTGCTGGGCTATGTAATAGTCCGGCAAGGCATGGATCAAGCGATGTTTCTAACAAAGCATTATGCGGTACCAGTCGCTTGGCGCCGCATAACGATCGACTATCACAACCGATTAAATAAACCAGCACAACAACTTTATAAAGAGTTTGTTGAATGGACTAAAGAAGAATATTTGAGGGCTTAGGTAATGATTGATTTAAAAACTAAACAAGCATTTTGGGCTGAGCAATTGCCTATTTTTAAAGAAAAATATTGGATTCCCGAACATTTAGATGTCCTCGAATTCGATATGAATGGCGGCTGTTTTGATATTGCTGAAGGTGTCAAAACTGATCTAAGTGAAGAAGACCTTTTTGATGTTTACCATCGTGTAAATAGTGGTTGGGCAATGTGGAAGAAAGCTGTAGATTTCATGAAATCCAAAGTTCCAACGTGGATTAGCGTGACTGATGAATTGCCACCTACTGACATAATGGTACTTATTTGTTGGGCAGATGCTCCTGATGTCACCCCAGAACAAGACTATATGACTATTGATGAGGATTTAAATAGCGTATGGGCAAACTATCAAAATGATCCACCTTCACATTGGATGCATTTTCATAGTGTGCCAAACGTATCGGGAGCTGAACAATGAGCATAACACTTAGCGGTCATCAACTAAAAAGCCTTCTCGAATTTGTAAATCCAGATGGTGAGAAAGATTTAGATCAACTTGATACTGAACTAACAATTAAATTCTTTGAAGATGGCCACAGTGGAAAAGGCTATTACTTTTGGATGACCGAATATCCAGATGAAGGTGCAATGAAGTTGGATATTGAATCGGGAGCTGAAGGATGAGCAAAGTTATTGGTGAAGTTAATTTGAGCCCTAGCAGTATTGAAGGTACTCCGGATCAGGTAGCTGTTCATATTTTTGAAAAAATCATTTGTCCAAGTACTGAGGAGCTTCTCAAAAATAATCCTGAGGCTGCAAAGGTTTTTGCATATCACATTTTTGGTTTAGCACTGTCTCAACTAGCAGAGTTTCATTCAACCAAAAGTCTAGATAAAGCTGTAACCGTTACTTTGCATAACCTTTTGCGCCAACTGAACAAAGAACGTAATGAATTGAAAAATTAAGGAGGTTCAAATGTCTTGGTATTCTTTACGACAACTCGCTAAGGAACTTGGTATGGCTCCAAATACATTTAAAAAATATTATTTGGAGAAATTCCCGCCAGATCGAGAGTCAAAAACTTATAAGGGATGGACTTCTCAATCTGTAGCAAAAATTAAAACTGCAATTCAAGGCGCTAAATAAGCGCCTATATTTAAATCGTATTTTTAAATTCACTTAACTCTTTTATCCATTTTTTTGATATCAAGATTATTTCAACTAGGGAATCAATTAAGTGTTCAGGATAAAATATTCTTTGCTCTTCAAAATATTCTGTGAATTCACGAATATTTCCATGCATAAGATCATTTCTTAGCTTAATTAGATTGATCTTTTCATCATTTGTTATTTTTTTATGAAAATCTTGTTCATTACTAAAAGCTAGTGCTGAAATAGGTAAACCTTTATTTTTAGCATCAATAATCATCTCTTTATTCATAATTTTATTTACATACAATCTATCTTCTTCACCATCACTCATCAAATGAAGTGTCGATCTTAAAGAAGACTCTATTCCACATATTAGGCTTAATAAAGCAGGAAGAAAATGTCCATTTATATAGGCTTCAAGACCTTCGATAAAGTACCAGTGAAATTCTGCACCAGAGTTTTTTTGAATAAATTCATTTTTATATCTCAATTTCAAGCATTGAAAATCAGCCATTCGTGAATAATATTCTTCAATATTTAAAAAATTGTCTGGATCTAGGTTATCAATTGAACTATTTATAATATCTTCATATACATATGGATTACCCAGTAGCTTTATAAATTCAACTTCATCTTTACATCCAATAATTGTGTAATCAGCTTCTTTATTCATTAGTCTTTTAACCATCCTTCCACTTCATTTGCATACCAGGTCATAAGTTCCACACGCTCATCCCAATATTCAGCACGGTTATATATTTTACTTGTCTTATCCGCTTTGGTTGATTTGTTCACGTGTGCAATTTGATAATCGATAACCTCACCACGGAACAATTTGCTTTCATTAGCATGGGTCGAGAACAATGAACGAAAACCATGGGTAACCATTTTATCTGTGTAACCCATTCTTTTAATCATTGTAAGAACTGATTCAGATGTCATGTGTTCATAAGGTTTTCCACGTTTTTTAAATAAGTACCCGTCATCAGTCTTGACGCTTTCGAGCTCCTTAAACAAGGCATAAATTTGTGGTACCAACGGAACCATTAATTCTTTTCTTTTTTTCATCCGGTCTGCAGGAATTATCCAGACTTTATTTTCAAAATCTATCTCTCCAGTATCCCACCTAGCTTTTAACAATTCTGTTATTCGGGTTCCGGTATAACAAACTAAAAGCATGGCCATTTTTACTATTGAGCTAGAATGACTCGCTTTCATGCGCCGAAAGAATTCGGGCATTTCACTTACAGGTAAACAAGGATGGCTATCAGATTCATACTCTGGAATTACATCTTCTACCAATGTACATGGATTACGATCTGTATAATCTGAGGCAATTGCAAAATCAAATACTTGCTTACCAAGTCTTAAAGCTCGGCTTGCTGTTTCTAAAGTACCCTTTGCAACAATTTCTTTAATTTTCTTTGAGATGTGTTTTCTTTCAACTTCATTAACTGGAAGATTTTTAAAATCCTCGGTTAGATATGCAAGTCGATATTCGACTGTGTCATAGTATTTTTTGCTGGTCCATTGTGATTTCATGATGCTCAACCATTCCTCAACTACTTTATGGACTGGTGGAGAATTGGCTACCTTGCCCTGATATTCTAATTTTAATTGTCTTGCTTGTTGGCGTGCTTCTTTACATCCCATAACAGGATATTCACCCAGCATCTTTTGATTTTGTTTTCCATTTTGGCGATAAGACAAAACCCATTTCTTTTTTCCATTAGGAAAAACGGAAATGTTTAATCCTTCCCCATCTGCTACTGAATATCTAGATTCTTTAGGTTTTAATGACTTTACTTGGGCATCCGATAACATAGTGTTATACCGTATAACAGTTGTATAACAGCTTATAGTGATAAAGTTTGATTATCAATGATTAAGCTGAATCAAGAATGATTAAATCAAAGGCATTAAAAAAGCCCTAAATCGTTAAGATTTAAGGCTTTTTGATCAACTCTAATCATATGTGATTAACTTTGATCTTAGTATTTGGTGGAGATGGCGGGAGTTGAACCCGCGTCCGCCAGCACTACGCTCGAGAATACTACATGCTTAGATATCGTCTATTGTTTTAACACCAAGTGACCCGACGAACAGGGTACAAGGTGCGATCCTCTAAGTTTGGTATAAAGCCCCGAGGCTTGACTCTATACGGACTTGTGTGCGTGCGCTTCAGTCGGGTTCCCAGACCACAAGTATTCTAGGAAGCGGACAAGCGGCCCTTAGGCAGCTAGAGCGTAAGTTTCGTCGTTTGCGACTATTTAAATGCAAATTTTATTTACGAGAGAAAATGCGCTCTCGGCATGCATCTATGAGTTTCATCACCGGCGTCGAAGCCAATAACATCCCCATGAATTTCTGCACATCATAGCATAACTAAAATAAAATGCTGTGCATTTTATCAACAGTCTGCCACTGATGAACATACTTACATAATGGAGTGCCTTTTATTTTTTTCAAGGCCCCTTATAAAAAAAGCTGCCAAAAATGACAGCTTTTTTTAAAGTTTGCTCTATAAAGCACCATTGCCTAGCACGATCCCTTCACGGCGTGGGTCTACCCCACCTGCGTATTTACTTTGATTATTTATATTTACTTTCATAATCGTTGAAATACCACTGGTTTGTGCAGTGTTCGATATGCCATGCCCTTTTGCTTTTAAACCTTCAATCAGGTCAACTAAGGAAAGCTGTACATTCGAGCTATCCACATTGGTGTTTTTGCTATTGGTCGCGCCAAAGTTTACAAGCGAAGTCGCCTGCTGTGCATTTAAGTTCCAGTCCAATGCACCTACCAAAGTTTTAACCACATATTGAATGATGGTACCACCACCTGGTGAACCTGTTGCCATATAAAACTCATCTGGCGTGGTGCCTTTAAACACTAAAGTTGGCGCCATAGTACTACGTGGGCGTTTGCCCCCTTCTACACGGTTGGCAACCAGTGCCCCAGTGCTGTCATAAGGGTTCGCGCTAAAGTCAGTTAACTGGTTTGACAGCAAGAAACCATCCACCATGTGGAATGAACCCATGCTCGATTCAACAGTCGATGTCATTGAAACCACATTGCCATAGGCATCTACTATCGTAAACTGAGTTGTGCCATGTTCAACAGTGGTATCCACTCCTGCCGCTGTATTGAAATTACCTGCTGGTGCTACGCCCATACTTTGGTTCGGGTTAATCAGTGCTGCACGTTGTTTTTAAGTAGTTTTTATCAATAAAACTTGGAATACCCTGTGCCGGCAAACGAACAAAGTCGGTATCTGCTACATATTTGTCACGGTCGGCGTAGGCCAAACGCTCTGCCTCAGACACTAAATGCACGCCCATCACATCGGGCACACCGCCTTCATTTTCAGGGTTTTTAGGTGGATAGAGCGACATATCAAAGTTTTCTAAAATACCCAGCGTCTGTGCAACTGCAATCCCTCCCGAAGATGGAGGTGGCATGGTACATACATAGTAACGGTCACGGTACGTCGTACAAATCGGGTCGCGTTTTTTCACCTGATAGTTCGATAAATCCTGCAAGGTCATCAAACTTGGGGTAATAGGAGTTTTTGCTGGGTCGTCTCCTTCAGTTCGGCCAGCTTCACTAACAATCGCTTGAGCAATCCGACCAGTATGTAATGCATTTGCACCCTCGGAGACTATTGCTTTGAGGGTATCTGCATATTCTTTATTGGTCATGGTCTCGCCGACTTTGCGTGGTGAACCATCTGAATGAAAATAGATTCTCATTGCATCTGCATCGAGCGCTAAATTGCTCGCATTACTTGCAATGGCATCTGCCAAACGCCCCGGTATACGGAAACCGTTATCAGCCAAACCAATCGCTTCACCAAAAAGCTGTTTCCATTCAAGCTTGCCATGTTCTTTTTGTGCTTGTTCAAGCAAACGCATCACACCCGGCACACCAATCGAGCGACCACTACGGCGGGCACTTGGTACAGGCGGAGGTGAATTTGGGTCATATATATTTTGGCGAATTAAATAAAATTCGTTGGCTGCAGCAGGTGCGGTTTCACGGCCATCATAAGCAGTGACTTGCTTGGTTTTGGCATCGTAATACATCATAAAACCACTACCGGCAATGGTACTCGACTGTGGCTCGACCAAACCAAGTACGGCTTGTACCGCAACGGCTGCATCGACTGCGCTACCGCCTGCTTTTAACACATCACAACCTGCTTTTACCGCAAGTGGCGTGTTTGCCACCACCATATATTTATCTGCGTATTTAACCGTGTTACCGAGTCTATAACCCGAAGCACCCTCTGGTGCGGCGGGGTCACCATTTTGGTTTGAACCGACTACCACGCTTGAACCGTCTTGTGCCAGTTTGCTACAACTGGTCGGGTCATTATCTACAATTAAATTGGGCGGGGTTGTATTTGAATCATCCTTGGGCTGATCTGACGAGGAGTCATCTCCACATCCTTGTAATAAACCGACTGCTAATAAACTACTGAACAAAAATGAATATCTTTTATTCACGTGATAACTCCAATATATACGCCTGCCTATCCATGCAATTGCCATGCAAGCTTCTTTGTTTTCAGGTCTTCAGTTTTTTAATCTTTGATAAAAATAAAGTTTTAATAATATTAAATGATTAAGGGTGTTTATTTTGTGCTCTTTGTGATGTCTCCTTAGTTGTTATCACACTCTTTTATAACTGATTTGCCCAATTCTGGCATGCTTTATTTCTTTAAATACAGGCAAAATCTGCTATTTATAAACCTGCTCATTTTGTAGTAGGCCTAAAAAAAGCACCTCCGAAGAGATGCTTTTTGATATTTAGTGAGAAGGCATACCGCTAACCTGTTTGGGTTTTGGACACAGCCAAATGACCAGCCCTGCAAAGACAAACACAATCGCAAATAGCAAAAACACATGGTTTGCCGACATGGTAATGGCTTCTTTATCGACAAGGTTAGAAATAATTCCTAAGGTCGAGTCAGCCGAAAAACCATTTTGCAAAAGTGTGTTTTGTACTTCAGTTGTATGAAGGTTTGACACCATTTCACTGCGTGCAACTTTAGCGTGGTCATCCCACACTGTGACTGCAATTGAAGCACCAATCGCCCCTGCCATGGTTCTTAAAAAGTTCATGAGGCCCGCAGCAGATGCAATTTCTTGCTGGAGCACCGAACCCAGTGCAATGTTTGACAGTGGAATAAAGAAGAACGGTACAGCAAAACCTTGCAGGATTTGCGGCCAAGCCAACGCCATAAAGTCGGCGTCTGTGGTCCAGAATGCCCGCATTAAGGTCACAGCACCCAGCAAAATCAAACCGAAACTTGCCAGTGCGCGCGGGTCATGTTTGGTCGAAAGCTTTGCCACAATTGGTGACATGGTCAAACTACCAAAGCCCATGGTTGCAGTTAAATAGCCGGCCCAAGTCGCGGTGTAGGAAAGGTTCATTTGCAGCCACTGGGGAATCAGTACAATACTGCCAAAGAACGCGCCAAAGCCAAGCGACAAAGCCAGCACCGATATGGCAAAGCCCCTATGCCTAAAGACTTTGACATCCACGACGGGATGTTTGTCGGTGAGTTCCCATATGAGGAACACCACAAAGCCAATGGCGGCAGTTAAAGCTAAAACGATAATGCTGGTGCTATTAAACCAGTCGCGTTCGTGCCCCAAATCGAGCATGAGCTGTAGCGCACCAATCCAGAGAATTAACAAACCTAAACCGACCGTGTCGATTCTTAAAGAAATCGTTTCTGTTTCGGCTGGTTTAAGCAAACGGATTGCCGCTAAAACACAAACAATGCCGACCGGAATGTTAATAAAGAAAATCCAGTGCCAAGACAGGTTATCACTAATCAGACCACCCAAAATTGGCCCTAAAATTGGTCCAACGACGGTGGTCATGGCCCATAGACCCATCGCCTGTGCATGCTTTTCTTGAGGGAAAATACGCATCAGCAAGGTTTGACTGAGTGGCATAAGTGGGCCACCGCATAGACCTTGGCCAATACGGAAAAACACCAGCATCCCTAACGAGTTTGCTAGGCCGCACAAGAAAGAAAAAATGGTAAAACCAATCAGGCCAAAAATAAAAACCCGAACGGTTCCAAAGCGACCCGCAAGCCACCCTGTTAAAGGTACACAAATCGCTTCTGCAACGGCGTACGACGTAACAACCCATGTGCCTTGTGTACTTGAAACAGCAAGGTTACCAGTAATGTGCGGTACAGATACGTTGGCAATGGTCGTATCGAGCACGACCATAAAGTTCGACAAGGCAATAACAAACGCTGCCAGTATTAAACGGCCACCGCTTAGTTCGGCAAAAGGTGTTTGCGTTTTCATAAGCGTTTACTTCGCAGATAAGTCGACTTTTGCTTCCATCGACAAGCCAACACGCAGTGGGTGTTCAGCAAGTTCTTTCGGGTCAAGTGCAATACGAACCGGTAAGCGTTGAACCACTTTAATCCAGTTGCCTGTTGCGTTTTGAGCCGGAATTAAGGCAAAGGCAGAGCCAGTACCACCAGAGAAACCCATCACTTTGCCGTGATATTCAACGTCATCGCCATATAAATCTGAAGTAAGCGTGACTTCCTGACCCGGACGGACTTTTTTCAACTGACTTTCTTTAAAGTTTGCATCTACATATAAATCATTGAGCGGCACAATCATCATCATGCTGGTGCCCGGCGCAACACGTTGACCCACTTGAATATTACGACGCGTAACCACCCCATCAACTGGTGCACGAATCACGGTACGTTCCAAATCAAGCTGAGCTTGTTCAACATGTGCTTGTGCAACTTGTACATCAGGTGTCGAAGTTTCGCTTACACCCTGAATTAACGCTTCATTTGCAGCTAAGGTACTTTCAGCAGCTTTACGGCTCGAAGAGGCTTGCGCTAAACCAGCTTTAGCAAGCTCTAGCCCTGCTTTGGCTGTTTCAACTGCACTTTGTGCCTTAGTGAGTTCTTCTTTAGACACTGCACCAGAGGCAGCAAGCTGTGCACGGCGGTTTAACTCTAAAGCAGCTTTGTCATAATCTGCCTGTGCTTGAGCAACCTGTGCTTTGGCACTGTTAATTTCATCAGCACGCACCACAACTTGAGAGTTTAAAGAACTACTGTTTGCCGCAGTTTGTTTGTATTGGCGTTTTGCTTTGGCAAGTTCTGCCTCAGCTTGGGCCAATGCAATTTTGGCATCACGGTCATCAATACGAACTAGCACGTCACCACGATGTACCGTTTGGGTATCTTTTACGACAACCTGAGCGACCTGTCCGCTCACCATTGAAGTAATTTGCGCGGTTTCTGCACCGACATAGGCATTATCCGTACTCACGGAATTATTTAAAAATAATGCCCAGATTGCATACAAAATAGCGGCGATCAATAAAATCAGCGCAAAGAAACCAAGAAATTTTTTGCGCTTGTTTTGATTGTTTTCATCCGAGGCAGATGTTGTTGGCACTGTTTCTTGTACATTGCTTTGTGCATCAGTCATGGTATGTTCCTAAAGATGAGTTGGCTTTGCCATCAATCTCGCACTACACCTTGTTATAGAGTTTTTATTTTTCTATAAACAAGACATACCGCATTGTCAAAGGAGCTAATTTTAACGCTAAAACCTCATAATATGAGAATAAAATTTTATAACTCATGCGTTCGTTCTAATTAAATTAATGTTTATCTCAAAGTTTTTGTAAAAATTTTAGCTTTTCAAACACTAAAAAAAGCGCACTTGGCGCTTTTAAAGGGTTCAATTCATTGCTTAATAGGCATATGAAGCAATACCCGCAGCAATGGCTTTATCTTCATCATTGACCATGGTCATGCGCATGGTACAGCCCTTACGACCTAAACGTAGTACTTCAGCACGAGCAATAAAATATTTACCACGCCCTGGTGCTAAATAATCTACACGCATGTCGACTGTTGCCAAACGCGACACTTGCTTAATGGTTTCAGTTAAAGTTTCGGGAGTTGAACGGCGATAGAGGTGTTCCATTGCCACAATTCCACCAATACTATCGAGCAAAGTTGCAGCAACACCGCCATGCAAAATCTGAAATGCCAAATTGCCAATCAGGTTGGGTTGCATCTCGATATAGCCTTCAATGTGCCCGTCCACCACACGCATAATCATTCCACTATGCTTAAAAAAAGGAGAGCTATTAAACGCCTTACATAATTGGTTGAGAACCACAGTCAGGTCTGTTTTTGCACCTAAATGGATGTTCCCAGTCCAATTTTTCTTTTCTTCACTCATATGTTGCCTAAATTTAAAAGCATGATAAACGCCCATAATTTTGTACAAATACAGCATTATGGGGCTACAATACAGCAGTCGGTTGACAGTAATGGAATATCCGCCAACCTATCCTAGTGTAATACCGAACATCGAGATTGTTATGACTTATACGTTCAATCGTCCTGCATTTCCAGCCACTCGCATGCGCCGTATCCGTAAAAATGACCAGTTGCGTGCGATGGTCAGCGAAACACAGCTCACTACCAATCACTTGATTTATCCAGTATTTGTATTACCGGGACAAAATCAGACCCAAGATATTCCAAGTATGCCGAACATTCAGCGTTTGTCGGCAGATTTGTTACTGAAAAAAGCTGAAAGACTTCTGGAATTGGGCGTATCAAAACTGGCTCTTTTTCCAGTTACCCCGCAAGAAGATAAAAGCCTCACCGCAGAAGCTGCATGGCGTGAAGATGGTTTAGTACAAACCACGTGCCGTTTACTTAAAAAAGAATTACCAGAAATGGTGTTAATCACTGATGGTGCCCTCGACCCATACACCACGCATGGTCAAGACGGCATTATTGATGAAACTGGCTATGTGCTCAATGACGAGACTGTAGAATGCTTGATTAAACAAGCGTTAAGTCATGCAGAAGCAGGTGCCGAAGTGATTGCACCAAGTGACATGATGGATGGCCGTATTGGCGCGATTCGTCAGGCTTTAGAAGCCAATGGTCACATCTACACCAACATCATGGCCTACTCTGCGAAATATGCGTCTAGCTTCTATGGCCCGTTCCGTGATGCTGTTGGCTCTGCATCCAACCTCAAAGGTGGTAATAAATATAACTACCAGATGGACTTTGCCAACCGTGCCGAAGCGTTACATGAAATCGCGCTTGATATTCAAGAAGGCGCCGACATGGTGATTGTAAAACCGGGCATGCCATATCTGGATGTGGTACGTGAAGTGAAAGATACCTTTGGTATTCCGACATTCATTTACCAAGTGAGTGGCGAATACGCAATGTTAGCTGGCGCAATTCAAAATGGCTGGTTATCAGATTCAGTCATTTTAGAATCACTCATGTGCTGCCGCCGCGCTGGTGCAGACGGAATCTGGACTTACTTTGCAGAAACCGCTGCTGAAAAACTCAAGGAAATGAACTAAGTTCGCAGAGAAAGGATAACACTGCATGCATATTGCAATCATTGGCGCGGGCATAAGTGGATTAATGTTTGCGCTGGAGTTGGTTGAACAAGGCTGTAAAGTCAGCATTTTTGATCAACAACAAGCGGGACAAGCAGCCTCTTGGGCTGGCGGAGGCATTCTCTCTCCGATGTATCCATGGCGCTATGTGCATGCAGTGAACCAACTCGCTCAATTTGGCAAAGCCTCTTATCAAGCATGGAACCAAAAGCTCTACCCTATTACAGGGATTGATTTTGAAATTCATGACACAGGCATGCTAATTTTTGATGAAGAAGATTTTGACGTCGGGCTTTCCTATGCAAATCAACATCAAGAACCGATGCAGCGCTGTGAATATTTACAGCGAGATGCGTTAGAACAAGTCAATCCACATATTTCCGAAAAGTTCCAAGAAGCGATTTATTTCCCTGAACTGTCTAATATTCGCAACCCGCGCGTATTACAGTCCCTCATTAGCTATTTAAAACAACATCCAAAAGTTGAGTTTTTTGAACACGCTGCTGTTAAAAAACTGATTCAACAAGGTGATGCCATACAAGCTCTCCAAACCGAAGATGGACGCAAACATACGGCAGATCATTTTGTAATAACTTCGGGCGCTTGGAGCCATTACTGGAACTCACAATTACAACTAGAAATTCCAGTCGAACCTGTTCAAGGCCAAATGTTGTTATTTAAAACCCCAGCTCACTGGCTACCGACCATGTGTATGAATCGAGTGATGTATCTCATTCCACGTATGGACGGTCATATTGTGTGCGGGTCTAGCATGGCGCATCGTGGTTTTGACACCTCTACCGATGAAACCACCCAGCACAATATTTTAGAAGCGTGTTTAGAAATGGTACCTGAACTGGCCAATTTCCCGATTGTACATCGCTGGGCAGGCCTCAGACCAAGTTCACCAAATGGCGTTCCCTACATTGGCAAAATGCCTGAAATGGATAACCTCTGGGCAAACTTTGGTCACTTTAGAAATGGTTTATGTATGGGCGCAGGCTCTGCGCAATTGCTCCGTCAGCTTATGCTGGGTCAACCGACATTAGTTGATGCCAAAGCATATTCGCCAGAGCGTTTGCAAAATAAAATCTTAGCCTGACGCCAATATATTCTCTAAAGCCATTTTTAATTGAGGATAAGCAAACTCAAATCCCTCTGCTTGCAGGGCTACGGGTTTGACGTATTGCCCATTTAAAATCAATTGCGACTGTTCCCCTAACACACAGCGAAAAACCGTACTAGGCACCGACAATAATGGTTTCTTATTTAAAACCTGCGCAGCTTGTTCAACAAAAGCTTTTTGAGTCACATTTTCTGGCGCTACGACATTGTGAATTTGAGCAGATTGAGGATGTTTAAATATAAACTCAATTGCGTTTAATACATCTTCAATATGTACCCAAACCACAGGCTGACGACCATGACCAATTTGACCCACTAAATTGAGTCGAATCGGAAGCAACATTTTAGGCAAAATGCCACCGCCCTGCCCAAACACTACGCCTAAACGAATAATTTTAGTGTTTTGCTGAGCGTCTGCTAAAGCTGCGTGTTCCCACTCTTGGCAAAGCTGAGACATAAAAATAGGCTGTGGCGAGCTTTGTTCGGTGCACACTTCTGTCCACTTTTCTTGATCATCTATTCCGTAATAACCAATTGCAGAACCAGACACAATTACTTCCGGAAAAATTTCAGACTGCTTGAGCCATGCATACAATTTTTGTGTCGTATTTACACGGCTTTCAATGAGTTGTTTTTTACGTGCCTCGGTCCAGCGTTTTTCGCCAATATTTGCGCCTGCCAAATTCACCACATAGTCAATTTGACGTGTCGTAATATCTTCAAGTTTTTGCACCCACTGTAAGGCAGGATGGTCAGATTCCTTTCCAGCCTGCCGTGTCACAGCAATCACGTTATAATTTTTTTGCAGCAGGAACTTAATTAAATGCGTGCCAATAAAACCACTTGCACCTGTAATTAATACATTCTTATTCATATTTCCTCCTAAGCTGAGGATTCAAGTTTTATTTCATTGTATAAGACTCATTTATATTTAATCGTATGAGTTTTCGTAGTGATCTATTACACGTTAAACATTTTGTCAGCCATTCGCTGTGCCTGCTTGCCATAAAACCAGTAGGTAATTAAATAAAGCGGAATAGCTAACATTAAAAGCATAATCACCATAATGCTTAAAAACTGAGGTTGTTTGAGGTAAAGCATAAAGTTCTGCAAAATCTCAGGGTCTTTTCTGGCAAATAAAAACAGACCAAATAAAACACCACACAAGTTATAGCCCCAAAAAATCAGGGTAAAACCCAAAGTAAATTTCTTTTTTTCTGGCACAGTCGGGGCACGGCGTTCTTTCTTTAAAAATTTAAATAAGACAAAAATCATTGCGCCTAAATATGGAACGGCTGTTAAAATACCACCTACACTCGCTGGTAATAGTGCTGCAACCACACCTACAATTAATGTGAGCACAATGCATAAACCAAAAAACCAGAGAAAGTAAGAACGTAATTTGGTCATATTTTTGCCTAATTTATGGGTTCAAAAAATAATTATAAATTTTTTTCGATTTTTTTTCATTTTTCTGTCAACCAATCCTGATCTCTTGACGTTATATAGGGTAACAAGGTCGCAGCAACCGAATACTTCCTTTGCACGGCATCCGCAAAATTGTTTCGGTGACCTTTCATTACGACTCTTTCCTTCCTTCGGATTAGGTTTTGTTAGCAGCCGAAACCCTTGATGAAGTTTTTGACCGACGATTCTCTCATCACTCGAATCGTCGGTTTTTATTTTCTAGCACTTTCATTTATTTTACGCTCATCATACACAATAGTCCTTTCGTGGCTATAAAGGCTATGCGTATACTTTTTGCACCATAAAAATATGATTTAAATAATATGAACACTATTGCCTATTTTGAAATCCAGTCTTCAAACCCTGCCCGCGATGCGCAGTTTTACCAAGCTGTGTTTGGTTGGCAATTTAAATTAGATCCAAACTTACCAATTGAATATTATCGCATAGAGACACCTTCGATTATGGGTGGACTATTAAAACGCCCTGCTCAAACACCGCCAATGGAATATGGCACCAATGCATTTACCTGTTCGGTTCAAGTCGAAAACTTCGATGAAGTGGCTGCAAAAATTTTAGAGCAAGGTGGCATTGTCGCGATGGATAAATTCGCTATTCCGGGCCGTGCTTGGCATGGTTACTTTGTCGATTTAGACCACAACGTTTTTGGTATCTTTCAAGTCGATGAAAACGCAGCTTAAAGATTTTATTTATTTTTAATGTATAGCCACCGCCTTTTTATTGGTGGCTATTTCATATTATTTATTCGGCAAAGCTAAAACTTGCTTCACATGTAATTGGGAAATTCATCGAATTGGCAATCATACATTCGTGATGTGCTTCTTCATGCAGTTTTGCTGCAAGCGCTTGGTCAGCACCTTTTTCTAACACAACCTCTGGCCTTAAAATAATTTGGGTAAAGTGACCACGTTTAACTGGATCTGCATCTTCCATAAAGCCAAGTGCTTTGTCGACATAACTCAGCACATGAATATGATTGACTGCACACAGATGTAAATACCAAAGCTTATGACAAGCTGAAGCTGATGCCACCAATAAATCTTCAGGGTTCCATCTGGTCACATCGCCTAAATAGGCAGGATCTGATGAACCTTGAATTGTGGCCTTTTGCGGATGCTGAATACTAAAATCGCGTTTATAAGAATGATAAGATGAAGTGCCTGTACCCATATTGCCTTCCCACTGTATTTTTACTTCGTATTCATGAATGGTCATTTTTTTCTCAAAGTTCATGGTTTAAGTCGATAGTAACAAAGCAGCGTTTAAAGTGAAAAATTTAATTCAAGTTTTAGTGGGGCTTAAATAACGAGCACTTTAAAATGTCTTGATAAAATCTCTCGCCAATTTATGCTAACGTATCTGTGTTTATTTTGGTTTGATGTCTGTTTCTATGTCCGTACATTTTCTACATACTTCTGACTGGCATTTGGGGCAGTTTTTTTATAATCATTCACGCCACTACGAACACCAACAATTTTTAAGCTGGTTACTCACTCAAATTCAAGAAAAACAACCACATGCTCTGCTCATTGCCGGCGATATTTTTGATGTCATTAACCCTGGATCTCAAGCACAAAAACAACTCTACCAATTTTTAGCAGATGCACATCGCATTGCACCGCACATGCAAACACTCATGATTGCGGGTAACCATGACTCAGGCTACCGTATTGAACAGGTCGAACCGCTTTTAGAAAAATACAATGCAAAAACTGTGGGTGTGGTTTGCTGGAATGAAGATAAAACTCTAGATATCGATCGACTACTTTTACCTATTTATAATCAAAATCAGGATATTGTGGCGTGGTGCCTTGCCTTGCCTTTTTTACGCTCGGCCGAAATTACGGGCTTCAACGAACATACCACTAACAGTAAAAATGCGATTGCCTATTTACACCAGCAGCTCATTGCCGAAGCTAAACGTCGTAAAACACCAGACCAAGCGCTTATTTTGATGTCGCATGCCCACATGCAAGGTGGGGAAACATCCGACTCTGAACGCCCCATTATTATTGGTAATGAAGAAGCACTTTCAACGACATTGTTCGAAGATGCTGTCGACTATGTCGCTTTAGGGCACTTACATAAACCACAAAAAGTAGGCCAGCCGCACATTCGTTATAGCGGCTCACCCATTCCACTTTCTTTTAGTGAAATTAACTATAAACACCAAGTGGTTGAGGTCAAAATTGACCCTTCTCAAGACATTGACAGCCGTTTGCAATTTGAAGCTGTCGAAATTCCGCGTTGCATACAATTGCACCGCATTCGTGGTGAGCTAAACGAGGTGCTGCAACAACTCAAAGCCTTGCCTCATGGCGTGATTGAAAATATTGACCACCGTGAATATATCGATATTGAATATTATAGTTTAACGCCGCCACAGCCTAATTTACGTCAGCAGTTTGAAGCGGCCCTACCACCTGACCGCTATCGTTTAGTGCGTATTTCACGTCAATATGTAAATAAAGACGCGATCAACTCAAATACTACTCAGCAAATCGCACTTGAACCACCAACACCAGAAAGACTCTTTCAAAATATTTGGGAAAAACAAGGTTACAACGCCGATGATGCGGTCTTAAAAGATTTTCTAAGCCTAGTACAAGAAGCACAAAAACATCTTGAAAATGATGCAACACCTTAAGGATATGTCATGAAAATTTTATCCATTCGAATAAAAAATCTGGCATCTCTTTCTGATGAACACTTTATTGATTTTGAAAGCGCACCTCTCGCCCATGCAGGTCTCATTGCGATTGTGGGAAAAACTGGTGCTGGTAAATCGACTATTTTAGACGCCATGTGTCTGGCTTTGTTTAATCGGGTGCCTCGCTTGAAAGACAATGATGGCAAATTAAAAGATGTTGATGGTTCTGAGTTGCTCACTAACTCACCTTTAACAGTCTTACGCCGTGGTACAGGACATGGTTTTGCTGAACTTTGCTTTATTGCACAAGATCAAAAACGCTATTTGGCACGTTGGGAAATTAAGCGGGCACGTGAAAACCCAAATGGTAAATTACAAAGCGTACAGCGCCATTTAAAATGCCTGACCGATGGTGTCGTGCTTGCCGACAAAGCCAAAGCGGTTGATGAAAAAGTTAAACAAATTACCCAGCTTTCTTTTGAACAGTTTACACGTGCCGTATTACTTGCCCAATCAGAAGTGACCGCGTTTTTAAAAGCACGAGACAGCGAACGCGGTGAGTTACTCGAGTACCTGACCAACTCCAGCATTTTCGCCAAAATCGGTGAGCTGGCTTTTCGTAAAACAGCAGATATTGCAAAGCAGCGTAAACAGCTTGAAGAGTTCTTAGGCCACATTGAAATTTTGTCTGATGAAGAGATTGCTGCATTTACCGAACAATATCAGCAAGCCGAACAAAACCATCAAAAGTTAGAACAGCAAAAAAATGTCTTAGACAAACAACAACAATGGTTTGAGCGTAAAGCGAAACTTGAGCTAGAAGTCCAAGCTAAACAGCAACAGTTTCAAGCACAGCAAAATCATCATCAACAATTGGCTGGTGAGCGTGAGCAATTAAAACGACTCGAAGTTTTCTCTGAAATACGCCCACAAGTTTTTCAGCAATCTCAAAATTTACAAACCCTACAACAACTTGAGCCGCAAATTCAGCAAGCTCAGACCAAGTTTAATGAGTTGGTGCAAATTTTTGAAACGGGACAAAAACAATATCAACTTGCAGAACAAGAACTCAAACAGACGCTTGATTTTGAGCAACAGCATCAACAAGCTTTAAATCAAGTTCGGCAGTCCATTCAAGAACGTGCTTTTATTGCTGATGAATATAAAAAGTGCAAAGAAAAGAAAAATGTACTTGAGCAGAAACTCAGTCCAGTGCAACAACAGCAAAACACTGTGCAACAGCAGATTATACAGCTTGAGCAGAACAAAATTCATCTACAACAGCAGCTTACTCAAACTCAGCAATATGCTGTATTGGACAAAGGCCTTTCAGCCCATCTGCATCAGCTCGGGCAATTTATTCAAAATTACGAAGCAATTGAACAACAGCTCGGAAACCCGACTCTTGCCCGCCAAAAATTATCGGAAGCTAAAAGTGAACTCGAACAACTCACAGCTTCACTCGGCACAGTTGAACAAATTGAGTTAAAACTTGAGCAACAGCGTAAAGATAAAGATCAGAAACTTGCTCAAATCACTCAGTTAGATCTGATTCAGCAAAAAATAAAAATTTATCATGAGCTATATGCTGAGCTTCAACAATTTAACGAAAAACATACTCAAGCCTCCGCGCAAGAAGAACAGCTTAAAACTGTTTGCCAGTTAGCTGAACAAGACTACCAAACAGCAAAAACTGAACGTGAAAAGTTACAGCACATCCTGCAACAGCAGCGTTTACTACACACTGAAAATATTGAGCAGTTACGTGCCAATCTTAAAGAAGGTGAAGCGTGTTTAGTCTGTGGAAGTACCCACCACCCTTACCGTATTGATGATAGTGCAGTTTCCAAAGCTTTATTCGATTTGCAGCAACAACAAGAGCAGCAAGCTGTTGCACTCGAGCAAACTAAATTTAATGCATGGCAAACCCAGCAACATGCACTTACCCAGTGTCGTGCCGAGCTTGAGCAAGTTCAGAAATATCTAGCTCAACTTCAAACAAAACAATCAAGCTTGCAACAAGAACTTGAGCAAGCGTTTAAGCTCAATCAATTACATATTGAGCTTAATCAAGCTCCTGAGCAGATCTTGCTAACGCTGAATGAACTCAGACAAGCCGCGCAAACAGCCATAAGTTCATTTGACTCAGAAAACTTGCGTTTAACCCAAGCGATTAAACATCACAATCAACTGCTGCAATCTATTCAGCGCAATGAAAGTTTGCTTAATACAGCACAGCAATGGCAACAACAAATTCAACATATTGTCGAGTGTTTATCGGAAGCCGAACAGCACGCATGGCAGCAGTCGAGTAGCCAAACGGCTAAGCAGACTTGGACTATTCTTGATGCACGCGCTAAGCAGCTTGAGCAACAAGAACAGCTTTCACATCGTTTTGAACAGCAGCAACAAGAACTTAAAATGTTGACTGCTAACTTTGAACAAATGGCCAAGCAAATTGATGAGATCGATCAAAATCTCAGAGAGATTACGCTTAAAGGCCAACAAAATAATGAAAAAGCGGTGTCGCTCATTCAGCAAATGACGGGCCTCTCTGATATTAAACCGCACGAATGGCTAATTGAGCATGACGTTAAACGTCAGCAACAACAAACGGCGTATCACGAGGCTAAACAACGTTTTGAACAAACCAGACAGCACTTTGAGCAGCAAAAACAGGCGCTCGATCAACTTAAACATCAGTATCAACACACTGCGGAGTACCAGCAGCAAATTGATGGGCAAATTCAAAACTGGTTAAAAGCCCACGTTGATTTTCAGGCAACTGATCTTACGGCGCTCATGCAAATCAATTCCGCCCAAGAGCAAGACATTCGTAATCGTCTTAATCATGCTGAGCGTTTATTAAGTGAAGCCTCTTCTGCCCTTAAAACCATGCAAGAGCAATTAAGCGAGCACTTACAAACTCAGCCAGATATTGAATATGAAAAGCTTGTTAGCCTTATTCAAGACAATATTGCAGAGCTTAAAGCACAACTTGAAGTACGTGATCGACTTAAGCTTAAGCTCGAAGTGCATCAGCAAAATCTGGCTAAACAGCAACAATACGCCGAGCAAATTCAAAATATTCAGCAAGAAGAACATCGTTGGAGCAAAATTTCAGGCTTGATTGGTGATGCAAAAGGTAAAGAGTTCCGCGACTATGCCCAGCAATATCACCTAGATATTTTAGTGGAACATGCCAACCAGCAACTGGCAATGCTGTCTCAACGTTATACGTTAAAACGCCTAGATCAGTCTCTAAGTCTTGCCATTATTGACCACGACATGGATGGAGAAACCCGCTCAGTTGCATCTTTGTCTGGCGGTGAATCGTTCTTAACTGCCCTTGCCTTGTCTTTAGCGATTGCCAATATGGCCTCGGGTTCAATGAAAATTGAATCGCTGTTTATTGATGAAGGCTTTGGTACTTTAGACGCCTCATCTTTGCACATGGTGATGAATGCTCTAGACCAACTACAAAATCAGGGACGCCAAGTCATTCTCATCTCACACATTCAAGAAATGCATGAACGTATTCCTGTACAAATTCAGGTAAAACCACTCGGCGCGGGTGCAAGTACCATAGAAGTAGTAGGTTAAAACTAAAAAGCCCCGACATCCTGTCGGGGCTTTTTTAGATTCTGCGTTGGTATAACTCCTGTCGTACCTGTATGCATCCATTCATCACTGTTTATTGTTATTCTTAGAAACATCCTGTTTCCTGATGAGTTCATAATACGAAAAAAGCATTGTCTGCCATAGCCGCAAAAGGCCGCAATTTCTGTAAGATAAAGCTTACATCACCCTTTTTGCGAATAGTCTCTAGCACCAAACAACGCCGTTCCTACACGTACCATAGTTGAACCAGCCGCAATTGCAGCTTCTAAATCACTCGACATTCCCATACTTAAAGTGTCCCAATCTTCTGGGTGCGTATGTTGGCCTTTCACAGCATCAAACAAGGCTTTAGCATCTGCGAAAGCGGCAGTATTGTCAGGTGCTGGAATGACCATTAAACCGCGTAATTTGATTTTAGGTAACTGACTCATTTGAGCAACCAGCTCGGCAACTTCATCTGGTGCGCAACCATCCTTACTGTCTTGCCCATCAATATTCACTTGCAAACAAATATTCAGAGCAGATTGATCATCACCACGTTGGTTAGATAATCGCTCGGCAATAATTAAACGATCTACACCATGTACCCAATCAAATTTCTCGGCCAAATGCTTCGTCTTGTTGCGTTGAACATGACCAATAAAATGCCATTCAATGTCTAAATCCTGTAAAGCTTCGACTTTATCTAAAGCTTCTTGCAAATAGTTTTCGCCAAATGCTCTTTGCCCTGCTGCATACATTTCACGCAAACTTTCACTTGGATGTGTTTTCGATACGGCTAAAAGTTGTACGGTTTCAGGCGCACGTTGAGCATGTTCACAAGCACTTTGGATTTGCTGTAATACGTGCTGCCGCGCATCTTGCAGGTAATTCATTGACAAGGTTCTCATTTTCAAAAAACTTTTTTGCTTTTCACCTAAAGCGAGGTGTTGGTAAGCCTCGGTGAAAGCCGTATATTATTCTACAAAATAATGACATATTTTGATTTACTTGGGGAAATTATGGATATTACAGAGCTACTCGCCTTCTCTGTGAAAAATGGCGCGTCCGATTTACACTTGTCTGCTGGCATGCCGCCAATGATTCGCGTTGATGGTGAAGTCCGTCGCATTAACTTACCTGCTCTAGATCATAAAGATGTTCATCGTTTGGTCTACGACATCATGAATGATAAACAGCGTCGTGACTACGAAGAAAAACTCGAAACCGACTTTTCTTTTGAAGTACCCAACGTTGCTCGTTTCCGTGTTAACGCATTTAATCAAAACCGTGGTGCGGGTGCAGTGTTTCGTACGATTCCGTCCAAAGTACTCACCATGGAAGATTTAGGCTTAGGTCAAATCTTTAAAGATATTTGTGATTATCCACGCGGCATTGTACTGGTGACAGGTCCAACAGGTTCTGGTAAATCGACGACACTTGCAGCGATGATGGACTACATCAACGAAAACCGTTATGACCACATTCTAACGGTTGAAGACCCTATCGAATTTGTACACCAATCTAAGAAATGTCTCATCAACCAACGTGAAGTGCATCGTGATACACACGGCTTTAATGAGGCACTACGTTCAGCACTGCGTGAAGACCCAGATATTATTTTGGTCGGTGAGATGCGTGACCTTGAGACTATTCGTTTAGCACTTACTGCTGCCGAAACAGGTCATTTAGTATTTGGTACTCTTCATACCACTTCTGCTGCGAAAACCATTGACCGTGTAATTGACGTATTCCCAGCCGAAGAAAAAGACATGGTTCGTGCCATGCTCTCTGAATCTTTACAGGCGGTTATTTCACAAACCCTGCTTAAAAAGAATGGCGGCGGCCGTGTGGCAGCTCATGAAATCATGATTGGTATTCCTGCCATTCGTAACTTAATTCGTGAAAATAAAGTCGCGCAAATGTACTCAGCTATTCAGACTGGCGCAAATCATGGCATGACCACCCTCGACCAAAGCTTAAAGAATTTGGTGTCTCGCGGTGTGATCAGCCCGCAAACGGCTCGTACTGCTGCTAAACAGCCTGAATCATTTCTATAAAAATAATTAGAGAATAAATATGGATTTTAATGACCTGCTCAACCTGATGGTTGAAAAAAAATCATCCGACCTCTTTATTACAGATGGCGTTGCACCATCGATGAAGATTAACGGGCAAATTGTTCCCATTTCAAAAAATAGTCTTTCAGGCGAAATTATTGGGCAACTCTTACATTCCATCATGAGTGAAAAACAACGCAAAGAATTTGCTGAGACTCGTGAATGTAACTTTGCCATTATGAACCGTGATAAAACTGCCCGCTTTCGTGTGAGTGCTTTTCAGCAACGCGACATGCCAGGCATGGTATTAAGGCGAATTGAAACTAAAATTCCTTCAATTGATGACTTGCAATTACCGCCTGTGCTTAAAGATTTATCAATGACCAAACGCGGTATCATTATTTTTGTAGGTGCAACAGGTACAGGTAAATCGACATCATTGGCTTCAATGATTAGCTATCGTAACCATAACTCTAAAGGTCATATCATTACCATTGAAGACCCTATCGAGTTTATTCATGAACACGCTGGCTGCATCATTACCCAACGTGAAGTTGGGATCGATACAGACTCATTTGAAATTGCTTTAAAGAATACGTTGCGACAAGCACCCGATGTAATCTTGATTGGTGAGATTCGCTCTCGTGAAGTTATGGACTACGCGATTGGCTTCGCCGAAACAGGTCACCTTGTATTAGCCACAATGCATGCGAACAATGCCAACCAAGCACTTGACCGTATTATTCACTTCTTTGAAAGTGACCGCCACAGTCAGCTCTACATGGACTTATCTCTTAACTTAAAGGCCATGATTGCACAGCAACTTATTCCGACTCCAGATGGTAATTCGCGCCGTGCAGCGATTGAGATTCTCATTAACTCACCACTAATTTCAGACTATATTCGCAAAGGCGAAATTCATGAAATTAAAGATTTAATGAAACGCTCACGTGAACTCGGTATGCAAACTTTTGACCAAGCACTGTTTGATCTTTATAAGTCAGGCCAAATTACCTACAAAGATGCATTAAAACATGCCGACTCACCAAACGATTTACGTTTAACAATTAAGCTTGCCGAAGAAGGTCCTGAGCAAATTGCAGGCACAAATCAGCATTTAACCTTCGACAGACAGTAATTTCTTCATAAAAAAAGGAAGGTTAAACGTAACCTTCCTTTTTTATTTGTTTTCTTTGTGTGAAAACGATTATTTCTTGCGCAGTACTTCCTGACATTCAGGTTCGTTACAGTAACCGTAGAGGTTTAATGAGTGACCCGTTAAGGTAAACCCATGTTGCTCAGCTACAGCATGCTGTTCTTTCTCGATAACATCATTAGTAAATTCAATAACTTTGTTGCAATTATGGCAAACCAAATGATCGTGATGATCTTCTTGCATAATTTCGAAAACAGAATGATTATTTTCGAAATGGTGGCGCTGAATGATACCTGCAGCTTCAAATTGTGTTAACACACGGTAAACTGTCGCAAGGCCGACATCTTCCCCTTGTTCTAACAAAGTCTTGTAAATATCTTCAGCGCTAAGATGATGTTGTTTTGAATTTTCTAATAATTCCAAAATCTTAATTCGAGGAAGGGTAACTTTAAGTCCAGCTTTGCGCAAATCTTGATTGGAAATAGGCATGAAAAAAGGTCTCTCAACAAATCTCAAGTTGGAATAGGCAATAGAATTTAGATGAAGTATGATCTATCCTTTGATCAAATGCATCATAATTTATTGGGATAGTGTAGCAAAATGCAAAAACTCGTGCTGACGTTATTAGTCACTTCACTCCTTGCTGGTTGTTCAATCTTTGGTGTATATAAGGTTGATATTCCTCAAGGGACTCCATTGACCAAAGCTCAAGCCTCTCAAGTACAAGTCGGCATGAATTTCCAGCAAGTGCGTTTTTTGCTTGGTAGTCCAACTGTGACTGATCCCCTCAATCCTCTACGTTGGGACTACATTTACAACTATATCCCGGGAACTTATGCTAAAAAAGCAAAAATCCCCGCAGCACATGGTCAGCATTTAAAAATTTACTTTGATGGCACTGGCACAGTAACTAAAATTGAAGGTTTAGAAACTATTCCAGAATCGCAACCAGGTTTACCTGCTTCTAAAGAAGCGATTTTAACTGCACCACCACTATAATCGTTTTTTCTAATAAAAATAAACCCCTCAAGTGAAATACTTTGAGGGGTTTTGTTTATGGGGCTTATTGCTTAAAGCGATTACTTTTAATATATCGCCCCACAGGGTTTTTCTCGGCGCGTTTACGACGTATATCTTTAGGGTTAATCGTTAAAGGTCGATAAACCTCAACTCGATCACCAGCTTGCAAAATCGCATGTGCTTCAACTTTTGTACCAAAGATGCCAAGTTGTAATGGCTCAGGCAAACTGACCTGTGTCTGCAAGCCACTCGCCTCAACTGCTTGTAATGCAGTCATACCAGCTTGAAATGGAATAGCAACTAAAAACTGTTGCTCTGGGGCTGCATAAGCAACCCACACTTGCTGAGCTTTTTCCATCAGATCATTTGTCCAATCACCGCAATCATGGCAATCACAATTGAAAGCGGCAATACAATACGTACCGCAATGCGCCATAAGTTATAAAACAACTCATTGCTAAAATTCATAGATTTACGCAAATGGCTAATTTTCATAATCCAGCCAGCAAAAATGGCATAGATCAAGCAAATGAGTAATCCCCAAAGCATCAAAATCAGCGTAAAGATGTTATGAAGCTCAGGCACAGCCCAAACAGCAATCGCTACAACAATAATCACCCACTGTAAAATAGGCATAAGCTGACGCTGAGCAAGCTGCTCTCTAGCCAGTTGCACAAATAACGCTGTGGTCATTACTGCGGTAAAGATCCAAGTAAAAACAGGAAGCTGTGCTTGTAAAGAAAAGAAACCGAAGGCAATCACAGCAATGAGCTGAGCTAACCAAATTGGAAGAACAGTTTTCGTTGCGCCTTCTTGCGTCTGCACAGCACCTACACTATTTTGCCAGTAAAGCCCTAAGCCTAATCCACTCGCAACGAGCGCAAGTACAGTCGCATTACCCCATTCTTTAAACTCAACATTGGTCCAGTGCCAAGGCTGTAAAGTCGTTCCCATCGTGTTAGCTAAAACAAGAGAAGCAATTACACCAATCGTCATCAGTAAGATTAAAATCTGACGTGGAATAAAAGATAAAATGAGAGCCACAACAGCAAGGCCAGCAAAAACAAGTTGTCCTGAAACACTATTATTAAGTTGTGTAGTCAGTAAATTGCCAGCGGTACTTAGTACATTACCAGCTAAAAATGGAATAAAAATAACTGCAAGCCAGCCAACCAAACGCCATTTTGGGGAACTATCTGCTTCACGAGTTAAACTTGATAAAGCATTTAAGGCTGTAGTCTTCGACCGTTTTGCTAAAGCAATTTCCAAATAACAAACTGGTAGTGCCAATAACAACATTGTGCCTAACCACAACAACCAGAAATCGAGTTGACGATCAATCTGGATTCCCATTGTGGGTGCCAATGTCGCCATAATGATGAAAGATAAGCAAAACGCCATCAGGGGCGATAACCATCGTGACATAGGTATGTCCTGCATTATGCATTCCTTGAAAAAGACTAGAGATATTTTGCCCGTGTCATGCTTGAAAATCAAAGTTTGCTCAATAAAAAAAGCAAACTACCGAATCGATAGTTTGCCGCGCTAACTGAAATTATGAGTTCTTTTTATTTCAGGTTATGAGAAAAACCGAGCAAACCAGTTTTTCCCTTTTTTCTTTTCTTTTTCTCTAATAATTCCCATCATATTTTCTTTTACTGCTCCTACATAATCGGCATCATCATGTTGAATATGGTTAATTAACCATTTAGCCAAAATTTCTTGTAATTCTGCTTCAATCGTGTGCCCCATTTCAAAACGTTCACGATATAACTCTATTTTTTTAATAAATAAATCATGTACACGTTTATGAGGTACACGATATTTATAATCAGCTTCCTCTTGCAAACTTTCTTCGAAAGTAAAATGTGATTGCGTATAATCGATAATATTGTCTAGAACATCTTTAATACGACGTCTATCCTCTTCATCTTTTACATCATCAATTTCATTAATATAATCAAGTATTCGTTTATGTTGCTCATCAATAACATCAATACCCGTATTATATTCTGAAGCCCATTTCATTTTCATACATCTCCCCAATGATGATTAATGATCGTTGCATAAACTGCATGATATATTTAAAGAATATAAATAAAAACAAACCTAATTTGTCGGCTTTAGCATATAAAAATTATATTTAACTCAAGTTATTGTTTTTTAAATATTAAATTAAAATTAACCAACTAAAATAATAAAGTATTTTTTAAACAAACTATTTTATTATTAAATGATAAAAATATATAAACATCCTTATTCATATATTTTAAATGTATTTTATATTAATACTGATCTGCACGCGTAATACGTTTAAGTTCAGGATTTTCCTGTTCGCGCTTTAATCTTTCTACAAAGGTAATAGCCTTTTTAATTGGTTGACCATGTTGAAATAAAATCATTTCACCAGGTTGGTATGCTGTCCAATTTTCATTATGTGTTAAAGGTTCAGTTGTTATTACTGCCACACGGTCTTCTGGAGTGGTTACCTGGCTAAAATCGACTTCGACATCTAAGTCAATTAAATGAGCATGATTAAATGGATATTCACGAACGAGCCAATGTAATTTAGTAATGGCATAACTAAATAATGCTTTGCCATTAGATAGACAATAATTAAATGTGCCGTATTCCGCAATTTGCGGAGAAATCTTTTCTAATACTTCAAAGATTTGTTCAAGACTTGGTTCTTCATAACCAAAAGCTTCAACGAGTTGATCGAGCAAATAACAAAATGCACGCTCGCTATCGGTATTACCTACTGGTGTGAAACGTCCACTTAACGGCGGATTAAAGTCATGTAAATCGCCATTATGGGCAAAAATCCAGTGTCGCCCCCACAACTCTCGAATAAAGGGATGAGAGTTTTCTAATGTGATTTTACCTTGAGTAGCTTTGCGGATATGTGCGATCACGTTACGTGATTTAATAGGATAATTACGAACGAGATCAGCAATTGGAGACTCAACTGCCGATTGGTTATCAACGAATAAACGGCATGCCTTATCTTCGAAAAATGCAATACCAAATCCATCACTATGATCTGAGGTAATTCCTGCCCGTTGTGAAAAACCACGGAAGGAAAAAGTAATATCCGTTGGTGTTGCACAATTCATTCCTAATAGCTGGCACATATCGCTTTTTAAACTACTTCTAATTACCCCATCTGCTCTATTGTGCATGAGAGTAAAAGTGCTTGCAAATCTCAATATGTGCTGGCTATTACAAAATAGGAAATATGATTAACGCTGCACCATTTTATTCATCACAAATGAGGTCGCGACTTTATTCACCTCAAGAAATACAAAATAATCCAAACAGTTAAACTCTTCATCAAAAAAAGCCTGTTTCGATAGTTTTGACTGCATGCTCAGATACATTTGGAATAGCTTTGGCATACGTTCATCTTGTGGGAAGCTAAACTCAGGATATTCAGGTTCATAGATTTTTTTCGAACGGATATCAATCGTTTTACTTTCTGGTAACTGCTGAATCTGGCGATGCGTGTAGTACGCTCTAGCCAAATTATCTTGTAAATGAATGCTGACACAGCCCATTAAATATTTAGCACGCATTGACCATAGCACTTTGGGTGCAAGGTTTAACCACAGCATAGATAATGCTTTACCATTACGAAAGCGAGGATGTACACAAGTACGGCCTATTTCTAACACATTTGGAAGATGGGAAAGCTGAGGAACAATATCAAACTCATGTGCGCTGTAACTCTGTGCTATTTCATGGCCTTGAAATAGTTTTAAACGAGTATACGCTACAATTTCTCCAGTCCACTTTTCACGCAAGACCGCATGTTCACAACCAAAATCGTAAATATCTTGGTCTAAGTTATCTTCAAACTTGATTCCGAATTGTTGACTAAATTGTTGTGCACGAAACCGTTGTACATCTTGTAATTCTTTTAAATTATCAACCCACTCAAAACGAAATTGCGTCTGATTTATTGCTTTATGACGATTTAAAGGTAAAGTCCAGGTTTGGCGATATTGATTAAATTTTTCCAGCATAATGAACGCTCCTAGTGACACCCCCTACACTAGTCAAAGCTCATGACAAAAAAATGACCAAATCAAGATGGTATAAAAAAAGACCACCTAGGGTGATCTTTTTATTGAGAATAACTGATTTCTTAAGCTGTTTTAGTTCGGTTAGAAATCAGCGTTCCAACACCATGATCAGTAAAGATTTCAAGTAATGTTGCATGTGGCACGCGACCGTCAACAATATGCGCACTCACAACGCCGCCTTTAACGGCATCAAGCGCACAGCCTACCTTAGGAATCATACCGCCATAGATCACACCTGTTTCAATGAGGCGATCAACTTCTTGTGTCGTAAGGCCAGTTAACAGATTTTTATTTTCATCAAGCACACCGCTAATATTGGTGAGCAAAATTAATTTCTCAGCGCCTAATGCTTCTGCAACCTTACCTGCAACTAAATCAGCGTTAATATTATAAGTATTGCCTTCTTCATCTACACCTAATGGCGCAATCACTGGAATAAAGTCACTTTGGGTGAACATTTCCAATACATCTGTTTTAACGCCTGTCACTTCACCAACCATACCCAAGTCGATATGTTTGATAGAACCATCTTCTTCTTGCTTTTCCATAAGCAATTTGCGGGCACGAAGTAAATTACCATCTTTACCCGTTAAACCAATCGCACGTCCACCGTGTTTATTAATCAGGTTAACGATTGATTTATTTACACTGCCGCCCAACACCATTTCAACCACTTCCATGGTTGCAGCATCAGTTACGCGCATACCGTCAATGCGGTCAGATTCACGGCCTAACTGCTTTAAGAATGAGTCCACTTGTGGTCCACCACCGTGAACAACAATCGGATTTAATCCTACAGTTTTAAGTAAAACGATGTCTCGGGCAAATGAACTTTCAAGCTCTGGATCAGTCATTGCGTTGCCACCGTATTTCACCACCAGCGTTTTACCAGTAAAGCGTTGAATATACGGCAAAGCTTCAATCAAGATTTTTGCTTTGTCGACACCGATATGCTGATGTTGTGGCATTACGCCTCTCCTTACTTAGGCCTCTGAAAGTTCTTGTGCAATTTGCGGATAGTGTTCTTGCAACATATCCACAAATTTTTGCTGGATTTCCTTTAATCGTAAAGGATTATCTGCATCAAATCGTACTGTAAAGTATTCACCAGTATTTGATGCTCGAATAATGCCAAAACCATCATCAAAATCAAGACGTACGCCATCAATTTTACTAATACGTGCCCCTAAGCGATGACTTAAAATCTCAATATCTTGTAATACATACTTTGGATCAGACTGATAAGTACCAATATAGGTATCTTCTGTACAACATCTTTCTGGATATGGAGCAAATAATTCAGAAATTGTAGCGGCATCAGATTGGGTAAAATACTCCATTACTCGTAATGCAGCATACAAACCATCGTCGTAGCCAAAACCACGGCCATCATTAAACACATAATGACCTGCATATTCTCCACCAAAAATGGCACGTCCATTCGATTGAGATAAATAAGCCCTTAGGAAACTACTTCCCGTGCGGATCATTTTTGCTTTTCCACCGAGTTTCTCGACGGTCTCTTGAACCATACGTGAACATTTCACATCAAAAACAATTTCTTGCTCTGGATGCTGCTCAAGGCACATTTGCGCAAAAAGCGACAATAAGCGGTCTGCTGTTAATATCTGTGCTTTTTCATCGACTAAAACAACACGGTCTCCATCGCCATCAAGAGCGATGCCGATATCCGCCTGCTGCTCAACTACAGCTTTACGCAAATGAGTTAAATGTGCCGCATGTGAAGGGTCTGGTGCGTGATCTGGAAACTCACCATTTGGATTGGTGCGTAAAGCAATGACTTCACAACCCATTTTTTCCAATATTAATTTTGAACAATGCCCAGCTGAACCATGCAGACCATCTAAAACAACTTTTAAAGGACGTTTTAAATGAATATCTTTAAAAATAGCTTGTTGGTATTGTTGGCAAAATTCAGCTTTAAATTGAGGTAATGTCAATTCAAGTACAGAAATTGAATGAGACGGTACATAAGTTTGGGCTTCTTCACCCACCTGCTGAATCATTTCTGGAGACGGCGGTTCACCCTTTAAAATCCACTTAATCCCATTGTCAGATTTTGGATTATGGCTTGCGGTCACCATAATGCCATTGCCCCCAAAATCTCGAGCAATGTAGTACATCATTGGTGATGAACAGCAACCAATATTGGTCACTTTTAAACCTTGTTCTACTAAAATTTCTTCAATTAAGTGTGCATAGGCTGGGCTTGTGAGACGGGCATCATAGCCAATTACTAATTGAGTTTGTTTTGCTTGTTTGTATTGTTGTGCCAATCCGTAGGCAATTGAACGGACAACGTCCGTGGTTAAGAAAGAAAGTTTGCCTCTAATATCGTAAGCACGAAAAATACTTTTTGGAAATGAGTGTCTTACATTCATAGCGTATCTTCTATTTAAAGATCAATTCGATCTATCGCAAAAACATAGATTATTCAAAATTTTTGAAAGATTTGTTTGCTAAAAAAGTTAAAAGAATATGAGTAAAGCGTGTTGTAATATAATCCTTTGTAACATTCAAGATGTAAAAAGAAACGCCTGTTCAACAGGCGTTTGATTTTCGTTAATATTTAAAAAACTTATTGTTTACCTGTGTGACCAAAGCCACCTGCGCCACGTAAAGTTTCTTCAAATTCTTCTACTTGCTCAAATTCAGCTTGTACGACAGGCACTAAAACGTACTGTGCCAAGCGCTCACCTGGTTCTAAACGGAATGTGGTTTGACCACGGTTCCAAACTGAAACCATCAATTCACCTTGATAATCCGAATCAATCAAACCAACTAAGTTGCCAAGCACGATACCGTGTTTATGACCTAACCCTGAACGCGGTAAAATTAAACCAGCAAAATTTACATCATGAATATAAATTGCCATACCTGTTTTAACTAAAACAGTTTGTCCTGGTTCAATATCAATTGCTTCATCTAAACAGGCACGTAAATCTAAACCCGCTGAACCTGCTGTTGCATATGAAGGTAAAGGCCATTCTTTACCTAAACGCGGATCGAGCAATTTCACTTGAACTTTCATGGGATTTCCTAAAAAATAAAAAAATTAACGCTTTAATAAAGCTTTTAAATTTGCCAGATATTGTTGAGCCTGTTCTTTAGGATCAACATTAGCCGCAATTTTCTTTTTACGCCCTAACCACTCAAGCTCATCTTGCGGAAGCTCATCAAGGAAACGGCTAGGCGTCATTTGTTTCATCTGTCCACCATTTTTACGCTGTTCCGCTAGAGTTAACGTTAAACCTTGGCGTGCACGTGTAATTCCCACGTACATGAGACGGCGCTCTTCCTCAATGGTTTCTGCTGCAATCGAGTTCTTGTGAGGCAATAGTTCTTCTTCAAGTCCCATAATGTACACATATGGGAATTCCAGACCTTTTGCTGCATGCAAAGTAAGAAGGTTCACTTTGTCTGTATCTTCTTCTTCCTGCTGCTGTTCTAACAGATCGAGCAAAACTAGTTTTCGGATAACACTTTCAATATTCTTTTCATCAACATCTTCTGCACGATTAATCAGATTTTGAATACTGGTAAATAAATTCTCGATGTTATCGAGTTTACTTTTCTCTTGTGCAGGTGTAGCTGACTGTTCGCGAACGTAATCCATATAACCCGCTTCATTCATCATTTGACGAACTTTAGGCACAGGCTCATCATCTTCCAACAATTCACGAGTAAATGTCGCAATAAAGTCAGCAAACTCATGAAGCTGTGTTTCTGCCTTTTTAGGAAGCACCATACTTAAACGCTGGTCAGCAGAAGCACCGAGTAAAGACAAATTATTTTCTTGTGAAAATAAACCTAGCTTCTCTAGAGTAACAGGGCCAATCGCACGTTTAGGCGTATTAATAATTCGTAAGAAAGCACTGTCATCTTCTGGATTAATAATAAGACGTAAGTAACTCATCACGTCTTTAATTTCTGCACGGGCGAAGAACGATGTACCGCCAGAGAGTTTATACGGAATTTGCATTTGACGAAGCTGGGTTTCTAACACACGTGCCTGAAAGTTTCCGCGGTACAACACAGCATAATCTTTCCAGTTCTTACCGTTCATCAGCTTATGAGTCAGTAAGTCTTTTACCACGCGCTCTGCTTCATCGTCATCATTACGACATGTAATGATTCGGATGACTTCCCCATGTCCTTTATCACTCCACAATTTCTTGTCAAAAATATGTGGGTTGTTTTGAATCACACAGTTAGCTGCTTTTAAAATACGGCTGGTCGAACGGTAATTTTGTTCAAGCTTAATAATATGTAGATTTGGGAAATCTTGTTTAAGCAATGCCATATTTTCAGGCTTAGCACCACGCCATGCGTAAATCGACTGGTCATCATCACCTACCGCGGTGAACTGCCCCATTACCCCAACTAAAAGTTTGACCAAAATATACTGCGCGGTGTTGGTATCTTGATATTCATCGACTAATAAATAACGGACACGGTTTTGCCACTTGTCACGTACTTCTGCATTTTCTTGCAATAAGCGTGTTGGCATAACAATCAAGTCATCAAAATCGACAGCATTGTAGGCACGTAAATTACGTTCATAAAGTTGATAAAGATGAGCAAACTGGACATCTTCTGGTGTTTCACAAGTCGAATGCGCTTGTTCAGGCAAAATCAGATCGTTTTTCCAATCTGAAATTTTCTTCATTGCCTTGGCAATTAATTCTTTACTCTCTGCACCCGATAAATTGTCACGATGCATCAAATCCATCAAAATACGTTTACAGTCGTCTGCATCCAAAATCGAAAAATTAGCTTTTAAAGGTAAATTTTTAAGTTCTAAACGTAAAAGATTTAAACCAAAAGTATGGAAGGTAGAAACAGATAAACCTTTTGCTTCTTCACGTGACAAAAGCTTAGTCACACGTTCTTTCATTTCACGTGCAGCTTTGTTTGTGAAGGTCATCGCGGTTATACGATGCGCAGGAATACGGCAATGTTGCACCAAATAGGCAATTTTACGCGTAATTACCGATGTTTTACCTGAACCAGCGCCAGCAAGCACCAATAAAGGGCCCTGAGTATATTTCATGGCTTCTTCTTGCTTGTTGTTCAATTGACTGGCAGATGACATCGTGTATTACCTCTTAATTTTTCGAGCATGATTATAGTCATCTCTTTTTTAGAATCCCAATAGTAAATCTACGGATATGTATAAATGATGTCTAATAATGCAATTTATGCGCCGCAGAATGTCGTGATTATTTCTTGTACTGCACCCATAAAAAAACCACCCGAAGGTGGTTTTTGAAACAATAAACTAGATCTTATTGTTTAGCATAAATGCTGATTTCTACACGGCGGTTTTGTTCACGGCCAGATGCAGTTGAGTTATCTGCGATCGGGTTAGATGAACCATAACCTTGCGCGTCGATACGGCTAGCAGATACGCCTTGGCTAGCTAAATAACTACGTACTGATTGAGCGCGTGCTTGTGATAATGGAATATTGATAGAGTCATTACCAGTGTTATCAGTATAACCAGTTACAAGAATTGCACTCTTGTTATCTTCAGCCAAAGTTTGAGCCACTTTGTTCAAAGTTGCGTAGAAGTTTGGCTTGATATTTGATTTGTTTGTATCAAAAGTAATGCTACCAGGCATGATCAATTGAACAGAACCATCTGGGTTACGGCCAACGTCTACACCAGTACCCGCCATTTGTTGACGTAATTTTTTCTCTTTCTGGTCAAGATATACACCACCAGCAGCACCAAGAACTGCACCAATTGCCGCAGCACGGTTGTTTTGACGGCTAGAGTTTGCATTTGATTTAGAAATACCATAACCAGCTGCTGCACCAATTAAAGTACCTAATGCGGCTTTATCGTATTCAACGCCACCAAGATTATTACCAGTTGTTTGACAACCAGAAAGAACTACTGCTGCCCCTACCACTGTTGAAATAACTAATGCACGCATTGCATGCCTCCTCACTTTGTGTGTTTTGTTGTCTGAATGAATAATGAAACAAAAAGGAAGTATAAAACATTGATATTTTGTTAATAATAAACAGTTTAGTTATGTTTTTGTAATATTTTGATGCACTTTAAGATGCTAGCTCATCACAATTTCTTCATTGTTGTCTAAGATAACGTTGTATTTCCTATTATGACAGTTATAGTTGAACAACTTTACTATGGATTTGAGACATTCGGGGTCTTTTATATGTCAACTGCACCCAATAAACAATCTGCGCTAAAAAAAATTACACGTGGACTCACTGTAGGTACAGTCATTACAGGAAGTACTTTTTTTCATGGTCCTCCTGTTCTTGCATTAGGTCTGACCAAGCTATTAAAAAAATCATCAAAAATAGATGAAACTAATATTCAAATTACAAATAGCTGGTTAGGGGTAAATAATTGGTTAATTGACCATGTTCTACCCAATCTAAAATGGGACATTACCATTGATGAAGGACTTGATCTGAATATGCAAGGTCGTTATCTCATGACCTGTAATCATCAAAGTTGGGTTGACACGACTGTAAATCAATATTTTGGTTTAACCCGTATGCCCCTTACCCGTTTCTTTACTAAATGGGAACTCATCTTTATTCCTTTTGTTGGGCAAGCATTTAAAATTTTAGGCTTCCCAATGATGAAGCGTCACACTAAAGAACAGATCGCGAAGAATCCTGAACTTAAAGACCGTGACATGATGGAAGCACGTAAAGCTTGTGAGCAGCTTTTAAGTCAGCCCTTCACCCTATTAAATTATTTGGAAGGTACTCGTTTTACTCAAGAAAAACATGACCAGCAAAAATCCCCTTATAAGCATTTGCTAAAACCCAAAGCAGGTGGCTTGGCGCTTGCATTAAACATCTTGGGTGACAAAATCGATGCCCTAGTTGATATGACCATCGTCTATCCTGATGGCGTACCGGGATATAGCGATTTCTGGCTTGGGGATGTTTCTAAAATTGCGGTTAACTTACGTAAAATTGAAATTCCAGACTGGGTACTTGGCGGCAACTATGAAGATGATGCGGCTTATCGTGAACGTTTTCAGCAATGGGTTCATGACATTTGGACCGAAAAAGATCAACTTATTGAGCAAATGAAGTCTCAATATACCACTGCAAATATTTAAGAAAGCACCCGTTATTATGCAAAACAGTTCTGGGAAAAAAACGAAATACCATCATGTAGACCCAAACAGCCTTTCATTTAAGCTGTTTTTGGTCTACGACATCTTTATGGTGTTTATTATCATTTTTAACTTGTTCTGTCTTGCGACTAATTTCTTTTTAATGAGCAGTATTGGGGCATGGTTCTTTGAACATATTCACTTGCCCCAAGTACTCAGCTTTTATCGTACTTCACTACATCCTTGGGTGATTACGTCAGAAGCTTGGTTTATTGGTTTTTTAATTATTGAGCTGCTTGTACGCTGGGCTATTGCGATCATCAATAAGCACCATAAGCGTTGGTTCTTTTTTCCTTTTATTCACTGGTATGAAATTTTAGCTATTATTCCTCAGCTCCGTTTTTTACGTTTATTCCGCGCTGGGATTATTGCTTACCGTTTACATGAGTTGGGCTATCCAGTTGTTCCTGAAAGCTGGCGAAAAACTGGGCTGTTTTACTATCGCGTCGTAATGGAAGAATTATCTGACCGCGTTGTAATTACCGTGATTGATGGCATTAGATATGAACTTGAAACCAGTTCTAGTCATAAACAGATTATTCACGACTTGGTTAATCATCATCGTGAGCAATTTACTGTCGCTCTAACCGCATTATTACAAGAATCTTTAGCCACCGCTTTAAAAGAACAAAAGCCTGCCATTACAAAAGGTGTGGGCAAAATTGTAGATCAAGCCATTATTGATACGCCTGAGCTAACTCAATTATTACGCTTAATTCCTTTAGTCGGTGGCCGCATTGAACAGCAAATTCAAAGCATTGGTCAAAGATTAGGTGAAAATATTAGTGCAGGTTTAATTGAACCTTTAATTGAGGGATCTCAAGATGCTCCAAATCCTACTTATCAATTAATTTCTCAAAGAATAAGTGAGATAAATATTAATAATCGTCAGCTTGAGCAATTGGTTGAATCTGTCGTGTTCGAGACACTGGAGTCTGTACGTAAACAAGTCAAGGTCAAACAATGGCAACAAACCCTTGCGGAGTATGATCGAATCAAAGAATAAGCATTTATTTAATTTTTTATGAATCACGCTAGAGAATTGGCACGAATTGTTCTAGCATTTGCCCTATTTACAATAAACTTAACGATATTACAGCTCGTTTAACGCCTTGAAGGAAGACTTATGGCTGATATACGGATTACCGGCAGAATGGTTAACTTTAGCAGGATAACCTTCGATACCAATGATCATGATGTGATCCGCCAGCAATTATCAAATATTTTAAATGAAGGTTCCTATCAAGGAACTTTAGTGATTATTGACAGTACAGTTGAGCAAGAGTTAATTGCATTAATTCAACTTCTGGTGAGCTTAGGTTTACAACCAATGGCGGTAATCGACGGTATTTTAGGAGATGAAGCTCGCGCTATTCAATTCCCTGTTTTACCGGCAGATCAACCATTACAACGCATTAAAGCGACAGCTGAACAAGTGGCTATTGTGGAAAAACCTGCTACAGCTCCTGCCTCGTCTTCAGCAGAAACAAAAAAACCACTAAACAAGATAGCGGTCGCTCATATTACCTCTTATCATGATGAAATTTTGCGTACAGGCCAATCCCTTGTACAAGATAACGGCGATATTATTTTAAAGGCTGGCATGAATAGTGGTTCCGAGGTGATCGCTTCAGGAAATATACATATTTATGGCATAGTTCGTGGTAGAGTCATTGCTGGTGCGGGCGGGCACGCAGCTGCACGCATTTTTTGCCAATCTTTAGAGGCTGAGCTCGTTTCCATTGCCGGAACGTATTGTGTCGCAGATGATATCCCTAAACATGTGGTAAAAAAACCAGTACATATTTATTTAAATGAAAAGCAAGAGCTTGAATTTGAAGCTCTAGAACTTTAATTTATTAAGCAAATCACCAAAAAACAGCCCTTTTAAGGGTGTATGACCATAATAGGAGTGGATTCGGTGGCCAAAATTGTTGTCGTAACATCAGGCAAAGGTGGTGTAGGTAAAACTACAACGAGCGCATCTTTTGCAACAGGTTTAGCCCTTCGTGGTCATAAAACTGTTGTGATTGATTTTGATGTAGGCTTACGTAACCTTGATTTGATTATGGGTTGTGAGCGTCGTGTTGTTTATGATTTTGTTAATGTTATTAATAACGAAGCACGTTTGCAGCAAGCCCTTATTCGCGATAAAGATATCGAAAACCTTTATATTTTACCGGCTTCACAAACACGTGATAAAGATGCGTTGAGCGACGAAGGTGTTGCTCGAGTTATTGATGAGTTATCTCAAGAGTTTGATTACATCATTTGTGACTCACCTGCTGGGATCGAGCGTGGCGCGATTTTAGCCATGTATCATGCAGATGAAGCAATCATTGTAACAAACCCTGAAATCTCTTCAGTACGGGACTCTGACCGTATTATTGGTATGTTAGATAGCAAAACCAAGAAAGTTGAACACAACGAAGGGCGTATACGTAAACATTTATGTATTACACGTTTTAACCCGGAACGTGCTGACCGTCAGGAAATGCTGACAATTGATGATATTTCTAAAGATATTTTACGCGTACCGACATTAGGTGTTATTCCAGAATGTCCAAGTGTATTACAAGCATCAAACGAAGGTAAGCCAGTTATTCTGTATTCAGAAACTAAAGCTGGTCAGGGGTATGATGATTTGGTTGCACGCTTCCTTGGCGAAGACCGTCCTTATCGACACATCACAGCTCAACCTAAAGGCTGGTTAGCACGACTATTTGGAGCGTAGATATGGCAGGATTCTGGAGTAAATTATTTAGCAGCGAAGAAAAACCATCAAGTGCTCAAACTGCCAAAGATCGTTTGAAAGTTATTGTTGCTTCTGAACAAGGTTTAGGCCGCCGTTTAAGCCAAGACAAAATTGATCAGATGAAAAAAGAAATCATGCAAGTGGTTAGTCGTTATGTTAGTGGTGTAGGTGAACAGCATATCCAAATGCAAGTTCGCTCTGAAGCTAATATCGAAATGTTAGAAATGAATATCAATTTACCTGAAGAACGATAATTCTATTTCTGACTATTCAATAAATCAGAATCAAGGCAAAATAACGCAAGTTATTTTGCCTTTTTTAAAATGAGGAGATTGTCATGGCATTATCACAGCCAGCAACTTTCAATGAAGAATGGTCCGATGAGCGTGTTTTTGCCTACCTCAACCAACTTCCTCCAAGTGGTGTGAATGCAGATTTTCATGTGCTCTACCATGCATTCAAACATATGCGCCCAACAGACTATGAGCGTCTTTTAAAGCAATTTATTGCGGACGGACGTGATATTAATGCCAAAGACCCTGAAGGCCAACGCATCCATGATGTAATTGCTAAGTTTCCGCGTCAATCAGCACCATTTTTAGAAGTTCTAGCAAAGTTTGCTTAAAATAAAAAGCCTCTAAAAGAGGCTTTTTTCTTATCTAGACTTATCGATTACCAATCAGGAAAATACCAAATACGGTAAAAATACCACCCGAAATGCCATCAATCCATTTTGAAAAATTACGATAAGCTGCTCTAAAACTTGGTAGTGAAAAAATAAAAGTCACAAAGCAGAACCATAAAATTGTCTCGACCGTGACAATAATAAAGAGTAGCCAGTGAACTTGATCAAGTTGAGGATTAGCTAAAAATAAAGAGAAAACACTACCAAAATAAATAACAGCTTTTGGATTTGATAAATTGGTTATCAAACCTTTAATAAAAAATAAGTAAGGTGCTTTTGGGAGCTCAACAGCAACATTGCCATCTTGCTCATTTTTTGAAAAAGCTGAACGTAGCATCTGATAGCCCAACCAACATAGATATAAGCCACCAGCAATGAGCAACCCTTGCTTTAACCAAGCCATTTTCTCAAATATAAGATTTAATCCCATCAGTGCCAAGCACGCCCAAAACATAACACCTGCCGTTATACCAGCAACGACCAGCATAGCGTCTTTACGAGATCGACTAATCGCTGTTTGAGATACAAGAAAAAAATCAGGCCCAGGAGTGATCAGCGCACAAAAGTGAATAAAGGCTAAAGTAATCAGAGCTAATAACATGTCTTTCTCCTGATTTAATTCATTGTTATTTGTTTAGGGAAAATACATTAGCATTTTTTACTAGATGATAAAATCTTTAAGTCATTTATAAATAGGTTCACTTTATTTAAGTTATAAAAAAGCCTCCGAAGAGGCTTAAATTATATTGGCTTAAACTAGAATATCCCGTTTACCATTAGGACCCATTGAGCTCACAATGCCGTTCTCTTCCATTTGATCAATAATACGAGCAGCACGGTTATAACCAAGGCTAAATTTACGCTGTAGCGAAGATGTAGACGCTTTTCGAGTTTCTAATACGAATGACACACATTGATCATAGAGTGCATCTCGGTCAGAACCACCCTCACCCTCTTCAAAGCCACGTGATGCAGGCTCTTCATCAAATGGAGTCAAGATTTCATCAATATAATCAGGCTCGCCACGCTCACGCCAAGCATCACAAATACGGTTTACTTCATCATCACTAATGAAAGCACCATGCACGCGTTCCGGCTCAATTTTACCAGGGCCCAAGAACAGCATATCACCATGACCTAACAAGTCTTCTGCACCACCAGCATCCAAAATAGTACGTGAGTCAATTTTACTGTTTACACGTAGTGCTACGCGCGTTGGAATATTGGCTTTAATCAAACCGGTAATAACATCAACAGATGGGCGTTGAGTCGCAAGCAATAGGTGAATACCAGCAGCACGAGATTTTTGCGCCAAACGGGTAATCATTTCTTCTGCTTTTTTACCCACTTGCATAATCATGTCGGCGAACTCATCCGCAACAATGACAATAGATGGTAATGGCGTTAAACGAGGTGCACGTTCTTGTGTCGCTGAATCACTTGGCTTCCAAGTCGGATCAATTAAGTCTTCACCATTCGCAATCGCTTCTTCAACTTTACGGTTATAGTCACTTAATTTACGAATTTTTAAGAACGACATAAGTTTATAACGACGTTCCATTTCATTCACACACCAGTTCAAAGCACTTACCGCATCTTTCATGTCAGTAACGACTGGAGTTAATAAATGTGGAATATCATTATAGTTTGCAAGTTCGAGCTGTTTTGGATCGATTAAAATTAAACGTAATTGGTCAGGCGTATATTTAAGTAACATCGATAAAATCATCGAGTTGACCGCAACCGATTTACCAGAACCTGTCGTACCAGCAACCAACATATGTGGTGCTTTCGCTAAATCAGTGAGTACAGGATTACCTGAAATATCTTTACCCATCGCCATACTAATTAATGCACTTGGGTCACGATATGTTGGTGTTTCCAATAACTCAATCAAACGTACCATTTCACGGGCACTGTTTGGCACTTCAATACCAATGTATGGTTTACCAGGAATAACTTCGACCACACGTACAGATGCCATCGACATTGAACGCGCCAAGTCACGTGAGATATTCGTGACCTTAGAAGCTTTAACACCGGGTGCCAAATCTAACTCAAAGCGAGTTACAACTGGCCCTGGTTGAGCCTCTACCACCTGTGCTTTAACGTTAAATTCTTGCAATTTAATTTCAAGCAATTCAGACAAACGTGAAAGTTGCTCTTCAGTAAAGTTGACTTTCTTATTTGGATCGACCTTATCGAGTAAATCAAGACCTGGTAAAGTTGGCAAATCCAAACGCTTCTTAGCAACTTTCATTGCACGAGACATTGGGCGACCTGATGCATCTGTTAACGGTGCATCAAAATCGAAATCGTCTTCATCAAAATCAGCATTTTCCTGCGGTTTTCCAGCAGTCTCCTGCCAAGCTTCAATAAACTCTTCTTTTGAAAGTTTGTCGGCCTGAATAGTCGTTTGGATAGGAGCTTTTACAAATGCTGAAGATTGCGCATAACTACTTGCTCTCACAGGTTCAGTTGGGGCAATGTCTTCATCTATTAATAAATCATCAAAATCTTCAAAGACTTGTTCGTTTGCTAAATTTTTAGGTGATTGATTTAAATTTGAAATATTTGAAGATGTTTCATTCGCAATATTAACAGATTGCGAAGTTGGTTCGGCTTCTACATGGTGATCTTGAACAAACGGTGTATGCACATCTGTTGCAGTTTTACTGTTTGGAACTGCGGCAAGCAACTCATCAAAAATCTCATCATCATTCCAATCAAGACCATGTAAGTCTTGTTTAGAGGATGGTTGATTTTGATTTACTTGAGAAATTGTTTGCTGAAATTGCTCATGAGCAGGAACTTGTTCTATCTCTGTCGAATCATCAGCTGCTCTTAAAAGCGCATCAATTTCTTGCTTATGACTCGCATCATCACGCTGTAAAGCACGCCATACTTCGCCAGTCGCAACTAAACGTTGGCTATCTCGTTCAAGTTTATGGGCCTGTTCAAGTGTATGCTCAAAGTTCTGAGTATTTGCAACTGGTGTATCTGCAACAGGTTCAGGTCGGCTCTGCTCTTTCGCTAGCACATCTGCAAATAAGCGCTCAGCAACCGCATCATGTCGTGTTGTTGCTTGCGGTTGAGCTGTTTCAGATGGAGCTGATATCTCTTTCTCATCTGAAGCATTCGCATTCGTCTCTGCATTATCAACAACTTTAACTGCAGCTGCTTTATTGGCAGGTTGAGTTGTTAAGTCATAATCCGACTCATTCGGAGATACGTTCTTATAAAATAAATCTTGTAAATAACTTGGTGTAGCTTTGAGCGTAACCCATGTTTTACTCCATTGCACCCCAAATGCAAGAGTAAACAACACCACCCCGAAAACCAGTAAAAATAAGGTTGCACCGTAAATTGTTAACAATTGAGATAGACTTTGACCTAACTCATAACCAATAATTCCCCCAGCTGCGTTATCTAAAGTATCTGCCGGCACATTCCAGTGTAAATAAAGTAAGCTAGATACAACTAGAATTAAGAAGAATTGGGCAGCATAACGAAATGGGCGGTTTAGGAAACTACGTGGCCACCAAACCTGAATTGCTTCAATGAAAAGGAAAATTGGAATAAGCAAACTTGCCCATCCTAAAAAACCAAACAGCAAATCTGCAATCCATGCGCCAGCAATACCACTTGCATTGGATACTTGCTGAGTATCACTGGAAATATGCATCCAGCCCGGGTCAAATGGTGTATATGTTACTGTTGCCAGAAACATATAAATACCAAAAGAAACCAAGAATAATGTCATCAATAAGCGCTGTGCATAAACACTTGACACCGCAGTCATATACTGTCCTGTAACCCATTTAATTATTGGTTTAGAGATGTGAAGAACTATATTTTAGATCTTCAACGAATGAACTTTATATTATGCACCTGTTCTTACAAAAAAGGTGCATGATTCTTTACAGTTGTTGTTAACATAAGGCACTTCTATATTGTTATATAACTTAATTCGATTGACCTGATCAATATTATCCACATTGATTTAACGCTATTGATCGGCAAATTCACGTATAATTTTCAAAATTCTCGAAATAAATAAGGATACCCTCAATGAGTGCTCGTCATTCTCGGTTAATTATTCTCGGTTCTGGCCCTGCGGGCTATAGTGCAGCAGTATATGCAGCGCGTGCAAACCTTAAACCTACTTTAATTGCAGGTTTACAACTAGGTGGGCAACTTACAACAACAACCGAAGTTGACAACTGGCCGGGCGATCCTGAAGGTTTAACAGGTCCTGCATTAATGGATCGTATGCAAGCACATGCTGAACGCTTTGGTACAGAACTCGTCTATGACCATATTAACGAAGTGGACTTAAATGTACGTCCTTTTGTTCTTAAAGGTGATATGGAAGAGTACACATGTGACGCTTTGATTATTGCAACTGGTGCTACAGCTCAATATCTTGGTTTAGAGTCTGAACAAAACTTTATGGGCCAAGGTGTAAGCGCATGTGCAACATGTGACGGTTTCTTCTACAAAAACCAAAAAGTAATGGTTGTAGGTGGTGGTAACACTGCTGTTGAAGAAGCACTTTATTTATCAAATATTGCTTCACATGTAACGTTAGTACACCGCCGTGATACTTTACGTTCTGAAAAGATTTTGCAAGATCATTTATTTGCCAAAGAAAAAGAAGGCAAAATCAGCATTATCTGGAACCACGAAGTTGAAGAAGTATTGGGTGACAATACTGGCGTAACCAGTGTTCGCCTTAAATCAACTCAAGATGATTCTAAGCAAGACGTAGAGGTTCATGGTCTATTCGTAGCAATTGGTCACAAGCCAAACACTGGAATGTTTGAAGGCCAGTTAAACCTACGTGATGGCTACATCCAAGTGCAAAGCGGTACCTCTGGTAATGCAACAGCGACTTCTGTAGCTGGTGTTTTTGCTGCTGGTGATGTCGCTGACAGCATTTATCGCCAAGCGATTACTTCTGCTGGGTCTGGCTGTATGGCGGCTCTAGATGCTGAAAAATATCTAGATAATCTTTAAATCATAGATTTCTAGAGTTTTTAAAACAGCCGTTCTTATAACGGCTGTTTTTTTATAATAATGACTAGCTGACATATATTAATTTTTATAGCATAACCTTAAAGCTCATCTTATTTTGTTTTTATGAATACACTTCCACTTTCCCAATTCATTTTTCCTGATCCCATTGAAGCCGATCCAGATGGGCATGGTTTAATTTGTATCGGAGCGGACCTCTCCCCTTCTACCCTATATGAAGCATACACCCATGGTCTCTTTCCTTGGTTTAATGAAGATGAGCCTATTTGTTGGTGGAGCCCAGAACCTCGTTGCGTGATCTACCCTCAAAACTACAAACCAAGCAAGTCATTACTGAGAAATATGAAAAAACATGACTATGCAATTACGGTTAATCATGCTTTTGAACAAGTTATTCGCTCTTGCTCTTTGCCAAGAAGTTATGCAGACGAAACATGGATTAGTGAAGATATTATTCAAGGCTACTGTGAGATGTTTAATGCTGGTTATGGTTACAGTATTGAAGTATGGCAACAAGAGGAGCTTTTAGGAGGTTTATATGGTGTTACGATTGGTAAAGGGTGTTTCGGTGAGTCAATGTTTAGCAACGAAACCGATGTTTCAAAAATGGCTTTTTATACATTAATGCTCATAGGACAAGAAAATCAGCTACCATGGATAGACTGCCAACTCGTAAACAGTCACTTAATTAGTCTGGGAGCCAGTACACTTTCTCGTCAAGACTACTTAAAATCGTTACAAGATGTAATTATTCACCCCTCTATCAATTGGAAAAAGTATCAAGAACGTGTATTTTCAAGTAAAACAATAGCATTAGATGCAAAATTAATGGAATGATAACAGGAGGGACCAATCATGAAATCATATCACCCGAAGTCCCTTTTAAATGATCTGCAGTATTATATTACTCCACCTCATGATTGCAGCTATCTAGAAAATAAATCAGCACGCATGGTGTTTTTAGATCCCATCCATCGAATTGATGTGGTTACTCTTTCAGAACTTTCTCGTTTAGGCTTTCGCCGTAGTGGCGACTTTGTTTATCGCCCTGAATGTCACTTATGTAGACAATGTCTGTCTTGTCGTGTTCCAGTTGCCGATTTTCAAATGAACAGCATGCAAAAAAAAGCATGGAAACGAAATCAAGATCTCACCATGACTGTTCTGCCTACGCGACAAGCAGCCCAAATTCATTATGATTTATACGAACGATATATTAATGAACGCCATGCAGATGGTGATATGTTTCCTCCGAGCTTAGATCAGTTTGAAAAGTTTTTAGTACATAGCTGCACAGATAGTTTTTTTCTTGAGCTTTGGAAAGACAATCGGCTCATTAGTGTTTCTACTTGTGATTTAATGGATGATGGACTATCGGCTGTCTATACATTCTTTGATCCCGATGAGCATCGTAGATCACTTGGTGTTTACTCTATTCTTAACCAAATTGAATATGTGAAATCGCTCGGTTTAGAATATCTCTACTTAGGCTATTGGGTGCCGCATTCAGCTAAAATGAACTATAAATCTCAATATACACCTTTAGAACTTCTGCTCGATGGGCAATGGCGCCGTTTAAACAGGTCATTATCACCAGAGGAAATTCAACAGCTAGGTACGTCTCTTATGACTACGTTACCTTCTGAATGGAATAATTTAATCATTAAATAAAGATGCGAAATCATCTGTACAGGTTTTTACCATAATGACCGCATGTTCACGCCCACCATCTTGGGTAGGATAATAATTGCGACGCAGATCAATTTGGTGAAAGCCTGTTTTTTCATATAGACCAATAGCGGCTTTATTACTTTCACGGACTTCTAAAAAGATTTGTACTGGTTGATTTTCTAATTTTTCAATTGATGCACTTAATAACTCATATCCTAAACCCTGCCCTTGCATTTTAGGGTCAACTGCCATGAGTAACAAATTAGCTTCATCTAAAACAGGCTGTAAAATACAAAACCCAACCACTCTGTTTTGTGACTCAATCACTGTACATTGATAAGAATTCAAAGATTCAATAAATTGCTGTCTTGACCACGGATGTGTTTGTACTGATTTTTCAATTTGAACGACAATATCCACATCAGTGTTTTGCATAATACGAATCATGAGTTTCAACGCAATGAAGATTCTAAAGTAGTGCGTATTATAAAAACTTCCCACGAAAAAACGAGCAAAAAAAAAGGACAATTGAGTTGTCCCTTTTTTCTGTATTTTTTAAAGACCTAATTTTTCACGCCAAGTTGCTAGCAATGCTGTGGTATCCGAATCATTTGGATGAAATTTTGGTCTTAAAAAATCAAGTAACTCTGGAATTTGACGAGTCATAAAACCTTTACGACCATACATGAACTTAAGCATGTACTTCGTATCTTTCCAAGTTAATTTATCATCAGTTTTAAGTAACTTAGCAGTAAAATAAGACTGCGTTGCGAAGATTAATGCCATTGCAATAATTAAGGCTGTTGAACGCATAAAATAAGCTTTCGGACCTTGTCCATACATACTGGTATACACATCAAATGCGACAGCTTTATGTTCATTTTCTTCAACTGCATGCCACATCCACAAATGATACATAGTGTCGTCTTGGAACATGGCCTGAATTTCAGGGTTTTGTAAAAGTTCAGCTGCAATGGTCGATGTAAAATGTTCTAGTGCACATGTTCCAGTCAAATCAATCATTTCTTTGGTATAGCCAAAAGGTTTCATTAATTTGGTTACAACAGCTGTACCCATCTTAATGACTTTTCCTGTTTGCTTTTCCATATGACGCACATCATAACCATAAGCCTGTGCTGAAGCATTAAATGCTAAATGCTCTTTGGAGTGCATCGCTTCTTGACCAATAAAAGCACTAATTTCTTTTTGAAGATCTGGATCAGCGAGCTTTGGATCATTTCGAACGGCACGCGTACTATTTACAAAGAACTGCTCACCTTCTGGAAAAAGGGCCGATAATGCTGTCATAAAATGTGTTAATGCTGCATCATAATTTGCCCAATAACGTGGGACCTGAGCAAATTCAAAATCCATACGACGCACAGGGAAACTAGCGCCAGCACGATTGGAAATATTTACCTTAGCATTCATCTCAGACTCCTTTTAAGTGAATAGCTAATTCACATATAACTTTATTTATTTTCTTAATATTTATAATCATACGTCTTTCAATGTACCAATTAAGTGCAGATGAGGACAGAGAAATATCAGATGAGGTCATTTATAGACACATAAAGGTGCAATATCTGCTCCACGATCTCTTTAAAATAATTATATAAAAATAAAAAAGGGCCACTATCGGCCCTTTATAAATCATGAATTAAATCTATAAACCTAATTTTGCTTTCCATGTTTTCAATAGACCAACGGTATCTAGATCATTTGGATGAAAGCCAGGTTTAAAGTAAGCTAACATTTCTTTAGCCATACCACTAATAATACCTTTAGATGGGCTATATCCGTATTTATAAATTACTGATAGTTCATCTAAATTCAACTTGTTATCTTGCTTTAATAAACGAAGCACAAAGGATGACTGAATCAAAAAGATTAAAGTCATAGCAAACACTAAAGAACTGGTTCGTAACGCATAAGCTTTTATGCCTTTACCAAACACACCTTCGTACACGTCATAAGCTACGGCTTTATGCTCATTTTCTTCAATCGCATGCCAATACCACATTGTTGACATTGTCTCATCTGTCATAAGCTCTTGAATGTGCTTATTGACCAATAATTGCGACGCAATAGTAGCGGTAAAATGCTCAAGAGCCGTTGTAGCAGTCAAGTCAACCATTTCTTTTGTCATACCGAAAGGTTTGACAATTTTTACAAAAGTTTTAATGGCTGTTTGAATTGCCGTATCGGTAAATTTCTCTAACGTTTCTACATCATGACCAAACTTTTGAGCAGAAGCATTGAAGTTTACATGCTCTTGAGTATGCATTGCTTCTTGCCCAATGAAAGCACTAATTTCTTTTTGGAGCGCTTCATCATCTTTAATAGCTGGGTGATAACGTACTGCTCTTACACTATCTATAAAGAATTTCTCACCAGCGGGAAACAGTGCTGACAATGCAGTCATAAAGTGTGTGAGTCCAGCAGAACCATTCATCCAATATTCTGGTACATCATTAAAGTCAAAATTCATACGACGTACTGGAAAGCTTGCACCTGCACGATTCGTAATATTCACTTTAGCATTCATACCCAAAGCTCCTTAGTAAGTAACCCTAGTTACTCAAACTTTATTGTTCGTTTTCTTGATTCTTATCATACAAATTTAATAAAAAGGATTAAGGGGAAATAAGGACATTGAAATATCAGTTAGGGCCAGCCTTTATAGTGATTGTTAGACAATTAAGTATAAAAAAAGCGCTCTAAAAAGAGCGCTTTTTTTCACTGAAAGTGATTATGCAGTTACTTTCGCAACAACACCAGCACCTACAGTACGACCACCTTCACGGATCGCAAAACGTAGACCTGGGTCCATTGCGATTGGGTGGATTAATTCTACTGACATTTCAACGTTGTCGCCTGGCATAACCATTTCAACGCCGTCTTGTAATTGGATTGCACCAGTTACGTCAGTTGTACGGAAGTAGAACTGTGGACGGTAACCATTTAAGAATGGAGTGTGACGACCACCTTCTTCTTTAGAAAGTACGTATACTTCTGCGTCGAATTTAGTGTGCGGCTTGATTGTACCTGGTTTAGCAAGTACTTGACCACGTTGTACGTCTTCACGCTTAGTACCACGAAGTAAGATACCACAGTTCTCACCTGCACGGCCTTCGTCAAGAAGTTTACGGAACATTTCTACGCCAGTTACAGTTGTTTTAACTGTATCTTTAATACCAACGATCTCTACTTCTTCACCAACTTTAACGATACCAGCTTCTACACGGCCTGTTACTACAGTACCACGACCAGAAATTGAGAATACGTCTTCGATTGGCATTAAGAATGCTTTGTCGATAGCACGTTCTGGTTCTGGAATGTAAGAGTCAAGCGCTTCAACAAGAGCAAGAACTGAAGACTCACCATATTGACCAGCATCGCCTTCCAACGCTTTAAGCGCAGAACCACGGATAACTGGAGTGTCATCACCAGGGAAGTCATAAGTAGAAAGAAGCTCACGAACTTCCATTTCTACTAATTCAAGTAATTCTTCATCATCAACAAGGTCACACTTGTTTAAGAATACGATGATGTAAGGTACACCAACCTGACGAGAAAGAAGGATGTGTTCACGAGTTTGTGGCATTGGACCGTCAGTCGCAGCACACACAAGGATCGCGCCGTCCATCTGAGCAGCACCAGTAATCATGTTTTTAACGTAATCGGCGTGGCCCGGGCAGTCAACGTGCGCGTAGTGACGAATTGGAGAATCGTATTCTACGTGTGAAGTATTAATTGTAATACCACGTGCTTTTTCTTCAGGTGCTGAGTCGATTTGTGAGTAATCTTTCGCTTCACCGCCGTAAGTTTTTGCACAAATTGTTGCAATCGCAGCAGTTAAAGTTGTTTTACCATGGTCAACGTGACCGATTGTGCCCACGTTTACGTGTGGCTTATTACGTTCAAACTTGGCTTTAGCCATGATGATCTTCCTTTATAAACTACTCATGGAGGGTCACCCCATGAGCACTTGGTTTTTAACTAAGAAATTAGTTTGGGCTTATAGTAATCGAAAGATTACTCGTCGTCACCTTTTTTACCGCCAGCTTGGAATTTAGCGATGATGCCTTCAGCCACGTTACGTGGAGTTTCAGCATATTTAGCAAATTCCATAGAGTAAGTCGCACGACCTTGAGACATAGAACGCATTTGAGTCGCGTAACCAAACATCTCAGCAAGAGGAACTTCTGCACGAATTGCTTTTGTTCCACCAGGAAGATCGTCCATACCTTGAACCATACCACGACGACGGTTTAAGTCACCCATGATATCGCCCATGTAGTCTTCTGGAGTTTCTACTTCAACTTTCATGATAGGTTCAAGAAGGATAGGATCCGCTTTCATGAAACCATCACGGAAGGCATAAGAACCTGCCATTTTGAACGATAATTCGTCAGAGTCGACGTCATGGTAAGAACCGTCGAATAATGTCGCTTTAATACCAACAACAGGGTAACCAGCCAATACACCATTCTTCATACGTTCTTGAATACCTTTGTCAACCGCGCCAAAGAATTCTTTAGGTACTACACCACCAACAACTTCTTCAACGAATTGGTATTCTTTACCAGCTTCTTCAACATCAAGCGGTTCAAGACGTACATATACGTGACCAAACTTACCTTTACCACCAGTTTGACGTACGAACTTACCTTCTTGTTCAACAGACTTTTTGATCGTTTCACGGTAAGCAACCATTGGTTTACCAATGTTAGCTTCAACACCGAATTCACGCTTCATACGGTCAACAATGATGTCAAGGTGAAGTTCACCCATACCAGCAATAATTGTCTGACCAGATTCTTCGTCTGTACGAACACGGAACGATGGATCTTCTTTAGCCAAACGACCTAAAGCGATAGACATTTTTTCTTGGTCTGCTTTAGTTTTTGGTTCAACAGCCAATGAAATTACTGGCTCTGGGAATTCCATACGCTCAAGAGTAATGATGTTTTTCTCATCACATAATGTATCACCAGTTGTAACGTCTTTAAGACCTACACACGCTGCGATATCACCTGCACGGATTTCATCAAGATCTTGACGTTCGTTCGCATGCATTTGCACGATACGACCGATACGTTCACGCTTAGCTTTAACTGGGTTATAAACCGGATCACCTTGTTTAAGAACACCAGAGTAAACACGTACGAATGTTAAGTTACCTACGAATTTGTCGTTCATGATTTTGAACGCAAGTGCAGAGAACGGAGCTTCGTCAGATGCTTCACGAGACGCTTTAGTTTCGTCTTTATCGTCAAGGATACCTTCGATCGCTTTAACTTCTGTAGGTGATGGTAAGAATTCAATTACAGCATCCAACATACGTTGAACACCTTTGTTCTTGAACGCAGAACCACAAAGCATTACTTGAATTTCAGAAGCTAATGTACGAGCACGTAAACCAGCGATGATGTCTTCTTTAGAAAGATCACCTTCTTCTAGGTACTTGTCCATTAATTCTTCAGAAGCTTCAGCCGCAGCTTCAACCATTTTTGTACGCCATTCGTTAGACGTATCAACTAGGTCAGCTGGGATATCAGCATATTCAAACTTCATACCTTGAGATGCTTCATCCCAGATAATCGCTTTCATTTCGATAAGGTCAACAACACCCTGGAATGTATCTTCAGCACCAATTGGCACAACGATAGGAACAGGATTACCACCTAAACGAGTTTTAACTTGCTCAACAGCACGGAAGAAGTTTGCACCAGTACGGTCCATCTTGTTCACGAATGCTAAACGAGGCACTTTATATTTGTTCGCTTGACGCCATACAGTTTCAGACTGAGGTTGTACACCACCTACAGCACAGTAAACCATGCACGCACCGTCAAGAACACGCATAGAACGTTCAACTTCGATTGTGAAGTCTACGTGTCCCGGGGTGTCAATTACGTTGATACGGTGTTGTTCGAATTGGTTACCCATACCAGACCAGAAACAAGTCGTAGCAGCAGAGGTAATTGTAATACCACGCTCTTGCTCTTGTTCCATCCAGTCCATTGTTGCTGCACCGTCGTGTACTTCACCAATTTTGTGAGATACACCTGTGTAGAACAAAATACGTTCAGTTGTAGTTGTTTTACCTGCGTCAATGTGCGCAGAAATACCGATGTTACGGTAACGAGTAATTGGGGTTTGGCGAGCCATGATGTCTACATTCCTAAATGTTATATTTAAAACAGGACGCACCAATTAAATTGATGCGCGCGAATATCCAAACAGGCAACTTAAATACCTGCAAAGCCCCCACTTTGATAGAGAGCAATGTTGAATCGAGCTGCTGTACGCATGAATATTCTCCTGAATAAGGCCTGTTTTATCCGCTTAGAAACGGTAGTGAGAGAAGGCTTTGTTAGCTTCAGCCATACGGTGCACATCTTCACGTTTTTTGATTGCTGCACCTTTACCTTCAGCTGCATCAAGCAACTCACCAGCAAGACGTAAAGCCATCGTTTTTTCAGAACGCTTAGCAGCAGCATCTACTAACCAACGCATAGCTAAGGCAGTACGACGGGATGGGCGTACTTCCATAGGTACTTGATAAGTAGCACCACCAACACGGCGTGCTTTTACTTCAACCATAGGACGAACTTTTTCAAGAGTAGTCTCGAAAAATTCAACTGGGTCTACTTTGTTTTTTTCTTGAACGCGTTCTAAAGCACCGTAAACGATACTTTCTGCAATAGATTTTTTACCATCTTGCATTACGTGGTTCATGAATTTAGCGATTGTTTGGCTGCTAAATTTTGGATCTGGAAGGATCTCACGAGCAGCGACTACGCGACGTCTTGGCATTTTAATACACCTAATAATATGACACTTCAGGATGATCCAGCAGTTTGTACAAGTGTCATGTACACGACGCTGGCCTTACTATACGTCGCTTGAATTACAAATCTATGAAGAATTCAAACAAGCGAAACGCTAAAGGGCTTATTCGACTAGTTTCCTAGAATTACTTCTTAGGACGCTTAGTACCGTATTTAGAACGTGATTGATTACGATCTTTAACACCAGCACAGTCTAATGAACCACGAACGGTATGGTAACGTACACCCGGTAAGTCTTTAACACGACCACCACGGATAAGAACAACACTGTGCTCTTGTAAGTTATGGCCTTCACCACCGATGTAGCTAGATACTTCAAAACCTGAAGTTAAGCGAACACGGCAAACCTTACGCATAGCTGAGTTAGGTTTTTTAGGTGTAGTTGTATAAACACGTGTACAAACACCACGACGTTGTGGACAAGCCTTCAACGCAGGAACTTTGGATTTTTCAACCAAAGTCGTACGACCCTTACGGATCAACTGATTCGTTGTTGCCATATGGCAATTCTCCCGTTATTAAAAAACCTTAAAAAGAAAATACCTCTTTTTAAGGGCACATAATTGTAAGCCAAGATGCAAAAATGGTCAACACGGCAATACTTACCAAATGTTGACCATATCAATGTTTGACAGCACGATTTACAAATTTAAATAGAGGCTATTTTTACTTTTTAAACCTTCACTTTGTAAGCGTATTGTTAAGAGTATTTTTTATCTTCCAATATCTCGTCATCATCCTCTGGAGTTAGAGCAGGCTTTTGTTCAGTATGCTCATGTTCTGTCACATGTTTGTCAGCAAGTTTTTCTAAGCCTTTATGAACATTTTCCTGAACTTTCTCTTCACTTTTTTCACTTTCTGTAGGTTTTAACACAATAGATACTTTCGAGATTACCTCGTGGTTTTCTACTTTATGATGATGAGCAGCATGAATGTTGCCATCTTCCCCTACATTTAAAAGTCTTGGGCTTGCTTTTTGAATGAGTGTAACCGCAGCATAATAAGCCTGTAGTGGAGATAAATGCTCACTTGGATGTTCGTTTAAATAATGTCTTGCAGCTCCAAAAATTGCCTGAGCTTTATGTCCTACATCTTCTTGTAATTTCCAGCTATATACTGCACTTAAAACAGCGCCTGCAACTGGGGTAAACTTACCAAAAGCTGAAAGTTTAGGAATACGATTTAACCATTCCCATTTAAACTCCCCTTCTTCATCTGTTAACCAGTTCTTTAAAGTATCTATATCTGTGGTTGAACCTAATACTTGCTGAAATTGATGAATATCTTGAGTTTCCAACATATTCCGCAATGTTTTTAAAGCCAACAAAAGAGTTTGTTTCTCTGCAATCAGGCTAATGTCAACTTCTTTAAAAATAAACTCAACAACATCTTGGTCTGCCACCTCTAGCAAATCAAAGCCATGTGATCTTCCTGTCTGGTAAATAGTTCTTAAAACTAAAACCAATGAAACTGGAATATCTACAGCTGCACCAACCACGCCTGATACACCTGTAATTGCACCTTGTACAGTCGCAATGAGCTTGTTTTGTTCTATAAGCGCCTGACTTAGACGTTGAGAACGACCTGTATCTTTAGTTAATTCAAATAAATCTTTAGCACCCGCTTCTTCTAGGATTTTTTCAGTTAAGGTACTTTTTGAACTAAAGTCATTTAACCAATTAAATAAGTGGCCTGAGATTTTTTCATCCCAATCTGGCGAAAGAAATGTAGCGACACCATTTACTTTTTTAAAATGTCGACCAAATACCTGACGTGTGACTTTTGGTAAATGTTCTCTTAGCATTTGTTGAGGACTTTCATATTGCTCAACTTCAAATGGGCTTTTTGTTCTCGATCTACCTTCAACAGTTTTTCCAGTTGAGATTGGTTCAATTACCTTACTGACGTCACCTGATTGGTTCTGTTGCAAGATACTCAATCCTGTAGAACTGAGCTTTTTAGCCACTCCGAAGACCTGAGAAAACAAATTGTCAGATTGATTATTATTAAATTTTGTCATCAAGTACCTCGATTTTTTAATTTATCTAATTAGAGATAAATACTAGGTGGAATGTGGATTTATCTCAACTTGAATGTGTGTATTTTAGTTAACCCTAAATGCAACATACTATGTATTTGGTTATTTTTTTTAAATGTAAAATTGTCATAAAGATTTGCCATAAGAAATAAAAATCCTTTCTGCTATCATGTTAACAACGAAAAACATGAGTCCCGTTTTCTTACAGCTATATTCTCCTATTCATTTTCATAGCTGTTGAACACGATAGACTCTTAAATATCACCATAAAGGGACCTGTAGATGAAACGTGTTGTAATCACTGGTATGGGTATTAACTCATGTATCGGTAACTCTTTAGAAGCAGTTACTCATTCACTTCAAAATGGAATCTCCGGGACACGTTTTAACCCAACTTATGCTGAACTCAATTTTAAAAGTCATGTCAGCGCTGCTGCAGAACAAGACTTTGATAATATCGACCGTAAATTAAAACGCTTCATGGGCGTATGTGCGATGTATGCATACAACGCTGCTGTAGCTGCAGTTGAACATGCAGGCCTTACTCCTGAACAACTTGCTGGTAATCCACGTTATGGTATTGCAGGTGGTTCAGGTGGTGGCTCAACTGCTTCTGTTGTTGAAATGACAGAATTATTAGAGACTAAAGGCGCACGTAAAGTGGGTCCATTCTTTGTACCACGTAACATGTCAAACACCATTACTGCAAACGTAGGTGTTGCATTTAAGCTACAAGGTATTTCACATACTATTACAAGTGCTTGCGCAACTTCTGCAGATGCAATTGGTTATGCGTACAACTTAATTCAACTTGGCAAACAAGACCTTATGCTTGCTGGTGGCGGTGAAGAAGATCACTGGTCTCAAAGTTTATTGTTTGATGCAATGGGCGCACTTTGCTCGAAATATAACGACTCTCCAGAAACAGCATCTCGTCCATATTCAGCAGACCGTGACGGCTTCGTTATTGCTGGCGGTGGCGGTTTTGTAGTACTTGAATCACTTGAGCACGCGCAAGCACGTGGTGCGAACATTTTAGCTGAAGTAGTAGGTTATGCTGCGAACAGTGATGGCGCGGACATGGTTGCTCCAAGTGGTGAAGGTGCTACACGTTGTGTATTAATGGCACTTGAAGAAGCTAAGCAACATGGCGTAGAGAAAATTGACTATGTAAATACACATGGTACTTCTACTCCAGCTGGTGACATTACAGAACTTAAAGCAATGGAACGTGCATTTGGTGAAGGTAACGTACCTCCTCTTAGCTCAACCAAATCTATGACAGGTCATAGCTTGGGTGCGGCTGGTGTACAGGAGGCTATTTACTCTGTGCTAATGATGCAAAATGACTTTATTGCACCAAACATCAACGTGACTGAACTTGATGAAGGCGCAAAACCTTTCGATATCGTACTTGAAAAACGTGATGCAAAATTGAATACTGTAATGAGTAACAGTTTTGGCTTTGGCGGTGTTAACGCTTGCCTTATTTTCAAGAAGTGGGATGCATAATCCCACCTAGGATTATCGATGGATGCACCTTCTGATGCTTTTTTGTGGGTAAAAGCATTACATATTATTGCCGTGGTTTGCTGGTTCGCTGCTTTGTTCTACTTACCACGTCTATATGTTTATCATGCTATGAGTGAAGATGCTGCAAGTCATCAACGCTTTGAGGTAATGGAACGCAAGTTGTATCGTGGAATTATGTGGCCTTCAATGATTGCTACATTAATTACCGCCCATTTCCTTGTAGAGTGGGGTGATGCAACTCGACATTACCATCAAGCCACATGGTTTTACCTCAAAGTTGGATTAGTGGCTTTATTAGTGATTTATCATTTGGTATGTGGCTATTATCGTAAAAAGCTCATCGGAAATGCTCACTATAAATCACATAAGTTCTGGCGCTTTTTTAATGAAATGCCAACCTTAATTTTATTTGCTGTTGTGATTTTAGTTGTTGTAAAGCCTCAGTTCTAACTGGGGCTTTTGCTTTTCTTCTCTAAGAAGTCTTATATTCACAATAATAAAAACATGAAATTCATTTAAACATTTATAAAAACAGAACTATAAAACTAATGAATAGTCATAGCTCTTTATTTAGCAACACATGATCTATACTATGCTAAACAAATAGATGAACTCATTTAATGGCAAAGCTATGCTAACTTTTAATGCCCTTAAACGCTTAATCCATACACCATTTATCCTTCTTACACTTTTTATTTTCCGTCACTTAAAAAACTATCCGATTAGACATTTGACTGCTCAAGAAAAAATATTAGCGCAAATGGTTTTCGGTGACATGCTTGATTGCGAACGGCCTAAAATTATTGCTACGCGCTACCTCCCTTGGCAGAGTTGCGGTATTTTTATGGCCCCCAATGGGAATATTTATGTTAATCCTGCTGATTACAGTGAAAATTACGCTCTAGAGTCTAAGTTTATGCAGGGTATTTTCATTCACGAACTCACCCACGTCATGCAATATCAAAAAGGCATTCATGTACTATTTAAAGGTGCTTTATTACAATCAGCCTATTACCTCAGCTTTAAAAGTTACAATCCCTACAAATATACCTACCACCCTGACAAGGCATTTAGTACGTATAATATTGAACAGCAAGGTGAAATTGCGCGCGATATTTGCTCTGGAAAAATCCCAAATATTATCTGTTCACCTCGACTTCATTTGTAACTAAATAATCAATCTCGCTTTGAACGTAACATTTTTTGCGTAATGTAAATGAGAATTCTTATAAATCAGAAATACTTATCTAAACTATAAAAGTGCGCTTATTCAATTCAAATTATTGAAAAAAATAGAACAGACTTATTCCAAATTAGCTTGTGATAAGGCAGTATACAAACAATAAAAATAATGAAGCCTGTTTCTATTCTATACAGAAAATCTCGTTATTTTTACGCAGAAAATATGGGATTGGTATATATTATTGATCTTGACATTTTTGTTTACTATTTTAATTGTTTACTATCGTATCATACACATCGTTGAAAAATTATATTCATAAAAATCAACACTGTGTGTATCTATATTCGTTATGATCTAGGATTAGGTTTGAATGAAAAGTTTTAAAGTTGCCCTTGCTCAGTTTTCTCCGCATATTGGCAATATTGACTCAAACACCCAAAAGATGATTGAGCAAGTAAATCAGGCGAAAAAACAAGACGCTGACCTGATTATTTTTCCCGAGCTTTCTGTTATTGGTTATCCAGCTGAAGATCTATTGTTACGTCCAAACTTAAATAAACGTATGCAAAAGGCTTTTGCACAACTTGCCGAAGTTAAAGATATTGTTATGGTTTTCGGATTTGTAAACCAGACAGAAGATGGTCAACGTTATAATTCTGCTGCTGTCATGAAAGACGGTCAAGTTTTGGGTGTTTTTAATAAACATAATTTACCAAACTATGGCGTCTTTGATGAAAAACGCTATTTCCAAAAAGGCCATCAGCATTTGGTGTTTGAATATCTTGGACATAAGTTTGGTGTATTAATTTGTGAAGATATCTGGTCAATTAATACGGTCAAACAGTTGAGCCAATTAAATGTTGATACTGCTCTTGTACTCAACTCATCACCATATGAAGTCGGCAAACCACAACACCGTATACAGACCTTAAGTGAACTTGCAAAACAACTTCATCTAAATATTGTTTACGTTAACCAAGTGGGCGGACAAGACGATTTAATTTTTGATGGTACAAGTTTTGTCAGCAATCAAAATGGTGAAATTGCTTTACAAGCACCAAGCTTTAAAGAAGACATTTATATTGCTGAATTTGACCGTGATACAAAGTTATTTAAAGTCACTGAATCTGCTCCTGCATTAGAAACATTTGCAGAAATCTATCAAGGTTTAGTCATGGCAACTCGTGACTATGTAGAGCGCTCAGGCTTCCCAGGTGTGATTCTGGGTCTTTCTGGTGGTATCGACTCTGCCCTTACACTTGCGATTGCTGTGGATGCAATCGGTGCAGAAAAAGTGCAAGCTGTAATGATGCCTTATACTTACACTTCTCAAATTAGTGTAGAAGATGCGGCTGAACAAGCTCGCCGTATGGGTGTGACTTTCGGTATTGCTGAAATTCACTCAATCGTAAATAGCTTCATGCAAACCTTGTATCCTTTCTTTGGTAATTCACCAGCTGATGCAACTGAAGAAAATTTACAAGCGCGTGCTCGTGGTACATTGCTTATGGGCTTATCAAACAAGTTTGGTAATTTAGTCCTTGCTACAGGGAATAAATCTGAACTTTCAGTTGGCTACTGTACGCTTTATGGCGATATGGTTGGTGGCTTTGCTGTTCTAAAAGATGTTTATAAAACTATCGTGTTTGAATTAGCAAAATACCGTAACAGCTTAAGCGAAACTCCTGTGATTCCTGAGCGTGTGATTACCCGCCCACCTTCAGCAGAACTTCGCCCAGATCAAAAAGACCAAGACTCTTTACCAGCATATGATGTATTGGATGCCGTCCTTTATGCATACATTGAAGAAGATTTAGGTCAGGCCGATATTATTGCCAAAGGTTTTGATAAAGAAGTTGTTGAAAAAGTCATCCGTTTAGTTGATCGTAATGAATACAAACGTCGTCAAGGTGCGATTGGCCCGAGAATTACCTCTCGTGCATTTAGTCGTGAACGACGTTATCCGATTGTCAACGGTTGGACAGCGAATGACTGAGCAGAAAAACTCATCAAAAACTACAGCACTTGCTCAAGCACTTTTGCTTGAGCAGGTGGAATTTTTCAAAAAACAATTATCTATAGAAAACTCACCTATTTATTTCCAGCAGTTCATTCAGTTATTTATGCAACATGCTGACGAAATCAAGCTACATGAGGTTGTTGATTTAGAACAACTACAAGCGGTTGTGAAACGCTATGCTTTTGAAATGCAGCTAGGTGCCGGTTTACTTGAGTTTATTGGGGAAATCGCGCAGCGTATTTATTTATCTGCTATGAAGTCTCCAATTCAGTTACAAGACTTGGTCTCTGACCACCAATTTGAAATGTGGCTTTCTAAATTTTTAGAAATGGAGCATATTCCTCATTATCTCAATCAGTTTTTAAGAACTAGCCCTTCTGTACAACAGCTTTGCCAATATATTGCAACCTCAACTCTAGAACAAAAATTACCAAAACTTCTAACTGCATCTAGAATAGATGACTACCATTTTGAATGGCAACATAAGCTCAAAAAATTCTCTTTTTTACAGCAACAACGTCTTGAGCATAAACTTGAAACTTGGATTGCCAGTTTTATTCATGAGCAACTTACAGAATTAAGTCTTTTATCGAGTGAAGATTTAGAAAGTCTAGTACGTCATGTTTGGGAAGATATTAGACATAAAAAAATGTATGAATTTATGAAACAGCTCACTCCTCTCGATGTTGAAGAGTTTTTTGTTTTAATTTACGAATACTGGAAAGAATTACGCCAGTCACAATTTATGCAAGATCTGATTTTGTATGGTGTCGAAGTTTTTTATGACTTTTATAAAGATCAGAGTTTATTTGAAGTATTAAGTGAGATTGGGTTAACCGAAAGCGATTTACAAACCGAAGCTTTACGTTTTTATCCGAAGGTTATGGATGCCTTTAATGAGCACGGTATTTTAGAACCTTTACTTCAAGCGCTTTTAGCTCCCTTTTATCAAAGCTCAAAAACACTCGATATGATTGAAAAACATTTTAATGAGTAAAAAATAGATAAAAAGAAACCACGCAGGAGCGTGGTTTTTAAAATGGTGGCTATGACGAGACTTGAACTTGTGACCCCCGCATTATGAGTGCGGTGCTCTAACCAACTGAGCTACATAGCCGTAAACTGTGTGCGCATTATCTATAGTTCTGTATAGCAGGTCAATAGGTAAAAACCCTTAATGCCCATCAATTGAACAAATAAGATTCAGATCATCATTATTTGTTCTTTTTTTAGCATTTTTTTGCTTTAAACAATTGATCGGCCACAGAAATATATTAAAGATCTAATACTAGTTTTTTACCTTTAGCTCTCGATACACAAATCATCATGCTCTTCTGTGAGGCCTTTTCTGCATCACTTAAGTATTGATCGAAATGCTCTGCTTCACCTTCTAAAATAGCAGTTTCACATGTACCGCATACGCCTTCGCGACATAAGCATTCCACATCAATATTTAATGTTTCAATAGCTTGTAAAATCGTCTGGTTACTTTGTACTTCAATTTCCTGATTAGACTTGGCAAGTACAACCGTAAAAGCTTCCCCATCTTCAGGAACTGTTGAAGCAAATTGTTCCCAGTGAATGTACTCATCGCGATAACGATGCTTATTACAACAGTCAATTACCGCATCGATCATGGGTTTAGGACCACATACATAAACATGTGTGCCTTTTGGTTGTGATGAAATGAGTTGATCTAAGTCAAGCGTACAGCCTTCTGAGTCAACATAACTAAATACACGCTCTGCATGTTTCTGCTTTAACTCATCTAACAAAGCCGCATGTTCAGGTGAGCGGTAAGCATAATGTAGCTCAAAATCTGCACCACGTGCTGCAAGCTCGTCCATCTGAGGTAAGAATGGTGTAATACCAATTCCACCTGCAATTAAAATATGTTTATTGCCTGTTTCAGCTAAAGGAAATAAATTTTTTGGTTCTGAAATCTGAATTTCACAGCCTTCATTACACTGATCATGCATAAACACTGAACCACCCTTACCTTCCACATCTTTACGAACACAGACTTGGTAAGTTGATAAATCTTGCGTACAGCTCATCAATGAATACGCATTTGAAAGCTGTTCATTCATTTTGACAATAATATGGCTTCCCCCACTAAATCGAGGAAAGTTCTGCCCATCTTGACGTTTGAACGTAAACCGTTTGATTAAAGGGGTTAGCTGTTCCACACGAGTAACAACCGCTGGGAACATTTCATAATGATTAGCCATATTAGAATCCTTCTTTTACCGCATATTCTTGTTGTTAGGGCTTATCCTTAAAGCCCTAAACACATATATTTAATGGTCATAAATTCTTCAAGACCATACTTTGAGCCTTCACGCCCAACACCTGATTGCTTCACACCACCGAATGGTACAACTTCATTTGAAATTGCTGTGGCATTCATGCCGACCATTCCATATTCAAGCTGTTCTGATACTCGCCATAAACGTGAAATATTTTCGCTATACACATAAGCAGCCAAACCGAAGATCGTGTCATTTGCTTGAGAAACGACGTCTGCTTCATCTGTAAAGCGAATAAGCGGCGCAACTGGACCAAAAATTTCTTCTTGGACAATTTCCATTGTACGGTCAACGTTCGTTAGAACTGATGGCTCATAAAAGGTTTGCCCTAAAACATGCTGTTTACCACCGCAAGCAATTTTAGCGCCTTTGCTCACTGCATCATCAATCAACTGCTGTGCTTTCAAAACTGCTTTTTCATTAATTAATGGACCAATTTGTACGCCATCTTCCAAACCGTTACCGACTTTAAACTTTTGTACTTCTTGTACAAACTTCTCGGCAAAAGCTTGATAAATATTGTCATGTACATAAATGCGGTTAGCACAAACACAGGTCTGGCCTGCATTACGGAACTTGGCAAAAATCGCACCTTGTACAGCTTTATCTAAATCGGCATCGTCAAATACAATCAAAGGAGCATTTCCGCCCAACTCAAGCGCCAATTTTTTAATGGTGCTTGAACACTGCTGCATCAATAAACGGCCCACTGGCGTTGAGCCAGTAAAGGTCAATTTCTTCACTTTTTCATGGGAAGTAAATACAGAACCAATTTCTTGAGATTTACCGGTAACAACATTAATTACACCAGCTGGAATACCTGCTTTTTCGGCAAGTTTCGCAATCGCTAAAGCACAGTAAGGTGTTTCATTTGCTGGCTTAATCACTATCGTACATCCAGCTGCTAAAGCTGGTGCTGCTTTACGCGTAATCATAGCAATTGGGAAATTCCACGGCGTAATAGCAGCCACGACACCCATAGGTTCTTTACTAATAATAAAACGCTGCTGATTATTGACGGTTGGAATCACATCGCCATAAATACGCTTGCCTTCTTCGGCAAACCATTGAATAAATGATGCAGCGTAACGTACCTCACCTTTCGCTTCTGCCAAAGGTTTTCCCTGCTCAATAGTCATGATTAAAGCAAGTTCATCGGTATGATCGAGAACCAATTTGTACCAAGCCAATAAAATATCTGCACGGTTTTGGGCAGTTAAAGCTTTCCAACTTTTTAAAGCCGTATAAGCAGCCTCAACTGCTTGAGTCGCCTCAGCCGCTCCCATATTTGGAATTGTGCCAATTTCTTCGCCTGTTGCAGGGTTAGTTACCGGAACCGCCGCATTCGACTGTGCAGCTAACCATTGTCCGTTAATATAGGCTTGTTGCTGAAATAATTCAGTACTTTGTAAACTCGACATATCATCTTCCTAACTGAAGAATCAGGTGTAAGTCATCTTTACACCTGAATAGATCCATTTGTTTTATTTGTGATGCTGCGCCACTAAATGTTGGAAGTAAGCAATACCATGTTCACTAATTCCTGAACGTTGCTTATCAGTCATAATACGGCCTTGACCTCGATAACCACGTGATTTCAAACCACGTTGTACACTTTCTACCAAGTTCAAATCTTCAGGACGGAATACATTGCGATACCACTCAATCAAATCTTTTTGATCTTGAGTAAGTTCTTCGTTCGTAAAGTAAATATCGTAATGCTGCAAAGTCGTTTCTGCATCGACTGGGAACTCATAGATTACAGTCATGAAATTACTGCCCGGTGGTACGTTGAACATCGTGCAAGGCCAAGTCCAGAAACCGTGAAATTCAGGATCTGTTACTGATGGATCAAGCTTGAATGACTTCTCAGATGAGCGCGCAAAGCCATATTGCAATGTCCAGTTCTGATGTGTGGTATGCCAATATTTATCAACTTGTACCGAATCAGCAAAACCAGGATGCGCTGGTCCACAGTGGTAACATTCTAGATAGTTATCAACAATCACTTTCCAGTTTGCTGGCGTTTCTGTCACAAAACGTGCTGCCAGTTTCAAATCTTTAATTACGCTACATGCTTGATTTAAACGCTCAGCAAATTCCGGAAGTTGGTCTTCTACACAAGTCGCATTTTCATCCATATTAATGAAAACAAAGCCTGCATATTCCTCAACTTTTAAAGGCACCATGCTTGAATTTTCTTTATCAAAAGATTCGACATGGTCACAGTTACGCGCCAAAGCTAAGCTACCGTCTAGCTTAAAAGTCCAAGCATGATATGGGCAGGTAATTACATTTTTTGCTTTACCACTGCCACTTAAAAGCTCGTGACCACGGTGCGGACACACATTATAAAACGCACGTAAAACACTATCTTTACCACGAATGATGACAATATTTTCACCAATTACTTTACGGGTAATATAGTCATTCGGTTGTGCCAATTCACTGCCATGTGCAACACAAATCCAGCTTTTAGCAAAGATTGCTTCTTTCTCATGCTCAAAAACTTGTGATGAAGTATAGAAAACTTTAGGGAAAGTCCATGCAACATCTGGGTTTGCGCAAAAATCTTCAGGTAATTTTTCAACTGCACTCATGTTATTACTCCATTAAATTCTTTTCGTCCAAATGACTCGATATTAAATTGATGTCTTTTCGACACTGCCAAACATGCGACGTATCGCACTCAGCATGTTTTGATATAACTGTTGAACTTCTGGGCAATCACGCATGAGACGTAAACTGCCATGTAATAAACCTTTGCCTAAATGGAACTCGTTAGGGATACCTGCTTGTTCCAATTTTTGGGTAAGGAAATAACCGTCATCACTTAAAGGGTCATATTCTGCAACCGCCACAAAACTTGTAGGCATATCTGAAAAATCAGTTGCCAATAAAGGCGCTAGACGTAAATCCTGCCAATCTTGTGAATTCGGTGCATATTCCTTTAAATAAAAATGCATATCTTCGGTTGTGAGTAACGGCGCATGGGCATGCTGTTGTGCGGCTGGTGTATCAAGTGCTGTAGTTAAACACGGATAAACCAAAGCCAGACCTTGAGCTTGCATACCACTATGCTGTAGATGCACTGCAAGGGCTGCTGCTAAGTTACCGCCTGCGCTATCGCCTGCTAGAACGATATTTTCGCTATCAATCTGCCAGTCAGAACTATGTTGTTTAAGCCATTGATAAACTGCTAAACAATCTTCAAAGGCTGCTGGAAAGCGATGCTCGGGTGCCATGCGATAATCCACACCAATGACAACTGCATTTAAGTCCTGACATAAATAACTGGTAATAAACTCATGTGAATCGAGTCCACCCACCATCCAACCGCCACCATGTAAATACAACACACATGGCCAACCAGCTTCAGGTCGTTTAGTTTTTGGTGAATAGATGCGAACAGGTACTGAATGCTCTGCATTTGCAACAACTCTATCTTCTACTTCGATCTTGCCATCACGAGGCAAAGTGTAGTGTCGACACATCGCGTCATAGGCCGCGCGGACTGAGTCAATATCTGCATCTGCTGGTGAATAAATGCTGCTCCAATACACAAGGCTTTGCATTTCTTCACTTAAAACATACGTGGTCTGTTCACATGTAGTCATTACCATTCCCTCTAGCTGGTTTTTCTGTCCAGTTTGATTGAGCTTGCAAGCTCAAGCTGCATCCGTTTTGCATGTTCATCTTGAGACTGGTTTAAACCAATTTCCGCATCATCATAACCTTGTTGTTCAATCAAATGTGATGGGACTTTGGCATAATCCTGTATGAGCCATTTAACTAAGCCATAGGTCTGAATCAGAATAATCACGATGAATGGTAAAGCCGTCACAATAGTTGCCGTTTTCATGGTGTCTAAAGGTGCCTTACTAAAGATCATGGCAATTGGAACCAAAGTCAGCATGACACACCAGAACAGACGTGCGTTTGGCGATGGATCTTGCCCTTCACTTAAACCACGTGTACATGTTGCTGAAACTGCATATCCGACCGCATCCATATGTGCTGCCAAGAACACCACCATAATGCCGAGGAAAATCCACATCATCAGCTTTCCAGCAGGTAACAGGCTGAGCAATTGTCCAATTGCAACCTCACCACCCTGTTGGCTTAAGATTTGCGGTACATTTACAGCCCCATGAATAAAGCTATAAACGCTGTAGTTTTCAAACACACCAAAGATAAACCAAAGACCAACACTGCCACCAATCACCATGGCAAAGATCACTTCTTTAATAGTACGGCCTTTAGAAACACGCGTTACAAACAGTGCCACACCCGGTGCATATGAAATCCACCATAACCAGTAGAAAACAGTCCATTCACGAGTAAACTTGCCGTCACCCATTGGGTCGGTAAACAAACTCATATCAACAAAGTTGGTAGCCATTAACCCAAAACTCATTAATGAATTATTCAAAATGAATTGAGTCGGACCAAAGCAAAGTACATAAATTGCAAATAGCACTACACCTAAGCACACCATGTGACTTAAACGTTGCATGCCTTTATCCATACCGACATAAGAACTTAGTGCAAACAGAACCGAAACACCCAAAATAATGATGACTTTAGTCATAAAGGTATTTGGAATGCCTGTGAGCTGAGACAAAATATTGGTAAATGTCACGGCAGTGAGTACCAATGAAATCGTCAATGCACCGAACATGCAAAGCAAGAACATTAAGTCGACTAAACGACCAACCACGCCAGTTGATTTAAAGCCTGTCACAGCCTCAATCACTGAAGCTAAACTTAAACCCTTGTTTTTTCTCACATGGTAGCTGTAGCACAAAGAAATTGATGCCAAAGCATAAATTGCCCAAGCACTTAAGCCAGAATGAAAAAAAGAGTAAGCCACGCTATATTTTAATGCTTCTGCTGACTCAGGCGGTAAGCTCAAACCCGGAGTTTGATAATAATAAGCCCAGTCCAAAAAGCCCCAGTACAGTGTAGAAGACCCAATACCTGACAAAATGAACATAAAAATCCATGACATCGTGGTGTATTGAGGCTTCCCTTCACCTAGTTTGATTTTGCCGTATTTACTAAAGGCCAGACCAAAAGTAAAAATGATAGCTAAAAAAGCAAACAGTAATACTGGTGTTGTAAATACCGATGTCGTCCACTGCATCCATGTTGCAGCAATCTTGATCGACTCTTGCGAATAAATCGCCAAACCAGCAACTGAAATAAATACAAACAGTAAGCTGGTTACGGCAAGAACTTTATCCGTATAAATTTTTGTGTTTTGATTATCCATATCCATACATCCATTTTTGGATGGCGTTATTCCATAGCGAACACGTCCATTTTAATTTGGGCTACACACGATGCAATTGCATCTCCTACCTCATAAGTTTTTGCCTGACCGCCGATATCGGCTGTCTTTGGCCCATTAATTAATACATGCTCAATCGCCTGCATAATGTCCTGACCTGCTTGAATGCAACGTTCATCTTCTTCGCCAAAGAATTCGAACATCATGGCAGCTGACCAAATCGCAGCGATTGGATTGGCAATTTGTTTACCGTAAATATCTGGTGCCGAACCATGTACAGGTTCAAACAATGATGGGAATTTTCTTTCTGGGTTTAAATTTGCCGAAGCAGCCAAACCAATAGTTCCTGTACATGCAGGGCCTAAATCGGAAAGAATGTCACCAAATAAATTCGATGCCACAACCACATCAAAACGCTCAGGCTGCAACACAAAACGAGCTGCTAAAATATCAACGTGCTGTTTATCAGCTTGAATTTGTGGATATTGTTTTGCCATTGCGTCAACGCGTTCATCCCAATACGGCATGCTGACGGCAATACCATTTGATTTGGTCGCTGCTGTAATTTTTTTCGCTTCACGTTGATTTGCAAACTCAAATGCATAACGCAAAATGCGATCTACACCATGACGCGTAAATACAGCTTCTTGTAAAACAAACTCTCGATCTGTTCCTTCAAAAGCCTTACCACCAATGGCTGAATATTCACCTTCACTGTTTTCACGGACCACGTAGAAGTCGATATCGCTTGGTTTTTTACCTACTAAGGGACATTTAACACCCGGCATTAAGCGCACTGGACGTAAATTCACATATTGGTCAAAACCACGACGGAACTGGAGCAGCGAACCCCAAAGCGAAATATGGTCCGGCACTTTATCTGGCCAGCCTACAGCGCCAAAATAAATTGCATCGTAGCCCTGCAAAGTTTCAAACCAGTCATCTGGCATCATTTTGCCGTGCTCAAGGTAGTAATCGCAGCTTGCCCAATCGAAAGCATCTAACTGAAGCTCAATGCCATGCTTTTCTGCTGCTGCCTTTACAACCTTAATGCCTTCTGGTAGAACTTCTAAACCAATGCCATCGCCTGCAATCGTGGCAACTTTATATCTTTTTGCCATAAGCTTCCTTCACACCTTCGACTAATATCCTTGTATGGCTTAAACATGATGTTTTAAGCAAAAATGATCAACAACAGAACTATCACTCCAATGGACACGGATCGTGAATAATCTACCTAACCTATCGGATTTAAAGGTTTTTTGCACAGTCGCCAAACTAAAAAGTTTTGTCGAATCTGCTGAGGAACTCGGGACTTCGCCAGCTTTTATTAGCAAGCGAATTAATATTTTAGAAAACACGTTAAGCTGCAAACTTTTTCATCGCAGCACGCGTCATGTCAGCCTAACGGAAGACGGCAAACTTATTCTTGAAAGAGTTTCAAATATTCTTGAAGAATTTGATGAAGTCTGTGAACTAGTGAATAACCCGCTGAGTACACCCACGGGTCGTATGGATATTATTAGTAGCTTTGGTTTTGGCAGAAAGCATATCGCCCCAATTCTGTCTAAATTAATGATGCTTTATCCAAAGCTTCAAATTCATTTTGATACCATCGACAATACTAAAGACCTGATTCAACACAGTATTGATTTAGACATCAGAATTGGTAATGAAATTGCGCCAAACATGATTGCGAAAAAGTTAGCTTCTAATTTTCGAATTTTATGTGCAGCACCAAGCTATTTACTTAAACATGGCGTACCAGACAGCATTGAAGACTTGCAAACACATGATTGTTTGACGATTAGTGAGCGTGATCAATCATCTGTGCTATGGAAATTTAGACATGCTTCTGAAGATGTCTCGGTTCATGTCAAACCACGCTTTGTTTCTAATAACGGCGAAATTATTCATCAACTTGCCATAGAAGGCCACGGGATTATTTTCCGATCAATTTGGGATGTTGCAGATGAATTAATTACAGGTCAACTCCAACACATTTTGCCCGAATATTGGCAAGATGCGGATATTTGGGCGGTTTATCCATCACGGCTTAAAAGCTCATCTAAATTGCAAACCTGTATTTTGTTCATTCAAAACGAATTGCTCAATCGTTTACAGCACGTTCAAAATCTAAACCGAGGACAACTCATTTCTCCAGCAGTTAAACGAGAACCGCCGCCTGAAAAAGTCTTTCTATAAAAAAAGCCCTAAGTGAGGCCTATTCACTTAGGGCAATCGTTTACTTTTAAATTTTAGAAATAATATCCAATTGAAAGATAGAACAGTTTATCCCAATCATTACGACTACCTTGTGCAAGGCCATCAGCCCCACCACCAACCATTGGATCATTTTTACTCATAATGTATTCACCCTGAATACCAATGGCTTTGTAATTAAAATAAACCCCTGCAATTAAGCGTTCAGAGTCTTTATAACCATTCTCATCTTTAAAGAAGCGGCTATGAGAGATATAAGGTTTAATATTTTCAAGTTTGTGAAATGGCTGAGCAAAGGTATAGTTAATTTCATTGACCAGATATTTGCCTTTATTAGCAACTTGATATGGATAGTCGAACGCACCAATCGTTGAACTATTAGGGAATAAATCGTCGCCATTCGTGACATCTTGCTTACCAGCTAAGAATATCCATTGCCATGCTTGATATTGCGTTTGAGCAAATACATTCCATGATTTGCGGTGTCCATCTTCATCTGTTCTTTTATTTTCTAAATCAGAATACCAGACTGAACCTCCTAACTCGGTCGAAATTTTTTGAGCTTTATCAAGCTCAAATTTTGTAGAGGCCCGTGCAATCCACATATTTTTTTCTTCAATATTGGTTCCTGTAGTTAAATCATCAGCTTCAACGAAATTACCGCTGTATCTACTTGAGTCTTTTGACGTTCCCTTATAGTTTCCTCCATCAGTTGGATAGAAACCTAAGGTCAAATTATATTTATCATCTGCAAATTTATATTTAATCCCCAGATTATCGATATCTTCTAAACCAACTGTATTTAAAAGTGTTTCGTAATAACTACTGCCCCAAAACTCGCCAAAGCCAAAATCAACGGGTTGCAAACCTGCCGTGATTCTCTGCTGATCAGATAATTTATAACCTACCCAAGCTTTTTTTAGGAAAATCGCATCACATAAGCGATCATATTGATAACAACGGGCATCCGCACCTGCAATCCAATCTGGATTTTCATAACCTAGCACTAATTTAATATCAGTTAATCGCCAGTCATCATTTTGAGAACCTTCATTTGCATCAACCACATAATCTTTATGCAAATAACGGGAACGCACGGCACCAGAAACTTTAAACTGTCCCGAATCCAAAGTTGGATCTCCCCAACTCAAATCAGCCGCAGAAGCCTCTACTCCCGCCGTTAAACTTAAAATTCCAAAAAATAATAATGACCTTTTCATGTCTTCAACATCCTTGTTAAGTGTTATAAGAACATGAAGAAATTGATCTAGACAAACAATGCCATAACTATAAAGTCGGTCTTTACAAACTGTGTTTAATCAAAAAATGAGCATAAAAAAAGACCACGCAGGAGCGTGGTCTATAAAATGGTGGCTATGACGAGACTTGAACTTGTGACCCCCGCATTATGAGTGCGGTGCTCTAACCAACTGAGCTACATAGCCGAAAACTGTGCGCGCATTATCTTAACTTCTTTAACGCACGTCAAGAAAAATTTTAAATAAAATGAGGTGAAGTGAGCCTATAAGCCGGGTTCTGTCGAGGATGGTCATTCCTCTAGGCGTACAATCACTCATACGCTCAAGCGACCTACCCGAATCCAGTACGGGCCGTACCTCAGGATTCCTATTTGGTCTTGCTTCTGGTGGGGTTTACCATGCCGTGAACTGTTACCAGACACGCGGTGCGCTCTTACCGCACCCTTTCACCCTTACCTCACGAATGAGGCGGTCTACTCTCTGCTGCACTTTCCGTCGGCTTTCACCGCCCAGGCGTTACCTGGCACCCTGCCCTATGAAGCCCGGACTTTCCTCCCCTGCTTCAGTCACGAAGACCTCCACAGCAGCGACCATCCAGCTCACTTCAGGGGCGCATATTAACAAATTTATTTACTAATTGCTTGTGCTTTTTTGAGCAATTAATTTTTTATATTTATCGAATAGCTCATCTTCCGTCTCCACATGCTGCGGATCTTTAGGAATACAGTCCACTGGACAAAATAACTGACATTGCGGCTGGTCATGATGACCAACGCATTCAGTGCATAAATCTGGGTGAATTTCATAAATCACTTCACCCATGAAAATAGCTTCATTTGGGCAAACTGGTTCACAAACATCACAGTTTATGCATTCATCGGTAATATATAACGACACTTTACCAACCTTGTTGATGTTTACGTTCAAAAGCCTCAACCACAGCTTGCGGAACAAACTTGGTTACATCCCCTTTTAAACGAGCAATTTCTCGAATCAATGTCGAAGAAATAAATGAATACTGCTCAGATGGTGTTAAAAATACTGCTTCAAAATGTGGGTCAAGTTGACGGTTCATATTGGCAAGTTGAAATTCATATTCAAAATCAGAAACTGCTCTTAAACCACGAAGTACTGCTGTTGCCTTTTGCTCTTTGAAAAAATTAACAAGCAAACCATCAAAGCCTACAAATTCAACATTTGATAAATGGCTGAGTGATGTTTGGGCCAGTTCAACTCTCTCTTCTAGACTGAACAAAGGGTTTTTATGATGTCCAATTGCAATTGCTACTACAACCTCATCAAACATTCTTGATGCTCTAGTAACTAAATCAACGTGTCCATTCGTGATGGGGTCAAATGTTCCAGGATAAATTACACGCGTTTTAGACATCCGCTAGTACTCTAATTGTATTGTGAACCTATTTTAGCAAAAGTTATACATCAGGCAAAATATTGACGTGCAGGAAAAACTTCACCTTAGCATCAGTTTACGGCACAATAGGGGCAATTGTGGAAGTTTGAATTATGGCGAAAGCGACAGTAGTGAAAAAACATAATGGCGGAACCATCGCACAAAACAAACGTGCCCGCCATGATTATTTTATCGAAGAAAAATTTGAAGCTGGTATGTCTTTACTAGGCTGGGAAGTAAAGTCTTTACGTGCTGGTCGGATGAGCTTGACAGAAAGTTATGTCATTTTTAAGAATGGTGAAGCGTTTTTATTTGGTGCACAAATTCAACCGCTCCTTTCAGCATCTACTCATGTAGTACCTGAAGCTACACGTACACGTAAATTATTATTATCACGCCGAGAACTAGAAAAGCTAACAGGTTCAGTTAACCAAAAAGGTTACTCATGTGTTCCTTTGGCATGTTACTGGAAAGGTCACTTGGTTAAACTTGAAATCGCGCTTGTGAAAGGTAAACAACTTCACGACAAACGTGCGACTGAAAAAGATCGCGATTGGCAGCGTGATAAAGCTCGTATATTTCATAAGTAATTAAATAAAAAGCCTCTTTTTAGAGGCTTTTTTATATCGCGGAATTTATTAATTTAATCTATATAAGAGTCCAGCAAGATATTCACCAAACCATTTTGCAGTATCTAAATCGCCTTGTGGAGGAGTAATTTCAACAGGTGCATTATCTGACTGCGTCATTAAACCTAAACAACTCGATAATCGATTTAAATCTTTTTCACTATGCCCAGTCGTCATTAAAGGTAAACCTGACCAAAGCATGCCATGTTGCATCGCAAAAATATTTAATTGTTGTAATACCGCTAATTTATCGCCGCTTAGACCACCTGAGTTTGCAAAGCCAGCTGCAAGTTTGCCTTGCCACAAACGCTCTTTCCAACGTTTAGAAGTACTGTCCATAAACTTTTTAAAGTCAGCGGTCATACTCCCCATATAGGTAGGCGAACCAAAAATAATACCGTGCGATGCATCAAGTGCATCCCAATCAATATGTTCAATATTCATTAAATGTACTTTTACACCCATCACCTCTGCCCCAGCAGCAATAGCGGAAGCTACCTTCGCGGTATGACCATATGGACTGTGGTAGACAATAGAGAGATGTTTTTCAGGCAAAGACATAAGATTAAAATTTTGAGCGATTTTTTCTATTTTATCATTTTATTAACGCTTGCTAAACCTTCATCTATAAATATGAAATATAAGGTTTTCACTACCGCGAACTATAGAAATATTTTCAAATTAAATAAAAAACTCTCCTATTTTTAATAAATATAAAATAAGAGAGTCATTTAAGGAAGTTATCAAAACTTACATAAAAACAAACGTAGCCATACGTCCTGTCTTCGCATCACGACGATAAGAAAAATACTCATCACCCTGTTGATAAGAACATTGATCTCCACCTAAGACTTGTTGCACACCTAGACTTTGCAAAATAAAGCGTGCAATGGCATATAAGTCTGCATGAAATTTATTTGGAGCCACGCCCTCAACAAAAGCTGTTTCCAACTCTGGATATTTATCACAAAAAGCAGTTTTTACTTCGGCCCCAATTTCAAAACAAGGTTGGCTGATTGCAGCTCCTAACCATGCCCAAGTTGGAGGATTCTGCATAGCGGCTACTGTATTTTCAATAATGCCACCTGCTAAACCACGCCAACCCGCATGCAAATTAGCAACTTCACTGCCTTCGGCATTTCCCAACACGACAGGTAAGCAATCAGCCGTCATCATCATTAAAGCATGGCCTTTAGTTTGAGTAACTAAACCATCACCAATTAAAGCTTTAAAAGGAATTTGTTCATTTACAGTATGGCAAATCGTACTATGCGTTTGAGTCATCCATGTCATTTTTTTAACACCAAATTTCGCAAACTCATCTAACAATATCATTCGATGCTGTTGAACACGCTGTGCCTCATCTTTGACATGTAAAGCCAAATTGAAGCCAGATAATTCAAGTTGATCCGTTGGTAATGCCAAAGGATGTTGAACACGTGTCTGCCCTACAAATACGCCTTGAGGTAAACCTTGAACAAATTCCATATGCACGTCCTTAATATGCAGCGTTTTCTGAACGTAACACATTCACTAAATGTGTAAAATCTTCAGGCCACGGCGCGTCAAATAGCATTTCTTCACCAGTACGAGGGTGTTTTAAGCCCAATTTAGCTGCGTGCAATGCCTGACGTTTAAAACCACGTAAAGTTTCAATGAGCAGCTCAGATGCACCAGCTGGCACACGTACACGGTTCATATAAACCTGATCGCCAATCAAGCCATAACCAATGTAACTAAAATGTACACGGATCTGATGTGTTCGTCCTGTTTCAAGACGAGCTTGTACACGAGTAAAATCTTTAAAGCGTTCTTTTACATTGTAGTGAGTTACCGCATCTCGCCCACCCGGTAAAATTGCCATTTTCACACGGTCAACTGGGTGACGTTTGATTGGTTCATCAATCGTACCGCCAGCAATAATATTTCCATAAACAACCAAATCATATACACGGTAAACCGTTTTATTTGCCAACTGTTTACTTAAAGAAAATTGAGCTTCTAGGCTTTTAGCGACAACCAGTAAACCGCTGGTATCTTTATCAATACGGTGTACTAAACCAGCACGCGAAAGTTCGGCCAATTTGGGGAAATGGTAAAGCAAAGCATTCACTAAAGTTCCAGAACTATTGCCTGCTCCTGGATGTACCACCATGCCTACTGGCTTATTAATGACTAAAATATCATCGTCTTCATAGACAATATTAAGTGGAATGTTTTCGGGTTGACTCGTCGTCTGAGCTTCGAGCTCTACTTCGAGCGTAAGCAGCTCAGTTCCTTCACAACGGTGTTTAGGCTTGACAATGTTACCATTCACCAACAGATGGCCATCTTTCAACCATTGCTTGAGCTTTTCACGTGAAAACTCGCTCCATACCAAGGCTGCTACCTGATCGATACGTTGTCCCAGATAGGTTTCATCTAGCTGAACTTGCAACGATAAACGTGTTGCAGTTGTATCAGAAGTATGGTTATCTGCATCCTCAGAATCTTCAAGTAAATTGAAGTCGGTTTCAGAGAAGTTTGTGTTTGAAGATTGTGCTGAAGTCATTTGATCATTGAGATAAAAGTGGTTTAATAGCGCAATTGTAGCTCATTGCCCAACATAACAGAGGAGTTTTTATGTCGCTACCACGTTATAAAATTACGATGCTTGCCTTATCTTTAGGCGTAGCGTCTGCATTTGTGGGCTGTAGCAGCAATCCAAGTAAAAAAGAAGTGGTCGATACTGGCCCTCAATCTAGTGAACAAGCTTACTTCGAAAAGGCCCAAAAGTCGCTTGACCGTGGTCAATATCTTGATGCGACCAAGTCTTTAGAGGCAATCGATACTTATTATCCGACTGGACAATACGCTCAACAAGCACAACTTGAACTTCTATATTCGAAATTTAAACAAAAAGATTATGAAGGCGCGATTGCCTTAGCAGAACGTTTTATTCGTTTAAATCCTCAACATCCAAATGTGGATTATGCTTATTATGTTCGTGCTGTTGCCAATATGGAGCAAAACTACGACAGTTTGATGCGTTATACCTCTTTGCAACAGTCACATCGTGACGTGAGTTATTTAAAAGTTGCGTATCAAAACTTTGTTGATTTAATTCGTCGTTTCCCAAGTAGCCAATATTCTGTCGATGCTGCTCAGCGTATGAAATTCATTGGGCAAGAACTTGCCGAAAATGAAATGACTGCTGCCCGCTTCAACGTTAAACGTAAAGCTTGGATCGCCGCTGCAGAACGTTCGCAATGGGTGATTGAACACTATCCACAAACACCTCAAATTCCAGAAGCTTTAGCCACTTTGGCATATAGCTATGACAAGTTAGGTGATAAAGCTACTTCGCAACAATATATTGAAGTTTTAAAACTTAATTATCCAAGCCTTGTGAAAAAGGATGGCACAGTTAACATGCGTGCTGCTCGTAAAGAAGGTAACTGGATCAACCGTGCAACTTTAGGTATCTTCGGTCGTGAATCGACTGCTGCAACGCCAGAGAGCACAACTGAAGCAGAAGCTCCAAAACGTGGTTTCCTCAACCGTGTTAGTTTTGGTTTAATTGGTAATTCAGATAAAGAAGAAACTGAAGCACCAGAACAAACACCTGTTGAAGCTCCTAAGTCTGAACGTAGTTGGACAAACCGTTTAAGCTTCGGTTTATTAGACAAACCTGAGCCACAAGCAGCAGAAAATACAACTGTTGCACCAGCTGTAACCTCTACTGAATCTTCAACTGATGTGCAATCAGATGAAGCAACTCAAGGTGCGGATGACGCTGCTCAATAAGTTTAAGCTTTAAAAAAACATCAACAAACAGGCAAGTGATATCACTTGCCTGTTTGTTTTTATAAAATATTAAAATATTTATTGGGCATATCTCGATTCATCATGTCAGAATATTCTGACTCACTGTCTCATCAAGTTTTAATACGGTTATCTGAATTATGGCAATTCCACAACATACGATTGATCAAATTCTAGATCGCACAGATATTGTCGATCTGATTGGTCAGCGTGTGAAATTGAAAAAAACCGGACGTACATATTCCGGCTGTTGCCCTTTTCATCAAGAAAAAACGCCCTCATTCCATGTCTACCGTGATAAGCAGTATTATCACTGCTTTGGTTGTCAGGCTAACGGAAATGCAATCCGTTTTCTTATGGATATTGATAACCGAAACTTTATTGAGGTAATGAAAGAATTATCGAGCAGTACCGGAATTGAATTACCCAAAGATAATACTGAGAATAAAAAACTATCTTATACCCGTCAGGTTACAAAGCCACCTGTTACTAAAACAAATGCGGCAGAGCCTGTAACTTCACAACAACCAAGTGATGAGAGCTACAACACGCTTGAACCCGTATTTTTTGATGATCCTTTTGCTCAGTTCGAACAGCCGTTTAGCTTTGATGAACCAGTTCAAGAAGGTAATTTATATGACTTACTGGAAAATGTTGCTCAGTTTTATGAACAACAATTACCTCATAGTCAAAAAGCCAAAAATTACTTTAAACAGCGTGGACTAACCAATCAGACGATTCAATTTTGGCGCTTAGGCTATGCTCCAGAAGACTGGCAACATCTAGAAAAAGCTTTTCCTTATGACATTGACGGTTTAAAACAACTCGGACTTATCCGCTCAAGTGATAATGGGCGTGATTTTGATTTGTTACGTGACCGCGTCATTTTCCCAATTCGCGACCCTAAAGGCCGAGTGGTTGGTTTTGGTGGGCGTGCTTTAAATGATGAAATAAAACCCAAATATATTAACTCGCCGGACTCAGAAGTCTTTCATAAAAATCAGCTACTTTACGGACTTTATGAAGGTAGAAAGCTTAAATCTAGCGATTGGTTAATGGTTGAAGGCTATATGGATGTCATTGCGCTTCAGCAATATGGCATTACAGGAGCTGTAGCAACCTTAGGGACTGCAAGTAATACTGAACACCTTAATATTTTATTTAAACAAAATAGCCGAATTACCATTGCTTTTGATGGTGATGCTGCTGGTCAAAAAGCAGCACGCAGAACTTTAGAAATTGCTTTACCACTTCTTAATGATGGTCGTGAACTCAAATTTTTTGTTCTACCGAATGATCATGACCCCGACTCTCTCATCCGTCGAGAAGGACTCGAAAATTTCCAAAAACTATTACAACAAGCCCCTCTTCTGTCCGATTTCGTGTTTGCTCACTTAACTGGTCAGCACGATATCAGTACGCCTGAAGGGAAAAGTTTAGTCATGGGAGAACTCAGAGAACTAACTGAACTCTTACCTAAACAAGGTTCTTTCCGCTACTTGCTTACTCAATCTTTCCGTGAAAAACTCGGACTAGGTAAACGTTTTACCCCACAAATCAGCCACGATGCCTCGCTCTCATTTAACATCCATACAAAAGATGAAGACTTTGCGATTGCAATTTTAATGCATCATCCTTTTCTTTATATTCATTTTGAAGGATTACGGGCTTATATTCACCAAGATGAATTATTAGCCAAAGTACTGGCAATCTTAAATCGTATTTTTGATGATTTACCGGATGATCAAGAGCTGGCAACTTATTATGTGCTTGGTGCGTGTAGTAGTTACTGCCATGAAATCGCCGATATTATGCAAAGAACAAATATTCAGGCATTAACACAGGCTCCTGAAGTAGCTGACAAGTTAGCTAAAGAATATTCATTAAGTCTGCAAGAAAGATATTTACGTCAAAAACTGAAATCACCGATTTCTTTAATTGAATCAAGAAATCTAAGACAACAATTGAATGAATTAACAAAACAAATTAGCTTAAAGTTGTTGTCTTAATGTTTTGGCTTACGTTCATGCTCAAACACATCCTGTAAATGCTGTTGTAACCATTCAAAATAATCAGGATTTTCTGCTTTAGCAGCTTCACGTAATAATATCGATGTAGGATGCATAAGTTTTTGCGTCAAACGGTGTGCAAAATGCTGTAATACCTGTTCGGCACTCTCACCATGATGCAAAGCTTCTAACGCATGTGTAAGCTCTTGTTGACTAATCTCTTCACTGTGCTGGCGGTAAGCATGAATTGTACTACCCGCCTCTTTAACTTTTTGATGCGTAATAAGCTGAGTAGCTAATTGATTAACCATGACCTCTGCTTCAACAGCCGCCTGACGACGTTGAGCAAGGTTTTCATCAATCACACTTTGTAAATCATCAACACCATACAAATAGACCCCATCAAGTGCTTCAACTTTAGGATCTATATCACGTGGTACAGCCAAATCAACCATTAACATTTGTTGGTAGCGGCGTTTTTTTAATGCGGCCTTAACATCAGAATAAGCAATAACTTGATATAAACTTCCAGTACAACTCGACACAACATCAGCACGATATAAATTCTCTGCTAATCCTGAAAATTCAATAATTTCAACTTCAACCTGATGTGCAATTTCCTGAGCCAACTGATCAGCGCGCTCACGGCTACGATTACAAATAATAATCTTCGCGACACCCATTTCAGCCAAATGTTTAGCCACCAAGCTATTCATTTCACCCGCAGCAACCACCATAACAGTAAGCTTTTCAGGCTTACTAAAAACCTGTAAGGCCAGTTGTGCAACTGCATAACCCATTGAAACAGCATGACTACCTACCGCAGTTTCGGAACGTACCCGTTTAGCTGCATAGAAAGCGTATTCAAAAACACTATTTAATTCAGGAGAGACCGTTTGCGCTTCTTTAGACAATGCCAAAGCGCTTTTGACCTGCCCTAAAATTTGTGGCTCACCAAGCATGAGAGAGTCTAGACCACTCGCCACTCGCATTAAATGTGTAATCGCCTGCGTATTCTCGTAACGATAAACATGATGAATTAACTGCTTTACATCAATATTATTGGCATCGGCTAACCATTTTAGAAGGCTTTCGGCGTTTTCTGCCATGGCATAAACTTCTGTACGGTTACAGGTCGAGACGACCACCAAATCCTTTAAGTTTTGGTGATGGCGTTGTTCGGCAAGCAAACGACTTAATCGCTCTGCATTGAAAGCAATTTGTTCGCGGAGTTCTACAGAAGCTGTTTGATGGTTGACACCCAATGCAAAGAAAGACATATCAGATCATCATTTCGCTAAATTTATGCTATTGTGCAACATCGGTGTCATAAAAAGCATTACTTTGGATCAATAAAAATTGCGTCAAATGAATAGCCGTATTAATTTTAACGGTGCTTCGATAAGACAGTATTCTACCACATTCTTGTTGTTAGGTAGCATGTCCTCGTATGTCTATGCACGTCCTGTGCAAGAGACCTATGCCGTGCATTCATTTGATCAGGCCCTAGAGCAAACAATGGTCGCTGAATTTGCTCTAGCTTATGACGATATTCCAAATGCTTTGCATAATTACACAGTGCTCGCAATTAAAAGCAACTCTACATCAATTAAGCAGAGAGCTTTAGACGTTGCACTTGAATATAATGATTTACAAGCTGCGTTAAATATTGCTACACACTGGGTAGCTCAAGAACCTAAAGATGTACCAGCTTTATTTTATTTGTCACACATTGCTTTAAAAACGCACGAATATCAGCTTGCTGCTGAGACATTAGATAAAATTTTAAAGATAGATCCCACTGCCGATTTAGAACAAATTTTAGCTAGCATTGCTCCAGAAAATGCGCAAGATCGAGAAGTATTATTAACAGCTTTACGTTCTAGCGCAGAAAAAGACAATCCTTCTATTTTGGCACTCATCGCCAATTTAGAAGCTCAAAATGGTCAATTACAAACTGCGCTAACTAACATTAACAAAGCATTACGTCGACGTCCTAAAGTAACGAGCTTTATTTTAATGAAAGCAAACTTACTTATTGCTCTCAGCGATCAAGAAGGTGCGCTTAAATGGTATGCAAAGTCGAGTCGTAAAAATAAGAAAAATTTAGATATTCGATTAGCTGAAATCCGCTATCTCATACAAATTAACCAATCTCAGCTTGCGTTAGAAAAACTTGAAAAGATTATAGAAACTAACCCTAAAGCTGAAGAAGCCTTATTTATTGCAGGCTTAACAAGTATTGATTTAAAGCAATATGACAAAGCGGAACAATATCTTGTTGACCTACGAAACTCGGCAAAATACCAAAATGAAGCGTATTACTACTTAGCCATTAATGCAGAGCGTAAACAGCATTATGAAACTGCAAAAGCTTACTATCGTTTAGTTGATGGCAGTTTATATGTGGTATCTAGACGAAACTTGATCGCAATATATGATAAACAAGAAAACTTACACGATGCTTTACGGTTCCTTACTCAAGAACGAGTAAATTATCCTCAACATGCAAGTTTCTTATATCAAGCCCAAGCTGAAATCTTAAAGAAAATGGGCAATAAAAAAGCTGCACTAAATCTATTAGATGAAGCAATTAAAAACCTACCCGACGACCCAGAACTGATTTATGCGGAAGTTTTATTACTTGATCCATATACGGACCGTGACAAGCTGGACAAAACCTTAAAACAATTATTACAACTTGAGCCCAACAGCCCAACGTATCTAAATGCATATGCTTATACACTGGCACTGCAAAACCGTCGTTTAAAAGAAGCACGTCAGTATGCAGAGCAAGCATTAGAATATGCGCCTGAACAGGCCTCAATTCTTGATACGCTAGGTTATATTGCATTTTTACAGAATGATTATGAAGCTGCGGCGGAAGCCTTAGGCAAAGCGTATGAACTTAGCCATAATATAAATATTGGCGTTCGTTATGCTAAAGCTTTGTATATGCAAGGGTCACTCACGCAATTTAGCGCAGTGTTACAACAACTGAAACAAAAACATGCCAATGATCCACAATTACAACAGCTTGATGCGTTAATTTTACCTACATCTGCAAAAAAGAGTTAAATATATGAGCAAATTTGCCCAACTGTGCACAGCGATCTGTGGATCAAGTGTATTATTTCTAACCGGTTGTCAGCATTTTACTCAACCAAAACCAGCGGTTACCCAACAAGTTCAAGACGAAAAACACTTTAATTTACAAGGTAAGATTGGGGTTCGTACACCACAGCAAACCGGTAGTGCGTTTTTTACCTGGCTTCAACAGCAAGATAATTTTGATATCGAATTAAGCGGTATTTTAGGCGTTGGAAAAACCCAAATTCAGGGTAAACCGGGCGAAGTAACTTTAAATAGTTCTAAAACAGGACTTATTAGCGCAGCCTCTCCAGAAGAACTTTTAGAGCGAGCAACGGGTTGGCAAGCACCAATTACACACTTAACGAGCTGGATTTTAGCAAAACCAGCAACGCTAAATGCTCAAATTACGAAAGACGCTGCAAATCGAGTGAGTCAACTGATTGAAGATGGCTGGACAGTTAATTTCAGTTACGACGGTGAACAAACTTTGCCAAACAAACTGGTTTTAAAGCAAGCTCTTGCTGAAGATAAAGAAAACCGTATTACAATGGTCATCCAAAACCGCTAAGTCTAATTATATAAATCTATGATTCGAGTTCCTTCCCCTGCTAAGCTCAACCTGTTTTTACATATTACAGGCCGACGTGAGAATGGTTACCATGAGCTACAAACTATTTTCCAACTGATTGATTTATATGATTGGATGACATTTACACCGACTTTGGGCGAAGAAATCAAAATCGATGGGTTAAGTGAAGTTCGTGCTGAAGAAAACTTGATTTATCGGGCAGCTCAAATACTAAAACCACATGCGAAAAAATTTTGTGGCTTGCACATCAAAATTGAAAAAAATATTCCAATGGGTGCAGGTCTAGGTGGCGGTTCATCTAATGCCGCCACAACGCTTATTGTGTTAAATCAATTATGGGAATGTGGCCTAAAGCAAGAACAACTTGCGGACTACGGTGTAAAGCTCGGTGCTGATGTTCCAATTTTTATTTATGGTAAAAATGCATGGGCTGAAGGCATCGGTGAACATTTATCATTCATAGACTTAGATCAAAAACAGTTCATTATTTTAAAACCTGATTGTTTTATCAGCACTCAATTGCTTTTTTCACAAAAAACATTGACAAGAGACTCTAAGACCACTAAATTTTGCGCCTATCAGTTAGAACCTTCTAATTTTGGAAATAACTTTGAGCCACTGGCTCGGCAGTTATACCCTGAAGTAGAAGAAGCAATGCAATATTTAGATCAATTTGGTCAAGCAAAGCTTACAGGTACAGGTGCTTGTGTTTTTATTGAAGTAACGAATGAAATGAATATTGATGAAATTCTTAAGCATTCACCATGTAAATCTTACTTGGTAAATAGTTTAAAAGAATCTCCTCTTAATCATTTTAAGGTTACACGTTAGGGGCGTCGCCAAGTGGTAAGGCACCGGGTTTTGATCTCGGCATCCGTTGGTTCGAATCCAGCCGCCCCTGCCAACCTCACCTGTAATGATGATTATATTAGGGGCGTCGCCAAGTGGTAAGGCACCGGGTTTTGATCTCGGCATCCGTTGGTTCGAATCCAGCCGCCCCTGCCATCATATATATCATCGAATTTAGGGGCGTCGCCAAGTGGTAAGGCACCGGGTTTTGATCTCGGCATCCGTTGGTTCGAATCCAGCCGCCCCTGCCATTCTCTTATTTTAAAGACAGACTTAATTGCTATGCTTTTTGTTGATTAATCTTGACATTGCATTGCAAAAATATTAAAGTTCTGCCGCATTAGGGGCGTCGCCAAGTGGTAAGGCACCGGGTTTTGATCTCGGCATCCGTTGGTTCGAATCCAGCCGCCCCTGCCATCTATTTCATTACATACCAACCGCCAAGGGTGCTTCATGCCCAATCTTGTCGTTTTTAGTGGAAATGCTCATCCACAGTTCGCTCAAAAAGTCGTAAGTCACTTACATATCCCTCTAGGTGCTGCATCAGTCGGTCACTTTTCTGATGGAGAAATTTCAGTAGAAATTACTGAAAATGTTCGTGGTAAAGACGTATTTATCGTTCAGCCTACTTGTGCTCCTACCAATGATAACCTTATGGAAATCTTGGTTATGGCAGATGCTTTGCGTCGTGCAAGTGCTGGTCGTATTACCGCTGTTATCCCTTATTTTGGTTATGCTCGCCAAGACCGTCGTCCACGTTCTGCACGTGTGCCGATTACAGCTAAAGTTGTCGCAGACATGCTTACCACTGTTGGTATTGACCGTGTCGTGATGATCGACTTACATGCTGACCAAATTCAAGGTTTCTTCGATATTCCAGTCGACAACATCTACGGTACTCCTGCTTTGCTTGCTGACTTACGTCAACAACAACATGACAACCTTATGGTGGTTTCTCCTGACGTTGGTGGTGTAGTACGTGCTCGTGCTGTTGCCAAACAGATGGGTGACATCGATTTAGCAATTATTGATAAACGTCGTCAAAAAGCCAACGAGTCGCAAGTTATGCACTTAATTGGTGACGTAAAAGATCGTGATTGCGTTATCGTAGACGATATGGTTGATACTGCTGGTACATTGTGTAAAGCAGCTGATGCGCTTAAGCAATTTGGTGCACGTCGTGTAGTTGCATACGCAACTCACCCTGTACTATCAGGTAAGGCTATTGAAAACTTACGTAATTCAGTTATTGATGAACTGGTTGTAACTGATACCATTCCTCTTTCTGAAGAAGCATTGACCTTAGGCAAGATCCGTCAGGTTTCTGTTGCTAGCATGGTTGCTGAAACGATTCGTCGTATTAATAACGAAGAGTCTATCAGTGCAATGTTCGATAGTTTATAATATTGCAGCTTTTTATAAACCCTAGCCTTGGCTGGGGTTTTCTATCACTAAACTGGTCGCAAGTTTAGTCTTTTAAACTTTAATGAGGATTTACTCATGGCAAACTTCGTATTAAACGCTCAAGCGCGTGCTGAAGACAAACAAGGGAAAGGTGCGAGCCGCCGCCTTCGTCGCGAAGCTTTAATTCCAGCTATCATTTATGGTGGCAACGCTGAGCCTGTAACTGTTACTTTAGAACTTCGTGAGCTTGTAAAAGCTTTAGAAAGCAATGCTTTCTTTGAAGAAGTTGTAGAAATCAAAGTGGGCGACAAAGTTGAAAACGTTAAAATCCAAGCGTTACAACGTCACCCATCTAAAAACACTCCTATGCACGCTGACTTCAAACGCGCATAAGTGTTTAAAGGCGTAGATTAGTGTCAAATATTTCGCTAATTGTTGGTTTGGGCAATCCTGGTTCAGAATATGCCCAAACCCGCCATAATGCAGGTTTTTGGTTCATTGAACAGCTTGCTGACAAATATGGCATTACATTAAAAAATGATCCGAAATTTCACGGAATCAGTGGACGTGGTAATATAGAAGGACACGATGTCCGTCTACTTCTACCCACTACATTTATGAACCGTTCTGGACAAAGTGTAGTTCCATTTGCAAAATTTTATCAAATTGCTCCTGAAGCAATTTTGATTGCTCATGATGAACTTGATATGAACCCAGGTGTAATTCGTCTTAAAACAGGCGGTGGACACGGTGGTCATAACGGTTTACGTGACATTGTCCCTCATATTGGTCCAAATTTTCACCGTTTACGTATTGGTATCGGACATCCTGGCTCGAAAGAGAAAGTTTCAGGTCACGTACTTGGAAAAGCACCAAGTAGTGAACAAAGTCTGATGGATGCAGCAATTGATCATGCCCTTTCTAAAGTGAAGCTACTTGTTCAAGGACAAGTTCCACAGGCCATGAATCAAATTAATGCATATAAACCCACTTAAATTGTTGAACAATCATGCTTGCTATCTTGCTTTTTTAGGAGCAAAATGCGCATCAGCCACTTTGCCAACCGCAAAAGCTAAAGATTTCACCATAAGATCTACATCTTAGGTCTACTCAGGAGACGCTAGCCATGCTATCTCGTTTATTAAAATGCAAAATTCACCGTGCAGTTGTAACCCATGCTGAACTTCACTATGAAGGTTCTTGTGCAATTGATGGCGTATTGATGGACTTAGCTGGTATTCGTGAATATGAAGAAATTCATGTTTGGAATGTAACCAATGGCAAACGCTTCACAACTTATGCGATTCGTGGTGAAGATAACTCTGGAATTATTTCAGTAAACGGCGGTGCTGCACATCAAGCAGACGTTGGCGATTTAGTAATTATTGCTACATTTGGTGATTTTACTGAAGCTGAAGCAAATATTCATAAACCACGTTTGGTATATGCTAATCCAAATAATACAGTCAACCACACAGCGAATTGCATTCCTGTTCAAGTTGCCTAATTTATTTTAAGAATAAAAAGCCCGCATTGACGGGCTTTTATCATTTTATAAATCCTTAATAGTTCCTTCCCACCAGTTCTTTTGTTTTTCACAATTTAATGGTTGAAGCTGTTCTCCTCGTAATTCGAACAGTATCGCCTCTCCTTTAGAATTTACCTTAAATTCAGCATATTTGGCTTTTTCATAACATTGAGCCAAGCCTTCTGCAAACAAGAAACTGCGAGAGGCAGGATATAAAGCCTGCAAACGATTTTCAGGATTTTTTAAAATTAACCTCTGCCCAGCAAATGAATTATTGATATCTAAAACTGTACGAACTACGCGATTTTGTGAATCCAAAATAACTTTTGCGGGAACGGAAGAGTGATTAAAAATCACCTGTTCTAGAGCCTCACTTTCAGTTCCTGCAAGAGCTTTAATAGATTGTAAATGTAATTCATAAGCCAGTGCCATATAGTCACCTTGTAAAATTGAACGAGGATCAACTGGCTTAAGCTCAATGAAAATACTTTTACTATGGTGCAGATGCCATTCGTTTTTCGCCACTAAACCTGCAAAAAATAATAGCGTAATAAAGGCAAGAATAAGAGAAAAATACTTTTTCATTCTTTCTCTCCTTTAACAAGATCATTTTTATTTTCACGTTGAAGTAACCAAGACAGAGCCAACAAAACAATGCCCGAAATAAAAATAGATGCACTCTTAGCTAGAAAAGTTATTTGTAGGTTGTAATAGAGCTGCCAGAACACAAAAACGAATACAGTTAAGCTCACTCCATACACAATATAATCTTTCTTTTTTAATACCCACGTTAAAATAATAAGCAGGATGAAAATTTCAAAATATCCCAACACAATAAGTAACACACCAAATATTAAAAAGGCGAAAAAAGTGAGTGCCTTAAGTTGTCGATATAAATGAAGAACACTAAAGCAAAGTAACCAGACAACAGGTAGCAAATATAAAACCCATAACTGCTGATCTATCGAATTTTCTGGTACCAACCCCATAAAAGTATTGAAAAAAAAAGCTACAAGAATTACGACCAGCACGCATAAAAAAATACTACGCTCGTATAGGGCTATTGATTCTCTCTTAGGTAAGAGCACCAAACTAAAAACCAAGTAACTGAGCAAAGTTAAATTTAAATAAGTCTGAGTAGAATGTATTGACCACAATGAATGGTCCAGTTGTAGCAAATAGATAAAAGCTATGCCATACGTAGCAAGCATTTGAATTAAAATGAAGAACCAATGTGGTTTAAGAAAATAACTAATACATAGAATAATAATCTGTGCAATTAAAACCCATAGAATTTGATCTGTTTCTGAACCAAGATGAAACAAGAAAGCGGTCTGCCCACTGATAAACAAACAATAGGCAAATTGCCGAAAGAAATAGCTTTGTGATTTCTTTAAAACAATAAACGCCAATCCAACAAAAACAACTCCAATAATTAAAGAAATAGTCTCCCAAAACACCAGCGTAAAAGCTGCAAGTGCCAAGCCAGCAAGCCAAGCACCAATTGCCAATGGAATGACATAAAAGCGGCTTTGACGAAAAATTTTTATTAAAAGAGAGCTAATCAGCGCAAACCAAATAAAAATAATGCCTGCAATCAATAAAAAAATGAACTCATTAGAATCTTTAAATAAGGTATTAATCCCATCTACAAGCCATATGGTTGCGGTCACGCCTAGAACAGCAGCCATCAAACTGGCACATAGCTGATCGTCTTTTTTGAAGAAATAATAAAAAGCGACTATTCCTGAAAAGAAGGCAGAAATTAGATAAGGAATATTCTCATTCGATAAATATTGAATCATTCCAATAATCGAAATAACGGCGAACCAAGCGATAAATACAAATCGTAAAGCACGATATTTCTTTATGCATACCCCAAATTCAATAAGGCTTAATAGATTCAGAGCGAATAGATATAAATAAGGAAATTTTTCGGACCAAAAAGTCTGTTTAAAAAATAAAAAAAGTGTAAGTTGGCTGGTAATACAAATTAAAGCAAAGATTCCAATATTCGGTCGATATAACCACGGTAATAAAAGCAATGTCCAAATTAAAAAAAGCAAATAACTGTCTGCATCAGTTTGATAAACCTGTCCAATAACGGCCAAGCTTAAGCCTATCATCAAACCACAAACGCTGTGTAAGGTCTGCCTAACCCCATCACTTAAAGTATCTTTTGTGCTGAACCATGCTGACACAAGTAATATAACGGGCGGGATAGCGAGTTGAATACTGTTTGGAAGCATAAACCAGTTGGCAGCAATTAAATAAAGGATACTTACCGCCATAAATACATAACTGAAAATATGGAGATGCTGAATAAATGAACTATTGGTCAGAGGATAATAGTCTCTTCTCTGCATGGAACACCTATTTTATTTATAATTTTCTATAAAAAACATAGCATTCCATTTTCATATCAACAAGTAAGCTCTTGTTAAAAAGCCTATTTCGATTTATGAAAATGCTTATTCAGAAAGAAACTTAGCATTCTATAAAAGCATCTAGCCAATTTTATCAAGCGCGCTATAATAAAACCCATCGCTTCAGGGCGGGGTGTAATTCCCCACCGGTGGTAAAGTTAATTTTTATAAATAGGTTAACAAGCCCACGAGCTTAAATTGTGTAATTTGAGCAGATTTGGTGAAACTCCAAAGCCGACGGTATAGTCCGGATGAAAGAAGACGACGAACTGGGATAAATCCGTTTTATTTCAGTGCCAGCCTGTTTTTACATCAGTCCTGAAATGTTCAACCGTATTTTTACGAGAGCGTTTCATTATGTCTAGCTTAATTCAACCAGAACTTTTTTTCTCAGCCCTCTCTCCTGCTGAGCAACGCATTCAACAAGCATTAGAAGATATTCGTCAAGGCAAGCCTGTCTTGGTTATGGACGACTTTGATCGCGAAAATGAAGCAGATTTAATTGTTGCAGCCGAAACTTTAACGGTAGAAACAATGGCACGTATGATTCGTGATGGTTCAGGTATCGTATGTTTATGCCTTACAGAAGAGCTAGCAGATCATCTAGAACTTCCTCCAATGGTTTCTCAAAACTCGAGCCAATTTCATACCGCTTTCACAGTAACCATTGAAGCTGCTCAAGGCGTTACCACTGGTGTTTCTGCTAAAGACCGTGTAACAACTATTCAAACTGCTATTAAAGATGGTGCTGTTGCAAGTGACTTAAATCGTCCGGGTCACGTTTTCCCATTACGTGCACGTAATGGTGGAGTTCTTACTCGTCGAGGTCATACTGAGGGAACAATTGATCTAGCAAGACTAGCTGGGCTTAAACCCGCTGGCGTATTATGTGAATTAACCAATCCAGATGGCACGATGGCATCGGGCATTCAAGTTTTAGCATATGCTCAAACTCATCACTTAACGGTGATTACGATTGAAGAACTTGTTCAATACCGCCAGCAACACGGTATTTAAATAAAAAAGGTTTGGCTTTAGATCAAAGCCAAACCTTCAAATTAAAATTTAATAATATTTAAGAAACTTTCTTTTGTGCTGCCAGTTCTTCAACATAGTCCAAAAGTTCAGAGAATTGCTTAATCATTGCTTTAGGCTGTGCTTGAGCAAGTTCCTCTGCTGTTCCATAACCATAAGTCACCGCTACCGCCTCAATACCGTTATGACGAGCACCCAAAACGTCATATTGACGGTCACCGACCATTAAACACTCTTCTGGGTTTAATTGCTCATGCTCAAGAATATAATGGATAAGATCAGCTTTATTAGTGCGCTCACCCGTTAACTCACTCCCATAGATATGTACAAAGTATTGGCTTAATTCAAAATGATCCAAAATACGTTTTGCATAAATCGTTGGTTTAGCAGTTGCAACAAATAAACGATATCCTTCTTTTTTTAAAGCGCTAAGCGTTTTTGCAACAGATGGATATACTTCATTTTCAAACAGGCCAACCACCGAAAAACGCTCGCGATAAGCAAGTAAAGCTTGTTCAGCTAAAGCATCATCTTGAGTAGCTAATAATTTTGCGAGTGATGGCTTTAAGGGTGGGCCAATTGTCCAGTCAATATCTAAATCGGCAGCCAATGGATAGCCTAATTTATCCATTGCATAGCGAATTGAAGTATGGATTCCAACTTTTGGGTCTGTTAAGGTTCCATCTAAATCAATCAAAATATGTTTTATAGCCATTCAATCATTAACCCAGTAAAGTATTTAATTCAATTGGTCGAGAGTTTAATCAAACTCTCTTATACTAACGTAAATTTAAATTGAAAAGGAAATAACCGTGCGTCCAACCGTACTTTGTTTCTCGGGTTTAGACCCTTCAGGTGGTGCAGGTTTACAAGCCGATATCGAAGCAATTGGACAAAGTGGTGCCCATGCAGCAATTGCATGTACTGCCCTCACCATTCAGAACTCACAACAAGTATTTGGCTTCGAAGCAACCTCAAAAGAACTCTTATTAGCACAAGCAAATGCAGTTGTAGGTGACTTACCCATTAAATGTGTTAAGTCAGGCATGCTTGGCACAACAGATAATATTGCGGTACTAGCTGAATTTTTACGTGCTCATCCTGACTATCAGTATGTACTTGATCCTGTTTTAGTCGCAAATAGTGGCGGCTCTTTAGGTGATCAGGCAACTCTCGTTAAAGCGTTCGTTGAACTTATTCCTCTAGCCACAATTATTACTCCAAATACCGTTGAATTACGTGCTCTAACAGGTATTACTGATTTAGATCAAGCCACTCAAAAGCTTTTTGAAATGGGTGCTAAAGCTGTTCTAGTGAAAGGTGGACATGAAGATACACCAGATCATATTAAAAATAGTTTATATATCGATGGTGAACTAGTAGCGAGTAGTAGCTGTCCTCGCCTTGAAGGTGAATATCACGGCTCAGGTTGTTCTTTAGCTAGCTTTATCGCTGGCCGTTTAGCTTTAGGTGATTCTTTAAAAATTGCAGTACAGCATGCTGAAACATGGTTATTCGGTGTTTTAAAAAATGCAGATACCCCTGTACCAAACGGACAAAAGATTCCAAAGCGTTTTTAAAAGCACAAAAAAGGCGCTTAAAGCGCCTTTTTTATTAACCTCAATTATTGAGGAATACGTAAAACTTGTCCTGGGAAAATCTCATCAGGATCTTTTAACATTGGTTTATTTGCTTCAAAGATTTTCGGGTACTGATTTGCATCACCGTAAACTTCTTTCGCAATTTTTGAAAGGTTGTCACCAGATTTCACTGTATAAAATTTACTTTCTGGTTCAGGAGTTGCCACTGTCATCTGGTCATCTACTTGAGCCACATGATCAATGTTTCCAACAATAAGAATAATTTTCTCTTTATCTGCTTGGCTTTTTACCTGCCCTTTAATAATTGCAGTATCAGTAGTACCGTTATAGGTTACAGATAAGCCTTCTACCCCTAAGCCCAAACTTTTAATTAAACCTAATAATTTATTTGCAACTTCTTGTGCAGAAGGTTCTGCTGGTGTTGCTGGAGCTGGTTGTGGTTCTGCTGGTGCGGTATTTTTCTTGCCAATACCTTTTACAAAATCAAAAAGACCCATCTTTTAGTCCTCATATTATTGTTTATAGTAAAGTCATTAAACTGACCTTTATTGTTATACTTCAAAAAAGTTATACCTCTGCTATCAATTGAGGTTGATCTTGTAAAAATATGTATCTCTTAAATTTTTTCTAAAATAAAAAAAGCCACCTTACGGTGGCCTTCTTTTTATTCAGCAATATGCGAATTAACCAAGTTTTTTAGTTACATAGTCAATTGCAGATTGAACTGTAGTGATTTCGTTAGAATCTTCATCAGGGATAGTGATGTCGAAGTCGTTTTCGAAAGACATAACAAGTTCAACTAAATCTAAAGAGTCAGCACCTAAGTCATCCATAAAAGATGCTTCGTTTTTAATCTCTTCAGCTTTAAGACCAAGTTGTTCTGCAACCGCTTGTTTAACGCGTTGTTCGATATCGCTCACAGGAATTCTCCTCATTGCTTGTGGCGTTTAATTTGCCACTAGTTTAATTGAATATAAAAATTTTTAAAAGTTTATACATCGGCGTTAGGCCATGTATAAACCACCATTTACATGTAATACCGTACCGGTAATGTAACCTGCTTTATCACTTGCAAGGAAACTCACCGCATTTGCGATATCTTGTGGCTCACCTAAGCGATTTAAAGCCACTTGATCACTCATTTTTTTGCGAATGTCTTCACTAAGTGCATCTGTCATTTCTGTTGCAATAAAACCTGGCGCCACACTGTTTACAGTAATTTGGCGGCTACCCATCTCTTTTGCAAGGCTACGGCTGAATGCTTCAATACCTGCTTTAGCAGCAGAATAGTTCGCTTGGCCTGGGTTTGCAAAGTGAGCTACAACAGAACTGATATTAATAATTCGACCAAAACGTGCCTTCGTCATACCCTTAAGCACACGTTTAGATAAACGATAAACTGCTTTAAGGTGAATGTTGAGAATGTCATCCCAATCATCTTCAGACATACGAAGCAACAAATTGTCTTTCGTAATACCTGCATTGTTAACTAGAACAAGTACAGGACCATAGTTCTGTTCAATATGAGAAACGACTGCTTCAATCTCATCGAGATTACGCACGTCGAGCGCCAAACCTGCACCTTGTTCACCAAAGCTATCACTTAACTTTTGTGCACCAGATTCAGAAGTCGCAGTACCTACAACAAAATAACCGTCTTGAATAAGTTGCTGGGCAATGGCAGCGCCAATACCCCGACTCGCGCCCGTTACTAATGCAACTTTGCGTTCTTGTGTCATGCAATTTTTCCTTCTGCCACTAAAACAGCATTTAGGGCATCTTCCATTTTGCTCTTACTATCAATAGAAAAAGCTTTTTCAATATTTGGTAAACGCTTTGCGAGGTTACTCAATACTGTACCTGGACCACACTCAACAATGTATTGAATACCTTGGTCTTGTAGAGACTGCATGGTACGTGTCCATTGTACTGATTGGTACAATTGTGCAGTTAATGCCTGACGCAATTGAGCAACATCGGTAGCTATTCCCGCGTTGACATTTTGTATTACAGGAATGGTAGGTAGCTCAATGGCAGTTTGTTCCAAAGCTTCTGCAAATTTCTCAGCGGCAGGTTTCATCAACGAACAATGAGAAGGAACTGACACTGGTAAAGCAATTGCTTTAGCTGACTGCTCTTTTGCCAAAGCCATGACTTCTTGTACAGAAGCTGTACTTCCTGCAATCACAACTTGACCTTGTGAATTATAGTTTGCAGCTTCTACAGAACCTTCACCTGATGCACTCACGGTTTGACAAAGTTCAACCACTTTTTCATCAGCCAAACCAAGGATTGCAGCCATAGCCCCCTGACCCTGAGGTACAGCACTTTGCATGAGCTTGCCACGCAAGTTAACTAATTTAACTGCATCCGCCAAGCTCATAGAGCCTGCAGCTACCAATGCACTGTATTCACCTAGTGAATGTCCTGCAAGGTATTTAGGTGCCAGACCACCTAAATCAAGCCATACACGCCATAAAGCGATACTGGCAGTTAATAACACAGGTTGGGTATTTTCTGTTTGGTCGAGACCTTCGCCACTTTGTGCAATATGCCAAAGATCAAATCCAAGAGCATCTGAAGCTTCTGCAAAAGTTTGCCCGACCCCACTAAACTGTTCTGCTAGTTCAGCAAGCATACCGACTTTTTGTGAACCTTGACCAGGAAACACAAATGCAGTTTTTGTGGCTAAAGCTACTTGTTCAAGACGTTTAGCAGACATAAGAAATCCTTTTTTGGGTTTTCACTCATTTCTGGAGCGGAAATTTAACATGTTATTTATATATTTATAATTGCGAAAAACAACAAAAAAAGGGAGCTTTCGCTCCCATTTTTTCTATACTTAAGCATCACGCTTAATGCATATCATGCAATTATTCAGCATCAGCTGCTTTAGCGAATAATTGACGACCACGGTAGAAACCGTCTTTAGTCACGTGGTGACGACGATGAGTTTCACCAGTTGCTTGGTCTACTGTTAATGCATTCTCGGTTAAAGCGTCATGTGAACGGCGCATGTCACGGCGAGAGCGACTTTTACGGTTTTGCTGAACGGCCATGATGGCTCCTTACAAAGATCGAAAAAATGGATCAGAACAAATTCAGTTGTCTTATCTCATAATTATAACACAAATTATGAGTTAAGTTTACCCTTCAAACCTGCCAAAACATCAAACGGATTATCCCGTTTTTCTTCGACAACATTCTGAATGGTAGGTTGATGTTTATGTTCACAAGCATCATGCTTGGGAGATAAAGGCATCAACAATAACAGTTCATCTTCTAGTAATGCGAGTAAGTTAATCGAGGCAGGCGTATCATAATCGCCTTTCGTCGAAGACTCACTTTCACCTAAAACGATGAAATCAGCATCCTCATCCAAGCGCTCTATCAGTGACTCATCATCCACTAATGCAATATGGAAGTCTAAGACAAGAGGCATTTCAACAGGTTCCAAACAACGTTGGCACTCCATTGGAACTTTCGTGTCCATGTGACCGTCCATCCACACAATGCGATGATATGCATCCATTGATAGCTTACAGTCTATGTTGATCAATTGATTATCAATTGATCCAACAGCTTCACGAGCGATACGAGCAAAGCGAGACAAGGGCAGTTGACCTGACCATGTAAAGCCTTGTTCAGCCCATTTAAACGGCTCAATCTGTGCCGGAAAGGTATTTGCTGACATAATTAAGGCGGCAATTCTACAAATTCATCGGTACTCTGTCAAAGATTAAGATACAATTTTGCACTTCTTTAGACAGAACTCGGGGTAAATTAAGCAATGCACCTGTTGCAGCCGCAACCTGAAGTTAACACTTCATTACTCGTTTGCACCCATTCAACTCATCAGAACACTCTTGTACCTGACCTAGTGCAACTCTCACCATGGTCAAGCTCAAAATCGGAGTCTGAGCAAGTTGATTGGCTTATTTTACACTTTAATCACTGGTTTTCCCACCATAATGTGACATTAGTTCGTGGTGATTTTGAACCTGAATATTTCCCAGCGACAAATAAAGAACCAGCCAAGATCCAATTTGCTCACGGTTTCTTTAATAGTGCTTTGCATGAAATTAGTCACTGGTCTATTGCAGGTGAAAAAAGACGTCTATTACCAGATTTAGGTTATTGGTATGCACCTGATGGTCGAACCCAAGAACAGCAAAGTTTATTTGAACAAGTAGAAATTAAGCCACAAGCAATTGAATGGTTATTTGCACAATCTTTTGGCCGAAAATTTAGAGTTTCACTTGATAACCTTACGGGTGATGGCGGAGATGGCAAACTATTTAAAGATAACGTTTATGCTCAAGTGCAACGTTACTTTTCAGGTGAAGCTAAGTTGCCACGTGATGCAGCAGCATTTATTGGTTTTATTTGCCAATGTACACGCTCGGGTACACCTTTACAATTAAATGAATTTAAACGTGAACTCCTTGATTAATTGACAAAAAAGCTACGTTAATTGCTTGCCTAGGCCATTTAAAAAGCCTAATAATTATTTTTAACACTGGCGTGATGGAGTCTCTAAAATATGATGCATTTACATGTACATCCTGAAAATCCACAGCAACGCCTCATTGCCCAAGCGGTTGAACGTATCCGAGCAGGAGATATTGTGGTCTACCCTACCGATGCTGCCTATGCAATTGGGTGTCAAATCGGTAATAAAAGTGCCATGGAACGTATTGCACAGATTCGTGGCTTAGGACCTAAACATCAATATGCCATTATGTGCTGTGACTTATCTGATATTGCAACTTATGCAAAAGTTGATAATGCGACATATCGTTTATTGAAAGCGAATACACCGGCTATTACTACGTTCATTTTACCTGCAACAAGTGAAGTTCCTCGTAGATTGATGCATCCTAAAAAGAAAACGATTGGTTTACGTATTCCAAGTAATCCAATTTGTCAGGCTTTATTAAAAGAACTTGGCGAACCTCTACTCACCAGTACATTAATTTTACCAGGACAAGAATACCCTCTAGATGACCCTTACGATATTGAAAATCAGTTAGATAAACGAATTGATGTATTTATTGACGGAGGTTTTGGTACCTTGACCAGTACAAGTATCGTTGATTTATCGGGCGAACATCCTGAAATTATCCGCCGTGGTGTTGGCGATGTAAGTGCTTTTGAATAAGCACTTACATTTTTTACCAATAGTTTAAAAAAAAGTATTATCACTCAAAAAAATACTCTTTATTTATTTTGGATTTTTTTTACACTTTAGTCGTTAAGTAATTTATTAAAAGACACAATTCATTTAGAATGATTTTCACTATCTGCTGTTCTTCTACTTACAGCTGTCTAGGACTTGAATAACAAGTCTCATGCTTTTGAAAATTCGCGTGGCTTATAATCGTAATGAATCAATCACTTCATCAATCCATGGAAGACGCTCCACACATCCGTGTTTTAGATGAGTGGCATGACAAAATTCCAGAAGATCTCTATATACCTCCAGCTGCATTTGAGATTTTGCTCGAGCGGTTTGAAGGTCCATTAGATTTTTTAATTTATCTGATTCAGAAAAACGGTTTCGATTTAATTCAACTCGATATTGCTCCTATAGCGACTCAATATTTGGCCTATATGGATAGCATGAAATCTTTAAATATCGAGTTGACAGCAGATTATATGGTGATGGCTGCTTTATTGGCTGACTTGAAGTCTCGCCTACTTCTACCAAAACCTACAATTATAAGTATTGAAAAAGATCCTAAGCAGGAGCTTATTGATCGTCTTGAAACCTATCTACGCATTAAGCAAGCAGCTGAGCGTTTAGGTCAAATGCCAATTCTTGAGCGCGATACATTTAGTGCCAATGTAAGCTTGGGACATATCTCTCCTGTTTATGAAGGTTACGATATCTCAGCGCTACATGATGCGTTGTTCTGTGTATTTAATCGCCCCGAACCTATTACCCATGTTGTCGCTCAAGAACCTGTTTTACTCGAAGAACGTATTGCATATATTGAAGAGAAATTAGAGTCTGGTGACGTGTTAAGTTTTAAAGAATTACTCAATCCCCAGCAAGGTCGTATGGGAATGGTTGTTACATTTATGGCAGTTTTAGAATTGACTCGCCAACAGAAAATTAAAATTATTGCCACTGGTATTGAAGCCCCGTTAGCAATTCAAGGATCTTCAATATGAGTAGTTTTGAACAAAATAATAGTGATTTGTCATTAGCTGACATACATCATGAAGTCTTATTACAACTTGAAGCAATTATCTTTGCCAGTGAAGCGCCTGTTTCAATTGCCCGCTTAAAAGAAGCATTTAACAATCAATATAATAAACAACAGCTTCGTCAGCTCTTGCAACAGCTCGCGCTATTGCAACATGGTCGGTCTATTGAGCTGATTGAAACAGCACAAGGGTTTCGCTTTCAGGTAAGATCTAAATATCGTAGTATTATTGCGCAAATTTGGCCAGAGCGACCAACAAAACTGTCGCCTTCATTACTAGAAACCCTGGCTGTCATTGCTTATCATCAACCGGTTACCCGAGCTGATATTGAACAAATTCGTGGTGTATCTAATAATAGTCAGATTCTTAGAACACTATTTGACTGGAACTGGATTAAAGAAGCCGGTTTTAGAGATTTACCCGGAAGACCTGCGTTGCTAATTACAACGCCTCAGTTTCTGAATGCTTTTGGTCTAGCCTCTCTAGGCCAATTGCCTCCCCTACAGAACGCCAAGGAAGCCTTTATGGCTCTCGATGCAAATGCACCGAAATCATAAAGAGGTGGACTGTTGATCATTATGTCTAAGGTTGTGCTGTCATGAGTGAAAAATTGCAAAAAGTATTAGCGCGAATCGGATTAGGTTCCCGCCGATATATGGAAGAGGTTATTGCCGCAGGACGCGTGAGTGTAAACGGTCGTGTTGCCCAAGTGGGTGAGCGCATTGAACCAGGCGATGAATTACGCATTGATGGCCGTAAAGTTCAGTTTCAGATTGAAGACGAAATTCGTCGTCGTGTACTGATTTATTATAAGCCTGAGGGTGAAATCTGTTCACGTAATGACCCTGAAAAACGCCCAACCGTATTTGATCATTTACCACAAATTGCCAATGACCGCTGGGTAATGGTAGGTCGTCTGGATATTAACAGTACTGGTTTATTACTATTCACAAATGATGGTGAACTTGCTAACCGCTTAATGCACCCATCTAATGAAATCGAACGTGAATACGCTGTTCGAGTAATGGGTGAAGTAACGCCAAAACTACGCCAAAACATGGTCAACGGAGTAGAGCTCGAAGATGGCCCTGCCAAATTCGAATCATTCTCTGAAATTGGTGGTGAAGGTATTAACCGCTGGTACCAAGTTGTAGTAAAAGAAGGTCGTAACCGCGAAGTACGTCGTATTTTTGAATCGCAAGATCTTAAAGTAAGCCGTTTATTACGTACACGCTACGGCACAGTTATTTTACCGCGCGAATTACGTACTGGTCGTTGGATGGAACTCGACAAAACTGACATCGACAACTTAGCCAAATCGGTTGAGTTAAAACCACGTCAAGGTACAGGTTTATTTGGTATGGCAAAACGCCGTACTGATCGTATGACTGAAAAACCAATGGCTGCGCGTCGTGGCGGATACTTACGTCAACAACGTCGTGATGATGAAAAAGAAGCTCCTGTTAATACAGGGAACCAACGTAAATCGACTGGTTTTAACCGCGGTTCGAAGAAATTCTAAGATATTAAAAAGATGTAAAAAAAACCGCTCAAATTTGAGCGGTTTTTTTATAGCATGTTTAACTTAATTCATTTTCGCCAATTCGATCCATTTAGCTTCAGGAAAATGAATAGCTAAATAATCTTTCAAAAAATTTGAAGTATCTTGAGAAATTAATGGATCTTTTGATTCATCTTTTAGGTTATAAACCAAGGCATGCAACTTCAACCCACGAGACTTAAGTGCTTCAAGACTAAGTAAAGTATGGTTAATACTTCCTAAACGGCCCGATGTTACTAAAATAACAGGAAACTGATGCTGAGCGACATAATCAATGGTCAGCAGACTAGTGGTTAATGGCACCATTAAGCCTCCCGCACCTTCCAGCAATACGATTTCAAAACGCTCTGCCAAAGTTTGGGTCGCATTTTCAATTTTTTGAAAATCAATTTCTCGGTTATCAAGACGAGTTGCTAAATGAGGTGAAGCAGGATAACTGAAGATTTCAGGCATGGTTAGCTTGTCATGATCTTCTTGAAACCAGCCCTGCCCCATAATTTCACGATGCTTTTCAATATCCTCAGAAATATCAGCGTTACCTGTTTGAATGAGTTTTTGGGTAATCACTTTTTTACCCTGCTCAGTCCATAATTTTGCTAAGAAACCTGTCGCGTAGGTTTTACCAATTTCGGTATCAATCCCGCTCACAAAATAGATCTGACCACTCATTTACTTCATTCTCCGGGCAATACAATAAATCGGATGATACGTTAGGGAATATCCTTCGGCACACTTAAACTGCTCATAATCTTGATAAAACTGTTGTAAAGTTTGCTTAGTCCAACGATGCTGAGCAGTTGCTGTTACACCTGTTGCTTTTAAATGCTGTAACACATCTTTAGGTGAATCGAAATAGAGTTGCGTTTCTGATTCTGACAAATATAAAATCTCAAAACCAGCCTGAGTTAAGGCACTACTCCAATTTTCAACTGACCAATAATTTAAACCTTGACCTGTTAATTCTTTAATCTCTAATAAGTTTCTAGATCCAAAGGTTGAAAAGCACAACCAACCTCGCTCAGTTAAAGCCTCATTACAACGTTCGAGCAAGTGCGGTAAATCTTGCATCCACTGTAAAGCTGAACCTGAAACAATCATATCGAGCTGCAGGGGAAAATCTAAAGTTTCAACATCCCCAATCAACCATTTTAAATTTTCTTGATGACTAAAGTGCTGCTGCACATCTGCATATAGATCATTCAAAATTAACTCTTCAAACTGAAAAAATGTAGCAAGAAGACGAGTTAAATTGCCAGAACCACAACCAATTTCAAAGACACGCGACATCGTACGCGGGCAGAACTGCTGAACTAAACCTATTAAATTTTGGCAAATTTGTTTTTGAACAATTGCATGTTCTGAATAGCTTTGCCCTGCTTTGGCAAAACGCTGGGCAACCAAGTTTTTATTCAAACTCACAGAAAACTCACCAATTCTTCAAGTTCATGTTGCTGCACCATTGACGTTAAAGAAATACGCAAACGCGAACTGTTTTTAGGTACTGTTGGTGGACGTACAGGCATAGCATAGAAACCACTTTCCTGAACGTATTTCGCTTTATCGATCGCAGCCTGACTTTCTCCAACAATGACTGGAATAATATGACTGGTCGATGGGCTTACATAACCCTTTTGCACAACAGCTTGTTGAAGATATTGGCTAATACTTTTTAAATGTTCACGCTGAGATTGAGCGATTAATACTTTTTGAAAAACAAAGTTTGCCCATGCCATAACAATCGGAGGCTGTGCAGTACTAAAAATAAGTGGGCGCATTTTATTAATGAGATAATCTTTAATAATTGGATCACAAATAATGTAACCACCGACTGCTGCTAATGCTTTGCCTAATGTACCGACCAGAAAATCAATTTCCTGAATCACATTATATTGTTCAGCACATCCTAAGCCTTGCTGACCACGAACACCAATTGAGTGTGCTTCATCGACATATAACATGGTTTTAGCAAAACGTTTTTTAAGCTGGACTAATGCAGCTAAATCCGTCTCATCGCCGTCCATACTAAAAATACTTTCTGTGACCACAATGATTCGTTCAATCTTGTCATCATCATGATATTTTTGGAGGAGTTGTTCCAAGTGCTGTAAATCATTATGTCGATAACGCACATACTGCGCACCAGATAAACGTATACCGTCAATCATGCTCGCATGGACTAACTTATCTGCCAAAATTAAAGTTTTACTATCAGCAACAGCAGGCAAAATGCCAATATTCATGTGATAGCCACTATTAAATAGTAGAGCCGAACGACCACCAAATGCATTACTTAGGCTATTTTCCAACTGTTCATATTCATCAAAGTTACCTGTCAATAAACGGGCCGATGAAGAACTAAAATAGCTCCGCTCTAACGGTAAGCTATCTAAAAACTCTTGACGAAGATTGAGATCAGCCGCAAGTCCAAGATAATCATTTGAAGCTAAGTTGAGCATTGTTTTATTTTGAATTGTAATAAAACGCCCCTGCTGCACATTTTGGGTAAATTGTCTAAAATTACCTTGTTGTTTTAACTCATCTAACTCGTTAGCAAAATGATCAAGCAATGACATCTTAATTCGCTCCCTGCATCGTTTGAACAACTTCAACCAATTGTTCGAGCAAATCGTTTAACTCTTGTTGAGTAATGACATATGGTGGCATCACATAAACCAATTTCCCAAAAGGACGGATCCAGATTCCTCGGTCTACAAATTGTTGCTGTAAAGTTTTCATATCAACATTAAAGGTGAGTTCTACTACACCAATTGCACCCAGCACTCGTACATCAGCAACATAATCAAGCTGACTTAAAGGCGTTAAATATTGGCTAAGCTGTTGCTCAATTCGCTTAATATTAGCTTGCCAATCTTGCTCAATTAATAATTGCGTACTTTTTAAAGCAACTGCGCAAGCAAGTGGATTGGCCATAAAAGTTGGGCCGTGCATAAATACCCCAGCCTCACCGCGACTAATGGTTTCTGCAACATGCTTTGTCGTTAAGGTAGCAGATAACGTCATATAGCCGCCTGTTAGCCCTTTACCTATGCACATAATGTCTGGCTCAACTTGTGCATGTTCCCAAGCAAAAAGCTTACCCGTGCGGCCAAAACCAGTCGCAATTTCATCAAAAATTAATAACAGATTATATTGTTCACAAAGTGCTTTCGCCTGACGTAAATATTCAGGATGATAAAAACGCATCCCCCCTGCACCTTGTACAATCGGTTCAATAATCAGTGCAGCAAGGTTTTCATGATTTTGCTGAATAGCTTGTTCTAGCTCGGCAATATCTTCTTGGTTCCACTCTTCATGAAATTTGGTTTGCGGTGCTGCTACAAAAAGACGGTTCGGTAAACTTGTACCAAAAATCTGATGCATGCCTGTCACTGGATCACAAACAGACATCGCATTCCATGTATCACCGTGATAACCAGAACGTGTAGTAATAAAATTTGTTTTTTGTGGTTGGCCTTGTGCTGTCCAGAATTGCACAGCCATTTTCAAAGCAACTTCAACGGCAACCGAACCTGAATCTGCATAGAAAATTTTATCGAGACTTGGCGGTGTAATTTTTAAAAGAATTTTTCCAAGTTCAATTGCAGGATCATGAGTTAAACCACCAAACATGATATGCGACATGTTCTGTAATTGATCTGTCACTGCCTGATTGAGTTCAGGGTGGTTATAGCCGTGAATTACACACCACCATGACGACATACCATCAATTAAAGTCTTACCATCATCTAGTTCAATCGTTGCCCCATAGGCACGTTTAACTTTAAACGTTGGTAAAGGTTGGGTCATTGAGGTATATGGATGCCAAATATGTTCCAAATCAAAATTATCGGTCATCCTCTATACCCTTTTACAGCAATTAAATCTTTCATTTAGCACATGTTAAACCTGTTAAGAATGAAAGAAAATTGCGAGATCAACCAAAGCTTATTAACTTTGCTGATGAATTGTTAAAAATTGGCAGATTTCTTCAATTGTTCGGTCCACTTCTAGGTATGGAAAAGCATGAGTAGCGCCTTCTAATACTTTATAAGTCATGTTTTCTGTCACGATATCCTTGAAATTTTCAATAATTTTGCAAGGAATGACATTATCTTGCTCGGCAAACACATGAAGCTGCGGACCTAGATAGTTTTTTAAGTTATTTACCAAATTTAGTTGCTCAAGCATTTGCAAACCTTCTGATAGCAATTCACTTGAAGGCGGATTTGCTATGTTTTGTATGCTTACCCAATCTTGTTTGGCCTGAGATGAACCGAGTGTAATTAAGTAATAAAAACGCTTTAAAGTGGCTTGTGGGTTTTGAAAAAAAGAAGCTTTAAATTTACTAAACACATCAGCAGGCATAGCAGTTTGCCAATCAGTGTGCGCAACGAAACAAGGATTTGAAGCGAGCGTAATTAAAGTTTTTGTTTGCTCTGTTTGTTCATAAAAAGTATTAACCAGTTGAGTTGCTAACTGTCCACCTAAAGACCAACCTATTACAACATCAACCTCAGACACTAAATCCACCTGTTCTTGAAAGTTACTGTCTAAAACATTAAAAATATTAATAAGTTGAGTTTCAAAACCCTTTTTTTCCAAATGCAATTTTAGAGATTGCAAAGGTTCCACGCCTACTCCCCAGCCCGTAATTAATAAAATTTTATTTTGTAACTTCATATGCTTGTCCAAAGCCAACTTTATAAGGATTATATAATACTATCGGTTTAAAATATCTTTTAAAATCAATATAAAAAGTAAACTCTAGAGCATAAAATTAAGCATTTATAATAAGATAATATTCTGAAATATATTGATAAATAAGACCAGCATTATTCATAGTAAACATACAAAAAATTAATTATCTAAACATTGAAGCCAATCAAAAAACAACATACTCCACACTTCGCCTATAAATCCATTATGCAATGTAATTAATGTTAATACTTATGTTTTTTTATTAAAAGAAATGACTCATCAATTCATTTTAATGCTAGAAGATTAATTATTGATCAAAAAGTATTAGGAAGGCTAATATGAACAGTCAAAGCACAATATCTGATAGGAGAGAAAAAAATACATCTTTTGTTACACCCAACGATATTATAAATAACTTATCTTTAGATAAAAATTACTGCTTATTTTTGGATATTGATGGCACATTAGCACCCTTTCAAATTAATCCTGAGCATAGTTTTATTCCACAAACTACATTAGATGTTATAAAAAAAATTACTAAATTAAATATACCTGTTATTGCTGTAACAGGTCGTGATGTAGATACAGCAAGCAAACTACTACATTCTATTGAAGTTCCAATTGCTGCTTTACATGGTTTAGATATTTATTTTGATTCAGGAAATTATATTCGACCAGATTTAAGCAGTATTAATTTCAAAAAATTAAAACAAGATATTATCAAAAATTGTGATAAATATCCCGAATTATTAATTGAGGATAAAGGATATTCTATTGCCTTACATTATCGTAAAAATCCTAATTTAGAAAATAATGCTATTAATATTATGCAGCAAATTAATCTCAATTATCCCCACTTAAAAATAAATAGAGGAAAATTTGTTGTTGAATTAATTCCAAACCAAGCTGATAAAGGTAAAGCAATTGAAACCATATTAAATCATCTTAATTTATCTACTGTATTACCCATTTTTATAGGTGATGATTTAACAGATGAATCTGGTTTCACTTACATTAATCAGCAATCTGGCCTTAGTATTAAAGTAGGTCCGGGCGAAACACAAGCTAAATATAGATTAAAAGATATTAATAGTGTCGCGGATTTTCTTCTTTTATTTCAAAACAGAATAAAAAGCTTATATGTCAAAAATAGCCAAAATCAGAACGGAGAAAAATTATGTCTAAATTAATCGTATTATCGAACAGAATAAGTATGCCATCAGGTAAAGCTTCAGCAGGTGGTCTTGCTGTAGCTGTACAAGATGCACTAAATGATAGTAACGGCATCTGGTTAGGCTGGAATGGGCAGCAAATTACCGATAGCGAAGCGCCAGAGTTTGAGCAGGCTTATTCTCAAGGAATTGACTACATTACCTGTCCCCTCACTCATCAGCAATATGCCCAATATTATTGTGGTTTTGCTAACAAAGTTTTGTGGCCAGCAATGCATCATAGAGATGATCTAATTGAATATGATGCAGAAGAATATAAGACCTATCAAAAGGTCAACCGTTTGTTTGCTGAAAAGTTAAAACAGCTTGCTCAACCTGAAGATCTTATTTGGATACACGATTATCACTTTTTTAGTGTAGCGCGTTACTGCCGTGAATTAGGCATGCAAAATAAAATTGGTTTCTTTTTACATATACCATTTGCTAGCCTCAATATCTGGCGCAAAATTCCAGTGGGCCGAGAATTAATTCAAGACTTGAGTCAATATGATGTTATTGGTTTACAAACCCAAATCGATCAAAATGCATGTATGCAGACTTGTCTAAATTTACTCGAAGCTCAGAAAATACAAAGTAACAGTATTAGCTACAAGAAACGTCAAATATTAATTAAGTCATACCCAATTGGTGTTCAGCCCGAAATTATACAAAAGCAAGCCCAACAAGATTTGGCGATCTCTTCTGTGTTTAATTTTGAGGAAATACCACGTCAAAAAACAATTATCGGGGTTGATCGTATTGATTATTCGAAAGGCTTGCTCGAAAGATTTAATGCATTTGCAACCTTTTTGGAAACCAGCCCTGAATATCATGGCTTAGTTCGACATCTTCAAGTGGCGATCCCTTCTCGTACCGATATTCCAGCTTATCAACGCTTATATCAACGTTTTAAAACCAAGCTGGAGTTAATTAACGAAGAGTTTGCGCATGAAGACTGGAGACCTGTAGATTGCTGCTATGACACGGTACAACACCATAATCTCATGCACATTTATCGTCATTCAGATATTTGTTGGATTAGTTCACTACGTGATGGGATGAATCTAGTGGCTAAAGAATATATTGCGGCACAAGACCCAGAAAATCCAGGTGTGCTCATTTTATCTAAATATGCTGGTGCTGCTGAGCAAATGTCTCAAGCCTTGATTGTTGACCCGCAAGATAGAGCGGCAATGATGGATGCTTTAAAAATGGCTTTAGAAATGTCTAAAGCTGAGCGTATTAATCGTTATCAACAATTGATAGAGGGATTAACATCATCTGATCTTACCCAGTGGCGAAATAATTTCTTGGATGATTTAGAAAAGACACCAACTTTACTAATGAAGCCTCAGCGATTATTACAAGATAATTATCAATCTATTTATCAGGTTTTATAAATCTAAATAAAAGAACATCGAGAAATTTAATTTCTCGATGTTCGCTATTTGGTGATTATTATTTATAAATTAATTTGTCTTTACTAATGTAAAGCGGTTAAGTAAAGCAATAATAAATAGTAATACAGCGACGCCTGTTAAAACCGTACTTAAACCAGTCCATTCCCCAATTAAACCGATTAAAGCTGGTCCACTTAATGAACCTGTATAGGCAATTGTTGATACTAAAGAAAGTGCTGCTGCTTTAGGCATATTGTTTTGTCGACCAACACGAGAAAACATCACTGGTACAATATTAGAACAACCTAATCCTAATAGTGCATAACCTAATACAACCACTTGCCACACTGGTGCCGTTACAATAACAGCCATACCAATAGCGGCTCCAATTGCACTATAAGTCACAATATTTTTTTCACCCCATTGCTTAAGCAAGATATGACCTGCAAAACGACCAGTCGTCATGCTAAGCGCAAAGAAAGTGTAAGCTAAACCAGCAAAAGCAGGATTAAGCTGATATTTACTTGTTAAATAAATACCACCCCAGTCCATTGCTGCACCTTCTGATAAAAAGGCGATAAAACACATCATACCAATAAGCAGAATAATGCCATCAGGACGATAAAGTTTTTTGGGCGCTTGAGTGGTATCTTCATGTGGCTTTTCGTCCTGTTCAAAAGACGTTAAACAAGATGGAATCGCAACACCACCAATAACAAGCAAAATCATAACGACTGATAAAGTACTCATTAAGGGTGAAAGACCTACTGCCAATAATGCTGTCACAAGCATAGCGCCTGTTAAGCCACCAAGACTGCACATTCCATGGAAGCTAGACATAAGAGCTCTCACACTATGTTTTTCAACAACTACTGCTTGTAAATTGATAGCTACTCCAAGACATCCTGCTGCCGATCCAAAAATAAACAATGCTACAGCCATCGTCACAATGCTGCTCCACATCGTAAGGCTAGGCAATAAAACCATTAACAGCATCAATGCCAAAGCAATTAACGGACGACATCCCCAGCGCTTTACTAAAGCACCAGTCGCAGGCATAGCAATCATTGAACCAATACCCATACACAGCAAAAGTAAACCAAAATCGGCATGATTTAGGTTTAAACGCTGCTGTGCAAAAGGAATAAGAGGTGCCCAAGCTGCAGTCGCAAAACCTAAGCTAAAAAAGCTTAGTCGTGTTGCAAGACGCTGTGTGCTTAGGAGAGTAGCTGTATCTAAAACAGCAGGTTTGGTAAATAACATATTTCGCGAACTCACCATAAAATCATTGGCGATCCATACCAACTGATTTTCCATAGAAAAACCCTTGCCTCATTAAATTTCTAGGCAAGGGTTTTGTTGGCGAAATTATAAACAATTCCATAAAAAAAACAGGGGGTGTGATACAATTTTTCTGACTTTTTTGTAACTGCCAAAGCCTTATATAGTAAGGCTTTGAATATGTTCAATTTGATAAAATCAACATCTAAGTCAAGACTTCATTTTATTAAAATGAGCCAATAAAAAAACCCAGCCTTAGCTGGGTTTTTTATTAAATTTGAGATTGAATATAGTTTTGCAAGCCAATCAACTCAATTAAACGTAATTGCTTTTCTAACCAGTATGTATGGTCTTCTTCAGTATCTGATAATTGTTGACGCAACATATCACGGCTAATGTAATCGCCCTTCTCTTCGCAAAGTTTGATACCTGTCGCCAACTTTTCACGAACATGATATTCAAGCGCCAAATCAGCTTTTAAACAAGATACAACGTCTGTACCAACATTGATATCTTCACGGTGCATATTTGGTTTAGCACCTAAAAACAATACACGGCGAATGATCGCATCAGCATGAGAAGCTTCTTCTTGCATCTCATGATCAATACGTTCATAAATTTTATTTAAACCCCAATCTTCATACATACGAGAATGGATTAGATATTGATCACGGGCAGCCAATTCTCCGCCAATGAGCATATTTAAATAGTCTATGACTTCTGGATTGCCACGCATAATAAATCTCCTATCGTATGAGAACTATTATGGGCAATCTTAAAAGTGATTGCAAAACAAAAAATGGTTAAGTTTATGATTTTTATCAAATTAAAATGAGAAACATACGCATTTGCAGTTTAAGTTATTTAAATTTCCTCTGCAAAAAGAAACGCTTGTCCAATTTATAAGTCCAGACAAGCGTTAAAATATGGCTCAAACCATCAATTTATAAATTTGTAACTAAAATCAATGGTTCTTATTTCGGTAGATCTATTCGCTTAAAGTCTGCCCGTAGCTTGCCATAAGTGATAAGAAATCAGTCTCATTCATAACAGCAATACCTAGTTTTGCTGCTTTTTCTAATTTCGAACCAGCCTTCTCGCCCGCAACAACACATTTGGTTTTACTCGATACACTACCGCTTACACGCGCACCTAATGCTTGTAGCATTTGTGTTGCCTGATCACGGGTCATTTGCTCTAATGTGCCCGTTAACACCCAGCTTTCGCCATTTAATGGCTGTCGTGTTGGTGCAGTCGGTGCATCCCAATGAATTCCTGCTGCAATTAAGCGATCAAGCACTTCAATGTTGTGCGGTGCCAAGAAAAAGTCAGCAATCCACTCGGCAGTAATATCACCAACATCTGGTGTTTTCTTTAAAGCTTCAACATCAGCAGCTTTAAGCGCCTCCAAAGTTTGGAAAGTATTGGCTAACATCCTAGCTGTTGTTTCACCTACCCCACGAATTCCCAGAGCATAAATAAAACGCGCAAGCGTTGTCTTTTTACTGGCTTCAATGGCATCAATCAGATTTTGTACCGATTTCTCGCCCATTTTTTCAATCCCGAGTAAAGTTTCTCGGTGTTCGTGCAAATGATAAATATCGGCAACATCTTTGAGCAAATCGAGGTGTAATAAAGACTCTACCCAACGATCGCCTAGACCTTCAATATCTAGAGCTTTACGTGATACGAAGTGACGAATCGCTTCAATACGCTGTGCAGCACAATACAGTCCACCAGAACAACGTGCTAAAGCTTCCCCTTCTGGCATTACCACTGGTGAGGCACAAACAGGACAGTTTTCAGGTAAATGTACAACTTCAGCATCAACAGGACGGAACTCTGGCCAAACTTTTTCTACTTTAGGAATAACATCGCCTGTACGATAAACACTCACCGTGTCACCAACACGTACATCTAGGCGATGGATCTCACCAATGTTGTGTAAAGTTACATTGGAAACTGTAACTCCTCCCACAAATACAGGGTTTAAACGCGCTACAGGAGTCAAAGTACCTGTACGCCCTACTTGCCAGTCAATCTGATCAACTGTAGTTAATGCAGCTTGTGCAGGGAATTTATAAGCAGTTGCCCAACGTGGTTCACGACTTAAAAAACCAAGTTGTTGTTGTTGCTTTAAGTCATCAACCTTTACAACCATCCCATCAATTTCAACTTGTAGATCTGAACGTTCTTGCTGAATTTGCTCATAACGTTGCTGTACTTCTTGAATTGAATTACACAGATATTGACGTTCAGCAATTTCAAATCCAAGTTTTGTGAGCCATTGCAGACTGTCATGCATGGTAGTTAAGCCATGATTAGGTTCACATTGAGCGATGCCGTAAGCATAAAATGCTAAAGGTCGAGCCGCAGCAATATTAGGATCGAGCTGTCTTAAACTACCAGCTGCGGCATTACGCGGGTTGGCAAATGTTTTATCGCCTTTGGCTTCCTGTTCAGCATTGAGTTTTTCAAAACCAGACTTTGGCATAAGTACTTCACCACGAACTTCCAGCAAACGTGGAATTTCAAAGTGATCTGAATGTAACACTTTAGGCAAATTACGAATCGTTTTAACGTTCTGCGTAATGTCCTCCCCAGTTTCTCCGTCACCACGTGTAACGCCACGTATTAACACACCATTTTCATACCAAAGAGAAATCGCAAGACCATCAAGTTTTAGTTCGACTTCGTATTGTACTTTTTGATTAGGCAAACGCTCTTCAACACGACGTGCAAATGCGAATAAATCTTCTTGATTAAAAACGTTCCCCAAAGAAAGCATCGGAACTACATGAGTCACACTTTGAAATTTAGAGAGTGCTTGTCCACCTACTTTTGTAGTTGGTGAATCTGATTGAACAAGATCAGGATATTGCTCTTCTAAAGCTTTTAACTGGTGAAATAAATGATCATATTCACTGTCCGAGATTGTTGGCTGATCCATGACATAGTAGGCATGGTTATGCTTTGCAATCAGTTGAATAAGCTGACGCATCTGTTCGATCACGGAAGTTGTTGCCATTATGTTATTCACCATAAAAAAGGGTGGAAATTTCTCCACCCTGAGCTGCGACTAGATATGTTGCAATTATCGCAACGAACGTAAAAAATTAAAACTAGGCGGTCGCCTGTGCCGGACGATAATCAATCACATGATGACGCCAGTGCTCTTTTAACTGTGGCGTAAATTCAAGATTATTCTCATCGTAAACTTTGCCATCAATTTCGCGAGCAATTAAACCTGCAATACTCGCCATCATGTCAAAACCAGTCACGGCTTTACTATTTGGAAGCGCAAGGAAAAATGCTAACCCTTGAACTTGTTCAGTAGATAGAGTTTCAAGATCAAAACCAGCTGGTCCATTGTCTGTCATACGCAATACAGAGAACATGAGTACACTCGGCTCATCGGTATTTTCATAACGATGGAAGCACGACATTTCGCCGTAGCGTAAACCATATTTCAACAGCACTTTAAGCGCTTTATCGCCAGACAATGCACGACGAGGGTTTGGATAAACATTTAGCGCAATAATCTGTTCAGCCATCGCTAATGCACTTTCATCATCATAACGTTGCTGTTCATGTAAATGCACATCCAGAATATTACTCTCGCCTTCAAACTCAGCAATTTCGGCGGTTTCAATATTCGGGTTTAAACTCAACTCAGGCTCAGTTTTTTCGCTTTCAGCTTCCAGATTTTCTTTTGCTAAAGCTTCAGCTTCCGGTTTAACAGAAACTGTATCAACCAACTCAACTGAACCATCTTTATGAATGGTAGAGCTTGGTACTGTTTGTTCAGATTTAATTTCTTCTACATAAGCATTTTCAACAACTGCTTGAGTTTGTTCAGTTTGAATTGCTTTAGCGGGTTCTACGGTCTCAATTTCTGACTGTTTTGTTTCAGGTACTTGTGACGGCGCAGCTTCGCTTAAAGTCGGTTCTACTCGCTCTGCACTAGTCACCGCTACAGATTCAGCTTCAGTTTTCTCAAGCTGATCTCTCACGTGCCTAGGTATAACCGGTTGATTACTATCAGGATTAATATGCAAATCACTGTCTAATGAGGGTTCAGCATGGTTTGGCTTTTTTAAAATCATTTTTAAGCCAATTAGCATAATTATAATGGCAACAACGATGCCAATAATCGTATTGATTTCCATTCTATGACTCCGAAACTAACCCGTATTCTTTTGCCTGTTCTAAATCGACAGTGACTAATTTTGATGTACCCGGTTCAGGCATGGTCACACCCAACAAATCAGTTGCCATGGTCATCGCCAGCTTATTATGTGTAATGTAAATGAATTGTACATGTTCAGAAAGTTCTTTTACCAAATTACAATATCTCTGAACATTCGCATCATCAAGTGGTGCGTCCACTTCATCTAGTACACAAAACGGTGCCGGATTTAATCTAAAAATCGCAAATACTAATGCTAACGCTGTTAAAGCCTTTTCTCCACCGGAAAGTAATGCTAGAGAACTATTTTTCTTACCCGGTGGCCTTGCCATCAGTTTAACACCAGATTGCCAGTCATCTTCAAGACTTAAACTCGCCTCACCACCATTAAAAACCTTTGGAAACAGGTTTTGCAACTCCTGATTGATCTGATCAAAAGTTGTCATAAACAGCTTACGGGTTTCTTGGTCAATGCTTTTCATCGCATCTTTTAATTGAGTTACCGTATTTTCCAAATCTTGAATCTGGTGACTCAGCTCATCAAAACGCTGAGAAACTTCTTCAAACTCTTGTGAAGCGGCAAGGTTAACTGCACCGATTTTTTCAAACTGTTTCTGTACTTTTTCCAGTTTTTGCTGGTGCTCGACTAAATCTATTTGTAAGCCTTTTTGAAACTCGGCATTTAGCTCTTTAAGCTGCTCTTGATAATGCTCACGATCTGACTTGGCTGCTTGCCATGCCAATCGTTTCGCTTCAAGTTGTTCTCTAAGCTGCTCATCTTTTTGTTGATATTGATGACGCTGATCGGTCAAAGTCTGCTGTTTTTCCTGCACACTATTGAGTTCAAGCTGCCATTCATTCCAGTTCTTTTGCAACTTTTCAGTTTGAGCAAATTGTTGCTGAAACTCTGACTCAAGATTTGGTAACTCCAATTGAATAGGGTCAACAAACTTTTTCGCTTGCTCCATTTGAACATTAATTTGCTGATATTGGCTTTGCAAGAATGAGATATCTTTTTCAAGCAACTCAATCTGTTGAGTTGTCTGCGTGCTATTACGGCGTAAAATTTCACGTTCTTGTTGCTGATGTTGCAGGGCTTGTTGTTGTTCCTCAAGCTGCTCTGTTAATTCTTCTACCCGAAATTGCAAAGTTTTATAGTCAGGTAAAATGGTTTCAAGCTTGATTGCTAATGCATGCAAATCAATTTCAAGATCGTCTTTTTGCATTGCATCTTCTTCAAGCTGCATGTCTAACTGACCAAGTTGATCTTTTAATTGCTGTTTTTGCAGTAAAAATGCTTGTACTGCGGTTTGTTGCTTGGCAATTTGCACATCAAGCTGTTGCAAGTCTTTTTGTTTTTGTTTAATGACTTGTTGTTTTTGCTGTAGATCAACTTGTAACTGCCCTAGCTCATCTTTTTGCTGAACTATAATTTGATCTAATACTTGTAATTCTGGTTGCTGCTTTTCAAGAACTTGTTCAATTTCATCTAGACGAATACGGTGGCTCAGCATACCTTGTGCACTTTGACTTTCGTCGTCATATATAAGGGCAATCGCCCAATCCTGCCCGACATGATAGCCATCTAAAGTCAAAACAGACTGGCCATGTTGCAACTGCTTTTGCTCATTTAAAGCTTGAGTCAAATCTTGTGCAATCGCTACATTTGAAAAGATTGATAGCTGTGGCGATGCAATCCACTCATTTAAACAAGCCAAGTTACCTTTAAATTTACTTGTTTGCTCTGAAGGTTTTAGCTGGCGAGCAACTCCTTCTTGAAAGACTTGTTCAGTCTCAAGAATATGAGCTTGCAACCATTTTGCTAAAAACTTCTCAACAATCTGCGCATGTGGTTTACCTTGCTCAGTTAACTCTAGAGCCTGCATTAAACGTAGCGTATCTTGGTTTTGCTTTGGATTTTGTTTAGCAACAAGCTGGCTTAAGTTTTTCTGCTCTGATAATAAAACTTGGATTTCTGTTTTCAGCGTTTGCTGCTGATTTTTACTTGATTGATGTTGCTGTTGAGATTGCTCTAAATGCAGTAATTGTTGCTCAATTTCAGTTTCAAGCATCGAAATTTCACTATGCAACTGTTGTTGCAGTTGCTCAAGCTCACTCTGCTCATCTTCATGAACATGCGATTGAATTTGATTTGCTTGATGCTGCAAAGTTTCTTTTTGCTGCTCAATGCGCTGAACATTTTTACCCAACTGTTCAATTTGAGCTGACATCTGCATTTTTTGCTGCTGTTGTTTTTCAACTTGAGCTTTTACTTGTTCAAACTGTTGTTGTGCTTGTTTTTGCTGAGATTGTAAATCAGCAAAGTTTTGTTCAGCCTCCGTCGCTGTATGCTCAACTCCAGTTAAAGCTTCTGTTTGTTCTTCTAGCTGATTATTCAGTGTTTCAAGTTGCAATTCAGAAAGCTGTAAACGTTCTTTAGTTTGGAATCTTTGCTGCTCTAACTGAACGAGAGTCGTACTATTTTGCTGGTATAGACTCTGTTTTTGTTCAAGAGTCATTTTCAGCTCAGATAGTTTCTTTTCAGCTTGTTGCCATTCTTGTTGTAGCGGTGAAGATTGCTGAATAAGTCGCTGAAACAAAGCACTGGTTGCTTCTAAATCATGTTCAATCGTGCTTAATTCTGAGCGAACCAATTTAAAGGTTTCACCCAATTCATTCATTTGAACGGTATATTCTTCTTGTAGGCGTACACTTTTCTCTGCCTGAAAAGATAAAATTTCAATTTTAAGCGTACGAATCTGGCTTTCTAAAGTTTTATATTGAACCGCTGCTTCCGACTGACGCTTAAGCGTTTTAAGCTGCGATTTTAACTCTAGTGCAATATCGTCTAAGCGTGAAAGGTTTTGCTCTGTATGTTCAAGATGCTGCAAAGTTTCACGGCGACGAGCCTGATAACGAGAAACACCCGCGGCTTCCTCAATGAACACACGCATTTCTTCAGGCTTGGCATCAACTAAGCGGTTAATCATGCCTTGCTCAATGACCGCATATGAACGTGGTCCTAAGCCTGTTCCCAAGAAAATATCGGTAATATCACGGCGGCGACAACGTGTACCATTCAAGAAATATTCTGACTTACCTTCACGAGTGACCTGACGGCGAACAGCTAACTCATTATAAGCATTATACGATCCACCTAACTTTCCATAAGTATTATCAAAGCGTAGCTCAACACTGGCCACACCAACGGGCTTACGTCTGGAAGTCCCCGTAAAAATAACATCTTGCATGCTACCACCACGGAGTTGACGAGCGTTTGATTCACCCATCACCCAGCGGATTGCATCGATTACATTGGATTTGCCACAACCATTTGGACCAACCACTGCTGTGCGGTTAGCCTTAAAATTTAAGGTTGTACTATCTGCAAAAGATTTAAAGCCGGAAAGTTTTAAACTGCTTAAACGCATAATGCCCTAACTAGCGGCGTGAGCGTCTTGCCCAAGCCAATTCAATCTGTTTCATTCGTGTCAGCGATTCCAACACAAGGTTACGTAAGTGTCGACAAAAATCTTCCATAAATAAAGCGGCTTGTTGTGATTTTCGGATTAAAATTGCATCAGTCACGAGTTTAAATAATGCAAATGCTTCTTGTAGTTCCCGCTTAGAGGTATTTAAGGTCAAAAAATAACTACGACGTAATGAGGGTAATAACTCTTTATAAAATTTCATTAGATAAGGATTCCCCACCATATCTTGCTGTTCAGCTAAATATTGGAAGACTCCATCATAAAATTTTTCGATATCACCTGCTTTGACATGCTCAAGAAGTTGCTCTAATAGCAACTGTAATTGATCTGCTTCATGCGCACGCCATGTTTCGCTCATGCGTTGTACAATATGCCCCAATAACATCATATTTGTATCAAACAACGCTTTAACTTGTTGTGCAGACATTTCTGAAACAATTGCTCCACGGCGTGGAAAAATCTCAATTAAATGAGTACGCTCTAATAATAACAATGCTTCACGAACTGATCCTCGGCTAACGTCAAGTTCTTTGGCAATACGTAGTTCTTGAATACGTTCGCCTTCTACTAGCTCGCCACTAATGATCTGTTCGCTAATATATTTGACAATTTGCTCAGAAAGACTTTCTGTGTCTTCGAGATTCATAAATCACCCGCTACTTTTTATATGCATTAATCCATGCTTTTCTTTCGCATCCTTGTTTTTAACTGATCCCATCGATTAAAAACTATGTCATTGTCTGACAATTTTATTGCATTTTAAGCCAACTCATTTAAAAACAACATCAAAATCAGATGAATAAAAGCTTGGAACGCTCTTATATTTTATAAATAAAAAAAGCTCGAATTTCTAAAAACTCAAGCTCTTACACCACGGTCTTATAAATTTAAGATTTTAGTCTCTAGTGCATAATACCTTTATAAATAAAATAACTGCCTACCACCACTAAGAGGCAAGCAAAGCATTTTTTTAACATCTGCGGCGACAACGCATGAGCAACCTTTGCTCCAAACTTCGCTGTGACAAAACTCATGACACTAATGCCAATAAAAGCATAGATATGCACATAACCAATCGTGTTAGGCACTGAGATTTGTTCTTTGGCACCAAACCACATAAAGCCAATCGCTCCAGCAACTGCAATTGGTAAACCACAAGCGGCCGAAGTCGCGACTGCTTTTTGCATAACCACGCCATGACGGTTTAAATATGGAACGGTTAAACTTCCTCCCCCAATTCCAAAAATTGCAGAGGCAATACCAATGCCTCCACCCGCCATGAATTGCATAGGGGTTGAAGGAAGCTGACGCGTTGGATCAACAACTACATGTGCTCCTTTAAACATCCGATAAGCCATCACAACCGCAAAAATACCAATAAGAAGTTGCAAATGCTGGCCAGACATCAGGTCGGCAATACCCGCCCCTAAAAATGAGCCCAACACCAGTCCAGGCGCTAAATTACGAAAAACAGGCCAAAGTACTGCACCCTTTTTATGATGAGCTGTAACAGAACTAAAAGACGTCACAATAATGGTTGCAAGTGATGTTCCGACTGCAATATGCATGATTACCGCGGGATCGTAGTGCAATTGGGTAAAAACGACATAGAGGATTGGTACAATAATTAGTCCACCACCAACTCCAAACAATCCGGCAGTAAAACCAGCAATTGCACCAATGAGTAAATATATGATTAACTCCATAAATGTTTTACCACTCTGCTCATATTCAACATGGATTTAGAGACTCGCCAACTACAACAACTTTTAAGCGCAAAAAACCAACTTCCAGAAGTGGTTTTATTAAAAGCAACCACAACTTCGACCAATGATGATATTCGTGAAATTGCCCAAAAAGGCATTACAACGGGCTTGGTTTGCAGTGCTCAACAAACTCAAGGGCGAGGTCAACATCAACGGCAATGGATTTCACCTGAAGGAAACATTTATTTAAGCACATTGGTGCAAACTCGAACACCCTTAGATGGTCGCTTAGCACTTGAAGTTGCTCTGAATATTTTGCAAATCCCCCAGTTACAAGCTCTGAATCTGCAAGTGAAATGGCCAAACGATTTATATAGTGCTCAGGGAAAATGGGGGGGAATTTTAGTCGAACCACTGTCTCAGCATCAGGCTATTGTAGGTGTAGGCATTAATTTAAAAACACCACCAGTGACTGATAGTGATCAGCCAATTACCTCTTTAGAGGATTTAGGTCTAGAGCAAATGGGACGTCTTGAGTTAATTTCAGAACTTTATATTGCGATTCAAAATGCTGCTCGCTGGTTTGATCATGGCTGCTACAATTTAGCGGGACGTTTTAACCATCATGCGGCATGGATTAATCAGCTAGTTCAGTTTGAACATAGTCAGGGACTGGTACATGGCCGTTTCGTTGGAATCTCCAATGAAGGTGCAGTAATTCTTGAAACTCCAGAACCACAGCAGTTTTATCAAGGTCGCCTAAGACCACAAACAACTCAGTAATCAGGTATTTCCCCCATGAAAAGTTTATGGCTTGATATCGGAAACACCCGTTTAAAATACTGGATTACTGAAAATCAGCAAATTATTGAACATGCAGCTGAGCTACATTTACAGTCTCCTGCCGATTTATTACTTGGGTTAATCCAACACTTTAAACATCAAGGTCTACATCGCATTGGAATTTCTTCGGTACTTGATACCGAGAATAATCAACGCATTCAGCAGATTTTAAAATGGCTTGAAATTCCAGTAGTTTTTGCAAAAGTTCACTCTGAATATGCAGGCTTACAGTGTGGTTATGAAGTTCCGAGTCAACTCGGAATTGACCGCTGGTTGCAAGTGTTAGCTGTAGCTCAAGCAGATGAAAACTATTGCATTATTGGTTGCGGAACAGCACTCACAATTGACCTGACGCAAGGCAAACAACATTTAGGAGGTTACATCCTGCCTAATCTGTATTTGCAGCGAGATGCTCTTATTCAAAATACCAAGGGTATTAAAATTCCAGACTCAGCTTTTGACAATCTAAATCCGGGCAATAACACTGTAGATGCAGTACATCACGGTATTTTATTAGGCCTGATTAGTACCATTGAAAATATTATGCAGCAATCTCCTAAAAAGCTGCTGCTAACTGGTGGCGATGCGACACTATTTGCCAAGTTCCTACAAAAATATGAGCCTGTGGTGGAAACCGATCTTTTACTCAAAGGACTACAGCAATATATTGCTCATTATCCTAAAGACTAAAATACACAACAAAATAAAAGGCGCTATATGCGCCTTTTATTTTATGGATTTATTTCTTTTGGTCGTTGTTACCAAACAGTGGTCCCATTCCGCCACCGCCACCGCCAAATTGCTTTTGCATATTGCCTAATGAACGCATCATTTTGCTCATACCAGATGGATTGGCAAACTTCTTCATCATTTTGGCCATTTGTGCTTGTTGCTTGATAAGTTTATTCACTTCAGCAACATCCATACCGCAACCTGCTGCAATACGTTTTTTACGACTTGGGTTCATTAAGTCCGGATTACGGCGCTCTTTAACAGTCATTGACTGGATAATAGCTTCCATCTTCTTAACTTGTTTTTCAGGGTTCGCTTGCTCAATTGCTTGCTGAATTCCTGCACCGCTCATGCCAGGCAACTTGTCTAAGAAGCCCATCATGCCGCCCATTTTTTTCATTTGTTCAAATTGCATCAGCATATCTTCAAAGTTGAAGCTACCGCCTTTTTGCAATTTTTTCGCCATTTTTTCGGCTTTTTCTTTGTCGATTTTACGTTCAACTTCTTCGACTAAAGAAAGTACGTCACCCATACCTAAAATACGTTGAGCAACACGGTCCGGATGGAATGGTTCTAAAGCGTCAAGCTTCTCACCCATACCCAAGAACTTGATTGGCTTACCAGTAATGGCACGCACAGAAAGCGCTGCACCACCGCGTGCATCACCATCAGTTTTAGTAAGAATCACACCTGTAAGTGCTAAAGCATCATTAAATGCTTTTGCTGTATTTGCAGCATCCTGACCTGTCATGGCATCAACCACAAACAAAGTTTCAGTCGGCTTAACTGCTGCATGCAATTCTTTAATTTCGTCCATCATGTCTGCATCGACATGTAAACGGCCTGCCGTATCGACAATCAATACATCAGCAAACTGGATTTTTGCCTGTTCAATTGCACGATTAACAATATCAATTGGCTTTTCAGAAGGATCTGAAGGAATAAAGCCTGCACCAACTTCATTTGAAACAGTTTCTAACTGTTTAATTGCTGCCGGACGGTAAACGTCGGCAGAAACAGTCATTACTTTTTTCTTTTGACGTTCTTTTAAGAAACGTGCCAGCTTGGCAGCAGTTGTGGTTTTACCTGCACCTTGTAAACCAGCAAGTAATACTACAACAGGAGGTTTCGCACTTAAATCAAGTGTTTCATTAGCCTCACCCATCATCTTGGTGAGCTCGTCATAAACAATTTTTACAAATGCCTGGCCTGGTGATAACTGAGTCATCACTTCTTGGCCCAATGCCTCTTCCTTAACTTTCGCGATAAATTCACGAGTTACAGGTAACGCGACATCGGCTTCAAGAAGTGCCATACGTACTTCACGTAAGGTATCTTTAATATTGTCTTCGGTCAGCTGCCCTGAGCCAGTAACATTTCTTAAACTCTGTGTGAGTCGTTCTGTTAAGGTATCAAACATTGCAAAATCCGCTTAAAATGGCTAGTTGCAAAAAAATCTTTCTCGAAATAGAAAATTTATGCATAGAATGCTATAGGATACTTTAGTTCGCAGCGAATTTATATCTTATATAGATGAATTAATCCTGAAAAAGGTTTGACATGATTAGCCTCCCCTTGGTTTATACAATTTTGGCACTCATCGCATATACCACTTCTTTCTGGTATCTGTTTATTCGTTTAATGTCAAAACGTGAACCAAACTCATGGTTATTTGCTTTTGTTACTATCTTGGCATTAGTACTGCACGGCACAGTTTTATGCGATGCCATGCTTACACCAGCAGGAATTAACTACGATGTATTTAACCTGATGTCTTTTACATCAGGGCTTATGTTATTGTTAAGCTTAATTTTTAGTACTTTTCGCCCTATTCTGCCGTTAAATTTGTTAGGCATTCCTGTCGCAGCTATTGGTCTTATTTTAGGGTTTGCCTTTAGTCGACCAGATCAATTTATTGAACAACATTCGTTAGGACTTGATACTCATATCATTCTTTCGCTTTCTGCCTATGCAGTTTTACTGATGGCAACCATACATGCGATCTTAATGTGGTTCCAAAACCGTGAACTCAAAAAGAAACAAAAAAAACGTTTCTGGGTCAACTTACTCCCGCCAATTCAGGCGATGGAATCTTTATTATTTGATCTGATCATTACTGGTTTTATTTTATTAACGATTGCGCTTACATTTGGTTTTTTAACCATTGATAACTTCTTTGCTCAGCATCTCGCTCATAAAACCGTATTTAGTATTATTTCTTGGTTTATCTATGGCTCATTACTGATCGGCCATTACAAACTTGGCTGGAGAGGCCAAAAAGCAATTCGTTTTACCTTAATGGGTTTTGTACTTTTAGCGATCGGATTTATCGGCAGTAAATTTGTGCTTGAGATGATCTTAGGGCGCTAAAAAAATTAAAATTTAATCGATACTAGACAGCGTTATGCATATCCCGTATAACGCTGTTTTCGTTTTACTCAGGTGACACAGACTGTGAAACTCATACTCGCTCCAATGGAAGGTTTAACTGACCCGATCATGCGGGATACACTCACATCTGTTGGTGATTTCGACTGGTGTGTGACCGAATTTATTCGCGTTACAGACAGTATTTTGCCAGACCACATCTATTATAGTTTTTGTCCTGAACTAAAAAATGATGGTAAAACAGCAGCAGGTACGCCTGTTCATGTTCAGTTCCTAGGTAATAACCCAGATATGCTGGCAGCAAATGCAGCAAAAGTTGTTGAATTGGGTGCACCTGCAATCGACCTTAATTTTGGTTGTCCTGCAAAAACTGTAAACCGACACAGAGGCGGCTCTGTTCTTCTTGATGAACCTGATGTTGTACATATGCTAATTAAAGCAGTGAGAGATGCAGTACCTGCACACATTCCTGTTTCAGCAAAAATGCGTTTAGGTTATCTCGATGAAAATCACACCATGGAAAATGCCCACGCTGTTGAAGATGCGGGTGCAAGCTGGTTAACTGTACACGCTCGAACTAAAGCAGATGGCTATACGCCACCAGCTTATTGGGAAAAAATTCTACCGATTAAAGAAGCTTTAAAAATTAATGTCATTGCGAATGGTGAAATCTGGACCAATGCTGATGCTAAAGCTTGCCAGCAACAGTCTGGTTGTGAAGACTTAATGATTGGCCGTGGTGCGGTAACGACTCCAGATTTAACCCAATGTATTCGTGAAAATATGAATGAGGCATTATTCAGTTGGGAACAACTCGTTGACTTACAAATTCGCTTTTTAAACGGTCAAGCAAAAACAGAAATTGGGATGGTTGGTCGTTATAAGCAGTGGTTAGGCATGATGACCAAAGCCTATCCTCAAGCGAAAGAATTATGGGACCAAGTGAAACGTATCAAAGCTTTAGATGAAATTGTTCAACAATTAGAACACACCAGATCATATACTATTTAACTCGGCATAGCCTTTAAAAAAAGAGGGCGATTATTTTCATAGTCGCCCTCTCGTATTTCAGGTTAAGCTATTATTCTTTTTTAAAAGCCGCTTACTTTCATTTTAAAGTCAGTTACAGAAACACCAGTGACACCAAAACTCCCCATAGAACCATTAGGTAAATTATTAAACGTTGTTGTATTTTGAGTACCCATATTCCCTAAAGTGACATTATTAAGTGAAGCATCAAATTTACTAGATGCGCCTGTATTCCCAAAAGTTAATCCAGTTGGATCAACTCCTGCATAAAAACCATCTAATACAAAACCAGTTGAGGTATTTGTTCCTGCAAACTTAAACCCAAATGTAGCACCTGTATTATCGGACACTAAAGTAATTGGACAACCCGTAGCAGCAGAACAAATAGATTGAATTGCCCCACCAAATTTAACCATAACGGACTGGGCAGCATGACCCAGTTGAATGTTTAAACGGGGTTTATTGGTTTGTACAAAGTTAATATCTAGATTTCCAGTAGAACGAATGATTTCTTTTACACCCGTATTTACTGTCGTTCCCGAACTAAAAATTGATTTTGGTGCATAACTTGTTAATGCATAATCGGATGGACTAGATAAAGATGTACTTGGGGCTAAATAAACTGAAAAAGGTAGAAGTCGAATTCCGTTTACATCATTTCCCATAGATATAGCTAAATTTAAAAAAGGATTTCCCCCCCCAGCATCGGTATCCATTGCAATATTAAAAGAAGGATTACCCGATACAGCAGCTTTAATAAACTCTATACCAGGAACTGGGTTAGTAGAGTTTCCAGCAATGACAAAACCAGCTTTACTGTTATAAGAAGTTGAAACAATACCATTAGTATCAATAAGTGCGACTTGATTAAATTTAACTTTATCGACCTGAATTCCTAAAGTTAAGCCATTTTGACCCGTCGCTGCTGCAAGGCTTTGATCATCCAAAGGTTGCATTGCAAAAACACTTGAACTACTGGCAAGTAGCAGCCAAAACCCTATATTTTTATTCTTCATGTCGCTCTAATCCTTAAGAGACAAACGCTTATTATTTGTTCAGACTATCAGAATAATATTCAAGTACAAAGCAATTATCTCTATAACCCGACGAATGCAAATCCAATCACACTAAAATAAAATTTATATAAAAAAGTGACGATAATCGTCACTTTTTTATATTAGTTAAAGGCCCCATTTCTAGGCACAATACTAAAGCTACTATTTAAACGTCCACCCGTAATTGCAAGCTCACCTAAACGTGCTCCCGCTCCTGTTGAAGGCGGATAGAAATTAATATCTTTAACACGTAACGCGCCGTCAATACTCTTATCAGGGTTGAAATAAACCGCTGTATTTACCCCAACTTTACCTAAACCACTTGTTGTATCTTTACCCACAACCAAAGCGGTATTAAACGCTAGCTTTCCTGTAATATTGTCAAAACCAATTGCAGAACCATCAATCGGATCACTAATTTGAACCGTATTTCCAGTTGCTGTCGCAGGCACTGTGAAATCGCCTAGTACAGTTAAAGCACTACCATCTGCAATTGAACTATTTGGCACAATTGATAAGTTAAGATCGCCACCTAAACGGAGTTTTAGACCAAATAACACATCATTATTTTTGGCAAAATTATCTATAGGTGAAGTACATGACCCCGTCGCTGGACAAGTTTTATATTTAGCCCCTGGTAAATAACCAGCTGCAATTTCTGTTGATAAAGCAAGTAGCATCTCTTTTAAACTAATATTAAGACTGCCATTTTCTAAACCAATACTTCCATTGCCTTTGAGGAACATATCGATATTACGTAAGCCCATGTAATAATCAGTAGGACTACCACCATTATTAGCATTTGGAGAACCATCAATTAATAAAATTGAGGTTGTTTTAGTTCCAGTCGCATCACGTCCCGTAGTTCCAGCAGCAATACCAAAACCTAAACGCGAAGTCGTTCCAGATGCAGCTACAGCATTTCGAATAGGCTTACCATTTGTATCTTTTGTATAGTAATAAGCGCTATTTGCCGGTGCATCTAAACCATATACAGCAGCGTTAGCATTTAAATTATAAAAAGGTAAGGCTAAGCCCCACTGGTTATTTGCACCATTGTCTGCAAACTGATTGGCAGCAGCAACATTTGCACTTGTCGTAAAACGACCGCGTCTTGAAAATGCTTGAAACTCTGCTCCACGCATCGCAAGAATTAAGCTAAACGGATTAGTGACCGTATCACGGTGAATATTATGCTGATAATCAGCAGCTGTTGTTAAAGTACCCGACCCTAAACGAATTGCATTTAAGGTCGCGTTGTTTGGCATTAATAATGTTTTTGTATCAGCAAGATTTAAATAAATATTTCCGCTGTCAAAATAACCACGCGTAGCGGAGTTAAGGCCGGTTAAATTACCAAATTCGAAACCATAAGCATTCAGACCTGCTCCACCAATTTCTAAAGTGGTTGCTTTGCCATCTGAGCCCAACATTGAGTCATTGTCTTTAGTGAATTCACCTTTCATACGAAAGGCAATCCCAGAATTACCTAAAATACTATTACTTGAGCCCGTACCCGTAGCGGTATTTGCAGTGCCTAAAGTGGTAGTGTCCGCCGTACCATCCATGCCACGGACTTGTAAATAACTATTTACCATACGTCCGCTAGCACCTAAACGAATCAAACCTTTCGCATTTTGGGGACTATTGGTTGCATCTAAAGCATAAGGGTTAGTTTTATCCACATTAGAACTTAACATGACCTCAATATTCAGGCCTGAATTAGTTACTTTTCCACTACTATCTACATATGTTCCTGCTGTTAGACCAGAAGCTGAATCTGCTACACGATTAAAATCAACATAGCCATAGGTACTATTTGGGGTTTGTCCTACACCAGCGACATTAGTTCCAGTATTTGTCTGTAAAACCACGCCACGAATTGGATCAATCAGCATGGCTCCTTTACCGACAAAGTTAAAGTTAAAATTTCTTAAAATTAACTGATTTAGCTGACTACGAGCATCTAATTGCCCTAAATAAATATTGGCATTATTAATACCAAGCGTCATGCTTGACTGACTATTTGCATTAAATAGACCATCTTGGGTTGTAAGTGCCAAATTTAGAGGGGAAGTCGTTTGAATAGCCAGCTGGCCCATTGTTGGTGAACAAGTAGCAGAGGTATTACATACTTTAAAACTATTTACAGTTATAAGTGATGGACTGCTTTGCATAGAAAAGTCGAGTCCAGTTTTACCCGTAGTTGGGTTACTCCCTACATCTAAACGGTAATTAGTGCTTAAAGTTTGGCTAGATGCATTACTTTTTTGGACTTTTACACCACTTGCTTGAGCTCTTAATACCTGATCAGCACTTGTTGGTGTGCCTGCATGGTCATCCCAGTAAGCATTATCAATATTAATTTCATTAAACGTCGTTTGAATCGAGATCCCATCTTGTCCATTGACGGCGCTCAAATCAGCATCTGTTAAAGCTTCTAAAGCATAAATTTGACCACTCACTAACAACATGCTGGTTGCTAATGTATTTAAAATAAACTTTGAGCTGTGATTTTCTTTATTTTTTTTCATCACTTCAGTTCCTTTGAAATCTACATTAACCCTTAACAACGAGGATGGCTGCCATCACAGCTAAAGACCATGACTTTTCCTTGAATAGCCAAATTCCCATTCATCATCAAGCCCATAAAACCAGTTTCACGTCCATGGTCATACGCCGATGGTGTTGCAGTAGCAACTTGCTGGTTTGCACTATTAGCAGTCGCCGCATAAGTTGGCTTTTTGAAATATGCATAATCATACATATTCGCACTCGAACCTTGCGCTGTTGTTGAGCTGCTAAAGTTATCTTGCTCAATTGATAAGGCATTAAAACCAAAGTTACGAATTAAAATTGGCTGTGCTGCACTAAAACTAAGCTGAATAGCAGGCTTAATCATTTCAGTATTGTTTTTATCCAAATACTTTAAATCAGCACCATCCAAACCCATTTTTTGGATATTTAAAGTACCTTGTACGCCTTTAAATACAAGCCAAAGTTTATTACCACTATCACTATTTTCGGCCCAACCACTTGGTTTGGTCGCATCTGCTTGTACAAAACGCTTATTAATTGCCAAGCCAATATGGCAAAACTCTACGTTCTCACAGACACCACCACTACCATTGTCAAATACACCGTTAGCTGTCTGGTTTAAATTGAGCATTAAAGATAAATCAGCACCCGCCTGACCATTAATCGCCTGTAATGCTTCATTATCTAAAGTTTGTAGCTCTGCATGAGTCACCGTTGCACAAAGAGCGAGGATTAAAGTACTTATTTTTTTCATAGCATTCTCCTCCTCCTTATAGACCTTTAGTTGTCAGTTTCAAGTGTTGGATTAAAACACCGTCGATTGAAGCGGATCCCAAGTTATTTAAAGGACTAATGTTAGACAAAGCTGGAGCTTGATTAGCTGTAGGAATAACGTATCCAGTTGTGCCATTACTACTACCAATTAAATCGTTGACGACAGCATTTCTTGAAGTCAACCATGGAATAGCAGAGTTAGTCCAATCACGATTCGAAGTAGCTCCATACATTGGCGTCGAACCCGATGTACTCGTACATCCTAAAGCACCAGAACAAGTTGTTGCATCAGCTGGTTTTGGCGTTGGATTTGTAATAACCCACGCACCAGTTCCTTTGCTATATTCCCATTGATATAAATATCCTAATGTTTTATAACCACAGTTAGAATTAAACAAACCACAACTATATTCTTGTTTCCATGTCTGGGTATTCTGTTGTCTTTGTTTAAAACGGACCTCTGTCATTGTGGCGGAAGTAGTACCAGATACTGAATTAGTCATTGATACCAAACTACCGGCAGAAGTCCCAGAAACTTGCGTACCTGTTGAAATTAAACGCCCAAAGGAAACGCCAATTGCACCTTCGCCGGTATTTGCTAACAAGGTTTTTCCATTATCAGGACTATATACGGTACCAATCGTAATACTACTATGCGTAGGGTTAACACATGAATAAACGTTACACGTAGAACCTTTGTAAGTCGTGTCAGCACCAGTGTAATCAGTATAAATCTGTTTATATATTTCTGGTTTATTTGCAATTCGAGCAATTTCAATACTAAAGTTTTTGCCGTCGGAACCTAAAATAAGCGGTTGATATAAATTACCTAATACTAAATTAATATTTGGATTGTAGAGATATAAGCCTTCACTATCAGCAAACTTCGGTGCTACAGCGCCTGCAGAGTCAAATGCAGGTGTATATAAATTGTTTGATGCATTTGGTGAGTCTGAAGTTTCACGGGTACTAAATCGCAATACCTTATTTGTATCATTAAAGGCAATTCGTGTTTTATTCGATGTTTTTGTATCTGTTCTAGTTCGATTTTCTACATAGTAACGGCATCCACGAGAGGTACTAAAACTCCCTGTGCCACTGTTACCACAGTCTCCAGTACTACTTGCACTTAAAGTTGAGTTTGCACCCGCATGTACTGTTTGCCATCCATTATTACTACTTGTAGCGTATGTCTGCGTTTGACTCGTAACATTTTCAGTCACAATACTGGTATTTTTGCTATCACCCGTATTTAAGCGAACTAGTCCAGACATTCCTAACGTATTATTATAAAAAGGACTCATTCCTCCAGCCGTAGTTGCACCACCTAATGTTTGGAACATACTAATCTGGCTACCATTTAAACTAAAGCCATTTAGAATGCCTTGCAAACGTAATCGGTTAGCACGAGTTGTATCAATACTGGTACCAATTAACCCGTTATTATTACCATATTGAAATTGGGCTAGAGAGCCATTTGTTGTAGCGACAACATTGGGATTACGTACAAATGCATCAGCCCATAGCCCTAATTTTAAATTATATGCATCAGCTCCCTCTGCCCCATCAATTAATGGTTGATATAGAGGAGCTTCTAAAGATAAATACGTTACTGGGTAAACACCGCTATCTGTTGTACTAAAATTAGGAACATTGGTCGCAGTTTTTACTTTAAATATCCATGGATTGGCTCCTGTGCCCCAACTTGAAATCGCTGCTGCAGCTGAGGTGTTAGCAATACGCGAATTTGCATCGCCATCTGACTTAGATAATGCTAATCCATAAAGAAATATGTCTGCTTTACCTACTGCGCGGTCTTCTGGTCCAACAGTGCCATTACCACTTGTATCAGCCGCACCAACACTCAAAGGCCCTACGGGTACATAGTTAATATAACCTGTATCTTTACTACGATCGGTAATAATTTGATTTACAGATTCATTTGGACCAGCGCCACGAAATACCATGAATGTATTTTGTGGTAATATTGCAATACCTTCGCCTGTAGTTTCACTTAAACCAGCATCAGAAAGTTCTTCAAGAGCAAAGCTTGACTGACTTAAAAAAAGTCCAATTAAACTTGCTAAAACGGTTTTTTGAAACCTTACCGTATAATTAAGTGTAGTCATCGTGACCTTCCTGTTTTATACGATGCCACGCACCATATTTCTTTTTCTTTAACAGTCCTTGATGTGAGATTATTTCCTTTTTCATCTCACAAGGGGCAAACTTTTAAAAATTGCCAACCTTTCCACATTTCCATTATGCTGAATATTTACTCAAATGCAAAATTAAATAAATAAAAACTCATTTTTCCGATAAACGAGAAATAAGAGATGCATTTAACAGAATTTTAAAGAACCATAACAGTTAGCTGAGAAGTTTTGTTTTTGAAGCACTACATTAGTTAAGGCCATAGAAGCTGGTGTTTTCCCTGTTAAATCAACAGTTCCAATAGGAAGATTACCTGCTAAACAGTTTAATGCTAATGCTCCACATTTAACAGGATGTGTTTCTAGATAAGAACTAACTTGTCCCAAGGCATCAGTAATTGTAGCTAATGCAATATCAACATTTCCCGTAGGAGTAATTTGTCCAATATCAATTGGGTTTGTAAGCTCTAGCCACCATCCTGTTTGTGCCGTTGAGGCTGCCTCTGGCCATAATATATTTACGCCCTGTACGGAGAGATAACCAGCAGAGCCATTCAGTTGAGCAGCATGGAAATAACCCAGACTTTGTTTAATTGCCACATTTACATCAAGATTATTTACTGTTCCAGTTACATCACCCGAAATCGGAACAGGAATACCCAGCACTGAAGCAGTTGCATCTAAAGTCCCCGTAACTGCAATCCCTCCAACCCTTGCTGTTGCATTCAAATTAGCTGTATTAATACGCTTACCCGTAATAATTTGTTGCCCCATAGACAATGTTCCACTACCTGCACCTAAATTTAGATTATAGGCCGTAGATGTAAATGGAAGTGTTGCTATGTTACCTATAAATTCTGCCCGTCCTGTAATTGCAGTTCCGGTTTCATCTTGGGTAATACCATAGTAAGGATTCGTAGTTACCGTACCTCCAGTTGGTTTAGTTACCATATATCCACTTAATGAATTAATACCACTAGCAGCATCACCATTTTCTAAACCAAAAGTAAGTAAACCCGAAAGTGACTTAGCACTTAACCGAAAACCTTGGATCTCACGTGTAGAAGCTGAATCTGGATTTTTAACAGCAAATTCTAAAAATGGATTGGTAATAATAGCGGAAGAAGAAGCACGCTCAGTACTAGTACTATCTACCGTGCCACCACTTAAACTCAAATAATCAATATCGATGTCACAGGCACCAGCGCCATTTACCCCACCACAACCTAACTGTAATTTTTTAATATTGGCATTAAGTTCTAATTGGGCATCTAATGCAAGTCGGTAAAACCCCATATTTCCATTTGAACTTGAGTTACTTGCAGAATCTGTAGGCGCAATATAAGACATACCCATTAAAGCTTGGCCACGAGTTGCTGATAGTTCAGCATCTGACATAGGGACTAGTGTAGAAGCAGCGTAAGCTGAAGAAAAACATAAGCTTCCGAGAGTTAAAAGTGCTACTCGAAGAGACGTAAACTGTCGCATGGCCGACCTCCGTATCCGTGGGGGCATAATCCTATTTAATTTCTTTTTATTTGGCCTATCTGCATTTGATAAATATTTAACTAAACATTATCAAAGAGAGCCTATATCAACCACATTTGCCTTTAAATTCTGTGATGCAGAACAAAAAACAAATCAATTATTGATCATATTATATCATTTTTTACAAAAGGAAACTGTCGTTTATCATAATTCCGATAAACGCTTCTCAAAAAAATTTTATTTATAAAATTGGGCCACCTAAGTGACCCATTATTTTTAAAATCTTTTCATCGAGGAAAGATTAAGTTTTAGGAAGCGTAACACCTGTTTGACCTTGGTATTTACCACCACGGTCTTTATAAGAGGTTTCACATACTTCATCACTTTCAAAGAATAGCATTTGTGCTACGCCTTCCCCAGCATAAATACGTGCAGGTAAATTTGTCGTATTTGAAAATTCTAACGTAACGTGACCTTCCCATTCAGGTTCTAATGGAGTCACATTTACAATAATACCGCAACGAGCGTAGGTCGATTTACCTAAGCACACTGTTAACACATTGCGAGGTATACGGAAATATTCAATTGTACGCGCTAGAGCAAATGAGTTTGGCGGAATAATACAAACGTCAGACTCAATATCGATAAAACTTTTGTCATCAAAATTCTTTGGATCGACAATTGCAGAATGTACGTTTGTAAAAACCTTGAATTCACGGGCACAGCGTACATCATAACCATAGCTAGAGACCCCGTAGGAAATCAACTTTTCACCATTTTTATCAAAACGGACTTGATTCTCTGCATAAGGTTCAATCATGCCGTGTTTTTCGCTCATCTCGCGAATCCAACGATCAGACTTAATGGCCATGTATTTTCTATCCAAAAGGTAAATTCATTGATTTCGACGTACTTTAACTTAAAAAACCAATTATGAAAACAACACAGAGCTACTCAAATAAATAAGAATAGCTCAGCAGTACGTTTAAAGGTTCAGTAAAGCAGAATAACTAATTGGAATTGAAAAGCTGACCAATACAAGTGAAGCGGTTTTTTGCAAGTTAGTTTGATTTAACCAACCCACTTTCTTAGAAGCTAAAACCGATCCCAAGAAAATCCAGAACAATGCAATTGGGGTAATAAGCGCTAAATAAGCCATCATATGAATTAAATAAATATGAAAATTACTCCATGCAGCTACCGGGAAAATTGCTGAGGCAAAGAGTAAGGCTTTTGGGTTTAATAAAGTGGCGCAGAATAACTCACGAGCACGAATCGTTGGCTGATTTAATTCAACTTCTTGATTTGCCGTATGCCATAACTTGATGGCTAAGAAAATAATATAGCAAGCGCTCAATAGCTTTAGAATAGGCGGCAGCATTGGTAGTGTGCTAGACACTTTTCCAATCAGCATTCCCCATGCAGAAATAGAGATTACATAACCCAAAACTTCTGCTGGAATAAGTTTTACTGACTTCCTTAAACCCACTTGTACTCCTGAAGAAGCGAGCAGAGTATTGGTTGGGCCTGGAGTAAGTAAAATTGTGGCTACTAAGCCAATAAAAAGCCATGAAATCATTGAATGACCTCACAATATAGTCATCTCAGATTAATAGATATCCTGTCACAAGGCAAAAGGTAATTGTAAGACAAAGTATTTCAAGTTATTTTCAAAATAAAAATAAAGTATATAAAAACAAATATTTATAAAATTACCACATAAAGTCGAGAAGAAAACTTTACGGTCAGTTGTTATACTTTTTAAATAGATTCTGAGTTAAGTAACATAACTATTTTTATTTTAAGTCTATTTTTCCATCAAAAGTCTTTATAATAAAAAATATATAGCAATGGTAAGTTTAAATTTTAAGCTTTTAATAAGTTTCAATTCATATATTGTTTCTGATTTTTTTATATAGAGCATCTCGCTTTACTACCCTTAATGATTATGGCAAAGCATTTTTTTCAATCTTGGCTTCCCTCCCCCGAGAAAGTTTCAAATATGAAATTTCTAAGGATTTTTGGTAAAAAGACCCTTAATCCTGTGCTTTGGTATGTCAATCGAAAATCAATTACCCGAGCTGTTTTTGTCGGAACTTTTTTTGGTTTACTGCCTATTCCTTTTCACAGCGTATTTATTGTAATGGCTGTATTGCTATTTGAAGTAAATTTACCAATTAGCTTGATGCTCGCGTGGTTAAGTAACCCGCTTACATTAGTTCCTATTCTATATATTGGATTTTGGTTCGGTGCTCATATTTTTCATGTGCATATGATTAACAAAGAAATGTTGCTAGGTGTATTGCATCAGATTTCTCGTTGGATTACTCATTTCGGCCATGGCCACATTGATTTTAGTCTTGCGAAAATCTTGATGACTGGACTTGTTGTAGAAGCTTTTGTATTTGCTGTCATTTTATATATATGTACAGAAATTTTCTGGCGCTGGATGGTTGTTAAAAACTGGAAAAGTAGACATCGTCAAAAGAAGCAAGAAGAGGTTTTATAAAATTTTCGCTCTTCTTGCATAAGTTTAAATCATTATTTCGGCAATTTTGATTTCATATATTCTTCAGCTACATTAAGTACATATTCTTGGCAAGCCTCTCCTGTACCAGGGTCATAAGCTCCATTATTGGTAATATTAAGAGGTGGTCCCACATGTTTGAACAACTAAAAGCTTATTTATAAGTGATACTCTGCTCTAGTTAAGCTACCTTATTTTGTTGTGGTAGCTGGTCATAGTAAAACTCATCTGGAGTCATTTTGTCCAGACTCGAATGAGGTCGTTTCAAATTATAAAATTCAAAATATGCGTTTAATTGCTTCTTCGCATCCAAAACATTGCTGTAGGCTTTGAGATACACCTCTTCATATTTAACGCTCCGCCATAATCGTTCAACCATCACATTATCAACCCATCGACCTTTACCATCCATACTGATTTGAATGCCATTTGATTTCAATACATCAATAAATGCATCACTGGTAAACTGACTGCCTTGGTCTGTATTAAATATTTCAGGTCGACCATATTTTTCAATAGCTTCATTTAATGTTTCTATGCAAAATGTAACCTCCATACTAATCGATACTCTATGCGCAAGTACCTTGCGGCTATGCCAATCAATCACAGCACATAAATAAACAAAGCCTTTTGCCATAGGGATATACGTTATATCCGTAGACCACACTTGATTACTGCGCTGAATAGCCAATCCTTTGAGCAGATATGGATATTTGCGGTGAGCTTGATTAGCCTGGCTTAAATTTGGTTTGCAATATAACGCATTAATGCCCATTTTCTTCATTAAAGTACGTGTATGACGTCGTCCTATATGATGTCCTTGACGATTCAACAAATCACGCATCATACGGCTACCTGCAAAAGGGTATTGCATATGTAACTCATCCATACACCGCATCAGCTTCAGATCTGATGCACTCACAGGTTTTGGGCGATAGTAATAACAACCACGGGAGACTTTCAGCAGCTGAGCTTGCTTAGATACTGAAATCTGAAGTGAGTCATCGATTAACTTTTGTGGTTGAAGCGGCCCAGTTTCTTCAACACACCTTCTAAAAAATCAATTTCTAATGCCTGCTCACCGATTTTTGCATGTAGTTTTTTTAGATCGATGGGTGGTTCTGTTGGAGCTTTTGATTGATCGAAAGCTTGCGAGGAAGCTGAAATCAGTTGATTTTTCCAGTCGATAATTTGGTTTTGATGAACATCAAATTCAGCACTCAATTCAGCAAGTGTTTTTTCTGCTTTAATCGCAGCAAGTGCTACCTTAGCTTTAAAATCATTTGAATGATTTCTTCTTGGTCTACGTGCCATAAAATACTCCATATATTGATGTTTATAACATCATTTGGGGAGCAAAATATCACTTATAAGTGTTGTTCAAATTTCCTGATCCACCTCTATTATTAGATAAGATTCGAATGCCTAAGAAAGGAACGTTAAATTGACTTGCGATTTGCGCAACAGATGCTGCTTCCATTTCTTCAACAGAAGTACCATAACGTTGATGGAAAAATTGAATACGATCTAGCTCATTATTCCAGACATCTGCTGAACCAATCGTTCCTTCAACCACATCACCTTTATCATAACGGACTTTATGTGCCGCCATTAACAACTCTTGGTCACCTTCAAATTTGCGTATTGCAATCGGCTCTGGGTCAGATTCACTTGTTGGCAAAACATCAAAAGCCTCAACCCATGTGAGTGAGTTTGAACCACCACCCACTGGCTGTTTAGGTGTTCTAAATGCACCAATATTGGTTGTATATTTTCCTAAAACAATATCATAAACATGTAAATCAGGATCATGTCCACCCGAGGTTCCCTGATTAATGATCGCAATCGGTTTATAACGCTCAATCGCTAGAGCAGTTGCTGCGGCAGAGTTACTCATACCCATGCGGGTTTTAGAAATAATCATTGGATAACCATTATAGGTACCCTTCCAGAATTTCCACCCACCAATTTCTTCAATAGTCTTATTCTCTAATTTTGAAGCCATTTTTTCCGACTCTACGGGTAAAGCACCCTGAATAATGATCGGCTGTAACTTCTGTTTTTGTTCCTGAACTGTTGGTGTTTGTGAAGCAGATGAGTTGTCATCGTTACATCCAACTAAAAATAAAGCGCTACATAAACTGATTACGCCCAAACTATACTTAAATTGCATTTTTTAACCTTTCTTTTTAAAAAGTGTAAGGTAGCAATCTACATGCCAATTTCAAGTTCAGCTTTGTTATTTAGATTCAGTAATTTAATTTTTTATTTTAATCAGATGATAAAAAACCCGACTTAAAGCCGGGTTTTAATAAATTAGAAAATACGCTTATCATCACGTGTGCGTTGAGGGATTTTTTCAATCTGCTGCCAGACTGCTTTAGCAATCTCAATATAACTATCAGCCGCATCATCCATTGCCACAACACTAGGTTTACCCTGATCAGCATGTTCACGTATTTGAGCATTGAGAGGCAAACGGCCTAGCAATGGAATATGGTATTGTTCGGAAAGCTTATCACCACCACCGATACCAAAAATTTGCTCTTCATGACCACAGTTTGAGCAAATATGAGTCGACATGTTTTCGACAACACCTAATACGGGAATACCCACTTTATTAAATAACTCAATTCCTTTGGTGGCATCAAGCAAGGCAACATTTTGTGGAGTAGTCACAATGATGGAGCCTGTAACCGGAATACGCTGTGCAAGCGTAAGCTGAATATCACCAGTACCTGGTGGCATATCAATCATGAGTACATCTAAATCAGGCCAAAGTGTTTGATTAAACAATTGCATTAGAGCGCCTGTTGCCTTTGGTCCACGCCATGCAACAGGTGTGTTGTTATCACCAGTTAAATGTCCAATAGAAAGCACAGCCATACCATAAGCATCTAAAGGTACAAAATTTTCACTTTCAATAAGTGGAGTTTTGCCAGCGTTTCCTAGCATTGTGGGAATACTTGGACCATAGATGTCAGCATCTAATACCCCAACCTTAAGACCCATTTTTTGCAAGGCAAGCGCCAAATTGACGGTAGTTGTCGATTTACCAACGCCACCCTTTCCAGATGAAACTAAAATAACATTCTTAATGCGAGGGTGAAGTGGGACATCTCTTTGTTGCGGAGCGGCTTTTTGAATCGGTGGATTATTTGGATCTGGTTCTGATTTAGGTGAGGCATCAAGCACAGGAGGTAAATTTGAACTTTCTTGTGTAGGGCGCTTTTGTTGAACCACATGTAAATTAAGTTCTTCAATACCGCACTTTTCTAATGCACCAGCTAAATCATCATGGATTTGCTGCAAATGCTCTTTTTCATCAGGAAATGTATTAATCGTAAGTTGCAATATACGACCCTGAACTTGAAGCTGACTAATACGCTCCTTTAAAGCATCTTTTGAATGCGGTAATAAATAATTTTGGAGTACGGTTTGGATTTCATCTTCTTTCACCTCTTGTGCAGGTGAAAAAACGGACTTTAATGAAGAAAGCCAAGACATATTGTTTACTCCAAAAACAGATCATTACAGCTTAGTGGAGATAGTGTAACAGTATTGCTCCGCACTCGCTCACCTTGGGATGAATAATTACTAACTTCAGATCTCATCTTTTAGGTAAGGAGTGCAGATTTTAGTTTAAATCAGCTTATTCAGCAGAATCATGGTTCCTTAATTTATTGAGTTTATCGGTCGCAGTTTTCTTCAACTCATCAAGTTTTGCGGTTGCTTGCGTTTTCAACTCATCCAATTTTGTAGCAGCCTCTTCCTTTAATCCCGCAGCTTTGGCTTTAGCATCGTCAAGTTTATGAGCTGCTTCTGTACGCAAGTGATCAAACTTATCATGTAGACTATGCTGAGCATCCTCAAGTTTACCTTTTAAATCAGTTGCTTTTTCTTCAAGAGCCTCTTTACCAGAAGCTTGTTTCTCTTTTACATTTTCCTTTAAATCGTCCAAAGCTTTTTCGCCTTGTACTTTCGCATCAGCCGCTTTTGCCTTTAATTGGTCTACCTTATCTTCAACTGCTTCTTTACCAGCAGCTTGCTTCTCTTTTACATTTTCCTTTAAATCGTCCAAAGCTTTTTCACCTTGTACTTTTGCATCAGCCGCTTTTGCCTTTAATTCATCTAATTTATTTTCTGTAGTCATCGTTGTTATCCTCATAGTTAATTAAAAAATTACCTGAATAAGTTATTAGTTATACATCGTTATGGCTTATTTTCTGACCGTAACTGCAATTTGAAACAAAGACAATACAGGAAGATTCAAATATTTTTTGATTTGTTTATCTGTTCTAAAGAGAAACCATGCCTGGCCAAAATCCATTTTAATAGAAATCGCTTATGCCAAGCTGGAGATTATTAATCTTTGCTTATCTCCGTGCATCAGTTAAAATCTTCCACCTTATAAATACGAATGAGAGAATGAAATCCGTGCGTAAAATTTTAGTCACTAATGCCCTCCCTTATGCTAATGGTCCAATTCATATGGGTCATTTACTCGGTTACATCCAGGCAGATATCTGGGTTCGTGCCATGCGAGCAATGGGTCATGATGTGACTTATGTATGTGCGGATGATGCTCACGGTACAGCAATTATGCTACGTGCCGAAGCAAATGGTATTAGCCCAGAAGAGCAAATTGCGAATGTTCAAAAAGAACACATCCGTGATTTTGACGGTTTTGGTGTACATTTCGATCATTACGATTCAACGCATAGCGATGCAAACAAAGCACGTTCAACAGATATCTATATTAAAAACCGTGAAGCTGGAAATATTGCAGTCCGTCCTGTAACTCAATTATTTGACCCAGAAAAAGGGATGTTCTTATCTGACCGTTTCATTAAGGGTACATGCCCAAAATGTAAGTCAGAAGATCAATACGGCGACTCATGTGAAGTGTGCGGTACAACTTACAATGCAACTGAGCTACTTAACCCGCGTTCGACTTTAAGTGGTGCAACACCAGTTGAAAAATCATCAGATCACTATTTCTTCAAGCTTCCAAACTTCTCTGAATATTTACAAAAATGGACGCGTGATGAAGGTCGTTTACCTCTTTCAATTGCGAACAAGTTAGATGAATGGTTTGAAGCTGGTTTAGCAGACTGGGATATTTCTCGTGATGCACCATATTTTGGCTTTGAAATTCCAGACGCACCAAATAAATATTTCTACGTATGGGTAGATGCCCCAATTGGTTATATGTCTAGTTTTGAAAACTACATCAAAACTAAACGCCCAGATTTAAACTTTGATGATTTCTGGAAAAAAGACAGCCAAAACGATGTTTATCATTTTATTGGGAAAGACATTGTTTATTTCCATGCTTTATTCTGGCCTGCAATGCTTGAAGGTGCGAACTATCGCACTCCAACAGGCTTGTTTGTAAACGGTTTCTTGACTGTAAATGGACAAAAAATGTCTAAGTCACGTGGTACTTTCATTAAGGCTGAGACTTACTTACAGCATTTAAACCCAGAATATTTACGTTATTACTTTGCATCTAAGCTTTCAGATAAAGTTGAAGACTCTGACTTAAATCTTGATGACTTTGTTCAAAAAGTAAATTCAGACTTAGTCGGTAAAGTCGTTAATATTGCTAGCCGTTGTGCGAAATTCATCAACAGCAGCTTTAACAATACGTTATCTGCTCAATGTGCAGAAACTGATTTAGTACAAAGTTTTATTGATGCTGGCGATTCAATCGCTGCTGCATATGAAGCACGTGAATTCTCTACGGCGATCCGTGAAATTATGGCGCTAGCTGACCGTGCAAACCAATATATTGATGAGAAAAAGCCTTGGGCACTTGCTAAACAAGAAGGTCAAGAGCAACAAGTTCTTGACGTCTGCTCTGTGGGTATCAACTTATTCCGTCAACTCGCAGTGTACTTAGCTCCAGTTCTGCCAACTTTAGCTCAACAAGTTCAAGATTTCTTAAAACTTGAAAGCTTCGATTTCGAGTCACGCAAACAAATTCTTGTAAGCCATGAGATTGCGCAGTTCCAACCGCTTATGCAGCGTGTTGATCCAAAAGCTGTTGCAGCTATGGTTGATGCTTCTAAAGAGTCTTTAGGTGCTCCTGCTCCAGAAGCAATAAAAGCGGTAGCGAAAAAAGACAAAGCAGCTGAGAAAAAAGCAATGCCTGCTCCAGCAGTGGGTGAAGCTGAAATTATCGGTATTGAAGATTTCTTAAAAGTTGACTTACGTGTTGCTCAGGTCATTGAAGCAGGTACAGTTGAGGGTTCAGATAAACTACTACAACTTACTTTAGACGTTGGTGAAGCTGAACCACGCAATGTATTTAGTGGCATTCGTAGCCAATACGCACCAGAAGACCTAAAAGGTAAATTGGTTGTTATGGTTGCTAACCTTGCACCACGCAAAATGCGTTTTGGTATTTCAAACGGCATGGTACTTGCTGCTGGAAATGGTAAAGGTATTTTCATTATTTCTCCAGACAGCGGTGCGAAACCTGGCGATAAAGTTTCTTAATCTGCTTTCAAAAAAAGCTCCCTAAATTGGGAGCTTTTTTATTTTTAAGGACTTTGAATAGGTTTAAACGAGGCTTACTAAATTAGGACCACGGCCACCCTTCGCAAGGGTTATTAAATAAAACGTGTATATTTCCCAACTCTTCATTTGTTAAATAGCCATTCTTATTTTCATCTAAATAATGAAATAGCTCTGTCTGTTTGTTTTCACCTTGAAAACGTTTATCCGTAGGCCAGTTATAGGGATAAAAGTCTTCAACCCGTTGAAATTCTTTTAGGCTATACATGTCATCATGATTTAAATCATATTTTTCCTGAAAAAGCTCCCAATCTAAAGAAGCAGGCTCACATGCACTTACCATATTCAAAACACAGTAAGTTGCACATCCAGCAAGTAACTTAATAGTTAGATTGCTCATGATTATTCACTTGTATATCGGAAATTTTATAATCCTTTTCATGAACTGGAGTACCCACAATACTCATGGTCCGCTCATTTGCTGGCTGTTGCTTGCTCATTGTTCTCATCTCACATCCTGTAGTTAAGATGAGAAAAACTACAGAAATGCTCACCATTAGTTTTTTCATAACGTGATCCTCATTTCTTTTTGTTTTATTTATTAAGTTACCACTTTTAAAGTGTTTAAGTACTAAAAAAGATATTTCAATTTGTATATATTTTACGCAAAAATAAAGCCAGACTATAAATAGCTGGCTTTGGATTTTTTAGATATTTTAATTAAAGACTTATCATTTGAAGAAAATTAACTTTAAGCCTAATACACTCACAATACTTCCAGCTACTCGGTCAACGGCAGTTTTTGCTTTTAAGTACATTGTTCTAGGCTTCTCTGAAGAGAGCAGCATTGCCACACATGAGTACCAACCCGCATCAATCATAAAACAAATCACTGGTAATGCGACATAGTAATAATTCGGAATTTCTTTTGGCAACAAAGCAGTAAACACACTTACTAGTACGACTGCAATTTTTGGATTACTTAACTGGGTAATTAAGCCATATCGATATGCCTGTTTATAGGTCATTTTCGATTTACCATCGTTTTCCATCGCAATTGGTTCTTTAGCATGTTTAATAATTTTAAAAGCCAGCCAAAGCAAATAAAGCCCACCACCAATTTTTAAAATTAAATAAGCAGAAGGCACCGCCAATAAAACTGCTTGCAATCCCATAACTGCTAATAGACCAAAAAGCGCTGCACCTGTCCCCGTCCCTAAAGCGGTAAACAACCCATGTTTACGTGATTTAGAAATTGAATTTTGTGCAACATAAATAAAGCTTGGCCCAGGACTTATTGCTCCAAGCATCAATGCCATCGCAATTGAAAAAAGAGGAATAAGGGACTCAAACATTGTATTGACCTAGCATCATGCAATTGCGCGGTATTCTAACAGCTTTTTATGACACATATAAAAATGGCGAAGATATAAATGATGAAAATTGAATTTTCATGTTTTTACAATTTAAATCTTCACAACGGACAAAAATGTCCGTTAAATATATAACCTTTCGAACTCCCCAAACCGATGACATGAGTAAACGTCAAAAAATTGCTGCCCATAATCGGGATGAATTACTCAATGCAGCCGAAGAATGTTTTCGTATTCATGGTATTAATGTTCCCTTACAAGTTGTGATTGACCACGCTGGTGTAGGCAGAGCGACGTTCTACCGTAATTTTTGTGATCGAAAAGCTTTAATTAGTGCACTTTTAGAACGCGCGATTACACAGCTAGAGCAAAAAGCAGCTCATTTTCAACAATTCGAAGATGGTTTATTTCGTTTAATTGAAGGACATATTGGGCAACTTCCCAAACTCGCAATTTTGCAAGATTTTTGGAGAGTGATTGATCGACAAGATCCAATTATGTTAAAAATTTATGAACGTCGAAATAATGCACTTAACCCACTGATTGAAAATGCGATAGAACAAAAATTGTGCCGAGCTGATCTGACCGCCGATGACTATGCAATGGTCACAGCAATGTTGGGTTCTTCATTTCAAGGACATGAGCCAGAAGAACAGACTCGCTTAGCAAAACGAGCAATTGAATTACTATTTCATGGTATTCAAATACAAAAAATTCGAGGGATAGAATGAGTAAAACGCCTCGTTACTTAGAAACACCACCCGACTGGACCCCAGAAGAGCAACCGACTTTACCTGGTTCACCAGCAGCTATTGCACACTCTGTACCTAAGCGGTTTATTTACTTTTTTATTGGTTTATTTATCGCCCTTTCGGCAAGCTTAAGTAATGGTTTTATTACGGCAAATTTACCTTTAATCCAAGGTGAGTATGGACTAACTCCTTCCGAAGCGGCTTGGTTGCCTGCTGCTTATGTCATGGCAAATGTCAGTTCAAACCTGATTTTATTTAAAGCCCGGCAACAGTATGGTTTGAGAGTGTTTTCAGAAATAGGACTCGTGATTTTTATTGCGGTTTTGGTATTACATATTTTTGTGCATACCTATGAAATGGCACTATTCGCTCGAGTTGTGGCAGGTTTAGCTGGTGCGCCATTAAGCTCTTTAGGTATGTATTACACCATGCAAGCTTTTAAAAAAGCAGACATGGCAAAAGGTATATATATTGCCTTTGGTTTTCAGCAACTTGGCGTGCCATTAGCTTGGATTATTTCTCCATTTCTTGTAAATACAGATAGTTGGTCTGTTCTATATACCTTTGAGCTCGGCTTAGCACTTTGTTGTTTAGCCATGGTCGTTTCATTGAAGTTACCACGTAGCTTAAGAATTTATGTTTTTGAGAAGCAGGATTTCTTTACATTTGCTTTATTGGCTCCAGGTTTTGCCTGCTTGTGTATTGTGCTCACGCAAGGTCCAATTTTATGGTGGTTTAACAGTGAATGGCTTGCTTACGTCTTAATTGCAGGTTTCAGCTTAGTTGTTCTTGGTTTGCTCTATGAGCACTATCGTGCCAATCCATTAATTATGACACGCTGGTTAGGTGCCGCTTCGACCCTACGCTTCATTTTTGGTGCCTTTGCCATTCGACTTTTAATGTCTGAACAAAGCTACGCAGCTGTTAATTTCTTAAAAACCATGGGAATGGGTCCTGACCAATTTGTTCCACTCTATGTGGTCATATTGATAGGGATTTTAAGCGGAACACTTTTTAGTGCACTGACTTTTTCACGCGAACGGATTATCTTCCACTTACTTTTTGCAGAATTTTTAATTTTAGTCGCGTGTGGATTAGATTATCACTTAACCAGTGATGTCCGACCTGTGAACTTCTTTGCAAGTCAGTTCTTAGTAGGCTTTGCAGGTGGTTTATTTATTGGGCCATTGCTCCTGATTGGCTTTGCGCAAACTTTGGCTAAAGGTCCTTCGTATGTGGTGACTTTTATTGTGCTGTTCTCTGCAACTCAAACATTTGGTGGTCTTGTTGGATCTTCTTTCTTCTCGACCTATCAACAACACCGCACGCAGAACTATCAAGTCGAGATTATTAAAGATTTAGAACAAGCAGACCCTCTAGTTGCTCAAAGGCTCTCTACATATCAACGCAGCGCATCAGTTACGACTACTGACCCAGCATTACAAACAGCCCAATCCATGCGCTCACTTAATCAAGTAGTCACTCGTGAAGCGCAAGTGCGTGCCTACAATGACGTTATTGCATTGAACGGTATTTTTGCTATCGCCCTACTCTTGTGGGGTGGATTTAATATTGCACGTAGTAAATATCTACAACGCAGAGGAATTAGCCGTCCTTAATGGCTTCTTTATTGATGAAATAGAAATTGAGATTGATATATGTCAGATGATCAAAAAAAACCGGAACAAGCTCCACCTCAAGCAGCTCCCGCTTCGTCTAATGAACCGGCACCTGCGAGCAAATTAATTCCAACAAAACGCTCAACTTTATTATGGATGCTAGTTGTGCTCATTGTCGGTATTTTAGTGATTTTGTGGGCATGGAGAATCGGACCTTTCGCAACGAGCGTTCAGCAAACTGACAATAGTTATATTAAAGGTAAAACAACGATTTTATCATCGCAAATTAATGGCTATGTTAAAGATGTATTAGTTAAGGACTTTGACCACGTTAAAAAGGGTCAAGTATTAATGCATATTGATGCAACCACCTACGACCAAAAAGTAACACAAGCGGCTTCTGGAGTTGAACAAGCTAAAAATACTTTAGCCAACCAGACACAGTCTATTGCTCAAAAACAAGCTGATATTGTGGCTGCACAGGCTAAAGTTGAACAAGTTAGGGCTCAATATGAGCTTTCTTTAGCACAGCTTAGACGATATCAACAGTTAGGAAATAGTGGAGCAGCCTCTAAATCTGAGCAGGATAAAGCCGCAGCAGATGCTGAAAATAACCTTGCAGCACTGAAGCAGGCAGAGGCCAATGTTTTAGTTGCCAAAGAAGCACTTAAAACAGCGCAAGTGGCAGAAGCTGGATTAGAAGCACAAGTTTCCAGTGCTAAAGCACAACTAGATCAAGCACAAACTACTAAAGACTATAGCGTTATTGTTGCTCCAATGGATGGTCAACTTGGTGAGGTGAACCCTCGTGTTGGGCAATATGTAGCAGCAGGATCACAATTACTCTACCTCATCCCACAGCAAACTTGGGTGATTGCCAACTTTAAAGAAACCCAAATTGCCAATATGCGAATTGGGCAAAAAGCATGGTTCACAGTCGATGCGATGAAACACAAAAAATTTACAGGACATATTGAACAGATCTCGCCTGCTGCGGGTTCCGAGTTCAGTGTATTAAAGCCTGACAATGCAACAGGAAACTTTACCAAAGTGGTTCAAAGAATTGCCGTACGCATTACCATTGATCCAAATCAAGAAGGAATGGAACACTTACGCCCTGGCATGTCAGTAATTACTTCTGTCGATACAAATTCGTAAACAGCTTTTTAAAGCTCTATTTAAAAAGCTACAATGTGATCAATCATTATTTTTCTCAATTTCTAATGTTTGATCACATTGCCCAACCTGTTTCCTATCAGCATATTGAACTCTCCTCTTTAGTTCATCTCGACATTAAGCGATTAGATTTAGTTCATCCTCAAATTTCGGGCAATAAATTTTTCAAACTAAAATACAATCTGCTTGTCGCAAAACAACAAGGTTTATCGAGCATTTTGACTTTTGGTGGCGCTTATTCCAACCATATTGCCGCGACTGCCTATGCCGCTCATCTTTTTGGCTTAAGAAGTATTGGAATTATTCGTGGTGAAGAGTTAGCTGACAAACCTCTGAATCCAACCTTAGCAAAAGCTCAAAGTTTAGGAATGCATCTACATTTTGTCTCACGCAATGAATATCGCTTACGAGATGATGCAAACTATCTTCAACAATTACGTCATCAATTTCCTGAAATTTTCATTATTCCTGAAGGCGGCACCAATGAATTGGCTGTTCAAGGTTGTCAGGAAATTCTCAGCCAAAGTGATTTAAATCAATATGACGTGATTTGCTGTGCAGTAGGAACTGGCGGAACGGTTTCGGGTCTTATTGAAACAAGTTCAGCCGATCAAAAAGTCTTAGGATTTTCGGCTTTAAAAGGTGATTTTTTACAACAAGAAGTTCAGCAGTGGACCCAAAAACAAAATTGGTCGCTGACAGATGCATACTGCTGTGGCGGGTATGCAAAAACTTCACCCGAGTTATTGGCATTTATAGAAAGTTTCGAAGAACAACATGCTGTACCACTTGAACCGATCTATACGGGAAAGATGATGTTCGGTCTGTTTGATCTTATAAAGAATAATTACTTTTCTGAAGGTACTCGCATTCTGGCAATTCATTCTGGTGGTTTACAGGCAGATATAAGAAATAAATCACATCAATAACTTATTAGCTTTTAGTGCACATTACTCCGCATAGCATTAAATGTCTTTAGCATGACTAAGGCTCGGCATGATAGTATATGCCCCTTTTAAATTTTCACGATTAATCGAGAATCTCTTATGTCTAACAGTCATGTCGATGTCATTGTCTTAGGTGCAGGTGCTTCTGGACTCATGTTGGCTGCCCATGCTGCTAAACGAGGGCGCTCGGTTTTAATTTTAGAAAAAGCCAATAAAATTGGTAAAAAGATTTTAATGTCAGGCGGTGGTAAGTGTAACTTTACCAACCTTTATGTAGAGCCTGACAACTATATTTCTCATAATCCACACTTCGTTATTTCTGCCCTATCACGCTATAGCAACTGGGACTTTATCGGTTTGGTAGGTGATTATAAAATTGCTTATGAAGAACGAAAACACGGGCAATTATTCACGCTAAACGGTGCTAAAGAAATTTTAGAGATGCTGGTGAGTGAATGTAATAAAACCAATAATGTTGATATCCAAACTCAATGTGAAGCTGTACAGATTGACCCATTAGAAAAAGGCGGTTTTACTGTACACACAAACCAAGGCCGATTTAGCTGTGAGTCATTAGTGGTTGCTACAGGTGGTTTATCCATTCCAACTTTGGGTGGTTCTGGATTTGGCTATGAACTGGCACAAAAATTTGGACATACGGTTTTCCCAACTCGCGCAGGTTTAGTCCCATTTACTTTTTCAGATCATATTAAAGAAGTCACTACACGCCTAAGTGGTAATGCTTTAGATGTGACTCTAAGTAACTCGAAGAATAGCTTTACTGAAGCATTATTGTTTACGCATCGTGGTTTGAGTGGTCCAAGTTCTTTACAGCTTTCAAACTATTGGAATACTGGTGAAAGTTTTAAAATTGACTTTTTCCCGAGCCAAGATTTAGCAAATTATTTAAAAGACAAAAAGAAAGCCCAACCTAAAGTTTTATTGCGTACTCTTCTGAATGAATTTACGGCAAAAAGTATTGTACAAGAGTTACAACAACTCATCTGGCCAGAGCAGAGCGAGACAGCAATTGGTAATATCAGTGATGCACAGCTAGATCATATTGCCGAGCAACTACATGGTTTTACCGTCAAACCATCAGGCACAGAAGGCTATCGTACTGCCGAAGTTACTTTAGGTGGAGTTGATACAAGTGAAGTATCTTCCAAAACCATGGAAAGTAAAAAGCAGAAAGGACTGTTTTTTATTGGGGAAGTACTTGATGTGACTGGCCATTTAGGAGGTTATAACTTCCAATGGGCTTGGTCTTCTGCTTATGCAGCAGCACAATACGTTTAAATGATCAATAAGCTAATTTGAGGCTTTCGAATCATTTGATGATTTTTCAGAATTACGTGTATGAGTTGTTGCCTGTTTTGATGAATTAGATTTATTAAACACAAATTTATAAGCACTTGCTAAAAAACCTACCGTAATTCCCGCAATGACAATCGGTGCTAAAAAACGACCTGGTTTCTTCATCGTATTTTCCTCACTTATTTGTTTTTATAACGTCTAAAAAGAACGACCACTCAATATAGAGTGGTCGAACTTATCACAAAAATCAAAGATTTTTTGTACGGTTTATCTGAAAATTAGTTTTACTTACTAAATTTCGTCATTTTCTCCAGTAGATCCAAACGGTTTATTTACTGGTGGTTCTGCTGGATTTACTTGTGCAGAATCAGCTGGTTTTGCATCAGATGAAACAGTTGATGGTGAGGTTGTAGTCGTTGGTGCAACTGTAGATGTTGACGAACTCGTAGTTGCAGATGAGCTACCAGCAGATGGGCTGCTCGTTGTGGTAGTAGACGGTGGTTGATAAAGCGGATTCGGTTCATTCGCTTCTTTTTTAGCTTTATCTAACAAATCACTCAACAGTCTTTCTGCTGGTTGGCGACCACCTAAACCAAATGCAAGAGCGAAAGCAACTGCAACTGCGCCTAGAGTCAAACCAAATGCAAGATTAACGATTGAATCTGCAATACCCATCGCTCTTAAACCAAGCGCAAGTACAAGACCAATAATTAACACACGAACTAAACTACCTAACCAACGCGAGCTATTATATTCGCCGCGTTGAACCACGTTCGCCACAACATTGGCAAGCCAGAAACCAATAACCAAGATTACAGCGCCCAATAGAATGTTTGCACCGAAATGGATAAACATTGCAATTAGACCACTAATTTGATCGAAACCAAGACGATCCGCAGCTTCAGAAACTGCAAATAGCATAGTAAAGAATACAATTAACCAGCCAACTGCATTAGAAACTTTAGTTTGACCTAAAAAGCGTTGTACATCTAACTTTGCAGGAATTTCATCAACACCAGTACCTGCAATTAATTCGGCTACTAAGCGGCCAACAAAACGAGAAACAATATAAGCAACTAGTAAAATTAAACCAGCAGCAATAATGTTTGGAATCGCCTGCAAGATTTCATTAAGCATTGCTGTTGCTGGCTGAGAAATTGTCTCAATGCCTAAAGCTTCAAACGCTACAATCAATGTTGTAATAATGATGATTGCGAAAACAAATGACCCTAAGAATTTGCCTACGTTAGAGCTTTTGAAAAGACCAATTTTTTCAGCTTGAGCCTGAACACCTAAGCTATTTACTAAACCTTCAACAATACCGCGTACAATTTTTGCCAAGATATAACCAACAAAAACGATAACACCAGCAATAAAGATATTTGGTAAGAATGCTACTGCATCATTTACCATATTTTGAACTGGAATCAGTAAGCCTGTTAATCCTAATATTGAAAGAACAATCGGAAGGAAAAGTAACAATACAAGCCAGTAAAGAATTTCACCAATATTCTGGCTAATTCCACCTACACCCACTTCACTGCTTAATTTATCATCAAGTTGAGTTCGGGATAAAACATTGGTCACCCCCGCTCGCACCAGTCGAGCAACGATCCAACCAATAAAACCCACCACAACAGCAGCAATAATATTTGGAATATAGACGAGTACCTGATTCACCATATTGCTGAACGGGCCACTTACTCCACTAATGTTAAGTACATTGAGAGCTGCGACAACAGCTAAGATTAGAATAAACCAGAATACTACTTTTGAAATAAGACCTTCTATGTTTGGAGCACGCCCAGTTGCTGAAGATAATTTTGCATTGGTATTTACTTTTTGCAGAAGTTTTTTTACACCTGCCGCAACTAATAAAGCGATTATCCAGCCCACCAGTAAGATGACGATTGCAGCTAAAATAGGATGAAACTGATCCCAGTAATACATCGCATCAAACTGAGCGCCGCGAGGCCCATTAAAAAATTCATTCATATTGTTATGTCCTCAATTGTTATGTTCTTTTCAGTGCCATCAATTATGAAAAACACCATTCGTTGTTAAAAATGACGATAAATGCGGTCTATCTCACCTTATGTTTTGAGTATTTTCTAATCAACACACTTCTGCATAAATACAACAAATTGATGCAAAAGGTTGCAAAAAAAGCCTTTAGGTCACATCCCAAAGGCTTTCTATCAAGATATACTGGTTGGCTTATTACCCTTTATAGAGATTCAAATCTGAAGTACTCTTAATGACATGCGGTGTGGCCTCATGTTGAAAAGCGGCTTCTTCTTTAGGTGTTTTGCTGTGATCAGCAACCATGTAGACGATAAGTGCAATAAGAAAAAGCCCAACAATAATTAAAATGTAAACTGGCAATCTTCTTTTTTTCGCAGTTTCTTCAGGACTCGTCACATGAGGTGGTTTTGAAAAATCATGCATCTTCTTTCCCCTCTTCTTTTATCATTAACTTTATAATCATCATAGCAATTTGGTTTGTTGCATTGTGTGAAAAAGCATTATGCTAAGGTGTCTGTGTTTGCAAAACTCTACTATTAAAATAATAAAAACAGTATAAAATTTAGGCAAAAATATTTAGCCATTAAAAAATAATGACAAGTTATGCTCGAGCTTCTTTAAGGTTCTATTTGTAATACAATATGTTTTAGCGCTTACTTTTTATAAAATAGGCTATAATAAGCCCCCTTGTTTTAAAGCTGCTCTATTTTATGATGTATCGTCAGCAAAACGTAACACTTGATCTCGACACTGACGTCACACATCAATGTTATATACATCAGACGAGAGACGAACATCTCATTGGTATTATTGAATTTAATAAACCAAGTTATGAACTCAAATGGGGTGATTTAGAGTATTTTCGTCGTCGTACTGAAGAATTTTCCGTCATGCCATTTCCTGACTGTATTAATGCCATGATTGTTGATATTCGTAATATCAATATTTTTCTAGACAATGATGTTCCGATTTTACCTTGGCGCTTACTAGAAGAAGACTGTCCTGTTCGCTTAGTCGTTCCACAAGATCGTTTGGAACATTATGCAGGTCTTTTTGAGCCAACTTGGCTTTCAACCGATGTAGACAGCGCAATTTCAGAAATTCGCGAATTTATGGATATGTTTGTCCACTAATAAACATATCCATAAAATTAATTATAAAGTTGTTTTCACCGCAATTTATTACCAGTAATTTTCTACCGCAATATTTCCCTCACCTCGACGATTCATCGTCAAACCACGGCGCTTTAAAGCCTCTTTCGTGTCATCTACCATTTGCGGATTTCCGCAAAGCATGACGTGGCTTGTGGCAGGATTCAGCTCTATACCAGCAGATTTTTCTAATTCACCATTTTCAATCAGAATCGGCAAACGATCATGCAATGGCGCAGAAGGATCTCGAGTAATAATCGGAATAAATTTAAATCCGTTATGTCCTTCCCCAAAAGTTTCAGCAATCTCTTGAATACGATCAACGTAAGCTAACTCAGCTGCGGTACGGACACTGTAGACCAAATTAATTTTTTGATATTTAGACCATGTATCGAAGTCTTGTAACATCGATAAAAATGGAGCTAATCCTGTACCCGTTGCCAATAACCATAAATCATGTGGTAAAGGTTGTTGATAGCGAGCTAAAGTCAAATAACCATAAGGTATTTTTTCTAAATACAGCTCATCTCCTACCTTTAAATGTTGAAGATTTGACGTAAATGCACCGTCTGGTACCACAATCGAAAAAAACTCAAGCGTTTCATCAAATGGTGATGAGACTACCGAATAAGCACGAACAACGAGTTCTTCTCCAACTTTTAGCCCAATACGTGCAAATTGCCCAGCAGTAAATTTAAAATGTGCAGGGCGAGTCATGGTGAAACTGAAAAGAGTTGGAGTCCAGCGGTGTACAGATAAAACTTTTTCTACGCTAAATTTTTCAATTGACATGATTTCAACGTGGCATGAAATAGTGCGCTCATGTTAGCATGACAGCCGAAATAATGAATACTTTTAAACGTTAAGGCTTTTTAAACATGCGCATGACATTACGCCAGTTGGCTGTTTTTGTAGCAGTCGCTCAAGAAGGAACTGTCACCAAAGCGAGTGATGCGGTCAGACTGACGCAAAGTGCAGCAAGTATGGCTTTAGCCGATTTAGAGGATGGCCTTGGTGCTCCTCTATTTGATCGTTTAGGTAAACGATTACAGCTTAATGATTTAGGTCGTTTTCTATTGCCTCAAGCATTAGAAATATTAGGTCGCTGTGAAGCTTTTGAGCAAGCTGCAAAAGGTGAATTGCAAAGTATTGATTTACGTATTGGGGCTACTTTAACGATTAGTGATTACCTCATGCCAGATTTAATGGCAAACTTTTTACAGCATCATCCTAAAGCGCATTTGCAATTACAAGTGGGCAATACACGCCAAATGATTGAAGCAGTCAATCAATTCCAACTTGATTTAGCTTTAATTGAAGGCTCATGTCACTTACCTCAACTCCAATGTATTCATTGGCGTGATGATGAGCTTGCAGTTTGCTGCGCCCCAAATCACCCGTTAGCACGTTTAAATAGACCTCTAACAGCGCATGATTTTCTTCAAGTCGAATGGATTTTACGTGAAGAAGGCTCAGGAACTCGTGAAGTGTTTGATAATGCGATATTGCAAGATCTGCCAGATGCGAATATTCGCTTAACCCTAGGTCACAATGAAGCAATTTTAAAAATCGTTGCTGGTGGTTTAGGTATGTCATGTATTTCTAAACTTGCCATTGAACCTTTAATTGAAAAGGGACAATTAGTAATTTTAGATACACCATTCTGGCAGCTTACCCGTCCGCTTTATATGCTGGTACATCGTCAAAAATATCAGGGTCCAGGCCTCAAAGCATTCTTACAATTCTGTGAAGATCAGGTTTAAAACCTGATCTTTTCGTTGATTAGCGTCGAAAATTTGATAGTAATTCGCTTGTGATCGCTTTATTGTGATCCGCAATTTTATTTTTCTTGGTTTTCGCAGGATTCGGGTCAACACGCTCAATTTTGATCGCTTTAAATTTGCCCTGATTATCTGCGGCAAGAAATCTTACTTTTTCATTTCTTTTCGGTTCGCCCTCTGATGCAGGGAAATCAGAAATATGAAAGAAAATATCTCCTTCACTAGTTTCAATAAAACCAAACCCTTTATCAGCGTTATATTGTTTTACCCATCCAGTATAAAACTCTTGCTTCATGATCTTTCCCCTACTTTTCCAATCCAGTTGTTGCGGTAAATAAAAAAGAGACTCACGATTCCGTTTTAAAATTATACGGTTTAATGAAGTCTCTTTTTAATGCGATTTCAAAAAATTAATCTTTTTGTACACTACCAAAAATTTTATCGCCAGCATCGCCCAAGCCAGGAACAATATAACCTTGTTCATTTAAGCCATTATCAATAGATGCTGTATAAATTTGCACATCTGGATGAGCTGCTTCAACTTTAGCAACACCTTCTGGAGCGGCAACTAACACCATAACACGAATATCTTTACAACCACTCGCCTTTAACACATCAATAGCAGCAACTAACGAATTACCCGTTGCTAACATTGGGTCAATAATCATCGCAAGACGGTTAGCGACATCTGGAACTAGTTTTTTATAATACGTGCGAACTTCTAAAGTTTCTTCATTACGCTCAAGACCTAAAACACTCACTTTTGCGCTTGGAATTAGATTAAGTACACCATCTAACATACCAATTCCAGCACGTAAAATCGGTACAATCGTTATTTTTTTACCAGCAATACGCTGAGTAGTAACAGTTCCAGCCCATCCATCAATTTCACAATCCACAACTGGTAAATCTTTTGTTGCTTCATAAGTCAACAACATAGTCACTTCCTGAGCAAGCTCACGGAAATTCTTAGTACTGATGTCAGCACGGCGTAACAAGCCTAATTTATGACGAATAAGTGGGTGACGAATTTCTTGAATGGCCACAGATGTTACCTAAAAATATAAAAACGTATTTATTATAATCTTTTTTTAACGCTCAATAAAAAAAAGCCTCCAGATTTGGAGGCTTTTTTGTACACCAGAATTACTGTTGTGAAAGCATGAAATGTAATGGAGATAAAATTTCTGCTTTTAATGCCAAATTAATCATTGGATCTGGATAAACACCCAAAATAATAACTAAGGCAGCAGCAGCCAATACCATTAAACCACCCACTTTTTGTCCCCAATGAGCATCTGCATCAATACGAGGAGTTTCCGGTGGTGTCATGTACATTACAACCATCACACGTAAGTAATAGTACAAACCGATACCACTACCCACAATAATCATTGCAGCTAAGAACCAGTGTTGAGTTGTTACAGCAGCCATTACCACCAAGAACTTACCAATGAAGCCTGCAGTTAATGGAATACCAGCCAAAGACAACATCATGACTGTTAAAGTTGCTGTAAGTACTGGACGACGCCAGAACAAACCACGGTAGTCTGCAAGGCTTTGTGCTTCATCTACGTTGTTATATGGGCTAGACATTAACGCTACCGCACCAAAGGCACCGATAGTAGTTAATACATAAGACACCACATATACAGTTACGCTACCTAAGCTTGCATAAGTCATGCTAATTAAAGCAATTAACAAATAACCAAAGTGAGCAATAGATGAATAACCAAGAATACGTTTTAAGTTAACTTGACGAACAGCAAGTAAGTTACCAACTAAAATCGACAATACAGCAATGATCGTCAAAATAGTTACTAACGAGTTCACCATCATTGCGCCTGAAGCAAGCATATAGCGCACGAACAAACCAATTGTTGCAACTTTAGCAGCGGTCGCTAAGAAAGTTGCCATTGGTGCTGGTGCACCTGCATATACATCCGGTGTCCATTTATGGAATGGCGCAAGCGATAATTTAAATGCAACAGCAAAGATAATAAGTGCTAAACCTAATAACACCATTGGCTGTTTGATTGCTTCAAATAATGCTTGTACAGAATCATAGAATGAAAGCGAACCTGTATATGCATAGATATATGCCATACCCATCAACAACATTGCAGAAGCTGTCGCTGAAAGTACAAGGTACTTAATACCCGCTTCAAGTGAGTTACTACGTTGATAAGTATAAGCAAGTAAGCCATATACAGGAATCGACATTAACTCAAGGCTAATGAAGAACGACGCATAGTGAGAGCTTGCAACCATCAACATTGCACCTGCTACTGAAGCAAGTAACAAAAGATATAACTCTTCGCGGTTGTCTTTATAAGTTTCGATGTAAGCATGAGACAAAGTACAACATGCCAATGCCGCAATCAAAATCATAAATTGATAGAACATGGTAAATGGATCAACCATAAACATGCCCATCACATTTGCCGGTACAAACTTACCGCCAAATACTGCAAATAAAATATAAAGTGCAGCAAGGTTTAAACCGACAACAGAGGTTGTTGCGATTAAATTATGATTACGCTTAATTGAAATTAACAGCATGACGACGACTGTTGTCAAAGCAACAATCATCACCGGAGCTAAAGGCATAAGCGTAGAGAATGATACTGTGAAGTTCATGATTATTGGATCTCCACATGGTCAAGTTGAGTAGCTGTTTGCTGAACAGTTTCAACGACTTCTTGTACTGGCACATAACTATTGACCAACCACTGCATGCTTGAATGAGATACATCCAAGAATGTTTGTGGGTAGATACCAAGCCAAACGAGACCAATCGCACAAATCATCAAAATACCAACTTCACGAGCAGATAAGTCTTTCAATGGACTAGTGTAATGTTGCTTTTGTTCAGGATTTGGTTCACCAAATAAAGCACGGTGAATCAAGATCAAGCCATATAAACCTGCAAATACAAGGCTGATAGAAGCAAGAATCGTGAAGACAGGATATTTATTAAATGAACCCATCAAAATCAGGAATTCACCAATAAAGTTACCTAAACCTGGTACACCTACAAGAGCAGCAACGAAGAACATCAAGAAAAATGGCAAGTACTGAAGCTGGCCACGAAGACCACCCATTAAACGTAAATCACGTGTATGTAAACGTTCGTAGATTTGACCAGACATAATGAACAATGCAGCTGATGACAAACCGTGTGCCAACATCATGATCATTAGACCTTGGAAGGTCAAAATATTACCTGCATAGATTGCAAGTATGATAAAGCCCATGTGTGAAATCGACGTATACGCGAGTAAACGTTTCATGTCAGTTTGCTGGTAAGCACACCATGCGCCGTAGAAAATACCAATCAAACCGAAAATAATCGCAATGTCTGCAAACTGTGCAGAAGCTGTCGGGAAGAATGGAATAACAAAACGAAGCAAGCCATACGCAGCTGTTTTAATCAAGATACCTGCTAAGTCTACAGAACCTGCTGTAGGAGCTTGAGCATGCGCATCTGGCAACCAACCGTGTAATGGGAATACTGGTAACTTCACCGCAAAACCGATGAAGAAACAGATCATGAAACCGTACGCTAAGCCTGCAGGTAAATGGTTAGCTACAGCTAATAAATAGTTGTAATCAAAACCGATCATGCCTGTCATCATGTAGCCATAAACTACAAGACCTAGGATACCGATTAACATCACTAGACCGGCAATCTGCGTGTAAAGGAAGAACTTAGTAGCAGCGTAAACACGTGAACGACCGTTTGAACCTTTATGACCCCATAACGCAATCAAGAAGTAGATTGGTACAAGCATCATCTCCCAGAAGAAGAAGAACAAGAACAAGTCAATCGCTAAGAATACACCGATAACGCCACCTAAACTCCATAATAGGTTTAAGTGGAAGAAACCAACGTTCTTTTGAATCTCGCCCCATGAACAACCAACAGCAAGTACACCAAGTAACGCTGTTAATAACACCATGAGTAAAGATAAGCCATCCACAGCTAAGTGAATGCCAATACCGAGTGATTGAATCCACGGTAAATAGAACTCAGCAGACCAAGTTGGGATTTTAGAACCCAACTCGTAGCTATAAGTTCCACTTTGCCAAAGTGCAAGACCTAAGCCCAAAGTAATGAGCATACCAATTAAGGCAATCCAGCGTGGCAAAGTTTTGTCGAGCTTATCGACTAACCAACAAATAAAACCGGCAATGAACGGAACAAGGATCAGCGCGGGTAAAATTAAATTGTTTTCCATTTTATTTCCCCACTACCTGAATAACGATCAAGATCATCAATAACACCACTACACCGAGTGACATGCTTGATGCGTATTCACGCAATGAACCTGTTTGACGTGAGCTTGTAAAACTGTTTCCGCCTTTCACGAGTGCAGGAAGAACTAACCACAAACCGTCAATCGGATCACGGCCAAAGATTTTGGCGAAGAATAAATAAGGTTTAACAAAAACGATGTCATACAATGCATCAAAACCAAAAGCAGTACGGCAAATATGTGCCAAACCTGAACCCAAACTTGTTTGAGCGAATGATTTCACTGCACCATAAGCAAATGTAAATAATGCTATACCAACAACTAGACCAACTAGTGCAATACCTACTGCTAAGTGCTCTGCCCCATGCATGCCTTCCACAAATTGTTCAGCGACATGGAATTCAGGAATTTTTGCAGTATTCAGAATACCTGCTACCGGTGCTTTTAATACCGCACCAACAAAAGTAGACAATACAGCTAGAATACCCAGTGGAGCCCAGTAAGTTGCACCTTTAATTTCATGGTAAGGCGTGTTTTCTTGACCAAAGAATACAACCCAGATTAAACGGAATGTATAGATTGAAGTCAGGAATGCACCTGCTACACCCACCCAATATAAGGTGTGATATAAAGCAACTGATTGACCTTGTACCCAAACTTCACCAAGAATCGCATCTTTAGAGAAGAAGCCAATAGTCAAGAATGGAATCGCTGCTAATGCACCGCCACCAATCGCGAAACAAGCAAACAGGAATTTGTTACGTTTGAACAAACCACCCATTTTGAAAATGTTTTGCTCGTGGTGATAAGCCAGAATTACCGCACCAGAAGACAAGAATAATAATGCCTTAAAGAATGCGTGAGCCAACATGTGGAACAAGCCAGCTTGATAAGCTTCCGCACCTACAGCCATAAACATATAACCAAGCTGACTCATTGTTGAGTAAGCCAAGATACGTTTGATGTCTGTTTGTACAAGTGCAGCAAAACCTGCAACTAACAACGTTACCGCGCCAGTTACCGAAATGAATTGCATCACTTCAGGAGCAAGTTCAAATACGCTGAATAGACGGCAGCATAAGTACACACCAGCCGTTACCATTGTTGCAGCGTGGATTAATGCAGAAACAGGTGTTGGACCTGCCATCGCATCTGCCAACCATGTTTGCAATGGAATTTGAGCAGACTTACCAGCAGCACCCAAGAACAACATTAATGCAGTCCAGATTGTAAGTGACGAACTCTTCGTCATTACTTCTGCTGCGTGTTCAACGATGTACTGAGTATTCAGCGTACCAAATTGTTGGTAAAGCAAGAATAAAGCAATAAGCAAGAATACGTCACCAACGCGGGTCACTGTAAACGCTTTGATCGCAGCCCAACCATTTGCAGGGTTTGCATAATAGAAACCGATTAGCAAGTAAGAGCAAAGACCTACACCTTCCCAACCTAAGAATAACAACGCCAAGTTGTCACCCAATACAAGCACAAGCATGCTTGCAACAAACAGGTTGAAATAAGAGAAGAAACGCGCATAACCCTCTTCACCACGCATGTACCATGATGCAAAGATGTGGATTAAGAAACCAACACCCGTGATCATGCCCATCATGAGTAAAGATAAGCCATCTAAATGTAAGCTAATGCCCGGCGCAAAACCACCAACATTGAACCATGTCCACAAGTTTTGAACAAAAACTTGCTGACCACTCGTGGTAAATGCCATTCCAGCAATGAGTGCAAATAATGCAGATAAACCTACAGAACCTACACCAATAACTGCTGCAACATTTTCAGAGAGTTTGTCTCGTCCTGCCGCCAATAAAATAAAACCGATTAGCGGAAATAATACTGTTAAATATAAATAACTCATCCGCGCATCTCACTAGCAGCATCCACATCCAAATGATGGAAGCGATGATAGAACTGAAGGACAATCGCAAGACCGATACATGCCTCTGCTGCTGCAAGGGTCAAAATCAGAATGAACATCACTTGCCCATCTGGTTGTGCCCATACGCTACCCGCAAGAACAAATGCCAATGCTGCAGCATTCATCATGATTTCAAGGCTCATTAACATAAATAATAGGTTGCGTCGCACCATTACACCGTAAAAACCGAGTGCAAAAAGGATGGTTGCAACAATCAAACCATGTTCTAAAGGAATCTGGCCCATTATTCTTTTTCCTCTTCTGCACCTGGTTCACGTTTACCTAAGTGGTATGCTGCAACAAGGGCTGCTAGCAATAACATCGCGGCAACTTCAACCAATAATAAATAGTGAGTAAAGAGTGCTTGACCAACTACTTTTGGTCCAATCACTTGTGCCCCAAGCGGTGCTGAAATAGTGGTGTATTCACCACCAAGCATCCAAACTAAAAGCAAGCCGAGTAAGAAACTCATGAGTGCTGGATATGCCCAAGCATCTGAAGAAAGCCATTTACGTTCTTGTTCAACGGTGTGTTGACCTAAGTTAAGCATCATCACCACGAAGACAAACAGAACCATAATTGCTCCGGCATAAACAATGATTTCAAGAGCACCTGCAAAAGGCGCCCCCACGATCATGAAAATACCAGCAACAGCAAGCAATGAAACAATTAGACTAAGTAGAGCGTGTACAGGGTTCGTGTTAGTCACTACACGAACCGTAGAAACGATGGCCACGAGTGCCATCAAATAAAACGGCCACATCATGGTAATAGACTCCGTACATCGATTGGTGCACTTTCTTTTTGTGCTTGACCTTTCTCTTTACCGTTAATTGCCATACCCGTTACACGGTAGAAGTTGTAATCTGGGTATTTGCCCGGACCTGAAATGAGTAAGTTTTCTTTCTCATAAACAAGGTCTTGACGTACATATTCGCCTAACTCGAAGTCTGGTGTGAGCTGAATCGCAGTTGTTGGACAAGCTTCTTCACACATACCGCAGAAAATACAACGTGAGAAGTTGATACGGAAAAACTCCGGGTACCAACGACCATCTTCTGTTTCTGCTTTTTGTAGTGAGATACAGCCAACCGGACATGCAACCGCACATAGGTTACATGCTACGCAACGCTCTTCCCCATCAGGGTCACGCGTTAATACGATACGACCACGAAAGCGTGGCGGCACAATCTGTTCAGCCGGAACTTCTGGATATAAAATCGTGTCACGTTTACGTGTTGCATGGCTGAACACCATGAGTAACGTACGTACAATTGATCCGAATCCAGCTAGAAATTTATACATTTTGTACTCCCTGCTGTCCTAGGCCTGATTCATCAGAATCACAGCACCAGTCACTAACAAGTTGACCAACGCCAATGGCAAACAAATTTTCCAACCAAAGTTCATGACTTGGTCATAACGTGGACGCATTAAAGAACCACGTGCCAATACAAACATCATTACAAAGAATGCTGTTTTAATCACAAACCAAAATACTGGTGGAACAAATGGAATTTCTAAATTGAATGGCGCTAACCAGCCACCAAAGAATAAAGTCACGATCAATGCAGAGATTAGTACTACGTTGACATATTCAGCAACGAAGAACATACCCCATTTCATACCGCCATATTCAACATGGTAACCTTCTGCCAATTCTTGTTCTGCTTCTGGTTGGTCAAATGGATGACGGTGAGTTACCGCAACACCAGCAACTACGAAAATCAAGAAACCTAAGAATTGCGGAATGACAAACCAAACATCACGTTGTGCTTCAACAATTTCACGAAGGTTAAATGAGCCTGCAATTGCAACCACACCCATCAATGAAATACCTAAGAACACTTCATAAGAAATAGTTTGAGCTGCTGAACGTAAACCACCAAGCAACGAGTATTTGTTATTTGAAGCCCAGCCACCAAATAAAACCGCATAGACCGCAATACCAGCCATTGCCATGAAGAACAACAAACCGATACTCATGTCGGCAACACCCAGTGAAGGACTCACCGGGATTACCATGAACGAAAGAACCGCTGTTGCCATTGCAACAGCTGGTGCTAAACGGAATGTAAGTTTGTCAGCAAACTTTGGTGTCCAGTCTTCTTTGAACATGATTTTGAGCATGTCGGCAACGATCTGGAACATACCACCAGGACCAACACGGTTTGGACCATAACGGTCTTGCCACCAAGCAAGTAAACGACGCTCAATAAAAGACATCAACGCTGCAACTAAAACTACAACAAGCAAAATCACAACTGCTTGAACGACAGCATAGGCAATCGGCCAGTTCTCAGCCCAAAGTGGCGTTTGACGTATAATTTCTTGATTCATGAATTACACTCCTAAAGCCACTGAAACAGGCTCAGCTAGTGACACCATTGGTGCTAAACCAACTGGGTAACCAATATAACCTGTAGGTAAATATTCAATTACTTGTACCGGCAAGCTTACAGTTGTTTCGCCTGCTTTTACTGTAATGCGTTGACCTTCTTGAAGGTTCAAACGAGTTGCATCTTGTTCGCCCACTGCAAACACAGCTTCAGGAATACGAGTTTCCATTGCAGGTGTTTTAATGGTGAATTCGCCAGAACCAAAAATATGATGCATTGGTACTAAGCGGAAACTTTCAGGGTTTGCAACTACTGGCACTGGAGCAACGTAGCTACGTGCAGGACGTTTTGCCAAGCGATCGAATAAACGAACACCAGAATCACCACCTTTTAAGTGACCACCGACTTCATCTTGGTATTTGTTCCAAGATTGTGGAGAGTTCCAACCAGGAGCCCATGCAAATGGTACTAATGATGATGCTTTTTGCGGGCCAACATAACCTTCCATTGAGAATGTTAATGCTGAATCTGGATCAGTAGGCTGTTTAGGTTCATGAACCGATAACGGCGCACGCATTGCTGTACGACCTGAATAACGACGTGGTTCACGCGCGATTTTCAAACCATGTACACGGTAACCTGCATCAGGTGCAACGTCTTGGATAGCTTCAAGTACTGGTACATTTTTCACGATGCTTTCAATTACATCGTCAAGCAATGTCCAATCTACAGCCTTACCTTTAATGCCAGTTTCAATGGCATGTAACCAACGCCATGATTCTTTAATTGCGTATTCAGGCTTGTAGTAACTTGGATCGTAAACTTGATAGAAACGCTGTGCACGGCCTTCTTGGCTTACAACAGTACCATCACCCTCTGCAAAGCTTGCTGCTGAAAGAACGATATCAGCCTGTTTCACAGTTTCAGTTTCACTGTGATCAAGCACGATTACTGTTTCAGCTTTATCTAATGCAGCTTGTACTTGTGCAGCTGGTAAGCGACGGAACAAGTCATTTTCAACAATAACAAGTGTGTCGTAATCTTGAGCAAATGCTTGTTCAAGGCTTAAACCACCGAACAATGCTAAGCCCATAGAGTTCACTTCAGGAACTACAAGACTTAAACCAGCTTTAGAACCTAGGTTCTGAGTCAACTGTGCTGCAGCTTCCATAATAGAAGCGTCTTGCAAACTCGTACCCGCAATAATTAATGGTTTGTTTGCTGCTTTTAGAGTGTCAGCAATGGTTTGAGCAAATGCTTTTGCATCTTCATCTAAACCACTTACAACTACACCATTCACTGCCGCAGCAACTGCAAAGCCTAAACGTGCGATGTCATTTGGAGAAGCAACCACTTCACCAGTTGCAACGTCAGCAAGACGAGTTTGAGTTGCAGCTAAAATGTAAACCGGAGATTTTGCTTCTTGGCCAATACGTTGTACAGGCTCAGCTAACCAATCTGGTGTACGTGTTTTTGCAGCCATTTCACGCGCTTTGTTTTTCGCAGCTTGGCGAACAGACAATGCCATGCGAGGTGCAGTTTGAGTTAGGTCTTCACCTAAGATCAGAACAGCATCATAGCTTTCAATTTCACGCATATTCGGGTTGTAAATACCCTCTGTTTGCATGATAGATGCAGCAAGTTCAACAAGCTTTTGCTCTTTTTGTGCAATACCAGTTGAATAATTTGCCTGACCTACAAGCTCACGTAATGCATAGTTCGATTCCAAGCTTGCGCGAGGAGAACCAATACCCAAAACTTTTTTGCCTTGAAGCTTAGCAATCGCTTGATCGAGAGCTTGATCGACAGAAACAGTTGCAACAGTTTCACCATTACGGAACTGAGGCTGACGTGGACGGTCTGCACGGTTTACATAACCTGTGCCAAAACGACCTTTATCACAAAGGAAGTACTGGTTAACCGAACCATTAAAACGGTTTTCTACGCGACGAATTTCACCATAACGTTCACCCGGAGAAATGTTACAACCTGAAGAACAGCCTTGACACACGCTTGGTGCATACTGCATGTCCCACTTACGGTTATAACGCTCTGAATGAGTCTTATCAGTGAATACACCTGTTGGACATACTTCAGTCAAGTTACCAGAGAATTCAGACTCTAAAGTACCTGATTCCGGACGACCAAAGTAAACACGAGATGCATTCGCATATACGCCAAAATCTGTACCGCCCGCATAGTCTTTGTAGTAACGAACACAACGGTAACAAGCAATACAGCGGTTCATTTCATGCGCAATGAATGAGCCAAGTTCTTGGTTGTAATGCGTACGTTTTGTAAAACGATAGCGACGACGGTCATGACCCGTCATTACAGTCATATCTTGTAAATGACAGTGACCACCCTCTTCACAAACTGGACAGTCGTGTGGGTGGTTGGTCATCAAAAATTCAACAATAGATGCACGGAAATCCGTTGCTTCTTTGTCTTCAATTGAGATATAGGTATTGTCAGATGCTGGTGTCATGCAAGACATGACTAAACGACCACGCGTATCTTCTGGATTCGCATATTGCGTAACAGCACATTGACGGCAAGAACCAACCGAACCTAAGGATGGATGCCAACAAAAATATGGGATGTCGATGCCCAGACTCAAACATGCTTGTAGCAAGTTTTCCGAGCCGTTGACTTCATACGATTTTCCATCGACATGAATTGTAGCCATAGTCGAATTCCTTAAGCTTGTTCTACGTTGCTGGTTTGCACGACAGGACGATTTGTCACTTTCGCTTCAAACTCACCACGGAAATGTTTGAGTGCGCCCATAAGCGGCTCCATCGCACCTGGTGCGTGGGCACAGAAAGTTTTACCAATCCATAATTTACGAGTTAGTTCTTGTAAATGGTCGATATCTTCTTTCTTACCTTCGCCTGCTTCAAGTGCTTTAAGCGCTTTAACAGCCCATGGCAAACCATCACGACATGGTGTACAGAAACCACATGATTCACGCGCAAAGAACTCTTCTAAGTTACGAGTGAGCGATACCATACATTGGGTTTCGTCTACTACCATTAACAAACATGTTCCCAAACGAGAACCTGCTTTCATAATCGTGTCTGCATCCATTGGTAAATCAATGGTATCTGCTGGTAAAAAGTCAGTTGAAGCACCACCTGGCAACCATGCTTTGAGCTTTAAGCCCTCACGCATACCACCTGCATGATCTTCAATTACTTCACGTGCAGTTGTACCAAACGGCAATTCCCAAAGACCTGGGAATTTAACTTTACCCGATGCACCATAAATTTTAGTGCCTGGATCTTTTGATTTACCCGCTGACAAGCCGATATACCACTCTGGTCCACGAAGCATGATTGCTGGCAAGTTGTTATAAGTTTCAACGTTGTTCACAATCGTCGGACGACCCCATGCTCCTGCAACTTGCGGGAACGGTGGCTTAGTACGTGGGTTAGCACGACGGCCTTCAAGCGAGTTAATCAATGCAGTTTCTTCACCACAGATATAACGCCCTGCACCCGTATGTACATGCAGATCAAAATTCCAGCCAGAACCTAAGATATTTTCGCCTAAATAACCTTTAGCACGAATCTGTTCTAATGCTTCATTTAGATATTGAGCAGCCTCGATGTATTCACCACGGATAAAGATATAACCTTGAGTTGCTTCTAAGGTATAACCCGCAATTAACATCCCTTCGATCAACTGATGTGGAAGTTTTTCCATCAACAAACGGTCTTTAAAGGTACCCGGTTCCATTTCGTCGGCATTACAGATCAAGTAACGTGGACCACCATCATTTGGTGCCATCAATGACCATTTAATACCCGCTGGGAAACCCGCACCACCACGACCTTTTACAGTTGCAGCTTTAATGACGTCTAACACTTCAGCAGGTTTCATGCCTAATGCTTTTTTAAAGCCAGCATAGCCTTCAAGTGCTTCGTAATCATCAGCACTACGTACCGCTTCTTGTTTGCTTAAACGCCAAGTGAGCGGATGAGTTTCCGGATTACCGTCGCCATAAATTGGTTTTGGTTCAGTATTCATACATACTTCTCCAATAACTGTTTAATTGATGTCACTTCGACTAAACCGTGAGTATCTTCATCAATCATTAAAGTTGGGCCTTTATCGCAGTTGCCTAGGCAGCAAATTGGAAGCAGCGTAAAACGACCATCTGGTGTCGTTTGACCATACTGAATTCCTAATTCACGCTGGAATGCTTCAGCAAGTGTTTCTGCACCCATCAAGAAGCAAGCAATTGAGTCACAAAGCAAAATTACGTGACGACCTACCGGATGGCGATAGATACGGTTGTAAAATGTTGCAACACCTTCCAAATCAGCAACGCTCATCGACAACAACTGTGCGATAGCATTCATCTGAGCGTCATCTACCCAACCATTACGGCGCTGTACACACTTCAATGCATCCAAAGAGGCTGCACGAGGGTATGGATAGTGACCAATGTGATGTTCGATTTCGTGAATTTCTTCCGCAGTCAAAATCCCTTCGACATTCACACGTGGTTTTTTATCAGTCAAAATCATCATTATGTGTTACCTCTTAGCGATCCACGTCAGCCATAACCACGTCAATGGTCGCCAGATAAATGATTAAGTCAGATACTAAACTTCCGTTAATCACTGAAGGCATTTGCTGTAAGTGAGTAAACGTCGGTGTACGAATACGAGTACGATAACTCATGGTCGCTTTATCTGAAGTCAAGTAGTAAGTACTTGCACCTTTAACCACTTCAGTCATAAATGATGACTCGCCCGCTGGCATGACAGGACCCCATGAAACGCTCAAGAAGTGCGTAATCAAGGTTTCAATATCTTGTAATGTCTTATCTTTCGGTGGTGGAACAGCCAATGGATGATCCGCTTTGTATGGACCAGAAGGCATGTTATCCAAGCACTGTTGAATAATTTTTAGCGACTCGGTAATTTCACGGAAGTGAACAATCACACGTGCGTATGCATCGCCTTCATACTCAACCGGCACATCAAAATCGAAGTTTTCATAGCCGCTGTATGGGCGATATTTACGTACGTCAAAATCGATACCTGTTGCGCGTAAACCAGTACCAGTTACACCCCATGCGAGTGCAGATTTGGCATCGTATTGTGCAACATTACGCGTACGTCCAATAAACACAGAGTTTTTCAATGCCGCTGTGTAGTATTCATTTAAGCGTTTAGGCATCCACTCTAGCAATTCTTTAACAAGCTTTTGCCAGTTGTTTGGAAGATCGTGTGCTGTACCACCAATACGGAACCATGCTGGATGCATACGGTAACCCGTGATTGCTTCAACAATGTCGTAAACTTTTTGACGGTCTGCGAACATATAGAATACTGGTGTCATACCACCGGCATCCTGAATTGCCGTACCACAGAATAACAAGTGGTTATTGATACGGAACAACTCGTTCAACATGACACGAATCACTTGTGCACGCTCAGGAACTTTAATACCTGCCATTTGCTCTACAGCCATCACATACGGCATGTTTTGAGCACAACCACCTAAGTAGTCAACACGGTCAGTATAAGGAATGAAAGAATGCCATGTTTGACGTTCAGCCATCTTTTCCACACCACGGTGGTGATAACCGATATCAGGTACACAGTCCTTCACTTCTTCGCCATCTAACTGCAATACAACACGGAACGCACCATGTGCAGATGGATGGTTAGGACCCAAGTTCAAGAACATGAAGTCTTCATCAGCGTTACCACGCTTAAGACCCCAGTCTTCAGGTACAAAACGTAAGTGTTCTTGTTCAAAGTCTTGTTTCGCTTTGTCTTGCATGTACGGCGTATATTCTGTCGCACGTGCTGAATATTCTTTACGAAGCGGATGACCTTCCCAATAGGTTGGCAACAAAATACGACGGAGCATTGGATGCCCTTCGAAATTGATACCGAACATATCGTAAGCTTCACGTTCATACCAGTTGGCATTTGGCCAGATATTTGTCGCTGTCGGAATGTTTAGATCATTTTCGTTCAAGGCAACCTTGATACGAATGTCACTATTACGCTCAAGCGATAATAAATGATAGAACACAGTGAAGTCAGATGCTGGTAAACCATCACGATGAACACGTAAACGTTCATCCATCGCAGATAAGTCAAATAGCATTACATACGGACGTTCCACTTTACGCAGGAACATAAGGACTTCTTGCACGCGTGCGCGCTCGACCCAGACTGTTGGAAACTCTTCAAAAGTCGCCTGCACGTAAAAGTTCTCACCAAATTTGGTTTTGAGCTCTTCTACGATTGCAAATGCTGGGCGTGAATCAACTGCTGTTGACTCTGGCATAGCAATGTCAGTTTCAGCCATTGGCTTGGCTTCCTATTTAATACAAATTCTGTCAATTTTCTCGATGAACATATCAGTTAGATATGTCAAAACACCGTCAAAAAATTATTTAATCTCATCCATAGAGCGTAAGTTTTTAACGGCAATACGCTCAGCATTCTTACGGTCACGTTCTGGCATCATCTTTGGCTTATATACTGGCTGAAGATCATCACCGATCACGGCAGAAAGCGGGCGTCGCTCTAATTGAATCTGGTCTTGTAAAAGCATTAAAGCTTGAATTAATGCTTCAGGACGAGGCGGACAACCTGGGACGTACACGTCAACAGGAATAATTTTGTCTACACCTTGTACTACTGAATAGATGTCGTACATACCTCCAGAGTTTGCACAAGCACCCATCGAGATGACCCATTTAGGCTCTAACATCTGTTCATACAGACGCTGAATAACTGGTGCCATTTTTACGAAACAGGTACCTGCAACAATCATCAAGTCAGCCTGACGAGGTGAAGCACGGATAACCTCTGCACCGAAACGTGACAAGTCATGCACACCGGTTAAGGTCGTTGCATATTCGACGTAACAACATGAGGTACCAAAGTTAAATGGCCACAAAGAGTTTTTACGTCCCCAGTTTACTGCTGTATGCAAGACATCCTCTAAACGAGTCATGAATACGTTTTTATTCACTTCCTCTTCAAGCGGATCCGTCACAATTTGACGTTCTTGCAATGGGTATTGATCAGCATCCGGATTCGCGCGGGTCAGAGTATATTTCATCCCGACTTACTCCTTTTCAGATGACAATGCAGGTGTAGTTTTTGACTTAACACGACCTGATGATTGAGCTGGAATCTGACCTGTAGGGTCAGTTACGAGCTCTTCAATAGAATTAAAGCGTGTAATTTCAGCAATGTTCATTGTTGGTGAACCGATTTTAACCGCCTTACCTGCTGATTTACGGCGATCTGCTGGTGACCAACTTAAAGCACCTACAGAGAAGGCATAAACAAGCGCAATCAATAAATCAACGACAAAGATCACTACAGTGGTATATCCCAACCACCCTACTTCACGCACAGAAGTAGACCATGCATAGAGGTAAAGTGCCTCTAAGTCGAAGACAACAAAGAAAATTGCAACTAAATAGAACTTTGCAGACAGGCGAATGCGAGCGCCACCAGCACTCACGACACCTGATTCAAACTGCTCTTGCTTAGCACGTCCCCACGATTTTCCCCCGAGGAGTAAGGGAACTGTGAGCATAAAGACGCAAAGAAATGTAACGCCGATCACGAAGGCGATAATCGCCCAGTCGTATGGAGTAATGGCACTCATGCGGGGATAACTCCTGGCAGGCCTATTATTTAACAAAGAATGTATGTATTGGCCTTCAAATACACCAAACACAAAATTAATCCCGCCAATTGTACCTGATTTCTAATTTCCCATGCTAGTTGAAGCGTCTTAGTCTTTCGGATGATTTTCTAGACAAAACTATTCATCTATGTGTTGTAAGGGGGGTTTCACCGCACATAATCGGTTTATTTAATTGTTTCTTTATTTATGATGATTTTTTTCATTTTTTAATTTTAGAATATTTACACAGTTGAAGCTCTTATTAACTTTTTATAACTTACTTTTTTATAATATTAGTTTGTTTTTTTATTGTATTCAGCTTCTCCTCTGAATTATGATGAATGTTTAATCATGCATAATATTTTATTACTCTTGGATAAGAGTATTTATCATTAAGGGCAGCTGATGCCATACTCACTTCGTGAATTTTCATTTCTCTCCTTTTTAAAATTTTTTCTCCTATTTAGCTTCATTATTGCGACATGTTGTTTCATTGGCATCGCATCTCGCCCTTTAAGTTTTCTTGCATTCTTTTGGCCTGCCAATTCGGTTTTGCTCGGGTTGCTTATTCGTTTCCCAATCACACGCCGACCAAGCACATTTTTAGGTGCCTATATAGGATATGTGATTGCTGACTTATTTCAGGGCACTCCATTTGCTCTCACACTTGTTTTAACAACATCAAACTTTCTTTATGTTGTTACTACGTTTGCGCTCTATATGTTTTTTAATCAACATATTAAGGCGGCCTATCGCGGTTATTCCTACCTTTTTTTATTTGGATTATGCGCTATAGGTAGCGTAGTAGGTGCATTGTTTGCAGCAACTTTCGTGCCTATGTTTAATACCAAATTTATGATTGGTGGCTTGTTGGATGAGTTTGGTTACTGGTTTACTTCAGAACTGCAAAATGCCTTGCTTCTTTTACCTATCATATTGAACATCCCTCAATATAGTCAGGTTAAGCATTACTTTTCAAGAAATCGTGGCCTACAACCAACCGACCTTTTACCTTTTGGCGCTGTGCTTATTTCGATTGCTGCTAGCTATTATGACTCTGGCCCAGGTTCACTCCTCTACCCGATTGCTGCACTGATCTGGTGTGCTATTCGCTACAAACCTATTGTTGTTGCACTCATTACCAGCTTTACCAGTGCTTATATTATTTATCATGTCTCTGGACATTACCTTTTGCTCTATCCAAACGAATATTTCAGCAATACGATCTCAATCCGAATTGGGTTAATTATGATGACGATTGCCCCACTTACGGTTTCTAGTATTAGTGTTTTGCATTCAGAGTTAATTCAAAAGCTTCAACATGCCATTGCACATGATGAGCTAACTTCAAGTCTGACTCGACGCCAGTTTTTACAGTCGGTCAGATTACTTCAAGAAAAAGTACAAAAAGAAAATAAGACCTCAGCTTTTTTCATGCTTGATGTCGACCACTTTAAGCAAGTTAACGACAACTACGGTCATCAAATCGGTGATCGGGCGCTACAAACTTGTGTCACCACGATTCAGAATATTTTACATCCTCATGATTTATTAGGTCGCTTTGGAGGTGAAGAGTTTGCCATTTTTATTGCAGATACTACCAAGGAAAGTGCATTTGAACTGGCTGAACAAATTCGAATTAAAATTAGTCAGCAACCGATTTATATTTATGGGAAATTACCAATTTTTATACAGGTGAGTATTGGGATAAGCTTATATTCACCATCATCCCATCGAGCGATTGAAAGTTTATTTAAAGAAGCAGATGACGCTTTATATCAAGCAAAACGCCAAGGACGTAATCGAGTGTTTATCTCTTTATAATATTTTCATTTCATCATCTAGTGTAATGAATTTTATACAATAACCTATGTTTTGCCATGTATGCTAATAACAGATAATAAGGAGAAAAATGCATGACTCTAGAATATACGCATAAACCAAACTACTACTTGTTTGCACAATTACTGGTGCGACATATAGAAAGCTATATTCACAAACATCCAGATGCCAACAATGCAATTTTTGACTTGAGGGATGTCTATGAAATATTTAGACAGGATTTTGCGTCAACGACAACAAACCTAGAAGGTATTTTGCATATTGCAGATGAATATAAAATAGAAACGCTTAACGGAGATCAACCTCTTATTCAAAAATACCAGATTGATGCAAAAAACAATTCGTTACTGATCGATTTTAATTCCGATGCGTTAACCAGCTTAAGAAGCGGAAAACCTATTTTGGAACCAGATGCAACCCAACTATAAGTAGATTAATAAAAAAGCACCTTATGAAGGTGCTTTTTTATTGGCTTTTAAAGGAGGCTGTTTAAAGCGTTTTGCTGGCCATGTCATAATAAAACGAGCGCCACCCAAAGTTGGGCTTTCATCCACTTTAATTTCACCGCCAAACCAATAGGCAATACGGCTTACGATAGACAACCCTAAACCATAACCACCCGACGCACGCGTACGGCTATCGTCTAGACGGGCAAAAGCTTCAAATACTCTTTTACGGTCTTGTTCAGGAATACCTGCACCATCATCTTCAACACAAACAAAGGCCATGCCATCACTGTGGATACCACCGGTAATCCGAACTTTATTATCGCAATAACGAACCGCATTACCTACCAAGTTTTGAACAACACGATGTAAATAACGGCGCTCAGCATCTACTTTTACATAAAGTGGAGGGGCAACAAGTTCAATTTCTTTTTGCGTTTTTAAGGCTTCGGTTTCGACCGCAACCTGATCTAACACATCAAATAAAGTAATTTCATCAAAATCTAGTGAAGGTGTACCCTGCTCTAGTTTTGCATAAGTCATGATTTCATCAATTAAAGTATTGAGTGCTTCAATATCTTTATCAATCATATCGACCTGATGCATACGATGGTTGTAATCATCTTCTTCCGCCAACATCTCTGTACCAAAACGAATACGGGCAACAGGTGTTCTAAGCTCATGAGATACGGCTCTCATTAACTCACGCTGAGCCTCGATTAAACGCTGAATATGATCAGACATGTTGTTATAACTTGATGCTAAGTTTGCCATTTCGTCACTTCCTTCAATAGGAACACGCAATGATAAATCACCAGACTTCATGCGGTTTAATGCATAACGTACTTGGCGAATTTTACGCTCTAGCGGCAAGATCAACCCATAGACACCTAGACTCAGCAAAAATAAGCTAAATAAAGTAATCCCTGCTGAAAGCTGCAAAGGCATCCAGTTAAACATCGGAACTGGTCCAAGCACGAGAACCCGTGTAGGCTGATTCGGAATTGGAGAGACGATTGAAATAGTTGTTCCGCGTACTGTCGCACTGTCTTTGTACAACATGACGCTTTGGTCTTGGCGTAAACGACCAATTTGTTCGGAGTCCAGATTAATATCTTGAATATTGTAAATATTAATTGGGTAAGAGAAATGTTTTTGAATCTTGGCAAGATATTCTTGTTCTTGCCCCGGATAAAACATTAGATAATCAAGTACAAAAATAGGGAGAGCCTTCATTTGGCGCTCAGTAATTTTGTCGACTTTTATAGATAAAAAGTGCTGAGGATCATCACGTAAGCCAATAATGATATACGCAATACTATTACTGGCATCATAACGGACAACAGATTTTTGAGCTTCGATTCGTTTTTTCTCGGTACGAGATAACTCAACCTTGCTTGCATCAGTATAATAAATTGGAAGTTCCAATAAATCTGATGCATCTGAAACCCAGTCTATTTTCTGTTGTTTCCCCGGTTGTCGAGCGACTCCCTCACTAATGACATAAGAGATACCATCAGTTAAAGATTCTCGGTATTCTTGTGCCCGTTGATAATTGATAATTTGTACAAGCAAATAACCAAAGACAGCAACCAAAACAACAAGAATTACCAGTCCCGCATATATTCGCAGGAATATACTGTGTTTAAACACTCGACCAACCTTATAGGAAGTTTATTCAGATCTTATAACCCATTGGTTTCTTTAACGAACAAGTAACCTTTACTACGTACTGTTTTAATACGCTTTGGATTTTCAGGATCATCACCAATTTTTGGACGAATACGTGAAATACGGACGTCGATTGAACGGTCCTGACCATCGTATTCGATACCACGTAAACGTTCGAAGATATCTTCACGCGATAAGATACGACCAGCATTTGATGCAAGCAACCATAATAGGTCATATTCTGCGCTAGTGAAGTCAACAAGTTCACCATTTAGCGTTACAGAACGACCGCCATTATCAATTACAAGGTCATCGAACTCGATACGCTGTGCAACTTCATCTTCTACAGTTTTATCTGTGCGACGTAATAGTGCACGGATACGCGCTAAAAGAACACGTGGTTGAACTGGTTTAGCAACATAATCATCTGCGCCCATTTCCAAACCAAGTACCTGATCCATGTCTTCTGTACGTGCAGTCAACATCAGAATCGGTTGATGGTAATGTGGACGAACTTCACGGCAAACTGTTAAGCCATCGGCACCCGGCAACATGACATCCAAGACCACTAGATCTGGTTGTTCACTAATAATACGACGAATTGCACGGTTACCATCAGTTTCTACACCAACTTCCAAGCCGTTGCGAATTAAATATTCTTGAGTTAATCGCGCTAAGCGCTCGTCATCTTCAACGATCAGAATCTTTGGTAACTTTTCTTCTTGGCTCATATCATTGCCCCTATAAATCTCGTTTCATGCATCTTAAAAATCTTGCAGATACATTCGTTTATCATTTGCAATATACACACGTTTACATTGTAAACAAGTAGGCGTTCACCAAACTGATACATGACCATCGTATTTTGTTGCATTTTATTAGCCTTTGAATTTTCACGTGTTTTTAAGATTTATTTATTGTTATTAAATTTCATATTCTATTCATATTTCCAATGTATGAATATTAAACAAATTATTTCTCTGTTTAGTTTAAATTTATTTAAGTGTTTGTTTTTTGAGTTATCCACAAAGTTATCTATAAGCGTTTTTTAACAGCTTTGCTATGCTATCTCCCATCAAATCATACAGATAAAAAATTACTAAAAAGTCAAGATTGATCTGCTATGAAAAATCCCGTATCTTGTGTTGAAAATAAACTTTAACTACTAAGTCTTGTGTTTATCCCTCAAATATCGTGGCATGTTTTTTGCTCGGTTCAAACGGTCTATGAACATAACAAAAGTGACAATGGAGCTATGCTGGCATGAGCGTAATTACTTCGACTCCCGGTCAAATTCAGGTGATTAAGCGCACTGGAGATGTTGCTGCATTTGATGCAGAGAAAATTTCAGTTGCGATTGGTAAAGCTTTTCTTGCTGTGGAAGGTCAACAGAGTTCGGATTCTAGCCGTATTCATGACCGTATTACCCAGTTGACGGAAATGGTCTTAAATACTTTTACTCGCCGTTTACCATCGGGCGGTACGATCCATATTGAAGAAATTCAAGATCAAGTAGAACTTGCTTTAATGCGTACTGGGGAACAAAAGGTTGCCCGCGCTTATGTGATTTACCGTGAACAACGTGCTAGCGCTCGTCAGCAAACGAACTCAAACCACCACCCTACTTTACAAGTTACCGACACAAACGGTCAGCTTCAGCCACTTGATTTAAGTGCATTGCAAGCAACTGTTTCTAAGGCAGCTGAAGGTTTGGAAGGTATTGACGTTCAAGCCATTGTCGATGAAACCGTTAAAAACTTATATAACGGCGTAAAAGAAAGTGATATTGCCACTACAATGATGATGGCAACACGTACCCGTATTGAACAAGAACCAAACTACACTTACGTGACTGCACGTTTGCTTTGTAACGAATTAGTGAGCACTGGTTTAACGTTCTTAGGCTTATCAACAGACACACCTGAAAACAATGCACTTGAAGCATTCTTGAAAAAAGGTGTTGAGCTTGATTTGCTTTCACCTGACTTGCTTGACTTCGACTTAGAAAAATTATCAGCAGCAATTCAGCCAGAACGTTCTAATCAGTTTACCTATTTAGGCTTACAGACTTTATTTGACCGTTACTTCATTCACTCAAACGGCGTTCGCTTCGAATTACCACAATTATTCTTCATGCGTGTGTCGATGGGTCTTGCACTCAATGAGCAAGATAAAGAAGAGCGTGCAATTGAGTTCTATAACTTATTGTCTAGCTTCGACTACATGGCTTCTACGCCTACCCTGTTTAACTCAGGTACATTACGTCCACAGCTTTCAAGTTGTTACTTAACAACGATTGGCGATGACCTTTATGACATTTATGGCGCAATGCGTGACAACGCGATGCTTTCTAAATGGGCTGGCGGTTTAGGTAATGACTGGACACCTGTACGTGCCTTGAACTCTTATATTAAAGGTACAAACGGTAAGTCTCAGGGTGTTGTTCCATTCTTGAAAGTTGCGAACGATACAGCTGTTGCAGTAAACCAAGGTGGTAAGCGTAAAGGTGCTGTGTGTGCATACCTAGAAACTTGGCACTTAGATATCGAAGAGTTCTTAGAGCTTCGTAAAAACACAGGTGATGACCGTCGCCGTACTCACGACATGAACACTGCGAACTGGGTTCCAGACTTGTTTATGCAACGTGTATTTGAAGATGGTGAATGGACATTATTTACCCCTTCTGAAACTCCAGACTTGCACGATTTGACTGGTGCTGAATTTGCTGAGCGTTATGCTTACTATGAGTCTGTAGCGAAAGAAACTAACATGCTACACAAGAAAGTACGTGCTAAAGATTTATGGCGCAAAATGCTTTCTATGTTGTTTGAAACTGGTCATCCATGGATCACATTCAAAGATGTATGTAACTTACGTTCACCACAACAACATGTTGGTGTAGTTCACTCATCTAACTTATGTACTGAAATTACCTTGAACACAAATCAAGACGAAATTGCAGTATGTAACTTAGGTTCGATCAACCTTGTACAACACGTTCAAGGTGGTGTGTTAGACCGTGAGAAATTAGCTCGCACAATTAAAACAGCTGTACGTATGCTCGATAACGTGATCGACATTAACTACTACGCTGTACCACAAGCGAAAAACTCGAACTTGAAACACCGCCCTGTCGGTATGGGTATCATGGGCTTCCAAGATGCGCTATACGAAATGGGTATTGCTTACGGTTCAGACGCTGCTGTTGATTTTGCAGATGAATCAATGGAAGTAATTAGCTACTACGCGATTGAAACTTCAAGCAACTTGGCTGTTGAACGTGGTGCTTACTCAACATTTAAAGGTTCATTGTGGGATCAAGGTATCCTTCCAATCGACTCTTTAGAAATTGTTGCGAAGTCTCGTCCAGAGCGCATGTTCGAAGTTGACCGTACTCAACGTTTAGACTGGGACACTTTACGTGCCAAAGTTCAAAAAGACGGTATGCGTAACTCAAACGTGATGGCGATTGCTCCAACTGCAACCATCTCTAACATTTGTGGTGTTTCTCAGTCTATTGAGCCAACATTCCAAAACTTATATGTGAAATCTAACTTGTCTGGTGAGTTCACTGTTATTAACCCATACCTTGTTCGTGCATTAAAAGAACGCGGTCTTTGGGACACAGTAATGGTTAACGACCTTAAACACTTTGAAGGTTCAGTACAAAAAATTGCTCGTATTCCTGAAGAATTAAAAGCAATCTTTGCTACTGCGTTTGAAGTGGATACACGTTGGATCGTTGATGCTGCATCACGCCGTCAAAAATGGATTGATCAAGCTCAGTCGCTTAACCTTTACATCTCTGGTGCAAATGGTAAGAAACTTGACATCACTTACAAGATGGCATGGTTACGTGGTCTTAAGACGACTTATTACCTCCGAGCTTTAGGTGCAACTTCTGCTGAAAAATCTACAATCAACACAGGTGCTTTAAACGCAGTTAAACCTGCGACTGTTGAAGCAGCGGCGGTTGCTGCCCCTGTTGTAGAAGCGAAGAAACCAGAAGCAGCAGTTGAAGAAGAAGGCTTTACTCAAGCAGCTCCTGTACCAATGGCTTGTTCAATCGACAACCCTGATTGTGAAGCTTGCCAATAACATTTAATAAGATTGCTCTTTTTCACTAAAGAGCAATCTTAAAAGAGGTAAAGATTATGCTTTCTCATCTCAGCCATAACTATATGCTTGGTGTTGGAGTTTTAATCTTTGCCTTTATTTTCTTTTATATGCCGATGGTTTACGCATTTATCACAATACGTAAGCAACAGCGTAAACAAAATAAGTTGTAGTGAGTAGAGACCAAAGGCCCAAAATTTGGTCATGCATCAATAAAACTTAATTTTGTTTACACATTAAAAGCGTATAGTAGGGACATCTTCGTTTAAGAGATGTCAAATATAGATATATACAACGAAGAGAGAACAAAAATGTCTATCCTTAGTTGGGACGATTTTGAAGATGATTCGCAAAAACCGACTACACCTGAACACAAGTCTACGCCCGTCCAATCGGAAAAAGCGTCAGATTCGCAGAATGTATCTACTGCGCAGCCATCATCGCCGAGCGTGGCAGCTCCACAATCCGCTGGAACCCATTCCGTGCGATCAACAGTTGCCTCCGATACAGTGGCTAGAGCCGCTCAAGCCTTAGAACATTTAGACGTTGCCCCTGGCCTTGAAGAGCTAGAAATGGGTGCTCAACGTGTTCAAGTTGACGACAAAGCAATGATTAACTGTCGTGCGGACTTGAATCAACTTGTACCATTTAAATATGAGTGGGCTTGGCAGAAATATCTTGACGGGTGTGCAAACCACTGGATGCCTCAAGAAGTTAACATGAACCATGACATCGCACTTTGGAAGTCTGAAAATGGCTTAACTGAAGATGAGCGTACTATTGTTATGCGTTCTTTAGGTTTCTTCTCGACTGCGGATTCTTTAGTTGCAAACAACTTGGTATTGGCGATTTACCGTCACATTACTAACCCTGAATGCCGTCAATACATCTTGCGTCAAGCGTTTGAAGAAGCGATTCACACTCACGCTTACCAATACTGTATCGAATCTTTAGGTATGGACGAAGGCGAAGTCTTCAACATGTACCGTGAAGTTCCATCTGTTGCACGTAAAGCAGCTTGGGGTTTGAAATATACTCAATCTTTAACTGATCCTAATTTCCACACAGGTACGCCTGAAAACGACCAACGCTTACTTCGTAACTTGATCGCATTCTACTGTGTTCTTGAAGGGATCTTCTTCTACTGTGGCTTTACTCAAATTTTGAGTATGGGCCGTCGTAACAAGATGAACGGTGTTGCTGAGCAATTCCAATACATCTTGCGTGATGAATCTATGCACTTGAACTTTGGTATCGACATGATTAACCAAATCAAGATTGAGAACCCTCACCTTTGGACTGCTGAGTTCCAACAAGAAGTGGTTCAAATGATTGTTGAAGGTACGATGCTTGAAATCGAATATGCACGTGACACAATGCCACGCGGTGTATTGGGTATGAATGCAAGCATGATGGAAGAATACTTGAAATTCATCTGTAACCGTCGTTTATCTCAGTTAGGTTTACCAGAGCAATTTGCTGGTGTAACGAATCCATTTGCGTGGATGTCTGAGATGATGGACTTACGTAAAGAGAAGAACTTCTTCGAAACTCGCGTAACTGACTACCAAACTGGTGGTGCGTTAAGCTGGTAAGTTTAACTTATCAAATCAAAAGAGCCGCTCTACTCGAGTGGCTTTTTTATTGAATATATAGAGAATTAGCAAATCAAAGATTTATTCCATATAAAAAATATTAAAATCAAAATATAAAAATTAACAGGTACATACCCAAAACATATTATAGATAAGGTGAGTTGGCGCTCTTGCAGGATAAGTATCTTTTTCGAAAACCTTATAGGTTCTATTCTTATATTTGATGATCAATAATTCTTCTTTTCGATCAATAACTAAACCAACTTTATAAATAAAATAAAAAGAATCATTCTTATTTATGCGTCTAAATACAAATTGTACTAAATCTTCTTTTTGTATTTTTGAATGATCAACCACTATAAAACCTTCACATATAGAACACTTCCATTTGATTAAATCAATACTCATATCCATATTTCGAGCTACCAAAATTATATAAATAAACCTTAAGTTAATAAATATAACTTTTAATAAGTTAAGATATAGCTAAAGGCCTATACAACAATATCAATAGAAATATTAAAATATCAATATGAATTTAATTTTAAAATTTAAATATTAATTTAATAAGTATTAAATAAAATTTTAAAACATGATTTAATACTTATTAACAGCAAAATTTTTCATATCTTAATTGTCAGATTTTTTAATTATTCTTTGAATCACTGTCCTTGAGACAGCAAGGTCCTTAGCTAACGAATACACACTAAAACCTTTCTTAAATTTATTAATAACATCCTGTTTTTGATCGTTGGATAATTTTTCAGGTCTACCCCCTTTTCTGGATAAACTAGATTTTTTTTGTCCAACACAATCAATTAAAAAAAGTTTTTCAAAATTAATGCAAATTTCTATAAAGTGGATAAAATTATTTTTAATATCATCTTCAAATTCACAATTAAAATAATCCAATATAATTAATTTAATCTTCTTTCTTTCAATTAACTTAATAGATGATAATATCTCCGTAAAACTACTACCCAAGCAATCAATACCTTTAACTATTAAAAAATCATCTTCTTCTAAAGAATAGTTAATTAAATTAAGAAAAATAGTTCGTAAAGTAATAGGTTTATCTACTGATACTAATTCAAAAATGACTCTCTTAGGATGAATTTTATAATCAAAGCTATTTAATAAAGAAATAAAAGATTCTTTCTCTTCTTCAATATTTTCAATACTACAATTTACTCGTATATAGGCATAAATACGCATATCTCCTCCTATTCCTTAGAGTGATGTGAAGAGTGATGTGTGCTGAGAAAACAGGAGGTTTTAACTTGGTAAACTATAGACACTCATCAGGAGTTTACCATGAGCAAGAAACAGAAGACTTACACCGCAGAATTTAAAGTTGAAGCAATAAAATTGATTGAAGCCAATCAAGGCAATGTATCGGAAACAGCCAGACAACTTGGCATTTCAATGCAAACTCTTTCAAATTGGAATAATAAAGCAAAGACTGGCACCTTAGCAGGCACTAAACAATATTCACCTGATCTAAATGCCTTACTCGAAGAAAATAAAAAGCTCAAACAACAGCTCAAAACAGCTGAAATGGAACGTGAATTTCTAAAAAAGGCAGCAGCGTACTTTGCGAAAGAAAGTCAGTAAGGTACGCCTATATGAAACAGCAAAGATATTTATTCCCGATTAGCTTTATGGCTAGATTACTTCACGTTTCAGTGTCACGATTTTATGATTGGCTAAAACGAGGCATGAATAAAAGATTGGTTCAGCGAAATCAACAGACAATTTTGGTCAAAATAGCTCATGAGGAAACTAAACAAAGCTATGGCTATATTCGATTAACTAAGCATTTACAAGCGCAAGGTATCAAAATCAGTACGTATGCTGTACGTCAAATAAAAAAGCTCAACCAGCTGTATTGTAAGCGTCATAAGCGTTTCAAAAGAACTACGAAGAGTGATCATAATCGAGCGATCTACGCAAATTTACTAGAGCAACAGTTTTCAATGACTAAGCCCAATCTTGCATGGTCAAGCGATATTACATACATTTGGACTGCTGAAGGTTGGTTATACTTGGCAGCAGTAAAAGACCTGTACACGAAACAAGTGGTTGGCTATAGCTTAAATGAGCGTATGACCGCACAACTTGTTTGCAATGCACTGACTATGGCGATTCGTAATCAAAAACCAACGAAAGGCTTAATTATTCATTCGGACAGAGGCAGCCAATATTGCAGCCATGAATATCGAAAGATACTGGAAAAATGTGATTTTCAAGGTTCAATGAGCAAACGTGGGGACTGTTACGATAATGCACCGATTGAAAGTTTCTGGGGCATACTCAAGAATGAATTAGTGCATCATTGCAACTATAAAACCAGAGATGAAGCTAAAGCAGATATTACAAAATACATTGTGTTATTTTATAATCAGCGAAGAATTCAAAAGAGTTTGGATTTTAAAACGCCAAATCAAATAGCAGAGAACTTTTATCGGTTAGCTGCCTAGCATATCCCAAGTGAAAGTCTCCTGCTAATTCAGCACATATCAGAGTATCTATAAAGTAAATTCAAATCAAAATATACTTTTTAGCTCTTCACTTATTGTTTGTTATATAATTAGTTTATTAATTTTAGACATTTTATAGTAATGTAAATATTTTTATATTTCCATAATTTTAAAAATTCCCACATGGCAAAATTTAAACACATATAATATAATAAAATATTATATAATTATTAAAAAATTAGTTGAAAAATACTTTAATTTTATAATAAAAAAGTTTAGTATTAAATAAATTATAAATATAAGAAAATATTAATTTTTTTTAAAACATGTTTATGAAATATAAATAAAATATTTAAAATTATAATTTAGATCATTTACAAACGACCACATTAAATAGTTTTAAAACTATGTATTTTATTTTTATCAAAATTAAAAACACAATTAAAAACACAATTAAAAACAAAAATAAAAAATAAAATTCATTTAAAATCAATTATATAACAAAAAAGCTAGTAATTAGCAGATTGACCCCATAATGTTTTGTTACGTCATACACCATTAAATTAATTTAATTAAAAAATAAAACTAGATTTTAATATTAGATTTATATTAAATTCACGAATAATTAAGTAAGGAGATTATTAAAGATGAAAAAAACAAACATCATAGAACTAACAAAATTATTAACTAATATAATAAAGATGATAAAAAAACCTAATAACCCATATAGATTTAAGTATGTATTTAATTAACATGTTTTAAACACTGTATAGTACACTTTTGTGATTTAGTTCATGTTTTTTTTAAAAAAATAAGATGCTAAGATTTGTTTTGTTTTTGTTTAATTTTGGTGTTTTTAATATGCGTACATATGCCTATGTTAGAATAGAGCCTAATTTGCAGTTTGAATTTTCTAGATATATCACCTTTTTTAGTGAGTATGGCTATAAGATTCAAAAGAATAGATTAGTAGTAGAAGAAGTATCGGTTGATAAATCTATTATTTATAGAGATAAATTTCTTAATCTAATAAGTTATTCATTAGAAGAAGGCGATATTTTAGTGATAAAAAGCATGGATTGCTTGGGTAACAGTTTTGAGGAAATTTTAAGTATAGTTGATAAAATTGATCAAAAAAAAATCCGACTAATATGCTTGGATTACTCAAAAAATGAGATTAATGGTGACTTAAAAATTTTCTTTCTACATTTTTTAAAGCTATCAGCTGAATTTGAGAAATTATTTAAGTGTAATAATAAAAAATCCAAAGATCACAATCCGGTAAGAAAAGTTGGTAGACCGGAAATATTAAATAATGAACAAAAAACTAGAGTGATCGAATTGTTTAAAAAAGGCTATAGTGTGTATTCACTTGCTAAAGAATTTTCGGTTACAAGAACAGTAATTCAAAGGATTTTGAACAATGCCACTAAAACTAATATATTGTAGTTACTAGGAATTTTTAAGTTTAATTCTATTAAATAAATATGGAATATATAAAAATGGAATTAGAGATGAGTTACATTTTTTAATAAGGTTGATCTTCTACACCAAATTAATTATTAAAAATTTTAAGACAGACTCAACAACGTATTGATATATACAAACATATTCAAGCTATATTGTTATTCTTAAAATTTATATTATAAACAACTCGTTATAATTCAATATTAAGTTAATTTTGTCTTACAATTTTAAGGATTTTTTATTTTCATTAATTTTTAATTAATTAAGAGTAGCCAATTAAGCAAATCAAAAATATACTTTATTTTCAGTTAATTATAAGAAATTTTGTGTAAAAAATAATTAATATATATTTACTATTGATTATCTTATATATACAAAGTAAAGTTGCTTTATCAGAAATGATTTAACCAAATTATCAAAAAAAACTTGATAGTATTAATTTATTTCAAACATCAACTTAACACTTTAACTTTTTAAAATTTATGATTTTCATTTTGTATAAATTAACTTAATGCTTTTAAAGCATTATTACGAAAATTATTTTTTAGTTATGATAAACATTTAATATGAATGATATTTTTTGGAATTCTCTACCCGGCTCAGCAACCGGTGAGATTTTTACTCCCGAAGGAATTGGGCCTTTTCCAGCAATTATTATTTTTGATACAGGATTAAAAGAAAGTACTAAAACTTATGCTACTTTCTATGCAAAAAAAATGAAAGAAAGAGGTTTTTCTGTCTTTATAGTAAAATTAAACTTAAGTAAAAAAAATGAAATAGGTTCAGTAATAGAATTTATTTTAAAAAGAAATGAAGTAAACAGTGATAAGATATATTTAATAGAAATTGAAAAAAACAATTTGATAAATCTGAATATAGAATTATATAAAAATTACTTTCAAGCTATTGCTTCAATTAATTATTTTAATTACTTTTAGGAGAGTAAGCTACTAAAGCTTAGTCTCCCTTTATATATTTAATTATCAAAATCCGTGGCTTACAGATGATTTGGAAACATAAATTGAGTTTTGTGGGTTCGCATCTTCGACCCAACACGATTTAGGGACATTAACTTCCTCGCCACTTACTAAAGTAATCTTTGTCTGCTTCAACTCACTAATAGTATTACTCGCAGCATAGTAATGATGTTTATCACAAATCACTGTCTTCTTATGATTATTTGCATATTGAGCAGCTTTATCTGCTGTAACCTCACCTGTACCAAAGCTAGGATGGCCTGATTTTTCTGCTATTAAGTACAATTTATGATTCGCAATTGTATTAATAGAAGGTGGTGAATAAACCGATTGATGTCCATATGGTTGATTCACACAACCAGAAAAGATTAGTGTTAATGAAAATACGATTTGAGTTAGAATTAAATTCTTCATTAATTTTAATCCTCATGTTAAATATATAAAAATCCATTTTATAAATCCCATCTTAAATTAAAATTTAGAGAGTTGGGATTATTAATAATAGATAGACCCCAATACATTTAAGTGAAATTTAACCTTGCATTCTTAAATTGGAATAAAAGAAATCAATATAACTTTAAGTTCTTTATTAATTAAGAAGAGTCCACACCCTAAAAGGCTGTGGACTTAGTGAATATCACTCAAACCTGAAATACGAGGATAGTTGCATAATAAAAATCCTCAAAATTATATTCACATAAGCCTCCATTTGTATCAATTACAAATCAATTAATTTCAAAAATAATTTTTTTATTAAAAAATTATCTTTATTTTACATACACTAAGATCACTTCCATCAAAAAAATGTTTTAAAATCATGTTTTAAATACTTAAATTTCAAACATTATAAAAATAATTAAAGATAGAATGCTTTCAAAATTTATTGTCCAGAATTTATAGTTTTTACATCTATATTAATTTTCATCTCAACTTTCATTTCGTTTATAAAACTTATATTTAAGTAATAAACAATTAAATAGATCATTTTATAGATTCAAAGCAAGCTAATCTTTTAATATCCGCATAAAAGTGATTCCTATGAATGATAGCAATAGTACTTTTTTATTGTTCTATGCAAATAAAAAGTACGCTTATAGATTTCCAGCTTGGTCAAGAATATTTAAGGTTGGCAATCCCCTTGCACACATCCCTGCGATCTTAGTAGCTTTGTCAGCCAAATTATGATGATCCCTGTCAGCCGCTTGTAAATTTATGATATTTGATGCCCAAGATAATTGAATCAACTTGTCATGAAGTACTTTTTGAGAAACCCAAGGCACAATACTGTCATTTAAATCCCCCACAACAAATACTCTATTCGCTGGGTGCTTGGGTGTAAGTGCTGTTATTGCATCTACAGTTTCAAATAGTCTTGGATCAGATGTCTTCCCCAATGCTTCTGCCAATATTTTTGGTGATGAAGGGGCTGAACTTGGGATAGCACATAATATATCTGTCCTTTTTGATAATAAGGCAGATACAATATGACCACCACCACTATGCCCAACTAACACATAATTAAGGATTTGATGCCTTTGTTTAATTTTATTTAATGCTTCAGACATTAATAAAGATTCTAATCGCTTTCTAGCACCATTATGTACACCAGACGATCCATAAATCCCTGGACGAGCTACAAAAATATATGGAAAATTATACAAATGTGTGGACTTAACGACTGCTTCATTAACTTTGTCCTGTGGTTTTTTATCAGTATATGATGCAGGTGCTTTGCCTCCTACAATTGCTACATCACCAGAAAAATACGCAATCGCTCTATTATTCGTTTGATTTTCGAGTAATCCGGCAGAATAATATCGTATGCATTCTTTATATGAGTAACCGTTTAAATTCACTTCAGCCCAAACTGTTCTTCCGATTCCCGAATTGTCCAATTGTGTACATTGTGCTTGGGTCGAAGTAACAACTTTATATGCATCATCTCCGATAAAATTTCCATTTGTTAAATCAATACTAACTGTTTCAGCAAAGCTATGATTAGCAGCTAAAAATATCAAAAAAGAAATTATTTTTTTCATAATTAACCTTTTTAATTCAAATAAATTTTAGACAATTAAATTAACAATCAAGATTAATTAACACAACAAAAATAGAAATATTAAAATTATATAAAACATATAATTAATTTATTTTATCAAAAAAAATAAACTAGGACACATAAAATTATGTTTTAAATCATACTAAAATTAAAACATATGAATTAAATTTCGAATAATTTTAAACATAACTAAAGCCTTAAAATCACTTCTAGTACAACAAAAAAACCAATACAATAACAAGCAGAATTAAATATCACTCTATTATTTTTTAAGAAAGGAATTAAAACAATTTAATTGTTTTCTAGCCAAGATTAACTTAATTAGGTCGCAATATGCTACATCAATTAAAATATTTAGATTTAAGTAATTTAAAAAATCAGATCAGTGAATGGATATCACTATATGATCAGACTGACTCTGAAAAAAAAATAGTCTTTATCTCATATAGTTGCCTAGATCAACGGTGTAAAGTTTTTTCAATTGCTAGTTCTGATATACAAAAGTTGCAAAAAAAAATAAATAACTTTTTAGAAAAAATTTTTCTTAAAGATAAACGTTATCTAGCCTATATAAAACTTGATATTGTAATTCAGATAGAAAAAAAAAGTTGGACTGATGTTACCAATGATATATCTAATCAAAAGCATAATAATCATTTTAGGAAAGGTATTGGTTTTGATAAAGATTTCAATATATGTTTTTTAGAGCAAGAAATTTATGGGAATGCAATCATACGAGGAATTTCATATGATCAAAAAAATTTCATTGACCAGAATAATTTAAATAATGCAATCAAAAAAAAATATCCTTCTATTAAAAAAGAATTAGAAATTAGTAAAATTAAAGATGTTTGGCTTTTTGAAACTGAGAGTGTATTTTACGAAAATGGGAAATTTATTAAACTTCAAAGTGGTGGTTGTGAAAATGGGGTTAGATTTATTGATAGAAATGATAAATCTCATATTAAAGAAATAATTAATAAAAATGCTAAATTTCTATCCAATCAACTTTTAGAAGATGGGAAATTTATCTATGGCTATTTCCCTGCCTTCGATAATGAAATTAAAAGCTACAATACAATACGGCATTGTACTTCAATTTATTCTCTTTTAGAAACTTTTGAGATTGAAGAGAATAATCAATATTGGCCTAAAATTCATTTAGCTATTGAGTACAGCATCAAAAATTTTTATAAATTAATAGATGAAGATACAGCTCATATGATTGATGGAAATGACAATAATCATGAGATCAAGCTTGGTGCGAATGCAGCTGCTATTTTAATGTTAACAAAATATCAGGAAATTACTAAAAATAAAAAATATCTAGAATATGCAGAAAAAATAGCAAATGGAATTATGCAAATGATTGATAAAACAGGAAAAACTACTCACATTCTGGAATACCCAGCCCTGTCTATTAAAGAGAAATTTAGAATTGTTTATTATGATGGTGAAGCTGCACTGGCACTCTTAAGGCTTTATCAGTTAAATAATAATAAAGTTCTTTTAGATACTGTTAAGTTAATGTTTGATAACTTCATATCTAATTCATATGAAAAATATCATGATCATTGGTTAAGTTATTGTACGAATGAATTAACATTAGTATGTCCAGAAGTTAAATACTATCAGTTTGGTATAAATAACTATTTAAATCATATGGACTTTATTAAAAATCGTAAAACAGTATATGCTACTTTCCTTGAGATGATGATGTCTGCTTATAAAATGGTGAATCGTCTAAATATACAAGGCCATGATAATCTATTTAAATCTGCTAAATTTGAAGAATTAAAATCTCTTATTCAGTTACGTGCTGAATTTCAACGCACAGGTTTCTTTTATCCAGAAGTTGCCATGTATATGAAAAACCCCAAGTCTATATTAAATTCTTTTTATGTAAGACATGATCGTTTTCGTGCTCGAATTGATGATCAAGAACATAATTTATCAGGTTACATTGCTTATTATTTACATTTCAAATATTAGTTTAAAATCCAAAATTATTTAATAATGTAATTAAAGGTATTTTTATGAATAATGAAATATTTACTTTATCAAATGAAACTACAAATGTTGAGTTTTTTAAAATTGAAAAGAGTCTTAGTCGACTTAATATAAATATGTTTTTCCTTAAAAAAAATCCACATAAGCTTATTACACTAAATAATGATTTGAAACTTGAAGGACATAATAATTTTTATAATTCTGTTCTAAGCCTTTGTACAATTGGTGCCTTCTCATACTCATCTTCTAATCTTAACTATGGAGTATCTATTGGCCGCTATTGTAGTCTATCAAGTAATATCAAAATTATGGGTGCTCACCACTTCCCCGAGTGGATTTCTACTTCACCTCACTTTTATAGTGAGGACTATCATGATACTGATCCAGCATTAGTCACCCATAATTATAGAAGTCGGCGTAATGTTATTATTGGAAATGATGTTTGGATTGGAGCTGATGTTGTTTTAAAAAATAATATTACAATTGGTGATGGAGCAATAATTGCTTCTAATAGTGTTATTACAAAGAATGTAGAGCCATATACTATTGTGGGTGGTAATCCTGCCAAATTAATTCGTAAAAGATTCGAAGATACAGTCATTAAAGAATTAATGCACTTAAAATGGTGGAGATTTCATAAAAATGATTTAAAAGGTCTAAATTTTACAGCCCCATCTGATTTCATAAATAATTTAGCAAAAAGAATTTATATGGAAAAATTAAATGAATACCACCCACCAATTTTTACAAAAAATGATTTACTGAAACCATCGTAAAGCAAACAAATCTTTTATGTTGTATAAATTATAAAATGGCTATTTATTATGAAAACTCAATATTTTTTTCTATTCCCAAAAATTGACCAAAAGAAAAATGGATTGGTTTTTGCTCTTTTAAAGCGCGCAAAAATACTAAATGAACAATTAGGTATTAGCCCCACAATTATTACTACTGAATATGATCGCTCACTTGCAGAAAATTATTGGAGCCTTATATCTACAAACTTAGCTCCTCCTTCTATTGGATATCTCAATTTATATGGTGATTTTCAAGGAACTCATCTAAAACTAGCTAATAAAAAAATTCATAGCCCTATGGTAGAAATGTTTAACAGTAACATTTTAAAAACTATAATTCCTTTCACCTACAATCAACGTTTTCATGATAAAAATAATAAAAACTATTTGTACGAAATACGGCAAAATGACTCTCCTACTTTAAGTTATGTGAATACTTTCAAAAAAGGTGTAAAAACAGGACGAATTATTTATGACTCTTATGGTTATCTTAGTTGTATTCAAGTCATCAACCCAGAAAATCAAATGATAATAACTGAAACTTATTATCATACAGAAGGTTATCCAGTTATTATAAAAAACTATCAACTCAACGAAAAGAATAAAAATATTGTTTCAAATATTTTTTTATTTAATAAACAAGGTGTTATTAATGAGGTTTTCGATACTGAGTCTCAGCTCATTCAGTCTTGGTTCCTAAAAATCTCTAAACTTTATAAAAATGATCTAATGTATATTCTTATCGACCGTGCAATTCATTTCTATGAACCACTTAGAGAGATAAAACAAGAAAACATGCGATTTATTGGGACAATTCATGCTACCCATTTAAATGGTCATGATATTCAAAATTCTACAATTAATCGTCATTATCGTAGCTATTTTAAATATAGTAATGAATTAGACGCACTAGTAATCTTAACTGAACGCCAAAAACAACATATTCAACAGCGCTTTGGAATGAAAGAGAAATTATTTGTTATTCCACATATATATGAAAAAACTATTGATCATGTCAATTTTTCAAACAGAGATCCAATGTTTTGCTTAACTATTGCTAGATATGATAAAGCGAAAAATTTAGATAGCTTAATTAGGATTTTCAAAAAAGTTGTAGAAGTAATCCCCAATGCTTATTTAAACATTTATGGTTTTGGAAGTGAGCATAACTTCTTACAAAGTCAAATTGATGAACATCAGTTAAATAACCATATTAAATTGATGGGCTATAATGAGAATACTGATGCTTTATATAATAAGGCAAGCTTATTCCTTTTTTCTAGCCGATCTGAAGGTTTCGGTATGGCAGTTTTAGAAGCTCTATGCCATGGCTGCCCTGTCGTGAGTTATGACATCGATTACGGACCATCAGACATGATTAATCATGATGAAAATGGCTATTTAGTTACTTTTCAAGATGAAGAATTATTTGCACAGAAAGTAGTTTCTTTATTAAAAGATGAACACAAACGGCTTAAACTTAGTGAAAATGCATATGCATGTAGTCGACTCACAGATCAAAAACAATTTGCCCTAAAATGGCAAGAGCTTTTCCAGGCTATTCAGTAATGTTTTTTATGCATAAAAAAACTTTGGTTTTATTATTCTCTACATTTTGTGTATCTACTTATATTCATGCAAAAACTGATTGTTATTCAAGTAGCCCTCCTGTTGTTAAACAACTTGATCAAGTCTATTATGGCATGAATAATCTGCGTATTTTTTACACTACGTCTGGTGATAATGCTTTAATATTTCAGCAGGATAAAAATCTAAATCATGTTCCAGACTATGTAGAAAATATTGCTATTCAAGCAAATACCACACGAAAAGCTTGGTCCGTTTTAGGCTACCAAGATCCTTTGAATAGTCCACGCTATAAAAATAACGTCCAATATATTGATATACAAATACAGAAGCTTGATGGACTCGGACTAGCTTATGATGAACCCCATCGACATTCCAATAATCCATTAAAAAAAAATGCTTGTGCTCTAATTATTCTTATTAGCAATAATATTCCAAATCTAACTACTGACTCTTCATTAATAGCACATGAATTATTTCATCTTTACACCTATGGTTATACGATGTTTAAGCAACCTTGGCTGACAGAAAGCTTGGCAGCTTGGTCAGAAGGGATTATCAGAAAAGATAAGTTTGGTACATATGGACAAAGAAATTTGCCGAAAAATGAAGAAGATTTTGACAAATACATCTTGCAAAGAACTTATAGGACATCTCAATTATGGAACCGTCTTTCTACACTTGTAGATACATCTGATGGAAAACTATTTTTACCCTCTTCTCTCATAAAACAGAGATACACTGATGGGCAACCTGTTTTTCAAGATCAATATTTAAAAGGAACCGTCTTTATGAAAAAGTTTCTTGAAAATCTTAGAAGACAAGATCAACAAATTTCTATTTTAAATAATTGGAATTTATATCATTGGAAAGAAATTGATCAAAATTCAGCTCATTTCAACACACAAATTTTAGATACATTATTGATAACTCTAGAAAGCAAGAACGAACGTAATATAGAGAAAAATGAATTTAAAAGACTCTTAAAAAAAATTATAAAAAATAAAAAAATCTGGGACTGTTCTAAATTTTGTGTAAGTACTTAATTTTCATTTATCCTTCAGAGGATAATTACAAAAGGTACTTCACATGGATGAAGCAACAATCAAAAGTATGGCTGCCGAATTGGCTAAAGGTCTAAAAACACCAGAAGACTTAAACCAAATGACAGCAGTCTTTAAAAAATTCATGATTGAAACTGCACTCAATACTGAACTTTCAGACCATCTCGGTTATGAAAAGCATCAGCCCAAGAAAGGCTCAAATAGCCGTAATGGGTTTAGTTCTAAAACCATTACAACTCAAGATGGACAACTGGCTTTAGATATTCCCCGTGATCGAGAAGGTTCATTTGAGCCACAAATTATAAAAAAGCACCAAACACGCATCACCAGTATGGATGACCAAATCCTCTCACTGTATGCAAAAGGAATGACTAATAGGGAAATTGTAGCCTTCTTCAAAGAAATGTACGATGCCGATGTGTCAGCATCTCTCATCAGCAAAGTTACCGATGCTGTGATTGAGCAAGTGACTGAGTGGCAAAATAGAGCCTTAGATAGCCTTTATCCTGTTGTCTATCTTGACTGTATTGTTGTCAAAGTCCGTCAGCACTCCAATGTGATTAACAAGTCCGTATACCTTGCTTTAGGCATCAATATGGATGGGCAAAAAGAATTACTGGGTATGTGGATTGCTCAGACAGAAGGTGCCAAATTCTGGCTGTCAGTCATGACAGAGCTAAAAAATCGAGGAGTACAGGACATTCTTGTTGCCTGTGTAGATGGATTAAAAGGCTTTCCTGACGCGATAGCCTCTGTTTACCCTCATACTGATATTCAACTGTGTATCGTGCATGTTGTACGCAATAGCCTGAGATTTGTAAGCTGGAAAGACTACAAAGCTGTTACGTCGGGTCTGAAAGCGATTTATCAGGCAAGTACAGAGGAAAATGCTTTAAAATCCCTAGACATCTTCTGTGATCAATGGAATCACCAGTATCCCAAAATTGGAGAATCCTGGCGGGCCAATTGGGAAAATATCCGAACGATCTTTAGCTATCCAGCCGAAATACGTCATGCAATTTATACAACAAATGCGATTGAGTCGTTGAATAGCGTAATACGCCATTCAACGAAGAAAAGGAAAATCTTTTCATCTGATGACTCAGTAAAGAAGGTCATTTACTTAGCAACATCAAATGCTGCGAAGAAATGGACGATGCCAATTCAAAATTGGCGTTTAGCAATGAATTGGTTTACGATTCAGTTCGATGATCGATTAAAAGATCATTTATAAAAAATGGAACTTACACAAAATAATTTACAGGCTCAAAAATCTAGTTAATTTTACTTTCAAAAATATTAAATAAGCCATTTACTGCGACTAATACTTTTAAAAACTGTTTTTCAATAAAAAAAGAGAAGGCACTGGTGCCTTCTCTTTTATTTACAGATTTCTATCAACAACAATCAATTAAAACAACAACTGATTATTATTCAATAACTCATCCAGTGTTGTATCTGTATTTTTCAATACAATGAGATCAGTTGAGTTATAGGTATTTCCAGTACCATCTCGATCAATACTAATCAAAGTATTACCCGCACCGTCAGAAGTAACAGACACATAATTAGAGATATTGCTTGCATTAGCGCCATTTAACAATGAACTAATATCAACTTTATCACCTTGTGCCAAATTAAAGTCAGTCCATTCATCCTTACCATTGCCACCTGTTGCATCAGCAGCGTTCAGTAAGTTATAGACAACTGTATCTGCACCAGCTCCAGTAGTAATAATGTCGTGGCTAGCGGTACTGATGGCCTCACTACCAATATTCACGGTCAAAGTTGCAGGTGTACTTTCATCACCTGTTGCAGCAACCAGTTTATAGTTCAATGTAGCGACATCACCAGAAGTAGCAGAACTATTTGCTGTGAACGTATATGTTCCATTTGCCGAAACAACGAATGTACCATCCTCAACCGTGATTGTTTGACCATTCGCTTGTACATATGTACCAGGCGAAGTTTCTACAAATACTTTTGTACTTGCTCCACCCGTTACATCTACACCATTACCAGAATCATCTGTTAACAAGTTACCCGTAGCAGTTACCGTCGCACCATTACCAACGAATTGGTCATAATGTGTGAAAGTAGCATTTACAGTAGTGTTGACAGTAGTTGTATTCGTTCCAGCAATCAGAGGAATATTAGATTCTGTGCTACCAAACACGATACGCCATTGACTAGCAGTGTCTGATGCAGAAACCTGATAAGAGCCACTGATCAACACAGTACCGCCAGCATCACCTAAGATTGGTGATGAATGTACAACAGAAGCTGATGCTCCAGGTTGAGTTGTCCAAACACCATTCACAAGTTTTTGCACTTGATAACTGAAAGTATCACCATTAGCAGAGCTATCGAGGATACCACCTTGTGTAGTTACTGAGAAATTAAGCGATGCGGCAGTATTTGCAGCGACATTAATCACATCGCTCGTATCACTACCAGCAATTGAAGTAGCAGCGCCAAATAACGGTTTCGTACTACTTGCAGCCATACTACCCGTATCAACAGTTGTATTGGTTGATGGAACTAATGTAATCGCAGCTGCTGCTGTATTATCAGTTGCCGTCAACTCTACGACACCATCTTGAGTTGGATCTTCTGGCCATGTGATATCAAGATCATTTGTATCAATGCGAACATTTAAAGTCGCTGTATCTTGATGCCCGTCACTATCCTGAATGGTGTAAGTGAAACTATCTACTTTACCTAAACTATTTGGAATGGTGAAATCACGGATGTATTCATAATTACCATTCTTATCAATAAACAACTCACCATATTCACCTTGAATACGAGTAAATGCTTCACTGTCTTGTGGTAGAGCAGTTATCACACCATCTTCATTAGCAACACTGATAACCGTTGCTGTTTCACCAGCATGAATCACATCAGCAACGTCCGTTGGATTTTCAGGATTATTTGCTGTAATCACATTACCTTTTGCAACGACATCACCATAATCACTCAACACCTCGTTGGTAACAGAAATTGAAGCGATACCAATTCCTGTAACTTGTACGCCCTCACCTGGAGTTAATACAAGTGCATATTGTCCTTCAGGTAGATTACTGATGGATGCTCCACCTCCCATGACGCCTAAACCAACTCCAAGCATGGATCCAGCATTATCTATTTTATTATAGAGCTCATATCCACCCGTATTCTCGTTATAACGAAGAATATTAAGGTCATAAGAACCAATACCACCACCTATTAGAACTCCACCAAAAGATACATCAAACGATGCAATTCCACCTTCAGGTACAGTCACTGTAATTGGTGTTTGACCTTTCAAGTCAATAATTGGCCCAATCAATGATAATGATGGGAAGGTTACTAACGCACCACCCGGAATATCAGGATGAGTTACTACAGGATTAACCTCACTTAATACCGTAGCAATATCATCAATAGCATCAATGAAAACTGGAACTATAGATGTGACTGGTAATGAAGTATTACCTGCTGCATCTGTCGCTGTTGCTGTGACAACATCGCCAGTTACTAATGTGCCAGGATTAGCTACAGACCAAGTACCATCACCTTCTGTAGTAGTAGTAATGGTACTACCATCTGGGAAGGTTACAGTTACTGTTGAACCTGGTTCTGCCGTACCTGTGATCGGATCAACATCATCCAATTCATCAATAGCAATTACTGGAGGTACAGTATCTACAACTTCTGTTGCCGGTACTGATTCATTACCTGCTGCATCTGTCGCTGTTGCTGTTACAACATCGCCATTATTCAAGCCTGGGTTCGGTACTGTCCAGCTTCCATCTGTACCTGCAACAACTGTTGCTGTGGTGCCATCTGGGTAAGTCACTGTCACTGTTGAACCTGGTTCTGCCGTACCCGTAATCGGATCCGTGCCATTGATTGGATCAATCTCTGGTGCAGTCGGAGCCAATGCATCTACAACTTCCGTTGCCGGTACTGATTCATTACCTGCTGCATCTGTCGCTGTTGCTGTTACAACATCGCCATCATTCAAGCCTGGGTTCGGTACTGTCCAGCTTCCATCTGTACCTGCAACAACTGTTGCTGTGGTGCCATCTGGGTAAGTCACTGTCACTGTTGAACCTGGTTCTGCCGTACCCGTAATCGGATCCGTGCCATTGATTGGATCAATCTCTGGTGCAGTCGGAGCCAATGCATCTACAACTTCCGTTGCCGGTACTGATTCATTACCTGCTGCATCTGTCGCTGTTGCTGTTACAACATCGCCATCATTCAAGCCTGGGTTCGGTACTGTCCAGCTTCCATCTGTACCTGCAACGACTGTCGCTGTGGTGCCATCTGGGTAAGTCACTGTCACTGTTGAACCTGGTTCTGCCGTACCTGTGATCGGATCCGTGCCATTGATTGGATCAATCTCTGGTGCAGTCGGAGCCAATGCATCTACAACTTCCGTTGCCGGTACTGATTCATTACCTGCTGCATCTGTCGCTGTTGCTGTTACAACATCGCCATCATTCAAGCCTGGGTTCGGTACTGTCCAGCTTCCATCTGTACCTGCAACAACTGTTGCTGTGGTGCCATCTGGGTAAGTCACTGTCACTGTTGAACCTGGTTCTGCCGTACCCGTAATCGGATCCGTGCCATTGATTGGATCAATCTCTGGTGCAGTCGGAGCCAATGCATCTACAACTTCCGTTGCCGGTACTGATTCATTACCTGCTGCATCTGTCGCTGTTGCTGTTACAACATCGCCATCATTCAAGCCTGGGTTCGGTACTGTCCAGCTTCCATCTGTACCTGCAACGACTGTCGCTGTGGTGCCATCTGGGTAAGTCACTGTCACTGTTGAACCTGGTTCTGCCGTACCTGTGATCGGATCCGTGCCATTGATTGGATCAATCTCTGGTGCAGTCGGAGCCAATGCATCTACAACTTCCGTTGCCGGTACTGATTCATTACCCGCTGGATCTGTCGCTGTTGCTGTTACAACATCGCCATCATTCAAGCCTGGGTTCGGTACTGTCCAGCTTCCATCTGTACCTGCAACAACTGTTGCTGTGGTGCCATCTGGGTAAGTCACTGTCACTGTTGAACCTGGTTCTGCCGTACCTGTAATCGGATCCGTGCCATTGATTGGATCAATCTCTGGTGCAGTCGGAGCCAATGCATCTACAACTTCCGTTGCCGGTACTGATTCATTACCCGCTGGATCTGTCGCTGTTGCTGTTACAACATCGCCATCATTCAAGCCTGGGTTCGGTACTGTCCAGCTTCCATCTGTACCTGCAACAACTGTTGCTGTGGTGCCATCTGGGTAAGTCACTGTCACTGTTGAACCTGGTTCTGCCGTACCTGTAATCGGATCCGTGCCATTGATTGGATCAATCTCTGGTGCAGTCGGAGCCAATGCATCTACAACTTCCGTTGCCGGTACTGATTCATTACCCGCTGGATCTGTCGCTGTTGCTGTTACAACATCGCCATCATTCAAGCCTGGGTTCGGTACTGTCCAGCTTCCATCTGTACCTGCAACAACTGTTGCTGTGGTGCCATCTGGGTAAGTCACTGTCACTGTTGAACCTGGTTCTGCCGTACCCGTAATCGGATCCGTGCCATTGATTGGATCAATCTCTGGTGCAGTCGGAGCCAATGCATCTACAACTTCCGTTGCCGGTACTGATTCATTACCCGCTGCATCTGTCGCTGTTGCTGTTACAACATCGCCATTATTCAAGCCTGGGTTCGGTACTGTCCAGCTTCCATCTGTACCTGCAACAACTGTTGCTGTGGTGCCATCTGGATAAGTCACTGTCACTGTTGAACCTGGTTCTGCCGTACCCGTAATCGGATCCGTGCCATTGATTGGATCAATCTCTGGTGCAGTCGGAGCCAATGCATCTACAACTTCCGTTGCCGGTACTGATTCATTACCTGCTGGATCTGTCGCTGTTGCTGTTACAACATCGCCATCATTCAAGCCTGGGTTCGGTACTGTCCAGCTTCCATCTGTACCTGCAACAACTGTTGCTGTGGTGCCATCTGGGTAAGTCACTGTCACTGTTGAACCTGGTTCTGCCGTACCCGTAATCGGATCCGTGCCATTGATTGGATCAATCTCTGGTGCAGTCGGAGCCAATGCATCTACAACTTCCGTTGCCGGTACTGATTCATTACCTGCTGCATCTGTCGCTGTTGCTGTTACAACATCGCCATCATTCAAGCCTGGGTTCGGTACTGTCCAGCTTCCATCTGTACCTGCAACGACTGTCGCTGTGGTGCCATCTGGGTAAGTCACTGTCACTGTTGAACCTGGTTCTGCCGTACCTGTAATCGGATCCGTGCCATTGATTGGGTCAATCTCTGGTGCATCTGGCGCGGTTGTATCTGAATCGCTGTCGGAATCAGAGTCACTGTCAGAGTCAGAATCGCTGTCAGAATCAGAGTCGCTGTCAGAATCAGAGTCGCTGTCGGAATCAGAGTCGCTGTCGGAATCAGAATCGCTGTCGGAATCAGAATCGCTGTCAGAGTCTGAGTCACTGTCGCTATCAGAGTCTGAGTCACTGTCAGAATCAGAGTCGCTGTCAGAATCAGAGTCGCTGTCAGAGTCAGAATCGCTGTCGGAATCAGAGTCGCTGTCGCTATCAGAGTCTGAGTCACTGTCAGAATCAGAGTCGCTGTCAGAATCAGAGTCGCTGTCAGAGTCAGAATCGCTGTCGGAATCAGAGTCGCTGTCGCTATCAGAGTCGCTGTCAGAGTCAGAATCGCTGTCAGAGTCAGAATCGCTGTCGGAATCAGAGTCGCTGTCAGAGTCAGAATCGCTGTCGGAATCAGAGTCACTGTCGGAATCAGAGTCACTGTCAGAGTCAGAATCGCTGTCAGAATCAGAGTCGCTGTCAGAGTCTGAGTCGCTGTCGGAATCAGAGTCGCTGTCAGAATCAGAGTCGCTGTCAGAGTCAGAGTCGCTGTCAGAGTCTGAGTCGCTGTCAGAGTCAGAATCGCTATCAGAGTCAGAATCGCTGTCGCTGTCGCTGTCAGAGTCAGAGTCTGAGTCACTGTCAGAGTCAGAATCGCTGTCAGAGTCTGAGTCACTGTCAGAGTCTGAGTCGCTGTCGCTATCAGAATCAGAGTCACTGTCGGAATCAGAGTCGCTGTCGCTATCAGAGTCAGAGTCGCTGTCAGAGTCTGAGTCACTGTCGGAATCAGAGTCGCTGTCAGAATCAGAGTCGCTGTCGGAATCAGAGTCGCTGTCGCTATCAGAGTCGCTGTCGGAATCAGAGTCACTGTCAGAGTCTGAGTCGCTGTCGGAATCAGAGTCGCTGTCAGAGTCAGAATCGCTGTCAGAGTCAGAATCGCTGTCAGAGTCTGAGTCACTGTCAGAGTCAGAATCGCTGTCAGAGTCTGAATCGTTATTTAAATTATTATTTTTATCATCACTATCATGTGCCCACCACAAAATTCCTGCTGCGGTTAGCGGTACAGATAACCACGCCCATGGAGATGCAACTCCATCGTGATAAAGAAGCGGTTCTATACTATCAATATAACTATAAGTAATATTTTCTAATAATGCCCCGTTGGCATCAGTAAATTGTACCCAAATTAATTTATGATTGTTATCCTCAAAAACTAAGCTATTATCAGTTGAATAATTACTACCGTTAAAAAAATCAACTATTACTATTTGTTCACCATTTTTTAAAGTAATAATTGCATTTCGACCATCTTGTCTAATTTCGGAAACATCATCTTTATTTACTTTTATTAAAATAACAGATGCTTCGGAAAGAGAGACTGTATCCTTTGTCGTAATTTCTAAGGTTTCATGACTCTCCTTAGAAACCACCCTTATCTCTGACATATTTATTCCCCTTGTACAGGATTATTTAATTAAACCAATCCAATTTAAAGCCCTTATTTTTTGAAATAAGAAGAGCCCAAATTAAGGAATAAACTAGAGAAAACAAAAGCCAACCTCAACGCAAAAACCAATTATAAACATGAATCACGTCACGAAAAATGTGACAAAAATAAGTTTGTTTATTAACCAAATAAAAAATTAAAATAATAAATATTGTTTTTCAAAAACTTATAAATAAATAATACTCACAATAGTGTTTTAATTTTCTTATGTTTTAAAACATAAATAATAAAAACCACACATTTAAAACAAAAATTTTTATTATTAATATCTATATAGCTTTTAAATATTTAAAAGCTATATAGATTTAATTTTTTATCTTTCTCTCAGAGGTGGTCCCACATGTTTGAACAACTAAAAGCTTATTTATAAGTGATACTCTGCTCTAGTTAAGCTACCTTATTTTGTTGTGGTAGCTGGTCATAGTAAAACTCATCTGGAGTCATTTTGTCCAGACTCGAATGAGGTCGTTTCAAATTATAAAATTCAAAATATGCGTTTAATTGCTTCTTCGCATCCAAAACATTGCTGTAGGCTTTGAGATACACCTCTTCATATTTAACGCTCCGCCATAATCGTTCAACCATCACATTATCAACCCATCGACCTTTACCATCCATGCTGATTTGGATGTCATTTGATTTCAATACATCAATAAATGCATCACTGGTAAACTGACTGCCTTGGTCTGTATTAAATATTTCAGGTCGACCATATTTTTCAATAGCTTCATTTAATGTTTCTATGCAAAATGTAACCTCCATACTAATCGATACTCTATGCGCAAGTACCTTGCGGCTATGCCAATCAATCACAGCACATAAATAAACAAAGCCTTTTGCCATAGGGATATACGTTATATCCGTAGACCACACTTGATTACTGCGCTGAATAGCCAATCCTTTGAGCAGATATGGATATTTGCGGTGAGCTTGATTAGCCTGGCTTAAATTTGGTTTGCAATATAACGCATTAATGCCCATTTTCTTCATTAAAGTACGTGTATGACGTCGTCCTATATGATGTCCTTGACGATTCAACAAATCACGCATCATACGGCTACCTGCAAAAGGGTATTGCATATGTAACTCATCCATACACCGCATCAGCTTCAGATCTGATGCACTCACAGGTTTTGGGCGATAGTAATAACAACCACGGGAGACTTTCAGCAGCTGAGCTTGCTTAGATACTGAAATCTGAAGTGAGTCATCGATTAACTTTTGTGGTTGAAGCGGCCCAGTTTCTTCAACACACCTTCTAAAAAATCAATTTCTAATGCCTGCTCACCGATTTTTGCATGTAGTTTTTTTAGATCGATGGGTGGTTCTGTTGGAGCTTTTGATTGATCGAAAGCTTGCGAGGAAGCTGAAATCAGTTGATTTTTCCAGTCGATAATTTGGTTTTGATGAACATCAAATTCAGCACTCAATTCAGCAAGTGTTTTTTCTGCTTTAATCGCAGCAAGTGCTACCTTAGCTTTAAAATCATTTGAATGATTTCTTCTTGGTCTACGTGCCATAAAATACTCCATATATTGATGTTTATAACATCATTTGGGGAGCAAAATATCACTTATAAGTGTTGTTCAAATTTCCTGATCCACCTCTCTCAAAGCTTCTTTGGCTTTATTAAATGGTTTAAGTAAGTAATCGAGTATTGTTTTTTGACCAGTACGAATATCTACTGTTGCCACCATACCCGGTGTAATACCAAAAGCTTTACCTTCTTTATTGTAAAGTTTGTCGGAATCAGTGCGGATATAAACACGATAATAGAATTGATCCTGTTTCACTTCATCACGAATGGTGTCTGGTGAAATAACCGTAACCTTACCTTTTAAACCACCATAAATTGAGTAGTCATAGGCAGTGATTTTAACCAGTGCTTCTTGTCCCGGACGAATAAAGGCAATGTCGCGCGGCAAAATACGCGCTTCAATCAGCAGTTGCTCATCAATCGGTACAATCGTCATCAATTTACCGTTTTGTGGAACAACACCACCATGGGTAGTCACCGCAATTTCTTTGACGACACCACGCACTGGTGCTCTGAACACTGCACGGTCTAAACTGTCACTACGACCCAGCACGATTTGTTGTTGCGTTTCGCTATCCGTATTCGCTTTAGATAACTCTTCACGCGCTTTCACATAGTACTGGTTCTGCGCATCATTCATTTTATTTTGCAAATCATTTGCTTCACGACGTAAACGTAAAACCTCAACCTCACTTGCTGCACCTTTAGCAACCAAAGGCTCTGTCATCGCCAGTTCTTGTTGTACTAACTGTAAAGCTTGCCTAAAACCCGCAAGGGTTTCTTCAAGATTGGCTCTGCGAGATGTATATAATGCAGTTTCTTCTTGTACTAACTTTGGTTCTTTCATCACAATTTCAGGAAAAACCAAAGGTGTACCGTTTACTTCCGCACGCAAACGCGCTGCTGTCGCTTGAGCAGAGATCAGCAAAGATCTTGATTCACCAACATTTGATGCAAAACGGGTTGGATCGAGCTGTGCAAGAATTTCGCCCTTTTGAACAATGTCACCTTCTTGTACATTCAGCTTAGTTAAGATACCGCCTTCTAAAGACTGGATGACCTGTTCTTTAGATGATGGAATGACTTTACCTGTACCAGTAGAAACTTCTTCAAGTTTAAATACCCACGCCCAGATAAAGAAAATAACCAAGCCAATGCCCACAATCCAGATCACTAAACTTGCACGTGGTAAGGGTGGCTCACTATAAGAGACATTCATTGAACGGGTGAGTTGTTGTTCTTGTTGTGGTTCGCTCATGAATTACCCCCTTGGCTCACTTGTTTTTGTTGGGCTGTTGATTGATTGAGTACCTGATCTCTTGGACCGTCCATCACGATTTTGCCTTCATTCACGACAATAATACGGTCTACAAGTTCTAATACAGCGCGGCGGTGGGTCGCAACGACCAAAGTACGATGTGCCAGCCAACCTTTTAAATGATCAATCAGTTGTTTCTCTGCCACGTCATCAATGGCTGCTGTCGGTTCGTCTAACAATAAAATGTTCGGTTGACGAATCAATAGACGAGCCAGTAACAATGCTTGTTTCTGACCACCAGAGAAACCAACACCACCTTCTAAAATCAGGTGATCAAGCCCTTCTTTTTTCTCTTGAACAAAAGGTAATGCACCCGTTACCACTAATGCACGAAGAATCTCTTCATCCGTTGCAAGCGGTGCGCCCAAAGTGAGGTTTTCACGAATCGTACCGTAGAAAAGATGCGCATTCTGGTTGAGTAAGCCCATATCACGACGTACATCAGACGGATCAATTAATGAAAGATCCAGACCATCTAAATGTACTGCGCCTTGAGTTGGAACTTGCATACCCGATAGAAGCTGGAGCAGTGTTGATTTACCTGCACCGTTACGCCCCAATATTGCAATTTTTTCACCAGCGCGAATTTTTAAATGACGAACCGCAAGGCTAGGACGCGGTTCATCCTCACTATATTGAAACAAGACATTTTTTAGTTCGTAATCGCCATTTAAAACAGCCTTATGTACCAGATGAGAACCCTCTGGCTGATCAATCGGACGTTGCATAAGCTCATCTAGGCTTTGTTTTGCAACTTTCGCCTGCTGTAAACGCCCTAAAACACCTGTGATATGACTAATCGGTGCCAACATTCGTGAAGATAAAATTGAACAAGCCACTAATGCACCTGTCGTCATTTCACCATCCATCACGGCAAAACACCCCACCAAAACGACAAGTGCGTAGGTCAAACCTTGAATCTTTTGGGTCCATGCCATTAAGGTACCGACAATTTTACGCTGTCTCATACCAATGTCAGCTGAAACTTCGTTCATGTGGTTCCACTGGTTTTGGAAACGAGACTCAGCACGTAATAACTTGATGTCTTCAATACCCTGCACCGCTTCAACAAGAATGGCGTTACGGATTGATGATTCTCTCATGCCCTCTTGTGCGAGTTGCGCTAGCTTTTTCTGTGCCAGAATACCCGGCAAAAGCATAAGTGGCACAACCAACAACATCACCCAAAACAGTTTTCCACCGATAATCGCAAAAATGATCAGGAACAGGAAAAAGAACGGAAAATCTGCCATCGCAGTAATGGTAGTTGAAGTCACCAGTTCACGCACACCTTCGAGCTCACGAATTTGGGAAATAAAACTACCGGTAGACTTTGAGCGGTCTTTATTTCTGATGCGTAAGGCATGGCCAAATACACGATCAGATACCCGCAAGTCAGCACGTTTACCAATAATATCGGATAAATAAACTCTAGCTACACGTAAAGTAAACTCAAAAATAGCTGCAATGAGTACACCACCTGCCAGCACCCATAAAGTTGGAATAGACTGTGAAGGAACAACACGGTCATACACTTGCATTGAGAAAATAATGGTTGCCAGTGCCAAGACATTGGCAATCAGTGAGGCAAACATAATGTCAACGTAGCGTTTCCAGTCTCTTAAAACAATCGACCAGAACCAGCTTGCTTCGTATGGTTTGATATATTCGTCAATACGCGCATCGGGAATAGACGTTTCAGGGCGCAAAATATAAATATTTTTGACCGTATCTTTCAAAGCACTTAAAGACGCATTTTGCGAAAGTCCCTGATCTCCACTAAACTGGATACTGACATTTCCTTGAGTATCGGCCTTATCAATTACACCAACTTGTCCGTCATTAAACTCGACCATGACCGGTAGACGCCATGGATTAAGTAAATCTAATGAAAAAGGTACTTTACGTAAATTGAGTCCAACCTGACGTGTCATTAACTGCAAAACATCATCAAGGTTTTGATTTTGGTTCCAGTCAAGTTGTAAACGGATTCTTTCTTCTGAAGGCTCAATTCTATAATGTTTAGCAATCGTTAAGACCGCCTGCAACCAGGGCTGGTAATTTATTTTTGTCATCATGGTTGTACTTCGAACCCCTGAATTGAAATATTATTTAAGTCATAAGCTTGGCGGGAACGTCCTGTTGCTGCAATGTACTGAACAATACTGCTGTAGATGTCATAACGTGCAGTTTCAAGTTCTGAATTGGCACTATGAATCGCCTGTTCAGCATTCAATAAGTCAACCAATGAACGGGTACCGAGTTTGTACTGCTCTTGATAAAGTTCGCGTGTACGAACTGTCGTCGCTTGGCGGTTGGCTAAAACCTGCATTTGACGTTGTTTATTTTCAATTTGCTCACGACTGGTTCTGATCTGATCGAGCACATCCAGATACACAGAATTCACTTTGGATTTAGCGGCTTCTTCTGCATAACTTGCCATTTTTACCTGAGAAGAAACTGATCCACCTTGATAAAACTGACTGGTGGCTTCAAGCATGATGGAACTATATAAACCGTCATCTTCATTATTGTTTGGGTTTCTTCCGTTAATAGCCTGACTCAAAGAGCCTTTCACTGCCAAAGTCGGATAACGACTCAGTCGGGTCTGTTCCTTTTGAGCTTTAGCCACTTCAATGCCCGCTTGTGCAGCGATCATTTTTGGAATGGTATTAAACTCAGGTTCACTATAAAGACCAGATTGTTTCACTAAATCGTCAGGAATGATCCATGATTTATTAAAAACATCTACGCCTACCAGAGTTCTTAAATGTTGTTGGTATTGACGTAATAAAGATTGCTGTGCAATGAGTGTTGACTGCGCAGATTCTAAATATGTTTGTGCCTGAACTGGATCAGCTTGGCTACTAATACCAGCATTTGCACGTAAATTAGCGATTTCCTGAATTCGCTGAATACCCGCAATTTGCTGCTCGGCAATTTTATTTAATTGGAGATAGCGCTGAATATTGATAATCGACTGAGCCACATCAAGTGCAATATCGTCAATGCTGACCAACACATTCGCCTGTTCGACTTGGAGTTTGGCCTTCTCAACCGATACACCTGATTTGACTTTACCAAAATCAAAAAGCATTTGAGTTGCAGATAATGTGAGTAACTGCCTTCCCCGCTCACCGCTACTCAAGTCACCTGTGGTAATACCACCTGAAATTTGAGAGTAATAACCCGCCTTCGCAACATCAATACCAGCGTTTTGGCCAGCTAAAGTTGAAATGGCTTGAGAAATGTTAGGATTTCGTTGAACTGCATATTGAACAGCATCAACTAAACTGACTTGATTATTCCACATCACAGTAGAAGTCGGTAAATAATTCCCATCATTTCCAAACCGTTGAAATTGGTTCTGATCAAAGCCTAAATTACTTAATTTTTGGAAGTCGATAGATCGATAGCTTTCATCTGGTGTGGGTTTAAAGAGCTTAGAAACTTTTTTTGTTAAGTTTTTTCCCGAGTTAACAGACACCGTCTCTGCTTTTGTGATTGATATTGATAAACTAGAAGCAATACAAAAATATAAAAAAAACTTTGTACCTGATTTGATTATAAGTTGTAAATCATTGTGTGGAAGAGGCAATTTACTCATTAGAAGATCTAATCTCTTGAAATATTTTAAAACAATCCAAAACTTATTTAAAAATTATTAACCCCCACACATTAAACAAATAATTTTCAGAATAATTTTCTTTTAAAAAAATAAAGCGAAAAATGATTATTTTTTAAAAACATTAACTAAACAATTAATTTTTTTAAAATTTAAATTATAAAAATAAGTTTTAAACACACACATTTAAAACCTAATAAAACTATACAACTCAACAGCTATAGTAAAAATTTTAAATAAAAAAAACCTACCCCTTGGGGAAGTGGTAGGCTATAAAATCTAAAAAATCATATATTAAAGATATATCATTTATTTAAAAGCAGCAATAATGATTAATTTAAATAAATTTAAAACACATGATTAAAAACATATAAAATTAATAAAAACACTCCCCCATCTATTTTATAAACACAATATATATTTTGCGAAAAAGGATGGCAATAACAGCCCTTTTTATATCTACAGATTCATAAATTAATAATATTACGTCAGATCCAAATACCCAAATACAGCCTTTTCAACTCGCTGCTGTAAATGGTTTAAATCACTTTCCCCTACTATGCCTGCTGCGTTAATCATTCCTTTACTTAAAGCAATCACATCTTGTGCGGCTGTCTGCGCATGTGAAATGCCAGAATGTATAAACAGATCAGAAATTATGGTTTCAAGCTCGTGTTGATGCTCACTTTCCTCAATGTCTTTTCCAATCAGTTCGGAAGCAAACTCTAAAGTTCGTGCCAACTGCGGACGGCTCAATTGATGTTGCACAGCAGCCTGAATGATGAGTTTTAATTTTTCTTTTAAGTCTGCGGCTTCATGCTGCTGTATGGCTTCAACAATATGGCTTGAAAGTTTGGCGCGCTCACGTCGAATTAACTCGACAATTAAAGCATCTTTAGATGGAAAGTATTGATATAGGCTACCAATGCTTACGCCAGCAAGTTCAGCCACGGCATTTGTGTTAAATCCAGCAAAGCCTAACGTCTCTAAAATGCGAGCAGCCGCCTCTAAAATGGCTTCAAAGGTAGCCACTGAGCGTGTTTGACGCGGGCGTTTGCGTGGGTCTGGAAGTGTTTCTGACATGGGCCGAAATGCGAGTATTTAATGTGAGCAATCACTCATATACTGACTGAGTCATGTTGATATGACAAGCAAATGCTGTTTTTTCAGTTGAACTACAACTCGGCCCTGTCATGGAGTGGTTATGTCTAGAACCTATACTTTTTTTATTCATTTAAGAGCTTTGCCTGCTTGGTTGGCTTTAGCTCGTGAAAAGCGGGCTGAGTTTAGTGCACAGAAGCTTGAACCGATTTTTGAAAAGTACCCGACTGTAAAAGTTCGATGGTATGACGTTGAAGCATTTAGCACTAAAGTCAGTGATATTGCTGTATTTGAAACGACATCTTTGCAAGATTATTATTTTGTGATTGATGCGATACGAGACTCTGAGTTTTGTACAGTGCCCTACTTTGAGTTTGTAGAGATTATTCCTGCAATTGAAGATGGATATGTGGAGTATGAGGGTTCTTTATAAACTCTATTAGTCTAATTAATTAAAAACAGATATTACATATCAATTTCAAACAATTACAATAAATTTTTAAAATTTGTAAGAACATATAAAATTAAATCTACTAAAAATAAAAAAATATTCAAAAAAACAACACCATTACCACTTCAGGGTCATGGTGTTATTACAAATAATCTATTTTACTTAAACCAATTTAAAATCCATGTTTTAATATTATTGAAAGTACTAACAATAGAATCCCAAGCACCTTTTATCCATACAATAATATCTGAAACAATTTTAACAATATAATCAACCAACCTAGTAAATAAATCATTGATTAAATCACTAATTTTTTGTGCTGCAACGATGATAAGGTTTTGAGCTACAGGAAAAGTATTACCAATCTTTTCTGCTTCTGCAAAAATCTTCTCAATATTATCATTTGCTTTCTTCTTAGCATCCTCTTTAATTTTATTCAGTTTATCTTTAAATTTTGAGTGTGAACTATCAGAATTACCACTATCTTTCAGCTCTTTAGCAGATTTTTTTAATTCTTCTTCGATAGTTGAAGCAGTATTTGTAGACAAATCCTTTGCTTGATTTTGTAAATCATTCAATTTACTTTGAACAGAATTATCTGCTAATTCACTATCATCAGCGACCAGATACTTATTCGTTGCCTCCATTAAACCTAAAGAATCTTCAACCAAATTAGGATAATATGGTATTGCCACACCATTATTAATATTATTTTGGTAGTGCTCTTTCATTTCATTTAGAACATTAACGAAGTTTGTCATATATTATTCCTATAATACTTTTTAATAATTAGCAAGATATTTATTATGATTAGAATTTTTTAAATTTTTCATTATGATTAATATAAAATAATTCTCACCACAACACAAAATAGATTAACATAGTAAATCTATAAGTAAATATCTCACTCCACATCAATTACAAATAAAAAACAATAAAATTATTATTAAATTAAAATTAAAAATCATTTAAAAAAATCACAAAAGCGCTTAAAAAAACTACATTTTAATTAATTATTTTAAATATTAAAACAATCTAAATAATATTGTTAGCAGAAGTATTTCATAAATGTTTTAATGCGAACTGTCACCTCTAAAATATTCTCAAATTATACCCTAAACCTATACTTTTTTATTCATTTAAGAGCCTTGCCTGCTTGGGTGGCTTTAGCTCGTGAAAAGCGGGCTAAGTTTAGTACATAAAAGCTTGAACCTATTTTTGAAAAGTACCCAACTGTAAAAGTTCGGTGGTATGACATTAAAGTATTTAGCACTAAAGCGAGTGATATTGCGGTGTTTGAGACGATATCTCTGCAAGATTATTATTTTGTGATTGATGCGATTCGAGACTCTGAGTTTTGTACAGTGCCCTACTTCGAGTTTGTAGAGATTATTCCAGCAATTGAAGATGGGTATTTGGAGTATGAAAGTTCTTTATAAAAATTATGAATAAAAAACCGCTATCTAATAGCGGTTTTTTATTCAATCTTTAAGATCTAAATTGAAGTATCACTGATGAAACTAAACAATAAAAACATCAGCTTTAATTAAGTCATCCAAACTAGCTACATTTGTTTGATTATTTAAAATTAATAGCTTGGTAGCTGAATAATTTACATCATTTCCGTCTCTATCCAAACTTAGCGTAATTGTTGAACCACTTTTTTCAAATGATACAAACTGATTGAGATTTTCTTTACTCGCTTGACCAACAATTAAATCAGAAATATTGATTTTATCTCCATGAGAAATGTTAAAGTCTGACCATGTATCAACACCATTACCACCTACAGCATCATTTCCCAAACCTTCTAAAATTTTGAAAATCACAGTATCAGCACCAATTCCACCATTCAATGTGTCGTTTCCTGCTCCCCCATTCAGAAGATCGTTACCATCTCCACCATTTAAGATATCATTTCCAGTACCACCGATTAGAATATCCTTTCCAATATTACCTGTTAATGTATCATCACCAGTTGTACCAATAATCTCTAAACCTATCTTAGGAATATCTGAAGATATTATGGTCTGGTCAGAGAAAGTAAACTTCTCAATGTCGTAATAAGTATTAAAGAAGCCCTTAATCGTGATTTCGTCACCTTCGTTATAGCCAGATAACTTCAGGTCAGTTCCTTCTTTCCGGAACTTTACTTCATCAAATTTCACATCTGTAAACTTGATAATGTCTTCACCAGCAGTACCAGCGCTGTAGTCACTAATGATGTCCTGTCCATGGCCTTTCGAGAAGATATAGGTATCACCTTGATATCCACCTTCAAGATAGTCATTACCCGTGCCACCAACCAGGATATCTACACCAGCTCCGCCATACAGCTTGTCATTACCACTGCCTCCGTCAAGTACATCGTCAGAACCTGAAGCAGTCACGATATCGTCTCCAGCCCCAGCCTTTACGATGCTCTTGTTTGACCAGGTTGTAATTGTCTCACCTGCATCCGTACCATCAAACGTCAATCCGTTCTGGCGGAAATAGTCCATGGTAACGGTCTGGTCCGAGAAGACAAACTTCTCAATATCATAATAGGTATTAAAGAAGCCCTTAATCGTGATTTCGTCACCTTCGTTATAGCCAGATAACTTCAGGTCAGTTCCTTCTTTCCGGAACTTTACTTCATCAAATTTCACATCTGTAAACTTGATAATGTCTTCACCAGCAGTACCAGCGCTGTAGTCACTAATGATGTCCTGTCCATGGCCTTTCGAGAAGATATAGGTATCACCTTGATATCCACCTTCAAGATAGTCATTACCCGTGCCACCAACCAGGATATCTACACCAGCTCCGCCATACAGCTTGTCATTACCACTGCCTCCGTCAAGTACATCGTCAGAACCTGAAGCAGTCACGATATCGTCTCCAGCCCCAGCCTTTACGATGCTCTTGTTTGACCAGGTTGTAATTGTCTCACCTGCATCCGTACCATCAAACGTCAATCCGTTCTGGCGGAAATAGTCCATGGTAACGGTCTGGTCCGAGAAGACAAACTTCTCAATATCATAATAGGTATTAAAGAAGCCCTTAATCGTGATTTCGTCACCTTCGTTATAGCCAGATAACTTCAGGTCAGTTCCTTCTTTCCGGAACTTTACTTCATCAAATTTCACATCTGTAAACTTGATAATGTCTTCACCAGCAGTACCAGCGCTGTAGTCACTAATGATGTCCTGTCCATGGCCTTTCGAGAAGATATAGGTATCACCTTGATATCCACCTTCAAGATAGTCATTACCCGTGCCACCAACCAGGATATCTACACCAGCTCCGCCATACAGCTTGTCATTACCACTGCCTCCGTCAAGTACATCGTCAGAACCTGAAGCAGTCACGATATCGTCTCCAGCCCCAGCCTTTACGATGCTCTTGTTTGACCAGGTTGTAATTGTCTCACCTGCATCCGTACCATCAAACGTCAATCCGTTCTGGCGGAAATAGTCCATGGTAACGGTCTGGTCCGAGAAGACAAACTTCTCAATATCATAATAGGTATTAAAGAAGCCCTTAATCGTGATTTCGTCACCTTCGTTATAGCCAGATAACTTCAGGTCAGTTCCTTCTTTCCGGAACTTTACTTCATCAAATTTCACATCTGTAAACTTGATAATGTCTTCACCAGCAGTACCAGCGCTGTAGTCACTAATGATGTCCTGTCCATGGCCTTTCGAGAAGATATAGGTATCACCTTGATATCCACCTTCAAGATAGTCATTACCCGTGCCACCAACCAGGATATCTACACCAGCTCCGCCATACAGCTTGTCATTACCACTGCCTCCGTCAAGTACATCGTCAGAACCTGAAGCAGTCACGATATCGTCTCCAGCCCCAGCCTTTACGATGCTCTTGTTTGACCAGGTTGTAATTGTCTCACCTGCATCCGTACCATCAAACGTCAATCCGTTCTGGCGGAAATAGTCCATGGTAACGGTCTGGTCCGAGAAGACAAACTTCTCAATATCATAATAGGTATTAAAGAAGCCCTTAATCGTGATTTCGTCACCTTCGTTATAGCCAGATAACTTCAGGTCAGTTCCTTCTTTCCGGAACTTTACTTCATCAAATTTCACATCTGTAAACTTGATAATGTCTTCACCAGCAGTACCAGCGCTGTAGTCACTAATGATGTCCTGTCCATGGCCTTTCGAGAAGATATAGGTATCACCTTGATATCCACCTTCAAGATAGTCATTACCCGTGCCACCAACCAGGATATCTACACCAGCTCCGCCATACAGCTTGTCATTACCACTGCCTCCGTCAAGTACATCGTCAGAACCTGAAGCAGTCACGATATCGTCTCCAGCCCCAGCCTTTACGATGCTCTTGTTTGACCAGGTTGTAATTGTCTCACCTGCATCCGTACCATCAAACGTCAATCCGTTCTGGCGGAAATAGTCCATGGTAACGGTCTGGTCCGAGAAGACAAACTTCTCAATATCATAATAGGTATTAAAGAAGCCCTTAATCGTGATTTCGTCACCTTCGTTATAGCCAGATAACTTCAGGTCAGTTCCTTCTTTCCGGAACTTTACTTCATCAAATTTCACATCTGTAAACTTGATAATGTCTTCACCAGCAGTACCAGCGCTGTAGTCACTAATGATGTCCTGTCCATGGCCTTTCGAGAAGATATAGGTATCACCTTGATATCCACCTTCAAGATAGTCATTACCCGTGCCACCAACCAGGATATCTACACCAGCTCCGCCATACAGCTTGTCATTACCACTGCCTCCGTCAAGTACATCGTCAGAACCTGAAGCAGTCACGATATCATCTCCAGCCCCAGCCTTTACGATGCTCTTGTTTGACCAGGTTGTAATCGTCTCACCTGCATCCGTACCATCAAACGTCAATCCGTTCTGGCGGAAATAGTCCATGGTAACGGTCTGGTCCGAGAAGACAAACTTCTCAATATCATAATAGGTATTAAAGAAGCCCTTAATCGTGATTTCGTCACCTTCGTTATAGCCAGATAACTTCAGGTCAGTTCCTTCTTTCCGGAACTTTACTTCATCAAATTTCACATCTGTAAACTTGATAATGTCTTCACCAGCAGTACCAGCGCTGTAGTCACTAATGATGTCCTGTCCATGGCCTTTCGAGAAGATATAGGTATCACCTTGATATCCACCTTCAAGGTAATCATTATCCGTGCCACCAACCAGGATATCTACACCATCTCCGCCATACAGCTTGTCATTACCACTGCCTCCAACTAAAGTATCGGAACCAGCAGCACCATTTAATATGTCATTTCCTGAAGCACTTACTAAAATATCATCTTGAACTGTACCATTTAAAGTATCATCCAATTTTGTTCCGATAATAAAACCTGATTGATCTAATGTTTTTAGATCAACTTTAGATGCTAAATCGTCCCACAGTCCTTGATCAATTACTTCATTTAAGAATTGAATTAATAATATTTTTCCTTCTGGCAACCAATTAGTTAAAACATCAGGATGATGGTTTACTAAATCAGTTAAATCTGTAAATGCTTTCTCCGGATTAGTTATAAAAGTTTGCTCTAATTTTTCCTGAATTCCGGAATAATCAAACAACTCAGATGGATTTGTTGCTTGTAAATTAAATTTAATCTCTGCCAGATAATCATCTAAGCGAGTTTGATAAAGTAAACCCGTATAAATCCCTTCTTTTAAACTCATATATGCATTATTTATAGTATTAAATACATTCTTAATATCTGCTTCATTGTCATAATAAATTTGTGAAGATTTTGAACCAGAAAATGCATTTAATATTGGAAGCATATAATGGATTTTATCTAACATTATCTTCGATTCTTGTGACAATGGTGCTGCCAAAGTACCTGTCGATGCTTGTCCCGGGGTTAATGCAATACCTTCATTAGCAGTTTTAACCCAAGATACCATTTGCAATTCATTTGCTTCTTTAAAATCTGGATCAGTTTTTGCCCAATTTAAAATCAATTGATCTAATAGATCATACTGCTCAGATCTAGTTTCTGCATTTGAATAATTTTTTAATGTTTCTGCTAATTCTGGAGATAAAGCGGCAGCTTCTCTAAGATCACGAACACGTCCAGCACCTTGTAGATTAGCAGCTTGTTGTTGTTCTGCTGTTAGTTCGATAGCGTTATTAAAACTGCTGTAGATACTATTAAAACTAAAATTGACGTCTCCCATTATATGGCTTTGACCATCTAGAGTTTCAAAGCTTCCAGTTTGAGCCAAGATGTTGTCATTACCCAACGCAGTATCAGTATTTGTATGATTTAAATTTAAAGATTGAATCCCTAACTCAGTTAAACCAAATAATTCATTCGTCTGACTAACTCCATCTTGGTTTAGGTCACGCCAAACTTTAAGCTGCTCAAAGTTTGTATCTTCAGCATTTACTTTACCATCGCCATTACTGTCAAATTCAGCTAGAGCAGCATAACCATTAGTTGCTTGGCTACCATCCTTCAAAGTTACACTGTCACCAAATAACTCACTACCATCATTAATGACACCATCACCATTGCGATCCAATACTAGGATACCGTCATCCGAACCAACCCAACCTGTTGATGTACGGATACCATCATTATCATGATCGAATAACACACCAGCCCATTTATTGGCAGCAATCGTTTCAATACCATCCCCATCTAGATCTAAGACAACTGGATCATAAATATGATACTTCTTTACACCATCGCTATTTGGATCGATATTTTTCCACGGATTCCAATCATCTGGGAACCAGCTATAAAACTCTTTTGACCAATCCTCTAATACTTCACCAACAAAACCAGGCAATAAATCAGGGTCTAGTTCCGGGAATGTTCCATCGTGTTGCATTTTCTGTATTTCTGAAAGAGCATTAGCTAAAGCATCTGCTATTTGCGGTCCTTTTTCTGCAATATTAGAACCCACCCCTAGAAATCCTGAAAGTGCATTTAATTGCGCACTTAACCCAGGTTTGTCTACTGCAAGAGCTGCGAGACTTGTTGCTGTAGACATTGCCGCCAGAGTATTTGAAATTGCCCCAGAGTAATTTCCTTGATCTATATTGATCATAGCTTGAGTCAAAGCTGCACCAGTTAAGGCCGCATCAACTTGATATTTTAAACCAGTTAAACCTGCTGCCGTATTGGAGTTATTATTAGCATTTGCTAATGTAATCCCAACACCTAAAGTTGTTGAAACTAATGAAAGCTGAGCTATTTGCCGGTCAATACCTGTTCCATCTCCCTGTGAAATAGCTGAATTTAAATCATTAACATTACTATATAATTCATTAATTTGTATAATTAAAGAAGAACTCATTTAAACCCCTAGTTAAAGTATTTTTAGTATAAAGTCACAAAAAATGTTATTTAATTCCCCCCACTAAATTAAAATAGAAATATTAAAAAAATAATTACAAAACTATTGTAAAAAAACCTGAAGCCAATAAAACTCCAGTACTAAAAGCACCCAAAACACTAATAAAATTTACAATACGTTGTTCTTTTTTTCTTATATATTTCTTTATTTGATTTAACAAAAAAAACATAAAAAAGAATAAAAAATAAACAACAAAACTATTAACTGAATATAAGTCATTAAAATAATTTATCCCTTTACTTCTTTTAGCAAGAAGATAAAACATAAAAATAGAATAACTGACCAATCCAAAAAAAAGAGCAATAATCACCCACACTTCTGATTTGCTCATAATTTCGTTTTTCATAAATCCCCCAATAAAAAAGTAATTAAACTAAATTTTCATGAAATATAAAACTATTTAATTTTAAATTTATTATTTCAATTTACATTGAAAAATATTCTGCCTTTTTATCTTCCAGCCTTCTTTAAATTTTCATATAAAATAAGCCGAAATTTTCAACATTATCCTTTCGTATTGCTATAGTTATTCTTAAATGATTAGTCACTGTTTTCTCTTTTTAAGTTTCACAATATTTGTTTGATGCAATATTACCATTAAGTTACTTTTTTATAAGGTAAAATTTTACCACTACGACAAATATTGTCGTTTATAAAACTAATATCCCCTCTCCCAAAACCTCTCCAACACCACATCCCGTTCATTCAAACTGTTAGAGCTTAAAACCTGTAGCATCAAGCCATCAATTAAGTTTAAAACCATGTTGGCATCGGGTTTGAGTTTGTTAGTTTCCAGACTAAAAACTAAATCAAAAATTTCTTTCAATAGCCATTTTCGATATTCAACTGCCATGCGGTAAGCCCGTGGATAAAGCAGTTTTAATTCAAAAATGGCTTTAAACAAAAGATGGTAAAGGCTATTTACATCGACATGTAAGCGGACAATTTCTTTGAGTTTATCGGCTGCGTTTGGGTAGCGATGTGAATAGACAATTGCTAGAACTTCTTCTTTGAGTCGGCTTTTTTGAAAGATTAGACACATTTCAACAAGGCGTTCTTTCGAGTGAAAGTAGTTATAAAAAGTCGCTTTTTGAATTTTGGATTTTTTGATAATCAGGTCTACGCCTGCATTATGGAATCCATGCGTCGTAAAGAGTTGGATGGCGGTTTGAATAACCTGTAATTTTTTGGAAGATCTTTCTAAAGTTGGCATAGTTTTACCGTTATAAGTTCTTGTTGTTTCTGCATGAGATAAAAAGCCTGTGCCCTTTCTGGGAGAAAAAAAGGCACAGCAAAGCCGTAAGACGGTGCTTGGCACATCTCAAGTTTTGTTTTGCTAAGTTTTAAGTAAAAATGACTTAAAGCCTGAAAACCTTATGGCATTCAAGCTGCTGTAAATTTTTAAGCTGTGTCGTTATAGCTTTTGGCACGGAGTACCAAAAAATGATGGATGTGCATAGCCAACTCCTGATTTTGGGAGTTCTGCCAAAGCATTCATTTGGAAGTATGGTGGCAGAACGAAAGAGGGTTGACAGACTGGTGAAAGATTTAACCAGCACACCCGAAGGTGTCCCTCTCCCGTCCTACCGCTACGGGAGGAGACGAGGAGTTTACGCATAAGACTATCCCTCAGACGGAATAACTCTGATGCGATCTTTCATTCAGCCTGTCAAAGCCGGCTGGCAATGTAGGCCAGCACGCAAAGCATAATCTGAGAGTTTAGAGGTGTCAATGTAGCTTTTATGACAAGTATTTAAATTTCTTATTATTTTTCATTAGATTAACTTAATTATTATTTTAGATATTATATTTAATTGTATTTATTTATTTTTTAAAAAGAGTCAGATACGGTAAGCTAAACCACATGAATTTTACTTTTTGATTTGGAATATTTTTTAGAACTTTACGAGAACATAAATGATAAGACTATCTTCAAAGTCCATTTTAATATTAACAACTGGGTGTTTGTTAAATGGCTGTAGCCAAGGCCCTCTTCCATTAGAAGTTACGCTACATCAAGATTATGTATGTGCCTTTACCAATAACCCTAAAAAAACAAATTATTCTTTTGATAAGAAATTTTTGATTTTTATGGGGAAAGTGGACTACCAAAACGGATTTAAAAGTTCTTATGAGAAAGAATATTTAAATGCCCCTCTGCCTATAGAAGAAAAAGATTGTGTAAAAATTCCTCTAAAAGAATTTGAAAAGAATGTGGTTTATGACATTACTTTGGATACATACAAAACTTTCGATACACGTATTTGTGTAGTAGAACATAACAATAAGCTAGAAATTCGAGAGCCTGAACCCGGTGAAACAACTTGTAAATAGGCTTGTTCCTAGGTCCTCATTTCATCCTTTCAGAAACAACAAAACAGGTGGGATTAGACAATCTCGGTCTGCCCCACTTGGTGATAAGCACGGTTAAAATAAACCAAACTTTGGTCATGTTGGCTTTGTTTAATCGCTACAATCGGACATATAAAAATTGTGTGTGTACCGACTTGTTGAATTTGCTCAATCTCACAATCGAAACTTACCAAAGCATCATCTAACACAGGTGAACCCGTTTCTAACTCAATCCATGCGCCATGTTTAAAGCGCTCTTCTGGTGTGAGCTTAGATGAAAATGCTTTTGAAATATGTTCGTGATGCGCGCCTAAAACATTCACAGTTAAGATTTTGTTATCTAGGAAATGTGCATGTGAACTCGCAGATTGGTTCATACACACCAATAATGTCGGAGGTGTGTCGGTCACACTACAAACAGCAGAGGCAGTAAATCCAAAACGGCCAGACATGCCTGCCGTAGTCACAACACTAACTGCACTTGTGAGTAAAGACATTGCATTTCTAAAGTCTGTTGCTTGAACCATGACATTATTCCTAAATTGAACCGTACCTTGTCCTGAGTGTTTGCTATACCGCTCAACTCCATCAGGAAGGTACTTTATCGACATGCATTCTGATGTAGAACGACATGTAGTAAGTAAAATGAGGGTTACTTGTTTGATTATCAACTGCCATCAAAAAAGTAACCCTTTATACCACTTATTGGTAAATATTAAGCAGTAAGATCATAACCAGTCAGTTCTCGGCGAACGATTTCTGCACCTGCACTTAAAGCATTTAACTTGCCACGTGCCACTTCACGAGAAAGAGGTGCCATGCCGCAGTTTGTGCAAGGGTAAAGCTTGTCAGAGTCTACAAACTGAAGCGCTTTACGTAGTGTGTTAGCCACTTCTTCTGGTGTTTCAATCTGGTTAGATGCAACATCAATTGCGCCGACCATTACTTTTTTACCACGAATGAGTTCGAGTAAATCGATAGGCACATGTGAGTTGTGACATTCTAACGAGATGATATCAATGTTAGACGTTTGAAGTTTCGGGAAAGCTTCTTCGTATTGACGCCATTCTGAACCTAATGTCTTTTTCCAGTCAGTGTTGGCTTTAATGCCGTAACCATAGCAAATGTGCACCGCAGTTTCACATTTTAAACCTTCAATTGCACGCTCTAAAGTCGCGATGCCCCAGTCATTTACTTCGTCAAAGAATACGTTAAATGCAGGTTCGTCAAACTGAATAATGTCTACACCAGCAGCTTCTAACTCACGCGCTTCTTGGTTTAAGATTTTTGCAAATTCCCAAGCAAGTTTTTCACGGCTCTTGTAGTGGCCATCGTAAAGCGTATCAATCATGGTCATTGGGCCAGGTAACGCCCATTTAATTGGCTGATTGGTTTGCTGACGTAAAAACTTCGCATCTTCAACAAACACAGGCTTTTGACGAGACACCGCACCAACTACAGACGGTACGCTTGCATCGTAACGGTCACGAATACGAACTGTTTCGCGCTTCTCAAAATCTACGCCATTTAAGTGTTCAATAAATGTCGTCACAAAGTGTTGGCGAGTTTGTTCGCCATCGCTCACAATGTCGATGCCAGCAAGTTGTTGTTCGTGCAATGCCAAACGTAACGCGTCTTTTTTACCTTCAACTAAGCCTTCGTTTTCGAGTTTCCAAGGTGACCAAAGCTTTTCAGGTTCTGCAAGCCAAGACGGTTTTGGTAAGCTGCCAGCAGTTGAAGTTGGTAATAATTTTTTCATGATCAATGACCCGTATGTTGATTAATTAGGAGCGTAATTAGCAGACCACTGCTCAAGAATCGCTTGGTATGGTTTGATAAATTGCTCTTCAACAAACTTCCCCTGCTCAATAGCCAAACGGCTACGTTCTTCACGGTCATACACAATTCGAGTAAGTGAATAATCTTCGTGTTTCAAGCTTGGTTGATAAGATTTTCCAGCCACTGAATTTGCGTTGTAAATTTCAGGACGGTAAATCTTTTGGAACGTTTCCATCGTACTAATGGTACTAATCAACTCAAGGTTGGTGTAATCACTCAACAAATCGCCTGTAAAATAGAACGCTAACGGCGCAACGCTATTTGGCGGCATGAAGTAGCGAACTTTTAAGCCCATTTTTTGGAAATATTCATCAGTTAATGAATAATCTTCTTGCTTGTATTCAACACCTAAAACTGGATGTTCGTTTTCAGTACGGTGGTACTCTTTAGTCGTCGAAACGCTTAAGCAAATCACAGGTGCCTTTTTAAAGTTGGCTTTGTAAGTTTCAGAGTTAATAAAGCTCTTAAACAAGTTACCGTGCAATTCACCAAACTTTTCTGGCGTGCTAAAAGTCGACTTGTTTTTGTTGTGATCTAACAACAGCACACTAAAGTCATAGTCACGTACATAAGACGAGAAGTTGTTGCCTACAATACCTTCGATGCGTTCATTGGTTTTCTTATCAACAATATTGGTTTTCAATATTTCGATGAGAGGAAGCCCGCTAGTACGGTTTTCGGCATCAATGTTCATTTCAACTGAAATGATTTCAAGTTCAACGCCATAGCGGTCACCTTTAGGGTTGTCCCAATGAGCTAAGGCATTGAAACGATTGTCGATCATCTGCAATGTATTGCGCAAATTCTCTTCGCGGCTCATCCCTCTTGCCAAGTTAGCAAAGTTGGTTGTAATACGTGTATTGTCTGCTGGACGATAGTTCTCATCGAAACAAATACTCTTAATCGTAAATGTAAATTCTTTACTCATTGTGATCAGTACCCTAATTTCTGAGATAAAACCTAAATAAAAACTTTTTGCTCTTTCTAAACTTTTCCAGACTTGTCAGATTTGTGCCTTATGGTCTTATCAAAGTGAATTACTGGAGCGCTTCAGAGCATGAATAGATTTATACCGCAATCAGAACATGAATAAAAATGATTTAGTCTCATTACAAACTGAGTGAAATTCATGTTTAGGATTTAATAAATAAGTATGAAGTTAAATATTTTTCATCTTAGAGAATGTTAGACAGGAGAAATTCAATATACGGCGCTCAAGCAGCGCTTTAATAAATTAAAATATTTATCATTATTTTCAGAAACTTATTAAGAAAAATTCAATTTTAAAAGAATCAACTTAAAGTAATATGTACTGACTCTCATTCATCTCTGTTTTTAGCCATTCTAAAAATATGGTTTTACGTGAATCTTCCTCAAAAGCGCCATGAGAAAGTAAAAAATAGGCTGAATTATCTTGCACAACAGGTGAAATTTTTTTCAGTAAATTCCACTCAAGCTCTTTTTCGATCATATAAATTGAGATGACTGTAGCTCCGAGTCCCGCTAAACAACCTTCTAAACATAGATAAAAATGTTCGAGTTCAACTTTCGTGTAGCCTTTTAAACTCTGCTTTAACTCAGCAATGCGGCTCATACTTTTGAAAAAATTCGGTCTAGAGGTCGAAATGAGTACGTCCTTGGTTTCCGATGGCTTGGTTGCTTGAACGAGAGCGATATATTCATCGGCAATTTTTTCACTATAGATATGCTCTCCCCAATCAAAATCATTTCTGCGAATTGCGATATCAATATTATCTTTTTCAAAATCGACCACGCCGCCTGCGGTAAGTAACACAATCTCAAAATCATGACCAAGTTTTTTAAATTTTAATAATCGTGGAATGAGCCATTTCATAGAAAGAGTCGGTTCACACGACAAGACCAGTTGTTTGCTGTGAGTTTTAGGTTGGCTTAGCTCTATTAAACATTCATCGAGTTGACCAAACACCTGATGGCAACAACTCAATAAAGTTTCACCCTGTTCGGTCATCACAAGTGTTTTATTTTTTCGGTCGAATAAAGTCGTATTTAAAGCTTCTTCTAAATTATAAATCTGTTTACTGACTGCACTTTGCGTCACAAATAATTTCTTTGCAGCTAACGTGACGCTGCCATACTTCGCCACAAAATAGAAAAATTTTAGTGAATTCAGCGATATTCTTTCAATCATTCCAAAAACTCATAGATGTGTAGTCGTTTTTATTGATTTTTATTTTTAGGTTTCTGTTCAAAATAAAAATCATCTTTCTTAAAACCTATTTTAGATGATGAAAAATATATTAGATATCTATATCTATCTTCAAAAATGTAAAGCCCCAATCTTTCTCACAAAAAGAATAACAGCTTTAAGCAAAACAGTTCCCCTCTCAAATACATTCCAAAAAGTACTGATCAACCCCCTCATTTTTAGTGAGGGCACAAGATAATGGCAGAGTTTATTGCGGTTATTCTCATTACGATTTTGGCGGTGGTTAGCCCCGGCGCTGACTTCGCGATTGTGACCAAAAATAGTTACTTGTACGGCAGAAAAATAGGTGTGTTCACTTCACTGGGAATATCGCTTGGCGTGTTGATACATGTAACCTATACACTTGTAGCCGTTGCCTTTGTGATGACTTATACGCCACAAATTTTGAATATTGTTAAGTATATTGGCGCGCTTTACCTAATCTATATTGGCTATAAAACTTTTACTCAAAAACCAGTTTTAGACACTGCGGCTTTAACTTCTTTAGGTACTTTGCAAGCCATAAAATACGGCTTTTTTACCAACGCCCTCAACCCTAAAACCACACTATTTGTGATTAGCACTTATACGCAAATTGTGAGCTTAACTACGCCTAAATCGATTCTTTTGGTTTATGGCTTTTTTATGTATTTTGCCCATTTTGTATGGTTTTCACTGGTGGCGGTGCTGTTCTCATCCATGCTACTGAGACAGAAAATGTTAGCCAAGCAAGTACAGATTAATAAAGTGATTGGCTCTATTTTATGTGTATTAGGCGTGATTTTGCTTTTTACTAAGTTTCAGTAGAGGTACTTGATTGCTAAAGCGATAATAAATACAGAGCATCGCTTTAGCTTATTTTGTTCAATAGATTAAGACATTACATGACTTAACCATGTAGACACTAACCATAGATATTCCTCCACCTAAACGTTCTCTTCAGTCGTCTAAGAGGTCTTACTTTTTAGATTTAAAAAACAATTGCAGACTGTATTGATAAAAAAAGCGTGTAGTGAGAATTACGAAAATTAATCTTGAGAGTTGAAAGGAAACGACGATGGGTACTGCGAGTCCGAGAGCTTTAGCCATCAGTGACATTTCTGCGATGCCTCCGGGTGAAAGGCCTAAAATCAAGATTTGTTTTTCTGTATGACTTAAATTAACCAGTAATAAAGCAACGCTGATCGATAACGCTAAAGCCAGTAAATTGAATATCAGTGTGATTCCAATAAATTTTTTATTTTTCCTTAAAAAGCTAAATGGAAATTTGCTACCTAATGACCAGCCAATACAGACTTGACCAAAGGCAGTAAACCATTCAGGCAATTTCATCTGAAGTATTCCACAAAATGACAATAACCCAATAATGGCGAGTGGCCCCAAAATCCAAGCATTCAAAAGATTAAAAAATTGAAAAACCTTACCCACAAACAGAGCCAGACAAAACAGTAATACAACCTGAAAAAAGCTAAATTGATCCGACACTGGTATCTTTAAACCAGTCCATTGAACATGAAAATAAAGCTCCATAAAAATTGGAACCAGGACAACCAAAATCACAATTCTCAAACTATGGGCAGCAACGACTTTATCGACTTGAGCTTGATATCGTTCTGCAATATTCACCATTTCACTAGCGCTACCAATCGCAGAAGAAAACCATGCAGTTGCCCAATCCAAGGCATTAACTCGATATTGCAATCCAGCCAGCAACGTACCCAACACAAGTGACCATGCCAAACCTATGAGGATAAAGCCCCAATATGCTGCCACTGCCTGTACCAAAGCTGGTGAAAAGTATAGGCCTAAAGCCATACCAATAATAACCTGCCCTATGCGTCGCCACTGGGGATCACAGGCAAGTGGATGACCAACACTACCGAACAATAAGGCCGTCAATAAAGGTCCAAGCAACCAAGGCAAGGGAATATGCAAGTATTTGGCAATTAAAGCTCCGACCAGAGCAATTGCTAATCCTTTGAGATTTGAGCTTATTTTTTCCATAATTCAGAGCAATAATAGCCAACCAATGCTGACTATTATTGCTGTCCTATTAAGCTTGTTGCTTTTTGATAAACAAGTATTTACGAACGATTGGCAAGATCAATAATAATCCTGACATGATCCAAAGTCCTATACTAATGTTACTGCTCCATAAGACATTAAGTTCCCCTTGAGAAATTGAAAGTGCACGGCGCAGATTCGATTCCATTAATTCGCCAAGTACAAAACCAAGAATCAGCGGTGCCAATGGGAAATCAAATTTTCTGAGAATATATCCACATACACCCAAGCCCATACATAACAACAAGTCAAAGATATTGCTATGAATAGCATATACACCAACAAAACTCACACTTGCGATGATCGGAATCAGAATGTAATTAGGAATACTCAGCATGCGGGCAAAGAAGCCTACCAATGGCAAGTTCAATACCAACAGAATGATATTACCCACCATAAGCGATGCAATCAGCGACCACACCAATACAGGTTGCTGAACAAATAACTGCGGACCTGGTGCGATGTTGTACATAAGCAACGCGCCCATCATGACCGCAGTCGTCCCCGAGCCCGGTACACCTAGTGTCAACATGGGAACAAATGAACCACAAGCGGCTGCGTTATTCGCACTTTCTGGTGCAGCAAGCCCACGTAAATCACCTTTACCAAACTTGCTACTATCCTTTGCCATTTTTCGCTCAGTGGTATAGGCCATTGCACTTGCAACGGTTGCGCCTGCTCCTGGAAGAATACCCAAGAAGAAACCAATCACTGAACTGCGGATAATAGCAACCAACGAGAAAAAGAACTCTTTAAGATTAAAAAGAGAACGCTTTCCTTGTTTTAAAGCAACTTGACCAATTGTCGTACGTTCGAGCATTAATAGGATTTCGCTTACACTAAATAAGCCAATAACCAAAGTAGTAAAAGCAATACCGTCACTTAAACCCACACTGTTAAAGGTAAAGCGATATACACCTGTAATTGCATCCATCCCTACAGTTGAAAGTGCTAGGCCCATGAGTGCCATAATTAAAGTTTTAAAAGGCTGCGTACTAACCAGACCAGTTAAACAAACAATTGCAAAGACCATCAGAGCAAAATATTCAGCGGGACCAAACGCAATTGCCCATTTCGCCAATATAGGAGCAAACAGCACAATCCCAATAAAGGCAACCGTACTTCCAACAAAGGAACTAACCGATGACAAAGACAATGCGATTCCTGCCTTACCTTGCTGTGCCAATGGATAACCATCTAACGTGGTCATAATGGCTCCAGCATCTCCGGGTACGTTTAACAGAATCGCTGAAATACGTCCGCCATATTCACAGCCCAAATAAACTGCTGCCAATAAAATCAAGGCACTATCTACGGGTAAACCCAAAGCGTAAGCAAACGGCAATAAAATTGCCACACCATTAATTGGACCTAACCCCGGTAATAAGCCAACAATCGTTCCAATAAATGCGCCAATCAAAGCAATTAAAAGATTCTGTGGTTGTAAAGCAACCTCAAAACCCATCATTAAAAAACTTAATACATCCATAGCGGGTCATCCTTAACCAAAAAATCCAAGTGGTAACGGCACATCCAAGAAACGGTCAAACATATAGTAGGTACTCATACTAAGTACCAAACCTGTCACCAAAACCGGTATGGTTTTGCCATGGAAAAGTTTGCCCACTGCAATGGTCATCAACAGGGTTGCAACAATAAAGCCGAGCCATTCAAAAACTAATGCATATAGCGTTAAAGCCACCACACACAACACTAACTTAACGACTAGATGTTTTGTCCATCCCAATTCCACGGGTTCAAACATAATGGCCGGTCGAATAGTGAGATACGCTGCACTCGCTGTAATTAAGCCCATTAATAAAATAGGAAAAGCTTTAGGGCCCACTGGATCGTAGGAAATTGGGGCTTCAAAATTGCTCGCATAAATCAACAAAAATAACCCACAAACCGTAATAATGGCGGTAAGAATCCGTTCAGATTTCATCATCTATCCTCAGAAAAAAACTGAGCTGAAAATAGTTTCTCAACCCAGCCGATTTGTTATTGTGATAATTTATATTCTTGCGATAACTGCCGCATTTCCGCGGTCTGTTTATAAACATAAGCTTTGAGTTCTTCACCTGTCAGCTGAAATGGGAGTAGATCCTGATTTTCACGGACTGCGTCAAATTTCTGGTTAGCCATCATTTTATCGAAGGCATTTTTCCACCAACCATAAGCTTCATCACTGACCTTTGGCCCCATATAGAAACCACGGATCACCGGCCACTCAATGTCATAGCCTTGCTCTTTTGCAGTAGGTAATTTTGAGAACTTCCCGTCTAAACGCTTGTTAGCAAAAACTGCCAATACCCGAATATCACCAGACTCTAGGTATGAACTGACTTCACTAATATTGCCTACCCCAACTTGAATATGCTGTCCCAGTAATGAAGTCAGCACTTCCCCACCGCCTTCAAGTGCAACAAATCTTAAATCGGCAGGACTAATACCTGCTTTTTTTGCCAACATTGCTGTTTGCATCCAGTCTTGACCGCCCACACTTCCGGCACCACCAAAGCTAAGTGCTTTTGGGTTTTCTCTGAGTGCTTTCATCAAGTCATCAAGGTTTTTCAATGGTGAGTCTTTATGTACCGAAACCAGACCATAATCGACGGCGACGCCAGACAACCATTTCACATCTTTTTCAGTGAAGTGTCCGAATTTTCCTTGTGCTAAGTTCAAGAGTGAACCAGTGGAAAATGCAACCACGGCATTATTATTCGCAGGGTCACTGTTTACGATTTTGTTATAGGCTACGGCACCTACCCCACCCGGCATATAGGTTACGCGTATTGGATCTTTGAGCTGGTCTGTTTGTTTAAAGCCAGATTGAATCAATTTACAGGTCATATCAAACCCGCCACCCGGCTTGGCTGGTGCTATACATTCCGGACGTTTTGGCTGACCCGCCTCTTTAGAAGCATTTCCTGAACCACACCCAGCCATTGTCACACTGACGCATGTTAATGCGAGTAAAGTTAAATTTTTCATGTTACATACATCCTTATAACGTTTTGCTCTATTCATATTTTGATTTTTACCAATCTCCATAATCGACCTCCTTGGCACGATCATGCTTATTGGTTTTTAGTTTTGGTCTTATGTTTGAAATGCGCTTTTCACAGCGAATTTCAGTAATGCAGCGTTACTAAAAAAATTACGAATCAATCGACTGAAAGAAATAGCTAAGTAGAGGGAAAGTTAGGACAATCACCAGATCTATAATGAGAATTAAAACCTTTGCAGAAATATCTAAAAATGCTACGGTTAAATAATACTGATGAATAACAATAAGATAGTAAAAACGTAATCTATTGAGTTGTCTTTTGCATATCCATGCTATGGGTAACGTTAATATTTAAAAAAATAAACCTATTTACCCAATCTTCCCTTCTGATCAAATGAGCTAAATACTCATATATTTTTCCAATAGTTATTGAATCAGTTACTCTTCTTCATAATTTGAAAATCCATCATATTTTCTAATGCATCATGCATTTAATGTGCTCCTTTTTTTCATTTGAAAAGATTAAAGCACAGATCAAGAAAACATCGTGATACCAATAAATTAAAGGGGGCATTAGTAAAATTAAATAGGTTAAAAGTCTAATAAAAGAGCATGGGAGAGACTGAAAATTTAAGGGTAAATTTATCGTAATAATAAATAAAAGTTAGAGGAGAAATTTTAATATTAAAGTTGAAAAAGATCGTTTTTATTATTTTTAGAATATCAAATTAAAGATCTTTTTAATGGATTGCTGTTAATATTAAAGCACATGATAGATTTCCCAATCCTTCATATCTGTATAAATTAAATCAAGGATGATGAGCGAACACATTTATTATGGAAATCAAACAAATAAAGTATTTTTTGACTGTGGTTGAAGCAGGTAGTATTGGTAAAGCTGCCCAAAAACTCGATGTGGGTGCTTCTGCTATTAGCCAGCAAATTAGTAAATTAGAACAAGAGCTAAGCATTCGCCTATTACAGCGTAATGCCTTTGGTGTAACCCCCACTCCAGCAGGTCTCGCCTTTTTAAAACATTCTCAACTTATTTTACGTCAAGTGAACTTCGCGGTAGATGCTGCTCATTCTGCACGACTGTCTGGACATGTCAGCCTTGGCTTTCCACCGACGATTACTGCTTTGATTGGTATCCCTTTAATGAAACTAATGTCTGAACGTTACCCAGATATTCGTTTAGAGATTGTGGAAACACTATCGGGTAATCTAATTCAGTCTATTAACTCGCGTCAGCTCGATATCGCCATTATTTTTACCAATGAAATTGATAAACAGTGGTCGATTCAACCCTTGGTACGCGAGCAAATGTATTTAATGGCACGAAAGGAAGTTCTAGAAGAATATGGTCTTGCCGATTGCATCAAAAGTGGTGTGATTCAGTCTCAACAAATTGGAGACCTTCCTTTAGTACTACCACGTCAGCGCCATAGCTTAAGAAAGTTGCTTGAGCACAAGATTGGTCAGCTTAATGTCGTCTATGAAATTGATGGCCTACACTTACTCATGGACAGTCTAATTCACCTCGACCTTGCCAGCGTCCGCCCAGGTAGCGCTTGTCTACAAGAGTACAAACATAAGCTTCAATTACTCAAGTTAGTAGACCCTGAAGTTGAACGAATCAATTACTTGGTAAGCCTTGCCGAAGAAGAATTATCACCTGCAGCACTTGCCGCAAAGTCAGCCATTAAGGCCTGTGTGAAAGATTTGATTCAAAACCAGATTTGGCCATGTTCGGAAATTATTTTATAAAGAGTCATTAATTTTATTAAATACCTAATTAATTTTGCCCTCTCACTCCCTCCTGCTTTTTGAGATTACATTTTCGTCCGAATGATAAGTGGTTTTCCGCTTATCGAAATATAGATGTGTAGTTTGAACTGGAAACAAGGCATCACATTTTCTGCAAAGGACCTCGCTAAATCTCATCTCTAACCCATTTGCTCTTTAGATTTATTGATTGAATCAATTTAGGTCCAGCCTCGAAAATCGTGAATGTTTCCATTTTGTCAGGCCAAGGAGGTCTCCAATGGATGTCGTGAATAACCGTAGGGCTACTTTTAAAAAAATATTAAATGTAACGAGTGGCAACTTTTTAGAGCAGTACGACTTTTTTCTTTTTGGTTTCTATGCCACTTATATCGCAGCAAAATTTTTCCACTCTGAAAATGAATATGTCTCTTTAATGATGACATTTACTGTGTTTGCTGCGGGCTTTCTTATGCGTCCTCTCGGCGCTATTTTCTTGGGCGCTTATGTCGACAGAGTTGGTCGACGCAAAGGTCTCATTGTTACTTTAAGCCTTATGGCCATCGGAACCATCTTAATTACCTTTGTACCGGGTTATGAAACTATAGGTATTATTGCGCCGATTTTGGTGGTGATTGGACGTCTATTACAAGGCTTCTCGGCAGGTGTTGAATCTGGCGGTGTTTCTATTTATCTAGCAGAAATTGCAACGGATAAAAATCGTGGATTTATCACAAGCTGGCAGTCTGGCAGCCAACAAGTTGCTGTTGTATTTGCTGCATTACTTGGCTACTGGCTCAACACCATCTTAACTACTGCTCAAGTGGGTGAATGGGGCTGGCGTATTCCGTTCTTAATCGGTTGTTTGATTATTCCTTTAATCTTCTTGTTCCGTCGTACTTTAGAGGAAACTGAAGACTTTAAATCGCAAAAGACTCATCCTTCAACAAAAGAAATTTTCAGCACACTGGCAAGCAACTGGCGCATTGTACTTGCAGGTATGATGATGAGTGCGATGACGACGACCACGTTCTATTTCATTACGGTTTACACCACAGTGTATGCAAAACGTACTTTAGAAATGTCAGTAACAGACAGTCTTTTAGCAACCGTGTTTGTTGGTTTGTCTAATTTCTTCTGGTTACCAATGGGTGGTTTGCTTTCAGACAAAATTGGTCGCCGTCCAGTACTAGTCGGTATTACTACACTTGCTCTCTTTACAAGTTATCCAGTTTTAAATTGGTTAGTGAGCAACATTAGCTTCTCAAACCTTCTAATTACGCTTGCTTACTTCTCGTTCTTCTTTGGTATGTACAACGGAACCATGGTCGCAACCCTTGCAGAAGTGATGCCAAAACGTGTGCGTACAGTTGGTTTCTCTTTAGCGTTCAGTCTTGCAGCCGCTATTTTTGGTGGTATGACACCAATGGCTTGTACCTTCCTTGTCGAAAACACAGGCAACCCAAGTACCCCTGCTTTCTGGCTCATGCTTGCTGCGGTCTGTAGCCTCATCTCAAGCTTGTATCTATGCCGCGGTTCTAAACAGAAAAATACTGACGCGATTGCTGAACCTGCAAAAATTAGCGCTTAAAACAACTACTACTTAACCTGAAATTTTAATGAACAGTACGGCAGATCTTACGTCTCCGTACTGTGTTCTCCTGTCATTAAAGCGAGATACTATGAAAAAGTCCCCTATCTTCATGACCATTTGCCTAGCTAGTGCTGGCTTAGGCTCAACTCTTGCTAACGCAGATACTATAGAAGTAATTAGCTCAGGTGGTTTTTATTCATCTATGGAAAAACTCATTCCATTATTTGAAAAACAAACAGGCCATACTGTGCATCTCTCGTCTGGTTCATCAATGGGTGCATCACCAACTGCAATTCCAAATCGACTCGATCGTGGTGAACGTTTTGACGTGGTGGTCTTGGCTGCTCCTGAACTGAGCAAGCTCGCAGAAAAGGGTTATGTAGACCCAAATTCACAAAGTGCTTTAGTGAATTCAAGCATTGGCATGGCTGTGCCTAAAGGGGCACCAAAGCCAGATATTAGTTCTGCAGAAAAATTTGAAAAAGTTTTATTAAATGCCAAGCATATCGGCTATTCAGCAAGTGCGAGCGGTACGCATCTTGAAAAAGATGTTTTCCCAAGCTTCCCGCCTGTCGAGTACAAAGTAATTTCAAGTAAGGCAGAAAAAGTAGTTGGTGACCGCGTTGCAAAACGTATCGCCGAAGGCCAGTTTGATATTGGTTTCCAGCAAATTAGTGAAATCAAACCTTTTACAGGCAAATATGGACAAGTTGAATTAGTCGGCCCAATCCCTGCACCGTATCAAAAAGTGACGGTATTTGCGGCAGGCATTGGTAAAAACTCGGAACATGCAAAAGTCGCAAAAGAGTTAATTAAATTTGTGAAATCGCCACAAGCAACACAAATTATTGAAGAACAGGGTCTTGAGCAGGTTAAAGAATAAAAGCTCTAAAAGGCAACATCTTGAGGTGATGTTGCCTTTACTCTATTGCCAGTTTACTCAAAGCAATAGAGTAAAAACTATAGCGACAAACCAGTGTAGAATTAATCCATAAAGGTTAATGTAGTATTTGCCGTGGAACTGAAACAATTAAAGTATTTTATTGCAGTGATCGAGTCAGGAAGCTTGGGTAAAGCTGCAAAAAATCTCGATATTGGAACTTCTGCATTAAGCCAGCAAATCTCAAAATTAGAAAGCGAGCTTTCTATTCGCCTTTTACAACGTACCGCTTTGGGTACGGTTCCTACCCCTGCGGGCTTAGCTTTTTTTCAACAAGTGCAACTGGCACTTAGACACCTAGACCATGCCGTAGACTCTGCGCATTCTTCACGTTTAAGTGGCCACGTCACCGTCGGTTTTTCGCCGAGTGTTGCAGCAGTTATTGGCACGCACTTTTTAAAACTCATGAGAAATCGTTACCCCGACATTAAAGTCCGTTTAATCGAAGGCTTATCGGGTGACCTCAAAGCCTTGGTTAATGCAAGGCAGCTCGATGTTGCCATCATCTTTAGTGATGATGTTGACCCACAGTGGGCCATACAGCCTTTAGTCAAAGAACAGATGTTTTTAATCTCACCTAAAGAAGTGCTGAGTGAGTACCATCTTGAAAGCTGTATCGATACTCAGACCATTACTCATTCGCAGCTTAAAGAACTTCCTCTGATTTTACCGAGTCAACGACATGGACTGCGTTTATTGCTCGAACAGAAAATTCATCAGCTTAAAGTGGCTTATGAAATTGATGGACTACATTTGTTAATGGAAAGCATCAGCCAACTGGAAATGGCAACCATTCAACCTGCGGGTGCATCGTTAAACTCAAGGCAAGACTTGTGTTTGCTACGCGTTGTAGAACCTGCCATTGAGCGTATTAACTATTTAATTAGTCTCTCTGAAGAAGAACTCTCGCCAGCTACTTTAGCTACGAAAGTGGTGATTCGTGCCTGTGTAGCAAACTTGATTAATGAAAAGCGCTGGCCCAGTGCGAAACTCATAAACACTTAAGCTGTTAGTGTTTATTTTTACTAAACACCCATTCAAGCCTAGCCTCTCACTTCGCCTTCCCTTTTAAAGCTACATTAGCCCTAGCTGAGAAAGGGAGAAATCCATGCATGATGTGATTGTAATTGGTGGTGGGAATGCCGCACTGTGTGCCGCGCTCACGGCAAAAGAAAGTGGCGCTTCTGTGCTTGTGCTAGAAGCAGCACCTAAAGAATGGCGCGGTGGTAACTCACAACACACTCGTAACCTTCGCTGCATGCATGATGCTCCTCAAGATGTATTGGTCGATGCCTATCCCGAAGAAGAATATTGGCAAGACCTACTTAAAGTGACTGCGGGAAAAACCAATGAACATTTAGCTCGTCTGGTCATTCGTAGCACTGCAACCTGCCGCGACTGGATGCGTAAACATGGTGTGAATTTTCAGCCACCGCTATCGGGTGCTTTGCATGTTGCACGTACCAATGCATTTTTTATGGGCGGCGGTAAAGCCCTCATTAATGCGTACTACCGTAGTGCCCAAGAACTTGGCATCGAAATTTTATACAACACAAAAATTAAAGATCTAAAGTTAAACCAAGGACACTTTGAAGCCGCAATTGCGGAAGATGGCCGTGTGTTTAAAGCCAAAAGCTGTGTATTGGCCGCAGGTGGTTTTGAGTCAAATCTTGAATGGTTAAGAGAAGCATGGGGGCAAAATGAAAACGGCGAATGGCCTGCCGATAATTTCATTATCCGTGGAACCCGCTTTAATCAAGGCAACTTGCTTAAATTTATGATAGATCAAGGCGCCGATATTATTGGTGATCCATCACAATCGCACTGTGTCGCCGTAGATGCGCGCGCACCCTTATATGACGGTGGTATTTGTACTCGTATTGACTGCGTTTCCTTGGGAATTGTGGTCAATAATAAAGCCGAACGTTTTTATGATGAAGGCGAAGACTTCTGGCCAAAACGTTATGCGATTTGGGGCCGCCTTGTTGCTAAACAACCCCAGCAAATCGCCTATTCCATTATTGATTCAAAAGCCATTGGTCGTTTTATGCCACCTGTGTTTGCTGGCGTAAAAGCAAATAGCATTCATGAGTTAGCCGAAAAAATCGGGCTAGATGTCAAAACCTTATGCCATACCGTAGAAGAATTTAATCAAGCCTGTGTGCAAGGCACCTTTAACCATACCGTTTTAGATGACTGCACCACCGAAAATATTGTTCCCAATAAAACCCACTGGGCCGTTCCTCTCGACCAGCCACCTTTCTATGCCTATGCCCTTAAACCCGGCATTACCTTTACCTATTTAGGTTTAAAAGTCGAAGATGATGCGGCTGTGCGTTTTAACAATAAACCAAGCCGCAACCTGTTTGTCGCAGGTGAAATGATGGCAGGCAACGTACTTGGTCAGGGTTATACCGCAGGCGTTGGCATGTCGATTGGCACGACCTTTGGACGCATTGCCGGAAAAAATGCCGCCCACTATGCACTTTCACAAGGAGTTGAACATGAATGCTAATAGCAAAGCCCTAATTCCAGTTGTTCAGCTCTCTGACCATGAGCAAGAAGTCCAAAGAGCCCTACAGATTTGTAATGCTTGTCGCTACTGTGAGTCTTTTTGCGCTGTTTTTGCAGCCATGACCAAACGCCTTGAGTTTAATCAAGCCGATATTCATTACCTCGCAAACCTGTGCCATAACTGTGGTGCTTGTTTACACGCTTGCCAGTATGCCCCACCTCATGAGTTTGGCGTAAACATTCCAAAAGCGATGGCACAAGTACGTTTAGAAACTTACCAAGAGTTTGCGACCCCTCAGCCTTTAGGTCGACTTTATAAATCTGTGGGTATTCCTTTTGTCTCGGTGTTAACACTTATTTTCTTTTTTTGCATGTTAGCTGTGGTGTGGTACAAAGGTACCGACCTGTTTGCAGGCTATCAAGGTAATTTCTATGCGATTTTCCCGCATAACTTTTTAGCTCTATTATTTGGAGCGACCTTTACAGTTGCCATTGTTCTGCTCGGCATTGGAATTGGCAAATTCTGGCGACAAACTTCTAAAGTCATTCATGGCAAAGTTGAGAAACCCGATCTGGTTCAAGCCACTCAAAATGTATTAACGCTTAAATATTTAGATGGTGGACATGGCAAAGGCTGTAATGAGCAAGATGATCGTTATACACAAATCCGCCGTCTGTTCCATCACCTGACGTTTTATGGCTTTATGCTCTGCTTTGCAGCTACAGGTGTAGCGACGTTATATCACTATTTTCTTGACCTACATGCACCTTATCCTTACCTAAGCTTACCTGTGATTTTAGGCACTTTAGGCGGCATTGGTTTAGTTATCGGACCATCTGGCTTACTCTATTTAAATCTTAAACGCCATCCGTTGCATGGTGACCGTGAGCAAAAACCTGTAGATCGAGGCTTTATTTTCCTTCTACTTATCGTTAGCGCTTCAGGGCTAGCACTCATGGTATTTCGCAATACCCCTTACATGGCACTTTTACTGATTTTCCATTTAGCCACTGTCATGACTTTCTTTATTACCATGCCATTTGGAAAGTTCGCACATGGTTTTTACCGCAGTGCTTCTTTACTCAAATTTGCTATCGAAGAGCGTATTTCGAAGAAGTCATAATTTCATTCAAAAGTATTCACTATCTTGGCATAGTGAATACTTTTATTATTTTTAAGCTCAAAATATTTCATACCTCACCTACTTTTTACTATTTAAAATTCCTAAGCCATACATCGGCCACTTGGTACTCGCTTTAATATTATTAATGAGCATCGCCACCAAAACCAAAGACACTGCGCCAACCAAAACAGGGAAAATTAAGAAACTCCACTCGTAATGTATGCTGCTTGCAGTGAGTAAAATAACCAAAGGATTGGCTCCGGCAGGTGGATGAATGCATTTAAAAACCTGCATGAGCGCAATGGCACAGCCCACGGAAAAAGCAATTGTAAAAATGGAAACGCCGACAAATTTTAGAAAAAACAAACCTACAAAAGCCGAAATAAGATGTCCAAATATAATATTTCTCGGCTGTGCCAAAGGTGATTGCGACACGGTATAGAGCAATACACAGGTTGCACCAAACGGCGCCATGATAAAGATATTATGTGTGAACTTACTCAACCACAGAAGTATAAAAATACTGAGCGTCCCCCCAACAAGGCTTCTTAAGACATCAACTTTAGTGGGCGACGGAGCCAGTTTTTCTTTGCCATAAAAGATCGAGAACATGGTTTTTTCCTCAAACAAAAATTTGCTTTTTAAAAAGCATATAGATAAAATTTCAAATAGTACAGATCTGTACTATTTTATTTTTTGGAAAAGACACATGTCAAAATCTGCCTTAAAAATATTAGATACAGCCGAGAAGTTATTTAATGAAAATAGTTTTGTCGGGGTTGGTGTTGACCTGATTCGGGATGAATCTGGCTGCTCTAAAACCACCATGTACACGTACTATAAAAATAAAAATCAACTGGTTAAGTCTGTGCTCGTTGCACGTGATGAACGGTTTAAGCAAAGCCTTTTGGGCTATGTTGGAGATGCAACAGGGTTAGAAGCCATCAATAAGATTCTGGATTGGCACACCAACTGGTTTAGGCAAGATTTTTTTAAGGGCTGTTTATTTGTAAGAGCTGTCGCTGAATCTAACCAAGATGATCAAGACATTATTTCTATTTCTAAAGCCCATAAACAATGGATTAAAGTATTGATTGCGCAAAACTGCAATGTGCCAAATGGTGAAGCTTTATCTGAGCTGATCTATACGGTGATTGAAGGGCTAATTAGCCGCTTTTTAGTCGATGGTTTCGATGAAACACTTGCTATAAATATGAAAAACTCGATTAATCAATTATTTAATATTCATCAACATTAGCATGAGAACTTAAAATGGAAGTGGACCATATTTTTATTTGTGTACAATCAGGCGCTCCCGAAGCTGAAACTTTAAAAAAATTCGGTCTAACAGAAGGTTCATCCAATAAGCACCCGGGTCAAGGTACCGAAAACAGACGCTTTTTCTTTAAAAATAGCTTTATCGAATTAATCTTTTTAAATAACCCAGAAGAAGCCTCAAGCGATCTCACCAAACCAACTCTGCTTTTTGAACGACTCAGTGCTCAAAATAATATCGCGTCCCCTTTTGGTATTTGTTTTCGCCCTAAAAATAAAGATGATAACAGTGCAAAATTTCCTAATTGGGTTTACAAGCCAAGCTATTTACCAGCCAGCTTAGAAGTAAATGTTGCCAAAGATGCTGTTGTATCTGAACCGATGTGGTTCTTCCTTTCATTTGCTTCACGACCAGACCTTGCTGTAAAAGACAAACAACAACCACTTGTGCATAGCAAAGATTTATCAGAAATCACCGCGATTAAGGTTTCTATTCCAAACCTTAAGCAGCATCCTACTTCATTACTGTTCAATAAACTTGATAATTTTGAAGTCACCGATGGACCGGAGCATTTAATGGAAATTAGTTTTGATCATGAACCTCAAGGAATGATTCATGATTTCAGACCAGAGCTGCCGCTTATTTTTAAATATTAAAACGCTTACTTTTTAATAAAAAAACTGTGATTTATTGCAAATCACAGTTTTCATTTAAATTGAATCACATTAAAAACCACAATAGCTTAAGCAATTTTCCCATCAATAATGCCTTTCTCTTTTAACGTAGCCAGCTCCTCTGCTGTTTTAAATCTCGATAAGATTTGAGCAGTATGTTCACCAAGTTCTGGCGGCGCATGATGATATTCAACTGGAGTATCAGACAGTTTGATGGGTGAGCCAATGGTTTGGAAGTTTTCATTTAAACGATGAGGAATATTCACCACCAAGTTGCGATGTACGATTTGTGGTTCAGCCAAAGCATCTTCAATAGAGTTGATAACACCTACAGGTACTTTTAAAGCATGAATCATCTCAACCCATTCTTTGGCAGTTTTCTGCAAAAAGTGCTCCGACAATAAAGGAATCAGTTCATTTCGATACTTTACGCGGTCCTGATTACGGACAAACTTTTCATTTTCGAGCAGCTCTGAATAACCAATCGCAACACACAAATCTTTAAACTGCTTGTCGTTACCGCAAGCAATAATAAACTCTTTATCTTTAGCCTTAAAAGTTTGATACGGCACAATACTCGGGTGTTGATTACCCATGCGCTGTGGTGCTTTACCCGAAGCTAAATAGTTCATTCCCTGATTTGCCAGTGCCGCGACCTGTACATCAAGGAGTGACATATCAATATACTGACCGCGTCCTGTGTGTGAGCGTGCAATCAGTGCCGCTTGAATGGCAATGGTGGAATACAATCCAGTTTGAATATCTACCACAGCCACACCAACCTTTTGCGCACCACCACCTGCCACATCATCAGGCTCACCAGTAATGCTCATTAAGCCAGACATACCCTGAATAATAAAATCATAACCGGGTTCTTCCGCACGTGGACCATCTTGTCCAAAACCCGTAATCGAACAATAAATAATGTTCGGGTTCAACTCACTTAATGACGCGTAGTCCAAACCATATTTAGCCAAAGACCCTGTCTTATAATTTTCAATTACCACGTCGGCAGTCTTTGCAATTTCATAAATTAAGGCCTGACCTTCGGATGTGGTTATGTCTACCGCAACCGAATATTTATTGCGATTCGTACACTGGAAATAACCAGATTCACGGGTCATGTTACCGTCTTGATCGGGCATCCATGGTGGACCCCACATACGGGTATCATCACCTACTCGAGGACGTTCAATTTTAATCACTTCTGCACCGAGGTCTGCCAAGATTTGCCCGCACCAAGGCCCTGCAAGTACACGACTTAAATCTAAAACCCGAATTCCTTGTAATGCACCCATAACGATACCCTTATCTTTTTAGAAGGTACTAACGCACCTCCCTGTCATTGTTTATGATTGTCTTTGTGGATCGTACTGACGATCTTTAATAAATAAGCCCGGCAATACACCCGCAACAAAATACGCAGCGCCCATCACAATAAAGGCCATGGTAAAAGTTCCACCCGATGCTAAGAAACCAATGGTAGCTGGTGCAATAGCAGCCCCGACACGACCAATGTTATAAGCACCGCCAATGGCTGTTCCGCGCACATCGGTTGAAAAACTTTCAGCCATATAGGTCGCGTTCACACCGTATGGTATGCCGTATAAGAAGCCAAAAGTGATCAATAAATACAGAATATTGTCAGGGGTATTGAAGAAAATAATGATTGGCAAGAACACGGCGCTGGCTATTGTTCCAAACACAAAAACAGCACGGCGATTAAATTTGTCAGCAAGATAACCCGCTAAAATTTTGCCTAGAATCATTGCAGTATATGAACCCACCATGTAACTGGTTAAGTTTTTAAAGTTCATATGTACTTCTGTTTCTAAATAACTTGGCATCCAGTTGTTAATGCCGTAATAACCAAACTGTAAGAAAAATGCTGTGGTCATCCACAACAAAAACATTTTACGGTGCTTAAAGTTATTAAAGATTTGTTTGTAGATACTGCTACTTTTCGGCTTTTCAGCCACCACTCTTTCTTTAGTCTGTCTGTTGCCTTGTAAGCTTTCAATTTTGGTGAGCTGCCAAGATTTTGGCTCTGGCACAAATCGTTGTAGGAAAATATTAACGAAAGCAGGCACTACAGTCAGGAAGAACAAAACACGCCAGCCATGATCTGGAATAATTGCGCCAGCTAAGAGGGTTGCCGCAATATAACCTATGGTCTGACCCGTCTGTAACGTACCTAAAACTGTTGTACGGTAAGTGGTTGGCACATATTCAGCCATTAAGGTATTACAAGCCATATAGAGTGCTCCAATACCCAAAGCACCAATAAAACGTAAAGCCATAAATTGCTCGAAGCTTTGCGTAAAGCCTAACAAACACGTCGCTACCGAAAAGAAAGTAACTGAGTTGGCAATGGTTCGTACACGACCAAACTTGTCACATGCCCAGCCACCCAAAATACCACCAATACCCATACCTGCCAAAGAAGCACTGCCTAAGGCACCCGCTTGAAAGGTACTTAAACCAAACTCTGCCTTTAAACTGGTCAAGCTATAAGACAACAGCATAATATCAATGCCATCGACCACCATTGCAAAATAGGCAAATAACAACGCCCATTTCCATGTATTTGGTCCAATCTTTTCGTATGTCCCAAGGTTACTTGGAAATGTATTTCTTAATTCTTTCGATATTACTTGAACGTCATTGTTCATATTTAGTTCCTCATTTTCCCAAATGAGTCATCGGTAGCCTACTTATGTTTTCTGTATGACTTAATCTTCTATATTTTCATCACCTTACATTTAGTTTTAAGTACACAGAGGCACATCTTTACATGAGTATCCTTACGATGAATCTTGTCATTTTCCATAAATTTTTGCGTAAAAATCCCTAAAGGCATTCTCGAAAGAACACCTCTATCTTTTAAATGAATGAGTTAGTTACTAAATGCTGCGATGCCTGTTTGTGCACGACCTAAAATTAAGGCATGAACGTCATGTGTACCTTCATAGGTATTTACGACTTCAAGGTTAACCAAATGACGTGCTACGCCAAACTCGTCGCTAATCCCATTTCCACCCATCATGTCACGCGCCATACGAGCAATATCAAGCGCCTTTCCACAATTGTTGCGCTTAATTAGAGATGTGCCTTCAACTGACGCAATGCCTTCATCTTTCATACGGCCAAAACGTAAAGCTACTTGCAAGCCTAATGCAATTTCAGTTTGCATATCTGCGAGTTTCTTTTGAATCAACTGATTTGCAGCCAACGGACGACCAAATTGTTTACGGTCCATGGTGTATTGATGTGCGGTATGCCAGCAGAACTCGGCAGCCCCCATCGCACCCCATGCAATACCATAACGCGCACTGTTTAAACAGGTAAATGGACCTTTTAAACCTCGAATTTCAGGGAATGCATTTTCTTCAGGTACAAAAACGTTATCCATTACAATTTCACCTGTAATTGAGGCACGTAAACCGACCTTGCCATGAATGGCAGGTGCAGATAGACCTTCCCAGCCCTTTTCTAAAATAAAGCCGCGAATATCGCCAACATTACCTTCAGCAGAAACTTCTTTTGCCCAAACGACAAATACATCGGCAATTGGACTATTGGTAATCCACATTTTTGCGCCACTTAAACGGTAACCACCGTCAACTTTTTTAGCACGTGTAATCATACTGCCCGGATCTGAACCATGGTCAGGTTCGGTCAAACCGAAACAACCAATGTATTCACCCGTAGCTAGTTTAGGTAAGTACTTCTGCTTTTGCTCTTCGGTACCAAATTCATGGATCGGAACCATGACCAATGAGCTTTGCACACTCGCCATAGAGCGGTAACCCGAATCGACATATTCAATTTCACGCGCAACCAAACCATAACTCACATAGTTCAAACCTGCGCCGCCATATTGCTCAGGAATGGTTGGCCCCAGTAAGCCGAGCTCTCCCATTTCACGAAAAATAGATGGATCTGTTGTTTCATGACGAAATTGTTCAAGTACACGTGGTTGCAAACGTTCTTGGCAATAGGCGTGAGCAGCATCACGAATCATGCGCTCATCTTCGGTAAGCTGTTGCTCAATTAAAAATGGGTCTTGCCAGTTAAATTGAACTTTTGCTTTTTTTGTTGTCACCATGTGATTCATCGCATCCTCTGCTTGATTTGATCTTCTTTATTTAACTCGATGTTATGCGTGAAAAATGCAGTAATCAAATGATAAATGTTCATGCAGATATGCGACTTACGCATATTTAAAATAAGATGCATTAAATTTAGATATTTAATTCGTTGTATTTCATTAAAAATGGCTTATTTTTATACTAAACTCTGCTCTCTGCATTTAGGTCATATGCTGTTTTGAAATATGACGACAAATAAAAGGATTTATTTATGCGAAGAAGTATCCCATCCATTCAGGGCCTGATTTGCTTTGAAAGTGCAGCAAAACATCTAAGTTATACCTATGCTGCCCAAGAGTTATGTATTACCCAAAGTGCAGTCTCGCGCCAAATTCAGCAGTTAGAAGATTTCTTGGGCGTTGAACTCTTTATACGTACTCGGCATGGCGTTGAACTCACCATTGCAGGCCAACAATATTTTAAAAGCATTAAACCCTACCTATTAGGTCTAGAGAAATGTACAGCCGATGTGATTTCTCATAAAGGTTTAGGTGGCACACTAAAATTAGGTGTGGTTCCTACCTTTGCAACACGCTGGCTGTTACCCAAGCTTCATCTTTTAAATCAAAAACACCCTGAAATTACGGTTCACTTAGAAACCAGTACCAAGCCTTTTTTATTTAACGATAATATTTTTGATGCTGCTATTTTTGCAGGTACTCAGCAGCAAATTGACCACTGGCCCGGTATACAAGCACATTATTTAATGGATGAAGAAATTGTACCTGTATGCTCACCAAAACTCATCGAAAAGTATTTTCCAGATGCAGTCATGATCAATGAAAATACCTATGATTTAAGCTCTGAAGATTTACTGAAAATCCCCCTACTTCAACAAACCACTCGGCCTAGCATTTGGCAAGAATGGTTTCTAACCCATCAGATGCAACACCCGAAGCCTTTTGATGGACAACGCCATGAGTTATTTTCAATGCTTGCGGTTGCTGCAAGCCATGACATGGGAATGGCCTTAATTCCACAAATGTTGATTGAGTCTGAATTACAAAAAAAGGAACTGGTGATTGTTTCCAATAAAAAATTAAAAGGTAGCCGAAAGTATTACCTTATTCATTCGAGCCAAGACATCTCACCGACTATTCAAAAATTTGTTGAGTGGATTTACCAAGAGTTAGAGCAGTTAAAAAGTAATACCAATTAGCTTAGCAGCTTTGATTTATGCCACATATTGCGATCTATAAATATAAAAAAGATTGTGATTAATCAAATCACAATCTTTTTAGTTAAGTGTAAATGACTTTGAATTAATGACTCATCAATTGAATGTCTGAACCACTACGTTTTGGGTCAATCAAGATTTTGGCGTGCTGTTCAGGGTCACGTAATGCCTCAAATGCACTCGTAACACCTTCTAGGCCAACAACACCTGTAATTAGCGGTGAACAGTTCACTTTACCTTCTGCAATCATATGCAGCGCATCTCTAAACTCAAGCGGTGTATAGCCCAACACAAACTGAATTTCTAACTCTTTATTAATCGCAAGTGCTGGTTCGATTTTGTCACTTTGCATGCAGACACCCACCCCAACAATTCGGGAAAACAAAGGTGCACCTTCAATAATTTGCTGCAAGACACCCGGTACGCCCACACACTCAAAAATAACAGGACGTTTTGGCAGAGCACCTAATTTATCAATCATGCGCCATCCATGCCACCACGGTAAGCGAGTTGCTTGCAACTTATCAAACAGCCCCATGCCCATATTAATTGCGTCAGAAACATTGCCAAGCAAACCAAACTCTTTCCAGTTGGCAAATGGCGATGTCTCTTTAGGGTCTACCACAATATCCGCACCACATTGCTCGGCAAGCTTACGTCGGTTTGGTGAAAAATCACTGGCAACTACAGTTTTAACCCCAGCTGCTTTAAGCATTAATATGACACCTAACCCGACAGGACCACAGCCAATCACAATTGCAGGTTCACCAGTTTTCACACGGCTACGGCGAACAGCATGCAATGCAACCGCCATAGGTTCAGTCATGGCAGCACTATCGGCATCTAGACCGTTGGGTACTTCAAACATCAAGCTCGATTGAGCCAATACTTGCTCGGCATAGCCACCCGAAGCATTTGGAGAAAGCCCTGTAGATAAATAACCATGCTGATCTACATTTAAAAGAGGCATTGCACAGACAAGTGTATCGGCTTTAAATTTATGGCGTGTTTTTGGACCATAATCCAAAACCTTGCCACAGAACTCATGTCCTAGTACAAACGGGTCTGTAGACTTGGCTAAACCATTAAATCCGACACGTGCAGCCAAATCATGCATGTGGTCGCAGTGGTGCTGCATATGTAAATCTGAACCACAGATCCCGCATCGCACCACTTCCAATAAAACTTGCCCTTTTGCAGGTGTTAAGTTCGGTTGGTCTACTACTTGCAATGTTGCTTGATGACAAAGTACCGACTTCATTTGAGTGCTTCCTATTTCTTCTTTTTCATTTACTTGCCAGAAATAGATTTCTACAGATAAATTAATCGCTTTATCGGTTTGGTCTTTAGCAAGCCTTTATTCATCTTTACAAGTAAAAGGCAAAATACCAATGACCATTCTTCAGCCAATCTATTGTTGAAAAGTCAACAAAAAAAGGCTCAGCGAAATTAAAAACAATAAAAATCTTGGTGCTCGTATCTTACACAGACTGTGTTGTCTTCTTAGGCCAGAACAATGTCATCAAAATTAAAACTTATACAAATATAGTAAGTTCAAAAAACTCAACTCAACCATTTTCACAAAAACATAGCAAAACCAAACTTTTATCAGTGCATCTAAACAGGCATGATGAATTGATGCAAACAGATAAGAAGAAATCTATGATTACAAAAACACTTCCACTTACAGATATACACCGCCACCTTGATGGCAATATCCGCATTCAAACCATTTTAGAGTTGGGGCAACAATACAATTTAGATTTGCCTGCTTACGACATTGAAACGTTACGCCCACACGTACAAGTGATAGATAATCAACCTGACTTATTAAGTTTTTTATCCAAACTCGATTGGGGCGTAAAAGTATTAGCAAGCCTAGATGCCTGCAAACGTATTGCTTTTGAAAACATGCAAGATGCAGCACAACAAGGCCTAGACTATGTAGAACTACGTTTTTCACCGGGTTATATGGGCATGACCCATCAACTCCCCCTTGAGGGCGTAGTTGAAGCTGTGATTGCTGGTGTAAAAGAAGGCAGTCAGGCATATGGGGTAAAAGCGAATTTAATTGGCATTATGAGTCGTACTTTTGGTCAAGAAGCCTGCGAAAAAGAATTAAATGCCCTACTCGCTCATAAAAATGATATTAAAGCATTGGATCTTGCTGGAGATGAGCTTGGTTTTCCGGGCAATTTATTTATTGATCATTTTAAAAAAGCGCGTGATGCAGGCTGGCACATTACAGTACATGCAGGTGAAGCTGCTGGCCCAGAAAGTATTTGGCAAGCTATTGAAGAATTAGGTGCTGAGCGAATTGGACATGGTGTTAAAGCAGTTCAAGATTTAAAACTTTTAGATTATTTGGCTAAACATCAGATTGGTATTGAGTCTTGTCTCACCTCAAATATTCAAACCAACACAGTGCCTTCTTTAGCAGAGCATCCATTAAAGACTTTTTTAGAACATGGTGTGCTTGCTACCATTAATACGGATGACCCAGCAGTAGAAGGCATTGAGATACAGCATGAATATTTAACTGCTGCCCCACTAGCAGGTTTAAGCCCTGAGCAAATTTATACAGCTCAAGAAAATGGACTTAAAATCGCATTTTTATCAGAACAAGAAAAAGATGAGTTAAGACAGAAATATCAATAACAGAGAACAGAGAACAGAGAACAGAGAACAGAGAACAGAGAACAGAGAACAGAGAACAGAGAACAGAGAACAGAGAACAGAGAACAGAGAACAGAGAACAGAGAACAGAGAACAGAGAACAGAGAACAGAGAACAGAGAACAGAGAACAGAGAACAGAGAACAGAGAACAGAGAACAGAGAACAGAGAACAGAGAACAGAGAACAGAGCTTATATAATTAAGTTCAGATATTGGAGCAATTTGGAATAAAAATTTTATTATAGAAAACAAAAAAATTTCTTCTATCCATAACATAAGAAGAAATGATTTTAATATATGGGATATTTTAGAAAGCTTAAACGCTTTTAAATATGGTCGGAGCAGTAGGATTCGAACCTACGACCCCCTGGTCCCAAACCAGGTGCACTACCAGGCTGTGCTATGCTCCGAAATTGGGGTGAATGACGGGATTCGAACCCGCGACAACTGGAATCACAATCCAGGGCTCTACCAACTGAGCTACATCCACCATCAAATAAGTTCTACGTACCAAGCTACCAAATGGCGCGCCTGACAGGATTCGAACCTGTGACCATCCGCTTAGAAGGCGGATGCTCTATCCAACTGAGCTACAGGCGCTTAACCGATGATGCTTATCATGCGATACTTCGCCGATCTTAAAATATTCTTTTAAGTGGTCGGAGCAGTAGGATTCGAACCTACGACCCCCTGGTCCCAAACCAGGTGCACTACCAGGCTGTGCTATGCTCCGATCTATCTCAGCTTTTGCTGTATCGCACATCGTGCGGTACGGTGTGCATTCTAGGCGCGACGCCCTCAGACGTCAACACCTATTGTCAAAAAAAGTTAAAAATCCTTATCAAATGTATATTTAACAAGCATTTTGAGGCTTTTTAACGTTTTAATGATGCACTAAAGGCTAACATTCGATCTAAAGGCATTTTGGCACGTTCAGCAAGTGCTGGGTCAACGTGTATTTCTTGATCACCTTTTTGTAAAACTTCTAAAATTCCGTCGAGTTCATTCATTGCCATCCACGGACAGTGGGCACATGAACGACAAGTTGCCCCCTCACCCGCTGTTGGCGCTTCAACTAAAATCTTATTGGGTACTGCTTGCTGCATTTTGTAGAAAATACCGCGGTCAGTTGCCACAATGAGTCTTTCGTTTGGCAAAGTCTGCGCAGCTTTAATGAGTTGAGAAGTACTACCTACCGCATCTGCAATTTCTACAACCGACTCTGGCGATTCTGGGTGTACCAATACAGCAGCGTCTGGGTACAGTGCTTTCATGTTGGCAATACCACGTGCGCGGAATTCTTCATGCACAATACATGCGCCATCCCAAAGCAACATATCTGCACCAGTTTTTTTCTGAATATAGCGACCTAAGTGCTGATCTGGCGCCCAAATAATTTTTTCGCCTAAGCTGTCTAGATGTTCAACAATTTCAACAGCACAGCTCGAAGTCACGACCCAATCGGCACGTGCTTTAACAGCAGCCGATGTATTGGCATAAACAACTACGGTATGGTCAGGGTGCTGATCACAAAATGCCGTGAACTCATCAACTGGGCAACCCAAGTCGAGTGAGCAGGTTGCTTCAAGTGTCGGCATTAAAATTGTTTTTTCAGGAGACAGGATTTTTGCTGTTTCTCCCATAAACTTAACACCAGCCACAACCAGTGTAGAGGCTGCATGATCTCGTCCAAAACGGGCCATTTCTAAAGAGTCAGAAACGCATCCACCTGTTTTTTCGGCAAGCTCCTGTACTTCAGGGTCGCAATAGTAATGAGCAACAAGGACAGCATCACGTTTTTTGAGCTCTGCTTCGATCTGCGCAAACTTTTGTTGTTTTGCTTCTTCACTTAAGCGATTGTCTTTTGGCTCACCTAAACGGTCTAAATGCGCTTGTACAATGTTTTTTGCATCGTTGGCAATTAAAGTCGCATCACTCATAAAACGTCTTCTCTATCCTTCATGCTGGCATACCTGCTCGCATATAACGTTACTGCTTAAATGATTTACGGATTGAATCATTTAATATCAAAAGATGGGGCTAATAAAAAAGCCTCTTTGTCGAGGCTTGATTATAACTGATATTTAAGAACGGTAATCAGCATTAATTTTGACATAGTCGTAAGATAAGTCACACGTATATACCGTGTCTTTGGCCTGACCACGTCCTAAATCAACACGAATGGTAATTTCGGTTTGTGCCATAACACGCGCACCCGCTTCTTCGGTATAGTCCTCAGCTGCGCCACCATCTTTACAGATTTGTACATCGTCTAACCACACTTGAATTTTAGACACGTCTAAGTCTTTAACGCCTGCATAGCCAATCGCAGCTAAAATACGTCCCCAGTTGGGGTCCGATGCAAAAAGTGCAGTTTTGACAAGTGGTGAATGCGCAATGCTATATGCAATGTCACAACATTCTTGAGTATTCGCGCCGCCTTCTACAGCAATAGTAATGAATTTCGTCGCACCTTCACCATCACGGACAATTAACTGTGCTAAACGATTCATTACACGAGCAAGAACTTCTAACACTTTAGCGTAGCGTACATCACTGTCCGATGTAATTTCAGCGCCACCCGCCTGACCTGTTGCTACGAAAATACAAGAGTCATTAGTCGAAGTATCGCCATCAATCGTAATACGGTTAAATGAATGCTCAACTGTTGTCTTTAATAGCTTTTGTACTAAATCACGGCTAATAGGTGCATCTGTTGCCACAAAGCTCAACATGGTTGCCATGTTCGGGCGAATCATTCCGGCGCCTTTACTAATACCTGTCATGGTATAAGTAATGCCATCAAGTTCAAATTGTTCAGATGCGCCTTTAGGCACAGTATCTGTTGTCATAATGCCAGTTGCAGCATCATTCCAAGCAGCATCTTGTACACTATTTAATGCAGGCTGAAGACCAGCAAGTAAGCGCTCCATCGGAAGCTGCTCACCAATCACCCCCGTAGAAAACGGAAGCACTTCAAAACTATTAACGCCAGCAAGCTCCGCTAACTTTGCACAAGTATCCTGAGCGTTTTTCAAACCTGTAGGTCCGGTACCTGCATTGGCATTACCCGTGTTAATTACTAAATAGCGAGGATTACCTTCGGCAAGATGAGCTTTAGAGACATGAACAGGTGCTGCACAGAATGCATTTTGAGTAAATACACCAGCAACATTTGAGCCTTCTACAAACTCAAAAATGACTAAATCTCGTCGGTTTTGGTAACGTACATATGCTTCTGTTGAGCCAATTTTTACACCTTTTACCACATGCATTTGTGGCATTGTTACGTCACCGACAGCCATTTTTAGAACATCCAAAATTTGTTGAATAAGATCAATATTTCAAAAAAAGCGATGCAATAAAGCACCGACCTTATGAAATATCATTGTGAACAGCTTAGTAGAAAAGACTAAAAAAATCGAGCGCAAAAACGGCTCATTGTTGCTCTAGTTTTAATAAAATATCTTTCTTATCAAGCCCACCAGCAAAACCAACTAAAGCTCCACCCGCACCAATGACTCGGTGACAAGGTGCAACAATTGAAATCGGGTTTTTGCCATTTGCAGCGCCAACTGCTCTCACCGCTTTTTCATTGCCAATTTGAACAGCAATATCTTTATAGCTTCTTGTTTCACCATAAGGGATGGTCAGTAAAGCAGACCAGACCTGCTTTTGAAATGCAGTTCCTTCGAAATCTAACGACAATGTAAATTCACGGCGTTTGCCTTCAAAGTATTCTTGTAATTGTTGTTCCGTCTTTAATAAAACTGGATGCTCAAGTTGTTCGACCAGCTCGGCCAGTCGAACACGTTTTGGATTTTCATTGTCCCAGAGTATTGCCACCAAAGCATTTTCATTCGCAACTAGTTTTAATTGCCCAACAGGCGAATTGATATACTTATAAGACAGCAACATAATTTATTCTCTTAGGAAGGCGATGAAATTTTCATTAAAACCAAGCCTGACACAATTAATACAGCGGCAATCATTCTCATAGCGCCAACAGGCTCATGAAGAAAGAAAATACCGACTAGAAATGACCCGATTGCGCCAATTCCTGTCCAAACCGTATAAGCAGTACCAAGCGGTAAAGTTTGCATTGATATTGAAAGCAGAACTACACTCAAAATCATAAAAACTACGGTAATAACACTAGGGGTTAAACGTGTAAAACCTTCGGACATTTTCATAGAATATGCCCAAATGATTTCAAATACACCTGCTAAAATTAAAATAGCCCAAGCCATAACATTCACTAATTTTTATAGCGTCAGGTCGTCCCGACATGATGACCCATTATGGGGGAGGTCGTTCCTCCTTTATGTGAGAACTCAGTTTACTTTAAAATAAAAAATGAAGGCAAACCCGAACTCAAGCTTGTCTCTATCAGAAAATATTATTCATTTTTTAACTGTAAAATTTTTCGTGCACCATTTAAAACAAACAAAACAATAATTAATCCAATCATTAAATCAGGATAACGCGAACCTGTAATGACAACCAATATTCCCGCGACAATGACACCCAAGTTAACGATGACATCATTTGCAGAAAAGATATAACTCGCCTTCATGTGTGCCCCGCTCTCCTTATGGTCTCTCATTAAATAAAGACAACTAATGTTGGCCGCAAGAGCTAATCCGCCAATTAAAATCATGAGAATTGAAACAGGTTCACTGCCATAAATAAAACGACGCAGTACATCAACTAACACAATCATGGCTAAACCAAACTGCAACCATCCTGAAAGATGCGCAGCCTTTAATTGTGCATTTAGATTTTTACCAACCACAAATAAAGCAATGCCATAAATTGCAGCATCGGCAAACATATCGAGTGAATCAGCGATTAACCCTGTCGATGAAGCAATAATGCCTGCCATCAACTCAATAACAAACATGATCCCATTAATGAGTAACAACCATTGTAAAACTTGTTTTTGTGCTGCATTGGTTGAAGAACTAGCTCGAACCTTTTTAGGTTTTTCAACAGGTTCATAATGTGGCTGTGTTTGTTGTAACTCGGCCCCTAGTCCCAAACGCTGTAAACTTTGAGTAATCCTTTCAGCTTGAAGACTGTGATAAATCGCTAAATGGCGTGCAGGCAAATCAAAATGAAGCTCTTGAATATCGTCAGTGTAAGAGGCCAAAGCCATCCGCACCATTTGCTCTTCGGCTGCACAGTCCATGCGAGGAATATGGTAATAACTTACCCATTGACTCTTTTTAGCCACAGGTTCACTAGGCGTAAAACACTCCTGAGACGACATGCTTGAGCATTCGCAGTTAGAGCTATTTTTACTTAAATGTATTTGATTCTCTTGTTTTTCTAAAGCCATCTTTGCACCATAACTGACACAAAAAACAATGCCATTAGTATAAACCAATGGCATATGTTTAAGCTTACTTTTTGTTCGGCAATTAGAATTTTAGTGTTAACCCAGCTCCATAATACCAACCATGTTCGGAGTCGGTTCCAGTTTGCCAAGCAGTTTGTTTTAAACCTTTTTCATAGCCGTAACCAACATCAACAAATGGCATGACCTTTTTGTTGATTTCATAACGGGTTTGAAAACCAGCTTGTAAACTTGATAGCCCTGTTTTACTGGCATAGCGAGATTCATCTTGCAAAACGACATCTGCTTTTAAATAAGGTTTACCAATTAACTTTTGGGTAAAGAGCAAGTCCCTTTCCGTTTCTAAACTTAACTTCCATAGCTGGTCTTCACCTGCATAAAGATATGCATCGGTTTCAAAAAAGTAAGGCGCCATGCCATGTAAACCCACGACACCAGCCCAGCGATCTTGCTTTTCATCTTCCCGTTGCAAACGTTCGTAGTTTACACCGGCCTGTACATCCCAATAGTCAGCTACATTTCGACTATAAAGTACTGAACCGCCATAATTGGCATCTTCTGACTCTGCTTTTTCAACGTGGGCTTTAATGAACAATTTATTTTCATCCGTTCCCACCCAAGTTTCTAATTCAGAAGAAAAACTACCTTCTCCTTCTTCATTTTGAGTCCAGCCAGTATCAATTTTTGTTGCTTGATAAACCTGTCCACCATGTTCACGTAAATGATCATGAGTTAAAGGCTCTTGAGCAAAAGTAAATACTGATATGCTCGAGAAAGCACCACAATATAACATTTGAGAAAATAACTTAGTGATGCGCATGACTAGCTCCTTTCTCATTTTCAGATTGAACAGGTGATTGAGCTTGAGCAGGTTGTTGTCCATCATTCACTTGAGCCACAATCAACTTATTCATCATTCCAGCACTCATGTGATAAAGCAGATGGCAATGAATCGCCCATTCGCCTAAGGCATCAGCTGTCAATAACGCAGTAACGGTTTTTCCTGGTGGAACAATAAGAGTATGTTTATTTGGTAAGTTTTCAGCTTGTTGGCCATTTTCTAATTGCATGAACATGCCATGTAAATGCATTGGGTGAGCCATCATGCTGTCATTCACAAACTTCAAGCGAATACGTTCGCCATACTTAACTTGTAATGGCTCAACTTCGCTAAATTTTTTGCCATTAATGGTCCAGATATAACGCTCCATGTTGCCACCTAAACGAATAACTAATTCACGTTCTGGTGCACGCGTGTCTGGCTGAGGTGTTAAAGATTGCAAATCACTATATTGCAGTGCTTTCATACCCGCTGGTGTCGAAGCATTTGCCCAGCCATAAACGGGTTCATCCTTTTTAGGCTTATTCTCAGATTGCGCAGGCATCTCATGATTCATATTCATCATAGCGTGGTCATGCTCGCTAGCTGACATTGCCTGCATATCATGCTTCATTTCAGGCATCGCTGACATGTCATGCTTCATTTGCATCATGGAATGATCATGTTCGCCAGATGCCATATTTTTCATGTCATGATCCATGTTCATCATTGTAGAATTATGATTAGCATGGCTCGCCTCTTTTTTCATTTCAGGCATCGCTGACATGTCATGCTTCATTTGCATCATGGAATGATCATGTTCGCCAGATGCCATATTTTTCATGTCATGATCCATGTTCATCATTGTAGAATTATGCTTAGCATGGCTCGCCTCTTTTTTCATTTCAGGCATAGCCGACATGTCATGTTGCGTGTTCATTTGATGGCCAACATGTTCATCACTTGCCCCATTGCCATGACTCATGCCCATATCATCCATAGTTAACAAAGCACGTGGACGTGGCTGCGGTATTTGAATTGGCCCTACAGCCTGCGCATTTTCATTATGCAAAGTCCCAATGGCAAAACCACTGCGGTCAATAGACTCTGCTTCAATCTGATAATTTGATTGCGTAGGTTCTACAATGACATCGTAGGTTTCGGCTGTACCAATACGGAACTCGTCAATTGCAACTGGCTTAACTGGCTGCCCGTCTGCACTTACAACTGTCATTTTCAAATTTGGAATTCTGACATCAAAAAATGACATTGCCGATGCATTAATAAATCGTAATCGAACCTTATCGCCAGTCTTAAAGTTACCTGTCCAGTTTTGCTGAGGTGTTTTGCCGTTGACTAAGAACGTATAGCCCGTCACATCAGACATATCGGTTTTTAACATCCGCATCTGATTCCACATCGAACGATCTTGCCAAGTTGCTTTTAAACCTTGCGTTTTAACTTGCTTCAAAACATCAGATACCGTTTCACGGCGGTTTTGATAATACTCAGCAGATTTCTTCAAATTCTTCATAATGCTATCGCTAGAAGAATTATGAAAATCTGAAAGCATCACCACGTAATCACGGTCTGTTTTCTCATGAGCAGCAACAGGTATCTTGCCTTTTGGGTAAATCACAAGTGGTCCATATAAACCATCTTGCTCTTGGCCTTTACTATGCGCGTGATACCAATAGGTGCCGTTTTGTTTCACCTTAAAGCGGTAAACAAAATCACCGTTTGGCGCAATTCCTTTAAAACCATTGAAACCCGGTACGCCATCCATTAACCCTGGCAGTAATAAGCCATGCCAGTGTAAAGACGTATCTTGATTCTTTAACTGATTATGAACATGAATAACAGCGTCATCCCCCTCCTCAAACTCAAGGAGTGGTGCTGTAAACTTGCCATTTACGGTAATTCGTTTTAAAGGTTGGCCCGTAACATTGACCTGTTGTTCATTAATATTAAGGTGATATTCCTTAATTGCTGCGAGTGACCATGGTGAAACCAATAGCCCAAATACAGCGACTAAGCTGCTAATTGTTTTATGAGACATTGCTGTGATCCTTTTTAATTAAAAAAATAAGTAAATAAGGATCAAGCTTTAGGAGGACGTAAAATCTCTTGCCAGTATCCGGCTAAATGTTGAGCCTGATAAATACTGCTAAATTGATATGAAATAGGAATAAGTGGGGATTCAACGTCAGGTACAGCTTGCTGCAGAGCTAAATTCACCATTTGGCAATGAACTGGGTTACAGTCCTGACAATGCTCACCATGTGAATGAAGAGGCTGAGTCATCTTTTGATGACATACGGTCTGATCATTTGCTTGAGTATGCATATTGTTATGCGAAAATTTTTCGCTATGACACGGCATAGTATGAAGATCATGTTGCATAGGCGTCTGTGCAATAGACACACCACTCCACCCAATGACGAAAGCCATTAGGAACACAAACCAAGCATACTTGCGTAAGTGTTGTAGAGCCATTGTGATTTATCGCCTAGAGCCGATGAGTGATCTTAATGCCATTAGCATAACGAAGTTTTAAAAGAGATACAATTTTCTATCTTAACTGCTTGTTATAGAGCAATTAAGCAAATGGGGGTTGATGCTGAAGTACTAAATCAATCACCTCTAATGCACCTTCTTGCTCATTATTTACAGTGGTATAAGGCGCCACTGCTTTTAATGCTTCTACTGCATTTTCAACTGCAAACCCATAACCCACAGCTTTAATCATCTGCATATCATTGTTGTTATCACCAATCGCAACCACTTGATTAGGTTCAACCTGCCATTTTTGTAGTAATAAGTTCAAACCGTGTGCTTTATGCTGGTCGGGAAGAATCAAATCGATAAAATTAAAACCACTTGAAACAGGTACCAAAACTTTATCTGCTACAAAACTTTGCTTCTGAAAATGCTCAAAAATCGCAAAGCTTTCGTTTTCCTGAGCGGTAAAAGTAATTTTGCACACTAAGTCATCTAGTGCATAAAAGTCATCTACAACTGTCAGCTTTTCAAAATATCGGGCAACTTTGGCATAGTCTTCTGCATTCATACTTCTATGCACGTAAGCACTTTTTTTTCCACAGATCACCATGGTTGAGATATATGAAGAGTCAATCGCTTTTAAAATCTCAACGTATTGTTGCTGACTTAAATGAGCAAAAGCTATTTCTTGCCCAGCATCTACAACATGTGCGCCATTTTCTGCAATAAATGCAATCTCATGATTAATCTCTGGAAAATAGGTAACAAGTTTTGCAAGTTGATTACCACTGGCTACCACAAAATGAATATTATTTTGTTTTAGTTGTTCGTATTGTTTTAAAAAACGTGCTTTGTTGTACTGCTTTTTGGAATTAAGAAAAGTCCCATCCATATCTACCGCTAAAATTTTTACTGTCATTAATTATCGAGGTCTCTTACTAAAAACTTATTAAACCAAATTTAGCTTTATTTTTCATGACACTTTTACAGTTTTATACGTATCTATGCACAAAAAGTTTTACACAGAGCTACATCGTTTTTTGCACAGGTTATTTTTTAGCAAAGCTTAATAAAAAACCAGCTAATAAATTATTCAACACGCATAAAAAAAGAACGCCAAAACGTTCTTTTTTCATAGTTTTTGTCTATAGAATAAACGGTTGATCTAATTTTGTTTATTTTACCAACATCTTATCCATACGGTTATCAACACAGTTATCCATACAGTTATAAACAAAGTTATCCACAAGTCTATTTTAGATTAACTCTATCTTTTTAAGCATCAACACTGCCTACTTTCGCAAGCTCTGCACGCATTTGGTCAATCACAACTTTATAATCGGGTTGACCAAAAATTGCGGAACCCGCAACAAACATATCTGCACCAGCTTCTGCAATTTCACGGATATTTGCAGGGCCAACACCACCATCAACTTCTAAACGGATATCACGGCCACTTGCATCAATAATTTTACGAGCTTCACGTAATTTTTCTAAAGTCATTGGAATGAACTTTTGTCCGCCAAAACCCGGGTTTACACTCATTAATAAAATTTGGTCAACTTTATCAAGTACATAATCTAGATAATGCAATGGCGTTGCTGGGTTAAAAACCAACCCTGCTTTAGCACCACCAGATTTAATCAGCTGTAATGAACGGTCAATGTGGTGAGATGCTTCTGGGTGGAATGTAATAATATCTGCGCCTGCTTCCAAAAAGTCTCCAATAATTCGGTCAACTGGAGATACCATTAGATGCACGTCAACAGGAGCTGTAATCCCGTAATTTTTTAAAGCCTTACATACACCTGCACCAAAAGTTAAATTTGGAACATAGTGATTATCCATCACATCAAAATGTACTACATCGGCACCTGCGGCTAACACTTTGTCTACATCTTCGCCTAAACGAGCAAAATCGGCAGATAAAATAGAAGGAGCAATCAAGTAAGGCTTGGACATAGGTGGATGACCTGGCTAAAAATTTAAGGAGAGGCTGAAAATTATAACAAAAAAGAACCTACTTAGCCCGCCCTTCCTTGCTTAAATGACAACATTTCAAACTTGAAACGTAACGTTGCAACAATAGAATGCTAATGGCGAAACGAATTTGTTAAGGTACATTAAACCAATGTGAGGATTGATAATGAAAAGCACAACTCATCTATTAACAAACGATGGAAAACGCATTGCAAAACGTTTAGTTAATCATTGGAAACACAAATTTGAAGTACAAGAAACTGAACAAGATTTTAAAATCTTAATGCCTACCGCAACAATTACGCTTGCACCAGAAACAGAGCAGTTAAACGTTGCTATTGATAGTCAGTTAGATGACCACAACCACTTAGAAAAAGTTGTCCTTGATCATCTAAACCGTATGGCTCAACAAGAATTTCAGGTTGAATGGCTACACTAATTAGCCAGCGACCTTTTCTAATTGGATCGCATGAAACTGTAAATGCTCATCCATAAAGGTTTGAATAAAGTAATAACCATGATCATAGCCAGCATGTTGTCTTAAAGTTAAAGGCTGCCCTGCTTTTAAACATGCTTGCTTAAACTTTTCAGGGTGAAGTTGTTCATAAAATTGGTCATCTAATCCCTGATCAACCAAAATTTCGTCAAATACTGCACCATTTTTTGAGACCAAAGCTGTAGCATCATGAGCTAACCAGCTATTGCGGTCTGCACCCAAATAATGGCTAAAGGCTTTGTCTCCCCATGCACATTCAGTTGGTGCACAGATCGGAGCAAAAGCAGATACCGACTTAAACTTTTCAGGATATTTAAAAGCCAAAGTCAATGCGCCGTGGCCACCCATTGAGTGCCCAAAGATACCAACTTGTTGAGCGTTTACAGGAAAGCTTTTTAAAGTGAGTGGATATAACTCATCAATTAAATAACTTTCCATTTGATAATGCTCAGACCAAGGTGCTTCTGTGGCATTAATATAAAAGCCTGCGCCTTGACCTATATCCCAATGATCCCCTGCCGCAACTTGTTCGCCACGAGGAGAAGTATCTGGGGTAATCAGTATAAGACTAAGTTGAGCTGCCATATGCTGTGCATGTGCTTTAATGGCAAAGGTTTCTTCAGTACACGTTAACCCAGCCAAGTAAAATAGAGTTGAGCAAGCTTTACCTTCTAGAGCTGCTGGTGGTAAATAAACACCAAACTTCGCAGGTCCTTTTAAATAAGAAGATTCAAATTGGTATATACGCTGCTCGCCCTCAAAGCAGCGGTTTTTTTGCAGGAGTTGCATCGTTTTTAGCCTCTGTTTTTGTTTGAGCAATATCTACACTACCCGTATTTTGCTGAGGAAATAGATACTTTTCCAATTGAGGTAGCATAAGTTCCATATTTTTACCGATCATCCACTGAGGTTCCGAAGGTTCAACACCTTGAGCCACTTCCCATTTGGTTACCGTTTGCTTAGCTGTGTTAAACGAATCTTTCATCGACGATTGCTCTCGCATAGCCAAATCAAAGAAAGCTCGACCAAAATAGGTATAGTCAGCTTCGTTATTACACCCAAAAGAAGTTTTATCAGCAGCCGATGCAGTAATAATTAAGGTATCAGGAGACTGTAAAGCAGGAATAAAGCTTCCTGAATAACAGGCTGAGATCACAATTACACGCCAGCGAATACCGGATTTGTCCAGTGTTTCTCGCAACCATTTCGGGTCCACTTGCCCTAAATCTAATGGCGCATTTTCAATTTCGAAGTGATTTTGTTCACCGTGTGAAGTCATATATAAAAATAGTACATCACTATCACGGTTCATTTGCTGGCCCATGCGGCGTAGGGCTAACTCGATACTGGTTTTAGAGGCAATTGGGATCTCTGTACGTGTATCTGGATTATTGACTAACATCATCGAACGGCCAATCGTTCCGAAACGTGTATCAAACTGTTCTTTAATACGGACCACTTCCGATTTAAAAACATCTTGATAACTATCGCCAGCAACACCTAGAAAATACCAATGGCTTTTGGCGAGCTCACCATATTGAACTTGCTCTAAAGAATCATTTAATAGTTTACTTTGCGCATAAAAAGCATCTTCAGCAAACGTTGGAGCCGAATCTTCCACCTTCCAAATCGGTTGATCTTTTACAGAAAGTTGCCACACGACCATTGTCGCAATAGTTGCAACCATGACGAGTGCACGTTCCCACCAGGGCCATTTAAGCTCACGTGAGAAAACCCAAATTACTGCTAAACTTTGCCATACAAATAAAGCTACAAATAAGCTCGGTAAAATTCCGTTATAAATAGCGTCGGGAATAAAGTTGAGATAACCGTTAGACCCCAAATACTGAATTAAACATTGAATTAATAAGATATTTGTATCTAGAACCAGCCAAAGTAAAGCAGGAACTAGCATTAAACGAGGTTGGTTGGTTCGCTGTGATAAGAAAATACCAACAATTAAAGCAATGAATGGCCAAAGTGCATAACCAATTAAACCTTGTGAATTAAAATCACCGATTTGACCAGCGACAAGCCAACTATACAGAGAGTTGGTACATCCTCCTAAAATTCCCCAGACAATAAGCTGAAGAATAGATGGATGCACAATCTGTAAAGAACGTCTTGACCCCAAAAACAGCCACATTCCGGCAATTTGGTTGCTTTTAAAATCATGCCAAAAGTTAATGGAGGGTTTAAGATCAATCATAAAAGGTTTTCAAAAATTTCGTTTTTGACAGGCATCTTAAGTGTATGCCTGCTAAGAATTTTAGCAATCATGCTTTTGAACTATATCACATATATTTGTGCATTATTCAAGCAATAAAACCTAACCTTACATAAGCCTACTGAAAATACGCATCAAAACGACAAGCATCCCCTTGCCATTGATGAGCTGGCTCTTGATTTGCCAAGAAAATAGCATGCCGTGGCCGCTTAACAACTACACGTTTAGCAACTTTCTGTGCCAAAACCAGCAAATTATCCCCCAAATCCATCTCACCATCTTCGGGTAAAAGGAGATGTAAAAGCTGCATTTGTTTTTTGACTTGAGCTTGTTTTTTGATGGCTTGGTGATTCTGGTCACGCTGTGGAAACATCGGATCTAGATAAACCACATCAACTAGTTGAGCTGTTTGTTGTAACTGTTGTAAATAACTTGCAGAGTCAGCAAAGATCAGTTGAATACGATCCATAAATTGACTTAAAAATGGATCACGTTCCGCCAGAGCTTTTGAATCTTCAAGTAAAGTAAATAAAATCGGATGGCGCTCAACGAGCTGGATTTGGGCACCTAAACAAGCCATAAGTAAGCTGTCATGGCCTAAACCCGCGGTAGCATCAACCAGTATGGGTTTTTCGCCTAACTGACAGGCACGAGCAATCATTTCCGATTTAAGACTTGCACGTTTTAAACGTGGAATTTCAGCTTTCCAGTCGGGTTGCATTTTCATGCCATTAGCAGATAACCAAAGTCCGTTTTCATCTACACAAAGGGCAATTTCAGGATTGAAGCGTAAAAACCGTGCATTCAGCTTTTCAATTGGCTTTAAATCGACAGTCACACCTCTAGAACAAAGCACAGCTTGGTAGTGCTGTGCTTGTTCTTGAAAATCTTGTTCAAAATATATATGCATGAGTACTGCCTTTACTTTGCTTTACCCTGATCCGCTATCTTTTTCCACGCATCATCACGTAAATAAACTGGCAAAGCATGCTCGGCATCCACCCATTGCTTTTGTGCAGCATAGACACGTGCAATAGAAGCAATATCCTGTGCAGTTGCAGTGATTGTTTGATGCTCTGCATCAACTTGAAGTAGCTTGGCGCCCGAACCAATTAAGCAATGTTTTGCATAAGCTGCTGCTGGCTCATAGCCCATTAATTTTTCTTCATCAATACACTGCATAATTCCTTGTTCATCTAAAACATAACTTGCAATATAAACTTCATTCATACGCGCATCGAGCACGGCAGTCACTTGTTCCAAACCTTCAAGTCGGTATGCCGCTTGTGCTAAAGCTTGCAATGTAGAAACTGGAACCACAGGTAAATCTTGTGACCAAGCTAAAGCTTGGGCAACAGCAGCATTAATTCGAACACCACTAAAAGAACCAGGCCCACGGCTAAAGGCAATCGCATCCAAACCAGCAACTTCAAGACCTGTTTGTTGTAGCCCTTGCTCAATCATAGGCAAAATGGTCTGGGTTTGTGCTTTCGCCCGCGTATCGAGTTGAAAAAATAGTTCTTGGGTTTCATCGACTAATGAAATAGAACACTGCTCATTTGCAGTTTCCAACGCCAGCAATTTCATGCACAACCTTAGTATTAAATCAGATTAAAAACGAAAGTTATGATACCCCACTCGGCTCTGATAGGCGAGTTGTTCTCTTTCTAAATAAAAATGCCAAGCTTGTGCTTGGCATAGAAAATAACTTATAAAGATTTTAAAAGTGGAATTCTTTTAAATCTGCATAGTTCTTAAAGTGCTCAGCATAATGCAATGCGCTCAAGCGTATTTTCGCTGCCCCATCTTCATCTAAAGTTTTGACAATTTTGCCTGGTGAACCCATCACCACTGAATTATCTGGAATCACCTTCCCTTCAGGAATTAAAGCATTAGCACCGATAATACAATTTTTACCAATCACCGCCCGATTTAAAATTACGGCGTTCATACCAATCAAACTATTATCACCAATCGCACAACCATGCAGCATGACTTTATGTCCGACTGTGACATATTCACCAATATTTAGCTCAATTCCGGCATCGGTATGCAAGACAGAATTTTCTTGAATATTAGAAAAATTACCAATTCGAACTACACAGTTATCAGCACGAACTACTGCACCAAACCAAATGCTGACCTGACGGCCTAGTTCTACCTGCCCAATAAGCGTTGCAGTTGGAGCAACCCAGCCATCCCATGGCTCATGTAAGGCTTTTGGGTGCTGTCCTTGATAGCTATACATCATAATTTATCAATCCTGATCTTTATTTTTTATGAGAAAACTTTGGCATTCCAAAGGTTGGTGAGTTAAGTAAAAATGGCCAATCTTTTTGATAACCTAGTCCATATTTAAACAGAGCAACTAACATACGAGCAGTTAACCCCCAAATAATTTCATTATCAATCTGTAAGCTTGGGAAATATAAAGACTGATGAGCATATCGAACTTCATAGGGTGTCGGACGCGTCTCGATCAGTTGCTGTAACGGAACAAAGAAAATTCGATCAATTTCGGTAGGCTGAGGTATTAAAGTCACCTCTGGAGGAATAAGTCCAACGATCGGTTTTACAGACAAACCGCTTCTTGCACGCTGCATCGGCAAATCACCTAACAACTGTACATCAAACGGATTTAAAGCTGTCTCTTCTTGAGCTTCTCTCAACGCTACAACAATATTACTGGTATCACTAGGATCACGCTTTCCCCCAGGAAAAGAGACTTCCCCCGCATGGTTGTTCATATGTATTGAACGGCGTGTAAGCAGTACCTTTGGATCATTTTCATTAGTAATTGCAATCAGTACTGCTGCTTGTGCTTCTTGTATGCGGGTGGAAAAGCGCAATCTTTGCTGTAACTTTTGTGTTAGCAAGTGCTCTTCCATACCATTCACCTATTATTCTATCTCTCTTTGCATCATATCTGAAAATCAAACTTAGGGAATAGAGTTGATGCGTAAGTCTAAAAATTCAGTTATGCTGAGTCATCTCTATACTCGATGATAATTATGAGTTTCTGTGTAGCGTGTGGGCATAAAACCGAACAAAAAATTCCTTTAGGTGATCATAAAGTACGCCGTGTTTGTACTCATTGTGGAAATATTCACTATGAAAACCCCAAAGTAATCTGCGGTGCCTTAGCGTTATGGGAAGACAAAGTATTACTCTGTCGTCGTGCGATTGAACCTCGTTATGGTTTATGGACTTTGCCTGCTGGCTATATGGAATTGTTCGAAACCATGGAGCAAGGTGCAGCACGCGAAACTCGAGAAGAAGCAGAAGCCGAGATAGAAATAGAACAACTGTATTGTATGTACAATATTCCGCGTATTGGTCAAATTTATGTACTGTTCAAAGCACAGCTGAAAGATGGCATTTTTGGTGCAGGTGAAGAAAGCATCGAGAGTCGCCTGTTTGAAGAGCATGAAATTCCATGGGGTGAACTTGCATTCCCTAGTGTTGAACACACTTTAAGACATTATTTTGAAGACCGTAAAAAACAAGTGTTCCCAACACATCTTGAAACTTTGGGTACTCGTTTAGACCATACGGGTTAATCATTTAGATAATAAAAAAGACCGCTTTCGCGGTCTTTTTTATATGTCTTTTATTTTTTTAAGATTTAGTCTTAATCTGATAACAATCAGCTGTTCTAAGTGTCACAGTTCCAGCCATACGTTGACCTAAAGCTTTTTCAGTCTCAGTCGGAGCAGGTGAAATATCTTTAATATTATTATAAACTTGTTGATAGAAAGCATACGGATTTAACCATGAAACTGTTTTGTTATCATAGGTAGTAAGATTCGCACCACTGGTCTGCCCTTGTAATAGATTAGCAACGTTAATTTTTGCGCCACTTACAAGTAAAGTTTGGCTACCAGTTTGAGAAGTACTTTGAACTACATTTGAATTTAGGCCTACCACAATGCCATTTAAATTCCCTAATTGAGGCACCCCAAAAATCATTCTTACTGTAATTGACTTATCATTGGTGGCCGACTCTGTTCCTCCAGTTGTGCCAATTCTGTACTGCTGAACGCCATTGTTATCAATTAAACTCGTATTCGAAACCACTCCACACTGACCAGACATGTCTGTTGCAGTAGCATTAGGTTTAATATCTGTTCTAATGTCTCCATTTTCATCAACTACAATACCCAAATCAATAGGGGCAATTCCTGCTGTATCAAATTTAAAGTTTAGAGTTGCATATAATGGGAAAATATAAGTTTGACCAGATTTGACATTATTAGCTGTTTTAAAGATCTGATTAGACAGATAGCTCGCAGGGCTTACCTTATAAATATCCATAGAACCATTATAATTTTGGTTATCAACACTCTGTTTCCATAAAGCATACTGCTGAGGATTAGGAGTTTTAGTATTTGTTAACCCGAAATATGAACTATCACGTCCTGCAATAAGTGAATCATTCAATAATTTGCCTTGATAAATCACTAAATCTTCATTTGTATTGCTAGAAGTTTTTAAACGGAATGGTTGTGTTGATTTAATTTCTGTCTGTATTGGATCAAGCCAAGTAGTTTGCGAGTCTGCAACCATTTGAGTTGGCTTAGATTTCGTCAAGACATTTAATACTGCACTAATTGCTAACTGGCTTGTAATTGTACTCGTTCCTTTCCATTGTAAACCATAACCAAATGTATATCCCCGACGATCAGATAGTAAGAATAAATTACCAAACATATGTTGGGTATTAGCGCTATTTTTTGGGCAATCTGCTAAATTAGTTAAATTACATCCATAAAAATTTTCAGATATTAAATTAGGCTCAGCCAAAGTAATATAATCTGATTGATATAACCCTACTAAACTTAAGTGTGCCAACTGCGTTACCAATTCAAAAGCTTGCGTATCTGATACTGGACTTACATCTAACCATGGTTTCAAAATATTGGCATAAGCACCATTTTTCCATTCTGTAGCTGTAATATTTTGAACTAAAATATTTAAAGTATTTTTCTTCTCATCGGTAAATTGGGTTGGCTGCAAATCACCAGCAACATGATCTCCCCTCTCTAAGCCAACGCTTTGAAAAAGTTTTACCAATGCCATTGCAACCCGCACTGTAGGATCATTCTGGTTAAGTGAGGTTGGTGTTTGCCCAGTTAATCCAATCGCCATATCCATGACTTTCAAACGTGGCGGAACAGTCATCTGAATTTTTGAAACAGTGTCTAACTTAACAGAGCCTAGTTCAATTTTTCTTGTAGCTTTGGTATCTTGCAAATAAAAACTAGCAGTATCGCCTGCTTTACAAGATCCGATAACACTATTTCCAGAAGCCTTAGTAACAAAACTTAGATTCGCTGCACTACTACAGGTAAAATTAATACCCGCTATTGGGTAATCTAAAGAGAATTGTAGACAATCACTGTTTGTTACGGAACAACTTCCATTAGCAGTAGCTCCTCCTGATCCATTTGTAGGATTCTCATTTATTGTGGAACTACCACCACCACAACCGTTTAGCATCAGTGCCAATGTGGTAAGTGCAAAAGGCCATAAAACTTTTTTATTCATTAGATATCCTACTTATTTTTAACGTAATACTGAAATTTGAATTTGTCCCTGATTCGTTAACTCATTTTCTGCCACATCTACGGCAGAGGATAATGGCGTCAACATCATGTAATGTGCTAAGGGTGGTAATTTTAAAACACCTTGGATTGATGCGTGTTGTAATAGAGTAGAAGGATACGATTTACTCTTGAAACCGCTCACCCCCTCTAAAATACACCCTTTATCATCTAAAAAAATAACTAAAGGCCAATAATATAAAGGTCTTTCATTACTAGCAGCGAATGACATAAGTTTTAAATGTTGAATTGAAGGATCAAGCTTTATCAACTCATACTCAAACTTTTCTTTAAGAGGTTTTCTTGGCCACAAATTTACTTCTTTACTTATACTGAGCTTTTTAATTGATTTATTATAATTTTTAATAAAACACTTATCTTGTTCAAAAGTTGCTTCTAAATCTTGAGAAGATAAACGTATATACGTCGGCGCTAATACCACTGCCGACTCTGTATCTTGAGTATGTCGATTAAAAAGCTGATCCAACGTTGATCGACTTAGACCTTTTTTACGTTCTATTGACTCAGTTCTGCCTAAACCATCTGGCACGATATAAAAACGTTTTTTTCCTTCTAAATTAAACTCTTGGTCTTCAAGATATTCACTATTTACATATTCTATGCCATCAATAGTAGTAAATTTAGACTTATCTTGTGAAGAATTTGGCTCAGGGGAAGCCTGTGAAGTACTTTTGATCGGAGGTGGAATTAAAAGTAATTGTTTCTGCCATTCATCATTAGATGCCGTCTGAAGTTTTACATTTTCAATAGGTGTTTTTAATTCATGACTATTTGCTGAAGTAGGCTGAGTATTTTGGACTTTTTGCGGTGCAGTCGGTGCAGTCGGTGCAGTCGGTGCAGTCGGTGCAGTCGGTGCAGTCGGTGCAGTCGGTGCAGTCGGTGCAGTCGGTGCAGTCGGTGCAGTCGGTGCAGTCGGTGCAGTCGGTGCAGTCGGTGCAGTCGGTGCAGTCGGTGCAGTCGGTGCAGTCGGTGCAGTCGGTGCAGTCGGTGCAGTCGGTGCAGTCGGTGCAGTCGGTGCAGTATTTAATTTCTTTTGTGTTGATTGCTCCATTTTTTTTGGTGAATCGATAGTAATTTTTTCTTTAGAAACTTTTTGAGCTGGATCAATTATAATTTTATTCGGTAGATTTTGAGATTGTATTTCCACTCTAGGAGGTAGCTGTCTTTTTTGATCAACTTTTTTACTCGGTACAATCATAGGACGCCCATCTGGACCTATAATCGTGTAAAAACCATCTGCATAAGATACAGAAACACTTACCATCGCAACAGATAAAATTGAGATAGCAAGTTTAGGGCGGAACATCCATTTATATTGTCTTACCATTTTGTTCTATAACTCAAACCAAGCACTGTAACTTTAGTATTCGTTTTTACATCTAAACCCGCATAAGGATTTAATAAAATATTATCAACACCACATTTATTCGATAAAGTACTTGTACACGCGGGTATGTTATCGCGACTGCGTAAGAAACCAACTGAAAGATCCAAATCTGTATCTGCATCAAAACGATAACCTAATCCTAAACCAAATAATTGTGCATTATTAATTGGGACCATGGTATTACGTTTGTCATTAGGAATAGCACTGGCACGGGGCTCATAACCAGCTCGTAATTTTAAACGATCCGTTGCTGAATACTCTAAACCAATACCCCAACTCCATGGTGAAGTAAATTTTAAAGGTAATGCTAAAGAGTTATCAGTCACATCATTAGATAATAATTTTGCAACTTTGAGTAATGAGATCTGACGATCAAACTCAAATTTAAATTTATCCCATGCCGAATAATCTGTCCAACCAACATCAAAATTCACTTGTAAGTCTGGCAAGATCTTATACTTAATACCTGCCTGAAAATGTGCAGGGTACTCTAGATCCATTGCAACTAAACCTGATTCAATATCAGGTACATAACCAGGCAAACCTAAAATTCTAGCTAAAATTTGACCTGTAGCAGATGAATTCAATCCCTTAATCAATTCTTGTGGTGCTTTAGCGTTATCAATCAAGTATTTGCCTTTCATACGCATCTTGGCTGAACTTTGATAAACCATACCGAAGCCAAAATCGTCTGTCGGTTCCCACAATAAGCCCAAGTTATAACTTGGACTTAAAGACTGCTCCAATGAAACTTGTAAAGCTCCCATTTTATTAAATGGGTTCATTCCTTCCTGAGCATTACACATACCAAATAATAATAAGTCGGTAATCATGTCATTGTTATTCTTAAATGGTGCGCAAACCACTTCATCAACCATACGCAATACACCAAGCATCTCATTTGGAAAGCGAAGATCAGTTTTCAATGCTAGTGCGTTATAAGACATACCAATTGAGGCACCAATTGATAAGTGATCATTTACTTGAAAACCAAAAGATGGGGATAAATAGGTGATTCGCTCTACTGCAACTTGCTGCCCCATATAGTTACCAGCATTTCCATTTTCTGCTCCAAAACCAGCAACCAATGGTGCATATATCGCTGTTGCATAAGTTACTTTTGAGCCAGGTGGTTTGTAGGCAATTCCTGCAGTAGGAGCAACCAGTGGATAACCCTCCCCTAAATCAACCATTTTTTTAAGGATAGGGACATACAAGCTAGCGTATTCAACATCACCACGCACAGGTCCCTTAAAATCTGTACAAATATTAGCAGTAACCTCTGGTCCATCATTACAGACAAGAGGATCATCTGAATAACCAAAAATATTATAACCAGGGGGGGCTGAAAACTCGCGTTGGATATCAAAATTAGCAAGAATACCCTGTACATCAGTTTGTAGCCCATCAATCTTGGCTAACGCTGCAGGGTTAAAATGAACAGCACTAATACCTGGTGGATCTGCTGTTACAGCATTCCCCATCGATAATGAACGAATATCTACAGCTAGGTTTTGTCCTAATTGAGCATTGGCAAAGCTAGAAAAACCAGAGATCACAATTGCCACTGTTAAAGGACATAATTTAGGATATTTCACCTGCCTATCTCCTTATTTTTATTTTTTGCGCAAACCTAAGATATCTAGCGGGAATGACAAACCAAGTGAAACGTCTGGTGCATCCTCTGTTAAACCAAATCCAACTGTACCGTTAACAATCGTATCAGGTGAAACACGCACCCCCAAAGCAAAAGCCATCACCGCACTACTCTGATCTGGTGACTGATATGATTCACCATTTGCAAACTGAAACTCTGAATTTAAGTTAAAGCTTTGTTGGTAAGACATGGTTAACGACACATCATAGTTAAAGGAATAGGCAAAACCGAAAGAGAATCCTCCACTAATTCCAGGATCAAAAGATTCTAAAATACGATTACCACGTACCTGATTTAAACCAGTCTCTTTAAAACCATAATTGGCAGATGCTGAAGCAAATAAAACCACCGGATCGATATATTTACGAGTACTTGCTCCTAAACCTACAGAGTAATAACCTTTACCAGTTGAAAGTTCATTTTGAGCAACTTCATATGGACTATCACCAGTTTTAGTAGAAACGCTACCAAACAAAACTAAAGGTAAGCGTCCTTGTTTCAATGGGAAAGGTTCCCAACGTGCACCTAATGAAATATCCCCTAACCCTGCAGTATCTGAATCACTAGCAATATCAGATTTAGCAACAAGAGGTACAGTCGCTGAAAGTGTTAAATTATCTAAAACACCATATTGAGCTGTAAAACTGTTGGTCAATGTATGCTGAGCATCTTCCCTAATACTCAATCGACTAATACTAGAATTATCATCTCCTAATGCTAAATCTAAAATACTATCGCGGTAATAGGTATAATCGAGATCATAATATGTTGAAATTTCGCCTTTTTTAATTAATGAATATTGTCGTTCATTCGAGGTAAAAACTTCTTGTAAATTGGTCTCTTGGCTCGCATCTCCTTCTTTTTTCTGTAAAGCAGTCGCGGCTTGATTTGCTTCTGGATTAGCTGATGTAGGTTCAGATTCAGTAGTGGTAGATCCATTTGTCGGAGCTAATGCATCTTCTTGCACTGAATTTGATGTTGGCGTTACATCTGATACCGTGGTCGCTTCAGAAACAGCTGTACTATTTTGTACATCTGCTTGTGCAACTTGATCATCTGCATAAAGTGTACCTGTAATAGCACTCATGCTTAATGCCAATACACTCATCTTCATCCATCGATTATTCATATTTCTTCCCACCCAATTTATTTATTTTACTAAATCAAATTTTCATTACTTACGCTTGTAATAAAGACGCATATAAGTTTCTATCGGCTGATTATGATTGGAAGAGTGACTATCATTATCCAGAACCCTTCGCATTGTTGAGGCTTTATTTGCTAAACGATCATAATTAAACGTTGGATATTGCGCATCCACAAAGGCATAACGGTTAACAGTTGCATCTTCCACATGACGCATATCAGCATCTTTCAATGTTAATAAGTCTTTACGCTGTGATTCAGGCACAGAAATAACAAATAACGTATTATTATCCCAAACCTCTTTAAAACGATTTTCATCAAAGCTGATATTGCCTAAAGCAGGATCAGCTACATAGACTCGTCCATCTTTATAAGCTTTATATACGACAAAATGTTTAAAACCAGCATATGAAATAGGAACAATCGCAGGTTGACCTAATTTAACTAAATCCGAAAACTCCCCTCGATAACCGCCACTATCCAAACCAATAGCAGTTACGAAACGCTTCATATCAAGTAGTGAAAAGCTACGGCGTTCAATAATTCGTTGATACTCACCATACTGAAGTAAACCACTCATTGTTTGTTGTTCAGTTAAGCTTGTACCCACATAACCATTCAACAAAGTTGTAAGTGCAGCTGAACCACAGCTATAGTCATATGCTTGTCGAACAATACCGCGAAATTGATCTTCTATCGCAGGCTTAATCGTTACTGGCTCAATATGATTTCGGCGAAATGATAAATTACGTGAATCGGCAGTCTCTGTATAATAAACAGTTCCCGGTGGCTTTTTTTCTATTTCGAAGGCTTCTGTCGCAAAGTAATATATCAATGCTGAGCCCAAAGCAATCTCTAACATAAGCACTTGTTCTAAATGGTGGCCTAACTGGCCTTATTCATTTTATTCTTAGAGCAATAGCTCTACATCCCTGTGTGTTGAAGATACCTTTTTTTTTTGAAAAAAACAGCCTTTTTTTACTTTTTTTTGATGAACGTTTAGTTTTATAAAAATAAAGAGACTTTTATAGTTAATTTAAATTGATTCTTAATTTAACGGCTTATTTTTATCAATTAAAATATATTTTTATATAACAAAACTAGATGAGTTAATAAATTAAAAAAGCGCGTATTAAACGCGCTTTTTTTATTAAAACTTTTAAATTAGTGGCCAGAAATTGTAATTGTAGAAGTACCTACATTAATACCTTGGATTTCAACATCACCAATTGAAGCAGCAGTATTTGAACCTAAACGAATACCCTGTGCATAGACGTTCATGCCTTGAGTACTATTATTTTGAATCTTCAATCCAGTCGGCACAACAGAAATGTCAGCATTCACATCTAAGTTACCAGTTGTATTACCAGCACCACGGACCATAACTTTATCAAGGACAATTTTACCACCGCCAGCAGCATCATTAATACCTAGGTTAGATAAAGTTAAACCACCTTGCAAACTTGAATTTACTTTAATCATTGCACCTTGTGGTGTAGCACCTAATTGAACATTAGCTGAAATAGCGCCTAAAGATAAATCTAAACCAGAAAGAATTTCAGTTGGAGCTGCTTCTGTAATACCACGTACAGCAGTAGTTTCATTTAAAGTACCAGAACTACCAACACCAATAGAACCAACTTTTACATTAACTGCACCTACATTTGCAGCAACGTTTAAAAACGCGCCATTTGTAGCAGATGCACCAACGCTATCAATTTTAAGATCTAATAAATTCTGTGTTGTATCTACCTGCGTAAGAGTTATCGCTTTACCTTGAGTTGCATCTGTACCCGTAATTGTGATTGCACCTGCAGTTGCTGTAGCACCCACAATACCTGTAGTTGGGTCTAAACCATCGTTATCGTGAATATATAATTTATCGATGGAAATACCGCCAGCACCCAAAGCGATACCGATATTAATACCATCTTGACCAGTAGCAGCACTAAGCGCAGCATCGTCCATTGACTGCATTGCCATTGCATTTGCGCTGATAGCTAAAGAAGAAACTAAAGCAAGTTTAGTGAACATTTTCATTGAGCACTCTCCCAAGAGCATTTATTTTTTGACTTTAACCACTCTCATTGTCTCAAGTCGCATTTTTCTTTATATGGCAACCGAAACTTCCAATCCTTGAGTAGTTTTGCTTAGCAATTACTAAATTACATCTACGTTACTTTTTGTTCAACTAGTGTTGTGCATTTTTTGCCAATTACCCGACAAACGGTACACCTTAGGTTTTACTTCATAAATGATCATAAACATATAAAATCTTAAGCTGTAATTGTGCTTGTTTTATCAGCAAAAAACTTTCCAATTAAAACTCTTCCTCCTGATGAACTATGACTTGTAGTAAACTATGTTCTCTCATTAACCACTACCTTATTTAAAAATGTCTCAGTTAAAGAAAAAAATCTCTTTACATGGTAAAAGTGCTGCCGATATTTTAAAAAAGTTACACGGGTTAACTGGGCTTATTTATTTAAATGACAATAACAATCCAATTATTGGATTTCTTCCTCAAAAATATATTCTTTTTCAAGATGAAAGTTATTTAGAGTTTCATCATCAAAATTTTAATGAATATAGAAATATATCAAAATTAAATCACTTAATAGACTTTACCCAATTTAAAGAGAATAATTCACAAGGAAATATTAAATCTACGACAAGTTTTACAGGAGGTTATATTGGTTTTATCAGTTATGATTTTTCTGCTCATCAGTTTATTGACATACGAAACCACATACAGCCCTCTTTATTCTTAGGACAATATCGCTCTTTTTTAAAATATATAGATAATGATTGGTATTTTTTTAGTGATGAATCAGATGCACTTGAGCTATTCTCATATATTGAAAATAGAATAGAGAATTCTATTTCTAATCATTCTAAAAATATATTTGAATTAAAAACTACTATTCAGCCAAGATGGTCTAAAAAACAATATTTTGATGCTTTTAATAAAATACAAGAATATATTAAAGCTGGTGATTGCTATCAAATTAATTTAACCCAAGAATTTAAAGCTGATTTCAAAGGATCTTTATTAAATAAAGCAGCAGATTTATGGAATCTTACTAATGCACCATATGCAGGCTATTTAAAGTTAGATAATTTTGAATTATTAAGTTGTTCCCCCGAGCTTTTCATCGAATTTAATCAAAATAAACAAATTAAAACTAGACCTATTAAAGGCACAATGCCTCGCTATAAGAATGCAGAAAAAGATTTTATTTCTAAACAAACCTTAAAAAACTCTCAAAAAGACCAAGCAGAAAATGTGATGATTGTCGATTTATTACGTAATGATTTGAGCATTTATGCCAATACAGGATCTGTCAAAACAACAAAACTATTCGAGATTGAAAGTTTTAATCAAGTACATCACATGGTAAGCGAGATCGTTGCCACTCTTAAAGATGATATCAATCCTATGCAAATGTTGCTTTCAGCCTTACCCGGAGGCTCAATCACAGGTGCTCCCAAAATTCGGGCAATGCAGATCATTGAAGAGTTAGAAGAATCAGCAAGAGGCGCATATTGCGGAACATTGGGTTACTTCAATTTTGATGGAACCGGTCGCTGGAATATTCTTATCCGTAGTTTTCAACAATATCAGAATCAGCTTTCTTTATGGGCAGGTGGTGGTATTACGATTGCATCAAATGCAGAAGCAGAATATCAAGAAAGTCTTGATAAAGTCTCTGCTATGCTGAACTTGATGAACAGCACAGCAGAGTAAAATTTAGAGAATATCTTCTTTTAATGTCTGTACTAAACGCTCATTTTGCTCATCAGTTCCTACAGTTATTCGCAAGAATTGATTAATACGAGGCTTATTGAAATAGCGCACAATAATGCCCTGCTCACGTAATTGCTGTGCAAGCTGACCTGCATCATGCGATGGATGTGAAGCAAAAATAAAGTTTGCTTTAGAAGGTAAAACTTTAAAGCCCAAAGTAGTTAATTCATCTACTAGCTTTTCACGACTAGAAATAACTTTTTGACATTGTTCTTCAAAATAAGTTTGATCTTCAAAAGAGGCTACCGCTGCTGCAATTGCAAAACGATCAATAGGATATGAGTTAAAGCTATTTTTGACAGCTTCAAGTGCAGCAATTAAATGAGACTGAGCAATCGCGAAGCCAACGCGTAAACCCGCAAGAGAGCGAGATTTTGAAGTTGTTTGGCACACAACCAGATTCTCATAGCGATTTACTAAACTCACCGCTGATTCTGCACCAAAATCAACATAAGCCTCATCAATGACAACCACTCGATCTGGATTAGCTTTTAAAATTTGTTCGATTTCTGCTAAGCCTAGTGCAATACTTGTTGGAGCATTAGGGTTTGTAATAATAACCCCACCATTTGGTTGCACATAATCTTTAACTTCTATCTCAAAATTATCATTGAGTGGGATTTCTTTAGTCTTTGTACCAAAAAACTGACTATAAACTGGATAAAAGCTATAAGTGATATCTGGATAAAGAATTGGTTCATCTTGAAGAAAAAATGCTTTAAAAATATGAGCAAGTACTTCATCTGAGCCATTACCAACAAAAACTTGTGAAACGTCAATATTCTGTTGCTTAGCAATCGCATGTTTTAATGCCGTAGCATCTGGGTCTGGATATAAACGCAATGCATCAGCCTGATGAGTTAAAACAGCTTGAACTGCTTCAACTACTTTGGGTGATGGCGGATATGGATTTTCATTTGTGTTGAGTTTCAATAAATTCTGAATTTTAGGCTGTTCGCCAGGAACGTACGGCTCTAACTCACGAACTTCTGGACTCCAAAAGCGCATTTGTGCTGTAGATAAAGTCATGGTCTTATCTCAAAAAGGGCTGAAAACCAGCCCTGAGTAATAATTAAAAAACTACAAGGTTTATAAGCTTATTGATAACGATAGCGAGCTGAGCGTGCATGGGCATCTAAGTTCTCTTGAACAGCCAATATATCTGCTGTCTTAGCTAACGATTTGACTCCATCTTTCGAACACATAATTAAGCTCGAACGTTTTTGGAAATCATAAACACCTAGTGGAGAAGAAAAACGAGCAGTTCCAGAGGTCGGTAATACATGGTTTGGGCCTGCACAATAGTCACCAATTGCTTCAGGTGTATAGCGCCCCATGAAAATTGCTCCAGCATGGCGAATATCTTCACTCATAGCCTCGGCATCATCTAAGCAAAGTTCCAAATGTTCTGGTGCAACTTGATTAATCAAATCAATTGCTTCTGCACGGTCCTTTACTAATACCAAAGCACCACGGTTTTCAATCGAAGTTCTCGCAATGTCTGCCTTTGGCAATTCATTTAAATGCTTTTCAATTGCCAACTCTACCGCATTAAGCAAAGCTTCATCAGGAGTAATGAAAATAGCTTGAGCAACTGTGTCATGTTCAGCCTGAGATAAAACATCCATAGCTAACCAATCTGCATTATTTTCACCTTCTGCATATACTAAAATTTCAGAAGGTCCAGCAATCATATCAATACCGACCTGACCAAATACAGCGCGTTTGGCAGCTGCCACAAAACGATTTCCAGGGCCAGTAATTTTATCTACAGGTGGAATGGTCTGAGTACCATAAGCAAGCGCTGCTACAGCTTGAGCTCCCCCAATAGTGAATACTCGACTCACTCCTGCAAGGTAAGCCGCAGCTAGAACCAATGGATTTAGTTCACCGTTTGGTGCAGGAACAACCATAATAATTTCAGGTACACCAGCAACATGGGCTGGCACTGCATTCATTAAAACTGAAGACGGATAAGAGGCTAAACCACCTGGTACGTAAATACCCACACTGTCTAGAGGTGTGACTTTTTGTCCTAATGTATTACCCAAATCATCTATATAAGTCCAGCTCTCTTGTTTCTGAGCTTCATGAAATGAACGAATACGCTTTGCTGCTAACTCTAGAGCATCACGAATTTCTGGGCTTAAATTATCAAAAGCAGTTTTAAGTTGTTGTTGAGATAATTCTAAATCTGAAAATTGATGCGCAGGATGTCGATCGAACTGTTGAGTAAGCTTTAAAACATGATCATCACCATGCTGACGAACATCAGCAATAATTTGATCTACTGTTTGCACTAAATTAAGATCATTTACAGTTTCAAATGCTAAAAGCTCAGCAAAAACCTGTTTGAAGTTCTGATCTTGAGTCGATAAACGTCGCATCAATTTACCCACAAGGCGAAAAAGAAAAACCAAGTTTACTCTTTTTCTAAGCGCTTGTGGGCATCATCTGAAGCAACTATCACAAAAGCATGATGGGAAATTGCTTTTAACGTGATTGAACAGCTTGCTCAAGCTGTGAAATGATTGGATTTAATAGAGTTTGCTTACGTTTAAAACTAGCTTTATTTACAATTAAACGTGAAGAAACTTTGCAAATTTCCTCTAATGGCTCAAGACCATTCGCTCTTAGCGTATTACCAGTGTCGACCACATCGACAATGTAATCACCCAAACCCACCAAAGGCGCTAACTCCATAGAACCATAGAGTTTGATCACATCGACTTGCTCACCTAAGCTTGCATAATACTGACGTGTAAGATTGATGTATTTCGTGGCAATTTTTAAACGGCCTTTTGGACGTTCCATTCCCACTTTACCAGCAGTCATTAATTTACACTTAGCGATTTTCAGGTCAAGTAGCTCATATACATGCTGAGCGCCATGTTCCATCAACACATCTTTGCCTGCTACACCTAAATCTGCTGCGCCATTTTCTACATAGGTAGGCACATCAGATGCACGTAAAATCAAAATACGTACTTGCTTATGCGTAGTAGGAAAAATCAGTTTGCGGGACTTTTCCGGATCTTCGAGCAAATTAATACCCGCTGTAGCTAGTAAAGGTAACGTCTCTTTTAAGATACGTCCTTTACTGAGTGCCAAGGTCAAACCATGATCAAAATTGCCCATCACATCAAAATTAGGATCATCGTTTCTTACATCATTCATTAACTTACTCGCTTAATTTTGGCACCTAAACCTTGAAGTTTCTCTTCGACATGCTCATAACCACGGTCAATATGGTAGATACGGTCAATTAAGGTATCTCCTTCTGCCACTAAAGCTGCCAAAACTAGAGAGAACGAAGCACGCAAATCTGTTGCCATTACAGGTGCAGCCTGTAAAGTTTCTACTCCAGTCACGACAGCATCATGACCTTCAACCTGAATATTAGCACCCATGCGTGACAATTCAGGAACATGCATAAAACGATTTTCAAAAATCGTTTCAGAGATAGTTGCAAATCCACGACCAATAGCATTTACAGCCATAAGCTGAGCTTGCATATCTGTTGGAAACTCTGGATGTGGCAAAGTTCTAAAACTTACAGCTTTAGGGCGTTTGCCTAACATATCAAGTTCGATCCAGTCATCACCACGAGTGACTTCGGCACCCATTTCTTCAAACTTATCCAAAACAGATTCAAGTAATGCAGGGTCGGTATGTGTAGTTTTGACACGACCGCCCGTAATTGCCGCAGCTGCCAAATAAGATCCCGTTTCGATACGATCAGCTACCACAGCATATTCACAGCCATGCAAACTTTCTACTCCAGTTACAACAAGAGTATCAGTATCAAGTCCTTCAATCTTAGCGCCCATTTTAATGAGCATTTGAGCAAGGTCAGTGATCTCAGGCTCACGAGCTGCATTACGAATAGTCGTAACACCATCAGCTAGTGCAGCAGCCATCAAGATGTTTTCAGTACCGCCAACGGTAACCATATCAAAAACAACTTCGCCACCTTTTAAACGACCTTCAACTGAAGCATGGACATAACCATTTTCAACTTCAATATGTGCACCTAAAGCTTCTAAAGCTTTTAAATGTTGATCAACTGGACGTGATCCAATTGCACAACCACCTGGTAAAGAAACTTTCGCATTACCGTAACGCGCTAATAATGGTCCTAAAACCAAAATTGAGGCACGCATTGTTTTTACTAGCTCATAAGGAGCAAACTGATTATCTAAAGTAGAGGTATCAGCTTTTACTGTGTCATTTTCATAGCCGATTGTAACCCCTAAACCACCAATCAACTTGACCAAAGTATTTACATCTTTAAGATTTGGAACATTAGTGATCGTAATTGGAGAGTCTGCAAGAATAGTTGCAGCAAGTAATGGTAAAGCTGCATTTTTAGCACCAGAAATGCGCACTTCCCCGTCGAGCTTAACACCACCCGTAATTAAAAATTTATCCATTAATATTTAAGCTCCGAAAAGGCTTGCTTTACGCCATTCATCTTTGGTCATTGCACGAATTGTTACCGCGTGAACTTCGCCACTTGCAATATAAGTATTTAATGGTGCATAAACTAATTGTTGGCGAGCAACAGTACGCTTACCGTCAAATTGATCATCCACAATACGGAGGTCAAATTTTCCGGCCTGTCCGCTCACCGCTACTTCCGCTTCAGGGAAAGCTTCTTTTAAAATTTGAGTGAGCTGTTCACTATTCATTGCAAAGACCTCTGACACAACCTAAGGTGTAAAACGAAGTATTTTACTATAACTTTTTCAAAGAATTCAGTACGTGTTTATATTTTATCAATAAAAAAGAGGCTATGTTTCAAGCCTCTTTCAACTATATAAAACTTATTAAATAGAAACAGCAACTTGCGAATAAGTGCACTGCATTTTCCGATATTTTAATAATTGTTTTTTTAATTTTTCAGTTAGTTTTTTAATTGAAGTATACATATCATCAGCAGTTGCCTGAGCAAACAACTCAATTCCCGGCAATCTTACAATAGCCTCTGCAACATGGTTCGAACTACCTTTATGAGAGCGCTTATCAATTTGATGATCTTTTGTTAATTTAATCTGCATACTATTCACCTGATCTAAGTGTTTTGTTAACTGATTAAATTTTGATTTAATATTTTCTTCTATAGCTGGTGTAATTGCTAAATGATGTCCACGAATCGTTATTTGCATAATTCTATCCCTCACCTTTTTTAGGTTATCTAAAGAAGAACTAAAACGATTTAATGCTATCAAAAAGAAAACTTAGAACAATTAAACCATTTTAGTTACTCTCTTGGTGAAAATGAAATTTCATTATTTCGTCATAATGAATCTCTAGAATAGCCATACTTCAAAATTCAGATCAAGACTTTTCTTTCAGACGACGAAGGAATATGTAACGATTCTCGATATTTTGCGACCGTTCTTCGAGCCACTTCAATTCCCTCATCCTTTAACAATGTAGCAATTACATTATCTGACAAAGGCTTACGTGGATTTTCGTTGGCGACTAGTTTCTTAATCATTGCCCGAATTGCGGTGGAAGATGCCTCTCCCCCTGCTGTTGTTCCTACATGGCTAGAGAAAAAATATTTCAACTCAAATAGACCACGAGGCGTAAGCATATATTTATTTGTAGTTACACGAGAAACTGTAGATTCATGCAATTCGACTTCTTCTGCCACGTCTCGAAGAACTAGCGGCTTCATCGCTTCCGGGCCTATTTCCAAAAAAGCTTTTTGATGATCTACGATACAAGAAGCTACTTTTAATAACGTTTTATGCCTTTCATCAATACTTTTAATAAAGTTTTTCGCCTCAAGCATCTGGTTACGTAAATATAAATTATCCTCACTCTGATCTGCTCTACGAATCATACTAGAGTAAAAAGAATTAATTCTTAATTTAGGAAGTACATCTGGGTTTAGCTGAACCTGCCAATGTAAATCTTTTTTTGAAACTACTACATCGGGAATTTGATAATCAGATTCTTGCTTATCAAAATCCATACCAGGATAAGGTTTTAACGTTTTTAAAAGATTGATTGCAAACTTTAATTGGTCTTTCGTTAAACCAGTTTGTTTGAGTAATTTATTAAGATCATTGGCTATCAAAAGCTCATAATACTGTAATAGATTTTTTGCCTCATTTAGATATTCAACATCTTTGGGCAGAAACTCTAGCTGTATTTTTAAACATTCCGCTAAATTACGCGAACCGATCCCTAAAGGATCAAGTCGTTGAATGTGTTTTAAGACAACTAAAACCTCATCTTCTTCGATCTCTTCCTCAATATCCATTTCATTCAATAATTGTTGTGCCGCTAAAATTATTTCTTCAATTTCAGCATCTAAAAACCCTTTATCATCTAATGCATCAACAATACAATAAGCAATTAATTGATCTATTTTAGAAAAATGCAAAAGATTAACTTGTTCTAGAATATGTTCCTTTAGCGATAATTGAACTTGGCGATTATCTTCTCGCTCTTCAAATTCTGGAGTAGCCAAAGCCGTTGATTGATGGCTATAAACATCATCCCACTCAGTATCAACGGGTAAATCATCAGGCAAATGATCTGCATTTAGCTCAGTCGTTAAGTCATCCGATTCTTTATTTTCTAATGCAGCCAGACTCTCCGTTAGTGATTCTTCTTCTATTTTTTCAAGTAAAGGATTACTATCTAGTTGAATCTGAATTTCCTGTTCAAGCTCTAAACTAGAGAGTTGTAACAAACGAATCGCCTGCTGCAATTGAGGTGTTAACGATAGAGAATTCGCTACTTTCAATCCAACAGATAATTTCATATATTTCATTTTCCATAAAACAAGCAAAAATCATGCCTATTCAATATTTATAACATATAGTCTCTATTTGTCATACATATCCAACTGAAATTTGTAGAAGAAAAAAGAGATTTTTCCAATTATAAAAATAATCTTATTAAATTAATTCTATCAAACATAGTTCCCATATGATGTCAGACGCGAAATCTTGTTATAAAAAGTTAATTAGGAGAATCTAGCCCTCTTTTAATTTTGTTTAATTGATTACTCTTCGGTTGTATAGTTTTTTCTATTAAATTTAAAGATTTCAACTCATAGCTTACTATTTCATATTTATTCCCCCACACATATATTTTTTCTCCCCCGATAAAAAAACACCCCCATTCATTAGAACGGGGGTGTTTAGAATAATGAGCTGGCGATGACTTACTCTCACATGGGTAACCCCACACTACCATCAGCGCTAAGAGGTTTCACTTCTGAGTTCGGGAAGGGATCAGGTGGTTCACTCTTGCTATGGTCGCCAGCACAACTGGTATGGATACTTGCTTCGTTTTATTCACTGTGTGATACGTTGCGTTTTCCAAATCTTGACAGATGGGCTGATTGAATCTGATTTTTCGTTGTTCATTTTAGCTAGTAGTATAACTAAATCAAGTTGCTTTGCATGTTTATGAATCGATTGATGCTTCATATACAACTGCTTGGGTGTTGTATAGTCAAGCCTCACGAGCAATTAGTATTGGTCAGCTTCACATATCACTATGCTTCCACATCCAACCTATCAACGTCCTAGTCTCGAACGGCTCTTTAGAGGAATAAATTCCTAGGGAAATCTTATCTTGAGGTAGGCTTCCCGCTTAGATGCTTTCAGCGGTTATCCCTTCCGAACATAGCTACCCGGCGATGCGACTGGCGTCACAACCGGTACACCAGAGGTTCGTCCACTCTGGTCCTCTCGTACTAGGAGCAGATCCTCTCAAATTTCCAGCGCCCACGGTAGATAGGGACCGAACTGTCTCACGACGTTCTAAACCCAGCTCGCGTACCTCTTTAAATGGCGAACAGCCATACCCTTGGGACCTGCTTCAGCCCCAGGATGAGATGAGCCGACATCGAGGTGCCAAACACCGCCGTCGATATGAACTCTTGGGCGGTATCAGCCTGTTATCCCCAGAGTACCTTTTATCCGTTGAGCGATGGCCCTTCCATACAGAACCACCGGATCACTAAGACCTACTTTCGTACCTGCTCGACTTGTGGGTCTCGCAGTTAAGCGCGCTTTTGCCTTTATACTCTACGCGTGATTTCCGACCACGCTGAGCGCACCTTCGTACTCCTCCGTTACTCTTTAGGAGGAGACCGCCCCAGTCAAACTACCCACCAGACACGGTCCTCGTCCCGGATAACGGGACAGAGTTAGAACCTCAACATTACCAGGGTGGTATTTCAAGGACGGCTCCATTGGAACTAGCGTTCCAACTTCAAAGCCTCCCACCTATCCTACACAAGTAAGGTCAAAGTTCAGTGTCAAGCTGCAGTAAAGGTTCACGGGGTCTTTCCGTCTAGCCGCGGGTACACTGCATCTTCACAGCGATTTCGATTTCACTGAGCCTCTGCTGGAGACAGCGCCGCCATCATTATGCCATTCGTGCAGGTCGGAACTTACCCGACAAGGAATTTCGCTACCTTAGGACCGTTATAGTTACGGCCGCCGTTTACTGGGGCTTCGATCAAGAGCTTCGCTTACGCTAACCCCATCAATTAACCTTCCAGCACCGGGCAGGCATCACACCCTATACGTCCACTTTCGTGTTTGCAGAGTGCTATGTTTTTAATAAACAGTTGCAGCGGCCTGGTTTCTGCGGCTGTCGTCAGCTCAGGAAGCAAGTTCCATCACCAACAACAGCGTACCTTCTCCCGAAGTTACGGTACCATTTTGCCTAGTTCCTTCAGCAGAGTTCTCTCAAGCGCCTTGGTCTACTCGACCTGACCACCTGTGTCGGTTTCGGGTACGATTCCTGTGTAACTGAAGCTTAGAGACTTTTCCTGGAAGCATGGTATCAGCCACTTCACTGTACAAGTACAGCTTGCTATCGGATCTCAGTATAGAGTACCCCGGATTTGCCTAAGATACATACCTACATCCTTCCACCTGGACAACCAACGCCAGGCTGACTTAACCTTCTCCGTCCTCTCATCGCATTACACAGAAGTATTGGAATATTAACCAATTTCCCATCGACTACGCCTTTCGGCCTCGCCTTAGGGGTCGACTCACCCAGCCCCGATTAACGTTGGACTGGAACCCTTGGTCTTTCGGCGAACGGGTTTTTCACCCGTTTTGTCGTTACTCACGTCAGCATTCGCACTTCTGATACCTCCAGCATACTTCTCAATACACCTTCATCGGCTTACAGAACGCTCCCCTACCACTTGACTAATGTCAAATCCGCAGCTTCGGCACATAATTTTAGCCCCGTTACATCTTCCGCGCAGGCCGACTCGACTAGTGAGCTATTACGCTTTCTTTAAAGGGTGGCTGCTTCTAAGCCAACCTCCTAGCTGTCTATGCCTTCCCACATCGTTTCCCACTTAACTATGATTTTGGGGCCTTAGCTGGCGGTCTGGATTGTTTTCCTCTTGACTACGGACGTTAGCACCCGCAGTCTGTCTCCCGGATAGTACTCATAGGTATTCGGAGTTTGCATCGGTTTGGTAAGTCGGGATGACCCCCTAGCCGAAACAGTGCTCTACCCCCTATGGTATTCGTCCGAGGCGCTACCTAAATAGCTTTCGGGGAGAACCAGCTATCACCAGGCTTGATTAGCCTTTCACCCCTATCCACAAGTCATCCCCTGGCTTTTCAACGACAGTGGGTTCGGTCCTCCAGTTAGTGTTACCCAACCTTCAACCTGCTCATGGATAGATCGCCTGGTTTCGGGTCTATACCCAGCAACTAAACGCCCTATTAAGACTCGATTTCTCTACGGCTCCCCTATACGGTTAACCTCGCTACTGAATATAAGTCGCTGACCCATTATACAAAAGGTACGCAGTCACACCACGAAGGTGCTCCCACTGCTTGTATGCATGCGGTTTCAGGATCTATTTCACTCCCCTCACAGGGGTTCTTTTCGCCTTTCCCTCACGGTACTGGTTCACTATCGGTCAGTCAGGAGTATTTAGCCTTGGAGGATGGTCCCCCCATATTCAGACAAGGTTTCACGTGCCTCGCCCTACTCGTCATCATTATGTGTGCCCTTTCGTGTACGGGAATATCACCCTCTACGTTCGCACTTCCCAGAGCGTTCCACTAAAACACACATAACTTAATGGGCTGATCCCCGTTCGCTCGCCGCTACTGAGGGAATCTCAATTGATTTCTTTTCCTAAGGGTACTGAGATGTTTCACTTCCCCTCGTTCGCCTTGCAACACTATGTATTCATGTTGCAATACCTACCTTAAAGTAGGTGGGTTCCCCCATTCAGAAATCTCCGGATCAAAGGATATTTGCCGCCTCCCCGGAGCTTTTCGCAGGCTATCACGTCTTTCATCGCCTCTGACTGCCAAGGCATCCACCACATGCACTTAATTACTTGACTATACAACCCCAAACAGTCGTCAACACCTACAAGTGAGTGTTGTCCGTGCGATTCTTCATCGCTACTATCTGTTGTCTGTGTACTTAAACACTGTACAGCTTCAATCTAAATTCATATACCAAAACGCTTGATTCAGTTAATTTGCTAGTTCTCAATTCATCTAGATTAATTGCTTAATCTAAACTCTTGAGTGAACAATTTATTTCAGACTCAATTTTGCCAATCTGTTAATGAATAAACATGCCTTCGTCAGGTCATGCTTAATACCGTGATACTTAAATCACAGAAGTTAATAAACCAAGATCTAAATCTCTATTTACTAATTTCTGTAATCCGAACTTCTCTTAAGTTCTGGTGGAGACTAGGAGAGTCGAACTCCTGACCTCCTGCGTGCAAAGCAGGCGCTCTACCAACTAAGCTAAGTCCCCAGCTTACATCATCAGTCATGTATCTTTTATCTATAACTTCAACCAGTCAAAGTCATGGTGGGTCTGACAAGACTTGAACTTGTGACCCCACGCTTATCAAGCGTGTGCTCTAACCAACTGAGCTACAGACCCTCAGATACATCTATGAAGAACAACTTGTTGTGGATTCTTACCAATCGTCAATCTTTCGTTAAGGAGGTGATCCAGCCGCAGGTTCCCCTACGGCTACCTTGTTACGACTTCACCCCAGTCATCGGCCACACCGTGGTAACCGCCCTCTTTGCAGTTAGGCTAGCTACTTCTGGTGCAACAAACTCCCATGGTGTGACGGGCGGTGTGTACAAGGCCCGGGAACGTATTCACCGCGGCATTCTGATCCGCGATTACTAGCGATTCCGACTTCATGGAGTCGAGTTGCAGACTCCAATCCGGACTACGATCGGCTTTTTGAGATTAGCATCCTATCGCTAGGTAGCAACCCTTTGTACCGACCATTGTAGCACGTGTGTAGCCCTGGCCGTAAGGGCCATGATGACTTGACGTCGTCCCCGCCTTCCTCCAGTTTGTCACTGGCAGTATCCTTAAAGTTCCCGACATTACTCGCTGGCAAATAAGGAAAAGGGTTGCGCTCGTTGCGGGACTTAACCCAACATCTCACGACACGAGCTGACGACAGCCATGCAGCACCTGTATGTAAGTTCCCGAAGGCACCAATCCATCTCTGGAAAGTTCTTACTATGTCAAGGCCAGGTAAGGTTCTTCGCGTTGCATCGAATTAAACCACATGCTCCACCGCTTGTGCGGGCCCCCGTCAATTCATTTGAGTTTTAGTCTTGCGACCGTACTCCCCAGGCGGTCTACTTATCGCGTTAGCTGCGCCACTAAAGCCTCAAAGGCCCCAACGGCTAGTAGACATCGTTTACGGCATGGACTACCAGGGTATCTAATCCTGTTTGCTCCCCATGCTTTCGCACCTCAGCGTCAGTGTTAGGCCAGATGGCTGCCTTCGCCATCGGTATTCCTCCAGATCTCTACGCATTTCACCGCTACACCTGGAATTCTACCATCCTCTCCCACACTCTAGCTAACCAGTATCGAATGCAATTCCCAAGTTAAGCTCGGGGATTTCACATTTGACTTAATTAGCCGCCTACGCGCGCTTTACGCCCAGTAAATCCGATTAACGCTTGCACCCTCTGTATTACCGCGGCTGCTGGCACAGAGTTAGCCGGTGCTTATTCTGCGAGTAACGTCCACTATCTCTAGGTATTAACTAAAGTAGCCTCCTCCTCGCTTAAAGTGCTTTACAACCATAAGGCCTTCTTCACACACGCGGCATGGCTGGATCAGGCTTGCGCCCATTGTCCAATATTCCCCACTGCTGCCTCCCGTAGGAGTCTGGGCCGTGTCTCAGTCCCAGTGTGGCGGATCATCCTCTCAGACCCGCTACAGATCGTCGCCTTGGTAGGCCTTTACCCCACCAACTAGCTAATCCGACTTAGGCTCATCTATTAGCGCAAGGTCCGAAGATCCCCTGCTTTCTCCCGTAGGACGTATGCGGTATTAGCATTCCTTTCGAAATGTTGTCCCCCACTAATAGGCAGATTCCTAAGCATTACTCACCCGTCCGCCGCTAAGATCAGTAGCAAGCTACCTCTCTCCGCTCGACTTGCATGTGTTAAGCCTGCCGCCAGCGTTCAATCTGAGCCATGATCAAACTCTTCAGTTAAAATCATTTTGCACCTTATTAAAGACAAGGTGCCAATTCTGGCTCATCAATTACTGACTTAAATTTCGCTCAAATAAACTTCGAGTAATTTAAACCAATCAATTAATGAAAATTATTTCGATTAATCAATCAGTAAAAATCCACACAAGTTGTTCTTCAATTCTCTTAATGATCTTCTTCCTGGTTCGTCACCAGCAAGCTAGGTCGGCTATATTACTCTTAATCTCTTAAAAGTCAACAGGTAATTTCGATATTTTTAAAACTCATCTCTCAAACCAACTCACCATCAAATTCATCACTTAAAGCAATCAACTTAATCACAAGTAACTGTTTTTCAACAAGTTTCTATCTGCATCACCGCCGATGGATGTGCATTATAGACCATTAACAACCCTTTGCAACCCTTTTTTTAAATCAATATCACCAACTGGATACTTTTTAAGCTTTTTAGCATTTTATCTATATTATTTGATCAATTTTACATTGATAATAGGTTATCAATTTTGTATTAAAACATATCTCCACCCAACTGCACATTTAAGTATTAGCCTGGCTGGCGGTTAAGGAATTATATGAATTATTCTAATTTAATTTTACTAAGCGTATTATCTGTAGGTGTTTGTACCTCTCTATATGCTCAAGAAAATACTATAAGTGAATCTTCTGATGCTAGCTCACTAGAAGAAACAGCACCGACTCATACGCGCTCACAAATTATTAAAGATTTAAAAAATATTAAAGTTAAAGATTTAAAAATTAATGCGAATGCAGCACAACCAGATCCTGTAAAAGACCCATTACAATCATTAAATCGTCCAATTTACTCATTTAACGACATGTTGGATCGAAATTTTTTACGCCCAGTTGCTGTGCAATATAGAGAAAAGACTCCAGAAGATGTCCGTGGTTCTTATCGTCAGTTCCGTAAAAATCTTGGAGAACCTTGGAATGCTGTTAACCAGCTTATTCAAGGTCGCCCTGGTCGTGCAGCAAAAACCATAGGTCGCTTTACAATTAATACATTAACGACTCTTGGTTTAGCTGACCCTGCCAGCCGTTTAGGTTTACCGACTGAAGAAGAGAATTTTGGTGTAACTCTTGGTTACTATGGTGTTCCTTCTGGCCCATTCCTGATGTTGCCTTTTTTCGGGCCAAGTACCTTACGTGATGGTTTTGGTTTAGCAGTAGACGCCCAAGCACGTCCACAGAAATATGTTATGGATGATCAAGAGGGTCTTTATTGGTCAAGTAATATGTTACAAGCGGTTGATACACGCGCTCAATATCTAGACCTAGATCAGACCTTACAAGGTGATCAATATGCCATGATTCGAGACTTATATCTCCAACGTAAAGCATTCCAAATTGCAGAGAAAAAGGGCGACTCAGCTGATGTATCTTTCATTGATGATGATTCAGAAGACACGCCAGATGACAATCAAAACCCTTAAAAGATGAAATCAAGGTATTGCTTGGATTAAGAGTTCGGCAATACCTTGATTTTGATCATACATACTCTATGATGAATAAAGTGATCATATAAAAGGACTACCATCTCTTCTATGTATTTTATTAAACCGACACGCTCTATCCCTTACTTAGAGCAAGCTTTGGATAAATTGCCAGGCTTACAAGTCATTAACATAGATGATTTAGATTTATATGATCCAACCATCATTGCAATAGCAGATGTACAAGATTTCCTGACATATAAATGGAATTTACCAACGATTGTCATTGCTTTTGAACATGAAGGTAGCGCTTTAGCTCAAGCTTGGGAAGCGGGTGCTCTTGCAGGTTGGGTATGGAATCAACTACCTAACGATTTAAATAAAGCATTATCAAGAATCGATGCTCAATATAAACGTAACCAAGATAGCCGCGATTTACCTTCGGCTGCTGAACTACAAAAACGATTACTGCCTAATCCAATTGATTTATTAAATTATCAAGTCGAAACTTTCTTTCAGCCTTCAGCTTATCTTTCTGGTGATTGGTATGACTACTGGAAATTAAATGATAAGGAAGTTTTATTCTATCTTGCCGATGTTTCAGGACATGGCGTAACTAGCAGCTTATTAACTTCTTGGATGGCAGCTTTCCATGGCCGCTCAAAAACCCCAAGACAATTAATAAAAAAATTAAATGGAATGTTGGTTCAAGAGAATATTGAAAAGCACATTACGATTGTGGTGGGTATTTTAAACCTTGAAACACATACACTTCGCTGGTCAAGTGCTGGGCACTACCCTCCTCCTATCATTTTTGAACCTAATCAAGCTCCAAAAATTCTAACAACAAGTAGCTTCCCATTAGGCTTGACTGATGAACTCGAAGTTGAAGAACATGTTTGTACATTAAATCACCAATCACGCTTCATTGTTTGCTCAGATGGGGCCCTTGAACCTTTTGATGGCGGCTTAAATGATCAGTTCCAACAATTGGTTCATCATTTGCAAAATCAATCATTCCAAGCACCCGATCATGTGGCTGATGACATTGCCATCTTCAGTCTTTGTCGAATGAATTAATTTACGAATCAATTAATTACATAATATACGACTTAAGGACTCTTGAGTCTGCGATGGCACTATGTGATAATTTTTCTATCCTTCTCTGAAAATGGCATTTATATGTCAACAGGTCATGTTGAATATGCAAGTTTAAATGGAACGCATATTTTCAAACTTATTGGTGAAGTGCGAGCCCATTCTTGTATAAGTCTAGACAAACTTTTAAACAGAATTGAACAGCAAGAGAATGTTGTTGGTGCAATCGTTGATTTAACCCAAACAACATTTATTGATAGTACGGTGTTAGGCATCCTGGCTAAGCTAGGTTTAAAGCTTAAACAAACTCATCATATTCAAGCTGTGATGCTATCTACCAATCCAGATATCACAACCTTAGCCAACAGTATGGGGCTAGGGCAGGTTTTTGTCATTTTGAATTACTGTGGCGATCCTAACGTTTGCACATTAACGTTAACTGATGAACAGATCACTCATAATGCAATGCTAAGAACAGTTCTGGATGCACATAAGACATTGATGAAACTCAATGCAAACAATCAGAACATGTTTGAGCCACTTGTGAAGCAGTTACAGAAAGAACAAGATACGCTTGAACAGGTATCAGATAAGCAAAATGCCTGACTTTAATCATTAAGCCGGATTATTAGAATATGACCCTTATTTCTGTTGCTCAAATGAACTCTCAAGATGATATTGAAAATAATTTTCAAGTCATTGAGTCGTTGATTCAACAAAGTAAGGCGCAAAATGCTAGCCTGATTGTTTTCCCCGAAAACTTTGTATGTTTTGCAGCTGGAAAACAACGCGAAACAGCTGAGCAATTTGAGTCTATTCAACAACGGCTTGAGAAGCTAGCACATCAATATCAAATCTGGATTGTGGCCGGTACCTTACCATGCCCATTTCGTCCAGATGGATCTACTATTCAAGATGGTCGAGTCCGGACGGTTAGTCTTTGTATTAGCCCTGAGCGTACAGAAGCACGTTATGACAAGATCCATTTATTTGATGTACAAGTGGGCGATGCGGTCGGTGGTTATCAAGAGTCTCGTTTTTTTGAACCTGGAACAGACGTAGTAGTCACATCTACCCCTTTTGGCAATATTGGCTTAATGGTATGTTATGACTTACGTTTTCCAGAGCTTGCTCTAACTCTGAGACAACAAGGCGCTCATATTCTGACTGCTCCTGCTGCATTTACTTATACAACTGGACAAATGCACTGGCAGCTTTTGCTACAAGCTCGGGCAATGGATAGCCAATGTTATGTTTTAGGCGCAGCACAACAGGGCTGGCATGGTGAAAAACGACAAACCTGGGGACACTCTGGGGCAACAGATAGTCGTGGTCAAATTTTAAGTATGATTGGATATGAAGGGAGTGGTTTAATCACTGTACCCTTTGATTTAACAGCACAAGAACTCGTCCGCTCTTCAATGCCTCTCATGACTCACCGTAAATTGATTCATTATTAAAAGTTTAATTATTCATGTGGAAATACTTATTTAGCATTTTTTGCTTGGGGGCAAATATTCATTGTTATGCAGAGCTTGGTACAACAAACCATTTTGTTTCGCCTACTGCACAGCTCAAATCAGATATTCTTCCAGAAACTCCTAAAAATATCCCCTTGCCCGCTTTTGGCCAAAGAATTATTGGTTGGGGTACAGGCGCAGAAGGTGCAAGACAACGTTTAGAAAATATTCAGCCAGCAGATGTTTCTGTGATTAAAAAACAAGGAACTACGCTTGAAATGATTACTGCATGGCAAGATTTTTATGAACAAGAGCAGCAACGTAATGCAAATAATCCTACTGCGAAGTATCGTGCGCGTTTAATGAAAAAGATTGCAGATTTGTGGTAAACACTTTCATCTAGACTATTTTTATCTTATGGAATAATTGATGTAATTATTCCATTTTTTATATCCCTTAATTTACTTTATTCATAACCTATTCTTATGAACATTTAAGAAACTGAATAGAACGCGATATACTACAAAAGCAATACTAGTTTCTTTGAGGAAGATATGGACCAAGACTGTCAAAACTTAAAGCTTGAGAATCAATTATGTTTCCTCATTTATTCAACGAATTTAGCGCTTAATCAACTCTACAGAAAACTTCTAGCACCTTTGGGCATTACCTATCCCCAATATTTAGTGATGTTAGTGTTATGGGAGCAGGATGAAGTGACTGTTTCAGAAATTGGAGCTAAACTTTTTTTAGAATCATCTACCCTCACTCCTATCTTGAAAAAGTTAGAAGCCTCGCATTTACTTCATCGTACCCGTTCAACTCAAGATGAGAGACAAGTGATTATTACGCTAAGTGATGAAGGAAAAAAATTAAAAGATCAAGCAATCCATATTCCAGCAAGCGTATTAGAAGCAAGTTCATGTGATATGACAACACTACTAGGCCTTAAAGATCAACTTACTAAACTCCGTACAAACTTAGTCAAATAAACAGCAATTTTTTTAAAAAATATACTTGTCAAAATAATTAAGTCGTGTACGATATATTTGCATTCAATTTATTTTAGGAATAAAAACGATGTCATTAGAAAAAGTTGTTTATCGTGCAAAAGCTAAAGCAACCGGTGGTCGTGATGGCCGTGCGACTTCATCAGACGGCGTATTAGATGTACAACTTGGTGTACCTAAAGAAATGGGTGGCGCAGGTGGTGCTGTAACAAATCCAGAGCAACTATTTGCAGCTGGTTATTCAGCATGCTTTTTAGGTGCTTTAAAATTTGTTGCAAACCGCGATAAGTTTAATATTAGTAAAGACGCTTATGTAGAAGGTGAAGTAGGTATTGGTCCAATTCCTACAGGTTTTAGCATCGAAGCGACTTTAAATGTTTACTTAGTGGGTATGGATCGTGAAGAAGCTGAAAAGTTAGTTGCAGCAGCTCATATTGTTTGCCCATATTCAAATGCAACTCGCAATAATATTGATGTGACGTTTAATATTGTGACTGAATAAGTTTTGATATTTAAAAAATGCCCGAATCAAATCGGGCATTTTTTACATCTTAAATATTATGCTTCACTTGCCTCATTGGTTACGCGAAGTACTTCTTCGAGTGTAGTTTTACCTGTAAGTACTTTGCGCAAACCATCGTCACGAATAGAACCTGAATACTCACGAGCATGATTTTCTAATTCATATTCAGCTGCGTTACCATGAATCAGACGGCGCATAGGTTCATCAACTGGTACGATTTCATAAATCGCTGTACGTCCATTAAAACCTAAATGTGAACAATGATCGCACCCTTTAGCTTCAGGTAACTGCAACAACGGTTCATTATTAATATGCTGAAAAACCTGTTTCTCAAAAGTATCTGCTTCACGCCATGTCATACAATGTGGACATAAAGTACGAACCAAACGTTGAGCAATCACCCCAATTAAAGAACTTGATAATAAGAAGGGTTCAATCCCCATATCTTTAAGTCGAGTAACTGCACCAATAGCTGTATTGGTATGTAGTGTTGATAAAACTAAATGTCCTGTTAAAGATGCTTGAACTGCAATTTCAGCAGTTTCTAAATCACGGATCTCCCCCACCATCACCACATCTGGATCTTGACGTAACATTGCTTTTAAAGCACGAGCAAATGTCATATCCACTTTGGTATTCACTTGTGTTTGACCAATACCTTCGAGTTGATATTCGATTGGATCTTCAGCAGTTAAGATATTACGGGTATTGTCATTTAGATCAGATAAGGCTGCATATAAGGTGGTCGTTTTCCCCGAGCCAGTAGGCCCTGTGACCAAAATAATACCGTGGGGACGATGTACTAACTGAGTTAAACGCTCATAGTCATTAGCCATTAAACCCAAGTGAGTCATGTTGAGTCGGCCCGCTTGTTTATCAAGCAAACGCATAACGACCCTTTCACCATGTGACGATGGCAAAGTTGAAACACGCACATCCACTTCACGGCCAGCAAGACGTAAAGAAATACGTCCATCTTGTGGTACACGTTTTTCAGCAATATCGAGCTTCGCCATAACTTTAATACGCGAGACTAATAAAGGCGCTAACTCACGGCGTGGTTGTACAATCTCACGTAATTGTCCATCTACACGTAATCGTACAGATAGTTTCTTTTCAAAAGCTTCAATATGAATATCAGAAGCCCCTACTCGAATTGCCTCAGAGAGTAGCGCATTGATCAGACGAACAATAGGTGCGTCATCTTCTTGGTCCATCAAATCTTCTGTTTCAGGAACCTGATCGGCCAAACTCAATAAATCCGGATGATCTTCTAAACCAGCTGCAACTTGTTGTGATTCCCCTGTATCACCTGCATAACTCGTACTTAAGAGCGTATTAAATTCTTGTTCAGTACATAATTGATAATGAGCTGGCTTACCCAAGATGCGTCTTGCTTCCTGCAATGCAATTTTTTCAGTGTTTTGACGTCTAATAATAAATACCTGATCACCGTCATAACGAAATAAAACACCATGACGCTTGGCAAAACTATATGGAACTTGTATTTGTTTCAATATTTGCATCACAATTTATAATGATGAGTAAGATGATTTTGAGTGTACTCTAAGCAGATTACAGCGTGAAGTCTGTTTAACAACTCGGTAGAGGAATTTTGCGTCTTGTTTGAAAATAATGAATATCAGCCTCGCCCCCAGAATTCTTTAAAATGGTGGGGTGAACAGCACTTTGAAATTAACCAATCCAAAGCATGGCAATTCGGTTCAATGCTCTTTCGTTTAACACGTGGCATAAAAGAATGGCGCATCGAATATTATCGTCCCTCTCTTCAAGACGATAATGAACAAGATTGGCACCCCATTGCCGATCCACATTTTGCCTTTCCGCATACGGTTCAAGTAGAACGTTACATGTTTCGAAAGACCAATCCAGAATTTTTACTGATGCCACGTCTGGCAGATCGTTCTGTGGTCATTAAACCTGTCGATCCTATTTATATTCCAGCAGGTCAACGTGGGACTCTATATATCAGCACACCATTATGGATTGCAGGCTTAGTTGAAAGTCAGCATGAACCTTTGTTTGAGATTCCTGTGATTCAGCCTAAAGATACGTGGTTTGGTCCTAATGCGCAGCAAGGAGAAATCTGTTATGCCACTTCCGTGGATGGCCGTACTGATTTGAATCTATTAACACCACGCGCTTTCCGTGCTGTTACTCCAATCGACTTTCACAACACAAGTAATCATCAATTACGCTTTGATCGCATGAATGTGCCAGTGACGGCCCTACCGCTATTTTATAGTGAAAGTACAGGTCGTTTATGGACTTCTCAAATTAAAGTTTATTATGAGGGTTCTGATCGTCCGGCACGTATTCGTATTGAAAATCGTACGCCACCTCTTGCTGGTGAAGTGACCTATGTTCACCCACCACGCTCACCTGGTGGAGCATTATTCAATATGTTTGATTCATTCTTTTAAGAGGTTTATATGGCTGATTCAAATATTCCAAAAGATATCGCTGATAGCCTCAAAAGTATATTTACCAATATCAATACCGAACGTATTAGTGAAATTTTAGTCGCTGTTGTACTGTGTTTCATTGGCTTTGTTCTTGCTCGTATTATTTCAAATACGTTTATTAGAACCATTGGCTCACGTTTTAATGCTCACCAACGCCTTGTATGGCGCCGTGGTATTTTTTATTTCATTTTCTTACTCTTCATCATGACAAGTTTGAAAGAAGCTGGGTTCAAACTTAGTGTATTCCTCGGTGCAGCAGGGATTTTAACTGTAGCACTCGGTTTTGCATCGCAAACATCTGCCAGTAACTTGATTAGTGGTTTATTTTTGATTGGTGAAGGTTCATTTGAAGTCGGTGATACGATCCAGATTACTCTCATTCGTGGTAATACAATTGAAGGCGAAGTAATTTCAATTGATTTGCTTTCGGTAAAATTACTTACACTCGACAATGTCTATATTCGTTTGCCGAATGAACAGCTTATTCGTGCGCCTGTACACAACTTGTCTAAATATCCGATACGACGTATCCCAATTACGCTCGCAATCAACTTTCACGAAGATATTATTAAAGTCCGTGAGGTTCTACTGAATGTAGCAGCTCATTATCCACTTGTACTGGATGATCCAAAACCTGCAGTTACGGTTACCGCATTCAGGGAGTCATCAATTGAGCTTTTATTCACGATGTGGTGTAGACAAGAGAACTCTTTAAAAGTTCGGGATGAAATGCAAGAACGAATCCGAAATGGATTTTTAGATAACCGAATTGAAATTCCTGTTCCTAAAATGGGCTTGATTGATCGACCGTCTACTGGTTTTGCTGAAGATGATATCGATCAATATAGCAATCAAAAAGAATTAAAAAGAGAGCCTAAAGCTTAGGCTCTTGATTCTTGTGTGCGGTAGATGACGGGGGTAATGGCGCAAGATAAGCAATAATTAACATTACTCCACCTGCCCCAATAAACGAAATGACTCGAGTTAATGTCGCACTTTGTGATAGGTCAAGCAAAATCAACTTTAATACCACAATACCTAAAAGCGCAGCACCTACAAACCAGAGTTGACGAATCATTTTACGGCTTGAGAATGTAGTGAGTACAAATGCCAAAATGACCCAAAGCAATGTCAAACTTAACTGCACTTCACCATTCATCCAAATTGCTAAGCTCCATAGTGGTGTCCCCCAGTAATGATGTAAGCCCCTAACGACCACACTACTGAATACCAATAACCCAGCTAAAATTGTTGTAATTTTAAAAGTCCACTCTAGTGATTTATCTTGATCAAAAGCATGTTGATAAATAATAAAGAGCAGACCTGCAAATACTACAATAGAAAGAAAATCAGTTAAGTTAAATAAAGGAACAAAATAAAGGTACTCAGCAGAGTGGCGATCAACGCTCACAACTAGCAACCAAATTAAGCTTAAACACCAAACCGGAATTTGATGCAATAGTGTCGTTTTATGAGCCTTATACGCCCAAAGCGAATAAACCACAGGGATAAAAGCCAGAGCAACAACTGGCATTTTTGGAAAGATCGCCAAACCAACTGCTGCTAACGCCAACCAGCTTAAACCAGCCCAGACATTTAAGTACCCAGACTCATCCGACTGCGGTTGAGCCATAAGAAATAAGGCACTTAGAATAATGGTAGCGACTAAGAAAGTAGTTTGTTTTAATGAGTCTACCCATTTAAACAACGTAAACACTTGACTCGCAAACGCTTCACCCAAAACTAACAGCAGTAACAGGCTAATTAAAATTAACTGCAAACTTTGCCATTGCACACGAAGTTTATAGTGCACAACTGCGCTAAATATTGCTATTAGAACTACGGCGAACGTCAAATATGGACTCAAAGAATGATGATGCCATGTCATTATTTCTACACCAGCTACAGCACCTGCATACATCCCTAAACACAAGAAAATGCCACTAAACATGCTTGCGCTAAAATAGCGTTGCTCTTTACTGTTGTATTGCAATAAATAAAAGGCAGAAATAAATTGGGCAATTGCATAGATGCTTGTGCTTAGCGTTGGGAACTCTTCATTTGCCCACACTTGATAAAACAGTGCAATAGAGCTAAGTAAAACTAAAACTACACCAATATATCGGCTTAAACGGTAGCGCTCAGTTACTCCCCACACAATTAAAGCCGTACCTTGAGCAACCCAACCAATTGCTGTCCAATGTGCTCCTTTTGCAAGCGGGAAAATTAAAGCAAAAAATGCAACCGCGAGAATGAAAAAGCTTTTTGCAAGAACTGAAAGCTGAGGATGAGTTTTTTTAATCCAGAAAGTTAATACTGCATAGGTACCCGCCAAGACGGCTGCACCAATCGTCAATGCTTGTGTAGACTCATGTACTAAGTAGGCATGAAGGGTAAAGCCCAGCACTGGCACACTAAAAATAAGACCAACATCTAAGAGCGGAGGTAAACGAATCCCTTCTTGTTTTTCACTTGCTGACGTCCGAGATATATTTTGGCTATAACGAACACTAAGCCAAATAAACAGCGCGATATGGCACCACAAAATCCAGTCTAATGTATTAAATTTTTCGGGTTCTGCATAAAATGCGATTGCACTACCACCAATAAACATTGTGGCAAAGAAAGCAATTTGATTTAAGATTTTCCAAGGCTGAATAAAATTAACCGCAGCAACTGCTAAGTTAATTACTAAGTAGTAGCTAAATAGGAAGGTTACATCAGGGCGATATTGAGGAATAACTAAAGGAGCCGCATAAGCCATACCCAGTGCTAATATTGCCAAATAAATAGCTTGTTGTTTTAAGCTCAGGAATACCGTAATAGCTAATAAAATCGTAAACAGAATACTCGCTGTAGTTAGGTTGGCAATTACACCAAAATGATGTGAGAACACAAGTGTCAGGAATACAACAGCCAGCCCGACACCTTGCAATGCCACAGCAAACAGCTGATTTTTCTTTTGCAATGTATACCCAAATGCCGTTAACACACCTCCAGCAATCGCAATAAATCCAAGTTTCACACCTAAACTAAGTTGCCAATGCTCGCTTGCAAAACGTAATAGCAACACTACCCCAACCATAAGCACAGCAACAGCAACTCTTAAGATTGGATTACCATGAATCATCCAATCTACGGCTGGTTGCCACCATGCGGCCTGTACATGAGCTGGTTGTTCTGTTTGGTTGAAAGTTGCTGTTTCGGCAGGGGCTAGCGTGTCTGTATTGCTGGCACTAACTTGTTCTATTACAGGATTTATAACTTCTGTTTGTATGGTCTCATTTACATGAACAGTTTGTTTTGCTGACTCGAGGTATAATAGTCGAGTATGAAATGCACTGATGGTTTGAATCAAACATAGCAATAAAACCAGTAAAGCCCCACCAACAATCCACATCCAATGATTGATATAAGCAACTAATGCAACCAAGGCTGCTGCATAAATCACTGTTCTTTGCAGGTGAATAGAATAAAGTGGCGTTTTCTGCTGAGAAAACTGCTGTTCTAAATGAGTTAAACGCTCATGCAGATTTGACAGTAATTGAACTAGAATGACAGTAAGTGCAATAGATAAAGCAATAACAGCACTCTGAAATTTAAAACCAATTGAAATGGCTAAAAACAAAGTCAAAGCGATCAAAACAATGATCATTCCCTGTTTGTCTTTTTTATACATGGGCTTAGCAATATGACACCTTCATTACAGGTCATCTTACTTCAAGCCAATACAAGCGTATATTTATACATACAAAATACTGCAAAAATCATAAACCTGCATTCATAGCCGTTTTCACGTAAAATACCCCTAATTCAAATTAAGGAATTGTTCAATGCCACCATTTGTCTTGGTTGATGGGTCCTATTTTTTATTTCGTGCATATCATGCATTACCACCATTGACGACCTCTACAGGGTTACATACCAATGCAATACGTGGGGCAATTTCTGCCATTCAAAAATTAATGCGCCGTATGCAGCCAACACATATGGCCGTCATTTTTGATACGCCCGAGCCAACTTTCCGCCACAAGCTTTCACCTATTTATAAAGGTGACCGTCCTACCATGCCGGAAGAGTTATCTCAACAGATTCCATATTTGCATGCATTGATTAAAGCTCATGGGATTCCTTTATATAGTCTTCCGGGTGCAGAGGCAGATGACATTATCGGTACGCTCGCTAAACGTGCCGTACTCGAAGGCCACCATGTACTTATCTCAACCGGTGATAAAGACATGGCTCAGCTCGTCAATGATCATGTAAAACTCGAAGATAGCTTTAAAGATCGTGTACTCGACACTGACGGTGTATTTGAAAAATTTGGGGTTTGGCCAAATCAAATTATCGATTACTTAACCCTTATGGGCGATGCATCTGACGGCATCATGGGTGTGCCGGGCGTAGGCGCAAAAACAGCAGCGAAGTTACTAACTGAATATGGCACTTTAGACAATATCATTGCCAATGCTGATCAACTTAAAGGCAAGATTAGCCAAAATATTAAAGATAATTTAGACAATATTAAGCTTGATCACCAGTTAGCTAGCATTGTTTGTGATCTTCCTTTAGAACTCGATTGGCATGAGTTAAAGCTTACTGATCCAAATGTTGAGGCTCTACGTAATCTTTATACTGAGCTTGAGTTTAGAAACCAATTACAGTCGCTTGATCATCCAAACAATCCAAATAGCTCAAGCTATAAACAACAAGCTTCACAGACTATTGTGCAAAATGAAGTTAGACCTGCTGAATCTATAGAAACTGAAGATCAAGCAAGCTTAACTAGTCAAGATGACCAGCTTGGAACTGCAAATTATCATACTGTTTTAACCCAAGAAGCATGGGATCAACTCTGGCAACGCATGCAAAATGCCGATCATTTTGCTATTGATACAGAAACTACAAGTCTGGACTACCGTATTGCCGAGATGGTTGGTTTCTCAATCGCATTTGATGCGAAAGATGCCTACTATGTTCCATTAGCGCATGATTATGAAAATGCGCCGCAGCAACTGGATCGTGATCAAATTCTGGCTCAAATTAAGCCTGTACTAGAAAATGAAGCAGTTAAAAAAATTGGGCATCACCTTAAATATGATGCCCATATCTTTGCCAATCATGGCATAGAACTTAAAGGCTGGTATTTCGATAGCATGCTTGCATCTTATGTATTGAATGCAGCGGCCACTCGTCACGGCATGGATGACGTAGCTCGTGTCTACTTAAGCCATTTAACCACCACTTTTGAACAAATTGCTGGTAAGGGTGCTAAACAAAAGACTTTCAATCAAATTGAGATTGAAGTTGCTGCTCACTATGCTGCAGAAGATGCTCATGTGACCTATCGTTTGTATGAAGTGCTTTCAAACAAACTTAAGCCATTTCCTGAGCTAGAAAATATTTTATATAACATCGAAATGCCAGTTGCCCGTATTTTATCGGGTATGGAAGAAGATGGTATTCGTCTAGATCATGCCTTCTTAGATAAATTAAGCGTTGAATTTGCAAAAACGATGGAAGGGCTTGAAAATCAAGCGATGGAAATTGCAGATGAAACTTTTAATATTGCATCTCCTAAACAAGTAGGTGAAATCCTATTTGATAAATTAGGAATCAAAGGCGGTAAAAAAACTGCAACTGGACAATACAGCACCAGTGAAAGTGTTTTAGAAAAAATTGAACATCCTTTAGCGGAGATTATTCTAGAGCATCGCGGTTTAGCAAAGCTAAAAAGTACCTATACTGATCGTCTAGTTGAGCAATCTCATAACGACACGCATCGTGTACATACAAGTTATCACCAAGCGCTCACAGCAACAGGTCGCCTCTCCTCTTCAGATCCTAACTTACAAAATATTCCAATTCGTAGACAAATTGGGCGTCAAATTCGTAAAGCATTCATTGCGCCAGAAGGCCGAGTACTATTGGCTGCCGATTACTCTCAAATTGAATTACGTTTAATGGCTCATTTTTCTCAAGATGAAGCATTAGTACACGCATTCCAGCATGGACAAGACGTTCACCGTCGTACTGCTGCCGAAGTATTGGGCATTGCAATTGAAGATGTGACCAATGACCAACGCCGTCAAGCGAAAGCAGTTAACTTTGGCCTACTTTATGGTATGTCTGAGTTTGGTTTGATTCGTCAATTAGGCTTTACACGTCAAGAATCGCAAAACTATATTAAGCAATATTTCCAACGCTATCCTGGCATCTATGAATATATGCAACGTACCCGCCAAGTTGCATCAGAGCAAGGTTTTGTTGAAACTATTTTAGGTCGTCGTCTTTATACACCTGATATTGATGCACGAAATGTAATGGTACGTAAGGCTGCCGAACGTGCTGCAATTAATGCACCGTTACAAGGTAGTGCCGCTGATATCATTAAACTTGCAATGATTGAAGTCGATAAAATCTTACCAAAAGATCAAGCCAAACTACTACTTCAAGTACACGATGAATTAGTGTTTGAAGCAGATCAAAACATTGCCGAGGAGCTCTCTAAGCAAATCGCGACTGTCATGGAATCTGTAGTAAAAATTTCTGTGCCTTTAGTTGTTGAAGTTGGGCAAGGGCAAAACTGGGATGATGCCCATTAATTAGTAGAAATAAAAAAAGGGCTGTATTAACAGCCCTTTTTTTTTGCGTTAACTTAAAGTCCCGTTAAAAGAACTTTTGCAACTTCATTCATTAAGATCTCGGCAATATAAAGCGCCAAAAACGCCAAAATTGGAGATAAGTCAATCATTCCCATATTAGGCAATAAACGACGGAATGGTGCGAGTAATGGTTCAGCTAAATCTTGAATCACTTCAATATAAGGTGAACGCGATTGAGTGAACATAACCACCCAACTCAAAATAATTGTCGCGAAAATTAAATAACGGCAGAAACGAATTAGGTCCTGAATCATAGTCACAAATGTCAGAATCACTAAGTGAACCGGACTATTTGGCATAGAACCAGAAAGATACATCACGCCAAAAATTTTCAGCAAATATAAAATAATTAAAAGAACCAACGCAGCCAAATTAAATCGGCCTTTTGCGACCGTCGGAAAAATTCGGCCAAAAATATCAACAATTTTAGTCGCCTTTACGGTCGATAAAACCACAGGATTATAAGGACTTACTGCCGCCAATTGCATTAAAAAACGGAAAAAGACCAATAAAATCGCGACATTAATTAAAATTCCAAAAATTAGCGCAGAATTTGCACCCATAGTTGTCTTATCCTATTTAAGCTATTTCGCACTGTCACTCAATTCTTGAGCCAATTCTTGACTACGCTTCTGTGCAGCAGCCAATGCAGATTGAATATTTTGGGAGATTTGTGCACGGTCAAAAACTTCAAGTGCAGCTTGAGTTGTGCCATTTGGCGATGTCACATTCTTACGAAGTTCAGAAGGAGTGTTTGAACTCGTAATTGCCATTTGAGCTGCACCTAATGCCGTTTGAAGAGTCAACGCAGTTGCAACTTTTTCATCAAGTCCTAAATTTTTACCCGCACGGATCATACTTTCCATGAGATAGAAGAAATATGCAGGACCTGAGCCAGAAACCGCTGTTACCGCATCAATTTGAGCTTCGGAGTTTACCCAAATTGTTAAGCCTGTGGCTGCTAAAATCTGACTTGTTAATTCACGATCCGAAGTACCTACTACATCATTTGCATAGATACCATGTGCACCCGTCTGAACTAGAGCTGGCGTATTTGGCATAACTCGAACAATTCGATTGCTATCAATTAAGTTTGATATCGTTTGGATTTCAGCACCAGCAATAATTGAAATAACCAATTTATCTGATAACAGTCCTTTTAAAGGACGTAAAACAGTCGCCAAAACTTGTGGTTTTACTGCCAGTACAACGACATCAGCATTTTTAATTGCAGCTACATTATCTTGTGTCACATGGACTTCTTTTTCTTGCAATAATTGACGTATTTGCTCAACAGGATCTGAAACGGTAATACGTGTTGGCGGTAAACCTCTTGAAATGAGCCCACCAATCAAAGCTTGGGCCATATTACCACCACCAATAAAACAGATATTACTATTTACTGCACTTGTCATAACCATCTTCGCCATTTACCAGATTACAAGAATAAGAAATTAAATCTGGTTGCCATCCTCCTTGCTCACAATACGGAGACTGAGCCAACCAAAATCCTTTCGGTGTAAAAACCCCAAGCATAACATTATCTATGACTAATATTTGAATTGTATGACGAAGCCAAGGCAAAATATGTGCTTCTTGAATTGCTTTTTTTAATGGCCATTGCCCAACACGACCATATAAATGGACCTTTTCACCACCTTGGCGTCGAATAATTTTTAATTTTTTATTTAATAAAGATGCAGACAAACCCATATTTTTTTGAGTAATTTGAAATTGTCCTGAAGCACAGTGCACTATTTCCCCTAGTTGAAAATAATGCTCCATCTCGGTTTCAACTGGGTTTAATTTTTCAGCAAGAAAAACTTGTCGACTCAATCTATAAAGATGATGTTGATAACGGACATAGTAAAACTGGTTCCAATGTAATGCCGCTTGTGCATCAGACTTTGAATCAATTACTTCATTTTTTAACCGCTCAACCATTTCAAATGCAGGGCGATATTGCCCATCACCTTTCATCCAAACCGAAAGCAATTGACGCTGTCGAGCAGAAGATAGTTCTAATAGCTGAGTTAAATCCAAACATTCGTCCGTACCACAATTTTGCAAATCAACTTTTAAAACTTCTTCTAAAATTTCAGAAGCATCTTGCATCAAATAGCTAGTACGACTAAGTGCTTGCTGCATTTTTGGAAAACGGTTTTGTAAGAAGGGCCAAAGTTCTTCACGCGACCACGCCCGATCATAATGGATATCGTAATTTGTAGGATCATCTACATACTCAATCTCAAGTTGAGTGGTCCACTCGGCAATCTGCTCACGGGTTAAATCCAAAAAAGGGCGCCAAATTGTCATATCAACACGATGATCAATACACTGCATAGCAGCAAGCCCATCAACACCCGCACCCGATAATAAACGCAATATTACTGTTTCAGCCTGATCTTGCTGGTGATGAGCAAGCACTAAAATTTCGTTGGCTTGTAAATGTTGTAGATAAGCGTAATAACGTGCCTGACGTGCTTGAGCTTCCAAATTACCGTCAGTAACTTGAACTTTTTGAATGGTATAAGGAATATTTAAACGAGTCGCTTGTTTAGCAACGAGTTCGCCCCACTCTGCACTTTTTGATTGCAGTTGATGATCTATGTAAATTATTCGGATCTTATGAGGGAAAATTTGAGACATCAAATGTAGTAGCAGCATTGAATCCATGCCACCACTACATCCAATAAGAAAAGTACTATTTTCTGAAAACTCTTGAGCCTGTTTTAAGACGCAATGCCTAAATTTTCGCTGCCAAACTTCATTAAACGTTGATAACGTGCTTCGCATCGTTCATTTGCATCCATTGGTAGCAACTCATCCAAAGCTTGCTTCAAAACTACTTTTAGGTTTTGCATGACTTGCTCAGGGTCTAAATGAGCCCCTTCGCCTTCATCTACTACATATTCAACAATACCTAGAGATTGTAATTTATCTGCTGTCAAACCTAAAGCTTCACTTGCTTGAGCCGCTTTTTCAGCAGTTTTCCATAAAATAGATGCACAGCCTTCTGGTGAAATCACAGAATAAATACTATGCGACAACATAATTACTCGGTCAGCAACACCAATACCTAAAGCACCACCAGAACCGCCTTCACCAAGTACTGTTGCGACAACAGGAACTTTCAAACTTGAAAGTTGAGCAAGGCTAGTTGCAATTGCTTCAGCTTGTCCACGCTCTTCAGCACCAACACCTGGATAAGCACCCATAGTATCAATAAATGTGAAGACCGGAAGATTAAAGCGCTCTGCCATATCTAATAGGCGTTGAGATTTACGGTAACCTTCTGGGTTAGCCATACCGAAGTTGTGCTTTAATTTTTCACGGGTACTACGACCACGGTGTTGGCCAATAACCATCACAGGTTGACCATCAAAACGAGCAAGACCACCTACCATCGCACCATCGTCACCAAACAAACGATCACCATGCAAGGCATCAAACTCTGTAAAGATTTCACCGACATAATCTAGAAACTGCGGACGATCAGGATGACGTGCAATTTGAACCGTTGTCCACGCTTTGGACTGAGTAGCTTTTTTCATAGGTCGAATATTATCCCTTTAATCGATAAATTTTTCCGACTGAATATTCAATTCAATGTCCCAATGCTTAAACTGCTCTTGCTCATCATGCAAGTCGGCAACTAACAATGGCCATTGTTTGGCATCACCAGAAACACTAAGTTGCCATTGTTGATCATTTATGATGGTCAGTTCAATGGCAGGAAGCATCTGATCACTTCGACTATGGTTGAGTAAAACTGCTAGGCGAAGTAATAAACATAGATAAAGTAATTTATGACCACCAGCCTTCAAAATTTCATTTTTTACATCATTTCGCAATTTACGACGGTGGTGAGCGACCAAATGTGAAAGGTGATTTTGGTCAATTTGTGAGAAGCCCGGAATATCAGAATGCTGCAATAAATAAGCACCATGACGGTGATACCCACCATGACTAATCGCCAAACCAATTTCGTGCAAATAGGCAGCTCGGCGCAGTAAGTCACTGTCTTCACTCGTTAAATTGAGAGGTTCTGCAACACCATCAAATAATTGTTGTGCTGTATTTACGACTCTTTCTGCTTGCTTTGGATCAGCGTTATAACGTCCCATTAAAGCTTGTACACTACGATCACGGATATCTTCATGTTTAAAACGACCTAATAGGTCATACATGACTCCTTCACGTAATGCACCATCAGAATATGCCAAACAATCAATTTCTAAAACCTCAAAAACTGCGTACAAAATTGCCAATCCGGCTGGCAAAACTGCTCGTCGGTCTTCTCTTAACCCTTCAAAATCAATTTCAGAAATATTTTTAAACTTAAGTAATTTATCTTTGAGTTTGTATAACCCTTCTCGAGTGACGTTTTCTTGCTCATCACTCAAGCCCATATTCACCATAATTTGGCGGCAAGCTTTAATCGTTCCACTAGAACCAACGACAGTATCCCAACCTTCCATTTTATACGTTGTTGCAATAGCTGAAAGTTCTTTACGGGCAGCAACTACTGCTTTATCAAAGGCTTTTTGTGTGATTTCGCCATCGGCAAAGTAGGCTTTTGTATAAGCCACACATCCCATTTGCAATGACTCTGTATAAATAGGCTCAAACTCTTCACCAATAATGAACTCAGTAGAACCACCACCAATATCTACAACTAAACGTCGACCACCATTTGCCATGGTATGCGATACGCCAAGATAAATCAGACGCGCTTCTTCTCGCCCAGCAATAATTTCAATAGGTTTAGGCAAAATTTCTGCTGCTTTTTGAATAAATTCATGACCATTTTTTGCCTGACGCAAAGCATTGGTCGCCACAATTCGTAAGCGATTTGGTTGAACAGAACTTAATCTTCCTACAAAACGAGCCAAGCAGGCTAAGCCTCGTTGCTGAGCGGCTTCTGTTAGGTTTTTATTCTCATCTAAACCAGCTGCGAGCTGTACTTTTTCTGACATCGAAGCAACTTTTTTAACTTCGCCATGATCTACCCGTGCAATTGCAAGGTGAAAACTGTTCGACCCCATATCTATGGCGGCAAGTAATTCTTCATCAATCAGAAAATCAGACATTATTGAACTAAACCCATAACAATTCACGCCTAGAGTAATTCACAAGAATGCAATTGAAAAGCCATTTTCATCAACAATTAGCTGTGATTTAAATTTTTCTATTTATAAGTTGATTGTACAAGTCGATGATGAATATCGTGAGCATCCATTAGACAATTTTAGTTAAGCCTTGAATAATAGCATCAAACCCTTACATTGAACTAAGTAGCTATGTAATACTGATAGAGATAATTTTCTCCTGTAATAGCACTTTTTTCTAAAAATTGGAGCCGTACCATGTCTGCGACTATTGTAAATACAACTGATGATAACTTCCAAGCAGATGTTTTAGATGCTGAAACCCCTGTACTTGTTGACTTCTGGGCAGGATGGTGTGCACCTTGTAAAGCAATCGCACCTGTGCTTGAAGACCTATCAAGTGAATATGCTGGTAAAGTAAAAATTGTTAAAGTTGATGTGACTTCTTGCGAAGATACAGCAGTGAAATACAACATCCGTAACATTCCTGCTTTACTACTTTTCAAAAATGGTGAAGTTGTAGCTCAACAAATTGGTGCTGTACCTCGCTCTAAACTTGTTAGCTTTATTGATGAAAACGTTTAAGTCAAAATGCTAAAAAAGAAAATACGCTATACTTTTTTATAGCGTATTTTTTTCGCCTATAAATTGACAAATTTGCTAGGCTGGCTTATATTGCATGCTCAAGAGGCACTGAAGGGAATCATCTTCGTCCGGCTTCTTACAAGACACAAACATAAAGATCGCCACTCGGCAACAGAAATTGTTTTTTCACATTTCTCTTCGAAACAATTAATCAGACTTCTGAATTGTTATTGTGTAAATACAATTGCGATAATCTTTTTTGTATGCGAGCGATTTTTCTTCTTTTTAAACCACACTCTACTCTTTCCTAATTCTGACCCTTATGAATTTAACTGAACTCAAGAAAAAACCAATCGGCGAACTAATTAAAATTGCTGAATTTATGGGCCTGGAAGGTATGGCTCGTAACAGAAAGCAAGATATTATTTTTGCCATTTTGAAACGCCATGCGATGAATGGCGAAGAAATTTTTGGTGATGGCGTTCTCGAAATTCTCTCTGATGGTTTTGGTTTTTTGCGTTCTGCCGCAGGTTCGTATTTAGCAGGTCCGGATGATATTTATGTGAGTCCTTCACAGATCCGACGCTTTAACTTGCGTACAGGTGATACCATCACAGGTACTATTCGCCCTCCAAAAGAAGGTGAGCGTTATTTTGCGTTGCTCAAAGTTAACCAGATTAACTATGACACGCCAGAAAATTCTCGAAATAAAATTTTATTTGAAAACTTAACTCCCCTTTTCCCTACCGAACAATTGGTTATGGAATTAGGTAATGGTACGACAGAAGACTTAACTGCTCGTGTCGTTGATTTAGTTGCGCCAATTGGTAAAGGCCAACGTTCTATTATTGTTGCACCGCCGAAAGCGGGTAAAACAATGTTACTTCAAAATATTGCTCAATCGATTGTTAGAAACAATCCAGAAGTATTCTTGATTGTTCTATTAATTGACGAACGTCCAGAAGAAGTAACCGAAATGGAGCGTACTGTTCGCGGTGAAGTTATTGCGTCAACATTTGATGAAGCACCAGCTCGCCATGTACAAGTTGCAGAAATGGTAATTGAAAAAGCTAAACGTCTTGTTGAGCACAAAAAAGATGTTGTGATTCTTCTTGACTCTATTACCCGCCTTGCACGTGCTTACAACACTGTTATTCCGTCATCAGGCAAAGTATTAACTGGTGGTGTAGACGCTCATGCATTAGAGCGCCCTAAGCGTTTCTTCGGTGCAGCACGTAATATCGAAGAAGGTGGCTCACTTACGATCATCTCTACTGCTTTGATTGAAACAGGCAGTAAAATGGATGATGTAATTTATGAAGAATTCAAAGGTACAGGTAACCAAGAGATCACTCTTGATCGCCGTATTGCTGAAAAACGTGTCTTCCCTGCTATGAATATCAAAAAATCTGGCACACGTCGTGAAGAGCGTTTAATGGATGAAGATAAATTACGCAAAGTATGGATCCTCCGTAAGCTACTTCACCCTATGGATGAGTTGGCAGCAATGGAATTCTTACTTGACCGCATGAAAGAAACCAAAACAAATGATGATTTCTTTGATCAAATGAAACGTAAAGCTTCAACTTAAGTAATTAAGCCTTCAAAAAAAGCCACTCTTTTGAGTGGCTTTTTATTTGGTTGACAAGCTTTACACAAAAATACATTTTGCTTATTTTTATGTAAAATTATTTATAAGCTTTTGATAATAAATATTTTTGCATAAAAAAGCTTAGTTTTTTTAGTAGCTTACCTCTACCTTTTCCAATATACACGAGCTGATTAATTGTTTTTTTCTGTTAAAAAACAGTCTGTTTTTCTCTTTTTCATACGTTTTTTTGACAGACGACAGTAGTATTTCAGCATTTGCAGTGATAGCATAGCGGCAGACCAGTTAGACTGCTCCATGCGTTGTTACCTAGCTACGTTTTAGGAATAATAAAAGCAAAACAGTCCAACTTAGGTTTTTTTAATCTCAAATCTTTTTTGTGAGAGTGATGCCATGTTATTCAAAAAATTCGCTGTTGCTGCTGCTGTTGCTGCTACTTTAGCTTTCGTTGGTTGTTCTAAGAAAGAAGAAGCTCCTGCTGCTGCTTCTGAAGCTGTAGCTGCTGCTTCTGAAGCTACTGAAGCTGCTTCTGAAGCTGCTGTAGCTGTTGACGCTGCTGCTTCTGAAACTGCTGCCGCTGCTTCTGACGTTGCTGCTGCTGCTTCTGACGTTGCTGCTGCTTCTGCTGCACACTAATCTATATTCTAGATTAGATAAAAAAGAGGACATTTTGTCCTCTTTTTTTATATCTAAATTTTGATTTTCTAAGATTAAGCGGTCCTATATTGCTGCCCAATAAACTATATAAAGCTATTTAAAATATAAAAAAAGCAGATCAATCGATCTGCTCATTTCCAACGCGTTGTCTAAACTTCTGACCCGCTCTGAAGGTCACTACCCTACGTGCTGAAATTGGAATTTCTTCACCTGTCTTAGGGTTACGTCCTGGACGTTCGCGTTTATCTCTTAACTCGAAATTACCAAAACCAGAAAGCTTAACCTGCTCCCCTGCAATAAGTGCTTGGCTAATCTCGTCAAAGAACAACTCGACCATTTGTTTTGCTTCACGGCGATTTAAGCTGGTTAACTCACTTAAATGATCAGCCATGTCTGCTTTAGTTAATGCTGTCATGAGGCCCTCAATGTCGCTTGATAAGTGTTTTCCAACACTTGGATTATATTGTCCATACCAGATTTAATTTCAGCATCTTCAAGCGTACGTGAAGGATGTTGCCATAATAATGCAAACGCCAATGAGCGCTTACCTTCTTCGACACCCTGCCCCGTATACACATCGAATAACCATGTAGAGTCTAAAAGCTCTCCACCAGTTTTTTCGATTAACTGCTGAATATCTCTAACATTTATATTATCAGAGATTAAAAGCGCAATATCACGTCTGATCGAAGGAAAACGTGATAATTCTGTAAAATTAGATACATAAGATTGCAAAACGGCTGTTTGATCGAGTTCAGCAACCCACGTTGTTGTTAAATCAAGCTCATTTTCTAGAGATGGATGCAAACGTCCTAAATAACCAATTGATTGTCCATCAACTAAAATTTCAGCAGACTGCCCCGGATGCAACCATGCACGCTCAGAACGTACATATTCAACTTTGACACGACCAGCAGCCAAAATCTCTTCTATCTCTCCTTTGAAGTCAAAGAAATCCATTGGTTGAGGCTTCACATGCCAAGATTCTGGTTGTTGGGAGCCAACTGCCACTAGAGCTAAAGTTGGAATCTGTTTTAGATCTTCAATACTCTTAGCATCTTGATAATCAAAACGCAGTCCTAATTCAAAGAAACGAACACGGCTTTGCTGACGGTTAAGATTATATTGTACGCAAGGAATTAAACTTGAAAGCAAAGTACTACGCATCGCAGCCAAATCACTTGAAATTGGATTTGCTAGCATTAACGGATTTACTTGCGGGTTCAATTGCTTTTCAAGTTTTGCATCAGCAAAGCTAAAACTAATTGCTTCTTGATAGCCTAAAGTCACGATAGTTTGACGCAACTCTGCAATTTCAAATCGGTCTTGATATTTAGCTAATTGAACATCCATGCTTGGTAAGCTAATTTGGATATTGTCATAACCATCAATACGTGCCACTTCTTCAATTAAGTCTTGATAAATAGCCATATCATAGCGATGTGATGGAGGCACTACGCTCCACTCACCTTCAGCTTTAACAGTTACTTCACATCCTAGTCGATTTAAAGCATCTGCAATGAAATCAGCCGTCAATTGATATCCCAACAATTGGTCTACCTGAGCTTGTTTCAGTTCAATTGCTTCACGTTTTGGTAAAATTTCAGTTTTTTCAGCTACAGTAATTGGACCAAACTCACCACCTGCTAACTCTTGAATAAGCTGCGAAGCACGGTTCATGGCAATTAACGGCAACTCAAAATCTACACCACGTTCATAACGCTGCGAAGAATCAGTATGCAAGCCAAAACGACGAGCACGTCCAGCAATAGCAAGTGGCGCGAAGAATGCACTTTCTAGGAAAATGTCAGTTGTGTCATCAGTTACGCTTGATGCTAAACCACCCATAATTCCGGCAATTGCCAAAGCTTTCTGGTCATCAGCAATCACCATTATATCTTCTTGCAACTCAACTTCTTGATCATTAAGAAGTTGTAGTTTTTCTTGTGGCTGAGCTTGACGCACATGTACAGTTCCTTCGATTTTAGCTAAATCGAAAGCATGCATTGGCTGACCCAGTTCCATAAGGACATAGTTCGTCACATCAACCAAAATACTGTGCGTGCGAATTCCTGAACGAGCTAAAGCCTGTTCCATCCACTCAGGTGTAGCAGCTTTTACATTAACGTTTTTAATTACACGTCCTAAGTAGCGTGGAGCACCTTCAGTGCTGATCACTACTTTCTTCTCATCAGCAATTGTCGCATCAACTGATTTAATATCAGGTTCATTCATTTGCAGTTGGTTAATTACTGCAATCTCACGAGCGATACCACGGATACTGAAACAGTCACCACGGTTTGGTGTAATGCTGATATCGATGACGTTATCATCGAGTTTTAAGTATTCACGGATGTTTACCCCTACTGGAGCATCATCTGGTAGTTCGAGCAAACCATCGATTTTATCTTCAAGATCGATCTCAGAAGCACCACAAAGCATGCCTTGTGATTCAACTCCACGAAGTTTACCTTTTTTGATTTTGAAATCACCCGGTAATACAGCACCAATCATTGCAACTGGAGCTTTCATGCCAGCACGAACATTCGGTGCCCCACAAACAATTTGTAAAGGCTCGCCCGAACCAATATTAACTGTCGTTACACGCAAACGGTCTGCATCAGGATGTTGCTCAACTGTTAAAACTTCGCCGACCACGACGCCAGTAAATGGCTTAGCAACAGGTGCAAGTTCATCAACTTCAAGACCAAGCATAGTTAACTGATCAGATAATGTCTCACTATCAATTGCTGGGTTAACCCATGTGCGTAGCCAATTTTCGCTAATCTTCATCTTTATAAACCTTTTTTAATCCTGAAAAACTGTTAGGCAAATTGGCGTAAGAAACGCACATCATTTTGATAGAACATACGCAAATCATTAATGCCATAACGCAACATTGCAAAACGCTCTACCCCTAAGCCAAAAGCAAAGCCTTTGTATTTATCAGGATCAATACCTGCAGCACGCAATACATTTGGATGTACCATGCCACAGCCTAATACTTCTAACCAACGCCCACGCTCATCCATGATATCTACTTCTGCACTAGGCTCTGTAAATGGGAAATATGAAGGACGGAAACGTACTTTTAAATCTTTCTCAAAAAATTCATTCAGTAGGTTAATCAATAAACCTTTTAATTCAGCAAAGCTGGTGTTCTCAGCAACGTATAAGCCTTCGATCTGATGGAACATTGGCGAATGCGTTTGATCCGAATCACAACGGTAAACACGGCCAGGGCACACGATACGAATTGGCGGCTCACTCGTCTCCATTGTACGAATCTGTACCCCAGAGGTATGCGTACGTAGCAAGTGAGTGGCATCAAAGTAGAAAGTATCGTGCATAGCACGTGCTGGATGGTGACCAGGAATATTTAATGCTTCGAAATTGTGATAGTCATCTTCAACTTCTGGACCGGTTGCAACTGTAAAACCAGCTTTAGTGAAGAACTGACAAATTCGCTCTTGTACTTGAGTAACAGGATGAACTGTACCAATACGTTGACCACGGCCCGGCAGTGTAATATCAATCGTTTCACTTGCTAGCTTTTGCGCAAGTGCTGCCTGTTGTAGTGCCGTTTGACGCTCTGTTAATGCAGTATTAATTGTTTCTCGAACAGCATGAATCGCAGCACCTTGTACTTTACGTTCTTCAGGGTCCATTTTCCCTAATGCTTTCGATTGTTCTGCAAGCTGGCTTTTTTTCCCTGTAAATTGCACACGCACCTGATCAAGTGCAACAAGGTCTTGAGCTGCTGCAATGGCAGCAAGCGCTTCTGTGGTCAGGGCTTCCAGTGACATATTAACTCTCAAAGCAACAAATTTAAAAAATATAATAAAACACTGCATTCTAACAGTTTTTCATCGAATTGATGAAGTTTATCCATCATGAAAAATGTATTAGGCAACAAAAAGATAAAACGTATAAGATAGTAGCATCGTCAATGAGATCAACTATTATGGCGCTTAATCAGATTTGGAAACAACAACTTACGCTTGTGACATATGGTAATGAATACCTCCGTCAGAATTTAAGCTTTAACCAATGGCGACAACATCATATTTTCGACCATCATAGTTTTCAGTTTCGTGACTTAACTTCTCAACATTTGTTGGCCCAACACTTCCAAGTTTGGTTAGAAGCATTAAAAAAACAAGGCACCACAAAGCTCAGCTTACATTTATCAAGCCTTCTCAATGAAGAGCAAAATCCAAATAGCAATGTCGAGCTCTTGCCTTATACTCATTTTATTGTGAGTCATCAGAATGATAAGAAATTTGCTTGGATTTTTGGCCATGAGCTTGCCGAATGGTATAACAATGATAATGAGTTTGAAGCCCCTGCCTCACAAACCTGTGAGCTTCGTTTAGAAACTTTCTGGCGTTTTGAACTCAATGAAAAATTATCAAAAAAAATTGAAGCTGATTTAAAAAATCCGCCATGGCAAGAAATAACTGATTTTATGGATAGTGAATTATTTCGTAGTAAATATGCAGCAGGCTTTGAGGAGCCAGAACTTCAAAATGCTCTTTTTGATGGTACAAATATTAAAAGCTTAGAGCCAAAACTTGCATTAATTCCAGAGAATTATCCCGCAGATTACGCTCATCAACTTTTATCTCGTACACAAGCATTAGCCAATTATTTAGAACAAAAGAAACGCCTTGCAAATGATCCTTTAGGAGAAGAACTAGACCAAGAGCAACTCATTAATTTAAGAAACTTTACACAAAAAACTGATGATTTGTTTGCCAAGCTTATTGTGAAAGTTGCCAACCATTATCAGACAGCTCAGATGGTACCTGTAGTTAAATCATCTCCATTTGAGCAATCAAATGAAAATCCACAGCATCTCAAGTCTCAGCACCATAAAGGCACTGGTTCAGGCGTTATTAAGCTGATTATTCTAACCATTATTATTTGTGCTCTGGCTTATTATTTTGGCCTTTAGATAAATAATAAAAAAGACCGCTAAAAAGCGGTCTTTCTTTGAATCTCTAAGCTTATGCAGCTAATGCGCCTTTAGCTTTTTCAGCTAAAGCAGCAAATGCTACTGCATCATGCATAGCGATGTCAGCTAATACGCGACGGTCGATGATCACTTGAGCTTTTTTCAAGCCATCGATCATACGGCTGTAAGACAAACCGTTTTGACGAGCACCAGCATTGATACGCGCAATCCATAGAGCACGGAATTGACGTTTCTTTTGACGGCGGTCACGGTAAGCGTATTGACCAGCTTTGATTACCGCTTGGAACGCTACGCGGTAAACGCGTGAACGAGCACCGTAGTAACCTTTAGCGCGAGCAAGAATTTTTTTGTGACGACGATGAGCCACTACACCACGTTTTACACGAGCCATTTATAATCTCCTTAGATGTATGGGCACATACGACGAACTGAATTCATGTCAGAAACATGAACCATTACACAGCCGCGTAATTGACGGATACGTTTAGCAGATTTTTTGGTCAAGATGTGGCGCTTGAACGCTTGTTTACGCTTAAAACCGTTTGCAGTCGCTTTGAAGCGTTTAGCTGCACCACGGCGAGTTTTTAACTTAGCCATAGTAACCTCTTTTAGGCACCTGTTCGGCGCGATTGCACCATTGCAAAATCGACCTGCAGGTAAGGAAGCGCGTATTTTATAGCAACCTGAGCAAAATTAAAACTATTAGTTACTGTTTTTATGGTTGCAAAAAAGACTTTTCCAAATTCAACCGTGTCAGCAATATCAATAATAAATAAAGCGCCTGTGCTTTTTTCCATTTATAATACGATCAAATTATCAACATACGATATTCCTAATGCAGAAACATGATGCATTTGCTGCCTTACGCTACAGAGATTTCTCAATTGTTACGATTAATCAATTTTGCTTAACTTTAGCAATTCTGATTCAAGAAATTATTGTTGCTTATTCACTTTATCAAATTACCAAAGACCCTCTGACTCTAGGTTTAATTGGACTCGCAGAAGCCATTCCTTTTATTGCTCTTTCTCTTTGGGGTGGCTATTTTGCAGATAGATTTAATAAACAGATTATTATGAAAATCTGTTTGTTTTTCTCGGTTCCTCTTCCTTTAGTGCTGTGGTCGCTGTTCCATCTGCATGGTTTAGGTCATATCAGCGTAAATTTCCTTTCATGGGGTATTTATGCTGTTATTTTTGGCTTAGGTACTATACGTGGGTTTTATAATCCCTCTGCAACGTCTTTAAAACCATTTTTGATTCCTCGTGAACTGTATGCAAATGGTGCAACATGGACGACAATCGGTTGGCAAAGTGGTGTAATTATCGGGCCAATGCTTGGTGGTTTCATGCTTGCCTATTTAGGCCGAGAAACAAGTCTATTTAGTGTTGCGGTTTTACTTGGTATTTGTTTCATCTTAATTAACCTATTGCATAAGCGTACTTTTCCTAAAATTGAAACTGCTAATGTTTTAGAAAGTTTAGGAGATGGTTTCCGTTTTATCTGGAAAACTAAAATTGTTCTTTGGGCAATTTCTCTTGATTTAGCTTCTGTTTTATTTGGTGGTGTCATCGCATTATTACCAATTTTTGCAGAAGATATCTTAAAAGTCGGTCCAGAAGGACTGGGATATTTGCGTGCGGCGCCATCTATTGGAGCGCTGGTCACTATGATTGCTTTGACTCGCTTTCCACCAACTCAGCATGCATGGCGTAACATGCTACTTGCTGTTGCAGGATTTGGTGTTTTCACGATTCTTTTCGCGTTCTCAAATAACATGTGGTTATCACTATTTGCGTTGGCTATGACGGGCGCTTGTGACAGTATTTCAGTTGTGGTTAGACAAACCATTTTGCAAATTTTTCCGCCAGAAAATATGCGTGGTCGTGTTGCTGCCGTAAATGGCATGTTCGTTTCATCAAGTAATGAGCTTGGTGCATTTGAGTCAGGTTTAGCAGCCAAATATTTAGGAACGATTGCAGCGACTATTTTTGGTGGTTGTATGACACTTGCAGTGGTCACCTTCTGTTGGCTAAAAACCAATGACCTATTTAAAGTCGATATTACAAAAAGCTCAGAAGACTAGTTAAACCATTTTAATAAAAGCATCTTCGGATGCTTTTATTTTAAATAAAACCTGTAATCACCCAATAAATAAAAATATAGCGTCCTGCTTTAGCAATCAAAACTATAATTAAAAAGCGCCAAAAATTTTCTTTAAATAAACCCGCAACTAAAGTAATTGGGTCACCAATCACAGGTGTCCAACTTAGAAGCAGCGAATAAAATCCATACTTATGATAAAAGCTTTGAGCTTGCTCTAAACGCTTTTCAGAAACAGGAAACCACTTTTTGTGTTTAAACTGCTCTATTTTTAAACCAAGCCACCAGTTCACACACGAGCCCAGTACATTTCCGAAAGTGGCGATAGAAATTAGAAGAAAAGCAGAATATTCTTTTTTCAATAATAAGGTGGCGAGTACAGCTTCTGATTGTAACGGTAATAATGTAGCCGCCCCAAACGCGCTCAAAAAAAGTAAAAAGTAACTTAGCATATTAAATTAGACCAAATCACCTTTCACTTTATTCATTACGCTACCAATAAGAGTTAGATGACTTTAATTGATAGTGCTTTTTGTACCGCAGGACGTGCCGTCAAGCGGACAATGTATTCTTGCACATAAGGATAATCCTCTAGCTGAATACCTTGCCATTCATAGCGCAAAATCCAAGGTAAAATCGCCATATCAGCAATCGAATATTCACCCGCAACAAACTTCTGGCCAATGAGCTGCTTATTCAGCACACCATATAAGCGCTTAGTCTCATTTACATAGCGGTCTATAGCATATGGAATTTTTTCTGGTGCAAAGCGGTTAAAATGATGATTCTGCCCAAGCATAGGCCCTAGCCCACCCATTTGCCACATGAGCCATTGTTCAACTTCAACTCGCTCTTGCTCATCAGTTGGATAAAATAATCCAGTTTTCCGACCTAGATATTGCAGGATCGCACCTGATTCAAATATTGAAATTGGCTCACCACGAGGTCCATCTTGGTCAACAATTGCCGGAATTTTATTATTTGGAGAAATTCTCAGAAAGTCTGGTTGAAATTGATCATTTTCTAAAATATTTATTGGGTAAAGAGTGTAGTCCAGTCCCATTTCTTCTAAGGCAATTGTGATTTTATGTCCATTGGGAGTTCCCCAATAATATAGATCAATCATTCTATTTTCCTATTCATCGTTATCATGACTGCGTCTTGCGTTATAGCATGTTTTAAGAGGGACGATGAGATTTCCAACACTAAAAAATACATAAAATTCAAGAATTGAATTTCTTTTAAAAGATATAGCAATTGTCTTAAATAAAACTGAACAGAGAAAATTAAATCATCTTTTTTTATTATGATGAAGATATAAAAAAGCACTGCTTTTGCAGTGCTTTTTTTGAGTATTACTTTTTCTTTTTAGGTCCAAGTAACATACCCATTTGACGGCCTTCCATTTTAGGTGCTTGTTCCACAACCCCAAACTCAGCGACATCCGCTTCAATTTTTTGTAATTGAGCTAAGCCAAGTTGTTGGTGAGCCATTTCACGACCACGGAAACGTAAAGTGATTTTCACTTTGTTTCCTTCTTCAAGGAATTTCAAAATAGCACGAAGCTTAACTTGATAATCACCAACATCAGTTGCAGGGCGCAGTTTGATTTCCTTCACTTGCACTTGATGCTGTTTTTTCTTCGCATCTTTTTGCTTCTGCTTAAGGTCAAACAAGTGCTTGTTGTAATCCATAATTTTACAAACAGGCGGCTCGGCGTTTGCAACGATCTCAACTAGGTCAAGATCTGCCTCTTCAGCAGCGCGCAGTGCTTCATTTAATGAAACAATTCCTTTTTGCTCACCGTCAGCACCAACGAGGCGTACTTCTTTTGCACGAATCTCGTCGTTAATTGCTGGACGGTTGCTTTTTGCACCTTGTTGTTGGTTACGGTCAGGCTGTTTAATCTTTCTTACTCCACAATATACCGGCCACGTTCGGCGACGGCAGACTTCACTAAGTCAATGAATGCATCTACTGACATAGTACCTAAATTTTTTCCTGAGCGGGTACGCACATTCACTGTACCTTCTTCAACTTCTCGATCACCAAGAACTAATAGGTAAGGAATACGCTCTAGAGTACGCTCACGAATCTTAAATCCGATTTTTTCATTTCTCAAGTCAGAAATAGCACGAAGGCCATTTTCTTTGAGTTTTGCTACGACTTTCTCACAAGCTTCAGCTTGAGAGTCGGTAATATTCATGACACATGCTTGTAACGGCGACAACCAAGGTGGCATGAAACCAGCGTAGTGTTCAATTAGTATACCAATAAAACGCTCAAAACTGCCAAGAATTGCACGATGCAACATCACAGGCTGATCACGATCATTGTCTTCAGTCACATAAGATGCATCTAAACGTTCTGGTAAGTTGAAGTCACACTGAATAGTACCACACTGCCATACACGTCCGAGACAGTCTTTCAATGAGAATTCAATTTTCGGACCGTAGAACGCGCCTTCACCAGGTTGTAATTCCCATTCGAGACCCGCTGCATCTAAAGCATCTGCTAAAGATTTTTCAGCCATATCCCAAAGTGCATCATCACCCACACGTTTTTCTGGACGTGTAGAAAGTTTCATTTGCACTTCTTCAAAACCAAAATCTTTATAAACTTCTAAAGTCAGCTTAATAAAGTCTGCAACTTCTTGACCGATCTGTTCTTTAGTACAGAAGATGTGCGCGTCATCTTGTGTAAAACCACGTACACGCATAATGCCGTGTAAAGAACCTGATGGTTCGTTACGATGACAAGAACCAAACTCTGCTAAACGAATCGGTAGATCACGGTAAGACTTCAAACCTTGGTTGAAAACTTGCACGTGACATGGGCAGTTCATTGGCTTAACTGCATAGTTACGATTCTCAGAATGAGTCGTAAACATGTTGTCAGCATAGTTCGCCGCATGTCCTGATTTTTCCCACAATGTAAAGTCTACAATTTGTGGTGTTTTAATCTCAAGGTAACCGTTGTCTTGCTGAACTTTACGCATGTATTGTTCAAGTACTTGGTAAATAGTCCAGCCATTTGGATGCCAGAACACCATACCCGGTGCTTCTTCTTGCATATGGAACAAATCTAAAGCTTTACCAATTTTACGATGGTCACGCTTTTCAGCTTCTTCGATACGTTTGATGTATGCAGCGAGCTGTTTTTTGTCTGCCCAAGCTGTACCATAAATACGTTGAAGCTGTTCGTTCTTCGCATCACCACGCCAGTATGCACCAGAGATTTTAGTGAGCTTGAACGATTTTAAGAATTTGGTATTCGGTACGTGTGGACCACGACACATATCCAAATAATCTTGATGGTAGTACAAGCCCATTTGTGTTTCTTCAGGCATGTCTGCAATCAAGCGTAATTTATATTCTTCGCCACGCGCAGTAAATTCAGCAATAACTTCATCACGTGGTGTCATTTTTTTAACGACATCATAATCTTGATCGATGAGCTTTTTCATGCGCTCTTCGATAGCTGCCATATCATCCAAAGTAAAAGGACGTGGCATCCAGATGTCGTAGTAAAAACCTTCTTCAATGACTGGACCAATCACCATCTTGGCTTCCGGGAAAAGCTGTTTAACAGCATGCCCTACAAGGTGTGCACAAGAGTGGCGAATAATTTCAAGACCTTCCTCATCTTTTGGAGTGATAATTTGTAAGGTCGAATCTTTGGTAATTAAGTCACATGCATCAACTAAGCGATCATTTACACGGCCAGCAACAGTATTTTTTGCTAGACCAGGCCCAATACTTTGGGCAACTTCCATAACAGATACAGCGTGATCAAAACTCTTTTGATCGCCATTTGGCAATGTGATAATTGGCATAAAAAAATCCTTAAGGAGTGATGCCCTATACGAAGGAGCATTTCACCGCGAGATTATGATCGAGGCGAACCTCAAAATATAAAAACGGTGTAAATCAAAGTTAAAAAACCTGAAAGATTTTACACTTGTTCAAGCAATGTGAAAACCTTTGAGTCCATAAAATCATAAATACATTTTGCTTATCGCGTAAACAGCAATAAATGACTTAAAAAATATATTGAGATGATTTTTAAACATGTTTAACACAAGTGGTTTAAGATGAAGAAAATAGCATTTCTGCTCATTTTTTGACTGGAGGGTATCGCTCTTTAAGACTAAAGCATAGATGCTTTGATTAATATTAAATCATATGTTCAAAGAATGAATTAAAAATAGAACACGGAGTTGTTTCACATGGTTAGTGCTTATGATGAGTTACCACGCACACCCGCAAACTTTGTTGCGTTATCACCTCTACGCTACCTAGAGCGTGCGGCTTATATTTACCCAGATCAAGCTTCGATTATTCATGGTAAGCGCCAAATTTCATGGAAAGAAACTTATCAACGCTGCTGTCAATTTGCATCTCAGCTCAAGCAACTGGGAATTGAGAAAAATGATACGGTATCAGTCTTATTGCCAAATATTCCAGCCATGATTGAAGCACATTTTGCAGTTCCTATGGCGGGTGCGGTACTTAATACCCTCAATACACGTTTAGATGCAAAAACAATCGCTTTCATGTTGGAACATGCTGAAAGTAAAGTGCTGTTGGTTGATCCTGAATTTGTGAATTTGGCAAGAGAAGCCCTCTCACTTATTCCGAATCAGCACATTGTTGTGATTGATGTAGCTGATACGGAATACGAAGGTGAAAATCAGTTTTTGGGTTCCTTTGAATATGAAGAATGGATCGCTCAAGGCGACATTAACTTCTCTTGGCATTTACCAGAAGATGAATGGGATGCGATTAGCTTAAATTACACATCTGGAACTACAGGTAATCCTAAAGGTGTGGTCTATCATCATCGCGGGGCTTATCTTAATGCTGCAAGCAATATCTTGGCTTGTGGAATGAAACCGCGTGCTGTGTATTTATGGACACTCCCCCTCTTTCATTGTAATGGCTGGTGTTTTGCATGGAGCATAGCAGCAAGTGGTGGAACCAATATCTGTTTACGCAAAGTCGATCCCGAATTAGTCATGCAATTGATTGCAGCCCATAAAGTTGATTATTTCTGTGGTGCGCCTATTGTTCTTTCAATGATTCTTAACTTACCTAAAGAAAAACAAACCAGCTTTGCTCACCATGTTGAAGTCATGGTTGCTGGGGCAGCTCCCCCTGTTGCCATTATTGAAGGGATGCGAAACATGGGGATTAACGTAAACCATGTATATGGCTTAACAGAAACTTATGGGCCTTCTGCCCTATGTGCTTCGCAATCTGGATGGAATGAACTATCAATTGCTGAACAAGCCCAACTTCATTCCCGTCAAGGCGTACCCTACCCGTTACAAGACAGTATGCGTGTGTTAGACCCCGAGACTATGGAACCTGTGCCTAATGATGGTCAAACCATGGGAGAAATCATGTTCCGTGGCAATATTGTCATGAAAGGCTATTTAAAGAACCCTAAAGCAACTCAAGAAGCCTTTACTGGCGGATGGTTTCACACGGGCGACCTAGCCGTTTGCCACCCAGATGGTTATGCAAAAATTACTGATCGTTCGAAGGACATCATTATTTCAGGTGGAGAAAACATTTCATCTTTAGAGGTAGAAGATGTTTTGTATAAACACCCTGCTGTATTAACCGCTGCTGTAGTCGCTAAACCCGATGCACGTTGGCAAGAAGTACCATGCGCGTTTATTGAATTAAAGATGGGTGCTACAGCAACACCTGAAGAAATTATTGCACACTGCCAAAAAGAATTAGCGCGCTTTAAAGTGCCTAAAGATGTGGTTATTACAGAAATTCCGAAAACATCGACAGGTAAATTACAGAAATTTATCTTGCGTGAATGGGCAAGAGAACGGGCTGAAAATGTATAAATAAAAAAAGCGACGCCTTGAGCGTCGCTTTTTTATGGAAAAGCATTTAGCCTTGATCAGACAATAAAGCAATTTGCTGTACATAGTTTACAAATTTACCTTTTGACGCCTCAAGCTCTGCCTCACTCACTTGTTGACTCTTATCACGGTTGATTCTCAACACATGCTGACGCAAGGTGTGCCGTTCCGAAGCATTATAAATTTTACTAAATTCATTAATTGCAGGGTCACCTTGTTCGATCATACGATCAACCCAACGCATCAATTGAGCCTGTTTTTTTGCGCCTTGCTGCGGAGTTAAATAAGACAAAATAACGGTCTCATCTTCATTACGCAATAATTTACCAATACGTTGAAACTGACGACGACGAGCTTCAAAAGAACTAATGTTCTGTACTTCCATTAACGCATCAATTAAACGTTCATCAACTGGGAGTTTTTGAATCTGTTTAACAGAAAGTTGTGCTAATTGCTCACCTAAAGCAGCCATACGTTGAACTGCTTTTTTCTGCTCTGTCTTACTTGCACGTCCTTCTAAAGAGCCAAAATCTTCTTCAGTATAACGTTGGGGACGACGTGCCACGATTAATCTGCCTCATAAAATTTTGCGGCGAATAACGCCTGTACTTCATTTAATGCCTGCTCTTCGTCGGTACCATCAATGACCAATCGCAAAGTGGTCCCTTTACCTGCACCTAACATCAGCAAAGACATAATATTTTTTGCATCTACTAAATGATCGCCTTTTCCAATTTGGATTGACGAACGAAATTTTGTAGTGACCTCTATCAGTTTTCCTGATGCACGAGCATGTAAACCGAGTTTATTAATTACATCAACAGTTGTGTCTATCATGACCAGTGCTTCATTTCTCTGTGTAAGACCTGAACAGACCATTCTGCCTCAAGTGCTTGTTTTAGTCTATCTACGATATAAACGGAACGATGTTGACCACCCGTACAACCAATAGAAATCGTCATATAGTGACGATGTCCTTCAGCAAATGCTGGAAGCCATTTTTTTAAGAAGTGAAGGATATCATCAAACATTTCGTTTGCTTGCGGACTTGCTTCTAAAAATTGTCTTACTGGCTCATCCAAACCAGAAAAACGTCTCAATTCTAAATCCCAATGCGGATTTGGTAAATGCCGTACATCAAAAACATAATCAGCATCTAAAGGAATGCCATGTTTATATCCAAATGACTGCAATATCACGATAAGCTTATCCGACTGCCCCAATTTAGACAGTAAAATATGCTTTAAATCATGAACACTTTTATCCGTTGTATCAATATGAACCGTAGCACGGAACTGAATTGGGAGCAGCAATTGCTTTTCTTCATGAATACATTGCAACAGACTTTTAAAACGATTGGCCAATGGATGCGGACGACGTGATGCACTAAAACGTGCGATCAAATCCTGATCTTGCGTAGTCAGATAAATCACATCAACTGTGCCATGTTTTTGTAGTTGCTCAAAAACATGATCGAACTCTTGCATATCTGCACGAGTGCTTCGAACATCCACACCTAATGCCAACTGCTCTAGATTATTTTCATGATCTAGCTTTGCCACAATTTCGGGCAGCAATGCCAAAGGCAAATTATCAATACAGTAATAGCCCAAATCTTCTAACACTTGGAGAGCCGAAGATTTTCCTGAACCAGACTGTCCTGTCACGATAAGTATACGCTTCATGGCATGGCTGTCCTTTGATCTGTTTATTGGGGTGTAAAGGCAACTTCTAAATTATCAATCAAACGAGTTGCACCCAATTTTGCCGCGATGAATAACACAATATCACGATCAAACTGAGTAGCAGGTAACAGATTTGACTGACGAGCTTCGACATAATCCACAACAAACCCATTATCTGTCAACTGAGTTTTGATATCTTCTAAAACTTGTTGTAGATCTTTGCCTTGATGTAACTGCTGCTCAGCTTGCTTTAAACTTTGATAAATAACCGGAGCGACCTGACGTTGCTCTGGACTTAAATAACCATTTCTTGAACTAAGAGCTAAGCCATCTGCTGCACGAACAATTGGCACACCAATTACTTCTAGCGGGATATTTAAATCTTGTACAAACTGGCGAATCACTGCTAACTGTTGGTAATCTTTTTGACCAAAGAAAGCATAGTTAGGTTGCACAATATTAAAGAGTTTGGTGACCACCAAAGCTACGCCATCAAAATGCCCAGGACGTGAACTACCACATAAAGCATCAGTAATTTGGCTAACACTTATATTGGTTAAACGTGGCTGAGTACCGTACATTTGCTCGACTGATGGTGCAAAAATAATGTCACAACCAACATCGGCTAATAGACGACTATCTTGTTCTAAAGTACGAGGATAGTTGTCAAAATCTTCACCCGGTCCAAATTGAGTTGGATTTACGAAGATACTAACAACCACAACATCACATAACTTTTTCGCTTCACGAACAAGTGTGAGATGTCCTTCATGTAGATTTCCCATTGTTGGGACAAAACCAATAATTTTACGCGCAGCTCTAGCAGGATTTAAAGAAGCTGCAAGACCTTGTATGGTGGTTTCTGTTTTCATGAATTACAGCTCAACGTGGAAAGTATGTTCTTTGGCTGGAAATGACTGGTCCTGCACAGCAGCATGAAAAGCTTTAAAAGCATCTAGGATTGCTGTTTCACCAGATTGTTCTTTCATAAAGTTACGGACAAAACGCGCAACTCGACCAAAAGTTAAACCCAACATGTCCTGTACCACAAGTACCTGACCATCAGTCGCATTACCCGCACCAATACCAATCACAGGTGTATTTGGAAATAGTTCGGCAATTTCCTGTCCTAACTGAGCAGGAACACATTCAAGCAATAGAACTGCCGCACCCGCTTCAACCACTGCCGTACAGTCAGCAATAAGTTGATCAGCTGCTTCACGTGTTTTAGCTTGTAATTTGTAACCACCAAATACGTGTACAGATTGAGGAGTTAAACCTAAATGTACACATACAGGTACACCATTACGTGTTAACACTTGTACAGTTTCACTTAGCCAAGCGCCGCCTTCGATTTTGATCATCTGAGCACCAGCTTGCATAACTGTTCTTGCATTTTGCAAAGCATCATTTAAGGTGGCATAACTCATAAATGGTAAGTCAGTCATAATCAAAGCATGCTGGTTACCGCGACGCACCGCCGCCGTATGATAAGCCATGTCCTCAACAGTTACAGGTAAAGTTGAGTCACGACCTTGAATTGCCATTCCAAGAGAATCACCAATTAAGATTGTATCAATTTCAGCAAGTTCCATTGCTTTTGCCATACTCGCATCGTAACAAGTTAGACAAGAGAACTTACGTCCTTCGGCTTTAAATTTTCTTAAGTCACTTAGACTAATCATGATGGTATCCTCTACAGGAGTTTGCAGAACGTAATAAGTCAGGTTTTAAGCCCAAGACTCATCAGCAAGTACAGTCAGCGTGGGCTGCTGTATGAGTTCTAAATTTTTAAGTGGCTGATCATTAATATGTAAATCAGCGTCTAAATCTAATAAAGGAATTACAACGAAATCTCGCTCTAGAATTCCAATGTGTGGCACAGTTAAGCGCTCATTTTGAATTTTTTCATCACCATATATAAGCAAATCCAGATCTAAGGTACGCTCTCCCCAACGACGAACGCGTACACGACCAGCTTCTTGCTCAAATCGTTGTAACTGGTCTAACAAATCTAAAGGCATGAGATCTGTATTTAGCTCTGCAACTGCATTTAAATAATTTGGTTGATCTTGAGGCCCCATAGGTGGACTTTGATAAAGTTTAGAAACTTTCACTCCACCTAAAGTTTTAAGCTTAGCAATGGCTTCAGATAAGATTTGGCGCGAATCACCCAAATTACTTCCTAAACCAATATAGGTCTTCGTTGTCATTGCGTTGGCCCAAAAATAACTTGGCTTAAATCGCGTTGTACTCGCTTACGCTTCAAAATCGGATGGTCGCTCATCACCCCAGCTTCTGAAGCAGAGGCTTTTTCAACGAAACGACCCATCGATTGTTCTTGTCGAGCACGTTCTTTTTTCCCACGACGGCTGCGTGGTTCAGGAATATCAACCAAAGGTTCGATTTCCGTCTCAACTTTATTGTTTTCAACAGGTTCAGCAACGGCTTTACGACGGTTTCTAGCTTTCTGACGATTGTACTGGCTAATTGCAGCTTCTTTTTCGTCATTCGACATTTCTTGGTAGGCTTCCCACCAGCTTCCCATTCCTTGTGTTGTGTCATCACCTGACTTTTCACGAAGTAACAAGAAGTCAAAACCAGCACGGAAACGCGCATGTCCAGCCAATGCTTCAATTTGCTGTGGTTTCGGATTAAGCAAACGGGTCTGCATTTCCCAAACTTCACGAATAAAAGTTTCTGCAAAACGAGGAATCACAGTGCGTGTTGCCTGACGTTTTAAGACATCTAAACCAGCTTGTGCACGCGCTTCAGCTGGTACCACACCTTTAGATAAATAAAATTCACAACGCTCTAAAAATGGTTGCCACAATAAGACTGCATAGAAAAATGCAGGGTTGATTGTTTTACCCACTTGAATACGCTGATCTGTATTCTTTGCTGCCCTTAGAATAAATGGAGTGAGGTTAGGCTGAATATCGGCAAAGAGTTGTTTCCAAACACCAAACTCAATCAACATTGGCAAAACACGCGCCAAATGTCCCATTGTAAAGAGCTTCTGAGATTCATCATATAAACGATGTGGAGAGACGTCACGCAATAGTTGCGTCATCTCTGCATCAAATATATTGAGAATATCTGAGTCAATTTTGAAATTTAACTTGGCTGCAAAACGTAGAGTTCGCAGCATACGCACTGGGTCTTCTTCGAAGCGCTGTGCAGGATCGCCCAATAAACGTAGAGTTTTATTTTTTACATCATCAATTGCTTTGCAGAAATCAAGCACAATACTCTTACGCGGTTGGTAATATAGCGTATTGATTGAAAAGTCACGGCGAGCAAAGTCTTGTTCGATGGTTCCCCAGTTATTGTCACGTAAAATCATGCCTGAAGCACTGGTGACTGCTTTTTTTGGAGGAGCACGGAAAGTTGCAACTTCAATAAGCTCACGCCCTGAATAGACATGTGCTAATTCAAATCGACGGCCAATGATTCGACAACGTCGACCAAAAACTTCTTTAATCTGGGAAGGTGTTGCATTAGTGACTGCATCGAAATCTTTAGGATTAAGCCCTAGCATTAAATCACGGACACCACCCCCAACAATATAAGCTTCATAGCCAGCTTTAGTCAGGCTATCGATCACATCTAAAATCGAAGAAGGAAGTTGGGCTGTGGACAAACCACATTTTGACGCTCGCAAGGTTTGCAAAAGACGCTGTCTCCTACGTCAGGACGTAAATAACAAGTTGTCGCTAATCATAGCTCTAACGCACACAAAGGGCAATTTGATTCTCTGTAGTTTGCGCATGAAATGATAATTGACAGACAAATGATTTATAAAGTCAAACGCGTTTTATTCTTTTCAAAAATGGCTGGACCAATGCCCTTTACGTTTTTAAATTCATCAATATTTTTAAAGCCGCCATTCTTTTGACGGTATTCCACAATTGCCTGAGCCTTTTTCTCACCAATACCTTTTAGCTTTTGGAGCTCATCAATATTGGCTTGATTCAAGTGTATTTGCCCTGACGAATCAGTCATAACTGAACTTTTTGGACTGTTAGAATGAGAGGAGTGCTGCATGCTCAACTTCTGATCATACCTCTGCTGTTTAGCCTTCCACTCCTTAAAATTTTGATCAAAAGATTGAGCCTGAACTAGCGTTGATGAGATCAGGCTCCAAAATAAAATAATGAAAATATTGTGCTTATTCTTCCAAAGATTCATGCTGAGCTGCATGTGTTTTTTCCCCTAACTTTAACTGCCGCTTTGCCTGATTCCACAATTCATCCATTTCAGACAAGGTCATGTCCTCTAATGTTCTTTGCTGTTTTTGCGCTTGATCTTCAATAAAAGCAAAACGGCTTCTAAATTTATGTATTGTCGATAAAAGTGATGTTTCACTTGAAATCGCAAGTTTACGTCCAACATTGACTAATGAAAACAGGCAATCTCCAAATTCGTCTTGAATTTCATCAATATTTTGATTTTTTAGGGCTTGCTTAAACTCGTCCAACTCTTCTTCTAGTTTTTCATAAGCATCTTCTACCGTTTCGAAATCAAACCCAACCTTAGCTACATTTGCTTGAATTTCTTGTGCCTGTAACAGGGCTGGCCCATGTTTAATTTCATCTAATCTTGATTGCGGCTTGCCTTGTTTTTCTTGTTGCTTAATTTGTTTCCAAAGCTCACTTACTTGTTCTGGTGTTAAAGTATTAAATTGATCTGCCTGAAAAACATGGGGATGACGGCGTATTAACTTTTCACTTATTGCCTCAACAACATCTTGAAAGTTAAAAGCGCCTTGCTCACTAAACATTTGTGATTGAAACACAACCTGTAATAACAAATCGCCTAGTTCATTTCTAATTTCATTAATATCACCTTGACGGATGGCCGACTCGACTTCATACGCCTCTTCAATCGCATATTTAGTCAGTGACATTGGAGTTTGCTGTTGATCCCACGGACATTTTTCACGTAACTCTTGCATGATTTTAAGCAATTTATCCATGGTAACCCTCAAGTTTAAAAAGTCGGTCAGTCAAACTAAGATTTTAATTTGTTATGATCAAAATCAAAGCGATTAAATCAGTCGCACTATTGTACTGACAAAGAGAAAAAAGATGAGATACAGTATTCTGATTAGTGGTGCCGCTCAAGGTATTGGGGCTGAAATTGCACGCGTATTCTACAAACAAGGATATAAAGTAGGCATTTATGATATTAATGAATCGCTTGCCCAGGAACTAGCAAATCATTTAGGGCCAAACGCCCGTGCCGGCTATCTAGATGTAAGTGTTTACAGCCAGTGGCAACACATATTAAAGGAATTTACCGAATGGGCTGGTGAACTTAATATTTTGGTAAATAATGCAGGTATTTTATATTCTGGCGCGTTTGAAACGACTGATATTAAAGCTCATCAAAGAACAATAAATATTAATGTAAACGGCGTAATCAATGGCTGTCACGCTGCTCTACCCTACTTAAAGCAAGCGTCTTTTGCACGCATTATCAATCTCTCTTCAGCTTCTGCAATTTATGGTCAAGCTGATTTGATCTCTTATTCAGCTAGTAAATTTGCAGTTCGCGGAATTACTGAAGGTTTAGATGTGGAATGGAAAAAATATGGTATTCGCGTTTTAGATGTGATGCCGCTATTTGTCCAAACTGCAATGGTTAACAATATGGATGCAGGCACCATTCAGAATATGGGGATAGATTTAACCCCAAATGATATTGCTGAGCAGGTGCTTACGCTTGTAGAGAAAAAAGCTCATTTTTGGACGCCCACCCACACTCCAGTGGGTATAAAAACCAAACTGCTTTATCAACTCTCAACGTTGAGCCCTCAGTTTCTAAATCGACTCACCAATATTTATTTATCTAGAAAATAATTTGCAGTAAAAAGGCTGTCATTTGACAGCCTTTTTACTCAATTTATTAAACACCTTGAATCATGCGTCGCGCACTAATGATTCCCGGTTGCTGCTCTAAACGAGCCAACAAACGAGAAAGCTGTGCTAAACCTTTAACCTCAATGAGCAACTTCATATTGGCAATACCATCTGCCTCAGAAATTGTATTAACTTGACGAATATTGATTTGGTCAGAGAAAATCACTTGAGTTAAGTCTTTAAGCAGACCACGACGATCATAAGCTTCCACCACAATTTGAACGCTTTGACCACGTGTTGGCTGCATTTCCCAATCCGCTTCAACAGCACGCTCTGGCTCTTGCTTAATCATACGCTGATAGTCAGAACAAATGACTTTATGGATGCTGACACCACGGTTCAAAGTAATATATCCAGCGATTGATTCCCCATGCACTGGCTGACAGCATTGAGCGATGTGCAGCTCTACATTATCCAAACCATCAATTAAAATGCCATGTGCTGATAGTGTATGGCTGGCACGTGGATTTAATGTTGGTTTTAGTACTAGTTCAGGCTCATCCTGATCTAGATGCATTTGGCGGTTCACCTGATTAATCAGGGCATGTAAGCTAATATCGCCACTGACCAAATTCACCAAAATGTCGTCGCCGGTCTTCACATTAAAATGTGATGAATAATCGTTTAAGTCGATACTTTTTGGGTGAATCGCAAGACGAGCTAACTCTTTATTAAGCAGTTCTCGGCCTACTTCAAGATTCTTGCTACGGTCTTGCTGTCTAAACCAATGACGCAACTTGTCACGTGCACGAGAGGTTTTAATATAACCTAGAGAGTTCACTAACCAGTCACGGTTTGGTTCACGATCTTTTTTAGTTAAAATTTCAACCTGTTCACCCGTTTTTAAAGTATAGGTAAGTGGCACATAACGCTGGTTGACCCGCGCTGCATAACACTTATTCCCTACTTCTGTATGCACATGATAGGCAAAATCTAAAACTGTTGAACCACGCGGCAATTCTTTAATATCACCATCACGACTGAAAACATAAATCTTCTCAAAGCCTTCAAAGTCTTGTAACTGTTCAAAGCCTTCTGTTTCATCTTCATTTTGGTGTACCGTCGTTTCATTACGTTCTTGATAGTGTTCTAAAACAGCACGTAATGAATGCAAACGATGGTTAAAGGAATGGTCAGTATTCTTTGAACCTTCTTTATAGTTAAAGTGTGAACATACGCCTAACTCTGCTTCATCATGCATCTCATGAGTACGAATTTGCACTTCAAGAGATTTATTTTCAGCAATTACAGCCGTATGCAAAGAACGGTAACCATTGGCTTTCGGGTTTGTAATATAGTCATCAAACTGATGCGGAATATGACGCCAGATTTGATGTACGATACCTAAAGAGTGGTAGCATTCTGGCACACTATTGACCAACACACGCAAAGCACGAATGTCATAAAGTTGGTCGAAGCTCAGGTTTTTGCTCTTCATTTTTCGATAAATCGAATAAATGTGTTTTGCACGCCCTGTAATTTCAGCTTCAATGCCGTAAGACGCTAACTCATTTTTCAAACGATCAATGACGAACTGAATATAATGCTCACGCTCTAAACGCTTTTCATTGAGTAATGAAGCAATCTCTTTATAACGATCTGGAGCCAAATAGCGAAACGCTAGATCTTCAAGTTCCCATTTAAGCTGAGCAATACCGAGTCGATGTGCCAACGGCGAATAAATAGTAAGAATTTCACGCGCTACACGCTCTTGGCGTTCACGAGAGGAATTTGCAAGCTCTCGCAAAGAATAAGTACGCTCAGCCAACTTAATTAAAACAACACGAACATCTTCGGTCACCGAAATCAGCATTTTATAAATACCGCTTAGATGTTCTCGTTGATTATTATTAAAGTGATCTTCTAACCGTTTATTTTTTTCAATAAGTTCTGAGAGCTTACCCATTGCCAAAGTACCTTTGACAAGGTTGTAAACTTGCTCCCCGAATTTCTGTTTTACTTCTTCTATATCGGTAATGCCTTCACGCACACTACGATAAAGCATTGCTGCTGATAAAGTATCTTCATCTACATGGAGATGTGCCAGAATGTCGGCCATTCCAACGCCTGTAGCAAAAGTATTGGAACGATGATTAACCGTTGAATCTAACTCTTTTTGCAGGGTTAAATGAGCGACTTTTTCAAGTTGTTCAAGCTCCGCCCCATCTAATATTTCACGCACCCGATCCAACCATGAGGCTAAACCGATTTGCGTTTCGGCGGCATGCTCTACAGTCGTTTCCTCTGACAACTCGGTTAGTTGTTCAGGTAACTGTTCACGTACTGTGACCATACCATTCTCCTCAATATGTAACTCATGTTTTTAATCGTTTATCTCTTGAATTTTTTCAAATAGTGCAATGGATTCAACATGTTCGGTATGCGTAAACATGTCCATCACTGCTGCTTTTTTTAACTGGTAACCATATTGGACCAAAACACCCGCATCCCTTGCCAGTGTAGCTGGATTACATGATACATAAACGATTCTTTTTGCTCCAAAATTTGATACATACTGCATAATTTCATATGCACCAGCACGAGGAGGATCAATCAATAATGCATCAAATCCTTGATTTGCCCAAGAATGATGCGAAAAATCTTTTGTTAAATCTTGTGAAAAGAAGGTTGCTTGCACCAAACTATTGCATTTCGCATTAGCTGTTGCTCGCTGCACCATTTCTTCACTCCCTTCAACACCGACAACCTGACCACTCTCACCAACACATCGTGCTAACGGGAGTGAGAAATTGCCCAAACCGCAAAATAGATCAAGTACCTTTTCACCTGGTTGCAACTGAAGCAATTCACATGCCAATTGAACCATCTGTTCATTTACTGTGGCATTGACCTGAGTAAAATCCAATGGCGAAAAAGCAAAATTTACATTAAACCTTTCTAAGGCATAATGTAAACGTAAAGCACCTTGTTCATCATCAATACGACGAATGCTTTCAGGACCTTTTGGTTGCAAATACAACTGCCATCCTTTGTGTAACGCAAATTGCTTTAATTGGTTGACATCAGAATTGTTTAATTTTTCTACATGACGAACCAATAAAGAAATTTCATTATCACCTTTTGCTAATTCTACATGACCAATGTGCGCTTTGCCTTTTAGACTTTGGAGTAAAGTACGTAACTCAGGCAGACTATTTGATAAGTTTTTATCCAAAACACTACAGCTATGGATCGAAGTTAAACGATTACTATGATGTTCGCGAAAACCCATGATTAAGCGATCTGGTTTTGGCAAATAGCGCACGCCTATTCGAGCACGACGACGATAATCGCTTTGTAAAGATCGAATCGGTTCTAGCCACTGTTCAGGTTGAATACCTGCAAAATGCTGTAAATGTGACTGGAGTACATTTTGTTTTAAACGGATTTGTTCATCAGGATGAATATGCTGCATGCTACAGCCACCACAAACACCATAATGAGGACAAATTGCCTCTATACGATGTGCTGAAGGTTCTCCTAACAACTGCAACATTTCAGCTTCTTCAAGACGCTTCGCTTGATGGGTAATCCGAGCTTTTACAGTTTCTCCTGGCAATGCATAACGAATAAAAACTTTTTTGCCATGCTTATCTGCAGGGTGCTCAGGATGAGAACCATAATGTGCAATTCCACGCCCCTCATGAGAAAGTGTTTCAACCTGAAAAATATATTCAGGTTGTTGGAGGTTGCGAGATTGGGCTTGTTGTTTCAAAGAATGAACCTAAAAATCTGAAGAATTAAAATAGTGAGAAGTAAATTCAGTATGTTTCGAAGTACGTTCCCATACTTCAAGGAAGTCGGCCTGCTGTGGCATAGTCTGTAAATACTCAATACTCGAACTGATCCAGTGGTTATGTTCATCTGCATTCAATTGACCTTTTAGTACCAACCAACGCAAATAAATAAACCATGTATTGAGCACATCCCCTTCACAATAGCTCGTCAATTTTAACCACTGTTGATTACGAACATATTCAGGCACATGATAACCCGACTCACCACGCTTACCTGGTAAACCTAAAATACAGGCAATATCATCAAGCTTTTGAAAATTACGACCATTAAACATTGCCATCACGTCCATTAAATCTATATGGCGATGGTGATAACGGTTTTGGTAATTATTAAAACGCTTCTGGCTATCAATCTCACCTTGATCAAACAGACCAGGTGCAGAGAGCCCATGATACATAGCGCGAAATAGGATAACTGGTAAATCAAATTGCGAACCATTCCAACTTACTAGAGTCGGATGGCGCTTATCAAAAATAGATAGAAATTTCTGCAAAATTTCTGCTTCAGAATATTGTTCTCGACTGAAAGAAAATAATCGAAAACCAGACTCATCGATCCATAAGCCAGAAATACAAACAATTTCATGTAAAGGCAAACGCTGAAAATCCATACCAGATTCTTGGCGACGGATTTTCGTCAATGCTTGCTCTACATCGGCTTCAGGTAAATCAAGATGATATAAATGCGCACCCGCTTTTAAATCAGTTAAAGTTTCAATATCAAAAACTAAGGTAGGGAAACGCATTATTTCTCTCAATTATGAGTTATCGTCCTGTACTGAAAACAGACCTGTAGACAAGTAGCGATCGCCACGGTCACAGATAATGCAAACAATAACAGCATCCGGATTTTCTTCTGCAATTTTGATTGACGCCCAAACTGCACCACCTGAAGATGTACCAGCACTAACACCTTCCATACGTGCTAATTTACGCATGGTTTTTTCAGCTTCAATTTGTGGAATATCAATAATACGATCCACACGGCTACTATCAAAAATAGTAGGCAAGTATTCTTTTGGCCAACGGCGAATACCAGCAATACTTGATCCGTCTGCTGGCTGTAAACCAACAATTTGAATATCTGGGTTTTGTTCTTTTAAATATTTAGAAACGCCCATAATAGTACCGGTTGTACCCATTGAGCTTACAAAATGGGTAATTTTCCCACCTGTTTGTTTCCAAATTTCTGGGCCAGTTGTTAAATAATGTGCTTCAACATTATCAGGATTACCAAACTGATTTAAAACGTGACCTTTACCTTCTTTTTCCATTTGCAAGGCTAAATCTCGTGCACCTTCCATACCTTGCTGTGGTGTCACTTCAATCAGCTCTGCGCCATAAGCCAGCATCGCATCTTTACGCTCTTGGCTCATGTTGTTCGGCATAATAAGTTTCATTTTATAGCCGCGCATTGCCGCAACCATAGCCAACGCAATACCTGTATTACCGCTGGTTGCTTCAATTAATGTATCACCCGGTTTAATTTGACCACGTTTTTCTGCCTGCATAATCATGTTATATGCAGGACGGTCTTTTACAGAACCTGCCGGATTATTACCTTCCAATTTTGCTAAAACTATCGCTTGCGTATGAGAAGCTAATCGCTGCAAACGAACTAGAGGTGTCTTACCTACATAGTGATCTAACAAAAATTCGTCAGCTAAAAAATCAGGTTGTGTATTACTCATGATCAACACCTATATCGAGGTGGGCCTATTGTATGAAAAAATGCTCGGTACTGCACCCATTTCAATATGCTTTTTCATGAAAGCGATTAAAGCTCGGTCATTTATAAAATGCCGTCTGTTTTAAAATAAAGCGTGATAAGATGCCGTACAGAGAGATAAATCTGATGTAGCCATGTCTAATTTCAATAAAACCTTATCGAAACGCTTACGTCTGAATCATGCATATGGGCAATTGATTGCTCTTATTTTTGTGCCCATTATGATTTTAACGTGTGTTGGTGCTTTTCTGGTTTTAACTGAAACCTCGCATTCAGTAAAACAACAACAGCTACATCATGCCTCAGCAATTTTAGCCCGCTATAATCAAATCGCACTAGATTTATACCACCTAGTCGAACTACAACCCGATGAATATGACCATGCTCAGCACATCATGCAAAGCATGTTTAATGAAAAAAATCTAAAACGTGCTGCTTTAATTGATAGTAATGGCCAGACTTATTTAAGTATCGGTTATCGAGACAATCGCTACTGGCCAAACTTTACTGAAAAAAATAATTTTTTTGGTCCAATCTCTTATAACCACAACAATATTTATGGACTTCGTATTAGCGATACACCAGGAAAAACACCTGTCTGGCTCGTGATTGAGATGGACAATCAGCCACTAGAATTGGCACATTACCGTATTTTGATTGCCCTCGTCATTACTGGCTTAATGACCTTACTGTTACTTTTACTTTGCTTGAATTTTTATTCGCGTCGCTGGATTGCGCCGATGTACGAAATTCGCATGCAGTTGCAACGTTTAAATGCAGACACACTAGACCAGCACATGGTAATTAACAGTACTGGTGAATTACGCTTGTTACAGCGAGATATTGCAAACGTTGTTAAACGATTGCACTTTAGCTTTTTAGAGTTAAAAGAACACACCGAACAAACCGAAGAGGACTTACGCAGAACGCTAGACACCTTAGAAGTTCAAAACATTACCTATCGTCAAGCACGTGACCAAGCGATTTCATCGAACCAAGCCAAATCGGTTTTCCTTGCCAATATTAGTCATGAGCTTCGAACGCCTTTAAACAGTATTGATGGCTTTATTCATTTATTACTTCGTCAGCAAAACCTAAATAACGAACAAAACCTTTACCTACAAACCATTCGCAAGTCATCTGCCCACTTATTAGCATTAATTAATGATGTATTAGATTTCTCCAAAATTGATGCGGGTAAATTAGAGCTCGAAACAGCACCGTTTGATTTAGAAGAAGCTGTCTTTGATGTCATGGACATGTTGTCTCCACTGGCTGCTCAAAAGCATATTGCAATGGCGTTTTATTATGCAGACAACATTCCACAACAAGTGATTGGTGATGCTTTACGCTTTAAACAAATTCTAACTAATTTGATTTCAAATGCGATTAAGTTCACTCCAGACGGCGAAATTATTGTTCGTGTTCGTATGGAACATGATGATATCGGACAATGCCTACTTCATTTTAGTGTTCAAGATAGTGGTATTGGTTTAAGCGGCACAGATCGTAAAAAATTATTTGAATCATTCTCGCAAGGTGATGCATCCGTTACACGTCAATTTGGCGGTACAGGTTTAGGTCTAGCTATTTCTAAACAGCTTGTCCATCTCATGCATGGTCAAATTGGCTTTGAGGATAACCAAGAACGCGCTCCAACAGAAAAAGGCTCTACGTTCTGGTTTACCGCACAATTTGTGGTAGATGAAGATTACGAGATCGAACATCCACACTTTGAGCATTTACAAGTGGTGTCTTATCTTGCACACCCTGCTACCGCAAGTGTTTTACGTTACTATCTTGAAAACTATCATGTTCCTCACATCGAGACACAATCGATTCTGGACTTATTTAGTCGTTTAAAACATCTTGATCAAAAAGATAATACATGGCTCATTGTTGACCATAGTGGTGATACTGAAGCGTTATTAAAAGAGATTCGTAGTCGTTATCAAGGTAATTTGGCAGTTTATGGCTATCAAATGACGCTTGAGCCAAACATGCTCACTGAATATCGTGCTCGCCCTTTATATCAACCATTAAGTCGAAGCGGACTCATTCAATTATTAAATGATCAGCCTATTTTTGAAGAGGAGCAACAAGATTTTAATGGTCAAGGTTTACACATTCTGGCAGTCGATGACCATTTACCTAACTTAATTGTTTTAGAAGCCTTGCTAGGCGAACTCAACGTTAGAACAACTAAAGCTCTCAGCGGTCAAGAAGCGCTGAACCTGATCCAAGAGCGAATTGACCAGAAGCTTAAACCATTTGATTTGGTATTTATGGATATTCAAATGCCTGTTATGTCAGGTATTGATACAACTCGCGCTATTCGCTCATTAGAGTCGACTTTAGATGGTGAAATGCAGCTTCCAATTATTGCATTAACAGCGCATGCCCTTGCTGATGAAAAGCAAAAACTCCTCAAAGTAGGCATGAATGACTATGTTACCAAGCCAATTCAAATGGAACAAATTATCCAAATTTTAACGCAATGGACCAAAAACAACTTTACATCAAAAGCTCTAGATAAAGACCATCATGTCGTTGCAGAAGCATTAGACCCAGAAATTCTAAACTGGCAACAAAGTTTGCAGCTTGCAGCAAATAAAGAAGATCTTGCTCAAGATTTACTTAAAATGTTAGTTGATAGTTTCCCAACTGAGCTAGACGAAATGCAGCAGCTCATCGAGCTTGAAGACTTCCCTCAACTTGAGCATGTTTTACATCGTCTTTATGGTGCTACCCGCTATGTAGGGACTCCAAAACTGCAACAAGTGACAGGTGATTTTGAGCAATTTATTTCAACACTACGCAAAGAACGCCGTATAGCCGATGAAGGATTTATTGAAGAAGTTATGAGACGCTTTGATGAGTTAGGACTTGTTGTTAAAGAAGTGGAAAGTGCAGCCCACCAAATCTTGGTGATTCCTGACTAGCATATCTACCAAATGGTATGACTGAGCTGTCATGTTTCCAAATTACAGCCATGTTATGCTCCGCTTATCGATAAAAAAATAAGCGGGAATTTCATGGCACTTTTACGTATTGAAAAGAATAATGGCATTGCAACAGTTTATCTAAACCGTCCTGATAAACGTAACGCCATGAGTTTTGCCCTTCTCAAAGAACTCGTTTCAACAGCAAAAGCCATTAAAAAAGATAGAGATATCCGCTGTGTGATTTTGACAGGGGAAGCACAAGTTTTTAGTGCTGGAATTGATTTATCTGATCTGAATAATCCGAAAAACTCCGCTTTTGCCATTTGGGAGCTTGTTAAACCTGGCCAAAGCCTCTTCCAGAAAGCATTCCTGATTTGGCAAAATTTACCTGTACCTGTGATTGCAGCTCTTGAAGGATATTGTTTTGGTGCCGGAATGCAACTTGCCTTAGCAGCTGATATTCGCATTTCTCATCCAGACACTAAAATGTCGATTATGGAAAGCCGTTGGGGCTTAGTTCCAGATATGGGACTTACTCGCTCATTGAAAGGCTTAATTGGTGTTGACCTTGCAAAAGAACTCACCTTAACGGCCCGCGTTTTTGATGGAGATTATGCAAAAGAAATTGGTCTTGTAACTCATTTAAGCGACTCTCCGCTAGAAAAAGCAAATGAAATTGCCACTGAAATGTTACAACGCTCACCTGATGCCCTAACTGCAGCAAAACGTGTACTTGATGCAATGGAACACCAACCTGAAAAGTCATTACGTCTAGAAAAAATCTGGCAACTTAAATTATTACTTGGTAAAAATAGCAAACTTGCTCGTAAAAAAGACAAACATCCAGAAGTTAATTTTTTACCACGCCAATATAAATAAAGAGCTTAGATTATGAATTTTGATCGCAACACCCCTATTGCTTTTTTAGGTATAGGGCTTATGGGGAGCCGCATGGCAACTCGTCTTATTCAGGCAGGTTTTCAAGTTGCTGTCTGGAATCGAACCCCTTCTGCATGTGAAGAACTGATTGATATCGGCGCACAACCTTTAGATCTTATAAATATTGGCGAATATCCTGTTATTTTGACCTGTCTAGCAGATGACAAAGCTGTACAAACTGTATTTGAACAAATTCAGCCGAACTTAAAAGCTAAACAGGTAATTGTTGATTTCTCAAGCTTATCTGTTGCTGCAACAAAAACGCTTGCTCAAACTGCTGCCGCGCATGACGTTATTTGGATTGATTCACCTGTATCAGGTGGAACAGCTGGAGCAGAACAAGGCACGCTTGTTATTTTTGCAGGTGGTGATGCTCAAACCATTACAGAATTAACGCCTGTTTATAATGTTTTATCTCAACGTGTAACACGAATGGGAGATACAGGAACTGGCCAAGCCACCAAAATCTGCAATCAACTCATTGTTGCAGCCAACAGTGCTCTTATTGCAGAAGCTGTTGCACTAGCAGACCGAGCTGGTGTAGATACCACTTTGCTCGCTCCAGCCTTAGCAGGTGGATTTGCAGATTCAAAACCTTTTCAAATTCTCACCCCACGTATGGCAACTCATACCTTTGAACCTGTTCAGTGGAAAGTTCAAACATTATCAAAGGATCTTAACAACGCAGTAACATTGGCTAACAATGTTAATTTAGATATCCCAGTTGCACAAAAAGCTCTATTACAGCTACAAACTCACCAAAAAAATGGCTTTGCCGAGAAAGATTTAGCTACTATGATTCAATTAATAGAGCAAAAATAAACGGAGTTTGAGTATGGGTCGTCTTGCAATCAATTTATCCATGATTTTTACCGAAGTTCCTTTAATTGAACGCTTTGCTCTGGCCCATGCTCAGGGCTTCGAATATGTCGAAATTCAATTTCCTTATGAATTGTCTATTGCAGATATTCAAACTCAACTCGAACGCTACAACCTCAGCCTTTGCTTAATTAATGTGCCTGCAGGTGATCTTATGCAAGGCGGAAACGGTTTAGCAGGCATTCCCGGCCAAGAAACAGCTTTCCATGAGGCATTAGAATTGGCTATTAGGTATGCCACGGCTTTAAACGTTCCTCGTGTTAATATTTTGGCGGGTAAGCAACCACTAGATGCTGACTTACTTCCTTGTTTAAAAACACTAGCAGCCAATTTAAAACTTGCCTGCAACTTACTCAGTGAACATGATATAGAACCCGTTTTTGAAATGATTAATGGCACGGATATGCCTCGCTTTTTGGTGCAGAACATTGCGCAGGGCCAAGAAATGCTCGAAGCGGTTAACCACCCTGCCCTCAAAATGCAATATGACTGCTATCACATGGCCATGATGGGGGAAGATGTACTTGAGGGTTTGCAAGAGAATATTAACTTAATTGGACATATTCAATTTGCAGACTGTCCGGGCCGCCATGAGCCTGATACAGCTCAAATTCCTTATGAACAAATTTTTTCTTGGTTAAAGCAAAGTTCATATCAGAACTATATTGCAGCGGAATATAAACCTGAGAATGGTTCAAATCAGTCGTTGACATGGAAGAAAAAATACTTTTCTGATGATGTAAATATATAAACTGTTACGACTTCTGTTTGAAATTTAGTGCGAAAACCACTATATTAGATAGTGAGTAATTGTCAGGAAAATATACCCTATATGAATTTAGAACCATCGCCCAGCGTGTCTAATTCTCACGATTTCGCAATGAACACTTCAAATAAAGACGTACAAGCTTGTCTCAAAGTCGTCCACGACGCTTTAGTTGATGTAAAAGCAAAAGATATTCTCCAGTTAGATGTTAGCTCAATTAGCAATGTCGCTGATGCTATTGTAATTGCAAGTGGTACTTCTACTCGCCATGTCAAAGCACTTGCTGACAATGTTGCAGAAGAAGCTCGAAAAGCCGGTTTCCGCCCGATTGGCGTTGAAGGTGAACGAGATGCAGAATGGATCTTAATTGATCTCGGCTTTGTTGTAGTACACGTAATGCTACCAACAGCTCGTAAATTCTATGATTTAGAAAGCTTATGGCGTACCGCTCCAGAGTCGGTTGCTTAAAATTTTGCTTTTAAAAAAAGCGGCTCTTTTGAGCCGCTTTTTTAGTTGTTAAAGGTGATATTTTTCATTACCACCTACAGTTTATTGTGTACTAACTTTTCTTTCTTCTCGAATAACTTTAAGCATTTCCTCAGTCATATTTATCTTCATTTTCTTTACAATATCACTTTGTAGCTCAGAAATTAGTTTGAGTTGCTCCTCACTTATATTTTTATAATCATCACCCGCCAATTTTTTTATATCAATTATCCCCATCCATTCCTTTTCCTCTTGTCTACATTTATAGAAAGCATCTTCAACAATATCATTTTCATCTTTATTCATTTTTATTTGAGGCCCAACTTGCCCCATCAAACAATTTGAATATTTTTCACTTACCTCCTCAAGAGGCTCTGCCAAAGTTACCGATGAAAAGGAAAAACTGATAAATGAGATTAAAAAGAATATTATTTTTTTAACCACTTAAATTCCTTAAATAATTACTATATATCAATCAAATATTATCATTCTTAGCATCCAGTTAAAGTAGAAAATAGCCAATATAGCCCCATCACATTAAATAAAAATAAATACCTCCATTTTTGATTATAGAGATTAAGTGAAAGTCCAAAAGCTGTCAGTCATCACCCATTTTTAAATTTGACATGACAAATTGTCAAATTTGCAGCACTATACAAATTCTTGAAGTCCCCACCAATAAATAGCATAACCGGAGTACAGAAAGTGAAGATATTAATTACAGGTGCTAATACGGGCATAGGTTTCGCGACAGCAGAACAACTCGTTAAACAAGGGCAACATGTGATTTTGGCATGTCGAAATCCTCAGAAAGCGCAAGAGGCACAAAACAAACTAAGCTCACTCAACCAAGGACAAGTCGATATCGTTTCTCTCGACTTAAATAGTCTTGAATTAACTAGAAAAGCCGCCGATGAAATTGCTGATCGCTATAGCAACCTGGATGTACTTATTAATAATGCAGGTTTATTTGCCAAAACCAAACAGTTGACCAGTGAAGGCTTTGAGCAACAATTTGGGGTTAATTATTTAGGTCATTTTTTATTAACTCAAAAACTACTCCCAGTTTTACAACAATCTCCTAAAGCGCGCATTATTCATCTTGCGTCTATTGCTCATTGGGTTGGCTCAATTAAACCCAATAAATTTCGCGCAGAAGGTTTTTACAATCCCCTGTTCTATTATGGTCAATCAAAGCTTGCGAATTTACTATTCAGCAATGCATTAGCAGAACAGTTAGCTGGAAGTTCAATTACCAATAATGCATTACACCCGGGTGGTGTTGCTTCTGATATTTATCGCGACTTACCCAAACCTGTCTATGCGGCGATGAAATTAGGCCTAGTACCAACTTCAGTTCCAGCCAAACTCATTACAGAAATGGCAACTGGAGATGCATGGCAGAAGCGTAATGGTGAATATGTGAGTGCACATATGCCAGACTGGAAATCCTCACATGCTAAAAATCAGCAACTGGCACGTGACTTATATCAACAATCTATGGATCTTGTAGAAAAATTTCTTTAAAAATCAGCCCAAATAAAAAACCACCCGAAGGTGGTTTTTTATTTCAAAGCAAATTAGTGGCCTGTACCGTTAATTGCTTTTGTCATATCTTCAACAACTTTCTTGGCATCACCAAAGATCATCATTGTTTTTTCGTTATAGAACAAATCGTTGTCTAGACCAGCATAACCAGTTGCCATAGAACGCTTAATCACCATGATTGTACGCGCTTTATGAGCTTCAAGAATCGGCATACCATAAATCGGTGAGCTTGGGTCATCTTTTGCAGCTGGGTTTACAACGTCGTTTGCACCAATTACAAGTACTACATCTGTTGCAGGGAAGTCTGAGTTGATCTCATCCATTTCCAAAATGTCTTCATATGCTACGTCTGCTTCAGCAAGTAGTACGTTCATATGACCAGGCATACGACCCGCAACCGGATGGATTGCGAAGCGAACGCGAACACCCTGTTCTTTCAAAAGTTCACACAACTCTTTTACAGCATTTTGTGCACGACCTTGCGCCATACCATAACCAGGTACAATCACAACGCTGTCCGCATTTGACATTAAGAAGCCAGCATCATCAGCAGAACCTGAACGGTAGTTACGTTGAACTTGTTCACCTTTATCTGCAGATGCAACTGCTGCACCACCCATTGCTCCACCAAACAATACATTGATGATCGAACGGTTCATTGCTTTACACATGATGTACGACAGAATCGCACCAGATGAACCTACAAGCGAACCTGCAACGATCAACATGTTGTTTTCAAGAGTAAAACCGATACCTGCCGCTGCCCAACCAGAGAATGAGTTAAGAAGCGATACCACTACAGGCATGTCACCACCACCCACTGGTGCAATCCAAACCCAACCAAATGCAAGTGCAAGTGCTGTCATTGCCCAGAAAGCAGTCATGTTGCCAGTTGTAAAGAAGTAGAAACCACAAGCTAACATCGCGATAAAGATGAGTGCTTGAACAGGTTTAACCCATGTACCAGAAATAGTTTTAGCCCATTTTTTCGCAGCCAATTTACCATACGCAAACACAGATGCAGTAAAGGTAATCGCACCAACGAAACAACCAACAAACAATTCAAATAAATGAACCTTACTCATGTGTGCATGCTGCACGCCAGCTGCGGTTAAAGCCGCCTCATTTTGAGCGAATAGTTCAGTAAGTTGGTTATTATGTAAAATTGCAGCAATCGCAATTAATACCGCAGCCAAACCCACTAATGAGTGCATAAGCGCAACAGTTTCTGGCATTTGCGTCATTGGCACTGTACGTGCACGCGCAATACCCACGATTGCACCTAACACCATTGCCCCAACGATCATCCAAATAACTGGGTTATTCGCAACAAAGAAGGTTGTTACAACTGCAATCGCCATCGCGATCATACCGTAACGGTTACCTTGAATTGCTGTTTTAGGACCAGATAAGCCACGAAGCGTCAAGATAAAGAGGATTGCGCCAACAAGGTACAACCAGTTTGCATTTGCTTGAATAAATTCCATGTCAAAGCCCTCTTATTTCTTTTGCTTAGGCTTGAACATTTCCAGCATGCGTGCAGTTACTGCAAAGCCACCGAAAATATTAATGCTTGCCAAAAATACTGCAATCGCACCGAGTACGCTCACCACATTCACACTTTGAAATGCAACGTTAGCATCTACACCTAAAACTGGCAGACCTACAGTTTGCAACATCGCACCTACCACAATAATAGATGACAACGCATTAGTTACCGCCATAAGTGGTGTATGCAAAGCTGGCGTAACACCCCAAACCACGTAATAACCTACGAAGATGGCAAGGACGAAAATTGTAATAGTTTCAACCATGAGAAATCTCCTTAACCACGCTTAAGCAGTACTTGACCGCCATGAGTGACCAATAGGGCTTTTTGGATTTCGTCTTCCTGATTAATCGCAAAGTTTTTCTCTTTGTCGAATAAGGTCTCTACGAAATTAAAAACGTTACGCGCATACAATGCAGAAGCTTCTGTTGCTACAGTTGCCGGAATATTTGGAACACCCAAAATTTTCACGCCATTTTCTGTAAACACAGTCTCACCAACTTTAGAGCCTTCAACGTTACCACCAGTTTCAACAGCCATATCTAAAATGACAGAGCCCGGTTTCATCTTGGCAACAGTTTCAGCTTTAATCAGACGCGGCGCATCACGACCTGGTAACAATGCAGTAGTAATCACGATATCAGCATTAGAAACAGCTTTATCTACAATCGCAGCTTGGTCTTTGATGTATTGCTCACCCGGCATCCATCCATAACCATTTTTAGCGGCATCTGCTGCACGTTGCTGCTCTTCTTCAGACATTGGTACGTCTAACCACTTACCACCTAAAGACTCAACTTGATCTTTTGCTGTAGGACGTAAGTCTGTCGCTTCAACAATTGCACCTAAACGTTTTGCAGTTGCAATCGCTTGAAGACCAGCAACCCCAACACCCATGATCACAACACGCGCAGGCTTTACAGTACCCGCAGCAGTCATAAGCATTGGGAACATGCGTTGATATTCAGCAGCAGCAAGTAAAACTGACTTATAACCAGCTAAGTTTGCTTGAGAAGACAACACATCCATGTTTTGTGCACGAGAAAGCGTACGAGGAAGCAGTTCTAAAGCAAAAGCAGACACTTGTTGATTCGCAAACTGATCTAGCTCGGTGTTACGATAAGGATCAAACATTGCTACAACAGCAGTATTTGCTGCAAGTTTCTGAATTTCCCCGCCCTGTGGTGCGCGAACTTTCAAAATAATTTGACTACCCGTATAGGCATCATCCGTAATGGTTGCACCGACCTGTTCATAAGCACTGTCAATGTACGCAGCCTTTACACCAGCACCACGTTCAATCACAACGCTATGACCAGCGCTAATCAACTTCTTTACTGTCTCTGGCGTAGCAGCTACACGATTTTCACCGACGACAGTTTCGGTTGGGATTCCGATCTGCATGAGCGTTCCTCAAGCTAATTTCTCATTGTCAAAAACATTGCAAGCTGCAATGTTTCCCCCATGTGTATTCTTTGTACAGAATTTGGATTCTAATTGAACTTTTTTAAAATACCACCCACTATTTATTTAATAAATACCCATATTTTGAACTGATGATTCACGATATTTGTTTAGAGGTGTAATATGGGAAGGTTTTTCTTTTTTTGCAGACAATAGTCTCTCTTATACAGTCCTGTATATGAAAATTTCTTTATCTTCGTTTCAAATCGGGTCTTTTTTTGCTCTTTGCTCTGCGTTTCTATTCAGTACAAAAGCAATCTTTATTAAACAGACTTATGCCCTTTCTCCATTAGTAGACGGTACGGTCCTGATGGCTTTACGTATGTTAAGCGCTTTACCGTTCTTTCTATTAATTTGCTGGTTTAACAGGCATCATAATCAGGGCATAAAAAAGAAGGATTGGCTAATTTTAATTTTTGCTGGTCTATTAGGCTACTACTTTGCAAGTTGGCTCGATTTCATGGGCCTTATGTTTATTAGTGCCTCTTTAGAACGAATTATTCTATTTTTATATCCCACGCTTACAGTCATCGTATCAAGCTTACTCTACAAACAAAAATTAGATGTAAAAAGTTTCTTTGCCATTTTTCTTAGTTATGGTGGAACCGTGCTGGTTATGCTTCAGGAGCACAACAACGCACCAATTCAGGGCAACTTCTGGTTAGGGACAAGTTTAGTATTTGCAAGTGCCGTGGCTTTCGCCGGCTATTTGTTGCTGACGCCACCTCTCATTAAGAAATTTGGCTCTTGGAATTTCACAGGGTTAGCCTTAACTGTGGCTTGTATCGGTACATTAACTCATTACGCACTAAGCACACCTCATCCGATTCAACTCCTATTACAACTCCCTTCTAGTGTAATTTGGTATGGCATTGGCTTAGGCTTTTTAGTTACCGTGTTACCTACCGTTATGCTCATGCAAAGCATTGAACGATTAGGTGCCTCTCAATCTGCAATGATTGCTTCAATTGGACCAGTTTTAACGATTTTGCTTGCCGTTGCTTTTTTAAATGAACATCTCAATATGTGGCAATGGGTCGGCTGCCTTCTTAATATTGTCGGTGTCATGATGATTACACTCAGAAAGAAAAGACTAAAACATTAAATTCTCTTGACCTCAACTTAAGTTGAGGTTGGATACTCATCTAAATTTTAATAAATGGTTGAGTTCCAACATGAGTCCAGAAATTTTTAAAATCATAAATCCATCAACTTTATATGACCCAACGCCAAACGCTTATAGTCATGTTTCTTTAGTGGAAAGCTTTAAGAATATTATTCATGTGGCAGGTCAAGGAGGCGAAAATTCCCAAGGTGAATTAAGCCCAAGTTTTGAAGAACAAGCGAACCAAGTTTTTGATAATATTCAACATGCTTTAAAAGCGGCCAATGCAGAGCTTAGCAATATTGCTGTATTGAGAGTTTTAGTTGTTGACCACTCGGTCGAAAAACATCAAATTTTGATTAAAATTATGCAAAATTTATGGAAAAATCATCCTTTTCCTGCCTGTACACTTATTCCTGTGCCGCGCCTTGCGCTAGAACACATGCTTATTGAAGTTGAAGCAACGGCATACACCCAATAAACTGAGAGAACGTCATGTCTACCTCTGAAGATATCAGTCAAAATAAACCTTTGCTTTGGTTGATGGCAGCAGCATGCGGTTTATGTGCAGGTGTGAATTATTATTGTCAGCCTCTCATTCACTCTATTCAGCAAGAGTTTGCTGTAACTCAAGCACAAGCCGCTTTAACAGTGACATTTGCTCAGGTGTCTTATGCCCTCGGTTTACTCTTTATTGTCCCATTGGGTGATATTGTTAATAAAGCCAAAGCTATTCCGTTTTTGATGGTGCTTTGCGCAGTTGGTCTATTTACATCTGCTTTTGCTGTGAACTTACCCATGTTGTGGATTGGTACAATTTTAGCGGGATTATTTTCTGTTGCTGCCCAAGTCCTCATCCCACTTGCCACAATGACCGTAAAACCCGAGAAAACTGGCGAGATCATTGGTTTTTTAATGAGTGGCTTATTGGTCGGAATTTTACTCTCTACCAGTTTAGCTGGCTTATTTTCCAACCTTTTCCACTGGAAAGTAGTGTATGTCGTCAGCGGCATATTAATGCTTCTGTTGGCATTTACCTTAAAAAGTCGCTTACCTTATGTCTTGCGTATGAAAATGAACTATGGACAAATATTTGTTTCCATGGCTCAACTTTTAAAAGAGGAAAAGCGACTATTATTAAGAGCGCTTACAGGTGCTTTCGCCTTTGCCGCAGTAAGTATTCTGTATTCCACCATCGCCTTACTTTTAACTTCGGCACACCATTTGCCCGATCTATTTATCGGACTAGTCCCACTAGTTGGTATCTTTGGGGCATTATCAACACGCTATATTGGTAAATATGCCGACCAAGGCTACACAAGGTTACTTACGTGGATGGGTTGTGGACTGTTTTTGGTGAGCTGGCTTTGTTTCTATTTCGGACAAACCCTCCTTTCTAGTTATGTTATTGGCTTTGCTTTAATTCAATTAGCACTCGCGCTCGTTCATACTAGCAACCAGAGCATTATTTTCCGTTTACGTCCAGATGCTAAATCTCGTATTAATGCCATCTATATGACAACTTATTTTATTGGAGGAGCTGGTGGCTCTGCCTTAGGGATTTTTGCTTGGAATCATGGCGGGTGGACTATGACATGTGTTGCAGGTGTAGCTCTTGTTCTGCTTTGTATTTTATTTAGTGTCATTGATGCTTTCTTACAAAAAAAGCAGCTCGCTCACTCATAAAGTAAATTGTTATAAATCATCTTTCTATATTCAACATAAGGGTGGTTATAAATTACTCGGTTAAATGCCACTGTCGATTCAAGGCTAAACCCCGTATAATGCTGCCCTTTCATTAATTTAGCGACTTTTGGGTCTATTGGCTATGCAATCACTTCAATCGTTACAACCTCGTATTTCTGTCGCACCTATGATGGATAGGATCAACTAAAATAAAATATCATTTATTATTAAAAACTTAGAAACAAAAATAAAATTCATGGTGTAAATTTAGTGTAAAAATTTAATTACTGAAAAATAATTTAAAAATCCAGCCCATTTATGAATGGCTGGATTTTTATTTGATCTATTTTTGATAAGCTAGCTCAAAAGATCCTATTTCCTCTAAGACATACCGAATGTGGTGGCTCGTATCAATTGCAACCCATTGCGTAGGATTTCCTATAAAATTATTAATACCGTGCGCACATTCAAAGATTTTATTGTCTCCCCAACTAAAGCTTACATCTTCATAATAGATAGAATTAATTAATCTCATTGCTAGCTGCTTTCTATGCCCATGACTTCCACCATCTCTAGAAAATGGATGGCCTCTTACGACATAGTAATTTTTATCTATAGTGTAGATAATTTTTCCATTCGTATGTTGATTAATAATCTGCTTTTCTGGAGCTGGATGTCTTGCTCCATGATCTGCAAACTTCAATTTAACATTAGGGAACATGTTTCTTAAAGTCTGCCATACAACCATTTCTTTTCGAAGTACTGGACCATCCGTATCATGATCTTCAATGGCTTCTGCAACGCTTGAAGGATATGAAGCTCCACTGATAGAAATGTATTTAAAATCATATTCAGTTAATACTTCTAAAAAGTCTCTAGACTTGCTTAGCATCTGTTCAATTGTTATACGATTGACACTTACATCCCCAAAATCTAATAATATAGAACAATTATTTTCTGCTAATTTTAAATCAGAAATAATTGATTCTAGTTGTTCTTTGAAAAAATCAGGTTCATCAATATCATACATTGCCTCACCATCTAATCTAATACAAAAATAAGGAGCCTCTGGATAATTTAAATTTTTCATTGTTTGATGATAAAGACTGCTCATTTGATCAAACCAACGGTCATAACCAATTACAGGAACTACCTTTACTCCTAATGCAAACAATTTGTTATACGTATAGGTTAGGAAATGCTCACCATTCTCCAATAAAGCTTCAGATGGTTTCCAAAAATAACCATCCACTAAAGCAATATTTCCACTCCATAATTTCCCTATTTTCTCGCAACGGCTATTAATATCAACAAGTCTTGAAACCCCTTCTTTATAAATATTAGGCATTTCAAATAAAGGGTGGAAAGTTGGCTGTATTTGATATTCTAACTGCTCAGACCTAATAGGTTTTATCGCATCAAATTCACCTTGCTTCGCTTTCATGATTGGGACATATTCTGGAATTTTCATCATCTCTACTCCTCAACACTTAATAAATGAGAATTGGTTAATAATGCCTTGACCTGATATTGACCAACCAAGTCTGAAAATAAGGTGTAATTTCCCAACTCTTTTCGAATACGCCCTGCAATGATTGCTGGATGAACTCTCAACTCTTTAGCCAACTTTTCAATAGATTCTTTACTTGGTGAGATAAATGCCTCTGTACGTCTCAAAACTCCTCTTGGTATAAATGCCTCTCTTGCCAATCGATTTGCTTCAGCCTCCCTCCGATCCTCCATACTTGATGAATCTAAATCATCGAGAAATGCTTCTGTTTCATCAACATGCTTCCAAATATGTGCGCATTCATGTAGTAACGTAAACCAAAAATTATCCAATCGGTCATATCGTAAACTTAGCCCAATAATAGGAGTGCCGTCACTGTCCTTCAATGCCGCTCCATCAAGATGCGTACCCTTAAGATGAGGCTCAATGACTACAGCAATTCCATGCTTTTCTAAGTATTCAATTGCTAATATTGGCCCATGCTCAAACCAGCTTAATTGAGCTAACTCTCTTAAAAAATTACTATTTATTAAATTAGGGTCATATTTTCCTAGACTATCTTTCTTATCTCTAGCTTGGAGAATGACTCTAGCTAGCCACGCATACAGTGCATACATCGTATTAGGTGTTTGGGCATCACCAGACAACTTTCGTTTAAAAGAAGCTGAGCCGATTTGTAACCCTGATTGAGCAATATATTTTTGGATAATACTCTCAGTTGATGCTGCCGTATCAGCAAGAAATGTTTTTAACCACCCCCTATTTTTCATCTCTTTAACAGGAAATTTAGACCAATCAATATTATTTTTATCTAATGTATTCTTTGAATTTGATAAACCAATTAATGTCTCTACCGACAGTCCCAACCCTACAGATAATGCTCGGATCATATCTACGGTTAAAGCTCTTTTTCGATTAAGAACTTCAGAAACTCTACTAGTAGTACCAAAATATGGGGCCAAATCAGCTTGTTTTAACCCTTTCTCATGCATCCTAAATAGAATTGCATCAATAGGATCAGGCGCCTCTATCGGATATTGTTTATTTTCATAATCTTCTATTAAAACCGATAATAATTCCAACCGATCACTCTCAGGACTTCCTATAGCCGGATTTAGCATAATTAAAGAATGCACTTCGTCAAGATAAGCTTGATACTGCTCTCTTGTACGAATAACTTTAAATTCCATTGTTAGCACCTTTAATGTTTACAGCTTTAATAATCGCTATTCTTTGAGAAAACGCGATTTGTAGACAAATAACCCATTTAGAGTTATGTATCGAAAATTCGAAACATTGATTTTCCAAAATAGATACTTTTGGAAATTGTTTCAGAATATCTTCCGCGCCCCGCCAATGAGCATCACGTATTTCAGAGATCCAACTTATGAGCCATTTTTTAGCAAACTCACACTCAATCACTGTTATTTTTTCAAGACCTAAAAGCTTCATTTAAAAATATTCCCAATTTGGGAATAAATTACACCATTTCAAAATACAACTCAATTCCCATTTTGGTAATTATCATAAACTAATTATTGAGAACTACTTTAATTGCTTAAATATTTATCAGTGATATGGTCTTTGTTAGATTTTTTTGAAATAAAAGAATAAATTTAATTAAATAAATCAATATTTAAAGTTTGATATGTTAGATATTGAATTGACATAAGCTGCCCATAATTCCTTCATTCAAAACCTAATTTAGTCACGGTCTTTCTAACAGAATTACAGTCTGACTAACCTCTAATGATCTTAAATAATAAATAACAGTAAAAATACTTTCTGTTATAGGGATAGGTAGTCTATAGATTGTTTTATGTATGTGGACAAATCCAGACTTGTCCACATATTTAAAATTAGGAGTCACTACCTATGCGTTTGCGTTCACGACTTCTAAAATTTTTCACATATAGGCCATCAATCATTTCTTTTGGCTCTAAAGCTAAGGCGCAATTAGCTAAAGTAGCAATTGTATTATCTGTTAACTTAAAGTCATTAGGTAAGAAACCATATTCTTTCTGACGATTACATTCAATAGCTTCAAATAAAGCTCTAAAATAATCAACTAAGGAAGCTCTCTCACCTCTTGTTGCCACTTCAGTAATAGAATCAATAGCAATAGGTACGGCCATTCTTGCATCTTCAGCGATAACTTTCATTACATCATCTAACCGAGGCCAATATTTAAGATCAAACCGACCTTGGAGTTGCTTTAATTTATCTAGCAAAGATGTTCTAAAATACGGATTATTCTGAGATGCTTCACGAATTACATTACCAATGTGATAATGGGTATCTGTCATAAAGCCAGAAGTATTTATTAACTCGGATCTAGTTTCTAGGAGAGCTGCTAATTCATGAGCTTTAATAGAAATTTGCTGATTAATCTCATTCAATTTTTTCTGAGCAGCTCTAGACTTTATTACTTCCTCTGGACTATGCATTGAAGTAATTTCTACTAACAAATCTAAAAAATTTGTGAGGGCTTGATGATATTTCCCTAGTTTTGAATACAACTCACTATAAGCATGTTGTAACTCAACTTTACGCTCAAGTAACCTATCAATGATTATATTTTCACTAGGAAGTATCTTGGCTTGCGTATTAGTAGCTTTTTTATCTAATAGAATAGCTACACATACCTCTTGAGCTTTTATTTCATCTATAGACTTCATGATTTCATCTCTGTAATTGGTTCTGCTTACAGTGTAATTAGCTCAATTAAATCTGTCGGTATCTGAGTAATAACAACTTTTGTAGTACTCAGATACCTCCTTACTCATGAAAGAGTATATAAACAGTAGACTAGTTTTATTGGGAATTATATTAAGCAACTAGAGTCTAGTTAAAATTTTCCAGTTATTGATCACTAACTAAATTAGAACCAATACCACCAAAAAAAAATATAAGTGTTTGATATAAAAAATATATAAACCTTCTATATCTTTAGCCATCCTTTATTTAAGAATTTTTAATCTATAGCTAAGTAAACAGCTATTTCATCGACTACTGCTTTGGCTGTTCTAGAAACCCCAATTAATGTTGCCGATGCCATGCCTGTCCATTCACCATAACCAACTAGCCAAAGGTTGTTTATTTTTATTGAACGCCCATCATTGACAGCAACAGTCTGATTAGGTTCTATCACTCCTAGACTCCTTAAGTGATTTAGGGATGCTTTGAAGCCTGTACACCAAATCACAGCATCAACCAATTGTGTTGAACCATCCTCCCAAACAACCGAATATTCTTTAAATGCTTTAAAGGGTTCTCTGCTATGTAATACCCCACGTTCACGTGCATCTTTGACACTATCAATCATGACAATATCCCCTAGACCACCAATGGGTTGATCAACTATTCGTCCCTCCTGTTGTGCCTTCAAACGTTCTGTTGCTCGAAGGAATAAAACACGCCCATCAACATCATCCGATAAAAATTGAGGAGGATTTACTGTGATCCAAATAGTGTCTGCAACTTCTGAAACTTCAGCAAGAATTTGAGCACCAGAGTTACCTCCTCCTATCACTAGAACCTTTTTATTAATAAAAGGTTCTGGATTAACATAATGTGCTGAATGGGTTTGTATTCCTTTAAATCTTTCTAATCCTTCGTAATGTGGAATATAAGGCTGACTCCATGTACCTGTAGCACTGACAACGGCCTTTGCTCGCCAATATTTATCACCCGCATATACATCTAAGCAGTCATTTTTTTTCTCAATATGATCAACATGTATAGGTCGAATGACAGGAAATTGATAGCGTTGTTCGTATGCAGATAAGTATTGAATCACCTCATTCCGCGTTGGATAAGTTTGTTCAGTTTTTGGCATCATCCAGCCCGACAACGAACTCCAAGTATTTGGAGAAAAAAGACGTAAAGACTCCCAAGCATGTAACCATGCACCACCTGCCTGATTTTGGTCATCTAAAATCACAAATGGAATTTTCTTACGTTTTAAAAAATAGGCTGTAGCAAGAGCTGCTTGTCCACCACCAATAATGACTACATCTACTTCAGCTTGTAATTGAGACAAATTATCTCTCCCTCTTCTTTATTGTCATAAACAAAATCAAAAGCCCAGCCTGTTTAACAGACTGGGCTTATTTCTTAAAACTTTCAAGTGATTGAATTAGCTTTTCAATCGTTCAATTGATCTAGATATTTTTCAGCATCTAGAGCAGCCATACAGCCTGACCCAGCTGAAGTAATCGCTTGACGATAAATGCTGTCAGCGACGTCACCAGCAGCAAAAACACCAGCTACAGAAGTTGCTGTTGCATTACCAGAAGTACCGCTTTGTACTTGGATATAGCCATCACGTAAGTTTAATTGACCATCAAACATTCCAGTATTTGGTTTGTGGCCAATTGCAACGAATAGACCATGAACCTCTACGTCTTGCTTAGACTCATCTTGAGTTGATTTAAGGCGAACACTTGTTACACCAGTATTGTCACCCAATACTTCTTCAACTTCGTGATTCCAGATAATGCTGATTTTGCCTTCTTTTTCTTTAGCAAATAAATGATCTTGCAAAATCTTTTCAGAACGTAAGCTATCACGGCGGTGTACTAGCGTTACATGTGAAGCAATATTTGATAAATAAAGCGCTTCTTCAACAGCAGTGTTACCACCACCTACAACCATTACTTTTTGGTTTTTGTAGAAGAAACCATCACATGTTGCACATGCGCTTACGCCTTGTCCCATAAAGTTTTGTTCAGACTCTAGGCCAAGATATTGAGCTGTAGCACCAGTTGCAATAATCAAAGCGTCACATGTGTACTCTTCCATGTCACCTTTTAAAACAAAAGGACGTACATTTAAGTCCACTTCGTTAATATGGTCATAGACGAGTTCTGTACCAAAGCGTTCAGCATGTGCTTGCATACGATCCATTAATGCAGGACCAGTTAAACCTTCAGGATCGCCCGGCCAGTTGTCAACTTCGGTTGTTGTTGTAAGTTGCCCACCTAGTTGTAAACCCGCAATTAAAGTAGGTTTAAGGTTTGCACGCGCTGCATAGACAGCTGCACTATAGCCCGCAGGGCCAGAACCGAGAATTATCAGACGTGAATGTCTACTTTGCATTTAGTTCTCTCCAATGTGTTACAGACTACGCTGGTTAACACGTTTAGATAATTCTTCAGCAGATTCTTTACGCTCAGAATATCGATCAGTTAGATACAGGCTTTGTCCACGCGTAAGTAATGTAAACTTATAGAGTTCTTCCATCACATCTACTATACGATCGTAATAAGAAGATGCTTTCATACGTCCATCTTCTTCAAACTCTAAAAAGGCTTTAGGAATTGAAGATTGATTCGGGATTGTAATCATCCGCATCCAGCGCCCCAAAATACGCATCTGGTTAACGCTATTAAAAGATTGTGAACCACCACTAACTTGCATAAGTGCTAAAGTTTTACCTTGCGTCGCACGTATTGCACCACCAGCCAAAGGAATCCAGTCGATTTGGGATTTAAAAATAGAACTCATAGAACCATGACGCTCAGGTGAACACCAAACCATACCCTCTGACCAAGCCAAAAGTTCATGCAATTCTTTTACTTTTGGATGTTCAGTATCGGCATCTTCTGGCAAAGGCAATCCTTTCGGATGAAAGATTTTCACCTCAGCACCAAACTCCTCCAAGATTCGTCCTGCTTCCATCACCGCTAAACGACTATAAGAACGTTCACGATTCGAGCCATATAACAATAAGATGCGTGGTGCATGATCCAGTGCTTTAGCTTGAACTTTCTCTAAAGTAGGTCGATCAAGAAGATTCATATCAACATTTGGGAGATTCATAGATTTACACCGATTCAAAATACTTTTTTCTTAGCCATAAAGAGACACTGACCAAAGCAATCAAAACTGGTACTTCAACTAATGGCCCAATGACTGTAGTAAATGCCACAGGCGATGCTAAACCAAAGGTTGCAATGGCTACAGCCAGTGCTAACTCAAAATTATTACCCGCAGCAGTAAATGAAATTGCTGTAGTTTTTGGGTAGTCATTACCCATCCACTTACTCATAAAGAAACTAATGAAGAACATTACGATAAAGTAAATTGTTAATGGAATCGCAATTCGAATTACATCCAAAGGCAGACTCACTACATCTCCACCTTTGAGACTAAACATAGCAACAATAGTAAACAGTAATGCCAATAGACTTAATGGACTGATCTTCGGTAAAAAGACATTTTGGTACCACTCTAAGCCTTTGGCGTTGACTAAGATCAAACGGGTCAAGAAACCAAGAAAAAAAGGAATACCCAAGTAAATTAATACCGCGTGGGTAATCGTCCAAAAATCCACATTGATTACTTGCCCAGCAATACCAAAATAAGGTGGTAAGAAGGTAAGAAATAACCAAGCATAAGTACTAAAGAACAAAATCTGAAAGATACTATTGAATGCAACCAATGCTGCTACATATTGGTTATCGCCGCAGGCTAAACCATTCCAAACTAAAACCATTGCAATACAACGAGCTAATCCGATCAGGATTAGTCCAGTCATATACTCTGGATAGCTATGCAAAAAAATAATTGCTAATGCAAACATTAATACAGGAGCAATAATCCAGTTCTGTACTAAAGACAAAGTTAATGTTCTTTTGTCTTTAAATACTTGTGGTAGAGCTGCATAGTCCACTTTGGCTAACGGTGGATACATCATCAGAATCAAACCAATCGCAATTGGAATATTGACAGAATCCACACTCATTTTGTCTAAAGTAACGGAAGCTTGAGGTAAGAAGACACCTATCGCAATCCCCAACCCCATCGCAATGAAAATCCATAGCGTCAGGTTACGATCTAAAAATGACAGTCTTTGTTGAGCCATGATTTTCTCATTCAATATCTGATATGTGATTGATTGCAGCAATTAATTCAGGACGAGACATATTTGCTGTATCAAGTGCAAATAAAGCATCTAAACGACGGTTGATATGGTCTACTGTCACTTGGAAAGCTTTTAATTTTTCCTCTTTAGGCAAGTCTAAATGTGATGGATCAGCCAAGCCCCAATGTGCCTTGATCGCTCCCCCCAAATAAAGAGGACAAGCTTCTTGAGCTGCTGAATCACACACAGTAATCACTACATCAGGTTTATATTGCTCACAGTCATCAATGGTTTTACTCCATAAACCTTCTGTTGAAAGACCAAGGTTTTCCAAAGTTTCAATAGTCAATGGATGCACCTGTCCTGATGGCTTACTACCTGCACTGTATGCTTTCCAGTCATGAGGAGCACGACTGTTAAAAAGCACTTCAGACAAAATGCTACGACAACTATTTCCAGTACACAAAAAAAGGAATTTCATAATCTATTACTCACAATAACTATTTATAGAAAGCGTGTTGGTATTGCTTACAACTTGACTAGATGATGTTTTTTTTAAAGTATCTAGAATTTCAAAACACCATGCTGGAAGTTGTTGATTAATGCTGTAGTACACCCATTGGCTTTGTCGTCTGTCTTGTAAGAGACCAGAAGAGCGTAATAAAGCTAAATGCCTAGAAATCTTTGGTTGACTCAGTTGTAGCTTTTCTGTCAGATCACAAACACAGAGTTCTTTATTCTCAGCAATTAAAGTGACAATATTGAGACGGGTTTCATCTGATAAGCATTTAAAAAAATTAACTTGATCCATCTTTGCTACCTATAAATTTGGATATGCAGATAATCACATACAAGAACTAAATTTTTTAATTTACTCTCTGACCATTTTCGTCGATCACTTGTTCACCATCTTCTTTAGTGAAAGCACCTTTTTGTGGTAATGGCAGAATATCCAAGACAACTTCTGAAGGACGACTTAAGCGAGTACCTAATTCAGTAACAACAAATGGTCGATTAATCAAAATAGGATGTTCAAGCATAAAACTGAGTAGTTGTTCATCACTCAAATCACTACGATCAAGCTGTAAATCCCGATAAGGATCTACATTCTGACGAATAGCCTCTCTTACTGTTAAGTTTGCATCCTGAATCAATTTAACTAATTCGTCATGACTAGGTGGTGTAATGAGATATTCAATAACGGTTGGTTCAATTCCTGTATTGCGAATCAAAGCCAAAGTATTCCGAGAGGTGCCACAAGCAGGATTGTGATAAATCTTTACATCTAATGAAGTTGTCATGAAACTGGGACCTCTAATATATTAATATCTTTATATATGAATTAGCATATATATGCAACTTCATATATGATGGTCTGCAAAATACAATCCATTAAATAAGCTAGTTAAATTTGAAAAACTGCTGTAAACAATTCATTTTAGATTAAGAATTTAGCAATAATATTAAATAAGCCAATATACGTATCAGTAAGTTTGAGAAACAAATGTGATCACTAACTTTTTATTCAGGCTAACTTCTTCAGTACACCACATTTGTCCACTGTACATAACCCATCACAAGTCTTTCTTATTTCTAATAGCTGCTGTATGAGTTTCTGCTGATTCCGAATATTTTCCTCTACATCGTTAATATGTGAATCGATAAGCTCATTCACATCAGAACAATTTAGATTAGGCAGATCCTTATAATTTAGTAATTTTTTGATTTCAATTAAGTTCATATTCAAAGAACGACAATTCACAATGAATTTCAACCGATCAATGTAATCTTCAGTATATAGTCTATAGTTACCTTGAGTTCGATCAGGTTGCGGGATTAAACCTTCTTTTTCATAAAACCGTATTGTCAGTACTGAGCACGACGTTTTCTCAGAGAGCTCTCCTATCTTCATAAACATTAGAAATACTCAAAATCCAACTTGACTCTATAGTAGCTATAGAGATTTTAATATGCAATAAGTAAAGATATGACTATGGGCACATCAATGAGTGGTTGCGGTTGTAATAAAGAAAGTTCTTGTGAAGACACTAAGCAAAATCAAAATGAATCAGAAACAAATTCTGGTAACAGTAAAGATTTAACTGCTGAAGAAAGTAAAAGCTCTTGTTGTGGTAATGAAGTACCACAACAATCTAAGCCAGATGAAAAAGATTCTTGTGCTAGTACTCAGCCATGTTCTACGCAGTCAAACTCATGTTGCACCCCAGATTCAATAAGTTCACCTGAGATAATCAGTGATAATGAGGGTGTAGCGACTTTCATCAGTGACTATAAAATCCCTAAAATGGATTGTTCCGCAGAGGAACAAATGGTTCGGATGACTTTATCTTCTTTGGTAAATGTTAAGAGGCTAGTTTTTGATTTGCCGAATCGAAACCTAAAAGTTATGCATAATGGTGAAAGTAATGAAATCACTGCAAAACTTGAAGCTCTTGGGTTTGGCGCTAAATTAAATAAAACTGAAGCCTATGTAAATAAAGAGCATGCAAAAGAAATCAGTACGTTTCTGATTCCGAAAATGGATTGCTCTGCTGAGGAGCAAATGGTTCGTATGGCATTGTCTCCAGTGAGTGAGGTCAAAGGACTAATATTTGATTTACCTAATCGGAAATTAAAAGTTTTTCATAATGATGGTCTTAATGAAATTACTAGCAAACTTGAAGCACTTGGTTTTGGAGCCAAACTTGAAAGTACCGCTGCCTCTGTGGGTGAAATGCCTGAAAAAGCAGATACGTCTGAACAAGCAAAAGTTTTAAAAATTCTTTTAGCGATTAATCTCCTATTATTCTTTATAGAGTTTATCAGTGGTTTGGTAGCTGCCTCTACAGGCTTGATTGCTGACTCATTGGATATGCTTGCTGATGCCACAGTGTTTGGTATAGCACTGTTTGTTGTTGGTAAAAGTGTAAAAAAACAATTAAAAGCAGCGCATCTTTCAGGCTGGTTACAGTTAATTCTCGCTACTTCTGTAATTGTAGATGTTGTGCGTCGGTTCATTTATGGTAGTGAGCCAGAGTCTTTCTTGATGATTGGAATTGCTGCTTTAGCGCTAATTGCCAATTTTTATTGTATATACCTAATGTCTCATCAAAAAAATGATGGTGCACACATGAAGGCTAGTTGGGTCTTTTTATCCAATGATATCATAGTCAATTTTGGTGTGATTTGTGCAGGGATACTAGTTGCTTTGACAGGTTCCGCATATCCAGATCTTGTTATAGGAATAATTGTTTCACTTTTCGTACTTAACGGTGCTCGAAAAATTTTGGCATTGAAATAAGAGTATTAAAAATGAATTTATTCCAAGTTAAACCAAACGAATTTGTCAAAATTGTTGACCTAAAAAAAGGTAACCAATATTTAGATAAAAATGATCCAGTTCTCGAACGACTTGAATTGTTAGGTTTCAGAATTGGTGAAACTTTACAAGTTCTAGCTAAGGGACTTTTCGGTGGTGATCCAGTATTGGTTCAAATTGAAACTTCTCGATTTGCGTTAAGAAAGAATGAAGCTGAACGAATTTTTGTAGAGATTGTTTCAAATGAACAGTAAAAATATTGCACTTATTGGTAACCCAAATTGTGGGAAAACATCTCTCTTTAATACTTTAACAGGTACTCGTCAAAAAGTAGCTAATTATGCTGGTGTTACTGTTGAGCGGAAAGAAGGTTTTTTTAAACTACCTTCTGGTGAATCAGTTCGAGTTTTAGATTTGCCCGGCACATACAGCTTAAAGCCTACGAGTCTAGATGAAGAGGTAACAAGGGCTGTATGCTTAGGTGAGCTTGAGGGTGAGGTTCTACCTGATATATATGTATGTGTGGTTGATGCCACTAATTTACATTTACATTTAAGTCTTGTGCTTGAAATAAGGGCATTGAATCGACCAATGCTTCTTGTTTTAAATATGATGGATGAGGTCAAAAAGCGTGGTATTTCGATAGATATTAATAAGCTATCAGAATTGTTGGGTATCCCTGTTATTGAGGCTGTTGCCGTTAAAACTAAAGGCGTGCAAGAACTACTAAATCAATTAGATCAAAAAAATCTATTTGTCACTCCTTATCATTCTGATCTGAATCATTTTGATCAGATTAAAAATATTACTAAACAGGTAATTTTAAAAAATGATAACGGTGATGCAAGAACAGCTTTCTTGGATAAAATTTTCTTACATCCTGTACTTGGTTTAGTCATCCTAACGCTTACCATGTTTGTCATGTTCCAAGCCGTTTTTATCTGGGCACAACCTTTTATCTCATTAATTGAAAATGCAATTGCTTGGTTAGGTAATACAATTGGCCCGCTTATTACTCATCCATTACTTAGAAGTCTTATTGTTGATGGGGTAATCGCTGGATCGGGTAGTGTTTTGGCTTATATGCCGCAGATCCTTATCTTATTCTTCTTTATTTTAATTTTAGAAGAATCAGGTTATTTGCCACGAGCAGCATTCCTTTTGGATAAATTAATGTCCAAAGCTGGTTTAAGTGGACGTTCCTTTATTCCACTATTGTCTAGTTTTGCCTGTGCTATTCCTGGTGTCATGGCAACACGAAGCATTAGTTCGGAAAGAGATCGTCTAGCAACCATTATGATTGCGCCATTAATGACTTGTTCTGCAAGATTACCTGTTTATGCTTTGCTAATTGCGGCATTCATTCCAAACAAATTAGTTTATGGTTGGTTGAGCCTACAAGGTTTAGTTCTTTTTGGACTATATATGGCTGGAATTGTTTCAGCATTATGTGTTTCTTTATTTTTGAAACTAGTTAGAAAAGATAAAACAGAAAGTATTTTTATCTTTGAGTTGCCTACTTATCGATTGCCAGATATTCGAAACGTTGCATTAGGACTTTATGATCGAGCTACGATCTTTCTAAAAAGAGTTGGTGGTATTATCGTAGCATTATCTATATTGCTTTGGGTGTTGGTTACGTTCCCTCAACCACCTGAGCATGCCACGATGCCTGCTATCAACTATAGTTTAGCTGGACAACTTGGACACATTATTCAGCCTATATTTGCACCTATTGGCTTTACTTGGGAAATCTGTATCGCATTAATTCCTGCTATGGCTGCAAGGGAAGTTGTCATTGCTGCTTTAGGTGTAATTTATGCTATGTCTGGAGATGAAGATACTGTAACTCAAACATTGTTGAGTCAAATCTCTGGTCCTGATGGTTGGGGGCTAGCTACAGGGATGTCATTATTAGTTTGGTACATTTTCGCACCACATTGTCTTGCAACATTAGCGACCATTCGTCGTGAAACTGGTAGCTGGAAACAGCCTGTTATTATGGCGACTTACTTATTTGGGCTTGCGTATTTCTTTGCCTTCATTACATATCAGCTTATTAGTAGACTTTAATCAAAATAAGAATATTTCATAAAGAAAAATGGATGCCTTCGCATCCATTTTTCTTTTAAGTATCAAACTGATTATGAGCTTTTTTTCACAGCAACAATAATCTGACTCTCACCCTCTATTTTTAATTCGAAGTCAACCTTTTCCCCTACAGTTAAACCATTCAATAATGCTGGATCTGCAACTTTAAAGCCCATGGTCATTGCAGGCCATTTAATTGCAGGAATTGCTTCATGGTCGAGTGTTAGAATATTTTCTTTCGTATCAATAGCAGTAATCACACCAACAGCTTGAGCTGTTGCAACTGTAGATGACTCTTTACTCATCTGCTCCATCGGTGCTTCCGCTTTCTTTTGCTCTGATGCCTCATTTTTGCTACATGCACTTAACGCAGCAACAGTTGCAACAAGAGCCACAATTTTCATAAATTTCAACATAATAAAACCTCTTTTGACGAAATAATAAAACTATCAATTCTTTGATAGTTTTCTTTTGATTAAAAGCTGATATGCCGCAGGGATAACAAACATAGATAAGAGAGGGGCTGAAATCATCCCCCCAACCATAGGTAAAGCAATACGACTCATTAATTCAGAACCTGTTCCAGTCCCCAACAGAATAGGGATTAACCCCGCCAAAATGACAGCGACTGTCATTGCTTTAGGGCGAACACGTAGCACGGCTCCTGTATGAATTGCCTTATTGAGTTGTTGCTCTGTTAAGGATGCCGTTGAAGAAGATAGGCTTTGCTGTGCATGCTCAATTGCTTGCTTTAAATAGAACAACATGACTACACCAAACTCTGCGGCAACACCAGCAAGTGCAATAAAACCAACAGCAATCGCAACCGAAAAGTGATAATCACTCAAGTACATAGCCCAAATACCACCAATCAAGGCAAAAGGTAGTGTTGCCATAATCAGAACAGCATCTTGTACTTGCCTAAAAATCAAATAGAGCAATAGAAAAATGATCATCAAAGTAATTGGAATAACAACTTTTAAGCGAGCATTCGCACGCTCCATGAACTCAAACTGTCCTGAATAGCTAATGCTCATGGCAGAAGAACGTTTTACTTTTTGGTCTATGGCCTGCTTCAAATCTTGTACAACCGAAGCTAAGTCACGTCCTTGTACATCGACATAGATCCAACCACTTGGACGGGCATTCTCACTTTTAAGCATTGGCGGCCCATCTGTAATTTGAATATTAGCAACACTACTCAAGACTATTTGTTGACCAGATTCAGTTAGAATCGGTAAATTTCTTAAGGCTTCCAGTGAATCTCGAATCTCTCGTGGGTAACGTACATTAATGGGATACCGTGCCAAGCCTTCAACAGTTTCACCAATATTTTCCCCGCCAATCGCTGATGAGACGATTTGCTGTACATCTTTAATATTGAGACCATATCGCGCAGCCTGCATACGGTTAATATCAACATCAACATATCGACCACCTGTGAGCCGTTCAGCTAAAGCTGAACTAACACCGGGCACCTGTTTAGCCACTTGTTCAATTTGCTGTGCTACCCGATCAATATCTTGCAGATCATTTGCTGAAACCTTAATCCCGATTGGACTTTTCACCCCAGTTGCCAACATATCAATCCGGTTACGGATAGGTGGCACCCAAATGTTTGTTAAACCCGGTACTTGGACTGCCTTATCTAGTTCTTTTATCAATTTGTCAGGTGTCATACCTGAACGCCATTCAGACCGTGGTTTGAACTGAATCGTGGTTTCAAACATTTCTAATGGTGCAGAATCTGTGGCTGACTCTGCGCGACCAGCTTTACCGAATACTGTTGCAACTTCAGGAACGGTTTTAATCATTCGATCAGTCTGTTGGAGTAGCTCAGAAGCTTTTGCTGCGGACAATCCCGGTAAAGCTGAAGGCATATACAGTAAATCACCTTCATCCATATTGGGTAGAAACTCCCCACCTAACCGTGTTAAAGGGAAAAGACTAATAAGGAAAATTAGCAATGCACCAAGTAAAATTGTCTTTGGATGAGCTAAAACCTTATCCAACATAGGGCTGTATATTTTGATCAGAAAACGGTTCAGTGGATTACGCTGTTCAGAAGGTAATTTCCCTCGAATCCAATAACCCATTAAAACGGGAATCAAGGTAATGGATAAACCTGCTGCTGCTGCCATTGCATAGGTTTTAGTAAATGCCAGTGGTGAGAACAAGCGACCTTCTTGTGCCTGTAAAGTAAAAATAGGAATGAAGGATAAGGTAATGATGAGTAGACAGAAAAATAAAGTTGGCCCGACCTCACTGGCAGAACGTGTAATGATGTTCCAACGGACTTGTGCTTCCAAGACTTGCTCAGGATGTTCGTGTTGCCAAGTTTCGATATGCTTATGTGCATTTTCAACCATTACAATTGCGGCATCGACCATAGCGCCAATCGCGATAGCAATACCACCCAACGACATGATATTGGCATTTAGCCCTTGATAATGCATCACCAAGAAAGCAGATAAAATCCCAAGCGGCAAAGAAACAATAGCCACCATTGCTGAACGTAAATGCCAGAGGAATAGTCCACAGACTAAAGCCACCACAATAAACTCTTCAATTAATTTATGGCTGAGATTTTCTACTGCTCTATCAATCAATTGACTGCGATCATATACAGGAACAACTTGTACACCTTTCGGTAGACTTTGTTGTAATTCAGCTAGCTTCGCTTTCACAGCAGTAATCGTTTCACGTGCATTTTTACCTGCTCGTAAAATCACGACACCCCCAACCGTTTCACCTTGCCCATTCAATTCACTGATGCCACGACGCATTTCTGGACCAAGTTGAATAGTTGCAACATCACCTAAAGAAACAGGAACACCGAAACTATTTGTTCGTAAAGGAATTTGGCGAAAATCATCTAAAGTTTTTAAATAACCAGAAGCCCGCACCATATATTCCGTTTCAGCCATTTCCAGAACTGAACCACCAGTTTCCTGATTAGCTTTTTGAATCGCCTCAATGACATTGTTTTGTGTGACACCTAAAGTAGCCATCTTGCTTGGGTCTAAGACAACCTGATATTGCTTAACCATTCCCCCAATTGTGGCAACTTCAGCCACGTTAGGTAATGTCTTCAGTTCATACTTTAAAAACCAGTCTTGTATGCTTCTCAGCTCCGAAAGATCATGCTGTCCTGTTGGGTCTACTAATGCATATTCATAAACCCAACCAACGCCAGTGGCATCTGGTCCCAATGAAGATTTCGCATTTGCAGGCATTTTCCCTTGAATTTGATTTAGATACTCCAATACACGAGAACGGGCCCAGTAAAGGTCAGTATGTTCATCAAAGATGACATAAACAAATGAGTCACCAAAAAAAGAATAACCGCGAACAGTTTTAACACCGGGCACCGATAACATGGTTGTTGTTAAAGGGTAGGTCACCTGATTTTCAACAATTTGTGGTGCCTGACCAGAAAAATTAGTTCGAATAATTACTTGTACATCAGACAAATCTGGTAATGCATCGACCGGAGTATTCTTTACGGCCCAAGTTCCCCAAGCAGCCAGAATTAAAGCGGCCAACAGGACAAATACACGATTTGCAATTGAAAAACGAATAATACGGGCAATCATAATCGTCCTCCCGTTTAGTTCTTCATAGATGTCATAGACATCTTGGAAATGTCAGAAATAACGTAAGTATCTCTAGCATGTGTAAAACTAAAACGGACCTGATCGCCTTGCTGAATTTGGGTAAATGGTTGCACTGGTTGTTTAAAGCTCATAGTCATAGCCCCCCAACCCAACTCAGGAATCGCCTGATGTGAAATGGTAATGTCTTGAGCTGTGACTTTTTCAACTTTACCAATGCCTTGATATATTGATGTCTTAACCACTTGAGATGAAGTCTTCGATTGTCCAGTGTTCAGCTTATCCAATACACCTTGTAAATTTGCTTCAGAATCAATCAGGAATTGCCCTGAAATTACCACCTTCTGACCAGCTTTCAACCCTTTTAGAATTGCAATTTTATTGCCATCACTTTGACCTAACTGTACTACAACAGGTTCAAAACGCCCTTGCTCATGTCCCACAATGACAACGTTCCGAGTACCTGTACGTATAACAGCTTGCTCTGGTATAACTAAATTGCTTTGTGGGTTGTTGGAGAATTTAACGGAAGCAAACATTCCCGGCTTGAGCAATCCCTCTCTATTGGGCAACTCAATACGAACTTTTATGGTTCTACTCGTGCTATCCAAAGTTGGTAAAATATCAATGACTTTACCGGACACTATTTGAGAATATGCAACAAAAGTAGCTTCAACTTTCATTCCCCGTTTTATCCCGGCAATTTGTGCTTCTGGAACAGATGCTTCTAACCAGATTGGGCTTATCCCCTTGATGGTGACAAGCGTTTGCCCCATAGCTAAAGCCATTCCATTGCGGACTTCTAACGAATCAATAAATCCACTTACAGGTGCACTTAAAGTCATATTGGATTGCACTCGATGTGTCCGCTCGACTTGATTAATCACATTTTGTGGGATTCCTAAAAGCTGTAAACGTTGTCGGCTTGCCTGAATAAGAGAACGATCTCTTGTTCGGAGTACAGCTAGAAATTCAGTTTGTTCTCCTGTCCATTCAGGTATTGAAATATCAGCTATGGGACTGCCTTGCGTCACCATATCCCCAACAGCATGTCCGTACACTCGTTGGACGAAACCACTTGCTCTTGTTTGTAAAATAGCTACCTGTCGTTCATTGGTCTGCAATATACCATTGGTTAACAAAGTATTTCCCATCACAGCTTGTTCGACTGAAGCATAACGAATTGCTAAATTTTGTTGGAGGGATGGATCAATCTTAACCGCAGGATAACTGTCTTCAGTCATCGTAGTATTTTCATCTGCATATTTAGGAACCAGTTGCATGTCCATAAATGGCGATTTCCCCGGTTTATCAAAATGCTGTTCAGGCTTCATTGGGTCGTACCAATACAACACTTTGGCAGCCTGTTGCGGACCTGATTGAGGATTGTATTTCTGATGTGCAATCCAGTATCCAGCACCACCACCCGCAGCCAGACTAATTACCGCAACGCCCATGACAGTAACTGCTAATTTATTTCTTAACATTATGGCTGCCCCTCAACATGGTTTAAGGTCGGTTCTTCAAAGGCATAATAAAGTTGGGCTTTAGTCACAGCCTGTTGCTGTTGGAGATCAATGAGACGCAAACGCTGTTCTAAAAGAGCTTGTCGAGCAGCAATAACATTAGACAAATTACTTTTACCTGCTTGATAGCTTGCCAACTGTAAACCCACTTTTTGTTTAGCGAGTGGAATACTTGTTTGCATCGCACGTCTAATTTGCTGATCAAGTGCATCAAGATCGGATAACCCATCATCTAGCATAGTGAGATGGTCACGGTATTGGACTTCTTGATCGGCGGTAATCCTGTTTTGTTCGGCTAAAGCTGCCTGAATGAGTGGACTACTACGTCTTTTTGAAAAGACAGGAAGCTCTGTTGTTAGTTGCACCCCGATCATATCGCCAAATTCGGGTGCTCGATGCTGATAAGCAAGTTCAATACCCCAATCTGGTTTCTGTAAAGCCTGAGCTTGCTTCAGTTTTGCTTCAGCAGTTTGCTTTTCTGCCTGAAATGCTTTTAATTCAGGATGTTGATGCAAATGATGATATAGCTTTGATGTATCAAGGTAGATAGATGGTGCTTGGTCAGGTAAGGTTTCAATTTGAGAGAGATTTTCAGTAGGTTCTGCACTGACTAACCGATGCAACTCTAACTTGGCTTTATTTAAATCACGAAGTAAATCATCCTTCTGGTCAAGCAATACCGTGGCTTCTTGTCTTGGATCAAGTGCATCGGCAATGATTGTACGACCAGAGATGACCTGTGTTTGAGTAATTTGAGAAAGTAATCGATTCTCTGAAAACAGTTCATCATATAGTGCTAATTTACGTTCAAGATAAAAGCGCTTAAGCCAAGCAGATGCGACTTTCTGACGTACCTCAATACGCAGAATCTCAGTTTGAGCATTGGCCGAACCTAGTTCAGCTTTTGCTAAATCGACCTCAGCTTGTCTTTTGGCACGATTTGGAAAATCTTGCATCACGCCAATTTTTTGCATAGTCATACCTTCGCGTGTGACTGACCATGCGGCATCGCCGGATACAGGGTAATTATCTAAACCTACAAATAATTTAGGGTTGGGTAAAATACCTGAAGCTGAAACCATATTTTCAGCCCCTTCAATCCTTGCACTATTTGCTCTTAGGGTAGGTGCATATTGCTCAGCAAGCTTCATAGCTGTATTCAAAGTTAATGGCTCAGCATAAGCCTGACCATAGACCAGACAGAAACAGATAGTAGCTATTGGCCATCTCTTACGATGAGATTGCTTTTCTTTATAAATATTCATATTTTTTGCTCTAAAATGTTTACGCGCACGCGCAGAACATTCATAGAAAATTCTATGAATGATAGAGGACTATCAAATTAGTTAGAGCGTGGAGGCTTCCATAAACCCGAAGGGTATGGAGAAGGAAGATTTTGATCTAAAGAGTAAAAAGCTGAGCGCTCTATAGGAAAGGAAACCATTGAGTGCAAAATACCCTGAACGTCATTAGCATATACAAGCTTGGTAAAAGACATAATGCAATCTTGTTCAGACAGACAGGATGGATCATGCAGAGTTTTTTTGGACTTTGCTTCTCCTTTCATACAATCAGTATGCATCATATTCTGATTTTTCGACTCTTCCATTTGCATGGATTGCATCTGTTCAGATGGCATTAAACATCGTTTATGTACAGACGAGGCAACAGCAGCCGATCCTACTAACAGGATAGCAAACGATAAAAACAGCGATAGGCATGTTTTTAACCACTGCATAGACATAGACCAAATTTTAAGCTTTTTTAGTTTTACAGAATTGAATCGTAATAGCAACAATTTCATGAATAGTAGCCGAAACTACTATTCATGATTTCAAGTTATAGTATTTTAAAATACCAATTCGATGCCTGCACCATATTTCCATCCTTTTTCGGACTCAGTTGCTTCTTGCACGTTAGTTGCTTTTTGTCCTTTTTCATATTGGTAAGCAACATCCACAAAAGGTCTGACTCTTTTAGTGACTTCATATCGGGTTTTAATACCGGTTTTTAGTTCAGACAAACCTGATTTTGCAGCATAGTTAGAATCATCGCTAAATACAGCATCTACTTCAAGATAAGGTTGTGTGATCAATTTCTGGGTTAACAGGAAATCACGCTCGACTTCTAAGCTTGCCCCCCAAAAATTATTCTCACCACCGTACAAATAAGCTTGGGTTTCAAAGAAATATGGAGCTAATCCCAACACGCCAACAACACCATCAACCCGATCGCTGTTGCTGTTATTTTTATCTTCACTGTATCTCACCCCAGCCTGTACATCCCAAAAGGGTGCTACATTACGGCTATAAAGCGCAGATACATCATATTTTGGATCATGACTTTCTGCTTTATCCAAATTTGCTTCAATAAATAGGCGATTTTCATCTGTACCTATCAATGTTTCAATTTTCGATCCTAAAGCACCTTTGCCATCTTCATCCACAGTCCACTCATTCTCAAACTTAGTCATTTGGAAAACTTGTCCACCATGTTCTTTCAGATGTTTATCATGATTTCGGTTATTAGAAGTTTCGGCTTCCAGGCCTATACCATTATCTCCATCATTACCAGAAGTTGAATTTTGGTAAGTATTACGATCAACATAACCTAATCCACCAGGCTCTTTTAACAGCATTTTCATACTCTCGGACTGAGAGGATTTAGTACTACTATCCATGCTTTGAACAGCAGTATCATTTGCAAAAGCTACACCTGATAATCCAATTAAAGCTATAGATAAAAATGTCTTAGAATATATTTTTTTAGTGGTGCGCATGTTGATTTACCCCCTTATCATTAGTATTAGGTTGAGCAACAACATCTTTCGAATCAGTACTATTACTATCGACATTTGCCACAATAAGTTTATTCATCATTCCAGCAGACATGTGATAGAGCAAATGGCAATGGATAGCCCATTCACCTAACTCATCAGCCGTTAATAAAGTTGTAACTGTTTTACCTGGTGGAACAATTACTGTATGTTTATTCGGCATATTGCTAGGATCTTGGCCATTTTCCAGTTGCATAAACATGCCATGTAAATGCATTGGATGAGCCATCATACTATCGTTAACAAATTTCAAGCGTATACGCTCACCATATTTCACTTTAAATGGTTCAGTTTCATTAAACTTCTTACCATTAATTGTCCAAATATAGCGCTCCATATTTCCACCTAAGCGGATTTCAATTTCACGTTCTGGAGCACGGGTATCTTTTTGGGGGGTTAAAGATTGTAAATCACTATATTGAAGTGCTTTTAGACCAGCTGGTGTTGATGCATTCGCCCATCCGTAAACCACTTGATCAGATCCAGAAGAGCTTACTGTTTTTGAAGGCATATCATGATCCATACCTTTCATTGAAGACATATCATGATCCATACCTTTCATTGAAGACATATCATGATCCATACCTTTCATTGAAGACATATCATGATCCATACCTTTCATTGAAGACATATCATGGTCCATTCCTTTCATTGAAGACATATCATGATCCATACCTTTCATTGAAGACATATCATGATCCATACCTTTCATTGAAGACATATCATGATCCATTCCTTTCATTGAAGACATATCATGATCCATACCTTTCATTGAAGACATATCATGATCCATTCCTTTCATTGAAGACATATCATGATCCATTCCTTTCATTGAAGACATATCATGATCCATACCTTTCATTGAAGACATATCATGGTCCATTCCCATATCTTCCATCGTCAGTAAAGCACGGGGACGAGGTGTCGGCATCGTAGTACTTTTTACAAGTGAAGTATTTTCATCATGTAATGTACCAATAGAAAAACCACTTCGATCAATAGATTCAGCTTCAATCTGATAATTTGCTTGTTTCGGTTCTACAATAACATCATAAGTCTCAGCTGTTCCTATCCGGAATTCATCCACTGGCACGGGTTTTACTGGTTGTCCATCTGCGCTGACTACTGTCATTTTCAGATTAGGAATTCTTACATCGAACAAAGACATTGCCGAGGCATTAATAAACCGAAGACGTACTTTTTCTCCAGCTTTAAAATTTCCAGTCCAATTTTGTTCTGGAGTCTTACCATTCATTAAAAACGTATAGTTTGTTACATCAGACATATCTGTCTTAAGCATTCGCATCTGATTCCACATGGAACGATCTTTCCATGTTGCCTTTAAACCGTCTCTTTTAATCTGCCTAAAAACATCAAAAACTGTTTCTCTTCGATTCTGGTAGTAATCAGCTTCTTTCTTGAGATTACTCATAATCTGACCACTAGTAGAGTTGTGAAAATCAGAGAGTAAGACTACGTAATCTCTATCAGCTTTTTCTCCGGCCGTTAAAGGTACTTTATTTTTGGGATAAATGACTAAAGGGCCATACAGACCATCTTGCTCTTGACCTTTACTATGCGAGTGATACCAATAGGTTCCATTCTGACGAACCTTGAATTTATATTCATAGGTTTTATTTGGTGCAATACCATCAAACTGGTTGAACCCAGGTACTCCATCCATGATGCCAGGTAAAATTAAACCATGCCAATGAATTGAAGAATCTTGGTTTTTCAACTTGTTGTGTACACGAATAACGGCATCATCGCCTTCCTCAAACTCAAGAAGAGGCGCAACAAACTTACCATTTACAGTAATTCGTTTTAGAGGCTTTCCTGTAATATTCACCGTCTGTTCAGCAATTGTTAAATCATATTCTTTAACCGCTGCCATAACCCAAGTCGACGAAAACAATCCGACTCCTATTAAAAGGACATGACTTAATTTTCTAGACATTTATTTTCACCTATCTATAGTTAATTGAGGGCTAAGCAGGTGGATAAAATACTTTTCCCTCAATATCTTATTTCGCGTATTAATTATTTATTTGGCATATTCATTTGAGAATGGTCCATCTCACCCATTTTAGAATGATCCATATTCATCATCTTAGAATGGTCCATATTCATCATCTTAGAATGGTCCATTTGGGACATATCAGACATTTGGCTGTGATCATGCTGACTATGATTCTGTTGATTTTCCTTATCTTCTTTCATATCACAAGGTTTTTTGCATTTCTCTTGCGCTTTTGAATTTACTTTAACTTCTGTACTTAAAGTATTTTTCTGTTGAGCATCAGCAGCCCAAGATTGGCTTCCAGCAATTAAAGTCCCAACACACATAAAAGCAGTTAAGCCACGACGGAATAGAGTTTTCATTGATTGCTCCAAAAATAAATTTTATATAACTAACTTATAGGTTGGAACCGGACATCTATGTGACTTGAAAATGACATTTTTGTAATCTACATCGCATCCTGTATTTATAACGTTATTATGGTCTTAATATGCGATACGGGGCTTAATAAATGAGAATCTTACTAGTTGAAGATGAACAAAAAACTGGTGATTATCTAAAGCAAGGTCTTTCTGAAGCAGGATATATTACAGACTGGGTTACAGATGGCTTATCAGGTAAACATCAAGCTCTTTCAGAAGAATACGATCTAATTATACTAGATGTAATGTTACCGAAGTTAGATGGCTGGAATATCATTAATGATATTCGCAAAAGTGGCAAAACTATGCCTATCCTTTTTCTCTCAGCTCGTGATCAAATTGAAGATAGAGTTAAAGGCCTGGAACTAGGAGCTGATGATTATCTCGTTAAGCCTTTTGCTTTTGCAGAACTTCTTGCCCGAATTAAAACCTTACTTCGTCGCGGTCAACAAAAGGAAGATAGCAATATTATTACAATTGCTGATCTTGAACTTGATCTTCGTAAACGTCGCGTCACACGTGCTGGACAAAGAATTGACCTTACAGCTAAAGAGTTCGCATTGATGGAATTATTTATGCGTAGACGTGGAGAGATTCTACCTCGTGCTCTTATTGCTTCTCAAATATGGGATATGAATTTTGATAGTGATACCAATGTTGTAGAAGTCGCTATTAAACGTCTAAGAAATAAAATAGATAGTAATTTCAGTCCTAAGTTGATCCAAAACATCCGCGGAATGGGGTATGTCTTAGAGGTAGAAGATGACTCATAAACTGTTTAATGCGATCAGTTTCCGTATTGCGATCATTTTTTCATTATCTACCATTATTATCTTAATGATTATGGGGCTGGTCATTCATCAGCTTGTTATGCATCATTTTGAAACTCAGGACCGCACTCAGCTAGAAGGGAAAATTCAGCTTTTAGAAAATTTACTGGAACAGAATCCGAAAAACACCGATGAACTAAAGATATATTTAAAAGATGCTTTAGTTGGTCATCATGATCTAATTGTCCAGATTGAACGCCCAACTGGCCAAATCATTTTTAGTTCAGCACCTGCCGTTATAAAGGCTCAAACATTAGTAAAGTCTAAACATATCCCTTGGATAGAGTGGGAAATTCAAAATAAAACATACCGTGGCTTAGTTTATAAAAAATCGTTTGATAAAAATATGAGTGTTCCAACTGCTCAAATTATTGTTGGAATCGATACCTCCGAACATCAACATTTTTTAAACGACTTTAGACGACAATTGTTATATATCGGAGTTGTGGGCACAATTTGTTTAATGTTTTTAGGTTGGTTTGCCGCATGGAGGGGCTTACGTCCAGTTCAGAAAATGGCAAAAGTTGCAGAAGGCATTTCAGCTCAGCATCTATCTGAACGATTAGCGGTCGATAATACACGCACTGAACTAAAATCATTAGCCATAGCCTTTAACGATATGTTAGATCGGCTAGAAACGGCTGTAGAAAAACTCTCAGATTTTTCATCTGATCTGGCCCATGAAATTAGAACACCTATTAATAATTTAATGACTCAAACTCAAGTATGTTTATCTCGTAGTCGGGATATTAATACTTATCAGGAAGTCCTCTTTTCTAATCTGGAAGAGTTTGAACGTTTGGCTCGAATGGTTTCAGATATGTTATTTCTTGCAAAGGCAGAGCATGGCCTACACTTACCAAACCTACAACAGGTCAGCCTAGTAAAAGAGATTTCTGCTTTATTTGACTTCTATGATGCTATCGCTGCTGAAAAGGGAATGTCCCTAGAACAAAGTGGACAAGGATACGTAAAAGGCGATCCCTCAATGTTACGTCGTGCACTGAGTAATTTACTATCAAATGCGATCAAATATGGTAAACCTGATTCAATAATTAAGATTAATTGCCGACAAAATATTGATACCACTATATTCACAATCGAAAATGAAAGCTCACCAATAACATCTGAACAGCTGAATCGATTATTTGACCGTTTTTACCGTACGGATGCATCCAGACAAAGAGTTGAGGAAGGCACAGGTTTAGGTCTAGCAATTACCAAGTCAATTCTTGATGTACATGGCGCAACGATTCAAGCAGACTATAACAACGGTCGGATAGTTTTTAAAATAACTTTTAAAAACTAATTTTTGTAAATAAAAGACAACTGACTACTCATTTCCAGTATCTAAAAAATTATGAGTAGTCAGAAAATGATCCTTTCTTAACTACGTAGCCTTAAAGCATTACCAATAACCGATGCTGAACTTAGGCTCATTGCTAAAGCTGCGATCATAGGAGAAAGTAGCCAACCAGTAAATGGATATAAAATACCCGCGGCTAAAGGGATGCCTAATGCATTATAAAGGAATGCAAACATCAGGTTTTGCTTCATATTTTTAATAGTGGCCTCTGACAGGGAGCGAGCGATCTCTATACCTCGTAAATCACCTTTGACTAAAGTGACTTGAGCACTATTCATAGCCACATCTGTTCCAGTCCCCATTGCAATACCAATATCCGCTTGAGCTAAAGCTGGGGCATCATTGATACCGTCACCTGCCATTGCAACCATTCTTCCTTCTTTTTGTAATTTATTAACCAGTTCCAGTTTATCTGCTGGTTTAACTTCTCCGTAAACTTCATCAATACCTAATTTAGCTCCAACTGATTTTGCAGTAGTTAAACCATCTCCTGTGGCCATTATAATTCTTAATCCAGAATTCTTCAGAGCATGCACAGCTTCAGGTGTACTGACTTTGATTGGATCTGAAACAGCCAATAGTCCTACGAGCGTCCCATCAACAGCCAAATGCATAACACTTGCGCCTTCTGCTCTTAATTGCTCAGCTTGAGGGATATATGTATCAACTGATATGCCGAGTTGTTCCATTAAAGCTGTATTGCCTAATGATAATTGTTGTCCATCTAACTCACCCTTAACACCAATTCCAGAACCTGACTCAAAAGATGTTGGTGTTGTTAGTACAAGATTTCTTTCACGGGCAGCCTGTACAATTGCATCCGCTAATGGATGTTCACTACCTTGATCCAAGCTGGCAGCTAATCTGAGAACTTCATTTTCTTCATATCCAGATAAAGCAATGACCTTATCAAATGAGGGGCGACCTTCTGTTAAGGTCCCTGTTTTATCAATAATTAATGTATCAATCTTACGTAAATTTTCTATTGCTGCAGCATCACGGAAGAGTACGCCATTGGATGCACCACGACCCGTTGCCACCATGATTGACATTGGTGTGGCTAATCCTAAAGCACACGGACAAGCAATAATTAAAACTGCGACAGCATTGATTAGTCCGTATACCCAACTCGGTTCTGGTCCAAATATTCCCCACCCAAAAAAGGTAAGGATAGATATACCGATCACCACCAGTACAAACCAGCCAGCTACCTGATCTGCCATTCTTTGCATAGGGGCTTTAGAACGCTGAGCTTGCGCTACCATTTGAACTATCTGTGAAAGTACTGTTGAAGAACCGACCTTTTCCGAACGTATCACTAATGAACCGTTCATATTCATTGTCGCACCGATTACTTGGTCACCTATACGTTTTGTTACTGGAACTGGCTCTCCCGTTAACATTGATTCATCAATAGAACTTGAACCTTCTGTAATTATTCCATCAACGGGGACCTTCTCACCTGGTCGTACTCTCAGTAAATCTCCAACATGTACATGGGAAAGTGGGATATCTTCCTCTGTGCCATCTTCATTAATTTTTCTTGCGGTTTTCGGTGCCAACCCAAGTAAAGATTTTATTGCTGACGAAGTTTGCGAACGTGCCTTTAACTCAAGAACTTGACCTAATAAGGTCAGTGAAATAATTGCGGCTGTTGCCTCAAAATATACAGCAACACGCCCCATAGAGATGAAAGACGCTGGGAAAACTTGTGGGGCTAGGGTTCCAACGACACTATAAATAAATGCAGCTCCAGTCCCAATTCCAATTAAAGTCCACATATTCGGACTACGATTTAAAATTGAATGCCAACATCTAACAAAAAATGGCCAACCTGCCCAAAAGACGATAGGTAAAGTAAGAACAAGTTCAATCCAGCTTTGTACCTTCATCTCAAACCAGTTCAACTGATGACCAAACATCGCCAAAAATATGATAATGAGGGTTAACGGTAAGGTGTACCAAAATCTTCTTTTGAAATCTTTAAGTTCAGGATTATCATCGGCTTCATCTAGATTGGGAAGTAATGGTTCTAGTGACATACCGCAAATCGGACAGTTACCAGGATGATTTTGTCGGATCTCCGGATGCATTGGGCAAGTATAAATTGATGAGGTATTTACACTATCTGAGTGTGTATCCATCTTATTTAGGGAGACATTTTCGGAAACAGATCTATCTTCTTTAGCAATGTAAAAAGTAGGATCATGCTTAAATTTTATCTGACATTTTTCACTACAAAAGTAAAAAGTCTTATTGCCAACTTGTTCATGAAATTTAGATTCTTCTGTTACAGCCATGCCGCAGACAGGATCCTTTAGTACGTTATTTATAGTTTTCTTTTCATGATGATGGTCCATATAGAAACCTCCTTCATATTTGATTTTAAAAAATTAATTACCTTCGTGCAGAAATACATTTCTGATTATTTGAGTATTTAATGAACATTATTCTTGATAAAGTCAGTGTAACACTTGTGAGTTTTTAATTCTAAAAATGACAAAAATGTAATTTTGGAGTCATCAAGACGTTGCTCTCTTTCTTAAATAATAAGCATACAAAGAGTGATGACCAACTCGATCAATTTAGGAATTTCACTGGGTCATTACTTAGCACGTACTAATTTTTAAAAGGTGATGAAATGAAAATTTTCCAAAATAAAGTGTCAGCTCTACGTAATGTACTAGTAGGTGCGACTATGGTTGTAGCTGCTTCAAGCGCATTTGCTCATGTCAAACTTGAAAGTGCCACTCCAGCTATTAATGCATCTGTAGCAAGTCAGCCAAAAAATATAACTTTAAATTTTGGTGAAGAAGTCATGTTAATGAATGTCAAATTACTTGATGCTCAACGTAAAGACATCCCTTTAACTTATCAGATAACTCATGATTTAAAAAAATCATTTGAAGTAGCAGTACCTAAACTTAAGAAAGGTAAATACACAGTGGTTTGGACCACAATGGGTACTGATGGCCATAACATGAATGGCGAATATAGCTTCACTATTAAATCAGCGAAATAACTATAGAGCATCAATAGTCTATATGCCAGCAGCTTGCTGGCATATTGCTATCGCAGGGAGGAAAAATATGAATCCTGAAACTTGGATATATGCAACGTGGCTGATTAAAGTCGTTTTATATTTAGGAATAGCATTTGTTGTTGGTGGTGCCTTTAGCTATTTTCTACTGGGACGTTATGTAGAAATCAGGGAAACTCTTCTAAAGTACATTACTATTGGTGCAGGATTAGGCTTTATTTCAAGCACTTTAGGCTTCTTTGTTCTTATAGGAAGTTTTGCCAATACAGGTCTTTCAGGAATGTGGGACAGTAACTACATTAATATCTTAATAAATACTCCCACTGGGCATATCCATATCATCCGCTCAGTTAGTTTTGCACTTTTATTGTTATTTATGATTGTAAAGCTTAGTAAAGGGACTATCCAAGTTTCCAAAGTAGAAGGAACAATTTTTACCATCCTACTTATCCCCATGGTTTTTAGTTTTTCACAATTAGGCCATGTCACAAACTTGCCCTTTTTCGCTCAATTCTTATTATCAATACATGTCCTTGTAATGTCCTTATGGATGGGATCACTTTTTCCTTTATGGAAAACAAGTAAAAAAATTACTGGTCTTCCATTAAAAGATCGCATGCACTTATTTGGGAGAATCGCAGCATTTGTTGTGGGAATACTACTCGCTTGTGGTGCTAGTATTGCTCTGTTACTCATTAAAGATTTCAATACTCTACTAAATACTCCTTATGGGCATGGTTTTATTATTAAGATCGCATTTGTTCTAAGCATTTTATTATTAGCTGCTTTCAACAAATGGTATTTTACCCCTCGCTTACAAGACCCGAAATTTGCCAGACAGTTGGGCTATGCCATTTTATTTGAAATGTCATTAGGCCTAATGATCCTTTTAACGACTGGATATATTACAACTGTAGTGGGAATTGATTAAATAGGTATATAGTAATTTAAAAAAGTAAAATGAAAAAAATTATCTGATTCTGCTTGATTTCATCATTGGTTCAATCCTTGATATTTTTTCTAACTCCATAAGCTTTACTATTGTAAGTAGAGTGTAGTGTAAGACTGTAGAGTCTCAGATCTTTTAAAATATAGGGGTAAAATTACTTACCCCATAATCTGCCCATGTTTTTATAAATTAATTACATGATTTTCTGTAATTCATGTATAAATAAACTTAAACAAATAATCATAACTTATACAACCATTCTTAGTGCCTGTTCCAGCCCGCGTTGTTTAAGGTTGGCTCCTACCCCAAACCATGCTGAATCTAATCGGTGATCTTTTGAGATCGCACGTCGCTCATGATCAACAAACTCGGTAATACTACAAAGCAGTCCATACGCCGTATCTTTAGCTGAAGCTAACTCGGCACCACGACCATGCCCGTTAAACATGGTCATGACCTTAGACATCGCACGTCCATTTGGCTCAGTTTTATTGTCGGTTTTGGATGAGTTGATTTGTTTAGGCGTAGCTACATTACGGTAGAACTGAATGATACTTTCATCTTGTTCAGCAATATTCAGGTTTGTATTATTGAACACTGCATCGAAGTAAGCTGCTGCTTCCTGCTGGGTGACTTTACGCTGGCTGAGCTGCTTCATTTCATACATGTGCTCGTCCCATGCATGAACCGAAATACCCAATTGCTGTTTAATCTTTTCAGCATCAAACTTGGTACTGTGTGGAACTTTCACCACACCTGCACTACTATTCTGCCCACGTAAGGCAATCGCTAAGGTGTTATTACACACCACACGTACACTTGTAAATTGCGCCGTGGTGGCTAATGTCCCATCACATGCTGTTGCCAGAAGGATATAACCATTACTCACATCCTTTCCTTTCAGTGCTGTTGATTGTCCAGTCGTAGCCAGTGCCCAGAACTTACGACCACCTTTCAATACCCCTGCTGTTTCCAGTTCAAAGCCTGATTGTTCTGTCAGGTCTTTATAGAAGTTTAATATCTCCATCGGTTGCACCTCCTGATAACGCTGACTTACCACTGATAGCGGCGCATGAGTATCTGAACGATAAAGGACTCTCTGATCTTCATACGGCATGATGATGTTTTGTCCACGTTCATTTTTTGTCATATAGCTGACATTGGATGATTCAATTCGCCAATCCATCCCTGCTTGTTGTGCCCATACTTCTAAAGGTTGATTTCTAGTGAGTTGATTGCCCAAACCATGCCAAGGGGTTTGACCTACAAAAGCCATTGTTTCAACTTGATGTGCCATGATGTTTTTCCTATTAAGTGATTTAAATAATTTGATTAAGAGTTTGGGATGAAGTTAAGAAAAGCTTGATTGCTGGATTTCAAAATGTTGCAGACACTGCTCACACTGATAATGCAAGGTCACTGTATTGTCTTGATGCTGGACGTAGAGCAGAAACATGCCCCCTACAACTAAACCAACAAAGCCACCGACTAGTGGGTGAATAGGACTACGTTTTGACAATTGCATACAGGCTGCTGCCAGAGACATGGGGGAGAATGATGAAAGTTTTGCAAATACACCTTGATGGCTTTGTTCTGACTGCCGTAGTAATTTCAGATGTCTCGAATGGCAGTAAGGACATTGATGCATAGTCGTCTCCTCTCAATAAAAGGCATAAAAAAAACCACAAGCAAATGCTTGTGGTTTGATTGAGCTTTATGTCGTTTTAGATTAAGTCAAATTAACGAGTTACTTTTGGAGTCGCTAAACCTTTCTTGCTACAAGGTTGGATACTTTCAATATATTGACCATCTCCAGTGTCTTTAAAGAAACCATGTTTTGATTTGATTTCTAAACATTGCCCCTTCTTAAAAGGTTTAACTTGTGGAACGACTTTAGCTGGTATAGCGTAGCTATTTAAAATGACTTCGCCTTTAGTAGTTGGAAAAACCACCGATTCTTCGCCGTAATAGACATTGGCTTTAAGTGTAATCTGCTCAGTTTTAGCAAAAGCAATAGAACTGAGTGAAAGACTTAAAATTCCACATGCGATAAGTTTGATTGGGTTCATGGTATTTTCTCTGATTAAGTAAAGTAATAATTAAACGAATGCTACAGACCAGCTTTAATTAGTGACCAAAGCATGGCTGGTATCCTTCGTGAAGGACTTGATTGCTGTTCTTATCCCAACTCACCACATACCAAGTACATTGGTAACGGTCAGAGTCCCATGCAGTACGATAGGTCATGGTATTACCTTGCTGGCTCCATCCTTCAACTCGTTTACTCACCTGATCTGGACTTGAGCGGCCCCATACATTCATGAGATGTGACGCTAACATTTGATCAATATTCGGGATGGTTGACTTTAAATCAGCTGGAGCAGATTTGATTGGCTTTAATCCATAGCGAGAAGCATTGGAACTTAAGGTTTTCCCTTCATGGTACTCACCATCAACTTCTGAACTGAGATTACCTAGACTTGTATCTTGTGCTTTTGCCTGATCAACCGCGGCTATTGCCCCCGCAACAACCTCATCTTCAGCTTGTGAATGAGCAGATTCTGATTCCGGGTTTTCCACCATACTTTCAATTCCAGTGAAACCTGATTCAACGGGTTCCGATGCTGCTTGTGTTGTGGCAGATTGATTTTGTACCTTAGATTGTTCTAAAGCGAGTTGTGCTAACTGAAGTTCAGTTTGTCGTTTTTGATGTTGATTAAATAAAATACCGCCTGCAATTAACACCGCCATCATGACTACAGTTAACAACCAATATAACGGTGGTATCTTTTTAGTTGAGTTAGTGCTGTTCTTTATCATATTCATATCATTACCTTGAAATAGAGGATATACGGCGCTTTAGGGCTGCCTTCACTGGGGTAATATGTAAGTAAAAATTCTTTATTTTCAGTTATTGTCCAAATAGCTTTTTAATAAAGCTCTTGCTTCATTCAGTTGCTGTGCCTGACTTTCAATCAACTGACGAACAGATTCAGGTAAGTTCTGGTATTTATCGGGATGGAACTCAGCCATCTTTTTTCGGTAAGCAGATTGTAAGTTCTGCTCAGTCAGTGAATTAGGCTGAATATCAAGAAGTTTGCACGCTTGAAGTTGTCCACCGTTGAAAGTAGAAGTAGTAGACTGATTCATTTCATCAGCCAGACATTGATAGATAATTTTGACCAGATCAGGAAATACGGCTTTAGAAACATTGGATACACGACATAAATGGGTCATGAAGAGATCCGCCTGATTCTGCTCAACCTGACCCAGTGCCATGGCATAAACCAGTTGTTCGATCATCTCCGTACGAAGCTTGTAAGCCAGCACATCTTTCAGTTCTGCAAAGCGATGTAATAATTCTTCATATTCAAAGTTGGGATGTTCAGTCAGTAACCTTTTAATATAGTGCTGTGATGCTTCATCATTCAGCTTTACAAAATGTTTAGATATTGCATGACTAGATTCAGGATTCCACTTACCCATATTGAATGTGATGAAATAAGCAAACAGATCAATAATTACCTTCAGTTCTGCATCAATCTGTGGTGGAGCCCGATCGGTTTCTGTTTCACCCTGACAAACTTCATTTAGAAATGAAGCCAATGTTCGTACTGTGCCCTTATCCAGTTGGGTAAAGGTCAGGGTTTCTATACGATTCAGTACGATGCCATGATTAATGACGCCAATATCTGCCTCGACATGATGAATACTTTTAAAGAGATAAACCGCTTCATCTCCAAAGCTTTCTTTATAAAAGAGTCCTGTCGCCGTCACACAAAGTCCAGCTTTAGCACTGCCAAATACCGTATCGTCAATTAGCATAAGGATTTCATCTGGATGAATTCCTTGAGGGAGATAACTCATAGCCCCTTGCAATTTTTTATAAGGAATAGCGGGTGCAAAATAAATATTGTCACTCGCTCTTAACATCAACATCCAACGGCTTTTCTGGAGTGATTCTCTCGATATGATTGTCATGGCAACTTCCCCAATTTAGCGACTAAAACAACCAACGTAGAAAATCAGCAGGCCAAACAAGTGCCCGACCCAAAGAATATGAACCAGAATAAATAGGGTACTGCCAAATCAAATACAGCCAATAACCAATCACAATGGTGAAATAAAGGCCAATCAATGGATGTTTCATTGTAAATTCCTCATTTTTTTAGGTAAGCCTATCCAACCCACTGCTCTATGGCAGCAGGTGAGATCAAAAGACAAACTAAGATTTAATGTGAATACGAGCTCTAAAGTTTATGTGCACATTGCTGACCAGACTTAAAAGACACCTCTTCGAAATCCTCTGGCATCCTGACTTGCATCATGCCAATCGCCTCCAGCTTTTCTTCACCATAATGTTCTTCCATCCTGTCGTAGAAGCAGGAACAGAAACTGCGACTTCCTCCCGTATTCCTACAGCTTTGTTTCATACCCTTTTCGAAATCAGAAGAACAACCAGTAACCAACAAAATACTGACACCTACCAAACCCATCAAAATTTTATTTTTCATCATTTTATCCAGTGACGTCGTCATGGAGCTTAGGCTTTTTTAGGCAACACGAAGCCTTGCCATGGTGTAGCTCACATGACAATTTTTTAAGTAAATTTTTAGACGAAAAGATCTAAAGCTTGAGAAACTAGAAGTTCATCAAATCCTATTAAAACTAATCAGGCGTTATAAAAAGAATATGCATAGCCAACTCCTTTATATTGGGAGTTCTGCCAAAGCATTAGAGAATTATGGTGGCAGAACGAGAAAGGGTTGACAGACCGGATTGGATTGACACCAGCACACTCGAAAGTGTCCCTCTCCCGTCCTACCGCAACGGGAGGAGACGAGATGTACCCTCAAAATTATTCCTCAGAAGGAATAACTCTGATGCAACCCAATAAAACGGTCTGTCAAAACCGACTGGCAATGTGGCCAGCAAGCAAAGGATAATGTGCAATATTTAAGGTGTCAATGATCTATCGACTAAGTCGTAAAGTGATTGTTATTGTTTTTCATTAGATTAATTCTTTAAACTAACCATTAGGTAAATTTAAGGATGATTCAGTGTTTCGGTTAAAGTGTCTTGGTGGTCCACTGTATGGACAAGAATATTCTCATGCTCAGGATGAGTTTATTTTTAAAGACAAACAGACAGGAAAGCAGACGCGTTATCGAAAGCAGGCTTTAAACTTCACCCCACCCCAAGAGTTCTTTATAGCAGAGTCAATTTCTACAACCGTAGCCTACAATCTTGCATTGCAATTAATGAAACGCTATTGAGACCTTTTAGTAATACAAAGACATACTATTAACTAACCAATAATGAGTGATTTTCTAGCACTTGATTCAGTCCATAATAAATTTATAATCCAGTAGAATGCTTCACAGTACTACAAGTTTAGTCCAACAATTATAACTCTAAGCTACATTTTGATTTTGACTACTTTTCACCCAAAACATCGCAAGTCGGTACAGAATCATCATAAGTCGGTACATAAATGGAGTGCAGTTTAACACCTAACACCCCTCTACAAATGCTCATAATTCACTCTCAAGTTAAGCTAAATCATTTTTAAATTATAAGTAGTTACGACTTATAATATATGCACTTCTTTTAAAATGAATAAGTGAACTTGATTACATGGCAACTTCAGCTAAAAAAAATGCTAAGGCTAAACAAGAAACCACATCTACGAGTAACATCAAAAAACTTATTGGCTTAATTGACCAACTTGAAGAACATATTATTAAAAGACATAAATTTCCCTATGGTTTGCCATCAGCCTATGCCGAACACTACAAAGCTTATTTACCCGAACAAATGGAACCTATCAGTGAAGAAATGACGGATAATGACCGAAAGTGGTTTTATGAACAGCTTGATCAAGGCTTATTAAAAGAATCGCCAGAACAAAAGGCTCTCCGTCAACAGGCATGGAGATTACCCCCACCATTACTTCGAGGTAAATCGGAAATTTACATCTACATTCCCGAAGAGGACCGACTTGCCCGACACTATGGCGAAATCGCGACTGAAATTCGTAAATTCAAAAACTTGGTATCAACTAAAACCAGAATATTCAAAAAAACAGCACAACAAGCTGAGAAACATTTTGAAGAAGCATTTCGTCTCTACTCCAAACATTATGATTGTTCTTTCTATATCTACACGCTACCAGAAGATATCTATAAACAGATTAGGCAATCTCAATTAGCCCGAAACAGCCATAAAAAATCCCAGAGGGTAAAAAAAACTTACCTCTCACTTGTTCAACGTTTTATTACCAGTAATCAAAAAACTTACTCAAGTATGGATACGGTTCTAGGAGCCATTGAGCAGCAAGCTATCTCAAAAATTCCAGAATACCTCACTCAAGAATACAATGCTGAAATAGAACATTGTTTACGAAAAAAAGAAGAAGCTGAATATTTTCTTTTTGCAGCTCGAAATGATCTATCTACAGCTGAAGTCAAAGAAATTGAAGAATATGGTAAAAAAACTGTAATCATACAAGCTCAGAACCGTGATCAACCCCTAACTTCTTTTGCAGGTCGCCCTATCGAACGTTATAAGGAAATAAGAGTATTTTATCAGAAAAAGATTTCTGCCTTAGAAACTCAAAAAAGTAAAATTAGAACCGACGATCAGAGAATGAAGTTACTGAATAGCGCTAAATCTTGGTTAAAGGAAAGCGAGCCAAGCCTATATGATGCGCTGAACATTTTTATAGAAAAGAAAGGTAGAAAACTTTAGAATTCCCCTCCCACCCCAATAAAAATCCGATCACTCACATAATTTATTTAGAGCCTGTTAGTTCTACACTGACATGCTCTTAAAAAAAATTAATAAATTTTTAAAAGAGTAATAATTACAATGAAATTTCTATATTTTAAAGATTTTAAATACATATATATCAGTAGCTTAAATAAATTCTTCGCAGATTTTTAGAGGGTGCTTAATTTTTTTCTAGAATTTCCCTTATGCAATCAAGCATACAAAACTTGCTACATAAGGAACCAATATGACCAACTCAAACCTAAGCCAGCAACACATCAAATTAATAAGTACATTCAATTGGAAGCTTAGCAATTTACGGGTGTGGGTCACCCGAAGAATAGCTCAACGAAGCCATTTAAATGCTGCATAACGCAGGACATCACAACTTTTAAAAAGTCCTCGTATTACCGTCATTTTTTGGTAGAGCATTCTCGAAGTAAAGTGCAATCGGCTTTTCGGTTTAAATACAATTGTAATAAGTAATATTAGATATATGTAATTAATCTACTAGATACTTATTGTCATAAGCAGTGTGCCTTAGCAAATACTGCTTATAGATTAGATTGATTTAATTGTGTATCCATTTGAGATGAATACACTCCAGATAGATTAGCCAATATCCACTCTACGCCTACCCTAATGGACATTTCTAAACGATGTCCATAGGGAGAGCATTTACCTCATGACGCCTGATACGTAATTAATTATTTGTATGTAGGTAAGAGGTGGTCCCACATGTTTGAACAACTAAAAGCTTATTTATAAGTGATACTCTGCTCTAGTTAAGCTACCTTATTTTGTTGTGGTAGCTGGTCATAGTAAAACTCATCTGGAGTCATTTTGTCCAGACTCGAATGAGGTCGTTTCAAATTATAAAATTCAAAATATGCGTTTAATTGCTTCTTCGCATCCAAAACATTGCTGTAGGCTTTGAGATACACCTCTTCATATTTAACGCTCCGCCATAATCGTTCAACCATCACATTATCAACCCATCGACCTTTACCATCCATGCTGATTTGGATGTCATTTGATTTCAATACATCAATAAATGCATCACTGGTAAACTGACTGCCTTGGTCTGTATTAAATATTTCAGGTCGACCATATTTTTCAATAGCTTCATTTAATGTTTCTATGCAAAATGTAACCTCCATACTAATCGATACTCTATGCGCAAGTACCTTGCGGCTATGCCAATCAATCACAGCACATAAATAAACAAAGCCTTTTGCCATAGGGATATACGTTATATCCGTAGACCACACTTGATTACTGCGCTGAATAGCCAATCCTTTGAGCAGATATGGATATTTGCGGTGAGCTTGATTAGCCTGGCTTAAATTTGGTTTGCAATATAACGCATTAATGCCCATTTTCTTCATTAAAGTACGTGTATGACGTCGTCCTATATGATGTCCTTGACGATTCAACAAATCACGCATCATACGGCTACCTGCAAAAGGGTATTGCATATGTAACTCATCCATACACCGCATCAGCTTCAGATCTGATGCACTCACAGGTTTTGGGCGATAGTAATAACAACCACGGGAGACTTTCAGCAGCTGAGCTTGCTTAGATACTGAAATCTGAAGTGAGTCATCGATTAACTTTTGTGGTTGAAGCGGCCCAGTTTCTTCAACACACCTTCTAAAAAATCAATTTCTAATGCCTGCTCACCGATTTTTGCATGTAGTTTTTTTAGATCGATGGGTGGTTCTGTTGGAGCTTTTGATTGATCGAAAGCTTGCGAGGAAGCTGAAATCAGTTGATTTTTCCAGTCGATAATTTGGTTTTGATGAACATCAAATTCAGCACTCAATTCAGCAAGTGTTTTTTCTGCTTTAATCGCAGCAAGTGCTACCTTAGCTTTAAAATCATTTGAATGATTTCTTCTTGGTCTACGTGCCATAAAATACTCCATATATTGATGTTTATAACATCATTTGGGGAGCAAAATATCACTTATAAGTGTTGTTCAAATTTCCTGATCCACCTCTGTATACTATGAAATCTCTGAACAACACAGCTAAACCAATTCTTCCACCTATCGCACAGTTCTCAGTTGCAGATAGAGATGCATTCCTAGAACAGCTCAAGGAAGATTTTTCAACTCATGAGTACATGACAGAAAACGGTAAGATTAAAGTATTCAAAACGAGTATAAACCCTGAAGTTGAAAAAATGCTCAGTCGTGTTGAGTTCATCAAGTATTTTGAGAAAGAGCGCCCAATCGCTACTCTTAAATCTGTTCAAAGTTTTAAGGGCAAAGAGCAACTACGTGTTGAATATGCGAAGGATATTCCACTTTTGCTTAAGTGCCAGCTTACAACAATCTTTGTGTCTGCTCACTCTGGCAATTACAAGATGGGCATAGAGTTACAGGCCTTTAAGGATTCATTCTTAGAACTTTCAAAGGAAGAACAATATACCCTTTATGAATTTTCTCTGATCAATCAGTGTTACACATCTGAACAGGCTCAGGCTTATGTTGCAGCTTTAATTAAATTTCAGAAGTTGTTTGCAATAAGAATGAGCAGTGCCTCAATTCGTAAACAACTTTCGAATCGTGCTAGTAATCGACGCCGTTCTAAAGAGCGTTGTGTTGAGCTTGTAGAGACTCTACTCAAGATCCATTCTCGAATCCTTGTTGTTCGAGTAGACCTAGGATTAATACGCGATCCAGCTAAGCTTCAACAGCTTGCTATCTCAACTGATTTTGCTCAGGCTGAACATGATAGTGAGTTTATGCAAGAGTCTTTTATTCGGTTCTATGATGCATCTAAGCATAATCAGCTTAAGCAAGCGCTCGGGTATATCCTGCGTATTGAACACACCCCAACCAAGGGATTCCATGGACATCTTTATTACTTCTTCAATGCCAATGACCATCGTGAGGACATCACGTGGGGGCAATATATTGCTGAGAAATGGAGGGTTGCTACAAACAATCTTGGGACTGCTTTTATCTGCAATATGAAGAAAGATGAGTACCGCTATCGTGCCTTAGGCATTTTGGAGTATACCGACCATGAAATGCTTAAGAATCTCAAGGCTACGTTTGACTACATATGCAAAAATGATCAGTACTTCGCCTTTACTAATGGAGAACAAATTCGGAGCTTCCGAACAAGCCAAATACCAAAAGTTCCTGCTACCAAACTTGGCCGTCCACGCAAGTTCGAGCAACTTAACCTACTAGACTCTGATCAGTCAGATGATGCTCAAGTAGGAGGACAGTAACATGACTAAGTACGCATCAGATGCTTTACTTGCAGCTACACATTCGTCATGCAGCATTCAACCTATTTGGGCTTACGATCTGATTGGTTCTGAGAAGTCAGCAAAAGCTCTTGGGAGATCAAAAACTACAAGCATGTTTGCAAAACAAAATTCTCAAAATAGTAATCAGGCATTATCTCTCAGTAAACCTGTTGAGTTGATTAGATCAGCATATCCATTAGTGACAGGCTCCCCTGTCACTAATGGGATGTTATCTGTTCGACTAAAGCCAGAGAACGAATTGTTTATTCAGTTTATTAAACATATGGGGCCTATGCTTAATGGGGGGATTTACTGCCACGATCAGTATTTTTCTAATCAAATTACGGGCTACCAATATATGCTCAACACTAGGCAGTTTAGTGAGGATTTAACAGCTTGGAATACAGAACAAAGTCGTGCTGAAGAGTTATTTGATTCGACAATGAAGGTTCTATTCAGAGACTACGCAGGCTTCGAAACACATGAGCTATATTTGCCAATGCTATTTACGCTTTCAGCGAATACTCCAATGTATTCGAAACAACAATATTTAGATCAGCAGAAAAAAGAGATGATCGCCATTTTCCTTAATGAAGGTGGAAATAATGAAATTATTGCCGTATTTTCGAAATGGGAACTTACACCCCAAGGACAATTAGCACTTAGGCTGGTGTTTTTACTGGAACGCCAGTTCATAGATGATCCTGTTGGTTCTTCTGATGAAAATGCTTTCATTGCCTTACGAGGTAATCTGGAAGGCCTATTTAATTGCAAAGCATATCCTGTATCTATGCCATTAAACGGGTTTATGCAAACTAATCATTTTTTTAAAAGTGATCCAAGGTGCAAAGATCTTATTAAGCTGCTCAAAACGTACCTGATAGGCAGTGATGCAGTCCTTCGAATTTGGGATACACAGTCCAATTTTGATGTGTTGTATTCAAAGTTTAAAACTAACTAGTTAAGAGGCTATTTCACAATGGGTGCATTCCAGTTAAACACCGCTGATTACCTATTTATGAAATATCGCTCTATGACTGTCGAATTAATGAGCATAGTACAAGACTACTATCCTCACTTAAGCAAGGCAGAGGCGCTGAGAAAGGCAAATAATCAAGAGTTTCCTTTCTCTGTCTTTAAAATAGATTCAAGCAAACGCGCACCATTTCTGGTGCACGTTAAAGACTTGGCTGATATCTTAGATAAGAAGTATTCTGAAGCTGCTAAAGACTTTGCTACGTTTCATCAATGAGGCGTAGCACCTCTTCCAATTGAATTACATTTCGCCTTGACTTCACAGAAACATACCGCTGTAAGCTCCCCCAAGAATCATGCAAACTTACTTTCTGAATTTCAGGAATAGTAAAACTTTGTTCTGCAAGTCTCGTACAACCTTCATGTCTCAAATCATGAAAATGTAAATCCTCTATTCCCAATATTTTACATGCTTCGCGAAACTCTTTTCCTATGCTTTTGGGATTCAAAGGTAATAAGAGTTGTTCATCATATCCTAATCGAAGCATACGACTCCGCACTTCATTATCTAATAAAAGTTCAATTATTGTTTTACAAGGTTCCAACACATCAAAAGACTTGTGATTACCTTTAGAACCGTTCGGATTTTTCAAATCATGAACTTTCCATGAAGAGTTGTAAGAATCATAATCTTGCAGCCATAAGCGTGTTAACTCTGCTTCACGTCTACATGAAAAAATTGCGAACCAAATAATTAAATGCATTGGATACTTAGTACCGTATTTATTTAACTTCCAACGCTCAGCAAAAAGTTTTGTTAAAGCAATTAACTCTTCCTTTGTAGGAAGCCTATCTCTCACTTTACTAGACGAGATTTGACGAGTTTTTCTAAGCTGTGCTGTAGCTTTATCGAAGTTACTTAAATCAACTTCCATACCCCACATAACAGATGCATGAGATAGAACACCTCTAATATGTAAAAGCTCATGCTGCTGTGTACTTGTTGCAATAGGTTCTAAACCAAGATTAGGCACGCCTCTTCGTCTTAGAGCCACATGCTCAGCCAAATGTATCGAATGTATTTTTGTGATAATATTGCGCGCAATTGGCAACTTCTTAATTAAGAGTAGAGAATAGCGTTTCGTCCTGCCGTACTCGCTCCCAACTTCATCCAAATATTTATCTATGGCATCTGACAAAGTTAGATCAATCAGTTGTTCTTTGCCAAGTAAAATGTCTGGATTTTCTTGAATCTCAACTTCTCTTTTTTTAAGCCAGTTTTCTGCCACTTTTTTTGAATAAAATGTTTTGCTTTCAGAATAAGCAGGATAACCTTTTTTGTTGATCCGGATAGCAGCTCGGTAACTAACACTTCCATCTGCACTTTTTCTGGCAGTAATTGACCCCATAATTTTACACCATGAACCATTTTTTTCATTATGGTGTAAATTCTGGTGTAAATGCAAACCGATTAACGCAGCTAAACATGAGTTCCCACAGATTCAAACAGGTTGCAAAACACTGATTAAAGGTATGATTTTTAATGACTATTAACAAAACCATTGAAACTATTAAATCTCCAAGAATCAGTGTAGCCCCAATGATGGACTGGACTACAAAGGACTACCGATTCTTTGCACGCTTGTTTAACCCAAACGTTGTGCTCTATACAGAAATGGTGACTACAGGCGCGATTTTATTTGGCGATGCAAAACGTCATTTAGACTATAACGCTCAAGAACACCCAATCGTATTACAACTTGGCGGTTCAAACCCACAAGAGCTTGCCACTTGCACAAAAATGGCTGAAGACTGGGGTTATGACGAAGTCAACCTGAATGTAGGCTGCCCAAGTGACCGCGTACAGAACAATAAAATCGGTGCATGTTTAATGGCAGAGCCAGACTTGGTTGCTGAGTGCATTCATACCATGCAAAAGGCAGTGAATATTCCGGTAACAGTAAAGCACCGTATCGGTATTGATGACATGCAATCTTACGAAGAAATGCTACATTTCGTAGATACTGTCGCTGCAACTGGTTGTACGTATTTCGTTGTGCATGCCCGTATTGCTATTTTGAAAGGTTTGTCTCCAAAAGAAAATCGAGAAGTTCCTCCTTTACGCTACGAAGATGTATACCGCTTAAAGCAAGAACGTCCGCACCTAACCATTGAAATTAACGGCGGAATTAAAACTTTTGCCGAAACTCAAACTCATTTACAACATGTTGATGGTGTCATGATTGGCCGTGAAGCCTATCACAACCCTTACCTACTTGCTGAGCTTGGCCAACTTTGGAACTTAGAAGCACCAGACCGTTTCGATATTATGGAACAAATGCTGCCTTATATTGAGCAACGCATGGCTGAAGGTGCTCCCCTTTCAATCATTACACGTCATATTTTAGGTTTATTCCAAAACTTACCGGGTGCTCGTAAATGGCGCCAAGCACTAAGTGGCGGAAATGCAAAGACTTTAGCTGATGTTGAAAATGCAATTCAGAACATGCGAGTAGCCATGATTCGCACTGAAGAATATGTAAAAGAGCAGCAGGTTTAAGTTGGCGACGACTTCTTAAATTGTAAGAAAATGTGGCATTTTAAATCAGAGACTTAGATTTTGAGTATATTCGTAAATGTTGAAGCAAAATATTCAAATTTAAGTTCTGATTTATTGTTTATTTATAATGATATCAATAAATTAAATTTCACTATTTTTAACCACCTCTTTTGCTAAGTAGCTTTTCGCACCAAGGCAGCCACCTCTGGAAAAAAGATACGTTATTACATAACATAAACAAAACTTTTAAGATATGCCTATTAGTATCTCTGAACGCCACAGGTAGCTGGTGATTTTTTTAATATGGATATGGGTAGCACGATAGAGATTTCACGATGATTATTTATGACGGACAAGTAGCTGATAATTACATGTATCAGGATTCAAATCAGGCAGCCATTGTTGTATCGCACAGCGCACCAAGCCTCCCTTATCCTTTCACCATGAAACCCAATAATCATCAAACTCAAACTTCAACCAACCCACCGATCGATGTAGAAAAGTTTGTAGAAAAATTAGAAAGCGTTACTTCTAGACGCAGTAAAGCTAGATGCGCACGTAGTATCCGTCTTGCACTCGAATCTGCTGGTGCTAATGTTGAAAACCACCCAATCGCAGCTTCAGATTGGGGCGATACCCTCAAAAAGATTGGCTATAAACAAATTGATCCAGCCTTCGACGAACCTCAAGAAGGTGACATTTACATCATTCACAGAACCCGCAACCACATTTATGGACACATCGCAGGATATACTGGAAGTGAATGGGTCTCTGACTTCAAACAAAATAGCTATGACGTCTATAAAGATGACAGCGTAACTTATACTTACTATAGATTAGCCGCTTAATCATTTTTCTAAGATTGAAACGTTTGATAAATGAGTTCAGCACAATGCTGAATCATTTCATCATGATCTTTTTTATAAATCAAAACCACTTCAGAAAGTGATAACAGATCGGTTAAAGGCAATAGTTTCACGTGAGCAGGCAAGATCTGCTGAAACTCTTCAGGTACAATACTTACACCAACATTTGCAGCCACGAGTTGTAACTGTGAAATCTTACGCGACTGAATTGGAGCTTTTTGTGGGGTAAATCCTGCGGCTAAACATAGATTTGAGACCAAATAGCTTAATCCACCTCTTTTAGAATGAGGGGTAGAAACAAAGTATTCATCTTTTAAATCTTTGACACTCACCTTCTCTTTATTTGTAAACTTAGCATGATCAATGTGCACGGCCACCATTAAAGGTTCTTCATATAATTTAATAACATTGACGTCATCTAATGTGTGCCGAACTGGTGGTCTAATCAAACCAATATCAATTTCCCCATTCAGTAAAGCCAAAATCTGATGCTCAGATGACAAGGTATTTATCTCAAAATTGATTTGTTGCGTTAAGCTAATTTCTTTTAATATCTGGATCTTTCTATCATCCATAATAATACTGCTCGAATGAGCAATTTTAATCTGACGATTTTTTCCTTCTGCAATATTCTTAGAAACTCCAATGATCTCATTTAAATAATGCATATTATCTTTAATTTTTTTATAGAAGGCCTCTCCTGCCGCCGTGAGTTTTACTTTCTTATCAGTACGATCAAATAGCTGAAAATCAATTTCTTCCTCTAATAGCTTCATTTGCCGACTTAAAGCAGACTGAGCAATGAATAGTTTCTCTGAAGCAGCAGTAAAACTCCCTTCTTCAACAATTTTTATGAAATATTGGAATTGTTTTAATGTGAGCATAACCATCTCAAAATTAGATTATTAGGTCTATTTTCCATATTAGATTAGATGGATTGCCTTCGCTAGAATTTTATCAAGACCATTCACTTGATTGAATTATTGATGAAGTATTTAAAAGGTTTCGCTATATTCACTTTGGTTATTTTAATTTTATGTTGCTTTAAATTTTATGATCAGCAACTACCCACACAGCCCCAGCAAGACAACATAGAGCTGTATGATTAAATAGTTTCTCTCAAAAATAAAAAGGCATGCACTCACATAAGCACATGCCTTTTCAATATTTAAATTAGGCTTTCTTTAAATCAAGCTTTTTCAAAACTTCAGCCACAGCAATCATCGCAAAGCTTGAAGTCACCACTACCGCTGAACCATAACCACCACAGCGCAACCCAGCCGATGGGCAGACATCTGCGCTTGAAAATGGATTGTCGATTGAGTAAATACAGGTAATGCCAAATTTCTCTTTTGGCTTTTTACAGATGCCACGAGCACGAAGCTGACTACGTAACTTCGCTAACATTGGGTCTTGTTCTGTTTTTGATAGATCCGCCACGCGAATTTTAAGTGGATCGAGCTTACCACCTGCCCCACCCGACACAATCAAAGGAATTTTGTTAAAACGACAATGGAGCATTAAAGCCAGTTTTGCCTTAACATCATCAATGCAGTCCAAAACAATGTCCGGTACAGGGTTTAAAAGTTCTGCAACATTTTCTGGTGTTAAGAAGTCATCAATAATATTGACTTTAATACGTGGGTTAATTTGGCGACAACGTTCCGCCATAATCTCAACTTTTTCACAACCCAGAGTTGATGTCATTGCAGGTAACTGACGATTCACATTTGATGCTGCAACCACATCCATATCTACTAGTGTAATCTCACCAATACCTGTACGCGCTAAAGCTTCTACCGCCCAACTACCGACACCACCAATACCAATCACCATCACATGACTTTTTTCATAGTGCTGGAACGATGAATCACCATAAACTTTGGCTACACCTGCAAAACGGCGGTCATATTCATCTTGTTGGAGATCGGTCATTGCTACTCTTTGAGGGGATATAAAACACGGAGAGTATTTTACTGCTTTTCAGAAGAAAGTGTATTTTAGATCAAAGAAAACTTGAGACTGTAATATTTAAACTCACGACAAGTCTTATGATTATTAATCAAATTATACGGCTTAAGATTTAAACTATTGATTACTAGTGTGACAGGCGGCATGGATGCCGCCCAGTTGGGCTGCGGTATAAGGACATACCGTCAGCCCGACAAAGGATTTTTGTTACTTTTTATCCTTAAAAAGTAAGGATATGGCTATATACCCAACATTAGCTCATTCATATTCATTACAAGGCTGTACAAGCTTAGCCAATTTATGAAGCAATCAAATTCCGTAGTACATAATGCAAAATACCACCTGCCTTAAAGTACTCAACCTCATTTAACGTATCAATTCGACATAAAACATTAAAATGACTGGCTACCCCATTTGGCCCTTTCACATCAACCTCAAGAATTTGATGAGGCTGAACGCCATCAGACAAACCTCGAATTGATATCACCTCATGACCAGTTAAGTTGAGAGATTGTCGAGTTTGTCCATCAATAAACTGTAATGGCAACACTCCCATACCTACCAAGTTTGAACGGTGAATACGCTCAAAACTTTCAGCAATGACAGCTTTTACACCTAACAAGTTCGTTCCTTTGGCAGCCCAGTCACGTGAAGAGCCCGTTCCGTATTCTTTACCAGCAATAATCACAAGCGGTGTATGTTCTTGTTGGTAACGCATCGCCGCATCATAAATAGCGAGCTTTTCACCACTTGGCACATGAATGGTATTACCACCCTCTTCACCACCAAGCATTTCGTTCTTAATACGAATGTTGGCAAAGGTGCCTCGCATCATAACCTCATGATTACCACGTCGAGAACCATAGGAGTTAAAGTCTTTTGGCTCAACACCTTGCTCTTGTAAGTATCGACCTGCTGGGCTGTCTTTTTTGATATTACCAGCCGGTGAAATATGGTCAGTCGTTACCGAGTCACCAAGCACTGCCAAAATACGTGCCTGTTCAATATTTTTAATCGGTTTGGGTGGCTCACCAATTCCTTCAAAGAATGGCGGATGACGGATATAAGTCGAATCATCCGCCCATTCATAAGTTTTACTTTTTGGAATCTGAATGGATTGCCAGCTTTCATCACCATCAAACACCGCAGCATATTCTTTATGGAACATCTCTGTATTTACTTTCTGTAAGACAGCATCAATCTCTGCCTGACTTGGCCAGATATCTTTTAAATAGACAGGTTGTCCATCTTTACCTTGCCCAATAGGTTGCGTAGTCAAATCGGTACGAATATTACCAACTAAACCATATGCCACTACCAAAGGTGGCGAAGCAAGCCAGTTTGTTTTAACTAATGGATGTACGCGTCCTTCAAAGTTACGGTTACCAGAAAGTACTGATGCAACATTCAAGTCATGGCATTGAATTGCATCTTCCACTGGCTCCGGTAGTGGACCTGAGTTACCAATACAAGTTGTACAACCATATCCCACCAAGTTATAGCCCAACTCATCTAAATACGGCGTAAGTCCAGCAGCCAGCAAATAGTCAGTCACGACTTTAGAACCTGGTGCAAGAGAGCTTTTCACCCACGGTTTACGCTGCAAACCTTTTTCAATCGCTTTTTTAGCAAGTAAACCTGCTGCTAGCATTACACTTGGGTTAGAAGTATTGGTACAAGAGGTGATTGCCGAAATAACAACATCACCATGATTTAATGGATAAGTTTTTCCTTCAATCACGCAAGAAGGACTTTCATGTTGGATATTTGCTTTTTTTGCCTCGACAGCCGTACCGCCACCGCCTTCATTTTCTAAACGCTCTTTAGCTTCTTTGGCAGGTTTTAATGTTAACTCCATGAGCGCATTAAAGGTTTTCGGCACCTCTGATAAAAGCACGCGATCTTGTGGACGTTTTGGGCCAGCTAGACTTGCCTGAACAGTACTCATATCAAGACTTAAAGTATCGGTGAAAACAGGTTCATCACCCGCATTGCGCCATAAACCTTGCGCTTTGCTATACGCTTCGACCAATTCAATACGATCACTTTGACGACCAGTTAATTTCAAATATCCTAATGTGACTTCATCAATCGGGAAGAAACCACAAGTCGCACCATATTCCGGTGCCATGTTGGCAATGGTTGCACGGTCGGCCAGTGGCAAATCGGCTAAGCCGTCTCCATAAAACTCTACAAATTTACCCACCACACCTTTTTGACGGAGCATTTGAGTAATAGTCAGCACCAAATCAGTTGCAGTAATGCCTTCTGGTAGTTTTCCTGTCAATTTGAAACCAATGACCTCAGGAATAAGCATTGAAATCGGTTGGCCCAACATAGCCGCTTCGGCCTCAATTCCCCCTACACCCCAACCTAAAACACCTAAACCATTAATCATGGTAGTATGTGAGTCTGTACCCACTAAAGTATCAGGAAAAGCAAAAGTCTGGCCGTTATCTTCACCTAGCCACACCGCTTGAGCCAAATATTCTAAATTAACCTGATGACAAATTCCCGTACCCGGTGGAACTACACTAAAGTTATTAAATGCTGATTGTCCCCAACGTAAAAATTGATATCGCTCACCGTTACGTTGCATCTCGATTTGTACGTTTTCTTCGAAAGCTTGATCATCAGCAAAATAGTCGACCATCACCGAGTGATCAATCACCAAATCAACAGGAGATAATGGGTTAATTTTTTCAGGGTCGCCGCCCGCTTGTGCCATCGCTGCTCGCATTGCAGCTAAATCAACCACTGCTGGCACACCAGTAAAATCTTGCATTAAAACCCGCGCAGGTCGATATTGAATTTCCTGATCTGAGGTACGGTTTTTTAGCCATTCTGCTAAAGCATGGATGTGTTGTGTTTTAACGCTATGCTGATCTTCAAACCGTAATAAGTTTTCCAATAATACTTTTAAAGATTTCGGCAGTTTGGCAATATCCCCTAGCGTTTTCTCTGCTTGGGCTAAGCTAAAAATCTGATAATTGCTGGAACCTACTGTTAGCGTCTGTAAAGCATTAAAACTATTGATATTGCTATACTTAGCCATTGGGTTATCCTCCCACGTCTGGCAATGTTATTTTTCACGTTTTTACATGTTGTTTTCTTACTTTAAGCTTCTTTTTTAATCGCTGTGTTTTGTTTTAGTTAATATTTTTAATCTTTGATTTTTATTACGATAATTTCAATGTAGTGAGAGAGTTTTTCCACAGCAACTCAGCCAAATCTGGCTCTGGCATATTTAAATTCTCAGCCAAACTTTGTAGAACGTAAGGCAAATTGACAGGGGTATTACGAGTCCGCTGTTCTGTTGAGGTTTGACAGCAAAGCGGTGTCATATCTGGACAATCTGTTTCAATCACCAAGTGCTCTGCACCTATAGCCTGCACAACCGTATGAAGTTTTTTCGCATTCGGGTTGGTGATCTGCCCCGTCACACCAATTTTAAAACCAAGCTTAATAAGACCCTTTGCCTCTTCTACTCCACCACTAAAGGCATGAGCAATTCCTCCAAATTTAAATTTTTGAGCTTTTAATATAGCAAGCACATCACCGTGCGCTTTTCGAATGTGGAGTAACACTGGTTTTTGGTATTGGGTTGCAAGCTCTAACTGAGCTGCAAAATATTGTTTTTGCTTTGCATATACATCTGGCTGCTTATGTTCTTTCAAGAAAGTATCTAAGCCAATTTCACCTACAGCCACGCAGTTTTCTTGCTGCAAGATTTGTTCAAGATGAGAAAGATGCTCTGGTTGATGCTGCTCAATATAAAATGGGTGTAAGCCTGGTGCTAAATAAGAAGTAGGCACATTTTCCCAACTTTTTAACTGATGATGAGTCTGCACCAACTCATCAAAACGTGACTGTAGAAAGCCAATTAAAACCAAAGCATCTACACCCACTTTTTTAGCCTCGAGTGCTAGCTGCTGCCGATCTTCATCAAAATCGGCAACATCAAAATGGGTATGGGTATCGAACAAATGCATTAGCCAGCACTTTTTGCAACTGGTGCCGAAGCTGGTTTAGCTTTAGGCTGTGGCAAATATTCTTCTTTCAACACATCTTGTAATTGGTCATAAGGAATGACTAATCGAGGGAGTCCAACCACGTATGGGCCAATTTCATACTCACCGTATTGAAGGATTAAACCTTGCTCACCCAACAAGAAGTTATTAGATAATTTAAATGGCCATGCTTGTTCATAGTCAGCAACATTATCAGCCAATTTAGAGTCCGTTACCCATGTCTTAAAGGCTTCATGAGCTAACTTCTCTAAAGTTGCTTTTTGCTGAGGACGTAATAAATCTTCAAGCTTAATTTGCTTTTGCTCTTTTAAATCAAAATTATAATAATGCTGTGCAGCAGAGCCATGAGCCCCACCTAAATAGCTACTACTATTAAGCACCACAGTTACAACTTTACCTTGAGCCTGCAAAATCTTAGGTTTAACTAAAAGATTAATCTGATGATTACTACTTAAAGCTTTTAATTCATTATCTAGATCAATAAATGAATTTGCATAGCGTTGCACCTGTGCATCAAAGCTATTTTTTTGCTCTGCACCCGCTACAGCTGAAGCTTCTGACTTTTGTTCCGTTTGCGTACTCTTAGCATCAGGTTCAGCAATTTCTAAAATTTGATTTAGTGTACTTAAGATTTGTTGATCTATAATTTTGTCAATAAAAGGAAAATTACTTTGTAAACGTTCAACTGTGAATTCGGGACAAGTTTTACCATCACAATCAGGTAAAACCACCTTACTAGGAATTGTTTCACCCTTCAAAGTCAACTCTACTGGCTTTTGTTCTTGAACAGTTGATTTCTGCTGCTCTTGAGAATCCTTAGGATCAGCTTTAGGTTGGCATGCTGCCAGAAATATAGCAGAAGCAAGCAAAGTTAATCGCAGTGAAGCTTTAGAAGATAACATCATATTTTGCCTTTTATTCTAAGGAGATTACGCTATGCCTTTCTAAGAAATTAGCGCATATAAATAGAGGTTGCAAATTCTGCTACCATCTTAAAACATTTGTTCATAAACCTCGGGTTGTAATATTTTTTTGGTCTGTTCTTTAGATAAATAAATATCGAGCTGTGGAGCTTCTTTAGTAATCTGGTTTGCCTGATAATGTAAGCCAACACCTTCACCATCAAAGAACCAATCTGCCTGCCCCCAATATAAAGTTTTTGGTGCTTCTTTCTTTATGTCAGCAGTCTGCTTTTTTAACCAGTCTTGATAGGCCACCTGCACCATTTGATGCACAGTAGTTTGTTGATCTTTTTTCAAAACATCTAACAAAGTTAAGCTCTTATGCAGTTTGCGGTCGGCCACAAAAAAGTAATAACGGTCTTTAATCGTGAGCTCTTCCTGCTTGGTATCAAGTCCTAATTGCAATAAAACATATTGGTTACGCTGCGATGCAATACGGGTATGAAGATGCAATTCATAAGCCCGATTCTTTGAATATTTATCTTGCCATTCATCAGACTTTTTAACATAAGCATTAATGGCTTGCTGCAAACTTAAGTCTTTTTTCAAATCAATTTGATCTTGAATTACTTTAGCCTGACTTTTCGCGATCCATTCATTTAGCCATGCATCTTGAGTCTTTATTGTTTGAATATCGACATCAATACAATTTTTCTTCTCACAAAATGGCAAAGCATAATCAGCTTTTACTTGTTGCAAGTTTAGAAATGGTAGTACTTCCGCTTTCTCTATATTTTGATTTTGGGTAGAAGCCGATTTCATTTGAGAAGATGATGAAGGTTGAAAGCTTTTCCAGACAAAAAGGCAAATAGCTAAAAGTAATATGATTACCGCAACTAAAAGTGCAATAACTGTCTTTCTATTCAAATTCATTTCATCATCCTTTCTTATTTTTCAAAACAAAACAGCTTCTGTTCGAAGCTGTCTGTCAAATCTTAAAGATTAGTGTTCACGCGTGTTACGGAACTGAATATCAGGCCAACGCTCTTGCATAATCTGCAAGTTGACACGACTTGGCGCAAGATAAGTTAAGTGACCACCACCATCGATAGAAAGCTGATCATGTGCTTTTTTCTTAAATTCATTGAGAATCTTATCATCATCACAATGAATCCAACGAACCGTATTAACACTTACAGGCTCATACACGCAGTCAACTTTATATTCTTCTTTCAGACGGTAAGCAACCACATCAAACTGAAGCACACCAACTGCGCCCACAATCAAGTCATTGCTAATTTGTGGCATAAATACCTGAGTTGCGCCTTCTTCAGACAACTCTTTCAAACCTTTTTGCAATTGTTTTGACTTTAATGGATCTTTCAAACGCACACGACGGAACATCTCTGGTGCGAAGTGCGGAATACCTGTGAAATGTAGATTTTCACCACTTGTGAAAGTATCACCAATTTGAATTGTGCCGTGGTTATGCAAACCAATAATATCACCTGGCCACGCTTCTTCTAGATGTTCACGTTCACCCGCAAGGAATGTCAATGCATCACTAATACGAACATCTTTACCAATACGTACATGATTCATCTTCAAACCTTTTTCATATTTACCTGAGCAAATACGCATAAAGGCAATACGGTCACGGTGTTTCGGATCCATGTTGGCTTGAATTTTAAAGACGAAACCAGAAAAACCTTCTTCTTTCGCATCAACAACACGCTCTTGTGTTGGATGTGCTTTAGGTTCTGGTGCCCAATTCATAAATGCGTCTAACACGTGGTCAACACCAAAGTTACCTAATGCTGTACCAAATAGAACTGGAGTTTGTTTACCTTGTAAAAATAATTCGCGGTCCAAAGGCTCATTCGCCATTTGTACGAGCTCAAGTGACTCTTCAAAAGACGCCCAAGCCAGCTCACCTACTTTTTCACGGATATCTGCATGGTCATAGCCATCGCGTACTTCAATATCTGTAATAGTTGAACCAAAGCCTGCTTTATAGACATACAATTTGTTTTCAAGAATGTTGTATACACCAGCAAAATCACGTCCCATCCCTAATGGCCATGTAATTGGTACACAGCGAATATTGAGGACATTCTCAATTTCATCCAGTAACTCAAGTGGTTCACGAATCTCACGGTCCATCTTGTTTACAAATGAAATGATCGGAGTGTCACGCATACGACAAACTTCCATCAATTTGATGGTACGTTCTTCGACACCTTTTGCACCATCAATCACCATTAACGCAGAGTCAACTGCAGTTAGGGTACGATAAGTATCTTCAGAGAAGTCTTCATGTCCCGGTGTATCAAGTAAGTTAATGGTGTGACCTTTATAAGGGAACTGCATAACAGAAGTGGTAATGGAAATTCCACGCTCTTTTTCCATTTCCATCCAGTCAGATGTAGCTGCGCGGTCAGATTTACGGCTTTTTACCATCCCTGCAACCTGAATTGCTTTACCCCATAACAGTAATTTCTCTGTCATGGTTGTTTTACCGGCATCGGGGTGGGAAATGATGGCAAATGTGCGGCGTTGAGCAACCTGTGCCGCTAACTCATCTTTAAAACTCATGAAATACACCTACTGCGGAGATTGCAGTGCCAAAGACCTAAAGTCGATCAAAATAAAAATTGGCGTAATTGTAGCAGATTTATAGAACTGTTTAATGATTGTTGATAAGCCATGAGTTACTCACGAGCTTTTTTGAGTATGGAGTTTAACTTCTTAGAAATTTTACAGTTAAAAAAGCCCACCTGTTTATAGATGGGGCTTGATTAAGACTTAACAGAATCTTTACGCCAATTTCTTTTCTTCAATGAATTGAACATCTGCAATTTGTGCATCCCAGAACTCATTCCATAAAGCACAGTAATCAATACATAGCTTGGTTAAGCTTTCATAATCATCTTTTGTAATTGCTTGTGCTAATGCAAACCATAAATCATCTTCATGATCATCATCAGCAGCCTCAGATGTTTCATCCGTAGATACACCATGTACATGGTAGTAACCACCACCTTCAACATCGATATTTACGAATTTGGTTGCTTGACGTAATGGAGGACTAAAAAGAATGACTTCCTCCTCTGCAACAGCTAATAATGCCACGACATTAATATAACTATCATAAGAAGATTCTAAAAATGATCTAACCTGATCTGCAAATTTTGATGGTTTATAATTACGACGGTCAAGTTCCGTTAAACCATAATCATTAAGTAAATCTTCATATAAAGGATAATGAGCATATTCAGGATTACCCAGATAGTAATTATCTTTGTCTAAACCAGGGCGAAAACCAAACTCATCAAGTATATTTAAACTTAATAATACCCGTGGATACATCTTCGCCCCAGAGTGGAGTTTAGGTTCCAATTGTTTTGTTAAAAATTGAGCCTTTAATAGAGCGTCAGTAAAAATTTGTACAATCGCATGACGATATTCTAAATGGATAAGAGTCAAACGTTGTTTATCAAGGTATCCACCGTTTAACAGTTCAATAGCAGGATGGTTACAAACTGGTAACTCTGCAATCGTTTTTCTTAACTGTTTAAGAAATTGTAAATTTTCATCCCATTGTTTTGCAGGAATACTATTTTTCATCCCCTGCAATGCTTTTTCTCTTGGATTATTAAAGTCTTCAAATTTTTTTAACATAATGATTCTCTGTAAAAAGTTTTTCTTATAGTTAAGTTATAGGCTCTCTCTTTATTACAATTTTGCATTCAATTGCTAAAATAAATTCCGCACACCCATACTTAACAAGTTGATACTATGTGTATTATCTCAACAAATCAACGGATTAATTAATAATATTTAAAAAAGTAAACTATTGCCAATTAAATATATAATATGTTGTTTTTTAAATTAACCAAGCTATTGAATAAATATAATTTTTTAAATACTATAAAATAAGTTTTATTTAAGCTTATACACTTTACAATAGCAAAGTTAATCAAAAAATATCCGCAACGGGGAACCCGATGACAAAAAGAGAAACTATTATAACAACAGCAACATCCCTCTTTAACCAAAAAAGCTATACTTCTATTGGTGTTGATCGCATTATTGCTGAATCAAATGTTGCAAAAATGACTTTTTATAAATACTTTTCTTCTAAAGAAGCCTTAATTGAAGAATGTCTTTATAAGAGAAATTTAGAGATCCAATATTCAATATTGGAAAAAATTAAAAATACCAATAACCCACTGATTAAATTAAAAAAGATATTTAATTGGTATATCGATTGGATTAATACAGATGACTTTAATGGCTGCTTATTTAAAAAAGCGACCATCGAAGTCATGCAATTGTACCCTTCTATTAAGCATCAAATTAATGAGTATCGGGAGTGGATTTACTCATTAGTTTTCTCAGCTCTTTCAGAATTAGAAGTGGAAAACACAAAAATTCTAACAGGGCTCTTTCTTAACATTGTAGATGGAATCATTATTGACGGCACTATAAATAAAGGAAAGATTAATCCAGAACAAACGTGGTCTTATATAAACAAAATTATTGAATTAGAAACAGTTCGAGAGTATGCAACTATTTAATTTATAAATTAATTAAATATTTATATTTTAATAAAGATAAAAAATATTTTTTTAATTCGGTGGAGTCTACTCTCCAACTCCACCAAAAATCTATTCAACCCCTAAAAATTAATATTTTTATTTAGTTCTATCTTCATTAATTCTAATTATTACATAAACTTCACAATACTTTATATTAACCCTTTTTATTCCTTATATTTTATAAAATACAAACATCAATTTATTAGTATTACTTTATACTTGCAGTATATATTCACAAATTATTATATGTAAAACATTTAACTAACTGAGAAACTAATACTATTCACTACTACAAATATATAGGTGTATTTTAGAAGATAAATTTATTTAATTATTTGTTCTTTAAAGATAAAATTAAAAGGAAATGTTAGATTTAAAAATCGATATAGAAAAGATTAAGCGAAGTGAGCGCCTTGAGATTCAATCAGTTGATCGACATGAACAGGCATTCCTAATAAATAACCCTGAAATTGCTGACAGCCTAAACGGGTTAAAATCTCAACTTGCTGTTGAGTTTCCACCCCTTCCGCTGTTACGGTTAAACCTAACTTTTTAGCTAAATGTATTATACTTTCTAGAATCACTTCTTCTTTTGAGCCTGGTTTTAAGTCAACAATAAAACCACGATCAATTTTCAATTCATCTACAGGTAAATCTTTTAAATATAAAAAGCTTGAATGGCCTGTTCCAAAATCATCAATTGCGACTCGAATGCCCATATCACGTAGTCGCTCACAAGCTCGAATACTTAAATCGATATGTCGCATTGCAGTTGATTCAGTAATCTCAACAATTAAGTGATGAGGTTGAATTTGATATTTTTTCAATAATGCTTCGAGTGTACTAAATAATTTTTTATTTTCGAACTGTAGTGCAGATAGGTTTACTGCGACTGGATAAAATGGGGTGTTACTGCGTTCCCACTCTTGAATTTGCAGGCAAGCTTGCTCAAGTGCCCAATATCCCATTGGAATGATCAAACCCGTTTTTTCTGCACCTTCTATAAACATATGCGGTGTGAGTATTCCTAAAGCTGGATGATTCCAACGGATTAATGCTTCAACGCCACAGACCTCAAGGTTCGTATTAAATTTTGGTTGGTAATATAGGATGAACTGCTTTTCTTCTACGGCCTTATAAAGATCATTGATCAGTTTTGACTGACTTCTCGTTTCTTGTTGATGGGTTGAATAACTAAAGATGGTATAAGTATTTCGGCCTTGTTCTTTAGACATGAGCATCGCGGCATCAGCGTTCATGAGTAAGTCCTGAACATTTTGTCCGTGCTCAGGAAATAGTGCCACTCCTAAGCTTGCAGAGATATTAATTTCTTTACCAGAAATCTGATAACTCTCTTGAATCAGCTGTAAAACTTTCTCAGCCAAAATAACTGCTTCATCGGCATTTGTATTTTCGGCAATAAGCAAAAACTCATCACCGCCAATTCTAAGCAGTTTACACTTCTCATTGAGTTGCCAATGTAAGCGGTTCGCCATCTGAATAAGTAATTGATCACCCACATGATGTCCAAATGCATCATTCACCGATTTAAATCGATCTAAATCAATGTATAAGAAAGCAATTTTCTGGTCTTTGTATCGATGATCTGAAAGTAATACTTCAGCATAATCCACCAAATAAAGGCGGTTAGGTAATTTGGTTAAATTGTCTTGTATAGATAGATTAGCTAATTCTTTATTTGCTTTGCGCAGCTCTAAATTCTGTTGAGTAAGGCGTTGCTCTAACATTGCAACAATAAAACTTGCTACGAGTACCAAACAGGTGACTAGAATAATTGTAAATAATAATAAGTCATGTTCAGCCTGATATTGGCTAATAAATTTATCAGTAATATTCGTCGCAATAAGCGCTGTGTAGTGCATCCCCATAATACTTAAGGTCATCATAACCGAAAATGCGATTTTTAAAGTTAAGCGATATCGTTCAGTGTCTTTTAATTTATAGGCGAGTAAAAACGCTAGCCCTGAACCACTCATCGCAATTAATACAGAAAATAAAAGTAAAAACGAAGTGTAATCTTTTTTATAAACATTAATATTCCAGCCCAGCATGCTAATGTAATATGAAGCTGAAATTCCGATTCCCATAATAATCGAGCTCAAAATGAGTCTAAATAAAGGGAGTGTAAAACGCGAAGTCAACCACATCGCAATGCAAGATAACAATGCACTAATAGCATAAGATATTGCAATTAAAGGAATATTAGAGTGAGCTGTATCAAACAGATGATAAGCTTGTATACCAACAATATGGACGATGCTAATTGCTAAGGCGAGTAGCAATCCATTAATAAATAAAATTAAGGATTCAAATTTCTTATAGACTTGCTTGAATATTAGTTGCTCCATGGAAATTACAATATAACAAATGAAGCCAGCTGCAATAAAAGAGCCGACGATCAATGTGCTATCGTAATCAACATGACCCATATTGGACTTCCATGATTATTCAATACTTTTTTTTATTTTGTTCAACTCATTGCCCAAAATACAATTAAACATGTTAAAGAAATTTTAGTAAATTTGACTTATTCAGTCAGTTATAAACAATAACATTATCTATCTTTTGGTCAAGTATTTTTTACTTTATAAATCAATAAAGTAAATAAAAATTAAGCAGCCAATTATATGAAAAATATAGAATTTATTTAATCTAGTCAAGTTGGCCTAATCGCAATTTTCACATTCAAATAAAATAGTATAAATAAAGAACCCTGCTTAAAGCAGGGTTCTTTTAAAACGTTAGATAAAGAAAATTAGTTCTTTTCTTTGTCTACGATTTTGTTTGCTTGAATCCATGGCATCATTGCACGCAACTTATTACCAGTTACTTCAATACCATGTGCAGCATTTTGACGACGACGAGCAGTCATAGATGGGTAGTTTAACGCACCTTCTTGAATGAACATCTTAGCGTACTCACCAGATTGAATACGTTTCAATGCATTACGCATTGCTTCACGAGATTGTTCGTTGATTACTTCAACACCAGTTACATATTCGCCGTACTCAGCATTGTTAGATACTGAGTAGTTCATGTCAGCGATACCGCCCTCGAACATTAAGTCAACGATCAATTTAAGTTCGTGTAAACATTCGAAGTAAGCCATTTCTGGTGCATAACCAGCTTCAACTAAAGTTTCGAAGCCCATTTTCACTAATTCAACCGCACCACCACAAAGAACCGCTTGCTCACCGAATAAGTCAGTTTCAGTTTCTTCACGGAATGAAGTTTCGATAATACCTGTACGGCCGCCACCTACGCCAGAAGCGTAAGAAAGAGCAACGTTACGTGCATTACCAGAAGCATCTTGGTGGATTGCAATTAGGTCAGGAACACCTGAACCACGTTGGAACTCTGAACGTACAGTGTGACCTGGTGCTTTTGGAGCAACCATGATTACGTCTAAATCTTTACGTGGAACAACTTGGTTGTAAAGAACAGAGAAACCATGAGCAAATGCAAGAGTCGCGCCTTCTTTGATGTTTGGCTCAATCACGTCACGGTAAAGTTGTGATTGGAATTCATCTGGAGTCAAAATCATTACGAGGTCAGCTTGCTTAACAGCAGCAGGAACTTCTGCAACTTTAAGACCTGCATTTTCAGCTTTCTTCCAAGAAGCTGAATCTGCACGTAAACCTACAGTTACGTCTACGCCTGAGTCTTTAAGGTTAAGTGCATGAGCATGACCTTGAGAACCGTAACCAATAATCGCTACTTTCTTGCCTTGGATGATTGATAAGTCACAGTCTTTATCGTAAAAAATTTGCATTTGTGTTCTCCGCTAAAATACTTTTTAAAAAATTAAATGGCTAATACTTTTTCGCCACGGGCGATACCAGATACACCTGAACGAACGACTTCTAGAATAGTGTTTTCTGCAAGCGCATCGATAAAACCATCTAATTTTTCAGTTGTCCCTGCTATTTGAATGGTATAGGTAGTTGGTGTCACGTCTACAATCTGCGCACGGAAAATATCCGCCGTTCGCTTAATTTCAGCACGTGAAGCACCTAACGCTTTTACTTTAATCAGCATCAGTTCACGCTCAATGTGTGAACCTTCTGATAAATCAACTACTTTTACAACTTCAACAAGTTTATTGAGCTGCTTTGTAATCTGTTCAATCTTATGGTCATCACCATAAGTTGTTAATGTTAAGCGTGACAAAGTTGGGTCTTCGGTTGGCGCAACATTCAGTGTTTCAATGTTATATCCACGTTGGCTAAATAAACCAACAAGGCGAGAAAGCGCACCAGCTTCGTTTTCAACGAGTACAGAAATAATATGTCTCATTATGTACGCTCCCCTTTACCTAACCACATATCCTTCATAGACTGACCTGCGATCAGCATTGGATAAACATGTTCCGTGCGATCAACCATGACATTAATGAATACACATTTATCATTAATCGCCATTGCTTCAGCAAGCTTCGACTCTAGTTCATCAGCATGATCAATCTGGATACCAACGTGACCATAAGCTTCCATTAACTTGCCAAAATCAGGCAATGATTCAACGTATGAGCTTGAGTGACGGCCCTCATAGTTCATATCTTGCCACTGCTTCACCATACCTAAAGCACGGTTATTCAAGCACAAGATCTTCACATTCATGCCATATTGCTTACACGTTGAAAGCTCTTGAATACACATTTGAATTGAAGCTTCACCAGTAATACAAACAACTTGTTGATCTGGGAAAGCGAGCTTCGCAGCCATTGCATAAGGTAAACCTACGCCCATGGTGCCCAATCCGCCTGAGTTAATCCATTGACGTGGACGTTTGTATTTGTAATACAACGCACCAAACATTTGGTGTTGGCCCACATCTGAAGTGATGATGGCATCACCATTGGTCGCTTTATATAAAGCTTCAACAACTTGCTGCGGCTTCATTGTGCCATCAGTCGGAGTTTCAAACTTTAAGCCATGAACTTTACGCCATTCATTAATTTGATCCCACCACGCAGCAATTGCTTCAGGGTTTGGCTTAGACACATTTAATTGTTTCAACTGCGTCAACATTTCCTGAAGTACAGGCTCAACCGCCCCTACAATCGGAATATGCGCCATAATTGTTTTTGAAATGCTCGCCGGATCAATATCAATATGAATAACTTTAGCATTCACACAGAATTTTGCTGGGTTATTGGTTACTCGGTCATCAAAACGCGCACCAATTGCAAGAATGACATCAGCATTATGCATCGCCATATTTGCTTCATAAGTACCGTGCATACCTAACATGCCCACAAATTGTGGATCATCGCCAGGGAAGCCACCAAGGCCCATAAGTGTGTTAGTTACTGGATAACCTAGTAAATGCGCGAGTTCAGTCAATAATGCCGATGCATTACCTTGAACAACACCACCACCCGTATAAATTACAGGGCGTTTTGCACTTAAAAGCTCATCAATCGCTTTACGAATTTGGCCAGAATGACCACGTGAAGGTGGCTGATAAGAACGCATCTTCACTTTTTCAGGATATTCGTACGCAAATTTTTCTGCAGGATTTGTCGCATCTTTAGGAATATCGACTACAACTGGACCAGGGCGACCACTTGCTGCGATATAAAATGCTTTTTTGATAATTGCAGGAATTTCGCTTGCATGACGAACTTGGAAGCTGTGTTTCACGATTGGACGTGAAATACCTACCATATCAGTTTCTTGGAAAGCGTCTTCACCAATAAGATGTGATGCAACCTGGCCAGACAAAATCACCATTGGGATTGAGTCCATATAAGCTGTTGCAATTGGAGTCACAGTATTAGTTGCGCCAGGTCCAGAAGTGACCAGTACTACGCCAGTCTTACCTGTAGCACGCGAGTAAGCATCTGCCATATGACCAGCAGCTTGTTCATGACGTACGAGGTAATGATTAATTTTGTCTTGTTGAAATAGCGCATCATAAATATGTAATACAGCGCCGCCTGGATAACCAAAAACATGTTCAACGCCTTCGTCCGCAAGAGCACGAACGAGCATTTCACCACCAGATAAAAGTTCCAACGTGATTCACCCTAAAATCTTTATCACTATTTATGGAAGGCACAAATAGTGTTTCATTCATTGAATTGTCTGCACTGTTATAGCACACATATTGTCTAGTTTTCGTTGCAATAGAAAAATTTCTGTTTTTCAGCCGTATAAGCTTTTTTAACATTAATAAAGCATGTCTGGATATACATACTTTAAGTAAAATCAATCTCTCGGCTAGAGAGAATGTCTATTACAAAACATGACGGTTATTCGAAGGGTGATCAAATAATCGCATATAAAACTAAAGGAAGCATTTTTGTTGTTTAATTCACTAAAGTCAAGATTAAAGAAACACTTTTCTATGATTATTTTTTAACTGACTATTTTTTCATCTTATTTGATTTTTCCACTTTTCTTTTTTTATGATTACCCCGCTTTTTTCAGGTTTATTCTTGTTTAATTTTTAACGGAAAATAAATCCATCCCAAAACTGCATTTTTGTCGATTTTGCGCTATGCTGTGCAACAATCTTTAATATCAATTTTTGTTGTATAGCTTACGTCTATGACTATTTCTCACATTGACCCCGAATATCAAGCAAACACGATTGAACCATCAGTTCAACAAGATTGGGAAAATCGTAAAGTCTTTAAAGTTGCCGACACTGTCGAAGGTAAACATCGTTACATCCTGTCAATGTTTCCTTACCCAAGCGGCAAGCTGCATATGGGGCATGTGCGTAACTATACAATTGGCGATGTGATTAGCCGTTTTTACCGTTTAAAAGGTGAAACTGTATTACAACCTATGGGTTGGGATGCATTCGGTTTACCTGCGGAAAACGCAGCAATTGCCCATAAAGTTGCTCCAGCAAAATGGACATTTGAAAACATTGCGTACATGCGTGACCAATTAAAAAAATTAGGTCTATCTGTAGACTGGGATCGTGAATTTGCAACTTGTACACCAGAGTATTATCACTGGGAACAATGGTTATTTGTTCAGCTTTATAAAAAAGGCCTGATCTACCGTAAACTTTCAACAGTAAACTGGGATCCGGTTGACCAAACTGTTTTAGCAAACGAACAAGTTGAAAATGGTCGCGGATGGCGTTCTGGTGCATTGGTTGAAAAACGCGATATTCCAATGTACTACTTCCGTATTACTGACTATGCACAAGAATTATTAGACGACCTAGACACTCTACAAGACGGCTGGCCTCAACAAGTGTTGACCATGCAACGTAACTGGATTGGTCGCTCTACAGGCATGGAAATTACTTTCCCATCTGCCAATACCGAAATTTATGCTGATGGCTTAACTGTTTATACAACACGTGCTGACACGCTTATGGGCGTGACATATGTTGCCGTTGCAGCAGAACACCCTCTTGCGCTTAAAGCTGCTGAAAACAACCCTGAATTGGCTGCATTCATTGAAGAGTGCCGCATGGGTTCAGTTGCAGAAGCAGACTTGGCAACAGCCGAGAAAAAAGGCATGGCGACAGGTTTGTTTGTAAAGCATCCTGTAACTGGTGAAGAGCTTCCTGTCTGGATCGCAAACTACGTATTAATGTCTTATGGTTCTGGCGCAGTCATGGCTGTACCGGCACATGACGAACGTGACTTCGAATTTGCAAACAAGTTCAACTTGCCTATTAAGCAAGTAATTGATGCCAAAGGCGCTGACGATGCAGACTACTCGGCAACCGAGTGGCAAGAATGGTACGGTTCAAAAGAAGGTAAACTTGTTAACTCTGGTGAGTTTGACGGTTTAGAATTCCAAGCTGCTTTCGATGCATTCCTTGCAAAATTAGAACCACAAGGTTTAGCAAATTCTAAAGTTCAATTCCGTTTACGTGACTGGGGTGTTTCTCGTCAACGTTACTGGGGTTGTCCAATTCCAATGATTAACTGTGATACTTGTGGTCAAGTCACAGTTCCAGAAGATCAGCTTCCGGTTGTATTACCAACTGACGTTGTTCCAGATGGTTCAGGTAACCCGCTTAATAAAATGCCTGAATTCTATGAAACTAAATGTCCTTGTTGTGGTGGTGATGCACGTCGTGAAACAGATACCTTGGATACTTTCGTTGAGTCATCTTGGTACTACGCACGCTATGCGTCTCCAGACTTCACTGGCGGAATGGTGAAACCTGAAGCTGCTCAAAACTGGCTTCCTGTAAACCAATATATTGGTGGTGTTGAACACGCGATTCTTCACTTACTTTATGCACGTTTCTTCCACAAATTAATGCGTGATGAAGGTGTAGTACAAGGTAATGAACCATTTACCAACTTGTTAACTCAAGGCATGGTGCTTGCGGATACATTCTATCGTGAAGCAGAAAATGGTAAGAAAACTTGGTTTAACCCTGCTGATATCGAATTAGAACGCGATGAAAAAGGTCGTATTCTTTCTGCAAAATATTCAGGTGACGGTCAAGAAGTTGTGATCGGCGGACAAGAAAAAATGTCTAAGTCGAAAAACAACGGTATCGACCCACAAGCGATTATTGATCAATACGGCGCAGATACAGCACGTGTATTTATGATGTTCGCTGCTCCACCAGATCAATCTTTAGAATGGTCTGATGCAGGTGTTGAAGGTGCAAACCGTTTCTTAAAACGTGTGTGGCGCCTTGTAGCAAGCTTCCTTGAAAAAGGCAACCAAGCTTCTACGATTGATACTGCTAACTTGTCTAAAGATGCTCAAGATTTACGTCGCAAAACTCACGAAACTATTCAAAAAGTAAGTGATGATATCGAACGTCGTCATGCATTCAATACTGCGATTGCTGCTTTGATGGAATTGTTAAATGCGAGCAACAAGTTTGAAGCAAAAGATGACAACGACGTTGCTGTAGAACGTGAAGCGATCACTACACTGTTAACTTTACTTGCTCCATTTGCACCGCACTTAAGTCAAACGTTATTGGCTCAGTTTGGTACAGATGTAACAGAAGCAAGATTCCCTGAAGTCGATGCTTCTGCATTAACTCGCAATACACAAACGATTGTTGTACAGGTTAACGGTAAACTTCGCGGTAAACTTGAAGTTTCGGTTGATATCTCTAAAGAAGATCTATTAGCTCAAGCTAAAGCCCTTCCAGAAGTTCAACAATTCTTAACAGGACCAACAAAGAAAGAAATTGTGGTTCCAAATAAATTAGTTAACCTCGTGGTTTAATTAAAGTTATTAATGAGAGGATCAAGCATGCACTTTGCCAAACGTTTAGCCGCTGTTGTTTTGACCTTAGGCCTTAGTGCAGGCTTAGTCGGGTGTGGATTTCATTTAAAAGGAACCAACCCGACTGCAACTCCGCTTGTTTATAAAAAATTAAGCCTTGAGTTACCAGCTAAAACTGATGATTTAGAAACCCAGTTAAAAGTTTATTTAGCTGCAAATGGTGTTCAATTCAGCAATGATAATGATGCCTACGTACTCCGTGTTTTAGAGTACACACCACGCCGTCAGCTTTTAAATGGAAAACTAACGGAAGTATTATTACGCTTAACCGTAACCTTCCAGATTGAAGACCGTCAGGGTAATAAAATTACTGAACCACGTTCATTAACTGCATCTCGTAGTTATCAATATGATCTTGCAACGGTTAACACCGAAAATCAGCAAGAATCTTATTTGCAACGTATTGTGATTGATGACATTGCACAGCAAATTACTCGTCAGATTTCAGCAAATCGTTTACCAAAAGCTCAGCCTTAATCTTTATTTTTACCAGCAATGAAAATTGACTATTTACAAGCCTTAAAACGCATTCCGGAAGCACGGGGTGCGTGGATTTTACACGGCCAAGAACCTTTGCTGGAACAAAATTTATTAGATGCTTTTCGTAAAAGTTGGCAACAACAAGAAGTTGAAAGACAGCGCTACGATATTAGCAGTGTAAGCGACTGGAAAAATGTTTTTAATGCTCTCAATAGCTTATCTTTATTTTCTCAGCAGCTTGCCATTGAAGTACATGGCAATATAAAGCCTGACGCAAATGGGCTAAAACAACTTAAAAGCTATATTCAGCATAATGAAACTAACCTGCTTTTAATTGTTCTACCTAAGCAAGATAGTAGTAGCTTAAAGTCTGCTTTTTTCCAAGTTGTGGAAGCAAATGGTGTTGTTGTTGCCCTTACGGCAAACTATCCGCAAGACCGCCAAAGAATTTTATCTGCCGAAGCAGAGAAACTTGAAATTCAACTCGATAATGACGCATGGCAGTGGCTCATGCAGCATCATGAGCATAATCTGCTCGCAGCTAAGAATAGTTTGATGCGTGTAAGAGATACTTTTCCAGACCAACAACTGATTCAAATTGAACAGCTGTATGCTTGTTTACAAGATCAGTCTCGTTACACCACTTACGATTTAAGTGACGCACTGTTAGAAGGTAATCTCGCTCAATCTATTAAAATTTTTCAATATTTAATTGCAGCTGGTGAACCAGAAAGTCTGATCTTATGGACACTAAGTAAAGAAATGCGTTTATTGATGCAATTATTTGAACAGCCTCATAATGCATTACAACTTGGTATCTGGAAAACTAAAGTCAGTTTATATCAACAAGCGTTAAGAAGATTAAATCCTCAACAGTTTTTAGGCTGGTCTACCCTTCTATTGCAAGTTGATGCAGCAATTAAAGGTATGTCGAATGAAAATGCCCAACATTTGATGCAGCAGGCCATTGCTGAATTATGTGGAAAAACGCTATTTATACAATAATTCGGCGGAATCATTTTTCTTCATTCTTGAAATATAATAAAAATTCACGTTTTATCCTCATTTCGCTTTTATACTAAATTAAATTTTAAACTTTTCGACCTCTCACCATGCCAAAAATAAAGCCAATCAAACTTGTTATTATTATCCTCTGTATAGCAGTTATTGCTGTATTAGCTTGGAAGTTTTTAAAGCCTAAAGAGCAGCAACCTCAGTATATTACTGCTGAGGTGACACGTGGGGATATTGAAAATAATGTACTTGCGACAGGTACACTAGATGCAACCAAACTCATTAGTGTGGGTGCGCAGGTATCTGGTCAGGTTAAAAAGATGTATGTACAGTTGGGTGATCAGGTTAAACAAGGTCAACTCATTGCACAAATTGACTCAACTACCCAAGAAAATAGCTTAAAAACTTCTGATGCAAATATTAAAAATTTAGAAGCACAGCGTCTTCAACAAGTTGCTTCCTTAAATGAAAAACAACTTGAATACCGCCGTCAGCAACAAATGTATGCACAAGATGCAACACCGCGTGCAGATTTAGAATCGGCTGAGGCAAGCTATAAAACAGCTCAGGCACAAATTAAAGCATTAGATGCACAAATCGAATCTGCAAAAGTCACAAAATCTACGGCACAAACCAATATTGGTTACACACGTATTGTTGCTCCAACTGATGGTACGGTTGTCGCGATTGTGACTGAAGAAGGTCAAACCGTAAACGCGAACCAAAGCGCACCCACAATTGTCAAAATTGCAAAATTACAAAACATGACGATTAAAGCGCAAGTCAGTGAAGCTGACATTATGAAAGTTGAAAAAGGACAACAGGTTTACTTTACAACCTTAGGTGATGAAACTAAACGCTACGCAACTTTACGTCAAATTGAGCCTGCTCCTGACTCAATTTCTAGTGAATCAACAAGTACAACAAGCTCAACAACCAGTTCGGCTGTTTACTACAATGCCTTATTCGATGTGCCAAATACCGATGGTAAATTGCGTATTGATATGACTGCACAAGTTTATATCGTATTAAATTCAGCTAAAAATGCTCTACTCGTTCCATCATCAGCACTGAGTTCTAAACAATTTTCAGGTCAAAGAAAATCAGGTCAATCCTCTGATAAATCAAGTTCTTCACCTGAAGCAGCTAAAAAATCTCAAGGAAATGGAGCTCGTTTGGAGCGTCTTAACCTGACTGCTGAACAAAAACAACTCGTTGAACAAGGTAAATTAACGTTAAGTGTTGTACGTGTATTACAAGCTGACGGCACAACTAAACCGACTCAAATTTTGGTGGGTATTAACAACCGTGTAAATGCGCAAGTTCTTGCTGGCTTAAAACAAGGTGATCAAGTTGTCATTGCCGATAGCGCAGATACTTCTGCTGCATCAGCTAATAGTAGTAATAACCGTCGCCGTAGTGGCCCAATGGGAATGTAAGCATGACAAAACAAGCTTTGCTTGAAGTCAGCAATCTAGTCCGGGAATTCCCTGCTGGCGAAAGCACGATACAAATTTTAAAAGGCATTGACCTGACCATTTATGAAGGTGAACTGGTTGCCATTGTCGGCCAGTCTGGTTCTGGTAAATCAACACTCATGAATATTTTGGGTTGTTTGGACCGACCTACGAGTGGTAGTTACAAGGTTAATGGACAAGAAACAGGTAAACTTGAGCCAGATCAGCTGGCTCGACTACGCCGTGAATATTTTGGTTTTATTTTCCAGCGTTATCACTTACTGGGCGACTTATCTGCTGAGGGTAACGTTGAAGTTCCGGCTGTTTATGCAGGTGTTACACCTTCTGAACGTAAACAACGCGCAACGGCTTTATTGACCGAATTAGGTTTAGGTACTAAAACCCTCAATAGACCAAGCCAACTTTCTGGTGGTCAGCAGCAACGTGTTTCTATTGCCCGTGCGCTGATGAATGGCGGTGACGTTATTCTGGCAGATGAACCAACAGGGGCGCTTGACTCTCATAGTGGTGTTGAGGTGATGCGTATTTTGCGTGAACTCAATGCTGCAGGTCACACTATTATTTTAGTCACCCACGATATGCAAGTTGCAAAAAATGCGACGCGTATTATCGAAATTAGTGATGGCGAAATTATTAGTGACCGCCCTAATGTTCCAGATCAAGCAGCCGAACCAATCAAGACTGATCCTGATGCGGCGCCTGCTTTGCAAGGTAAACAGAAGAAAGGCAAAAGTATTTCTGCATGGCGTTCTACTTTAGACCGTTTATCTGAAGCCTTTCAAATGGCTTTACTGTCTATGAATGCCCACCGCATGCGTACTTTTTTAACCATGCTTGGGATCATTATTGGTATTGCATCGGTTGTTACGGTTGTCGCGCTAGGTAAAGGCTCTCAACAGCAAATTTTAAGCAATATTAGCAGTCTGGGAACAAATACGATTACGGTATTTCAGGGCCGCGGTTTTGGTGATAACTCTAAAACTGCAAGTTTTAAAACCTTGGTGCCTGCCGATGCCGATGCGTTAATGACTCAACCGTATGTCAGTGCAGTTAGCCCCATCGTCAGCACATCCAAGACCATGCGTTACCAACAAAATGAAGCGAACGCGACCATTAATGGTGTGAGTAACGATTATTTCGATGTGAAAGGTTTGGTCTTTAAAGATGGACAAACTTTTGATCAACGTAGTGTTCGTGATCGCTCACAAGATGTTGTAATTGATACTAATACGCAAAAGCAATTCTTTGGAGATGGTAGCAATCCAATTGGCCAAGTCGTACTGCTCGGTAGTGTACCAGCACGTATTATTGGGATTGTAGAACCGCAGACAAGCGGCATGGGCTCAGATGATACATTAAATGTCTATATGCCTTATACAACCGTAATGAGCCGTATGTTAGGTCAATCTAATGTACGTAATATCGTGGTTCGTATTAATGACAAATATTCAACTGCTGCCGCAGAAAATGCGATTGTAAATTTATTAACCCAGCGCCATGGTGCACAAGATATTTTCACCATGAATAGTGACAGTATCCGTCAAACCATTGAGAAAACAACCAGCACAATGACGCTTCTGGTTTCAGCAATTGCCGTAATTTCACTGGTGGTTGGTGGTATCGGGGTAATGAACATTATGTTGGTTTCAGTGACTGAACGTACTCAGGAAATTGGCGTACGTATGGCCGTAGGTGCTCGTCAAAGTGATATTTTGCAGCAATTCCTGATTGAAGCAATTTTGGTGTGTTTAATTGGTGGTGTGCTTGGCGTCTTACTATCGCTTGGCCTTGGACAACTTATTAATAAATTTGCTGGTGGTAACTTTAGCGTGGCTTATTCAAGCACTTCTATTATTGCAGCATTTGTCTGTTCAACACTGATTGGGGTCGTTTTTGGTTTCTTACCAGCCAAGAATGCCGCGAAACTTGACCCTGTCGCCGCACTATCTCGAGAATAAGGAAAATTGCATGTCTTTCTCTATGACTAAACTCAGCACAGCACTTCTTCTCACAGGTTCTCTTGTCGGATGTGCAGCTGTAGTAAAAACACCTTATGAAACACCTGCAGTACAAGTTCCGGGTAGTTTTCAGTATGACACAGCAAAAACAAAAACCATGTCTGCCAATCAATATTCTGACCGTTGGTGGACACTCTTTAACGATGCACAGCTCAACCAACTTGTAAGCAATGTATTAGAACGTAATAGTGATTTAGCAGTTGCAGGTATTGCTCTAAAGCAAGCCCGTCTACAAGCTGACTTAACCGCTAACAAACAAGGCTTACGAACCAGTTCAAGTGTTTCTACAGGGCATTCTTTCGATTTAAATTCGGGAGATGATAGTGCTAAAGGTCTATCAATGAGCGCTGGCGTAAGCTATGAGCTTGATTTGTTTGGCAAGCTTGCTCGCCAAACCGAAGCAAGTAAATGGGAAGCTTTAGCGACAGAACAAGACTTACAAGCCACGGGGCAAAGTTTAATTGCAACCACTGCCAAACTCTATTGGCAACTCGGTTATTTAAATGAGCGCTACACAACTGCCCAGCAAAGTCTAGCAACCTCTCAAAAGCTTTATGACTTGGTACAGATTCAATATAAAGCTGGTGCCGTTTCAGGTGTAGATCTGACTCAAGCAGAACAATCAGTACAAAGCCAAAAAGCGAGTTTAAGCCAGATTGAACAACAACTGGTTGAAACTCGCACAGCCATTGCGGTGTTATTACATGAACCATTGCAGCAATTAAATATTCAAGAGCCAAAGCGTTTACCACGCACTGCTCTACCTGCAATTGGTGCTGGCTTACCTGCCGACATTTTATCGCGCCGACCTGATTTGCAAGCAAGTGAGCTCCGCTTAAGAAAAGCATTAGCAACTAAAGATGCAACCAAAGCAAGCTACTACCCATCAATTAGCTTAACCAGTAGTTTAGGCTCAAGCAGCACATCGTTAACGGAGTTGTTACGCAACCCTGCCCTTACGCTTGGTGCAAGTTTAAGCTTACCGTTTTTGCAATATAACGATATGAAAAAAGATATCGCGATTAGCAATCTAGATTATGAAAAAGCGATTATTCAATATCGTCAAACGCTTTATCAGGCTTTTGCTGACGTAGAAAATGCTTTATCGAGTCGTACCGAACTCGACAAACAAGTAGCGTTACAAGAGCGTAATGTTGAACTTGCAGAAAAAACTGAACGTCTAACCGAAGTTCGTTACCGTTATGGTGCTGTTGCATTAAAAACACTTCTCGATGCTCAGCAAACCACACGTACTGCACGTCTAAGTCTCGTTGAAACCAAGCAAAGCCAATACAATGCTTATGTCACCCTCATGCAAGCTCTAGGTGGTTCCCCTGTAAAAGAACTACCGCAATAACTTGTACCAATTAAAAAAGCCGTAGTCCTTCAACTACGGCTTTTTTATGGCTAAATAAATTTTAAAACTTATTCATCATCCATCATAGATTGGCTCATACCTACAGTATTGAAACCAGCATCTACATATAGAATTTCACCAGTAATACCCGAAGCCCAAGGTGAGCATAGGAATAATGCTGCGTTACCTACTTCTTCAATGGTTACGTTACGTTTTAATGGCGCAACTTTTTCATTGGCATCTAACATTTTACGGAAAGATTTAATACCAGAAGCAGCTAAAGTACGGATTGGGCCCGCAGAAATCGCGTTTACACGAATACCATCAACACCAAGGCTTGATGCCAAGTAACGAACACCAGCTTCTAAAGAAGCTTTTGCCATACCCATAACGTTATAGTTAGGCATAACGCGCTCAGAACCTTGGTAAGTCAAAGTCAATAAACAACCTTGGCGAGCTTGTAAGAGAGGTTTTGCAGCACGTGCCATTGCAACAAAGCTGTATGCACTGATGTCATGAGCAACTTTAAAACCTTCACGGTCAGTCACGTCAGTAAAATCACCATCAAGTGTATGTGCAGGTGCGAAGCCAATTGAGTGTACAACACCGTCTACACCATCCCAATGTTTTGCAAGTTCTGCAAATGCATTATCAATTTCAGCATCAACAGCAACATCACATGGAAACACAAGCTTAGAACCGAATTGCTCAGCAAATTCATCCACACGTTTTTTTAATTTTTCGTTTGGATAAGTAAACGCAAGCTCTGCACCTTCACGGTGTAATGCTTGGGCAATACCAAAAGCAATTGATAATTTACTAGCAACGCCTGCAATCAAAAAGCGCTTACCTGCTAAAAGTCCTTGTGTCATGCCGATCTCACTCAAAACAATTTCAAGCATAATGCCAATATTCGGCGGTTTTCGAAATTGCATAATGCATCTTTTTTCAAAAATCGCACGAAAAAAAATCGCTCCTGATGAGGAGCGACTTCTAGATGAATTCAATCTTAGTCGTCAGACAATAAGCCCAGTAAGCGTAAGAAAGAAATATACATCCATACTAAAGTTGCAAGTAATGCGATACCACACAACCATTCCATGAATTTTGGTGCACGATATGCTGCATTAGTTTCGATTAAATCAAAATCTAAAATCAGATTAAGCGAAGCAATGACCGCGACGAATGCAGCAAAACCAATACCTAACCAGTTACTTTCAAAAATATAAGGAACACTTGAACCAAATGCTAAACGCATGACCATCTGCACGATAAATACAATAAAGATCGCCAAAGATGCAGAGATCACAACTGACTTAAACTTTTCAGTTGCGCGAATAATTTGGAATTTATATAAACCAAACATCACCAAAGTGGTGACAAAGGTCGCTAATAAAGCCTGAAGTGGAACTCCTGGGTATTTCAACTGGAAAGTAAACGAAATACCACCTAAAAAAGCCCCTTCAAATAAGGCATACGGAATTGCCAATGTTGGCGCGGTCGTTGGTTTAAACGTTGTAATTAAAGCTAAAACCAAGCCACCAATTGCACCCACAATTGAAGCCGCGTAAGCAATACCAACATTTGCAGTAAAGGCTGCATAGAAAAATAAAGCGACACCCACAGCAGCTGCAATGACTGTCAACATAACAGATTTTTGAATCGCACCTTGCACAGTCATCGGTTGACTATAGTCACTGACCGTTTCAACGCGCGTCAGTATCGGGTTATTACTTTGCATAAATGCTCTCTTTTTATAATTAAAATTTAAAACATCATTTTAAGCAAAATGAATATGAAAGCCAAATCAGGCGATCGGCATTATTGTAACAATGTCCTTTATGCAATAAAAAAGGAGGCCTAAGCCTCCCTTTCATATCACATCTACAACGTAATCAATCTTTACCATCTGTATTCATGATAAAGAAATATTCGCGGTAATATTTCAACTCTGAAATTGAGTCACGAATATCATCCATTGCCAAATGTGATGCATTCTTTTTCAGGCCACTCATAATTTCAGGGCGCCAGCGTTTTGAAAGCTCTTTTACCGTAGATACATCAAGATTACGATAGTGAAAATACTGCTCAAGTTCAGGCATAAGACGGTGTAAGAAACGGCGGTCCTGACAAATCGAGTTACCGCACATTGGTGAAACTTTTGGATTCACCCATTTTTTTAGGAATTCTAAAGTTTGTAACTCAGCATCACGAGCTGTTAATTTACTGCGACGAACTCGTTCAATTAGTCCAGACTGCCCATGTTGACGAGTGTTCCATTCATCCATTGCATTTAAAATACGATCAGGTTGATGAATAGCCAAAACTGGACCTTCGGCAAGTACATTTAAATGATCATCTGTAATAATTGTTGCGATTTCAATAATTTGGTCATTATCGGTATCTAATCCGGTCATTTCCAGATCAATCCAAATTAATCGTGTATTTAAAGTACTGCTCATGAATGTACGTTCTAAAATGCCGTAAAAACATCAATAGTAGCAAATTTCTTGCTTCCGCGCTGTAATTCTATAGCTGCTTCATGCTATTTTTGCGGTCTTCAAACAATGGTTTTTTTTGGGATATGAATGGCTTTAATTCGTAAGCGTCGTTTAACTGAACAACAGCAACGTCGTATTGAAAAACAGCATAAAACTCGCCAAGAAGAGATCGATACTTCACAGGATCTAGACGGACTCGTTGTACAACATTATGGCCGTCAACTTGAAGTACAAGCCCTCTCTGTACCGGAGCATCACCCAGAAAAACCACAAGTTGCCGAAGGAGAACCAGAACCATTCTGGAAGCCGATCGAGCTCAATAGTGTTTGGCGTTGCCATACTCGAACTAATCTTGAGTTACTTGTAACTGGTGATCGTGTTAAATGGCAGGCAGACCCAAATACGGGTTTAGGCATTATTACAGCCATTCACCCACGTACATCTTTACTTACCCGTCCTGACCGCTATCACAAAGTTAAACCAGTAGCCGCGAATATCAGTTTGATTGTGATTGTATTTTCACCGCTTCCTGAACCAGCTCCAACGCTAATCGATCGGTATTTAGTTGCTTGTGCAGATGCAAATATTCCTGCTCTTTTGGTCCTCAATAAGTCTGATTTACTCACTGAAAATGACCCAATTCTTACCCTATTAGAAGAATATAAAACCTTGGGTTATGAGGTGATGATTTGTCAGTCTAAGAAGGGAGATATCTCTGCTTTATCTGAGCGTTTAGATGGTGAAACCGTAGCATTTGTAGGGCAATCAGGCGTAGGAAAAAGCTCTTTAATTAATGTGCTCATTCCAGATGCAGAGCAAAAAACTAATGTTATTTCTGAAAACTCTGCACTTGGACAACACACGACAACCTCTACGCGCTTAATCAACTTCGGTAAAAATGGTGCCTTAATTGATTCTCCGGGAATTCGTGAGTTTGGACTTTGGCATCTCGATTTAGAAAAAATTCGTATGGGCTTTCCAGACATTGCAGCACATCTAGGATCTTGCCAATTCCGTAATTGCACACATACTCATGAAAAGAATTGTGGGCTTAAACAAGCCGTTGAAGCAGGTGAAATTTTGCCACGACGTTTAGATAGCTTTTTGCGTTTAATCGATGAGATTCAAGAAGCGCAGCAAAAAAACTGATTTTCTGCCCTATTTGCCCTTGAAGTGGTGATTTTGATCACCATCTATATACGCTATACTCTAGGTCAATTTTGTTTTTTAATTTTTTTAGGTGACTTGTGGAACGCTGGTTAGAGTTTATGGGGAATCACCCCATTTTGTTTGGTACGCTCGGAGTCTTGATCGTGTTGTTCTTCATTTTTGAAGGTCAACGTAATGGTCGTAAAATTTCTCCACAGTCGCTTGGTATTTTAGTGAAAGCGAAAAATGCTCTTTTGATTGACTTACGCGATAGCAAAGATTTCCGCGAAGGTCACATTAGTGGCAGTCGCAATATTCCGTATAGCCAAATCGCAAGTCATGCTGACGAATTAAAAGCAAGTGACCGTCCACTGGTATTTATTTGCAACTTGGGGCAAGTTGCTGGAAGTGCTTTGCAAAAAGTTGCTCACCACGATAGCTATCGTCTTGATGGTGGTATTAGTAACTGGAAAGCACAAGGCTTACCTCTTGTTAAAAGCAAACCAAAAGCTTAAGGAGAATTATCATGGCTGCAAATGTCATTGTTTACTCAACTTCTGTATGCCCGTATTGTGTTCGTGCTAAACAGTTACTTGAGCGTAAAGGTGTTGCTTATAAAGAAGTAAATCTTTCTGTTGAAGCACCAGAAGTACGTGTTGAATTAATGCAACGCACAAATCATCGTACTGTCCCACAAATTTTCATTAACGATCAGTTTATCGGTGGTTTTGACCAACTTTATGCTTTAGAGCGTGAAGGTAAACTCGACGAATTATTGGCTTAACATCGCATCCATATTAAGGAAAAAACAATGAGCGAAGAACAACAAGTTCAACCACAATTAGCTTTAGAGCGTATTTATACAAAAGATATTTCTTTTGAGGTTCCTGGGGCGCAGGTTTTCACAAAACAATGGCAACCTGAACTTAATATCAATCTTTCTTCTACTGCAGAAAAGATTGACCCGACTCATTTTGAAGTTTCTTTAAAAGTTGTGGTACAAGCCGATAACGACAACGAAACAGCGTTCATTGTAGATGTAACTCAATCCGGTATTTTCTTGATCGACAACATAGAAGAAGAGCGTTTACCTTATATTTTAGGCGCATACTGCCCAAATATTTTGTTCCCGTTCTTACGTGAAGCTGTAAATGATTTAGTAACTAAAGGTAGCTTCCCACAGTTACTTCTTACTCCAATCAACTTTGATGCAGAGTTCGAAGCTAACATGCAACGTGCTCAAGCTGCTGCAGTTGAAGGTCAAGCTTAATTTTTTAGCTTCTCCTTTTAATAAAAAAACCGCGTATTACGCGGTTTTTTTATGTGTGCTATTTAGATTATTAAAGATCAAGTGAGTGAAGCTGAATAGACGGAAACTGAAAACCACGGCAAGATAACTCTGAACGCCATGCTACAGTTAATATCATATTGCCAACAATAAAATTCTGATAAGCAAATGTCCCATTAAGTGGGTGAGAACAGACTCCACCATGATTGGTAGGATGTGCCTGAGTATTTAACGTATTTAAATCTAAACGTATACCAAGACCCGATGCTTTTAAAACAGCTTCTTTAGTCGTCCAGACTTTGAACCAATATTCTCTATCTTGTTCTAAGCTTAACCATATTTCATATTCATCAGGATGAAAAGCATGTTGTGCCAGACTATCCAGACGTACTTTACGATCAAGCTCTTCAACATCTATGCCAATATCTTTAACTTGTTCGCTCATGGCTAAAGCGTAGTATTGTTGGCTATGTGAGTGATTAAAATGCAAAGTGTGATTCAATAAATAAGGTTTACCATGTTCATGCTTGGCAAACTCCAATTCCATTGAATTGAATTGTAGTTTCTCTGCAATCAGTCGATTTCTGACACTCTGTATTTGTTGTTTTTTATAATGATTAAATGAACGGAAGTCTGGAAAGTTTTGTTGTTCTTGTTTTAAAAACTCATTGAGCTTTCCTATATAAACTTCAATTTTCTTATCATTCATCTTTCTAAATCCATCCCATGAGGGACTAAAGCTAATATAAAAAATACCAATAACTTATTAAACCATGTAATAAAAAACCCAAAGAAAACTTTGGGTTTTTGAACAGTAAAAAACTTAACGGTTAAATTTTTTCTCTGCTTTCTTAAATTTCTGAATATAACGACGGCGACGTGCAGCAGTACGTTCATCAACCTGACTCTTACGACCTTCAAACGGGTTTTCAGAAGTTTTAAAGTCAATACGAACTGGTGTACCTTCGAGTTTATACACTTTACGGAACACGTTTTCTAAATAACGGCGATAATCGGCAGGTGTCTTATCAACCTTATTACCATGAATCACAATAGTCGGTGGATTCTGACCACCCATATGTGCATAACGCATTTTAATACGACGACCGCTAATCATTGGTGGTTGATGGGCTTCTGTCGCATCACTCAAAATTTGAGTCAATTTAGCTGGTGATACTTTTAAGTTCGCAGACTCATAAGCACGGTGGATAGAAGGATATAAATCACCTACCCCAGTTCCATGTAAAGCAGAAATTAAATGGATTTTTGCCCATGGAATAAAGTCAAAACGACGCTCAACATCAAGCTTACATTGCTTGCGGTCATATTCAGACATGTTATCCCATTTGTTGATGGCAATAACCATGGCACGACCAGCTTCAAGCGCATAGCCAATTAAATGCAAGTCTTGCTCAACAATACCTTCACGCGCATCGACTACAACTACGACAACATGTGCATCTTTCATTGCTTGCAAAGTTTTAACAATTGAGAACTTCTCAATCATTTCATCAACCTTACCTTTACGACGCACACCTGCTGTATCAATTAAAGTGTATTTACGGCCTTCACGCTCAAAAGGAATGTAAATCGAGTCACGCGTTGTACCTGGTTGGTCAAATGCCACCACACGGTCTTCACCCAGCAAACGGTTGACCAGTGTTGACTTACCAACGTTAGGACGACCAATAATTGCTAAACGTAAACCAGTATCTTTGTCATGCTCTTCTGGATTTTCATCTTCTGGAACTTCTGCAAGTACATCTTCCAGCATTTGCTGTACGCCACGACCATGGCTCGCTGCAACTTGTAATGGTTCACCCATACCAAGTTTATAGAACTCAACCAAAGCTGCTTCAGCATGAACACCATCTACCTTGTTCGCAACAAGATAAATTTTCTTGCCTAACGTACGTAGTTCACGAGCAATTTGCTCATCAGAAGCTAACAACCCAGCACGAGCATCAACCACAAAAATAATAATATCTGCTTCGTTGATCGCTGTTTTTGACTGCTCGGCCATGTAGTTATCGATACCGCCTTCGCTCTCACCGATACCACCAGTATCAACAACAATGAAAGACTTATTTTGATAGGTCGCATCACCATATTTACGGTCACGAGTCAGACCCGCGAAGTCGGCTACAAGTGCATCACGACTCTTGGTAATCTGGTTAAATAACGTTGATTTTCCGACATTCGGACGACCAATGAGCGCAATAACGGGTTTCATACAATAACCTTAATTCAAGACCAGCCATATCTCATGGCATGAGCATTAGAAACAATACAGGAGATATATTTTAAGGTCAGATATGACCATAATAAAAGACGGGGCTTTGAACTGATTTAATTCAAACACCCCGATATTTTTTTAACAGCGTAATTTGTTAAGCGGCTATTTTAGCACAAGCAAACGAAATTAACGATTCTGCCAAATACTTAAATCGCCTTTTCTGGTCGAAACGTAAAGTTGGTTCTCAATAACACGTAATGTATTGACCTCCCCACTTGTTTTTGAACGACCAATCAACTTACCTGTTGCAGGATCAACAAGATGTAATACGCCATCTAAATCACCAACAATAAGGTCCGACCCCAACACAACAGGGTTACTTAAATGACGGTTTAATAAACTATCATTTTGCCAAACTTGTTCGCCTGTCGTTAAATCATAAGCAGTTAACTTACCATCAGTTGATGAAACAAATACTTTATTGTCATAAACTTCTGGACGCTTCGTGCTGCTTGAGTCTTCACTCCAAACTACACGTTGCGAAGCTAGATCAGTTACGGTCACTTGTCCTTGGAAACTAGTCGTTACCATAAACTGTCCAGCAACTGCAGGATCACCATCGATATCAATCAAACGTTGAATATCAGAACGGCCTTCACTTACTGCAACACGGCGTTGGAAACGTGGAATACCACTAATCGTATCAATTGCATAAACATACGCATTCGCAGATGCGATTAATACGGTACGCGGGTCAAGACTCACCGGTGAGGCCTGACCACGTAAACTAAATTGGACATTTGGTAATTTATAAGCCCAAACTTGTTGGCCTGAACCAGCATCATGCGCAAATACAGTACCATCATTAGCAATGGTAATAACGCGTCCAGACTGAACTAAAGAAGGACTTAATAGTGCACCAGATAACTGTGCAGTCCACTTTTGTTCACCTGTTGCCTGATCTAAAGCAAAAAGTTGACCTTTACTATTACCAACAACAACAATTCCTTCAGCAGCTTCAACACCAGAGCTCAAGCCTAATTTGCTGACTTTTTTCTCCCAAATGCGTTCCTTGCCACGATATGCAGCGACCTCACCTTTTGGGTCAAGCGTAAAGACCACGCCCTCACTTGCGTCAAGCTGCAAACGTAATGGATCTGCCTTATCAGTAGAAGAAACACTGCGCGAAAACACGGGTACTAGAGTCTTTTTCGACTCAGTCAATTTCGGTAGTGGATTTGGTTTTGCTTCTTTTACTTTGTTGCTAGAACATCCCACCAGTACAGCTGATGCGATTGCAATTGCCAAAGGCAGTTTGAATTTCTGATTCATTAAGACTCTTCCACCTGTGTTTCCAAAATTGGGCGCTCAATCTGTGGATCTTCAACTAAAACGCCAACACTTTCGAGTTTAATTTGTAAAATTTGTCGTTCTTGTTTACGTTCCAGTAACGAATCCCATGCTGCCTGATACGCTTTTTTAGCAGAATCAACATCTTTCTTAGCAACAAAGATATCACCACGTAACTCTTCTACTGTTGCTTTAAATGCAGGATCGACGTTACCAGACAAGGTTTTTAGTGCTTCATCATATTTGTTTTGCGCCAATTGTGCATCTGCTAAACGCAATTTTACAACCTGAATCAAACCTTCATCTTTTACTTTTGAATTTTCAACTTTCTTCAATGCTTTTTCAGCAGCAGCATAATCCTGTTTTTCATAGGCTAATTTTGCTAATACAAACTGAGTCTGTATCGCCTGAACAGAATTGATATCATCTTTTACGATTTTATCTGCCGATGCAGTGACCGAAGTTAAAGCATTAGGATTATCAGCACTTGCATTTGCCTCATCCATTAACTGCTGTACTTTTGCAGTTTCTGTCTGGCTGCTCGCAAGATTTCTTTTTTGCCAATATTCCCACCCAAAAAAGGCAATCAATGCAATGAGAATCCCGCTAATCATGGCAGAACCATATTTTTTGGCGAACGACTTTAAGCTGTCGAATTGTTCTTCATCACTTACACTCATGTGATTGTCCTTTTCCAGATGTTTCAGTTTATTTTGTAAATTTTTCGATTAAGAATGGTACAAGCTCAGCCAGCGCAACTTGAGACTGCTCAGCTGTTGCTAACTCTTTGATAGCAAGTTGCTGTGCTTCCCATTCACGCTCACCTAAAATCATGGCGTAAACAGCCCCAGCCTGATCAGCTTTTTTCATCTGACTCTTCATACTGCCTTGTGAACCTGTTTTGATTCGAATACTGCTATTTTCAGCTTCTAACTGGTCACGTAATTGTTCCGCTAAAATCAAAGCCTTAGTTTGATAAGCAGGTTCTGCAACCAAGAAGACTTCACAATCACGAATAACTTGAGCCTGTTCAACTTGCTCAACCAGAAGCAATAAACGCTCCATCCCCATACCAAAGCCAACAGCAGGTACAGATTGATCTGGCTTACCTTTTAGCTGACCAACAAGACCATCATAACGACCACCGCCACACACCGTACCTTGCGAACCAAGTGCAGTTGTTGTCCATTCAAAAACGGTTTTATTGTAGTAATCCAGACCACGCACCAATTTTTGATTAATGACAAATTTAACACCCGCAGCAGTCAAATAGTCTTGTAATTGTTGGAAGTGACTTAAACTATCTTCTTTCAAAAAGTCATATAATTTCGGCGCATTTTCCAGAATTTTCTGAGTCGATTCAATTTTAGAATCCAAAATACGTAGTGGATTCGTTGTTAAACGGCGCTGTGAATCTTCATCCAACGCATCTTTATGCTCATTTAAAAACGCAACCAAAGCATTACGATACTCTGTACGCTCATCTTTTTCACCCAAAGTATTCAACTCAAGTTGAACCATGTGATCAACGCCCATATGTTTCCATAATCGAGCTGTCATCAAGATAACTTCAGCTTCAATATCAGGAGTCGCAACACCGAAAGTTTCCACACCAAATTGGTGGAACTGACGGTAACGTCCTTTTTGTGGTTTTTCATAACGGAACATAGGTCCCATATACCACACGCGTGGCGTAGCACCGCGCAACAAATTATGTTCAACCAAAGCACGAACACAACCTGCAGTACCCTCTGGACGTAAGGTTAATGACTCTGGTGGATTACCTTTGTCAAAAAAGGTATACATTTCTTTTTCAACAATATCGGTAGCATCACCAATAGCACGTTTAAACAAGCCCGTTTGTTCAACGATCGGCAAACGAATTTGTTGATATCCATAAGCATCCATTAAAGATGCTAAATGTTGCTCGAGACGTCTCCACGCTACTGTTTGCGTTGGCAAGATGTCATTAAAACCTTTGATTGCGACGATTGAACTCATGATGAACTACGAATAATTTCTTTAGATTTAGCTTCTTCAAGCTCTTGGACACGTTGACGAACCATAGTTTCGATTTCATCAACCAATTGATCGGTATCGATTAAATGGCTTTTTTCACCATTACGATAAACCAATGAGCGAGGCGCAGCCCCAACGACCCCGATATCGGCTTCTTTTGCTTCACCTGGGCCGTTTACTTTACAGCCAATTACCGACACATCCATTGGAGTACGAATATCTTCTAAACGCTCTTCCAATGCTTGCATTACCTGAATAACATTAAATTCTTGGCGAGAGCAACTTGGGCAAGCAATAAAGTTAATACCGTTAGAACGAAGTCCTAGTGATTTTAAGATATCAAAACCAATCTTGATTTCATCTTCCGGTTCGGCGGCAAGCGAAATACGCATCGTATCGCCAATACCTTCCATCAACAATCCGCCAAGGGCAATCGCCGACTTCACAGTACCTGTACGATAAATACCAGCTTCAGTCACACCTAGATGTAATGGGTTATCAATTTGCTTTGAAAGTAAACGATAAGCATCCATGGTTAAAAACACATTTGATGCTTTTACGCTGACTTTAAATTCATGGAAGTTGAGACGATCTAAAATATCAATATGACGTAGTGCTGATTCAAGCAGCGCCTCACCTGTAGGTTCGCCATATTTCTTTTGTAAATCTTTTTCTAAAGAACCCGCATTGACCCCAATACGCATAGAAATGCCATGATGACGCGCCGCAGCAACGACTTCACGCACTTTCTGGTCTGAGCCAATATTGCCTGGGTTAATACGTAAACAGTCTGCACCATAGTCTGCAACTGCCAGAGCAATTCTATGGTCAAAGTGAATATCAGCCACCAATGGAACTGAAACACGTTTACGGATCGCACCAAATGCCTCAGCAGCCTCCATAGATGGGACCGAAACACGCATAATATCAGCACCTGCATCAACGCAACGCTCGATTTGAGCAACGGTTGCATCGACATCGCAAGTTTCGGTATTTGTCATACTTTGCACACTAATAGGTGCATCGCCACCGACATACACCGAACCAACACGGATTTTACGTGTTGGTCGACGTTTAATTGGGTTCTCTATCATTGTATCGCTCAACTCATGGTATTAGCGGGATAAACGGAATTCTGCTTTACCGTTTACCGTATATGGAGACAATGAAATCTGTTCTTGGTTTAGACTTAATGACACAGCCGTTGCATCATCAAGACGAATCTGGAATGGAGACTCACCAGTTAAGTTTAAAGTTGATGACTGACGACCTGTCGCCAAAACTTTACCTGTTGCATCAACAATATGAACAGAAGTTGGTCGGTTAAAGTTTAACACCAATTGATCACCCACTGTTGAGGTGGTAGCCCCTTGCATAGGTAAAACTTCAACATTCGATTGATTTACTTTAGGTAAATCAGCATCTTCTTTCTTTGAAGTCCATTTTTGGACACCCATAACAAGCAATGACACAACAGCAAGAATTACAACAGCAAGAAGTGCGCGCTTTAACCATTTCTTATTACGATCACTATTAGAACCCGGGAGTTTACCCATGATTTTAATTGGCGAATTATTTAAGGCATGATTTGGTAACAGCCCAGTATCATTTGCATAAATCTCATCGAAACGCTGAATAATTGCCGTCGCGTCCGTATTTAAATATTTTGCATATGAACGGTAATAACCCTTAATAAAAGTCGCTTCCGGCAATGATTTATAGTCATCTTGCTCTAAAGCGGTCAAGGTCTTAACCGGCATATTTAAATCTGAAGAAACTTGCCCTAACTCTTTATTCTGAGCAACTCGAATTTGACGTAAATACTCACCAGGACGTTGAATATTTCCTAAAGCAGAAGTCGGTAAGCTTGAGCCAGTTGGCTGCTGTGAATTAGGATTTATTTCCATACGGCCTCAGTACTATACTGTAATTGCAAATAACGTTGATATTCTGGACTTTCCGGGAACAAAGCACGTAACTGGTTTACTAACACTTGCATTCCCATTTTATCCGCATTGGCTCGAGCCACTCTTACACCAATCCAAAGTGCTCTTGCACCCTGATTTTTCTGCCCCACTGTACGAACATATTGCTCATACATTTGTGTAGCAGCCGGAATCTGCTGCTGCAAATAAAAAATTTCCGCTAACTCTAACATTGAAATATAAGAGTCGCGGTTAGCAAGGAGTGCTTGTTTGAATGTTTTTTCAGCATTCGCAACATCACCCAATTTTAAATAAATACGCCCCAGATTTTCTAATGCCTGATAGCGTTGGTCATAACCTAATGTTGCGCCAGCAATACGAAATTGCTCAACCGCATCATTATAACGCTCCATTTGATATAAATAAGTACCATAATTATTATGTGCTTGAGCATTATCCGGTTCAGATGAAATTGCTCTTTTAAAATAATGTTCTGCTTTTTCTAAATTGGGTTTGCTACCTTCTTGCTGTAGCAAAATACCCATCATCATATTTGCAGTAGCATCGCGGCTATCTACACTTAAAGCTTGATCAAGAGCTCGCTTTGCTGAGTCCAAGTCACCCGAACGGATATGTTCAGCAGCAAGTTGTGTACGCACCTTTACCGCTTTCTCAGGGTCTTTTTTTTGCGTATGCGTTGTCTGGCAACCACTTACCAGAAATGCAACTGCAATCCCCATACATAAAACCGTTTTTAACTTTGGAATACTCAAAGCCTGCCCTCAATTTATCCTTGTGTACGCAAAATCTCTTGACGCTGTGTGACTTTTTTCTGCCACTGTTCAGCACGACGGGTTCTGTCAGCCACTTGACCCACTAACTGCCCACATGCAGCGTCAATATCATCACCACGTGTTTGACGAATCGTACACACAAATCCAGCATCAGACAAAGTTTTTTGGAACGAGATAATACGATTTCGGCTTGAACGACCATATGGCGCATGCGGGAACGGGTTAAACGGAATCAAGTTAATTTTACTTGGTAAATTTTTTAATAATTTAATCATTTGCTGTGCATGTTCAGGCTGATCATTCACGCCTTCTAACATCACATATTCAATCGTCACATGTTTACGCGTACTTTCATTACCATCTTTGGCAATATAACGCTGACATGCTGCAATTAACTGAGCCAATGGATATTTTTTATTAATAGGTACTAATTCGTTACGTAATTCATCGTTTGGCGCATGTAAAGAAATGGCTAAAGCCACATCAATGTCTTTTGCAAGCTGATCAATTTTTGGTACAACACCTGACGTTGATAAAGTCACACGACGTTTTGACATGCCATACGCAAAGTCATCAAGCATAATCTGCATTGAGCTTAATACAGCATCATAGTTGAGCAATGGCTCACCCATGCCCATCATCACAACATTGGTCACTGAACGTTCGCGCTCGGCAACAGGCACTTCTTCCATATAAGAATAGTTTGCCATCCAGAGTTGCCCAATAATTTCATCTGGCGTTAAATCACGTTGGAAACCTTGTTTACCTGTTGAACAAAATGAGCAATCTAATGCGCAGCCCACTTGAGAGGAAATACAAAGTGTTTTACGTAACCCAGTTTTATCTTCGGCAGGAATTAATACAGTTTCAACTAAAGAGCCTGCACCCTCACCTACGCGAAACACCCACTTACGTGTACCATCTTTTGAGTAATGACGGTGAACCACTTCAGGGGCTTTAATTTCACAAATCTGTTCAAGCTTCGCACGTAGTTTGCCTGAAATATTGGTCATTTCAGCAAAGTCAGTAACAAAGTATTGATGTATCCATTTCATGACCTGTCCGGCACGAAACTTCTTCTCACCAATATCTTCAAAGAATTTTTCTAACTCAGGACGAGACATGCCGAGTAAATTCACTTTATTTTCGGCAGCAGGGATTACCGGCGTGGACGAAGATTGCTGCTGTCCATCAAGATTTTCAGATGAAACGACCACTGCAGAACTCATGTGTATTTACCTAAACCATGTCAAAAAACTGAAGATATTGTTCAAGAATCAAACAATATTCTCTTAAGAGAATAAAAAAACCAGATAAGTAGTATACCACTTATCTGGTTTGAATGCTTTCGATTAACGAGTGCGTGGGCAGATCTCGTTGTCAGCAAAGAAGTAAGCAATTTCACGCTCTGCAGAAGCAACTGAGTCAGAACCGTGAGCAGCGTTTTCGTCGATGCTTACAGCAAAGTCAGCACGGATAGTACCAGGAGCAGCTTCTTTAGGGTTTGTAGCACCTAAGATTTCACGGTGTGCAAGAACTGCGTTTTCACCTTCAAGAACAGATACTACAACTGGACCAGAAGTCATGAATGCAACTAAGTCACCAAAGAAACCACGTTCTTTATGCTCAGCATAGAAACCTTCAGCATCAGCTTGAGAAAGGTGTTTCATTTTAGTCGCAACAATTTTTAAACCCGCTTTTTCAAAACGAGCAAAAATTTCACCGATGTGGTTTTTAGACACTGCATCAGGTTTTACGATAGACAAAGTACGTTCAATAGCCATGAGTGGCTCCTTTATTTTAAGATTTAAACTTTAAAAAATTTGCCGCATTATACCGATGTCATAGGCAATAATCAGCTTTGAATGTGTAAAAGTTGCGATTTTTTCTACTGTTTTTAGCGAACTTCGTCTATCCAGGCCATCTGAATGCCTTCTAGCAATCCTTCTGTCGATTTATTTGGGTCATCACTGAAGTCTGGCAATGCACACACCCATGCATGTAAATCGGTAAAACGGATCCATTGCGGATCAACTTCTGGATGTGCTTCTGACAATTCAATGGCAATATCAATCGTATCTGTCCAACGTAAGCCCATAGCGGCTCCTATCTGTTTAATCTGCTAAATCACGAACTGTGTACTTTAGCAAATCCACAAACCTAATCGATAGCTTAAGCTGATAAAAATTACCGATGCTTATAAAGCGATGTTCAATAATGGCGCCACAAAAATAATCGTAGCCGCGACCGCTGCACCAATTAGCGCACCAACAATCACATCACTTGGATAATGAAGACCCAGTACCATACGAGATAAAGCGACAAGCACCATGAAAGGAAACATCGCCGCAAGCAGAACTGGCTGAATGTAACCCAATACAATTGTCACCATGACCGCATGCAGCGTGTGACCTGATGGAAAACTAAAGTGATCAAGTGGTCTTTCACCGAGCACAATCACCTGATGCACCTGATAAGGACGTGGTCGCGTTGTTTTATGTTTTAAAAATTTATAGATTGCTGTGCCGACAGAACCACCTAATAACAAGTAGATGATTTGCAAGCTATAGTTAATGCCTTGCATACCCCACACGATTGCCAACATGAGATACCAAAATGGACCATCACCAACACGACTGATAATTTTGAAGAAAAGGGCAACACGCTGTGAGTGAGAGAAATTGTTCAGATATAAACAGCCTCTCAAATCTAAATCGAGTATTTTTATTTTTGCATTCTTAAATTTCATGGTCATTCTCCTATCTTAGGATACTTAGGTGAAGTCCAACGAGGGCTCCTTCACTACCTGATAAAATGCCTGCTCCAATTGCTGAACCGGAAGTTGCCAACCGCTTTGCTGTACTTTATGACAGGCTTGTACGCCCATTTCTCTAAGTTGTTTTACTGAAGGAAGCTGATAAATTTGTTGTATAAAGTGGTTTTTTTGTCCAAGTGGGCTTAACCAGCCATTCACACCATGTGTTAAGTATTGATGTGCACATGCATAATCATACGCTATAACTGGTAAACCACTTGCCATTGCCTCTAAAACTACGTTACCAAACGTTTCAACTTGACTCGCAAATACGAATACATCTGCACTCGCATAGGCAGCCGCCAAATCTTGACCTCTCAGACTTCCGGTAAAGATAACACCCTTCGCTTCAGGTAGTGACTTTAAACGAGCAAAATCTGGGCCATCTCCTACAATTACTAATTTAGTTTTATGTGGCTGAATGGTTTGTAGGTTCGCATAACTTTCAATGAGAACTTGCACTTCTTTTTCGGGAGACAAACGCCCCACATAAAGCATAACGCGTGTATTCTCATCAGCATCCCATTGTTTTCGCAAATTTTCAGAGCGATGCTTCGGTGAAAATCTGGTCGTATCTACGCCACGTCCAACAACAACCAGTGGACAAGTAATACCAAAACCGCGTAATGCTTCTTGAGTATCTTTACTCGGTACACAAGTTACTTGAGTGTTATTGTGAAACCAGCACAGGTATTTTTGAATCGGCTTGACTAAAAAAGCCAAATCGAAGAAACGACTAAAGTCTTGAAATGGCGAATGAAAGCCGCTCGAAACAGGAATAGCTTTTGCCTTAGCAGCCTGCATGGCGGTTAAACCTAACGGCCCTTCAGTCACGATGTGCACAACATCTGGCACAAACTTTTCAAAAGCTTTCGATACTTTTAAATATTGTGGCCAACCAAATTGTAAAGTTGGATATTTTGGAATCGCCTGCGACATCACCAGACATTCTTGCTCTGGCGTAAAGTCATGACATTTCGCTTTTTGCTCTGGGCGAATCAGTAAAATCTTATGCCCCTGTTTTTGTAAACCTTGGCATAACTGTAATAATGATAGTGCCACACCATTGATTTCGGGTGGCCAAGTTTCCGTCACAATCGCAATTTTTAAACGTGGGCGCACCAAATCATGCAATGAATGTGCATTAGATAGCTGCTGCTTTTGTTTAAAAAAGAATTGGAAGCTTTCAGGAAGTTGCTGTTGTTTTAATAGTGCTGTCGCGTATGAACTTTGCATAGCGCCATCCATCAATGTATTTATTTTCATGCTTAAAGATTAAGCAGTTTTTTTGACATTTTGATGATAAATGCATGACAGTTTACTGACATGAAAAATAAAAAAAAGCATGCTGATGACAGCATGCTTTTTTCTTAAATCCTAGTAACTCTTAGCGATTTTGCAATTTTGCATAATCCATGAGTACATTAGCAGCTTCAGTCACAAAAGTTTCTTCTTCTGGTAACGCTGGACGTTGTGATGCTTTCATTTTAGCGCGAGATTCAGCTAGAGCATCTAATGAAGCTTGATAGCTTTCCCAGTTTGCAAAAGGCTTTTGACCCGTTGCAGCACGGCGTTCATTTTCTGCATCTAAAGTTTGTTTCTCTAAGCCAAGTAATTCAGCACGGCGCTTATCAATATCAAGTACTACTTGTTTTTGATCACTCGTCACCTTAGCAATCGCAGTACGTTTATTTAGATATTTAAACTGAGCGTCATTGCCAACACGTTGTTCAGAGAATTGGGACAACTTTGTCACATAAGGCTGAACAGAACCTTCTCGTTTAAATGGTGCAGTAGGAATTGTGTCCCACTTCAACGCATTCTTCGATTTACGCTCACCAAACTCTTCGTTATAGATGTCGACGAGTTTAATGTCTGGCACTACACCTTTATTTTGTGTACTACCACCTGTAATACGATAGAACTTACGCTGAGTTAAAGTCGCTTGACCATATGCCAGAGTATCAAGTTGTACCTGAGCTGTACCCTTACCAGTGGTTGTACTACCAATAATAATACCGCGCTCATAATCTTGAATTGCAGCAGAGTAAATCTCACTTGCCGATGCAGATGCCAAGTTCACCAATACCGCGAGTGGGCCTGTATAGATTTGCTGGCCGCCATCGTTATCTTCAAACACGCTTACGTTGCCATTACCATCACGAATTTGTACCACTGGACCAGACTTAATCACCTGCCCCAACATACGTGCAACTTCTTCTAATGAGCCACCCGGGTCATTACGTAAGTCAATAATAATACCTTCTACTTTCTTCGCTTTTAGCGCTTCAAAAGCATTTGCAGTATCTTCAGAAACTGAACGGTATTGTTGCCCCGCACGACGTGAACGATAGTCAAAATAGAATGATGGAATTTCAATTACACCCAACACATGCTTTTTACCATCACGTGTCACTTCAACTGTGCGTGAACGAACACCAGCATCTTCTTCTTGAATCACATCACGTACCAGGGTCACATTACGTGCCTGACTCATTGATGCACCAGCACCAAGAAGTTTTAGCGTGACTTTTGTTCCGCGTTTACCACGAATAAGCCCAACAATTTCAGAACTTGTCCAACCGATTACATCAACCATTTTCTCGCCTTCTTGGGCGACACCAATGATTCGATCTCCTGATTTCACTTGGCCAGACTTACTTGCAGGACCACCCTCTACAATGGTTTCAATCTTGGTGTAATCTTCGTTGCCACGTTCTGGACGAATCGACACACCAATACCTTCAAGCTGCAAGGTAGTTTGGCGATTAAGTTCTATCGCATCAATTGGCGGGTAATAGTTACTATGTGGATCATAAGTTGCCAACATTGCATTTAATGTTTTATCCAAGACGTCATCGCTTTTCACACGACTAATTCTTTCAAGCTGACGCGTATAACGTTTAGTTAACGTTTGGGCTGGCGTTAAATCTTCTGGGCCAGTTAAGTCTTGCCCATTTGCAAGTGAAGGATTCTCTTTAAGCGCTTTTTGCTTCGCCTGCTCTTCTTCACGGCTAATGGTTAAGTTGATTAACTGTGAAACCAACATTTTTCGCCAATGATTCTGTTGCTCAGCAGTCGTTCTAAAATACGGTGCTTTTTCACGATCAACTTCAATATAACTATTTGGCTGCTTTAAATTTTGCTGTTGTTTTAACTCAGCTAACATGAACTCATAAAATTGTTTTAAGCGTTCACGATATTGCTGATGAATTGCAAACGGTCCAGTTAAATTCCCCGCTTTTAATGAAGCACCAAAACTTGAACCATATAGTTTTTTATAATTTTGAACTTCAGAATCTAGAAATAATGAGTGATCTGGATCAAGACTATCTAAATACATATCCAGAATACGATTTGATGTGGTCGCATCCAGACGCATATTTAAATAATGTTGACGATCAACTAAAGTTGCCAGTTGGCGAGCCACCAAAGCCTGTTCTTGCGTTGGCTGGATTGATTGAGAAACCGCAGCAGTATTGGTTGCCGCTCTCGCTTCATTCATCGTATGAGAGAAGAATAAACCGCCAGTCGCGATCGCTACTGCACAAGCTATAGTTTGAAGTTTCATAAATTTTTAATACTTCCTTGGGTGTTCCTATCTTACACGCTCTGTTTTCGATATGAACTAAGCAGATTCAAAATCTTAACCAACTAAATTGTTTATACCGTGTAGTTTTATCATATTCTGTACTGACAAAATGTAGCAAAACATTGCAAAATTCGCTTATTGTTTTTCAATCAAAATTCAAATGGAACCAATATGATTGGCGCATTGATGCTGGACATCGCCGGCACAGAACTTACTCAAGAAGATATTGAACTATTACGCGCTCCGCAAGTCGGTGGCATGATTTTATTTGCACGAAATATTGAATCTCCACAACAAGTACGTGCTTTAACCGACCATATGCGTCAAATTCGCCCAGATATTTTGATTGCTGTTGACCAAGAAGGTGGCCGAGTTCAGCGCCTAAGATCAGGTTTTACCTTATTACCGGCGATGGGCCGTTTCGGTGAACTCTATATTACTCAACCTCAAAAAGCACTTGAACTGGCTAAACAGTGCGGCTGGTTAATGGCAACTGAAGTTCTTGCTGTCGGTATCGATTTTAGTTTTGCACCAGTTTTAGATCTTAATGCAATTAGTGACGTGATTGGCGACCGTGGCTTCTCTAAAAATATTGAAGATATTGCCCCACTTGCAGGCGCATTTATGCAAGGCATGAAAAAAGCTGGAATGGCAAATACGGGCAAACATTTCCCAGGCCACGGTTCTGTGAAAGCCGACTCTCATGTTGCTGCTGCAATCGACAGCCGTAGCTATGACGAAATTTATAACCATGATATGCAAAGCTTCATTAAGCTTATGCCTCAGCTTGATGCGCTCATGCCAGCACATGTGATTTATGATCAAGTTGATCCAAATCCAGCAGGTTTTTCACCTTTCTGGATTCAAGAAGTTCTACGCAAGCGTTTGAAGTTTGATGGTGTACTTTTCTCTGATGACTTAAGCATGCAGGCTGCATGTGTAGCAGGTGGCGCAGATGCTCGTATTCAAGCTGCTCTAGCGGCTGGGTGTGACATGGGGCTGGTGTGTAATGACCGAAGTGCAGCCTGTACAGCGCTCGAAGGTATTACAAACTTAGAACTACCAAACCAAGAGCGTTTAGAACGCATGCGCGGCCAAATTCCACAAATTCAAATTGGTGAAACCTTATCGCTTGGAAACGAGTGGCAAGCTGTCAAAACAGCCATTGAAGAGTTTAAAAATTCGATTTAAGTTAGTAAAAATTTTAATTGGCTACAAAAACCTATTCACTATCTGATACGCGGTTAAGTCATACGCAACCTGCTCATCTGCTGAAGGATATTGATTGCTTCAATATATTTGATAGATTCAGAAAGTGAACAGGTTTTGCGTATGACAATGGTTTTGGTTACTTTTCCCGAAATAAAAGTAACTCCAACTGAAAGTTCATCCCAAAATGCTAACCTAATTGACAGGACTCCGTCATGCAGGTTCATTCAACATCAATGCAGTAAAAACTCTTCATTTTTATAAATAATGAAGATCACACAAAAACAATAAATCGAGTTCAGGACGAATGACACAACACCTTTCAAAACACCGCCACATCTCTTTTACAGCCCACTATACGGGTTATATCTGGTATCAAATGGGGATCTCTCATGAAGCACTTGCCACAACCAAAGGCAAATCACTGGCTTATTTGGTTCATCCAATAGAATCATGGGCAGAGAAATATGTCGGCGGTAGCATGCGTACCACGCTTAAACAACGCCACACCATGCTTGACCATCATTTAGAACAACTCATTCAAGAAAATCATGATTTACAGGTGCTTGAAATAGCATGTGGCCTGTCGCCACGTGGCTGGTGGTTTAGACAACATTACCCTTCTATTACCTATCGGGAGCTTGATTTGCCCGATATGGCACAAACCAAACAAAATGCGTTACAGCAAATTGAAAAAAATGCACCTGAAATCTTATCAGTTGATTTATTTACAGAAGCTTTTGAACAAGCATTTGAAGTATTTGACCCTAACCGCCCATTGGTTGTAATCAGTGAAGGCTTGATTAACTATTTTGATAAAAATTTATTAAAACAATTGATCCAATCGATTGGCCACTATGGTGCTACTTTTAAAAAGTTTCACTATTTAACTGACTTATATCCTGAACCCATTAAAAACAAACTCGCCAGTATTATTTGGAATAGCAGTAAGTTACTTAAACTCATGTCTCGTAGTTCATTTAGTTTTCATTTCAAAAGTCCACAAGAAGTGAAAGACTTTTTTAAAGATACAGAATTTGAGCAGGTTACTATTGAACAGCCACAAATATTTTTTGGGAAAGTTTCTCAAGATAGCCATGAAGAGCATTTAGGCGATTTAGTCTGGATTATTCATTCTCAAATAAAATAATAAATATAAAAAATGGAAGCTCGAAGTAAACAAGCTTCCATTTATAAAAACCTAATTAAGCAGTTTGTTTTTGACGGACAATAAAACGACTTAAACGATCGGCAAGCTCAAAACTGCCATGTTTAAATAAAGCACGGATTCCGTGTTCAGTAGCTTCAAAGATTAAACATTCAATCGAGAAAGGGCCTTCTTCATCTTCTAAATGCAGTGCCAAATCACGTGGATGGTCATTCACAAAATCAAGCTGTGAAACATCATCCATTTTTAAATACATCCCAAAGAAAGTCACATCCACAATCGTTACTGGCACTTCTGTTTTACATTCACGGTGGCTCAGTTTCGTTTTAGGATGAAGAACTGAAATCCGTTCTTCACCTCGGCGCTCCATGTTTTGCATTTGTTCACGTGTCATAGGAATAATACCATCCAAATTTTGGATAGATTCACCCTTCAAGAATGAAGTGAACAAACTCATAGTTTCTTTACGACGCTGGAGCTGCGGTACATGATCAGCGTTTGCAATCAGAGCAAATTCCATATCCGGACATTGCAAAGCAAAATTGGCATTTTCATGAGGCAAAGTAAAACTATCGTACTGCCCTGCTGCTACCAGTGTTTTGCACTCGGGAATAGGTACATCTGTTAACCGCAAAAGGCGATTACAGTTAATTTCATAACGTTCTCGCTCAGTCCCCGTAAACTCGGCCATTTGTCTAAAAAATAACTTTTTAGCGGTTGGTGACATACGAGTTTTATCTAATTTTGCATGATTAACTAAATACAAAATAACAGCTTGCCCAAACTCTTCCATGCGGTTTTCTTGCATGAGTTTGAGGGATTCTTCCAAAATCATTCGCCAACTTTTTCGGGTCTTTTGCATAACACCCATCAAAATCATACGATCCATTAGGTCAGGACGGTGATGAGCAAAACAAGAGGCAATCACGGACCCTAAAGACATTCCCATTACAGAAACTTTTTGTATTCCAACGATATCTAACCAACGCCCTAACATTTCAGATAAATCAGGAAGTTCTAAAGTACCGGCAGATACTCCTGTGTCGCGATTGGTAATTTGCTGATTTGCACCCATTGAAGGTAAATCAATTAAAATAACTGGACCACTTTCAAACAATTGTTCAACACAATATTTATAAGAATTAAAATTCTGGAAAGCACCACCAACAATCACAATCGGCGTTTTGTGAATCGTTTTAGGATCGGCAATTGCCATATATTCAATTTTCCAACCGTCAATCCATGTTGTACGAGCAGGTTGTTTAAAACTATCTCTATGGTAGATATCGAAAAAGCCAAAACCGGCATAAGCTTGGTTGATCTCCGAATCCATTTGAATAATGGAATTCATATCCTTGCTTCCTCCTTGCTGTAATTTTTTTATGCTGCAAGAGTTCCTTCTTGAACACGTAATCTTTTATGCACAAAACTTTAAATTTTGTATTAGTTTGTATTGCACAATAACATTCTAAACAATTGTCTGAAATATACGCAATCGCTGAAATGACCGCTCATCTTGTTTAAGTCGCTAATAGTTTGCAAAATATTTAAATGTTTTTTTATGGCGGTCACATTTTTGAAAAAAAGCCATTCATTGTTCCGCATTTGACTGCTACTATCTTACTCATTGGTAAATGATTAAAAAATGCTATGCAAGATTCAATTGAACAATATATGCAAAAAGTTGGGCAACAAGCACGCGAGGCCTCACGCGTCTTAACAAGTGCTTCTACCTCACTAAAAAATCATGCACTCTCTGCTATTTATACTGCTTTGGAAAATAATCAGGCAGCAATCTTGGCGGCGAATCAAATCGACATGGATAAAGGTCGTAGCAATCAGCTCGACAGTGCCTTACTTGATCGTCTTGAGCTTACGCCCGCACGCTTTAAAGGGATGTTGCAAGGTTTAAAAGATGTGATCGCGCTTGTCGATCCAATTGGAGAAATTACTGATCTTGCATATCGCCCCACAGGCATTCAAATTGGAAAAATGCGTGTACCTTTAGGTGTTGTTGGTATGATTTATGAATCACGTCCAAACGTAACACTTGAAGCTGCATCTTTAGCGATTAAATCAGGTAATGCCATTATTTTACGTGGTGGTTCAGAAGCACTCGAGTCAAATAAAGCAATCGCAGAAGCAATTAAGCATGGTTTAAAAGTTGCCGGTTTACCTGAGCATTCAGTACAAGTCATTGAAACTTCTGACCGTGCAGCTGTTGGTCATCTCATCACCATGGCTGAATATGTAGATGTCATTGTTCCACGTGGCGGTAAAAGCTTGATTGAGCGCGTAACCAACGAAGCGCGTATTCCGGTGATTAAACATCTTGATGGTAACTGTCATGTATTTGTTGAAGCACAAGCAGATTTGCAAAAAGCATTACCAATTACTTTAAATGCAAAAACACATCGTTACGGTGTTTGTAATGCGATGGAAACGCTGTTGGTTGATGAGAAAATTGCAGACGTTTTCTTACCGCACATTGCTGAACTGTATGCTGAAAAACAAGTTGAGTTACGTGGCTGTCCAGAAACACGCCGTATTTTGGGTGCCTCTGTAAAACCTGCAACAGAAGAAGATTGGTACACCGAATATTTAGGGCCAATTCTTGCAGTTAAAGTGGTGAGCGGGATTGATGAAGCAATTGACCATATCAACAAATATGGTTCACATCACACTGATGCAATTGTGACTGAAAACTACACTTTAGCTCGTCAGTTCTTGGCTCGTGTAGATTCAAGCTCAGTTGTGATTAATGCATCAACTCGTTTTGCGGATGGTTTCGAATATGGTTTAGGCGCTGAAATTGGTATCTCCACCGATAAAATCCATGCCCGCGGCCCAGTTGGTTTAGAAGGCTTAACTTCACAAAAATGGATTGTGTTAGGTGACGGACAAATTCGCCAATAATTAAATCTATGAGTTCAAATAAAAACGCCTGATCAATTTCAGGCGTTTTTTATTATTCAAGTTATAAGTCACTATAAAAAAGCCAGCCCGAAGGCTGGCTTTTTATTTTTATATTTATTAGAAAATAAAGTCCGTATTCACAAATTTAGAATAGTGCTCAGATACCATAGAGGCCAACATGCCCTTACTGTCATCTGTCTGCTTAGCAGCAATCATGGAACGGATAGAGAACGCTCGCAGAGCATCATGCACAGACAGTGTACCTTCCGCAGAATCTTTACGACCACCGAACGGGAACACATCAGGGCCACGCTGACATTGACAGTTGATGTTCACACGACAAACCTGATGAACCAGCGGATCAACCAAGTGACCAATTTGCTCAGGGTCGCTACCAAAAATACTCACCTGCTGACCATGATCAGAAGTAGTGACATAGTCCAGCACAGTTTCAATGTCATCGTAAACAGAGACTGGTATCACTGGACCAAACTGTTCTTCGCGATACAGCCTCATTCCCTCACTCACTGGATAAACTACAGCTGGATAGAACATCGTTTTGCAGAATTCACCGCCTTCCGGATTAACTACTTTTGCCCCTTTAGCTACAGCATCTTCAATGACTTCAGTCATGTAGTTCGTACGGTGCATACCTGGTAACGGAGTAATAAACACACCTTTTTCCCAAGGCATACCCACTTTAAGTTTGGCCAGCTCAGCCGTTAAGCGGTTAACAAATTCATCTGCTATTGAACGATGTACCATCAACATTTTGAGTGCGGTACAACGCTGACCATTAAACGACAATGCACCCAGCAGACACTCTTTCACTGTTAGATCCAAGTCGGCATCTGGCAGAATAATAGCGGCATTCTTCGCATCTAGCCCCAAAATCGCACGCAGACGGTGAGATTTAGGATGTTGCTTCTTCAAATGATCAGCTACTTTACTAGAACCAATCAGTGCCAGTACATTAATTTGCCCAGATGCCAGTAGATGGGGTACCACTAGAGAACCTGGTGCATAAATGGTATTGATCACACCTTTTGGAAATGAATCACGGAACGCTTCTAGTAACGGTTCAAACAACAAAGTCCCAAATTGAGGTGGTTTAAAAATAATGGTATTACCCATCAGCATGGCTGGGATCAGAGTCGCAAAGGTTTCGTTCAGTGGGTAATTGTATGGCCCCATACACAACACGACACCTAGTGGAGTTCGACGGATTTGACCAATCGTACCTTCGGCAATTACAAAGCGAGAGTTAGCATTATCCAAATCTTTTAGGGCATCAATCGTTTGACGCATGTAGGTAATTGTACGGTCAAATTCTTTCTCTGAATCCGCCAAGCTTTTGCCAATTTCCCACATGATCAGCTTAATAATCAGATCTCGCTGCTCCACCATACGCTGAATAAAATTTTGCATACAGGCAATGCGCTCACCAACCTTCATCATTGGCCATTCGCCACGACCATTATTGTAAGCCCGTACCGCTGCTTCTAGTGCTTCATCGCTTTCTTTTTCACCCATGACCGGATAACTACCAAGTTCAACTTGCTCTAGGCGACCGTCAGGCTGCTGAATCCAGATTGGAGATAATGTTTTCTTGGTTGCACCAGCCCATAACTTCAACTCACCATCCACGAGTGAAACACGCTGATGAATTTGAGATGGCAGACGCACACTTTCAGGAATACCGTCCACTACTGGGAATTTATACTTTAAATTATTTAACTGATTCATTCTTCTTAATACCTTATTATTCGTATGTCTTTTATATATTCCCGAACTCGCCACTGTAATCAGGTTTTATTCGGGTCAATATCACTATTATTATCCGTACTCACCTTGCTTGAACCGTAAACCACAAGGTGAATATCTTAAAGCGTTGATAATCTTTCTAGATGAATTTACCCCCGACACACACTATCAGTCACCCCTAGCTTCTGGATGACTTGTTCAATAATCTGTTCTGGTGTGAGAGCAATATCAATAGCAATTGCTTCATTCACATCAGGTTCTTCTAATGTATCTAGCTGAGTTTGTAGTAACGCTGGGTCAAAAAAATGACCTGATCTTTCTGCAAGTCGTTGCTGTAATAACTCATAAGAACCTTTTAAGTAGACAAACTTAACATTCTGGTCTTGCCCTCTTAAAATATCGCGATACATGCGTTTTAAAGATGAGCATGTAAATACAGCCGTTTCACCGTCTCTTTGTTTGGTTTCAATGACCTGACGAATTGCCTGTAACCATGGCAAGCGGTCTTCATCAGTTAAAGGGATACCTTGACTCATCTTACTTTTATTTGCAGCTGAATGAAGCGCATCGCCATCAAGGAACTCACAAGCCAAACGCTCTGATAACAATTCACCAATTAGGGTTTTACCTGTTCCACAGACACCCATTGCAATCACAATCATGGATTACTCACCTTTAATTATAAAATAGTGCTAAGCAGTAGCGTGAAAGATAAACCCAACACTGAAATGATCGTTTCCAATACTGACCAAGTTTTGAGTGTCTGCCCTACTGTCATACCGAAATATTCTTTGATTAACCAGAATCCTGCGTCATTTACATGTGAGAAAACTAATGAACCTGAACCTGTGGCAAGTACCAAAAGCTCGGGTCTAACTGCAACACCCGCCGTAGCTGCAATTGGAGCGACAATACTACACGCTGTAGCCATAGCCACCGTTGCCGATCCTGTTGCCAAACGAATTAATGCTGCAACAAACCAACCCAACAATAACGGCGACAGGTTTGCCTTCAACGCTGTAGAAACAATCTCATTAGAAATACCAGTGTCACGCAAAATACCGCCAAAACCACCACCAGCACCTACAATCAACATAATCCCAGCAATAGAAGCTAAACATCCGCCACAGAATTTTTCAATTTGTTCACGGTTAAAGCCCTGCATCGTACCAAAGGTAATAAAGCTGACCAGCACAGCAATAAGTAATGCGATATCAGAAGTACCAATAAAACGTAGCAAATCATTTGCGAAAGTTTGTGGTGCAAAGAATAGATCAGCCCAGCTACCAACCAACATTAATACTACAGGCAGCATGATTGTGAATAAGGTAATCCCAAAGCTTGGTAGCTCACGAGTTCTATTGGTATCTGCTTCAATAAACTGCTTCGCTAACGGATTATTTTCAGGCAATTTAACGTATTTATTAATCCAAAGTGCATACAGTGGTCCAGCAACAATAGCCGTTGGCACACCAACGATCAGACTATAAGCAATTGTTTTACCAATATCAGCATGATAAGCCTGTACTGCCAACAGTGCCGCTGGATGTGGTGGAATTAAGCCATGCACAACCGATAAACCGGCAACCATTGGCAAGCCAACAACCAGTAAAGATTTGCCTGTCCGTTTAGCAATGTTGAACGCAATTGGAATGAGTAGAACGAAACCTACTTCGAAAAATACGGGAAGGCCAACAATAAGGGCAATAAACATCATGGCCCAGTGAATATTTTTCTCACCAAACCACTTAATTAAAGTAATTGCTATTCGCTCTGCACCACCAGACTCGGCCATCATTTTACCGAGCATTGTTCCTAGTGCGATTACAATCGCGAGGTGACCTAAGGTTTTACCTGTACCGGCTTCATAAGACTTAACAATATCACCCATTGGCATGCCAACAGCCAAGGCTAAACCGAGTGAAACAATAATGAGAACTAAAAATGGATAAATTCTAAACTTCGCGATCATGACCACTAAAGCAATAATCGCGATTACAGTGTAGATCAGTAACATGCCACCCTGAACCGTCTCCATGAGACACTTCTCCTTGGAATAATTATTTAGGCACACTGCCTAAACAAGGGTCTTCAACCACAGTAATTCCTACTGTTAAGACATTAAATTTTTATATTTAGGTGTGACCAGCACAAACTGGTCACATCAATACAGCCTTTAAAGCACATAGAATGCACTTCATTTTTTATAAATATTGTCTACATTTACAAAGCTCTCAACTGACTCGCAATTTGTGCCAAGCGAGTAATTTCAGCCCAGTCTTGGGCAGCTACAGTAGCTTTAGGTGTTAACCATGAACCACCTACACAAACCACGTTAGGTTGTTTTAAGAAATCTGGCGCTGTCTCTGCCGTAATTCCACCAGTCGGACAAAAGCGCAAGTTTGGAAATGGACCATAAAATGCTTTTAGCATCTCAACACCACCTGCCTGTTGAGCTGGAAAGAACTTCACAATGTCATAACCCAATTCAATCGCTTGAATCAGGTCACTTGGTGTCATTACACCCGGCAATAGAGGTAAGCCAGCATCTTGCGCAGCCAAATGTAAGTCTTTAGTCAAACCAGGAGATACACCAAATTGAGCGCCTACTTTTTTGGCTTGAGCACAGTGTTCTGGTTTGGTAATCGTACCTACACCCACCACAATGTCATCGGCCAACTGGCTAGCACGCTCAATAGCAGCAAGACCTGCAGCGGTACGTAACGTAATCTCAAGAACTTTCACACCACCCGCATGTAAAGCACGTGATACATCTTCACCTTGCTCGGCAGAATCAAATGCCAATACAGGAATGACTGGGCCTAATTTGACGATATCTTCAATTTTAATCATTATTTTTCAGTTCCTTTGATTCAAATCTGCTCTGGTGAATTTTCACCAACCAATGCACCAAATACAGATGCTCCATGTTCAGCTGGCGCAGCAGCAGCACGGAAAACACCAAATAATTCACGGCCAAAGCCAACTTCGTTTTCTGCCTGATGTTCTGGCTGTGCAACAGGGCGTGACTGCCATACATCGTCATCTATTTCAACATCGAGTACGCCAGCCTCAGCATCAATGATTAACATATCGCCTGTTTGCACTTTAGCAATCGGCCCATTTAGTAAGGCCTCTGGAGATAAATGAATCACTGCAGGAACTTTACCTGAAGCACCAGACATACGCCCATCAGTGACTAAAGCAACGTGGAAACCTTGATCTTGTAAAACACCCAACACAGGCGTTAAACGATGCAATTCAGGCATACCATTAGCACGCGCACCTTGGAAACGAACAACTGCAATAAAGTCTCGATGTAATTCACCACGATCAAATGCAGCTTGCACTGCTTCTTGAGAATCAAACACAATTGCCGGAGCTTTAACTTTACGGTGTTCTGGCGCAACAGCAGAAATCTTGATCACACCACGGCCAAGGCGACCTTGCATTAAGCGCAAGCCACCATCTGGTTGAAACGGCGCATCAATGCTACATAGAACTTTGTCATCAAGGCTTTGAACCACACCGTCAACCCAAGTGAGCTTACCATCAATCAATTTCGGCTCTTTGGTGTAGTGCTGTAAACCTTTACCAGCCACTGTCGTTACATCGTTATGCAACAGACCAGCTTCAAGTAAGTTACGAATGAGGAAAGCGACCCCACCCGCAGCTTGGAAATGGTTTACATCAGCCTTACCATTTGGATAGATTTTTGCGAGTAATGGAACAACAGCCGATAACTCATCAAAGTCATCCCAGTCAATCAAGATGCCAGCGGCACGAGCAATCGCAATAAGATGTAGAGTGTGGTTGGTTGAACCACCTGTAGCGAGTAACGCCACGATACCGTTTATAATTGCTTTTTCATCGACAACATGACCAATCGGCGTGTAGTTTCCACGCTCAACTGTTAAATCAAGTACACGAATCGCCGCTTCTGCGGTGAGTGCATCACGTAATGGTGTATGAGGATGAACAAATGCGGAACTTGGCAAATGTAAGCCCATTACTTCCATCAGCATTTGATTACTGTTGGCTGTACCATAAAAAGTACAGGTCCCTTGACCGTGATAAGCAGCTGACTCAGCTTCTAGCAAAGCATCTCGGCCAACCTGACCCGTTGCAAATTGCTGACGAATTTTGGCTTTCTCATCGTTAGATAAACCACTGGTCATTGGGCCAGCTGGCACAAAAATAGTAGGTAAATAGCCAAACTGCAAAGCACCAATGAGCAAGCCCGGCACAATCTTGTCGCAAACACCAAGACATAAAGCTGCGTCAAACATGTTATGAGACAATGCAATCGCTGTACTCATCGCAATGGTTTCACGAGAAAACAATGACAGTTCCATGCCAGCATTACCTTGGGTAATACCGTCACACATCGCAGGAACACCACCTGCAAACTGTGCCACGCCGCCATTCTCACGAGCGGCTGTTTTAATTAAATCTGGAAATGTTTTATACGGTGCGTGAGCCGACAGCATTTCGTTGTATGAAGATACGATGCCAATATTTGGTTCACGGCCTACTTTAATAATTAATTTTTCATTATCGTCCATACTGGCAAAACCATGAGCCAGATTGGCACATGAAAGTGCTCCACGAGCAGGAAATTTGCCTTGTGCATGTTCAATACGTTGTAAATATGCAGAACGAGTTTTTTGACTACGTGCGATTACACGCTCGGTCACTTTTGCCAATACTGGATTCGGCAAGTCCATGCTGGACGCTCCTGTACAACCGGATAAGCCGGAACATAAAAATAGACCAAATGATATATTTCATCATCATTTGATAAGGGGAAGGGACAATATTATTAAGGCAAAAAGCGACATGCAAGCCCTAGTCAATTTTACGGTAATACCGGAGCATGGGTATTAAATACAAATTATGTTTAAGTTTTAAACAAGAAGCTGGTTTTATTTTTGACTATATTTACTGGTATATTAGCTTCTAATAACTACGAGAAAATTCTCATAATATCAAAGCAATAAAATATTCTTATAAATGTATTTATACCGGCTTTTTTATACTAAGTTTTATATTAAAAATGTTTATGATTTATATATTTTAACCTATATATAAACGATTAAAATTTAATTTCATTTACGTATATTATTTGTAATACTCCCCTATAGTTTGATTAAAATAACACCACTTCTTTTTTCTTAAAAAATTTATACCAAATATTTGAAAAATACATTAAATAGAAATTTACCTTTCATAAATATATACAAAAAACTCGTTTCTACACGTATAAAAAAACAAGGAATACAGTGGTTAAGCTTTATACTGGACAAATGTTAGTTACAAATAATTTGATGGTCGATAGTGCTTAAGTCTAATGGGCTAAAGTCTATCTTGGACAGAAAAACAACACATGTTAAAACATGACAACCCGTTCAATCTGTATCGAAAAATAATACATGTTGAACAGGAAGTTAGGAAAACTATTTTAAATCAGGACTTGGGTATTTCAACGTGGCTACATCAGTATTAGTTATCAATTGCGGCTCTTCATCAATTAAATACGCACTGGTTTCAGAGCGTCGTGAAGATCGTATTTACGGTTTAGCAGAAAACTTGGGGGCAGCTGATGCTCGTATTAAGGGAATTACAGTAGGTGGTGAACCACTTGAACTTTCAATCCCTTATGCTGATCATGCCAAAGCTTTAGAAACTTTACTTGCACGTCTTGCCAACTACAAACCGCAAGCAATCGGACATCGTGTTGTACACGGGGGTAGTTTAACCAAAGCAGAATTACTCACTCCTGAAATTATTGAACGTATTCGTGCTGCGACACCTTTAGCCCCACTTCATAACCCAGCACATTTAATTGGTATTGACGCAACCGTACGTCTATTTCCTGAATTACCTCAAGTTGCCGTATTCGACACTGCATTCCATCAAACCATGCCACCGCATGCATACCGTTATGCAATTCCTAAGTTTTTATATACTGATCACAACGTTCGTCGTTATGGCTTCCATGGTACAAGCCATGCTTATGTGTCTGACAAAGCGAGTGAGCTAGCAGGTAACCTTAAAAAAGGTGGATGGTTAACAGCGCATCTAGGAAACGGCAGTTCAACTTGCGCAGTGTGGAATGGACAAAGTGTTGATACCTCTATGGGTCTTACTCCACTTGAAGGTGTAGTGATGGGAACGCGTAGTGGTGACGTTGATCCAAGCTTACATAGCTTCCTTGCGAAAAATCTCGGTTGGGACTTGGCTAAAATTGATAAAGTTTTAAATAACGAAAGTGGCTTACTAGGCTTATCACAACTCTCTAACGACATGCGTACAGTCATTGAAGCTGCTGAAAATGGCAACGAAGATGCTAGTCTTGCAATTGAAGTGTTTAGCTATCGCCTAGCAAAATCACTTGCTGCATTAAGCTGTGGTTTGCCAACTTTAGACGGCTTAATCTTCACGGGCGGTATTGGCGAGAACTCAGCTTATATTCGTGAAAAAACCTTAGCGTATTTACCTCATTTTGGTTTGCAGCTTGATAAAGATCAAAACAACAACCTAAAACGTGGCACTGAAGGCCGAATCGACAACGGAACAGGACCTCAAATTTGGGTCATTCCTACAGATGAAGAAGGCCGTATTGCCAAAGAAACTCGTCAAGTTGTTGAAGCAGCAGAAAATACAGCATCTGTAGCAAGCCTTGCTTAATTAGAGCTTAGCGAAAACTCGATATTCGTTTATTTATAGGTTTATATGAATACAATTTTATTGATTCCTACAGGCGAAGGGGTTGGCTTAACCTCTGCCTGCTTAGGCATGATTTACGCACTTGATTGCAACGGAATTAAAGCAGGCTTTTTAAAACCATTTTCTCAAGAAGACCAAGAGCATCTTGACCGAACCACTTCATTATTTGGTCATTTATTTCAAAGTAAAACTGTTCAATCTATTTCGCATGAAAAATTAACTCAGCTTATTGCCGCTGGGGAAGTAGATGAATTACTTGAAGAAGCGGTTAGCCTTCATCGTAGTGTTGCAGCAGACCATGATGTCATTATTGTGGAAGGCTTATTACCAAACGGACAAGACCATTTTGCCAGTGAGCTCAATGCAAGTCTTGCACAAGCACTTGATGCAGAAGTCGTGTTGGTCAGTACAGCAGATATTCAAAACCCGAAAAAAGCAGCAGAAAAAGTAGATGCTCATTTACGCCAGTTTGGTGGAGCAGCGTCAAATCGTACTGCTGGCGTACTGTTTATGCGTACCCGTGGATTAACTGAAGAAACAGCACAAATTCCTGTTGCGTTTGATCCATCATTACGACCAACTGAAGAAATCGCGAAATTTACGACCGAACTGCAAAAATATAATCGTTATTTTGGTTCTAGCGATTTACCGATTATTGGTTTAGTCCCATTTAGTAACACGTTAAGCGTACCTAGAACACTCGATATTGCAAATGTCATTGATGGACAATGGGTACATCAAGGTGAAGCTAAAGCACGTCGTATTTTGCATTCGAGTTTAATTGCTTCAAGCATTGAATATGAACTGAATAAGTTTATTGCAGGCGAGTTGATTATTAGCGCATCTGAGCGTACCGACGTTTTACTTGCAAGTAGTTTGGCAACCAGCAATGGTATTCCTCTTGCAGGTTTGGTACTTACCGAAAGAGAAGCGCCAGCACCAGAGCTTTTAGACTTTTGTCAAAGTGCAATTAAACAAGGTTTGCCAATTTTACATACCCGTTTAAATACACTTGAAACCGCACAGCGCCTATCTAATTTTGGTAATGAAATTCCAACTGACGATACTGAACGTGCTGAGCAAGTGACTCGATTTGTTTCAAGTCATATTGATGTTGAATGGCTTAAGCAGCACAGCAACAATGCTGCTACCCCTCGCCTTTCGCCATCAGCTTTCCGTCATGAACTGGTGCAAAAATCAATTGCAGCTAAAAAACGAATTGTACTACCTGAAGGTGATGAACCGCGCACCATTCAAGCTGCGGCAATTTGTCAGGCACGTGGTATTGCTGACTGTATTTTGTTAGCTAAACCAGATGCTGTGCACGATGTTGCAAAAGCACGTGGTATTGAATTACCGGCCGAATTGGCAATTGTCGACCCTGATAGTATTCGTGATCAATACGTTGTACCAATGGTTGAGCTACGTAAAGGTAAACTCAACGAGCTGCAAGCGAAAGAACAACTTCAAGATACCGTAGTGCTTGGCACCATGATGTTAGCCTTAGATCAAGTCGACGGTTTAGTTTCAGGTGCGGTACACACCACAGCAAATACGGTCCGCCCAGCATTCCAACTCATCAAGACAGCACCTGAATATTCACTAGTTTCATCTATATTCTTTATGCTTTTACCAGATGAAGTTTATGTATATGGTGACTGTGCGATTAATCCAGACCCGACAGCAGAACAACTTGCTGAAATTGCAATTCAGTCGGCTGACTCAGCGAAAGCCTTTGGAATTGACCCGCGTATTGCCATGATCAGCTACTCAACCGGTACTTCCGGAACAGGTGCTGATGTTGAAAAAGTACAGCAAGCAACTCAAATTGCTCAACAACGTCGTCCTGACTTACTGATTGATGGTCCACTTCAATACGATGCAGCTTCAGTTGAAAGTGTGGGGCGTCAAAAGGCACCTGACTCACGCGTTGCTGGCCGTGCGAATGTATTTATCTTCCCAGATTTAAATACGGGTAATACCACTTACAAAGCAGTACAGCGTGCTGCAAATGTTGTGAGCGTTGGACCAATGCTGCAAGGCCTCAACAAACCAGTCAATGACTTATCTCGTGGAGCCTTGGTAGATGACATCGTCTTTACCATTGCATTAACGGCAATTCAGGCAGAACAGCAAGCCACTGCCAAATAATTAATATAATTAACCTTTACTACCTCTCGCCATTTGATATCCGCTCAAATGGCTTTTTTTATTTTAGTCATTCAAAAATAAATAATTTTCCGATTTCTGGCATTTAAATCACATCAATATCTTCTTATGCGACTTTCGGTCAAAAGATCAACCAATCTCCCACAACACCCTCTTTTTGTCATATAATTTAGCCCGCTAGCTAACAGCCCGCTCAAGAGATTTTCTGGTATGACAACGATTATCAAACAAGATGACTTGATTACATCGATCAAGGACGCCCTACAGTTTATTTCGTACTATCACCCGCAAGACTTTATCCAAGCGATGAGCCGTGCTTATGATCGCGAAGAAAACAAAGCCGCAAAGGATGCAATTGCACAGATTCTAATTAACTCTCGCATGTGTGCGGAAGGTCATCGTCCAATTTGCCAAGATACTGGTATTGTTAACGTTTTCCTTGAAGTGGGCTTAGATGTTAAATTTGATTTAACGATGAGCTTAGACGATGCAGTAAATGAAGGTGTTCGCCAAGGTTACCTTGAAAACAGCAACGTTCTTCGTGCTTCTGTACTTGCTGACCCTGCATTTGGTCGTAAAAATACAAAAGATAATACCCCTGCTGTAATTCACTACAAACTCGTTCCGGGTAACAAAGTAGATATTACTGTTGCTGCTAAAGGTGGCGGTTCAGAAAACAAATCTAAACTTGCGATGCTTAACCCATCTGACTCAATTGTTGACTGGGTACTTAAAACTGTTCCAACTATGGGTGCAGGCTGGTGTCCTCCTGGCATGCTCGGTATTGGTATTGGTGGTACTGCTGAAAAAGCCATGATGCTTGCTAAAGAAGCGCTCATGGAAGAAATCAACATGGACGAATTACTTCGTCGTGGACCAGAGAACAAAATCGAAGAACTTCGTATCGAAATCTTTGAAAAAGTAAATGCACTTGGTATTGGTGCACAAGGTCTTGGCGGTTTAACGACTGTTCTTGATATTAAGATTAAAGATTACCCATGTCACGCTGCTGGTAAACCAGTAGGTATGATTCCTAACTGTGCTGCTACTCGTCATGCTCACTTCCAGCTTGATGGTACAGGTGTAGCTCATATTCAAGCACCAAAACTTGAAGACTACCCATCTGTAACTTGGGATTCTTCAAAATCTAAACGTGTAAACCTTGATACCATTACTCAAGAAGAAATGGATTCTTGGAAACCAGGTGACACATTACTTCTTAGCGGAACAATGTACACAGGTCGTGATGCTGCGCACAAACGTATGGTTGAAATGATCGACAATGGTGAAGAATTACCAGTTGATCTTAAAGGTAAGTTTATTTACTACGTTGGCCCTGTTGATCCAGTGGGTGATGAAGTCGTTGGTCCTGCTGGTCCTACAACTGCAACACGTATGGATAAATTCACACGTAAAGTATTAGAGCATACTGGTCTATTCGGTATGATCGGTAAAGCTGACCGTGGTCCTACAGCAATTGAAGCAATCAAAGACAACAAAGCAACTTACTTAATGGCAGTTGGTGGTGCGGCTTACCTCGTATCTAAAGCTGTTCGTGAAGCTGAAGTTGTTGCGTTTGCAGACTTAGGTATGGAAGCAATCTACAAATTCGTAGTTGAAGATATGCCAGTTTCTGTTGCAGTTGATGTAAACGGTACTTCAATTCACGCAGTAGCTCCAAAAATCTGGCAAGCGAAAATTGGAAAAATTCCAGTAGTCGATGCAGCAGCTGGCTAATCAAGAAAAGCACCGAATTCGGTGCTTTTTTTATGCATTCTTTTTTTATTTTAAAATCTGAAAAGAATTGTAACAATTACTTCGTCAATCTATGCTATTAATGAAAGCACCCTCTCGCCAAATATTGAATATAGGTCATTTCATGACTATTCGCCCTATTCTTAAAAATCTCTCAATCAGCCTCTGCCTAAGCTGTATTACCACAAGCTTATTTGCCTCTCCTGCCAAATTAAGTTCAGTTAAAGAACTCATGCAAATGAGCCAAATTGATTACCTGCTTAAAGAATCAATTAATGAATTAACACCTTACTATGATCAACAGGCAGAACAGATCGTTAGTAATATCACGGGTATCAAAACTTTAGGTCCAAAAGAAAAAGAGGCTGCGAAGAAGTTAGGTTTACTCCTAAAAGATTCGAGCAATCAGCTCATTAGCAATCCAAAAACCGCCCAAGCCTTACAGGATATTTATCTTAAGACTTATACTGAAGAGGAAATTCAGGCTAATCTGAAATTTTTAAAAACCCCAGAAGGCCAATCAATTACGCGCAAAAACGTACAGATTATGGGGCAAATTTCAGAATATATGATGGAGTTGGGACAGCAAACATTTAATGACCCTAAAGCACGAGATCATATGCAAGAAGAGATGCTTAAAATTCTTGCACCGTTGATGAAAGATAAAGAAAAGTCTTAAACTTTTCTTTATCTTTTGCAGCTCATTACCAAGTTAAAGGATTCCATAATTTAAATGGCTTAATCAGATGTACATCTGATTTTTCATCATATTTAGCTGGCTTTAATTCTTGTGGTTTATGGCGGATCTTTCCTGAAGCATCTTCAGCAACAAAATTATAGCTAGAGGATTTAAGCTCGGTAAATGCTATCTCTCTACGTCCAATATTGTCTTGCATTAACATAAATGGACCAGTATGTTCACTTCGGTCCATTTTATTTTCTTCATCATATTTCAAATAATAAGACGTTCCCGCCTCAACAGTGATATCAATATATTTTGGTTCTTGAAAATGGATACCAAGTAAAGGGCGACTCGCAGAAAGACGATACGTTCCTGCTGGCAACTCAATCCAGTAATAATGATTATGTAATAGACTTGGAATGCGTTTACCATTCACAAAGAGATTAATCGCTGCAATTTCCTGACGATTCCATTTTGTGTCTGGTCGATATAAATAAACTACAGCTGCCTGTTCATTTTGTGGTTTGATTGGAGTAAAAGTCTGACCCAATTTTTGGTTGACCCACCCTCCTACAGTAAAACCGCCTAAATGATATTGATCTAATAAACCAGGTTCTTTTTCAACATCAACTTTAGGTAGAGTCGCGGTCAATTCACTCGGATTTTTTTCTAAATGAGATGAACTTTGACAGCCCACAAATAGTCCGGCACAGCACAAAGATACGATTAAATAACGCATGGCATCCCTCAAAGCGTTTTGTTTTTGATTTATTTTTTACACCGCAAAACTATGCGTATTTTGTATTTTTAAGATTAACACTACCCATATAAATTGAAAACAAAAAAAGCATGAATCACTGACGCGATTCATGCTTTTTAGATGAATGAAATCTATGCAGACTTCGAATCAATAACCTTTAAATCTGCCTTAGCAACACTTTCATGCGTTGCAGCTTCTTTAGGTTGGCGTTCAGCCTGATAAACAGGTTCTGCTTCACCATTAATAACTGCTTCATTAATAATGACTGTTCCAACATCTGTACGACTTGGTAAATCATACATAGTTTCAAGCAGTACGTTTTCCATAATAGAACGTAGACCACGCGCACCCGTATTACGTTCAAGCGCTTTTTTAGCAACAGCACGTAATGCAGAATCTTCAAAGATCAGATCAACATTTTCCATAGTGAAAAGATATTGATACTGGCGTGTTAATGCATTTTTTGGCTCAGTCAAAATTTGCATTAAAGCTTCTTCGTCTAGCTCTTCAAGTGTCGCAATCACTGGTAAACGACCAATGAATTCTGGAATTAAACCAAATTTCACTAAGTCAGTTGGCTCAACCTGACGGAACAATTCAGCAAGCTTTTTAGTTTCATCTTTGTTTTTAACATCAGCTGTAAAACCAATACCGCCTTTCTCTTGACGCTGTTGTACAATTTTTTCCAAACCAGAAAATGCACCACCACAAATAAATAAGATATTTGAGGTGTCAATTTGGATAAACTCTTGCTGTGGATGCTTACGACCACCTTGAGGCGGAATCGAAGCAACTGTACCTTCAATCATTTTTAATAATGCTTGTTGTACACCTTCACCAGACACATCACGCGTAATTGATGGATTTTCAGATTTACGAGTAATCTTATCAATCTCATCGATATAGATAATACCCTTCTGAGCTTTCTCTACATCGTAGTCTGCTTTTTGCAAAAGCTTTTGCACAATATTTTCAACATCTTCACCCACATAACCCGCTTCGGTTAATGTTGTTGCATCCGCCATTGCAAATGGAACATCTAAAAGGCGAGCTAATGTTTGCGCAAGTAAAGTTTTACCTGAACCAGTTGGTCCAATCAGTAGAATGTTACTTTTAGCAATTTCTACTTCTTTAGACACATGGCCATTATGACCAACTTTCAAGCGTTTATAATGGTTATAAACCGCAACAGATAATGTCTTTTTGGCAAGATCTTGACCAATAACGTATTGATCAAGCGCAGCACGTATTTCATGTGGTTTTGGCAATGCCTTACTCGCCCAGTCCCCTGCTTCAACCTGTTGGCTGGTTTGTACAAGGTCTAAGCAGACATCCACACACTCATTACAAATATATGCGTCCTCACCTGCAATCAGTTTCCCGACTTCAGACTGCGTTTTACCGCAAAATGAACAATGTTTTTGTCCTTGAGGATGTTCGGACATATTCACTCCACAAATAGAATCTTAAATATTAGGGCAAGATGCACTGCATAAATAACTAAATGGAGATCTTTTTCAACATCTCAAGTTATTTATATAAGAAGGTCCTTATGGACGCTTACTTAACACCTGATCAACCAGACCATATTCTTTAGCAGCTTGGGCTGTCATAAAGTTATCGCGGTCAGTATCACGAGCAACGGTTTCATAGTCTTGACCACTGTGCTCTGCCATTAAGCGGTTCAAGCGCTCTTTAATAAAGAGAATTTCACGCGCATGGATTTCAATATCCGATGCTTGACCACGGAAACCACCCAATGGTTGATGAATCATGACACGGGCATTTTCTAAACAATAGCGTTTGCCTTTAGCGCCCGCATTTAATAAAAATGCACCCATTGAAGCAGCTTGACCCATACAATATGTCACAACATCAGGCTTAATAAACTGCATCGTGTCATAAATGGCCATGCCCGCTGTCACAGATCCACCTGGAGAGTTGATATAAAGGTGGATATCTTTATCAGGATTTTCAGCTTCTAAAAACAACATTTGGGCAACAATCAAATTTGCCATATTGTCTTCAACTTCACCTGTCAGAAAAATGACGCGCTCACGTAAAAGTCGTGAATAAATATCAAAAGAACGTTCGCCGCGAGAAGATTGTTCAACCACAACAGGAACTAAAGCATTTTCAATTGTTGGAACATACATACGTTATTTATTCCTAAATTTTTTGTGACTTAACCTATGGCAACAATATGCGGGATAATTTCTCAAATTGCAAAAGGTTCGCACTGAAATATTATATTATTTATACCTAAGTACTTAATGCCGCACTCTAATTGACCACATAAAGAAAAACAAAAAAGGCGCCTCAGGCGCCTTTTTCTGACTTCTTAAAAGATTAGCCCATACGGCGAGCTTGTTGTTCTTTCAATAAGTCATCATAAGATACAGCTTTGTCAGTCACTTTAGCACCAGCTAAGATGTGATCAACAACTTGATCTTCTAATACAACTGCTTCGATTTGAGCACGTTGTTGAGCATCATTTTTGAAGTATTCGATCACTTCAGTTGGATCTTCGTAAGAAGAAGCCATGTCGTCAATGTAAGCATCAACGCGAGCTTGGTCAACTTCAAGTTTAGCATCAGCTAAAACTTTGCTTACCAATACGCCAAGCTTAACAGAACGCTCTGCTTGTTCTTTAAACAATTCGTCAGGAAGCATGCTCTTGTCAAAAGATTGCGCACCTGCACCACCAAATTGTTGAGTGAACTGTTGAACCATTTGTTGACGTTGACGGTCAATTTCTTGAGCAACCATAGCAGTTGGAACTTCAACTTCGTTCGCAGCAACAAGAGCATCAAAAGCAGCTTGTTTAACTTGGTTACGTAAACCATTGCGAACTTCACGTTCCATATTCTTACGAACGTCAGCTTTTAACTTCTCAACGCCTTCTTCTTCAGTTACACCGAAGATTTTTAAGAATTCAGCATCAATTTCTGGAAGTTTAGATTTTTCAACTTGCTTCACAGTGATTTTGAACTGAGCTGCTTTACCAGCCAAGTTTTCAGCTTGGTAATCTTCAGGGAAAGTAACGTCAATTACTTTCTCTTCACCAGCTTTCATGCCAATGATGCCATCTTCGAAGCCAGGGATCATACGACCTGAACCTAACACAAGTTTAAAGTCTTCAGCAGAACCGCCTTCAAACTTCTCACCATCAATAGTGCCTTCAAAGTCAAAAGTCACTTGCATGTCTTTTTTCGCCATACCCTTGGTTACAGCCCAAGTTTGACGTTGTTTTTGCAAGTTTTCGATCATAGCGTCAACGTCAGCATCTTTAATTTCAGCTGATTTACGTTCAACTTCTAAGTCGTCAAATGCTTTTACTTCAACTTCTGGATAAACTTCTACAGTTGCTTCAAAAACTAAAGCGTCTTCTTTATGTTCAACTTTCTCAATGTTCGGCATACCTACCGCATTGATTTTTTCTTGTTGAATTGCTTCAAAAACGCTATCACGAATGATGTCATTTACAACTTCTTGATAAATGCTTGCACCGTATTCGCGACGAACAACGTTTTCAGGTACTTTACCTGGACGGAAGCCGTTGATCTTCACAGTTTTGGCAGTGCGCTTCAAACGAGCTTCAAATTGCTCGTTAATACGGCTCGTCGGTACAGACACATTTAAACGACGGGCAACGCCCGAAACCGCTTCAGTCGTTACTTGCATGGCTTCCTCGATAAAAATTAGTTAGTAGGAACAGTTTTTAAAAAAGTGCTGTATTATATGACAACTTTCAAGATATACAAAATTAACCGATCACTTCATGTAAGTGAAGGACATTATTCTAGTAAATTTCACAGTAATTTTATGATTCTTTAAATATTTTTCATAAGTACTTAAGTAAAACTAATTTTTTAGTTATTCTTTATAAATCTAAATTTACAATCATTTTTCATAAATTTATCGCTTTTTAAAACAATTAAACACAAACAAATAATTAGCTATTTTTTAATACTAAAACCCATCCAACCTTTCACATTTCCTTCACAATTCTATCGACAAATCCAATTAACACAAACTGTACATATAAATAAGAATTATTATTATTCGCATAACCTTTATGATTTAAAGTCCTGAAATTATGTCTTTCATCAAAACCCGCAAGAAAATTGTATCGTCTGCAATTGCTTCTTCTCTCTCTGTGATAGCAACCGCTGCTATCGCACAAGAACAAGTTGAAGTATTAAAAACTATTAATGTGCATGCTGAAGCAAATCAAGCAGAATCATTGAAAATAGATCAGTCTGCGAACGCGAAATTTGTAGCTCCGCTAAAAGATACGCCAAAATCGGTGTCAATTCTTTCCCAAAAGCTACTTCAAGAAACGAATTCAAATACCCTACTCGAAGCTCTACGCAATGAACCAGGTATTACACTTGGTGCTGGTGAAGGCGGCGTTCCATATACAGATATTCCTTATATTCGTGGTTATAACGGCCAATCTTCTATTTATGTTGATGGTGTTCGTAATGCAACAGCTCAAACTCGTGACATATTTGCGATTGAACAAGTTGAAGTCATCAAGGGCTCAAGCTCTGCTTTAACTGGGGGAAGCGGGATTGGTGGCAGCATTAACCTTATTCCAAAAATTGCCCATGAAGGTAATGTTTATCAAGGATCTGTTGCGGGTGGTACAGACAACTACCGTCATATTCAGCTTGATGCCAACAAAGACTTTGGCAATGGTGTTGCTGGCCGTGTTGTTGTTATGGGCCATGAAAATGACAAACCTGGTCAAAGTAATGGAGCCGAATACGCTCGTGTTGGTATTGCACCGAGCCTAGCGCTCGGCTTAGGTTCTGCAAACCGAGCTACATTAAGCTATTACTTCTTAAAAAGTAATGATGAACCTGATTCAGGTATTCCATTCAATAACCCAAACCTTGTTAATAATGATGGTACACCGAAATCAAATGTTCCTGCTGGTGCAGAAAAAGGAGATGGTAAGCCTGTCGCTGTTAAGCAAGGAGCATATTTTGGTTGGAAAGCGCGTGATTTCGACAAACGCGAAAACCATATTGGCTCATTGAAGTTAGAACATGACTTTAATGATGATCTAACACTTAGTAACACAGCAAGCTATAGCCGCTCTAAAGCAGACTATATCTACACTAACCCAGATGACTCTAAGAGCAACATTTATAAAAATCAAGTTTGGCGCCGTGTTACACAATCTATTCGTGAAACAGAAGCGTTCACAGATCAACTATCTTTAGCCGGGAAACTTAAAACTGGTCAGCTTACACATAGTTTTAATGTAGGTGCTGAATATAGTCGTGAAGAGACTGAGCGTGGCTCATATAACATCATCTACCCTGGTTATAAGGGAACAACGACAACTGGCTTTGATAATACGTGTAAAAATAATGATGGGTGGTGTACCAGTTTAACAAATCCATCTGGGAATGCTCCATGGTTAGGTTCATTAACAACGAATCCAAAACAAAGAACATCAACCAATGAAACAGTATCTATTTATGCTTTAGATAGCATTGAATTCAATAAATACTGGTTGCTCAATTTAGGTGCGCGTTGGGATAAATTCGATTCAGAGTTAAAGTTCAATAAGGACTACGTAAGTGGCAGCACTACTACGCCTGCTGGAACTGTGTATACCAATGACTCTGATTTCTTCTCGTATCAAGCTGGCGTAGTATTCCGTCCAACTGAACATGGCAGTATTTATGCAAGCTATGCTACCGCTGCTAACCCAGTAGGTATGGATGCTGATATTGATGGCCTGTCTGCATCGAATCAGGCTTTAGATCCAGAAAAAGCTCGTACTTATGAAGTGGGAACAAAATGGAGCCTTTGGGAAAATCGCGCGAATGTTACAGCCGCAATTTTCCGTACCGAAAAGCAAAATACGCGTATTGCAGTTGATGCAAACACCACAACCAATGCTGGTGAAAGTAAAGTTGATGGTTTTGAGCTTGGTTTAACTGGTCATATTACCGATAAATGGGAAATGGCTGTAGGTTATAGCTATCTTGATAGTGAAGTTGAAAAAGCTGCCTACAATGCTGTTGCTCAAGAAGGCAAACCTCTACCATTCGTTGCAAAAAATAGTGCAAGCTTATGGACCACTTATAAAGTTCTACCAAAACTAACCGTAGGCGCAGGTGCACAATACCGTGACCAAGTGTATGCAAACACAAATCCAAATACCGCATTGACTTCAACCAAAATCTTACCTGCATTCACTATTTACAATGCAATGGTTCAGTATAAAGTTGATGAAAATGTAGATCTACAATTAAATGTTAATAATATTTCTGACAAACGTTACTTTACTAGTGCCCATGCAGCTCATTATGCAAATGAGGGTGAAGGTCGTAACGCAGTGTTAGCAATTAACTTTAAATATTAATCCTAAATCCCATAATATTTTTATGGATTTCATTTAGTTTTCTATAAAATAGCCTCATCATGAGGCTATTTTTACAAATAGAATATATCTTAAAAGGTGTTTGCCGTGATTCATCATATCCCCAGTGTTTTAAGCAAAGAGCAAGTTGCCGAGTTTCGTAAGCTCATGGAGGACGCCAATTGGGTAGGTGGGAAAGTGACTGCCGGCACCTTGTCTGCTTCAGTGAAAAGAAATCAGCAACTCTCAGAAGAGGACCCACTTACTCATCATTTAAGTGAACTCGTCATCAAAGCAATTTGGCAAAATCCAGTGTTTCAGGCCGCAGCCCTACCCCACAAAATTATTCCACCGCTTTTTAATCGTTATGATGAACATGAAAGCTTTGGTTTCCATGTAGATAACTCGATTCGCCTTATCCGTGGAACTTCTGAACAGCTACGCACTGATTTATCTTGTACATTATTTTTAAGTGAACCAGATGAATATGAAGGTGGTGACCTAGTGATTGAAGACACTTATGGTTATCACGAAGTCAAATTACCGGCAGGTGATGTGGTGCTCTACCCTTCTACTAGCCTACATGAAGTCAGCAGTATTACCTCTGGTACTCGTTTTGCTTCTTTTTTCTGGGTACAAAGTCTGGTTCGAGACGATAGTAAACGCCATCTCTTATTTAATCTTGATGAGAGCATTCGAGAACTACGCAAATCACACGGCGATAACTACCCAGAAGTCATGAAACTCACCAACATTTATCATAATTTAATTCGTATGTGGTCAGAACTGTAACTATATTTATTTTTGCCTTTTTAATTCTTAACAAACTTTTTTTCCTTAAAAAGGCAAGAATATGAAAATAATTTTCCATAAAAAATAAAATAGCGCAAAATTAGAAAATTATTTTCTAAACTATTTAACTAAAATTATGATAAGAATTTTGCACAAGGTGTAATCATTGTTTAGATGTGATATATCTAAATAACAAGATTACCTGCAAACCACCAAACTTATTATTTCACGGTCTAGAGATGAAAACGAATTACTTGTTTGCCCCGCCTACTCAAGCAAGACATCATCTGCAACTCCTGATGCTGCGCCAAGCGCGCGTATAAAAATTTTGTCTGCTTTTTAAAGCAGCACTTCAAAATTACCTTTAATTTTTCTGAATTAGATACCATATATTAAGTAGAGACGTTGCCTTTTAAATATATCCAGAGCAACCGCGCTACGAGACAAGGAGTTTTCTCATGATGTTGGCTGACCCTAGCAAAAAATACCGCCGTATGTACCAACGTGTGGATTTACCAGATCGCCAATGGCCAAATAACGAAATTACAAAAGCGCCAATCTGGATGAGTACCGATTTACGTGACGGTAACCAAGCAATTTTTGAACCGATGAACATGGAACAAAAATTCAAAATGTTCAAAATGCTTGTGAAAATCGGTTTTAAACATATTGAAATCGGTTTCCCTTCTGCGTCTCAAATTGACTTCGATTTTACTCGTATGTTGATCGAAGAAAATCATATTCCTGATGACGTATACATTGAAGTTTTGGTTCAAGCACGTGACCATTTAATTGAACGTACTTTTGAATCTTTGGCAGGCGCTAAACGAGCGATTGTACATATTTATAACTCGAACTCTCCAACCTTCCGTCAAAAGGTGTTGAATGTAGATGTTGATGGCGCAAAACAATTAGCAATTAATGCTGCTCAAAAAGTTAAAGAGTATGCGGCTCAATATCCTCAAACTGACTGGATTTTCCAATACAGTCCAGAATGTTTCTCTGCAACTGAATTAGAAGTCGCTAAAGATGTCTGTGATGCCGTCACAGAAATCTGGGATGCACGTCCAGATCATAAAGTGATTTTAAACTTGCCAGCGACTGTAGAAGTTTCTACACCAAATGTTTATGCAGACCAAATTGAATGGATGCATCGTAATTTGGCGCGTCGTGATGGCGTAATCATTTCTGTTCACTGCCACAATGACCGCGGCTGTGGTATTGCTGCATCAGAACTTGCCATTATGGCGGGTGCTGACCGTGTTGAAGGCTGTGTGTTCGGTAATGGTGAACGTACAGGTAACGTTGACGTTGCAGCAATTGCATTAAACATGTATACCCAAGGCGTAGCGCCTGAGTTAGATTTTTCTAATATTAATGAAGTGATTGCAACGGTTGAAGAATGTACTGGCTTGCCTGTACACCCTCGTCATCCATATGCAGGCGACTTGGTATTTACTGCATTCTCTGGCTCACATCAGGATGCGATCAAAAAAGGCTTCGAATACCAGAAAAACGAAGAAATCTGGGATATGCCTTACTTACCAATCGACCCGAAAGATTTGGGCCGTGACTACGATGCTGTAATTCGTGTAAATAGTCAGTCTGGTAAAGGTGGTATCGCTTATTTATTAGAATCAAACTATAACGTTGTATTGCCGCGTCGCTTACAAATCGAATTCAGCCAAGTTGTTCAACAATATGCTGATGAGAACGGTACAGAAATTAACGCTAAAGAAATCTGGACCTTATTTAAAGATGCGTATGTTGATGTGAAGAATCATCATTACACAGTCAAACACTACAAGTTATCTGATATTAACGGCACTCAAATTATCGAACTTGATATTGATGTCGAAGGTGAAACACAACAGCTTCGTGGTGAAGGTAATGGACCAATTTCTGCATTCTTAAATGCACTTCAATTACCAATTGACGTATTGAACTATGAAGAACGTAGTATTAGTTCAGGTGCAAATGCGAAAGCCTTAACCTTAATTGAACTTCAAGTAAAAGGTACTGGTAAAGGTTCGTTTGGTGCTGGTGTTCATGACAATACAGTCACCTCGTCCATTGAAGCAATTATTGCGTGTACCAACCGTTTGATTGATCAAGGTGTTTTAAGTACAGATCAGGTTGTTGCCGCCGCTGTTTAATTAAAAAAAAGACTTTGGAAAGGATACCTAGCTTGGTATCCTTTCTTTTTATTCCTGAAAGATTTAAAAGGCGAAATGTTCCCGTGTCTTTTCCAGCTGATTCAGTGGGGTTAGTCACTCCGCAAAAGTTCCAATTTGAAGAACCATTACACCTTGAATGTGATCGTGTTTTGCCACGTTTTGAACTAATGGTCGAAACTTACGGCACTTTAAATGCTGATAAATCAAATGCAATTTTAATCTGTCATGCTCTTTCCGGACATCATCATGCAGCGGGTTATCACCACGAAGATGATAAAAAAGCTGGATGGTGGGATAGTTGTATTGGCCCGGGTAAGGCAATCGATACAAATAAGTTTTTTGTAGTTTCGCTCAATAATATTGGTGGCTGTAATGGCTCAACTGGCCCGACCTCACCAAATCCTGAAAATGACAATCGCCCTTATGGACCTGATTTTCCATTAGTAACAGTACGCGACTGGGTTAAAACTCAGGCCATGCTTTCTGACCGTTTGGGTGTAGATGTCTGGTATGCAGTGGTTGGTGGATCATTAGGAGGCATGCAAGCACTACAATGGTCCGTAGACTACCCTGACCGCCTACAAAAATGTGTGATTATTGCCAGTGCACCAAAGCTTTCAGCACAAAATATTGCATTTAACGAAGTGGCACGTCAGTCAATTCTGTCTGATCCAGACTTCCATCATGGTCGTTACTTAGAAAATGATAGTTACCCGAAACGCGGACTAATTTTGGCTCGCATGGTCGGTCATATCACCTATCTTTCAGAAGAAGCCATGAAACAAAAATTTGGCCGTGATTTAAAATCTGGCAAATTTATGTACGGTTTTGATGTCGAGTTTCAGGTCGAAAGCTATCTACGTTATCAAGGTGAACAGTTCAGCCGTAACTTTGATGCCAATACCTATCTCATCATGACTAAAGCTTTAGATTATTTTGACCCATCTCGTGAGTACGGTCATTCTTTAACTGAAGCGATGGGCAAAACTAAATGCCAGTTCTTGATTGTCTCGTTCACAACTGACTGGCGTTTTGCACCAAGCCGCTCACAAGAAATTGTAGATGCACTTATTACCAATCATAAGCCAGTAAGTTATCTCGACATTGATGCTGAACAAGGTCATGACTCGTTCTTATTCCCGATTCCACTGTATGTCAAAACCATGCGCGCTTTCTTAGGCGGTGAAGAACACTTAAAATCGACATCACTGGAGGCAAGCTAATGCGTATTGATCAACAACTGGCAGAAAAGTGGATTAAACCCGGCTCAAGCGTACTCGATTTAGGGTGTGGTGACGGTGAATTACTCGCTCATATGAGCCAAAAGCATCAAATTCGTGCTTATGGTTTAGAAATTGATCAAGAAAAGATTGCAATTGCCGTCAGTCGCGGGTTAAATATTATTCAACAAGATTTGAATCTCGGCTTAAGCCGCTTTGCAGACCAGTCCTTTGACTATGTGGTTATGGCACAAGCTTTGCAAGCCGTAGATGCACCCGATGTTTTATTAAGAGACATGGTGCGTGTGGGTAAACAGGCAATTATTACTTTTCCAAACTTTGCGCATTGGAAGACTCGCTCTTTTCTTGCCTTAAAAGGAATGATGCCTGTATCGGATGCTCTACCATATATGTGGTATAACACCCCCAACATTCATTTATGTACATTTAAAGATTTCGAAGCACTATGTGCTGAAAATCAGATACAAATTATTAATCGACTCGCCGTCAATGGAAATCAGCAGGGAAGCCTGTTAAGCAAACATGTTCCGAATTTGTTTGGTGAAGTCGCTATTTATCGAGTGAGTGCACTATGAAAAAGACATTATTTAGCACACTATTTGCAGGACTGCTAAGTATGCAGGCTCATGCAGATTATATCGCCCAGCCACAATCGGTTGCGAGTCAGGCTGCACGTTTTTCAACAATGGGGATTAACGATCTTCAGAAAGCAGCAAAAGCTGGTCAAGCAGGCGCACAGTTTTATCTTGGTACCCATTATCAATATGGTAAAGATGTAGCAAAAGATGACAAACAGGCTTTCGCATGGTTTAAGGCAGCAGCGGATCAAGGTTTATCGCCAGCACAATTAAACGTAGGCCGCATGTATGCCGACGGTATTGGTGTTAAAAAAGATGAGTCTATGGCTCGTAAATACTTTGAAAAAGCAGCAAGCAATGGTGATAACCGTGCAAGCTATAACCTTGCGATGATGGAAGAGCAAAAGAAAAACTACGTTGGTGCTTACCAGTGGTATGAGCTTTCAACTCGTGATGGCATGCTCGACAATAAAGTGATTAGCCTATCTGAAGGTAAGAAAACTGCTCTAGCAGCGAACTTAACTCAAGAACAAATCCGTACAGCACGTGACCGTGCGGACAAATGGATTCAAGCACAATAATAACGGTTCATCCGTAAAAAACCTTACTCGACTAAAGCCACCTTGTATGCTCTACAAGGTGGCTTTAGTTTAGGTTACCCCATTTTATATTCTATTTGTTTTCCTCTATATCCCCTTCCAAAAAACACGTAACATAACTGCTGTTCGATATTAGCTATAAAGTTTGGTTTTATTATGTCTACCCCACATTGGTTTGATCAGGGCAGTTTAGTTCTTGCCAGCAATAACAAAGGTAAAGTCGCAGAGTTTGAAAAACTTTTTGAACAGCTGAAGTTACCAGTAGAAATTATTCCTCAAGGTCGCCTTAATATTCCTGATGCAATTGAAGATGGTTTAAGCTTTATTGAAAATGCGATTATTAAAGCTCGTCATGCCTCTAAAATTTCAGGTAAACCTGCTATGGCTGACGACTCTGGTATTTGTGTACCAGTCTTAGGCGGCGCACCTGGCATTTATTCAGCACGCTATGCTGGAGAACATGGTGACGATGCAGCGAATAATGCAAAATTATTAAATGACCTTTTGCCCTACCGTAAAAATGGTGAAGTGATTGAAGGTATGTTTGTATGTGTACTTGCTTTAGTGACGCATGCTGAAGATCCTTTACCACAAATTTTCCAAAGCATCTGGCACGGTGAAATTTTAGAAGCTGCACGTGGCGAAAATGGCTTTGGTTATGACCCATTGTTCTGGTTGCCTGAGCTACAAGTGTCTAGCGCTGAATTGTCTAAAGAAGACAAGAATAAGATTAGTCATCGTGGGCAAGCGATGCAGTTATTTAAAGAGAGCTTGCAGAAGTAAGTTGATCACATGGCCACAATATGCAGCGTTAGAATATATTAAACTTTGTATAGGCAGACCTTACTTTTCAAAGATGAAAAGTAAGCAAAAATCTTTTGTTAGACTGATGGTACGTTCATGTGCCACAGTCTAACTGGCGGCATCCATGCCGCCTTCGCACAAGCAAGTGTAGGGTTAGAATTAAATAATTAATTAGACGAACATGTGTAAAAACACTGCATAAATCGCAATACACACACAACTCACAATCGTGCCTGAGGCGATATAAGCCGCAGATCTACCAGTTCCTTGATAATGTGTTTCTAGCGCTACAATATTCGCTGCTGGTGGCAGACAGAACATTAAAAACATCACTCCAATTTGCTGAGAAATATTTGGAATGGGTAAAAACCTATAAGTTAAGCCACAGAGAATAAATCCGCACACTACTTTAAATGCTTGAGCTTTAGTACTGTAAATTAAATCTTTCAAATGCACTCGAGTACGGCGTAGCCACATTCCCAGCACACACATACCAGCAAAAGTCATGACAAACTTAGCAACTTCATATACCCAATGTATAGCAGGATGCTCGATATGTTGAGCACCTAACGACCTAAGTAAAAGTGCACAGAATATTGAAATACACGGTGGAGAGGTTAAAACCTTTTTTAATATGTTGAGCTTACTTTGTGGTGCAGTGGTGACTGCCGTAACAGCCCATGCATTTCCAAAAAGAGACATACCAATATATAAAGCCACAATAGGGGCCGTAGCATCAGGACCAAATAAAGCCATGGCAAAGGGAAAGCCAAGCCACCCCATGTTGGTATAACTCACGCATAGCGCTAATAATCTATCTTTAAATAGAGCTAAATAGGCAAAGAAAATAAGAAATGCTGAACCGAAGCTAAACAGCATCAAACTCAAACTACCTGGCTGATAAAATACCATGTTGTAAATAATCACAATTGGAATTAGTAAGCGGGCAAGCCAAGCTGAAAGAATAGGTTTTATGGTTTCTGCAATGGAAGTCTGAGCAAGTAGAAGTCCTGTGATAAATGCCAATATAGGCAGTAGTAGCGCCACGCTCTCTCCTCTTGCTCATCAAAACCAGCTTGCTATGCTACACCTTTTCAAAATGAAATGTACTCTCCATTTCAAGTAATTTAAGTGACTCTTTTCAAACTATATATAAATAAAAAAAGAAGATATTCAGTTTATAAAATGAACTTTTTAGGTTTTGACAGCCATTCATTGTCTTAAAAATGACATATAAATGTCACATTCCTGTCATGGCAACCTGTTGATATAAAGCAAACTGAAAAGAGGTATAAGATCATGGCCGGTTTATCTATTTGGCATGTCGTTATTTTTGCAATTGTCGTTATTTTATTATTCGGAACGTCTAAATTAAAAAATATTGGTAAAGACGTAGGCGGTGCAGTAAAAGACTTTAAAAAATCAGTTCGTGAAGAAGATGAGACTACTGCTCTTAATACTCCACGTACAATTGATGCCCAAGTCAAAACACCTGACAGCACATCAGTAAAAAGCTAAAGGTTTTCGACCATGCTTGATGTAGGAATGACAGAGCTACTCTGTTTTGCAATTATTGCAATTTTAGTTTTAGGCCCGGATAAACTTCCAGAAGCTGCACGCTTTGCTGGTCGTTGGTATGTTCGCCTAAAACGTTATATTACCAATTTGCAAAATGAGATTGATCAAGAGTTGCGTCTTTCTGAGTTTCGAAAAGAAATGCAAGAAGAACTCAACCGCATTGAAGCACTAGAACGTAAAGTACAACAACAGCTTGAAGAAATTCAAAAGCAGAATATTTCTGAAAATATAAATAAGGCTGAGGCAACCAAATCAGTGCCCCAACCTATTCGGATATGTCTTCCTATATCAGGCCATTATAAAGTCCCATACATTAGAAAATTTATGCCTTTAGCATCATCCACTGATATTTCAGAGACATCACCTGTTAAATTGAAGATTGCCGTATGAACCAACTGCCTTCAACCACTGTAAATAATCAGGAAAATTTAGACCAAATGCCAATCATGAGCCATTTGGTCGTTTTACGACGTCATTTATTTAGGATTGTCGGAGTAACCTTATTTTTATTTTTTTGCTTATTACCTTTTAGAAATAATACTTACCAATTACTATCTGAACCTTTGAGGCTGCAACTTCCAACCTCCTCGTCAATGATTGCAACAGATGTCACTGCAACCTTTATGGCGCCTTTTAAACTCAATTTATTTGTCGCACTTGTGCTGGCAATGCCATTTATTCTTTATGAAATCTGGTCATTTGTTCGTCCAGCACTCTATCAAAAAGAACGTCATTTAGCACTACCATTACTCATCGGTAGTATTGTCTTGTTTTATGCGGGTGTTGCTTTTGCATACTACATTACTCTTCCGGCAATTTTACATTTCTTTATCAGTGTATCGCCTGAAACTGTTGCACCGATGACGGATATTAATAGCTACCTAAGCTTCTGCTTAAAGTTATTTTTAGTATTTGGACTGACTTTTGAAATTCCAATCGCGACGCTCCTCCTTATTTTAATCGGTGTGGTAAATACAAAAAGCCTTGCTGAAAAGCGACGTTTTATCATTGTTGGATGCTTTTTTGTAGCTATGTTTATTACACCGCCAGATGCAATTTCAATGGTGATGTTAGCAATTCCAATGTGGTTGCTTTTTGAGCTCGGCCTGCTCTTTGGTAAAATTCTTGAGAAAAGAAAAAACCACTCTGCTGAATAAAATGATTTCTAAGAAAAAGCCTGAGCCTACAAGTTCAGGCTTTTTTATGTAGAGCACTTTTTAATCTACAAAGCAATAAACTGTCTTCAAAGTGACTTAAAAATGTAAGAAAAGTGTCATTTTCAGTCCATAGAATCAACTCAACAAATATACCCACAAAATTTACGGATTTCTTATGACAACTGCTTCTACTCAACCAACGCGTCGCGAAATTTTAAAATGGTTTTCGGGGATTCCTTTTCTACCATTAGGAGCGATGGCTACGGCAGCAACATTAGCAGGTTGTAATGATAGTGATGACAGCTCAGTAGTCACTCCAACACCACAACCAAGCAAATTTAAAAATGCAAAATTCACAGCAATGCCAGCGCCAACAACTGCAGCTGATCGTGCAACAACTGTAGTGAATTCTAAATTAAAAATTGATTGGGAAAATTCAACCAGTACTGAATACCAACTCGCTTATAAACCTTTCTTTAAAACTGGTGATAGCGTACCAAAACTTGGTGGTGGAACGATTATCGCGGGTGGTTATTTTGATGTTAACGGCAATCCAATTATGGATAAGTCAGTTGCTGGTAAAGAGCGTCAGTTCTTTTCAGACTGTCCAGATGGTTCATCTCTAATTCAATTAGAAGGTGCGAAAGTTGAAGGCGTAGCAAACCCAGTGTTCCATGTCGTTCAATTTGAATACAACTCTAAAGACCAAGCAGGTGGTGATACTTACGGTCAATTACCTTCACCAATCGCAATTTTAACTTTAGATCAAGACCAAAAAACAGGTCACCTAGAACTTAAAAAATACTTCAATGTTGATACTGCTCCAGTACACGGTTTATGGATTACTTGCGGTGCTAGCTTATCACCTTGGAACACTCACTTATCAAGTGAAGAATACGAGCCAGATGCATTCAATCAAGGTATTGGCGGTACAGATCCAAAATATCTTGGTAAATACTTCTTTGGTGATGAAACCAAAGCAAACCCATATAACTACGGTCATTTGCCAGAAGTAACGGTTAACCCTGATGGTACAGGTAGCATTAAAAAGCACTATTGTTTGGGTCGTATTTCTCACGAACTTATCCATGTTATGCCAGACAACCGTACAGCACTTATGGGAGATGACTACACCAATGGTGGTTTCTTCATGTTCGTTGCAGATAAAGAAAAAGATTTATCTGCAGGTACATTGTATGTTGCTAAATACATCAATACGCTAACTGAAACCTCAACTGCTAGCATTCAATGGATCAAACTTGGCCATGCGACAAGTAAAGAAATTGAGGATTTAGTTGCTGGTGGGATTAAGTCAACTGACATCATGGAAAGTTTAACAACCAATCCAAATGATGCGAGCTATACTGAAATCACTTTGGCAAAGAAACAGCTTTGGGTCAAACTTAAACCAGGCATGGAAAAAGCAGCAGCTTTCTTGGAAACACATCGTTATGCAGCACTAAAAGGTGCAAGTATGGCGTTCACCAAGATGGAAGGTACTAACGTAAATATTAAAGATAAAGTTGCTTACTCTGCTTTAGCTAATATTCAAGATTCAATGGTCATTGGCGGTAAAGGTTATGTCGCTGGACATAATGTCGCGTTCTCTAAAAAGATTACTGCTGGTGGCGTGCTTGCACACAAGTTAGGTAATAGCTTTACAGACAACGAAGGTAGCGCAATCAATAGCGAGTGGGTTCCTCTTTACTCATATATGCTACTCATGGGTGAAGATCTTGCTGCGAAAGATAGTTTAGGTAATACAGCGAATCCAGACAAAATTGCTAGCCCAGACAATCTGAAGTTCTCTGAAACTTTACGCACATTATTCATTGGTGAAGACTCAGGTAACCACGTGAACAACTTCTTGTGGGCATACAATGTAGATACCAAAGAGTTAACACGTTTACTTTCTACACCTGCAGGTGCAGAGTCAACAGGTTTACATGCGGTAGATTCAATCAACGGTTGGACTTACATCATGAGCAACTTCCAACATCCAGGCGATAGTAGTAGTGTACCTGAGGATGTTAAGGCATTAATTAACCAAAATTACAACAATGGTTATAGTGCTAACGTCGGCTATATTACAGCAGACCCAATTGCCCCTTCAGTCACAACTAAATAATTTTTCATAACCTCTCTAAATATTAAAGCTGGCTAAGGTCAGCTTTAATATTTTTACATTCAACTTTTACTTTTTATGAAAATTAAATGAAAAATTACAGAACTTTTCATTAACTTATCATCAAAACGTCAACACCTCGTCACATTCACAAACTAAGCTCATGAAGAATTTTAGAACAATCTCTTTATTTACTTAGGAATTCCCCATGACAGAGCTGTCGCCATATCATGAAGACCAAGAACTGGACAATAATACTTCTGACAACATCCACTTTCGTGACATTTTAGAACAACACATCAGTCGCCGTAGTTTAATTACTAAAGCAGCAAGTGGTGCTGTAGCATTAACTTTAGCCTCTACATTAACAGGCTGTAATGATAGCGATGATGATTCAGGTTCTAACAACGGTGGAACCACACCTGTAGATCCAAATAAAAAACCAGAAAAATTAACTTTTACCGCAGTTGCGAAAAACCATAATGATCTTGTGACTGTACCTGAAGGTTATGAAGCGAATGTCATTTTTGCTTTGGGTGATTCAATCAACCCTGCTTTTGGCGACTGGGACGATAATAATATTCCATCTGGCCCAAGCTTCCAGTTCCGTTCAGGTGACTGTCATGATGGTATGCATTATTTTGGTTTAAATACTTCAACAAACCGCTTTGACGAGAGTGCTTCAGCGCAAGGTTTGTTGGTCATGAATCACGAATATATCAATCAAACTTTCCTTCACCCAAAAGGCCCAACTAAGGTTGACGGTCGCCGTCCTGAAGATGAGGTCATTCGTGAAACAAATGCACATGGCGTATCTATTGTTCACATTAAAAAAGATGCTGCAACTCAAAAAGTAACAATTGATAAAAGTTCTGCTTTTAACCGTCGTATTACAGCATCAACAGAGATGGATTTTAAAGGTGCAGCAGCTGGTTCTGGCTTGCTCGCAACTCGCTTCTCCCCTACTGCAAGTAAAACTCGCGGTACTCATAATAACTGCGGTAATGGTTATACACCTTGGGGCACATACTTAACCACTGAAGAAAACTTTATTGGTTATTTCCAACGTTCAGGTAGCGATGAATATGCACGTACAGATGCAGAAAAAATTGCATTAAAGCGTTATGGGTTAGGTGTTAAAAAAGATGAGCTCTATCGTTATGAGAAAGATGAGAAAGGTGCCCCTAAAAAAGATACCGAGGGCAAAATCATTTATGAAAAAGATAAAAATGGTGAGTTAATCCCTAACGTTGATGAACAAGGACGACAAATTTATTTAGGTGCAAGTTCTCGTTACGGCTGGGAAACAGCAATTGGTCAAGTAGAGTCACAAGACTTATATGACCGCTGGAATGCCGACGTAAAAGCTGCACAAGCTACCCAAGACTACCGCAACGGTCCAAATACATTCGGATGGATGGTCGAGATTGATCCATTTGATAGACGTCAAAACCCAGTTAAACGTACTTCACTTGGTCGTTTTGCACATGAAGACAGTGCTTGCCGTGCCGTTGTAGGTCAACCATTAGCATTTTATATGGGCGATGATTCTCGCGGTGAGTACATCTATAAATTCGTCTCTACCGCAGTGTGGGATGCTAAAGATATAAATGGCGGTTATGCAGTTGGCGACAAATACATGAACGCAGGTAAATTGTATGTTGCCAAGTTTAATAACGATGGTTCAGGTCAATGGATTGAACTTGCTTATAGCAAAAATGGCTTAAATGAAAGCAACACGACCTACCCATTTAAATCTCAAGCTGACGTTGTCACATTTGCACGTTTAGCCGCCGATGCAGTCGGTGCTACAAAAATGGACCGCCCAGAATGGTGTACGGTCAACCCAGTAAACGGCGAGGTCTATGTCACCCTAACCAATAACTCAAATCGTGGTAAAGATTACGCGACCGATGCTGCAAACCCACGTAACTACACAGACCTCTACAACGGCACTAAAGAGCAAAAGGGTAACGTGAACGGTCATATTATCCGTTTTAAAGAAACTGATGACAAAACGACTGCTGAAACCTTCAAATGGGATATTTACCTATTTGGTGCAGAAGCATCTATGGCTTCAAACATCAACCTATCTGGTTTAACAGACAACAATGATTTGTCATCTCCAGATGGTATGTGGTTCGACCCACGTGGCGTACTTTGGATTCAAACAGATGATGGCGCATATACTGATGTCACTAACTGTATGATGCTTGCTGCGCTACCAGGCCAGATTGGAGATGGTGCTCCTGCAACTACCTCAAATGGTCAGCAAACTTTAGTCGGTGCTAAAGTTACAGACTCAACTTTGCGCCGTTTCTTGGTGGGACCTAAGCAATGTGAGATTACAGGTATTGCGATGACACCTGACTACAAAGCAATTTTCATTAATGTTCAACACCCTGGCGAAGATTCTGCAAGTTACTCGACACCAGAAAGTAACTGGCCAGCAACCCAGAAAGATCCAAGCAACAAAACTGCGCGTCCACGCTCAGCAACTGTTGTGATTACCCGTAAAGATGGCGGTGTGATCGTGGGTTAATTCTTAGATGATTAAAAATGCCGGTCAATTGATCGGCATTTTTATTATCATCGATTTAAGAGAACCTGTTGCTGAACAATTTGCCCACCATGCTCGCCTTGTTGGGTCTTTTCCAACCAAAGCCATTCGTTATTGGTCATTCTTAAAAAATTTGAACAACGTGTGCCATACACAGGGCTTTGAATAAAAGTCGATGATAATAACTCTTCCATTTCTGGCTGAATGCCCGTATTGGGTAATAATGCCGTTGTGACCTTACGTTCATCTTCAAGAATATCCCATGCAGCATGTTGCAAAGTTAACTCTTCCGTCTGGTGCTGAAGCATAGGCAAAAACTCTTGCGTAAAACGTGTTCTTAAATGTCTGGTTTTTTCCCAATGTTCAGACATCAAACCATTTGAAACCACATAAACACCATTTGCTAATACTTGCGGGGCTTCACCACGGTTACTCATATAAACCGCTTGATCAGCATTTCCCATAAACAGGTTAAAGCCAGCGAAGTTCTGTTGCTGCTGTTCTAATTGTTGAGCAAATCGAATCGGCAATAAATCTGACTCTAAAAAAGCCTGAACTAAATGCCCCCGAGAGGTTTCATATGATTTCTGATCTCGTCCATCCCTAAAATTGGTCAAGACAGCCCATCGGCCTTGAGGTGTAACGCCCATCCAAGTCCCACCCGACTGTAAATCTTGCCCAGCAATAATCGGTGTATGTTGCCACTGATGTAATAAAGCTGTTGGTCGATGGTAGAACTCATCCCGATTTGACATAAGACATAAGGGCATATCATCCAGAACATGCCATGCTAAAGCCACAATACACATCTTTTCTTATTCCCTATCTTTACACATTGAATGTACAACATTTTTCACATCATTCCGCTACAATCTGTCAAAACGTAAGATCAAGGAGCAGCAATGCTGACCTATCCTAATATCGATCCGGTCGCAATACATCTAGGACCTCTTCAAGTCCATTGGTATGGACTCATGTATTTATTGGCATTTTTATGTGCTTGGGGGCTTGCTTCCTACCGTGCCAAACAGCGTGATGGCTGGACATCAGAAATGGTTTCCGATCTGGTGTTTTACGGTGCTTTAGGTGTCGTTCTGGGCGGTCGTGTCGGCTATGTCCTTTTCTATGAGTTTGATAAATTCCTTGAAAATCCGATTTGGTTATTCCAAGTCTGGACAGGTGGTATGAGTTTCCACGGCGGCTTTTTAGGCGTCATGATTGCGATGTTATTTTGGTGTAAAAAATATCAAAAAACATGGTTCCAAACTCTCGACTTTATCGCCCCATGTGTACCGACTGGCTTAATGTTTGGGCGCTTTGGTAACTTTATTGGTGGAGAGCTATACGGTCGTGCAGTAACTGACCCAAATTATCCATTCGGTATGATCTTCCCGACCGATCCATTACAACTGGTACGCCATCCATCACAAATTTATCAAGCAATTTGTGAAGGCTTAATCCTATTTATTGTCTTGTGGTGGTTTAGTTCAAAACCACGTCCACGCATGGCGGTTTCTGCCCTATTTTTAATGGGCTATGGTGTTGCACGCTTCGTAATGGAATTCTTCCGTCAACCAGATGCCGACCAAGGTTTTATTTTGTTTGGCTGGATGACTAAAGGTCAGATCCTCACCGTTCCAATGCTATTAATTGGCCTTTGGATGATGTGGTATGCCTACCAAAAGAAAATTTATGACTGGGGCCCACAAAAGAACAGTTAATATGATAAATCAGAGGAGTTTCGGCTCCTCTTTTCTTTTTTATGCTACAGTTTTTACTCTCCTAAAAATGAAGATACGACATGCTGGAATTCTGGTTTAACACTCAAGTCCCGACATTTAAAAAATTAGTAATTTTAATTATTACACTGTTGATTTGTATTGGATTATATCAATACCAACCACTGCCTTTAGATACCATTCTAATGTTTACAGGAACTGGGGTTATTTTTTTAATCTGTCGCTATTTTAAATTGCATTTTGCTCAAAAAAATCCAACTGGCCTACTTTATCGCCTGCTGACTTGGATCCCTATCGCACTGTTATTTGCACTTATTTTTGTTAAAACAATGCCGAACTTGCTGATCTGGGGTGTGCAAGGAATCGCTTTTATGGCGCTTGCTGCTTTTATTTTTTCACCTCAATCACTTTTTAATAAATAGGCTCAATATATGTTGGCTTATTGGTACAGCGCACCACGTCACATCAAACTTATCTTCATTATTGTTGTTTGTGTTGCAGTTTATGCTGCTAATCAAGTTCAGGCCCTATCTCCTATTTATACAATACTCAGCCTTATTTTCGGGTTTGGTTTACATATTGGGCATTACTTGAATACCAAACTTTCAAACAACACATCAGGCAAATCGAGCTTGGGACTTTTAATCAAAATCTACCCTATTTTGATCATTATTATTTTGATGTATTTGCTCCCTGTTCAGCATAAATGGAGTCATCTCATACAAGCTTTAGGCTTTGTAGTGGTTGGATTTTTTCTTGTTTCAATTTATCAAAATCGCGCTAAAAGATTTAACTAAACACATTCAGCAAAAATATCTTAGAACTAATTTTAGATTTTCATCTTGAGCTACAACAGGTATCATCTTCAGTGGTTCATGATGAAGCAGCTCTATTGAGTAATTATTTATCTTGTGAGCTATCTCCCTTCTATTTTATGGAATTAATCCGAACTCGAGAGTGTTATGCGTGCATATTTAGACCTACTACAACATATCCTTGATAATGGCGGTGACAAAGGCGACCGTACAGGCACAGGAACCCGTTCTGTATTTGGTCATCAAATGCGTTTTGATCTCTCTAAAGGTTTTCCTTTACTCACCACAAAAAAAGTTCATTTCCGCTCGATTGTGATTGAGTTACTTTGGTTTTTAAAAGGCGACACCAACGTCCAATACCTAAAAGACAATAAAGTTTCAATTTGGGATGAATGGGCAACAGCAGAACAAACTGCTCGCTTTGGCCGTCCAGAGCATGAACTTGGACCAGTCTATGGTCATCAATGGCGTAATTTCGGCGCAACTAAAAATGCTGACGGTACTTATAATCAAGATGGTTTTGACCAGATTAAATGGTTAATTAACGAAATTAAGACCAATCCAAACTCGCGCCGTTTAATTGTTTCTGGCTGGAACCCGAATGAAGCTGGACAAGTTGCCTTACCGCCTTGCCATACGCTCTTCCAATTTTTCGTACAAGACAACAAGTTGTCATGCCAGCTTTATCAACGTAGTGCCGACGTGTTCTTAGGCGTGCCTTTTAACATCGCGAGTTATGCTCTACTCACCCATATGATTGCTCAAGTGTGCGGTTTAGGTGTAGGTGATTTTGTCTGGACTGGTGGTGATACGCATCTTTATGCCAACCATTTTGAGCAGGCACGACTACAATTAACGCGTGAACCATTACCACTTTGCCAATTAAAACTTAATCCGGAAGTTAAAGACCTTTTCGATTTCAAATTTGAAGATATCGAGATTGTAGGTTACGAGTCACATCCGGCAATTAAAGCACCAGTTGCAGTATAAAGACGGCTTAAATTTCATTAGATTACGGTTTAGAGAATAAGATTATGGCATGGCAAAATGTAGAAGTTGTCCACGTTGTGGCAATGGACAAAAACCACTGTATTGGTAAAGGCAATGCGTTGCCATGGCATATTTCTGCCGACTTAAAACACTTTAAAGAAATTACCCAAGGCGGTGTGGTCGTGATGGGCCGTAAAACACTTGAGTCTATGGGCCGTGCTCTACCAAACCGTGTGAACTGGGTAATTACCCGTGACATTAACTGGCAATTTGATGGCGTTAAAGTTGCGTATTCAATTGAAGATGCTTTAAATGCAGCTTTAGAAGATGTAAAGAATACCGAAAAACAAGCTTTATTCATCATTGGTGGCGGCGAGATATTCAAGCAAACCTTATCGATTGCAGACCGTCTTGAACTTACTCATGTTGACTTAGATGTGCAAGGTGATGCACATTATCCAACAATACCGAGTGAGTTTCATAAAACTGCAAGTGAACAGCAAGTTGATGAAAAATCAGGAACTTCATTCGAGTTTGCTACTTATAAAAAATAATTTTATGGATGCCTATGCACAATATCGGAACACGTGAATTTATTATTGCTCTACTTTTTGGGCTATTACATAGTTTATTCACGCTGTTTATTGTGTTCTCTAGCATTTGGGTATGCGTAGCGCTTTGGGTTCAACAACCTTTTGGCTGGTTAGGCAGCCGCATACTCATTGGCATCTGGATTGCTTTTGCTCTCAGTATGGCTGGCTTATATGTTGAAGGTCATATTATTAGCCGCCGTACCGATATCCTGATTTATCTTTTAGCGTTTGCCTGCTCTCTTGTTTGGTATTTTTCCATTACCGCACGTCAAGACCATGACTGGAATCCTGAAGTTGCCAATATACTGAGTTACGAAAAGCACGGCGATGTGATCACTTTGCACAATGTTCGTAACTTCAACTGGCATCCTGACGGAACCTATGATGTGCGATGGGAAACCCGAACATTTGATCTTAAGCAATTAAATGGCATAAACATCATTGCCTCTTACTGGATGGGACCACAAATTGCTCACACACTGGTAAGCTTCGAATTTAAGAATCAGCAACCTTTGGTCTTCTCAATCGAGATTCGCAAAGAAAAAACTGAAGAGTTTTCAGCAATTGGCGGTTTTTTTAGAAAATATGAACTTAGCTTAATTGCTTCTGATGAGAAAGATATTGTCTATACGCGTAGCAACATCCGCAAAGAGCAAGTTTATAATTTCCCAGTCAATATGCCGCGTAGCGAGCAAAAAGCGCTATTTTTAGAATATCTTAAGAAATCGGATGAGCTACGCAAAAAGCCTGAGTGGTACAACACACTTACGAGTAACTGTACAACTTTAATTTTTGATATGGTTCAAGCAATTAACCCCTATGAACTTCCTAAAGACTATCGTCTAATCGCTTCGGGTTACTTACCTAATTATTTATATGACCTTAAAGCACTTAATCAAAATATCAGTTTAAAACAGTGGTATCAAATTGCGCATATCAACCCAAGAACTGAAAATTTTGAACAGCTTTCAGATCAGAGTAGTCAACACTTCTCTCAAATCATTCGACAAGGTTTACCTAAAGCTAAATGAAATAAGTAATGCACTTTTCTTTACTTTTTTATACATGCTTTACTTTGTATTTTAAATACATAAACCCTATTGTAATAGGCAGGAAATAGAGGGAAAAACAATGCAACAGGCATTATTTGGCGGCGGCTGTTTTTGGTGCGTCGAAGCTGTATTTTTACAAATACGCGGTGTAGAAAAAGTAACGAGTGGTTATGCAGGTGGACACACCACTAACCCTACCTACGAGCAAGTATGTCAAGGAGACACCCAGCACGCTGAGGTGATCTTAGTCGACTTTGATGAACAGCAAGTAACTTACTCCCAGTTACTCGACGTGTTCTTTGCGACTCATGATCCAACGACTTTAAATCGCCAAGGTAATGATATCGGCACGCAATACCGCTCTGTTATTTACTACTATAACGAAGAGCAAAAGCAGGCAGCGGAACACACGATTCAGACTCTAAAAAATGACGATCTTGATATTGTGACTGAGCTGTCCCCTGTTCCGACATTCTATCCAGCAGAAGAATATCATCAGAATTACTATGCAAAGAATCCTTCACAAGGTTATTGCAACTTTGCGATTCCACCAAAGCTGCTCAAGCTATATAGTAAATTCCAGCATCTGATGAAAGATCAATAAATCAGAGCAATAAAAAAGCAACCAGTTTGGTTGCTTTTTTATTGAGTAAACTAAATTTTAGTTTTCACTTACAAAGGCAATATCGCTCAGTCCGGCTTCACTGGCGCGAGACATTACCTGAGCAACAGTATCGTACTTAGACTCTTTATCAGCACGAAGTTGAACTGTTGGTTTAACATCACCTTGACCTGCTTCTTGAAAACGTTTTTGAAGCTCATCTAGGCTAATTACTTGAGTATCCCAAGCCACTTCACCATTTGCATTGATACTAATCGTAATTGCTTTTGGTGGTGGATCAATAATTTCAGCAGTTGTTTTAGGAAGCGTTAATGGAATCGATGGGTTGGCAACTGTTGCTGTGACCAAAAAGATGATCATTAACACCAACATAATGTCGATTAGCGGAATGAGATTCATCTCATTCATGCCACTATCGTGGTCTTCACCCAATTGAAAAGCCATTAAGCTTGACCTCCAACGTAACTTTGCTGTGCAGTTTTAACATCAGACTTTACAGTTGAGTCTTGCTGCAACATCGTGTCAATTAACAAGCTGTGCGCTTGGTCTTGTAAGTCGTGAGCAAGACCACGGTTTGCACGTACACAAATGTTATAAGCCAATACCGCTGGAATCGCAACTGCAAGACCAAGACCCGTCATAATCAGTGCTTCACCTACTGGTGTAGCCACTTGAGCCAAACCTGCTTGTCCGCTTTTACCTACGGCAACCAGCGCATGGAAAATACCCCAAACAGTACCAAACAAACCTACGAATGGTGCAATTGAAGCAATCGTTCCTAAAACAGAAATACCTTTATCAGCATTGGCTTTTTCAGCAGAAATCTGACGAAGTAATGCCTGCTCTGCAACCGCTTTACGCTGTTCAAAACTCAACGGTTGTAACTTTGCTTTTAGCGAAGTGATAGCCTGAGAAAGTTGAGCATAAGCTTGTTGTTTTAGCTGGCGAGTCCCCATCAAACGTAAGATGAAAACTGTCCAGGTAGCAATCGACATTGCCAATAAGATGAAATACAGGGTTTTACTCACTGCATCTGCATGTTGCCAATAGATTGAAAAGTTCATATTGAACTCCTGATTAAGGTTAGCCGTTGGGACTCAAATTCATTTAAGGGGTTAAATCAAAGGGTTGCTCTGCTTTAATTGGATAAGCAACACCATTTTCCATATAAGGTTTAAATTTCGCACCGCGAACAGCACGGACTACTTTGTCATCTAGACTTGAAATACCACTACTTCTAGTCACTCGTACATTAATAATTTTGCCTTTTTCATCGGCTTCAATAAGTACCATGACAGAGCGTGCTTCGCCTTGTAAATCTTTTGAAGAAACTGTTAAACGTGGTGAGCGGCTCCACTGTACACCCGAACCACCAATTGAAACGCGTTTCGGTGATGGATCTGGGGCAGGTTGAGCTTTAGGCGCTTCTTGTACCACTGGTTTTGGTTTTTCGATAACTTTTTCAGTAACAGTTGTCGTTACCACTTTGGTTTCAACTTTAGGTTCTGTCTTTACTGTTTCTTTTGGTGTTTCAGCTTTTTTCACCTGTTGAATTTTTTCCACTTTTTTAGGTGGTGTCACAGGCTTTTCAACAACTTTAACTTCTTTTACCTCTTTCTTAGGTTCCGGCTTTTTAGGCGGTTCCTTTGGCTTAGGAGGTAGTGGTTTTGGTTGCTCTTGAATTTTTACGAAACGTACCTGTAAAGGCTTCTTCTCGATTGGCTTTAATTCAGCAGGCTTAATATGGCTGACTGCCCATAAGACCCCGATATGACCAATTGCAACCGCAATTAGTGCCGTGATGACTTTCTTTTTCATCGGATTGGGAGAGTTTAAGGCTGCGGAAGATTGACTCATAAGAATCTAATTACCTAATGGATGATGATTTCAGATTTCTATTTGTAGAAACGATTTCAAACATCGGATAGAACAATAAAGTGCCACAATAATAAATGAGAAGTGTTTTCATTTGCAACTATTTTTTGAGAAAAACATTTGCTCAATATCACTAATTTGTATCAGTTGAGTGTCTTTGCTTTTGTTTTCTCATAGTTACATGAACGCATATCTCTTGTTCACAAAGTGTTTAATCTAACTTAAATAGTTAGATTAATTTCACTATGAAGAGATCAAATCCTACCATAAATTTATTCAATATTGTTACGTTATATCATTTCAATAGTTTTTTTGATATAAAAAAACACGCATGAAGCGTGCTTTTTTAAAATAAGCGTTATTTAAAAAACAACCGTCTTGTTACCATCAACAATAATACGGTCTTCTAAATGCCATTTTACTGCACGAGCTAATACATTACGTTCCACATCTTCACCTAGCTCACGAAGTTGCTCAACATTATAGTCATGGCTTACACGCTCAACGTCTTGCTCAATAATTGGGCCTTGGTCTAGATCAGCCGTCACATAATGAGCTGTCGCACCAATCAACTTCACACCTTTTTCATAAGCTTGCTTGTATGGATTAGCACCCACGAAAGCTGGCAAGAAAGAATGGTGGATATTGATGATTTTCATTTCCCATTTCGCAACAAAATCTTCGCTTAAAATCTGCATGTAGCGTGCAAGAACTAATAAGTCATTGCCCTGCATCATTTCATCAATTTGTGCATAAGCTTCAGCTTTATTGTCTTTCGTTACTTTAATTACAGTAAATGGAATACCGAAGTTCTCAACGGATTCACGTAAATCTTCGTGGTTAGAAATCACATGTGTAATTTCACAAGGTAACGACCCACGTGCATGACGCCACAATAACTCAAGTAAAGCATGGTCGACTTTAGAAACTAAAATACCAACCTTTTTAATTTCGTTTACGAAAGCAAGACGCCATTGCATGCCATAACGCTCAGCAACGTTAGCAGCAAATGTTTGAATTAGTGCATCTTTACGTGACTGTAAATGATCAAGTTCAAACTCAACACGCATGAAATAACGTCCACCCTGAGCTTCCGTCGCATACTGATCAAGCGCGGTAATGTTTGCACCTTGGTGGTACAAAAAGCTCGATACAGCCTGTACGATCCCAGGCTTGTCTTCACAAGTAATCAGTAAACGGGCTGTATTGGCAGTGGTCATATTCATTTGGTTAATATCACTTAATTGAGTCAAATTTTTAATAAGCCGAGTATTCTAGCGCTCTAAATAGGCAAGTACAACTATTCATCTTTTAACGACGACAAGCTGGCGAATAGATCAGAAGGCCCCAGTGAATCAAGCAACTGCTCGTAAGTTGCTCGGCTTTCTCCCATAAGATAAGGACCTTCAAGGAAAACCATTTGACGTAATGCCTGCCAAACCCATTTTTCTTCTAAATGGTTATTATCACTAATGTGACCAGACATATATAAAAAGTTTGTCCAGTTTGTTAATACAATCCATAAGTTAATAATGAGCGCTTCAATTTCAGATGGTGTCATTTTCATAAGGCCGGCATCGACAAAGGCTTGATAAATCTTTTGCCCCTGTTGCATGACCTGTCCCGCAAAACGAGGATAAATCTTTTTAAAGTCTTCGTTACTTTCAACTAAATGATAGACATCACGATGGATAAAACGGTAACTCCAAAGTTGACCACTTAATACTTGAAAATAGTTGATTTTATCATTGGTCGTTAATGGTCTGTCTTCAGGTAAAGAAAGCATGTCCAAAGTCTCAACCTGATATTGGTACATTAATTCTTTAATAATTTCATGCTTATTCCGAAAATGATAATACAAATTTCCAGGACTGATACCTAACTCCGCAGCAATATGATTGGTTGTAACCGACCGTTCACCTCGCTCGTTAAAAAGCTGCAAACTGATTTGTAAAATCCGGTCTTTTGTCTTCAGAGCTTTAGGTAGAGACATTTTAATAACCTTTAATAATTCACATGGTTAAGACTTAAACACATAAACCGACTTGACTATTTAGAGTATTTACTCTAAAAAATAAGTATATCAGTATATTTGGTAAGTACCGATGAACAGTCAAACAAAAACAAATCCAGAGACTCAGCTTCCTTATGATGTTAAGCATTTACATGATTTGCTTGAACAACAAAAGCTCGCTTATTTACGTCATCCGGTACCCACTGCTAAAGAGCGTATTGATCGTTTAGCTCGTCTTAAAAGAGTCTTGGTAAAATATCAAGATCAGATTGCCGAAGCAATTAACCTTGATTATGGCAATCGTGCAGTTATGGAAACAAAAATTGGTGAACTACTCACGAGTTTGGAACAAATCAAGTATTACAGTAAACATCTGACTGCATGGATGAAACCATCAAAACGCCATATCAGTGTATTACATCAACCCGCAAAAGGTTGGGTACAATATCAGCCTATGGGTGTGATTGGTATTATTACACCATGGAATTACCCATTATTACTTTCAGTGGGGCCTTTGATCTGTGCGCTAGCTGCGGGCAACCATGCCATGATCAAAATTTCTAGCGCCTCACCAAACTTTGGCCGAGTCCTTGAAAGTGCATTGGCAGAAGCATTCCCACAAGAACTAGTTGCTGTGGTAAATGGTGGTGGCGTTATTTCAGATGCGTTTAGCCATTTGCCTTTCGACAAAATGATTTTCACAGGCTCAACTTCTGTTGGTAAAACAGTGATGGCAGCCGCAGCTCAAAACCTAGTTCCAGTAATTCTCGAGTTAGGCGGAAAATCTCCTGCCCTAGTACATGCATCAATGGACATGAAAGATGTTGCCCAGCGTATTGCTGTAGGTAAATTGTGGAACGCAGGACAAACTTGTGTTGCGCCGGATCATATTTTCTTACCACGAGGCAAAACTGCCGAGTTCATCGAAAACTTTAAATTGATTGTAGCTGGAATGTATCCTCATTTCCGAAACAACCAAGACTACACATCTATTATTAATGATAAACAGTACAACCGCATTCAGGGTTATCTCGAAAATGCTCGTGATCAAGGCGCACGTATTGTTGCAATTAATCCGCAAAATGAAATTTTAGATGATGTCCGTAAAATTGCGCCGACTTTAGTCACTGGCGTGACAACCGCAATGGATATTATGCAAAATGAAATCTTTGGGCCTATTCTACCGATTTTAGAATATGACCAAATAGAAGAAGTCATCGAATTCATTAATAGTCGTCCACGTCCTTTAGCGATGTATTATTTTGACTATGATCAAGCGCGTGCTGACTATATTGCACAGCACACCCATTCAGGGCATTTTGGAATTAACATGGTGATTACCCATGTTGCACAAGATGATTTACCGTTTGGCGGAATTGGCGCATCAGGTATGGGTAAATATCACGGACCAGAGGGCTTTTTTAGCCTTTCTCATGAGCGTTCGGTGATGTCAAATCCAAAACTTTATAGCCTTAAATACATTCTTCCACCGTTCAATAAGCCGATTCATCGATTCATTTCGAAAACCTTGTTGCGCTAACTGATCAAGGCATGATCTGTTATACTAAATCATGCCTCGTTTTTACCAATTTCGCTTGTCTTTTAATCGTATTTTTGGTATAAAACGCCCCTTGAATGAATTCATCCGTTTACATTTAGTATGACTGGCCACAGATTTGCTGTTGGCTGAATCAATGGAGTTACACCATGTCTAAGGTTTGCCAAGTTACCGGCAAGCGTCCAGTCGTTGGTAACAACGTCTCACACGCCAACAACAAAACCAAGCGCCGGTTCGAGCCGAACCTGCACCACCACCGTTTCTGGTTAGAAAGCGAAAAACGTTTTGTACGTCTTCGTTTAACCACTAAAGGTATGCGTATTATTGACAAATTGGGTATCGAAAAGGTTGTTGCAGACCTTCGTGCTCAAGGTCAAAAGATCTAAGGAGTCTGAGCAATGCGTGATAAGATTCGCCTCGTTTCTTCAGCTGGTACAGGTTACTTCTATACCACGACTAAAAACAAACGTACTATGCCGGAAAAAATGGAAATCAAAAAATTTGATCCAAAAATCCGTCAACACGTGATTTTCAAAGAAGCTAAAATCAAATAATTTTAGCCTCGAAAAAAACGACTTCTTTATGAAGTCGTTTTTTTTTGCATTTTTTTTATACCTACCTTTTTGTTAAACTTTCTCTACATTCCGCCTTGGCATTTTTTATGCTTGTTTTTAGCCTAACTCACGTAAAAGGAGTTTTTAGTGCCGCATGACGTAGATTTAATTATTTTACTTGCTGTTGGTTTCGGCGTTGCCCTCATTTTTGGCTATATTGCAGCCCGATTACGACTCCCCCCTCTTATCGGCTATTTAATTGCCGGAATTATTATTAGCCCAAATACACCCGGTATAGAAGCAGATATCCACCTTGCCAACCAACTTGCAGAACTCGGGGTCATGTTCCTGATGTTTGGTGTAGGGATGCACTTTTCATTAAAAGACTTATTACTGGTTCGTCGTATTGCCTTGCCTGGCGCAATTCTACAAATCGCTGTTGCAACCTTACTTGGTATTGGCGTTTCAATGCTATGGGGATGGAGTTTCGGGTCTGCACTCGTTTTTGGCTTAAGTCTATCGTGTGCGAGTACAGTTGTATTATTAAAAGCATTAGGAGACCGAGGTCTTTTAGACTCAGTTAACGGCAAAATTGCTGTGGGTTGGTTGTTAGTCGAAGATTTAGTGATGGTACTGGTTTTAGTACTTCTTCCGGCTACAGCTGTTTTACTCGGTGGAAAAGCACCAGCAGGTGCAGACGGTAATATCTGGTTAACCCTTGGGATAACCTTATTAAAGGTGATTGGCTTTATTGCCTTTATGCTCATTGTAGGCAAGCGCGTTGTACCTATTATTATGCAATTTGTTGCTCGTTTAGGGTCACGAGAGCTATTTACGCTGACTGTCGTCGCTGCTGCTGTTTCGATTGCTTACGGTTCTTATGCCATCTTTGGGGTTTCAATGGCTTTAGGGGCATTCTTTGCAGGTATGGTCGTTAAAGAATCAGACTTTAGCCATCGTGCAGAGGAAGAGACTCTTCCACTACGTGAAATTTTCTCGATTTTATTTTTCGTTTCTGTGGGTATGCTGTTTGATCCACATATTCTTGTTGAGAGTCCGCTCCATATTTTAGCTGTTATCGCGATTATTATGGTGGGTAAGACACTTGCTGCAATGGCATTGGTTTTATTCTTCCGCTATCCAATCAATACAGCTTTAACAGTCGGGGCAAGCCTTGCACAGATTGGTGAGTTTTCATTTATTTTAGCAACACTTGGTGTTTCTTTAGGCTTATTAAGCTTAGAAGCTCAGAATCTAATTCTAGCGGGCGCTTTATTTTCAATTACGCTTAACTCTTTCATCTTCTCAGCGATTGAACCTGTACAACGCTGGATTCGTGAACGCTCTCACTTAGCTCGACTGCTTGAACGTAGCGGTGACCCATTGGCAATGTTACCCGATGAAGTTGATCAAGCTTACTTACGTGATCAGGTCGTAATTGTGGGATATGGCGGTGTAGGAAGACGCATCACTGAAAATCTAATTAATGAGAATATTAAGGTCGTTATTGCTGAAGAGAATCGTGAAATCGTAGAAAAACTACGTAATGCAAATATTGCTGCTGTGAGTGGTGTTGCTACTGAACCGAGTGTTTTAATTCAAGCACATATCATGCATGCACGTCTCTTAGTAATCTCACCTATGGATATTTTAGATATTCACCGTATCGTGACCATTGCCAAACAATTAAATCCTCAGATTCAGGTATTAATTTGCGCAGAAAGCAAAGAAGAAGCAGCGGTTATCCGTGATGAAAATATTGGCGAAGTGTTCTATGCAAAAGAAGAAATGGCAAAGAATATGAGTCACCACATCTTAAATCAGATCGAGCTTGCTCATCAGTCAACAATTCATTAACCCATATAAAAAGCGTACTCAAGAGTACGCTTTTTTTAACTCAAGAATTTAGGCTGTTCGTCTAATACCTCAGCCTGCCACTCGTTTACCTGCTTTTCCAGCAGTCCAAACAATGCAGCCTGAATCATATGCTGAGCAACAACTGGAGTCTGCTCACCCAAGATTGCTTTGACTTCATCGCTAAATTGAATTTTAACCAAGGGTTCATTCTCAGAACCTGCATTACGCAAGGCGAGTTCACCACCTTCGAGTTGAACTAATTCCAACACTGCTTCTTGATTTCCAAATAACTCTTTCAATTGCTGTATAGACATATACTTCCTCCATGTTTCAACATGGTGGCAAAGCACCCTTGCACTTTGCATCTCTTGTCTTATTTATATAGGCACACCTAGTCGAAATTTCAAGCATCTAGGCAGTTTAATTTTAGAACTCGACCATTTCGTTACGAAAACCATCAATTAAATGACTTAATTCTCGGTGCCATTCACGCAAGATTTTAACATCTGGCAACCAAGACTGAGGCCCTTGTGTCACTTTAATAATAAGGTTAGAAGAAGTTTCTTCTTCAGGAGTCGGTTCTTTTGGTTCTGGGGCGTATTGGCACATACGATAAGCTCGTTTTAACTCTGCAACAAAACCATCTTTTGCCAATTGCTGCAAAACGGACACTTCAGGGGAAACCTGTCCTTTTGCCGCCATATGTTCCTCAATAGATTTTAAGGTGGGTTGCAAATCATTTAAACGGTAATAACGTACCAATTCTTGTAAGAACGCTAACATTGCGCCATGTAAATGAAATACAGCTGCTTCACGGTAAGCTTGTACCTGCTGCACATGATCGGTCTGCTCTGCCTGTTGACACGCTAGACGTGCAAAATAGAGCTTCTGATTGGTACGATCGGCATGATAACGAGCAACACGTGACATAACTAAACTTTCCTGTTCTAAAATCGCCATTGCAATAGCTATTCTTAGCTTAACGACTCCATTGATAAAATCAACGTTATTTATGGTAAATCCAGCTCAACTTGATAAATTTTACGTTTAGCTAAAATTTTCACTGGCTGTTTTATAGGACGAACATTACTTAAGACCCAAGCAAAATACCCTTCACTCCAAGCAGATGCACAGGCTAAATTGACCTCGTCATTTCGCCAAGTATGAACTGAGTCGACATCAACTAAAGCGACAGCAACTCCCTCCTCTTCATCAGTATCTTTAACCAGAAAGTTCTGGTTTTCGACAATTAATAGATCTTTCACTGGTAACTGTGTAGGCACCCATGAACGTACTTCAAGTGTTTTTATACCTTTAGCAATACGAGTACCATTCGGCGTTACAATTGAGAGAGCTAAAAATTGTCTTTTCATCTGGAAAACTTATTCTTCGGCTGCTTTAACTCGAATTCCATAGCCTTTAACTTTAAGCGTATTTAAGCCTTTAATTGCCTTAATCGCTTCACGGGGATTAGGCATTTCAACAAAACCAAAGCCCTTCGATTTACCTGTATCTTTATCAGTCACAAGAACACATGTATCAACTTTACCATATGCCTTAAACAACTCTAAAACTTCAGCTTCACTTACAGCACGATCTAAATTACGAACTAATATTTTCATTTTCTAACCTTAATTGGCAATAAAAGGGAGAGCCAATATACATTTAAGTAATCACAGCGTCTTATACAGTAGTTTAGTCCAGATCGATACCAAAACCTAAATTTACTGCAGGAGATCTGTTCCATTGTTTTTTAGTAAATTGCTGAGGTACTTGTCTATGAATTTTTGCTTGAACCAAGTGTGCAGGCAGATCATTTAAGAAATAACTCTCAATTTTACGACCTTGCTCATCATAAGTGTCTTGCGACCACGTATTAAGATTTTGCTTCGTCAAGATTAATTCATTTTCAGCACGCGTTAAGGCGACATACAGCACACGGCGCTCTTCCTCAACATCATCAAAATCACCCTGTGCTCTTGCATAAGGATATTGATTTGGCGATACGTGAGGTACATAACAAACTTTCTGTTCGGCACCCTTAGCTGAATGAATCGTAATTAGAGTCACTAAATCTTGATCAGCAGCTTTTTCAATTTCAGAAACTGAAATAGGTTCAAGCACATATTCTTCAAGGAATTCACCTAACGATGCATGCTTACGCGCAAGCTGCTTAACCAAATCAAAGTCTTTTAAACGGCGTGACCAATCTTTAGTTTTATAATTTTGCTCTAGCTGCTCACCTAAAGCATCGAGGGCCAAGCCAATACTTGCCTCGACATGCTGCTTTAATACATCTAGTTGTTTTAAAATTAAAATCGCTTGTAGAGGTACCTTGCCATGGCGTTCAAGTCGCTGACAACGCTCCTCGACATCAATAATTCCCATCAGCTCTTGGGCTAACTTACTGGCACCAACATCACCGATCCCATCCCACAAGGTTAAAAAACGCATCCAAGCTAAATCATCTTGAGGGTTACTCACAATACGCAGCAGGCTCAGTACATCTTTTACATGGGCCGACTCAAGAAGCTTTACCCCACCAATAAAACGATAAGGTATTTCAGCCGCAATAAAAGCTCCTTCTAGGTATCGCGCACTATAACCAGAACGAACTAACACCATATGGTCATGCCAGCTTGCACCTTGCTGATGGCGCGTTATTAAATCTTGTGCAATCCAGTTTGCTTCTTCAAACTCATTACCAAACAAATGTAGCTGTGGCTTTTGCCCTTGGCCACGATGTGCTTGTAGCTGTTTTTGATAATCAATTGGGCTATGTGCCAAAAGCCAATTCGATAAATCTAAGATTTCTTGAGTCGAGCGATAATTTAAAGCCAGTGTAAGAACTTCTGCATCAGGTATTCGTTCTTTAAAAGAATGAATATTTTCAAAGTCTGCGCCACGAAAGCCATAAATGGACTGAGCGTCATCACCCACGCAAAATAACTTCACTTTACCAATTAAGGGCTGCAACAAAGCCCATTGCAAAGGGTTTGTATCTTGCATTTCATCAACTAGCAATGCCTGACAAAAACCTGCCACCCAATTGGTCAACGCTTCTGAGTTTTGTAAATGAACAGCCACAATCGACAAGATATCGTCGTAATCTAAAAAATTACGCTCTCTTTTGCGTTGCTCATAAGTTTTCATCAACTCAGCAATTTGAGTTTTATGCTCATATGCATCTGGAAGCTGTTTGATTAATGCTTCAGAAAGCTTAGATTGAGTATTTCTTGCATAGGAATATAGATCACACAGCTCTGCCGCTTTAGGTAAAACATTATCTTTGTCTTTACCTCTTAATAAACGGAACATCAGCAACTGATCATCACGATCAATAATACTAAATTGATTTAAGCCAAAAGCTTGTGGATTACGGCGCAGTAAATACATACAAAAAGTATGAAAAGTTGAAGCTCTTAGACCCTTTGCCTGTGCTCCTACATGCTGCTCTACTCTTGCAACAATCTCACTCGCAGCACGTCGGGTGAATGTTAAAATCTGGATTTGATTTGCTGGTAAGCCTTGATCAATTAAATAGGCAGCACGGGCAACAATCGTCTTAGTCTTGCCACAGCCAGCACCTGCCAAAACTAAACAGTTCTGCGCAGACGTCGTGGCTGCTTTTTTTTGCTGAGCATTTAGTTCATTAATTAATTTTGCAAGACTCATAACACATATCGCTAAAACACCAAGACATAGTTTAACAGACCCAACCACCGATGCATCTGCCCGCCCTAAAAACAAAAAGAGCACCTAAAGTGCTCTTTGATTCAACAATATTATTTAAGATACTGTTTTTGAACTAGATGGCAGATGCTTAATCGCAGAAGCCAGACCTAGAAAATTAATTCCTTGAAATAAGATATCTATGGCAAGGAACATGCCTAACACCCAAAAAGGTGAATCTTTAGAAACCAAAATCAAAATACCTGTAGCGAGTGTTAATAATCCTGAAAATAAGGTCCAACCCCACCCAGTAATTGGTTTAAGTAAAATCGCGTTTACTGTACGTATAGCTCCAGCAATAATCAGTGCTATTGATAATAAACTCGTCAAAACTACCGCTGTCGTTACGGGAGTAGAAAAAGCATAATAGCCCGCCATTAGATAAAGCACACCAAAAAGTGCCCATAACCAACGGCTTGCACCTTTAAAGACACTAATGGCCGCGACAAGATGTAAAACACCTCCAACCATCATGAGTATTCCAAATAAAAAAACCACAGAAAAGGTCGCAAATGGTAATGAACTAAACAAAATCAGACCAAAGCCAATAAGCACAAAGCCTAATATCAAATACCACTTACGATCAGCATGTAACTGATTACGCACCAAATCATTACCGACAGTTTTCATCATGGCCACTCTTATTATCAGGTATTAGAATTTCATCTACCTAATAATAGTGATCCACTTCACATTTTTTGTCTGTATAAGATCTGCATCGTTTCTTATCAATTAATGTGGATAAAGCAGTATTTATCCACAACTTTATTTCACCCAACCAATTTCTTGAGCTGTAGGTAAACCTATTATCGTTTCATGTAAACCATTCGGCATTTTACTGCTCTGCTCAGATAATGGTGTTCGACCACCCATGATTTCAGCGTCAGTTTGCGGATATAAAGGCACTTTTTCAGGGTGCGCGTAACCTAGAGGATAAAGCGGTTGACCAGTTTTTAAATCATATTTGTCTTGTGCCCCAAAGCCATGTAATAGCTCATGAACAATCACAACCTGATTTTGGGAAGCTTGTGTTTTAGTCGCAAATAAATTCACACTACCAATACGACCTTTTTCCAAAGCAGTCGAATGGATCAAAACTTTTTGATAATTGGGATCATAATAATTTAAATAGAGTTTAAGTGATGCCCCATTGTCTTCAGATTGTTGATGGCGCCATGCATAAAAACGGAACTTTAAACTCCACCACATCACATGAAAGATATTGGCATTTTGAGGAACCTCAGGAGGTCGCTGCTGTAATGGCTGACCTAAACGAATTACAAAGTTTCCTGATTGACCACGATAGTGTTGCGACCATTCTCCCAAATAATTTCTTATTCTCTCAAAATCAGTGTATTTTAACTGATGGATATAGCTCTGCGTTGTCTGCAAACCATCTGCATTAATAGGATGTAAAACGACAACAATAGGTTGATTCCAGTCTTGGTTTTGATCTCGCCATGCCTGAACAGCAACAATCAATAAAATAATTAACAAACATAAAACTCGAATGTTTTTCCACATTCTTTTTCCCCATACATTTAAAAATTTTCTTTTATTGTTTTAGATATAAAAAATGCTAGCTGAGCTAGCATTTTTTATTGTGGACTTAATTAGCCCTCAACCCATTTACCATTTTGATAAATTAGGTTCCATTTGGTTTGTTTACCTTCTGGAGTTTCCGAGCCTACATATTGTGATTGATTCTTACGACTGAATTTCACAACTGTCGGATTACCTTCAGGGTCTACGTCTGGTGCTTGTAAAATAAATTGATATTTAGGATCAAGCTGAGCGGCAACACTACGCAATTCCGCAACTTTTGGCGCACGTGTTTCACGAATTTTCGGGAATTTACTTGCAGCCAAGAATAAACCAGCAGCACCATCACGCAACACGAAATAGTCATCATGCTTTGTTGAGCGCAAATGTTCCATCTTGATCGGTTCTACACGTGGAGGTGCAGGCTGACCACTTTTCAAGACTTTACGAGTATTGTCACAGCTTGTACAAGCGAAATACGGACCAAAACGACCAGTCTTAAGCTGCATTTCACCATCACATTTATCACACGGAATGGTTGGGCCATCGTAGCCTTTAATCTTGAACTCACCTTCTTCAAGCTCAAAACCATCACAGTCAGGGTTGTTACCACATACGTGCAGTTTACGACCACCATCAATCACATAGCTGTCCATGGCTGTGCCACATTTCGCACAACGATGTTTTGACATCAAGTCTGCGGTTTCAGCACCATCATCATCAGATAACGCTGCTAGAGACTCAACTGGCGTTAAGTTCAAGGTTCCTTTACAACGTTCTTTAGGCGGTAAGTTATATCCAGAACAACCTAAGAACACGCCTGTTGTACCTGTACGAATCTGCATTGGGCGTGAACATTCAGGACAATGTACCGCTGGCACTTCAACTGGTTGGTTACGGCGCATGCCGTGCTCGCCCTGGGCATTGGTCAGACGTTTCTTAAAGTCACCGTAGAAAGTATCAAGTAACTCTTTCCAGTTACGCTCACCTGTTGCAACTTTATCGAGCTGCCCTTCAAGGTCTGCGGTAAAGGCATAGTTCATCAAGTTATTGAAACTTTCATCAAGTCGATCCGTGACAATTTCACCCATTTTTTCGGCGAAAAGACGACGGTTTTCTAACTTAACGTAGCCACGTTCTTGAATTGTAGAAATAATCGCTGCATAAGTCGAAGGACGACCAATACTACGTTTTTCGAGTTCTTTAACCAAAGAAGCTTCAGTAAAACGTGCAGGTGGTTTAGTAAAGTGCTGACTTGGGTCTAACTTCTCTAATTTTAAAATTTCACCTACTTTAATTGCAGGCAAAATAATATCGTCATCAGACTTGTTAGCACCACGCACTCGTGTAAAACCATCAAATACAAGCGTACGGCCTTTTGCCTTCAATTCAACATTTGCAGCTTCAACCGTTAAAGTTGAAGATAAATATTCTGCTGGAGTCATTTGACATGCAACAAATTGACGCCAGATCAAATCATATAAACGCTGAGCATCACGCTCTACACCCGCAAGTTGATCACCTGTAAGTGCAACATTTGAAGGACGAATCGCTTCATGGGCTTCTTGAGCACCTGCTTTGTTCCCATAGCGGTTTGGCTTTGCCGGTAAATATTTCTCACCAAATTGGCTTTCAATATGGGCACGTACCATGCTTACTGCATCATCACTCAAGAACGTTGAGTCAGTACGCATATAAGTAATAAAACCTGCTTCATATAGACGCTGTGCCAGCATCATGGTTTTCTTTACAGAAAAACCTAAACGTGTACTTGCAGCTTGTTGCAGTGTTGAAGTGATATACGGTGCACTTGGATTTACCTTAGTCGGTTTATCTTCACGCTGTGCAACTTTATATTCAGCACCTTTTAAAACATCCAATAAAGCATCAGTTTCAGCTTTATTTTTCAGTTTAAGGGTTTTACCAGCTTGCTTAACTGCTTCAAGACGAATGTCATCTTTCTTGGCTTGCGTGTCTGCAAAAACTTGCCAGTATTCTTCCGGAATAAAAGCACGAATTTCTCTTTCACGCTCTACAACCAGTTTCACCGCTACAGACTGTACACGACCTGCCGATAAACCACGGGCAATCTTTTCCCACAGCAATGGTGAAACCATAAAGCCAACAACACGGTCTAAGAAACGGCGTGCTTGCTGAGCATTAACTCGGTTTAAATCTAGGCGCGTAGGTTGTTTAAATGCTTCTTGAATGGCATTTTTAGTAATTTCGTTAAATACCACGCGATGATAACGGCTGTCATCACCACCAATAACTTCTCTTAGGTGCCAAGCAATGGCTTCCCCTTCTCTATCCAAGTCCGTTGCGAGATAGATTGCATCGGCATCTTTGGCGAGTTTTTTTAGTTCAGCAACAACATTTTCCTTACCTGGCAGAACTTCGTAATGAGCTTCCCAACCATGTTCAGGATCAACCCCCATACGATTAACTAAAGCCTGACTGGCTTTTTGTTCTTTTTCTGCTTCAGTGAGTTTCGTCCGCGCAGCCGGCTTTTTCTCAGTTGATTTACTGCCACCTGTTGGCAAATCACGCACGTGACCTACAGAAGACTTTACAATGTATTGCGAACCCAGATATTTATTGATGGTTTTCGCTTTGGCAGGCGACTCCACAATCACTAAGGCACGTTTATGTGCAGCAGGTGCAGTAGATGCTGTGCTTTGAGATGCAGAGCGCGAGGTATTCGCCATATAAAATGTTATTCCTATACCAATAAATTTAAAAATCAGGCTTTAGCCAAGTTCAACAGATAAGCCTTCATCTCATCTAATTGTGTTGCTCTCAGGTCTGATTCCTCATCCCAATAAAGCCCTACACAGTTTGCCTGCATATCAATAGCATAAATCCCTTTTAATGCAATGGGAGAATCATTAAATTTCTCATCACCCTGAACCACTTTTAATTTGCCGTCTATAACGCGAGCACGCATTAAAGATAAACGGGCATCGGGAATCAATACACTATAATAAGCAACCATGCTGGCACGCTTTTCAGTCGCCATTGGGATATGCGTCCATTCGGGTGCAACGATTACACGTGGGTGTAAACCCATTTTACGAGCTTTATCACGCATAATACCAAGTGCCTTTTCACGTGGGCTCACTCTTAAACCAAAAATGGAGCCTAGTACGAAAAGAACAATGATAACGGTAACCCAAATTCCCATATTGTCCATAGCAAAACCTATTAATCTCTTTTATTAGAGTTGCATAAGCTGACCAGAAAACGCAAGTTTCATCATGAAAATAATGCCCGATACATGGGCAAGCTTCAAAATAGTCAGATTTCACAGTGCAAATTGCGATGAGCTGATACAAATATCATTAAGGATCCGGATGGCCATTAACAAGTGTCAGCTTTCCAAACTGGTCAATATGAGCATCCCCCCACTGTTTTAAAGCAAACAGAATTTTCTCAAGACTTTGTCCCAAATCAGTCAGGCAGTATTCTACTTTAGGTGGTACCTGAGGATAGACTTCCCGATGAATAATTCCATCTTGTTCCAATTCACGTAGCTGATTTGTCAGCATTCTTTGGGTAATACTCGGAACACGCTTTCGAATTTCGTTAAACCTCAAGGTGCCTTCATTAAATAAATGCCAAAGAATGACGCATTTCCATTTCCCATCAATCAAGCTAATCGCAGCCTCCACTGAACAACCTGGAGAGCAATCAAAACTTGAGTGTCTTGCTTTTGCCATTTTACAGTATCCTTTTTGACACTATGAGCGTTATTTGTCTGTAGTCACTTATTTTAAGCTTACGTTATGATCAAACTCTCAACAAGAGGAATGATAATTATGAAAGCTGTGGCATATCAAAAAGCTGGTCCCATTACATCGCCAGAAGCACTCGTTGATATTGAACTCGATGCACCTATTGCTGAAGGACACGATTTACTTGTTCGTGTACAAGCTGTCTCAGTAAATCCGGTAGATACTAAAATTCGAAAGAATGTAAACCCTGAGAATAATCAGTGGAAAACGCTTGGCTGGGACGCAGTAGGTATCGTTGAAGCGATTGGAGATAAAGTTACTCAATTTAAGATTGGCGATATCGTTTGGTATGCAGGTGCTCTTAATCGTCAAGGTAGTAATAGCGAATTACAACTCGTTGATGAACGCATTGTTGGCCATAAACCAAAAACTTTAGAAGTAACCGAGGCTGCAGCTCTCCCTTTAACTGCAATCACGGCTTGGGAGATGTTATTTGATCGCCTGCAAGTTCCAAAGAACGCGCCAGAAAACACAACAATATTAGTGATTGGTGGAGCTGGTGGTGTTGGCTCAATCACCATTCAACTTCTTAAACAGCTGACTAACCTAACAATTATTGCAACAGCTTCACGAGCAGAAACTCAAGACTGGGTTAAGCAACTTGGGGCAGATTATGTGTTAGATCATCGTCAACCTTTAGCAGCCCAAATCAAGCAATTAGGTTTAACTGCACCTTTATATGTGTTCTCGACTACTCAAACAGATCAGCATTTAGCAGATATTGTCGAGTTGATTGCACCGCAAGGCCGTTTTGGACTTATTGATGATCCTGAACAGTTAGATATCAAACCGTTTAAAACCAAGTCTGTATCGGTGCATTGGGAGTTTATGTTTACACGTTCAATGTTCCAGACTGAAGATATGGCAAAACAAAGTGCACTATTAAATGAAGTCAGCAAGCTGGTTGATGAAGGAAAAATTAAGACGACTGTGACAGAAGTTATAAGTCCAATTAATGCTGAAAATTTAAAACGAGTTCATCAACAAATTGAAAGTGGGACAACAAAAGGAAAGATCGTCTTACAAGGTTTTTAAACAAAATTGAAAATATTCCCAAATAAAAAGGCAAGTATCGAACTTGCCTTTTTATTAATAGTGGGGAGGTTTATTCGTTAATGGATCAAAAGGTGCAATGCCTTCTGATAAATCTGAAGATTCCACACGTTGATAAAGAAATTGCATTTGTTTTTTCAAATCAGCTATTTCTTGAGTTTGAATAGCGAGTTGTTGATTTAATTGTTCAACTAAATCATCCAAAAATGTAATTCGCACTTGCAAATCTTCAATGGGTGCGGAAAATGACGCTTGATCATCATGATATGGTGGTTTAGTCATTTAAATCCTCATTTGAGATTCTGGAAAACATTATGGCCTATATTACCCTAAGGGATGTCCAACTTGCTTTTGGCGGACCTGCCCTGCTCGATGGCGCGAACTTTAATCTAGAACGTGGCGAACGAGTCTGTTTAATTGGTCGTAATGGTGAAGGTAAGTCTACTTTACTTAAACTGATCGAGGGAAGCCTATTACCGGATTCTGGTGAAGTTTCTATTCAAAATGGTTTAACTGTTTCAATGTTAGCCCAAGACGTCCCAATGGATTCAGGTAAGGTTGCTGATATTGTGGCTGATGGTGCAGGAGAAGCTGCCGAAGTACTCAGAGCTTATCATGAAGCAACTGATGCTTGTATGCTAGGAGATATGGAAGCCTGCGATCGTATGGGTAATCTTCAGCATAAGCTCGACCAACTCGACGGCTGGGCACTCGAAAACAAGGTCAATGCCCTGTTAAGTAAAATGGGACTCGACCCAAACGCAGATTTGGCAGACCTTTCAGGTGGTCGTAAACGTCGTGTTTTACTGGCTCGTGCTCTTTTAACGCAGCCAGACGTATTACTTCTAGACGAACCGACGAACCATTTAGATGTTGAAAGTATTGAGTGGCTAGAAAAATTTCTACTCGATCAAAATAATTTAACGCTACTATTTATTTCGCATGACCGTTCTTTTGTAGACAGTATTGCAACTCGAATTGTTGAACTTGACCGTGGCATCCTACGTGGCTACGAAGGCAACTATTCACGCTATTTAGAGCTTAAAGCTCAGCAAATGGAAGCAGAAGAGAAACAAAATGCTCTATTTGATAAAAAATTAGCTGAAGAAGAAGCTTGGATTCGCCAAGGGATTAAAGCTCGTCGTACGCGTAATGAAGGTCGTGTTCGTGCCTTAAAAGCTTTACGTGAAGAATCAAAAGCTCGTCGTTCACAACAAGGCAAAGTGAGCATGGCGACTCAAGAAGCAAATCGCTCTGGTAAATTAGTATTTGATATTGAACACCTAAGTGTATCTTATGATGATAAACCGCTTATCAAAGATTTCTCTACGCTTGTTATGCGTGGTGACCGTATTGGTCTAGTCGGCGATAACGGTGTTGGTAAAACAACGTTAATTAAAGCCATTTTAGGTGAAATCGAACACGGTGGTTCTGTTAAGACTGGTACACAGTTAGAAGTTGCTTATTTTGATCAATTACGTAATGCCTTAGACCTTGAAAAAACAGTCATGGCTAACGTTTCAGAAGGTTCTGACTTTGTTGATGTAAATGGTAACCGTCGTCATATCTATAGCTATTTACAAGATTTCTTGTTCTCACCTGAACGTGCACGTACACCAGTAAAGGCCCTTTCTGGCGGTGAGCGTAACCGTATTTTGCTTGCTAAATTATTGCTTAAACCATCGAACCTGATTGTGATGGACGAACCAACCAATGACTTGGATATGGTGACTCTTGAGCTACTTGAAGAGATGCTTTCTGAATACAAAGGTACCCTATTACTCATTTCGCATGACCGTGCATTTATGGACAACGTTGTAACATCGACTTGGGTCTTTGATGGTAAAGGCAATATTGCAGAGTACATTGGTGGCTACCAAGACTATTTGCTGCAGCGTCCAGATGATAAAGTTGTAGACCAAAAGTCTGACGTTAAAAAAGCTCAGGCAAAAGCCGAAGCTGAAAAAGCCGCAGCTCAAAGTAACGTGAAAAAGGTCAAACTAAGCTATAAAGACCAACGTGAACTTGAACAACTGCCTGCCGAAATCGAGAAACTGGAAGTTGAACAAGCAGAGCTTTCTGACAAACTTGCAGATGGTTCGTGGTTTGTAAGTAATGCCGATGAAGCAACTAAAGCAAGTCAACGCCTTGCAGAAATTGAAGAGGTATTACTTGAAAAATTAGAGCGTTGGGATGAGCTTGAACAAATGAGCAAAGGAAATTAATTCGCGTTCTTTCCTACAATTTAAATAATAAAAAAGCCTCCTTAAATTAAGGGGGCTTTTTTAGAATATATAAATTTTAAAAGCACAAAAATCTATAAAAAACACTTGATGAGTGATTAAGTTTAGTCAGCATTAATACTTCAAAATGTCACTCTAATTGAATATAAGACTTATAAAAATAATTATGTTATATCTACCAATATAATAATATTCGAGTATTTTTCATGCTAGATCTTTCTCAAATTTTAGCATTCGGATTAATCTGCTGGGCCATGGTGCTTACCCCTGGCCCAAACATGATTTACCTTATTTCTCGTTCAATTTGCCAAGGAAAAACGGCGGGATTTATTTCACTCGCTGGTGTTGGCGTTGGCTTCATATTTTATATGCTTTGCGCTTCTTTCGGGATTACAGCGCTTATTGTTGCAGTTCCTTATGCTTACGACACCATTCGTATTGCAGGAGCAATTTATTTACTCTGGCTAGCATGGAAAGCACTACGTCCCAATGCATCTCCTATTTTTGATATAAAACAATTATCGGTAGACTCCCCAGCTAAACTATTTTTAATGGGTTTTGCTACAAATCTACTTAATCCTAAAATTGCGATTATGTATTTATCGTTATTGCCACAGTTTATTCACCCACAACAAGGCAGTATTTTATGGCAATCCATTCAGCTCGGTACTATTCAAATTTTTGTTAGCGTCTCGGTAAATGCGCTGATTGTGCTTTCTGCGGGTAGCATTGCCCTTTTTCTTCAACAAAAGCCTCTTTGGGCAAATATACAACGTTGGCTTATGGGCACAGTGCTAGCTGGGCTTGCTGTTCGTATTCTTTTAGAAAATCGTCGATAACCACGTTTTACTTCCTTATCCTAACCGCTCAATTCAACAGTGTATTACGACGATAAATTCAGTTCGTGATACACTTTTGCCAGTTTTAATTTCGAATTCTTTATATCGCTATGAGCCAAAAGCAGACTTATACGCCCGGTGAATTTCAATGGTCCTTTTTATTGCCTAAATATTGGGGTATTTGGATTGCCATTGTTTTTTTAATGCTTTTGGCTATTTTGCCGTGGGCAATTCAATGGCGTCTGGCTCATGGCTTAGCAAATCTTGCTTGGAGATATTTAAAATCTCGCCGAAAAACAACTATTCGTAATTTAGAAGTCTGCTTTCCCGAATGGTCAGCCGAAAAAGTACAACAACAAGCTAAGCAAGTTTTTGTAGATATGATGCTTGGTGTGTTTGAGACATTAAACGCATGGTATAAGCCTTACTGGTTTAAAAACCGTGTCACCATTGAAGGCTTAGAACACATTACCAATGCTCAAGCTCAGGGCAAAGGTGTTTTATTATTGGGTACTCACAGCACGCTTCTTGATGCTGGCGGCTATGTTTGTGCTCAGTATTTTGAACCAGATGTTGTCTATCGACCTCAAAATAACCCATTGCTCGATATGCTGATTTATCGTTGCCGTGGCACCATTTATAAAGCACAAATCGACCATGATGATATGCGTGGTTTAATTCGTCACCTTAAAGATGGCGATGCCATTTGGTATAGCCCCGATCAAGACTTTGGACTCAAGCAAGGGGTGATGGCACCATTCTTTGGCGTACCAGCGGCCACAGTAACTGCTCATCGTCGTTTACTAAAAATCTCTAAGGCAGTTGCCGTTCCTTTATATTTTTATCGTCACGGTGATGTACAGGACCCTAAATATCATATTTTGATTGAACCTGCGGTAGACAATATGCCAACTGAAGATGAAGTCGATGATGCAACTCGAGTTAATAAAATTATTGAAAATCAGCTTCGCATCGCACCGACTCAATATATGTGGTTCCATCGTCGTTTTAAGACACGTCCTGAGGGATATGAAGAGATTTACTGAAACCTTCAATAATTACCGTACCATAGTTATAAATATCTAAATAAACTCCAGTATGTACTATCGTGCGAAGGCGACATGGATGTCGCCTGTTGGACTACGACATCAGGGATGGGTCGTTAGTCCAACAAATGGTTTTGTTACTTTTGCCAAAACAAAAGTAAGGAGTAAACTCCACCTATTGAATGAATAAACCGCAAGCCCCCACTTTGCTACAACCTAAAGGCAAAAAACAATGAAAGTGATGCAACTTCTCCCAGAACTCAATAGCGGTGGCGTAGAACGCGGCACGCTAGAAATTGCAAGCGCACTTGTTGCACAGGGCCATCAATCTCTGGTTGTGTCTAATGGCGGACGATTAGTGTCTCAACTTGAAGCTGAAGGTTCTATTCACTTAACGCTACCAATTCATAAAAAATCACTTTCAAGCTTGTGGCAAATTCGTCCTTTACGCCGGCTGATTGAACAGCATCAACCCGATATTGTTCATGTGCGCTCTCGTGTACCAGCTTGGCTTACTCATTTTGCCTTAAGAAAAATACCTGCAAACAAACGCCCTCACCTCATTAGCACTGTACATGGTTTCTATTCGGTTAATCGTTATAGTGCGATTATGACTCAAGCTGAAAAAGTAATTGCTGTTTCTGACAGCGTGGTTAAATACATCACTGACCATTATAAAAAATGTCCACCGCAAGATATTGTGCGAATTTATCGGGGCATTGACCCTGCCGCTTTTCCACATAATTACCAGCCCTCAGCACAGTGGTTTAACCAAGTTTTTAATGACTTTCCTGAGCTTGAAAATAAGTTTTTACTTTGCTTACCTGGTCGTATTACACGCTTAAAGGGGCATGAAAGTTTAATTGAACTGATGCAGCAACTTCAGACGCAATATCCTCAGCTACATGTGGTTGTTGTCGGCGGTGCTGATGCCAAAAAGCAAGCCTACTTAAGTGAATTGCAAAGTACTATTCAAAGCAAAGGGCTCGCAAATAAAATTACCTTCGTAGGTCATCGCTCAGATATTCGGGAATGGCTCGCTTTTAGCGATATTGTGCTCTCCCTATCCAATCAAGCCGAAACATTCGGTAGAACAGCCTTAGAAGCGCTTTCAGTGAGTACACCAGTCATTGGCTGGAACCGTGGCGGTGTTGCCGAGATTTTATCGAATGTATACCCACAAGGTCTTGTTGAAGCAGAAAATGAAAAAGCCTTAATCGAGACTGTAAAAAATCATATTGAACAACCTCAAATCGTTGCTCCTGTCACTATGTTTAGCTTAAAAGATATGTGTGATCAAACACTAGAACTATACCAACGCGTTTTGAAATAACCCCAATAAAAAACCCGCAATATTCGCGGGTTTTTTACAACTAAAAGAAAGCCATCTTATTTAAATGTTGCTTCATAAGCGGCAGCTTTTTCAGAGTCGTATTGTTTTTCCCATTTACTGATTACAAGTACAGCAAGTGCGTTACCAACAACGTTCAACGCAGTACGAGCCATATCCATAATACGGTCAACACCAGCAATAAATGCTAAGCCTTCAAGCGGGATACCAACAGTATGTAAAGTTGCCAATAGGACAACAAATGATACGCCAGGAACACCAGCAATACCTTTAGAAGTGATCATCAAAGTAATAACCAAGATTACCTGTTGACCGATCGACATATCTATACCATAAAGCTGTGCAATAAAGATTGCTGCGATACTTTGGTAAAGCGTAGAACCGTCAAGATTAAATGAATAACCTGTTGGAATCACAAAACTGGAAATTGCTTTTGGCGCACCGTAAGCTTCCATTTTTTGCATAATACGTGGTAAAACCGTTTCCGAGCTTGCTGTTGAGAATGCTAAAATCAATTCATCTTTTAAAATCTTAAACAAGATAAAGATGTTGATTCCAAACATTTTTGCGGTAATACCCAAAACCACAAAAGCAAAGAAAAAGATAGCGGCATAAACCAACACTACTAATTTAGCTAATGGAATGAGTGAAGTAAAACCAAAGTTAGCAACAGTTACTGCGATTAAACCAAACACACCCACTGGTGCATATTTCATGATGATGTGCGTTACGCGGAACATCGTTTCTGAAACTGCATGAAATACATTTAACAATGGGTCTTTAGTAGTTGCTGGCAAAGAAGATAAACCAATACCAAACAACACAGCAAAGAAAATCACAGGCAACATTTCACCGTGTGCCATAGAGTTAACAATATTGGTTGGAATCATGGACAAAATTGTCTGTACCAATCCATGTGACTGTGAACCAACTTCTTGAGCTGTATGCTGATATTGCGAAATATCAGTCGTCACTAACATCGCTTTATCTACACCAGCACCTGGTTGGAAAATATTTGCCGCAACCAAGCCAACCAAAATAGCAATAGTCGTAATAATTTCAAAATAGAGAATGGTTTTAAAACCAAGTCGCCCTAAACTTTTCGTACTGCCAACACCTGCAATACCTAAAATCAAGGTAGAGAAAACGATTGGAATAACAATCATTTTAATCAGGCTAATAAAGATCTTACCAAGTGGTGTAAGAACATTATTCACAATACTGTCTTTGATTTCAGGCTGGTTATGTAAAACAGCCCCGACAACTATCCCTAGGATTAAAGCAATTAAAATTTGCCAAGCAAGGCTAAATTTAAAATTCTTCATAAGACAATCCTTATGCACCGCAAAGTATCAAATATGAGAGGGAGAAGACCACTAACTAAGAGTGAAACCTCAACATGTACACTAATTCCCAAACAGAAATTTAAATGTACAAACAAATCACAACCCGCCGATCCGGCGAAGTAAAAAACAATGCCTGTTGACGATCCAACATGTCAACGATCGGCACATTCTATTGAGATTTATTAATTAAACAACCCCAATTTATCTTTAAATAAATTAAAGCCTATATTTATTCGTCAATAAGCTATAAAAACAAAAACTTAGATAAAAAAAATTTTGTATCTTTTTTCATTAAAAATTGCGCACATGTACATGAAAATTTATGAAGGCTTAACGCGAATTAAATAGATTTTAAAAATAAGATAATCTTGGAAATTTTTATATGATTTACAATAAATTTAATAAGGTATATAAAAATATCAACCCGAGTTCTGCGTCCTGCAAAACTCGGGTAAATGAGGTTGTGCTTTCAGGTTAATAATTATTTTTATCGTTTCCGTTCCAACATCCGATCCGTGATGCTATTCCATATCAGCTTTGTGTATCCTTACGTGGGACTATCCATTCCCGGTTCCGTGTGCCGATGAATGTAGAATAAGGTTTTTATAACCCTCTGCCTATTCGCCCTAGACTCAAATCTTTGTACGATATTGCTTACATCACTTTTTATATTCTTTTTATTTATAAGGCTGTGCAATTTTATCAGTCACCACTTTTTCTTCGGCTTCAGCCTTTGCAATTCCTTCTTGGATGGCTCTTTGCGCCTCTTCTTCATCATCTTGAGTTTGTTCTAGCTCCTCTTGAATATGCTCAAATATTCGACTAGTCTGCAAAACCACATAGACAGGAAAATGATCAGATCCAACATGAGGTAAACGCTGCATCTTCACCAAACCGAAATCGGTACTATGGAAAATATGGTCTAAAGACCAACGCAACAATGGATAATCTGCATGAAAAGTATTAATGAAATGTCGCCCAACACGCGGGTCAAGCAATCCACTAATTCGTTGAAATAACCGTGTAGTACGTGACCATGCTACATCGTTTAAATCCCCCATCACAATACAGCTTTCATCTAGATCTTTAATTTGGTCGCCCACAATTAAAAGTTCAGCATCGCGTAAAGTCGAATCCTTCGCCTCAGTTGGACTAGGTGGCTTAGGATGCAAACAATAGAGTTGAACTGGCATACCAGACCGTAAAGTAACAGTTGTATGAATGGAGGGAATTTCATCACTGAGAATAAATTTAACTTCAGTATTTGATAAAGGTAGACGGCTATATAAATGCATGCCGTAGAGGTTATCTAAAGGTACAGGAACGCGATAAGGATAGTCACTTTCAATCTCTGTTAAAGCATTTTCCCATGTCGTATCGCTTTCCAATGTAAGCAGCAAATCTGGTTTTAATGTCCTGATCTGTTCAAGCAATAAATGATACTTATCATTAGGAGTGAGCACATTCGATACAATTAAGGAAATCTGCTTTTGTGGATCTAATTGAGATGTCTTCACCTGTTTAACCTGTTTTTTCCAAAACAAAGTATAGGGCAAAATCATTTTAAGCTGATAGGCAATGGCAGCAATGAGCGCAGCCAGCACGACTTCACGCCAGAGATTCCATTCGGTGGGCCAAAACAGCATTCCTATAAAGGCTAAAAGACCAACAAATAGAATCTGCAACCGAGGGAAGTCGGCACCACGAAACCACCACTCATCACGAGGAATAAGTGACCAGAAACTCAACCAAATCACCAGACCAGCTAGAACTTCGATATAAATCATTGAATTTTCTCTTTTAAGATGATTTGTTTTTTAAAGTTTTTGTCATCTTTATCAATTTTGTATGTAACATAAACAAGATATTCTACTCAATAAAGATGGTGTTTTGTTTCTGTAACGCTTGCAGTTGTGGACACTTTTGATACACTCAACTCCCCCTAACAATTTTAACGCACCGAGGCAAAATGACATGAAAGTAGGTCTGGTCGGTTGGCGCGGGATGGTCGGTTCCGTCCTTATGCAACGTATGGTTGAAGAGAATGATTTTGCTCATATTGAGCCATTTTATTTCTCTACCAGTAATGCAGGTGGTGAAGCTCCTTCATTTGGTGGTAAGACTGCCCCAGCACTTATGGAAGCTACAGACATTAATAGTCTGAAGCAAATGGATGTCATTATTACCTGTCAAGGTGGTGACTATACGTCTGAAGTTTTCCCACAGTTAAAAGCGACTGGTTGGGATGGCTACTGGATTGACGCAGCTTCAACTTTACGTATGTCAGATGATGCGATCATCGTTCTTGACCCAGTAAACCTTAACGTTATTAAAGACGGCTTGGTTAACGGCACCAAAACTTTCGTAGGTGGTAACTGTACAGTATCACTTATGTTGATGGGTGTAGGTTCACTTTTCCAAAATAATTTGGTGGAATGGATGACTGCTATGACTTATCAAGCAGCATCAGGCGCTGGCGCACAAAACATGCGTGAGCTACTAACTGGTATGGGCTACTTATACAACAATACTAAAACATTGTTAGATGATCCTAAATCTGCAATTTTGGATATTGATCGTCAAGTTGCCGAGTTACAACGTGGTGAAGGTTTCCCATCTGCTAACTTTGGTGTGCCATTAGCTGGTTCATTAATTCCTTATATTGATAAACAGCTCGAAAGCGGTCAATCAAAAGAAGAGTGGAAAGGTCAGGTTGAAACCAACAAGATCTTGGGTAACTCACAAATTGTTCCTATCGACGGCCACTGTGTCCGTATTGGTGCGATGCGTTGCCACTCTCAGGCGCTTACTATCAAGTTGAAAAAAGATGTGCCGCTTGATGAAATCGAAGATATGATTCGTACTTCAAGCCAATGGGCGAAAGTTGTACCAAACACTCGTGAAGCGTCTATGACTGACCTTACACCTGTTGCTGTAACTGGTACCTTAACTGTGCCTGTAGGTCGTCTACGTAAACTCAACATGGGTAAAGAGTATCTAGGTGCATTTACAGTCGGTGACCAGTTACTTTGGGGTGCTGCTGAGCCTTTACGTCGCATGTTACGTATTTTAGTTGAATACAAAAGCTCATAATTTGATTTGAATTATTCAGTCAAAATAAAAAGCCGATCACATTAGATCGGCTTTTTCGTAACTGGTTTGTGAAAATTTTACAATTTATTTACATTTCATTATTGTATAATTTTGAATGACTTTACGACTTATTAGGTCATGGATTGAGATGACTGTTTATAACAAATTAAAAATTGCCATTTTCACCATTATGTCTTCGCCTTCTATTTATGCGATTACATTAGACCCTATACAAATTCAGTCCGCACCTGGCGATTTGTTATATGCCGAAATGAATTTTCAACAAGCTGACCCCAACGCTAATCTAAAAGTCAGTCTAGCGACTCCTGAAGATTTAAGCGCGTTAGGCGTAACTCATCAGCCGCCCGGAAATCTTAATTTTTATACACGCCAAAACGGTCAAGGCTCAGGGGTTATTGTAATTACCTCATCTCGCCCTGTGATTGATCCTGAACTAAATATTGTAGTAAAAATTAGTGAAGGTTCTGCCACACGTTTGCAGCATATCAAAACCGTAATTAAGCCTTCTTCTATAAAAAAGACTGAAAATAACGAAAGTACTTTGTCACCTCAGTTTATTGTCAATGAAAAAGACATTGCTCTAAATCTGCCAGAAAGTACTAGATATGCATCACCAACTTCGGCCTCAACTACAAATAATTCAAATGGTGAACACAGTCTTAGTATTAACGTTGGAACTGCTCCAGCAATAAACACAAATTCATCCAATACACTTAGTGCAAATCCTTCTACTCAGGTTGCTCAACAAGTTACAACAGCTACTACTCCAGATCAGACAGAAATTAAACCAACCAGCGCTAAGACAGCTACAAATAATTCACCAAAAACTCCGGTCAAAAATCTAACAGCGCAAAAGAAATCTGTATCTCAAAAAGCGCTTAACCAAAATCCTGCGAAGAAACAATCGTTAAGTTCCTACAAAGGACCAGCATCATCAGGTAAATATGTGGTACAGCGAAATGAGTCTTTATGGAGCATTGCTAATCGTATTGCCGCGAAAACAAAACAACCTGTTGCGAAAGTCATGCATGATATTCAAACACAAAACCGACATGCTTTTATTCAAGGTGATGTAAATCGTTTGCGTCAGGGAATCGCACTTAACCTAGCTCACTCTCCTGCAGCTAAACCTCATCAAAACAAGTCAAAAACAGATATCGCACATACTGCAAAATCAACTTCTGGCAAAGCAAAATACCGTTTACAACAAGCCGAAATGAGTATTGTGGCTGAAAACAGTCAAAATTCTACACATGGAAGTGCTAAAAAGAGCACACAACAAAGTCAAAACAATACTGAGTTAGCAGTAAAAGTTATGACAACAAGAGAAAAAACCGTTACATTACAAAGGAATGTAACCAAACTAAATCAAACTTTACGTTTAAAAGACCAACGTATTCAACTTCTGAATGCACGTTTGGCAGAGTTACAACAGCAGTTACAAGCACAGCAACAGACTCATAAGCAAAAGCATTAAGTTAAAACCAGAGTCAGCTCGCTTTATATTGCAAATATTTATTTTTTAAGGGGAAAGTAATGTTATATGTGATTCCATTCATCATATTGCTCGTGGTCGCTGTCATTTTAAAAAAACGCGAAAATAGCCAAAAGCAAGAGTCGAATTCCCCTAAAACAATAAATAGAAAAACCAATAAAAAAGCGAACTCTAAATCAAGTAAAAACTCGCGTGAAAAAACTAAAGTAAATGTAGTTGAAGAATCTATTCCCTCTACTCCACAAAGCAGTCCTGTTCCAGACGCTGTTCGTCAGAAGATTCAGCTACTTATTCAAGAAAAACAATTCTCAGCCGCTGAAGCTCAAGTCAATCAGGCGCTCAAAAAAGATAATACGCAACATGAACTTTATTTATTGCTACTTGAGATTCATATTGCACAAAAAGATGAGTTTGCAATAACTCAACTGATTAGCCATATTCGTAGCTTAGCGCTCAATGAAATAGCCATTCAAGCAGAAGCCAGACAAAAAGAATATGAGTCATCAAGACAACCAGATGCGATCGATTTTCCTCAAGCTCAAACATACCAAGAGCCAAAAAATACATCTGATGCAACAGCTCAGTTTGACCAATTAACAACAAGTTCTTCTGAAACTTCTTTTTTTAATGAATTGCAGCAAGACTATACCCCTGTAAAGCAAGAACCTGCTGTTGAAGTTGAACCTTTAGAGTTTAACTTTTCATTTGAGCAAACCACGACTACCGAAAGTACCAGCCAACCAACACAGAAATCAGAGTTATCGCTATCTCAAGAAACAAATGAGCTAGCTGACCTAGAGTTTTCTTTTGACTTGGTACCTCTGCATGAATCTGAGGAAAAAAACCAGACAATAGCGGCACCAGCAGCTCAAGAGAACACCAATGCTTTGGATTTTAATCTTGAATTAACCCATGAAGATCCAGAAGTAAAACCTAATGAACAGATCTCATCATTAGATGAGCTTCAACTCGTAGAACAAGCGCCATTAGACTCGAATTCAATCGCACCTCTTGAGTTTTCGCTAGACGAGCCTGCATTAGTTACAGCACCAGAGATTGAAACTCAAAACCTTGTAGACTTAGTACGTGAAGAAACTACCCCAGATCAAACCAAAGATCCCCTTGTAGAAGCTTTTCCAGAATTAAAACAGTTAGATGAAAATGAACTTGATCTAAAACTAGCTGAGCAATACATCAAGTTAGGAGCCTACCCAGCAGCTCAAGCCTTATTGGCAAGCAATGAGCAAAAATTCAACACAGAACAACAACAACGCGCGAAAAACTTACTTAATCGCATAGCTTCTTAGAACTGTTCGATTTACCATAAGCAGTCAGAGATGACTGCTTTTTTATGCCTGCAAAAATATGAAAAAAATAGCCTTATTTTATATGGGTGGTACTTTTGGTTGCATTGGTGAACCTCTAGCTCCTATGCCTTATGAGCAATTCTTACCTCAACTTGAAAAAGTGATTCCCCCACACTTAACAGTTGACTGCTTTGCTGCACCCAATATTGTTGATAGCAGTGCATGCACGGCACCTGATTGGTTACGCCTGATTCAACGTATACAACAACTACAACTTGAAGGTTATCAGCATTTCGTTGTTATTCATGGTACAGACACGCTCAGTTATGCGGCTGCGACCCTAGCCCGCTTTTTGGGCCAAAGCTGTCATATTGTGATTACCGGTAGCCAATACCCGTTACTCAATATTCAAGGCGATAACACCCGTGAATTTACTGATGCAATTGAGAACTTATATCTTGCATTAGAACAAGTGATTGCTTTACCTGTGGGTGCTTATCTCGCATTCCACCATCAAGTATTCCACGCGCAAACTGCATTAAAAACGCATACGACTGAACTCGATGCATTTTCAGGGTTAAATAGTGAAGCTGAGTTTACGCCTCAGCAAAATGAATTGATCGTACAAGATGCCCAAATTGAACGAGCTGCTTCCTTCCAGATTTTAAACTGGATGATGCAACCCATTGCAACACAGCACTTAGTACAACAATTACGTCACTTACTTTCAGCCCCACCACACTTTTTAGTGTTACAAGGTTTTGGTACTGGCAATATTGCAGTAAACCAAGAATTACTCGCAACATTAGATGAGCTTTACGCACGTGGCTGTGTTCCAATTCTTACCACTCAGGTGACATTCGGTGGTATTGATCAACGTTATGCGATTAGTGCATGGGCCAAAACTGCAAAAATTGTCATCAGTGATGCTCATAGCCATGCAGATCTCTATGCAAAAGCACTTCAAATCTATTTAAAATACCCAAGCCCAGAACAATGGCTCAGCCATTGGAATGAAAATTAGCATTAAATAGAGGTAAAGCTATGCAACGTTATGCGGTCGGTATTGAATTTAGCGGAGTTCAATACCGAGGTTGGCAAACACAACAGCCAGGCGTTGCCAGCGTTCAGGAAACGATCGAGCGTGTACTGAGTAAAATTGCAGATGAGCCCATTGCACTTCACGGTGCGGGTCGTACTGATGCGGGAGTACATGCAACAAATATGGTAGCACACTTCGACACGAACGCTATTCGTCCAGAAACGGGGTGGTTAAGAGGGGCAAATAGCCAACTACCTAAAGATATTTCCATTCAGTGGATTAAACTGATGGATGAAAATTTTCATGCCCGCTTTAAAGCGACTGCTCGACGTTACCGTTATATCATCTATAACGCACCTCATCGCCCAGCACTATTACATAAGCAAGTTACGCACATTTACCAAAAGCTAGATGTGCAAAAGATGATTAAAGCTGCTAGTAAGTTCGAAGGAACGCATAACTTTGAAACTTTCCGCGCAGCAGCATGCCAGTCCAATAAGCCTGTACGACATGTAACGCATTGCCTTCTATTTGAACATGGACGCTATTTAGTTTTAGATATTCAAGCAGATGGTTTTTTACACCATATGGTGCGCAATATTGTTGGTTGCTTACTCGAAATTGGTCAAGGTATGTATGAGATTGATCATATCGATGCAATGTTTGCGGCGCAGGATCGTAAGGCAGCTGGGGTAACCGCCCCACCCGATGGCCTTTATTTTATTCAGTGTAATTATCCTGAGCAGTTTGATTTACCGCAGCCACCACTTGGGCCACATTGGCTAAACTTACCAGATTAAAACATTTAAAACTCAATATCCAAATTAAGCATTAAATAAGATACGCGACAAAGTCATACGCAACCTGCCCTAAATATATAACTATATGTTTTTGCGATGTATTAGATATTGATAATTATCTAACAGGTTTTGCGTATGACAATGGTTTTGGTTACTTTTCCCGAAAGAAAAGTAACTCTAGCTGAAAGCCAATCCAATTATTAAAGCCTCAATGGCACGACTCCGTCATGACATTGAATAAATTAACGGTGTTGTTTACGCTTACGGTATTCCACAGGTGTTTCATTCGTCCAACGCTTAAATGCACGATAGAACGTACTTGGTTCAGAGAAGCCAGTTAAATACACAATACGTTCAACACTCTCATTGGTATTTGCCAGAAGCTTTTTAGCCAAACGACAACGATAGTCAGAAAGTATTTGTTGAAAACTGGTATTTGCCTCACTGAGCTGAGTACGTAAACGACGCGGCGTAATATTCAACTGAGCAGCAACCGTCTCTAAAGTTGTTTCTCCACTTTCAAGTGTCGAACCAATCGCACGACGAACCTCACCCACTAAATCATAACGGGCGAGTTCTTGTAACTTTTCAATCGCTAATTGTTCATGCAATTGAAGTAACTCAGGCTCTGCCTGCCAAAGCTGAAAATCTAGAATAGCTGGATCAAAATATAAACGTGTCTCTTTCTGACCTAAGCTAACTGGGCAGCCAAATACACGGAAATATTCATCCTCAGAAGCCCCTTCGCTAAAATTAAAATCGATGAAGATAGGATGAAATTGTCCTTCAGTAATGAACTTAAAAAATCTAAGCACGCCCGAAATTGCACATTCAGAGAAATGACGATTGACGAGATTGTCAGCACCAATCTGTTCGCCATTGGTTAAATAACAACGTCCTTCTTCAACGACTAGTTTTGCATCAAATGCATCACTAATCAGTCGTTGATAAGCTAAGGCTCGTTTTAAGCCTTCACCAAAGGTTTCACTACTAATAAATAGATGTTCAATCACCTGCCCTCGATACAAAGGCAAATGTTCACCTAAATGCAGACCGATGTCTGGATCTTTACTGACTTCCTGAGCGGCAGTCCAAAAGGCGTACTGTGCACTTAACGGTGTACGTGCATTGGTATCGACCTGATTTAAAGCAACTCCCGCTTTGGTTAATATTTCTTCTGTTGGCAAACCCGCACGACGAATCGCTTGGTAGCCAAAGCGTAATACAACTGATGCATCTGTTAGCTGACCCACGCAGTGCCCTTCCATGTAGATACTTCATTGATATTTAGGGCTGTTGACCTTTATGCAATTAACAGTCCCTAATAACTATGATTTTAGATTAGCGTTGATTGACCAAACTGACAACAGAATTACACTTCTTTTGTGAAAAAAATTACATCTTTTTTTATTAGTCATACTTTAACCAGATGCTTTAGCAGAAGTGTGTCTATCTTGTTTTTTTTAAAAAAATTGACTATAATTTGCGCCTTTCCAATTTGATCATCAGGTAGGCTATGGCCAATAAAGAGGAACTCATTGAGTTCGAAGGCGTTGTCACCGAAACGCTTCCTAATACGATGTTCCGTGTACGTCTTGAAAACGGTCACGAAGTTATTGCACACATTTCTGGTAAAATGCGTAAACACTATATTCGTATTCTTACTGGCGACAGTGTAAAAGTCGAAATGACTCCATATGACTTAACTAAAGGTCGTATTACGTACCGTGCTCGCTAATTAGTGAATGCAAAAAAGCCACTTTATGATGTGGCTTTTTTATTGCGTTATTTATTCACTTAAGCGACTGGTTTTACATCCCACCGTTTGGCATTCACGCAATCTTTCTTGCAGCCAATGGTTTCTTTCTTGCGTTGTCTGTAAACGACATTGCACGTCTACACTATTCCTATTTGAATCTGTACACTCGGCATCACGTTGACGTATCCATGCAAGCTGAGACTTCTTAAGAATATTTTTCTGCGCGGTGTTTAACTTTACTCGCAGTGCTTGATAATTCTTATTCAGATCAGCATCAGCACTCGCATAAATTTTATTTGTACAGTAAATATCATCGTAAGTATTGCGGGCACTATCACAGTTATCTGCATAGACTGAAGTCACGCCAAAGCTGCATAAAAATGCAAAAAATATTTTTTTCATCATGTTTTCCTTAAGTTTTTTACAAAATAATTATAAAGCCTTTTGAATATTAGTATGAATCTCTAAATAAACTTATTCTCCATTTATCTTAATCCTCCTTTTTTGCTTTACAAGCTTGTAAATACAACCTATTGTTCTTTAATAATAAATATAATTTCATATAGTGAGAAAAATGAACATATATACCCGCTGCCAAATTGGCTTATTATCTTTCATCATTATTTGTCTTAACGGTTGTGCTAGCCACCCACGTCAATCCGTAGATTTACAGGAATATTTAAAAGGCTTTTTAGGAAAATCATCGGCAACCATTCAACAAGATATCAATCTACGTAGTCTTGGTTTTCAAGTCGCCAATACACCGCAAAAAACACCCAATCAGCTCATCTATACGATTTTGCGTCCTTTAAGCATTCCTATTCCGATGGTAAGTAATGTTGATATGAGAGGAAGCTCTATTCCTGTCCAATCAGGAAATCTGAGCGGCAATTTTTATGATATTAATTTCAATTGCAAAGTGATTTTCCAGCTTAAAAATGACATTGCCGAGTCAATTCAATATGAGGGTAAAGCCTGTTAAAACATCGGCACAAAAAAACGCAGCTCAACGCTGCGTTTTTTTATAATAAGCTTTTAAGCAAGAGCAGCTACAACAGCCTCACCCATTTCAGCCGTACCTACTTTTGTCATACCTTCAGACATAATATCTGCTGTACGCAAACCTTGATCAAGCACTTGACCTACTGCATCTTCAATTGCTTTTGCAGCCGCTTCTTCACGGAATGTGTAGCGAAGCATCATTGCAACTGAAAGAATAGTTGCTAATGGGTTTGCCACATTTTGACCCGCGATATCAGGTGCAGAACCATGGCAAGGCTCATACATACCTTTGCCATTTTCATCTAACGAAGCCGATGGCAACATGCCGATTGAACCTGTAAGCATTGCTGCTTCATCAGATAAGATATCGCCAAACAAGTTACCCGTTACGATCACGTCGAACTGCTTCGGCGCACGTACAAGTTGCATGGCAGCGTTATCGACATACATATGTGAAAGCTGAATATTTGAATAATTTGCTTGCTGTAAATCAGTGACTGTTTGTTTCCAAAGCTCTGTAACTTCTAAAACGTTAGCTTTATCTACAGAACAAACCTTCCCACCACGTAGACCTGCAAGTTCAAAAGCTACTTTTGCAATACGCTTAATTTCACTTTCAGAATAAACGTCGGTGTTATAACCTTGTTTTTCACCGTTTTCGAGTTCGCGGATACCACGTGGCTGACCGAAATAGATACCGCCAGTTAATTCACGAACAATTAAAATATCTAAGCCAGCAACAATTTCAGGCTTCAAACTAGAAGCATCTGCTAATTGCGGATATAAAATCGCTGGGCGCAAGTTAGCAAACAAGTTAAGTTCACTACGAATTTTTAAAAGACCACGTTCAGGGCGAATAGAGCGCTCAATAGTGTCCCATTTTGGTCCGCCTACCGCACCTAATAAAATTGCATCAGCTTTTTTTGCTTGTTCACTTGTTACTGCTGGGTACGGTTCACCATGCGCATCAATTGCCGCGCCGCCTAATAAGCCATGTTCCCAAGTTAACGATAAATTAAATTTTTCATTTACTGTATTTAATACTTTTTCTGCTGCCCCAACAATTTCAGGACCAATACCATCACCAGCTAAAATTAAAATCTGTTTAGACATGAACTTTTTCCATTTTCCAAAGACAAGCAGTGCTACAACTACCGCGGTGTTAGTTTTTTCTGCTCAAGGAATTCACCTAGTCCTGTTGTAACATCAAATGGTCGACAAAAACGGCGAATGACATGCCCATCTTGTTCTAAATCGACACATAATGGATCTGGTACAGAAACATTCAGCAAACTACCCGAACGGTTAGATTTGTCTCGGTACATTTTAAATGTATAGCGATGGTTAGCATTAAACTGGTGAATCACATGGAATGTTTCTGCACGATCCGGAGAGATCGGATAGAAACGGATCACCACTTCATATTGTTTAGCAGGCACTGATAAATATAAGCTGTTAGTTTGGCTAAGTACTGAACCTTGTAATCTCACAATCCCTTGATGAATTGCCTGATTACTAATTCTTCGTGTTTGCGCATCCACTACAGTAATATCATTTAGTCGTTCAAATTCACAACTCTTCGCGCCCGAACAATATATTGCTGCATTCTGCCCCAAATTTTCTTGTTCAGCCTGCTTAATGCGGACAGTATCCACTACATTGTAAGTGCTTTGACAAGCACTGAGTGTTATTGCGCACAGGCTCAACAAAAAGCTATGAGTAACGTTCCTCTTCATTGTTCAAGCCCAATCCTCATCTAGTGCATAATTCTAAGGTGTTTTTATGCTTTAGCATGTTAGCAAGAGTTTGAACGCTACGCCATGGCTATGTTTAAAATGTACCGAAAGGTTAATTCAACTCTTGGAATACCCAAGGACGAACTTGTTTAGTTTTTTCTTCATAAGCGCGAATTGCGTCCGCATTTTGAAGAGTTAAACCAATATCATCCAATCCATTTAACAAGCAGTGCTTACGAAACGGATCAACTTCAAATTTAAATGCTTCACCTGTTGGAGTACGTACTTCTTGAGCTGCTAAATCAATTGTTAATTGATATCCCTCATTAGCAGCACATTCTTTAAATAACTGCTCAACTGTTTCTTCTGGCAAAATGACAGGTAACATGCCATTTTTGAAACAGTTATTAAAGAAAATATCAGCAAAGCTTGGTGCAATAACGGTACGGAATCCATATTCATTTAATGCCCAAGGCGCATGCTCACGACTTGAACCACAACCAAAGTTAGTACGAGCAATTAAAACTGTTGCTCCTTGATAACGAGGCTGGTTTAAAACAAAGTCCGGATTTTTTGGACGTACTGAATTGTCTTGTCCCGGATAGCCTTCGTCTAAATAACGAAGCTCGTCAAATAAGTTGTCGCCAAAACCTGTACGTTTAATCGACTTTAAAAACTGTTTTGGAATAATTAAATCTGTATCAACATTGGCACGATCTAATGGTGCAACGATACCTTGTTCAACTGTATAAGCTTTCATGGTTTGCTCCAGACCGAATTAAAATGAACGAACATCAACGAAGTGACCAGCGATTGCAGCCGCTGCCGCCATTGCCGGGCTCACCAAGTGAGTACGACCACCATTGCCTTGACGACCTTCAAAGTTACGATTAGACGTCGAAGCACAGTGTTCACCTGGTTGTAACTTATCAGCATTCATTGCTAAACACATTGAACAACCCGGCTCACGCCATTCAAAGCCAGCTTCCAAGAAGATTTTATCCAAGCCTTCTTTTTCAGCTTGTTGTTTGACTAAACCAGAACCCGGAACAATCATGGCTTGCTTAATGGTGGATGCCACTTTACGACCCTTAACCACCTCAGCAGCAGCACGAATATCTTCAATACGTGAGTTCGTACAAGAACCAATAAACACACGATCAAGCTGAATATCAGCTAATGCTTGACCTGCATTTAAACCCATATATTGATAAGCACGTGTCCAGTCATTGCGTTGTACGTCATCTTTCGCTTGTTCTAAAGTTGGCACAGCTTCAGTAACAGGAATAACCATTTCTGGTGAAGTTCCCCAAGATACTTGTGGTTCGATTTCTGCGCCATTTAACTCAACTACAGCATCAAACACAGCATCTTCATCTGAATGCAATGTGTTCCAGTAAGCAACTGCTTGTTCCCATTGCTCGCCTTTTGGTGCATAGCTACGGCCTTTCACGTATTCAATAGTTTTGTCATCAACTGCAACCATACCGACACGAGCACCGGCTTCAATCGCCATGTTACATACCGTCATACGCCCTTCAATCGACATATCACGGAAAACTTGGCCACCGAATTCGATTGCATAGCCCGTACCGCCAGCAGTACCAATTTTACCGATAATGGCCAACACAACATCTTTTGGTGTTACGCCTTTACCCAATACGCCATCTACACGAACTAACATGTTTTTAGATTTTTTCTGAATCAGGCACTGTGTTGCTAACACATGTTCAACTTCAGATGTTCCAATACCATGCGCCAAGCAACCAAAAGCACCGTGAGTCGCTGTATGTGAATCGCCACATACGACCGTCATGCCCGGTAAAGTTAAGCCCTGTTCAGGTCCAACCACATGCACAATACCCTGACGGATATCATTAATACTAAACTCAACAATATTAAAGGCTTTACAGTTGTCATCTAAAGTTTGAACTTGAATACGAGATGTATCATCTTCAATACCAGCGATGCCTTGGTCACGTTCCTTTTTAGATGTTGGAACGTTGTGGTCTGGTGTAGCAACGTTTGCACTTAAACGCCATGGTTGACGATCCGCAAGTTGCAACCCTTCAAATGCTTGTGGACTAGTCACTTCATGCAATAAATGACGGTCAATGTATAGTAAACATGAGCCATCATCACGCTGTGAAACAACGTGGTCATCCCACAATTTGTCATATAAAGTTTTGCCTGCCATGTCGTCTTGCTCCATTGGACTGGGTAATTCTGATCTTTCTTCGATTATAGCCAGAGTTTCACATAAATCTAATTTATCATTTTTATAAATTAGAAAACTTTTTGGAATAAATTATAATTTCCATAACGTACATCAAATTTAATAAATCGTTTTTGTTAATGATTATCATTTGCATAATTAATTTTTAATCTTATACTCTAATGCCTATACTAAAAATATCTAAAGTGGCTAAAGAGAATGATCATGGCTAATATCCAAAAATTCGTTATAAATAATCAACGTACCTTAAAGAAAACCTTAAGCTATTACATTATGCATATTACTGTCGCAATGCTAGTCGCATACTTTGTAACAGGTAATATCTGGATGGCTTTAACATTAAGTATGCTTGAGCCAACCGTACAAGCTTTTGCTTTTTTCTTCCATGAAAAAGTTTGGGCTGCTAAAGATCGCCGCGTATCAGCCTTAGCTGAAAAAGAAACAACAGCTTAGGCTAAGATTAGTGCGGTAATTCGCAACTTTCTCACTCGTTTTGCTGCAAGCATGATACGATTTTGGCTCGGCAACTTTAGCCCCTCGATTTTTCTATTCCAAGTTGAGTTGTATTATGAATCTTGCAGCCTTTGAAGCTTTTGTAAAAGTTATGGAAACAGGGTCTATCTCTGTGGCAGCAGATCAGTTATTTATTACTCAACCTGCTGTTACCAAACGAATTCACAGCTTAGAAGAATATTTTGGCGTAAAACTATTTGAATCTGCAGGCCGAGGTGTTCAGGCAACTCATGCCGCACATTCATTACTTCCTAAAGTTAAAAACTGGTTAAATGAGCTGGGTGATATTCACCATACGCTGAGCCATGAACAAACTCAGGTACAAGGCCGCTTAAAAGTCGGTACGAGTCACCATATTGGTTTGCACCATTTACCCGCACCACTTAAACATTTTGTTCAGCAATTCCCTCAAGTTACCTTAGATGTGCATTTTGTTGATTCAGAGCAAGCCCATGAACAAGTACTGGCTGGTGATTTAGAACTAGCATTTTTAACGCTTCCTCCTTCAGGAGATGAGCGTCTTAACTACATTACAATTTGGAATGATCCTTTAGTTTTTGTTGCTGCCCCTTTTCATCCGCTGGCACAAAAGAAGAATCTTACCTTACAAGATTTAATTGAATATCCAAGCTTATTACCTGCTGCACAAACTTATACTGCTCAAATCACTTTAGCTGAGTTTGAAAAACAAGGACTTAAACCAAAAATCACCATGAGCAATAACCCTCTTGAGTCTATTCGTATGTTGGTGTCAATTGGTTTGGGTTGGTCAGTTTTACCAAAAACTCTATTGAATCAGGATATGCAGCAGCTTGATTTAAATGTTGAGATGAATCGTCAATTAGGTATGGTATGGCATCCTGCACGTACTCAATCTAGAGCCATGCAGGAGTTAATTAAAATGATGCAGGATGCATAAAAGGCTCTTATTTATTAAGCATCTAATTTAATTTACCCAAGCTTCAAGAGGCTTCTAATTTGTTGCACCATTTGGTTTTCATCAAGCATATGGTGTGGAATCGTCATCGTTAATAGCTGATCTGATCGAAAATGGCGGTCTACTTCAAGCATAACGTGAGTTTGGTTAGGTTCAGCAACGAAAGAAACTTCAACCTCATTAAATCCGCTAAACATATGTGAAGAGACAAATTCAAGCTCTTGGTAACAACCAATCGTTGATCTAAAATTTCGCGCAGTAAGCTGCCCTTTTTCTACATCTACTGTCGATAAAACAAAGCCACATCGCTGCATAGCCTGTAGAAACATTTGCATGGCTGGAGTTGGCAGAACCTTTAGATAATCACGATCAGTTGCATCTAATCCCCAATCAACATCCATATGGGTTTGAATCCAAACACGTGCACCATTTCTTCGACAAGCAACCTCAGTAATTGGTGTCTCAAATGGTAGTTGAATACTAAAAGGGAAAGAATGTGCTTGATGTGCCGGCAAGAGGAATCGAGAGTTCACTAACCACTCTTGTAAAACTAAAGGTTGGTTAAACTCATGATCACCAGATTCAACTTCTGCCATCGTTACCAATTGCAAATAAAGACCATTAATCTCTTTATCAGACGATCCACCTTTAAAGCTAATTTCTCCATGCAATGTACTGCCTGCTTGCAAGCTTGGGTTCTGTAAAACAGTTTCTACCGTCACACCTTGAAGACCCAAACCAGACATAATTTTACTAAACATTTTTTCTCTAACCTTTCGAATTATTTCATGTCATCTGTAGCAGCATACTTATTATTAAAGTGCATCATCTCCAGCGAGCTGAATCTTACCATCTGCAACTTCATTCATAAATTGGTCATAGTCATTTAGATTACGTTCTGCATATTCTTCTGCATACGTTTGTAATACTTCTACTATCGTATTACCTTCGCCAAGGTATCCCATAAGTACATCTGCATTTCCAGATTTAGCATGGGCATGAGCCAAGGCTAAACCACAACTTTCGGCATACTCATAGAAATACTCATCATCCATGTCACTAAGATCAACCGAAATTTTCATATCACGTAACTGACGTACATGAAAATGTTGATTTGATATGGAAGAGAACCCAAGAAATATATCACTTGCGGCCTGCATGAGCTGCTGACCATGCACTACACGCTCACCTTCGTGATTTACCTTGTCTACAAATAACGGGCTAAGAATTGATGGATTCGCTTCTTTCATTTGTAAAATTAACGGTTCCCGATCTGCATCTTGAAATAATGCAATTGCGGATCGTGTACCAACACTTCCGACACCCACCACTTTAAAGGCCACATCTGTACGTTGATAACGATCAAAAAGTACTTGGCGATCATATTTTAAAGAATCACGGTATTGTTGAAAGAATACATCAACATCTTTACCAAATGGCTCATCTACACTTGGATGCCATAATAACGGCGCATCATCCATAAAATGACGAAATCCTGTATCTTGATCTTGCTGGGTAAGCTTCGGCAAAACAGAGTACGCCGTTCTTTTCTGTGCTGAATCAAGATGCTTCTCGCGTTTCTTTCTTAGTTTTCGACACTCAGTATTTTCTAATAATGTACTGGCATCAACTTTTTCATACCAAACTTGGAGTGGTGAAAGTTCCGTAATTTCTAATAAGTGCTGACGATAACTATTCAGCATTATTTTAATTGCTTTTAACCCGACTTTCTCTGCAAGATTAATATCACGCGCCGCAATCACAAAACTGGTTGCTAAGCGCTTTACATCCCATTCAAATGGGGCAACTAAAGTTTCATCAAAATCATTAATTCCAAATAACAGGTTACGTTCGGGACTTGCAAAACCGCCAAAATTACTTAAATGACAATCACCACAAATCTGTTGAAATAAGCCTGAATTTGCTTGCTCCCACGCTTGGTCAAATAGCATCAAAGAAGGCATGCCACGATAAAATGTAAATGGAGAAACACTCATCCGTTTTGCACGAATCGGCTTGAGCTTTTCTAAACGTCCTTGGTTGCTCCAATCATAGACCGTTAAGGCAGTTGTACCTTTTGGTCGTTCAGAAAGTTTTGATAGCTGTTCACGTGGAACTTTTTTACGTTGAGCCTTACCTAATTTAAAGCCTTCGCTTTTATTAAGTAATTTCCCCTGATAGCTATGACGTGTTAAATCAATACTTTCATCATTCCAAAGTTGTTTTGGTAATTTAATTTGTGCTGTTTTTGACATTATTTCCTCATTTTTAAATTAAAATTTTTTATATTCTGAAATCTTTACCAAGATAGAATTTATTTTATTAATCATAGCAATATCTGTTTTTAGCTAAGATTTATAAGAGATATTAAAAAATGATTTTAAATATAATTAAGAGTTGGAAGACCTCAAAACTTTTTAAACTGTTCTTCCAACTCCACAATTTTAAATCGACCAGTCCTGAATGTCCCAATTGTGTTCTTGGGCCAGTTTTTCAAGACGATCATCAGGGTTTACTGCAATTGCATGCGTTGCATATTCAAGTAAAAAACGGTCATTAATTGAATCGGAATATGCCCAAGACTCAGACACGTTACGACCTTCTAACCATGCATCTAGACGTGCAAGTTTGCCTTTTTGATAACACGCTAAACCAGCAACTTTACCTGTATATTTTCCATCAGCCACTTCAGCATTGGTTGCTAAAATTTCGGTAATCCCAAATTCACGAAAAATCGGTGCAGTAATAAAATCACTTGTTGCCGTAATACCCACAATAGTATGGCCTAAATCTTGATGTTTTTTGATTGCATCAAAACCTTTTGGACGCATTTGCGGACGAATGACTTTTTGCATGAATAATTGGTGGAGCTCAGTTAAGTAGTCATTGTCATGCTGCGTTAAAAATCCAAAAACAAATTCATTATAAGCATATGGGTCAAGTTGGCCTGCTTTGTAATCTTCATAAAATTTATCATTCATCTGACGATGATGAACCGGATCAACCAAACCTTCATTGACTAAAAATTCACCCCAAGAATGGTCTGAATCGGTATTTAACAAGGTATGGTCTAAATCAAACAACGCCAGTTTCATGAAAATTCTCGTTTAAACTGAAATTTAAGAAAAAAAATGTAAATCTATCTCCGCTAGTCGATAGAAATTCGTTAAGATCGTAGCAATTTAAACATTTTACTTTGATCTTTTCGAGCTGGACATAAAAAAGTGTTTGTCCCCGCGATTAAAGTCAACGATATAGACAATATTTAGGTAGCCAAATGATCGATTCAGAAGGTTTCCGACCGAATGTCGGGATCATTTTGGCAAACGATGATGGACAGGTTTTATGGGCAAAGCGCATTGGTCACAATGCTTGGCAATTTCCACAAGGAGGCATCCAGTTTGGAGAAACCCCTGAACAGGCACTTTTTCGAGAACTGAGAGAAGAAATCGGCTTATTGCCCGAACATGTCCAGATTATTGCGCAAACCAAAGGATGGCTGCGTTATCGTTTGCCACATCGGTACATTCGGTCAGACTCTGACCCCGTATGTATCGGACAGAAACAAAAATGGTTTTTACTGAAGTTAACTGCGCCTGCAAAAAATATTCAGTTAAACCTTTCCGACCCGCCCGAATTCGATGAATGGCAGTGGGTTAGCTATTGGTATCCTCTTGGCCAAGTGGTGAACTTCAAGCGTGATGTTTATCGTAAAGCCATGGTGGAGTTGTGTACACAGTTGCCGATGCAACAATTACCCTAAAAATCATTTATCTAGCAAATGATTTTTATTAAAAGTGCTGTTATAAATACATTCATAGTCTAAAAAAATACTGGAGTATACATCCATGTCAAACATGCAACTCGACACTCTACGGCGCATTGTCCAAGAGGTTAATGCGTCCGTCAGTTTGCATGAATCATTAGACATCATGGTTAATCAGGTTGCTGAGGCCATGAAAGTGGATGTTTGCTCTATTTATTTACTCGATGAACGCAATCAGCGTTATGTATTAATGGCCTCTAAAGGCTTAAATCCAGAATCTGTAGGTCATGTTTCTTTGCAACTCGGTGAAGGCTTGGTTGGTCTGGTCGGGCAACGTGAAGAAATTGTTAACCTTGACAATGCGCCAAAACATGAGCGGTTCTTGTATTTACCTGAAACAGGCGAAGAAATTTATAACTCATTCCTTGGCGTACCGGTCATGTATCGTCGTAAGGTTATGGGTGTTTTGGTTGTCCAAAACAAACTTCCTCAAGATTTTAGTGAAGCAGCTGAGTCCTTTTTAGTTACGCTATGTGCTCAGCTTTCTGGCGTTATTGCTCATGCTCATGCAGTAGGTAATATTGACGTATTTCGTAAGCCGAGTAATGGTCCTGCCTACAAAACCTTTCAGGGTGCTTCAGGTGCAGGCGGTGTTGCTTTAGGCCGCGCTATTATTTTATATCCACCTGCCGATTTGGGTTCTGTACCCGACCGCGAAGCAGAAGATATTAGCGATGAACTTCGAATTTTAGATCAAGCCATTTCATCAGTACGTTCAGAGATTCGTTCTCTGGATGAAAAAATGCATGATTCTCTCATGGCTGAGGAGCGCGCTTTATTTAGTGTTTTCTTAAGAATGCTAGATGAAAATGCATTGCCAGCAGAAATTAAAGAACTGATTCGTGATGGACATTGGGCACAAGGTGCAGTACGTCGTGTCATTGAAAAACACACTGCCCTATTTGCACAGATGGAAGATGACTATCTTCGTGAACGAGTTTCTGATCTTAAAGATTTAGGGCGACGTATTTTAGCCTCTTTGCAAGAAGAAGACTCTAGCCATCGTGACCTGAGTCCAGACAGTATTTTAATTGGTGAAGAGATTAGTACTGCGGCACTTGTAGAGTTGCCAGTAGACAATATTGCAGCGATTGTGACATCCGAAGGTGCAGCCAACTCACATATGGTAATTGTGGCTCGTGCATTAGGTATTCCAACCGTAGTTGGTGTAACTGAACTGCCAGTGAACACACTTGATGATGCAGAAATGATTGTGGATGCCTATCAAGGCCGTGTTTTTGTAAACCCTCCACGTCGTTTACGTCAACGCTATAAAGAAATTCAGAAAGAAGATGAACAAATCGCAAAAGATCTCAAACAATACGAGACCAAAGAAGCGATTACTCCAGATGGTGTATCTGTTCAGCTTTATGTAAACACGGGCCTCATGATTGACGTCGTACGTGGTGTACAACGTGGTGCTCAAGGTGTAGGTCTATACCGAAGTGAAATTCCATTCATGTTACGGGAACGTTTCCCAGGTGAAGAAGAACAACGCGCAATCTACCGTCAACAGTTGAGCCATTTCGCCAACAAACCTGTGGTGATGCGAACTCTGGATATTGGTGCCGATAAAGATTTGCCGTATTTCAGTATTGAAGAAGAAAACTCGGCATTAGGCTGGCGTGGTATTCGTTTCACGCTTGATCATCCCGAGATTTTTTCTTCGCAAATTCGCGCCATGCTCAAAGCCAGTATTGGTTTAAATAATTTGCATATTTTATTGCCAATGGTCACTACAGTCAGTGAAGTAGAAGAAGTACTTTATTTACTTGAGCGTGACTGGATTGCAGTGCAAGAAGAAGAGCAAGTTAAAATTACCAAACCAAAAATTGGAATTATGGTTGAGGTGCCGAGCGTACTGCTACAAATTGATGAGTTTGCTGAACTCGTCGATTTCTTCTCGGTCGGTTCAAATGACTTAACTCAGTATTTACTTGCAGTTGACCGTAATAATCCACATGTAGCAAACGTTTACTCACACTTTCACCCATCCATTCTACGTGCGCTAACCCGCTTAGTTAAAGAATGTCATGAATACAAAAAACCTATCAGTATTTGTGGTGAAATGGCAGGTGATCCATTATCAGCAATCCTGCTCATGGCAATGGGCTTTAATACCCTTTCAATGAGCTCGAGTAATATTTTGCGTGTACGAAAAGCAATTTGTCATGTACCAATGACAGATGCACAAAAATTGCTGGATGATGTCATGAAAATGAATAATCCACTCATCGTGAAAAGTTGGCTTGAGTACTATTTTAAAACTCATGGTTTAGCTGATATGGTTAAATCGAATCGAATCGTAAATGTTTAATATATAAACAATAAAGGAGAACACTGCTCTCCTTTATTCATTTGAGATCGCTTCTACTACAACTAAATATAAAAATTTCATCTCACTATTGCCGCCATCTTAATCTATTAAATAAACATATAATCGGTTTTTTAAATCAATATTGACAGTTTAATCCATTTGAAAAATAAGACTCCTACTCCTAGTATATTTACAGAGCGTTATTAAAAGATCTTACGTTGTTCCAACAATTGAAGAGGTAATTCTATGCATCGTTATTTACAAGTTTCATCTTATTTTTCCTCTTGTTTTTTAACCTTCATGCAGTAAATTGGAGGAATAACAAGTAAAGGAATCTGATGCATTATTAAATAAAAAATAATGGCCGACATCTCAGTGAAAAGACTTTTTAAACAGTTTCCCTCACCATTTGTTCTCCCATTTCTTTATTTAGTAAACATGAGTTTTTAAACCAGAAGTCTAGGAAAATGAGCCCTAACATTTTTACGAAGAGCTCAATAATTATTACCCAGAGAGTATATAACCATGTCAGACGAATCAAAATGCCCTTTTTCAGGCCATAAATCAAAACCAGAGGTAACGGTCGGTGGTGGCACGCCTAGTTTACACTGGTGGCCAAAACAACTACGCGTCGACCTACTCAATCAACATTCAGAACGCTCTAATCCACTCGGTAAAGAATTTAATTACCGTCAAGAATTTAAAAAACTCGACTACTACACCCTCAAAGCTGATATCAAAAATGTATTAACCGATTCTCAAGATTGGTGGCCAGCCGATTGGGGAAATTATACAGGCTTATTTATTCGATTAGCATGGCATGCTGCCGGTACATATCGCATGGGCGATGGTCGTGGTGGTGCTGGTCGTGGTCAACAACGTTTTGCGCCATTAAATAGTTGGCCTGACAATGCAAGCTTAGATAAAGCGCGCCGCTTATTATGGCCAGTTAAACAAAAATACGGTCAAAAAATATCGTGGGCAGATTTATTTATTCTTGCTGGAAACATCGCACTTGAATCTTCAGGTTTCCGCACCTTCGGTTTTGGTGCAGGTCGTGAAGATGTTTGGGAACCAGACAACGATGTAAACTGGGGCGATGAAAAAGAATGGTTAGCTCATCGCAACTCTGAAGCATTGGAAGGCAGCAATCTAGCTGCAACCGAAATGGGTCTAATTTATGTAAACCCTGAAGGCCCACAAGCCAGCGGTGACCCTAAATCAGCTGCACCATTTATTCGCGCGACTTTCGGCAATATGGCAATGGATGATGAAGAAATTGTTGCCTTAATCGCAGGCGGTCATACTTTAGGTAAAACTCACGGCGCTGCCTCTGCTGACCATGTTCAGGCTGATCCTGAGGGAGCATCAATTGAACAAATGGGCTTTGGCTGGTCAAACAGTTTTGGCACTGGTGTTGGTAAAGATGCGATCACTTCAGGTTTAGAAGTGATTTGGTCACAAACACCAACACAATGGAGCAACTACTTCTTTGAAAACCTATTCAAATACGAGTGGTTACAAGAGCGCTCACCTGCTGGTGCAATTCAATGGGTAGCAGCAGATGCTGAGGCAATCATTCCAGATCCATTCGACCCATCAGTTAAACGTAAGCCAACAATGCTTACTACAGATTTGACCTTACGTTTTGATCCTGAGTTTGAAAAGATCTCTCGTCGTTTCCTTAACGATCCACAAGCATTTGCCAATGCTTTTGCTCGCGCTTGGTTCAAATTAACTCACCGTGATATGGGGCCAAAAGCACGTTATTTAGGTCCTGAAGTTCCGGCTGAAGATTTAATCTGGCAAGACCCATTACCTGCTGCCAGCGCTCTACCATCTGCTGCTAGCATAGATGATGCAAAAGCAAAAATTGTTGCATTGGGATTATCTGCTGGTGAGCTAGTTTCCCTTGGTTGGGCTTCGGCATCCACGTTCCGTGGTGGAGACAAGCGTGGCGGTGCAAATGGTGCACGTATTGCTTTATCACCACAACGTGAATGGGACGTAAATAAAAAAGCAGTTGAGACTTTAACTAAAATTGAAGAACTCAAAGCTTCTACTCAATTATCATTAGCTGATTTAATCGTGCTTGCAGGTAATGTTGGTGTAGAACAAGCTGCGCAAGCGGCAGGTTTCAACATTAGCGTTCCATTTGCCCCTGGTCGTGTTGATGCAATACAAAGTCAAACTGATGTCGAATCTTTCCAATTACTCCTTGGCCTTGCCGATGGTTTTAGAAACTGGAAAAAAGAGGGTGTCAGCGCAACAACTGAGGCATTATTAATTGATAAAGCACAACAACTGACTTTGACTGCACCAGAGTTAACTGCATTGATTGGTGGCTTACGTGTACTGGGCACCAACTGGGATGGCTCACAACACGGCGTATTCACTCAGCAAGTTGGTGTACTCAGCACAGACTTCTTTACGAACTTACTCGACATGTCAACTGTATGGGCACCTGTTGACTCAACAAGCGAAGTATTTGAAGGCAAAGATCGTAAAACAGGCGCAGTAAAATTTACCGCAACACGTAATGATTTAGTCTTCGGTTCAAACTCAATCTTACGTGCATTAGCCGAAGTTTATGCTCAGGCAGATGGTAAAGAAAAATTTGTTCAAGACTTTGTTGCTGCATGGACTAAAGTCATGAATCTTGACCGTTTTGACTTAGCCTAATTTAAGTCAAAATAGTAAAAAGCCAGTTCAATTTGAACTGGCTTTTTTAATATCAAGCATCGTTTTTTAAACAGTAAGTTTGTGTCCTTCCCGAATGCAATAAAAAGGATTTGCAAGCTTTGACGAAGCTTTAATTGCCTGTGCTAGAGCATGCTCTGGATCTTCTCGGTCTTCATCAGTCAACTGGAAAGTCCGATAATGAATCGCAATAGAACGATGAGCCTGTAAATCGAAGTGCGCATGTAGCGCATCTTGCGGGTTCATATGAACATAGCTCATCAGTTCACGTGGCTCATACGCACCTATTGGAAGCAAGGCAACTCGCGGCGCGCCATAACGGGCATGTATTTGCTTAAAATGACCCGCATAACCGGTATCACCCGCAAAGAAACAATGACCTGTTTTAGCCACAACCGAAAAGCCGCCCCAAAGTGCCTTATTCTGGTCGCGCAAACCACGACCTGAACCATGCTGTGCAGGTGTATAGATTATTCTTAATTCGTGATAAGGAATTTCTTGCCACCAATCCATCTCAATGACATGAAACTCTTTAGGTAGATAAAAACCATTCCCGAGTCCAGTGTAAATTGGCATTGCGAATTTTTTATGTAGCCATTCAAGTGTCGCCAAGTCCATATGATCATAATGATTATGGCTGAGCAAAACTCCATGAATCGTCGGTAATTGTTCTAGTGCAAAACCTGCCGGGCATACACGGCGTGGGCCACGCCCTTGTGAAGGACTTGCATAATCACACCACACCGGGTCAGTAATAAAGTTATAAGGGCCAATCTGAACCAATACCGTTGCATGCCCAACGAACCAGACTTGCCAATCATCCAGATCTGCCTGAGGTCGATTTTGCGGCAAAGCTACAGCCGTATTTACACGAGTTTCATATTCATTTTGAATATCCACTTTCCATGTAAAAGACTCACGCGTAACTAACCAACGCAATAACTCTTTTGAGCCACGAGCAGGTGACTTAGGCTGTTGATTATAAAAACGTGTATCCGTTTCATGCCCAGACTCGGGATGACAAAAAGGAGGTTTTATCCATGTATGCGTCCAACAGGACTGAGTCGGCAATTGATATGTTAATGTCGGCTTGTCTTTCATGGGCTTTTCTATGTTTTAGCATCAGCAGAATGGATGTGATCAGGTTTCTATCTTAACGATTAAAACAAATTAAGCTATGGCACTTACACTTATTTATCATATAAATATCCATTTTATCGTGGTCATAGCCAACCTAAGTTAAATTAGAGTGCCATAAAAAGCACTTAGATGTGTTGAGTTTATGCGTCAGTAATTACCATTCTTACTAAGACTTCTTGTATAACATAACAATTAGAAGATGACGAAAAGCCGCCATAGAACCTGTCTATTTCATCTTTGTCGCCCGTAATTTTTAACTTAAGATTCTTCTGTGCAATGAAAACAATATATTTAGTAACAATTACATTTGGGTAGATCTTAGCGACCTCTAGGTTATAAATTTATTTTATTATTCTAGTTTTTGCATAATATGAGAATTTCTTAAATGAATATTTAAATCCTTTAAAAAATTCTTTGATTAATTAAAAATAATGTATTTATTATTTAATTATTAATATATTTTATGAATTATTTGAGCTTATATTCCCATATTAAATCTTTAATGAAAATTAAAATTCCATTTATTTTATAAATACCTAAATCACCTTCACGCTATATCTATTTATGCTTTATACTTCACTTAAATCATAGTAAGACATTTTTTGGATTAGTCTTATGGAACTACGCCATCTCCGATATTTCATTACCGTTGCTGAAGAATTAAATTTTAGTAAAGCCGCTCTTAAACTTTTTACCGCACAGCCCTCTCTTAGCCAACAAATTAAAGATTTAGAAGAAGACGTTGGTGTACGACTTTTAAACCGCACAAAACGCAAAGTTGAGTTAACAGAAGAAGGCGAAGTATTTTTAGAACATGCTCGACTCACCCTCGCTCAGGCTGAAAAAGCGGTCGCTATGGCACGACAAGTTTCTAAGGCTAAACAGCAATTGTTACGTATCGGTTTCGTTCCCATCGCAGAAATGAAAATTTTCCCTTATGTACTTCCTAATCTGCGACTACAACACCCAGACCTCACCATTGAATTATCTAATTTAAACAATACTGAACAGCTTAAAGCCTTAAAAAAAGGAGAGCTGGACATTACGTTTACTCGTGAAAATACAGATAGTGATGAAATACAAAGCCAATTTGTTTTAACTGAACCCCTGATTTTCTTACTTCCTAAAAATCATCCACTTGCTCAATATGATCGAATCCCAGTCCATGCTTTACAAGGTATTGACTTTATTATCCCAGCAGCCGAACAATCACAAACCTTACATAACACCATTTTAGATTTCGCTAAAACTCATAACATCGAACTGAATATTGTTCAAAAAGCAGACAGCATATTATTCAATATTAACTCTCTTGGTTCTGGATTAGGCTGTACAATTTTACCTGCCTATGTTGCGCCTTTAGGCATCAAAAACACGATAGTTCGTCCACTTGATGTCGACTTACCAACACTTGATTTATTCGTAAATTACCGTAAAAACTCACAGTCTTTAGGCGTTCAAAAATTCATTGACCAGCTCACTAAAGTATTTCATTTAGATAAAAACTTAAACCACGCTTAATTATTACGAATAATTTTATTATTAAGCGCATGATTAATAAGATCATCTTTATAAAAAAGTATAAATAAATATTCCTTTTATTTATTTTATACTTTTTATAAATAGTTTAATCCACGGTAATGTCCTATTTTACCTAACAGGTAAAATTAAATATCTCATGAATACAAATGAAAAGAATTGAAATAAAATCCATATAAAACCGTATATTATTTTCACCATTTAATAAAAAATAATATATTTCCCGTATAATAAAGGAGACTAGGAAAATGGTTGGCGTATTTCAACATCTAGGACGTAGTGTACAAAACCGCCCACATTTCTTTATTGCTTTATTCATAGGTATTGTCACAGCCGGTATTTTGACATGGTTAACGTCATGGAAATGGTCAACTATTTTATTAGTCAGCTGGAATGCTTCCGTTAGCATATATTTACTACATGTTTGGCAACTCATGAAAAGTGCCGACCATTCACAAATGCAACAGCAAGCTAAAAAACAAGATGAAAGCAAATGGGTCATTATGCTGATTGTTTTATTAGCATTAATCATGTGTTTGGTTGCTATTCTAATTCAACTGTCACAACTCCCTTCCGACAGTTCTGCAAAGTTAGGTCATGTGGCTTTAGCTTTACTCACCATTGTGTCTGCATGGCTTTTTATGCATACCGTTTTTGCTCTACATTATGCCCACGATTTTTATATAGCTTTATCTAGAAATGAAGAAAATGGAGGGTTAGATTTCCCTGGCACAAAACAGCCAACTTATCCTGATTTTCTATATTTTAGTTATATTATTGGTACTTCTGCTCAAACTGCGGACGTGTCAATTACCACCAAGCATATGCGTCTTTTAAACTTATTTCACGCTGTGTTGTCTTTTGGATTTAATACCACCATTTTAGCGATTTGTATTAACGTTGCTGCTGGCTTTCTTACCAATTAAAATCTTTATTTGAAAACAAAAAAGCCACCCTTTTGGGTGACTTTTAAGAATATTAGGTTTACAGCAGTTGCCCCATAGTACTTTGTTTTAAGCCTTCACGCTGTTTGATCGTTTCAACATAACGGGTAATAGCAGGATGTGATTCAATCGCATTCATTTTTAACTGCCATAAAAGCATTGCTCCCACACTTACATCTGCTGCGGTAAATTGCTCACCACATACATACGGATTCGCTTCACTCAATCCCTGAACTAAAGCTTGATAAGCATCGTTGTAATCGCCATAGCCAACAAACATTTTTTGCTCCGGTGATACTTCTATTCCTAAAGCTTTATCAACACCCGCAGCTTCCCAAGGGCCCGCCATCACAAATAACCAACGATAGTACAAACCACGTTTCGGATCATCTAAAGCTGGAGCCAAACCTTTATCACTAAACTTATCAGCCAAATAAGCACAGATTGCACCCAACTCATAAATCACGACATCGCCATCTACCAATACCGGCACTTTTCCAAAAGGATTAAGTTTTAGATATTCAGGCGATTTCATTTCGGTCTTATATGCGACCTCAATTCTTTCACATTCAACACCTAACTCGACCAAAAGCCAGTCAATAACGACACCACGTGACTCTTTGTTAGTATAAAGTTTAAGGCTCATTCTTATTGCTCCTTGTTTATCGTAGTTCCTAGTTTACAAATAACTTTTGTCAGTTTTTGTCAGTAATCTTCGATTCCTGTGCCCACCATTGCTGAAATAGTTGTTGCTTAAATGATGGGTATAATTCTTGAGTTAAACTCAACTGTTGAATGCGATCGATTCTAAAATGTCGAAAGTCTTGTCTTAGTTCACACCATGCAGCCAACACAATTTTGTCATTAAAATATCCCAAGGCAAAAGGCCACAAAGTTCGAATACTACTTCGTTGCTGCTCATCATGATAATGCAACGAAATTTTGACTTGCTGCCGAATAGCTAAGCGCACTTGTTCGACTTGATTTTCATCCACAGGTAGCCATGTGTTAAAAGCTCTTAGAGTCGTTTGCTGTAACAAATATTGGCGATGTTCAGGCAAAACAGAATTTAATTTAGCTAAGATCGATGTAGATGCCGATTGTAAGGATTGATCAGGCACACTCTTTAACCAATACAATGCCAGAAAAATAGCTTCAACTTCATTTTCATTGAGTGTCATTGGCGGCAATACAATGTCTTCTTTGAGCTGAAACCCAAGACCTGCCGATGCCTCAATTTTTACACCTTGCTCACGTAAGCTATCAATATCTCGATAGACACTTCGCACACTAATGTTTAGGCGTTCAGCCAAGACTTGTGCTGTGATTGGGTAACGGGCTTCACGGAGCTGTTGCAAAAGATTTAATAGGCGAATTGAACGGCTCATTTTTCTCTTCTTATTGTTTTGTTATTTAATTTAAAGAAAGAGGGAATAAATCCCTCTTCTTCTATCATTCTAAACTACGCTACATCGACAGTAGGTAATTGAGCATACCCTCTCAAAAAGCTGTGAAGCTCTTGTACATTTTTAGCAATCGTTAAAGGTTGAAACTTTTGCAGAACTTCAACCGAATGTACGCCATAGCCTACTCCAATACGCGGCATCTCTAAACGCTGTGCCATCTCAAGATCATAGCTGCTGTCACCAATCATAACCGCTTGCTCAACATTCACACCAGTTACAGTCAATATTTCTTGCAGCATGAGCGGATCTGGTTTTGAACGTGTTTCGTTGGCTGCCCGAGTCACATCAAAAAGATGAGTACTTTGTGTTTTTGCGATTACACGGTCTAACCCACGGCGGTTTTTACCCGTTGCAACTGCAAGCTTTAAACCTTGGGCTTTTAAATCATGGAGTAGTTCAGAAATACCCTCAAACCATGCGTCACTAGTCGAGTTCGCAATATAGTGATCGCCATATGCCTTTAAGATCGAGTCATGCAATTCTGGCGCTTCTGGAAATAAGGTCTGCATAACCTCAGGCAAGCCTAACCCAATAATACTTTTTGCAGCTTCATCGCTTAGAGACAATTCATGTTGCTCTGCTGCATGTTGTAGGCTCGCAACAATCTGGCCAACAGAGTTATATAAAGTTCCATCCCAGTCAAAAATTACTAATTCGGTTTTCAGACTCATTTTGCTACTCTCAAAGCCTTTAATAACTGGGTCATGTCTTCTGGTAACGGCGCTTCAATCGGTGGATAACCCGGAATATCTAAACGCATCGCGTGTAAACATAAACGTCGTGCCTGCGGACCTGCGTACTCAGTGGTGTGTCCATATTTATCATCACCCAACAACGGATGTCCAATACTTAAACCATGGACACGAATTTGATGAGTACGGCCTGATAAAGGTGATGCATGAACTAAAGTTGCATTTTTAAAACGCTCTGCAACCACCCATTCGGTTTTACTTGGTTTGCCTTCTTTAGATACACGTACACGACGCTCGCCATTGGCTAACTCATAACGAAATAAAGGAGCATCAATGAGTTGTTTATCGAGACTCACCTGACCTTTTACAATTGCCGCATAAGTCTTACGAATTTTGTGCTCACGCAACATATCTTGTAGCAGCTTTAAAGTACTACGTTTTTTGCTAATCATGACCAGACCAGAGGTATCACGGTCAATGCGGTGAATTAGTTCTAAATATTTTTTACCTGTCGCTGCGCGTAAAGCCTCAATCAAACCATACGCCACACCACTACCGCCATGTACAGCAATACCTGATGGTTTATTGATAACTAACAGGCCTTCATCTTCATAGACCACACGGCTGAGTAGGCTCTGTGCTACACTATCACTTACAGGAGCAGCGGTTTCATCCTTTTGTTCATAACGAATAGGAGCAACACGAATCTGATCCCCAATCTCTAATTTGGTCTCAGCTTTAATACGTTTTTTGTTTACTCGAACCTGACCTTCACGAATCAAACGATAAATACGACTCTTAGGTACACCCTTTAAACGCGAAAACAGGAAATTATCAATTCGCTGTCCTGCTTGATGTTCATCCACCTCAAACCAAGTGACACTTTGCCATTGCTGTGTAGAATTCATACTAATATTTAAACCTGAAATTTTGCTAAATTTGATTAATAAATGACCGATTAGCTTAGTTTTTTCACAAGAAATCTAAGCTTAGCCCATAGGCAGATGCTGCAAGGTTTGATATAGTCAGCGCACGGATACCGCCGTAAGTGAACATCTAATAGGGAATTTCCCTGATTGAAACCTCAATCAAAATGATGCTTTCATCACCAGCTCGGATTGGTCCTAAAGAATTATGCCGACGCCGAAGGCTTATTATATCGGCAAAATGACAAACTGTTGCGTTTAATTCAGTTTGTTCAAAAAAATATGTTACCAACTCTAGTTGGTTATGGAACGTAAACTGATACACATCAGACAAATCGCTCCTTAATGTTGCCTTCAGGCTAAAGCGTTGATGCATTGGAACTGCCGAAAGCACCGATACGATGAGCATTCCGTATCAAACTTCCAAAAAGAAGTCACTTCGCGCCCAATGACAGTGAAAGTCATTAACCAATGCACCGCTCACCCGCCAGTGAAGCACTAAGGAAGTCCGATTTAAAGGTTGAAGCAGTATTGCCTACATCACAGACGAGAATCGAAGCTAAGGCTAAATGTAGCCGGTAACAGATGACTCAGACCACAAATATTTTGAGATCTGGGAAATGATCCGTCATGTTCGATGTTCGTTCAGAACCTTTAAGTTTGTGCGATATGTTTGTGTGGGTCACTATTAGGTGTCACACCCATGAAACGTATGTTGATTAATGCAACTCACGCAGAAGAAGTCCGCGTTGCACTTATCACTGGTAATCGTCTTTACGATTTTGATTTAGAGAATCGTACCCGAGAACAGAAAAAATCCAATATCTATAAAGGCCATGTAACCCGCGTAGAACCATCTTTAGAAGCTGTTTTTGTTGAATACGGCGCAGGCCGTCAAGGCTTCTTGTCTATGCGCGAAATTGCTAACAGTTATTTCCAAGCAGACCCACGACAAACTTCAAACATTCGTGAACTTATCACTGAAGGTACTGAATTACTTGTTCAAGTCGAAAAAGAAGAACGTGGCAATAAAGGTGCAGCCCTTTCTACATTTATTTCACTTGCAGGACGTTATTTGGTTCTTATGCCAAACAACCCGAAAGGTGGCGGTATTAGTCGTCAAATTTCAGGTTCTGTACGTGAAGAATTAAAAGAAATTCTAGCTTCTTTAAATTTACCGCGTGGTATGAGCGTTATTGTACGTACCGCTGGTATTGGCCGTACCCAAGAAGAATTACAGTTAGACTTACAGCATTTGCTTGACCTTTGGGCACAAATCCAAGGTACAGCGAGCTCTGGTCCTTCTCCAATGCTGGTTCATCAAGAAGCTGGTGTTGTTACTCGTGCTATCCGCGATTATTTACGTGATGATGTTGCAGAAATTTTAATTGATAGCGAACAGGCTTATAACGAAGCTTATAACTTTGTTAAAGCAGTGATGCCTCGTCAATTAGACAAACTTAAAACTTATACTTTAAACGAGCCATTGTTTGCTCATTTTGGTATTGAAAGTCAAATTCAAACTGCTTATGAACGTGAAGTAAAACTTCCTTCTGGCGGTTCAATTGTGATTGACCAGACTGAAGCTTTAGTTTCAATCGATATTAACTCTGCGAAATCGACTCGTGGACATGACGTTGAAGAAACTGCGCTGAATACTAACTTAGAAGCAGCAGAAGAAATTGCTCGCCAACTTCGTCTTCGTGACATTGGTGGTTTAGTTGTAATCGACTTCATCGATATGACTAAAGAGCGCAACCAACGTATGGTTGAAGCAAAACTTCGTGAAGCAACACAAAGCGATCGCGCACGTATTCAGTTTGGACAACTTTCTCGTTTTGGCTTAATGGAAATGAGCCGTCAACGCTTACGTCCATCTCTTGAAGAAGCAACAGGTTATGTGTGCCCACGCTGTCATGGTACAGGCATGGTTCGTGACTTACGCTCACTTTCGCTTTCAATTATGCGTAAAGTAGAAGAGATCGCGCTTCGTGAACGTCATGGTGAAGTACAAGTAGAAGTGCCTGTTGAAATTGCAGCATTCTTGCTCAATGAAAAACGTCATAGTCTTGTTTATTTAGAACAAACTTCTAGTGTTCGTGTGACTGTTTTACCTCACCCGCACTTAGAAACCCCTCACTACGAAATTCAGTACAATCCAGATGGATTTGCACCATCTAGCTACGAACGTACTGAAGCAACTCGTTCAAGTGAAAAAGAGTTAGGTTATGAATCTTCTGAATGGCATTTAGAAGAAGCCGATCATGGCCATACTCATGCTGCTCCTGCTGCCAATAATGCAGCTAATCAAAAGAAAGCAAATCAAGCGGCTCAACCTGCTGCTCAGGCAAGCGCTCAAAAAGCAGCAAGCCCTTGTGCATGGTTAGAAAACCTTTTTGTTCAAAAACAAGCTCAAACAGTTGATCAATCTCGCTCAGCACAAAATGCTGCTGCCGCAATTGAACAAATGGTGAATACTGGCGCTGTTAGCCGTGGGCAGTTTGGACAAGTTGTAGCACCAGCAGTTGCAGAAGTTACTTCGGCTCCATCTAACAATGCTTATATTTCTCAATCTCCTGTTAAGCAGGAAGCACGTGAGAATGTTGAAAAAGACGATAAAGTACAACAGCAGCGTCCAAACAACAAAAAACGTAAGCACAAAGAGCAACGTGAACAACATCAGCACCACCACAATCAAGAACCACAGCAACAACAGGTTCATGAAGAGGTTGTACAGTTATCACGCCAAGAGCAACGTGAATTAAAACGTCAACAAAAGCGTCAACAACAAGATCAGCCGCATGCGCAACATCAAAATGATGGGCAACAAGCTGAACATGCTGTACCGCGTCGTGACCGTAATAATCAACAACGTCCAAACCGCCCGAATCGCCACCGCGATCCAAGCGTATTAAATGAAAATCAAAATACGCCAGCAGCAGCAGCAGTTGTTGATGAAAAACAAATTAAGGTTGATTTGATTGATGCTCCACAGCATGAAGTCATGAATACAGCCTTAGTCATCAATGTTGATCAAGCACAAAGCGAAATTATTGCTTTAACGCCTGAGCAACCTGTTGAACGCACTGAAAAAGCACCTGTTGTTGAAGCTACTCAAGAATCAGCTCCAGCACCAGTTGTGTCAGTGGAAGAGACGGTAACTGCTGAAGCAGAAGCTCCTCAACCAAAGGCTGAGAAAACTCAACCGCAAGTTCAACGTGCAAGTAATGATCCTCGTATGCGTCGCCGTGAACAACGCAATGCAAAACGTGCTAAAGCTGCTGCACCATCAATTGCCCCATCGCAAATTCCAACGTTGGCGCAATATACAATTGGTAGCTTGATCCGTCATGTTTACGGTGAAGACTGCACAGTACTGATTGAACAGTTTGGTTTAGTTCCAACATTCAACCGTGCATTGCAGAAATTTGCAGAGCAATACGCAAGTACTCTAGTGACTGAAGTCGCAGCTGAAGCTGAAGACAAAAAGCCTGTTACTCGTGATGCCGAGCTTCCAAGCAATAAGCCTTCACAAGAAGCAGAACCTGCGCCAGTACTTCCGTTGACGCCACCAAAAGAAGCGACACCACGTGTTGCTAATGATCCGCGTGAACGCCGTCGTTTAGCGAAACTTGCAGCTGAACAAGCTTTTGAGCAAGTTAAACAACAACATTCTGCACCAGAAGAAGCTGCCCCTGTAGCTGAGACTGTGGAAGAAGCCGTTGTTGCTCCTACTGCTGAAACACAAGCACCTGTTGAATCAAAGCAACAACCGCTTGCGCTTGATCAGGAAACTGAAGTAGCAGCTAATGTAGAAGAGACACCAGCTGAACCTGCAGTAGAAGCTCCGGTTGCAAAACAGCCAAAAGCAGCTGCAAAAGCCAAAGCAGCTACAGAACAAGCTGTAGAGCCGACTGAAGCTCCTGCCGAGAGTGAATCGGAAGATTCTAAAGCTGATAAGGACAAACCAAGTCGTCCTCGTCGCCCTCGCGGCCGTCCACCAAAGAAAGCAAATCCTGTAGCTGAGTAAATCATTTGCTCAATTGCAGCTAATTTAAACAAACCTAGTCATTTCGATGACTAGGTTTTTTTTGTTATTTTTAACCAATTAGGTTGATTGCACTAGAAGAAAAGTTTTAAAAGCATGGTGAACCATGAAAAATACTGTACTTTTGCCAACGCAACCTTTTTTGGATTGATCGAAAAATAAATAGGATTGATATGAGCCAGACAACACAGACCGATATCATTACGCTTGGGGATGTTGCCACTAGACTTCCTAGCTTCATTCCCAAAGTACCCCATATCCTGAATGGTCTTAAACAGGCTTATTTAAGAACAGCAAATACACCAACTGGATTAGGTGTAGCTTTTGAGAAAGCTGTTAAGCGAAATCCGAAAGGTATTGCTTTATTATTTGAAGATCAAAGTTACTCATATGAAGCTTTAAATGAATGGGCTAACCAGATTTCTCACTATTATTTATCTCTCGGCGCACGTAAAGGCGATGTGATTGCCGTAATGGTTGAGAACCGTTCAGAGCTCATTGCTACTATTGTGGGTTTAGCTAAAATTGGGGTAACTATTGCGCTTGTAAATACATCTCAAGTCGGTAAAGTTCTCGCTCATAGTATCAATCTTGTAAAACCAATTGCAGTCATTGCAGGTGAAGAAGTTCGTGTTGCAATTGATGAAATTCGTCAAGACTTAAACGTTCCTAAAGACCGTTTCCACTGGTTTGCAGATCAGGCTACTCGTCAAGATGCAGGAACAGCACCTCAAGGTTATGCCAATCTTGCAATAGAAATTGATCAATTCCCGAAATTCAATCCATCGACCACACAATCCGTTCATGGAAATGATGGCCTGTTTTATATTTATACTTCGGGAACAACAGGCTTACCAAAAGCAGTTATTTTTAAACATAGTCGCTGGACACTGGCCTATGGTACTTACGGCCACATTTTAAACCTTGGCCCAGATGATGTGATGTATGTCACTTTGCCGCTATATCATGCAACAGGCGTAGTTGTTTGCTGGTGTGGTGTGATTGCAGGAAGCGCTACCCTTGCCATCCGACGTAAATATTCAACCAGTGCATTCTGGAAAGATGTTCAGAAGTTTAATGCGTCTGCAATCGGCTACGTAGGTGAACTTTGCCGTTACTTAATGGATGCCCCAACTACAGAACTTGACCGTGCTCACCGTGTAACCAAAATGATTGGTAACGGCATGCGTCCAAACATCTGGGATAAATTCAAACAGCGTTTTGGTGTGCAAGAGGTTCTAGAGCTCTATGCTTCAAGTGAAGGCAATGTCGGCTTTAGTAATATTTTCAACTTTGACAATACGGTAGGCTTCTCTCCTACGCCATACGCAATTATTGAATTTGATAAAGAGAAAAACGAACCGATACGCGATAAAAATGGCTGGTGCAAAAAAGTTAAAGCTGGTGAAGTCGGTTTATTGGTAGGCAAAATTACTAGTCGCTCCCCATTTGATGGCTATACCGACCCAGAAAAGAATAAATCTGTGATTATGCAAGATGTCTTCAAAAAAGGTGACTCATATTTCAACACAGGTGATCTTGTTCGTAATATTGGTTTCCGTCACGCTCAGTTTGTTGACCGCTTAGGTGATACCTTCCGTTGGAAAGGCGAAAATGTATCTACCACAGAAGTTGAAAACATGGTGTGTGAATATGACAAGATCGCTGAAGCTGTGGTTTACGGTGTAGAAATTCCAAATACTAATGGTCGTGCAGGTATGGCAGCAATCATGCTTGCTGATGGTGCCGAGTTAAATGACGCTGATTTAACAGAAATGGTGACTGTATTTAAAAAATGCTTACCTGCTTATGCGGTACCAGTGTTTTTACGTATACAAGCTAAAGTTGAAACTACAGGTACTTTTAAGTACCAAAAGAATAAATTGAAGGAAGATGCGTTTAATCCAAGCAAAACTTCTGAACGTTTACTCGCTTTATTGCCTGGTGAAAGCAGTTACTGTGACATTACAAGTGAAATTTTTGACAACATTCAGGCATATAAATACCGTTTTTAGTTCATTTTTTAGCTAAACAAGAGGAAATCGTGCTTTTTATAGGCAATCATGCAAATGTTTTTAAATTTCCTCTTGTGTTAGTTGAATAACTTGCTAAAATACGCGACATCAAAACAAAGGTGGTGTTAGAAAACTTTTAGTTATCTTGCACTTCACATTCAAATGATATTTGAATGTTTGTTCAGGGTCGTTAGCTCAGTTGGTAGAGCAGCGGACTTTTAATCCGTTGGTCCCGCGTTCGAGTCGCGGACGACCCACCACTTATCTGTTTTGAACCTATTTGGGTCGTTAGCTCAGTTGGTAGAGCAGCGGACTTTTAATCCGTTGGTCCCGCGTTCGAGTCGCGGACGACCCACCAAATTCTAAAAAGCCTCTCAGTTCGAGAGGCTTTTTTTATTGTTAATGTATTTTAGTTTTATGACTAAAAGATGACGATGCACTTCTTATAGAGAACATCCCTAGCCCATTCCATAAAGATTTCCAAGCGTTTAGGAATATAACTTCGGTTCGGATATAGAATATTAAGTGGAAGTGATTGAGCCGTATAAGTGCTTAACACTTCAACTAAAGTTCCCTGCTCAATTTTGTCCTGAACATCGTAGTATGGAAGTTGGATAATTCCTAAACCTGCACTAGCTGCTGCAATATAGGCTTCCGTATTATTTACGCTTAAAGCACTATCCATCATCACAGCTCCATCTTGATATAAAAATACGCCCTGTTTCTCTCCTACCGCTCCTGCATAGTTAATAAGTTTGTGTTGAGATAGATCTTCTAATTGTTCAGGAATACCGTACTGTTCTAAATAGTCAGCACTTGCACAGTTCACCATAATCAAGTTACCAACGAACTTCGCGATCAAACTACTATTATTTAGCTGCCCTACTCGAACAACACAATCAATTCCTTTCTCGATTAAATCAGTAATGTCATCAGAGCTATGAAGTTGTAAATGAATGTCTGGATAGCGGCTATAAAAATCGGACAGTTCAGGAATAATCACTTGATGCACGATTCGGCTGGGCATTGAAATTTTTAGCGTGCCACGATAATGCTGCTTTTGCGTCTGTATGAGTTGTTCGAGCTGTTCATAATCAAATAACAGGTTTTGGCATTCGGGCAATATTCTTTGTCCATCTTGGGTGAGGCTTACTTTACGCGTAGTACGATGAAATAAGCGTACCCCATAGTGAGTTTCTAGCTGTTGAATTGCGCTCGTTACTGTCGAGCGAGGTAAATCAAGCTGATTTGCCACTTCACTAAAGCTTTGTCGTTTAGCGACTTCTGTAAAAATAAAAAATTGCTGCAACCGATCCATTTAATTGTTCGTATTTTCTGAATAGTTAAACCAAACTAGCATAATTGATCAAAAATTACCGCCAATCTAGACTAAAAACACATTAAAACAAGTCATCACAGGAACAACCATCATGGCAACTCATACCCTAAAAGATAAAGTTGTACTGATTACAGGCGGTGCAAAAAACTTAGGTGGACTCATTAGCTGTAAATTTGCAGAACAAGGTGCAAAGCTTGCGATTCACTACAACAGCGCTGAAACTCAGACAGACGCAGAGCAAACGCTCGCAGCAGTTAAAGCATTGGGTGCAGACGCTGTTTTAATTCAAGCAGACCTAACGGATATTGATAATATCGAAAAGCTATTCTTAGACACTAAGCAGCATTTTGGCGGAATTGATATTGCCATTAATACAGTTGGAAAGGTTTTAAAGAAATCTTTTTTAGATACCACAGAACAAGAGTTTGATAGCATGAGCGATATCAACTCAAAAATTGCCTATTTCTTTATTCAATCGGCAGGTCGTCATTTAAATGACGGCGGCAAGATTTGTTCAATCGTGACTTCTCTTCTTGCAGCCTACACTGGACTCTATTCAACCTATGAAGGTTTAAAAGCACCTGTTGAGCATTACACACGTGCTGCATCAAAAGAATTTGGTGATCGTCAGATTTCTGTGACTGCTGTTGCACCTGGGCCTATGGATACTCCCTTCTTTTATGGTCAGGAATCTGCCGAAGCAGTGGCTTACCATAAATCAGCTTCAGCTTTAGGTGGGCTTACCAAAATTGAAGATATTGAACCTCTAGTTCGCTTTTTGGTAACTGATGGTTGGTGGATTACAGGACAGACTATTTTTGCAAACGGCGGCTATACCACTCGCTAAAATCAAAAAGCCGCATCTCAATGTGCGGCTTTTTAATTTGCTTCTTTATAAGAACTCTTCTAGTACCGAATTTAAGAAAATATGTCCCTGCTCAGTACAAGCCAAACGACAATGATCATCGACCAATAGCTTTCTAGCTCGTAGTGAAGTGAGTACTTCATTTAAGTGATCTAGGCTTAAACCTGTGCGCTGCTCATATAACTCAGCTTTTACCCCATCATTTAGACGTAAAGCATTCATCATAAACTCAAAAGGTAGCTCTTCTGCTTCAATCTTTTTCATTTGCAAATGTTCGGCTGGAACCTTAGCCAAATAGTCTTTCGGTAAACGAGTCTTTTGGAAACGATACACGCCATCTGGTCGGGTTACTTTGCCATGTGCTCCTGCACCAATTGCAAGGTAATCACCAAATTCCCAATAATTTAAATTATGAGCTGAAGGCTGCTCTTTACGCCAAGCCGATACTTCATAGTTTATAAAACCATTGGCTTTTAGATAAGCCTCACCCTGCTCTTGAATATCTTCTAGCACTTCATCTTGAGGTAAAACGGGCTGCGTACGGAAGAATACTGTGTTTGGCTCAATAGTCAGTTGATACCAACTGATATGTGTCGCGCCATGCTCTACAGCCATCTTTAAATCATAAAGTGCTTGCTCTAGCGTTTGCTCAGGTAGGCCATGCATTAAATCGACATTAACTCGCTTAAAGCCTGCTTGTCGTGCCTGCTCTATTGCATCCATAGCATTGTTGGCTGAATGAATACGCCCAAGCTTTTGCAAGTGCTCTGTATTAAAAGTCTGCACACCAATCGATAAACGGTTAATACCTGCTTCTAAATAGCCTGCAAACGGGTCATGTTCTAGTGTTCCGGGATTTGCCTCTAGGGTGATTTCACAGCCATCCTCAAATTTGAGCAATGACTTAAGCTGTTCAAACAGCCACGCATAGCCTTTAGCAGAAATAAGTGAAGGTGTTCCACCACCAATAAATACACTATGAATTGAACGTCCCTGAGCCATCTCAACTTGAGTTTCAAAGTCGACCTCCAATGCTTTTAAATAGGTTTGCTCGAGTTCTGCCGAAAGCGCTCCCTCTGGTACGGCATGCGAGTTAAAGTCACAATATGGACATTTACGCACGCACCAAGGCATGTGGATATATAAAGATAAAGGAACAGAAGCAGGATTTAATACGGCCAAGGAGCAGGTCCAATTTACACAATATTTCTATTTTAACATGACTGCATCAATGGGCTTATGAAAACATACCTTAATTGCTTTAGACTGTTTTTAAACATACTTAAATATTGATAAAAATGATGAAATTCTCTAGTCAACTTTTCCTGATCTTACCTCTAGCTATGGGAATCGGTGTTGCCATGGCTTTTCAAACTGCAATCAATGCTCAACTGCGCGAGCAACTACACTCACCGTTGCAGGCAGCTTTATTATCATTTTTCATAGGTACTATTGTTTTAGCCGTTATGGTTTTTTTCCAAAGTGCCGAAAAGCCCTCTTTAAGTGAAATATCAAATATTCCATGGCTTCTTTGGACAGGAGGATTCCTTGGGGTTTATGCAATTAGCATGAGCATTTATACTGCACCTAAACTTGGTTTTTTAACCTTTACAGGGCTAGTCGTTTTTGGGCAATTGCTCATTTCAATGTTGCTTGACCATTTTGGTTGGTTAGGTACAGAAAAGACACCTGTTACATGGCAACGGTTTCTTGGTGGCGTGATCATCTTTGTCGGTGTGTTACTCACTTTGCAACGTTAGCTTCATTTTTATATTTAAAAAGAGTACCTTTTGTGTCGAATGTCACATCTTTTCGGTCTGAATTAAAACAACTCTTCCACTTAATGCTACCGATTTTAATTACCCAGTTTGCTCAAGCGGGATTTGGGTTAATTGACACTATTATGGCTGGGCATTTATCTGCAACCGATTTAGCAGCAATTGCGGTAGGTGTGGGCTTATGGATTCCAGTCATGCTCCTGTTCAGTGGCATTATGATTGCGACTACACCTTTGGTCGCTGAAGCAAAGGGCGCAAGAAATACAGAACAAATTCCTGTCATTGTCCGTCAATCCTTATGGGTCGCCATCATTTTAGGCGTAATGGCTATGCTCATTTTGCAGCTCATGCCGTTTTTCTTGCATGTGTTTGGCGTACCGGAGAGCTTACAGCCTAAAGCAAGTTTATTCTTACATGCGATTGGTTTAGGTATGCCTGCTGTGACCATGTACGCAGCCCTACGCGGTTATTCAGAGGCTTTAGGCCATCCACGTCCTGTAACGGTCATTAGCTTACTGGCCTTAGTGGTTTTAATCCCTCTAAACATGATTTTTATGCATGGCTTAGGACCAATACCTGCTTTAGGTAGTGCAGGCTGTGGTTTTGCAACATCCATTTTACAGTGGCTCATGCTAATTACTTTAGCTGGCTATATTTACAAAGCTTCGGCTTACCGAAACACGTCGATTTTTAGCAGATTCGATAAAATTAACCTGACTTGGGTAAAAAGAATCTTACAGCTTGGCCTACCCATCGGTTTAGCCGTGTTCTTTGAAGTCAGTATTTTTAGTACAGGTGCATTGGTGCTTAGTCCACTGGGTGAAGTATTTATTGCAGCACATCAAGTCGCAATTTCAGTCACCTCTGTGCTGTTTATGATTCCGCTTTCACTTGCGATTGCCTTAACTATTCGCGTGGGAACCTATTATGGTGAAAAGAACTGGGCTTCGATGTACCAAGTGCAAAAAATTGGTCTAAGCACAGCAATATTTTTTGCCTTATTGACCATGTCTTTTATTGCCCTAGGTCGTGAACAAATTGTTTCAGTTTATACTCAAGATATAAATGTTGTGCCTGTTGCAATGTATTTACTCTGGTTTGCAATGGCTTATCAGTTGATGGATGCATTGCAAGTGAGTGCCGCAGGCTGTTTAAGAGGTATGCAAGATACGCAAGCACCGATGTGGATTACACTCATGGCGTATTGGGTGATTGCTTTCCCTATTGGGCTTTATTTAGCGCGTTATACCCATTGGGGTGTAGCTGGTGTGTGGCTAGGCTTGATTATTGGTTTAAGTATTGCCTGTGTTTTATTGCTCTCACGGCTTTATTTAAACACTAAACGTTTAAGCCAGACCTAACAAAAAAGCCGATGAAACATCGGCTTTTTTATTTTATGCAGACTTTGCCCGCGGGCTTGCTCCAATTTGCCAAACAAATGGTAAATCGGTACGGTTCACTTCCCAATCTCCAATCACTTTTTCTTTGTAAATAAGTGGATTATGTGAAGACACCGTTCGAGCATTACGCCAGAAACGGTCGAGTTGTTTGACCTGACTACTTGCCGATGCGCCTAAAGCATTAAATAATTGACTGGTTAAATCGAGTACCAAATTAGAAATCACCACCTGCCCTTGCGCCGACTCAAGCTCTGCATCTACGTTAAACTGATGTTCTTTTACCTCTAACTCGCTAAAGTGACTTTCATAAGCCTTCTGTAATGCTTCTGCTGTTTTAATCGTAATTGCTAGACTTCCATAGGCTTGAGCAGAGGCTTTACCTACCACCTGTAAAACTTGTGGGTCGTGACGAACAAGGTCACCATTACCATGACTAAAAATACGCTTTCGCTCACGTATTTCTTGGCTAAAAGTTTCGACCGCAGCATGCGCAATCCCTGTTAGAGTTGCAAGATGTACTACTTGATAGAAAGCAGTTTGATATTTAAAACGTTGGTCAAATGGAATAAGGTGCGAAGCTGGTAAATGCACCTGATGTACTTTTAAAGTACCACTGCCCGTTGTCTTTTGACCAAAGCCATCCCAATCATCAATCACACTCACGCCTGTTTCATGACGATAAATAGCAGCAATCACATGGCGGTCATTTACTTCATCATAAGCAAATAAATCGATCCAGTCAGCAAAGATACTTCCTGTTGAATAGTACTTTTCTCCATTTACCACCAAGTTACCCGAAGCATCTTTGGTTACTCGTGTAACAACATCACCAATCTGTACATTTCCAACTTCGGTCCATGCATTCCCAACTAAATCACCTTGTACAAAACGCTGAAACCAAACCTCCTGCGAATGCTCTTTATGGGCAACTAAGCGGTCTTCAACAAAAGCAAAGTGTCCACGCAATGCTTGCACAATATTCGAATCTGCTTGCGCCAATTCTGCTAGAAGCTGGAAAAGTTGTGGCAATGATACCCCATCTCCACCATATTTAACGGGTACCCGTACTGCACCTAACTTGAGTTCTTTTAACCACTGAATCGGTTCAAAAGGCAAGATTCGTTCTTTTTCCCGTTGAATTGCACCTTGGGCAATTTTTTCAAAAACTAGACGAAATCTACTTGCTACCTTTTCATAATCGGCGCCTACTGATAGCTCTTCTAATTCAATTTGGGTAATTGTCATCTTTATTCTCCTAATCTTATTTTTTATTCACTTTAGCTCCATGCATGACGCGGTGGATGAACACCATTGAGGTAATAATTACCAACAATGTGATATTTCCAACGCACGGGATCATGCAAGGTGTGAGTGCGAGCATTACGCCAATGTCGGTCCAGATTAAGCTCAGACAAGGTCGATCGTGTTCCAGACAACTCAAAAAGCTTATTCGCTGCTAAAATCGCAACTTCTGTAGTGAGTACTTTTGCTTCAGCAACCAGTAATGTCGCTTGATTTACATGTTCTTCTGTCGTGTCGGCAATCGCTTGATCAATCGCATCTCCAGCCAAATCTAATACCGCTTCTGCTGCACGCAGTTTGATTTTTAAATCACCAATGTTTGCAATCGTATAGGGATCATCACTCGCTTTTTCTAAACCTGAATCGACCCATGCGCGGCTATGATTTTTGACATAGTGGATTGTTTCTTCAATTGCGCCACGTGCAATACCAGCGTCGACAGCAGCTTGAATAAATTGTGAAATTGCACCTGCCGGTGTAGGACGTTCGAAAGCCTGATAAATCGGGATTAGATATTCTTCACGTACTGGAACTTGATTAAGTTCAACGGTCCCACTGGCTGTGGTTCTTTGCCCGAAACCAGACCAGTCATTAATAATATTAACCCCTGAAGTTTCCCGAGGAACTAGCGCCGCATAAGGCTGCCCCTCTTCATTTACAGCGACAATTGGAACCCAATGCGCAAGCAATGCACCAGTTGCAAAAAACTTCTTGCCATTAATTTCATAACCGTGCTCGGTCTTTCGTAATGTGGTAGTGAGGTCAGCCACCGTTTTGCTATGCTTTTCTGAAAAGGCATTGCCAAAACGAATCCCCCTCAACACTAAGTTAAAGAAAAATTGTTGTTGTTCTGGGCCTGCATCAAGGCGTAAATGTTCAATAAAAGCTAAATGGTTTTGAGGAAGCTGTGCAAGAGATGGATCAACACTCGCAATTGTTTTGATGACCTCAGCCAAGGTTCGATATTTAACTTGGGCACCACCAAATTGCTTGGGAACCGTAATAGCCCATAAGCCACTTTGTGAGAACTGTTGAATTTCGTTTAGAGGTAAACGGCGCTCTCTGTCTCGCTCAGATGCTTCTTGTGCAAACTCTTGAGCAAGTTGTTTGGCAAGCTCAATTGCTTCTTCATCAGAACGAATAATATGCGCATCTTTTGACTGCTCAAACACAGATAAAGGAACCGCCTGAGACCGCCCATGGGCCGAACTTAAACTTGTCATAACTTTTGTTATCTCTATTTTTATTTAACCTGTTATTCACATTACCACCAAAAAAACAGGCACTTTATAGATATTAAAGCTTTGTTTATGAAATGGATTTTCACAAGCTTTTCATATTTTTTACTATAAAAATAACATTTTGTTTTTCGAAAAATTTCTTACATGAGATAAACAATTTCATATAGGCTTTTTAAGCTTTGTCACCTATGATCAAAACTAGGCAATATTATGTTGTAGTCAATGAGGTATCGAAGATATGGCAAAGAATGCAAGTTCACCCGGCAAACGATTTATGAAACTTGCAGGAATGACCGCGAGCATTGCAACGAAAACCGTTTCTAACTCGATTCGAAACTTGACCGCAGATGAAGAGCAAAAGCTGGCTTCAAAAACCAAGTTATTTCAGGATATTGGTTTACAAATTGCCGATACCTTAGGTGAAATGAAAGGTGCCGTCATGAAAGTCGGCCAAATTGCATCTCAATATAAAGATATTTTCCCACCCGAAGTCGCCAAAGCAATTTCAAAGTTACAACGCCAAGCTCCAGCCATGCCTTTTGCTGCCATTCAGCAACAAGTTGAACGCGAGCTTGGAAAGCCACTGAATGTTGCCTTTAAATCTTTTGACCAAGAACCTTTTGCAGCTGCTTCAATTGGCCAAGTTCACAAAGCTACCCTACCTAGTGGCGAACAAGTTGTAGTGAAAGTTCAATATCCTGGTGTTGATGAGGCCTGTGAAAGTGACTTAAAACAAGTGCGTTTAGCCCTTCGTTTAATGGGCGTACTTAAAATTGATAAAAAGCTACAAGATCAGCTTTTTGCAGAGATTCAAGATAGTCTATCAGCAGAACTTAACTATGAAATCGAGGCTCAAAACCTTGAAGTTTTTAAAACATTTCATAGCCAGTTAGATGACAAAATTATCATCCCTACTGTTTATAAAGATTATTCTTCAAGACGTATTTTAACCTTGAGCCTCGAACAAGGTGACAGCATTGAAACTGCCAGCGCTTGGCCTATTGAAGTTCGAAATACGATTGGACGTCGTTTGATTCGTGCTTTAGGTCAGGAAATGTTCTTTTTAAAACGTTTTCACTGTGACCCCCACCCGGGTAACTTTGCCTTCCGCCAAGATGGTAGTGTCATTATTTATGACTATGGCAGTGTTAAAACGCTTTCAAATGAAATCGTGCAGCACTTTAAACGCTTAGTAAATGCAGCTCGCCATGAAAATATTGAGCTAATCGAAACAGAATTATTTGAACTACATTCACTTGCTGAAAAAGGCAAATTCCCGAGTGATCTATATAAACTCTGGATTGAAGTATTATTACGTCCGCTTACCACCACTTATAATTTTGCAGAGAACTCATCACATCATGATGGCATGTTACTTGTGAAAAAATCTTTGAAGTATTGGGATGTCTTTAAACCATCACCAGATACTTTAATGGTCAACAGAACCATTTCAGGACATTACTGGAACCTGATTCACTTAAAAGTTCATGACAATCTAAACGATCTATTTGAAGAGCTTGTACCGCCTTCTAACTAACTTAATTTACTGATCAATGTAGCCTTTTATGGGTTACATTGACTTTTCAATTGTTATGTTATAACATTTCTTTAATCAAAAATAATTTAGGACAATCTCTCATGCGTAAAGATATTCATCCTGCTTATCAACAAGTGTTATTTCATGACACCAATGCAGACGTGTACTTCTTAATTGGTAGTACTCTTCAGTCTAAACAAACCAAAGAATATCAAGGGAAAGTCTACCCTTATGTCACTCTTGATATTTCAAGTGCCTCACACCCTTTCTACACAGGTGAAGTACGTCAAGCAAGTAACGAAGGTCGTGTAGCAAGCTTCAATAAACGCTTCGCTCGCTTTAATCGTAAGAGTTAATCTTGCGTTAAGATTCGACCAATACACTTAAATCATTGGAAGCCTAAGACTATCTCCTCCACTTAGGCTTCTTTTTTTATGTGCATTTTTTCGATCATTTATAAACTGTGTATAAAAGAAAACTTATCCACAATTTGTCTAAAAACTCTTCTGATTTTTTTCAATAACCCCTCAATTTTTATAATTGCCAAGCTTCCAAAGCGCCTATTCGATGCTATGCTTAAGCCCTCATTTGTTAGGAAGTTTAAGATAATGGCACAAGAGTTACTTGCCCAATTACAAGCAGGCACAGCAAAATTTTCAGACGTTTTAGCTCATATTGAAGCACGTTACCAACATACTCCAACAGCTTTTCAAAATGGTGCACAGCATAATGCTGCTACTGAAAATCAAGGCAGTGCAAAAGTTTTCTCTTTTGCCAAGCTACAAGGTTTAGACCAAGCACAAACTTTAAGTTTATTTGCAGAACACTACGCATCTGTATTGGCTACACCAGAAGGAACTGATCATCAAAATATTCGTCAGTTTATGCAAAATGGTTGGGATGGTGTGAAGTTTGAAGGTCAAGCTTTAACTGAAAAGTAATAGATTTAAATAAATAATAGAAACGACTTAATTTTTATTATGAGCACTGCCTTAAATGGAAGTGATATCCAAATGATGGATTGTATAGGCTAAGCTTACTTTTCAAGGATGAAAAGTAACAAAAATCCTTTGTTACGCTGATGCTACATCCATGTAACACAGCGAAACGACGGCATCCATGCCGTCTATCACGATAGTAAATGCCTTATTTTTCTTAATTATTTTATTGGCCCCTTACATTTGATACGCGATAACGTCATTCGCAGCCTGCGTGGTGTCAATAAAAGATCGTTTTTGCAAAGCATAAGATAAATGGATTCAGTGAACAGGTTCTGCGAATGACAGATGCCTTTGGTTACTTTGGGCAAAACCAAAGTAACTTAATTAGCTGCTTCCATTAGATAACTCAACGGTAAGACTCCGTCGTGAAAATCCTACCCAACACTCAACTTCGATGAGCTCTCACAACTTGAAATCATGGTCGATTCTTAAATATAAAAACTCAATGCCCCGCTACCCAATGATAAGTCGCCAATCCCAAACACGTAAAAATTAAAGACCCAATTAAATGGATGGAAATCCCCAACATCGCCATACCCAACTTACCACTTTGTAATAAAGTGACGATCTCAATCGAGAACGTTGAAAACGTAGTTAAAGCACCACAAAAACCAGTAATCACAAAAAGCTTATAGTTCGGACTTAAATCACTTTGAGCAAAATAGGCAATTGCAAAACCAATAATAAAACCACCGACCAAATTAACAGTGACGGTACCCAGTGGAATTTGCGGGTAAATCGGGTTAAGTTTTAAACCTAAAAACCAACGCAACCATGCCCCTAGAACTGAGCCTAAAGCAATTGAAAGTAGAGAGTAATACATAGGACCACCCCTTTAGATAGACGCTAAAAGAGCAAAAAATAATGAAGGGAAATATGACACAGCGTACTCCAAAAATAAGCAGAGTACGCAATAACCTACGTACCCAGCGATATAAATACATGAGGGTAACGTAGGCATCATTAGCCAATACGGCGGTTTTTCAAGGGAGGAATGCCATCTCCCTGTTTTAAGTATATTAGATCATCTTGAATTTGATTTAAACATACTTTTTAAATCATGGGCGTTCATCGTATTGCGGTAAATCATCACAAATGCTTTCCCACTCTGCTTTTGAACCAGCAAAAATATGCATTGTCGGCTTTTGGTCTAGTGGTGTATCAAGTGTCCCAATTCTTAAGCGATATAATTCAGGCTGCGCATCACGCGAGCTAATAAGCGGTGAACCACATTCGCTACAAAACCAACGATACACTCCGTTCACAGCAAATTTTTTGATAAGGTCTTCACCTTGGGTAATTTTAAAATCTGTACTTTTAACAGGAGCATTTGTTGCAAATGCTGTTCCATTGGCTTTTCGGCAGCGTTGACAGTGACATTGAATAATATCTCCGATATCGCCCTTAATTTCATAGCGAATACCTTGGCACAAACAACTTCCTTGATAAACTGGTGATGCTTGAGACATGTTCTCGTAAATCCTATTATTATTGATCGCTCAAAAATAACACTTTTCACATATCAAACATAGCACCAAATTATCCTGTTATTTTTCTAAAAAAGAATGCACACCTTCACCAGCCGCTCGCCCTGTAGCAAAGCATGCTGTAAGTAAATATCCACCTGTAGGAGCATCCCAATTCAGCATTTCACCACAGCAAAAAACACCTGAGGTTTGTTTAAGCTCTAAGCTTTCAGTTAGTGCATTCTGCTTAACACCACCAGCACAGCTAATCGCTTCTTCAATGGGTCTAAACCCTTCTAGCTTAATTTGGAGCGCTTTGATTCGCTGAGCCATAGCCTCTGGTTGGTTCCATAGTGCTTTATCAACCACTTCTCGAATTAAGTTAATCTTGGTCGTGTCTAAGCCTGCTTTACGCCAGATATTAGTGAGCGATTGTTTTTTGCTAACTTGTAATTTTTTAACTAACTGTGACAACTCTACATCAGGCAATAAATCTAAAAACAAATTTAAGCTTTGCCCTTGTTTTTGTTGTTCTCGTAAAGCACGTCCGAGTTTATAAATAACACCACTTTCTAAACCATAGTGAGTAATCACAATATCGCCATGTGCAATCTGGCTAGGATCAACCCATGCATTGATACGTTTTAAAGGTTCACCAAAACAGCTTTCCATAAAAGCTGACCAAGTGTGAAGTACACCTGCATTACTTGGCTGGAAAGGTTCAATATTGGATTGATCCATCCATTGCTGCCATGCACCATCACTACCTAATTGTGGCCAAGACACAGCACCACAAGCCAATACGACCGCATCGTATTGCTGGGTAAAGGTTTCAGTGCTTTGATTATTTTGATTTTCTAAAGTTACCGAGGTACCTTGTAAAGTAATACAACGATGTCGATAAAAGAATTTAACTTGCTGTTCTGCTAAGCGTTTTAGCCAAGCACGTAATAGAGGGGCCGCTTTCATTTCGACAGGAAAAATGCGACCTGAGGTGCCAACGTAAGATTCTATTCCCAGATTTTTCATCCAGTTTTGAATCCAGACTGCATCCCATTTTTCCACCCACGGTTTGAGCCATTCTACACGGTCATAGCGCTCAATAAATTGCGCTAAAGGTTCGGCATGCGAGATATTTAACCCCGTTTTACCTGCCATGAGAAACTTACGCGCCGCTGAAGGTTTCTGCTCGTATACATCAATATCATAAGCATATTGGCTCAACACCTCAGCTGCCATTAAACCAGCCGGACCTGCACCAATAATGGCAACCCGCTTATTCGCCATACACTTGACCTTGTAATGGGGCAAACTCATCAAAACGTGTGCTGTAACCTTCAGGTTTAGTGATCACAAGCTGTTGGCAAAGTTCTCCACGTTCTAAATACTTAATTTCAAAATGAGTACGTGCAGATGTTTGAGCAATTTTTTCTTTTTGATAAGGCAGCTTCCAGACATTAATTAACTGTTGTTCTGCTTCTTCAATATATTCAGGGATATTACTTGCCAAAGTAATAGTTCCCCCTGTTTGCAGGCGTGAGATTAAAAACTCAAAAAATGGCATATTCAACCAGCGCTGTGCTGGATTATGGGGTTCTGGGTTTGGATAGAGAATAAAGAAATGTTCAACTTGAGCAGGATGTAGTGCATGTACCACCCACGGTAAAGCATCTGCATGTACAGGAATTAAATTATCTCTTGGTTCCAGACCATGCTGTTTTTGCATTGCCAAGAATTTTTCTCGGGTTCGTTCAATTGCATACAATGTGTGCTGCGGCTGTTGCCCGCTAAAAAGCAAAGCATGTTTACCCTTGCCCGCTCCAATTTCTACACAAATTGGGGTATTTTCAATTGGGGTAAAATCGCGAGGCGCTTGCATACGTTGTGCTTGAAATTGACGAATCGGCATAATCACATCAAACTAAATAAAAATCGGCATAAGTCTAACAAGTCACCTGACTTTTGCCTAATCTATTTCTCTTCACTTTGAGGATATCGCTTTATGCCACGTACATTCCCCTGCCCACGTTGTGGTGAACCAAGTGTTTGGGAAGGTAATGAATTTCGTCCATTTTGCTCTGAACGCTGTAAATTAATTGATTTAGGTGCTTGGGCAAATGATGAATATAGACTGCCTACCCAAGATGCGCCTCAGCATAACAAGGGTAGTCAAAATGAAGATGATTACGAGGATTAACCTGCTTTACCCGCGACAAACGGGTTAAATTGTTTTTCATAGCCAATGGTACTCATTGGACCATGTCCAGAAATAAACTGAGTATCATCTGGCAAACTAAAACACTCTCGTTTAATCGATTCAATCAACTGATCATGGTTTCCACGCGGAAAGTCTGTTCTGCCAATTGAGCCTTTAAACAAGACATCACCAGTCCAAAGCAAGCCATGATTTTTATTATAGAAAATAACATGTCCTGGTGTATGACCCGGCGCAAAACGTACCTCAAACTCATCTTCACCCAGTTTTAGCACTTCACCGCCTTCAAGCCATTGATCGACTTTAACAGGCTGTGGAATTGGAAAGCCATAACGTGCTGAAACTTCCTGAATCATATCTAGCCAAAACTGATCTTCTTTATGGGGACCAATAACTGGAACATTCCATTCTTTGGCAAGTTCACCCACTGCTCCTGCATGGTCTAAATGCCCATGAGTGAGCCAAAGAGCTTTCACTTTTAAACCTAAGGCTTCTACTTCTTTTTTCAAAACCGAAGCGTCACCACCCGCATCAATCAAAACTGCTTCTTTAGTTTCACTGTCCCAAACAAGAGAACAATTTTGGGCAAATGCAGTAACTGGAACAATTTTAACTTGCAGCATAAGAACCTCTGGCTAAAACGCAATTAACGGTGGGCTAAGGTATAAGTAAGGGCATCAAGATTAGCCTGAACTAACCCTGCAAGCAAATCAATATGAGCTTGATCGCTATTTAAAGCAGGAATATAAGCATAGCTACCACCACCCGCTTCTTGAAACAACTCAGCATTTTGTATGGCTAACTCTTCAAGTGTTTCCAAGCAATCAGCAGAAAAAGCTGGGCTTAATACCTGTACTGACTTAACGCCTTGCTTCGCCCAATCTTGTAAAAGTTGGTCTGTATAAGGCTTAACCCACTCTTGTTTCCCAAAACGTGATTGGAAGCTAATCGCCCATTCATCATCTTTTAAATGCAAAGCTTCAGCGACTAACTTTGCAGTAATGCGACAACGGTCTGCATACGGGTCGCCTTTGTCTGCATACGGCTGTGGAATACCGTGAAATGACATCAACAGTTTTTCAGGCTTACCATGTTGCTCTTGATAAGCTAAAACACTTTCTGCCAATGCCTGAATAAACATTGGATGCTGATAGTAGTCTTTGATAATTGTTAGACCTGGCAAGTTTCGCTGGGCTGGAATCCACTTGGCAAATGCATCGTATAGCGGTGCTGTAGAAGTGGCTGAATATTGAGGAAATAAAGGCAATAAAATGACATGCTCTTGCGGATTAGCTGCCAGTTTTTCTAAAACTGCGTCAATACCCGGATTACCATAGGTCATCGCTGGTATCACGGTTAAATCAAACTGATTATTTTCTCGCTGCAAATAAGCCTGAATACGTTGAGTTTGCTCAAACACAATTTCACGCATGGGCGAATCTTTTGACCATACCGAAGCATAGGCATGTGCTACCCTTTTTGGGCGAAAAGGTAAAACAAACAGATTTAAAATAATCCACCAAATGAATTTCGGTATTTCAATCACGCGTGAATCAGATAAAAACTGCTTTAGAAAACGGCGAACCGCTGGAACAGTGGCCTCATCCGGTGTACCTAAATTCGCTAAAATGACAGTAACTTTCGGTTTTTGTTCAAACGACATGTGTAAATGCCTTTCAATTCATCTTATGTCACTAATGTAACAGCTTTTATTGTCATATATAAATTGAATCGCTCTAAGCTTTTAATCGAATGCCCCGATGGCTCCATTTATAGCTAAGTAATAACTTTTGAGCTTTAGCTGTGACTTTCCATAAGCTATAGGATTGTTCAGTCTGAGTTGGAACAATCCAGCCCTGTGACTGCATTTGCTTTTTTATCCGAAACAATGCCTTATGGTTAATCTGAGCGCAGGCGACAGCATGAGCACGAGGTAACTCCTGACGAGCATCTTCTAGGCCAGCCTGATTCAAATATTCATTTAAACATGTCCCAAAATTCTCTTCTGGTGTCGCTGTTTCAAACTGCTTTGCCAATATACTTAACAACTGCGACCAAGTCATTTGTCGTTGTCGTTTAAGCTCTTTAAAATTCCCATCCTGAAATGCTTGAATTTGATATTCAAATGCAAAAATATCTTGGGGAGCAACTTCGTTTACTTGAGCTGATGACTCTGTTAATTGCTGTTCTAACTGTAAAATTTTACTTTTTAATAGCTTAATTTCATCTTCTAAGTGATGAGCCTGATGAGCAGGCACCCAACCTTGCCCCATATGTTGTTCAACCATTAAAGGCATATTTAAACGAACAGCCAACTCTAGTTCACGTGGCGTTTTAAAGTAAAATACGTGCTGAGCTTCATGTAATAGTTTTTTTCTAAATACGAGAAATTTATCTTTAAGCTGTGGATGTGTTTCTTGTAAATGCATTTCACGACTTTCAGGCTGCTCATGCATGAACACAATAATGGGTTTAGCCTGACTTAACGCATATTCATATTCTAAAGATAAATAACTCACACCAGCAATCGACTGCTCTCCATACTGGCTGCCTAAAAGTAGGATTACATAATCACACTCATCAATTTGTCGACGAGCAAGCGTAGTGGTTAGGGGTGTTCGTTGTTCTAATCCCCAAGCAAAGAAACCCATCCCTACCAAGGTTTGAGACAAAACCATTCGCTCTGGCTGCATATCGCGGCCGGATGTTGAAATAAAAATCTGATAGCGTGTATCGAGCATAAAAATACCCTTTCGCCCCATGATCTGTCCGTAACTTAATATCAGCCAAGATCATGAACCGCCCCAAATAAAATAATAAATCTAAAAAACACTAGTTTCTAAATGATGCTAAAAGATCAGTTCAGATTATGAAGTGTCCAAGTTAACTCTTGTGGAATCAAATGTTGTAAAACAGGTTGCAGTGCCTCAGCATTATTACCGCTGACATAACATTCAATACGTGCAACATTCTGACCTATTTGGTCACATAATAACTCATTTTTTATTAAAATACGGGCTGTTTGTCGGGCAACTGCCAATCCAGAATCAACCAGTGTGAATTGGTTATCAAAAAGATGATGAATTGCTTGATTTAAGAAAGGATAATGCGTGCAACCGAGCACTAAATAGTCGGCACCTTGCTCAGCGGCGGGCTGTAAAACTTCTTTTAATGCCTTTAAACATGCCTCACCCATTTGCTGACCTGCCTCTACACAAGGAACGAGTTCAAGGCTAGTTAAAGTCATCACCTTAACGCCTGCTGGAACAGCAAACTTCTCGACTACATCTTTAATAAGCTGGCCGCGAAAAGTAGCAGGTGTGGCCAACACAGCAACCACTTTAGAGCGAGTCTGTAATACAGCAGGTTTTAATGCTGGAACCAACCCTACAATTGGAAAGTGTTCTCCATAATGCTCGCGCAAATGATCAAGGCTAAATGCAGAAGCCGTATTGCAAGCTACGACTGCAATTTTACAGCCTTGACGATATAACCAATCGACTGCTCGAGCCGTGAGTTCCCTGATTTCTTCATCCGAGCGTGGTCCATAAGGAACGTAGGCAGTATCGGCATAATACACAATACGTTCATTTGGTAAATATTTGGCAATTTCTGCTGCAACTGACATCCCTCCAATTCCCGAATCAAAAATACCAATTGGGGCATCTGCTGATGCTTTAGGCATAGGTTCTAGCTCGGAAAATAAAGGTTGTATGGCGGTCATAGCTGTACTGAAGTGTCAGAAAATTTCACTCCCTAAAGCTTAAACCTCAAGTGCCTAATTGCAAGAGCAAATTACCACTTTTTAGCTCTAAAATAGTTTCACCTTTATCGTTTTCAATTAGTGTCCCATAGTTCACCAAATGATAGAAAGCCTGACGTTGAATCAGCGCATTAATCCCAAAACGGACATGCACATAAGGACGCAACTCTCCTGCATATTCACGCATAAAAATAGGATGTTCTGCATCAACCAAAATTACATCTTGGTTAGTGGTGGTCAGTTGTAAAAATTGCTCACCTGAAATTTCGACCTGATCTGCCTGATTGACTAATAAAGGTTCATCTTCAACTTCGATTTCAATTTGTTCTACAGGGGTTTTCAGGTAGAATTTGCCTTCTTCTTTCCATAGGACTTTGGTAAACAGATCTAATAGAGCTTGGCGCTTGATTAATTGACCTTCGTGCCACCATTCTCCATTGGATTTCACCGTCAAATCCATTTTGCCGCAATGCTTTGGATGCCACTGCTCTAAAGGTGGAATTGACCTTTTGTGACTTTGCTGTACACCTTTTAAGTATTGTGCAATGTTCATTAAGTTTTTATCATCAGATAACGGTATTTTTCCCATATCCGATGGTGAATTATTTTGATTTACCATAGTTTATGCCTTGCTGACGAAAAAATGTTACGACTCAGCCAATTGGCTAGATCATGGTTTAAAACTATACTAGCCCAAACGATAAAAGGCACAATAGCATATTTGCGCCTATGGATTAAAACACTCACGGCAGCACCGAATTATCTGAATATGACGGTTGCCACCTTTAAGTATTGAGGAGTCCTACATGGAACACATCGAACGTGAATCGATGGAGTTTGACGTTGTCATCGTAGGTGCAGGACCTGCAGGTCTATCTGCTGCGATTAAGATCCGTCAATTAGCGATTGAAAAAAACTTACCCGATCTTTCTGTTTGTGTAGTTGAAAAAGGCTCTGAAGTAGGTGCGCATATCTTGTCTGGTGCTGTGCTTGAGCCACGTGCCATCAATGAACTTTTCCCAAACTGGAAAGAAGAAGGCGCGCCTCTTAATGTCCCTGTAACTGAAGACAAAACTTTCTTCTTACTTTCAGACACCACTTCTAAAGAAGTACCTCACTGGATGGTTCCTAAAACCATGCATAACGATGGTAACTATGTGATCTCTTTAGGAAACGTAGTTCGCTGGTTAGGTCAAAAAGCTGAAGAATTAGAAGTCTCTATCTTCCCTGGCTTTGCTGCATCTGAAGTACTTTACCATGAAGACGGTACTGTAAAAGGTATTCAAACAGGCGACATGGGTATTGGTAAAGATGGCGAACCAACGCATAACTTTACTCCAGGCTATGAGCTTCACGCTAAGTATACCCTCTTCGCTGAAGGTTGCCGTGGTCACTTAGGAAAACGCCTAATTGCGAAATACAACCTTGATAAAGATGCTGATCCTCAGCACTACGGTATCGGGATTAAAGAGCTTTGGGAAATTGACCCAGCAAAACATAAACCGGGCTTAGTCATGCACGGTGCAGGTTGGCCTTTAGCAGAAACAGCTTCTTCAGGTGGCTGGTGGTTATACCACGCTGAAAACAACCAAGTTACTTTGGGCATGATTGTGGACTTGTCTTATGAAAATCCACACATGTATCCATTTATGGAAATGCAGCGCTGGAAAACTCACCCACTGATTAAACAGTATTTAGAAGGTGGTAAACGTATTTCTTACGGCGCACGTGCGGTAGTGAAAGGCGGTTTCAACTCTCTTCCTAAATTAACTTTCCCGGGCGGTTGCTTGATTGGTGATGATGCAGGTTTCTTAAACTTTGCAAAAATCAAAGGCTCACACACTGCCATGAAATCAGGCATGTTATGTGGTGAAGCTGTATTTGAAGCAATTGCTGCGGGTGTAGAAAAAGGCGGTGATCTTGCGATTGCACGTGTTACTGAAGGCGAAGATTTATTCGTTAAAGAATTGACTTCATACACTGACAAATTTAACAACAGCTGGTTAAAAGAAGAGCTTTATAACTCTCGTAACTTTGGCCCAGCGATGCATAAATTTGGTCAATGGATGGGTGGTGCATTTAACTTTATCGACCAGAATGTCTTTAAAGTGCCATTCACTTTACATGACTTGAAGCAAGACTTTGCTGCATTGAAAACTGTTGATGCAACAAGCTTTAAGCCAAACTATCCAAAACCGGATGGCAAACTTACATTTGACCGTTTATCTTCAGTATTTATCTCAAACACTGTACATGAAGAAAATCAGCCAGCTCACTTGAAGCTTACTGATCCTTCAATTCCAGTGAATGTGAACTTACCAAAATGGGATGAGCCTGCACAGCGCTACTGCCCAGCTGGTGTTTACGAAATCATGGAAAATGATGATGGTTCTAAACGCTTCCAGATTAACGCAGCGAACTGTGTTCACTGTAAGACTTGTGATATTAAAGACCCATCTCAAAACATCACATGGGTAACGCCTGAAGGCGGCGGTGGTCCAAACTACCCTAATATGTAATAAAAAAGCCCCGATTATTCGGGGCTTTTTTATTAGTATCCACTTATTGAAAAGGCGGTATTTTTGCTACGTTTAAATTAAAATTCTTTTTATAGAAAATAAATGTGCCCAATAAAAATAAGCCAAGAAAACCAAAGTTTCGCGCTAAATCGTAGTACCAAACCGATTTACCAAATAATAAATCAAGAATTAACATCAGCCCGAGAAACCTTGTATGCAAGATCAAACTCATCTTTATCTTTGGTTCAGGAGCAAAATATGTATTTCTATAACCGAGTAGAATTGAACCTAAAATAATAAGAATAGATATAATAATGATAGCAACAGTTTCAGATAGCCAAGTGATCTCTAAATGTAATAAACCAGCAATAGTGAAAAACCAAAGACAGATTAATAAGCTTCGTTTCACAAAATAATCATTCATTTTTATACGTCATTTATATGCTTAATTTTATAAATTATATAACGATTCTTATTTGTAAAAAATTATCATTTCAAATTAAAGTTGAATTATTCATGGCTTCTAATCTTCTTTATTAGAAGCCTTATTATTCTATTAACCTTTCTTCACTAAATAATGAAATTCTTTATGACCATTTTCATCTAAGCGTTCTTCTTGCAACAACAACTCATGGCCTAAATGCATACAAAACTTAGGGATATCCCACGAGGTCGAATTATCTGTTGCGAAGACTTCAACCACATCCCCAGACTTAGATTTGCGGATGGCTTGATGCAACATCATGACAGGTTCCGGACAACGTAAACCACGCGTATTGAGTTGTACAGTAGGTGAAATGGGTTGCTCTGACATAACAAACTCGAACAAATAGAATTTTCACATTTTAGCATAAACAAATTACTGAGCTGTTAACTGTAACTGGCTTTTACATAACAATATACGTTTTGTCTTTTAGCTTGTTTTATAGATGCATAAGCATCTTTTCTTCGGTATGATCTGTGTATTCATTTGATACATTGAGTCTTTAGGAAAGATCATGCAAGAGGAACCAAGTCCGTCGTGGGGAATGCGAGGCTTACGAAAATGGTTAGGTACAGCGCCAGAAACCCGTGATGAATTATTAAAATTAGTCCAAAATTCACGCCGCTTTTTAGAACCCGATACTGTTGCTATGCTTGAAGGCGTTCTTGACCTTCCAGCTACAAAAATTCGTGAAGTCATGACGCCACGAACAGCAATGATCAGTTTACAAGAAGATGATCAATTACTTGATATTCTTGATGTACTGGTTGAGTCTGCTCACTCACGCTTTCCAGTCTTCTCTGCCGATCAGCCGGACAATGTTGTCGGGATTTTGCTCGCAAAAGATTTGTTGCCGTTTCTAACTGAACCGAATACCAAAGTCGATATTCGAGTTCTTATGCGCCAACCGTTATTTGTTCCTGAAAGTGCACGTTCCGATCAAGTACTACGCATGTTAAAACATACTCAGACTCACATTGCGATTGTGATTGATGAATATGGATCAACAGCCGGTCTCGTTACGCTTGAAGATATTCTTGAAGAGATCGTTGGTGAAATTGAAGATGAGCACGACACGGTCGATGAAGATGCTCAGTACATTGTTCCTGACAATGACCATACGGTAGCAAATGCGTGGATGGTGCAAGCACTTACACCAATCGAACATTTCAATACTGTTTTAGATGCTGATTTTTCTGACGATGAAGTAGAAACTGTCGGCGGTTTATTGCTTCAAGAGATTGGTCTGGTAAGTGATTTACAAGGTCAAACTGTTGAGCTTGGAAATTGGTTATTTACAATTGTTGAAGCAGATGCCCGCACTATTCATCTGATTCGAGCTGTACGTCAATGAGAGCATACTTTGAAAAGCTGTTAGATTCTTCGCAACAACAAAAACAGCTTCCTTTAATTTTTCCTTTACTCATTGCTTTATTTTCAGGTGCCGTGTTCGGTTTTTCACTGGCACCTTATTATTGGTGGTGGTTGGCAATTTTATCTCCAGCCCTACTCTATGCAACATTACATAAGCGCTCAGCTAAACAAGCCTTTGCTATTGGTTGGAGCTATGGCTTTGGTTTATGGTTTGTAGGCGCTTTCTGGCTCTATACTTCCATCCATGTATATGGCGATACCAATGCATTTCTAAGCGTGTGTATGATCGCTGTTATGGCCCTTGTCATGGGTTTATTTACAGCATTTCAGACATGGGTTTACCGACGATTCTTCCCTGAAACGCCACTTACTTTTGCCCCACTTTGGATTGTTTTCGAATGGGCAAAAACTTGGGTATTTACAGGTTTCCCATGGTTGTTTGTAGGTTACGCTTTTACTGAACGCTTACTCGATGGTTATGCACCGCTATTTGGTATTTATGCAATTTCCTTCGTCGTCATTGTATTAGCATGTGCCTTAGTCGAAGTTCTTCGTAAACGTATTTTTTGGGTTATCCCTTCTGCCCTATTGGTTTTGGGTGCATGGGGAGCATCATATATACAGTTTGTAAAACCTAAAACTGCTAAACCACTTAGCGTTTCACTCATTCAAGGTAATATTCCACAAGATTTAAAATGGCTGACTGAATATCAAGTTAGAACATTAGAAATTTATGCTGGCTTGACAAAATCTGAATGGGGCCGTGACCTGATTGTATGGCCTGAGTCTTCAATTCCGCTCTTCCAAACCGACATTGAACCGTTTTTGGATGCAATGGATGCACAAGCGAAAAAGAACCATACAGCTTGGGTAACCGGAATTCCCTACTGGGATGTTGCAAAATCACATCAAGTTGGTAGCCCACTATATTACAACAGTATTATGGCTTCTGGCAGTGATTCAAGTGGACTCTATAAAAAGCAGCGTCTTGTTCCATTTGGTGAATACATCCCTCTTTCAGGTTTACTCTCTTGGGTGTTACCAGCCATGCAAAATGATATCAGCATGAGCGGTTTTACACGTGGTGAGAGTGACCAGAAGCCCCTCTTAATTAAAGGGCATGCACTTGCTGCTGCAATTTGTTATGAAGTGGCTTACCCCAACCTGACAAGACGTAATGCGGAAGACAGCGACTTCTTGGTAACTGTATCGAATGATGCTTGGTTTACGGGCACTGCTGGGCCTTGGCAACATTTACAAATGGTGCAGATGCGCGCTAAAGAAAATGGCCGCTGGTTTATTCGTGCAACCAACACAGGTGTAACAGCGTTTATTAATCAAAATGGTCATATCACTGAACAAGCACCAATCGATAAAGAGTTTGTCTTGAGAGGCGATTTACCTGCTATGCAAGGCCAAACTCTTTATAACCGTTTAGGTGATTATCCAATTTTAGGATTCGCGGTCTTACTGCTGATTTTAGGTTGGGTTTATCGTCCGCGTAAAGTTGACGTTTCTTTTAAATCTCGTCGCTAATCTACAATAACTTTGTACCCAGAGGCACTTCAAACTCTGGGATACAAAGTGCGACATCGCCATCTGCATTATGAAATCCTGTCACCAAACATTCTGACTGAATAGGCCCTATTTGTTTTTTAGGGAAATTCACTACAGCAACGACTAATTTACCCAACAAATCTTGTGGCTGATAAAGCTTAGTAATCTGCGCACTTGATTTACGCACACCCAATTCTTCACCAAAATCTATATGTAAAATATAAGCAGGTTTACGCGCCTTTTCAAAAACCTCAGCTTGAATAATTTTACCAACACGCAGCTCTACTTTAAAAAAATCATTCCACTCGATTTGTTCCATTTCATATTTCTCATTTTCTTAAGTTGCTGATTTGAAGCATATAATATGTACAAATGAAGAAACATCCTGCTTTTAAGTCCAGTTAAAAAATAAAACGTAGAAGTTGAGTCTACGTTTTATCTAAAAATTTGTTTTTAAAATGTTATTAAAAAGCTATCGATAGTTGCAGAGATAAATATGCAACTAAACTTGATAAAAAGACCATAGGTACATAACGATAAGCTTTAAAAAGGAATTGCTCATATTGAGTAGATATTTGTTTAGCTTGCCAGACGCTCGCTTTTAATGCTGTAAAGAAGCTCACCATTAACCATGCGCTCGCAATACTTAACGCGAAGAAACCAATCATGATTTGGCTACTTCCCTCTGTACTCAGCCATAACTTTAATGACACTTCAGCAATCGGCAATAAACCCAAAATCAATAGGACAGACTTGAGCATTACCCAATGAAACTGAGTCAGTTCATCTACTATGAGAAATGCTTTCATTTAATCTCTCCTTTTAATTGAATAAAGTGCTTTTTATTTATTATGCAAAGCTTTCATTTAAATATATAGCTTATTTTTCTCTACATTTTAACTTTCTTGTAACTATTAAATATGGGAATAATTCTTATTATAAATCTCAAATATTGACATTAACTTTAGTTTATATTTTTCAGTTAGTTATTATATTTTACTGATTGAGAGAGATTATCAATTCGTATTATCATTTTAACTGTTTAACTGAATTGATAATCTCCATTACATTTTAATTAAGGTTGATAATAAATATCTGCATCATTACCTTCACCGCCTTCTTTGCCATCTGCTCCAAATGAGTACAAGTCAAAAGCTCGACCATCTGCCCCAGGAATGACATATTGAATATCGTTTTTCCAACTATCTTTAGGATAACCACCTTTTACATAACCACCTGGCATCCAGTTTTTCGCTGTAGCAGGCTGGTTAACCAAAGCATCTAACCCACCTTCTTGCATGGTTGGGAAATGACCATTATCTAGCTTGTACTGATCTAAAGCACCCGCCACACCCTTTAATGCAATTTGAGTCGTATCAATTTTAGCTTTTTCACTACGCCCCATGACATTTGGTACGATTAAAGCTGCTAACACACCTAAAATTACAATTACGACCATGACTTCAATGAGGGTAAAGCCTGAGGCACGTTTCATTCGAGCACCGCTCGAACGTGCCGCAAGTCCGAAAGCTGTGCTTGAGGAGCAAACATCTGATAGAGAGCTATGCTCGGAATGGCACGTTGGCTCAAACTGATTTGAAACCGCAGATTCACTATGTTGTTCCATCGCTGTTTCGCTTTGAATATTTTTTACTTTCATCATTATCTCTAATATCAAAGTTATTAAATCATATTGTTCATATTTACGATTGGCAGCATAACCGCGATTACAATAACCAGTACAATGCTTGCCATTAAAACCAGCATAAGCGGTTCAAGTAATGCCAGTAAGGTTGAAATAAATGTCGTCACCTCACGGTCTTGCATGGTCGATGCTCGTTCTAACATCCTGTCAAGCTCGCCTGATGCCTCTCCACTTCGAATCATTTGTACCATCATTGGTGGGAAATAACCACTGCGCTCCAGTTGCGTACCTAAGTTACCCCCCTCTGTCACTCGCTCAGCCGCATGAGCAATTGAATCGCGGATGACCCAGTTGTTGGTCACAGCAGCACCAATTTTTAAGGCATCGACCAAAGGCACACCTGAACGGGTCAAAATAGATAAGGTACTGGCAAATCGTGCAGCATTAATACCACGTGATAGTTTACCGAATAATGGCAATTTGAGTGTTAATCGATCAAAAGCATAATGTCCAGCAGTGGTTTTTAAAAACCGTACGAATGCAATAACACCCACCACTGCAAAAAGAATAATGAACACCCACGCGTGACGAATAAAATCACTGGCTTTCATTAAAGCGACTGTAATCCACGGTAAAGCATCTTTATTTTGATCAAAAGTTTTTACAATCTCTGGCACAACATAAGTCATTAAGCCCATCACAATACCAAAAGACATCAGCATTAAAATGATTGGATAAATCATGGCGCCCTGAACTTTCTTTTGCATAGCAAAGCGGTTTTCGGTGTAATCCGAAAGCTGATCTAAAATGAGATCTAAATGTCCCGAACGTTCGCCAGCCGCCACCGTTGCAATATAAAGGTCAGGAAACCGTCCAGATTGCTGCATACCTTGTGCGAGTGAATGCCCTTCTAAGACTCGAGAACGCACAGATAATAAAAGATTTTGCACATGTGTTTTTTCACTTTGCCTACTCACGGCGCGCAAAGCTTCTTCAAGTGGAATAGCAGCGGCAACCAAGACCGAAAGTTGTCTGGTCATGAGCGCCAAATCGTAAGCACTGAACTTTTTTTGGAATAACCCCTGACTCTGATGTTTATCTTTTTGTTCAACAGGGTCAACGCTAATTGGTGTCCATGCTTTATCGCGTAATTGTTGGCGAATCTGGCGCGCTGAGTCTCCCTCAAGCACCCCTTTTTGCTGCTTCCCTGAAGCATCAATGGCAGTAAATTGATATGCAGGCATGGTAATGTTCTAATTTTCCAAAAATAATAGTCGCTGCTGTTGCATCTATGCTACGCAATCATTCATATTCGTTCTATAGCCTGTGTAGAATACCCAAGTCCTCTTCACGACGCTATGCCGTTTTTTAAAATTGACGAAATGAGCCTCTATGACCATAACGCCAAAGCCTGATTCAGTTGTTTATCGTGTGCGTGTAGCCGTACCTGTACATCTGTACGACACTTTTGACTATACACTCACCCAAGCACAATATGAACGGGCTCATGTAGGCTCACGCGTCGCTATTTCATTTGGACGCCAAAATCTGATTGGCATCATTACTGAAAAAGTTGACCCAAGTGAATCGTTTACAGGCACCTTTCAGCTTAAAGCCATTTCTGACCTTTTAGATGAAGAACCTATTTTAGATGAACAAGTTTTAAGTTTATTGACATGGTCAGCTCAGTATTACCAATTTCCAATTGGCGAGGTCATGCAAACCGCCCTACCTGCATTATTGCGTCAAGGCAAACCAATGGATGTTTTGTTCCATCTTTGGAAAATCACGCCATGTGATAATGTTGAAGCGCTTCTTAAACGTTCTGTTAAGCAACAAGACGCATATCAAATTTTAAAGTTACACCCTGCCGGAACTACAGAGAATATTCTTAATTTAAGTGGTGTAGAAACGGCTACGCTTAAAGCACTTCAAAAGAAAGGACTGGTTGACTGTACGCTTGAACCACATGACTTTAGCCCATCGCCTGTTCAATTGGCACAAATGCCGCTCACCCTAAATGAAGACCAAAAGAAAGCAACTCAGCACGTCGTAAACGCACAGCATCAATACCAAGCCTTTTTATTAGATGGTTTAACAGGAAGTGGTAAAACTGAAGTTTATCTGCACATCATGCACGAGGTGTTAAAGCAAGGGAAACAAGTACTGGTGTTAGTCCCAGAAATTGGTCTAACCCCTCAAACGATTTCTCGCTTTAAGTCGCGTTTTAACTGTGATATTGCTCTATTACACTCGGGCTTAAATGACTCCAAACGCTTGCAGGCATGGCAACAGGCCCAGACTGGCAAAGCATCTATTATTTTAGGAACGCGCTCTGCCATCTATACGCCACTGCCACGTTTGGGCCTCATCATCTTAGATGAAGAACATGATCTCTCTTATAAACAGCAAGAAGGCTTCCGCTACCATGCACGTGATGTCGCTCTTTATCGAGGTCACTTACAAAGCTGCCCTGTTATTTTAGGTTCAGCAACTCCAAGCATAGATAGTTATTATTTAGTCGAAACTGGCAAATTAACTGCACTGCAACTCAACAAACGTGCTGGACATGCACTTTTGCCTAAAATGCATTTGATTGACCTTAAAATTGTCAAAAAACAGCATGGAATTAGCCAGCCCCTTATTGAACAAATCAAACATACATTAGCTAGAAAAGAACAGGTTTTAATCTTTTTAAACCGTCGTGGATATGCACCTGTACTGGTGTGTGAAAGCTGTGGCTGGCAAGCAAATTGTCCGCATTGTGATGCGCATTTTACGTTGCACACTCAGCCTTATTCTTATTTACACTGCCACCACTGCGGTACTGTTCATCGCTTACCCGATCACTGCCCTGAATGCCAGCAAAAAAGCCTAAAAACCTTAGGTGCTGGAACGGCTAAGGTCGAAGAGCACTTACAAGAACTATTTCCAGACTATGATGTGATTCGGGTTGATCGTGACAGTACCAGTCGTGTCGGTAGCTGGCAAAAAATCTATGATCGTATTCATCAAAACAAACCAACAATTTTGCTTGGCACTCAAATGCTGGCTAAAGGCCATCATTTCCCACATGTAACTTTGGTTGCTATTCTAGATATTGATGCTGGGTTACTTAGTGTTGATATTCGCGCACCAGAACGTACTGCGCAGTTAATTGTACAAGTCGCTGGTCGTGCAGGCCGTGGTGAACATAAAGGCCATGTTTATTTACAAACCTTAAGACCTGACCATCCATTACTCACCACACTCATCGAAAAAGATTATCGAGCGGTTGCTAAACAGACTCTTGCGGAACGTAAAGTCGCATTGCTGCCACCTTACCGTTATGCAGTACTGATACGTGCAGAATCCAAAGATCGTGACTATACCTTACATTTTTTAAATGAAGCTGCTGAGCAACTTCGTCAAGTGGCAGGTGACATTGTTGATATTTGGGGGCCAATTCCAGCCCCTATGGAGCGTAAAGCTGGACGCTACCGCGCCCACATGGTGATTTTATCTGCTGACCGTGCTCGCCTCCATTTTTACTTAAGACAATGGTGGTCACAATTGGTTCATGCACCAAGGCAGCATCAACTTAGGCTATCAATTGATGTTGATCCTCAAGAATTTAATTAGATGGCTTGAATATCATGGTGTGAAGAAGCCTTTTTGGCTTTACACTTAAAAGAGACTAATACATTCGAGGCAATGAATGTCATTCCTACTGCAAGCAACAATTTTTCTTGGAGCTTCTCTGATTTTAGTCCCTCTTGGCAAACGCCTAGGGATAGCAACAGTTTTAGGTTATTTATTTACAGGAATACTTCTGGGTCCTAGTGTTTTAAATATTGCACATGACCCTGAAGCAATTATGGAACTTGCCGAATTCGGTGTCATTTTATTGATGTTCTTAATCGGCTTAGAGTTACGCCCCCAACGTTTATGGGAAATGCGTGACTCTATTTTTGTAATGGGAAGTCTGCAAGTCCTCATTAGTGGGGCTATTCTTATGCTGATCGTACTATTACTCTTTCAACAGCAGCTTTCTGTCAGCTTTGTGATTGGTTTTGCCCTTGCGCTTTCTTCTACAGCTTTTGTATTACAACTTCTGACCGAAAAGCAGCAACTCAATACGACTTATGGTCAGCAGTCTTTTTCCATTTTACTTTTCCAAGATATAGCGGCTATTCCCTTACTTGCCATTATTCCATTATTGGCAGGAACAGAATCAACCCATCATGGGGTGGCTTATTTTGCGGCTATCATTGCAACGTTTACTGGTCTATTTCTGTTTAGTCGCTATGTGATGCGTCCATTCTTCCGTTTTGTTGCCAAAAGTGGAGCGACTGAACTTATTACAGCAGTAGGATTATTTATTATTCTTGCTGTTGTCTTGCTTATGGATACCTTAGGAATTAGCACTACATTAGGTGCATTCCTCACAGGTGTATTATTAGCAGATTCAGAATTTCGCCACGAAGTTGAAGCGAGCATTGCACCATTTAAAGGTTTATTGCTTGGCTTATTCTTTATGACCGTCGGCATGACCACACAGCTGTCACTGCTCATTGAAATGCCTTTGCTTATTATTGGTGGTGCAGTCGGCTTATTGCTCATCAAAACGCTGATATTGACCGCTATTGCTCGCTATAAAAAATACAGTTGGAATAACAGTTTGCTTTTAGGTACTTGCTTGGCACAAGGTGGAGAATTTGCTTTTGTAATTTTGAGTCTTGCAAAAAGTGAGAAGGTTTTAACTCAAGCTATATTAGAACCCGTGACCCTGATCGTAACATTGTCGATGGTACTTACTCCAGTAATTTACTGGATTATGGCAACTCAGATCATTCCTTTGTTTAATAAAGAACGTCCACCTGAATATGACGAAATTCCACAGCAGGATAACCCGATTATCATTGCCGGTTTTGGTCGATTTGGACAAATCATCGCGCGTATTGCCCGCCTACAACATTTAGGCTTTACTGCAATCGACAACAATCTTCATCAAGTGGACTTTGTTCGTCGCTACGGCGGTAAGCTCTATTATGGCGATGTGACCCAGCCCGATTTACTGCGTTCTGCCGGTATTGAAAAAGCTAAAGTATTTATTTTAGCGATTGATGATGTTGAAGACTCTATGAATGTCGCGCGTCATCTTAGATTAAATTATCCAAACTTAAAGCTGTTGGCTCGTGCTCGTGACCGCCACCATGTCCATCTTTTAAGAGATTTAGGTGTTGAATACATTTGGCGTGAAACGTATTTATCTTCATTAGGAATGGCTTATCGTGCTTTACGAGAACTTGGGATCTCTGATGAACAAGCCTATAACAATATCGAAATCTTTCGGGATTATGATGAGAAATTGCTCATACAGCAGCAAAGTATTTATACTGATGAACAGAAGATTTTTGAAACACATCGTAATGCCTTAGCCGAGCTTGAACATTTGTTTGAAAGTGATGCGCAGCAACAGGCTACATCAAAACATGATGTTAATTTAAAGCGTCATTTACAACCAAATCGCATCGACATTACAAGAGATCATCTAGAATAACTTGAGATTTCAGAAAATGGCTATATTAAGGACTTATTCACATTGCCTAAATAATTGGACAATGGGCACAAAGCTGCCCCTGTCCGGCTTGCGGCTTAGCTGCATTTCCTGAGCTTGATTAAAACGAAATAGTTATACTCTGCTTAGGGCCCTGGAGAATATTATGTCTGATTTACGCCAACGCTTTTATATAGAGAACTTTCCAGTACGTGGAGAAGTAGTTCATCTAGAAGAAGCCCTACAAACTATCTTAGCTCAACGTGACTATATGCCTGCGGTTAAAATTCTGCTAGGTGAAATGTTGAGTGCGACTGCATTACTTGCAAGTACACTAAAAATCAAAGGCCGTATCAGCTTGCAAATCCAGGCTAGCGGCACCTTCAAATGGGCGATGGCTGAATGTAATCATTTAGGAGAGGTTCGTGCTTTAGCGGACTATGAGACCGACCCTCGCTTTGTTGAAGCAACAGACAGCAGCACAGTTCTTGGCGCTTTAGTTAATCCAGTTTTATTTATTAACATTGAACCGGAATTTGGCGAACGTTATCAAGGGATCGTGCCGCTTGATCAAGTGACTTTAGCGGGTTGCTTGATGCAATATTATGATTTATCTGCACAAATTCCAACTCGTATTGTGTTGGCAAGTACAGATAAGCGTTCTGGCGGTTTACTGATTCAACTCTTACCACGTCATGATGAAGAAGAGCAAAACTTGGTCGATGAAGATTTATGGCCACGTTTGACGATGTTGACCGAAACATTAAAAGCTGAAGAGCTTACCAATTTAGATGCAAATGAAATCTTATATCGTTTATACAACGAAGAAGAAGTTCGTTTACCAGAAATTGAAGCATTAAAATTTGGCTGTACATGTTCAAAAGAACGCTGTGCAAATGCCCTGATTCAAATTGGTGTAGACGCTGTTCATGAAACCCTAGAACATCAGAACCCGATTCGTATGGACTGTCAGTTCTGTAATACGCAATATACCTTTACCGCTGAAGAGGCTTTAGCGTTATTTGGTGAACATTTAAGTTAATCTTTTAACTTTATAAAAAGGCGGTTATACCGCCTTTTTATTTACCTGTATGTTTTGATGATAATTTTCAACATGTTAATTTAAATAGGATAATATAAGGCTACTTTATAGCCTAATAAATAAGATGCCTAAATACCATGAATTATTTTGATTATTTTCTCTTTATTTTTAGTGTAGTTATCATGATTGCGACCCCTGGCCCTGTCATGATTTTAGTTGCAAGCGCTGGACTTAAAGGGGGCTATAAAAAAGCACTGGAAACCATTTTTGGTACAAACCTAGCATCCCTTGTTTTAATTTTTATTTCAGTACTGGTTTTAAAAGGAGTACTAAGCGTTAATGATAGTTACCTCAATATCATTCGTATTTTAGGCTGCTTATATATTGGTTATTTGGGTTTTAGTATTCTCAAAGAAGTGATTCAGGCTCCTCATCCAGAAGCGATACAAACAGTTTCAGCACAAAATGGCGGCTTTAAAAAAGGTTTTCTTGTCGGTATTTCAAACCCAAAAGATATTATCTTTTTCTCGGCTTTCTTTCCGCAATTTGTCTCTATTACCCCTCAGTTAAATTTAAGTTTAACCCTACTTACGCTGACATGGATTGTTTTAGACTTCCTCACATTATCTTTGGTTTATATCTTTTTCCGCCGCCTTTCTAACAGTCATTTATATCCCCAAATATTAGGTCTGTGCGGTTTATTACTTCTACTTATTGCTCTTTACGGCTTATATCAGAGTTTCATCTAATACATTAGAGGTATAGTCTAATTTTTCTATACCTCTTTATGTTGCTCTGTATTTCGTAATAGAACAACTCTTATACAATCTAGCTTATTGAAAACTCTAAAAATCGTTTCATAATGAAATAAACAACACCATCGTGATAAAACATTATGGCAAAAAATTATTATGAAGAATTAGGGGTTACACGCAAAGCCTCTGCTGATGAAATTAAAAAAGCTTATCGAAAATTAGCCCGTAAATATCATCCCGACATCAGCAAAGAAAAAGATGCGGAAGAAAAAATGCAGGCCATTAATGTTGCCTACGACACATTAAGCAATGCAGATAAAAAAGCCGAATATGACCAAATGTTAGATCATCCTCAAGGTTTTAATAACTTTGGTCAAGGTGCTGCACAAGGTGGTTTTGATGGAGCACAGTTTTATCGCCAAGGTTTTACAGGCGGTGAACAAGCAGACTTTAGCGGTTTTGAAGATTTATTTGGTCGCTTTGGTGCGGGTTTTGGCGGTGGGCAACAACAATATCAAAGACAACAACGTAGTTATCGCGGTGAAGATCAACATGCCAGCATAGAGGTTGATCTTGATATTGCCTATCATGGTTCAACCCAGCAAATTACTCTGCAAATTCCAACCATGAATGCTTATGGTGAGCCTGAAGTTCAACGCAAAACCTTGCAGGTAAAAATACCAAAAGGCATGAAAGAAGGTCAGCAAATCCGCTTAAGTGGGCAAGGCCAAAGTGGGATTAATGGTGGTGCTAACGGCGATCTTTATATTGAAATCCAGTATAAAGATACAGACCGTGTTCATGTCGAAGGCAGTGATGTGTATCTGACTGTAGATGTAGCTCCATGGGAAGCAGCATTAGGTCAAGGTATTGAAGTGAAAACACCAGCAGGGCCTTTAAATGTCAATTTACCTAAAAATGCAAAACAAGGACAACAGCTACGTTTAAAAGACAAAGGGATACCAAATAAAACGCCAGGGCATCTGTATTTAAATTTAAATATTGTATTCCCCCCTGCAAATTCTGAAAAAGAAAAAGAAGCGTATCAGCAATTGGCAGAAGCCTTTGCTTCATTCGAACCTCGTTCATCTCATTAGGGAGCAAGATCATGACAACCATTCACTATCGAGAAATTGTATATGACGGCCATACCTTTAGTGCTGAGGTCGTTGATGAACAATCGACATTTGATTTACAACAATTTGCCCAAGCTTGCGGCCAAAGTCCTGACTGGATTCTTCAGCTCATTGAATATGATATTTTATCAGTCGAGAACACACCTGAAGCACACCAGTTTATGGGTGAAGATGTCGCACGCGCACGTAAAGCGTATCGTCTACAACGTGACTTTGACGCAAGTTTGGCGGCAGTTGCTGTGATGTTAGATTTGATTGATGAAGTGCAACAACTTAGAAAACAGTTGAAGCATTTTCATTAGATTAGATAGTCACGACGGGGTCCTACTGGCACTCCCTATCTATTTCATCAGTTAATTACGTTACTTTTGTTTTGGCAAAAGTAACCAAAACCATTGTCATCCACAAAACCTGTTCACTACTTTCATTTAAAATATTACTTTGCAAAAACAATAATTTCTAAATTATGGGCAGGTTGTGGATGAGGCTTAGCTCAAGCAAATTTGGAAAAAATTCAATAAAAATTGAAGAATTATTTCAACCGAGTAATCTTTTCCACTTCCTTCAATGTCTGCTTAATCGGTTCATACTCCAAAAACCAAAACAAATTCATCCGATCTTGGCGATGCTGTTGAGCCAGTAAATCAATCACACTTTTTTCACCGCGCCCCACCAAATGTTGTCGATAGAAGTAATAAAGCAAGAAAATCGTACTTAGCAGCATGACACCCAGCATAATCCAGAAACCTACTGGTGATTTAAGTCCTGGAATAAACTCAAAGTTCATTCCGTAAATACCCGTTAAAAGCGTAAGCGGTGCAAATACGGCAGTAATAATGGCAAGAATACGCATATTTTCATTGGTCTGGTTTGCAATTGCCGAGAAATGCAAATCAATCGCCGACTGAATAGCGCTACGTAAACGTAAAGTATGTTTTTGAATACGTTCGACATGACTCATCAAATCATTCAAACGAACTAACAGAAGATCTTGAGAACTATGCGTCTTCTCACCAATAACATGATGATAGTTTTCTACAATTTCATCTCGAAACTCTTGTAAGGTTTCGATTTGCTCTTCGCATAAATTTTCAACCTGTTGAAAGGCCATGTTTTCATGAAACAGCTGATGCCATTGTTTAAAACGGCGATTACCTTGCAGCAATTGCTGTTGCCAATGCTCAACCCTTCTAGTCAAAGGTGAACGGATATCAAGGTAGCCATCCACCATACTATTGAGCAGTCGTAAACATAAATCTACAGGTGAATTAGGAAGCTTACGGGTTTTATTTTGTTCTTCCAAAGTTTTACATAAAATATTTTCGAGACGTTGAATATAGTTTTCAATCGACTTATTGCCCTGCTCACGAACACTAATCAGAACTTTAGGAGTAAAAATAAAGCTAATCGGCGTGGTTGCTAGGCCAAATACACTCTCATGGGATTCCCCATTTTTAATTTCATCATCAGGTGTAACGAGCTTTCTAAAAATAAGCAGGTCATATTCTTCAAGCGTATCAAATGCACAAGGATGCTCAATATTGGCAATATCTCGCATATGAAATTCATTAATAACCACGCCTGAAAGCTGCTGAATCTTTTGTTGCCATTCTTCGTTATGGTTCACCACATCAGCTCTGACACTATCAACCCAGAAAAACTCTAGAATGTGTTCATGATGCTGTTCACGGCTTAAAAAGACATAACCATCAGCTTGATGGCGATAAAAGTAATAAACCTGCATACCACAATGATCTGTTTTTGTATTACTTGCATCATGCCATAAAAAAAGTCCGCATCAAGCGGACTTTTTCATGTCACCAGAACAATTATGCTTGTTCAATGTCTTTCATAGTCAATTTGATACGACCACGATTATCAACATCAGCAACTTGTACTTTCACTTCCTGACCTTCTTTAAGAACATCAGTTACGTTCGCAATACGTTCATTTGAAATTTGCGAAATGTGAAGAAGACCATCAGTACCCGGCATGATATTTACAAACGCACCGAATTCTACGATACGGATTACTTTACCGTCATAGATCTTACCTGGTTCAACTTCAGCAGTAATTGCTTGAATCTTAGCAATTGCAGCTTTAGCAGCAGCTTTAGTTTCACCAAATACGCGAACTGTACCATTGTCTTCGATATCAATTGCAGCTTTAGTTTCTTCAGTAATTTGACGGATAGTTGCGCCGCCTTTACCAATAACATCACGGATCTTGTCTGGGTTAATGTTAATCACTTCAAACGTCGGTGCATGAGCACTGATTTCAGCACGAGCACGTGAAATGACTTTATTCATTTCGTTTAGGATGTGCATACGACCAGCAAATGCTTGGTTTAATGCAACTTCCATGATTTCTTCAGTAATACCTTCAATCTTGATGTCCATTTGAAGCGCAGTAATACCGTTTGCAGAACCTGCTACTTTAAAGTCCATATCACCTAAGTGATCTTCATCACCCAAGATGTCAGAAAGTACTGCGAAACGCTCGCCTTCTTTCACTAAGCCCATTGCGATACCAGCAACTGGTGCTTTAAGCGGAACACCTGCATCCATAAGTGATAATGAAGCACCACATACAGAAGCCATTGAAGATGAACCGTTAGATTCAGTAATGTCAGATACAATACGAATTACATACGGGAAGCGGTCAGCAGCAGGAAGAACTGCTTGAACACCACGACGTGCTAAACGACCGTGACCAATTTCACGACGCTTAGGACCAGATTCACGGCCTGTTTCACCTACAGAGTATGCAGGGAAGTTATAGTGCAACATGAAGTTGTCAGTTTTAGTACCAGCAAGGGTATCAACCATTAACGCATCACGAGTATTACCCAAAGTTGTTGTTACCAACGCCTGAGTTTCACCACGTGTAAACAATGCAGAACCGTGTGCACGATCTAATACGCCAACTTGAACGTCGATAGCACGAACAGTTTTAGTATCACGACCATCGATACGTGGCTTACCTGACAAGATGTTGTCACGTACTGTACGGTATTTAAGGTCTTCGAATAATTCGTTTACTTCATCAGCAATACCAGTTTCGTCATTTTCTGGAACGAACTGAGCTACAGCTTCTGCATAAAGTGCATCAAGTGCTGCATAACGATCTTGTTTAACCGCAATTGTATATGCTTCAGAGATTTTCGCTTCGAAAGCTGCTTTTAATTGCTCAAGAAGAGCTTCGTTTTTAGTTGGAGCAACCCAAGTTGACTCAACAGCACCAGCAGCGGCAGCAAATTCTTTAATCGCTTGAATTGCGATTTGCATTTCGTCATGACCGAAAAGAACAGCACCAAGCATTTGGTCTTCTGAAAGTTCTTTCGCTTCAGATTCAACCATCAATACAGCAGATTCTGTACCTGCAACCACAAGGTCAAGGTCACTTTCTTTCAACTGTTCGAAGTTCGGGTTAAGAACATATTCACCGTTGATTAAACCAACACGTGCACCACCAATTGGACCACGGAAAGGAGTACCAGCAATAGATAATGCTGCTGATGTACCAAGCATTGCTGCAATGTCAGCATCCATAGTTTTGTCAGAAGAAACAACTGTTGCTGTTACTTGGATTTCGTTGAAGTAACCTTCTGGGAACAACGGACGAATTGGACGGTCAATAAGACGTGAAATTAAAGTTTCAGCTTCAGAAGCACGACCTTCACGCTTACCGTAACCACCAGGGATACGACCAGCTGCATATTGTTTTTCTTGATAGTTCACTGTTAACGGGAAGAAGTCTTGACCCGCTTTTGCTTTAGGCTGAGCAACAACTGCAACTAAAACAGTTACGCCACCCATAGTGATTAAAACTGTGTTTGCTTGACGTGCAACGCGACCCGTTTCTAAAACGACTTGATGTTGACCGAATTGGAATTCTTTACGAACGATATTAAACATTGACATGTATTGTATTTTCCTAATTTTATTCTAGTGAGACCCCTAAGGTTTGGCATTCAGACTACACCGATTGGTAGATAAATGACAAAGCTTAGAAGCCATCACACTAGATCAATTATTTAAAATAAGTTAAACGCAAAGAAGGAGCGCACAAGCGCCCCTTCTAAAAATCACTTAACCTAACATTAAGTGAAACTCTCTTTTCAGCGATAAAGCATTGCGACATGCGAAATAGCGAAAACAAAGTAAAAATCGAATTAACGACGTAAACCTAAAGCACCGATCAAAGCAGTGTAACGACCGTGGTCTTTACCATTTAAGTAGTCGAGCAATTTACGACGTTGGTTAACCATACGGATCAAACCACGACGGCTGTGGTGGTCGTGTTTGTGAGCTTTGAAGTGACCTTGTAAATCATTGATTTGAGCAGTCAATAAAGCTACTTGTACTTCTGGTGAACCAGTGTCATTTTCAGCGCGAGCAAATTTAGCAATGATCTCTGCGCGGTCTGCATTAGTTAAAGCCATTCGATTTCTCCGAGATGCTTAAAAAAGTAAACGATATGAATCAGTTGATGCAACTGACTGCCGTGCATCACTACAGCAAGTCGCCTATTTTAAGGTATCTATAGGTGGATTGCAAAATAGTTTTCAGTAACTTGTCATTTTAGACACTGACATGAAGACTTTAACCCTGCACACTAGCCTCGAATAAAAAGAAAGAAGCGCGAGGGACGTGTGAAAATTTTTTCAACCAACACTTGTCCAGTACCGGACAATATTGAGCAAGTCATTCGACAAAAAGATGAAGTTGCTGCTGAACAGGGTGGAATGACTGAGCGCCAGATTCAAAAAATCTGGAACAGTATAGAAGGACTATATAAAACCGGAAACTATCCACTCATTACCTTTTGTTTACGCAGACAAGGTAAAATTTTACTCAATCGAAGCATTGGATATGCTCAAGGGAACTCTCCAGCAGGCCTTCAAGAAAATGCCCTGATTGCAACACCTGACACACCTGTTTGCCTATTTTCAGCATCAAAGATGATTACAGCCATGTTGATTCATCTATTAGATGAAAAAGGCGAAATCAACTTGCTTGATCCCGTGAGCTATTATGTTCCTGAATATGGGGTAAATGGTAAGCGTCGTGCAACGATCTTTCATTTATTAGCACATCGTGGCGGCATTCCTTATATTGATGGCGATGTCACACCAGATTTATTATTTGATAAAGAAGAAATTTTAAAACGTTTATATGCTGCCCGACCTGTGTCTCCTGCTGGCAATCACCTTGCCTATCATGCTGTTACGGCAGGTTATATTTTAGGAGAAGTCATTGAACGGGTGACTGGGCAGGATTTACGTGAATTTGTACATCAAACTATCGAAAAACCAATGGGGATGCCTTATTTCAATTATGGCTTAAAACCAGAATACCGTTCAGAAGTCGCCTTAAACTGTGCAACAGGTCTGCACCCTCGCCTTGGTACCGATCACTACCTGAATCATGTGTTAGGTGGCGGTTTACAACTTGCAGTTGACGTGACTAACGATAGTCGTTTTATGGACACCATTTGCCCAGCTGGAAACATCTATACCAGTGCAGAACAAGCTGGCCGCTTCTTTGAAATGCTTTTAAGTGGTGGAAGCTATGGCGGTCAGCAAATCTTTAGTGAGAAAACAATTTTCAGAGCAACACTGCCAACCACAGGCGTTAACATTGACCGTACTTTGTTAATTCCAATGCGCTATGCTTTAGGACCAATGTTAGGTAGCAATCCTGTAGGTCTTTTTGGCCCAATGACAGGACAAGCATTTGGTCATTTAGGATTCTCTAACATTTTATGTTGGGCCGACCCTGAAAGAGATATCAGTGTTTCCTTATTAACAACTGGTAAATCTGTAGTGGGTACTCACCTACCTGCTTTAGCTAAAGTGCTCTATCAAATCTCAACTCAATGTCCACGTATACCGAGAGATCAACGCCGTTCGTTATTTGGTAGTGATTCTCATGAAACTGACTTAGTGTAGAAACAAATAAAAAACCCAAGCAGAAATGCTTGGGTTTTTTGCGCTGTAGTTTTTGTTTATCGTGTTATTGCTGTTTTTATTGTCGTTGGTGAGATGCTAGTCACATCCTTCTTGTTGTTTTAACTCACTTCCGATGTTTTTGTTTCTATTTCCTTATGTGATGTATTGTGACATATCCAATTATGAAGAAAAGTAGTATTTTTCTTATCATCATGTAAGTGAAAACGTACAGGTCTGTATAATATTTGGTAAATAGCCATTTTTACCTTTAACGTACAGTTCTGTATAACATATAACTTAACAATTCACAGGAAAAATGCCTATTTTGAGATCATATTATAGATAAATATATTGATATTATTGATTTAAATCTTTAGACAAAAACAGAGTGAAGATAGTGTTAAAAACGAAATGTTCGAATGCTTTTTGAAACATGGTGAAAAGTAGAATATAAAAAAGCCCTGTAGTCTCTCCCAAAACTACAAGGCTTAGCGGCTGTAAGTTTCCTCTTTATACACCTACTTCATTGTAAGTTCGCAGTCTCTCGACTTAAGTTATTATTATTGTGCGATTTTGCCCGACATTCCGTGCCAAGCTCGTTGTGCGTTTATAATCTCAAAAACACGGGGTGTACTCTAGCAGCAAATATCTCGAATCTATGTAAGCTTTTTCTTACAAGGATAAAAATATTAAGTTTGTCTTAACGAACTAACCGATTAACTTTTTGAACTAAACCGCTTTTTCGTGTAGTACGAACTGTAAATGCTTGTAATAAAGCCTCTTGATGCACTAAAAGACTGACTACCTTCTTAGCTCGTGTAATCGCAGTGTAAATAAGTTCTTGGCTTAATAAGTTCTTGGCAGTCTGATCTAAAACGACAGCAGTGTGTGTAAATTCAGACCCTTGCGATTTATGAATCGTTAAAGCGAATGCACTTTGAATACTTTTAGGTAATCGATTTGCAGCGACCCATTTATTCAAACTTGGAAAATATACTTCAAACTGCTGTGGCTGAGTTCTGTGCTCAAAGCACAAACCAATATCGCCATTTGAAATACCGAGCTGATAATCGTTATAAGTCATCATTACAGGACGACCAACATACCATCCCCCTGCTGTCACTATTGAAAGTTGCTGTTGCAACCAACGCTGCGCATATTGGTTTAACTGCTGCAATCCAAACGGACCATGACGAACCGCGGTTAAAATTCGGTAGTCATCAAATGCTTTTACTACATTTTGGACTTGTTCAATCGAGCGCTCTTCTTTTAAATAATTTTTTAGACTCTGTACATACCCTTGAAAACCGAGCATTAGCTTTTGATAATAGGTATCTAGGTCTAATAGATTCCCTTCTGGTAAATACTCAAGCTGAACCACATCTGGCATGTCACTTTGTAAAACTATAGGCTTTAATTCTGAAACCTCAACAATATCAATTTCAAACTGCTGCAAAACAGCTGCATGATCCTGTTGATAGGTTTGTGCCTGAATAAATTTAGCCACTTGTCCAATCAATGCACCTTCAGCAAAACGACGACTGGTTTGTAATTGTACTCGGTTATCAGCCAACGCCTGTATTTGCTGCAAATCTGCAAGAACCGCGCCAACATCGACAGAAGCAAGCTGATTTGCATCTCCTAATAAAATAATTCGACAAGACTCAGGCACTGCTTCGAATAGAAGAGTAGCCAGATTTAGATCCAGCATGGAAGCTTCATCGACGACAATCACATCATAAGGCAAAGGCTGTTTTTGATTAAACCGTGGTGTCTGGCTATGTCCCATCCCCAACAAACGGTGAATCGTTTGTGTTCCCTGATTTCTGAGCTCTTCACTAACTAATCCGGACTCAAGCAATTTAGGATCATTAAACGAGTTCTGTAAAGCTTCTTGCATTCGCTGTGCTGCTTTACCTGTTGGAGCAGCCATCGCTACACGAATATGTGGAATTGCTTGGCTAAGTACAGCAATAATACGTGCCAGCGTATAAGTCTTACCTGTACCCGGCCCACCGGTAATAATACTCAGGCTCTGCCGAGCAACCATTTGTAAAGCTGCCTGTTGATGAGGATCGGTAAGCAGGTCTAAATAGTCATCACAAGAGACAGGTTGAATTAATTGTTGCTTTAATCGACAAATTTGTTCTGCAAGTCGTTGCTCTAGGTGCCAATATCGGTATAATGCCAACCCCTGCTCATCGTAGACACACGGCGCAACTTTTAAGGTTGCTTGATCGGCAGATATAGCAAGCTGACCAAGTGCTGCAATTTGCTCTGAACTGACATCGATACAGCTATCGCCTTGTAAGCTCGCTTCAATAAGCTGCTGCAAGTAAGAAGTGGCTTCTGGTACTTGCGATTGTTCAGTAAATGGAGCCTGATTTAAGAAGTTACTCCACGTTGTTAACCAACTTAAATCGGCTTGTTCAGGGCTGTTTAGATTGTCCACACACTTATCCACCTAGTTTTCCACACGCTTGTCCACATGGTTATAGACAGGCTTATCCACATGTCAAGTATTTGTTAATCTTCAATTTACGCTTTTTATCAGCATTTTTCATGCTATTTTATCCTCAGCAAAATACCCCAAAATGGCATCAAGACGAAGGATAAACTCGACGCTAGGTTGCCAGTAATAATACCCCTGCTCCGCTTCACCATTCATACCACGTAAATAAAGATAAGTTGCCCCACCCAAATGTTGCTCAATCTGGTAATCCTGCATTTTGACTTGCAAATAGCGATGTAATGCAACGAGATATAAACCTGCTTGTAGCCAATAACTTGCTAAAGACATGCTTTGGGCAATGCTATCACTACGATAGTCTGCAAGATCATCACCTAAGTAATTACTTTTATAATCGGCAATGTGATAACGCTGCCCATCAAAATAAACCAAGTCTATCGAACCATTTAAATAGCGTGCAGAACGAGCCTCAAGTAATTCCGGCATATTCAACCCATACTCAGCGAAAAGCTGCTGAATACGTGTCATCGCTAGAACCCGATCTGACAGTGCCAAATAAAAAGGAAACTCTGACAAATACTGTTCTTGTTGAAGTTGATTTAGCCGGAAACCTTGATAAAGCGGTGTTCGCAAAATATCTTTTAACCACTCTGCAACTGACTGGTAAAGCAGATTCTCGGCGTCCTCTTGGTCTGGGAAACTCTCGTTATATTTATTCAATAAATCTTGCCAAAGGCTACTATAGTCATTTTTAAAACGACGACGTATTTCTATGACCCAGTCATCTGAACATTGAAAATCGATGTGCTCAAAGATTTCATGCAAGAAATTACCGGCAAGCGTTCCTCTAGGAAAGTTATTCTTTATCCAGTCAATCGGCTGAGCACTGATTGCTTCAGCAGTGTTAATTAAGTCTAACTCATCTTCTGCTAATACAGCATCATTGCTCTGGCTGGCCAATAAATCCGTGCCAGTCTTATGTTTTAAATGCTGTGCCAAGTAACTGAAACTGGTTTTCCCTCTCGAATAAAAACGTTGTTCAGGGAATCGTTGTGCTTGTATTTCAATAACACTGGTTTGCTTGGTTAAATGAATTGCTTGTGGAATCTGTTCTAAAACCATTTCATCCGTACAGCAACGGTGTTGAAAAGGTTCAGCTCTATTTTTCCAAAAAGCGAGACCTGATACTGACTTGCCATCAAGATCTTGTAGAACAGCATAGACGCGGTGGCTTGCTCGCGTTAAAGCGACATACCAAAGTCGATTCTGTTCAGCGAGCGCTCGTTCTTCGTGCTGCTTAAGTTCAATTTCATTCAAATAAGTCTTGTCAGCAATCGCAACGACACGTTGAGTCAAAGTCTGGTTTGAGTCCGGTGTGACAATGTCTTGAGTCGAAAAATTGAGTGTTTTATTATTTTCTCGAAAGGGCTTGTCTGCACCTAATAAAAATACAATCTTAAATTCCAGCCCTTTTGACTGGTGAATTGTCATGAGCTGAACACCAGCTTCACTCGACAATTTACGCTCTAACTCCCAATCACGGTCAAGAGGAGAACGCAACTGTTTGAGATACCAGTGATAGAGGTTTTGCGCGCCTGAGTACTTCTCACTGTGCTGACTCAAAATTTCAGTTAAATGACGCAAGTTCACCACAACCCGTTCATTATCTTTACTTTGAGCTGCAACCAAATTTTGCCATATATCAAACTGGATGAGGCATTGTTGCCATGCCACTAAAAAGCCTTGAGCGGACCACAACTCTCTAATCGTGTCAAAACCAGTCATAAACTGGCTTAACCCTTCGGCTGTCTGCTCAAGTTGCAAGAGTTGTTTTAAATCCATGGCAAATAGACGGCTAATCAAAGCTCGCTTCACTTTTGCCTCATCGTAAGGATGAAGTATGGCGGTCAGCAAAGCCCCCACGTCTTGAGCAATCGTACAATCGAAAACACTTCGTTTTGATGGTCTATTAATCCGAATTCCTAAACGTTCTAGCTCAAATTGAACTTTATCTAGCCCATCATGATTACGAGACAATACCGCAATATCATCTTCGTTTAAGGTTTGAGTCTGAGCATCTTTTTGAAAATATAGTTGTCCAGCATGTGATTGGTTAAGTAGATCTCGAATCTTCCAAGCAACTTGCTGAGCCTCTGTTTCTTTATCTTTGAGCATTAACCAGCGCAAAGGGTGAGGATTATGATTGTTCTGCTCAATCAGTACAGGATGAGGCCGAGTGCCTGCTCGAATTGGGTCATATTGAACTTCTTCACCAAAGTCGATTTGTCGTTGAAATAAGGCGTCAACCACATCAACCAGATCTGCAACGGAGCGATGGTTATGAATTAACTTATATTCGCGGCCATGTTTGGCTTGAATATCTTTATAGGCATTTAAGAAGGTGAGCATATCCCCACCACGGAAGCCGTAAATCGCCTGTTTACGGTCCCCCACCATAATCATGCAGCCTTTTTGGTAGCGCTCTGGATGGCGCCAAATACTCGCCAACATGTCGTCTTGATCTTGGTTGGTATCCTGAAATTCATCGACCAAAATTAAGGGATAACGCGCTTGAACAAATACAGCAAAACGTTGCCCCTGCTCACCTTTTAAAGCTTCTGAAAGTGTACGAATTTGCTGAGAAAAAGTAGTTTCACCTTTATTTTGCAAAACCTGTGGTAAACGTTTTTTAACCTCTACACATAAATAAGCTTTTAAATAAATATGAAGCTGGTCGAACTGCTCGGCGTAGTTTTTCAGCATACCAAACAGCTTCTGAATTTGCTGAATACAAGGATGCTGATAGAAACCATCTGAAATTTCAGCAGGGCATTTTTTGAAAACTTTTTGATCGGCAAGTTGACCTAAAAACTTAAAAATAAGTTCTCTTTGTGCGGCTAATGACCAGTCAAAAACTAAAATAATGTCGCTTTGCTTTAGAACTTGTAGTAGCTGCGGTAAACATTCACTAAATAGTTTATTAAATGCCCCATTTCTAAATACTGTTCCGCTCACATGTTTATAGTGCTCGCCATCAAGCAAGTAATATGCTTCTAAAAGGCTGATATCAATTTCTGTCGCTAATTGTTTGAGCTGAGCAAGCTGTTCAAATTGAATGGTTGGTTTTTCGGGAAGCTTAAAATGAGCCGAACTAAAATTCAGTGAGTCTTCAACGAGTTTGACAAAACTGTCGACACTCTTAAGCTCACCTGCCAAATACAACGCATCAATCACAGTCTGAGGTTGAGACTGTATCCATTCACGCAGTACATCATGGATCAGTTGCCGACTATAAGTTTTAGCATCATCCGTAATTTGAGCGCGTTCAATTTTGCCGCTCTCAAAAGCAAACTCACGTAATAGTTTTTGACTAAAGCTATCGAGTGTCCCGACAAATAACTCGTCTAATTGATCTATAACCAATTTCAAACGTTCACACGCATAGGCAATACGCGTCGCAAAATGCTTTAGAATATGCTGGAGTAATAAATCAGGTTCTTGCTCTGCCTGCGTAAGTAATTCTTGTTCTGTAAAACTACGCTTGGCATCTAAATAACGGTACGTTTCAACCAAACGTGCACGAATACGGCTTTTTAACTCGGCAGCAGCAGCACGGGTAAACGTGGTCGCAATCACTTGTCTAGGCAAGTATTTTTCAAGAAAGATACGGACCATCAAACTGGATAAGGTATAGGTTTTTCCTGTACCAGCCGAAGCTTCAATTAAGTGTAAACCACTAAATTCAATATCAATAATAGGTTGATAAGACACCTGTACTCTTGAGTTCATGCCTTACTCCGAATGTTGAAATTGAAAAACCGGATGATACAAATCATACGCAAACTCATCACAAGCATGTTGAAGCAAAGCTTGCGCATCTTGTTCTTGCAAAATAAAGCTCCAGTCTTGATGCAACTTACAAGCTTCATTTTGAGTCATATCCATCGTGGTAAATGACCCTGTTTCATTCCAGTATTTTAGCAGCTCAGCATAGCTCTTCTCATCCAGTTTTGCTTTTTCTGTCTGATTTGTTGTTTCCCACTGATATGCTTTAGCTTTTTCTAATGGCTTTAATAATAAGGCTGCTGGTAAAACCAATGGTTGTTGCTGTGCATGGCGCCAGATTTTAAACCATGGTTGTAAATATTGCCGAGCTTGCTCAGAACTAATCCCACTACAAATCACAGTTTGATCGCTAAAAACCACAATACGGCGCTTTTCAGCTCCTGCACTACCCTCATTCAAATAAGCTAACCAGAGCAGATATTCTAACCAGACTTTAGCACGTCTTTTTGCGCGAGCGCTTGAAGGTTCCATACTCACCCAGTCCCGAGTTTCAGACTTCGGAACCGTAATATTCATATGAAGCTGTTTAGCAATTCGCCAAATACGCTGAGTTGTTTGTGTCACTGCTGGTGCATAATGGTGAAGGCGTTCAAGTAAACATTCTTGCTCAAAAACACCTTGTTGCCATGCGCTATATTTGACTTTACCGACAGGCAACTGATCAATTAATACTTCAGGTTGTGCTTGCTGTTCAGATTGTTGTAAAAAATGTCGAATCGCATAGCGCCCTAAACCATCTAATAATAAAGGTTCATTTTGGTCGAGTACTCCGACGCTTCCTAAGTTTTCTACCCCTAAAGTTTTCAAATATAATCGTGCAGGGAATGTCACATCCTGTATCCACTGCTGGCTTTCTAAAACCAGTATGTCAGGTATTTGTAGCGGATAGGTCGTATTCGCCCAAGGTTGGCGACTTCCTGAAACTTGCTGAATTTGTGAAGCGACCTTAAACCAGTGATCTTGATAACGGGTAACACTTTTTTCTAGAGTAAAACCTTTCGGATCAAAGGGCTGTAAATCATGTAAGTGATAGAGTTGCTTTAACTGTGATGGAATTTCAATCCCTTCAACAACTATATTTTCAGGTTCACTATCTTCAGCTTTCACAATCAAGGCAAGATGTTCACGGAACTCTTGAAGAATACTGGAAGGTTCGCGTACCTCGCCATCGTTCACATCAAAGCCGTTATAAAACAGCCATAAATTATCTTGGGCTAATAATAAAGCATCTAAAAAAGCACCTTGATCATCTTCAAGTCGAGAGCGATCGCCTAACTGTTGACGCAGTGCATCCATCAAATCAAATGGAACATGGGTATCGCGGTTTGGAAATTGTCCTGCATCAAGATTTAGCATGACCATTAAACGATAAGGTAACGGTCGAATGTGTCCAATTTGGGCAAAGGTAATTTGCCCTGTCGGTTCAGCTTGTGCACTTTGGCTTTCTAATGTCCGTTGAATTTCTTCAATAATATAAGGCAGAGGCAAGGTAATTTTGCGCAAAGTTCCTGTTTCTGTCTCGGCGTAATAGCTTGCGAGCGTCAACATTCGTTCTTGTTTTTTAACAATTTCACGCACAGCTTTTAGAGCAGCAACACCAACCTGCTCAAATTCAACAATATCTTTGCCTAGTACCTGAAGCCAATATTCAACCGTATAGACTTTTCCTTGTTCATGCAGAGTCAGCCAATCACGGCGCTCGTTCAAATCCTGATAAATCTGAATGAGTGTACCCACCAACTCGAAATCGCTCGGTTGAACTTTGGCATAACTCAACACCTGATTAAACGTCGCATGTACAGGCACGGCAATGCCGAGAGCCAATCGCTCTAAGGCAAATTTAAAGCTATATCGATAATCATCATCACCGTCACACAAACTGCGCTTGAGATGCTCTGCATCAAGCCCTCGTTTAAAGCCCGCATCAGCAAGCAAATTTAAAATCCGCTCAACCTGAACATACTCAAGTTCGTAACGTTGCTGGGTCGCATGCAAGCTTAACCAATCAGCAAAATCATCAAAACTAAAACGGCCCTGCATCAGTTGAATACGCCCAATTACTGCACGCCAAGCATTAAGTGCATCAAGTGATGCAACACCTGCAATCTTTACTGGCAAATGCACACCCTGCTCAGTGGCAGTAGCAGGAAATACACTTCGAATTAAAGGCTCTATGTCGGCCAAATTAGGAACTAGAACTAAAATATCGTTTGGACGGCGCGGCTGTTCATGCGGTTTAGCCAACCAACAGATTAATTGCTCTTTTAATACTTCAAGTTGACGTAGAGTCGAATGACAAACATGAATCTGAATAGAGTCATCATCGGAAGCAAGCTCATATTGTTTCGCTTGCGGTTCTACCAAATGTAAAATATCTGACTGAACTTTACCAAGCAGACTTTCAGGAAAATCATCCACAAAAGCATCAACCCACTTACCTTCTTCACCTGTAGATAAATTCGATAATAAAGAAAAGTGATCGCGGGCTTGTTTACCCAATCGGGTTAAAAGCGGATGTCTGGACTCACGCGCTTCAGCATTAAAGTTGAGTGTAAATTTATTAAAGAAATCACTAATTTCAGCATCAGTAGCCTTTGGATTTTTCGCAATAAAACGCTCTTTTACCCCTAAGTCATAACGCTGTTTCCAGAGTGGATCGACACTATCGGCCCAATATTCTTGTGAAGGGTTATAGTGCAAAATCAGTACATCAATGTATTGGCCTAAACGGCGCAAGAACTGTAACTGGCTTGGCGGCAAATCTAATAACGTAAAGATCATCACCTGATTAGGTAATCTTGAAATAGCACGCTTACTGCGGTCCGGATGATCTAACTCTTGCCAAAACAATGCATCAATTTGCTGCATTTGCACAAAATCATCATGAAAATGTTGCTGCCACAACCAACGCTGCCAACGCTCTAGCTCCTCAGTTTGATGTAATGCAAAAGCAGTCACTTCTTCATCTTTCTGCACAATATATTTTTCAATATCGAGTGCTCGGCCCTGTCCCCAAGCAGACAACCAGTTTTCCGGACAGGTACAACTATTTTCACAACCACGCTGGCACTGTCCACGATAAATCATATAGTTGCTAAATAGATCGGCAACCTGCTCAGCGACCCAATACAGCATTTTTTGTTTTTTTAATTGTTTATCTATGCCTTGTTCGAGTCGATCTGCACTGTCATAAATACGCTGAACAATAGAATGTAAAGGATGCGACGTATCGATGCTCATCGTGTCAGGTTGAATAAATTCGTGTAGAGCCTGATGCACCCGCCATTTAAAAATCAAACGCGGGATGTTCGCTTTACGGACCTGTTCTTTATGCGCAGTTAAAACTTGCTGATAGGCAAACCATTGGAAACCTCGTACCCGTTGGTGAAACTGGTAATTGGCACTCATGCCTTGTTGTTCTGCAAGTTTTTGTATCAGCCACTGCTCGACCGCAGGACTTGGAACAATAAAATGTTGGGTTTTCAAAACCTGTAATGGATGCGTTGAAGCTTGAGATGTAGACGCCAATACACCTTGCAACAACACATCAATACGTTGACTTTGAATAACATGGATCCCCATTTATTTCATTTCCTGCTTGCATAATTTATGCACAAAATCATAAACATTCATTACTATACAACTGAATCTGACTATGTCACGTTGGTTTAAACACAGCATAATTTAACTTAAGGTGTCACTTACACTTGGTTTGAATGACGCCATCAAGAACTTATACAGGTAGACATTATGAAAATTGACAAGATTCCTGACTATATTGATCCTAGCCTAAATCTGGAACAAATTCGCGATGAGTGCCATGATCTCATCAAAAAAAGAGCTTACGTCTCAGCCGGAGCGGCAATTGTACCGATTCCTTTTTTTGACGTGGCGGTAGATTTGGGAATTTTGTCGCACCTGATTCCAGATATCAATTCCCGTTTCGGTTTAGCACCTGAGCACGTGAGCGTTTACGACCCAAAAACTAAAACTATTCACTGGGATGAGTTACGTAAACGCGGTTTTGAATTTTCAGGTTTTGTAGTCGCACGCACGACCGTTAAAAAAACATTTAACGGCTTTTTAGGCAAAATCGTAACAAAACAGGTGACTAAATTTATACCGCTAGGCGGACAAATTGTAGCAGCAAGTTTAGGCTATTTCATGATGAAAAAAATAGCAGAAACTCATCTGAATGACAGTTATAACCTTGCAAAACGTATTCAGCAAAAAAGCCGTAGCACCATTGTAAATTAATGTTTGCCTTGTAGCTGAGAGCTTAGTCTGCTCTCAGCTGTTTTAGAATGGCCTTCAACACTTCCAGACGTGCCGTATATTTATCATCAGTTGCGACGATATACCACGGTGCATATTCAGTACTGGTTCGCTCAAACATATCGGCTGCTGCTTTTAAATAATCGTCCCACTTATCACGATTACGCCAATCTTCCGCAGTGATTTTAAAACGTTTATGCGGCGTTTCTTCTCTGGCCTTAAAACGCTGCTCTTGCTCATCTTTACTAATCGCTAGCCAAATTTTTACTACAATCGTTTGACTATCAAATAAATCTTTTTCAAAGCGGTTTATTTCATCATAGGCACGCTGCCATTCTAAAGGTGAAGCAAAACCTTCGACACGTTCAACAAGCACACGTCCATACCAGGTCCGATCAAAAATCGTGATTTTTTCAGCTTCATTAATGCGGTTCCAAAAACGCCATAAGTAAGGATGTCGAGCTTCAAAGCGTTCAGGTGCACCAATACAATGAATATCATATTCACGCGGGTCTAAGTTTTTAACGATTCTCTTAATGGCCCCACCTTTACCAGCAGCATCCATGCCTTCAAAAGCAATGACGACATTGCGTTTATCAAAACGCATGGCATCGGCAATTTTTTTACTCAGTTTATCGAGCTCTTTTTTATATTCAGCTTTTTCAAGTGGTTCATTAGAAGGTTTTAATAAACTCTCTGGAATTTTAGCTTGCTGCCATTTTCCTTTAACTTCAGTTTCATGCTCTGGAAGTTGACGCATGTGTTGTAAAAGGTATTGAGCGAAAAACTGATCACGCTGCTTTTCATCTTCGCCATCAATAATGTACCAATCATCGGTAAAACGACGGCGTAACTTTTGCAAAGTGTCATATTGTTTTTTATTACGCCAGTCTAGGCCGTGGAGCTTATGCCAATGTTGTTCAGATGGATCTATTTTATCTAAACGTTTTTGCAGCGATTTCCATGATAGATCGAACCAGACTTTAACCACATCGACATAGTTATTTTTTAAATCTTGCTCAAATGCCCGCATATTTTCAACGTATTCATCAAAACGCGAATCATCTAAAGGCTCGGAAACATGCGTTGCGGTGACGAGCAAATCGCTATACCAGTTGCCGAACATCACCACAATTTGTCCTTCAGTCGGAATAAACTCCGAATAAGATTGCCAAAATGCTTCTGTATCTGTCAGCACACGAGGCGCATCTGCTTTGACTCGTAAATATCTAGGGTCTAACCACTCACGAAGTTGCTTAACAGCCTCGCCTTTTCCAGCCAGTTCAATACCACTCATTAAAATGAGTGTGCTTTTAGCGTTAGGTTTTCCCCGACTTTCTTTTAACGCATATTGTGCTTCAATCAAATCGACTGAAAGCTGTTCCTCATCACGAATCTCAAATTTTGGTTGTTGTTCACTCATAGTCCACGGCTCTAATCTTTTATTGTTTAATTTCGATGATCTTTAACTTATGCGGTTAAATGATGAATTGCTATACAAATTATGTCATTGCGACAAAATTCTGTTTAAAAATTGACGCATGAATCATTTTTTTTACATCTACTCGCCATAGTACAAGGTTACAATGCCTTTTATGATTTTTTGCAAATAGCCCAATATTAGAGCCTTAAATGTCTAAACTCGCTGCTTTTGATGATCTTTTACAACAATATAAAACGTTTAATTATCACGATAATCCAGTGCTTGCCCAGCGTTTGCAAGATGTACAAACATGGCTAAAAGAGCGGATGAAAGATACGCATCATGACTTTTTTAATTTGCCAGCGCACAAGCTCATGTCAGAGTACTTTTTAAATCGTTTATATGGTGGCCCAGAGTTTGATGCTCTTGCAGCTCAAATTGAACGCCTATTGAAATATGCGCATAAAGCAGAAAAAGTCTTACCTGAAAATGCAATTAAAACGGGTACTAAATCGGTAAGTTTGGCTGTACTTGCAACCCAACTTGATGAGCAAGTAGCAATGCAACTTCTTGAGGACTATCCGGCAGATACAGTACTCACTGATGAAATTATGCGTTTAACCTTAATCAAGCTTGATCAGGCCGAAACTCGTTACCAGCAACTTGCTCTTCTTGACGATTTAGGTGCAGCACTCGATAAATACATGCGTTCATTTATGATGTTTACTGCTTTTAAAATGTGTAAAGGTATTGCCCAAAAATATCACTTCGAATTGATGTATGATTTCATTCAAGATGGTTTTAGTGCGATGAAACCGTTAAAATCGGCCGAGACCTTTATCAAGACTTTTACTGAAAAAGAACGCCAGATTATTGAAAATGTACATTCAGGGCATCCGAATCCGTTTAGAGTGTGATAAGGTCGGCACATAGAAAAACTCAACCTCGCGAAGTTGAGATTTTATTCATTATATTTGCATGATGATGCCTGTAAAAATAGACAAAATCTGTCATCATGCAGAACTTATTCCGTTTCACTTGAGTTTGAGTCTAGGAGAGACAATATGTCTAACGAAAACCAAAAGCCAACATCTCCAACTGAGCAGGCACAAAGTTCAGACAAAGTTAGCCCATTCCTAAGCTCACCTTTACCTCAAGGTACTCCTCAAGGGCAACAACAAACTTTACAGCAAACCTTAACAGACACACCTGTGAATGGTTCTGTACCTAAATACAATTTACCTCGTGGTGCTGGTAATACTGGCAACGTTGGTGAAACCACACACTTCGGTTACTCAACAGTTAGAACTGAAGATAAAGCACAAAAAGTTGCAGAAGTTTTCCACTCAGTTGCAAGCAAATATGACTTGATGAATGACTTGATGTCATTTGGTATTCACCGTTTGTGGAAGCGCTTTGCAATTAACATGTCTGGTGTTCGCCGTGGTCAACACGTGTTAGACATTGCTGGCGGTACAGGCGACTTAGCAAAAGTATTTAGCCGTGAAGTTGGTCCGCAAGGTCACGTTGTACTTTCAGACATTAACGAATCTATGCTCAATGTTGGCCGTGACCGTCTAATTGATGCAGGCTGTACCAATGTTGACTTCGTTCTTGCCAATGCTGAAACATTAGAACCTTTTGCAGACAACAGCTTTGACCTTGTAACCATTAGCTTTGGTTTACGTAACGTGACAGATAAAGACGCAGCACTTGCTTCTATGTTCCGTGTATTAAAACCAGGTGGCCGTTTACTGATTCTTGAATTTTCTAAACCTGTATTTGAGCCATTCTCAAAACTTTATGACCTCTATTCATTCACTGCTTTACCGATCATGGGTAAATTGGTTGCGAATGACTCAGAAAGCTATAAGTATTTGGCTGAATCAATCCGTATGCATCCAGACCAACGTACTTTAAAAGGTATGATGGAAAATGCTGGTTTCCAGAACTGTGACTATCACAACCTTACTGCTGGTATCGTTGCCGTTCACCGTGGCTTTAAACTGTAAGGGATAACGATATGTGGTCGATTCTGGCACTCGGTGCAGTCGAACGTATCATTCATCATCTGATCGATCTGGATGCGGTTACACGCATTCAGCTTAATCAGTTACAGGGCAAAATGCTGCGTGTTGTGATTGATAGCCCGCAGCTTTCTGTCGATGTATTCTTTGACCAAGAAAAAGTACGTCTTGAACCTACTGCAACAGGGCACAGTGAAAAGCCTTCTATTTTTGAACAACGCCCTTTTGATGCGCAATTCAAAATTTCTGAAGCAACAGCAACTTTGCATGTTAAAGATGTCGTCGAACTGATTAAATTATTGGTCAGCGATCCAGATCAGATTGGCAATATTCCATTGCAAGGTGATTACCACCTGCTACAGGATATTCAAAAGATTATGCAGCAAGCTGAACCAGATTTAGCTTCGCACTTATCAAGATGGGTCGGTCCTCAACTCGCCCACGAAATTGGCAAGATTCAACTTGCACCCAAACATTTAAAACGCTCTCTTCAAAGTCATCTATTTTTTGCAGAAGACGCATTAAAAGAAGATAGTGGTCTATTTGCCCCTCGTTGGGAAATGGATGATTTAACTCAAGCAACTCGCAAGCTTAATCAAGACATTGACCGTCTAGAAGCAAGATTGCAGCAACTCAACACACAACTACAACCCTCTCAAGACTAGGTAAGACTGTATATGATTCCGCACGTTTCACGTTTACTCGAACTTTGGCGTATTGCAGCGCACTATAGACTCGATACGTTGTTCCCTGCGGATGAATTACCAGTTAAAGCTCAACGTGCATTAAGTGTTATTAAAATGCACCCAGCTGCATGGTCAAGTCGCGAACGTAAAAATCCTTTAAAGCTCAAAGAAGCTTTAGAAGAGATGGGGCCGCTTGCAATCAAGCTTGGTCAATTATTGTCAACTCGACGTGATTTAATTCCACCTGAAATACTCGCTCAATTGGTCTTACTTCAAGATCAGGTAAAACCTTTTGATAGCAATGTTGCCAAACAACGTATTCAAGAATCGTTAAAAGCTGACGTTAATACCTTGTTTGCACGATTTGATGACCAGCCATTAGCTGCTGCATCAATTGCCCAAGTGCATACTGCTGCATTACATGATGGTCGCGAAGTCGTTGTTAAAGTCACTCGCCCTGACATTCGCAATCAAATTTTACAAGACTTTGAGATTTTGGCATGGCTAGGCAACACACTAGAAAGCCGCCTTGAAGCTGCCCGTGCGTTGCATCTCACCGAAATTATTCAAGACTACCGCCAGATCATTTTAAATGAACTGGACTTGAGTATTGAGGCAGATAACACACGTCGTATGCGCCATTACTTTACTGGCTCAACCATGATGTATGTGCCAGAAGTCTACATGGATACAAAAGATGTCATGGTGGCTGAGCGCATTACTGGTGTGCCTATTTCAGATACGGCAACCTTTGACCGTTTAGGCATGGACCGCGCACAACTTGCAGAAAAAGGGTTAACTATTTTCTTCACGCAAGTCTTCCGCGATAACTTTTTCCATGCCGACATGCATCCCGGTAATGTCTTTGTAGAAACCATTAATCCAAGCAATCCACGCTTTATTGCACTGGACTGTGCGATTATGGGTGAGCTTTCTAAGCACGACCAGATGACAGTTGCCCGTATGTTGCTTGCTGTGATGAACAGCAACTTTATGCAGCTTATTCAAATTGTGCATCAAGCTGGCTGGATTCCACCGGGTACAGATCAAGACGCGTTAGCACGTGAAATGCGTCGCACTGTTGGGCCAATGGTGTCTAAACCAATGGATCAACTTGATTTTGCGGGTATCTTAATTCAAGTCATGGATATTGCTCGACGCTTCCATCTTGAGATACCACCACAGCTCATGCTGCTACTCAAAACTTTAGTGCATGTAGAAGGCTTAGGTACTGATCTTTATCCGCAGCTCGACATCTGGAAATTGGCAAAACCAATTTTGACAGAATGGGTCAAATCCAATATGAACCCAGTCAAAAATGTAAAAGAGCTCGGCCAGCAATTACCTGACCTGCTTTTAGGTGCTCAAGATTTCCCAAGTTTAATTATTGACAGCCTAAATGGTTTAAAAAATCAGTCTGCTTGGCAAGACCGTCAGTTACGTGAAATTCAGCAACTTCGTTTGCAAATGGAACACCAACAACGCCGCAGTTGGATGTTCGGCAGTACTATGCTGATTTTACTAACTATTGCGATTATTAGTCCTTGGTTTGTCTCGATTATTCTGATTGTGCTGAGTAGTTTATTAGCACTTTGGCGCATATTGAAATAAGTTCAAAATCCCTTGCCAGTGCAAGGGATTTTTTTATGGAAAAACTTTAATTTTAAAAAAATTTATAGCTCAACTATTCGTTCATTGCTAAATTGAACCTATAAATGCTTCAAAAGAACAAACAATGAAAACACCTCATTTTGCCATTATCGGTGCCGGCACTGCAGGTTTAGCCACTGCGATTTTACTCGCCCGCCAAGGCAATAACGTTACTATTTTTGAACAAGTTGATGAGTTATCTCCGGTAGGTGCTGGTTTATTACTACAACCTGCGGGCTTAGCTGTATTTGAACATTTAGGTGTGCTCGATAAAGCACTGTCATTAGGTGCAAGAGTCACAGGTCTAGAAGGACAACTTCCAGACAAGCGTCTTTTAGTTAACAGTCACTATCACGAAGCATCAGCAAATCTTTATGGCCTAGGTATACACCGAGCCACTTTATGTCATGTGCTCACTCAAAAGTTTAGTGAGTATTCAAGCCAAGTTACTTGGTGTATGAACCACTCTGTTGAAAGTTTTGAAGAACGTAACGATGAAATTCGACTATTCGGCATGCATCAAAACCATAAGTTTGATGCTTGCTTTGATGGCCTACTTATTGCCAATGGTGCTCGTAGCCAATTACGCCCCAAAGCATGGGTAAAGGTTGACCAAGCTTACCCTTGGGGTGCGGCGTGGAGTATCGTGCCTGAGTGCCAAGTGCTCGACTCTGAAATTCTGCATCAATTTTATGATCGCTCGAAAATTATGATGGGAATTCTCCCTACAGGAGCAGTTCCAACAGAACCTCAACAGCGCCTTTCAAGTGTTTTTTGGAGTCTACCTACTCCACAGTTACAAAGCTTTTTACAAGATGAGCAGGCTAAACAAGCTTGGTTAAAGGAAGTCTCTGAGCGTTGGCCCAAAGTTGCAGAATGGCTGAAAGAAATTTTGTATAACAGTCAAACTCAGCCCAAATGGTTATCTGCAAACTACCGTGATGTCGTTATGACTCAATTTGGTCAAGGTCGAATTGGGGTAATTGGCGATGCAGCTCATGCAATGAGTCCACAGTTAGGTCAAGGTGCAAATATGGCATTATTGGATGCTTGGGCTTTCTCTCAATCATTGCAACATGCTCAAAAGAACCAGAATATTGACTGGTCCTTGCTCTGGCAGCACTACCACCAGCTCCGCCGTTCATCCACCCAGTTTTATCAATTTCTTAGTCGCTTACTAACACCACTTTATCAATCTGATCATTGGTGGGCTGGAAGTTTAAGAGATTTAGTTTTTCCGTGGATGTATCAAATCCCTTATTTTCGAAAAGAAATGGCAATTACAATTTCAGGCTTAAAAACAGGGCCATTCCAGCAACTTGATTATGATCAGGTAGCTCAATTGCCTAAAGAAAACAGTGCATTTCATTTAAAAAGCCAATCTTTGTCTGACTATTAACCCCACCAAATAATAGTGATAACACATGAAAATCAGCCATCTTGATCATCTTGTTTTAACTGTCTCAAATATTGAATCTACCTGTCATTTCTATCAAACCGTATTGGGGTTTGAAGTCATCACGTTTAAAGATGATAGGAAGGCTCTAAAGTTTGGAAATCAAAAGATAAATTTACACCAGCAAGGCAACGAGTTTGAACCGAAGGCATTACAGCCGACTCCCGGATCTGCCGACTTGTGTTTTATTTCTGACACTCCCATTTCAGAAGTAGTTGCGCACCTTAATCAATTAAATATTCAAATTGAAGAAGGTCCGATTGAACGTACTGGTGCAATGCATCCTATTCTTTCAGTTTATATTCGTGATCCAGATCAAAATTTGATTGAGATTTCAAATATTCTAATGACTCAGCCATCTGAATAAGGCACTCATGAGTAAAAAGTACAAGCTACTCATTACGCTGACAAAGACAAAAAGGACAAAGAATTTTTCCGCAAAGCGACGTTGATGCCGTACACTATACAAGCTATTTTTAGCATCTAATTGAAATCAATTTATAGTTCATATTTCTTTGGTGATTCCTCATGAATAACACGCAATGGCTCGATGAAGTAAAATTTAACGAACAAGGTCTTATCCCTGCCATTGCTCAACATCATCAAACCGGACGTATTTTGATGGTGGCGTGGATGAACCGTGAATCACTTGCGCTCACAGCAGAAAAAAATCAGGCGGTGTATTTCTCTCGCTCTCGCCAAAAACTTTGGCACAAGGGTGAAGAATCAGGTCATTTCCAAACGGTTTATGAAATTCGTTTAGACTGCGACGGCGATGTAATCATATTACAAGTTGAGCAACACGGCGGTATTGCATGCCATACAGGTCGTGAGTCTTGTTTCTACCGTAAACTCACCCCACAGGGCTGGGAAATTGTCGACGCACAATTAAAAGACCCTACTGCAATTTATGGCGATAAAGCCAAAACTGAAAGCCACGATCATGATCACACGACAGAACAAGTGGATGTACTTGCTCACTTAGGGCAATTAATGCAAGAGCGTAAGCAAGCTGAAGCGGACACTTCATATGTTGCAAGCCTCTACAAAAAAGGCATCAATAAAATCTTGGAAAAAGTCGGCGAAGAAGGCGTAGAAACTATTATTGCTGCGAAAGACTACGCTGCTCAAAATACAGAAAGTAATTTAAATGACTTGATTTATGAAACTGCTGATTTGTGGTTCCATAGCATTGTCATGTTGGGTTATTTCGATCTTAATCCACAACTTATTATTGACGAATTAGCTCGTCGTCAGGGTTTATCTGGTTTAGTTGAAAAAGCTAACCGCAACAAGGTTTAAAATCACTCAGTGTCGAATATCGAAAAACCTAAAGCCACCTATGAGCAAGCAATTGCCATAGATAACGCACGTCTTGGGCAATCATTTAAAGTGATTGCCTATGCGGGTACAGGTAAAACTACTACGTTACAAATGATTAGTGATGCCATGCCTGAACGGCGCGGTATGTATTTGGCTTTTAACAAAGCAATTGCTGGTGAGGCTCAGAACAAATTTCATCGTAATGTAGACTGCCGGACTTTTCACTCACTCGCGTTTCGCAGTGTGCCACGCGGTGTGACTGATAAATTACGCTTGCCTCGCTTAAGCCCAAGCTTTATTGCAAAAGAATATCGACTAGAACCCATTACGCTGCGACGTATGATGGGTGGACGTTATGAAAAATACGTCTTAATGCCAAGCCGCCTTGCAAGCCTTGTCGCCAATGCTGTCAGCTATTTCTGTTCAACCAGTTCTCAATATCCAGCTCCTCGACATATTCAGGCGCCCAACTGGTTACATCCGGATGATATTACCGAGCTACAAACTCATCTTTATCCTGCTGTAGAGCGCCGTTGGTTAGAGTCCATCGACCCAAATCATCAGGCAGGAATTGGTCATGATATTTACCTCAAACTTTGGGCTTTGTCTGAACCTAACATCCCAGCCGATTATGTCTTATTTGATGAAGCACAAGACGCTGATCCTTTAATGCTGGGTATTTTACTTCGCCAAAAAAGTACGCAGGTCATCTATGTAGGTGATGCACATCAGCAAATTTATGCATGGCGTGGTGCAATTAATGCAATGCAACAATTACCGTTGCCAGAGTCTCGCCTCACCACTTCTTTTCGTTTTGGTGAAACGATTGCGGATGTTGCCAATGCATTGCTAGGCGGATTAAATGAAACTGTTCCTTTGCTTGGTAATCCAAATCAAAAATCAAGTGTCGTAAATAAACCGCATACCAAAATGCGTGATGCGATTTTATGCCGTACCAATGCTCGGGCTATGGAACTTCTATTAGCAGGTTTAGTTCACGGCGATAAAGTGAGTTTGCAAGCTGATCATCAAAAACTAAACCGTTTTGTAGATGCCGCAAGTCTCTTGAAGCAAGGAAAACGGGTTACTGATGTACCTGAATTAGCATGGTTTAATTCATGGCATGATGTCCATGAATACTGTGAAACTAATGAAGGTAGTGATATTAAGCCATTAGTAAAACTGGTCGATGATCACGGCACAGACCCACTAAAAAAAGCACTTGCAAAGATTACACCACTTGAGCAAGCTGACTATGTCATCTCTACAGCCCATAAAGCGAAAGGGCTAGAATGGAACCGCGTTCATATTGAGGATGACTATCAATTTAAAATTAATGGGTTAGAACACAAGATTACCGATGAAGAATTAAGACTACTGTACGTTGCCTGTACTCGTGCTAAAGTAAGTCTAAATATCCATCATCTTTATGATCTGATACAACAATTAAAACTAAGGGCGCCTTTAAGTCTTCGTCAGTCGGTTGGTTGAAGCGCTCATATTTAGGTGAGCCTATGAAACTTGAATCTGTCCAATTTAAACATATTGCTCTGTTTCACGACCTTAAAATACACTTTCACTATGAAAAACAGCCAATCACCTTAATTTTAGGTGAACAGGCAACTGGTAAAAGTATGTTGCTCAAAGATACTTACCATGCTTTAACTTGGTTCCCTGCTCGCCTTAAAGATTTGCGTAGTCCCGGTATTGTCATGCCTGATCAAGACATTACTCAGTCACGCCTACAATCAAAAATTGAAGTGACCATTCAAGTTCCTTCAGAAATAGGTCATCTGCCAGAAAGTACCTCTGCTCAGCAGGTAGACTCTTCACTATGTAGCTGGAAACTTTTTAAAACCCTAAATGCAAGTGGGATTGGAGTGAGCCAAGTTGAAACTCAGCAACTTGACCAAACCATGGCTCTTTATCAACAAGTCATAAAAAAAGATCCATTACAGGGGCTTCCCTTAATCGCTTACTACCCAGCCGAGCGATTTGTAAATGATATTAATCTGCTTAATAAAAATTTACCCGGCATTACTCAAGCCATTTCAGCCTATGACATTAGTCCACTACCGTTTACAACTTTTACACGCTTTTTTGAATGGTTACGAGAAATCAGTGATATCGAAAATGCTCAAGCTGCATATCTAGTACAACGGATTAAATCGAAACAATCAGATCAGCAAGATCACACAGAATTATTAAATGAGCTTCAAAAAGAATTATCTGGGCAACCTAAACAGCTTACTTCACCCAATCTCTACGCTCTCAAGAACGCATTAAATATAGTTTTACCTGAGCTTAAAGATATCTATTTACAATATCAGCCTCGGTTGCAACTTATGGTTGATTATGAAGGTCAAACCTTACCTTTTCAGCAGCTTTCAAATACAACCAAAACTTGGATTGCTTTAGTAGGCGATATAGCCCGCCGACTCTGTTTACTCAATCCTTTGAGCTTAAACCCTTGTCTTGAGGGAGATGGCGTTTTACTCATTGACCAGATTGATGCACAGCTCGACTCAACACATTGCTCCGAGATCTTAAATCGACTTCATCAAGCATTCCCACGCCTACAAATTATTGCAACAGGAAGTCGCGAAGAGTTACTCGAACATGCTTCAACCTATCAATGTCTAAAATTAGAGCACGGTAAAGTTAGCCATCTTGATTTAAACACCACCAAACAACAGCTTGAACATATCTACACCTTACTTCAAAGAAGCGAGCCATTAACATCATCTATAGAAGCACAGCCTTTGAGTTTAATAGACCCAACACCAGCACCGATTGAGGTTTTATTTCAGCAGATTCAGGGTTTAAATGAACAACAAAAAAATGAATTATTAAGGATGATTCATGCGGGAGACGCACCGGAAGAAAGCCCTTCGGTTTGAGTTTTATAATCAAAAAACCACACTCACAAAATATATGGTGGAGTACGTTTTTTTAGGCACTAAAATAACTAGATGTTGTTACTACATGTAATAACATCAGATTTTCAATGCTTTTTTAGTGTACAATAAATTTCATTTTGCGTTTTTATTCTTCAAGTTGCGCAATACAACTTGTTTCTCGCTTTATTTTCTAATTTGGTTGGGTTTTCGGAATAATAAGCTTTGGAACTCTCTTTGAATTCCTATCTATTCTGAAATTAAAATTTCACCTTTAGGTTTCGACCTAAATCACATATGGATACGAGTGTGCTACCGATAATTATCTTATTACCGTTAATATTAGGCACCACCCTTGTTTCATTGCTTCAACGGTTCTCGCGTGGAGTAACGGCTTTAGGGGCAATTGGAGTCAGTTTAACCAGTTTTGGTTTATTACTGACTCAAGCTAAAACTGTGCTTGGTGGTGCAAGCATTCAACAAAGCTGGGATTGGTTACCTCAATTAGGGATTAATCTAAGCTTTAGACTTGATGCTCTTGGTTTATTATTTTCTCTTCTTATTACCGGTATCGGTACACTCATTTATATATACGCCTATTATTATTTAGGCCCTAAAAATTCATTAAGTAAACTCTATACGTTACTCATGCTGTTTATGGCAGCAATGCTGGGTATTTCGCTCTCTAATAATCTTATTATTTTATTAGTCTTTTGGGAGCTCACCAGTATTTCATCTTTCTTGTTAGTGGGATATTGGAGTCACTATGAAGCTGCTCAACGTGGCTCTCGGATGGCACTCACAATTACAGGAATGGGCGGTTTAGCAATGCTAGGTGGATTTGTTCTATTAGGACAAATCACTGGGACCTATGAAATTAGCGAAATCATGGGCATGAAAGATGCGATCCAAGCTCATACTCTTTTTATTCCGATGTTATTGCTTATTTTGCTTGGCGCATTTACGAAGAGTGCTCAGTTTCCATTTCATTTTTGGTTACCTAACGCAATGGCGGCACCAACACCAGTGTCCGCTTACCTGCACTCTGCGACCATGGTAAAAGCCGGGATTTTTCTACTTGCCCGCTTACTTCCAATCTTTATAGGCGCTGCGATCTATCACAATATCGTTACGTTTGTCGGCCTATTTACGCTCTGTATGGCAGCGTGTTTTGCTATTTTCAAAGAAGATTTAAAAGGACTGTTAGCCTATTCAACCATTAGTCATTTAGGACTTATTGTTTGTTTACTCGGGATCGGTTCTCCTTTAGCGGTTGCCGCTGCTATTTTCCATATTATTAACCATGCAACATTTAAAGCAGCGCTGTTTATGCTTGCAGGGATTATTGATCATGAAACTGGCACACGTGATCTTCGAAAACTTAGTGGTATTTGGCAATTACTTCCTTTCACTGCCACACTCACCATGATTACCGCTGCCTCTATGGCAGGTGTACCACTTACCAACGGCTTTATTTCAAAAGAAATGTTCTTTACCGAGCTATTGGCGAATCTTTCAGGCTCAACAGTTATCTTTGCCAGCATCATTGCAACTCTGGCTGGTATCTTCGCAGTAAGTTATTCAATTCGCTTAGTACATGGTGTCTTCTTTGACGGCCCAATTGGCAAACAAGTGCCAAATAAAGACGCACATGAACCACCTATCGGGATGCGTGCTCCAGCCATTCTTCTTGCTGTGCTTTGTATCTTGGTCGGCATTCTGCCTTCGTTATTGGTAGAACCACTGGTCAATAGCGTAACTAGAGCAAGCTTGATGCAGCCAGAATTTGCAGGTACACACCTTGCAATTTGGCATGGTTTCAATGCTCCTCTTGTGATGAGTATTATTGCTTTGGTTGGCGGTACGCTATTCTACTTTGCTTTAGCAAAAGACGGCATGATTCGTAAAATTGACCTTGACCCACGTCTAGGCAAATTACAAGGCCGCATCTTATTTGATTTATTTTTAAAACATCTGCTGCTTACAAGTCGAAAAATCAAACAAAAAACTGAAAATGGTTCATTGCAAAGTTATTTGTTCTGGATCATTGCTTTTAGCATCATCATGGTCACCATGCCTTTACTCAATCAAGGGCTGAGCACAGGTACACGTGAACTCACCCATGCTCCATGGATTGCTGTGGTTCTTTGGCTGACGTTGTTCTCAGGCTGTTGGATGATGCTCTGGTTCCACCATGAGCGTATTAAGGCAGTACTTATTAGTGGTGCAATTGGTCTAGTGGTAACGATGGTCTTCGTCACCATGTCAGCACCAGATTTAGCGCTGACTCAAATTACAGTAGACGTTGTAACGACTGTTCTTTTATTGATGAGCTTATCTTTACTTCCACAGCTCACGCCGTATGAATCTCGTCGTTCTAGACGTTTGAGAGATGCTGCCTTAGCAATTATTGGAGGTTTAGGAATTGGCTGGATTACTTGGCTCATTTTAACCCGTGATCATAATTCGATTTCTTGGTTCTTTGCCCAACAGTCTTTACCACTTGGTGGTGGCTCAAATATTGTAAATGTCATTTTAGTTGACTTCCGTGGCTTCGATACCTTCGGTGAAATTACGGTATTAGGCATCGCTGCGATTGGTGCCCTATGTTTAATGGATGGTATGCGTGTACACGGCACAACCATGACGCAAGGTCTCACCTACCGTTTTAATCCATCTCCGCTTATGTTCCGTATTACGGCCTCTTGGGTATTACCGCTAGCCCTTGTCGTCAGTGTTTATATCTTTTTGCGAGGACATAACTATCCAGGCGGTGGCTTCATTGCAGGTCTAATCACTTCAATGGCGCTAATCATTCAATATATTGCACTAGGTCAAGATCAAGCAGAACAGCTGTTAAAAGCGAAGTCTGGCCGCCTTTACGAAGTCTGGATTGGCACAGGATTAACGATTGCAGGTCTGACTGGTATAGCAGCATGGTTCTGGTTACGTCCGTTCCTCACGAGTGCTCATGTCTATGTTGAATTACCAATTCTAGGAAAACTACATCTAGCTTCAGCTGCAAGTTTTGACTTGGGTGTTTATATCACCGTTGTAGGCGCGACAATGTTGCTCATCTCTGTATTAGGCGACTCTCGTCATTCGAGTATGTCCGGTCCTGTACCACATCGGGAGGAATCATCATGATCAGTTTAGAATTCTTACTGGCTTCTGCTATTGGTTTACTTGTTGCCACAGGTATTTATCTGATTTTACGTGCTCGTACTTTCCCTGTTGTGCTCGGATTGGCTGTAATCGGTTATGCAGTAAACCTATTTTTATTTGCTATGGGTCGATTACAAATCAGCTCACCAGCAATTTTAACTGAAACAACAAAAATAACCGATCCACTTCCTCAAGCGTTGGTGTTAACCGCCATCGTGATCGGTTTTGCAACTACAGCGTTTATTGTACAACTTGCGCTACGTAGCCGTTATGAATCAGGTAGTGATCATGTTGATGCTAAAGAAGATGCTTCCCCAACATACGACCCACGTGAGGATGAGCCGTGATGTTTGATTTTTTATCTTTTTGGCAACAACACACGCCTATTTTTAGCATTCTCATCCCAGCATTTACTGCTTTTATCTTATTACTGTTAGGCAACCCCGGGGCAGGAGCTTTAAAAGATGACTGGCGTCAGCCTTGGCGTCGTGGCATTAGCCTCGTCTCAGCAATTGCCGGATTAATTACCGCTATTGTTTATCTTAGTTACGCCAGCACGGGTCAAATTACTGTTTACCAATTAAGTGAGTGGTCAGCACCATTTGGTATTGTGCTTGTACTCGATCGCCTTTCAGCTTTTATGCTGGCACTGACTTACGCATTAGCAGTACCAGTTTTATGGTATGCAAGTGATAATTGGGACACGCGTGGCCGCTATTTCCATGCCATGGTACATTTCCTATTAATGGGAATCTGTGGAGCATTTCTAACAGGCGACTTATTTAACCTTTTCGTCTTTTTTGAAATCCTGTTGATGGCTTCATATGTGTTGCTCTTACATGGACAAGGCAAACCTCGTTTTCAGCTTGGCGTTCACTATGTCATTATCAATCTTTTAGCCTCTGCTCTCTTCTTAATTGGGCTTGGTATGATTTATGGCAGTGTGGGTAGCCTCAACATGGCGGATGTCTCACGTCTTATAACGACACTTGAAGCAGATCAACACAAATTAGCAGTCGCTGGTTCGTTACTTCTCTTTGTCGTTTTCGGTATTAAAGCAGCAATGCTTCCTGTCGGTTTTTGGCTACCAAAAACCTATGCTGTTGCAAGTACGCCTGTAGCTGCAATTTTCACTATTATGACTAAAGTCGGGATCTATTCTATTTTACGTGTAAATGGAACAGTATTTGACGATGCGCTTAGTCAAGAAATCTTAAAAAGCTGGTTATTGCCTATTGGCTTAATTACTTCTCTTTATGGGGTGATTGCAGCAATTGGAGCAGATCGTTTACGTCGATTTGTCGGCTTTATGGTCCTTTCTTCAATTGGTACCTTGCTTACAGCAATTGCCATGTCTAATACGCAGGCATGGTCTGGTGCTTTATATTACTTAGTGCACAGTACATTGATTGGTGCAGCTTTTTATCTATTTTGTGGATGGATCACTTCACAACGTGGAGATTTTAAAGATCATTTAAAAGTTGCCCCAAGAATCAAACAAGAAAAAGCGGCTATGCTGACTTACTTCTTGATTGCGATGATGATGGCTGGATTACCACCTTTTAGTGGTTTTCTTGGAAAAGTATTCATTTTACAAGCGACAGTTGAAGCTAGCTATCAAGGCTGGATTATTGGTGTTGTACTTGTTGTGAGCCTATTAAGTATTATTGCACTCACACGTGTTGGTTTTATCTTATTCTGGCGCGCATCTGCTCCAGAAGAAGATCCAATCCATCCAGCTTATATTCTTTATCGTGCTTTGCCGGAACGTGCACCACCACGTAACGATCAAGTCATCTATCTATTACTAGCTGGTTTAATCGCTTATGTTGTCTTTGCTGCACCCATTCAGCATTACACATTAAGCACCGCACAACAAATTCAGGACCATGCACTTTACCAGCACTCTATTCTTAAAGTAGATCAAAACGGTGAAGTCATCAGTGTGCAACCATATGACCCAGCTTACTTACCGGAAACCAAGTACGGCGGTGAAGTTGAAGATCATAATGCTTATCTTGTTCCAGATGTTATTTCGAAAGATACGTTCAATGGCGAACATATTTCTGAATATAAACAACGACAAATTCAGCAACAGGACAAACTCCAAACGCCTACCATTGTTGATGAAAGTCAATTGAAACCTATGGAGCCATAATAATGCAGTTAACTCATTTGCTTGAACGCTGGTTTCCACATCCATTTGTTTCGGTTCTCATCGTTTTATTTTGGTTGATGCTGGCGCATAGTCTTGATGCGAGTGATCTTTTGACTGCGATGCTTTTGGGCTTAATCATCCCTCGTTTAGTCAAACCGTTTATTACCCGCACACCGCATATTCACTGGAAACCTGCGGTTAAGCTATGTTTTGTAGTTCTTTGGGATATTATTATTTCTAACTTTAAGGTCGCAAAACTTGTTTTGGGACCTACTAAAAAATTACATCCTAAATGGTATCGCGTACCTTTAGAGACAGAACATGAGCAGGTCAATACCTTACTGGCAATGATCATTACCACAACACCAGGTACGGTTTCTGCGGGTATCGATCAGGAACGTGGGGATATTCTGGTTCATGCTTTGAGCACAGATAATACCGAATCTGATATTCAAGACATCAAAGAACGTTATGAAATTCCTCTTATGGAAATTTTTGATGTGAAAAGTAAAACGGAGGCAAGTGCATGACAATCCTACCCTATGCTCTAGGTATTAGCTTGATTGCCGTTACAATCTCGATGCTACTTTGCCTTTTTAGACTGGTTATGGGCCCATCAATTGTAGACCGTCTTTTAGCGCTCGATACGCTTTTCTTAAATGCAACTTGCCTCATTGTTGTGTTAGGCATTTATTGGATGACGACTTCTCTATTTGAAGGAGCACTATTGGTTGCGATGTTAGGTTTCGTATCTACAGCCGCCTTAGCACGCTACTTCACAACCGGTCATGTTATCGATTAAGGAGAGGTCAAATGCAATTTACAATGGAAATTATTGTTTCGGTCTTTCTGGTTTTTGGCGCCTTCTTCATGTTAGTTGGCTCAATCGGTATGGTCCGTTTACCTGACTTATTCATGCGCTTACATGCGCCTACCAAATCGAGTACGCTCGGCTTAGGAAGCTTCCTGATTGCTTCCATGATCTTTTTTGCTTTCCAAGGTCGGTTCGGTTTTGCCGAGCTACTCATTACCCTTTTAGCTTTCATTACCGCACCAGTTTCGGCTAATTTGATTGCTCAAGCTGCGCTACATTTACGTTTACGCTCATTGAGTGGTGAAGTACCTGAAGCCATTGAACGCCCTCTACCTTGGGACCGTTACAAAATTGGTCAACGCTTTTCACAAAACAAACCGCCAATGGAACCTCCTAAAGAATAAAAAATTGAATCAATAAAAAAAGCCACCCGAAGGTGGCTTTTTTATTTTGAGTTTTCATTACTCTTGGTCATCTGACTTACGTTCTGGTAAATCTTGTACCGCTTTTTCGATTAGACCAAACATATAGTTACCATATGCATTTGTCTTATCGTAATGGAAACGTAAGCGAGGCGTAATACGAGTCTTAATGCGACGGCTCAATTCATGACGCAAGAAACCAGAAGCTTTATTTAATACATCTAAAGTTTCTTTATTTGCTGCTTCACTTTGCTCATCGCCGAGTTCACGTCCCATAACGGTGACATAAACTTCAGCATAACCCATATCCGCACTGACTTTCACCGCAGAGATGGTCACTAGACCACCTAAGCGAGGATCTTTAAGCTCTTGACGGATCAGCTCAGACAACTCACGTTGTACTGAATCCGCCATGCGCTTTAAGCGTTGGCTACCCGCCATTAAAGACTCCGTTTAATCAATTGAACATCATACACTTCGATCTTATCTTGTGGTTTGATGTCTTTATAACCTTTCACCGCAAGGCCACATTCCATACCGGCACGAACTTCATCAACAACGTCTTTATAACGACGAAGAGATTCAAGCTCACCTTGGAAAATTACAACATCATCACGTAATACGCGAATCGGTTTATTACGATGTAATGTGCCTTCAAGTACCATACAGCCTGCTGCTGCACCAAACTTACTTGAGTGGAATACTTCACGTACTTCCGCAACACCCAAGATTGTTTCACGATGTTCAGGAGCAAGTTTACCGCTCATGGCATCTTTCACATCATCAATTAATTCATAAATGATGCTGTAGTAACGAATATCAATACCGTCTTGGTCACTTCGTTGACGAGCAGTCGTATCGGCACGGACGTTAAAGCCTAACAATACAGCTTCTGAAGATTCAGCAAGAATTACATCAGACTCAGTAATCGCACCAACACCTGAGCTAATTACACGAACTTTTACTTCGTCAGTAGATAATTCATGTAGAGCAGCATTCAATGCTTCTAAAGTACCACGTACGTCTGTTTTCAAAACAACGTTCACTGTAGGAACATCTTTTTTGCCCATTGACGACATGATATTTTCAAGACGCATAGCACTTTGACGATCAATACGTTTTTGACGCTCACGGTCAGCACGAGCATCGGCAACTTCACGCGCTTTCTTCTCGTCATTTACAACAAGAACTTCATCACCCGCCATTGGAGCATCTGGAAGACCCAGAATTTCTACTGGAATAGATGGTCCTGCTGATTTAATCGGCTTACCGTTTTCATCAGACATTGCACGGACACGACCATAAGATGAACCTGCAAGAACAAGGTCACCAATGTTTAATGTACCGTTTTGAACAAGAATCGAAGTTACTGCACCACGGCCTTTATCAACACGTGCTTCAATAACAACACCTTGCGCAGCACCTTCAGCAGATGCTTTTAATTCCATCAATTCTGATTGAATAAGAATTAAATCAAGGAGTTCATCAATACCTTGTCCGCTGTGTGCAGAAACTTTAGCAATCGGAACATCACCACCCCATTCTTCTGGAACGATTTGTTTCGTTGTTAATTCATTTAACACACGGTCTGGATCAGCAGATTCTTTATCCATTTTGTTGATTGCAACAATAATTGGAGTACCTGCTGCACGAGCATGGTCAATTGCTTCTGCAGTTTGTGGCATTACACCATCATCTGCAGCAACAACTAATACAACGATATCCGTTGCTTTAGCACCACGTGCACGCATTGAAGTAAATGCCGCATGTCCCGGTGTATCAAGGAATGTAATAATTCCTTTGTCTGTTTCAACGTGATATGCACCAATATGCTGAGTAATACCACCTGCTTCTCCAGCCGCCACTTTCGAACGACGGATACGGTCAAGCAATGATGTTTTACCATGGTCAACGTGACCCATAATGGTAACAACTGGCGGACGAGTTGTTTGCTCACCACGAGCTTCTTCAGCTGCTTCAAGCAAGTTATCTTCCGCTTGTGTATCAGAAACTAAAACAGGATTGTGGCCCATTTCTTCTACAACAAGTGCCGCTGTGTCTTGATCAATAGCTTGATCTTGATTAACCAATTCACCCATTTTCATAAGTGTTTTGATAACTTCACGTACTTTAATCGCCATTTTTTGAGCAAGATCGGCAACAACAATGCTTGAACCGATTTCTACATCATAAACTTGCTTTTTAACTGGCTTTTCAAATCCATGCTTATTCGCTTGGCTTGATTTTAAACCACGTTTGTTATGGTTAACAAAGCTTTGCTCTTCTTGACCACGACGACCACCTTTCTTCCCAGCACGTGGGTTAGTGGTTGCGCCACCGCGTTTAATTTCACGGTCTTCTTGCTTAAATGAATCTTCATAAGCTTGGCCAACTAGACCTGAAGCAAGTGGAGAATCATCAATCACACGAATTGTCGTAGTAGCATCGTCATTTGAATACTTAGACGCCATTTTGCGCATTTGTTCAAGTGTACGTTGCTGAGCTTCTTCAGCTGCTTTACGACGTGCAGCTTCTTCAGTTGCTTTTAACTGAGCTGACTGCTCTTCACGAGCTCTTTTCTGTTCTGGAGTTTCAGCTGGTTTTGGTGCAGGTTTTACTGTACCACCACCACGCTTTTTCACTACAACAGCAGCTTTTGGAGCTGTCTGTGCAGCACTATCTTGTTGATGAGCAGCACGCATCGCATCTAAAGTTGCTTTAGCTTTTTGCTCTGTTTGAAGACGCGCTTTTTGCTCGGCAGTTTCACGCGTTTGCTGTTCTACACGTGCTTTTGCTTCAGCTTCTGCACGTGCTTTTGCTTCAGCTGCAATTTGTTCAGGGTTTGGTTTAGCAAAAACCTGCTTTTTACGTACTTCTACGTTAATCGTTTTTGCTTTACCTGAAGTACTTGCAACTTTAGCGGTACTGGTTGTTTTACGTTTCAACGCAATTTTTCCTGTGTTACCACTTTCCTGACCATGAACTTTTTTCAAGTGATTGACCAAAGTATCCTGTTGTTCAGTGGTAATAATGTCGTCTGCTGTACGTTGAGGCAAACCTGCTTCACGAGCCTGTTCTAGGAGCTTCTCAACAGGACGTCCTACACTGAGAGCTAACTCTTTAATCGACTTGTCCGTCATATTTCATCTCCTAGTTAAACCATGATTCGCGAGCTTTCATGATCAATTGACCTGCTTTTTCATGACCAAGTCCTTCAATATCAGAGATATCGTCAGTAGCTTGATCTGCCAAATCGTCGACAGTAATAATACCGCGAGCGGCAAGCGAGTAAGCGATCTCAGAAGTCATGCCTTCCATAGTGAGAAGGTCTGCGCTCGGTTCTTGAATATTTTCTTGCTGTTTCAAAGCATCAGTAAGGGCTGCTTCTTTTGCACGACTTTGCAATAACTCAACCAATTCAGCATCAAGCTCAATTTCGTCAAAAGTTTCAGCAGGAACATAAGCAATCTCTTCTAAAGAAGTGAAGCCCATTTCCACCAATGCCATTGCTAAATCTTCTTCAATATCGAGACGTGATACAAACATATCAAGATATTGCTGAGCTTCATTTTGCTGACGAGCACGATACTCTTCTTCAAGCATCATGTCGAGTTTGTAGCCAGTTAAATCAGAAGCTAAACGAACGTTTTGACCTTGAGAGCCAATCGCACGAGCTAATTGATCGCTGGTTGCAAAAATAATGTCGGCACTTCTTGCATCTTCATCAAGCACGATGCCTGAAACATCAGCTGGTTCTAATGCACTAGCAATGTATTGAGCCGGATCATCAGACCAGACCACTACATCAATACGTTCACCATTTAACTCTTGCTGTACAGCTTGAATACGCGTACCACGCATACCAATACATGCACCTACAGGGTCAATACGGTGATCATTTGTTTTCACTGCAATTTTAGCACGAACGCCCGGTTGACGTGCCGCTGCTTTAATTTCAATAATTTCTTCAGAAATTTCAGGAATTTCTTTTTTCATTAAAGCAATTAACATTTCAGGCTTAGCACGTGATAACAACAACTGAGCGCCACGACCTTCACGGTTAACATTATATAAAATAGCGTTTACACGTTGTTTTGGACGAAGAATTTCTTTTGGAATCATCTCTTCGCGTGCAAGATAAGCTTCTGCATTGTCGCCTAAGTCGATAATGAAGCCATCTTTGGTTTGTTTTTTCACTTCACCGTAAATTAACTCACCAACTTTAGACTCGTATGCATCAGCAACTAAAGCACGCTCAGCTTCACGAATTTTTTGTACAATAACTTGTTTTGCAATTTGTGCAGCAATACGACCAAACTCAATAGACTCTACTTCGAGTTCACGCACGTCACCAATTGACCATTTAGCTGGATCAACGTCAGAAATTGCATCTTGGCAAGCTGGCATTTCATGATCTTCATCTGCCACAACAGTCCATTGACGGAACGTACGGTAATCACCAGTTTTACGATCAATTTCTACACGAAGCTGAGCTTCTTCAGCATGCGTACCTTCGTAAAATCTTTTCTTCGTTGCAGCAACTAGAGCTTGTTCCAAAGCTTCGAAGATCGCTTCACGACTAACACCTTTTTCATTACTAACCGTCTCAACAACGGTAAGAATTTCGCGGCCCATAAGTCACCTACCGATTTCTTATAAAATTTAAATAAATTTAATCTTGATAGATCAAGTTTGCTTTATCGATATTGTTGCTGTCGATCACAAGCACATGCTTCCCATCAACTTCAACCTGAATTTCTTCATTTTCAAGGTCTACTGCGATAAGCTTTGCTTGAAATTTACGACGGTTTTCTACTGCTGCAATTAAACGCAAAGCAATTTGTTGTCCGATGTAGCCTTGTAACTGTTCTAGTTGAAAAAATGGACGATCCCAACCTGGTGAAGAAACTTCTAATGAATACTCACCTGAGATTGGATCATGAACATCCAACATTGCGCCAACTTGTTGTGTTACACGCACACAATCTTGTACACCAATACCACGGCCTAGCTCTACTTCGCCATCTTCATTAATTACAGGCTCAGCATCTTCACTTACCGCTTTATCGATATAAATACGCAATAATGAACGTTTACCTTGTGGGAGAAACTCGATTCCCCAAAGGTCGACACCACATGCTTCCACTGCAGGAACAATTAAGTCATGCAATGCTTGGGATTTATTTGATAATTTCATTTACTCTCGTCATTCTCGTGCGATTCAATCGGTTGTTTTAACCGACACAGACCTACTATAGTGAAGCATGACTATTTGACCAATTGATGTCGACACTACACGATAGCGATACGATAACCAATAAAAAAGGGCGTTAATCGCCCCTATTTAGCACAGAAAACAATAGTCCACTGTGCAAAAAGGCCCACCTGTCTGTGAGCCTCTTTTAAGAAACTTGGTAGCGGGAGCTGGATTTGAACCAACGACCTTCGGGTTATGAGCCCGACGAGCTACCAGACTGCTCCATCCCGCATCAACGTGCAAAAATTATATACAAATATCGAAAAAAGTCAATGTAAACTTATCTAATATTCGCTTGATTAAGTTGCACCTTAATCAAATTGGTAGCGGGAGCTGGATTTGAACCAACGACCTTCGGGTTATGAGCCCGACGAGCTACCAGACTGCTCCATCCCGCATCAAAAAACTGCTTGCACTCAACTTTCTGGTTCAAAGTTGGTGCGGAAGGGGGGACTTGAACCCCCACGCCCGAAGGCACTACCACCTCAAGGTAGCGTGTCTACCAATTCCACCACCACCGCAGCTTGTGGGACGCATTCTAGTCCTTCCCACTGCAAAAGGAAAGCCCTATTTCGAATTATTGACTCGATTTTGGTGCATTTGGTGAAGTTTCAGGCGATGTCGTTTGAACAGGTGCTGTAGTTTGTACAGTTTTCAAGCTATATGCATCAGTAGTCTGTTTTTTCGCAAAAACAGCTAGAGTTAAACTCGTTACAAAAAACAACGCTGTTAAGATAGCAGTAAGTCGAGTAAGGAAGTTACCTGAACCTGATGCACCAAATACAGTTGCTGCTCCGCCACCGCCGAAAGAAGCACCGGCATCAGCACCTTTACCGTGTTGCACTAGAATCAAGGCAATCATCAGTACCGCTAAAATAATATGTACGATCAGTACAAAAGAGTGCATACCCTATCCTCGTTATTTACTTTGTGCAAAGGCTTGTACAATTTGATAAAAAGATACTGCATTTAGTGAAGCACCGCCTACCAACGCACCATTAATATCTGGACATGCCGCCAATTCGACCGCATTTTCAGCTTTTACACTACCGCCATATAAAATAGCAATATCTGAACCCGCTGAGGTAATCTGACTTAAACCTTCACGAATCTTAGCATGCATTGCCTGTGCATCTTGTGGAGAAGCAGTTTTACCTGTCCCAATTGCCCAGATTGGCTCATAGGCAATTACAATTTGCTTTTGCCATTGCTCAGCAGTCACTACAGGAGCAATATCACAAATTTGTTGCAATACAACTTGCTCTGCCAAACCTTGTTCACGTTGTTCGAGGCTTTCACCAACACAATAAATGACAGTCAAGCCCGCATTTAATGCATTTTGGAGTTTAGCTTTCAAAATTTCAACGTTATCGCCAAAAATATCACGGCGCTCAGAATGCCCAACCAGTACAAAATTAATTTGGCTATCTTTTAATAATTCTGCGCTGACTTCGCCAGTATACGCACCAGTACCCGCTACACGTGATACATCTTGTGCAACTGTATATACTGTTCTTGCAGCATCTTGCAATTGTGTTTGTACCATTGCAAGCGCAATAGAAACCGGAGCAACCCCTACATGACAGCTTTCATCTGCAATTTGGTCTTGTTGCAATAGTTGTTTAAATTCTTCTATAAGTTGTTTGGCATTGGCACGCATTGGGTTCATTTTCCAGTTGCCAACTACCCAAGGCGTAATCGTCGAACCCGACATACAGCTCACCTTTCATCAAAAATGCAGCACATTCTACACGCATTTATACAAATTTCAGATACTTTTCTTTAACGGCTTTGCTCATATCTTTTCTACTAATTGAAAACAGTTATAAAACTTTATTGAGTCTAAAGAATCGTCTTTTAAAAATTAATGAATAAAAACTTCGACTAGTTCAAGCTTTGACGAGTGGATCAAGACCAGAGCATCATTTTCTCAGGTAGTAATTTTAGATAACAAAAGTATAATTTTTTATATACCAATTATAAACATATGAGCACAGGTAGGCAGATGTCAGTCATACATACATCTCCAAAATTTTCGGGGTTTTTTCGACGATTAGTCGAAGAAAAACATGTGTCGGCAGCGACCATGCAAACAGCATTAGATGCAGCAAAGAGAGCTAAACGGGATACGGTTGCGTACCTGATTGAAGAGGTTAATCTCTCCCCTTCTTTATTAGCTGAAACAATTTCTATTGAATTTGCTGAACCATATTTTGATCTGGATGTTTACGATACAAGCCAAATTCCCAAAGATTTGGTCGATCAGAAACTAGTTTTAAAACATCGGGTCTTACCTCTCATACAAAGAGGACAGATTTTATATGTCGCAACCAGCAACCCGAGTAATATTGAAGCAATTGATGCCATTCGCTTTAATAGCAAGCTCATGGTTGAACCAGTTATTGTCGAGCACCATAAGCTTGAGAAAATTCTGGCGCAGCAATTTACCGAAGAAAGCAGCTTCGAATTTAGTGATGAAGAGTTTGATCTTGATGTAGACCTTGAAGCTCCACCCTCACAAGAGGATGAGGAAGAAACACCTCAAGGCGATGAAGCACCTATTGTTAAATATATTAATAAATTACTCATCGATGCGATTCGTATGGGGGCTTCAGACTTACATTTTGAACCATACGAGAAATCATATCGGGTCCGTTATCGAGTCGACGGCGTGTTACGTCAGATTGCAAGTCCACCTTTGCAATTGGCTAACCGTTTGGCTTCACGTTTAAAAGTCATGTCTCAAATGGATATTTCCGAGAAACGAGTGCCTCAAGATGGTCGTATCAAGCTTAAGTTATCAAAGACTAAAGCAATCGATTTTCGTGTGAACTCACTTCCAACCTTGTTTGGTGAAAAACTGGTTCTGCGTATTCTCGATCCATCTAGCGCAATGCTCGGAATTGATGCTTTAGGATATGAAGAAGATCAGAAAGCTCTTTTTTTAGAAGCACTCGATAAACCACAAGGTATGCTTTTAATTACAGGTCCTACTGGTTCTGGTAAAACGGTATCTTTATATACAGGCTTAAATATTTTAAATACTGAAAGCTCTAATATTTCCACCGCCGAAGATCCAGTTGAAATCAACCTTGAAGGCATTAATCAGGTTAACGTTAACCCAAAAGTAGGTCTTACTTTTTCGGCCGCACTGAAATCATTTTTACGTCAGGACCCCGACATTATTATGGTCGGTGAGATTCGTGACTTAGAAACGGCTGAAATTGCGATTAAAGCTGCACAAACAGGTCACATGGTCATGTCCACACTGCATACCAATAGTGCACCAGAAACACTTACTCGCCTACGTAATATGGGTGTTCCATCCTTTAATATCGCAACATCAGTCAACTTGGTTATTGCACAGCGTTTAGCACGTCGGCTATGCCCACAGTGTAAAATACCTGCTGACATTCCTAAACAGAGCCTATTAGAAATGGGCTTTAACGACCAAGATTTAACCCATCCCGATTTTCAAGTTTTTCAACCTGTAGGTTGTACTGAGTGTCGTGAAGGCTACAAAGGTCGAGTAGGTATTTATGAGGTGATGAAAGTTACACCTGAAATTTCCAAGATTATTATGGAAGATGGCAATGCTTTAGAAATCGCTGCTGCTTCTGAAAAACTGGGGTTTAATAATCTGCGTCGTTCAGGGTTAAAGAAAGTCATGCAAGGTGTAACTTCCTTACAAGAAGTTAACCGTGTGACCAGTGAATAAAAGACAATTTAAAATAAGGATAATTCATGACTGTCAAAAAGGCACAAATGATGCCGACTTTTGCTTATGAAGGGGTTGACCGTAAGGGCGTAAAAATTAAGGGCGAACTTCCAGCTAAGAATATGGCCTTAGCCAAAGTCACCCTACGCAAACAAGGTGTAACTGTCCGTAATATTCGGGAAAAGCGTAAAAATATTCTTGAGGGTTTATTCAAGAAAAAAGTATCAACACTCGATATAACAATTTTTACTCGACAACTTGCAACGATGATGAAAGCAGGTGTGCCACTGGTACAAGGCTTTGAAATTGTAGCGGAGGGTCTAGAAAACCCAGCCATGCGCGAGGTGGTCCTCGGGATTAAAGGTGAAGTTGAAGGTGGTAGTACCTTTGCTTCCGCTTTAAGAAAGTATCCTCAACACTTCGATAACTTGTTTTGTTCTCTTGTAGAGTCTGGCGAACACTCTGGTGCGCTTGAAACCATGTTGGACCGTGTGGCAATTTACAAAGAAAAAAGTGAATTACTTAAGCAGAAAATTAAGAAGGCTATGAAATATCCAGCAACGGTTATTGTAGTTGCTGTGGTTGTTACCATTATTTTGATGGTTAAAGTAGTTCCTGTTTTCCAAGATCTGTTTTCTTCTTTTGGTGCAGATTTACCTGCATTCACCCAAATGGTCGTAAATATGTCGAAATGGATGCAGGAATACTGGTTCATTATGATTATTGTGATTGGAGCAGTGATTGCTGCTTTTCTGGAAGCCAAGAAGCGCAGTAAAAAATTCCGTGATGGATTAGATAAACTTACACTGAAACTACCTATCTTTGGTGATCTGGTTTATAAGGCGATTATTGCCCGTTATAGCCGTACTTTAGCCACCACGTTTGCCGCTGGTGTTCCGCTCATTGATGCGCTTGAGTCAACGGCTGGTGCAACCAACAATGTCATTTATGAAGAAGCCGTCATGAAAATTCGTGAAGATGTTGCTACTGGTCAACAACTCCAATTTGCAATGCGTGTTTCAAATCGTTTTCCATCTATGGCTATACAAATGGTCGCAATTGGTGAAGAATCTGGTGCGCTAGACAGCATGCTCGATAAAGTTGCTACTTATTATGAAAATGAAGTTGATAATGCCGTTGATGGTTTAACTTCAATGATGGAACCTTTAATCATGGCAATTTTAGGGGTGCTCGTAGGTGGTCTAGTGATTGCTATGTATCTTCCAATTTTCCAAATGGGCTCAGTCATATAATGCAAGAAATTATTGCTTATTTTATTCAAAACTTAACTGCACTTTATATTGCAGTCGCACTATTGAGCCTATGTATTGGTAGCTTTTTGAATGTGGTAATTTATCGCACCCCCAAAATGATGGAACAAGATTGGCAGCAGGAATGTCAAATATTGCTTAATCCCGAACTACCCATCATTGAGCATGAAAAGCTGACATTAAGTAAACCTGCTTCATCATGTCCTGCATGTCAGCAACCGATCCGTTGGTATCAAAATATTCCAGTTATAAGCTGGTTAATGTTAAGAGGAAAATGTGGCGATTGCCAACATCCTATTAGCATTCGTTATCCAGCGATTGAATTACTCACGATGCTATGTTCATTAGTAGTCGTCATGGTTTTTGGTCCAACCCTACAAATGCTTTGGGGGCTAGTGCTCACTTGGGTTTTGATTGCTTTAACATTTATAGACTTTGATACTCAGCTACTACCTGACCGTTTCACCCTACCTTTGGCTGCTCTCGGCTTAGGTATTAATACCTTTAGTATTTACACCTCACCTAACTCAGCCATTTGGGGATATTTAATCGGCTTTTTATGTCTTTGGATTGTGTATTACTTATTTAAAGTGATTACAGGCAAAGAAGGTATGGGTTATGGCGACTTTAAACTGCTTGCCGCATTAGGCGCGTGGATGGGGCCATTGATGCTGCCATTAATTGTGCTATTGTCATCTTTACTAGGTGCAATTATTGGCATCATTTTACTAAAATTACGTAATGATAATCAGCCCTTTGCGTTTGGGCCCTATATTGCCATTGCGGGTTGGGTTGCCTTTTTATGGGGTGACCAAATTATGAAAATTTATTTGGGAGGTTAAGATGGCTTTTATTCTGGGAGTTACAGGTGGTATTGGCAGTGGAAAATCTGCTGCAACACAATGGTTTGAATCCCAAGGAATCCAAGTCGTCGATGCCGATATTGTTGCTCGCGAAGTGGTTGAAAAAGGCCAACCTACCCTTCAAAAAATCCAACAAACTTTTGGAGATTGGGTACTTCAACCCGACGGCAATCTAGACCGCCGTGCACTACGTGAATATATTTTTCAAAACCCTGAAGCAAGACAAACGCTTGAGAAAATCACGCATCCAGCCATTCGCCAATCTATTATTCAACAGCTACAAAATCCAAAAAGTCCTTATGTGATTTTAGTTTCACCCCTACTTTTTGAAACCAACCAGCATGAATTGGTTAATCACACTTTATTAGTTGATGCGAGTGAAAAAACTCAAATTCAGCGTGCAAGCCAACGTGATGGGCAAAATCAAGAACAAATCCAGAAAATTATTGCAGCACAAATGCCACGCGAGCGTAAACGTGAACTTGCCAATGACATTGTGTTTAATGACGGATTACTCGAACATTTATATCAGCAATTAGAGCCTTTACATCAAAGCTATTTGAAGCGCGCCAACTAATCTTGCTTATTTTGCTGCTGAATCTTTTGTGCCAAGCTATCTTGTCGAAACCAGCGCCAAGGTTGTAAGGCACCTATTCCCATTCCCACCAAGCCCACAACAATTGATGGACTTAATGACTCACCAAGTAAAGGTACAGCTAAAATGGCAGCAATAAATGGGGCCAAAGTGACAATACTTCCCGTTTTAAAAGCACCAAGTCGCTGGATCGCTGCTACATAAGTCAAAGTTGCGATAATAACGACAAACACACCGTGGAAAATGCCTTGTATCGCTAGATGAACAGGACTGACTTCTATGAAATGCTTTGGTAAAAATAGAGCATAGATGGGTAAGTAAATAATTGCAGACCAAATCGCGACACTTGCCATAGAGTGCCATGCAGAAAGTTTCCACTGTTTAAGTAATACAGTGAAAATACCCCACCAAATCGCACTAATAAAAAGAAGTAAATCCCCCACGCCAAAAGCAGAAGCATTACCTTGCAACATCAACACACTCATGAGAGCCAAGGCAGTGATCATAACTGCCAGACTCACCCATGTATGCTTATCAAATGGTTGTCTAAATAAAATGTATGCTGCAATTGCAGTACAAATAGGAATACAACCATTTAAAAAAATGGCAGCATGTGCAGCGGGAGCATAGAGAAATGCGGTGTAGACCGTAAGACAATAAATGACTCCGCCAATGAGTGCCAAAATAACAGCGTGCTTACTCCATAAAAAAGCGAGATCTTTCTTATAGATCAGAATCGGCATCAAAATCAGGAAGGCGATAGCAAAGCGTAGCGCAGCAATGTCCCAAGCACTGATGTGCCATTGTGCATTTAAACGGGCAAAAAGTGTAAACCCGCCCCAAATGCACATGGTCACCAATACAAAAAAATAACCTTGCTTACGGGGAGACATATCAAGACTGCTTACAAACTAGAAAGGCAGCTAGATTATACCTCAGAACGCTGACGGCAAGCCTCATAAAGTGCCATACCTGTTGCCACGCTCACATTTAGACTCTGTAAATTTCCAGACATCGGAATATAAACTTTATGATCACACTGTGCCTGTGTAATTGGACGTAAACCTGTATCTTCGGCTCCCATTACGATCACGACTGGGCCAGAGAAATCACATTTTTGAATTGGCATTGCACTTTCATCAAGCATAGTGCCAATCACACGTGTATGAGTCGTCTCTTTGAGATGGGCTAATGTACGAGCCAAATTTGTTACTTGAATGAATTTAACTTTTTCAGCTCCACCCGCTGCAACTTTACGAGCTGTTGGGGTTAAACTTGCCGAACGATCACGAGGTACAATCACTGCTTGCACGCCCATTGCAGCAGCGGTACGGATGCAAGCCCCTAAGTTATGCGGGTCTGTCACCTGATCTAATGCCAGCAATAAAGCATCTGGGGTTTCAGCCAAGATCTGATCTAGATCTTTTTCATTTAAAGTCGGATGCGGACGTACTGCTGCAACCACACCTTGATGAAACGGTAGACCTGCAAGCTTTTCGAGACTATCACGGCTTGCTTTTTGTACACTAATTCCAAAAGGCTCTGCCAATTGCAAAATCTTTTGCAAACGCTGGTCATCCCGTCCTTTTAAAGTAAACAGGGTTAGCACACGTTCCGGTTCAAGTTCTAACAATGACTCCACTGAATGAACGCCATAATAATATTCCGGTTTTGCCATGCATGACCTCTAACAACGTTTGAGCAAAAAAATAAAAATCCTGCAAAGCCAACTTCACAGGATTTCTTTGGGCATAGTGTACCCGATTTGAATAGGAATTTCTTAGCCTTCTAAATGGCACACGTAATCGAGCACTTCATCAGTTTCGATTTTAAAAAGACTATTACCAGGCACATAAAATGATTGGCCTGCACGGAACAACTCACTTTCATTACTGTCCGCGATTGTTACACGGCATTCACCTGAAATAATTTCCATACGCTCAGGAACATGGGTTTCAAAAGTTAAAGCTTGCTCAGTCGGCAAAATAACACCTAGTGTTTTTTTTGTTCCATCTTCAAATTGCACGGTATGGCTGATACATGCTCCACCAAAATAAACGTTTGATTTTTTGATGACCGTTACATGATCAAATTGGGTTGAACTCATGCACATTCTCCAGATAATGCCGTATTTATATAAATTATGATGAATGTAGTTTAATTGTGCCTAAATAACTAATCAATCAGTTTTCATACGGATAGACTTGTAATTTCCACTGCTGTGCCTGAATTTTTTTGGCAAAAGCATAAGGTAAGTTAATCTCAATATTTCGACTATTCGACACAATTGCATCGTATCTGCAAACTTCGACCTGATTTTCATCTAGAAGTACCCAACACACTCTCTGTGCAGTTGGATGGGCAACTGCTGTAGCAATTACTGGTGAACCGTCATTCATTCCTACATGAAAATTTTCGCTGTCGTTTTGCATTAACGCCAGATCATAAACTGGAAAATCGATAGCTTCTGAATCGAATTGCTGGCTATCGTGTATAAGCACACTTTGTTTTAAAGTCGGCCAAATACAGTAGCGCAAATAATGCTGATCCATCACCCGATTATCCAGATAACGTCCGGTGGCAACATAATCCCTGATATGTGCTTCAATATTATGAAAAATCCCCGTACATCCACCCCACATTCCCGCCAAAATTAACTCGGTATGAGAATAATTATCTCGCATTAAGTGAAACCATTTATCACTCTTGAGCCAAGCATCGACAGCTGCTTTTTCGCGGTGCGAGACAATGGAGTCAGCATCACGTATCAGAAAACGCTTAATTGTCGGATCATCCATCACCAAAAAGCGCCAAAACAAACCAGATAACTGTTTTTGAGAATCTGTAACCTGAATAACTTGCGCACCCTTCTCTTTTAAACGCTGTTGCACCAGTACTGGCACAGTATCATCGACATAAAAGCGACATGTCCATTCTGGATAAATTTGTTTGGCTAACTGAATATTTAAAATAGAGGTTTCACAATAGCGGGGGTTTGCCCCAAACAATGAAAAAGCAATAATATTTTCTTGAGGATTTGCACTAAATGCTGATGGTGCATGATCTGGAATCGCCAAAACAGGTTCTTTCTCCGCTAATTCTTTTTTGGTTGCAATTGCCAAACGTCCAAATTTGATTGTTTCTTCTTTTTTCTTTAAATGATGACAAACTTCTGTGAGCCCATCATATAAGTTTGTATTTACATTAGCTCCACTTGCTTGAATCGCTTGTAAATAATGTTGATAGGCATCGTTATAACGGCCTAAGCGCAATTCGGTATAAGCTAAATCTGATAAGGCGCCAGCATGCTTGGGAACCAAATTAACAGCTTGTTTAACATGTTGATAAGCTTTGGCATAATTCCCTTGTGCTGCTGCCTGTTTAAACGCATTAAAATGCTGATTTAAAATTTTATTCATTTCCGCAGGATTGTTTTTTTTATGGCGGTTGATCATCCCTATTGGTGGTTTCGGTAAGCTTAATGTTTTTTTCATTGTAAATATCCGCAATCTTGCTGTTCTATAATTTCAGTTAGAATAATAGATCACTTGTAGCAAATTCAAAACTTCTCTATCTTTAACCCATAATTTGGCGCGTTGGATGCGTTTATGCTCACACATTTAACTTTAATTAATTTTGCATTAGCTGATCATTTGGCTATTGATATAGAACAAGGATTTAATGTTCTAACAGGCGAAACAGGTGCCGGAAAATCATTATTACTGGATGCACTCTCTGCCTGCCTAGGGGAACGTACAGATACAAATTATGTCCGTTATGGTTCGGACAAAGCGGATATCACCGCTGTTTTTACCTATCAAAATAATAGTCCTGAAGCAAAATGGCTCCAAGACCACGAGCTAGATGATGATTCTGGGGAAATTCATTTACGTCGTGTTATTTTTGCAACTGGCCGTAGTAAAGCATGGGTTAATGGTCGCCCAAGTAGTCTATCTGAACTCAAAGAATTAGGCCGTTTGCTGGTTCAGCTCTATAGTCAGCACAGCCAGCAGCAGCTGCTTGAACCACCTTATCCAAAGCATTGGCTAGATCGTTATAACAATTTTTATGCTGAAGCAAATGATGTACGTGAAGCCTATAGCACATGGCAACGTACCATTCGTTTGCATCAAGCAGCCTTAGATGCACAAGCAACCCGCCTACAACGCATTGGTACTTTAGAGCATCAAATTGAAGAGCTCGAAGAGGTCATTCAAACTGACTATAAAGAAATTGAGCAAGAGTTCGATCGCCTTAGTCATCATGAACATATCATGCAAGATTGTAGCTATAGCCTAAATGTGCTTGATGAAGCTGAGCAAAACATTACTCAAGAAATGTCTTCGATTATTCGCAGATTAGAATCCCACGCGGGCCGTAGCGAACAACTTTCCGAGATCTATAATTCTTTACTGAATGCTCAAAGTGAAATAGATGATGCAACGGCAAACTTGCGTCAATTTATTGATCGTCAAAGTTTTGATCCAGAGCGAATGGAAGAACTAAATTCTAAGTTGGAAGTTTTCCACCGTCTGGCACGTAAATACCGAACTCAACCAGAAACGCTTAAAGAAGAATATGAAGCTTGGCAAAGCGAGCTTGAGCAATTACATCAACTTGAAGACCCAGAAACACTGGCAGAACAAGTTGAGAAATCGCATAAGGAGTTCTTAGAGAAAGCTCAGCATTTAGACAACATTCGTCGTGAAGCTGCTGCTCCACTTGCTAAACAATTAACCGAACAAGTCAAACCTTTAGCACTACCAGAAGCACATTTTGAGTTTAAGTTTGAACCATTAGAGCAACCTACCGCTGAAGGCTTAAGCTTTATTCAGCTGTTATTTACTGCCAATAAGGGTATTCCTCCACAACCATTAGCACGCGTCGCTTCAGGTGGTGAACTTTCACGTATTGCGTTAGTTATGCAAGTCATGAACGCTGAAAAAACCGAAGCAGAAGTGTTAGTGTTTGATGAAATTGATGTCGGGATTAGTGGTGGTACAGCAGAAGTTGTGGGACGTTTACTTGCCGACTTAGCCCAACATGTTCAACTTTTATGTATTACCCATCAGGCACAAGTTGCTGCACAATCAGATCAGCATTTATTAGTTAAAAAGCAACAAACTGATCCGGCAAGCAGTACAATTGTGGAACTAGACGAAAATCAAATCATTTTTGAGTTAGCTCGCATGTCAGGCGGTGTTGAAATTAATGAAACAACCTTGCAACACGCAAAACAATTACGCCAACTTAAATTTCAGGCTTCTTCAAATTAATAAAAAATGAGAGAAAAAGATTGGCGAAATCCGATTAACTCTTGTATGTTGATAAAAAGAACCTATATAGATAAAAGGGTCGAGAGACCCTCTAGTGACATTTTTTGAGGGAGAACCGCTTAGGTGACCAAACAATATCTGACTCACCGTTGTCTGATTGCCCCGCCAGAAATGGCAGATGACTTTTTCGCAAACACTGTAATTTATCTTGCCCGTCATGATGAAGAAGGTGCTCAAGGCATTATTATTAACCGCCCTTCCGGCATTCAAATTAAAGAATTACTCAATGATCTCGACATTGAAGCAGACAATGTAAATCCACATGTGGTTTTACAAGGTGGGCCATTACGTCCCGAGGCTGGATTCGTTCTTCATACTGGACAACCGACATGGCATTCATCTATTGCTGTAGGTGAAAATGTTTGTATTACTACCAGTAAAGATATTCTTGATGCGATTGCCCACAATGAAGGTGTTGGTCGATATCAAATTGCTTTAGGTTATGCGAGCTGGGGTAAAAACCAGTTAGAAGATGAAATTACGCGCGGTGACTGGCTCATTTGTGATGCCGATATGGATCTGATTTTTAACCTGCCTTATGACGATCGTTGGGATGCAGCTTATAAAAAGATCGGTGTAGATCGTGCATGGTTAGCATCTGAAATCGGACATGCTTAATGACCGAAACACAATCAAAATCGATTATGGCTTTTGACTTTGGTACTCAAAAAATGGGAATGGCGATTGGCCAGTCTTCAATTGAAAGTGCCAATCCCCTCCCTCTATTTGTGATGAAAGATGGTATTCCAAACTGGGATCAGCTCTTAAAAATCGTGAAAGAATGGCAACCTGATCTATTTTTGGTTGGTTTGCCTTTGAATATGGATGATAGCGAGTCAGAACTTTCTACACGTGCCCGCAAATTTGCGAGACGTTTACGGCATCAAACCAATATTGAAACATTAATGGTAGATGAACGTTTAACTACACGTGAAGCACGAGAAGAACTCGGTTTCTACCAAGAGCAAGGTCGAGCAAAAAAACTTTCGGCAGATAGTTTTGCAGCTGCCTTACTCATTCAGAGTTGGTATCGAAATCCGGTCGGTTTAACACCGTAAAATAAAAAAGGAAGGCTAAAGCCTTCCTTTTTTATTTCTCGTTTTAGTTGTCGATAATATGTACAGTTGCCGTACGTCCAGAGACGAAAGCAAGCTGGTTCTTTGGTGTTTCATCCAATACGATTTTCACAGGCACACGCTGCGCTAAACGAACCCAACTGAACGTTGGATTTACATTGGCAAGAAGTTTAGAACTGCTTGAGCGTTCACGATCTTCGATACCAGATGCAATACCTTGTACATGGCCTTTAATTTTCTGGCTATCCCCCATTAACTGTACACTGGCCTGATCGCCGACATGAATACGGTTTAACTTCGTCTCTTCAAAATAGCCCACAACATAGAGTTGTTTACGATCAAGTAGTGCCGCAACAGCCTGACCAACTTGAACATAGTTACCTGGGCGCATATCAAAGTTAGATAAAGTACCATCAGCTGGAGCAATCACCGCAGCACGATGCATATTAAGCTCGGCCAAATGCAAGTTGCTCGTTGCCGCCTCAATCAGAGCCTGTTGTTGCTTAACAGTTGCTTCCGCTTGTTGAATAGCAGCTTGGAGTTGCTCATGTTCAGCATGAGATTGATCACGTGTTGCGAAAACTTGATCTTGTTCTTGTTTAGAGATAGCGCCATCCATAAGGTTTGAATAGCGGCTTGCGTTTTTCTCGGCTAACTTAATATTCGTATCCGATTTAATCAGGTTCGCTTTTGCTTGTGCTAAACCAGCTTGCGCTTGGGCAAATGCTGCATTTGCTTTTGCTAAATCAGATTTTGCCTGCTCTACATCTAAAGCTCGGCGAGAAACATCAATTTTAAAGAGCACCTGACCTTTTTTTACAGTCTGGTTATCTTGAACCAATACTTCTGTCACAAGCCCCGCGACATCTGAAGATACTTGAATAACGTCACCACGAACTCGACCATCACGCGTCCACGGCGCTGCATTATAGTAATTCCATAAATGCACAATGGTATAGACCGCCACCATTAATGCGACAATCAAAATTACTGGACGGATGACTTTTTTCAAATCCACCTGATTCATTTCACTCACCTAACTCAATCTTTAATTTCGCAAACATCTCTACGCACCGACCCCAACAAAAATTTGATGTATTACCAAAAGTAATAAGAGGTAAAAACACAAATTAAAAATACTAGGTAATGCAATCCAGCCTTGTGCAATCAACTTATTTGTTAAAGGACTTAACCCACGGAAACAGATATATGCCAAGAGTGCTTGAACGAGCAAAGAAGGCACATAAATACCATAAACATTAAACTCACCCATTTGCTGTGGCTCCTCTTAGGGTGCTGTTTTCATTCATTTGCTCTGATGAAACATGGCACATGCTATAAGCAATATTGTTCAGTGAAATGAGTAGTCTTTGTCGCATAGTCATATCTTCAACATTTGAAGCAAGCTGTTTTAATTCAAATAACGCTCGGTAGATTCGCTCTACTAAAGCGGTCATATCATTTTCATCGTTTTCTTTAGCTCTAAACAACTCATCCAGATTTTGTTGCAAATCGCCAATATGCTGAGTGAGTTCGGATGTTTGAGGAAACTGATTGGCTAACTCTTGCAATCGGCTTAAATCAACAATACTACTCGACTCAATCAGAGCCTGATGAATTGAAGTTTTAATCTCGTCTGATTGCACCATTTTGCTGTTTAGAATCCCAATCCGATCTAGCATACTGCGTAGATGAACTTTAAAATCAAGACCATATGGCAGATAGATCGCTTGTCGCATGGCGCGATAATGCAAGGCTAAAATACGGCTTGCACTTGTATCTGGTGACATGGCACGAACAACGTCAATGACAATCAAAGACACTAAAACACCTAAGATCATGGCAAATGAACTATCAAGATAAGACACTGCATCCATGCTATAAGCATTGTGCAGGTTTAATCCCATCATGGTATTAATACCCAACACCATACCTACTGGCATCAGCATCTGGTTAGCCATCATAGACACTGCGAATAAGAACATCGGTAATAAAACCAGTCCAAGTTCCCAGAAAGTGGTGACATGCGGGAAAATACCAAATGCATAAACGAAGACTAAAACTGCTGAAGCTATACTGCCCCAGATAAAAATACGCAGAACCGGAACAGGGTTGTCTAAGGCTGTTAAAATACAGGCGGTTACTGCGCCCATCTGTGCCATCATAAATCCAGCTTTCCACCCCGAAACAATCCAGACTCCAGTCACAATAAATGTAATAAGGACTGCACTGATACCACCTCGTATTGCCACACCATGGTCACGGTGCAAACTTGGATATTTGGTCGTCATTGGGGTAATGTTGTCAGGAATTTCTTTATTACCTTGCTGAATTCGCTGCCACAAGACTTTAACAGCCAACACATTGCTAATGAAATGGCGTACATCCATTTTCATGGCTGCAACTAAAACTTGTTGGTGTGTAGAAGCCGACTCCATCAAACTTGCAAAATCACTTTCAAATTCATCAGGTAACTGCAAAATATTTTCATCAACAATCAGGTCTTTTTGCTCTAAAAACTGTACAACATGAGCTGAAAGCTGTTGCAGTTTTTCTGCATGAGTCTCGATAAATCTAAGTTCTTGAAGCTGCTTAATACGCTCAGATAAAGCGACTAGATTAGCGACCACCATTGAGATTTGATGAAGCATTTCCTGCAAGGGTTTGGTCATACCATGCAGTTCGCCCTTTTCATAGCTCAAATGTACTGCCAAGGCATGAATATCTGTGGTGTCGCGAGTAATGGCAGCCAAGAGCTGAGTATTGTTCTGCTGCGAATCTGTATTTAATAAATTAGCAAACAGATTTTCTGTATCTTTTAGGGTTTTTATCACCCGCTGTTTAATTGCCGAGCCAATATGCATTGGAAGAATCGTGGCAGAAACCACTGCACTTGAAATCACACCAATCGAAATTTCTATAACCCGAGCTAAAGCAATATCGAATATATTGTATTGATCAATATAGGTAATCGCATTGAAGACGATCATGGCTGTCGAGTAACCAGCCAGCATAAAAGCATAACTACGTGGAGTACGATCGAGTAACGACACATAAAGCGCAAAACCCACCCACAACGACAACACCACGGTAAATATCCAAGGTGTATTAATTAAATGTGGTGTTAGAGTTAAGGCAATCACAGCTCCGCCAATTGTCCCTACCACTCGATAGACACATTTAGAGGACACCATTCCTGAATATGGATTGGCAATAATCAGGACCGTACCAATCGACCACATCGGGTTAATCAGATCTAATTCAAACGAAACAAATAGTGCCAACATTCCGGCAATAAATGTTTTTAAGGCAAAGATCAGATCAAGCCTACTCGGGCGGAACGCCAGTATTTGCTTTAATAACATGAACTCATCTCAAATACAGATTTGAACTGATGAGCATGCCCTTCAATATTTGATTGTCTTTCTAAAGACAACACAACTTTGCCATTTGCCTCAAAGCAAATGATATGAGGAGCATCCTTCAATACAATGATTTTTCCACATCTCGCCTGATTGGCAGAGATGATTTCAGTTTGGGCGCCATTTAAACGGCCAAGCTTTGGAAAGAAGAGGTATCAAGAAATCAATCTGGAACCGATCAATTTCTCGATTAGATATTTTGTTTGGCAATTTTTTCAAAATAAAGCTATTTAGTCAACTAAAATATCTCTATTTGATAATTTGATATATTTTTTAATTATCGTATATGATGTATAAGCCAAGAGAAGTTTTCTCTTTGTCAGAGTAAAATACTCAAATCACGCATTTATTTTAGAATTGAGACAAACCTTCTTTTTTTCTGTTATAAAAACTCAAAGATGACTCGTTGTTAAAGGATACGAACAAGACATTATGGCAATTTCAAGTTTTGGCAAAATTTTAACAGTACTGGATCTATTTTCAGTTTCGCGTCCAATCATTAATGTCGATATTATTTGCGAAGAACTTGGCTTGTCCAAACCAACGAGTTACCGTTACCTCAAAGAACTAGTATCGGCTGATCTATTAAAGCGTATTAATGGAACCTCTGGCGATTATACCTTAGGCTCAAAAATTGCTGTTCTTGACTATATATCCAGAACAACCGATCCATTAGTTCAGATCAGCACACCGTTTATGCGAAATATTGTAGAACGTACCGAACTGTGCTGTTTGCTTACCTATTTAAATGATGACTATTGCATTGACATACATCATGAAATATTTAAAGACACTGAGCTACTTTCATATGGCCGAGGGTGCCCAAGACCGATTTACGTTGGATCATCTCCAAAAACAATGGTTTCGCATTTAAGTAAGCAGCGCATGCAAGACTACTACCACCGTTATCAGCAAGAATTAAAACAATCAGGTTTTGCTGAAGATGAACCAAGCTTTATTCAGCGTATGCGTAAAATTAAAAAACAAGGGTTCTATTTCTCACAAGGTGAGATTGACCCAAATGTTTCAGGTCTAGCGGTTCCTGTCCGTTTTTCAAACAAAGAAGTACCTTTGGCTTTGACCTTAGTTGCCTCTAAAAATCGTTTTGATTTTTTAAATGTTGAAAAGCTCATCGAAATTTTGCAAGAAAATGCAGCACTTATTGAACAACGTTTTATGGAGTTATCTGAAAAAGGGGAAATCTAAACCCCCACCTTATGATAATTTAAACTTTTCTTACACTTTAAAACATTGAATATATCACAATATTCTCATATTATGATTTTAGCTCCTATTGATGATTCTTTTCATCAGCAGCTCATCAATAGAAGCATCCCCCTCAGAGGAATAAGCTCATGCTACCATCATGAGCTTTTTTCTTGCCCTATTTTTATAACAACTTAAATTGCCGAAAAGTAAGATTAATACGTGGTTGTAAAATCTTTGTTGAGCGATTTAAACGGTGTTGCCAATATTGTTGAGTCTCACCACGCATCACAATGAGTTGGCCTGGCTGTAGCCACAATTCAACTTTCTCTTTACTTTGAATATGCCTAAAAGAAAATTTACGGGTAGCACCAAAGCTTAGAGAGGCGATTGTTGTCGTTCTTGCCAAAGATACATCCGAGTCACTGTGCCAAGCCATTCCTTGAGTTCCATCTTCATAAAGATTTGCCAAACAAGAATTAAATTTTTCTGAAAGTATTTGTTCTACCTGTTGTTTTAGTTTGGCGAGTGCTTTGTCCCAAGGTAAAGAATCACGTGCGACACCCGAATATTTATATTGATAGTAATCATCTCCATACCATGCAACTTTTCGAGCTGTAATAAAGTGTTTGCCATACAACTTAGCCTCGTCATGTTTCCATGCGAGGTGCTGGTAAAGATAATGAAAATATTGTTCAGCTTCTTCAGGGCTTAAAATACAACCATAGTCCTGAACTTCACCATCGTAGGGTAATAAATTCTCACAAGGCTCTGGAGAAAATAAATCCAAGGTCATACGGTCTCTCCATGTTGCTTTGACATCTCCCAAGCTAACAATGCCAATTTACGCCCTTTTTGCCAATGATATTCTCCAACCATCCCTGTGGCACGGATCACTCGATGACAGGGAATCAGATATGCAATCGGATTTTGTCCAATTGCTGTAGCAACGGCTCTGACTGCTTTAGGCTTCCCAATTTGCTCTGCAATGTCTTGATAAGTACGCAATTGGCCTTCTGGAATGGTGAGCAAGGCTTCCCATACTTGCAGCTGAAATGGGGTTCCAGCCAAATTAAGAGGAAGTTTCTGCTGTAAGTGTTCTGAAAAATCCTGTTCAAACCACTTTGCAATTTGTTGATGCCAAATCGGTGATTGATTTTTTAATTGAGCTTTCGGAAAAGACTGTTGAATGAGATGTTCAATATTGTTGTGAGTTTCGATAAACCTTATAGAACATATCCCTTTTTCACTACTGACAACCAACAACTCACCGAAGGGACTTGTCTCAACCGAATAATTAAGGATAATGCCTTCGCCTTGTTGTTTATATTCACCAGGCGTCATCCCTTCAAGCTGAATAAACAGATCGTGTAAACGTCCTGTGCCAGACAACCCCGTATTTAAAGCAGTTTCCAATAAACTCCGCTGTTGCATCAGATAATATTTAGCCTGTTGCAAACTCATATATTGCACAAATTTTTTCGGGCTAATCCCTACCCATTCTTGAAACTGGCGTTGAATATAACCTGAACTTAAATTCATATGGCTCGCAACATCGTCCAGACTCGGTTGCTGGTCTAGATGTTCATATAAATATTCAATTACATTGGCAATTACAGCAAATTGCCGAGAAGAAAGCATTTGCATGTGTCACCTCCTTAGCACTTATATCTTACATTAAAGTAGCCAAAGCCCTATGACGACCCGATTCTTGCACTCTTTAAAAATAAAAAAAGCCTTTCATTGTAGAAAGGCTTAATCATTCAATATGCAGCACTTAAGGTTGCTTTAAATAAGGCCAAGCTGCTTTAAGATAAATAAACATTGACCATAAAGTTAAAATGACTGCCGTATATAACAAAGCATATGCGAGCATTTCTAAAGGCTGCCAATTGAGTAAGAACACACTAATGGCAATCATCTGAAAGGCTGTTTTATATTTACCTACAGTCGATACTGCCACACTGGTTCGTGCGCCAAGTTCCGCCATCCATTCACGTAAAGCAGAAACTGTAATTTCACGTGAAATAATCACAATTGCTGCAAAAGCCATTGAGATCGTTGGATTCCACTGCACTAAAACAATCAGTGCAGCCGCCACCATGAGCTTATCTGCAACTGGATCTAAAAAACGGCCAAATGCTGAAGTCTGGTTTAAAGTTCGTGCTAAATAGCCATCAAACCAATCGGTAATAGCAGCAAACACAAAAATAGCCGTCAAGATAATATGACGACTCATACTACCTTCATGCTCACCAATACCCATTGCAGGCGGCCAATACGCGATCACCAAAAATACAGGAATAAGCGCGATACGCGCTAATGTTAGGATATTTGGGATATTCAGGATTCGCCCTGTGGTCATAAACACCGCCAATTAAGTCTTCATGCATCTTGTAACAGACAAAAATACTTTCTTCAATATTGTATCTATCTGTAACAGCCACTTTATACGAAATATATGAATCGAGGAAGTGGACTGCTTAGGTAAATACCGTAACAGTTTGCCGTAAAATTGCAATTAAATGATCATTTTGGTCCCAAAGATGGGCATATTCTGTGGAATAACCTTCACCTGCATATTCAGTTACCACTTTATATTTAAACCAGTCACACAATTGATGTTGGAACGGATGGACATAGGTAATGTGCCAAGTTAAAGAACTTGCAGGAGCAACTTGCTTAAACATCGGCAATACACCAGGCGGCCAAATATCCATCAAAACAATTAAATCTGGCAAAGTCATTTGACGATTTTCATGCTTATCGGGATTAAACCTTGACCATCCTCCAAAGTCAGCATACTGACTTCCTGTAACAGGATAATGACCTTCCGCCCAGCATACATCAAAATGTTGATAGCATTCTGGCATTTGTCTAGCAAAAGGAATAGGTTGCAACTCTTCAGGTTGCCTATAAACTGGAACGATAGGCTCATGTCGTACTTCAATATTCGACGCACGCGGCACACCAAAGCTTGCGACCAAAATCGTTTGTACCGCACCATCTTGCCATAAACGGGTTTCAAGCGTAGTGACCGACTTTCCTTCCCTTAAAATTTCAATAGTCAATTGGGCAGCTCCCTGCTGTACAGGGCCCACGAAAGTAACACTACAACTTAATAATCTTTTATTTGGATCTTGAATATTGCAGCAGGCTTTTTGCATGAGTAGTCCAGCAACAAGACCACCAAAAACAGTTCGCCCTTGTAGCCACCCTTCGGGTATTTCAATCCATTCCTTTTGTTTTATTTCTTCAAATAATTGCAGTAATGACATTCACTTCCCTAAAGCACTCTGACTCTTGATGAAACATCTTTCATCATTTTAAAGGGAATGTGAATGATCATTCTTGTACTTATATACCAACTATTTGGTCACTCGGTATAGAAACCTATCTTTATTCATGCAGAATTTTATAAATCGTTCTTGCCATCATTTCACCAAAACCGGGCACAAGAGTAAGCTCTTTTTCGGATGCTTTTAAAACGCCCTGAATCCCGCCAAAATGAGTTAATAAATCTCGACGGCGCTTTGGACCCAACCCTGGAATTGCTTCTAAAACTGAGGTACTTCGGCGTTTATCACGTTTAGCACGATGTTTAGTAATCGCAAAACGATGGGCCTCATCACGCACCTGCTGAATCAAATGCAATGCCTTATGGTCTTCTGGCAACTGGATTTTTGTGCCATCAGTAAAATGTAGAGTTTCAAGCCCAGGTTTACGCCCTTCACCTTTAGATACACCCACCATAAAAGCGTCTAGCCCAAGCTCTTGCATGACCTCCATCGCCATATGGAGTTGGCCTTTACCACCATCAATCAACAGCAAATCAGGCAATATGGCCTTTTTATAACGGCGTGTTAAAGCTTGTCGCATAGCTGCATAGTCATCGCCTGCTGTGATGTCTTGAATGGCAAATTGGCGGTAGTCACGCTTACGAGCACCCCCTTGATCAAACACGACACATGAAGCAATTGGAGCTTCACCCATGGTATGACTAATATCAAAACACTCAATACGATCGACAGGTCTTCCCACCACTTGCTCTAACTGATGGAAACGTTCATTAAGTTCTAAATGATTACTCAACTGCCCCTTAATGGCATGTTGAACGTTCATTTCGGCTAGCTCCAGCCACTCGGCACGAGTTTCTCGAACATTACTCTTAATCTGAACCTTTTTGCCAAACTGCTGTGCCAATGCTTCTTCTAATTCTTTACAGTCAGGCAAAGCAATATTTACGATGAGCTCATTGGGAACTTCATCGGCAACCTGAAAGTAAAAGTTCGCCATAAAGTCACTCAGCATTTGCCCAAGATCATCACCGAGCATGTCTGGGAAATAACTTTTTCCACCCAGCATTCGCCCATTGCGTACATACATAATTTGCACGCATGTCACACCTGCCTGATATGCAATTGCCAGAATATCCGCTTCGCCTTTAACTTTAAACACGGCTTGTTGCGCTTGAACTTCACGAAGTAAAGATAATCGATCACGGTAAAAAACAGCTTTTTCAAATTCAAGCTCAGCCGCTGCTTGTTCCATTTTGGCAATGAGTTCTTGATTAAGCTCTTTGGTATCACCTTGCAAAAAGCGAATACTATTATTAACGTCTTCTTTATAATCTTCGGGCGAAATCAGACCTACGCACGGAGCTGAACACCGCTTGATTTGATATTGCAAACATGGACGCTTGCGCTGTGAGAAATAGCTATTTTCACACTGACGTACATTAAAAAGTTTTTGCAAAACTAGTAACGTATCACGTGCACTATAAGCACTTGGGTACGGGCCAAAAAACTTACCAATTTGGTGCTTACCTTTACCACGCCCACTGGCAAGCCGAGGATAAGGTTTATCAGCCGAAACAAAAATATAGACATAAGACTTATCGTCCCGCAGCATAATGTTATAAGGCGGGCGGTGTTGTTTAATTAAGTTTTGTTCTAAGAGTAAAGCTTCGGTTTCTGAACGAGTAACCAAAGTTTCAATATCATAAATTCGTGCAACTAAAGCTTGTGTTTTAGGATGCTCAATCGTTTTAACAAAATAACTCGACACCCGATTTTTTAGATTTTTTGCTTTGCCAACATATAATAATTCGCCCTCCTTCCCTAGCATTTTATAAACACCTGGAAGCTGGGTCATGTTGGCTAAAATTTTTTCAATATGAGGACGAGCGTTTTGATTCACTATTGGCATGCATGGCTTAATACTGAATACCTAATGTGATGTTTTCACCCCTAATTTTCAAGTGCTTTACTGTGCCAGAACATAAATTTGGAAACAGATTTAGATATGGTCCGACAGATTGTGTCGTACTCGCTTAAGAATCTAGACGATAGTAACTATATTTAACGTCTTTTTCTTTGTAGACCGCATAGGTTTTTTGACGAAAATCCGAGAACCAACCATTGCCCGTATAGCCTGCAATATGACCATAGGTGTGACCACTTGTTCGCTCAATAATGTAAATGTCACCTTCTTGTGGACGGTTGAAAGCAGGTTTAATTTTCTTATAACCATTCTTTTCTAGCGTTTGCCCCCAATCAGAAGCAGCTACAGGATGCTTTGACACATCTGCTCCAGCCGCTTGTAGAGCAATGCGGATATTTTTGGCGCATTTCTCTTTACTATGGTTGGCAGAGATACTTTCGAGCTTACTCGAGAACTTATGCAAATTAATATTTTGGTCTTCAGCTTTATGATTTTGAGTTTTAGATCGTTTAGATTTTCCAGTCGTTGAAGCTACTTGTCTTAACATCACTTTTGTTTTTAAATCGCCTTGAGAACTGTCTTCTTTTCTCTCTTCGATATGATGAACATGTGCATGAGCTGCGTGATGAGCATGAGCCATTTTAAAACCTACTTCCGCTGACCAGTCTTCGAAAAAACCGCGCCATTGTAGAATCAAAATTGCCTATTGGCTCTTAATAGTTGTAACAAATTACCAGCACTGTGAAATAGGTCACAAAATTAATCATTTAGATCAATAATCAATACATTTTTCATATTATCTACTTAGTACAAGTTTACATAAATTTATTTTTTATAAAAAAATATTAAAAAACAAAATATTATTAAAGTCTACATAAAATAATATTTTAATAAAACTGAAAAAAATAATGTCATTTAACTTTTTTAATATTTGGATTCAACTCTTAAAATATCCATAATATATAAATATATATATCTTAATCTTTAATCTAATCGGTAGCATGATCTACTCAACTCAAGGTTTTTCAAAAGACTGGAGCCAAGTTCCTCTATGCAGTACAGACCAACCAGCATGTATTACAGGCCTTTCTACGTTGAAACCTGTAAATTTAGAAAATGGAAAAATTGTCTTTGATTTCGATACAGATGGATGTTTAGCTTCAGCACCAGTACAAAAACAAGGTGAAAACTATTTCCCTAATAATGGTTTGGATACTTCAGGCACTTTAGAGGGTCAATGCAGCTATAGGGATCAATTGAGCAAAGCAAATATTATTTATAAAGAAAAATGTACGACTTATCAGAATTCCATTTACTGCGGTCGTATTTTTGCACTTTACACTGTTAAAGATAAAGCCGTAAATGGTAGTTTAGACTTCATAGGACACCGACATGATCTAGAGCACGCTGTAGTCTGGATGAAGGATGGTAAAGTGACGCATATAGGTGTAAGTGCACATGGAGAACTAATTAATACACCCGCCAATCAATCTCCACTAGCAAAAGAATATGGTAATAATGCCTACGCCGTTGTTTACCATAAAGATGGGGTATTGACACATGCTTTGCGTTTAGCAACATCCAAGACATCAAATAATATTCAAGTCGTTAATGAGGTTCCAGAAAATCCAACAGGAAAATGGGTTTTACCTAATGTGATTGAAATTGATCAGGTACCTACAAATTACATTAATACTCTTTTTAGCTCGGACTACGGTCAAGCAACACTTGAAATAAAACCATCTCGAATTATTAATTTTTTAAATAGTAAGAAACCTGCTGAATGGAACAATGTGACTTTTTATTAATTAAAACTTAATTTATTGGAACTTTAACTATTTTTAGAGAATTGATATTTAAAATAATTTAAATAAAATTGCTTAAAGTAAAAAACGCCCTTTGGGGCGTTTTTTATTAAAATACATATGGTCGAACAAAAATCAAAAAGAAAATCCCAAGCATCAAGAACCATTTCAAGAAATAATACAACTTACGGTTCGATGCTTTTAAGGCTTTAGCTTTAATACGAATTTGATAAAGATAAGCAAAAGCTTTATTTAAGCCACCTGTTTGGTCGCCTGTTTCATTCGGTGAACTTGCCGCAGTCATCACTTTACGACCAAACCAATGGTTGAAACGCTCCATCCATTTTACTTTCATTGGACGTTCAACGTCTGCAAAGAAAATAATACGGTTTTGATCAGTCTTATTTTCAGCATAGTGAATATAAGTTTCATCAAACACAACACTTTGACCATCACGCCAAGAATATCTTTCGCCATCGACGTCAATAAAACAACGATCATCATTCGGCGTAATCAAACCCAAGTGATAACGCAATGAACCTGCATACGGATCACGGTGTCTTACCAAACGGCTGTCAGGTGCAAGCTCGGTAAACATTGCTGCTTTAATTGTCGGCAATGTTTTAAGAAGTGCTGTAGTTTTTGGGCAAAGCTCAGCAGCAGATGGATGACTCGATTCATACCATTTTAGGTAAAAACGCTTCCAACCTGTTTTAAAGAATGAGTTAAAACCTAAGTCGTTATAGGTACTTGAAGCTTTAATTCCGCCTTGGTCATATAAAGCTTTCGCTTCATCTCGAATCATTTCCCAATTTTCATCCAGCACTTTTAGATCTTTAAAATGCTGTGTGTCGATATAAGGCTGATTCGGCACCTTTGAAAAGATGTACATTAAAAAGTTAATCGGTGCGAGCAAGGTTGAATGGTCAAAAAATTGACGATAAAACGAGTGACGCACTTTGCCGCGATGTTGGATATACAATGCTGATATCACAAAAATCGCTAATATGATCCACTTAATCATATTGCTACTCTTTCAAAAGATTAGGGGCAACTTCACCTTATATTTAAGGAGAGAGAAACCGGAAGTTTATTTAATTGGCGCAAATTTTAACAAAATTGACTTAGAAAAAGCGAATGTAAAAAAATTAAGTCAAATAATAGACAGCGCTGGTGTAATAAAAATTTTAAATATAGTGTATTTTTCCATAAATTTAAGGAAGTTAAAATTTATTACTATTATTACTGTTATTTACAGATGATCCCACTAACAATTGACATTTTTGACAAAAAATTAACTTTTAAAACTTATTCGTTTTTTATATAAAAATTTGATAATTCCAATGCTTTATCAAGAAAAAGTTAAATTAAAACAAATGTCTTTCGTTGTTAGCTATCTTTATGATTTCTTTTATGCATTTCATATAGATGAATTGAATAGTAAATAAGATGACCCTTGCGTCACGGCTTGATACAACTTGTCAGGTTTTTTTTAGATATAGTTATCGTAAGATTAGCGAAGCATAAATGTGTACCTAAGATGTGCACACGCTTCATAACATCAACTTAGAAGTCCTCCAAAACTAAGGAGATCAGGCATGATCCACGCTGGCAATGCCATTACCGTCCAAATGCTTTCGGACGGAATTGCAGAATTCCGCTTTGACTTACAAGGTGAGTCGGTCAATAAATTTAACCGTGCAACAATTGAAGATTTCCAAGCTGCTATTGCTGCGGTAAAAGCAAATAATGATATTAAAGGCTTAGTTGTTACCTCAGGCAAATCGACATTTATTGTTGGGGCAGACATTACCGAATTTGGTGAAAACTTCGCACAAGGCGAAAAAGCAATTGTTGACTGGCTTATGCCTGTTCACGAAATCTTCAATAGCTTTGAAGATTTAGAAATTCCAAAAGTTGTTGCTATTAACGGTATGGCGTTAGGCGGCGGTTTTGAAATGTGTTTAGTTTGTGACTATCGTGTGATGTCAGAAGCTGCACAAGTGGGCTTACCGGAAATTAAACTTGGTATTTACCCAGGTTTTGGCGGTAGCGTACGTTTAAGCCGTCTGATCGGTATCGACAATGCGGTTGAATGGATGGCGATGGCTGCTCCTAAAAAACCGGCTGCTGCTCTAAAAGATGGTGCTGTAGATGCGGTTGTAGCTGCTGATAAATTACTTGAAGCTGCAACTGACTTAGTTAAGCAAGCAATTTCTGGTCGTTTAAACTGGAAAGCAAAACGTCAAGAAAAGCTTGAAGCTGTAAAATTGAACCCACTTGAACAAATGATGGCGTTCAATACTGCAAAAGGTGCAGTGCTTGCTAAAGCAAACCCTGCTCAATACCCTGCTCCAAAATTATTATTTGATTCATTACAAGCGGGTGCAAGCCTTGCGCGTGACGAAGCATTAAAAGCTGAAGCTGAAGGTTTTGCAAAAGCTGCGATTACACCACAAGCTGGCGCATTGATTGGTTTATTCCTCAATGACCAAGTTGTTAAGAAAACTGCTAAAAAATATGAAAAAGGTGCACACCCTGTAAACCAAGCAGCTGTACTTGGCGCTGGTATCATGGGTGGTGGTATTGCTTACCAAGCGGCAAGCAAAGGCACACCAATTATCATGAAAGATATTGGTAATCCACAACTTGCTCTAGGTATGAAAGAAGCGAACAGCTTGTTAACTAAACAAGTTGAACGTAAGAAAATGAAACCTGCGCAAATGGGTGAAACGCTTGCACGTATCCGTCCTACTTTAAGCTACGATGAGTTTAAAGAAGTTGACATCGTGATCGAAGCAGTTACAGAAAATCCAAAAGTAAAAGAAATGGTACTTGCGGATACTGAGAAGAATGTTCGTGAAAATACGATTATTGCTTCTAATACTTCTACGATTTCAATCACACGTTTAGCAAAAGCATTACAACGTCCTGAAAACTTTGTAGGTATGCACTTCTTCAACCCAGTTCACATGATGCCGCTTGTAGAAGTGATTCGTGGTGAAAAGACTTCTGAAGAAGCGATTGCAACTACTGTTGTTCTTGCCCAAAAAATGGGTAAAACACCAATCGTTGTAAACGACTGCCCAGGGTTCTTGGTTAACCGTGTATTGTTCCCTTACTTTGGTGCGTTCGACCTTCTTGTAAAAGATGGCGCAGACTTCCAACAAGTTGACAATGTAATGTCTAAGTTTGGCTGGCCAATGGGTCCTGCTTACCTCATCGATGTTGTTGGTATCGACACAGGTGTACATGGGGCAGAAGTCATGGCTGAAGGTTTCCCAGACCGTATGAAGCCAGACTTTAAAGGTTCAATCCAAGCAATGTACGAAGCTAAACGCCTTGGTCAAAAGAATGACGTTGGTTTCTACAAATACGAACTCGATAAGAAAGGCAAAAAAGCAAAAACTGTTGATCCAACAGCGTATGAAATCATTGCTCCTTTCGTAACGGGTGAGAAACGCGAGTTTGATAACCAAGAAATCATTGACCGCATGATGCTTGCTTTCTGTAACGAAACAGTTCGTTGCTTAGAAGACAACATTGTTGCAACTGCTGCTGAAGCAGACATGGCAATGATTATGGGTGTAGGTTTCCCTCCATTCCGTGGTGGTCCATGTCGTTATATCGACCAGACTGGTGTTGCTGAATACGTTGCACTTTGCGACAAATATGCACACTTAGGTAAGGCTTATGAAGCGCCGCAAATGTTGCGCGACATGGCTGCTAACAACAAAAAATTCTACGGTTAAGGAGCAACGTGAATGGCTACTTTAAATCCACGTGACGTTGTCATCGTTGATGGCGTACGTTCTGCAATGGGTAAAACCAAAAACGGTATGTTCCGTAATGTACGTGCTGACAGCTTATCTGCTGAATTGGTTCGTGCACTCGTTGCTCGTAACCAGTTTGATGTAAACGAAGTTGAAGACCTAATCTGGGGCTGTGTAAACCAGACTCTAGAACAAGGTATGAATATTGGCCGTAACATCGGCTTATTGGCTGACTTACCAAAAACTGTAGCAGGTCAAACTGTAAACCGTCTTTGTGGTTCATCTATGCAAGCACTTCATACTGCTGCTGCACAGATTGCAACCAACCAAGGTGATATTTTCATTATTGGTGGTGTAGAGCACATGGGCCACGTAGGTATGATGCACGGCATCGATCTAAACCCAGAAGCATCTAAACACTATGCAAAAGCATCTAACATGATGGGCTTAACTGCTGAAATGTTAGGTCGCATGAATGGCATTAGCCGTGAAGAGCAAGACGCTTTTGGTGTTGAATCTCACCGCCGTGCTTGGGCTGCAACTCAAGAAGGCCGTTTCAAAAATGAAATCGTTGGTGTTGAAGGCCACGATGCAAATGGTTTTAAAATCCTTTGCGACATCGATGAAGTAATTCGTCCAGATGCAAACCTTGAAGCGTTCAAAGCATTACGTCCTGTATTTGACCCGAAAGGTGGTACGGTAACGGCTGCTACATCTTCAGCTTTATCTGATGGTGCTTCTGCAATGTTACTTATGTCTGCTGAACGCGCACAAGCGTTAGGTTTAAAACCACGCGCTGTAATTCGCTCTATGGCAGTTGCAGGTTGTGATGCAGCAATCATGGGTTACGGTCCAGTTCCAGCAACTCAAAAAGCGCTTAAACGTGCTGGTTTAACGATGGCTGATATTCAAACTATCGAGTTAAACGAAGCATTTGCTGCTCAAGGCTTATCAGTAATGAAAGGCTTAGGTATTTACGACAAGCAAGACATCATTAACTTAAATGGTGGTGCGATTGCTTTGGGTCACCCACTAGGTTGTTCTGGTGCGCGTATCACCACTACGTTGTTGAACGTAATGGAACAACAAGATACTCAAATCGGTCTTGCGACCATGTGTATCGGCCTTGGTCAAGGTATTGCAACAGTGATCGAACGTGTTTAATTAACAGCAAGATAAAAAAATCCCCGCTCAATGCGGGGATTTTTTTAACGGCCAGCTAATCCATTTTCGATTTTCTTCTGTAAATCTATAATGTCATTAATATTTACTTTCATCGTACCCTCACGATAAGCATCGACATTACTTCGATTAATATTCAAATCTTTTAACATTACAAAGATGCCATTGGTTGGATCAGAAGACTGTATTCCACCCGCCACAGCTAGAATATATTCTCGTAAAAATGGAGAAAGTTGTGAGAGATCAGGCTGTGCCATAACAGGTTGATAGTCTACTGTCGTCATGCCTTCAGGCACCAAAGCATTTTGTATATCATAATGCGTTTTATACTCATGATGTTGCAGCGCCTGACGCACTTTTTTATCTTCTTGGAAGGGTACAAATCCCACCTCTTCACGTAGCTCAGATTCAGCCATAACGCGTATTGTTGGTAAAGTAGCCACTTCTTCTGCTTGAACAGTCGGTAAACCCATAAAAGCAAATGCAGCAATGAAGGCTGATTGTTTTAGAAAGTTCATAACTTGCTCCAAAAATCACTCACCTTATTTCAACTAAAAGATGATGATTAAATTAAAAGTATCTATAAATAGGCTACAACAAAGTCGAATTTGATTCAGTAATGCTCAGATAAACGGTAAATATAATTAAAATTTTTAATGTAATAGTAAGGGACTTTCTAAAATATTTTAGAAATTAGTCTGAGTATAACTAAGTCAGATCATACTACTAGATTTAAATATTAAGATCTTTTGTTTATAGTCAGACTTTTATAAATCCATTGAATTCAACAGAAATAATGAACTTTAAAGTATTAAATCAGAATATTCTTATGAGCTGCCTACTCGTCAGTTTCTTTCTCACTGGTTGTGTGAGTAACCGAATTATTGGTGAAAACACGCGAGAGCTATTTACAAAATATGACTCAGGCCATGAATGGATCACTTTAATTGAAGATGATGTAATTGCATTTGGTAAACCATCAGTATCTCTCCCTAATGAACCAGAGGACAGTGTTGTCATCGCCGGGAAAAAATATAGTTATGTCATTAGTAAAGGCGGTAACGATTTCATTCAATTAATTAATCAATTAAATCCACAATATATCCAAATAAGTAATGAACTAGATTTTAATGCTCCAGCTCCGGATAGTAATCATTTTTACGGACATATTAGATTTTCTTACACCCCACCTAATGGGAAATTGAACGAGAAAGAATCAGCTTTATTTAAACAATATGGTGTAGTTCCATGTGGCTGTGCAAAGACATCAGAACCACATAAATTTGATTTAAATATTAAAGGAACTGTTTATCCTCCTGTAAACAATCTTAAAACAATAACCCCTTTATCTAAGCCATATCACATCAAAATCCAATATCTTCACGATAAGAGCGAAAAAGTGACCTTATCAACAAAGGAGAAGCTAGCAAGTTTACCACTGCTTCCGTTTACCTTAACTTTTGATCTGATCGCCTTACCTGCGAAAGTCATGGGTATCATTTATCAGCCCTAATAGACTCCGAATAAAAATTACAAACTTTCAGTAAAGATTAAAAATCCCCGCTTACTACGGGGATTTTTATTAATCATTTAACATCTGTTTTAAAGAATCAACTAATTGCGGAAATTTCGTATAACCTTCTCTACCTAAAAAATGCCCGCCATTAGGAACAGTAATGTATGGTGCATCAATTTCTTTCGCCAATTCAATAGTCAGTTTGGGCGGCACCAAATCATCATTATCAGATAAATACACCAGCTTTTTCTTTGTGTCCTTAAAGTAATCCGTATCGACTTTACTCTTCGTTATATAAATATTAAGAACAGAAGAATCTGAAATGAGACCAGAGAATCCAGATACTAGAATCATTCCTCCAATATTTTGATAATCATGTTTTTGCAAAAAGTGCAGTAACGTAATCACCCCTAAACTGTGCGCAACAAAATAGGTATCCTCATCCACCTTAGGGATCTGTTGATCTAAAACCTTCTGCCAAGCATCTACATCCGGATGCTCAGAATCTGGAAATGGAATTAAGGTAACAGTCGTATGCTCATCTTCTATTTGATGCTTTAAATCTTGAAACCAGTGATCATCTATAGAAGCAGAGTAACCGTGAAGTACAAATATTTGACGCATGTTCTTCTCCTGAAGTTCAAGTGTTCTGGCATTTGCAACAAATGACATTAATCCGAATAACACCAATAAAATGAGTTTTCTGATCATTGAACAAGTACCATTTTGAAAGATAAAAACATGCTAAACTATGACACCACTGTTAAGGTCAACCCCATTTTATGAACTTAGCTAAAGTTGCCGAGCTCACAAAAGTAAGTCCTCGTATGCTGCGTTATTACGAGAGCTTAGGGCTTATACAGCCTCTTCGAGCAAGTAATAACTATCGAAGTTATACGCAAAAAGATATTGAAAACATTAAGAAAATTAAAATATTAAATGATGCTGGCATGCACCTAAAAGATATTCAGGTTTTGCTGCCTTGTTTTGATTTAGATGAACGAGTATTTACACTATGCTCAGTGGTTCAAGAAAAACTACAGACTGAACTCATGCATGTGTCTGAGCAGTTAAACAAACTGCAAACTTCTCAAAGTTTATTACAATCTTTTTTAACCAAAGGAAAAGTCGAGAGCACCAAATCATAATATTTGATGCTCATGCTTTGCTTATTCTTTTAAATCTCCTTCGAGTGCAGCTACATTCTTTTTCTTAATTTTTTCAATTTTTGCATTTAGCTTTAGAACATCTTGATAAAGCCCGTTAAATTTTTTGACCTGAGCATTTTCATGAAAAAGAATCATCTGATCTTTCTTTTGCCATTCATAATTTTTTAGAAGTTTAAACATTTCTTCTGCTTTATCTAAAATTTGTAGCTCAATCATAAAAATTGCATGATCTTGATCTGCTTTTTGTTGAGTTCCCAATTTCATTTCAAGAAGTTGCCTCATCTCTGCATCAACAGATAACTCTTGAACCTTCGCTAAGAAAGTTTTATGAATCTTTTCATATTCAGTCTGATACTGATCTGACGCTTTACGGACATCAGCTAGCATCTTTTCGGTTTCTGCAAATTTTTGTTTTTTATCAAGATCTAAACGGTCCACATTTAAAAAAGTATCCCATTTAGCTGCTTTAAGTTCTCTTAAGTATGCATTACGTGCATTAATATTTTGAATCCAATAACTTAAAAGAAATTCTGAAATTTGCTTATAGTGTCCTGCCAAACGCTTATCGTGAATATCGAGCTGGACGGGTTTAGACCAGTCTTGTGCTTGGTCATAAAGCTGATTCATTTTTTCAGTCATGACGACATCAAACATTTGACTACTGTCTTTGGCCTGCTGCTGTTTGATATGTTGATAGGTGAAAAAAATAATGCTTGTGATAACAATCAGACTTGCAATCGCAATCAAAACTCGGCGCATACACACCTCCTATTTCCCTTCTTATAGTTTTGCTCTTTATAGTTATAAAATAGAGCTTATTCTTCTTTATATGCCATTTATTTCACAATACGCAACACTGTATTCGCTACCCAAAGCTTTAAATCCTTATCCATCATCCCTATTATGATGGGTAATTAAAATTTATGAGATTCTCCCATGCGTGTTGATGTCTGGTCTGATGTAGTTTGCCCTTTTTGTTATATTGGTAAAAAACGCCTTGAGCATGTAGCTGCTGAAGCAGGTATTGATCTTGAAATTCACTGGCATAGTTTTGAATTAGATCCTGATGCGCCAGCTAAACATGACACTTCAAATACTGAACGTCTAGCTAAAAAATATGGCCGTACCTATGAAGAGATGGAAGAAATGGAGCGCAATATTGCGGCCATGGCTGCTTCTGAAGGTATTGATTTTCAATGGCAAAAAGCCAACTCAGGCAATAGTTTTAATGCACACCGTATTATTCACCTTGCGCAAAGCAAAGGTTTAGGTAATGAAGCTAAAGAAGCTTTTTTCCATGCTTATATGACCGAAGGTCTCGCAATTGGCGAACGTGAAGTTGTAGAAGAAATTGCATCTCGTATTGGTTTAGACAATGCTGAAGTTGAATACGTACTAGATACCAACGAACTATCTGACTTTGTCCGTCATGATGAAAAAATTGCACGTGAGCAGCTTAATGTAACTGGCGTGCCATTTTTTGTATTTGACCAAAGAATCGCTCTTGCTGGCGCTCAACCACGTGAAGTCTTTTTACAAGTTTTGGAAAAAGCACAAATCAAAGCAGATAGTGAAGAAGTCGAGCAAGATGATGCAGCTGCTTGTACCGATGAAACTTGCGATATTCCAAAGAAATAAATGAACACAATTAAAATGTGATCAAATCGTATGTTTTATCATCATTTTAGCAATAGAGCGTTCTAAAAAAAGAACTATCTAATTGCTAAAAATCAGTTTATTATTGCCGCTTAGAATATTCGCGCTGTAATGTTCTGTTTTTTATGTGTTTAATGATCGGAATTTGAAGTTTCCTTGATCTATCATCCCCCTTCACTGGGGGATTTTTTTTGGCTAAAAATAATCGCTAATAGCTTAAACTTTTTCATTTATTTCAAATATGTAAAAAAAGTTAAATTTACTTAACTTTTGTGTCTCCCTCTTGATTTTATTAGAAAAATCAACAAAAGTGGAAACAACAACAAAACATAAAGATAGATATGAAAACATTTCATGTAATGCCGTACCGGCAGCTTTTTGCACTTTTAACGATTGGATTTGGTTCAGTATGCATCGCTCATGCAGAGACCGCCTCTTCTTCTGCAAACCAACAAGTAGGAAGTACATCATCTGGAGTACAAACTGAAGTCACCACAGACGAAAATCTCTTAGATCAAATTCCGCGTTGGGTGGACGCAACCCCAACCATTTTTCCAGAGCAATCTAATGAGCCTATTGTTCCACCTACCGAACAAACCGAAGATCAAACCTGGGTTGATCGTAAGCAAAAGAAAATTCGTAATTGGGCCGATCGTACTTCTGAAAAAATTGATAATTGGTTTGGTGAAGTTGATCCACAAAAACCAGCTAGTGCAACTATTCGGGTAATGGTTGATAACTATTGGAATGAATACGACAACTTTGAAATTAAGCCCAGAATTCGCGGTAAAATTAAGCTCCCTACGCTAGAAAAACGTTTAAGCGTGGTATTTGGTGATGATTCTTTAGATGATGAATTTAATAACAGTCCAGCCAATATTAATCAGAATCCGAATCAAGATCCAAATAAAAAATTAGATGGCAAACGAACTCGAGATGACAACAGCTCAATTGCCTTACGTTGGTCAAATTTTTCTAAAAAACTGCCTTTCGAAACCGATGCCGACTTAGGTATTCGTTCTGGGGACGATATTTATGTTCGTTTAAAAGCATCGAGAGATTGGCAACTTCGTAATGATTTTAAGTTTTATGCTGAACAAATTTATCGTTACGGCATAGACAGCGAAAACTACTTACGTACTAATCTTGAACTTACCCATGCTAGACCGAATCAACCGATTTTATCCAATCAGTTCAGCCTAACCTATGCCGATGATCAAGATGACGATCTAGCTTGGGAAAACCGAACATTCCGCGAGCACAGTTTCTTTGCAAACAACCGTTTTAACTATGGTATTTATACTAGCGGTTATTACAACGACAATGACTTACGTTTAAACAGTTGGGGACCCTTTGTTTCATGGCGCCAACCCGTTTTACGTGAATGGTTCTTTGTACAAGGCGATGTAAATTACTTTAATGACCACCGCGAAGACCGTAATCATTTTGTCAGCACCTTCTTACGTTTAGAAGCACTTTTCTAAGCTAGCAAACATCACCTTGGACCTCATCCAAGGTGATAAATAACAAAATACTTTTAAATAAAATTTTAAGCTTAGCCTTCTAAAGTACTGTTCTAATTTTTGTTTTTGATTCCTTATCTTTAAAAATGAATCAATTTTCTTCTCCATTTCAAAATAAATCGACAGTCTTCATTTGTATTTATAGTTTAGGTGTATTAGCTTTACTTCCACATACTCATTTTTTTTATAACTCTTTAAAACACCAACGGTCACGGCGTTATCCCTATTCTTCTACGAGTTTCGCTAAAGTAAAAAGACAATCACTTTCACGCTCACCTTGTGAAGTAGAAGCAAACAATACTTTATCTGATGCTGGTTTAATTCAAGAGCTTATGGCTGTATTTGGAAATGATACGTTATGGAAACGTGCGACTCAACCTGAACAAACGTATAAAGCTTTGGGTAAAAGAAAGAAGAAGAATTCATCAACTCAGGTTTCAGTCACAAATCCACTGAGTGCGAGCTGGGCCACCATTTCAACATGGATGCCTTTTGAAAATGACCTCGATTTAGGCTCAAATTCAGATAGTGATATCTACGTACAATTTTTAGCAAAGAAGAAATGGAATTTGAGACATAACATTAGAATTGATACAGAACAGATCTTTCGTTACGGCTCTACCAGCCGAAATTATTCTGAAACTACCCTAAACTTAACGCAGAAAATGCAAGATAACACATTATTTTCTAATAAATTTAATGTGAACAAGAGCGAAAATGAAGATTACAACTGGGGCAATTGGACTTTTCAACAATTTGAGTTTGTGAAAGATAATAGCCTGACTTACGGTATTTATAGCGGTGGCGTATATACTAAAAATGATATTCGACTAAATAGCTGGGGGCCTTATATTTCATGGCGTCAACCGATATGGAGAGATTGGATTTTTATGCAAAATGATCTTAATTTTTTTAACCATATTGATGATGATCCGAAACACCAACTCAGTGTGCAAATGAATCTTGAAGCTAATTTTTAAACAAAAATCATCAGGTTGTGGATAACTCTTTCTTTATCCACAAAAAAGCCCCTGACAGTTCAGAGGCTTTTTTTATATCAAAAAATTATTTCAACAATAAGCTATTAATGCGTTTCATGTAAGCTGCTGGGTCTTCAGGTAAACCACCTTCAGCAATCACAGCCTGATCGAAAATCACATTTGCCAAGTCATCAAATTGCTCTGAGCCTTCAAGTTTTTTCACTAAAGGATGCTCAGGGTTAATTTCTAAAATTGGCTTAATTTCAGGTACGGCTTGCCCCGCTTGTTTAAGCATACGAATAAGTTGTGGAGACAACTCACCTTCACTTGTTACTAAACACGCTGGAGAATCAACTAGTCGTGTAGTTACACGTACTTCTTTAGTTTTAGCCTTTAATGAGTCACTTAGTTTCTCAACAACAGGCTTAAACTGTTCAGCTGCTTGCTCAAGTGCTTTCTTCTCTTCAGCATCTTGCAAATCGCCTAAATCAACAGCCCCTTTCGACACATTCTTTAATGGTGTACTGTCAAACTCTTGAACAAAATTCATTGCCCATTCGTCAACACGCTCTGCCATTAATAACACTTCAATGCCTTTTTTCTTAAACAACTCAAGCTGCGGCGAGTTTTTCGCTGCTGCTAGACTGTCAGCAGTCACATAATAGATGGCTTTTTGGCCCTCTTTCATACGTGCCTTATAGTCAGCAAAAGAAGTCGTTACTTCATCATTTGTTGAAGTCGCATAACGTAATAATTTTAAAATACGTTCACGGTTACCAAAGTCTTCGCCCAAGCCTTCTTTAAGTACTGAACCAAACTCACTGTAGAAGGTCTTAAATTTTTCTTGGTCTTTTTCATCTTCCGATTTAGCCAAACCATCAAGTACAGTTAATACACGGCGTGCGTTACCTTCACGAATCGTTTTGACATCACGGCTTTCTTGCAACAACTCACGGCTAACATTAAGCGGTAAATCAGCGCTGTCCACTACACCTTGCACAAAGCGCAAATAGTTTGGAATTAAATTATCCGCATCGTCCATAATAAAGACGCGTTTTACATATAGCTTAATTCCCGCTTTTGCTTCACGAGTAAAAATGTCATGTGGTGCTTTACTTGGAATATAAAGTAACTGGGTATATTCCGTACTACCTTCAACACGGTTGTGTGCCCAAGCGAGTGGTGCTTCAAAGTCATGAGTTAAGTTTTTATAGAACTCAATATATTGCTCTTCAGTCACTTCGCTTTTGTTACGTGTCCATAAAGCACTTGCCGAGTTAATCGCTTCCCACTCGTCAGTTTTGACCATTTGGCCGCCTTTAGGCTCTTCACCTTCAGCAACTTCTTCTTCCTGCCAAACTTCTTTTTGCATTTCAATTGGCAAGCTAATGTGGTCAGAATATTTATTAACGATTTGCTTAACTTTATAAGATTCTAAATAATCAAGCGCATCATCACGTAAGTGAAGAATAATGTCAGTACCACGTGAGGCTTTATCAATTTGCTGAACTTCAAACTCGCCTGTACCACCACTAATCCAGCGCACCCCTTCAGATGCCTCTAGACCCGCACGGCGTGATTCAACCGTAATCTTGTCGGCAACAATAAAACCTGAATAAAAACCCACACCAAATTGACCAATCAACTGAGCATCTGCTTTTTGATCGCCAGTTAATTTTGACATGAAATCTTTAGTACCTGACTTAGCAATTGTACCTAAGTTATCAATTGCTTCTTGCTGGCTTAAACCAATACCATTATCAGAAATCGTTAACGTTTTATCTTCTTTATTTAAACTGATTCGTACATGTAAGTCTGGATCATTTTCATAATATTCAGGATGATTAATTCCTTCAAAACGTAACTTATCACATGCATCTGATGCATTAGAGATAAGCTCACGTAAGAAAATCTCAGGGTTAGAATAGAGAGAATGCGTCACTAAATGTAAAAGCTGGGCAACTTCTGCTTGGAAACTATAATTTTGTGATGCTTGTTCACTCATAAATCACTCCTTAAATTTTGAAGCTGTTTGTTCTCGAATGCTTTATGAATGGAGTACTTCTAGAATTTTTCAATCCTGAATATCAAAAATTTTTACTCTAATTAAAATGGGCCGTGGCTTAACACCCTATCTTGCAATATCGTATCTAACTGCTTTTGACGTTGTTGGTAAGCTTTGCTAATACAACTGACATTGGCAGCACAAGCATTTCTTTTTTTCAGCCATTGTTGCTGAGTATCTTTCTGGTTATCTCGCCCACCCATAGGTAAAGCATGCAAAACGATTTGATACGTCGTTGCCATTTTTACATCTGCATCATTTAAAGAACGGTTTTTACAAATACTTTTTTCCGTTTTCGTTTTTGCAGCATCGCACGAAAAACTTGCAGCTTGTAAATTTTGAGTAAAAGCAATACCACTCAAAAGTGCTAAACAAATCGCTAATTTGTTATTCATGTTTTTATTCCCATGCTTGTAATGAATAGAAATTAGTTTAGAAAAAAACTTGCAGAAAATATGTATAAAACTGTCTGTTTTATGCTTTTTTTAGTGCAAATAAAATCCATAAAAAAACCTCACATAAAATATATGTGAGGTGCCTGAGTCTAGGTTTATTATTATATTTTTCTATTTATTATTATGCTTAAAATTTATAGCTATAACCTAAAGTATAAACAAACGGATTAATATCTAGATCAAATTTAGCACCATTTGTTAAGGTAACTTCTGGGCTTAAATCAGCATAACGTACATCTACAAATACACCCCAGTTTTTAGCATCAGCAGGTTGGAAATTAAAACCAACTTGTCCTGCCACACCAAAGTCTTCTTTTACTTTGTCAGCAACGCCTTGCTCGTCCCAAGGAATAAATGCTGTAGCACCAATACCAATATACGGAGTGAAACGTGTAGAGTTTTTAAAATGATATTTTGCTGTAATTGTGGGTGGTAACTGTTTAATACGCGCTACATTTTTACCATCTAGCAATACATCATGATTAACCGGTGCTGCTAATAATAATTCTGCCGAAAATGGAGACTGACCAAAAAAGTATTCTACCGATGGTGTAAATGCATATTCATGATCTGCTTTTACCACGCCTAAAGGTGTTGTTGTATCTTCAGATGGAGCAATAACACTACCACCAAATTTCACTTGCCAGTTACCAGCAAAAGTAAAAGAAGACATCCCCATTAATGCAATAACCAAAGCTTTTTTGAACACTTTAATATCTCCAACCTTATTTATATTTATAATAAACATTTATTTTAAAACCATGCAATACTCATTATAAAATTATTTTATAGTTTATTTTTAAACTACTGTTTTAAATAAAATTATATATTATCCAACTATTTTAATAGGTTTTTATCCCAACCTCATTAATCAAGATTATTTTATATTACCAACTATTTTAATATACTTTCAAATTCCGAGTATTTTAATATAATTTATTTTAAATACATGTTTTATTTAGACAATAAAAAACCTTCTTAATTTAAATCTAAAGATCATGATTAAGAAGGTTTATACTTTAATATTTTATAAAAACTTTATAAAACCATTGCAGCAATCCAGCCAAAAATTAATAGCGGAATATTAAAGTGAATAAAGGTAGGTACGACTGTATCCCAAATATGATCGTGTTGCCCATCTACTCCTAAACCAGCTGTTGGCCCTAAGGTTGAATCAGAGGCTGGCGATCCAGCATCACCTAATGCTGCTGCTGTACCAATAAGTGCAATCGTTGCTAATGGTGAGAAACCAAACTGCACGCATAAAGGCACGTAAATAACAGCTAATACAGGAACACTTGAGAAAGATGAACCAATACCAATTGTCACAAATAAGCCAATACAAAGCATTAAGAATGCTGCAAGTGCACGGTTATCTCCAATAATCTCGACTACACCATTTACTAACTGATTAATATCACCAGTATGAGTCATTACTGAGGCGAAACCGGCAGCAGAAATCATGATAAAGCCCACTAAAGCCATCATTCGCATGCCTTGTACAAAAACATCATCTGCATCTTGCCATTTAAAAATTCCGGCAGTAGATAGAACAGCAAAACCGACTAAACCACCCAAAATCATCGAACCTGAATACAGCTGCGCAGCAAGTGTCAAGCCAATCGCGAGTAGTGCCATCAAGATCGTTTTCTTTGCAATAACTGGTGCTTGCTCTGCTTCATGCTTTAACTCTTCAGCATCTGCTTTTAAGTCGGCTGTTTCAACTTGAGTAGTTGCACGAATAGGTTTATCTAAATCAATCGTGGTCACAGGTGTAATCGCACGATCAGCATAAATTCTTGGTTTACGGTAGCTAATAAATACAGCAACCAAGGTGCCTAATACCATACCTAAAACAGGAATAGCCATGCCAATTGGCATCATTGCCCGATCAACATGCAAGCCGTACGCTGCCCCAATTTTGTTGATATTTCCCATCAGAATCTGTTCAAGGAAAATTGCACCAAATCCAACCGGAAGAAAAATATAAGTACCAACCAAACCTAACGTAAGTACACAGGCTGCGGCGCGGCGGTCTAATTTTAAATGGTTCATTACCCGTAACAGTGGCGGAACCAGTACAGGAATAAAGGCAATATGAACTGGAATAAGGTTTTGAGAGAAAATAGCAGAAATTAATAAAATACCTAAGAGGAGATATTTCACTTTAGTCTGACGGCTTTTTCCAGCTTCCATTCCCAATAGACCAATCAGCTTATGGGCAAGTAAATCAGGTAAACCAGATTTTGATAGAGCCAGAGCAAATGCCCCTAACACTGCATAGGCAAGTGCAACTTCAGCACCATCGCCAAGACCAGCGTTAAAAGCTTCAACGGTTTGAGAAAGGCTTAAACCTGCTACGAGGCCGCCCACAATGGCAGAAACCACTAAAGTCAGTACGACAGAAACGCGCGCCAGTGATAATAAGAACATCACTGCAATCGCAATAACGACAGCATTCATGAATAAGTTCAGAGCAAAACAAAAGGCGATATTCTAGCAGATTCATATCTATGAAGCCGAAAATATCGCCGAATTAACAGTTTTATGCAGTTATTTAACTGTTACGCTTGAGCTTTAATAAACTCACGAATATGAGTTGCTATTTTCTCTGGCTCACTCAGAATGGCCCAGTGATTTGCATTAAGCTCTACATATTCAAATTTTTCAACCCACTTTGGCATGGCCTCAGTGATGTATTCTGGGCTTACAAAAGTATCATATTTTAAAATAACAGCTTTTACTGGACACTGCGCATAACGTTGACGTGGGTCGGTTAAGCGAGGAATAAAATTGGCACGATATAAATTAATGCCATATTTACCATCAGCATTAATATTATTATTTAAAGGTAAATTACTTTTCCTCTCCAACTGAGTAAGAACTTTCCCCCATTTTTCTGGGCTAAAAAGAGACCATACAGTTGGTGCTAATAACGGAAGATGGAATGCCCCGATATACCAAGATTTGGTTAATATTTTTAAGATTTGAGATGGTGAAGATTTAAATTTATCACGTAAAAATAAAGCGGCATGATCAAGACATGGTCCAGAAATGGTGGTGTATGATGATAAACGACCTTTGAACTTAGGCTCGGTGACAGACTCCCAAGACTGAATTGATCCCCAATCATGTGCAGCCATATGGAATTGGCGATTTGGCAATAGCTCATCAACAACTTCTTGGAGATCTAGAGATAAACGCTCTAAACGGTAATCACGTATACGTTTTGGTATAGATGATAAACCAGCTCCACGCACATCGTAAGTAACAATATAGAAGTCATTGATTAAATGCTCAATGATTGATTCCCATACTTCTTGATTGTCTGGATAACCATGTACTAAAACCAAGGGAGTATTTTTTTCGTCACCCCATGTTTTAGCACAAAGCGTTTGTTGATCACTTGTTGTTACTGTATGAACTTTTGGCTGCATAATCATTTCCTATCTTGTTTTTCAATCGATCATGTCGTTAGTCGGATAGAGCATTGCCATCAATATAAAAAAGATGATACTTATCTAGTATGAATACTGTTGCAATAAAAAAAATTGACTATTATGGCTATTTTAAGAAGACTTCAGAACAATCCTACGATTTCAAAATTTCTATTTAATCACTATCCCCCTTATCGTGGCGCAGGGATTTATATTGAAATCATGAATTTAGAACTTTGCCATGTGCGTGTAAAAATGCCGCTGACGTGGAAAAACCAAAATTTAGTCGGTACACATTTTGGTGGAAGTCTTTATTCAATGGTTGACCCATTTTATATGATGATTCTTATGCATCATCTCGGATCAAAGTATATTGTTTGGGATAAAGCAGCTGAAATTAATTTTCTTTCCCCAGGACGCAGTACTGTACATGCAGATATTCGAGTTGATTTAGCTGAAATAGAACAAATTCGTGAACTTGCCGAGAACTATGAACCTGTTTTAAGAACATATCATCTAAACATTTTTGATGAATCTGGGGTAAGAATTGCAGAGGTTCAGAAAACGCTTTATATCAGACGAAAAAAAGCAAAACCTTTTCCTCAATAAAAATAAGCGCTAAAAGCGCTTATTTTTTATTTGTTAATTTTTTATCTTTTCTCTTCAATCGCAGCACCAGCACCACCACCGATTGCACCGCCAATTGCAGCACCAGAGTCACCACCAATGAGTGCTTTACCTACGACTGAACCGATACCAGCACCAATCGCACTCTTAGTCGTTGTCTGTTTACTGCCGCCTTGGGTATTAGAACCTACGCCTGCACCTACCGCTGCGCCTAAGCCTGCACCAATACCACCACCTACGTGGTTACCTAAACCACCACCAAGTGCTCCACCTGCTGCTGCTGCACCAATACGTTGGTCAGATGGGCTCATATTTTGGCAGCCTGTGAACATAAGTGTAGACAACATTAAAGCAGAAACTAATCCAATTGTTTTTTTCATGACCGTTCTCACAATGATCTGTTCTAGAGAAAAGAATAATCCCCTTTTATGAGGAATTTGATCAGATTGTGTTATCCGTCTGTCCTAATCGATTGATATTTTGTAAAGCTCTGCCTTTTATATTTATTAAGCAAAATTTTAATTATAAAAAAGAAGTCTTTAATCACATAAAGACTTCTATAGTTTAACAATTATTAAGGATACTTTTAGTACTTCCCTTTCTTCTCTTCATAGGCTGCACCAGCACTACCACCCAATGCTCCACCTGTAGCAGCACCAGCGTCACCACCAATAATTGCTCCACCTAATACAGCGCCGACACCAGCACCAATTGCACTATTACGTACGGTTTTACTACTAGACCCTTTTGCATTAGCCGCAACACCTGCACCCAGTGCCGCTCCTAGACCTGCACCGATATTACCGCCCACGTGTTTTCCTACCGCACCCCCTGCGCCACCACCAATAGCAGCTGAACCAATACGTTGACTTTCTGGGCTTGCATTTTGACAACCAACAAACAAAGTTGTAGACATCAGGCCAACACTAACAATCATCATCATTTTTTTCATTAGATTTACTCCAGTCTTCATAAGCAGGTAGCCTAATGTGTTTTTGTGGAGTCTTTATCCCGCTTAAGTAATAAAATAATTGCTCTTTAATATGTTTATGTAATTACAATTTAAAATTGTTATAAATAAATATAAATAAAAAAGGCACCCTAAGGTGCCTTTTTTAGTGCCAGTCTAAACTTAGAATTGCTCAGAGTTTAATGCTTGGCTAAATGCTTGGTCTACTTCGCTGAAGTCATTATGAAGCTCATGCTCTGCAGCTTCTGCTTCTTGACGACGACGCTCTAAGTGGTATGCAAGACCAGTACCTGCTGGAATCAAACGACCTACTACAACGTTTTCTTTCAAGCCACGTAAATCATCTTCTTTACCTGTTACAGCCGCTTCAGTTAACACACGAGTTGTTTCCTGGAACGATGCAGCAGAGATGAACGAGTCAGTAGAAAGCGATGCTTTCGTAATACCCATCAATTGACGTTCAAACTTCGCAGGGAACTTGTTCTGAGCCAAGACAGCTTGGTTCTCTTGAACAACGCGGATGTAATCCACTTGCTCGCCTTTAATGAAGCTTGTATCACCGCCATCAGTGATATCAACTTTACGCAACATTTGACGTACGATAACTTCAATGTGCTTATCGTTGATTTTTACACCTTGGAGACGGTAAACGTCTTGAACTTCGTTCACGATGTAGTTAGTTAATGCAACTTCACCTTTCAAGCGCAAGATGTCATGTGGGTTTTGTGGACCATCAGAAATAGTCTCACCACGGTTCACATGCTCGCCTTCGAATACGTTGATTTGACGCCATTTTGGAATCAATTCTTCGTAAATCTCAGAACCATCATCAGGAGTAATTACCAAACGGTTTTTACCCTTAGTCTCTTTACCGAAGCTTACAACACCTGATACTTCAGCAAGAATTGCATGCTCTTTTGGCTTACGCGCTTCGAACAAGTCAGCTACACGCGGAAGACCACCGGTAATATCACGAGTACGTGATGTTTCTTGTGGTACACGACCAATAACGTCACCCACACCAATTGTTTCGCCATCACGGACAGTTACGATTGTATTTTGTGGCAAGAAGTAGAACTGTTCGCCGCCATCTGTTGTATCCAACACGATTGCAGGACGTAAATCTTTACCAGAAGCAGGACGAGCTGTTACAGGCAAGATTTCAACAGTAGTCATACCAGTTGCATCATCAGTTTTCGATGTTGCAGTTACGCCATCAGCGATTTGGCTGAAGCGCGCTTTACCAGCAACTTCTGTTACTAATGGATGTGTATGCGGATCCCAAGTCGCTACGATACCGCCAGCTTCTACAGCTTCACCATCTTTCAACAAGATGCTTGCACCGTAAGGAAGTTTATAACGCTCGCGCTCACGACCTAAATCATCGGCAATACCAATTTCACCTGAACGTGAAACTGAAACCAAATGGCCTTTTGCATGTTGTACAGTTTTCACGTTATGGAAACGTACAGTACCTTTGTTACGTACTTGAACACTGTTCGCAGCAGAAGTTCGGCTCGCAGCACCACCAACGTGGAACGTACGCATCGTTAACTGTGTACCCGGCTCACCGATTGACTGTGCAGCCATTACACCGACTGATTCACCTGGGTTCACCAAGTGACCACGTGCAAGGTCACGACCATAACAACGAGCACATACACCGAATGTTGATTCACATGCGATTACAGAGCGTACTTTAACTTCATCGACACCAGCTTCTTCAAGCTGAGCTGCGATTTTCTCGTCAATTAACGTACCACGAGGTAATACAACTTCATCATCAGATGCACGACGTACGTCTTCAGCAGTTACACGGCCTAATACGCGGTCACGTAATGGCTCGATGACATCACCACCCTGAATGAATGGAGTCATTACTAAACCACCCGCTGTACCACAGTCAGGTTCAGTAATTACCAAGTCTTGCGCTACGTCTACAAGACGACGAGTCAAGTAACCAGAGTTCGCAGTTTTCAATGCTGTATCGGCCAAACCTTTACGCGCACCGTGTGTTGAAATAAAGTACTGAAGTACTGTTAAACCTTCACGGAAGTTCGCTTTAATCGGAGTCTCAATAATCGAGCCATCCGGTTTTGCCATCAAACCACGCATACCAGCAAGCTGACGAATCTGCGCCGCACTACCACGGGCACCCGAGTCAGACATCATATAGATGCTGTTGAATGATTTTTGTTTCTCGTCTTCACCTTGTTTGTTTTTAACAAGTGTATAAGACAAGTTATCCATCATTGCTTTAGCAACTTGGTCGTTTGTACGCGCCCAGATATCGACAACTTTGTTATAACGCTCACCAGCAGTTACGAAACCTTGTTCGAACTGTTGTTCGATTTCACGAACTTCTGTTTCTGCTTTATCAATAATTGTGTGCTTAGTAGGTGGAATGAGCATGTCTTCCATACCTACAGATACACCTGAACGAGTCGCTTGACGGAAGCCCAAGTACATTAATTGGTCAGCAAAGATAACTGTATCTTTCAAACCAAGTTTACGGTAGCAAGAGTTGATCAATTTAGAGATGTTCTTTTTAGTCATCTCAAGGTTGATCATGTCAAAGCTCAAGCCTTGTGGAACAATTTCCCAAAGCAAACAACGACCAGGTGTTGTATCAACAATAATAGTTTGATGTTCACGTTCACCATTTTCATTGATAACAGTTTGGTGTACACGTACTTTAACACGCGCATGGATCGCAACCTGACCAGTAGCAAGTGCACGGTTTACTTCATGAGTATCCGCGAACACCATGCCTTCACCTTTGGCATTTACAGCATCACGTGTGATGTAGTAAAGACCCAAGACAACGTCCTGAGAAGGAACAATGATTGGCTCACCGTTTGCTGGTGACAAGATGTTGTTTGTTGACATCATCAATGCACGAGCTTCTAACTGTGCTTCAAGTGTCAATGGAACGTGTACCGCCATTTGGTCACCATCGAAGTCGGCGTTAAACGCAGCACAAACGAGTGGGTGAAGACGGATTGCCTTACCTTCAATAAGAATAGGTTCAAATGCTTGAAGACCTAAACGGTGAAGTGTTGGCGCACGGTTCAACATTACTGGGTGTTGACGAATTACAGAAGCAAGAACGTCCCAAACTTCCGGAGTCTCACGCTCAACCATTTTCTTCGCAGCTTTAATGGTAGTCGCCTGACCTGAAGCTTGTAGTTTCGCGAAAATGAACGGCTTGAATAATTCAAGTGCCATTTTCTTCGGAAGACCACATTGGTGAAGACGTAAAGTAGGACCTACAGTAATTACCGAACGACCAGAATAGTCAACACGCTTACCTAATAAGTTCTGACGGAAACGACCTTGTTTACCTTTGATCATATCTGCCAAAGATTTTAATGGACGCTTGTTAGAACCAGTAATTGCACGACCACGACGACCGTTATCAAGCAATGCATCTACAGACTCTTGTAACATACGTTTTTCGTTACGTACGATGATATCTGGAGCAGCAAGGTCAAGAAGACGCTTCAAACGGTTGTTACGGTTAATGACACGACGATATAAATCGTTCAAGTCAGAAGTCGCGAAACGACCACCTTCAAGTGGAACTAATGGACGTAAATCAGGCGGAAGTACCGGAAGTACATTCATCACCATCCATTCTGGCTTGTTGTTTGAATCTTTGAATGCTTCCATCAATTTCAAGCGCTTAGACGCTTTTTTCAACTTCGTTTCAGAAGTTGTTTGAGGAATTTCTTCACGTAAACGTGCGATTTCAGCTTCAAGATCGATATCTTTCAACAAGTCCTGAACCGCTTCTGCACCCATTTTCGCAGTGAATTCATCACCGTGTTCTTCAAGTGCATTGAAGTATTCTTCGTCTGTTAAAAGTTGATACTTTTCAAACGGAGTCATACCTGGGTCAGTTACAACGTATGATTCGAAATACAATACACGTTCGATATCACGAAGTGTCATATCTAATAATAAACCGATACGGCTCGGTAACGATTTTAAGAACCAGATATGTGCAACTGGAGAAGCAAGTTCAATGTGACCCATACGTTCACGACGAACTTTCGCTGTAGTTACTTCAACGCCACATTTTTCACAAATGACGCCTTTGTATTTCATACGCTTGTATTTACCACACAAGCATTCGTAATCTTTTACTGGACCAAAAATTTTGGCACAGAACAAACCGTCACGTTCTGGTTTAAAAGTACGGTAGTTAATTGTCTCAGGTTTTTTAACTTCACCATGAGACCATGACTTAATCATTTCTGGTGACGCAAGACCAATACGGATACGGTCAAACTCAATTGGTGCATGACCATCTGAGTCCGTTTTCTTACGCATGATATCGAGCAAGTCTTTCAATTTTTTTCTCCGTGTGTCGGGAAGCAATGCTTACCCGACTGGGTCACAAATATTGTTTTTACCTAAAAAATCGTGAGTCTTACGACTTAATCACCATTTTTCAGTTCAATGTTGATACCTAAAGAACGGATCTCTTTGGTCAATACGTTGAACGATTCAGGCATACCCGGATCCATATAATGGTTACCATCTACAATATTCTTATAGATGCGTGTACGACCTTCAACGTCATCCGACTTAACAGTTAACATCTCTTGGAGAGTATATGCTGCGCCGTAAGCTTCGAGTGCCCAGACCTCCATCTCACCGAAACGCTGACCACCGAATTGTGCTTTACCACCAAGCGGTTGCTGTGTAACAAGAGAGTAAGAACCAGTTGAACGCGCATGCATCTTGTCATCAACCAAGTGGTTCAATTTGAGCATGTACATGTAACCTACAGTTACAGGACGATCAAACTGTTCACCAGTACGGCCATCAAACAATACTGTTTGACCTGTACGAGAGATACCAGCTAACTCAAGCAAGTCTTTAATTTGACTTTCTTCAGCACCATCGAATACAGGAGTAGCCAAAGGTACACCAGCACGTAAGTTGCCTGAAAGTGCCAAGACTTCAGCATCAGTTAAGCTATCAAGATCTTCTTGCTCACCACCGACTTTGTTATAAATCTTGTCTAAGAATTCACGCAGTTCTAAAACTGTACGCTGTTCTTTCAACATTTTCTCGATTTTATCACCAAGCCCTTTAGCCGCCATACCTAAGTGAGTCTCAAGAATCTGACCCACGTTCATACGAGATGGTACGCCCAACGGGTTCAATACGATATCTACTGGTACACCGTTAGCATCGTGTGGCATGTCTTCAACAGGTAAGATGTTAGATACAACACCCTTGTTACCGTGACGACCAGCCATCTTATCACCAGGCTGAATACGACGTTTAACAGCTAAGTAAACTTTAACAACTTTCAATACGCCAGTTGTTAATTCATCACCTGTTGCAAGCTTACGTTTCTTCTCAGCGAATTTCTCGTCAATTTCTGCGCTCTTTTCTTTTAAGAACACTTGAATTTGAGTTAAACGCTCAGCGATTGCTTCATCTGCCGGTTGAATTTCAAGTAAATCAACAAGCTCTAAACCAGATAACACTTCTTCAACGAGTTTGTCACCACGTTTAGTTGAACCACCGCCATTAGACTCTTGGCCTTTAAGCAAACGAATTACACGCTCACGAGCTGCTTCTTCAAAGATCTTGTATTCTTCTTTCAAGTCTTTACGGTAAGCATCAAGTTGTGCTTTTTCGATCGCCAATGCACGGTCATCTTTCTCTAAGCCATCACGAGTGAAGACTTGAACATCGATAACTGTACCTTTTGTACCAGATGGAACACGTAAAGATGAATCTTTAACGTCAGCTGCTTTCTCACCAAAGATTGCACGAAGCAATTTTTCTTCAGGAGTTAACTGAGTTTCACCTTTAGGCGTTACTTTACCAACAAGAATGTCACCTGCTGTAACTTCAGCACCGATATAAACGATACCTGATTCATCAAGTTTAGAAAGTGCAGCTTCACCAACGTTAGGAATATCGGCAGTAATTTCTTCTGCACCTAACTTAGTATCACGCGCTACACAAGATAATTCTTGAATATGAATAGAAGTTAAACGGTCTTCTTGAAGTACGCGCTCAGATAATAAGATCGAGTCTTCATAGTTGTAACCATTCCAAGTCATGAACGCAACGCGCATGTTTTGACCAAGCGCAAGCTCACCCATATCTGTAGACGGACCGTCTGCCAAGATATCACCGCGAGCAACTTTGTCGCCCAAATTCACGATAATATTTTGGTTGATACAAGTGTTTTGGTTAGAACGCGTATATTTAATGAGGTTGTAGATATCTACACCCGCCTCACCAGCAATCATTTCATCTTCGTTTACACGAATAACGATACGAGAAGCATCTACGTATTCAATTGCACCACCACGGTTTGCGATCACACACACACCTGAGTCACGTGCAACGTTCGCTTCCATACCTGTACCTACAAGCGGTTTATCCGCACGTAGAGTAGGAACTGCCTGACGTTGCATGTTTGAACCCATAAGCGCACGGTTCGCGTCATCGTGTTCAAGGAATGGAATAAGTGATGCAGCAACAGATACGACCTGCTGAGCAGAAACGTCCATATGCGTCACTTTTTCTGGTGGCATACGTACGAATTCACCTTGATGACGAACAGAAACAAATTCTTCTGTTAAGTTGCCATCTTTATCTACTGCAGAATCGGCCTGTGCAATAACAGTACCTACTTCTTCAATCGCAGAAAGATATTCAACTGCATCAGTTACTCGACCATCTACCACTTTACGGTAAGGTGTTTCCAAGAAACCGAAGTCATTTGCTTTTGCATATACTGAAAGCGAGTTGATCAAACCAATGTTTGGACCTTCAGGCGTTTCAATTGGACATACACGACCATAGTGAGTTTGATGTACGTCACGGACTTCAAAGCCCGCACGTTCACGTGTTAAACCACCAGGCCCAAGCGCTGATACACGACGTTTATGCGTAATCTCAGATAATGGGTTGTTTTGGTCCATGAACTGAGATAATTGGCTTGAACCAAAGAATTCTTTGATTGCAGCTGCAACTGGTTTAGCGTTAATTAGATCTTGTGGAGACAAGTTATCTGTTTCTGCTTGGCTTAAACGTTCTTTAACAGCACGTTCAACACGTACCAAACCAACACGGAATTGGTTTTCAGTCATTTCACCAACAGAACGTACACGACGGTTACCCAAGTGATCGATATCGTCGACTTCACCTTTACCGTTACGGATTTCAACTAATGTACGTAATACATCAATGATATCTTCGTGCGATAAAATACCTTCTACTTCACGTGACTTCTGGTCAGTACCAACTTCGTATGGACGACCCAAACGACGGTTGAACTTCATACGACCTACTGGAGATAAGTCATAACGCTCAGAAGAGAAGAATAAGTTATTGAATAAGTTTTCAGCAGCTTCTTTTGTTGGCGGCTCGCCTGGACGCATTACTTTATAAATTTCAACTAATGCTTCTTCACGGCCAGCTGTTGTATCTGCACGTAATGTGTCAGCAACAAACGAACCACGGTCAATATCGTTCGTAAACAAGATATTGAACTGTTTAACACCACCTTCTGCCAACTTCACCATAACTTCATGGCTTAACAAAGTATTCGCAGCAATTACTTCACCATCACGCAAAGTAATATTTTCAGCAGTGATACGCTCATATAAGTATTCATCAGGAACTGAAAGTTTTGTTAAACCAGCAGCTTCCATTTGACGTACATGACGAGCATTAATACGTTTACCTTGCTCAACAATAACTTTACCGTCATTGTCAGCAATATCAAATTGAGCCATTTCCCCACGTAAACGTTCAGGTACTAGGTCAATCTGATAACTGCCCATGTCAAGATACACAGGTACTTTTTCATAGAACAAATTCAAGATTTGTTCGTTGTTATAACCTAGTGCACGTAACACAACAGTAGCAAGTAATTTACGACGACGGTCAATACGTACGTAAACTAAGTCTTTTGCATCAAATTCGAAGTCTAACCATGAACCACGGTAAGGAATGATACGTGCTGAATACAACACTTTACCACTTGAGTGGGTTTTACCTTTATCGTGATCAAAGAAAACGCCTGGTGAACGATGTAATTGAGATACGATTACACGCTCAGTACCATTAATGACGAATGTACCGTTTTCAGTCATGAGTGGAATTTCACCCATATAGACTTCTTGTTCTCGTACGTCTTTAATTGATTTAGTTTCGCGATCTTTAATAATCAAACGAATTTTAACGCGCATTGGTGCCGCATAAGTCGAACCACGAAGAATACATTCGCGTACATCGAACTCAGGTTTACCAAGGCTATACTCAACAAATTCTAAAGCAGCATTGCCAGAATAACTTTCGATAGGAAAAACTGAACGAAATGCGGCTTGGAGACCGATATCTTCGCGGTTTTTTGGAGTTTTGCCATCTTGCAAGAATGTTCTGTACGAATCGACCTGAATCGATAGTAAGTACGGTGCATCCATTACTTGGGGCAATTTACCAAAATTCTTACGGATCCGTTTCTTTTCGGTATATGAGTATGCCATCTGGAGTCCTCGGAAAGTAAACCAAGCCCGCCTGCAGAACGGGCTCAGAAGGAATTACGCAGGCCGATATGGCCACCACTGTTTACAAATGCTGCAATTTTTAGTGGTATAAAAACGCTTAACAATATTTTTAAAAAAGAAAAATATTGGTAAACATTTGAAATTACTTGTTTTATTTGAATTTTTCTAAAAAACAAACAAAACTAACAAAAATCGAGCCGATTATTGTAACGCAAAAAGGCTGATGACCCAAGAGCCATCAGCCATTTTATGGAGCCGATTTAAAAACCGACTCCTTTTACAATTACTTAAGTGTAACTGTAGCACCAGCTTCTTCAAGTTTCTTCTTAAGTTCTTCGCCTTCTTCTTTAGAAACGCCTTCTTTAAGAACTTGAGGAGCACCTTCAACTAGGTCTTTAGCTTCTTTAAGACCAAGGCCAGTTGCTTCACGAACTGCTTTAATTACAGCTACTTTGTTAGCACCGAAAGAAGTCAACTCAACGTTGAATTCAGATTGTTCTTCAGCAGCAGCAGCAGCGCCACCAGCTGGAGCAGCAACAGCAACAGCTGCAGCTGAAACGTTGAATTTCTCTTCGAAAGCAGAAATTAATTCAACAAGTTCAAGAACAGTTTTTTCAGCAACTGCGTTTAAGATTTCTTCGTTAGTTAAAGCCATGAGAATAACTCCAAATGGATATTGAATGGTGTGTAAAATTGATTAAGCAGCTTCTGACTCGTTTTTCTCTTTGAGCGCTGTAATAAGGCGACCCAATTTCGAAATAGGAGCTTGAAGGACAGAGGCAAGCATAGTAAGAGCTTTCTCTTGGTTCGGAAGGTTTGCAATTACGCTAACGTCAGCACCTTGATAAACTTTGCCGTCAAATGCAGCAGCTTTTAACTCAAATGCTTTGTTAGTTTTAGCAAAATCTTCGAACAAACGTGCAGCTGCACCCATGTCATCTTCAGAAGTTGAAAAACCTAGAATTGTTGGACCAACAAGGTTGTCGTTCAAGATATTGAATTGAGTATCTTGAAGTGCGCGTTTAGCCAAAGTGTTACGTACAATACGTGTAGAAACACCTAACTTACGAGCTTCAACACGAAGTGTTGTTAATTGCTCTACGCTTAAGCCTTGGTAGTCAGCAACAACGGCTGCAAACGCCTTAGAAGCAACTTCACTTACTTCCGCAACGATCTGTTTTTTGTCTTCAATAAGAAGAGCCATTGTAAAACCTCCTAAGGTGATTTATGTACCCAATGGGCACACTCCCAATTCGTAAGCCTTTCGACTTACACGCGGAGGAGGAACAAATCACACCACCGCGTCTACGCAGGCTGGTTTATTAAGAAAAGTGCTATTCGAAAACGACATCTTTTCGCCTGAGGTCTTTGACGCTGATAAATTCTCATTTATCAATTCAAAGTCCGCCTGACGGGTAAGGGATAAAGCTTTGCTCCACCCAACCAAATAGAAAACATTTCTATTTAAGTTCTGTCCCCAATCAGGACTTTAAAATTCTTTACTAAGTCTAAACTTAGTTAGAAACGTTGTTTACATCAACTGTAAGACCAGGACCCATAGTTGAGCTCAAAGTGATCTTTTTGATGTATACACCTTTAGAAGTCGCAGGTTTTAACTTTTTCAAGTCAGCAACTAAGGTTTCAACGTTTTGACGGATAGCAGCAGCATCAAAGCCTAATTGACCGATCGCAGCATGGATAATACCCGCTTTGTCTACACGGTAACGAGCCTGACCAGATTTAGCGTTTTTAACAGCATTCGCTACGTCAGGAGTTACAGTACCAACTTTAGGGTTTGGCATTAAACCACGTGGACCAAGAATTGTACCGAGCTTACCAACAACACGCATAGCGTCAGGAGCAGCGATTACAACATCAAAGTCAAGGTTTCCACCTTGGATGCTTTCAGCAAGGTCATCAAAACCTACAACATCAGCACCAGCTTCTTTAGCAGCTTCTGCTTGCGCGCCTTGAGCAAATACAGCTACACGTACAGTTTTACCAGTACCTGCAGGTAATGTAGTTGCGCCACGAACAACCTGATCAGATTTACGTGGGTCTACACCAAGATTTACAGCTACATCCAAAGATTCTTTGAACTTTGCAGCAGGTAGGCTGTTAAGAACTTGTACTGCTTCTTCCAAAGTGTAAACTTTGTTTGCTTCAACAGCAGCAGCAATGGCTTTTTGACGTTTAGTTAACTTTGCCATGTCTTATAGCTCCACTTCCAAGCCCATAGAACGTGCAGAACCAGCGATGGTACGAACACGTGCGTCTAAATCAGCACCAGTTAAATCTGGTTCTTTAGTAGTCGCAATTTCTTCTAACTGAGCACGAGTCAACTTACCAACTTTAGTTTTGTTTGGTACAGATGAACCCTTTTGAATACCAGCAGCTTTCTTAAGAAGAATAGAAGCTGGAGGAGTTTTCATGATGAATGTGAACGACTTGTCGTTGTACACAGTAATCACTACAGGAATTGGAAGACCTGGTTCAACTTTTTGTGTAGCAGCATTGAATTCTTTACAGAATGCCATGATGTTTACACCACGTTGACCTAACGCAGGACCAATTGGTGGAGATGGATTTGCTTTACCAGCTGGAACTTGCAGCTTGATATAGCCGTCAATCTTCTTAGCCATTTTAAAATACCTCTGGGTACAAACGCCGCTAGGCTCCCCAATCTTTACGCAACACTACTGTTACAACAACAATGCCCGATAAAATCGGGCGCTTTTCAACCAATTGAGATTAAATCGTTTTTTCGACTTGGCGAAACTCGAGTTCAACCTGAGTTGGTCGATTAAATACATTAATCGTCAACGTTAAACGTGACTTATCGTATTGAACTTCTTCCACCACACCTTTAAAGTCTGTGAATGGACCGTCAATAACAAGTAATTCTTCACCTGGCTCAAACATCGTTTTAGGACGTGGCGCTTCACCAGTATTACGTACACGCGCAAGAATCGCATCTGCTTCACGTTGAGTGATTGGTGCTGGTTTTTCAGGTGTACCACCGATAAAACCTAGAACCTTTGGACATTCTTTAACGATATGCCAAGTATCATCATTCATTTCCATTTCGACTAACACATAGCCAGGAAAGAATTTACGCTCAGATTTACGTTTCTTACCATCCTTCATTTCTACCACTTCTTCGGTAGGAACAAGGACATCACCAAAGCTATCGGCAACAGCGCTACGCTGGATTCGTTCTGTAAGTGAACGCATCACTTGTTTTTCATAGCCAGAGTAGGCATGAATAATGTACCAACGTTTCATAGCTCTTTTACCCGATAATCAACTTAATTAACCAACCCAAACCATAGTCAAAGCACCATAAAACCAATGATGCAACAACTACAACCAATAGAACCTGCCACGATGTAGTGACTGTTTCTTGTTTTGTTGGCCAAGTTACTCGACGCAATTCGACTCGTGCATCTTTTAGCAAGCGAACGAAGCCTTTACCTTGATGGGTGGCGTATAATAAACCTAAAGCCACAACGATACAAGCAAAAATTGCCCCAACGCGCACCCAAACATTATTTGCAGGTGCCCAATACGCTGGCAAATGTTGATTCACCATGGTAGCTAAAAGCAACAATGCTATTGCTATCACCCATAGAACAATATCTAAAGGCGAACCAGAACGAACAACTTCAGCAGAATTATTTCTTTGAGGAATTGGCGCGTCGCTCAATGCGTCACGCGATTTATCATTCGACATTTTTGTACTCGTCGTAGAACTCGCGACTTATTATATGAACAACTAAGCCAGCATCAAGCTTTTTATTTCAAAATATGGCAGGTCAGGAGGGACTCGAACCCCCAACATTCGGTTTTGGAGACCGACGCTCTACCAATTGAACTACTGACCTATAATGCAAGTTGAGAGCCAAAGCCCTCAACCTGAGACGTAATCCGTCACTATAATATGCTTATGCAGTTACTTTCGCAACAACACCAGCACCTACAGTACGACCACCTTCACGGATCGCAAAACGTAGACCTGGGTCCATCGCGATTGGGTGGATTAATTCTACTGACATTTCAACGTTGTCGCCTGGCATAACCATTTCAACGCCGTCTTGTAATTGGATTGCACCAGTTACGTCAGTTGTACGGAAGTAGAACTGTGGACGGTAACCATTTAAGAATGGAGTGTGACGACCACCTTCTTCTTTAGAAAGTACGTATACTTCTGCGTCGAATTTAGTGTGTGGCTTGATTGTACCTGGTTTAGCAAGTACTTGACCACGTTGTACGTCTTCACGCTTAGTACCACGAAGTAAGATACCACAGTTCTCACCTGCACGGCCTTCGTCAAGAAGTTTACGGAACATTTCTACGCCAGTTACAGTTGTTTTAACTGTATCTTTAATACCAACGATCTCTACTTCTTCACCAACTTTAACAATACCAGCTTCTACACGGCCTGTTACTACAGTACCACGACCAGAAATTGAGAATACGTCTTCGATTGGCATTAAGAATGCTTTGTCGATAGCACGTTCTGGTTCTGGGATGTAAGAGTCAAGCGCTTCAACAAGAGCAAGAACTGAAGACTCACCATATTGACCAGCATCGCCTTCCAACGCTTTAAGCGCAGAACCACGGATAACTGGAGTGTCATCACCTGGGAAGTCATAAGTAGAAAGAAGTTCACGAACTTCCATTTCTACTAATTCAAGTAATTCTTCATCATCAACAAGGTCACACTTGTTCAAGAATACGATGATGTAAGGTACACCAACCTGACGAGAAAGAAGAATGTGTTCACGAGTTTGTGGCATTGGACCGTCAGTCGCAGCACACACAAGGATCGCGCCGTCCATCTGAGCAGCACCAGTAATCATGTTTTTAACGTAATCGGCGTGGCCCGGGCAGTCAACGTGCGCGTAGTGACGAATTGGAGAATCGTATTCTACGTGTGAAGTATTAATTGTAATACCACGTGCTTTTTCTTCAGGTGCTGAGTCGATTTGTGAGTAATCTTTCGCTTCACCGCCGTAAGTTTTTGCACAAATTGTTGCAATCGCAGCAGTTAAAGTTGTTTTACCATGGTCAACGTGACCGATTGTGCCCACGTTTACGTGTGGCTTATTACGTTCAAACTTAGCCTTAGCCATGTTTATAGTCCTCGTTTACGTCGAACACAATTCTGAGCAAAAACTCAGCATCGACATATCGCCTAAAAAATCAAACACCCAATACTTGAAAAGCAGACTAATAAGCCTGCTTTTTAAATCTTTGTAGAAAATCTACTAAACTGTATCTGGAGCTCTTATCGAGATTTGAACTCGAGACCTCTCCCTTACCAAGGGAGTGCTCTACCACTGAGCTATAAGAGCGATTATCCTTCGATGGAGCGGGAGACGAGGATCGAACTCGCGACATGCAGCTTGGAAGGCTGCCGCTCTACCAACTGAGCTACTCCCGCACTGTGTTGGTATATATACCACTTCAATCGAAGTTAATGGTGGTGAGAGAAGGATTCGAACCTTCGAAACTTTCGTAGCGGAGTTACAGTCCGCCCCCTTTGACCGCTCGGGAATCTCACCATATCACACTTATTTCAGTGTTGTTCTTTACTTCACAACTACACACCTTTAAGATGGTGCCGGCACACGGATTCGAACTGTGGACCTACTGATTACAAGTCAGTTGCTCTACCAACTGAGCTATGCCGGCTCTTCTTAGTGTTTCGTACGTTTCGTATCGGAACGGTGTGCAGTTTAGCAAAACTTCCAAACGATGCAAGCGGTTTTTTAAAAAAAACCGCTAAAAACTCATAAAATCAATCCGTTTGATGATAATTCAACCGCTTTGATCACTGCGCGAGCTTTTATTTGCGTTTCATTCCATTCAGATTCAGGATTTGAGTCCGCTACCAAGCCTGCTCCAGCCTGTACATAGACCTTTTTATCTCGAATAACACAAGTACGGATTGCAATCGACATATCCATTTCGCCGTGCCATCCTAAATATCCCACTGCCCCACCAAACACACCTCTTTTCACAGGCTCAACTTCATCAATAATTTCCATTGCACGAATTTTTGGTGCACCCGATAAAGTACCTGCTGGGAAAGTTGCTTTAAATACATCTAGCGCATCGATATCGTCACGAACTTCGCCTTGCACATTTGAGACAATGTGCATGACATGTGAATAGCGTTCAATCACCATTTGATCCGTTACTTGGACCTTACCTATTTTTGATACGCGCCCCACATCATTTCGACCAAGGTCAATCAACATTAAATGCTCAGCGATTTCTTTTTCGTCAGAAAGCAAATCTTTTTCTAGCGCAACATCTTCTTCTTTAGTTTTACCACGCGGTCTGGTCCCCGCTAAAGGCCGAACTGTAGCAATGCCATTTTCCAAACGAGAAAGAATTTCTGGCGACGACCCTACAATATGGAATGGCTTTTTATCAGTAATCGTTTGCCCTTGTACCAAGAATAAATAAGGCGATGGGTTCAGATGACGTAAAGCACGATAAACCTGTAAAGCCTCCCCATCGAAATCAGAAACCATACGCTGCCCCGGAACAACCTGCATCACATCACCAGCACGTATATATTCTTTAACTTTTTCGACTGTCTCTAAGAATTTCGTTTTACCAGTAATTGATTCAAAATGTGGAGGTGTATGCGGCTTAGCTTGCAAACTAACTGGAGTAGCTAACAACTGTTCCAATTGATCTAATTTTTGCTGAGCGTCTTCATAAGCATTACTCTGCTCTGTATCCGCATGCACAATTAGAAATAAAGTATCTTTAAGGTTATCAAAAACAATGACTGTCTTTGATAGCATTAACCATAAATCCGGCAATGTAATTGGGTCAGCTGTAGGAACATTCTTTAAACGTGGCTCGATATAACGGACTGCATCATAGCCTAAATAACCCACTAATCCGCCAGTAAAACTCGGTAAGTTTGGCAAGAGCTCAGCAGATGGCACTTTAAATTGCTTCTGAAATTCACGAATATACTGAAATGGGTCTTGGCAATCTTGTTGTGTAATTGAGCCATCAGCATGTTGTATAGACAGAACACCTGCATTACATGAGAAAACCGTCGACTCACCTAAACCAATCATAGAATAGCGCGCCCAATTTTCGCCACCTTCGACTGACTCAAATAAATAAGCTTGCGTGTGGTCTTTAAAACGAGCGAAAACAGATAAAGGGGTTTCTGTATCTGCTAAGCGTTGGCGATAAACTGGAATCGTGTTGTAACCAGCAGCCTTGAGTTGCTCAAATTGCGCTAATGTTGTCATGAATTTTCTCTAATATGGTTTCGATTTAAAAGTGTGTTTTTCTAGATTCGGTTTAGACACGCCATCGAAAAACCATACGCTTATTCATTCTGATCTCCATTTCATTCATTAGATAATTAACTCAGCAAGACTATCAACAACTTGTTGAGGTTGGCAATCATAGATATTTTCTCCATGATTATAGCCATAGCTAACCACAATACAATCAATTCCAGCACGACGCGCAGCCTCAATATCATTACTTGAATCGCCAATCATTAATGATTGTGAAGCAGATATTTTTAGGCTTTGCATGCAATGCAATAATGGCAATGGATGAGGCTTTCTCTCAGGTAGGCTATCCCCTCCAAGTACGACTTGAAAATAAGGAGAGAGCTGTAAAGCATCAAGCAAACCTTGAGCAAGTTGTACAGGCTTATTGGTAACGCATGCCATTTGTATATTCAAAGTTTTACAATGTTTTAAAAACTCGGTTACACCAGGATAAATTTGAGTATTTACACAGAGTTCTACACTATATATATCAATAAATTTTTGTAATAAGACTTTGTGCTGTTCAGGATCTAATTTTCCAAAAATATGAAGCAGAACACTTTCACAGAGTTTTGAAGCTCCTTTACCTACCCATTCTCGTATTTGAACTTCTGTTACCAATGGCCAACTTAGCGCCTCTAAACTTAAATTCATAGACCGATACAAATCAGCAGCAGAATCAACCAACGTCCCATCTAGATCAAATAAAATTAAATCGCGCTTACTTAGTTGTGCAACAGACATCTTTTTTCTACTCAAAATTAAAAAGGCATGCGTTTAGCATGCCTTGATTGTAAAAGCAGCAACGGATTATTTAAAGAATAACCATGCCAATACAGCTAAAATTACTAAAATAATAATAGTGATTAAACCAACTGAGGCATTCTTTTGTTGCTCTTTTTCTTCTGCAACACGTGAAACTGGTTCATCAAAAGCGATAGGTGTTTGCTGTTGCGCATTAATATCTACACCCTCTGGAATAGGTGCAGGTTTTGGAATAGAAATATTCTGCGGCATACCATCGCGACGAACTTCGACTTCTGCAGCGCGCTCTGCAAGGCTCGGCATTCCTTGATCGCTTAAATCTGGGGATGATGTTGTATGTACAGGCTCGGCTTCAATTTCAGGTAATTCCGTGATTTTCTGTGCAGGCGCTAGTACAGAAAATTTAAAACTAGCGAACTGAACAATATCACCATCATGTAGCTGCTTTTCTTGCTCAATACGAATATCGTTTACAAATGTGCCATTCGATGAATTAAGGTCTTGCACCCATAGCGCTTGATCTTTTAAAAGCAATGCAGCATGGCGACGTGAGATTTCAGCAGCTTGTAACAACACATCGGCATCTTGATGACGCCCTACCAACATATCACGATCAACATTAATTTCTTGGCCAGTAATTTCACCAGTAATTGCTTGTAGTTTCCAAGTCATGCGTATGTCCTATTCATTTTTTATCAATCATAACATGCTACTACTGTGCTGTGCTTGGGCGCAGTGTCGTTGTTGTTACTGTATTTTTAGTACGATTAACTTCAGGATCAGGTAACTGTAATGTTTGCTTTTGAACTGCTGGCTCTACCGCTACAGGTGTAGTTACCGTCGAGGTTTTTCCGCCCGAAGGAACCTGTTGATAATTTTTTGACTGAGGAGCAATACTCGGTGGTGTCATTTTTTGATTATAGACATCATCAACCTGTTCAGGCAGTTTTGCAAAATTGCCGTTTTTATCCATAGCCAATTGTAAGCTATAAAGCTGGCTATAGCGCTGCTGAGACAAACGGCGCACATCATTTGCATCACCCACAATTGTTGGGTGGATAAAAACAAGAAGGTTACGCTTCACATTACTTCGAGTATCCGAGCGGAATAATCTACCTAAGTATGGAATACTGCTTAACCCAGGAATACCTTGACGGTTAAATTCAACATCATCAGATACTAAGCCACCCAAGACTACTGTCTGTCCATGCTCAGCCAATACAGCTGTTTTTATAGCACGTTTGTTTGTAATCAAATCGGCAGCCTGCCCCTTACTCGCCTGAACATTTGAAACTTCTTGTTCAATTTCAAGTCGAACTGTGCCATTTTCACCTATGTGAGGTATAACTTTTAATGTCACCCCCACATCTTTACGCTCAACCGTGGTGTATGGGTTGATCCCCGTACTGTTTGTAGTGACCGATCCTGTTACAAATGGAACGTTTTGACCGACAACAATATAAGCTTCTTCATTGTCCATCGTTACAATAGAGGGGGTAGACAATAAATTAGAAGCTGTATTCTCTTTTAAAGCTTGAATTAAAGCTCCATAAAGCTGGCGAGAACCATCCGCACCCTCTTTATACTTCCCTAATGCAATTGAACTACCGGCTCCAATTGCACTTCCCAAACCAGAAGCACCGCCAGTTAAATAACCTGCTGCCAATGAAGCCAGACTTGAACCTGCATTGGTAAAGTTAATTAGACCAATACCACTATTAATGTCACCAAGTGCCCATTGCACCCCTAATTGATCGGCATCTTTACCTGAAACCTCAATAATCGCAGCTTCAATCAGAACTTGCTGACGACGAACATCAAGCTGCTGAATAGCAGATTCAATTTCACGCATTAACTGTGGGTCAGCTTTAACTACCAATGAGTTTTGCGCATTGTCTGCAATAATGCTCACACCATTTTGGCTAAAGCTAGAGATATTGTTCTGATTATTATTGCTCGAATTACCGTTTAAATTAATAGATGGCGTAGAAATTGAGCTACCATTTGAACCAGAGGTATTTGAACTAGAATTCTGGTTATTACCCATCAAATTATTGATCGGATTCGATGAGTTAGAAGAACTATTATTACTATTTGACGAAGAAACTGCTTGTCCTGTTACGAGGCCTTGCAAAATCTCAGATAAATTTTTTGCACTTGCATATTTCAATCGAAAAACTTTTAAACCACCTAAACGGTCGGCCGAAGGCACATCCAGCATTTCAATCATGTGGCGAATGCGCTTACGCGTTTCAGGATCACCCTTAACTAAAATACGATTGGTTCGGTTGTCTGCAATAATACGGATACGGGCACCGTTAAAATCTTTCGATGCTCCCGTAGCACTCATTGCCTCCAGTTGAGTAATGATTTCTTCAGCTTGGCTCGACTGAAGGCCTATTGCCTCAATATCATTCTGACCAGTACCATCTAAATTACGAATAATATTTTCAAGTTGATAAATATTTGCCGCACGGTCCGAAACAATCAGTGCATTAGTCCCCGCAATTGCAGCCATATGTGCAAATTGTGGCATTAAAGGCCGAAGTGCTGGAATTAAATCATTAGGATTGGTGTTTTCAAGCCAAATGACTCGGGTAACAATCTGATCACCACGCAATTTATTTCGCGAGTCGTAAGGAATTCCCGAATTTTTAACATTGCTATCCGGAACTAGCTTAATAGTGTTACCCGAAGGAATTGCCACCACCCCATTCACATTTAAGACCCCAAGGAATAGGTCGTAAACTTCATTTTTATTGAGGGGTTTATTCGATATTACTGTGACATTACCACGTACTCGTGGATCTACTGCAAAGTTTTTACCCGTAATGTCTGCCACTTCATTAATAAAAGCAGTTAAGTCAGCATCACGTAAATTGATCTTCCATGTTTGGGCATAGACGCTGCTGCTCACTGTCGCAATCAATGGGGCTGCTGCAAGTAATGCCCAAAGTGGACGTTGATGATTCAATAAAGCCATAACTTGCGATAATTCCTAACTCTTATGGTGACGTGTTATCACTAAAAATTTTGTTGTATGGTCATCACTTGATCACCACGTTTTATTTCTATTTTCACTTGCCCAGCTCGACGAGCCTGTTCAAGTAACTGCACATCCGTTTGTCCCTGCCCAACCGTTTGACCGTTTAAAGAAACAATCCGATCACCCGGCCTTAAACCTAACTTATTTCGAAGCGCAGTGGGTGTACGTTCTGTAACTTCAAAACCCTCACTAGAGTTCCCACTAACACCCATGTCACGTAGATATTGTTCACGGTTGCCTTGCATTTGCTGAATGGCCTGTCCTAACGCCTCTTGAGTCGTATTAACAGGTGCTGATGACTGAGGCGCAATAGCAGTTGGCTGTGAAGCATCTGGCGTCATAGGTTGATATAAACCGTTTGGCAAACCTTTAAATTGGAGTTCACGAGTACTTCCATTACCTCGACGTAATATCACATGATCCCAATAAACTTCTGCTAACTGATAAGATGTAGAACCTATTGTTTCTCCTACCCGATATCGGTCAGCAATATTATCTAGCTTAATAACAGCCGAAGAAAAACGGTTCGGATAACCCAGCATTACGCCTTGTAATTCTAGGTTGACATTTTCCTGAGCTGCATTGGCTGAAGGTTCATTAAAAAGCGAAAAAGTACTAATGTTAGGAATTTGCGGCTGCTGTGATCCTAACTCGACTCGATCAAACTGCATCATTTGAGGAGGGGCAATTACCCACCAAAATAATGAAGCTAATTTCCAACACAACCATAAAACCAAAAAGGCAAATACAACTACACTTAACCGATCTAATTTTTGCCACTGTAATTGCTGTAATTTTTCAATCCATACTTTCATTAGTTACCCCCTTGTATTAAGGGTTGACGAGAACTAATGACAAACGTATCTAAACCAGCTTTTCCATCATAAGATGGGATATTCAGTAATAACCTTTGGGTAAGCTGTACATCAAGCATCATGTTGGCATCTAATAAAAGATTCGCCATTTTTTGACTGCGTTGATCACGTATATCAACTTGTAATTGTCCATTCTGATCCGTTAATTGGCCATTTAAAGAAGGCATATTCATACGGTCTTGACGATCACCAATATTATAAATTAAAGCACCGCCACCCCAATGTAATTGACCATCAACTGCGGCGAAACCCTGCTCTTTCTTATAATTAAACTCAATATCTTTCAGTTGAATGCTGTTCGTAGGCCATTGCCAATTCACAATTTGTTTTAATGTTTCAGACGCAATTTGACCATTCATAGCCTTTACAATTACTTTTTTCCCCACACCATAGCCCATTACCCCAGCTAATTGGGTATTACCACTATGGATATCTACATCAGCAGCGAACCTTAATAAAAACAGGTCAAGAGGTCTAGTTTTCCAATGAATCGAACCTCTCAAAGTACCACGCCGCCAATCTGCTTGGCCTTGCCAGATATTTCCACTTACATTGTGTAGAGTTTGATTATTCTTTGAAAATTTAGAAATAAGCCAAGTCGCCGGGATCTGTAAAATAATAAAAATTAAAAATGCAATGAGGGCAAAAAACCACCACTTCCATTGCTTAGACTTTTTCTTCATTCAGCCTTACCAACATGCAAATTATCGTCCTTATTTTGAGAGTAGCTCCCTAGTCTGACATTATGCATACTTTTTCAACATCGCCAATTCACTTCATATAAAAAAACCAAGCAATCGGGCTTGGCTTCGGTATTGAGACTATAAGTTGAACGTATGACAAAATCATGAAAACTTGGCGCTCAATGAAGTAAATGCACATTTGATCTCAACAATTCATTTAAAGAGCAATTTAAACACTCAATTTTTTAAATAATATTTATAGCAAAATTTTGAGATATTTTTATCAATAAAAAAGCCAAGCAAATTTGCTTGGCTTTTAAAAACGGCAATTTGATTAGATTAAGAAATCTTCAAGTTTTGCGCCTTTTTCAATTTCAGCAACTAACCAGCGTGGTTGTTTACCGCGACCAGTCCAAGTCTCTTCAGCATTGTTTTTGTTGCGGTAACGAGGCTCAACAGATTTACGAGTTGTTTTCTTACGTTTTTGAGCACCAAACTCAAGAAGTTGTTCAACACTGAAACCTACATTTTCAGCAATCTCGATAATTTGATTATAAGCATCTTCGATTGCTTGATCTTTTTTACTTGCAATTAAAGCTTCTGCTTCTTCTTGTAAGCGTTTTAACTCTTCAACAGATAATTCACTGATATCCGGTTTCATTAATAAATACTCCAGTCTTACAGACAATTCAAAATAATACAGACAAAATTTAAAAACATAAAATCAAGACCAATATTATTTATAATCTATTCAATAAGCAATAGTTTGAAAGCCGTGTTCATCAGAATAATCAAAAAAATTACCTTTTAATTACATTACCAATTATAAATGAAATATATTTTATTAATATTTATTTAAGATAAATGTATTAAGTCATGCCCAACTGATTTTTCTAGCTCAATAATTTTTTGTTTTATTTCCTGTGGTATTTCACATTTTCGTTCTGTCAATTTATCTACGCATACCATAACAGCTTCACCAGTAGCGACTATTTGTTGTTGGGTTTCACTCCACAATATATAAGCCATACGGAATGCGCTATTACGGAGCTCTTCCACGCGAACACCAACTTTCAATACGTCAGGATAAAAAACAGGCTTTAAATATTTACACTGACTTGAAGCAACAACGGTATATAAATGTGGGGTTAATATATTGATTGCTTCCATATATAAAATACGTGAGCTTTCAATATATCGATAATACTGTACATTATTGACATGACCAAAAGCATCCATATCTCCCCACGCTACTTTCTGTTCATATATTACTGGGTAGACAGACAGTTCTTTCATTTTTACCTCATATTTTAAACTTTAAAAAATTTGCATCATTTTCAAAGATTAGATTTAACTGTTTGATTAACACGTCATCTTCTTTAAGCGTAGACTTAATACGTAAATAGCTCATTAAAATATTATCTGGATATAATGATAATAATGTTTCAGCTTCTGTTTGACGTCCAGTTGCCATATAGATATGCCATTTTGCAAAGGTTAAAACTGGCAAATTCATATATTGATTTTCAAATTGAATAATTTTTTCTTCAACATCGGCATAGTCTGGAACTTGTTTAAGCAACTGCTGCTGAAACCATAGATAAAACACTTCTGGGTCAAACTGCTCTTTTAACAAATGTAGTGTTAAGGCCGCATGCTGCATGCTCATATCTGGCATACGTGCTAATAGTTTTAGCCATAACAACTTACTGCTATAAGGTCGAGTTTGTATTTCAGACTCTAAATCCAAATAACGTTGCTGCAAGGCATGTAAGTCATCGATAGACGCTTGGTCAAATTGCTGAAGAAGCTGCTGTAACCATAAATCACGGTGTTCTGCATCTAGCAAACCGTATTTCATAGAACGTAAATATACCCATGGATGTTGCAGCGCTAATTGCCCCCATAAAGCCGTTAATCTTTGCTGGTAAGCAGTTTCTATTTCTTGTAACCACGGTGATAACTGATGTTGGTATAAAAACTCGAGATGAGTTAATGCACGATCGGCTTCATTTTCGGCTAAAAAGATTTCAATTCGTTGTAACTCTGCCAATTCAAATGCCATCGGTGGTGATTGATCGAGAGCAGCCAATGCTTTTGGATAGTCCCCACTTAAAACCAGAAACTTGGCATCAATAATATTTTTTAAAAGCCCTGATTGAGTAAAAACACGTTCAATAAATACACGTTGATCTTCGGCCGCTTCTAACAACCAAACGATACCTAATTGTTCATAAGGATGAAGGTTTTTAAATTGGAAGATGTTTTCACTTTTTCTTTGTTCACGAGATGAATAACGTTTAATCCACAGCCATAAGAGTTGAGCAATAAAACTCATCACTACAAAAGTAAGAGTTAATCCCCAGACATTTGTTTGCAGCTGCAATTGTCGCCAGTAAATATAGACATACCCCATTCCATAGCCATAACTAAATAAAGCTAGGGCTGCAAAGAGTATTAAGCTGATTACGAAATAAACCCACAGGAGGTGTTTCATATATCCTCCTTATGAGCCAATTAGCCCAAGTGTAGAGAGTTTAGGAACTGGCACCACAGATAAATGTGCCACTTTAGCAATACGTTTTTTTAACTGCTGACTGGTTGCATCAGGCATTTCATCTAACTTTTGCATCACAGATTGCAACTCATTTTGATACTCAGTCATTTTTCCTTGATTGAGTGCCTGTTCGGCAATTAACAATCTTAATTGCACTTCTTTAAGCACAACGCTTCGACTCATTAAATTAATAGACGGCGTTTCTACCTTTTCTATACGGAACCACTTTTTCCACCAAGACACAGTCTCGGATTGATCCATTTCAAGTTTAGGCTGGCTTAAGGCTTGTTGAATATTCTTATCAATGTTCTGTAATAAATCATCGATTAATTGATGGCGTTGATTTTGAGCCAAAGTAAACTGTTGAACTGCCTGCTTATCCTGCTCGAGCGATTGATTCAAGCTATGCTGCAATGCAGGAGCAATTTCATAGTGTACGAGCGATTGCTGTAACTGATTTAATTGATCAACTGCATAAATCAACTGCTGCTGATCAATCGCAAATTGAATTAAATCTAACTTTTGTTTAATTAAAACTGTAGGTGCAATACCTGTCGGTGGAGCATCTGGTTGAACTACTGAACTCGCTTTATTCCCTGTACTTACGGGTTGATTCTGCAACTGTCGCTGTAAAGCAACCAATTGATCATTTAAATTGGCATAGTGCTGTTCTGATTGCAGCAGACTTTGTTTAAGCTCGGGAACAGTACGAGAAATTTGCCACATATCGTAACTGAGCTTAGCCAACCAAGCTACGCCCAGTAAAATGATGATAGAAACAAGTTTTCTCATACGAATCCTTATAATGCCTGAATGTGATGAATCATCCCCGAAGGCGATAAATTTTCAAGTTGAATAATGTGAAAATGAGCCTGTTGCTGATCGCGATACTCTTTAACAATTTGAAAAAGACGAGGTCCTAAAACCAGATATACACCATCAGGTTGTACATTATTTTTTGAACAAAGCTCTAACCAATATTTCCAGCTCGCTTCACTGGTAATTAAGACGAGCCATTTATTTAAATTATAATTTGAATTCTGTGTCAGATGTTTGAATGTAGAATATGAAGTTTCTGGGCATTGCCGATGATATAGAACAAAATTTAAAATCTGAATTCCTTGTTGTTGCAAGGTCTCCATCATAAATTGGCGTCCACCTTCTCCCCGCCAAAAAGCCACACTACCCGTCTGTTGCATATTGTGCAGAATAGGCAGGTTCAACATTCCTTCAGAAGTTTCAACATCTGGGATATGTGCTTCTATTCCATATTCGTTTAGACAATTGGCTGTTGCTTGCCCTACCGCAATCCACTGAATATGTTTTAAGTCGCTAATTTTTAAACCGCTTTTTACTAAATACTCCATACCCAATTCAACAGCGGTTGGGCTGACGACAACAATAGCTTGCGCCTTGATTAATTGTTGGTAAAGCTGAAGTAAGTGTTCAGAAAAGGGTTTTGTAACGAGCTCTAAAAGGGGTAAAGACTCAACCTGATAACCTTCATTTTGCAAAGCTTCCGTTAATTCAGCTGCACGCGAATCAGGTCGAGTATTAATAAACAGCATGGTTTAGTAGAGGGCCTTTAATAGCTCGCCAGCACCTTGATCAAGTAAGTTTCGAGCAAGGTTTTCCCCCAATTGCTGAGCATTATTGGCTTCATCTGTTAGCTCAGCACGTAATAATGTTTGGCCATCAGGGCTTCCAACACGACCTTCGATATGGATTTGACCATTTTGCAGTGTGGCATAACCTGCAATTGGGACCTGACAACCGCCTTCAAGATAGGCATTAAATGCACGTTCAGCACGTACACAAACATCTGTTTCTTCGTGTAATAAAGGTTGAATTAAAGCCAATACATCTTGGTCAGCTGCACGACACTCTAAACCCAATGCACCTTGTCCCACAGCAGGCAAACTAACATCTGGTGTTAAACAATGACGGATACGTTCTGACAAACCTAAACGCTTCAAACCAGCACTGGCTAGAATAATTGCATCGTATTGACCTTCATCTAGCTTCGCCAAACGTGTGCCAACATTTCCACGCAAGTCAATAATTTGCAAATCAGGACGTTGTTTTAAAATCTGAGATTTTCGACGCAAGCTTGATGTACCGACTTTTGCACCTTGTGGTAAATCAGCGAATGTTTCAAAACGATTTGAAACAAAAGCATCTAACGGATCTTCACGCTCACAAATTACTGCTAAAGTTAAACCTTCAGGCAAAGCCATTGGGACATCTTTCATTGAATGTACGGCTAAGTCTGCACGCCCATCTAAAAGTGCTGCTTCTAATTCTTTAACAAACAGCCCTTTGCCCCCAATTTTTGCTAAAGGCGTATCTAAAATTTTATCGCCCTGCGTGACAAATTTAACCAGTTCCACCGTTAAATCAGGGTGAAGCCCCTCTAAACGGGCACGAATATGTTCTGCCTGCCAAAGAGCAAGTGGGCTTTGTCGTGTAGCAATTTTCAAGGTTTTCATAAATTCAAGCATGGGCTGGTCAAACAATACACCCTAAACTTAACTTGATCCCTTAAAATTGCAAGTAAAATCTCGCAAGTCCAAGATAACTCTTTTAAATTTAGAGCTGATGAATTCGCTCTCTAAGCGTAGACAAATGTCGACGGCTCACTGAAAGTCTTTCATCTAAGCCACGTAAACGAACCTGATATTGCCCAGAGCTAACGAGCTCTAGTCCATCTAAATATGTGACTGCAACTAAGGCATTTCGATGAATACGAATAAACTGATCTGCGAATTCGGTTTCAAGCTCTTTTAATGTTTCATCTATTAACACACTGCCATTTTTATGTCTCACAGTGACATATTTCTGATCGGCTAAAAAGTAATAGATATTTTCAACAGGAATCAGCTCAACACCACGATAGGTTTTTGCAGCAATTTGATGACGCTGTGTTTTTAAATCTTGTAAAAGCTCAGAATTTGGTAAGGCATTGAGCTGTGCTTGAGTAAGTTGCGTTAGTTGACTTAAAGCTTGCTCAAGTTCAACCGGATCAATCGGTTTAAGAAGATATGCTTGAACCTGGGCTTTAAAAGCTTCCAATGCATGCTGATCGTAGGCGGTACAAAATACAATTGCAGGTCGAGGATTTAGCTGACTTAACTGTTCTGCACAGACAAGCCCATTCATACCTGGCATTTGAATATCAAGTAAGATTACATCCGGTTGATGAAGCCGTGCCTGTTCCAAGGCCTCCTGTCCATGATGAGCCGTCGATACAACCTCATGTCCCATCTTTGAAACTAAACGTGATAAACGCTCCACTGCAAGTGGTTCATCATCACAAATTAGCACCTTCATTCATCCTCCTTGTCACCGTTAACTTGGTCCATTTTTTTATGGTTAACTCTGACTGACTTATTATTTTGTTTGATATTGATAGCTCATAATAGTGGTATATAAAGCTTCACCTTTATAAACCTGAAATCTAACGGTGTTCCCATAATACGCTTTCAGGCGCTGCTTAACATTTTCAAGAGCGATTCCATGCCCTTTCCGTGAATTTATTGTATCGTCTGTATATGGGTTGGTAATGACTATACTGACCTGATTTTGCAATATTTCAACCAATACCCCTATGGTTGCTTTACCCATCATTGGTTCTACCCCATGAAAAATACTATTCTCTAACAAAGGTTGTAATGTCAATAAAGGAATAGTGATCTGTTTTAATTGCACAGGAGAAAGCTCGATCTTCCAATCTACTTTTAAACGTTCTCCCAAACGGACCTGTTCAATCATTAAATATTGTTTACTCAGCTCGATTTCTTCATGCAGACTCACCAATTTTAATTCTTGGAAACTTGCTCGAAATAAACGCGACAAACTAATGAGCATGCTTTCTGCTTTATCTGGATCTATCGCAATTAAACTCACCACATTATTTAAACTATTAAATAAGAAGTGAGGGTGAATTCGTGCTTGCATGGCCTGAATACGGGCATTTAATTCGGCATATTGCTGATGCAACCATTGTTCCCTGACATATAAATAACGTAAGCAAAAAGCCCCGAGTAATATTCCATAGCTTAGATATAAAGATACATTGGTAAAATAAACACTCCAGCCCTGCGTTAAAGAAGCATGTTTATTTAAAAGACCAAACTGAAAAAAATTACTCATCAAAGTGGTTAAAACAACAATACTTTGCAGCATGACAAAACCAATAGCCAAAGCAAATTCTTGACGCAAGCTGCTAAAAAAACCTTGAAAGCGTTCAACCAATGCAAAAAAGGACAATATTACCCAGTTAATAAAAACGATGTATTGAAAAAGCCTTCCCCCGCTTAAGGCTTGCCAAGACTGTGCTTCAGCCAATGCCAAAACCAGTGCCAAAACATTACTTGCGATAATTAATTCGAATAAGTGTTGCCAACGCCCGCTTTTCGTAAAAAAATAGGAGGAATTTTGATTTCGGTATGCTGTAGGAAACAACTTTGTTTGTTGAGCTTCGGCAAGTGATATACTCTTTTTTATTTTACTGAGCCACCATGACCACATCTTCAAATCCCCCTAATTCAGTAACCCCAGACCAAACCTCAGGTATGTGGGGTGGTCGTTTTTCTGAAGCGACGGACGCTTTTGTAGCCGAATTTACCGCCTCTGTTCAGTTTGACCAACGTTTTTATAAGCAAGACATCGCTGGTTCGATTGCGCATGCTACCATGCTTGCGAAAGTTGGCGTACTCACAGAAGCAGAACGCGATGACATTATTGAAGGTTTAAGCACCATTCGCTCAGAAATTGAGGCTGGAAACTTTGAGTGGCGCATCGATCTTGAAGATGTTCACATGAACATTGAATCACGTTTGACTCAACGTATTGGCATTACAGGTAAAAAATTACACACAGGCCGTAGCCGTAACGATCAGGTTGCAACTGATATTCGTCTTTACCTGCGCGACGAAATTGATGATATTTTAAAATTATTAGAACGTTTACAAAAAGGCTTGTTAGGCTTGGCTGCCAAAAATGTAAATACGATTATGCCGGGCTTTACACACCTACAAACCGCTCAACCAGTAACTTTTGGTCATCACTTGTTAGCATGGTTTGAAATGTTGGTACGTGACACTGAACGTCTTCAAGACTGCCGTAAACGTGTTAACCGTATGCCACTTGGTTCTGCCGCTCTTGCTGGTACAACTTATCCAATTGACCGCGCATATACAGCAGAACTTTTAGGTTTTGAAGCTGTATCTGAAAACTCTCTTGATGCTGTATCTGACCGTGACTTTGCCATCGAATTTAATGCTGCTGCAGCACTTATTATGATGCATTTATCACGTATGTCAGAAGAGCTCATTCTTTGGACTTCTGCACAGTTCAAATTTGTGAATATTCCTGACCGCTTCTGTACTGGTTCTTCAATCATGCCACAGAAGAAAAATCCGGATGTTCCAGAACTTATTCGTGGTAAATCTGGCCGTGTATTTGGTGACTTAATTAGCTTACTTACGCTCATGAAAGGTCAACCATTGGCGTACAACAAAGATAACCAAGAAGACAAAGAACCTTTATTTGATGCAATCGATACGGTTCGTGGTTCACTGATGGCATTTGCAGACATGATTCCTGCATTGGTTCCAAATATTGAAATCATGCGTGAAGCTGCTCTTCGTGGATTCTCAACTGCAACCGATCTTGCTGACTACTTAGTGAAAAAAGGCGTTGCATTCCGTGATGCGCATGAAATTGTAGGTAAAGCTGTTGGATTAGGTGTTGCGGAAGAAAAAGATTTATCCGAACTCACACTTGAGCAATTACAGCAATTCTCTGACTTAATTACAGCAGATGTGTTTGACAAAGCCTTAACTCTAGAAGCTTCTGTAAATGCTCGTGATCATATTGGTGGAACTTCTCCAAAACAGGTTGAAGCTGCAATTGCGCGTGCCCATACACGTTTAGAACAGTTATACGCTTAAGGATAAAACATGAGTCGCCAAGTATTTTGCCTTAAATATCAAAAGGAAATGGAAGGTTTAGACTTCGCTCCTTTCCCAGGTGCTAAAGGCCAAGATTTTTTTGAAAATGTTTCTAAGCAAGCATGGCAAGAATGGTTACAACACCAAACTACGCTAATTAATGAAAAGCGTTTAAATGTGTTTGAACCAGAGGCTAAAAAGTTTCTGGAAGAACAACGTGAAAAGTTCTTTAACAATGATGAAAGTGTAGAAAAAGCTGAAGGCTGGAAACCAGAATAATCGGTTTGTTTTAGCTTTATCATCATTAAAAAGGTGGGTCTATATACATAGATCCGCCTTTTTTTACGTGAAACTTACACAAACATAAAAAGCCTTACATAGAGCGCACAGGACTCTACATGACATCAAAAAGCGAAGAACTTAATATCACTCTATAGCAAGAAGAACACGATCCCTGTCGTGTTTATGCACTTGATTTTCTGTCCTGAACTTCCCCCCAAAGTTCGGGACATTTTTTTATCTATTATTTTTAAAAATAAAAAGGCCTTGTTTGAAACAAGGCCTTTAAATATTTCAGCTCAAGATTACTTTTCGTGGACTTTGGCTTCAATTTCTTCAATTTTGGTATGACGAGCATCAAAGCCTTTCGCCATATAAATCACTTGCTCAGCAATGTTACGTGCATGATCGCCAATACGCTCTAATGAACGTAAAACCCACATGACATTAATCACACGAGCAATATGGCGCGGGTCTTCAATCATATAGGTCATTAATGTACGTGTTGCTGATTGATATTCACGGTCAATGTCAGCATCCGCTAAAAGTACACGTAAAGCTTGATCTGCATCTAAACGTGCAAAAGCGTCAAGTGCATCATGAATCATGACACGAACTTGGTTACCAATATGACGTGTTTCCATGTAGCCACGCGGTGACCCGCCCTCTTCACACAGATTTTGTGCAATACGGGCAATTTTTGCAGCTTCATCACCAATACGCTCAAGGTCAGTATTGGCTTTGCTCATGGCAATAACCATACGCAAATCAATCGCTGCCGGATGACGACGCGCCAAAATTAATGTTAAGCCTTCATCAATATCACGTTCATATTGATTGACTGCATTATCTTTAAATTGAACATCAATCGCTAAATTTGCGTCAGTATCAAGTAAAGAATGAATTGCATTTGCAACCTGCTGTTCGACCAAGCCACCCATGGTCATAAACTTTGTGTTTACATCTTGCAAATCTTCATTAAATTGAGAAGAAATATGATGGCTTAACACCGGATTACTCGGACTCAAGGGAAGCCTCCAACATGATGGCGCGGGAATAAAATGATTGAGCATTAAAACACAGCAATCATTAAGTTTTTATGACAAAATTAAATTTCAGATAAAAGCTTTTAATTACTGATAAGTTAACCAGCTATTAAGCTCAACCAGATCTTTTTCACCTAACTGGCCTACCGCAGCTTTTAAACGAAGCACATTCAATAAATAGTCATACTGAGCATTAAGATAATCCTGTTTTGCAGAAAAAGCATTACGCTGCGCCAATAAAACATCAACCATACTTTTTAAGCCTTCGTTATAACTCGCTTTTGAAGCTTGAGAAACTAAAGAAGATGAATCCATTGCAGCCTTTCTTGCTTCAAGTTTGGCTTGATCTGTGTCTACCTGCATAAATGCACTTTTCACATCGACATTGGCACGGCGGATGGCTGTATCAAGTTGTGCCTGCGCTTTACTGGCTTCTACAGTGGCTTTTTTAATTGATGTTCGAGTGCGCCCGCCATTAAATAGATTCCAGTTCATTTCTACCCCAACCTGATCAAATTTTCCGTCAGTCGAAATAAGAGTCTCTGGGGTCTGTTTGGTATAACCATAGCTCGCCACAGCATCTATTTGAGGATAAAGTGCTGCCTTTTCTACACGGCGCTGGTCTTCACTATATTTTTGCTGTAAACGGGCTTGCTGGATCTTTAAGTTTTTTTGCTGCGCCAAAGAAAGCCAGTCATTAAGTTCTGCTGGATAAGGCTTTTGAAAACTAAAATCACTACGCAGTACAGCGAGTTTATCTTGATAAGAACCAATATATTCAGAAAGTTGCTCTTGGGCTAAAAGTAATTGAACATTGGTAGAAATACGATTGGCTCTGGCATTTTGATATTGAGCATTTGCTTCACTTACATCACTACGTGCCACCAACCCTTCTTTGAGTTTGGCATTCATCATATTAAGCTGCTCAAGCAAAGCCTTTTCTTCTTGTAAGTATGCAACACTAAGTGCCTGCTGACGCAACACATTAAAATAGGCTTCTGCCACATTTAAAACATGATCTTGTTTTTGTAGTCTTAAAGTGATTTCACTTAAGGCAACCGAAGTTTTAACTTGCTTATAACCTTCCCAAGCATCCATTCGAAATAATGGCTGACGTGCAGTGAGAGTGGCTTGTCGAGTCGTTGATGTATTACTTACCAAAGCATCTGACAGGCCTTCTTGATCAACACCCGGAAAGTTTGAACGTTTTACAGTTTGTCGATTACGAGTAATGTTTCCAGACAATGTGACAGTGGGTAATAATGCCCCTGTTGCCAAGCCTAAATTAAGTTGATCTGCTTCAAATTGTTGTTGATTGGCTTGCCACGTTGGGTCATTTTGTTTTGCGCGCTCATAAGCTTCAACCAAATCTAGAGCAAAACTCGAAGATGCAAAACTCCAAAGGCCAACAGCGACCATTAATTTTATTTTCATTGTTCAAATCAACGATAAAACTTGCCTTTAAGACTAAGAAAAATTCAAATCAAACTCAAGCCATTAAAAGTTTTAGTTTTTTAAGCGTTCTTAGTTTTTGACAATATTAAAATACAAATAAAAATCAAAAACATGCCTATCCAACCTACCCATGAAACATGCTCGCCAACCAAAACAATCGCAAAAATCGCAGCGACTAAAGGTTCGAATAAAGTTAGGGTGGTCGCTTTGCTGGCATTTACTGTTTTTAGACCAAATCCAAAAAGCAAATAACCTAAAAACATAGGAATCAGCATCATATAGCCAGCTACAAGTAAATTGGTTGAGCTTTGTAGTAACCCTCCACCTGTAATCAACAAAGTAGGAAGCAAAATAACCGCTCCACCTCCCATAATCATGCCCATTGCAGCTTTAGCAGCAACACCCCGATCTATTAATCTTTTCGCGGCCCATGAATAAAGCGAATAAGTTGTAGCAGCGACCAGCCCAAGAAAAATACCGAAGAATTTATTCCATTGATTTGTACTCTCTTGGACCGCATGACTTTCGCCCATCGACAACATACTTACACCAAGCACACCGCACACAAAACTTAGAAACCAGATAGCCGATAAAGCTTTGCGATCAAAGAATCGTTCTAAAATTGCTGCGATTAGTGGAGCAGTACCAATTGAAACCACGGTGCCAATCGTAATGCCCGCATAATGCATTGAGGAATAAAAAGCCAAAGGATAAATACCCACCGCCGCTATGCCTAAAAGCAGTATTGAAATATTTTCCCTTATAAACTGGCGGTTTTCCCGTATTGCTCGTGATGCAACCAAAGCTTGTAAAAGGCCTCCACCGCCCATCGCTACAGCGCCAATAGCAAGTGGGCCAAGTGTCGGTGCAAATGCTGCCGCCGTACCTGTTGTTCCCCACAAAACAGAAGCAACCAAAATCGCAATTGTGCCTCCATAGCTACTATTTTTAATGAGGCTAATCATGTGGACATTCTCTATTTAAAATGTCTTCTGCCATTTGTTTTGCTAATAGAAGTTGACGACTGTTTCCTTCTAAGCCTGCTCGTGCCATAGAACCCTCTAAAAGAAAAGAAAGCTGGGTGGCTACATAGTTAACGCGCTGTGACTCTGGGATTAGTTTTTTTAAATGCTCAGCAACAATAGCCTCCACTTCTTCTTTATGCTGCCTTACCGAACTTCTCCCTGTACTATTGGCCGGAAACTCAGCCGCAGCATTCAATAAACCACAACCTCGAAAGCCTTTTTCGTAGGCAAATTCCGCATGGTCTTGATAGGCATCAAATACGGCCAAGATGGCTTCTTTAGCTGTTTTTATTTTTTCTAAACGCTTTTGGTAGAGATCAAGCCACTCTTGATGGCGTGCAGCAATGTAGGCATCGACAAGCTCACCTTTTGAAGAAAAATTATTATAAAGCGACATCTTCGCAACATCTGCTTTAGCCGTAACTGAGTTAATTCCAGTTGCAGTAATGCCATCGTTATAAAACAAAGTTGAAGCGGCATCGAGAATTTTCTGTCTTGCTGTTTTATCATTCATAATTTTTTAATTAAGTAGACCGACCTACCTAATAATAAAGATTTCTAACAATGATGCAATCTTTTTAAGCGTTATAATTTGAGCAATATTAATTTCTATAAAAGTACAATGATGAAAAAAGTTCTAATAATGAGTATGTGCGGTGCACTACTTTTAGCTGGATGTAATAAAACATCAGAGCAAGATCAGGCTGTATCTAAAGAGCAAAAACCAACTGAGCAAAAGGCCACTCAAAAACAAGACAGTAGCTGCTTACAAATTATGGTAGCTATGCACACGATTAATCAAAACAGCAAAATAGAAGACTTAAATCAAATTAATGAAAAGCTTAAAACCTGTGTTCCCTCTTTAAAAAATCATGAGCAGCTTAAGCTGATTGATGCATCAACTGCCATGTATCAACGTTTTCTAAAACAAGACTACACTGAAAAAACAGGTAGAGCTTTTGAAGCATTTGGCTATGCCGTTTTAGAACACAAACAAGATCTTAAAAAGGTCATCCAAACTCAAAAAAAACTCTTCGCCCAACTGAGCCCGCGTGATCAATATTTACTTCAACATGAAGGCCAAGCCTACATTGAACTCCTTTATCAAGGCGAAGGCATGTTTACCTATCGACGCCAGCCAAGCTATTTAGTTGACGTTTTTTCTAAGTCCTTACCCGCGGACCAAAAAGAGTTTTTAACTCGTATGGCGAAAGACAATCAAGATATTTTTTATAACGATGGTGCTTTGGCTATTTCATGGAAAGAGCTCACTGAACGCGCATTATTTTGGGAAAATTTTATTCAGAAATATCCAAAGAGCCACTTTATTAATGATGCAAAACTACTGTTTAATGAATATCGCTATTTTATTTTCTTTGGGCTAGATAACACACCAGTGTCAGATGAATATGCGCCAAACACATGGTTTGATAAAGATGCGCTTCAGCAAATTCGGTTTCTCTCTACACAAAATGAGTCGAGTTTAGCCAAACCTGCTCAACTTTTTCTTAAGTTTATTGCCACGCCTGTAGAGGAACGCAATAAGCAATTTAAAATAGATTTAACTGATAAAAATGGCAATAAAAAATCAAATTATCAAATGACTCATGAACAACTTGAGCAGCTCTTAAAATTTGATTCGCCATGGAACACGGAAGTCTATCGTGACTGCCATATGGATGCGGTTTGTATAGATACAAATTGACAATGCCAGCCAACCTAAAACATGTTAGTCTGTAAATCGCTTGACGGAGCGCGAGTAATAGCTCGCTGAGATTGTGTAAATTCCGTGTTATCGCAACACCAGTTTGATCACAAGTACCGTTGAACCTGATCAGGTTAAGACCTGCGTAGGAATCAAGCCATCTGAAAACTTAAGCCTTAAATTTATCTAGTAAAGATAAATCCGCCATCGTTTTTGGTCGTGCTTGATTCGTTGATGTTATTCATAAGGATCATGTGATGAACCAGTTAACGAATCTTTCTTCTGCTGAAATTTCAGCACAACATGAACAAGATGCAAAAGATTTAACTCGCATCTTACCCGCTTCTAAAAAAGTTTATATTGAAGGCTCTCGCCCTGACATTCAGGTTCCAATGCGGGAAATTTCTTTAACCGACACCCCTACCGGTCTTGGCGGTGAACATAACCCTCCTGTTATGGTATATGACACTTCAGGTGTTTATACCGACCCAAATGTTCAAATTGATTTAGACAAAGGTTTACCTTCAGTTCGCCAAAACTGGATTGAAGAACGTAACGATACTGACGTACTTTCTGGCTTGACCTCAAAATTTGGTCAGGAACGTTTAAAAGACATCCGTACCGCTGATATTCGTTTTGCCCATATTCAGAATCCACGCCGTGCTAAAGCAGGCAAAAATGTCACTCAAATGCACTATGCCAAGCAAGGTATCATCACACCTGAAATGGAATATATTGCAATTCGTGAAAATCAACGCCAGCGTGAAGGTGTTGATATGCGTCAACATGCTGGTCAGAATTTTGGTGCAAAAAACTTAAAAGAAATTACACCTGAATTTGTTCGCCAAGAAGTTGCTGAAGGTCGTGCGATCATTCCTGCCAACATTAACCATCCAGAACTTGAGCCAATGATTATTGGTCGTAATTTCTTGGTTAAAATTAATGCCAACATTGGTAACTCAGCGCTTGGTTCTTCAATTGATGAAGAAGTTGCAAAAATGACTTGGGCAACCCGTTGGGGTGCCGACACCATTATGGATTTGTCGACAGGTAAAAACATTCATGAAACACGTGAATGGATTATTCGTAACTCACCTGTTCCAATCGGGACCGTACCTATTTATCAAGCGCTTGAAAAAGTTGATGGTGTTGCAGAGGATCTGACTTGGGAAATCTTCAAAGACACACTAATTGAACAAGCTGAACAAGGTGTTGACTACTTCACTATTCACGCAGGTGTATTACTTCGCTATGTGCCACTTACAGCAAACCGTTTAACAGGTATTGTGTCGCGTGGTGGTTCAATCATGGCGCAGTGGTGTCTAGCGCATCATGAAGAAAACTTCTTATACACTCATTTCGATGAAATCTGTGAAATCATGAAAGCTTATGACGTTTCATTTAGCTTAGGTGATGGCTTACGTCCGGGCTGTATCCAAGATGCAAATGACGAAGCACAGTTCAGCGAACTAAAAACATTAGGTGAACTGACTCACCGTGCATGGGAACATGATGTTCAAGTCATGATTGAAGGCCCTGGTCACGTACCAATGCACATGATTAAAGAAAACATGGACCTTCAGCTAGAAGTGTGTAAAGAAGCGCCATTCTATACACTTGGGCCATTAACAACAGATATCGCTCCGGGGTATGACCACATTACCTCTGCAATTGGTGCAGCCATGATTGGCTGGTACGGCACAGCAATGCTTTGCTATGTCACACCGAAAGAGCATTTGGGTCTACCAAACAAAAAAGATGTTAAAGACGGGATTATTACCTACAAGCTTGCAGCACATGCCGCCGATCTTGCGAAAGGACATCCAGGTGCACAGGTACGTGATAATGCCTTATCAAAAGCACGTTTTGAGTTCCGTTGGGATGATCAGTTCAACTTAAGTTTGGACCCTGATACAGCACGTAGTATGCACGATGAAACCTTACCAAAAGAGGCTCATAAATCTGCACACTTCTGCTCAATGTGTGGTCCAAAATTCTGTTCAATGAAAATCACTCAGAATGTACGCGACTATGCCAACAACCTCACCAATAACGATTCGGAGGTTGAAGAAGGCCTCAAAGCGATGAAAGAGGTTTATCAGGAGCAAGGTCAAAAACTGTATCATAAAGTGTAAATATTCAAAAAAAACACTTGCCTAGCCCTGATTCTCGGTTAGGATGAAATAAATAGATTTCGTCCTGACCGAATCATGAGTATTGTTGAACGTCCAAGTTATACATCTAAAGATGTCGAAGTAACATCACGTGAATCTCTATTCCGTGGTTTTATTCAAGTTGAAAAAGTCAGCCTTCGACATCGTCTATTTAATCAACCTGAATATACTCATGTATTGCAGCGTGAACTCGTTCATCGGCCTGAAGCAGCGGGTATCCTACTCTACAACGATCAAAAACAACAGTTTGCACTGATTGAACAGTTCCGTGTTGGGGCTTTAGATGACTCTCACTCCCCATGGCAGCTAGAAATAATTGCAGGTGTGTTAGATGGTGATGAATCACCAGAAAGTTGTATTCGACGAGAGAGCCTTGAAGAATCAGGTTGCGAAGTTCAAGATCTAGAGCATCTATTTAGCTTTTACCCGTCAGCTGGTGCTTGCTCAGAGTTATTTCATCTCTATGTTGCCGAAACTGAATTACCCGCTGAAGGGGGTGTATTTGGCGTAGATGATGAGGGGGAAAATATTCAATTACACTTATTTAATTATAGTGAAATCCAGACTCTACTCGACAGCGGACGTTTAAGAAATGCTCCTGTCATTATGGCATTACAATGGCTGGCCCAACACAGCAAAACGATAATAAACCCGAAGAGGTAGGACGGTGACTTTTCAAGTCTCAACACTTTCACAAAAAGACCATGTCATTATACAAATTACCGATACCCACCTATTGGAGTATCCGCATTTAGAATTTGTGGGTATGAATCCTGAAGAAAGCTTTCATGCCATTATTCAACAAATACTTAATAAACATCCTGAAATTGATGCAATTATCCATACTGGGGACCTAGCTCAGGCACCAATGCCTATTACTTACAAACGTTATATTCAATATATGCAAACCTTGGGGCTGCCCTTTTTTCAGACCTTAGGTAATCATGACAATGTTGACCATTTTCCGTTGCATAAAGAGAATCATCAGGAACCTGTAGTTATTTGCTTAGGGAACTGGCGGGTTATTTTATTAAATAGTGCGGTAAAAGGTCATATTGATGGACATCTATCAGAAGAACAGCTAGACAGCTTAACGAATTTACTCGAAGAGTTTGCAGACAACCCGATTTTGCTAGCTTGTCATCACCATCCTTTTGCCATGAAATCAAAATGGATTGATCATCACAAACTACAAAATTCTAATGCTTTGCTTACTACCTTGGCTCCATTTAAAAATGTAAAAGCTTTAGTCTGCGGGCATGTTCATCAGGACTCAATAAACACTTGGCAAGGGATCGAATTTTTCTCGACTCCATCAACAAGTGTGCAGTTTAAACCGTTTAGTAATGATTTTGCTTTAGATCAAAATGCTCCCGGCTACCGTTACATTCGTCTAAAAAACGATGGTAGTTTTGAAACAGAAGTCTTCCGTCTTGAAAATTTTCAAGGCCATATAAACACTGATATTTCAGGCTATTAGCCCTATTTCTTATATGCTTATATATAATTATGACTGGGGTAAACACGTTTTGAAAATATTTACGGGTCGGAATGACTATCATCTTGCAGGAAAAATCTATATGATGACGACCCGATGGGAAAATCCCATCGATGGTTTTCTATAAAAACACTTGCATATCACCATATTTTTTGCGTATAGATAATACGTGTATGATGAGGAATGCCCTATTATGGCGAATGACAACCACAACCAAGTTTTGGATGAACATACAGAAGTTGTAGTGGAAGGTGACAAAGCTTCTGCAAAACGTGCACGTAAAGTGAAACCTAAAACTTCTGACATAGGCACAACTGCAAGTTTATTTGGTATTGCACCTTATCAACCTAAGAAAAATGAAGAGTACATGTCTGAAGGACAGCTCGAGCATTTCCGACAAATTCTGCAAGCATGGAAAGCTGAATTAATGTCTGAAGTTGATCGTACTTTAAATACGATGCAAGACGAATCAACTGCACTGCCAGATGTAAACGACCGTGCTACCCAAGAAGAAGAATTTGCAATTGAATTACGTACACGTGACCGTGAACGTAAGTTAATTCGTAAAATCGAACAATCTATGGAAGCTATTAAGAATGAAGACTACGGTTTCTGTGAAACTTGTGGTATTGAAATCGGCTTACGTCGTTTAGAAGCACGTCCAACTGCAACTTTATGTATTGATTGCAAAACTTTGGCAGAAATCAAAGAGAAGCAAAATAACGGTTAATTGTGACTGTTGATAATTCTCCAGCCGAGCACAACTCGGCTCTTGCGCAGCAGTTAAATCGCCTGCCAGAAAAGCATAGCTTTTCTCTTGCGCAGCGGCGGAACAATGTTCCGCTTAATCGCTGTTCATACTCAGGTCGGTTTGCGCCATCGCCAACCGGCCCTTTGCATTTTGGATCACTCATTACTGCTGTTGCCAGCTATTGCGATGCAAAAGCCCATCAAGGCAAATGGCTCGTTCGTGTTGAAGATACAGATATCCCTCGTATTTATCCCGGCAGTGAAGAGCATATTCTCACATCACTTGAAGCCTTCCAGTTCGAACCCGATGCAGAGATCATCTTTCAAAAAAATCGTTTAGACATTTATGAAAGCGTATTAGACCAACTCAAAAAAGAAGGTCTTATCTATGCATGTCAATGTACCCGCAAAATGCTTGGTTCAAATGCAATCTATGCAGGTACTTGCCGCGATCTCAATCTTGATTTTCAAGGTCAAGCGATTCGGGTAAAAGTTCAAGATCAGCAGATCTGTTTTGATGACCAATTACAAGGACATCATTGCTCCAATCTACAACACGATCTTGGAGATTTTGTTCTTAAGCGCCGTGATGGGATTATTAACTATCAACTTGCGGTCGTCGTGGATGATTATCTACAAGGTATTACCCATGTCGTTCGAGGTGCAGACTTATTAGATAACACTGAACGTCAGATCTGGTTAAGCCAGCTTCTAGGTTATCCTCAACTAAGCTATATGCACCTTCCCCTTGCCATGAATGACCAAGGACAAAAGCTCTCTAAACAAAATCTAGCTCAAGCACTCGATTTATCAAAAGCACCTGAATTACTTCAAAAAGCGATACTAGCCTTGGGACAACCCAACGTTGATTTAGATCAACCTAGACTGATGCTCAAACAAGCTGTAGCACAGTGGAATGTTGATTTGATTCCCCATGAGCAAGAGCTCAGCGGAACATATCTATAAATAATAAAAAAGCCCGATATCAAATCGGGCTTTTTAAACTTCTAAATACTCAATTAGAAGTTCGACTCTTCTCGTTCTGGATTGACTTCTTGTGTTGATGCATCAATCTTTAAGATTAAGCTAATCATCGCAGCACACATCATTAAAGACGTACCACCATAACTAATGAATGGCAAAGTCAAACCTTTCGTCGGCATTAAGCCCATATTCATGCCCGCATTTACTAAAATCTGGAGCAGGAAAATAATACTAATGCCGTAAGCTAAATAGCCTGCGCGAAGGTAATGATGTTTCAAGGCACGGTGACCAATTTTGATACAACATGCCAGCATCAAGAAAGACAAGCCAATAACAATAGAAATACCCACAAAGCCAAACTCTTCACCTAGCACTGCCAACATAAAGTCAGTATGCGCTTCAGGTAAATAAGATAGTTTTTGTACACTATGCCCTAAGCCTGTACCAAACCATTCACCACGGCCAAAAGCCATTAATGCATTTGATAACTGATAACCTACACCTAATGGATCTGCCCATGGGTCAGTAAATGAAATCAAACGTTGGAAACGGTAGGGTTCAAATAAGATCAAAAACACAATACCTGTGACAATCGCACCAAGCATGATTAAGAACTGAGTTGGCGGCGCGCCCGCTAAAAAGAACACACCAACCATCATCATGACAATAACGACTGTTGCCCCTAAGTCAGGCTCAGCAATAATTAAACCGACCGTGATTGCCATTACCCCACTTAAACGCAATAAGCCTTTCCAATGAGTACGAACCTCTTTGGCTCGGCGCACAACGTAGTCTGCGGTAAAGATCGCCATCATGACTTTGGCAACCTCGGTTGGCTGCAAGGTAAAGCCACCAATCTTAATCCAACGTGTAGAACCGTTGACTTCCGAACCCACCACCAAAGCAGCAAGCAACAGAACCATGGTTAATAACCACAGCGGGAAGGTATTTTTAAACCACGTATTAAGTGATATTCGATAGGTCAAATAAGCCACTACACCCGCAGCGACAATCGAAATACCATGACGAATCACATAGTGAAACGGGTTTTCATGCATATATTCAGCATAGGGCATCGAAGCAGATGCAACCATCACTGAACCGATACATAATAATGCAACGACACAGAAAATCAGGACATTACGTGGCGTCACTTCCGCTGGCCATTTAGGCAATATCCGTTCATACCAATGATTGATTTTCTGGATTGTGGTCTGAGCTAAGCCTGCCATACTACATTCCTAATCATGTTTTCTTTAAACCAACGAATTGACGCAGGCAACAAACTGCTGACCACGGTCATTATAACTTTTAAACATATCAAAACTTGCACATGCTGGTGATAACAACACCACATCTTCGGCCTGTGTTTCACGTTGAGACAGCTCTACAGCTTCTTTAAGCGTTGCTGCATGTAAAATTTTGGTTGCGCCTTGAATGGCTTGTTCAATCACCGGAGCATCCTCACCAATCAATACCACAACTTTGGCATATTTTTCGATAGAAGAACGTAATGGACCAAAATCCTGACCTTTACCTTGCCCACCTAAAATCAAGGCAACCTTACCTTTTTTAACCTCAATTGCAGCGCCTAATCCATCAATCGCTGCAAGCGTAGCGCCAACGTTTGTACCTTTAGAATCATTGTAATAACGTACATCATGCACAGTCTTTACATATTCACAGCGATGCTCTAAGCCTTTAAATTGTTTTAAGGTTTCAAGCATAGATTCCATAGGCAGGCCTATTGCCTCACCTAATGCGAGACAAGCTAAAGCATTTGCTACGTTATGCATGCCTTGAATATATAAATCTGAGCTTTTAATTAAACGCTGTAAACCACGCGCAAGCCAAAGCGTGCCATCGCCATCTCTTAAAACACCATATTGATTTAAATCTGGTGCATTTAAACCAAAGCTTTGCATTGGTGTGGTATCTGGAACAAGAGGACGACTTAAAGCATCATCACGGTTAAATACTACTTTTTTAACGCCTTGGAAAATACGGTGTTTTGCTTGATGGTAACCCAACATATTGCCGTGACGATCTAAGTGGTCTTCACTCATATTGAGAACCACAGCAACTTCAGCATTTAAGTGAGACGTGGTTTCTAGCTGAAAACTTGATAGCTCAAGTACAATTAACTCAGGTTGATCTTTTAATAAATCTAGAGCCGGACGTCCAAGATTGCCACCCACGGCAACTTTCTTACCCGCATCTTTAGCCATTAAGCCAATTAAAGTCGTTACTGTACTTTTAGCATTAGAGCCAGTGATCGCCACAATAGGCACATCGGTTGCACGGCGTAATAATTGAATATCACCTACCACAGAAACACCTTTAGCAATAGCTGACTGAATTTCCGGTAATTGCGGTGCAAGGCCTGGGCTTAAAATAATTTCTTCTGCTTGTAATAATAATTCTTGGTCAAGTTGACCAAAACTGGTTTTAACGCCAGCTGGGATCTGATCATGCCCTGGTGGCGTGGGACGAGAGTCTGTTACTGCAACTTGGTAGCCTTGTTCATGCAGGAAATTTACAGCAGAAACGCCTGATATTCCCAAGCCTGCTACAACTTTTAACCCACCACGTTGTATTAACATTTTTGCCCCACAATTTATCAATCGACAGAATGGCAAAAATGTTAGCACTTTGCTGTTTTGAATGCTTTTTCAGTTTGAACTTTATTCATCTTTTTTTGTGTCAGTGCGTAAAAAAGCCATCAATATGATGGCTTTTTAAACGAAACAAGAAATACTAAATTTATTGCCATTTAATCGGCTTAATTTCTTGAACTGTATTGGTAGGTTTATCTTCGCTTGAACATCCACAACCGCCAGCACAACCAAAGGCCATTTTCGGTTTAAGCCATTTTGCCAAGGTTACCCAACCTTGCTTTTCGCAAAATGCAGAGAGTGAAGAAAAGACTGAATTTGCTGTTTTTGGAAATACTTTCTTAAAAACAACTACAGCACTCCAAATCACTAAAACCGCAATAATCAGATATTGAACCATATACAACCTCCTTTATTGCTTTAGCCCCAGTAGTGGGAAGCAATTTGATAGGTAACAAACGATGCAAAATAAGCTAAACCAAACAGATATGCAGTCATAGCTGCAACATGTTTCCATGAACCTGTTTCGCGACGTACCGTTGCCAGTGTTGCCAAACAATGTGGAGCATAAATGAACCACACTAAAAGTGATAAACCTGTTGCCAAAGACCAACCTGTTCCATCCGCACTAATCAGATGTGACAAACCTTGTGCCACAGCATCATCATCTGTTGCAGACAAGGCATAAACTGTACCTAATGCCGCGACAACCACTTCACGAGCAGCCATAGCTGGAATTAAGGCGATACAGATTTGCCAATTAAAACCAACTGGAGCAAATAAAGGTTGGATAAGATGTCCGAGCATACCTGCAAAACTATAATCTATGGCAGGTAATGTCGCCCCTTCTGGTGGCTGCGGGAAAGTACACAAGAACCAGAGCAAAATAGAGAGCGCAAAAATGATTCCACCGACGCGTTTCAAGAAGATCTTTGCACGATCCAATAAACCGATTCCCACACTTTTTAAATCAGGGAAACGATAACTTGGTAGCTCTAGCAGTAAAGCATGCTGCGACTTATCTTTTTGCAAAAACTTCATTAAAAATGAAACGCAAAGCGCACTCACAATACCAGCCATATACAGACCAAAAAGCACTAAACCTTGTAGGTTAAAAATACCCCAGACCATTTTCTCTGGAATGAAGGCAGCAATGAGCAAGGCATAGACGGGTAAACGTGCCGAACAAGTCATTAAAGGCGCAACCATAATGGTCGTAAAACGATCACGAGGGTCACTAATACTACGCGTTGCCATAATTCCCGGTACTGCACAAGCAAAGCTCGAAAGTAAAGGAATAAAGGCACGGCCACTTAAACCAGCTTGGAACATTAATTTATCAAGCAAGAATGCTGCACGCGGTAAATAGCCTGATTCTTCGAGTACTAAAATAAAGAAGAACAAGATCAAAATTTGTGGCAAGAACACAACTACGCCACCCGCACCTGCAATAATTCCGTCAACAACTAAACTATGCAGTAGAGGTTGGGTAATCACAGTTCCCACTACCTCACCAAGCCAGCCGAAGAAGCCTTCAATACCATCCATGAATGGAGCTGCCCATGCAAAAACTGCTTGGAACACAATAAACATCATGATAGCAAGGCTAAGTAGGCCTAAAACTGGATGTAAGAAAATTCGATCTAGAAAATCAGTACGCTTATCTCCCTGATCAACATAATGAACTACATCTTTAAAAATCATATCGATTTTTTGATGATGAGTTCCAGTTAAACCACTTAGTTCGGTTTGTGGCACACTATATTTTTCTTGATCAAGGGCATGTAATAAATTTTCAATACCCGCATTACGGACGGCAACTGTTTCAACAACTGGTACACCCAAACGTTGAGACAACTTTTGAGTATTAATTTGGATGCCACGACGACGCGCTTCATCCATCATATTCAGTACAAGTAAAATCGGACGACCCAACTCGATCATTTCGAGTACTAGTCCTAAATGCAATTTTAAGTTAGTGGCATCAACCACACATAAAAAGGCATCTTGCTGCCCTTCTTCTGCAATTTTACCCAAACACACGTCACGGGTAATTACTTCATCAGGACTGGTGGCATTAAGGCTATATGTACCGGGTAAATCAAGTACACGCACTGCTCGGCCTGAAGGCAACTGAAAATGACCAACCTTACGCTCGACCGTTACACCAGCATAGTTTGCAACTTTTTGTCGGGTTCCAGTTAAATGGTTAAAAAGAGAGGTTTTACCACAGTTAGGGTTTCCCACAAGGGCAATACGTAATGCATCACTCATGCGGGTACTCCTTCTTCTACTTGAATTTCAATTTTTTCCGCTTCTGCTTTACGTAAAGCGAAACGAGTAAAGCCAATTTGGATTAAGATCGGATCACCACCAAAAATACCTTTGGTAATCACTTCCACTCGTGTGCCTGGTACAAAGCCCAGACTTTCCAAACGAATTGCGACCAAATCTTGCTGCTCGGACTCTAGTTCTATCCGATTCACTTTGGTGATGGTCGCCGCTTGCTTCACTTTTAAAGCTGATAAACGCACCGCATCCGATCCTAAACCTTTTTTAATAGTATACATATAAATGAGAATAATTACCAAATAAGGTTAAATTTCACTTCTTATCAAGTTTAATCGACAAACCTTAAAGTTTCTTTTACAGTACAGAGGTTTAGAGGATCTAGTGTATGTTGAATAAAAAACCGCGTATTCCAAGCCCTGTTCAAATTCCTGAACATTTGAGCTTTTTACAAGGTTTTCGTGACTATCTCGTTGCTCAGACGGTAAGTCCACATACACGTAATGCTTATTTATCCGACCTTATTCAATGCAGTGAACTTCATAAAAAATTAGCTCTTCCAGAGTGGACAAGTGATGATATCGCTGATGTTTTGATTGAGTTAACTAAAGCGGGAAAAAGCCCACGCTCGATTGCCCGCTGCTTATCTGCCCTACGCCAGTTTTACAAATTTTTACGTGAACAAAAATTACGAAGCGATAATCCGGTAGCAACCCATCATTCTCCAAAAATTGGCAGAGCCTTACCCAAAGATCTATCAGAAGAAGATGTCGAAACACTGATTCAGGCTCCAGACATTAATACAGCACTTGGTTTACGTGATCGGGCAATGTTTGAAGTTCTTTACGCATGTGGTTTACGTGTTTCAGAACTGCTGAACTTGCGCCTAGAACTTATTAACTTAAAACAAGGCTATTTAAGAATTACTGGTAAAGGTAATAAAGAGCGTTTGGTCCCGCTAGGGCAATTTGCTTGTGAATGGGTAGAACGCTACTTGCAGGATGCTCGGCCTCAACTCTATAAAAGCTCTACTGACTATCTCTTTTTAACTCAACACGGCGGAATTATGAGCCGTCAGAACTTCTGGTATGCCATTAAGCGTTACGCCTTACAAGCCAATATTCAAGCTGAACTCTCACCTCACACATTACGTCACGCCTTTGCAACACACCTGCTCAATCACGGCGCCGATTTACGCGTAGTACAAATGTTATTGGGCCATAGTGACTTATCAACTACTCAAATTTACACACATGTAGCACAAGTGAGAATGCAACAATTGCATGAAAAACATCATCCTAGAGGTTAAAAAATTTAAAACTTATTATTTGAAATACGCCTAACAATCACTTGATTTCGTTCACAAAGGTTAAGAAAGTTTTAACAATACACGCTAGATTTTTTGTTATGCTTAGCAGCTTCTGACTATAAATACTGATGAAATAAGGGTTATCTATGTCTTTTACCCGATCTCAACTTTTTCTTGCCTGTGCTTTGGCTTCTAGCCTGTTATTCAGTGCTTGTTCTAAAGAAAACAAACCACAAAAAGAAGATGCGCTCACTGCGACCGCACCTGCTACTGGGGAAGCTTCAACCATCATTGAACGCAATGCTAAACAGCGTTTAATTGAAACTTTGCAAAAACAATTTAAGAATGCAAACATCAACGCCAAAATTTTAGATATCAAGCCTACTGAAGTGCCTAACTTATATTGGGTAAATCTCGAAGGAATGACGTCGATTTATACAACCAGTGATGGCAAATACCTGATTCAAGGTGATGTCATTCGTTTAGGCGGTAAAGAACTACATAATATTGGCGATAATCTTCAAGCTTCAGAAAACAAGAAGCATCTGGCTGCTTTAAAAAATGAAGATTTGATCGTTTACCCAGCTAAAGGTGGTAAGGCTAAACATGTGATTTATGTGTTTACCGATGCAAGCTGTCCTTATTGCCACAAATTACATGAGCATTTACCTGAAATTAATGAAAAAGGTATTGAGGTACGCTATATCGCTTGGCCACGCGGTGAACAATTTATGCCGACCATGGAAGCTGTATGGTGTAGTGCAGACCGTAAAGCTGCCTTTAACCAAGCAGTACAAGGTATTAATATCCCACCTGCTCAATGTAAAAACCCTGTTCGTGAACAATATCAACTTGGCTTAAACATGGGTGTAAATGGAACACCAGCTATTTATAATGTTGATGGCGAGTACTTAGGTGGATACCTAACACCAGATGAATTAATTAAACGTCTGGATAAATAACATCCTTTAGGCTGATGAATGATTAATCATCTATCTCTTTTAAAAAGCGCTGCTCTGATTGCAGCGCTTTGTTTTTTCAACAATTAATATTTAAACAACCTCTGTTTAAAGACTGATCTACTCTTCTTTTCCAAACATCGCACTCTAATTCATTGAACAGGCACTAAAAGCGCTAGAGTCTGGCGTTTTTTTTAGCTATGATCTAGCTTCAACTAAATGATTAAATGATGAATGGAGTGTGACGTGAAACCAGTTCGCCTGGCAATACTCGGTCTAGGAACCGTAGGTGGAGGAGCCCTTAAACTACTACAAGAAAATGCCGCTGAAATTAAACGTCGCACCGGTCGAGAAATTCAAATTACCCACGTTGGAACACGCCGCCCTCGTCCAGATCTTGAATTGGAAGGGATTAAACAAAGCGCCGATTTACTTGACATCGTTCGTCAACCAGACGTTGATGTAGTTGTAGAAGTTATGGGTGGGATCCACCCTGCTTACGAAGTTATCATGGAAGCGATCAAACACGGCAAACAAGTCGTGACTGCAAATAAAGCGTTACTCGCTGAACATGGCAATGAATTATTTAAAGCAGCAGAAGACAATGCTGTGCAAATTGCTTATGAAGCAGCAGTTGCTGGCGGTATTCCAATTATTAAAGTGATCCGTGAAGGTCTTGCTGCAAACCATATCGAATGGTTGGCTGGCATTATTAATGGTACAGGTAACTTTATTCTGACTGAAATGCGTGAGAAAGGTCGTGCATTTGATGATGTATTAAAAGAAGCTCAAGAACTCGGTTATGCAGAAGCAGATCCAACGTTTGACGTTGAAGGTATTGATGCTGCGCATAAACTTACCATTTTAGCGTCTTGTGCGTTTGGTATTCCTCTTCAATTTGATAAGGTTTATACCGAAGGTATCAGCAAAATCACTGCGCAAGATGTGAAATATGCAGAAGATCTTGGTTTCCGTATTAAACATCTTGGTATTGCACGTCGTGCTGAAAAAGGTATTGAGTTACGTGTTCACCCAACACTTATTCCAGATGAACAACTGATTGCGAATGTAAACGGTGTTAAAAATGCAGTGTTAGTTCAGGCAAATGCCGTAGGTCCAACACTCTATTACGGCGCGGGTGCAGGTGCAGGTCCTACAGCTTCTGCGGTTGTTGCCGACGTTATTGATATTGTTCGTGACATCTCTTATACCGAAGACGGTGCAGGAACAATTCCTCAGTTGGCTTTTGAAGCATTAACCAATGTACCAATTTTAAGCCGTGAAGAAATGACCACAGGTTATTACATCCGCTTAAATGCAGAAGACCAAACTGGCGTACTTGCCGATGTAACGACCATCTTAAGTCGCGCTGGAATTAGTATTGATGCGATCATGCAACAATCTCGTTTAAAAGACCTTATTCCAATCGTGATTCTGACCGATCCAATCGTTGAATCAAAAATGGATGATGCTCTTGCACAAATTCAAGCATTACCTGCAATTCGTGGCGAAATCGTAAGAATTCGTTTAGAATCGCTCGATAGTTAATCAGGTTGAGGGAAAGATTCCCTCTCCCGCTTCACCTCTAATTGGAACACCATCATGTCTAATGCCAATCGTTATACTGGTCTTGTAGATCGTTATCGTGACCGTTTGCCAGTTTCGGCAACTACTCGTGCTATCTCTTTGGGTGAAGGCAACACCCCACTCATTAAACTTGAGAATATTCCACGTATTATTGGCAAAGATGTTGAAATTTATGTGAAATATGAGGGTTTAAACCCAACTGGTTCATTTAAAGACCGTGGTATGACCATGGCTGTAACCAAAGCGGTTGAAGAAGGCTCTAAAGCGATTATCTGTGCATCTACTGGTAACACTTCTGCTGCTGCTGCTGCCTATGCTGCACGTGCAGGCATCAAAGCATTTGTTTTGATTCCAGAAGGCAAAATTGCGATGGGTAAAATGGCACAAGCGATGATGTATGGTGCGATTACTATGCAAATTCGTGGTAACTTCGATGATGGTATGCGTCTTGTAAAAGAAGTCGCTGATCAAGCGCCTGTAACGATTGTAAACTCAATCAACCCTTACCGTTTGCAAGGTCAAAAGACGATTGCTTATGAAATCGTTGAAGCTTTAGGCCGCGCACCTGATTACCACTGCTTACCTGTAGGTAACGCAGGTAATATCACCGCTCACTGGATGGGTTATACCGAAGCTGTAGCAAACCAGCCTGCTGATCAGTTTGAACAAGTGATTTATGATGCTGCTACTGATCAATTCACTGGTCCAAAACCAGAAGGTTTACCAACAATGGTGGGTTACCAAGCTTCTGGCGCAGCTCCATTCTTACGTGGTGCTCCAGTTGAAAGCCCTGAAACTGTTGCAACTGCAATCCGTATTGGTAATCCACAAAGCTGGAACCATGCAAAAGCTGTAGTACGCGACTCTAAAGGCTGGTTTGATGAACTTCAAGACAGCGAAATTTTAGAAGCTCAACGCTTACTTTCTATGTATGAAGGCGTATTTGTTGAGCCAGCGTCTGCTGCTTCTATCGGCGGTGCGATCCGTGATATTAAAGCGGGTAAAATTGCTGAAGGTTCTGTAATTGTATGTACAGTAACTGGTAATGGCTTGAAAGATCCTGACACTGCAATCAAACAATGTGCTGATGCAGTGATGTTGTCAATTGATGCAACAATGGACCAAGTAAAAGATTCGATTTTATCTAATATGTAAGATCTGATTTTTAAAAAAACGGCTGTTTTAAACAGCCGTTTTTTTTTATGTCTTTTTTATAGCCATAAAAAAACGCTTCTTGATAGAAGCGTTTTTTAGAATATTGAACTTAAATACGTTTTGGTAAATTACTTAACCAACCCAATAAGTTAGTTGCATCATTATTACGTGCCTGTGTACTTGGTTCACCAAGTAATACAATGACTGCTGGACGTGAATTTACAGTCGTGTGCATCACAACACAGCGACCTGCTTCATTAATATATCCAGTTTTAGACAAGTTAATATTCCAACCACCATTGCGCACTAGAGCATTGGTATTGTTAGATTTCAACACGCGATAACCTAAGTTAAAGTCATAAGTTGGTGTAGTTGAGAATTGACGAATCAAGCCATATTGAGAAGCTGTACTTGCCAAAATCCCTAAGTCACGCGCAGAAGATACATTACGTGGATCTAATCCAGTTGACTCATAATAGTGAGTTGCGTTCATACCTAAAGCACGTGCTTTAGCGTTCATTGCAGCGACGAATGCAGGACGACCACCCGGATAAGTACGTGCTAAAGCCGCCGCTGCTGGGTTTTCTGATTTCATTAGAGCAAACAGAAGAACTTCTGCACGGTTCATCTTGTCGCCAACACGTAAGGTTGAACTTGAGTTTTTACCATTTGCACCAGCAAAATCGATTTGCTCAAGTGTAATTTCTTCTGACATGTTTAAACGGGCATCTGCCGTTACAACTGCTGTCATCAACTTAGTAATAGAGGCAATTGGCACAGAAGCGTTGGTATTTTTACTGTAGAGCACTTCACCAGTTTGCGCGTCCATCACAAGTGCAGCTCGAGCGCTTACACTCGGCTGGGCATTGTAACCAGTCGTATCACGGATTGGAGCAATCTTCGGTGCAGATGCTACAATTTTCGGTGCACTACCACCACGCAAAGTTGTGGTTACCGATGTTGAACCTTGCGGAGTAGGTTCGTCATCTTCATCATTTAAAAATTGGCTAGCATCAGCTGAAGACCAATTTAAGCTTGCAGTACCACTATTCCCTGAGGACGGGTTATTGACGAGTTCTGCAAAGCTTGTTGAACTCAAACTAAGCAAAATAGACATGCTTAGCACATGCATTAAAGACTTTTTAGAATTTTTCACGGCACAATACTCGACTCAGGGTGATACACATTTGCGCTTACTATAATTATGCCTTACATTTGAGGTATAAGGTATAACGCTTTTACCGACACAATTGTGCACAACTATTCGCTCACTATATAAGAATAGGATTGCTAATTTTGTCATTCCATTGCAAGCTAATTTTGCTTTATGTAACAAAAAACTTGTTTTTTGAAAGAAAGGAGGTCTTCTTGATTACAGTTTTAGTTGTGGATGACCATGAACTTGTACGTACAGGTATCTGCCGTATGTTAGAAGATCATGCCGATGTAGAGGTCATTGGACAAGCCGAATCGGGTGAAGAAGCAATTGCTATTGTTCGTCAGAAACATCCTCAAGTTGTGCTACTTGATGTCAATATGCCTGGCATCGGCGGCGTAGAAACAACACGTCGTTTACTGCAAACCGCACCAGATACAAAAGTGATTGCAGTCAGTGGCTTAGCAGAAGAACCTTACCCTTCTCTTTTGCTTAAAGCAGGAGCTAAAGGTTACATCACCAAAGGTGCTCCAATTACCGAAATGGTTCGGGCTATCAATAAAGTGATGCAAGGCGGCAAATACTTTAGTGCCGATATTGCGGAGCAATTAGCAAGTTCTTATTTATCCGATACACAGCAATCACCTTTTGATTCTCTCTCTGAACGAGAAATGCAAGTTGCAATGATGGTTGTAAATTGTATTAGTGCTCAAGAAATTGCAGACAAACTTTTTGTAAGTGTTAAAACAGTGAATACTTACCGCTACCGTATTTTTGAAAAGCTAGCCATTGATAGTGATGTTAAACTGACTCATCTCGCGATTCGTTACGGTCTGATCAAGCCTTAATCAGACTTACATGCAATTTCCCGTAAACTCATCCTTGTCCCATACGATATTTCGTTTGGGCACGTGGTATGGTTTATATCGCCTTATTATTGCGGTTAGCCTGAATATTATTTTGGTTTTAACCGATGCTCAAATCGACAATAGTCTACAACAACCCACTTTATATTCTTATACACTACTCGGCTATTCGCTCTTAAGCCTTCTTCAACTTTTATGCTTCAAGTTTATTGCCACTCAGGCAACAAGGCAGCTCATTTTATTTTTTGTAGTTGATATTATCTGTCTGAGTTTACTTACATTTTCAGTAGGCGAACCCAATCTTCAACTCAGCTTGCTCTATGTTATTGCCATATTTACTTCGGCTATTTTACTTAGCGCAAGAATGTCGTTGCTCATTACATTACTTGCAGTCATTGCGGTTATTTACCAACGCTTCGTTGGCAGTTTATTTGACTACAATAATTTAAATACGATTGGTAATAGCGCTTTATTGGCCTTCTTGTTTTTTGTAGTACACGGAATCGGACAAATTGCGGTCCAGCGCTTTAAATTACTTGAAGCGCTAACTTTCCATCAATCAATAGAACTCTATCAACTACAAAATATTAACCGCTATATCTTGGAACAAATTGAAGAGGGCTATTTAGTTCTAGATGAAAACTATGACATTGTTTTAAGTAACCCAGCCGCCTGCTCTCTTTTAGGAATTCCACCTCAATTTGCCAGTGAAAAATATCCCTTAGCAAAATGGCATGCTGACTTATTTGAAATTCTTAAATTTGATAACCTAAAAGAAGGTGATCGATTTATTTTTGAGTCCCGACTGTCGGCTTATTCTATTAATATTAAAGTGCAACATCTTTTGGTGCCACAGCAAGCATTAACACTACTCATCTTACAAGATGCACAACAGATTAATCAGCAAGCTCAACAACTCAAACTTGCTGCTTTAGGACAACTCTCAGCAAGTATTGCCCATGAGATCCGTAATCCTCTTGCAGCCATTGTTCAAGCAAATGAATTGCTCAAAGATAGTGACGCGGAACAGCAAAATACTTTGCGCAATATGATTGGTAAGCAAACGAAACGCATTGATAGTATTGTTCAAGATACGTTAGGACTTGCCCGCAGTGAAAGAACATATCCCATCCAGATTGAATTAAACGACTTCTTAAAAACGTTATTAGATGAAGATCTATCTGATGTTAAACATGCGATCCAGCTTAAAAGTTCTGATTTATCCTTAAAGCTATTGTTTGATGAAAAGCAACTCAGACAAGTGCTCATTAACCTTGTTAGGAATGCTCTACGCCACAATGCACCCGACTCTCCCTATGTTCTGATCAATATCCATTCACAAACAAATAAAATTTATATTGATGTGATCGATTACGGTGAAGGTGTTTCAAAACGTGATATATCTCAATTATTTAAACCATTTTTTAGTACCGAAATTAATGGAACTGGTTTAGGATTATATTTGTCTCATAGTTTTTGTGAGGCAAACCATGCAAAGCTCACTTATGTAGAGCAAAAACAAGGGGCATGCTTCAGAATAGAATGCCCAATAATATATTGATTTTTTATTAGGTTTTTGGGGAAATGGCAGAACAGCAACCACTCGTTTTGCTTGTAGACGATGAAGAAGATTTGTGCCTGTTAATGCAAATGACTCTTGCACGAATGGGGATTAAGACACATCTTGCTTATCGGGTTGAACAGGCCAAACAGCTCTTTACTCAGTTTCATTACGATGCATGCTTGACCGATTTAAATCTACCTGACGGTAGTGGCTTAGAATTGGTCCAACATGTTTCTCAAACTTACCCACACACTCCCATTGCAGTCTTAACTGCATACGGCAATATGGATATTGCAATTGCAGCATTAAAAGCTGGAGCTTTTGATTTTGTCAGCAAACCTATTAACCAAATTCACTTAGATCAATTGTTAAAAAAGGCGCTCAACCAGCCAAAACCAGAGCATGAGTTCGGTGAAACAACATTAGAAAATGACTTATTAATTGGGCGTTCACCACCTATACAAAACTTACGGACAGCTATTAAAAAAATAGCCCGCTCCCAAGCTCCTGTATTTGTTACAGGCGAGTCTGGTACGGGTAAAGAAGTTGTTGCTAATCTGATTCACCGATTAAGCAACCGCAGTGAAGGACCATTTATTGCAATTAACTGTGGAGCAATCCCAACTGAGCTCATGGAAAGTGAACTTTTCGGGCATAAAAAAGGGAGCTTTACTGGCGCGACTCAAGATAAACAAGGTCTTATTTTATCAGCACACGGTGGCAGTTTATTTTTAGATGAAATTGCCGAATTGCCTTTAAGTATGCAAGTTAAATTGCTTCGGGCAGTACAAGAGAAAAAGATTCGCCCTGTAGGTTCAGATCAGGAAATTGATGTTGATTTTCGAGTAATCAGTGCCAGTCACCAAGACTTAGATTTATTAGTTCAACAAGGTAAATTCCGGCAGGACTTATTTTTCCGTATTCATGTTATGGATATTATGCTGCCGCCACTGCGTGACCGTGGTGGAGATATTTTGCTATTGGCCAATCATTTTATTCAAAAGGTTTGTACGGAATGGGGAATTTCAAGCAAGCAATTAACGGCGAGCGCCGAAACTTACTTATTGCAGCAAGATTTTCCGGGTAATGTTCGTGAATTAAGAAATATGATTGAACGAGCTATTACTTTAAGTGATGATGAGTGCATTGATTTGACTCACTTAGCTCCTCCTCTTAGAGGTAGTAGTGTGAGCCCGCAAATCGTAACGAAACAACTAAATCAAACACCGACTGTTCAGACTCACCCAAAATTTCCAATGGAAGGTTTAGAACGCTACTTAGAAAATATCGAAAAAGATATTTTACTGAATGCGCTAAATATGACTCATTGGAATCGAACTTTGGCAGCTAAAAAGCTGGGAATGACATTCCGTTCTTTGCGCTATCGGCTCAAAAAGTTTGGCTTAGATACTGAAATGGGAGAGGAAGTATAAAAATTACTTCCTCTTTAGGAATAAATCTGCAACGCGCTCTAAATATACGTCTTCTTTCATTTCTGCAGGTAATGGATAGGTCTGGTTAGGCTGAATACCCTGTCCTTCAATCATATTGCCATTGGGTGTGTAGTAGTGAGAGACTGTCATTTGTAGAGCTGCTCCACTCGGTAAAGGAAATAGCTTTTGCACTACACCTTTTCCATAACTTTTTTCACCCATCACCCAAGCACGCTGGTGTTCTTTCATGGCCGCAGTAAAAACTTCTGCTGCCGATGCAGAGCGGTGATTAATTAATATACCCAGTTTTATATTCTGAAATTCATTACCGGGCAAAGCCTGAAACTGCTGGTTACCTTCCGAACGGCTTTTGGTTGAAACAATAACTCCGTTATTTAAAAATAAATCTGCTGACTCAACTGCTGCCGATAACAACCCACCCGGATTGTTTCGCAAATCGATTAAAACAGCCTTTAAACGTGGAGAACTGTTTTCTTCAATTAATCTTTTAATTTCATTAGCAGTGTCTTGTTGGAATACTCTAATTTTGAGTACGAGCACCTGATTATGTAACATTACAGGTTCTATATCGGTTTCTATTTTTTTATTACGGACTAAGTTAATGTTTCCGTTTAGCTCTTCTGCTTGTACTTGAAGTGTACTTCCTATAGAACCGTAAAGTAGTCCAAGCACCTGATCTTGGTTTAAATTTTTTAAATCTTGGTTATCAATTTTGAGAATCGTCTGACCATTTCTCAAACCTAATTTATAGGAATCAGAACCGGTTTTAAGATCACGAATCATCCATTTATGAGCATGTGATTCAGGGCTTAATGCAAAATCAACTGATGCAAGATCACCCTCTGTGTATTGAATCAGTTGGCGATATTCTTCTGCCGATAAATAACGCGAATAACGATCTAACCCACTCACTAACCCTTTTATGGCTTGTTGAAACAATGCATCGTCAGACTTCACATCAACGTAATTATCTCGAACAATTCCATAGATTTGCACAAACTGTTGAATCGACTCGATCGGCACCTCTGCATAGCTATGTTCCGGTTCTTCCGAATCCGAATGCAAAGGTGACATTTTTTCTTTTACAACTGGCGCTGCAAAGGTAAATTGGCTGCAACACAGCAACATACTTACAATAAGTTTTTTATATTTAATGTGTTGCAGCATCCAATCACCTTTAACTTATGCAGATAGTGTAATCAGATTACGTCCTTGCATTTCGGCAGGAACAGGAATCTTCATTAAATTGAGAATTGTCGGTGCTACGTCTGCAAGCACACCACCTTCTGCAATTGTGGCTTGTGTTGGACCAACATAGATAAACGGCACAAGCTCGGTTGTATGTTGAGTATGCACTTGCCCACTTTCGTAGTCTTGCATTTGTTCAACGTTACCATGGTCAGCAGTAATGAGCATATGGCCTTTTTTCGCCATAACTGCTTCATAGACACGACCTAAACAAGTATCAACCGCTTCAACTGCTTTAACCGCAGCATCAAATACACCTGTATGACCGACCATATCACCATTTGCATAGTTCACAACCAATAAGTCGTATTCACCTGAATTAATTGCCTTAACCAACTCATCAGTGACTTCATAAGCACTCATTTCAGGCTTAAGGTCATATGTCGCCACGTTTGGAGACGGAATTAAAATACGTTTTTCACCCGGATATTCATCTTCACGGCCACCACTAAAGAAGAATGTCACATGCGCATACTTTTCAGTTTCAGCAATACGTAACTGGGTTTTACCTAAAGAAGATAAATACTCACCCAATGAATTTTTAAGGGCTTCTGGCATATATGCAACTGGTGCATCAATGCTTGCCTGATAACGCGTTAACATCACAAATTTAGAAAGATTTGGTACAACTTTGCGTTCAAAACCAGCAAAGTCTTTCTCTACAAATGCGCGAGTAATTTCACGAGCTCGGTCAGCACGGAAATTCATAAATACAACGCTATCACCATCTTGAACTTTAGCAATATCACCAATACGAGTCGCTTTTACAAACTCATCATTTTCGTTGGCTGCATAAGCTAGCTCTAACCCTTCAACCGCTGTTTGCGCAGTACGAAGTGCTTCACCTTCGGTCAACAAGCGATAAGCTTGCTCAACGCGATCCCAACGGTTGTCACGGTCCATTGCAAAGTAGCGACCAATCATGGTTGCGATACGGCCTTGGCCCGGATATTGAGCAAATAATGCATCTAATTTTTCTAAAGATGGTTGAGCACTGCGTGGAGGTGTATCACGACCATCAAGGAAAGCGTGTAAATAAACTTTTGCACCGCGTTTTAATGCAAGCTCACACATCGCCACAATATGATCTTCATGTGAATGGACGCCACCTTCTGAAAGTAGTCCCATAATATGAACAGCACCGCCAGCAGCTTTGGCTTTTTCAACAGCGTCGATCAACACTTCATGTTTGAAAAAGTCACCAGTACGGATATCTTTAGTAATACGGGTAAAGTCTTGATATAACACACGGCCAGCGCCAAGATTCATATGGCCAACTTCAGAGTTCCCCATTTGCCCATCAGGCAATCCAACATCTTCACCTGAACCAGAAATTAGACTATTCGGATGCTTGGCTTTCATTGCCGCCAAATTTGGTGTTTTTGCTGCAAGAAAAGCATTATCTTCAATCGCTTCACGGTGTCCAACACCATCCATAATGACCAGAACGTGAGGGATCTTGCCAGCAGTTGCATCCGTCATAATCAATTTCTCTTTTGTCTACAATTTCGTCACAATATCTTACCGAATTTTCGGTCAAGACTCTATTTATTCCTATGGCTTTCACCAATATCCGCGATTGATGAAAACCATAAATATCACTTATTTCTAGCGAGCGCGGTAAAGCAAATAACTTCCGGCACCAAACATTAGCAAGATAGGTACAAGTACGAACCATGCTGGAGATGGGGAATAAACCAAGCTCGCATAGCCCAAGAAATCTTGCAAATAATAGAAACTCAAACCAATAAACAATGCGATCACCAAACGGAAACCCATCGATTGTTGGCGTAATGGTCCAAAAATAAAAGAACACGCCACGAGAACTAATGCAATGAGTGAAAACGGCGAAGCAACTTTTTGCCAGAAAGCCAATTGGTACGTCTTTGGTACCTGACTATATTCATCCATATAACGCATAAAGCTAATCAGTTGACTTGGTGATAAATCTTCAGGATCTAAAGTCACCATGTGCACATATTTAGGCTGTAATGCTAAAGCAAGCGATTGTTCTTCATGGTCAGTTTTGATGGCATTGCCTGCCGCCAAAATGTCCATTTGTTCAGCTTTTTTCAAAGCCCATTGACCATTTTTAATAAACTGTCCTTGCTGAGCATTAATTAATGATTGCAAGTAATAGTTCTGGTCAAAGTCGACCACTTGAATGTCTCTTAAATTGCCTTGAGAGTTAGCATAGTCGATATAGATAAATCGCTGCCCTTCACGTGACCAATAACCTTTAACTTCACCTAAAGCAGCTACTGAACGATGGCTTTTAACACTTTGTGCTTTTTCATTCGTGTAAGGGATAACCCATTCACTTAAAGCAAACGACAAAATAATAAGCAGTAAAGCTGAGCGCATAACCCAACCGACAATACGCCATAAGCTAACACCCACTGAACGCATAACAATGAGTTCACTACTCGTTGCCAATGAGCCCAGTCCAATCACAGCACCAATCAAGGCAGAGATAGGTAAAATTTCATAGAGATAGCGAGGAGCTCCCCACAAGACATAGACGAGAGCTTGCCATGCGTTATAGTCTGGTTTGAGCTCACCCAACTCGCCAAGATATGTAAATAAGACCTGAAGAATGGACAAAACAACTGTGGTGCCAAACATCGCAAGCGCAGTGGTTTTCGTCACATATTTGGCGACTATTCGACGTGCTAACATTATAATTTCACTCGCTTGATCTGTTTCTTGATTTTTGGTCCCAACTTCTGCTTACGTGAGAATAAAGCGGCAGCAACGCCATACACAACCAACACGGCAGGATAAGCCCAAATATCGAGTTCTTCTTTACTAATACGAGTCTTGATTGCAATCATTAATACGATCAGACTGGAAAAAATAAAAATCGCCGGAATAAGACGGTAATAACGGCCTTGTCGTGGGCTCACCTCAGACAATGCCACTGATAGCATTAACGCAATAACAATGGTGAATGGCCCAAATAAGCGCCATCCCAACTCACTTCTAATAACTGGATCATTTGTTTTTGAAAAGAGTTTTGTTGTCGATAGTGCTTCTACATCGCCACTCTCAAACTTAACATCTTTGTCATTTTCTAAACGCAGACGATAAGATTGAAACTCTGCTTGTGTATATTTTGGTTGTCCCGGGAATATTTCATAACGACGACCTTGTACCAGATCAACGACATTGGCGGTGTCATTTGCAACTTCTACACGAGTCGCTTCTTTTGCCAAAATCATAACATCTGGCTTATCTTCTTTAGCAGCGCGCTGATAAAAGAAAATATCCTTCAAATTCTTTCGGTCTTCTGACAATGACCCCGCATAGATCGTATATGGCCCAGAAGAAATAAACTCTCTTGGTCGAACCAAATCGAAACCTGTCCGAACAGCTTGTGTTGTTGTCAGTTTTTCAAACTCACGTAGTCCCCACGGCGTCATCCAGAGCATAAGCACAGACTGAAAAACCATATAAACAAGCGTCATTGGAATGAGTAATCGTGCTAATTGATGACGGCTTACACCACTACCATTTAATACAGCCATTTCATGGTCAACATATAAACGACCAAACACCAACATTAAACCAATGAAAAAACCCAATGGTAAAATGAGTGTTAGAAATTCAGGTAAACGATATCCAATGATGCTAAATAAGATACTGGCATCTAAACGCCCCTGCGCCGCCACACCAAAGTATTTGATCAGACGACCACCCATCATGATTAAGGTCAGTAAAGAAATGACCACCAATGAGGTAGAGACAACTTGCTTGACGAGATAACGCCGAATAATCAAAGTAATACTTCCAAAAGGCTAATCGGGACGTGTGCTAGTTTACCCGAATGTTAAAAATATAAAACCGCACATTGCAACGCTATGCTTGAAAGTGTTTCAATGTTTTAATCCAACATAACTTTCTATAGGCAATCACGGCAGCCATGAAATTTACAACTTATACAACTTTTCCCGAACAGACATCTAATGAATCTTTGTGGGTTTTAGTTGATTCAGAACAGCTACAAAGCAACATCAACACATATCAAATCAATAACCTAGAAAGCGTTCTTACTGCCACCCAATTCAAAGGCAACTTCAATGAAACTCTGCCTTTATTCGGTCAGATTTCAAATCAACCTCATAGCCAATTACTTGGCCTAGGAAAAACAGCCGAACTTCAGGCGGTTAAGCTCGCTAAACTTGCCCAAACCATTATCAAATCGACACAAAATAAATTTAAGCATATCGCGATTGATATTGCTGCGTTACCTGTCGAATACCATTATTTATTCGCTTTAAGCTTAACTCAAGCAGCTTATGGTTATGATGAGTTTAAATCGAAAAAAAATGAATTTGTGTTACAACAGGTTGATTTAATTAGTTCAACGACTAGCCTCGATGAAAAACAACTGGCTTTAGTGCATGCTGTACAGTCTGGTCAGTCGTATGCACGTGACCTTGGAAACCGTCCAGGTAACATTTGCTTCCCTGAATATTTGGCAGAACAAGCATTAGCTTTAGCTGCAGAATTCCCTGACTTACTCAAAGTAACTGTCTTAAATGAACAGCAAATGGCTGATTTAGGTATGTATGCTTTTCTTGCAGTCAGCAAAGGATCTGAACGTCCGGGTCGTATCGTAACACTCGAATACCAAGCTGGAATCGATCAAGCGCCTGTTGTGCTTGTTGGTAAAGGCGTTACTTTTGATACAGGCGGTATTTCTTTAAAACCAGGCCTAGGCATGGATGAAATGAAGTTCGATATGTGCGGTGCAGCCTCTGTACTAGGTACTATTCGCGCGCTATGCGAGGCAAGACTTCCTATTCATGTCGTTGGAGCAATTGCAGCTGCGGAAAACATGCCTTCAGGTAAAGCAACTCGCCCAGGTGATATTGTGACAACCATGAGCGGACAAACTGTTGAAATTTTAAATACCGATGCTGAAGGTCGTTTGGTACTGTGCGACACATTGACCTATATCAAACGCTTCAACCCAGCAGTCGTGGTTGATATCGCAACATTAACTGGTGCATGTGTAGTCGCTTTAGGTAAAGTACTGAGTGGTTTGTTCTCACCAGATGATGCTTTAGCAGCTGAACTTCAACAAGCGGGTGAGCAATCATTTGACCGTGTATGGCGTATGCCAGTGATTGAGGATTATCAAGAATTACTTGATTCACCATTTGCTGATATTGCAAACATCGGCGGTCCATACGGCGGTGCGATTACGGCAGCATGTTTCCTTGAGCGCTTTACACGTGAGTACCGTTGGGCTCATTTAGATGTAGCAGGAACAGCGTGGTTATCTGGTCCAGCTAAAGGTGCAACAGGTCGTCCAGTACCATTACTCATGCAATTTTTAGCGAATCGTGTAAATACGAATGGCTAAAGTTAGTTTTTATCTGTTTGAAACCAGTGAAGAACGGCAAGTCGATAGTGCTTGCCGTTTATGCCGAAAGATTTTACAGAAGCATCCTAAAATCTGGTGGTATTGCCCAGATGTGCAGCTACAACAAACTCTTGATGAAAGATTATGGGATTTCGACCCTGCAAGTTTCATTGCGCATGGCATTGACCAAGCTGAAGCTGCTGTATGTATTTCGGCTAAACAACCGCTTGAACAAGGCTTGTTAGTATTTAATTTTAACAATCATGCACTTGAACAAGTTGATCATTTTAGCCACATTATAGAAATTGTTGAAAATAATGAAACAGCCAAGCAAATTGGCCGAGAAAAATTTAAAATGTATCGCCGTTTGGGTATAGAACCGCGGACCTTTAAATTATAACGCGCTAAAATGTAAATACTGTTGAACAAAGGAGAAGCATGGTGGCATTAAATGTCGGGCAAGATTTTAAAAAAAGATGGTTAAATGCGCCTGAAGCTGTCCGTCATGCCTATCAACAAGATCTGGCACGTATTTGCGACCTATTAGAACCACAAACCCCTATTCAGCTTTGGGTTTTAAATGATGAAAAAGCGCAGTTAGAATCACAGCAAAAAATTGAACAAGCTTACGCGGACCTTAAGGCAGAGCTTATTGAGCAAGCACGTATCCGTCGTCAACTCGCTTTAGAAAAAGCACTTGCTGATAAACGTGCATCAGAAGCTGCTTATGCTGCGGAGTTGCAAGCAGACGAAATTCGCAAGTTTAATGAACAAACTGAAACATTACAGACATTACGTAGTCATTTAGAACAAGAAGTTGCAGAACAAACCGCACGTTATCAGAAAAACCCTGAAACCCCAGCCGTCAATTACTCTGCTGGCGTAAAACTTAGTATCACCGATGATCAAATCTTATCTGAGCTTGAAAGTTTACGCATTCGTTTAGAACTTGAAGCTGAAAACTTAATTGAAGAGTCTATAACGGCTTTCCGAGCCAAACTACATTCGGCAGCTCAAGAAGAAATTGAATATATTTTAAAGAACTCTAAGTTTTCTGATGAAAAAATAGAGAAGTAATGTTGTAAAACTTCTTCTGTCATAAAACTGACACCTATATGTCACAAAATAGACATAAATATTATTCTTGTAGATCAATTGATTATGAGAATAGAAAGTAGCGTTTTTAAGATAATTAATGAGGGTAAGAAATGGACATTCCGCATCAGATTTCAAAGCAACTTGAGCAGCTTAATCAGGGTGAGCAATGGACATTTTCAGCACAAGAACTTTATATGAGTCATAACGACTTTAATTCGCTTTCAATCTTGCTGACACGAGCGTCGGAAAAAGGTGAGTTTTCAATTACAAGCACTCAGCATACTAAACCATGGGTTGGCACACATTCGGTTACACTCACCAAGCATTAATTTTTAAAAATAAAAAAACCGGAACATATGTCCGGTTTTTTTATTTTGATGATCTGGCTTTTATTTTAAAAAACCATTTTCAGCTAAAAAAGCCATACTAATATTTGACTCAGTTTTTTGTTCAGTTGCTTTATCACCTAGCAATAAACGTTCGATATAACGCGCCAACACGTCGACTTCAAGGTTGACCTTACTGCCTACTTGCCATGTTCCAATATTGGTACGTTCTGCGGTATGCGGAATCAAATTCAAGCTTAAAATATTTCCACGTAAGTGGTTAATCGTTAAGCTAATTCCGTCAACGGTTACAGAACCTTTTTCCGCCAAATACTTAGCAAGTTCTGTCGGTGCTGTAACTTCATAATAGATTGAACGAGCATCTTCACGCACTACGGTAATTTCACCTACGCCATCAACGTGACCACTTACAATGTGCCCGCCAAAGCGCGTTGTCGGTAACATTGCCTTTTCAACATTGACACGTTGCCCCACTTTCCAGTTACCCAATGTTGTTCGATTTAAACTTTCACGAGAAACATCTGCCGCGTACCAGTTATCGCCCCATTCAATCACTGTAAGACAAATACCATTGGTTGCAATCGAATCACCCAAATGTACATCAGACATATCCAGATCTGTCTGAATACGTAGACGTACATCACCACCTACACTTTGCAGGCTTTCAACTTTACCTAAACTTTCAATGATGCCTGTAAACATGGCTCAATCTCCAAATCTTTTTACACTGCTTAAATTGCAGCGCTTACCAAAGTGCGAGCTGTGTACTATTGCCTGAGGTATCTACACCACCTAGCTCGGCGAAGTGGTAAAGCTGGCCTAATAACTGACGTAATGGTGGTCCTGACTTAGCATGAGTATCAGTAATCACAATAAACTCAAGCACCCGTGCACGTTCAGACTGTCGTTGTTTACTCACTCGATAACGCGGAACATCTTGTGTTAACAAGGTCACTTTGCCTCGTTCCAGATTGGCCATAAGTAAATCTTTCGGCTCGATATTACCATCAGTTGAATAGCTGGTCAGAATATAGCGTGCATTGATCGTTGAAAGTAATTTCTCATACGCATCTTTTGCATGTTTAGAAGAGTTATATGGACTTGGGCGTTCTTTACGCCATGCTCTATCAATACCACTCTTATAACCTTTGGTATCCGGTGAAGGTAAATCCACCTGATCCCATAAAGTTAATGCATTTAAAACATGGTAATTACTACTATATGCGTGCTGGTTATATGGTGGATCGAGATAGGCAACATCAACCTCAAAACCACTCATTTGATTTGCTAGATGTTGTGAATCTACACACCACATTTCAGCAGCCGGACGTTTGCGATCACCAATCTCACAAAAACGGCTCGGTGTTAACCAAAGTAATGATTCAATTCGTTCTAACGCAGTTTGAGTACGTCCGCCCCACCCTTGGTGGAAGCTTTTAAATACACCACTCGTGTTACTGACAAAACTAGCTGAATAGAGCAATGGCGCAAGCAAAGCACTCATCTCTACATCATTAATTGCACCTTGTGCTTGCCATGTTGCAATCTGCTGACGAATTGCATCGATACGCATACCGTTACGGCGTTTAAAGAATAAACGGTCACGGGTTGGATCGTATACATCATCGTTACGTGGACAAAGGTTATGCGTTACCCAACCTTTAACTTCAGGTAAGCGATTTAAATAATCGATTGCCTTTTGATAGCCACCTAATTCTTTAAAAGCAGGCGCATCTACACAGGCTAAAATCGCATGATTTAAAGCATGACTATAAGGTTCCCAGTCGTTTGCAATGACTCGGTAACCATTTTGACGTGCTAAACGAGATACAACGCCACTGCCGGCAAAGAAATCGGCAAAAATCGGTGGATTCTTTTTCTTGCTATTCAGTGTCCCTGTAATTTCAAGGGCTTCTAAAATTAGATGGAGCAATCGGCGCTTGTTACCCAAGTACGGCACAAGCTGATGGAAAAGATATTCGTCTGTCGTACGGGCTGCATGACGACGTTTGTGATAAACCGAAGGCTCTGAATTCATACTTTCTCTTGCGTAGGGATTAACCTTAAGCGTATATCTTGATCAATTTTTGTCACATCAAGAAGTGTAAAACGAAGTTGCTCTGCCATATATTCAAACTCTGCATTGAACATGGCCCTTGCACTTTTCCCCAATAAGGTCGGGGCAATATAACTGATCAATTCGTCCACCAAACCTTCTTGCAAAAAAGCAGTAGACAATGTTGCGCCAGCTTCAACCAACACATCATAAATTTGATGTTGCTTAGATAGGGTCTGTAACAGCATTTTTAAAGGCTGAATTTCTAATTGTATCACGCCTAAATCAGCAAGTTCTTGACGATACGGCCCCATTACCATCACAGTTTCAGGATTCTCTAAGATCTTAGCGTTAAGTGGTAAACGTCCTTGGCGGTCTAAAACGACACGTTTTGGCTGAGCAACCATCTCGATATCAAAATTATTGAGTGAACGCACGTTAAGCTGACAATCATCTGCAATCACAGTTTCAATACCTGTAATCACTGCTCCAGAAATGGCACGCCAATGTTGTACATCTTGGCGTGCAGCCGAACCAGTAATCCACTTCGACTCACCTGATGCCATTGCAGTACGTCCATCTAAACTTGAGGCTACCTTTAAACGTACATAAGGCATGCCTGTAGACATTGCCTTTAAAAAACCTTGATTAAGTTTTGATGCTAAATCTTCACAAATGCCAACTTCTACTTCAATTCCGGCATTTTCCAAAATCTGAACACCCTTACCTGCCACCAATGGATTTGGATCAGGACAAGCGACCACTACTTTTTTAACTTGAGCTTTTACCAATGCTTCGGCACAAGGAGGGGTTCTGCCATAATGTGCACATGGTTCAAGCGTAACGTAAGCTGTTGCACCTTGTGCATGTTCACCCGCTTCGCGTAAGGCAAAAACCTCTGCGTGTGGCTGACCCGCTTTAGGATGAAAACCTTGTCCAATTAACTGATCATCTTTGACAATCACACAACCAACATTTGGATTAGGCTTGGTCGAATATAGTCCTCGTTTGGCCAGTTCAATAGCTTGCTGCATCCAATACTGATCTTGTTTCAACTCAGACATAAAAATCTCAAATGATTAGTGTTCACGTTGCTGCATTTGCTCTATTTGACGGCGAAATGCTTCAACATCCTGAAAATCTTGATAGACAGAAGCAAATCGGACGTAAGCTACATGGTCAAGTGCAAATAAAGATTGCATGACGATTTCGCCAATTGTTCTAGATTTCACATCACGCTCACCTAAACGGCGAATCTGCAACTGAATATCACTTAAAACTGTTTCGATCTGCTCTTGTGTGACCGGACGTTTTTGCAAAGCATGCATTAACGAACGACGTAATTTGGCCTCATCGAAAGGTTCATTTTTTCCATTCGATTTGATCACACGGGGCATTACCACTTCATAGCTTTCAAAAGTGGTAAAACGTTCACCGCAACTTACACACTCACGACGTCGACGAATCTGACAGCCTTCGGCGGCTAAACGTGAATCGATGACTTTACTATCTGCGGCGTTGCAAAATGGACAATGCATAGCGGATTTATAGGGTCGATTACTTTGACCTAGTGTAGCAAAATTTCTACACTTACAGAACCAGCATTCTTCAAGACAAAAAAACAGTCCGAAGACTGTTTTTTGATTGGAATATATTACGAATTATTCGATACGTTCGCCATGTTGGCTTAAATCCAGACCCATGCGTTCATCATCAGCATTAACACGGATACCAATCACAAGATCAATCACTTTAAGAATAACGAAAGTCGCGATACCGCTGTAAACCATGGTTGCCAATACGCCTTCAACTTGTACCCATAATTGGCCAGCGAATGTTGGAGCTAATGCAACGTTGGCTGCTTTAATAATTTCGTCACTGTAGAATACGCCAGTTAAAATCGCGCCGACAATACCACCTACCGCATGCAAACCAAACGCATCCAAAGCATCATCGGCTTTAAGTAAGCGTTTAAGTGCTGTAATACCCCAGAAGCACACTACGCCACCAATAAGGCCCATCACTAAAGCACCGCCTACCCCAACAAAACCTGCTGCTGGTGTAATCACAACTAAGCCAGCTACCGCACCAGAAGCACCGCCTAATACAGATGCTTTACCACGGATCATACGTTCAACAACTAACCAAGAGAATGCAGCAGCGGCAGCGGCAACTTGAGTCACTAAAATTGCCATACTTGCACGAGCACCAGCGCCTAGAGCACTACCACCGTTAAAGCCGAACCAACCCACCCAAAGTAAGCTTGCGCCCACTACAGTTAAAGTCAGGTTATGCGGAGCCATAGATTCGCGGCCAAGGCCAATACGTTTTCCAAGCATGTAAGCAGCAACTAGACCTGCAACACCTGAGTTGATATGTACAACTGTACCACCAGCAAAATCTAATGCGCCTGCTTTAAATAACCAGCCATCTGCAGCCCACACCCAGTGGGTAATTGGTGCGTAAACAACGAGCACCCAAACTGCAATAAACACCATGAAAGCTGAATATTTCATACGGTCTGCAATAGAACCGCTAAGAATCGCCACTGTAATAATGGCAAAAGTCATTTGGAAAATAACAAAGAGACTTTCAGGAATTGTCCCACTTAATGCATCAAACGCTACCCCGTTTAGCATTGCTTTAGACAAATCACCAAAAAATGCACCTGTGCCAGAGAACGCGATTGAATAACCAGCAATCACCCACAGCAAACTTACCAAGATTGCAGCTGAAAGGCTGAACATCATCGTACTGAGTACATTTTTTTTACGTACCATACCGCCATAGAATAATGCCAATCCCGGAATGGTCATTAATAGAACCAATGCGGTTGAAACTAAAATCCAAGAGGTATCACCCGTATCAAGCGTAGGTGTCGGTGCAGGAGCTGCTGGAGTTTCAGCAACTGGTGCTTCTGCAGTAGTTGCAGTAGCTGGAGATGTTGATGCAGCCGCAACTTCCGATGTTGGCGTTGTTACAGCTTCTTCTGCCCAAACGGCAGTACCACCCAAAAGAGCGCCTGATAGACTGAGCGCCATAAGTATTTTTTTCATTCGTGTCCCCCAACCTCATTTGCGAGTTATTTTCTACTCAGCAAGCTTTGTGCCAATTTAGACAGCATCCGGTCCAGTTTCACCCGTACGGATACGGATTACTTGTTCCAGGTTAGTCACAAAAATCTTACCATCGCCGATTTTTCCAGTGCTTGCGACACGTGTAATTGATTCAATTACTGCGTCGACCATTTCATCACTAATCGCAATCTCGATTTTTACTTTAGGTAAGAAATCAACCACATACTCCGCGCCACGGTAGAGTTCAGTATGCCCTTTTTGACGACCAAAACCTTTAACTTCAGTTACGGTAATCCCTTGTACACCAATGTCAGAGAGTGCTTCACGCACGTCATCCAATTTAAACGGTTTTACAATTGCAGTTACAAGCTTCATGTTTGTTTCCTTCGGCTTCTTTTCACCAGTAAGGTTTTATGTTCAATTTTCATGCCAATATTTCAAAGGTTGAGGGAAATGAATCTTTTGCATGAACTTTCTTTATAACCTATTTAGTGAGCAAGATGTAGATGAGCTATCAAAAATAAAATGAATTTTCAGTAGTGTTACATGCTGATTTAATGATCTATTTGCACTAAAAAAATTGAAACCTATATCCAGCGCTTAAGCAGTGTTAAACTGTAAAGCATAAGGTAATACAACACTTTGGATATTTCATGCTAGAAACTTTGCTACAGGCCATTCTGGAACAAATTGATGAGCCTAAAAAAGATTTGGAAAAAAATTTACGTGCATTATTAAATGAAGCGGTCGAAAAGTTGGATCTTGTTTCCAAACAAGAGATCGACCGTCAAAAGACTGCACTTCAATCAGCCAATCAACGTTTAGAAGAGCTACAAAAACAAGTAAGTTTGTTAGAAGAAACTTTAAAGAATAAAAAATAAGCACCAACGTAGCGCATTTATACTTTACAACGATTAAAAATGAAGCACCATAATGGAACAATAAGATGTCTTTTTCTAAAATTTATACACGGGGACTTTTAGGTTTACATGCACCTCTGATTGAAGTTGAGGTACATGTGAGTCAAGGCTTACCTTCTCTTACTATTGTCGGCCTAGCAGAGGCGGCGGTAAGAGAAAGTAAAGACCGAGTTCGCTCAGCCATTATTAATAGTGGATTTCAATTTCCAACAAAACGGCTGACCATTAATCTTGCACCAGCAGATTTGCCCAAAGATGGATCACGTCTAGATTTACCTATTGCTATAGGTATTTTAATTGCTTCTGGCCAGCTCCCAGAAAACTGTGCCGAAGATTTTGAATTAATTGGTGAATTAGCTTTAGATGGCCATGTAAGACCAGTGTCAGGTACTTTAACTTTGGCAATGGCGTGTCAACAGGCCAAGCATAAAATGCTTTTACCTCTCGATAACAGTCAGGATATTAGCCATTTACCAAATCTTGAATGTTATCCAGTGAGCCATTTAAAAGAAGTTTGTGATCATTTCTTGGGCATCAAATCGCTATCTTCGACTGAACCTGCAACGACCTCAAACCAAATGCCTTATAAATTTGATCTGGCAGATGTAAAAGGTCAGCTACGTCCACGTCGCGCACTAGAAATTGCCGCCGCAGGCGGGCACTCGCTGCTCTTTAAAGGACCACCAGGTACAGGTAAGACTTTACTCGCTTCACGCCTTCCTTCAATTTTGCCACCGCTTTCTAATCAGGAAACGCTTGAAGTCGCGAGTATTTATTCTATTTCAAATACACCCCATACCTTTGGTCAGCGTCCATTTCGTGCGCCCCACCATACAGCATCAGCGATTGCACTAGTTGGGGGCGGTTCACATCCTAAACCGGGTGAAATTACCTTATCTCATTTAGGCGTTTTGTTTTTAGATGAACTCCCTGAGTTTGACAGAAAAGTTCTAGAGGTCTTACGTCAGCCGCTTGAGTCAAAAGAAATCATTATTTCACGTGCAGCTCGGCAAATTACTTATCCTGCAAACTTTCAGCTCATTGCAGCGATGAACCCTTGTCCATGTGGTTATGCGTTTAATCAAGACAGCCGTTGCCAATGTTCACCAGAGAGTATTAAGCGATATCAAAACCGTATATCGGGGCCATTACTTGACCGTATCGATTTACATATTGATGTACCGCCTTTAAAAGCTCAGGAACTGCAAGATCCAACGCCTGCTGAAGACTCTACGGCTGTAAGACAGCGTGTGATTTATGCTTATGAACAACAAATGCAAAGACAAGATTGTTTAAATCAAGCACTTTCACCCAAACAACTTGAGCAATATGCTGTACTTGATAGTACTTCTCAACGAATGATTGAAATGGCACAACAACGTTTGAATCTGTCGGCTCGTGCTTATCATCGTGTTTTACGAGTAGCTCGTACCATTGCCGATTTGGCTCAAAGTGAGATGATCCAAAGTCCTCATCTTACAGAAGCGCTCTCTTATCGAGGCAATCATTCTTAAAATAAAAACAGCGGATTATGAGTCCGCTTTTTTAATATTTATAGAAGTTATTAATAAGAGAATTTATTACTCCCTATGTATTAATAGAAGTAAAGAGGATGCTATGAAAATTTTGGCTATCTCAGGTAGTGTAAGAAAAGAATCTACAAATACTGCTCTATTAAGAGCAATGAAGGATATAGCACCGTCCGACATTGAATTGACAGTTTTTGATCATATTAATAATCTGCCTGTCTTTTCTCCAGATAATGAAGGAGAAAAAACGCCTACTGTAGTGGAAGATTTCATCAAATCTGTTTCTGATGCAGATGGCATTATCATCTCAAGTCCAGAATATATCCGTTGTATTCCAGGTGGTCTCAAGAATGCAATTGATTGGATGGTTTCCCGTACCGAAATTATAGATATACCTATTGTCCTGGTTCATGCATCTAGCCGCGGCGACGACATGCTAGTTTCTTTAAGAAGAGTATTGTCGACTGTTAGTAGCAATTTCTTTGAAGATTTATTTTTAAGGATTTCTCTCATCGGCAAATCTCCTGAACAAATTAGCGAGATGCTACAAACCGAAAAATATAAGTCACAAATTACTCCCTTTCTGCTTACCTTTGTCTCAGAGATTCAAAAATGTAGAAATGAATTAGAGTGAACTTTCTTAAAATAAAAGAGCGGATTATGAGTTCACTGTTCTTTTATTAAGAATCTCATTTAGCTTCTCGATTAAAGCAGTGATTTCCTTTTCTGATAAAGCAGCAAAGCCAAAACGAACACAATGGTTAGAAGGCTCCCCCTGTTTAAACTTCTGCTCTGTATCAATGTTGAGTTCTTTTAATTTCATAAGCTGATCTTGAGTAAATGGTTTCTGGAATTTCACCCACAAAGCCATTCCACCTGCGGGTGGCTGTATCTGAACACTCTCTGCAAAAATTCGATTGAACTCAGTTAATGCATGGTCTCGGCGTAGTTGATATATTTTTTTCATTTTACGGATATGTCGCTTGATCTCCCCTCGCTGCATTAAATCTGCTAAAGCAAGTTCCGTAATGTTATTGCCTTGCCGATCAATCAATAGAATATCTTCTGTAATCGATTGAATGATTATTGACGATGCCACGACGTATCCCAAGCGAATACCGGGTGCAAAGACCTTTGATAATGAGCCCACATGAATGACTAACTCAGAATGAGGCAAACTTGCCAAGGGTGGCATAGGCCGACTGTCATAGTGGAATTCGTGGTCATAGTCGTCTTCAATAATATAAAAGCCCATTTTTTTTGAAAGCTCTAAGAGTTGAAGACGACGGCTCATTGGCATCGTTACAGTTGTAGGGTATTGATGATGCGGAGTTGTATAAATGGCAGCTACAGAATGCTCTTGTAAAATCCGTTCTAAATCTTCAATGATAATACCTTGTTCATCTAATTTAACAGAAACCACTTGAAAGCCATTTGACTGAAATGCTTTAAAAGCAGATGGATAATATAATTCTTCAACAACGATAACTCCCTGCCGATTGGGTAATGCTCGAGAGGCAAGAAAAATTCCCATCTGGCTACCACGTACAATACAAATCTCATCTTCAGCAACATTCATAAAACGTTCCATTGACAACATTTGTTGTAAAGCCTGTCTTAGCTCAACCATCCCTCGTGGGTCACCATATCCCATGTACTGGTTTTGCGTAATTTTAATCAGTGCATGGCGGTATGCCCGCGAAAATAGTTCGTAGGGAATAAGCCTCGGATCTGGTACACCATCGTTATGTGGGCGTTGAATCACTTCTTGAGTGATTGGTTTATCATTAACTGTTCGCTCAGATACTGGCTCTATTTGAAGCTGTTTTTCCGGCAAAACATCCGCCACAAATGTGCCTTTTCGGGGACGGGTCACAAGCCATCCTTGTGCCTCTAACTCTTCATAGACTGCTTGTACGGTTTTTCGATTAATTCCTAGTTCTTTTGACAAGCTACGAGACCCAGGCAGCATCGTACCCTGCACTAAACGGCCACATAAAATTTCCTGACTAATCAAGTTAGTCAGTTTTAGAAATACCGTTTTTTCTTCTCTTTCATCGATACGAAAATGTACTTGCCAAGGTCTTAGCATATTCGCCCCATCTGGACCATATAACTTCTAAAAACTGGATGTATTGATTCATCCAGCTATTTTCTATTCTGCCTTCACCTACTTAATTTGGTCAACTGGACTGGAGAAGAGATGAAGACTGCTTCTGTAAACAAACAAGACCTGATGCAACACGCACAGCAAGACATGCAAAAGTGGATTAGCGACTCAGATTTAACTGATCGTCAAAAGCTTGCACTCACTTGCCGTATTTTATTTGACCATGGCCATGATGCTGGTTTAGCAGGCCAAATTACCTGCCGTAGTGAAAATAAAGAGTCCTTTATTACCCAACGTTTTGGTTTAGGTTTTGATGAAATTACTGCCTCAAATTTACTTGAGGTGAATCAAGATTTAGAACCTATCAATCAAGAAGGAATGGCAAACCCAGCCAATCGTTTTCACACATGGATTTATAAAGAACATCCAGAAGTGAACTGCATTATCCATACTCATCCTACCCATGTAGCAGCCCTATCGATGCTACAGGTTCCACTTATGATTTCCCAAATGGACGTTTGTGCACTTTACGAAGACTGCTCATTTGTAGGTCATTGGCCGGGTGTTCCTGCAGGCAACGAAGAAGGTATTTTGATTTCTTCTGCGCTTGGTAAAAACCGTGCTGTTTTGTTGTCTCATCATGGCCAACTGGTTACAGGAAAAACCATTGAAGAAGCCTGCAACTTGGCTCTTTTAATTGAACGAGCAGCTCAACTGCAACTGCTAGCCATGTCTGCCGGACAAATCCAGCCCATCCCCCATGCTTTAGCAACAGAAGCTCATGACTGGGTTTCTACCGATAAACGCAACAAAGTGAACTTTGCCTACTACGCACGTAAAGCTTTGAAAAAACATTCTGGCTGTATTTAAAAAGAGATTTCTACCATGAAACTAAACGGCATTATTGGCTACCCTGTTACCCCATTTTCTGATGACAACACCATTAATCTTCCTGTTTTAAAACAGATGCTGGATTTGCTTATTGAAAACGGTTGCGACGCGATTGCGCCTTTAGGCAGTACAGGCGAAAGCGCTTATCTTGAATGGGATGAATGGTGCTTAGTCGCAAAAACTTCAATTGAAAGTATTAATAAACGCGTGCCTGTCATTATTGGAATTTCAGAACTCACGACTGATCAAGCCATTAAAAAAGCCCAAGTCGCGCAAAGCTATGGTGCAGATGCACTTATGGTGATTCCTATATCTTATTGGAAGCTAACAGACCAAGAGGTTTTTGAATATTATCAAGCAATTGCCAAAGAAACTACTCTACCAATTATGATTTATAACAACCCCGCGACTAGCGGTGTTGATATGTCTCCAGAGTTAATTGTGCGTATGTTTAATAGCATTGCAAATATTACGATGGTGAAAGAAAGTAGCGGTGATATTCAGCGCATGCATAAAATTTATGAGCTATCAAAAGGAGAACTCCCTTTTTATAACGGGTGTAACCCTCTAGCTTTAGAAGCTTTATGTGCGGGAGCAAGCGGTTGGTGTACAGCAGCACCGAACCTGTTAGGTCAGCGACCTCAACAGCTTATTGAACATGTGAAAAATGGTGAATTGGAACACGCCCAAAATTCATTTTATCAGCAACTTCCTCTACTACGCTTTATTGTAAATGGTGGTTTACCTAAAACGATTAAAGCTGGTTTACAACTAAAAGGTGTCTCTGCGGGCTTACCACGCAAGCCATTATCTAAAGCTACGGATATTGAGCTTAACCAGTTAAAACAGCTATTTTCTGAAATAGAAAACTAATAAAAAAGCGGGTTACTCACCCGCTTTTTTAAAACTCAAACTTAGAATGTTTTAGTTAAACTAAACACTAAACCTGTGTCATAAGGTTTTTTCTGAGCATCAGTCATACCAGAAGTACTAATGTCTGTACCAACAACATCTAGCTCAGCAACAATACCTAAAATGTTATAGTTGACGCCAACTTTATAATCGATATAGCTATCGTCTTCACCTGGCCCACCTGCAACTACAAGTAAAGAATCTTTGTTTTTGAGTTTGTTATAACCAACTGAAGCAAGTCCAGTAAATCCTGTATCTGCAATTGGTGCTGAATAACCAACGTTGAAATACCAGAACTCATCAGAGTGGCCCCAGTAATCATCTGAATAGCTTACGCCCACACTAAGTGCATCACCTTTAAACAAAGAGTCTGCAAACGTTAATTTTCCGTAAAATTCGGTGAAGTCGAAGCCAGTATCACCATTGTATGGGTTAGTAAATTTTGAGTCAGAACCAATATAGCCATAATGAATTACACCCACATCATACGTTGGTGCAAGCGTATCAGACAATTTTAATGTATTTGTATAACCTAAAGAGATATCGGTTTCAGTTGAAACGCCAGGTGTATTAAAGTCTACGCTTGACCCCCAAAGCGCAACATAAGCACCTGACTTATGAGAAAAGGTGAACCCACCTTGAATAGCTGGGTTATTTGACGATTGGGTAACACCACGGAAACGGTAGTCTGTGGTCGCTGCCACACTACCTGTTGCCGTGATTCCATAAAAAGATGGAGCATCTTCAGCCATAGCCATAGTTGACCCTGCTGCAAAGATACCAAGAGTTACTGCCTTAAGTGCAAATTTCATCATTTTGATCTCCCCCACAATGAACGCACGATTTATAGGAATTAAACAAATTGTGTTACTTGAGCTTTAGCAATTGCTGTGCCAAGTACGAATTTGCTATCAGTTCTCTTCATTAATTTTGAGATCAAACTCACTTTATTATAAAATTTCTGGGTAATTTTTATAAAAATATATCCATAAAAAACATAGCGATAAAATAAAATTCTTATGCGATAAAAAATACTAAACATACGAAAACCCCTTATCGGAAATTAATGAGCGAGGCGTGAAGTATTCATTTGTTGCACATAAATTTTCTATTTAATCTTAGAGGCGAGATATAAAAAGTATGTAAATTTCTGGAAGACAATGCTTGTAATGATCTGTGATTGCGCATTTCTACTCATTGGATTTGTTTATTTATTACTTGTTTAAAGTAGATGTACTATTTTGGGTCTTTTTTAAGCAATAATATGGATAAAAAGAGTAGTGCACAAAATACAAGCAATTTATTGCACTAAATTTGATCAATCTAAACATATTTTGTTATCCGCCTGTAGTGATCTATTTTTGTACATTCCATTTTTAAAATAACGTTATATAGTAACAATTTAAAGGGTATAAAAATAAAAGTGATGAAAAAAGAAACTTAAAATAAGATTAAAAAGTAAACATATCCAACAAAAAAGAGTAAAAAATGAACACAAGAATCAACTATTTTTTGAACTTTAAATACAAAATAAATGGTAAAAATCCACTAAAAATTAAATTACTTTTTTTATTTTAAACAATAGATTAAGTATAAAAGACGAATTATAAATTTATTAAACAACCCCTACCACATTAATCAAATCCTGCATAGCATATATAAAATAAAATGAACAAAAATATATCTTTTTTACAGATTACTTATACAATTGATGGAAATCCTAGGCCCTGAACAATAACAAGGCACAGGATTTATCGTTTTTATGAGGTTCTTTAAATATGCTAAAAGCACAAAAACTTACATTAGCAGTTCTCATTTCTGCGGCAATAATTTCCTCAGCTCAGGCAAGCGAGCAAAGTGAGGCAAAAGGATTTGTTGAAGATGCGAACGGTTCTATTCTCTTCCGTACAGGTTACATCAACCGTGACAAAAAACAGGGCGCAAAAGATACTAGCTCATTTGCTCAATCAGCAATTGTAAGTATTGATTCTGGCTTTACCCCTGGTATTATTGGTTTCGGTGTTGGCGCTGTGGGTGATGGTTCATTTAAGATCGGTGAAAATAAAAATGCCGGTAACCAAATGATCCCATTACATAATGATGGCTCCGCTTATGATCACTGGGCTCGTGGTGGTGGTAGCGTTAAAGCACGTTTCTCGAATACAACAGTACGTTACGGTACTCAAGTACTCGACCTACCTGTTCTTGCAAGTAATACTGGACGTATGGTTCCTGAATATTTTACAGGTACTTTATTAACTAGCCATGAAATCAAGAATCTTGAAGTTGTTGCTGGTAAATTTACTAAAAACCAAATGTCTGATCAAATCAATACCGATGCTGACGTAAATGGTAAGGGTCTTGATCGTGCAATTGTGTGGGGTGCTAAATACAAGTTTGATGATAATTTAAATGCATCTTACTATGGTTTAGACAGCAAGAATAAGCTTGATCGCCATTATGTAAATGTGAACTTTAAACAGCCATTGGCGAATGACAGTTCATTAACATATGATTTCAGCGGTTATCATACTAAGTTTGATGAAGGTGCTTTTACTTATTCTCAAACTACTGATGATCTATCTAATCGTCAAAATAACATTTGGGCTATCTCTACGGCTTATAATACGGGCCCACATAACATCATGGTTGCTTACCAACAAAACAGCGGTAATGTTGGTTATGACTATGGTCAAAATGCTGACGGCTTCCAAAGTATCTATTTGCCAAACTCTTACATGTCTGACTTCATCGGTAATGATGAAAAATCTGCACAAATCCAGTACAGTCTCGATTTTGGTAAATTAGGTGTATTACCTGGTCTAAACTGGACAACTGCATTTGTATATGGTTGGGACATCAAAGTTAAAAATGTAACTGATGATGCTCAAGAACGTGAGTTCTTTAACCAAGTGAAATACACAGTTCAAAGTGGTTTCGCTAAAGATGCAAGCCTCCGTATCCGTAACTCGTATTATCGTGCAAGCGACTCATACCAAGGTGCGTACATTGGTGATACCAATGAATGGCGTTTATTCCTTGATATTCCTGTGAAATTATTCTAATTCACAAATCTATCAAGCATAAAAAAACCTACGTCTGGTAACAGATGTAGGTTTTTTATTAAGCTCAAAATATCAATTGAGACATTCTGAGCTTATAAATTAAAGCTTATTTAGCAGCTTCAATTGCTTTTAATACTTCGGCTTTAGCAACATCAGCACCTTCCCAACCACTGATTTTTACCCACTTACCTGGTTCTAAATCTTTATAGTGACTGAAGAAATGCTCAACTTGGCTAATCAATAACGGAGGAAGATCTGTATATTCCTTCACGTCTTTATAAAGTGGAGATAATTTTTCGTGTGGAACAGCGATTAATTTCGCATCAATACCACCGTCATCTTCCATATTTAATTTGCCCACTGGACGGCAACGAATGACTGAACCAGCAGCAACAGGATGAGGAGTTACAACAAGTACGTCTAATGGGTCGCCATCTTCAGACAAAGTATTTGGAACATAACCATAGTTCGCTGGATAGAACATTGCTGTACCCATGAAACGGTCTACGAACAATGCATCAGAATCTTTATCGATTTCATATTTAATTGGTGCTGCATTTGCAGGAATTTCAATAATGACATAGATGTCATTTGGCGCATCTTTACCTGCTGGGATATTGCTGTAACTCATATCAATACTCTTTCGTTATGAAGTCAGATGTAAAATCCACTCGATTATAGCGTGGATATCATCAAAATGATGCCGATTATACAATGGGCACACGCGAAAGTTGATATGAATGATGACAGAATGACACTCAAGTCAGTTTAATCGTGACCACAAGTAAGAAGATTGGACACAATATAGATAAGAACCAAACAATCGAGCGCAAAGTTGCCCAATTACTTAAATAGCAAATACCATAAATAACTCTTAAAATAATATATGCCCAACCTAATCTCAGAATAAAATATTCCGGAACAACCATATATTCAGCCATTAAAATAGCAGTTAAGAATAAAGGTAGGCTTTCAAAGCTATTTTGTTGTACGGCATTAGCGCGAGCAGCAAGGCCTGTTGTTTTAGCCAAAAAAGCTCTTGGGTTTTGATTATCGACGGGCTGAAAACCACCTGTAAATTTTGCAATTACGGTAAATGCGTATGGCAGCAAACATGCCACTAAAATAATATAGATAATGCCGCTGATGCCCTGCATAGTGCCATCCATCACTGAAAATACTGTTGATCATGCTATCATAACATTGCGTTTTTACCTGAAATTTTATGCAATCACTTGTCATCACTGATTAATAGGGCCATGTATGCAACAACCTGATCAAAAAGAATTGTTTGAAGTCTTAGAGAAGCAAAAACAAAATCAACTTCAGGTAGACCGTATATTAAAAATCGTATTTCCTATTGTCGCTTTTTTATTGAGTGTGATTTGTGCAAATCTAAATTGGCAATCGACACTGGGCACCTTTATTATTTTAACAATTACTTTTATTGCAGTCGGTATTAAACGGCTTCCTTTATGGCATTGGTTAATTGTGATTACCCTATATTGCCTAGCAGATAATTATTTAAGTTATGGTCAGCTCGATTTAACTCATTTGCGTTTGCAATTGGGCACAATGCTAGTTTTTGTTGGGATGGTAGGAATTGGTCGTCCTTACATAGACCGCTGGTTTATGAAAAGCCACAACAAAATGTAAAAACAAAAAAAGCGCCCTAAGGCGCTTTTTTATTAACTTTTTAGGCTGGCTTACGTAAGTCCTTACGTAAGATTTTGCCTACGTTTGATTTAGGTAATTCATCCATAAACTCAACATAACGAGGGCGTTTATAACCTGTTAAGTTTTCTTTAGCAAAGTTCAAAATTTCTTCAGTCGTTAAGCTTTGATCTTTTTTCACGATAAAGAGTTTTGGCACTTCACCTGATTTTTCATCAGGAACACCAATTGCTGCAACTTCCAATACTTTTGGATGTTTAGCAATAACTTCTTCGATTTCGCTTGGATAAACGTTAAAGCCAGAAACCAAAATCATATCTTTTTTACGGTCTACAATTTTAGTATATCCACGGCTATCCATAACGCCGATATCACCGGTACGGAAGAAACCGTCTGCAGTCATGACTTTCGCAGTCTCATCAGGACGCTTCCAATAGCCTTTCATGACTTGAGGACCACGAATAGAGATTTCACCTTGCTCACCTAAGGCAACTTCTTTACCGTCATCATCTAAAATAGCAACTTCAGTTAAAGGTAACGGAATACCAATAGTGCCGCTAAATTCAGTAGATGCAGGAGGGTTTGCAGTCGCTACCGGAGAAGTCTCAGACAAACCATAACCTTCAATAATGGTTGTACCAGTAATCTTCTTCCACGCTTCTGCTGTAGAAGGTAGAACTGCCATACCACCGCCCATCGCCATTTTTAAATTGCTATGGTCAAGTTGTTTAAATTCTTCATTGTTTACTAAAGCATTAAATAATGTATTTACTGCTGGGAAGAATGATGGCTGATATTTACGTAATTCATTAATTACCGCTGGTAAATCACGTGGGTTCGGAATCAAGATATTTGCCTGACCTTTATACATACCGTACATCGCGCAAACCATGAACGCAAAAATATGATAAAGCGGTAATGCGCAAACAATACGGTCGCCTTTAGCACCATCATTTGCACCAAATTTACTTTGGAAGATACCATCACACTGTAAAAGGTTGGCAACCAAATTAAGATGTGTTAATTCCGCACCTTTTGAAACACCTGTAGTACCACCCGTATATTGAAGCACGGCAGTATCACTTAAAGTTAAATTTGGACGCTTATAATTACTCGGACTTACTTTATTTAATGCTGTATTAAATTTAACGTACCCTGGAATATTCCAAGCAGGAATTTGCTTACGTACTTTACGTAATACAAAATTTACTAATGTACCTTTAAGCGTACCAAGCATATCTCCTACTGTCGCAACTACAACATGCTTCACAGGAGTTTTACCTAAAATGCTTTGGTAAACACTGGCAAAGTTTTCGATAATCACGAGTACTTCTGAACCCGAGTCATTTAATTGATGCTCAAGCTCACGCGCAGTATAAAGTGGGTTTACATTCACTAATACTAAGCCTGCACGTAACACAGCTAATGCAACTACAGGATATTGCAATACGTTTGGCATCATCACTGCCACACGAGTTCCCTTTGCTAACCCCAAATTTTGCAAATAGGTCGCGAACTTACGGCTTGCAAGTTCCAACTCGTTAAATGACATCGCTTTATCCATAAAGATAAAGGCATCACGAGAACCAAATTTTTGGAAATTACTCTCAAAAATATCAACAAGAGAGGTATTTTCCGCAGGCAATGCTACTGTTTCTGGAATCCCTGTTTTTTGGTATTCTGCAAACCAAATCTTTTCCATAATGCCATTATCTCCGATTCGTAATCCTTAGTAATAACTGTTATTCAATGCCCCAGCTATTCTTTAGCTTCTTGGTGCCAGAACATATTTAAAACTTATTGGCACATTCATGACACTTTCGAACAAGATTATGAGACAGAAGTTTTGACAATTTGACCCTGTCAAATTTTTTGCATGGAGTACAAATTGCGTACTCCAAATTGCTGTCCTTTTAATCATTATCCAATACCAATAAGTTCAGTTCATTGCTTGAACTTATTGCCATATATAGCGTATTTATGTTGCCCGACGCTAGCTTTATCTCTGAATCAACAGTTTATTTGCTTTTTGATATCCACGTGGTAAGAGGTGCCCTTTTGAAGCTCGTTTACCCATGTATTTCTGTAGATCATCACCTTTTAGTTTTAGATGTTGTTGACCTGCAACCACCTGAATTATTTCATCTAAGTTCAGGGTTGTCATGGATAAAATCTGCTCTTTCGCTTCAAGTTGTATCAACTTATTACCTTTACCCTTATTTAAATTTGGCAGTTCTGATAAATCAATAATCAAGAGTCTACCTGCTGAGCTGAGTACAGCCAAATGTGTCATATTTTGGGCGGAGATTAATGGTAGAGCTTTTGATTTTTCAGGTACCGATAAGAAGCTTTTTCCTGCCTTGGCATTAGTATCTAACTGTTTGACTTGAGTTTTAAAACCATAACCTGATGAGCTAGCAGCAATAAGTTCTGACTCTTCATCATCTAAATAGACCTGAATAAACGCGACTCCACTTGCAGGAGCAAGCTTCGAACTTAATGGCTCGCCTAAGCCTCTTGCTGATGGCAGACTGCTAATAGGCAAGGCATAACTACGCCCTGTCTCATCGAGGAAATAAATTCGTTGATTAGTTTTTCCCACCGCATGACTTAAATATTGGTCACCAGCACGATAGTTTAAATTCTCTGCATCAACATCCGCACCTTTTGCAGCACGAATCCATCCCGCCTCAGATAAAACTACCGTTACTGCTTCAGCCGGCATTAAATCTTGTTCTCTAATTTGAATAGCTTCAGCACGTGCAACAATTGGAGAACGGCGTTCGTCGCCAAACTTTTTCGCATCTTCTTTTAATTCGCCAATAATCAGGTTTTTTAAAGATTCTGGGTTTTCTAATTGTTCACGAATAATCGCTGCTTTTGCTGAGAGCTCATCCTGTTCTTGACGGATTTCCATCTCCTCAAGTTTTGCTAAATGACGTAACTTGAGTTCTAAAATTGCTTCTGCCTGTATCTCATCAATTTTGAAATGGTCCATCAATACAGGTTTAGGCTGATCTTCTTCACGAATAATACGGATAACCGTATCAATATCGAGATAAGCAATTAAAAGGCCTGCCAAAATATGTAGACGTTTTTCAATTCGGTTTAAATGATATTCCAAACGGCGAGTAACCGTTTTTTTACGGATCTCAATCCACTCAAGCAAGATACGTCGAATAGACTTAACCTGAGGACGACCGTCTTCACCAATCATGTTTAAATTAACGCGATAGCTTGATTCTAAATCGGTAGTCGCAAATAAGTGGCTCATCACCGCTTCAGCATCAATACGGTTAGAACGAAGTACAATCACGAGTCGTGTTGGGTTTTCATGATCCGACTCGTCACGCACATCCACCACTAATGGTAGCTTCTTAGCCTGCATTTGGTCGGCAATTTGAGTGATCACCTTAGAACCCGATACTTGATACGGCAATTCGGTAATCACGATTTCATTTTTTTCGATGGTATAAACCGCTCGCATACGGTAACTACCACGTCCAGTCGTCTGGATTTTGAGTAATTCTTCTGGCGGAGTAATAATTTCAGCTTTTGTTGGTAAATCCGGCGCTGGAATATATTCAGCCAATTTCTCGTCTGATGTTTGCGGATTACGAATTAAGGCAATTGTTCCTTTAATCACTTCACGCAAATTATGTGGCGGAATATCAGTCGCCATACCAACCGCAATACCAGTTGTACCATTCAGCAGAATATTAGGAACTCGTGCTGGCAAGGTAATCGGTTCTTTTAATGAACCGTCAAAGTTATCTTGCCATTCACTCGTGCCTTGTCCTAACTCACTTAGTAATAACTCACTGTAGGCAGAAAGTTTTGCCTCAGTATAACGCATCGCAGCAAACGATTTAGGATCATCTGGCGAACCCCAGTTCCCTTGACCTTCAATTAAAGGATAGCGATAACTAAATGGCTGAGCCATCAACACCATGGCTTCATAACATGCTGAATCACCATGCGGATGATATTTACCTAGTACGTCACCTACAGTACGGGCCGATTTTTTTGGCTTACCACTACTTTTTAAGCCCAACTCGCTCATGGCGTAGACAATACGGCGCTGTACAGGTTTTAAGCCGTCACTGATATGCGGCAATGCACGGTCCATAATGACGTACATGGCATAATTCAGGTAAGCCTGTTCAGTAAATTCGGCTACAGAGCGGTTTTCTGTCGCTTGATGCGCAAGGCTGGTCATAGTCAGCTTATCTTCCAAATCAGTCGTTATTTTAAATGAGTCTTATGCTAAGTGGGCTATGTTACAGACACAAGAGGGACTCTGTCACCTGAGCGTCAAATTATGTCTCATCTCTCTATATTTTTAGTTACTTGCTATAAAGTTAGGCAAAACTAGAGGCCTATCGACTCTAGTCTTTTACCTTGTGTTTCTTCACCTAATATTAAAATTACAGCTGCAACCAAAAGTAAAACAATAGTAAACATTATAAAAACATGGCTAAACCCATTTTTGGAAACCATCATATGAGTGACGACTATTGGCGCCAAAATTCCACCTAAACGGCCCATTGCCGATGCCCAGCCCGAACCAAAAGCTCGAATGTTGGCTGGATATTGCTCTGGTGTATAGGTATATAACACTCCCCATGCACCCAAATTAAAGAAAGACATGAGACAACCCCAAAACATAATGCTATTTACACTATCGGCTTGTCCAAAGAAATATGCAGACAACGCACAAAAACCGATAAATGCAGCGAGTGTAATTTTTCTACCTAATCGCTCTACAAACCATGCCGCTGCCAAGTAGCCTGGTAGCTGCGCCAAAATCATAAGCAAAACATATTCAAAAGATTTAACGATGTCATAGCCCTGTTTCACTAATAAACTTGGCAGCCACGTAAAGATACCGTAGTAGGAATACACAATTCCAAACCAGATGAGCCAAAGCATTAAGCTTCTGCGAGCGAATTGACCACTCCAAAGTTGTTTAAAAGAGACTTTTTGTCGCATGGCTACAGGCACGACTTCAATATGGTGAACAATTTGAACGCCTGCTTGAGCTTCTAATTTTTGAACCAATGCATGTGCTTCTTCAACACGTCCACGGTTAATCAGGTAAGGTATCGATTCAGGGAGTTTTTTCCAAATTACTAAAATATAAATCAGTGGGAGGCCACCCATAAGAAATGCAATGTGCCAACCAAATTTAGGAATAATAAAATAAGAAATGAGTGCAGCAACTAACCAGCCCAAACCCCAAAAACTTTCGAGTAGGACGATAAAACGACCACGTACATGGGCAGGTATATATTCACTCACCAATGTCACTGCAACGGGTAACTGTCCACCAAGCCCAAGACCAACAATAAAACGGAAAATTAATAACCACTTCAAATCTGGAGCAAAAGCACATAAGGCAGTCGCAATACTATAGATGGCCATGGTAACTGCAAATATTGTCTTACGGCCAAAGCGATCTGCTAAAGCTCCTGAGCAAACAGCTCCAATAGCCATTCCTACAAAACCAATACTCACAATCCAACCGCTTTCGGCTGGTGTTAATGCCCAGTCTTTAACAAGCGTTGTCATGATAAAAGCAATGATACCGGTGTCCATCGCATCAAACATCCAACCTAAACCAACCACCCACAGTAATGTGTAGTGAAATTTGCCAATTGGAAGATTTTGTATACGTGAAACCAGATCCATAGGAAAAACTCTACTGGAAAAAATAAGTGAGCAAGACAATATATTTAATTGTTATATCATGCTCACATCGAATTCTGCATGATTAATGTTCGTCAGTTGAAGAAGCCGATTCTGCATCATCATCTTTATAAATAAATTTAGGCATTTCTAAGCCAAAATAGATTGCAATCAGACGTAAGGTAAAGCCAAAAATTAAAGTTGAAATAACGGTTAACTCTAGGCTTAATCCTAAATCCTGACAAACCCAGTAACAGATAACTGCCACAAAAGAGATACTCGCATAGAGTTCACGGCGGAAAACGAACGGGACATCGTTACATAAAATATCACGTAAAATACCGCCAGATACTCCAGTCAACACTCCAGCTACTGCCGATACGACAAAACCATGTCCCATTTGTAAGGCAATCTGGCAACCAATGATCGTAAAACCAATCAAGCCTAAAGCATCGAGCACCAAAAAGATGTTATGTAAATGACGCATCCATTTGGCAATAATAATCGTGACAAATGCAGCACAGCAGGTCAGAACCAAATATTCTGGATGTTTTACCCAAGTTAAAGGATAGTGACCAAGTAATACATCGCGCACAGAACCACCACCCAAAGCAGTTACACAGGCAATCAGTACGACACCGAACCAGTCCATACTCCGTCGACCAGCAGACAATGCTCCTGTCATAGCTTCTGCAGTAATCGCAATAATATAAATAACGGTGAGTAACATCGCCCTTTCCCTCAGGCCAAACAGTGGGCGTATTTTAAGATAAACTTACAGAAATTGTGCACAGCATTGCTTAAATTTTTTTCCTGAACCACATATACAAGGTTGTTTCATGGTGACCTGCATATCGACCGTTGGGTCGAGGAAAAACCATTTTTGCTGGTGATAAACAAAATGTGAAACCTCATGATGAATTTGGGCTTTTTGTCCATCATGATAATGAGCCTTGAATTCAACCTGTGCATGGGTTTTATCTAATTTTTCGTTGGCGTTAACCACCTCTAAACCCAACCACTGATTTTGTTTGCTCCACTCTGCGATAGCATCTTTATCAAGTGCTGTTTGCTGACCTAAAGCGGTCGTTTGCACAATATAATCAATTTGCTGTAATGCAAAAGCGCTATAACGTGAACGCATAAGCTGCTCTGCCGTTAGTGCTTTGGCTGTGCCTAAATGTAAAGGCTCACAACATTCTATATAGCGGCCTTTTCCACATGGACAAGTTTGTTGGGTCATTTGGTGTGTCTCAAATAAAAAATAGCTCAGAGTTGAGCTATTTTATGATGTTTCTAGACTTAAAACGTCATTTAATCTTTTGATTCATCTTGCTCGATAGAAACAATATGAACTTTCTCAATTTTATGACCTTCCATCGTAATCACTTCAAAGCGATAACCGTCTGCCTCAACAGCTTCACCATTTTCCGGTAAACGGCCTAAATGGAATAACAAGTAGCCCGATAAAGTTGAATACTGTTCACTTTCGTCAACGAGATCACGACCTAATAAAAGTGATACATGGCGAATATCAGTTGAGCCTTCAAGCATTAATGAACCATCTGCCAAGCTTTCAGCAGCAGCGTCTAACTCATCTTCATCTGGGAATTCACCAGCAATCGCTTCTAAAATATCAATTGGTGTTGCGATACCTTCGATGGAACCATATTCATTTAATACGATAGCCATTTGTAAAGGTGCTTGACGCAATTGCTCCATCACCATAAGCACTTGAGCATTTTCATGCACAATCACAGGTTCACGTAGATGCTTTTGGAAATCAATTACACCTGTCTCAATAAAGTTATTTAAAACTTTATGCGTAAGCGCGATACCTTCAATATTATCAAGCTCACCACGTGCAACGATCAAACGAGAATGTGTCATTGACATTAAACGTTCTTTTAAAACTTCAGGTTCATCGTTTAAGTCAATCCACTCAAGTTCAGGGCGTGGAGTCATAACAGATTTTACAGGACGCTCTGATAAACCAAGCACACCTTGTACAAGCACACTGTGATAAGCGCCATTTTCTTCGTCAAAAACTTCATCAGCAAAAGCTTGCGTCGCTAATACATCTTCTTTATCAGAAGATTGAGTATCTGAAGAACTACTATTTTTACTGCCTAACATACGTAAAACCGCAGAGGCAGTACGATAACGCAAGTCTGTAGTGGTAACTAGCTTTTCCTGATTGCGACGCATGCTCTGATTGATAACTTCTACCAAAACCGAGAAGCCAATTGCAGCATATAAATAGCCCTTCGGAATATGGAAACCAAAGCCTTCCACCACCAAAGAGAAACCGATCATCATCAAGAAGCCAAGACATAGAATGACAACTGTTGGATGTTTATTAACAAAGTCCATGAGTGGTTTTGATGCCCACAACATGATTCCGACAGCAATAACAACCGCAACCATCATCACTGACAGCTCTTTTACCATACCTACAGCTGTAATCACACTGTCTAACGAGAATACAGCATCAAGCACAACAATCTGGACAATAACCATCCAGAATGCAGCATGAACAGGATTATCTTCTTTATGGAGTTGTTTTCCTTCCATCCGTTCATGCAATTCCATGGTGCCTTTAAATAATAAGAACACACCACCGAATAACAAAATCAAATCACGACCAGAGAATGGATGATCAAAAATATGGAAGAGTGGTTCAGTCAGTGTCACGACCCAAGCAATCGAGGCTAAGAGTACAAGGCGCATTCCTAACGCGAGCACCAAACCAACTATACGTGCTTTAGCTCGTTGCTCTGGCGGCAATTTCTCAGCCAAAATCGCGATAAAAACGAGGTTATCGATCCCCAATACAATTTCAAGAACGATTAAAGTTGCTAAACCCACCCAAGCAGAGGGATCAGACATCCATTCAAAGATCATTGATCCTGCTCCTGTGTTGTTTGGATTTTATCTTTATTTGGCAACACAACAGGCGCGCCTATACAAAGGGGGGAAAATGTTTTTTTAAGACAAGAAATTAAAACGGAGCGACTACAACCACTACCCATATTTGTTCATATGTTGTTAAACGAATTTTTAGTATAGGCAAGATTTAACATAAATTCATCATTTTTATTTATTCATGACTAGCATTCACCAAACCCATACAAAACATGAATCTTTCTTATAAATCTGCTTATAAAGTTGTCATATCTTTTGCTTACTGTAGACAAGAAATATGAACGTGATAAGGTAAAAATAAAACAATGAATAGCGTATTAACAATGGCAGTAAATGATTCACCAATAACAGCTGTAAAAACAAAACAACCTCTTATTGCATTATATTGTGGTTCACGTGCAGGAAATAATCCAATCTACCGAGAAAAAGCAATTGAACTCGCTCATGGAATCGCTGAACAAGGCTTTGGATTAGTCTATGGCGGTGCCAGTATCGGTTTAATGGGACAAGTCGCAGAGAGCGTTCTCGCAAACGGCGGAGAAGCTGTCGGTGTGATCCCTGAATTTATGCTTGATTATGAAGTCGCACATGCAGGCCTAACTGAATTACATGTCGTAGAAACCATGCATGAACGTAAAGCCATGATGGCAGAACGTGCAAGTGCATTTATTGCGTTGCCGGGTGGTTTAGGAACATTTGAAGAAATATTGGAAATAGCCACTTGGGGCCAACTCAACCAACATCAAAAGCCCATGATTTTATATAACGTAAATGGCTTTTATAACGCACTTATTGCCCAATTAGACCATGCAGTTCAAGAAGGTTTCCTTCCCCTTCAACATCGAGCTAAATTAATTGTATGTGATGATGTTGATCAAATTTATAACGTCATTAAAAACTTAAAAATGCCAAAAAGATTTGTTGTCTAGTTGTCCACCTATTCTATTTAAAAAAGCGGTTCTGCCGCTTTTTTTGTTTTAACTATTTTCACCTCTACCTTCAAAAGAACTTAGATTTAGTAAAGGGGTATTCAACATTGGCTTACTTCTTTTAAATTCAATTTGTTTTACACTAGATCAAAACGTTAATTTTCAAATGTTATGAATGCCACGCCGACACACCAAGCTTTGCAACCCGAATATCGACTACTCGTTCTTTTGGTTTCTATTGGCTTTTTTATGCAGGCCTTGGACACAACCATTGTAAATACTGCTATTCCTGCGATGGCTCATCATCTAAATGAAGATCCTTTACGCATGCACAGCGTAGTGGTGGCCTATGTATTATCGGTTGCTGCCTGTATTCCTCTAAGTGGCTGGTTGGCAGACCGCTTTGGTGTCAGAAATATTTTCTTGTCGGCAATCGTAATTTTTACTCTGGCTTCTTTAGGTTGTGGTCTTTCTCAGAGTCTCAATCAGCTGTTATTTTTCCGGGTCATCCAAGGCATAGGCGGCGCCTTATTACTCCCTGTTGGCCGATTATCACTTTTAAAAATTATTCCTCGAACTCAGTTCTTAGCTGCGATGAGCTTAATGAGCCTTGCGGGTTTACTCGGGCCTTTGGCTGGTCCAACTTTGGGCGGATGGTTGGTTGAAGTTGCAACTTGGCACTGGATTTTTCTTATCAATATTCCTATGGGCATACTTGGCATATTAATGACACTAAAAGTCATGCCAAATGTAAAAGAACCTTCAGTCAAAACATTCGATTTGGGTGGCTTCATCTTATTAGTCGTGGCTATGATTGGATGGTCTTTAGGGATCGAACATCTAGCCTCACCTGAATATTCAAAATGGTTTAGTATTTCATTATTAGTCATCGGAATAATCGCAACACTATGGTATGCCTATCATTCACATACTCATCAAAATGCATTATTTCGTAGCCGACTCTTTAGAAACAAAATTTACGCAATTGGTATTTTAGGTAATTTCTTTGCCCGCTTTGGTGGTAACGCTTTACCTTTTGTTTTACCACTCATGCTACAAGTTGCTTTTGGTTTTGAACCATTTATTGCAGGTTTAATGATGATTCCCTTAGTCTTGGGCTCATTATTTTCAAAGCCAATTGTCAGGCCTATTATTCAAAAAATTGGCTACCGACGTTTTTTACTCATTAACACCACATTAGTTGGGCTGTGTATTGCCTCTTTTGCAATCATGACCGTCGATACTCCAACTTGGTTTAGAGCCTTGCACTTTTTCTTGTTTGGCACATTAAATTCACTGCAATTTGTTGGCATGAATACATTAACCTTGAAAGACTTACCTCAACAAGATGCGAGTAGCGGTAATAGTTTCTTGTCGATGATCATGATGCTATCAATGAGTATTGGTGTGGCGCTAGCAGGCACACTCATCAATATCTTTACTAATTATTATGGTGCAGACCACGTGACAACAGCGTTTCATGTCACTCTCATTTGTCTCGGTTGTATCAATGTCATTACTGCATTTATTTTCTGGCAAATTCCAAAGGATACGCCTGTATAAGCAGTTGCATTTTTAGCATGGTTTCTCGCTCGCGAATCACGCTATGATGACGACTTCAAATTTTAACGAGTTTTGAATGAGCAAACTGGCTAAAACTTTTTTCACATCACGGCACAATACCCTAATCGGAATTGGCTTAGCTTGTGTTATGGGAGTCTTAGCTTATTTTGGTCTGTTCTATCAACAAAAAGCTGTTGCGCAGGATTATCCGGTGCAAGGGTTCGATGTTTCTCATCATCAAGGTGATATTAACTGGAAAAAAATATCACCGGAAAAATTCCAATTCGTCTATTTAAAAGCGACTGAAGGCGGCGATTACAAAGATTCAAAATTTCAGGAAAATTGGCTCAAAGCACGTGAACATGGGTTTCATGTAGGCGCTTATCACTTTTATCGTCTATGCCGTGATGGTAAAACGCAAGCAGATAACTTTATTGCGGCTGTACCCAACAAAGCCGATGCCCTTCCTCCTGTTATCGATCTAGAATATGACGGTAACTGTATTAATGCGCACACCAAAGAACAATTACTTAAAGAAATAGGCATCATGCATGACCGCCTAAAACAGCATTATGGCAAACAGCCTATCTTTTATATTTCCAAAACTTTTTACCACATTGTATTAATAGGAAGTTTCCCTGATACACCGCTTTGGGTCAGAGATTACGAAGGAAAACCTGAGCTAAAAGACAAAAGAAAATGGCTCTTTTGGCAGCATAGTAATCAAGGTAAAATTGAAGGCATGACAAAACCAGTAGACTTAAATGTTTATAAGGGTTCAGTCAAAGAATGGCATCATTTTTTACAGCAGCAAGGCATCGTGAAAGCACAATAATATGCGCAAAATCATTCATATCGATATGGATGCCTTCTATGCATCGGTCGAATTGCGAGAGCGTCCTGATCTAAAGCATCTTCCCGTCGTTATTTCTTCGCATCATCCGCGAGCTGTGATTGCTGCTGCCTCCTACCCTGCCCGTGAATTTGGTTTGCGTTCTGCCATGTCGATGAGTCAGGCAAGAAAACTATGTCCTCAAGTTGTCATTATTGAACCAAATTTTGAAAAATACCGTACGGTTTCCGCTCAAATTCACTCGATCTTTCAGCAATATACGCTACTTATTGAACCTTTATCTTTGGATGAAGCTTATTTAGATGTCACTGAAAACCTAAAACAGATTGCGAGTGCAACTGAAGTTGCCATGCATATTCGGGAAGATATTTTTAGATTAACTGGGCTTACTGCATCGGCTGGTGTAGCACCAAATAAGTTTTTGGCAAAAATTGCTTCGGATTGGAACAAACCTAATGGTTTATGTGTAATCAAACCTTCGCAAGTTGCTACTTTTATTCAAGACCTTCCGCTTAAAAAGATTCCTGGTGTGGGCAAAGTCACTCAGGAAAAATTACAACAGCTTCAGCTACATACCTTAGGTGATTTACAGAAAATTGAAGAAGCTGTTTTGGTTCACCACTTCGGTAAATATGGACAACAACTCTATCTATATGCTCAGGGCATTGACCATAGACCTGTTCAAGCTGAAAGAGCTCGCCAACAAATTTCGAAAGAGACAACTTTTGACAGTGATTTTACTTTGGCTCAATGTCAGCCCTATTGGCAGGGATTAGCCGAAAAAGTGTGGCAAACACTAGAGAAAAAACAGCTCAATGCACGTGGTGTGAATATCAAACTTAAACTCAAGAATTTTCAGACTCTACAACATAGTAAAAGCTTTAAAAGACCGATCCAGTCGCTACAGGACTTAATCCAAGTTTTATTTTTATTATTAAATGAAATGCAGATTCCTGAACATTTTCAGTTTCGCTTAATTGGTATAGGAGTTTATCAATTACAAACCCAAGCGGATGACTTCCAGCTTAGCCTCTGGTAATTGACTACTTTTCACTCAAAAGAGCAACTTTTAAACAAAATAGACTCCCTTTTACTGAAACTTTAGAGTAACCTAATCCACGCATATTCATTACCCATGTATTTGCAACATGCCAAAGCAACCTTTACTTTCGGCATATCGTCCTGTGATTGGCGTGACGACCAAATCCGAATATTGCAGGGCTCTTCTGATACATGGCTTAGATATCCCTTCCTCACAATAATCTACTGAAATTCTTTTCTACTTGCTTGCACCGACCTAGCAACTCTTCATAAAATCAAAACTATTAAATAAAGCCACCTTAGAGCATTTTTATGACGGTAAAGCGTTTACACGTTACTTCACGCTATTGCGAAGTTGCGATTTCAGGTAATTTAGTACACCTAGCTGGGCAACTCGCCGATGATACAAGCGCAGATGTCACAGGGCAGACTCAACAAACTTTAAATAATATTGATCGTCTATTAGCAGAAGCTGGAACAGATAAAACCCATATCCTTTCTGTCATGATTTTCCTAAAAGATATTGAAAAAGATTATGCAGCTATGAATGCGGTTTGGGATGTATGGATTAGCGAAGGGAACCCACCAGCACGTACATGTGTAGAATCAAAACTCTATGCACCAGATGTACTTGTAGAAATGACGGTTGTTGCGGTACTTCCATAATTTTTATAATTATAAATCTATGTAAAATTGAGCAATATCTTGGGTGATATTGCTCAATTTTTTAGTAATTTTAAAATTTTGAATTTCAGCATTTTATTCAAATCTTCTTAAATGAGCTCTCAGATCAATTCTGCTAATGTCGAATTTTTAAGGCTTCACAAAAGCGTTTGACATTCTTTCTAGCTGGGGTGTCGCATGTAAAGTTGCTAATTCTGATTCAGGACTCAATAAGTCTCTTCTTAAGTCATGATAATCAGGCACACTACTATAATGAAGCACACGATAGCCAGCCAATTGTAATAGGCGACGCTCATATTGTTGATGCGCTCGACGTAAACCGTTTTCCCCTAGAACAACAACTACAACTACCTGATAATTTTGATCAAGCACAACAAAATCAGCTGACATATTTTGATATTTACGACGTGTATGCGCGTATTTTGTAGTTAAAAGTGCATCAAAAGATACATGCGCTAATACTGTAAATTTGGGCAAAACAGTTTGTAATCTGGTTAAGGTCATTTGCTCATGGCTAGTTAACACTGCACGGCGCTTTAAAGCACTATCATGTTGATGCCTTCGTGACAGACTTTTCACTGCCATAACAACAACTAAAAATAATAATAAGATCGTAATTAAATAATACATGGGCCTAATCCTTTAAGTTTTTTATAATGATTTTGCTAGATCACACTTTGTTTTAATTGATAACGACACAGCCGTTTTTTAAAAGGTTCACTTAGTAATTTCACTTGTAGTTATCAAGCTTGGCTTAAATTTAGCCACCCTCACAATATTTATAATCATAGAATCAATAACAATCAAGTGCAGCTCGTCAGATTTTGGCTATTTATCATTATTCGTTACGTTTTTTGTACTTTAAATCCTCAAAAATCTCATTATACGATTTAAATAGAGTCATAAAAAACAAAACAGGCTCTATTTAAGAGCCTGTTTTATCATTATCCACGAACTTTAGATTTAGGTTTACTTTTCCCACCAAACGGTCTTTTTTCTCCTGTTTCACGAGGAGGTAAACCATTATGTTGCGTTAGAACCTGTCCTTTTTGTGGACGCTTTTGATTCGAATGATTATTCGTTTGCTGATTATTTCGTTTAACCGAATCGCCTGCTGTAGACGAATTTTTCTTACGAGCAGACTTATATTCCCCTTCTGTGCCTTTTGGCTGATAAGTCGGAATTAAATGCTGCTTCGAATTACCAATTAAATCTGCGCGCCCCATCTCTTTTAGGGCCTCACGAAGTAATGGCCAGTTGTTTGGATCATGGTAACGCAAGAAAGCTTTATGCAGACGACGGCGTTTTTCACCTTTTACAATATCAACTTTTTCAGTATATCGAGCTACTTTAGCAAGCGGGTTTTTACCCGAATAATACATGGTTGTTGCAGTTGCCATTGGTGATGGATAGAAAGTCTGTACCTGATCAGCACGGAAACCGTTCTTTTTCAACCAAATTGCAAGGTGCATCATGTCATAATCTGAAGTACCCGGATGCGCAGCAATAAAGTAAGGAATTAAATATTGCTCTTTTCCTGCTTCTTTACTGAAACGGTCAAACATTTGCTTGAAACGATCATACGTACCAATACCTGGTTTCATCATTTTAGATAACGGGCCTTGTTCGGTATGTTCAGGAGCAATTTTTAAATAACCACCAACATGGTGTTGTACTAGCTCTTTGACATATTCAGGGTTGAGTACCGCAAGGTCATAGCGCAGACCAGAACCAATTAGAATCTTCTTCACACCTTTAATAGCGCGCGCTTTACGGTAAAGCTGCACTAATGGCGCGTGATCGGTATGTAAGTTTTGACAAACACCCGGATAAACACAAGAAGGTTTACGACAGTTTTTCTCAATTTCAGGATCTTTACAGTGCAAACGGTACATGTTTGCTGTTGGGCCACCTAAATCTGAAATAATGCCTGTGAAGTTTGGTGCTGTATCACGGATTTTTTCAATCTCACGTAAGATCGAATCTTCCGAACGGTTTTGAATAATACGCCCTTCATGTTCTGTAATTGAACAGAATGTACAACCACCAAAACAGCCACGCATAATGTTGACCGAGAATTTGATCATATCAAATGCAGGGAAACGCGCATCACCATAAGTAGGATGTGGCAAACGTGCATATGGAAGATCAAACACATAATCCATTTCCTCTGTAGTTAGAGGAATTGGAGGTGGGTTAATCCACACATCTCGTTCACCATGGCGTTGCACCAACGCACGAGCATTACCTGGATTAGTTTCAAGGTGCAAAATACGGTTTGCATGCGCGTAAAGCACGTGATCATTCGCCACTTCTTCAAAAGAAGGTAAACGAATTACCGCTAACTCGCGTGGAGGTAACTTGTGTTTAATTGCTTTTGACGGTGCTAGCTTTAATTGAACGATTTGAGTGTCGTCATCTAGTTTGTCGCCTTCACGCACAATCGGATTTGCAACAATCTCTTTTTGGAAATTTTGATACTGAGCTAAAGAGTTACCCTTTTCTTTTTCAACCTCACAGCCATCAATATCTTCTGTCATGACATATGGGTTAATAATTGGATCAACACGCCCAACCGTATCTACATCATTACTCGCAACTTCAACAAACTTTGCTTTTGATGCTTTGTTATGTTTATTAATAATAAATGCCGTACCACGAACATCAGTAATCTCGTGGATTTTTTCACCTTTCGCCAAACGATGCATCACATCAATAATGGCACGCTCACCATTACCGTACATGAGCAAATCGGCTTTTGAGTCCATCAAAATCGAACGACGGACTTTATCTGACCAATAATCGTAGTGTGCGATACGGCGTAAACTGCCTTCAATACCACCCAATAACACTGGTACGTCTGGGAATGCTTCTCGACAACGTTGGCAATAAACTGTTGCTGCGCGGTCAGGACGTTTATTCGGTTCATTGTTTGGAGAATATGCATCATCCGAACGAATTTTACGATCTGCCGTATAACGGTTAATCATCGAATCCATATTACCTGCGGTTACACCCCAAGCAATCGTTGGCTTACCTAAAACGCGGAAGCTTTCAACATTGGTCCAGTCTGGCTGCGCAATAATTCCGACACGGAAACCTTGTGCCTCAAGCACACGTCCAATCACACCCGATACAAATGATGGGTGGTCGATATAAGCATCACCACAGACTAAAATAAAGTCACACGCATCCCAGCCGAGTTGGTCCATTTCTTCTCGTGACATCGGCAAAAATGGCGCTGGTTCAAAACACGACGCCCAATATTTGTCGTAATCAAACAGCGCTTTGGGCGCAGTTTGCATGGTGTAGGCAGTAGACATGGCTTGCGAATCTCGGCTAGCAGATGAAGGAGAGACATCTAAAGATGAAAGCCGATCATTTTAACATGAATTTCATTCATTTTCCCTGTTTATAAAACATGCGAAAACAACGATATAGAAATTAATTTGATTAAACTTTACTCAATATTTTATTCTTGTAATAAATACGGCGGACCAAAATCCGCCGCAGTTTTAATTTTTATTTATAAAGCTTAGAACAAAGCTTTTGGCAAACGAATTTGAATAATCTCGTTATCGTCAGCCAGTTTTGCGTTACGTCCTGTCGAACCAGGGAAGTTATTATCATTGAAAACCGTCAACGTTGTACCGTTTTCAATAATTACATCTTCAATGGTTTCAAATGGGAAAGCAAAAACCTGTCCCGTACCAATATCACCCTCTCTAGCTACGCCATACAACATATTCGGGTTAGCAATTTTAATTAAATCAACCAAATCTTCACGGCCGACTAGCTGGCCTGACTCATTTAATTTGATACGAATTAATTTTTTATAGCCGCCTAAATTATTCTGAGTTGCATCACGTTCAATAATAATGCCTTCTTTATCATTAAAGAGTTGGAAGTCACCAATATTGGTTGCCTTACTATCTAACTGGAACCAATAATATTTTCCTGTATACGCTTTTTTCTTCACATCAAATTGAGAAATCAATAATTGTCTTTCTGTTTCTCGAATTGATTTAATTGGCTTTTCTATAAGAGGGTAAAGATACTGCCCATCTGGCGAAATCGCCATTCCTTCAAAACCACCACTTTGTTGAACTAGAGGTTCTACAAAATTAATTTGCGCTTTATTAAACTGATTTTGTGGTGAACGTAATTCTTGAGTCGGATTTAACGGATTTGGCAGAGCAATCGGTGCATCTAATAACACGCCATCTGCTGAGAAATGGAGTAAATATGGACCAAATTCATCTCCAATCCAGTAGGTCCCGTCACTAGTACGCTGCATCGACTCTGGGTCAAAATCAGCACCCGTTAATAAACGCTCAGGTGTATTACCATTGATGATATTAAATGGAATTAATTTATTCGGATCACGCAGTTGGATAAAGCTTTGTACAGTAACTTGGCTCGTGCCTTTAGCTTTAGTTTTGAAATCAGGCTTTATTTTATAAATACGAAGTAAAAAGTCTGCTGAATTATCTTGAGTTCCAAAACCATTATCGGCCATTGCCATATAACTGCCATCTTCATTTTTTAATGCAGCAGAAAACCCCTGTACAGGCTGACCTTTAAATGGAGGATAAATTCCATTTGCACCTTTTACATAGGCACCAGAGTCTGGACCAGCAGCATAAGTTTCTACAGGTAACTTAGCAAAAGAAATTAAGGTTGGTTCGGTAACGTTTTCAGAGGGTGAAGTTTGTTCTTGGTCGTTATCATCATTACATGCTGCCAATCCTAAACTGGCGCAGCATAATAATACTGCTAAAGTTTTTTTGCTCATGGTTTTATACAGTTGGTAAAAAATTAAGCAAATTTAATCAAGCTTATATGAAGTTTTTACTTCAAAAAGATGAAATCTTTATGGCGAAAATATGACAAGACTAACTATTTAATACAACCTCAAAAATTCGACCTCTTCGCTAAGAACTGATTAAAGTTTTGTTGGCTGATATTCTCCAGCAATTGCTGCTTTTAAAAATTTTTGGAAAGTTGGACATTCCATATGATTTTCAGCAGGACATACAGCAGCATGTTCTAATCCTTGGCTGATAAAATGCAATCGTTTTGCCATTTGCTCTAATTGTTCAGCTTTATCTTTTAATTTTTGCCGATCAAGTTCAGGCTTACCATCTTGTCCAAACATTGCAGCAATCTCATTTAAAGAAAAACCCGCAGCACGACCTAAAGAGATTAATGCCAATTGATCAATGACCTGCTTGCCATATTGTCGACGTAAGCCTTGCCGCCCTATCGATTTAATTAATCCCTTCTCTTCATAAAAGCGTAGCGTTGCAGTTGTGACTTTTGCCTTTTTAGCAACTTCACCGATATCCATAATAGCCTCTTGACTTCAAGTGAACTTGAACTTGCACAATAAATTTATCACGTTTCATACGTATAAAAGCAAGGTGTAAAAATGCATACCTCTACGTTGTTCTTTCAAGCTTTATGTCTTGGTATTGGTGCAACCGTCGTTATGGATATATGGCTATTAATATTAAAGATGTTCAAAATTCCGACCTTAAATTTTGCCTTCCTCGGCCGCTGGGTTGGTTGGATATTTCAAGGGAAACTCATCCATCAATCTATTGCAAAAAGCCCACAAATTAAGGGTGAATATTTATTGGGTTGGATTGCTCACTATAGTGTTGGGATTATCTTTGCATTGAGTTTTCTTTTCATTATTGGTTCAACTTGGCTTAGCCAACCTCATTTTTATTCAGCACTAATGTTTGGTGTAGTCACCGTCCTCATTCCATTTTTTATTATGCAACCTGCGATGGGTAGTGGCTTTGCTTCATCAAAAACACCCCATCCTTTTTTGAACTGTCTAAAAAGTTTAATGAACCATAGTGTTTTTGGTTGTGGCTTATATCTCACTGCAAAACTATTTCAAATTTAAATAAAAAGGAGACTGCTCATGAAGACTGTTGCCATCATTTACCATAGCCGCCAAGGTCATACGCAATTTATTGCTCAGCAAATTCAAACTGGTATTTTGAGCCATAAAAATATGAAAGCAGATTTACTCAATACTGAAGATATTATCAACAGCCCAGAAATTCTCATCCAATATGACGGCTTAATTTGGGGCTCCCCCACTTATTTAGGTGGTGTATCTTCCAAGTTAAAACAACTCATGGATGCAACTGGTCCATTATGGAAAAAACAAAGTTTTAAAGGAAAATTAGCGGCTGGATTTACCGTTTCATCTCTACCTGCTGGTGATAAACAATCCACACTAATTTCAATTTTTACCTTTTGTATGCAACATGGCATGTTATGGGTCGGTAATCCAATCATGCCTGAACAGCACCAAGGCATTCCTTATACGCAAGCAGCCAATCGTCTCGGTTCATGGTCAGGCTTAATGGCTCAAGCTGAACATGGCAGTAATGCAGATGGTTTTGATGAAGGAGATATTAAAACTGCTCAACAATTTGGAGAAAATTTTGCATTGACCTTAAATGCTTATCAAGGAATATAAGGCCATGAAAGCACAGAAACTTTTATTCCTCTTAATTTTATCAGGAATGATGTCTTTTATAGTTTCAGGTATTTCAACTTTCAAGGCTGTAGGGCTAAATCATCACTTTGTTTCATTATGGTTATCGGCTTGGATCATTGCATGGATATTAGCTTTCCCAAGTGTATTGATTTGTGCTCCTATAGCCCAGAAATTAGTCGACATCATATTTAAGAAAGTTGAAAAAATACGCCTGTAAGTTAAAACGTACAAAACTTGCGGTGATTTGCGGATATTCAGCTTTAGTATTTTTTCATAGTATATAAATCATAGAGAGACAGGATGTCTCATTGAAGAAGAATAAGAACGCAGGAAGCGGTAGTTGACAGGAGTTAGCTACATAAAGCTGAATACGAAGAAACCTCGACAGGATGTCGGGGTTTTTTCATTTTAATTATACAAAATTCTTACTTTCTAGATGTGCTGAGCAACAGAACTTATATTGATCCGATAAGTACGGCTGAATACCATCATTTCATTTGAAATTTGATTATTGGTTTTGTATTTTGCTTACCTCATCTTTAGCTCAAGATCATTTTGAACCATCAGAATTACACCGCCTTAGCCTCAAATTTTTTATTATTGCATTGATGACAATAATGACAGGGTGTACAAGCTTAGGGCCGAATAGTGGTTCATTTTCTTGGCGCTCAAATAAACTCTCGTCTGGCTTACAAAAAGCTTATTCTGTTCCAGCGAGCACAGCCAATCGGCTATCTCCAATGATTATTCAAAGTGCTGACCAATATAATGTCCCCCCTCTTTTACTCGCAGCAGTCATCAGGCAAGAGTCTAGTTACAATAGTAATGCTCGCTCTCCTACTGGCGCCGTCGGTTTAACTCAAATTATTCCAAGTTATTGGCAACAAACTTGTGCGGGGAATTTATATGATGAAACCACTAATATTCAATGTGGTGCTTATATCTTAAATCACTATTATCAGTCAGCTGATAGTTGGTTCAAGGCAACAGCTTATTATAATGTGGGACCAACTGGATATGAGCGAAGCTTCTGGACACGACACAAAGCAAAAAAATATGCTCGATCTGTGAAACGTCATCAGAAAACTTTAAAAAGTGCATTATAAATTAAGATCAAATAAAAAAAGCCCATCTATTAATGGGCTTTTTTACATAGTTAATTTTATTCGTCAAATAAACCTTCAAATAAAACAGAAGATAAATATCGTTCCCCGCTATCAGGAAGAATAACAACTATTGTTTTACCAGCGTTTTCAGGACGCTCTGCAATTTTAGCTGCAGCAGCCAAGGCAGCTCCACTTGAGATACCTACCAAAATACCTTCTTGAGTTGCACAGTTTCTCGCCCATTGAATTGCTTCTTCACTACTCACTGGTAAGACTTCATCAACCAAATCTAAATCAAGATTTTTTGGAATAAAGTTTGCACCAATCCCCTGAATTTTATGGGGTGCAGGCGTAATACTTTCACCATTTTTAGTTTGAGTAATAATTGGAGACTCAGCAGGTTCAACTGCTACTGAGTACAATGGCTTATTTTGGACCTGTTCAAAATAACGAGAAATACCCGTTATCGTACCTCCAGTACCTACGCCAGCAACTAAAATATCAACCTGCCCACCTGTTGCTTGCCAAATTTCTGGGCCAGTTGTGTCCACATGAATTTGTGGATTGGCTGGGTTTTCGAATTGTTGAGGTAAAAAATAAACATCTGGCTGCTCAGTTGCTAATCGTACCGCTTCATCAACCGCACCTTTCATCCCTTTCGCCGGTTCAGTTAGAACTAAATTAGCACCTAAAGCTTTTAATACTTTTCTGCGTTCAAGACTCATACTGGCTGGCATAGTCAAAGTAATTGGATAACCCTTCGCCGCCGCAACAAAAGCCAATGCAATCCCTGTATTACCACTAGTTGGTTCAACTATATGCATGCCTTCTTTCAACACACCTCTTTTTTCTGCATCTGCAATAAGTGCAGCCCCAATACGGCATTTCACAGAAAAGGCAGGATTACGACTTTCTACTTTCGCTAATACAGTTGCACCAGTTTTAATTAAACGGTTGATGCGAACTAAAGGAGTATTACCAATAGCTTCTGCATTATTTGAATAAACTGCGATACCTAAATTATTGGGTGTTGGGAATTGTTGATCGGTAGACATGTTATATCCTTATTAGACTTGATATGAATTTCTTCCATTATAATCATATAAAGAATTATAGGTATAAATTCCGCACATAAAGAAACACCCCCATTCGTTAGAACGGGGGTGTTTGGAATAATGAGCTGGCGATGACTTACTCTCACATGGGTAACCCCACACTACCATCAGCGCTAAGAGGTTTCACTTCTGAGTTCGGGAAGGGATCAGGTGGTTCACTCTTGCTATGGTCGCCAGCACAACTGGTATGGATACTTGCTTCGTTTTATTCACTGTGTGATACGTTGCGTTTTCCAAATCTTGACAGATGGGCTGATTGAATCTGATTTTTCGTTGTTCATTTTAGCTAGTAGTATAACTAAATCAAGTTGCTTTGCATGTTTATGAATCGATTGATGCTTCATATACAACTGCTTGGGTGTTGTATAGTCAAGCCTCACGAGCAATTAGTATTGGTCAGCTTCACATATCACTATGCTTCCACATCCAACCTATCAACGTCCTAGTCTCGAACGGCTCTTTAGAGGAATAAATTCCTAGGGAAATCTTATCTTGAGGTAGGCTTCCCGCTTAGATGCTTTCAGCGGTTATCCCTTCCGAACATAGCTACCCGGCGATGCGACTGGCGTCACAACCGGTACACCAGAGGTTCGTCCACTCTGGTCCTCTCGTACTAGGAGCAGATCCTCTCAAATTTCCAGCGCCCACGGTAGATAGGGACCGAACTGTCTCACGACGTTCTAAACCCAGCTCGCGTACCTCTTTAAATGGCGAACAGCCATACCCTTGGGACCTGCTTCAGCCCCAGGATGAGATGAGCCGACATCGAGGTGCCAAACACCGCCGTCGATATGAACTCTTGGGCGGTATCAGCCTGTTATCCCCAGAGTACCTTTTATCCGTTGAGCGATGGCCCTTCCATACAGAACCACCGGATCACTAAGACCTACTTTCGTACCTGCTCGACTTGTGGGTCTCGCAGTTAAGCGCGCTTTTGCCTTTATACTCTACGCGTGATTTCCGACCACGCTGAGCGCACCTTCGTACTCCTCCGTTACTCTTTAGGAGGAGACCGCCCCAGTCAAACTACCCACCAGACACGGTCCTCGTCCCGGATAACGGGACAGAGTTAGAACCTCAACATTACCAGGGTGGTATTTCAAGGACGGCTCCATTGGAACTAGCGTTCCAACTTCAAAGCCTCCCACCTATCCTACACAAGTAAGGTCAAAGTTCAGTGTCAAGCTGCAGTAAAGGTTCACGGGGTCTTTCCGTCTAGCCGCGGGTACACTGCATCTTCACAGCGATTTCGATTTCACTGAGCCTCTGCTGGAGACAGCGCCGCCATCATTATGCCATTCGTGCAGGTCGGAACTTACCCGACAAGGAATTTCGCTACCTTAGGACCGTTATAGTTACGGCCGCCGTTTACTGGGGCTTCGATCAAGAGCTTCGCTTACGCTAACCCCATCAATTAACCTTCCAGCACCGGGCAGGCATCACACCCTATACGTCCACTTTCGTGTTTGCAGAGTGCTATGTTTTTAATAAACAGTTGCAGCGGCCTGGTTTCTGCGGCTGTCGTCAGCTCAGGAAGCAAGTTCCATCACCAACAACAGCGTACCTTCTCCCGAAGTTACGGTACCATTTTGCCTAGTTCCTTCAGCAGAGTTCTCTCAAGCGCCTTGGTCTACTCGACCTGACCACCTGTGTCGGTTTCGGGTACGATTCCTGTGTAACTGAAGCTTAGAGACTTTTCCTGGAAGCATGGTATCAGCCACTTCACTGTACAAGTACAGCTTGCTATCGGATCTCAGTATAGAGTACCCCGGATTTGCCTAAGATACATACCTACATCCTTCCACCTGGACAACCAACGCCAGGCTGACTTAACCTTCTCCGTCCTCTCATCGCATTACACAGAAGTATTGGAATATTAACCAATTTCCCATCGACTACGCCTTTCGGCCTCGCCTTAGGGGTCGACTCACCCAGCCCCGATTAACGTTGGACTGGAACCCTTGGTCTTTCGGCGAACGGGTTTTTCACCCGTTTTGTCGTTACTCACGTCAGCATTCGCACTTCTGATACCTCCAGCATACTTCTCAATACACCTTCATCGGCTTACAGAACGCTCCCCTACCACTTGACTAATGTCAAATCCGCAGCTTCGGCACATAATTTTAGCCCCGTTACATCTTCCGCGCAGGCCGACTCGACTAGTGAGCTATTACGCTTTCTTTAAAGGGTGGCTGCTTCTAAGCCAACCTCCTAGCTGTCTATGCCTTCCCACATCGTTTCCCACTTAACTATGATTTTGGGGCCTTAGCTGGCGGTCTGGATTGTTTTCCTCTTGACTACGGACGTTAGCACCCGCAGTCTGTCTCCCGGATAGTACTCATAGGTATTCGGAGTTTGCATCGGTTTGGTAAGTCGGGATGACCCCCTAGCCGAAACAGTGCTCTACCCCCTATGGTATTCGTCCGAGGCGCTACCTAAATAGCTTTCGGGGAGAACCAGCTATCACCAGGCTTGATTAGCCTTTCACCCCTATCCACAAGTCATCCCCTGGCTTTTCAACGACAGTGGGTTCGGTCCTCCAGTTAGTGTTACCCAACCTTCAACCTGCTCATGGATAGATCGCCTGGTTTCGGGTCTATACCCAGCAACTAAACGCCCTATTAAGACTCGATTTCTCTACGGCTCCCCTATACGGTTAACCTCGCTACTGAATATAAGTCGCTGACCCATTATACAAAAGGTACGCAGTCACACCACGAAGGTGCTCCCACTGCTTGTATGCATGCGGTTTCAGGATCTATTTCACTCCCCTCACAGGGGTTCTTTTCGCCTTTCCCTCACGGTACTGGTTCACTATCGGTCAGTCAGGAGTATTTAGCCTTGGAGGATGGTCCCCCCATATTCAGACAAGGTTTCACGTGCCTCGCCCTACTCGTCATCATTATGTGTGCCCTTTCGTGTACGGGAATATCACCCTCTACGTTCGCACTTCCCAGAGCGTTCCACTAAAACACACATAACTTAATGGGCTGATCCCCGTTCGCTCGCCGCTACTGAGGGAATCTCAATTGATTTCTTTTCCTAAGGGTACTGAGATGTTTCACTTCCCCTCGTTCGCCTTGCAACACTATGTATTCATGTTGCAATACCTACCTTAAAGTAGGTGGGTTCCCCCATTCAGAAATCTCCGGATCAAAGGATATTTGCCGCCTCCCCGGAGCTTTTCGCAGGCTATCACGTCTTTCATCGCCTCTGACTGCCAAGGCATCCACCACATGCACTTAATTACTTGACTATACAACCCCAAACAGTCGTCAACACCTACAAGTGAGTGTTGTCCGTGCGATTCTTCATCGCTACTATCTGTTGTCTGTGTACTTAAACACTGTACAGCTTCAATCTAAATTCATATACCAAAACGCTTGATTCAGTTAATTTGCTAGTTCTCAATTCATCTAGATTAATTGCTTAATCTAAACTCTTGAGTGAACAATTTATTTCAGACTCAATTTTGCCAATCTGTTAATGAATAAACATGCCTTCGTCAGGTCATGCTTAATACCGTGATACTTAAATCACAGAAGTTAATAAACCAAGATCTAAATCTCTATTTACTAATTTCTGTAATCCGAACTTCTCTTAAGTTCTGGTGGAGACTAGGAGAGTCGAACTCCTGACCTCCTGCGTGCAAAGCAGGCGCTCTACCAACTAAGCTAAGTCCCCAGCTTACATCATCAGTCATGTATCTTTTATCTATAACTTCAACCAGTCAAAGTCATGGTGGGTCTGACAAGACTTGAACTTGTGACCCCACGCTTATCAAGCGTGTGCTCTAACCAACTGAGCTACAGACCCTCAGATACATCTATGAAGAACAACTTGTTGTGGATTCTTACCAATCGTCAATCTTTCGTTAAGGAGGTGATCCAGCCGCAGGTTCCCCTACGGCTACCTTGTTACGACTTCACCCCAGTCATCGGCCACACCGTGGTAACCGCCCTCTTTGCAGTTAGGCTAGCTACTTCTGGTGCAACAAACTCCCATGGTGTGACGGGCGGTGTGTACAAGGCCCGGGAACGTATTCACCGCGGCATTCTGATCCGCGATTACTAGCGATTCCGACTTCATGGAGTCGAGTTGCAGACTCCAATCCGGACTACGATCGGCTTTTTGAGATTAGCATCCTATCGCTAGGTAGCAACCCTTTGTACCGACCATTGTAGCACGTGTGTAGCCCTGGCCGTAAGGGCCATGATGACTTGACGTCGTCCCCGCCTTCCTCCAGTTTGTCACTGGCAGTATCCTTAAAGTTCCCGACATTACTCGCTGGCAAATAAGGAAAAGGGTTGCGCTCGTTGCGGGACTTAACCCAACATCTCACGACACGAGCTGACGACAGCCATGCAGCACCTGTATGTAAGTTCCCGAAGGCACCAATCCATCTCTGGAAAGTTCTTACTATGTCAAGGCCAGGTAAGGTTCTTCGCGTTGCATCGAATTAAACCACATGCTCCACCGCTTGTGCGGGCCCCCGTCAATTCATTTGAGTTTTAGTCTTGCGACCGTACTCCCCAGGCGGTCTACTTATCGCGTTAGCTGCGCCACTAAAGCCTCAAAGGCCCCAACGGCTAGTAGACATCGTTTACGGCATGGACTACCAGGGTATCTAATCCTGTTTGCTCCCCATGCTTTCGCACCTCAGCGTCAGTGTTAGGCCAGATGGCTGCCTTCGCCATCGGTATTCCTCCAGATCTCTACGCATTTCACCGCTACACCTGGAATTCTACCATCCTCTCCCACACTCTAGCTAACCAGTATCGAATGCAATTCCCAAGTTAAGCTCGGGGATTTCACATTTGACTTAATTAGCCGCCTACGCGCGCTTTACGCCCAGTAAATCCGATTAACGCTTGCACCCTCTGTATTACCGCGGCTGCTGGCACAGAGTTAGCCGGTGCTTATTCTGCGAGTAACGTCCACTATCTCTAGGTATTAACTAAAGTAGCCTCCTCCTCGCTTAAAGTGCTTTACAACCATAAGGCCTTCTTCACACACGCGGCATGGCTGGATCAGGCTTGCGCCCATTGTCCAATATTCCCCACTGCTGCCTCCCGTAGGAGTCTGGGCCGTGTCTCAGTCCCAGTGTGGCGGATCATCCTCTCAGACCCGCTACAGATCGTCGCCTTGGTAGGCCTTTACCCCACCAACTAGCTAATCCGACTTAGGCTCATCTATTAGCGCAAGGTCCGAAGATCCCCTGCTTTCTCCCGTAGGACGTATGCGGTATTAGCATTCCTTTCGAAATGTTGTCCCCCACTAATAGGCAGATTCCTAAGCATTACTCACCCGTCCGCCGCTAAGATCAGTAGCAAGCTACCTCTCTCCGCTCGACTTGCATGTGTTAAGCCTGCCGCCAGCGTTCAATCTGAGCCATGATCAAACTCTTCAGTTAAAATCATTTTGCACCTTATTAAAGACAAGGTGCCAATTCTGGCTCATCAATTACTGACTTAAATTTCGCTCAAATAAACTTCGAGTAATTTAAACCAATCAATTAATGAAAATTATTTCGATTAATCAATCAGTAAAAATCCACACAAGTTGTTCTTCAATTCTCTTAATGATCTTCTTCCTGGTTCGTCACCAGCAAGCTAGGTCGGCTATATTACTCTTAATCTCTTAAAAGTCAACAGGTAATTTCGATATTTTTAAAACTCATCTCTCAAACCAACTCACCATCAAATTCATCACTTAAAGCAATCAACTTAATCACAAGTAACTGTTTTTCAACAAGTTTCTATCTGCATCACCGCCGATGGATGTGCATTATAGACCATCTCATCCCCTTTGCAAGCGAAAATTAAAAATTAATGACTTGAGCGTTTACTTTTAAACCACAATATACATTAAGCTATTGTTTTATATTAATAATTATTTTATTTTTTTATTTTTGACTTAAATAAGCCAGTATCATGCTCGATAATTCTCGCTTAAGTTGTTGTTCTGAGATAAGAAAATTGTTCTGGCTTACATAACGCATCATCGTAAAAAGCGTACTATTAATAATTACAAAGGATTTATACTTTACCTGTTCGAAGTCCCACTGATGAGGATTTCTACTGAATGTATATAGCCCTACTTCAAAAAAATGCTTTTCTAAAATCTGAGCAGCTTGCGAATGACTATAGTCATGCCAGTGTTTCAGCACTTCTATAAAAAAACCATGATCGGCTTTTAATGCATTAAATCCCAACTCTATTGCTAAGGGAATGAGCAGTTCTAAAGGAATATTTCCCTGTCGCACAACTAATTCTTTAAGTTGTTGCCCCATCAATTCGCTTTTACGGCGCAATAGTTCTTCTATGATTTGATCTTTATTCTCAAAGTATTGGTAAATCGACCCAACACTTACGCCAGATTTCTCTGCAATTTTAGGCGTCGTCGTATGTAGTAATCCATACTGGGCGATACACTGCTGTGTCGCCTCTAAAATATGGTCAACAATAATTTTTGAACGCTTTTGCTGTGGGGCTTTTCTCATCGTTTTTTATTCGTTAAATGCGAATTGAATGCGAATAATTATTCATATTAGCCTATTTATTATTCAGTTCAATAAGTAAGTAACGATATGCAAATGATTAGCCCGACTCGACTTGCTTCTTTTAATGACATGCAAGACAGTAATTTCTTTACTCAGTTTTTAAATATCTGTTGCGGAAAACCTGTACAACCAAACTATAAAGAATATGTGTCTTTACAACATGCTCTTTGTGAAGGGGACGTTGAAATGGATAAGGTGATTGATTGGGTTATGGAAGATCCCAAAGGTCACCGAATGATTTTTGAGAAGATATTATTTCAAGGCCGCGATAACCTATCTGAGCCGCTACCTACTGAGTTAGAAAATTTCTTTAATTACATTGAGCAAAAGCCTGAATGGTTAGATCAGCGTCAAATTGATGAGGCTGTTAAATTTACTCATCATTTAGGAATAAATAATGGTTTTATTCTTAGAGATTTATCCTTAATGGCGGGATATTTATATCCGGGGTTTAATCAGCCACTAATTTTAACGGGTGCATTAAAGAAACAAGCGGGTACTCGTTTAGCAGAAACCACAAAATGGTGGGTTGATATTACTGAACCTCAAGGACTTGACCGTCTAAGTTCAGGTTTTACGTCAACGATTTATGTTCGCTTTATTCATGCACTCGTTCGCCGACAATTAAAAAAGTCTGATCGTTGGGATAGTGAGGTTTGGGGAATTCCTCTTAATCAATTTGATTTAGCAATGACTAATTTGGCTTTTAGCAGTGTAGTTTTACTTGGTATTAGAGCTTTAGGTGTATGGCCGACCAAACAAAAAGCCAAGAGTTTTTTACATTTTTGGCGTTATATTGGCTGGTTAATGGGTATTGATGAAAAATGGCTTATTCAATCTGAATCTGAGGGTTGGAGGTTACTTTACTGGATGCAGTTTGCTCACCCTCGCTCCGATCACAGCAGTGTTGAGTTAGGATCAAGCTTATCCAAAGAGCCTTTTGAGAGAAAATATCTGCATTTACGCCCTCTGCAGCAGAAGCTTGCTTATCGACAACATTTAGAACTTACCCAATTTTTTATTGGCAAGAAGAGAATGAAACTACTCGGATTGCCTCAGCAGTCTGCCTCATGGTTTGCTTATTATCTAATTGTGCGTAATTCACTACTTTATAATGGTGCAAAGCTTTCACCAAAAGTTGAAAAGTTTTTATCTAAATCAGGCCGTAATATACAAAAACTTGGCTTAACGCTTTATCAGAATCAAGGTAAGGCAAAAACCTTAGCGAGTATGCATCAATAACTTTTAAAACTTAAAAACAAAAATGGAAGCCCGTTAATTAGACTTCCATTTTCAAATATTAAGGAACTTATTGAGCTGATGAACTGTGCATTTCAGCGTGATTCATTTGCTCGTGTGACTCCGTCATCTGCTTCTTTTTTTGACTTGGCATGTAGTCAGGCTCATTATTGATGGCCAAGTAAAAAATAATCATAAACAATACACTCAAGATAGAAGCCACAATAAGTAACTTCCATCCCCACCAAGACTGTTCAGGTGATAATTTATCAGTCATTTCATTTCTCTCTTTAAATTAATATTTTCAGTTCATTCGCTACGGCTTATTAAAACTTCATGCTCATACGAACCCAGTAATTTCTTCCGATATTGTTGAACTGCTCTTCGCTCGCAAATCCAAACCCTGCACTACCTGCTTTATTTAAGTGTTCGGTATAGGTCTTATCTAATACGTTATCGATGCCAACAGAGACATCGATATCTTTACGAAGGTTGTAACTTCCGTTTAGAGAAAGAGTCGAGAAACCTTTACTTGGTTTTAAGTCATATCCTACGATATTACCCTGATGTAGACTCACGCGGTTTTGCTCAGCAACCGCTCGCCACAACAGACCAAAATTATATTTGTCGGCCACATAGCGAATATTTAAGCGACCTTCTAAAGGTGAAATTTGAGGTAGTGGTTTGTCATCTGTGGTGTTTTTACCCCATGCATACATCGCACTCAAATCTGCCTGAATACGGTCAGTGAATTGATATCCAATACCCGCTTCCGCACCTGCGATGGTTGCATCGACATTCTTGGCACCCGCAGTAATATCATGACTCATCTCATGCGCACCCATTCCTGTACTTGGGTGATGGTGATAACTCATTAAAATGTAGTCATCTACTAAACCTGCATAAGCAGAAGCCCATGTGTTTAAAGCGCCATGTTGTTGCTGGAAGCCCATATCCAACTGTAATGTTTTCTCAGGATTCACACCGTTAAAAGTATTGGTTGAGCCCGAATTACCATGTTTAGGCGAGAAAAGTTCCCAATAATCAGGCATACGCTCTACATAACCTAAACCAATATAGCTTTTTAGGTCATGCTCAGGATGTTGATTTTCCCAACGGACAAATGCACTCGGTAAAGTCTTTTCAAGTTTAGTATTAAAGCCTTTTGTTTGAGAATCAGCGCGCTCATCTTCAACTGTGACGCGATCTAAACGTGCACCTGCAACCATTTTGTTGAAATCGTTCCATTGATAGCCGAGTTCGCCAAAAGCACCGTATGATTGAAAACGCATATCTTGACGATATGGAATATTCATAGAAGGCATTGTTGGCGATGACATGCTACCGCCATGTTTATTAAACTGAGAGTCAACGCCTGTGATCAAACTCCATTTATTCCATTCAGAAGTCATTGCCAAACGTGAGTTTAATGTGCGGCGTGTCACTTGCATTGCCATTGGATTCGGCATCAGCATGGTCATACCACCATGATTCATTTCAACTAATGGCGGTGTGCGCAAACTAAAGTTATCCATAATATGGTCGTTATAGCTGTAGTTCACCTGCCCTTCAATTTTCTTAATGACGTCAGTGATATTTTTCTTTTCAAACCGCAGACCTAAGCTTTCTCGCGCAAATTGAGATCCATCCATTGAACGTCCAGCATAAAGCGATTCACCATCAGATTTTCCACCAGTGAGTTCGACCCACGTGTTTTCATCTGGAGTAAAGCCAAGTGCTACATCAGCATTCCACTTTTTCCATGCTGACGGCACGGTATTGCCGTCACCATCTTGATAACTATTCGATTCTGAACGATTGGCATTTAAACGGATATATTTCTTTTCATCACCAATTGCCGCCTCAACGTTATGGTCAATACGTCCATATGAACCTAATAAGACACTTGCTTGCCCACGATAAGGTTTTTCAGAGGTAAGTTTCTCAGGCTGACGTTCAAAAAGGATTGTTGCTGCCGAACCTGTATTGGCATATTGAACCGTTTGTGGACCTTTAATCACAGAAATACGATCATAACTTTCTGGTGAAATATAAGAAGTTGGAGCATCCATACGGTTTGGACAAGCACCTAAGTTCTCAGTTCCATCTGTCAAAATTTTGATGCGTGACCCAAACATACCTCGGAATGTCACATCACCATTCGTTCCCCCACTTTGTATTGAGTTAAAACCCATAATACTTTGTAGATAGTCTGCACCATCTGTAGCAGGCACTGGCTGAATCGGTTGCTTTGGGTCTGCATGTACAATCAAGCCATTTGCATCGTTGCCTTGTTGTGCTGTAACAACAATAGGTGCTAATGAGTGAAGCGCTTTGGTATCGGCATCATTTTTTTCTGAATTAGCAAAAACTAGCCCCGAATGAGAGACAGCAAGCATCGCAACCCATAAAGGTTGTAGTAAAAATTTAGAATGTGGCATTTTTATACGCTCTAAAACATAAATAAAGTGATATCGAAGTCAGTTAAGACCCCAACAAAAAATTGCTTTTATTTATGCAAATAGAGGTGGTGCACGCCCTTGCGGGAGTAGAAAAAGTCGCTGTAGTACAAAGTAGATATGTCTAAATGCTTGTTGATAAGCGACTAAGCGGACTTGTATGCGGACTAAAACTTCTTTTACGCCAAATTCAGGTGGCAAAACCAGATTGGCATAGACGGTACAATATTGACACTGGTGATTTGCATCATGATGATCATGTTGCCCAGAGCCTTGTGCCTGTTCAATATGATGTTCATGATGTGAATGCATGGCATGTGACATGGTTTCCATCTGTGCTTTAGGTTTAAGCAAAGCGAGGGTAATAGTTTCACAGACCGGAGCAATTTGATACTGCTTCGGTAATAGCGGCTGTAGAAATACCGCGACCTGTAAAAATACTGCTGCACATGCAAGCAGTAAACCACTACGAAAAACCAAAAATCACATCCACACTACATTAATGTTTCAAGAATAGAAATTTTTAACGTTTTACTGCAACTTTTTCACGCTCACGTTGACGAACAACTTTTTCGACTTTTTCTCGAGCACGCTGACGTTTAAGTGGCGACAAATAATCCACAAATAATTTGCCATTTAAGTGATCCATTTCATGTTGGATACAAACAGCGAGAAGTCCATCAGCTTCTAACTCAAATGCTTGACCTTCAAGGCTAATTGCCTCAATTTTCACACGTGACGGGCGCTCAACTTTGTCGTATATTTGTGGCACCGATAGGCAGCCTTCTTCGTACTGCTGCTTATCTTCTGTCAGTGGAGTTATTTTGGGGTTAATGAAAACCATAGGGTCATCTTTAGATTCAGACAAATCTATGACGATAAGCTGAATATGACGATCGACCTGAGAAGCTGCTAAACCAATACCTGGTGCCGCATACATGGTTTCAAGCATATCTGCTGCAAGTTGACGAATTTCATCAGTAACTTCTTCAACAGGCTTAGCAATGGTACGAAGACGGGGATCAGGAAAACTTAAAATAGGTAATAAGGCCATACTGACGTCCTCACTTATGCCATTGATTGAAAAACCAAATGAAGGAAATACTTCATCGAAAAATTGTGTGTTAGCCGCCTATTATAACGCATCTGCACGCATAATTTTTAGGAATTATCATAATGAAAAAGGTTTTTGACGGCATGGTTCAATTTCATGCTTTGGGGATTAAAAAGCATTTACTTGCTTTGGCACTTTTTACAGGGGTTGCATTCAGTACGTTAGCAGAGACTTATGCTGCTAGTCCGAACCATAATCCACCCTCTCTTAAAAGTAATGCACCACATGTCTACGTTGTAAAACGAGGAGATACGCTATGGGATATTTCCGGTCACTTTCTGAGTAAACCTTGGCGCTGGCCTGAAATTTGGGCAAATAATCAGCATGTCAAAAATCCACACTGGATTTATCCTGGTGATCGATTACTGCTGTGTAGTTTAGATGGCCGTCCATTGGTTGGAAAAGATGAAGGAAATGGCTGTGTCGGCATTATTCGCCGTTACACAGGCCAAATGACAAATTTACAACCTCAAGTTCGTGTGGAGTCACTTAACAATAACGTACCTGTTATTCCTCTTGAGCATATCAAACAATGGTTAGAACACAGCACTATTCTACCTATCGATGCAATTCAACACACTCCTTATGTAGTCGGTACTGCCGATCAACGTGTACTGGCGGCAAAAGGTCAAACTATTTATGCGCGCGGACAAGGTTTAATTGATGGTCAACGTTATGCAGTTTATCGTGAAGGTGAACCTTATTATTTCACCGATAATAAAGGCAAAAAGCACAGTCTAGGTATTGAGCTACAACAAGTTGCCTCAGGGATTGCTATCTCTTCTGAAAAAGACATTACCACGCTTGAGTTAACTGATAGCTACAATTCTGAAGTACGTCGTGGTGATCGGGTGATGCCAGAAGAAGAAGCAACCTTACCTACTTTGTTTTATCCGGTGGATGCCACTCAGGTGACGGACGGCGGCAAAATTATTCGTGTAATGGGCTCAATTGGTACTGCTGCCAAAAATAGTGTGGTGACTTTAGACCGCGGTACGGCACAAGGTATTCAAGTAGGACAAGTTTTTGATATTACACAACAAGGTGAAACCATTCGAGATCCTAAAACCAAAGAACCAATACAGTTACCAGGACAACAAATTGGTAGTCTGATGGTCTTTAGAACTTTTGATCAGTTGAGTTATGCCTACGTATTAGAAAGCGATTTACCAGTTAAAGTTGGTTCAAGCATTCAGCCACCCCGCTTTAATGATTAATGCTGGATGTACCTTTTACAATGCTTACTCAACTTTCTTCACACCATTACCACACGCTTAAAGTGTGGTATTTGGTGCAACACTCTTTAGTCAGCTTTAAAAAAATTGTCGATTATTTTGGTAGCTGTGAAAAGGCGATCCAACCTGCTGGATTATCTCAATGGCGCAATCTCGGGTTACATGCTAATCATTTAAAACGCGTAGATGAATTTCAAACTGCTCAGGGTCAAGCTCAGTTTGAAAAATTAACTGAGCAGATCCGGCAATATACCGACTTTATTTTAACGGCAGATGACTCAGGCTATCCCACTCAGTTATTACCTTATACAGATCACCCACCTATCATTTTTGGAAAAGGTCAGGCACAAGCCTTATTACAACCACAAATTGCGATTGTAGGTAGCCGAAAACCAAGCCCACATGGTCGTCAGGTTGCTTATGATTTTGCCTATTACTTAAGTGAAAAAGGTTTTTATGTGAGTAGTGGCTTGGCATATGGCATTGATGAAGCTGCTCACCAAGGAGCATCAGCACATCAACGTACAATTGCAGTAACAGGAACTGGTTTAGACAGTACCTACCCTGCTCAAAATAAAAAACTTGCAGAACATATTTTGGCTCAAAACGGCGCGATTATTACTGAGTTTTTGCCTGGGACACCTCCACTACAACAGCATTTCCCACGTAGAAACCGAATTGTTAGCGGTTTGAGTTTAGGCGTGTTAGTGGTAGAAGCTACCTTAAAAAGTGGTTCTCTCATCACTGCGAACAAAGCTGCCGAACAAGGTAAGACTGTATTTGCCATTCCTGGTCATATTTACAGTGAGTTTCATCAAGGTTGCCATCAACTTATTCGTGAGGGAGCAATTTTAGTCGATCATCCTGAACAAATTATTGAAGACCTTGCTTTACCCACTCAGTGGCAAAGTCAGCAACAAAACTCCACCGAGGAGGCTGTAGTTTCTAGTACCCCAGAAATTCCTGAGCATTTAATTAACCTTTATCAATCTTTAGACTGGGTCGGACAAAATATTGATCAGCTTGTCTTACATCACTCTCAGCCTGTTGCAGAACTCACCTCTTCACTGATGGAACTAGAACTACTTGGTTTATGTATGCAACAATCAGGATTGTATTTACGTTGTCGTTCTTAGTATTGGAGCGCACAATAGCAATTCTGTCTGATTGAAAGGAAGAGTATTACCATGATTACCACCTCAGTTACCGAAGCAGCCGAATGTTTACAACAAGGTCAAGTTTTGGCATATCCAACTGAGGCAGTTTGGGGGCTAGGTTGCGACCCTTTTAATGAGCAAGCTTTTCAAAAGATTCTTGAACTAAAGCAAAGGCCTATTGAAAAGGGTGTAATTTTATTAGCAGGTCATATTAGCCAAGTCGAGCACCTACTAACTTCTCTACCTCAAACAACCCAACAAGAAATTATTGATTGTTGGACTAATCATCAACCTTCAGAAAGAGCAACAACTTGGCTATTACCTGCTGGCGAACATATTCCTTCATGGATTAAAGGTGAGCATTCTCTTGTCGCTGTTCGAGTCACTACACATCCTTTATGTGTGGCATTATGCAATGCTTTTCATGGCTTTATTGTCTCGACTAGTGCGAACCCAAGTGGACAAGAACCTGCACACTCATTACAGGATGCCTGCCAATACTTTGGTTCACAATTAAACTATCTGAATGGTGACTTAGGCCAGAGCCAACAACCAAGCCGAATCATTAACGCTCTTACCAGAGAGATTATTCGCGCCTAATTTCAAACAAAAAAAAGCTCAGTTATATAGGGATAACTGAGCATAAAAAAGGATGGGTATATACCACATCCAGAGGGTTTGGATATCTGTGGAACGAAAGGTAATTTACAAAGAAAAGAGCGCCTTTCGTAGTGGCCGCTATTATGTGGTAAGAGGTTCAATGAGAGAAATATATTATTTCTCTAAAAAAAGCATGAAAAGTGTAGGGAATTTACGGTTTTTTGCCTATAAATTAAAATTATATTAATATTTTTACTCGGCTTTTTTAATATTTATATTACAACCTATTTTTATAAACTATTTATAAATCATATAGAAAAACTTTAACTAAGAAAAAATTGGCATATTTTTATGAGTTTTTTTCAAAATATGCCATAGTTTTTTTACTGACTTTAGTTTTGTTCTTGCATTAATTCGCTCTTTTTAGGACTCACCTTCTTCTGAGCCATAATGATACCAATTAAAATAACAATCCCACCTAACGTGTGATAAATGGTCCACTGCTCAGACAACCAGACACTTGCAATAACTGCTGTAAAGACAGGTACCAAGTTCATAAAAATACTGGTTCTATTAGGACCGAGTTGTTGAACAGCTAACATCCAAACTAACGGCGCAATGAGTGAAGCAAATACTCCTGCATAAATAGCACTTGGTGCATTTTCAACATTTAAAGCATCAAGTCCAAACCAGAGAATTAAAGGAATATGAAATATGACAGAAAACCCAATCTGAACATATAAGCTTGTCATAATTGGTAGAGGCAGCTGCCATTTTTTAAGGAATACTCCATAAAATGCATAGAAGAATACGGCAATAATCATCAATGCATCACCAAGGTGTCCGCCACCACTTAAAAGCTTATTAATATTTCCTTGGGACATGACATATAACAAACCTGCAAAAGATAGAATACTGCCAAAAACTGCAAAGCGATTAGGCACATCTTTTAAAATGGCAAGCGAAACAAAGATCGTAAAGATGGGAATAAATGCATTCACAATCCCCATATTGGTTGCACTCGTATAATGGGCAGCCGTATAAGCTAAGCCTTGATAAAGTACCATCCCAAATGCACTTAACACAGCAAGCTTAGGTAAATATGGTATTACTAGTCGTCTTTGTCTCCACACAGACATAAACATAAATGGAGTCAAAATAATAAAAGCGATTAACCACCGATAAAAGCTAATGCTTACCGGAGAGATATAATCCGAGACATAGCGGGTGACTACAATATTTAAAGACCAAATCAATACTGCCAAAATGGGAAAAATAAACGCCCATTTGTGATATTTCATGACCTGACTCATAGCAATACACCATCTACAAAAGATGGTTTTATTTTGAAGAATGTCTTAATAAATTGAAATATCGTATTTCCGACATTGATATCGAACTTAAGACATCATCTTTTTTAGAATAATGTCCAAGCTTTCATGGCATGTTCTACAACTTTATGTAATTGATCAGTACTGGCACCGTCTCTTGCCTGAATGGTAAGGCCTTGAATGACAGTGGCATAAAAGTCCGTCATTTCTTGTAGAGGAGCATTAGATAGCAAATCACCCTGCTCAACACCTTGTTTGAGACGCTCCAATAATTTTTCTTTGGTTTTTATGCGCTTGTCTAATAGGTTCTGCTGCACATCTTGAGTTGCATCAGAACAATTCATGGCAGCAACCACCAACATACAACCAGCTGGTTTATTGGGTTGAACCAGTCGTTTTACGTTGTCATAAAGATATAACTCAAACGCAATTTTTGCAGTTTTTGCTTCTAAAAAGATGGTCTCAATAGGGCAGGCTTCATGAGCCAAATAGTAATCAATACTTTTATAAAACAGCCCTGCCTTATCACCAAAAGCACTATATAGGCTAGGTGCTGTAATTTCCAAAGCTTGCGTTAAATCACTAATAGACGTTGCTTCATAGCCATGCTCCCAAAAGAGCAACATTGCTTTTTGCAAAACCTCTTGTTCATCAAAGCATTTAGGACGTCCGCGCTTTTTTTTCAGCGTATCTTCTGTAACAGCTAAATTCGTTTCATGCCTATTTGTCATAAAGATCACATCTATTTTTATAACAATCGTTATTAAATTAATTGACGTTCGATTTTTTATCAACTATTTTATTTTCATAATGATCGTTAGTTAATTAATAAATTGCCTTTCTTTACTCCAAATTTAGCCAAGTAAGGATTTCCTATGGACCAATCGTCTATCTCTAAAGCGCGACCCACGACCTCCACTCAAGGAAGCTGGTTTGCCATTTTGGCCGTTTCTATCGCAGCATTTGCCTTAGTTACAAGTGAATTTTTACCCGTTGGCGTTTTAAATAGTGTCGCAACAGATTTAAATATTTCTGTAGGTACAGCAGGCCTGATTATTACCGTACCCGGCATTATGGCAGCAATTGCAGCCCCTCTATTGCCTGTATCAGTAAAACAACTTGATCGGCGTTATGTGCTTATCTTGCTGACAGCTATTATGGTTATTGCCAATACCATTACCGCATTTGCTGAAAACTTTCATATTTTATTGTTAAGTCGCTTAATTTTAGGTATTTCAATTGGTGGTTTCTGGGCGACCGCCATTGCTCTAAGTGGAAAATTAGCTCCCTCACACCTTCCTATTGCTAAAGCAACTGCGGTCGTGATGGCAGGTGTGACTTTTGCTACAGTTCTAGGTGTACCAATTGGAACTTGGTTAAGCGAGTTTTATGGCTGGCGTAGTGCTTTTGGAATTACTGCAGGCATTGGTTTAGTTGTTTTAATCTTACAATTAATCTTTTTACCTAAACTTGTACCAGATTCGGCAATTCACATGAAAGATTTGCCAGCACTATTACGTACTCCTAAAGCACGTAGTGGCATGTTGATTGTTTTATTGATCGGACTCGCTCACTTTTGTGCCTATAGCTATTTAGCACCTTTCTTTAAAAATGTTGCTGGTTTTAATGGGACAACCATTAGTTCATTATTATTGCTCTATGGAATTGCTGGTATTTTCGGAAATGCTTTTGCCGGATATAGTGGCAATCTAAATGTCCGTTATACATTAGCTTTTGTGGGTACATGCTTTGCAATCGTATTCTTTGGATTTCCTCTTTTTGCGATTCATGAGTTTGGTGCTATTGTCTTAACCGCGTTATGGGGATTTGCATTTGGTGCCTTCCCTACCTCAGCGAATATTTGGATGTTTGTACATGCGCCAAATGCAGTTGAAAAAGGTATGCCGCTTTTTGTAGGTATGTTTCAGGTGATGATTGCGACAGGTTCATTATTAGGTGGATATGTAGTTGATCATTTCAATGAAAATACTTTAATTTATGGTGTATTAAGCTTCGTTGCCCTAGCTTTACTGAGTACATTTACCTTAGCGAAAGGTCTTAATAACCCTAAAGCTACTTGTGAAAATTAAAATATGAGTCAGAGCATATAGATGAACAATGAGGACCAGCAATTTTCATTATTACACAGTATAGAAGTTCATGAATTTCTATACCAAAAAGAAGATATTGTTCGTCCTCATGCATCTCTTTGGGGAGATTTTAATTTCAGTTTAAATGGCATATTAGAAATGGAGATTGAAGAACAGCTATATCTTTCTCCACCTAGCTATGGTCTTTGGATTCCCCCTCAAACTGTTCATCAGTCCACCCATATCGACCATGAAATTCATTATATCTGTATTCGACTGCACCCTCGCCTATGCTCTATTTTAGGAAATAGCTGTCGATGCTTTAGTATTCAGCCTTTTTTTCGCACTTTAGTTCTACAAATTCTCGAACAGCAAAAACAAACTGGAAAACCTGAATATTTAGAACATCTTTTACAAGTTTTATTCGATCAACTTAAACAAGCCCCTGCATATTCACATTATTTACCGCAAACACGGCATCCTGTTTTAGTGCCTATTTTAGAAAAACTTTCAGATCCATTACTTTTTAATCACTCTTTACAGCAGTTGCTTCAGAACTTTTCGGTCAGTGATCGTCACTTATTACGTTTGAGTCAACAAGAGCTTCAACTTTCGTTGTCCGAATGGAGAAATCGGGCCAAAATTGTTTATGCCATTCATCAGATTCGTCAAGGGACGCCTATCAAGCGTTTAGCATATGATTTAGGTTATCAACATAGCTCAAGTTTTATTGAATTTTTTAAACGTTACACTGGGCAAACACCGATCCAAATCAGAAATAACTAGAATTCAGCTTATCTTTAAAAACTTTTTCTTTTTTGAACACGAATATTATTGCACTACCCCTCAATAGCAGTTAAAACAAATGCGTTACTTGATATCAATTACAATCTTTAGGAAAGACTCATGACACAATCTGTATATCACATTCCAGTAAAAGCAATTTCAGGCGAAACGGTTGATCTTGAACAATATAAAGGTAAAGTTCTACTTATCGTAAATACTGCTTCTAAATGTGGTTTAACTCCACAATACGAAGGCTTAGAAAAACTTTACCAAGCAAAAAAAGACCAAGGTCTTGAAATTTTAGGTTTCCCAGCAAACAACTTTAAAGAGCAAGAACCAGGTTCTGATGAAGAAATTCAACAGTTCTGTTCATTAAATTATGATGTTCATTTCCCTTTATTTTCTAAGGTTTCTGTAGTCGGCGAAGATAAGCACCCACTTTACCAAACTTTGACAGCAGCTCAACCAGAACGTACTGGTGAAGGTCCTTTCCGTGAGCGTTTAGAAGGCTTAGGTATTCCAACCAACCCTGCTCCAGAAGTTTTATGGAACTTCGAAAAGTTTTTAATTAATAAAAATGGCGAAGTCGTAGCTCGCTTTGCTCCAAACCTAACAGCAGACGATGAACAAATCGTTAAAGCAGTTGAAGCAGAGTTAGCAAAATAATATTTTAAAATGTGCGAAAGGGCGTTTTATACGCTCTTTTTTATGCTCTCCTCAAAGTGTTGTTCGTTTGCAAAAATACAATCTTTCTTCATATTTTATGCCTATAGTATCTATTTGCTTTATTTGATGTTGTTTGTAGTTATGAAAAAAGTTTTACAGGGCGCATTTCTTCCTTTTGTAATTTTTGCCTCAGGCATGCTTTTACTCGGGTGCGATCAGGCACAAGACCATGCTACCGAACAAGAAAAGACTGAAATAACTGAACAGGCATCTGACCAGAACATTGAACAACAAGCAGCAGAAATTGCACCCAACAAAGCCGAACTTAAAAGCGGCAATATTTTTTATATGGTCCGCGACGCTGCTAATTTACAGCTTAAAGCTGGTGACTATGTTGAACAGCTTAAAGATACCCAGCTTGATGTTGAACAAGCCATCCAAGATAAGAATCAGAATGAACTAAAAACTACTGTCACTACGTTAAAACAGCAACTAGAAGGTTTAAATCAAGCACTTTTGACTTTAGATATCAAAAGTCAGGAAATTGAGAATATTCGCCAAAGTTTATTACATGCCAACCAACAAGCTCTTAGCATGCCATTACTCAATGGGAAATTAGATCAAATCAATTTTGACCAAATTGAAAAACAGCTTAATACCATTCAAATGGATATGGTGAAGCTTGCTGCCATGATTATGGCAGGAGATGAAAAGTCAGATTCAAAAACTGAATCTTAAAAAAACAACTTATAAAAAAAGCCACCTTACGGTGGCTTTTTCAATCTCAAACCGGCAATTATAGTGCGCGGTTTTTGATTTTACGGATAGTTTCAAGCTGTGCAGCTGTTTCTGCCAAGGCAGCCAACGCAGCAGCTGAGTCCAAATCACTCTTTTGGTTTGCAAGCAATTGTTCAGCATTTTTACGTGCTTCTAAAATTGCCGCTTCATCCAAGTTGTCTGCACGGATTGCAGTATCTGCAAGAACCGTTACAACATGAGGTTGAACTTCTAAAACACCGCCAGATACATAGACGATTTCTTCTGTACCATTTTCCAACTGAACACGAATCGGGCCCGGTTGAAGCAAGGTTACAAGTGGAGCATGTCCTGGCAAAATACCAAGCTCACCACCAGCACCTTTCGCGATTAACATCGTTACTGCGCCAGAGTAAATAGACTCTTTAACACTTACGACATCACATTGCATAGTCGCCATGAGATGATCTCCTTAAATTAGAGTTTCTCAGCTTTAGCAATCACTTCGTCAATACCACCAACCATATAGAACGCTTGTTCTGGGATGTGATCGTATTCACCAGCTAATAGACCTTTAAAGCCACGAATCGTTTCTTTAAGCGGTACTAATTTACCAGGAGCACCAGTAAACACTTCAGCTACGTGGAATGGTTGAGAGAAGAAACGTTGGATTTTACGCGCACGGTAAACAACCAATTTATCTTCTTCAGCTAATTCATCCATACCCAAGATTGCGATGATGTCTTTAAGCTCTTTATAACGTTGCAATACGTTTTGTACTGCACGCGCAATTTCATAGTGCTCTTGACCAACAACTAATGGGTCTAACTGACGTGAAGTTGAGTCAAGTGGATCGATCGCTGGATAGATACCAGAAGATGCGATGTCACGGCTCAATACTACTGTTGCATCTAAGTGAGCAAATGTAGTTGCAGGAGATGGATCTGTTAAGTCATCGGCAGGTACATATACTGCTTGGATCGATGTGATCGAACCAGATTTAGTAGATGTAATACGCTCTTGAAGAACACCCATTTCTTCTGCAAGTGTAGGTTGGTAACCTACCGCAGACGGCATACGACCTAACAATGCTGATACTTCAGTACCTGCAAGTGTATAACGGTAGATGTTGTCGACGAATAATAATACGTCACGACCTTTACCATTTTCGTCTTTTTGATCACGGAAGTATTCAGCCATAGTCAAACCAGTTAACGCTACGCGTAAACGGTTACCTGGTGGCTCGTTCATCTGACCGTAGACCATTGCTACTTTGTCAAGAACGTTAGAATCTTTCATTTCGTGATAGAAGTCGTTACCTTCACGAGTACGCTCACCAACACCAGCAAACACAGATAAACCTGAGTGAGCTTTCGCGATGTTGTTGATCAACTCCATCATGTTAACGGTTTTACCAACACCAGCACCACCGAATAGACCAACTTTACCACCTTTTGCGAACGGGCAAAGTAAGTCAATTACTTTAATACCAGTTTCTAAAAGATCAGTAGAAGCTGCTTGTTCAGCATAAGAAGGTGCTTGACGGTGAATCGGCAAACGCTCTTCAGTCGCTACAGGACCTGCTTCATCAATTGGGCGACCCAAAACGTCCATAATACGACCAAGCGTAGCTGGACCTACTGGAACAGAAATCGGTGCATTTGTGCTAGTTACATTAAGGCCACGTTTAAGACCTTCTGTAGAACCCATTGCGATGGTACGAACAACACCATCGCCAAGCTGTTGCTGAACTTCTAATGTAGTTTCAGTACCGTCAACTTGGAGAGCGTCATAGATCTTAGGAACGCTATTGCGCTCAAACTCGACGTCGATAACCGCGCCGATGATCTGAATGATACGACCGCTACTCATTGCTGTCTCCTCAATTCAAACTTAATAATGTTAAACGGCAGCGGCACCGCCAACGATCTCGGAAATTTCCTGAGTAATCGCGGCTTGACGCAGCTTGTTGTAAATGAGTTGTAGGTCTTTAATCAATTGTCCTGCGTTGTCTGTCGCTGCTTTCATCGCGACCATACGAGCTGACTGCTCACATGCAACGTTTTCAATCACACCTTGATAAACCATAGACTCGATATAGCGAACCAACAAACCATTTAACAATTCTTCTGCTTCTGGTTCGTAGATATAGTCCCAACCATAAGTACGGTTGAGATCATCGCCTTCTTCTGCTGGTGCTAAAGGAACAAGTTGTTCTACCTTAGGCTGCTGAGTCATTGCATTAACGAAGCCATTTGATACGAGATAGATACGATCTAATTCGCCTTTATCAAATGCATCAAGCATAACTTGGACTGAGCCAGTTAACTGTTCCAAACTCGGCGCATCGCCAAGTTGGGTAGTTGCACCGAGCACTTTACCGCCGTAATTCTTAAAAAACGAAACCGCTTTTTGACCAATTAAAGCAAATTCAACTTCAATTGACTGCTGTTGTTGTGCTTTGACATGCTGCACAACTTTCTTGAACAAGTTAATGTTCAAGCCACCTGCCAAACCACGATCTGAAGACACTACGATATAGCCAACACGCTTAACTGGGCGGTCAACCATATAACGGTGTTTGTATTCAGGGTTTGCTTGTACCAAGTGAGCAATTACACGGCGCATATTATCGGCATACGGACGGCCCTGAGCCATGCGCTCTTGCGCACGACGCATTTTAGAAGCAGCTACCATTTGCATCGCGCGAGTAATCTTTTGCGTGCTCTTGATACTAGCTACTTTGGCGCGAATTTCTTTTAAATTTGCCATACGCTTAACCTAGTATTCGAAAGCTCTTTCGAGCTTCCGAAGGTTGATCCGTGAACCAAACTTAACTAAAACTAAACTTAGTAAGTTTGAGTCGCTTTAAAGCTTTCAATACCTGCTTTGATTGCTGCTTCGATGTCTTTGTTGTAATCACCAGTTTCATCGATTTGTTTCATCAACGGAGCATATTCTGAGCGGAAGTAAGAAATTAACGCAGCATCAAAGTCTACGATTTTCTTAACTTCTACGTCAGCCATGTAGCCTTCGTTAGATGCATAAACAGAAACAGCTTGGTCAGCAATTGAGTAAGGAGCATATTGTTTTTGCTTCATTAACTCAGTTACACGTTGACCATGTTCAAGTTGCTTACGAGTTGCTTCGTCAAGGTCAGAAGCGAACTGAGCAAACGCAGCCAATTCACGGTATTGTGCTAAAGCAGTACGGATACCACCAGACAATTTTTTGATGATCTTAGTTTGAGCAGAACCACCAACACGAGATACAGAGATACCCGCGTTCACAGCAGGACGAATACCTGCGTTGAATAATGATGTTTCTAAGAAGATCTGACCGTCAGTAATCGAAATTACGTTCGTTGGTACGAATGCAGATACGTCACCTGCTTGAGTTTCAATAATTGGCAATGCAGTTAAAGAACCAGTTTGACCAGTTACTGCACCATTAGTGAATTTCTCAACGTAGTCAGCAGATACACGAGAAGCACGTTCAAGAAGACGTGAGTGAAGATAGAATACGTCACCTGGATACGCTTCACGACCTGGTGGACGACGTAAAAGTAATGAAATTTGACGGTAAGCAACAGCTTGCTTAGACAAATCATCATAAATAATAAGAGCGTCTTCACCGCGGTCACGGAAGTACTCACCCATTGTACAGCCAGAGTACGGAGCTAAGTACTGCATTGCAGCAGGATCAGCAGCCGCAGCAGCGACAACAGTTGTATACGCCATAGCGCCAGTTTCTTCTAGCTTACGTACAACGTTTGCAATTGTTGATTGTTTTTGACCAATCGCAACGTATACACATTTAATGCCAGAGTTTTTCTGAGCGATAATCGCATCGATCGCCATCGCTGTTTTACCAGTTTGACGGTCACCGATGATCAACTCACGTTGGCCACGACCAACAGGAATCATTGTATCAACTGATTTATAACCAGTTTGAACAGGCTCATCTACAGATTGACGCCAAATTACGCCTGGTGCTACTTTTTCAACAGCATCAGTTAATTTCGCATCAATTGGGCCTTTACCATCAATTGGGTTACCCAAAGCGTCGACAACACGGCCAAGAAGTTCAGGACCAACTGGAACTTCTAATACACGACCTGTACAACGAGCTTTTTGACCTTCTTGAAGGCTTAGGTAGTTACCTAAAACAACGGCACCCACTGAATCCTGTTCTAGGTTCAGTGCCATACCAAATAAGCCGCCGTCGAATTCGATCATTTCACCGTACATTGCATCAGCAAGACCGTGAATGCGCACGATACCGTCGGATACCATAACAATGGTACCTTCGTTTTTAGCGGTCGCGCTGGTGTCCAGATCTCCGATACGCTGTTTAATGAGCGCACTGATCTCGGATGGATTCAGTTGTTGCATTGCGCTATTCCTCAATCTTTTATTAGTTCAGTCTTCATCATTTGCATTATGCAAGAAGACGAGTACGCATTTTTTCAAGCTTGTTAAGCGCAGAATCATCTATCACTTGATCGCCTGCACGAATTACAACACCTGCAATAAGCTCAGGTTTAACTTCAACTGAAACAGTTACTGTACTGTTAAAACGCTTTTCTAAAGCAGATTTCAACAGTTGCTCTTGTTCAGCAGTTAACGGGAAAGCCGATTCAATCACGACATCCACATTGTTGTTATTCTGTGATTTAAGCTGTTCATATTCTGCTTCAATTTCAGGTAACAGCATTAAACGATCGTTATCTGCAAGAAGTGTCAAAAAGTTAGACACTGCTTGAGATTGATCTTCACCTAAAACTTTAGCAAAAAGCTTCACTTGCTCCGCAGGAGTAAGTTCAGGGCGATTTAAATAAGCGGAAAATGCTTCGTCTTGCACCGCAGCACTGAGCACTTGTAACGCATTCGACCAATTGTCTGTTGCACCTTGCTCAGAAGCATAAGCAAATGCTGCTTTGGCATACGGACGTGCCAACGTCAAGAGTTCAGCCATAATTCGCCTCGCTTAAAGTTTAGCAGCCAGCTGAGACAGCATGGCGTTATGAGCTTCTGCATCAACTTGCTGGTTCAGGATTTTTTCTGCACCAGTTACTGCCAAAGCAGCTACTTGTTGACGTAATTCTTCGCGAGCAGAATTGATTTCTTGATCAACAGCTTCTTTAGCCTGTTGACGAATACGCTCACCTTCAGCCGCAGCTTGAGTACGAGCTTCTTCGATCAATTGCGCTGCACGACGGTTCGCTTGTTCGATCAATTGAGCCGCTTGTGCTTTAGCTGCATCAAGTTCTTGCTTAACTTGCGCTTGTGCATCGGCAAGGTCAGCTTTCGCTTTTTCTGCTGCATTTAAGCCATCAGCGATTTTACGCTGACGCTCACTAATCGCATTGATTAGTGGTGGCCAAACAAACTTCATGCAGAATGCAACAAAGAATGCAAACGCAATCGCTTGACCAATCAATGTGAGGTTGATATTCATTGCAATTCCTCAAATAGTGGATTTAGGAATTAAGATGATTAACCTACAAATGGATTAGCGAAGATGAAGAACAAGCCAATACCAACACCGATCATAGGCACAGCATCAAGAAGACCCGCGATTAAGAACATACGAGTTTGAAGTTGTGGAGCCAATTCTGGTTGACGAGCAACAGCTTCTAAAAAGCGACCACCCAAAAGACCAAAACCAATCGCAGTACCCAAAGCACCGAAAGCGATCAAGATAGCAGATGCAATTGCAACTAGACCTAAAGTGAGTTCCATGAAAAATTCCTCAGAGGTTAGGTTATTACCAAATTAAATTAAAAAAATTCAGCCCAACCATCATTTGATAGTTAGGCAATACCATTAATGTTTTTCGCTTGCCATGCTCAAGTAAACGATGGTAAGCATCATAAAGATGAATGCCTGCAACGTGATTACAAGAATGTGGAAGATCGCCCAAGGCACAGACAACGCCCATTGAATCCAGAACGGCAATAAAGCAATTAGGATAAAGATCAACTCACCGGCATACATGTTACCGAATAGTCGGAGAGCTAATGAAATCGGACGAGCAAGGAATGTTACCAATTCCAAAATCAAGTTCACTGGAATAAGCAACGCTTTTGCAACTGGATTACTTGGGTTAAATGGGTTAAGTGCCAACTCGCCAACGAAACCACCAACACCCTTTTCGCGGATGCTGTAGAACAAGATAAGTACAAATACAGATAAAGACATACCTAAAGTAATGTTTGGATCTGTAGATGGAACGATCTTGAAGTAAACGTGGTGAGGGTCCATACCAAATACGTTTGCACCTACAAACGCTGCAACTTGAGGAATCCAGTCAACTGGGATCAAGTCCATTAAGTTCATGAGGAAAATCCACACGAAAATAGTGAGTGCAAGCGGAGCGATTAAACGTGATTTGCCATGAAAAGTATCACGGACACTTGAGTCAACAAACTCAATGATCATTTCGATTGCTGACTGGAATTTAGTTGGAACACCTGCATTTGCAGCTTTCGCAACGATCCAGAACATCAAACAGAAAATCACACCAAGGCCAATTGACCAACCCATTGAATCCAAGTGAATTGCAGTGAACCCCATCGAATGAGCTTCTTCAGCAGTCTCAGCCAATTTCCATGTACCGTCTGGCATTTTGCCATAGGTCATATTGGTCAAGTGATGCTTGATATACTCTGTCGAAGTGAGGGCATGTTCTTCAGCAGCCATAAATCACACCTGGTCAATGTCAATTACTAAAAAGAAGGGAAACGAACATCGGCGTACTGTCGATATCTCGCCACCCTCCAAAAAATCTTCAATTCTTCTTGTTTCTACACCCGTTTTTGTAGACGTGACACCCAAAACGGAGCGACCCACGACATTGCCTGAACGAGAATAAAACCAAACAGCAATGCTAACGGTGATAAAGGTTTAACATTGCTCAAAATCAAAATAAATCCAACGATCATGATTGCAAATTTGCCTAACATGCCCCTATACATGTTAGACAGCACTTGTTTTGATGCTCGTGCACCTGCTGTTCTGAAGGATTGCCACGAAAAATAACCCGTAGCAAGCCAGCAGACCAACGCACCAAGTGCCGCACTTAATGCTGCTGTCATGTCTTTTATGCTCCACGCCACAAGTGCGGAAACAGGGATCATACATGCTTGTAAGAAGACCAAAGCTTTTGCTAATCGTCGGTCAATCAAGCGACTAGTTTGGCTCATTATTTATCCACTCACAGCATAAATGCTTGACAAGTTTAGCTGATGATCGCTTTTAATCGCAGGCATTATAGAGTTACACCCCTGAACATGCAATCTTTTCCCGACTTTAGTCGGGGTTTTTCATGACAGGTGGTGCTGACGCTACAGTCAGCCTTTGTTTACTTTTTATCTTACTTTTGCGTACTTAATACACATTTATCTGTTTTTATAGCCAGTTTCTTCCATGCAGTGACGAAATCATCCTCATTATTCATGCTCTCGTCTACTGGTTGAAAAGTAATGTTACCTAATTTTTGATATTGACTCTTAGTGGTAAAACTCTCTGCCAACAAACACATCTGATTTTTTGGTCGACTATCATTAAGATACTTAATTTGAGCTGCTGTTGGTGCAACGTGAGGATCATCTGTTAAAGCACCAGCGAACTTTAAGTTTAGTGAGCGTTCTAAATATTGATAGGCATCATGATATGCCCAATACGGTTTGCCATTACTTGAACTATCGTAAGCTTGTGCTGCCTGGAACATTTTACGAGCGAACACATTGGCGTTATTCCAATACTTTGCCTTATTTTCAGGGTGTTGCTGAGAGCGCAAAGCAGCAATAAAGAAACCAATTCGAACTGCATTGTTGGGCTCTAACCATACATGTGTATCTACTGTATTAGGTAAAGCTGCACCGCGTGTACTTCGCTGGGGTAAAACAGAAACAATGCCACTATCTAATAGTGCAATCGCCTTTTTATTATTACCTAATAATTTATTTAAGGGCGCTTCATGCGCTTTACCCAACCAAATCACCAAAGATGCATCATTAATTGCTTTACGATGCGCTGGGGTTAATTGTACGTCATGCCCCGTTTGTCCCTTTAATAAGAGTTGTGGTTCTTCAACCCCTTGAGTGACTTCTTTTGCAATCAGATAAATCGGGTGTGTAGAAACCACCAAACCCTGACTCCACCCTAACGTACTCAAAAGTGAGAACATACTGAAAACAAAAAAACGGAACATGACAGACCATCAATTTAAATTAGCTCGAAGCATGTTATAATATAACAAAGTTACAAAAATACCTAAGATTAATCGAATGAAGCATCGCTTCATGCTAATATTCCGTTAAAAATTCGAGGTTATCCTTATGAGTTCCTGCTCGCATGAACATCATGATTCTTTGCATGGTGTGCATGATCACCATAATGTCGCAAGCCGTTTAGCTGAAGCAGAAAGTTTATGTTCTGCGACTGGCGCACGCCTTACACCTTTGCGCAAAGAAGTTCTGGAACTCATTTTAAATGCGTCGGGTCCAATGGGTGCCTATGACTTATTGGCACGTATAAAAAGTCAAACCGATCGCCCTGCTGCGCCTCCAACTGTATATAGAACTTTAGATTTCTTATTAGAAAAAGGCCTCATTCACCGCCTAACTTCTATTAATGCGTATATTCCTTGCTGCCACCCGCGTGAAGGCCATCAAGCAGCATTCCTGATTTGTACCGAATGTCATATGGTTAAAGAAGCTTCTTCTCAAGGCCTCACACACCAGCTTGACCAGCTTGCAGCTTCAGATGACTTCGTGGCTCAACACAGCATTATTGAAATTTCGGGGAAATGCCAACAGTGCCGCACAACTCCTTAAATCCTGTATTAATTCAGCTTGAGCAGGTTTCTGTTCATCGTGATGATCGGGATATATTAAAGAAAGTTGATTTTGCCCTACATCAAAATGAAATTGTGTCTTTAATTGGACCCAATGGTGCAGGCAAATCAACACTGATTAAAGTTCTACTCGGTATTCTTCAGCCAAGTAGCGGACGTGTTATTAATCATAAAAAACTTAAAATGGCTTATGTGCCACAAAAGTTTAATCCTTCACACAGCCTTCCTTTACGTGTTCAGGACCTTCTTGATTTAGAAAAATGCAGCCCTGCCCTGCGTCAGGAAATTATTCAAGACACAGGTATTTCAAAGTTACAACAATCAAAAGTACAACAACTTTCAGGTGGAGAACGCCAAAGAGTACTATTGGCTCGTGCACTGCTTCGTCAGCCAGATATTTTAGTTCTTGATGAACCCATGCAAGGCCTAGATATTCAGTCAGAAGCAGAACTTTATGATTATGTTCGTAGCCTACCAGAACGATATGGTTGCGCGATCTTAATTGTTTCTCATGACTTACAATGGGTGATGCAAGGAACACACCGTGTGGTGTGTTTAAATAAACATATTTGCTGTAGCGGGCTGCCCGAAAATATCCAACAACATCCTGAATATCAGGCAATATTTGGAACTCAAAGGGTTTTCTATCAACATCATCATGACCATTGTGCTCACGGTGATGCTGCACACCCCTGCCCTCATAATGACCGTCCTCATATTCACCCAGAACCGGAAGCTTAAGCCATGATGGAATGGTTACAATTATTGTTACCCGCATGGATTATGGGATCTCTGCTAGTATTTTTAACTGCACCTCTGGGTTGTTTAATGCTTTGGAGACGCATGTCTTTTTTTGCTGACACGATGGCGCACGGAACACTACTTGGGGTTGCTATTGCGGGAGCTTTAAGTCTTCCATTATGGCTTGGTGTTGCAGGTACAGCGGTTTTACTGGTAGGCGTTTTATGGGCTTTACATGACAACCGTTTACCCAATGATGCTCTGCTAGCCTTATGTTCAGCAACATTACTCTGTAGTGGCCTGTTGTTTATTCAACATGTTCCAAGTTTAAGACCCGAGCTTTTAAGTTATTTGTTTGGCGATTTACTTAGTATTGATTGGCCAGATCTTCCTGTTTTCACTTTAATTATTGCAATATCACTCGCAATTCTTTACCGCTTTTGGCAGCCACAAATACAGTTTGCAATTGATCCGGATATCGCAATTAGTGAAGGGGTGAATGCAAACTGGCAACGCCTTATTTTTATGCTGTTATTAGCTTTATTTACAGTTTTAGCTTTGCGTGCTGTAGGTTCTTTGCTAATGGGTGCATTACTAGTAATACCAGCTTTAAGCGCTCGTCTATTGGCAAACTCACCAAAGCAAATGGTTATTTGGGCATTCGTGTTAGCCCAGCTTGGTGTTAGTGTCGGCTTATGGTCAAGTGCAGCACTTAATATCTCTACAGGTCTTAGTATTGTTTTATGTATGGCATTAAGTTTTGCCGTTATTTTTATAACTCAAAAACTAAAAAATCAGACACAGGCGTCCTAAACTAGGCCGCCTGATGCACTGTGCTCAATAATAAAGCCGCACAGCTAAACATCACAGCAAAGCCCCGATTTAAATATTTTTGCTGTCTAGGGGATCGAAGTAATCTTAAAACCTTGGATGCCAGCCCCGTATATCCAGCCATTACAATCAAATCGATCGTAATCATAGCGGCCGCCATAATTAGATATTGTATCCATTGGGGCTTACTCAAATCTAAGAACTGCGGCAGAACTGCCAATAAAAATACGATCGCCTTAGGATTGCTAATATTAACCACAAAACCATTTAATAGCAGAGCTAAAGCAGACTTATCTTTTTTTTCTTGTTGAATTTCTATATCTTTTATAGGTGCTATCCACTGCAGATAGGCCAAATACAATAAATAGGCTACACCGAACCACTTAACGACCTGAAAAGCTAAAGGAGTCGTTGCAAATAAGACCCCGACACCTGCTGCCACCACCATAATTTGAAGCACCAAGGCAACTTGTAAGCCGATTGCATTCCAGTAACCATGTCTAAAACCATAGTTTAGACCACTCGACATTGAGGCAATAGCTCCCGCACCCGGAGAGATACTAATGACCCAACAGGCCAACATATAGGCAAACCAAACTTGCAAAGACATAGTAAAAATAGACAATAAAAGTGGAATTATACTGTTTTATAAAACTATATTGATGAGAATTCAAACAATAAAATCAAGAAATAGACTACTAACCGCTCTTCGCATCAGGCACAATAATTAAAGCTCATACTAAATTATAATTGAGGAGATACCTTCCAATGACTGCTCAATCTGTCATTTTGCCGTTGCCATCAGATCATGCCCGATTTATTGTTCTTCGTTTAAAAGACTTATCAATTGATGAATTAAAAGAACAACTCGAAGCGTTGTTTGAAACACGCGACCGTCTCATTACTCAGCATTCAGACGCGCAAATTAAAACAGCAGTCGCTTTTGGTCCAGAACTTTGGAAGCAACTTTACAGTCAATCTCCTGCTGGCTTTAAACAACTTGAACCAGAAAACGGCGCATTCAACATGCCAGCTGTTCCCGCTGATGTCCTCATCCATATTGCTAGTATGCGTTCTGATATTTGTTTTGCATTAAGCCAAGCATTTTTTGAAGGTATTAAAGATAAAGTTGAAGTTCTTGATGAGCGTGTTTGCTTCCGTTATTTCGATGGTCGCGATATTACTGGCTTTATAGATGGTACTGAAAACCCTCAATTTCCAGATGACCGCGCGGAAACAGCCCTACTCCCAGAAAGTGCTGGAGTATTTGCAGATGGTAGTTTCATATTTGCACAGCGCTATGCACACGACTTAGAAAAATGGAAAAAACTAAAAGTTGATGCTCAAGAAAATGTCATGGGTCGTACTAAGCTTGAGTCAATTGAACTTGATGATGACGTTAAACCAGAAAATGCCCATGTTGCCCGTACTGTCGTTGAAGATGACGAAGGCGAAGAAATGGAAATCTTGCGTCATAGTCTGCCTTATGGCGACGGCCGAGGCGATCAAGGCTTATTCTTCATTGCTTATACTAAAGACCTGAGCATTATTGATGCCATGTTAAAGCGTATGTTTGGTACAAGTGGAGATGGTATCCATGACCGCTTATTGCATTTCGTGACACCACTAGACGGCGCATATTACTTTGCACCAAGTGAAGAATTACTAGAAGAAGTTTTAGAAGACTAAAATAAAAAAGAGGAGCTTAAGCTCCTCTTTTTACGTTCTTAATCTTAGAAAGGAATACGCTTATATTTACGGTATTCTGGCTTCCAGAATGATTGATCTATTTTTTGCTGTAGCAAATCATCACTAATCGTTACTGCCACGCCATCTGCCATTGCAGCTTTGGCAACTTCAAATGCAATCACTTTAGAGACTTGCTGAATTTCACCCAAAGGTGGCAATAAATCAGCTTGCGGATCTTTTAGTAATGGCGAGCAATTCGCTAAAGCACTACTTGAAGCCATTAACATATTTTCAGTAACGCGTTTAGCACCCGATGCCACCACACCCAGCCCAATGCCCGGGAAAATGTACGAGTTATTACACTGAGAAATATTATAAAGCTTGCCGTGATGATTCACAGGAGCAAACGGGCTACCTGTTGCAATTAACGCTCTACCTTCAGTCCACTCTACAATATCTGCTGGCACAGCCTCAACACGTGAAGTTGGGTTAGACAATGGCATGACAATTGGGCGTTCACAATTCGCCGCCATGGTCTTAATGATTTCTTCTGTGAACAAGCCTGGCTGACCAGAAACGCCAATTAACACTGTAGGCTTCGCATTTTTAACAACATCAAGTAGTGAAATCACTTCTTCAATATTGCCCCACTGATCAACCACCTCAGCTTTTTGTGCTAACTTACGTTGGAAGTCGAGCAAGTTTGGCTGATTCTCAGTGATCAAACCAAAACGGTCTACCATATAAACGCGAGCACGCGCTTCAGAATCAGTCAGACCTTCAGCAACCATTTGAGCAATAATTTGTTCCGCAATACCGCATCCCGCAGAACCCGCGCCTAAGAAAGCAATTGTTTGATCTTTTAATTGCTTGCCTGCTGCACGACTTGCAGCAATCAAACTACCTACAGATACCGCTGCTGTTCCTTGAATATCATCGTTAAAACAACAAATTTTATCTCGATACTTTTCTAAAAGCGGCATCGCATTTTTTTGTGCGAAATCTTCAAACTGAATTAACGCTTTTGGCCAACGACGCTTCACAGCCTCAATCACCATATCGACAAATGCGTAATATTCATCGCCACTAATACGTGGCTGACGCCAACCCATATAGATCGGATCATTTAACAATTGTGGATTATTCGTCCCTACATCAATTGTGATTGGTAATGTATAAGCTGGACTAATCCCACCACAAGCGGTGTAAAGTGAAAGTTTTCCAATAGGAATCCCCATTCCGCCAATACCTTGGTCACCAAGACCTAGGATACGTTCACCATCAGTAATCACGATGACTTTTACATTATTTTTATTTACGTTCTGCAAAATATCATCAATCACATCACGATCTGGATATGAAATAAAAACACCACGATGACGACGATAGATATCAGAGAAACGCTGACATGCCTCACCCACTGTTGGGGTATAAATAATCGGCATCATTTCTTCAAGATGATTTTCGATTAAATGATAGAACAAGGTTTCGTTGGTATCTTGGATATTACGCAAATAGATATGTCGATTGATATCATCAGTAAAAGCGCAATATTGTTGATAAGAGCGCTGGCTCTGCTCTTCAATAGTTTCAATAATATGGGGGAGTAAACCGTGTAAGTTAAAGTTACTTCTTTCTTCTTCAGTGAAAGCCGAACCTTTATTTAAGAGTGGTAACTCTAAAAGTGTAAAACCTGCATATGGAATATAAAGGGGATGTTTACTTGGGTGTCCTGATATCATTGCCTATCTCATTTTCCAGCTTAGAGTAGAGAAAAACACGTTTTGTATGGTCTCTAAAACTCTTTGTGCGTATAAGCTTAAGCCTAATTCGATCAAAATAGATATTTTAAACCGTGATGTTAAAATTAAACACTATTTAGTTACAACATGTTTAAAAATAATTAATAGAAATCAGTATTTTAATATTTTTATAATTTTAAAAACCTCTTTTATTTTCTCAATTTTAAAAGCCATAATTATATGAGTTAGTGGCAACAGGTATTTCCTCAGGAAATAATATTAAATTAAACACTTAATTTACTCATCAAAACTACCCAAAAGGCTTGTAATTCTTTATTTTCAGAATAGTAAGGCGATTCATCAACCAACATTCATTTAAAAAATAATCATCAGTAATTTGCATAAAGAATTATTGGAATATCAAATCCCCTCCCCTAAGTCATCGGAAATTTGCTATATTTGACGTTTTTCTGCGACATCTATTTTCGATTGATATGAATACGGCAATACAAGCAGCTCTCGACCATGCAGTGCAAACTCTTCAACAAGAAGGGGTGCTTCCTTCCGACTGGAAAAACACAAGCAATTTAACACGCACCAAAGACCGAAGCCATGGCGACTTTGCTTCTAATATTGCCATGATCGGCTCGAAAGCTGCTGGTATGAAACCACGTGATTTAGCCGAGAAAGTTCTAGCTGCATTACCAGAAGTGGCAGATATCAGTAAAGCTGAAATCGCAGGACCCGGATTTATTAACTTCTTTTTAAATGCAGACCAGCGTTTTGCTATTCTTGATCAAATTCAAGCACAAAAAGAAATTTTTGGTCGTAGCCAAGCAAATGCAGCGAAAAAGATTCAAGTCGAATTTGTTTCTGCAAACCCTACGTCTAGCCTACACGTAGGTCATGGACGTGGTGCGGCATACGGTATGACTGTTGCTAATTTACTTGAAGCAACGGGTGCTAAAGTTGACCGTGAGTACTACGTGAATGATGCTGGTCGTCAAATGGATATTTTGGCGACTTCTACTTATTTACGTTATTTGGAACTACTTGGACAAGACCTTGTATTCCCTAAAAATGCATATCAAGGCGATTACGTTAAAGAAATCGCACAAGGCATTATTGATAAAGATGGCGACGCTTACGTTCGTGAAGTTGCGAATGTTTATAAAGATGTACCAGAAGATGTGCAATATGCTGAAGAGCTAGATAGCGAAGGTAACAAAGTTGTGTTATCTGGTGATAAAGAAAAGCATATTGATGGCCTTATTGCCAACTCACAACAATTGTTAGGTGAAGGTTACCGCGTATTCCACCAAGCTGCTCTTCATGCCATTTTAGATGACATTAAAGATGACCTTGCTGACTTTGGTGTAACGTTCAACCAATGGTTTAGTGAAGCATCTCTTAGTGCAAAAATTGATGAAGCTTTAGAAACACTTGATCAACGTGGCTTCCTTTATGAAAAAGATGGCAACATCTGGTTCAAGTCGACTGAATTTGGTGATGAAAAAGACCGTGTTGTTAAGCGTCGTAATGGCCAAACGACTTACTTTGCATCTGACATTGCATACCACTTAAATAAACTACAACGTGGTTATACTGACCTAATCGATATTTGGGGTTCTGACCACCACGGCTATATTTCTCGCGTAAAAGCGGCGATTGATGCAATGGGTTACGACTCTAAAAAACTGACTGTTCTTTTAGTTCAGTTCGTAAGTTTATGGCGTGGCGGCGAGATGGTTCAAATGTCTTCTCGTTCAGGTCAATTCGTGACTTTACGTGACTTACGTAAAGAAGTGGGCAATGACGCAGCTCGTTTCTACTACGTAATGCGTAAGAGTGAACAACACATCGACTTTGACCTTGACCTTGCTGTTTCACAAAGTAAAGACAATGCTGTGTACTATATTCAATATGCACACGCACGTATTTGTCGTATGTTAGAAAAAGCAGCAAGCACAGATTTACAATTCGATGTAAACGCTGCTCGTCCACATGCAGCTCGCTTGTCTCTTGATGCAGAAACTGAGATTCTTGCTAAACTGGCAGCATACCCAGACGCGGTATTACGTGCTGCAAATGCATATGAACCTCATCAGGTTGGTAACTACTTAAAAGAGTTAGCTGCCCTGTTCCATGGTTGGTACAATGAACATAAAGTATTAAGCGATGATGCAGAGCTTACACAAGCCCGTTTATTGCTTTCAATCAATGTACAACAAGTGCTTCGTAATGGTTTAGAATTACTTGGTGTATCTGCACCAGAATCTATGTAATAAATATATTGCATGACAGCAAATTAAAGGTCATGCAATATATAGTAAGCGGTGGTTTGTATAGCTAAAATATCAATACAAACCACTGTTTTTAGCATCGTAAGACGAGACTCAAACTCGAATTAAAAAACAATCAAAATACAGAGGAATAATCCACGTGTTTGGCAAAACGCAACGCGGTGTATCTGAAAGACCTAATAAGCCTAAAAAGCCCCTAATTCCCAAATGGTTAGGGACACTTGTCGCTATTTTGGCGGTCTTATGTATCGCTGTAATGCTTATGCTTTGGAAACCTTGGCAACCTGTTCCTGCGAAAAATCAGATTACTTCTGAACATTATCAAGAAGAAGATACTAATAAAGACTATCGCTTCTACGACCTATTGCCTCAACAACAGGTTACTCCTATTCCTGAACAAGCGATCCCTGAAAGCAAAAATCAAGGCACTGCTATGATCGTTGAGGCACCAAGTACCACTCAACCAGCGGCCTCTGAAAGTGTAGGAATTGACCCGAATCAGTCAGCTACAACTCCTCAGCAACCTACATATATTTTACAAGTTCGTAGTTATAACGATCCTGATCAGGCTGATGCCCGCCGTGCAGAAATCATTTTAAATGGCTTATCTGCGGACGTAGTCAAAAGTACTGAAAACGGACAAACATGGTATCGCGTTATTTCCGGACCGTATGATACTCAAGACGCTGCCTTGGCTGCTCAGCAGACCTTACAACACAGTGGTATTGACTCAATCGTGATCAAACGCAAGTAAAGTGAAAATAAAGAAGGAACAAATATTTGTTCCTTTTCTTTTAAATATCAGCACAATTCCTTTCATTAGAACCAATTCCCTTTTGTCTCGCTTTTTGAAACGCAGGTCTTTGCTGAATACGGTGTAAAAAAGCTTGAATATGAGGGTATTTACCCTGTAAGCGAGATTGTAAAGCTTCCAAAGGAAAGCTCATTTGAATATCAGCGAATGAAAAATCACCTGCAAAATATTCATGCTCTGCCAAATAGTTTTCTAAAAAACTAATATGATCTTTCATACGTGGGCGAACAAAATTTGCCTTCACCCCTTCCGTGATTTTTTTAGCTACTGGTTGAATTAACCATGGCACATGCTTATTTACACTATTCATGACTAATAACGGCATAAGTGAACCTTCTGCATAGTGCATCCAATAAATATACTGCTGTAAATCTTGTGGCTCTGTAGGTTTAAATTGTTGCTTCTGATCATAACGCTGCTGTAAATATTCTAAAATCACAGCTGATTCTGCGATGACTTGTTCATCATCAGTCAAAATCGGAGCTTTACCTAAAGGATGAATACATTTCAATGTTTCTGGAGCGGAATAGTTAGGTAGACGTTGATAATAATGAATATCATAATCTAATCCCAACTCTTCTAAAGCCCATAGAATTCGAAACGATCGCGAACATTCCAGGTGGTGTACACTAATCATGTTATTGCCTGCTTTTATTTTTCTTTTTTACATAAAAAACAGCATGTGAACATGCTGTTTTATTCCATTTGTGGGATGGATATAAAATCATCCACCTCAACAAAATAGCATTTTTACGCTGTAACAAGCACAGTATGAATGTCTAAACTACGTAACAAAGTTTTAGTGACTGGGGTTTTACCGCATACCGCTAAGATTTTTTGTTGAAGCTCTTCGTTTGGCAAGTCTTTAAAAACAATACGACGTTCTATATGTTCTTCATGTTCTCTATTGGTATGAAAATCAATTTCAACCGAAAACTCACCAAAGTCATAACCTTTATGCTTCGCATACATTCTTAAAGTAATGAGTGTACAAGCTGCCAAACTTCCAGTAAGCAAATCATAAGGCGCTGGGCCTTGATCTTGCCCTTCTAACTTTTCTGGCTCATCACAAAAATATTGGTGACGACCACTGGTGATTTCGCCCTTCCATTGTTCAGCAAGGGGCTTTGCTTTACTGCTTGCGATTACTGCTGTCATTTTGATGCTCTCATTTGATCAGGAAGAACAGGGGCTTCTAAACGTGCACCAACATAATCTGGAATTTCACCAAAACGTGCATCATGGTTAATCCATTGCTCACGCGCTTCTTTTAAATCATCCATAGTACGTGCAACAAAATTCCACCAGAGTAAAATTGGCGTTTCAAACGGTTCACCACCAATCAAAAGAATACGATTACCTTTTTTTACTTCAATCTCAATTTCACTCAGTCCAGTATCTAATACCACCATGTTGTCAGCAGTTAACTCATGGCCATTTACACGAGCACTACCCTCAAGCGCCATAAAACCATATTCATAATTAGGATTTAATGGAATGCGGGTTTTCGTATCTTCGGTAGCAATGAGGTCAACACCCACTAACGGCGTATGTACCAAGACTGGAGAAGTAGTTGCCAAATATTCACCCACAAGCACGGTAAACTCTAGACCGTCTTTCTCAACAACAGGCAGTTCAGGATAATGTTCAAATTTCGGATCCATGTTGCGCTTAGCATCTGGTAAGGCAATCCAGAGCTGAGCAGCGTGCATTTGAGTTTCTGTATGAGGTGCAACTTCTGTATGTGAAATTCCGTGACCTGCCGTCATTAAATTAACTTGTTTAGGTCGAATCAGTTGTTTTGAACCTAAGCTATCGGTATGCATCATGGTGCCTTCAATCATCCACGTGAAGGTTTGCAAACCAATATGAGGATGAGGACCAACATCTAAACCATCACCCGCCGGAAAAGTTACTGGGCCCGCATGATCTAGGAAACACCAAGCACCAATCATTCGTTTTTGTCGGCTAGGTAAAGCCCGCTTAATGACTGTCCCCTGTCCAATTTCAGCAGAGCGAATTGGAAATTCCTGAATAAACTGATTGGCAAATTTTTCGCAATCCTTTGAATCAGAAATATCGTAATCATTATTATTGCTCATGATATTACTCTCTTTTACCTATGCTTTTGCAATGAGTCGTTGTAATGATCTTAACAATACACTCATTATTCAATATAGTCTTTTAGTAATACACAGGGTGCCATGAATGAGACAATCATTTGTTAATTACATAACATTAAAGCTGCATTGAGCAGCTTAAGATGATTGAGTTTTAACGAGCTGTTTCAGGTTTTTCATAAATTGACCAAATTGTGGGAGAAACTCTTGAAATAGTGGGTGGTCACGGTTTTCAAGCATAACCTCACTAAAAAGTTTTAGCCCAACTCCAAAAGATTTTGTAGTTTCATCATCAAAAAAATCTGCTTTTTTTAAGCGTTCAACAATTTCAAAAATATCGTCATGATTTCCCGCATAGAATTCAAGGCGTTCAGTATAAGTTGAAGCTTCTCCTTTTGCATTTTTTAAGTGTTGTACCGTGACATGATATTGATGTTGTTTCATATATAAATTCTCTCTTAAAATTAATAACTTTGAAAAATTTCAACTTGTTTAGGGTCGATTTATAGGCGCCCAATAGCAACAGCAACCTGATCAATTTTTTCGGCAATTTGATAAATCTGCTCTTGCTGTAAACCTGCCGAGTTCAACTTCAACCGTAAGGCTGTTTTTAGGTTTTCCATTGCACGGTGAATTTCGATTAATTCATCATTACTGTGGATTTCTCGTCTTAAACGTAGTTTTTCTAATAACTCTTTCAACTTGTCTTGTTGTTCAGTTAAATAAGCCTTCCCAAATTCCGTGATTTGATATTGCTTACGCTCTACATCCAGCAAATTAATCAAATTCATTTCTTCAAGACTGGTTAATGTTGGATAAATTGTTCCTGCGCTTGGCGTATAGCCATCGCCTACCAAATCACTTATTTCTTTAATAATTTCATAACCATGCTTTGGGTTTTGCTGAATGAGATGAAGCACCAAAAGTTTCATGCGTCCAGCTTCAAAAAGTCTCCCACGGCGTCCCGAACGATGATGTTCAGCATGATGCTGTTCTGATTGTTGTTTCATCTTTTAATATCCAAAATGATCAATTTATAATTATTAAGATATATCTTAATATATCTTTAATCAAGTAAAAGTAATAAGCTTTGATCTATTGCTTTGATAGTTATCAAAATTAATTTTTAGCTTTAAAATCTAAGTAATAAAAAAGGACGCTAATGCGTCCTTTTTTAACAACAACTAGAGGAAAATTATTCCCACTCAATCGTTGCTGGTGGTTTAGATGACACGTCGTATACAACACGTGATACATCTTTAATTTCATTCATAATACGCGTTGAGATTTTATCAACCAATTCGTATGGTAAATGTGCAAAACGAGCTGTCATAAAGTCAACCGTTTCAACTGCACGAAGCGCAATTACCCATGCATAACGACGACCATCACCTACTACACCAACTGACTTAACAGGTTGGAATACGGCAAACGCTTGAGCAGTTTTATCATACCAACCGCTGTCACGAAGCTCTTGCATGAAGATGTCATCAGCAAGACGAAGAATATCAGCATATTCTTTCTTCACTTCACCCAAAATACGAACACCTAAACCAGGGCCCGGGAATGGATGACGGTAAATCATGCTATGTGGCAAACCAAGTGTAGTACCTAACTTACGAACTTCGTCTTTGAACAAGTCACGTAAAGGCTCTACCAATTCAAATGCTAAATCTTCTGGTAAACCACCCACGTTGTGGTGTGATTTAATTACGTGTGCTTTACCTTGTTTGCTTGCAGCAGATTCGATTACGTCTGGGTAAATCGTACCTTGTGCCAAGAATTTCACGCCATCAAGTTTACGTGCTTCTTCAGCAAATACCTCAATGAATTCACGACCAATGATTTTACGTTTTTTCTCTGGATCAACTTCACCAGCCAATGCAGTTAAGAAACGTTGTTCAGCATCTGCACGAATAACACGGATACCCATGTTTTCAGCAAACATTTGCATCACTTGGTCACCTTCGTTTAAACGAAGTAAACCGTTATCAACAAATACACATGTTAGCTGGTCGCCAATTGCTTTGTGTAAAAGCGCAGCAACGACAGATGAGTCAACACCACCTGAAAGGCCTAAAAGAACTTTTTCATTACCGATTTGTTCACGTAATTGTTCTACACGTAAATCGATGATGTGTTCAGGTGTCCAAAGGCCACCACATCCACAAATTTTATGAACGAAGTTTGCAAGTAACTCTTCACCTTTTGCCGTGTGTGTTACTTCTGGGTGGAATTGCACGCCATAGAAACGACGCGCTTCATCACTTACAGCAGCAACTGGACAGCTTGGTGTGCTTGCAGTAATGGTAAAGCCTTCTGGAATCTGGCTAACTTTGTCACCATGACTCATCCAAACATGAAGTTGGTTTTCACGGTCTTGTAAGTTACCAATCAGTTGGTCGCGTTTAACGATATCAACTTCGGCATAACCAAACTCATGTACAGTACCTGGCTCAACTTTACCGCCTAACTGTTCAGACATGGTTTGCAAGCCATAGCAAATACCCAATACTGGAACGCCTAACTCAAACACTACTTGTGGTGCGCGAGGGCTGCCTTCTTCATGCACACTCTCAGGTCCACCTGACAAAATAATGCCATTTGGCTTAAAAGCGCGAATGTCTTCTTCAGACATATCAAAAGCATACATTTCAGAGTAAACACCAGCTTCACGTACACGACGTGCAATGAGCTGACTATATTGAGAGCCGAAATCCAGAATCAGGATACGATCTTCAGTAATTTGAGTATTGGTAGTCATGACAAACCACTAAATGGCAAAAGAATTAAGCGCGCCATTTTAACATTTTTCGCGCTTCGGCGCACCGCAAATCATCATATATCTTATTTTTTTCATATCAGAATCATTTCTATAATTGGATTGTTTGATATAAATCAAAATTTACTTATATTTATCAACTGTATGGGTTACGCTTAAAAACTCCATGTGTATTGATAAATTCATCACATTCTATGCAACATCACCTTGAATTTGATGTTAAGATGAGCCGATAAAACAGGCATTACCATGGAAAGGTAAATACCATAAGCGATATTTGTCTGTGCTTAAACAATTATCCATTTTTATGGCTTGTTGCCCCCTATCAAAATCAATAGAAATCTAAGGAACAACAATGCTTCAAACTATGATTGCAGATTTCCAGCAACATTTTTGGTTGTATGTCTCTATTCCTTTTATGAGTGGTTTAATTGGCTATATCACCAAGGTGGTTGCCATCCAGATGATGTTTTCACCACTTGAATTTAAAGGTATTAAACCATTTTTGGGTTGGCAAGGCATCGTGCCTCGCAAAGCCGAGAAAATGGCAACCATTGCTGTTGAGCTCATGACAGCAAAGCTCATTAAGCCTGAAGAAATTTTTGCACGCCTAGATCCTAAACGTATTGCCAAAGAAATAGAAAAACCCCTACTTGCAGCGGCTGAAGATATTACCCGTGACGTTGCTCAAGAGTATCAGCCTGGTTTATGGGAGGGCATGCCAGAATTTGCTCGCCAAAGACTCATCCGTCGTGTGCAATCCAAAGCACCAGAAATTGTTGAACACATCATGAGCGAAGTACAACGTGATGTGAATCGATACTTTGATATTAAACATCTTGTTATCAGCAACTTGCTTAAAGATAAACGTTTGCTCAACAATATTTTTAAACGTGTAGGGAAACAAGAATTTAAATTTTTCAGTAATGTAGGCTTTGTATTTGGCTTCGGTATTGGTGTAATTCAGATGCTGTGCTGGATTGTCACTCAAGGAAAATATCCTTGGATGCTACCTTTATTTGGTGGTTTTGTGGGTTTCTTCAGTGACTGGATTGCACTGCAAATGATGTTTAGACCACTTTATCCTAAAAAGATATTGGGTTACACATGGCAAGGTCTGTTTATTAAACGTCAAAATGAAGTTGCAGCTGACTATGCAGCTTTAATTTCTAAGCAGCTTTTAACTTCACGTCACATGATGGAAGAGTTATTTTCTGGTACACATTCTGCACGTGTTATTGATCTGGTTAACCGCCATGTCAAACAAGAAATTGATATGCAAGCTGGGGTTATTCGTCCGTTAGTTGTATATGCAATTGGCGGAGAAAAATATCAGAATATGAAATCACAAGTTGCTGAACGTATTATGCAACAGCTTCCAGAGACGATGAAATATGTAGAGTCTTATGCAGAAGATGCAATGAATATTCGTAGCACACTCATTGAGCGTATGCAAAAATTAACACCTTCTGAATTTGAAGGGATGTTACGTCCTGCATTTAAAGAAGATGAGTGGGCCTTGATTGCAGTCGGCGCAGTTCTTGGTTTCGTGGTTGGGGAATTGCAAATCCAATTTATGCTTTAATTTCTAAATAAAGAAATAAAAAACCGGATGAATTGCTCATCCGGTTTTCTTTTGTCTTATATCTTATTTTTCGATTGCATGATCCAGACTAATACGGCCAGCACCATGAAGCATTAGGAAGAATAAACCACCTGCCATTGCTAAGTTTTTCATAAAATGGATGCCATTATTGTATTGTGCTGCTGCGTCAGCCCCACCTTGGTGGAACAAGAATGCAGTTAAAATACTAAAGATACCAAGACCGAAAGCTGCAAAGCGCGCTTGGAAACCAAATAACAAGGCTAAACCACCACCAAACTCAACCAAGATAACTAATGGGAGAATTCCACCTGGTACACCCATTGCTTCCATATATCCTGCAGTTGCTGCATAACCGGTAATTTTCCCCCAACCAGCAACAAGGAAGATATAAGCCATAAGAAGACGAGCAATAAGGCTAATAAAACTGTCCGCGCCTGATTGTGTTACGATATTTTTGACCACTACATTTGGATTAAACATTTTGCCACCTTTATTTAAATGCTTATTTATTGATGAGCTCATTCTAGGTTTGGGACATTGATAATTAAATACTCAAAATCCATATATATCGTTGCACAAACAGGATGATCAATTTGTATATTTTTGATGTTTTATACTGACTTTCTATAGGGTCACTGCTAGGATTTGAGCACGGTTTACCACTTAATCATCTCATGGAACTTCTTGATTTTATTCTACACGTTGATCAACATCTCGCCGAGTTTATTACAAATTACGGGACGTGGATTTATGGCATTTTATTTTTAATTATCTTTGTCGAAACCGGTTTAGTGGTTATGCCGTTTTTACCGGGAGATAGTCTACTATTTGCAGCTGGTGCTTTAGCAGCATCTACAGGTGCGATGGATCCATGGTTATTGGGTGCTCTACTCTTCATTGCTGCCGTTTTAGGCGATACAGTGAACTACCATATTGGTCGTTTTATCGGTCCACGTGTATTTGAAATGAATTCACGATTCATTAATAAGCAGCATTTAATTAAAACCCAAGAATTCTTTGCTCGTCATGGTGGCAAAACAATTATTTTTGCTCGCTTTGTTCCATTTGCCCGTACTTTTGCCCCTTTTGTTGCGGGTGCTGGTAGCATGAACTATAAGTTTTTCTTAACTTATAATGTGATTGGCGCATTTTGTTGGGTCGCTTCTTTTGTGGCGTTAGGCTATCTATTTGGAAATATGCCAATCGTTAAAGACAACTTCACTCATCTTATTTTTGGCATCATTATTATTAGTGTTTTACCGGGCATCATCGGCTTTATACGTGAAAAACTAAAAAGCCGGAAAACCAATACTTAAGGCTTAATTTAGAAGAAACGGAATACCACTGGAAGCATACATAAAATAAGCAACATAGCCGATCCTTTATATAAATGATCGGCTTTTATTTTTTGTACTGGGCCCGTTAATAGTGCACGTCCAAAAATCATCCAGAAACTCGCAGCTGGAATGAGCGTCAATGTAAAAATACCAAATACCATTAGACAATTTTCAGGCGAATTCCATGTTTCGGCAGGGAAAATACCTGCAGCAAAAAGTAAAGATTTCGGATTTTTTAAGGTTGAGAAGAATAATTGACGTGGGCGAATGTTACGGTGAGTTTGACTAAATTGTTGTAAATGGGTGGTTTTCCATAATCGGAATGCCATCCAGAACACATACGCCACACTTGTAATATGTAAAATGAGCAATAACGCCGGCCAAACTGGTGCTGCCAAATGAATAAACACAGCCCAAAAGCTAATACCGTAGGCATAGCCTAACCATTCCATAGGAATAAGCCAAAATGCTTTAGATAAACCTTGAGAATGAGCAGCGGTTGCAAGTAAAGCATTTGTCGGCCCAGGAATGAGCAAAACAGCCAACATTGCCAATACAAAAAACCAACTCTCAATCATAAAGTTTCCATAATATCCAAGATGGGGCCACCTTAAACGAAACAGGCAAAATATAGCAAGTTTATAAGGCTTTTTGATTACAGAAAATACAGAATTTTGGAAGCTTAAAAATTGATAAACCACTTATTTATATTAATTTTATTATGAAACATTTTGCTAAACTTTATTCATCACAACATGCCTTAGTTAGCATATTGTGATGTAAAGTTGACTATTAATTGGTCTTTTTACGGACAATAATTGGACAATTCTTGAACTGAGCAGCCTGAACAATCGCTTCTTGTTGGCCTAAAACACGTGAAAGTTCGGTATTTTTCGTTGAAGAAGACTGTCCCATGTTTACAGAAATAGATGGGCCGAATCCCCAACCACCTCGTCCCCAGCCACCACCGAGTCCAAGACCAACACCCATACCTGTACTTTTTGGAGTTTGCACGCCATTGTCGATATATTGCTGAATACGGTTATATTCACTTTGTAGCTGTTGGCAGCTCAAAGATTGATATTGTGTTGGAGACACATAAGTCGGTTTTACCGTTGTAGCACAAGCGCCAAGGAGTAAAGTGGCTGCCACCAAAGGCGCAATATATAAGCCTTTCATCATTTTTCTCTTATCGTTTTGGCTCAATCTCACCAAACAATGTCTCATAAGCTTGAGTCAATTTATGTTCGGGTGCCAAATGGGCCAAAGGTAAATTTTTCTGATGCGATTCTTTCATCAAAATCGAAGGCGGTAACATGCTATTGAGTACAGGCAACCCTTCATCTTTTAACTGCTGAACCACTTCCCGAGGTAATTTTGCTTGGGATTGGAATTGATTCACCACAATTCCTTCAATTTCCAAGCGATCATTATGATCATCTTGCGTTTCGAGAACATTTTCAATCAATGTTTGTAACGCACGCTTTGAAAAAACATCACAGTCGAAAGGAATAAGTACTTTATCTGCCGCAATCAGAGCAGAAAGAGTAAAAAAGTTAAATGCTGGTGGTGTGTCTATATAGATACGGTCATATCGCCCAACTAAGTTTTGGATCGAATCACGTAATTTATAAATTTTATGTTTACTTTCAAGCGCATGTTCAAGCGCGCCAAGTGTAGGGCTAGCTGGGAGCACATCTAATTTTGCAAAAGGAGTTGAATGAACAAAACTGTCGAGATCTTTATTTCTTGGAGCTTTTAAAATTGAACCTAATGCGTTACCGATTAAACCCTTTTGTTGATTGTTGCCCAACACATCATCAAAGAAATTTTCGATATTTGGCTCTAAAATTGATTTTTCAGCAGAATAGGTTGCTTCGTCACCTAAAAGATACTGACTAGAATTGGCTTGAGGATCAAGATCGATCACCAATGTTCTTAAGCCATGTTTGGCACTAATTGCAGCCAAATTTACAGTAATACTTGATTTCCCTACACCGCCTTTTTGGTTAAACACCACACGAGTTAACATGTTTCCCTCTGCATATTATTTTACTGTACGCAGTTTAACCTAGAGCTTAATCAAAAAGGCAAAGAATGTAGAACAATTAAGCAAAAACAGGTTTCACAATCACTAAGATAATAATAGCAATAAATGCAATCGCACTAATGACTAAACCTGCACGGCGCTGTGCCAACAAAAGAGTGTCATCTTTTTTAAAGGCTTTCATCAGGGAAGATAACAACACTAAAAATAGAATAATTTTAGCGTAAAACCACGGTTGTACTTGAAAGTCTTTCATGACTAACAAAATTGCACCCGTAATGAAAACCACGGTAAATGACAAATGTTGTAAGGCAACTAATACTTTACGCCCTGCTGGATTGGGTTGTTCACCTTGAACACCTATAAACAGAGTTGAAGCGCGTAAAACAAAGACCATAAGTGCGGCAGCTACCGCAGTCATATGAATAATTTTAGTGAGTAAATGTGCATCCATGAAATTAACCCTTAGCTTTTAGGTGCATGTGCACATTCTGGGCTAGCAGGTGCTTGACCTTGCCACTCACTTGGCAAATAAGCATGAATCGCTAAAGCATGAATTTGGCCCGGATTCATCAAATCAGAAGCTAAGGCGTATACTTTTTGATGACGTTGAACTAAACGCAATCCATTAAATTCGTCGCTCACTATAATCACTTTAAAATGAGATTCCTTACCTGGAAAATAACCACCGTGCCCGGCAGACTCATTGAGCACTTCCAAATGGCTAGGTGCAAGTGTTTGTAACCGTTCAATCAACTGTTGTTCAAGGCTCATAGCTTTTCCTTTTACGATTATTCGTATATTTGAACCTAGTATACCTTGTCTACACACAAACAAAAGTTGCTCTTGTATGCTTTGACTTCAAACAAAATGTCTATTTATTCGGCAACTTAACAACAAAAATACCGCTAAATGCTCATTTCTGTTTTTATTTTATGCAATCAGCATAATTATTTGCATAAAGTTGTTGACCCTTGTTTTGCTTAATGTATTATAAGCGGCACGCGGGAATAGCTCAGTTGGTAGAGCATAACCTTGCCAAGGTTGGGGTCGCGAGTTCGAGTCTCGTTTCCCGCTCCAAATTGGTTTTTTTTGAGAAAGTTTTAGTAAAAACTGCTTATATATGCGGGAATAGCTCAGTTGGTAGAGCATAACCTTGCCAAGGTTGGGGTCGCGAGTTCGAGTCTCGTTTCCCGCTCCAAATTTAAAAGGCCCTAGTCGAAAGACTGGGGCTTTTTTCTTTTTATCGACCCATGATTTTACGTTCTATCGATTCACAGCATATTCTGAGGATAGCTCAGCTCAAGGCCGAGTATTTCATCGATAGACTCAGATTTTTAAACCACTAATTGTATCGAGTTAATCTAATTATATTTGCAGAGTACTGGCGTTATGCGATGCGTAGATATGCATGGCACTAATTGAAAACAATCCAGATCCAATTTTTCTTGGGCAAGAAGCTGCTGTAAACAGATTGAAAAGATAAAGTTATGATCATAGACATAGCTTTGGAAATAATATTCTTTTGTCTTTTGAATATCACGAGTTGAATCGAGAAACTCTATATGTTCAGCTAACACATGAAAGTTGAGCTTCTTTAAATGACGACTCATTCCTTCACCAGTACATTTAATATAGGATTCTTTTAAGGTCCATATTTGAAAAAACCGTTGATATACAGTGGATGGATCAATTCTTTCATTTTCCTGAATCCATTCAATTTCACTTGGCGCTAACACGCTATCGACACGCATCCAATCGAACTCACGATCTACCCGTTCAACATCGACTCCTATTTCTCCTTCTTCAGTCACCACAAGAACAATAACATCTGCTGAATGACTAAGATTGAAATAAACAGCTTTATTGCCTTGTATAAAAGGTTTGCCGTTAGGTTGTAATTGAATGTTGACCTCATGGGGTGAAATACCCAACTTATCTGCTAAAACAGACTTCGTTAACACACGAGAAATTAAGAAAAGACGTGCAGCCTGAGGACGATATTGATCATATCTCAACTTTTCTGCCGTATTGAGAAAGCTGAGATAATGACTCAATATTAAGTGGTTTTGTGGCACCCGTGAAACTGGGCAGACATAAACCTGTACTTTGGAAATATCAGACATCACTGAGCTGTGCTGTGGTGCTGATGTATTTGGTTAGAACTGATGTGAGGTAATCATAAACCGCTTCTACATGGGTAACGTGCGGATTATGGCCTGCGCCAGTAATGATATGTACAGGGATATTAGGATTTATTGTAGTAACAATTGGATCCTTCTCTCCAACAATGATTTCAACTTTAGAACCAAGTTCGTTTAACAAAGCTGTTTGAGATACTCTCTGCTGAGGTAAACTAATACGATGCATATACTCACTAATATGCTTGGCTACCGACACCCGGTGTAATGAATCCATCGCATAACCAACAGATAGATTTTTTTGTCCATCTGGATGCAGATTTTTAGCAATTTTATCTTTCGATACAAAACGGAAAATTAGATTAGAGATCGTTTGTATTTGAAATATTTTTGCGGCCTGTGCCTGCACGAAATAAGGCGATATAAGGATAAGACGTGCAACTTTATTTGGATATTTCTGTGCAAGACTCAATGCAAATAAACATCCTAACGAGTGAGCAATAACAACACTATTTGGTGCTAAAAACTTTGCAGCATTATCAATAAACTGATGATTATTATCTTTCATCACCTCATAACTACCTGAACGCCCAAGTCCAGGTAGGTCCATCATAGCGACCTGATCATAGGTGATTTTATTAATTATTGGGAGCCAACATGTGCTATCGAATGGAATACCATGTAAAAATAATGCAGAAGATTTTTCTGAACCAACTGGTTGTTTAGTATAGATTTCTGTCCAATATCGATTCTGATAGCTGAAACAGCTAGGTGTTGGTGCTTGCATACGACCAAAACGTGTAAGCACTAGACGATCAATCCAACGAGAAAAATAAGCACTGGTATTGATTAGGTCTGCGATACCCATCTTAACAGCCATCTTTTCTGTTTCAGCGACATGATAGTTTTCATTAGAAATGAAAGCGAGCTGCTCTTTTGAGCCACCAAGCAATGCCTCAGGTAATTTCTCGAGCAGAACTTTAGGTATTTGCAAATGTGGTGCGCTAACCCCTAAGTGCTCAGCAGCTAGGTTAACTAGACGATGACATTTAGGTGTCGCAGGATCAAGTAACACATACTCCTGAGCAATAGTCTCAGGAAAAGATATAGTTCGGATGAGAAAGCTCACGATATATTGCATATTGCAGAGTGGTAGGAATGTATCACTCCCACCAGGCAGCGCCAGCAGACGTCCTTGATATAACTTATCAATCATTTCGGCAATACCAATATATTGCATATCACCATAAGTATAAAAACCATCAATGACTGTCGCCGGATTTATTGCGGTCCATGGCACATTTAAACGCTTACATGTCTCAATAAAAGCCTGATGCCCTAAAATTTTCGAAGCTTCGTAACCACCATATTTATAATACAAATTATCAGCAGACTCTTGCGGTGGAGTAGCGACTCGATATCCACCAATCCAGATAAATCGCTCAAGCTGCTTCAATGTCGCAGCCCATTCAATCAGAGCAAGTCCTGATTTTACATTCGTACGCTGAGCTTCAGCTTTGCTAATGCCCCAATTAAATGATGCTGCAAGATGATAAACAACATGGATCTTTGTTTGAGCATCCGTTAGTAGAGAGTCCAACTTAAAGTCATGACTTAAATCATACTCAACAAAAGAAATAGATGGATCTGTCAGCCCTTGTGTTGCAATGAAACCTAATAGCTTTTCTTTCTTAGTTGCCGCATTGCGTAGTGCAGCAATCACCTGATGACCTTCTCGTAGAAGTTCAACGATCAATCTGCTGCCAATAAAACCTGCTGCACCTGTTACTAATATGGTCTTCCGTGAAAAATTATCTTTTTTTGCATTATTTAAATTATTCATAAATCACCTTAATTAGGGACTGCAAACTCCAGCATTATTTTTGGAGCGAATTATCTTAAAAGTTATATCGAACCTGGGCATACACCAGACTGTTATCTCTAAATTGTCCTAACACCGTATCATTTCTGCCCCAGAATCGATCGCCACCTGCATTCAATTGCCAATGATCATTAAGGTTGTAATTAATACGAACTCTCAACATCTCATTAGGCTCTGGTGCAAAATAGAAACCTGTTACTTCTAACTTTAGATTGTCATTCAGGAGGTTAAGCGCATAGCGCAGCATAGCTCCATACTGATCGCGCTCATATTGGTTACTGATGGTTTGCTGATAACGGTAAACTGTTCTCAATAATGGATTTGTTAGACTATCAGCAGATCTTAAGTCCTCCGTATGTTTATAGACAGCTACTAAACTCACGGTGGAATTCTTCAATGCTAATTCTGGACCGATGACTACATTCAGATTATTTTTTTTGTGCGTAAGATCTTCACTACCTTCTGAATCAGTTTGGGTATAGGCCGCTTCACCTCGCCACACAAGATCGTTATGGTTATAACTGAAATCAAATCCATAAACAGACATAGGATTATTTTTCAGTTGCAATATGGCCTCTCCTGTTGGAGACGCTGAAAGAACTGACAGATCGGGCATATGATCCAAACCCGAGAAATATGATGCACCAACATCTAAACCATCTACAGAATAATCCCAGCGCATTGCAAATGCAGGACGACTCTTACGGTCTATGTCATATTGAACACCAGCAATCTGACGCAATGGAATCACATCTGAACGACTACGCGGATACCACAATGCAGTCCATTTATTGGTTCCAGATTCAGGAATATATGTCAATTTGATTGCATCATTTCCAAGACGTTGATCTGTTTCATCTGGTACTAGGCGCGTATAGTCACGGGGCGATAGATTATCTGTTGGATTAATCCCATCAGCTCTCCCCCACACGACAATCTGGCGACCAACATCTAGATAGAACGTCTGATCCCAGTTGTAAGAGGCGTACAACTCACGTAAGTTGCGATTCACCTTACTCACCTGATCTGGGTTTACAGTATGGTCCGTTTCGTCTCCAATATTTATGCCGTAATGGATCTTAAACTCAGGGTTAAACTTGAGCGTACCATTGGACCAGAAACTTGCTTGCCCAATGTTTTTTAACGAACTTAAATCACGATCTGATGACCAGACATCGAGTCTGGCTGAGTTCTGGCTCACAAAACTCATTTCGCTGTCATCTGCATAAGCATGCTGCAGTAGCATAAAGCTACTGCAGCATGCAAATACCCAATAGGCACCTTGCGTCATTTTTCAAGACTCTGAGGTGAGAAAAGCTTATCCGATAAGGTTTTTTCTGCGACAAAATCATTGACGATCACTTGTGTCATATGCTGAGTTTGCAGATTCTTCGCCATAGATTTCATGGCTTGCCATCTTGGTTTCACTTTGCCGTAAGGACGGATATCCGTGAACTCAATATGCTTTAACGGCTTGCCTGCTGTATCCCAAATGTCGATGGTTGCTGTAACAAAGTTGTCTTTGAGTATGCACATGCGACGTTTGCTATAACCAAAGTCACTCTTCACCGTATTATTAATTGGCGTTGCTTCGATCATGTAGCAATCTTTGCCATTAAATTTGCTATCTGCAAGTTTCGTGTACTTCCAGTCACTTAGCTTATAGCCAAGTACATCACCATAACTAAAGTCCGTACCAATAAAAGCATCCCCCTTATTCGCTGAGGCAAGACGACGTACTTTTTTCAATGCAGGCAAATAGACAAACATGCTATCACTGCCTTTTGAGTTCTCAATCAATAGCGTCGTGGTTCCCTGTACATCTGCAGGCGAGATGAACTCGGTCAAACGCATATTGTTCTGAGTATTTCCAGCAAGCTTGGTCATATTTTTAGTCAAGCGCACACGTTGCTCACCATTTTTAGAAGTCAAAATAAATTTGGCACTAGCACTTGAGGTCAGAAATTTAGAGGCATCATCACTACGATTAACAATGTCTTGAACTTCATCTGCATGAGATGTTTTAGGTAATGAAAAGGTGAGCGCAGTACCTAACAAAAGGCTTGTCACGACAGTTTGTGCAACAGGGATGCTTTTCTTATTTGAGGAAAAGATGAAACGAGGTTTTAATATTAAAATCATTGTAGGTACCATAATTAAGGTTGCAAACACACTGAATAGCATCGCAATCGCAATAAACATCGCCAGCCATTGATGTACGTGGAAGCCTTGCGACAACGACAATACGCCATACCCGCCAGCGACCGCAGTCGCGACAAAAAGAGAAGCTTTACCAGCAGTACTTAATGTTTTACGAATAGCATCTTTGATATCTCCACCTTCTTCGCGCAAGATTTCACGCAAACGATAGAGGAAATAAATTGCGTAATCCGCACCAATACCTACAGCCATGGCCGAGATAAGGGAATTTGGAATATTGAGCGGAATGTCGAGCCAGCCCATCACACCAAAGATGGCAAGAATTGAGAACAAAAGTGGTGTCAGAACAATCAGTCCAGCTGAAATCGAACGGAAGACCAGTGCTGAAATAAAGAATACGGCAAATGAAATTTGTAGAATGTTCATAAGCTTGCCGTGAACCATTGTCTCAGTCAAAGCAATGGTTTGCGTCACGTCACCACCAAAACTCACTACAGCCTTGTCACCCAATTGAGCCGCCATATACGTTTTTAGCGACTCAAGGATTTCTTTGATACGGTGGTTGCTGCCCGTTTTCATAAGAATCGTGATCTTGGCATAGCGCTGAGTAGTATCAATGTAGGATTCAAAATCAGTCGGCTCACCAGACATTGAATACAACAGCAGATATTGAGCAACAACATCTTTGGTTGCAGGAACCTGAAATGCCTGTGGCTGATCGGCATTCATTGCCTGATTCATCCTTTTGATATAGTCCACGATAGAGATTGTTTTACCAACCTCTGGAATTGAATTCGCGAACTTCTCTGTATTATCAATCGCTTTTAGGATCTCTGGGTTTTCAATACCGTCACGGACCTTCGTATCGACCATAATATAAAGGCTGTTTGTGCCACCAAGTGACTGATTCAAGAACCTGTCATCCTGCTGCATCGGTAGGTCACGAGAGAAGAAATTCCGACTATCGTTATCTACCACAATACGGCTCGTGCCGATCGCAAGAAAGACGCCAATTCCCGCAATCGCAGTCATTAATATCATTCGTGGACGAACTGACAAAATGGCATCGCCAATACGATTTGGAATCCAATCCCAGATCGGTAGCCCTTTGCGTTTGACCTTCGTAACCGAAGGCGGTGGCAACATTGAGCGTAGTGCTGGAATAAAAGTCATCTCAATGATCAGCGTACTGATGATCCCGATTCCAGTAAAAATACCGAATGAACGAATAGTCGGAATATTGAAGGTCAACAGAGAGAAGAATCCAGCCGCCGCAATTCCGCCAGCCAGCACCATAACTGGACCAACACGAACTAAAGACTGCACCACAGCTTCGCTATTGGCAGCTTTAGGTTCCATCCCTTGAGCAATCAGACGATCAAAATCTTCATAGTAGCGTTTGAGCAACTGCACGGCATGCCCTGCTGCAATAGCCAGAATCAAAATTGGTGTAGGCGAGTTAAAGATATCCATCGGCTGTTTGAACAGCCCCATCATGCCCATACCCCATGCCACAGCCAACAAAGCTGTAACGAGTGGCAGAATCAAGCCCTGCTTACTGCGGAATGCTTCAAAGTGCAACAATCCAATCACCAATACGGCAATCGGGAACAAAATATTGATACGCTTAGAGTAATCTTCAGCTTTATCCAGATAGACAGGATTACCGCCGACACTGAGCGTCATATCTTTAGATTGTTCGCTTTCTACAATTTTGTTGATCGGAGCCATCATCTTCTGGAAGCCCTCTGGACTTTCCTCAAGCTCAAGCAAAATTGCAGCAGTTCTTTGATCTTTAGACACCACTGAATTCATATAAGTTGGATTCATTGCCAACACTTTTTTCAGTTGATCGATATCATCCTGAGTGACTGAACTGGTCGGCAATAATTTTTTGGCATCAAACCCTTCCGAATTAGCCATGATCCCTTTCGCTTGACGTGCAGCCAAACTCATCATAGTTGATCGAACAACGCCGGGGGCGTTGTCCACTTCTTCGGTAATACGTTTGACTTTTTCCAACACTTGCGGCTGATAAATATCACCTTGCTTCGGTGTAATACCGATCACAACCATATATTTGGAGCCGAATTTTTTTTCGATCAGCTTGGTCGAGGTGATATAAGGATGCCCATTCGGTGCAAGTGCGCCTGGATCAATAATAATTTTTACGCCAGATGCAAGATATGCCAAAGCAATCGTCAAGAGCATGACCACTGTCAGTACAATACGGCGATGTCTAAGAATCCATCGCGCATATTGCTCCATCACTAGATGAGTCTTTTGAAGTGGTTTTTCGATCTCTTGCGATGACTCTTTGATCTCCTGCAATGGTTTTTTGATCTCTGGCGATGGTTCTTCAATCTTCTCCGATGTTTTTTCGACCTCTACCGATGGCTCTTCAATCTCTTGCGTTTGCGTACTCACTGCCTCATAGGTTCCACCCTTCTGAGCTAGCGCCTGAAGATTAGCAAGATCTTTCTTGAACTGGGCAAGAACCATTTTTTTTAGCAGTGCATTAGGAAATACACCAAAAAAGCCGCCCGGCTCTGCCTCAAACAACCATTCAATCCATGTACCTTCTGGATGCTGTTTGAAGCGATAAGTACCTTTGTAATAAAACGGTCCTTCTAACACTTGGAAGGCATACAATTCGTTCGGTACCAGATGTGTAATTTCACCTTTAAAGGCTAACTCACGACTAGCAAAGCTCAAATTGAGTTCATACTTGCTGCCCACACGCGGAGTAGTGTCTAGTAGCTCTGAATGCTTACATGACAATTGCCAGCTTGCATCATTGCCTGGGTTTGCAAGATATTTAAAAACCTTATCAATCTCGGCCGGTATAAGGAAAGCATGTTCTATGGTCACCATAGTGGTTCTACCTTCTTGTATTTCTTATGCAGGAATTGGGTACATCTGATCAATTGCTTTGGCCACAGCCGCAACGTTCTCAGCGAACATAATCGATGAATGGTCACCAGGTAGATCCACTTGTGTAAGCGTATCTTTGATCAAATGATCCCAGCCGAGACTTTCCCCAAAATCTTCAGACTCATCTTTGGCTTTAACCAAGAGGATCGGAAAATCTTCAGGCTCAGGGAAATAGGTCTGAAGTGCGACGCCATTCGCCAAATAGGTATCAAAGTAAAGTCGGAAATCTGATGGATTAGCATCCAGAGGTATGACATTGATGGCCTTAGCTTCTTTAAGCACATGATCAAACATGTGATCTGGACTCAATTCACGCAAGTATTGCGCTGATATCGTCAGCTTTTTGCCATAAGGCACAGCCAAATCACGAGCAAACCAAGACAAAAGCATGGCATCATCAGCATCTTCAGGCACATTCTCTGGAATTGGAGCACGTGTATCGATCATGACAATCCCTGTGACCTGCTGCCCCATTTGACGCAACTGACGACTGATCTCGTATGCAATCGCACCGCCAAAACACCAACCACCGAGGAAATAAGGCCCTTGAGGCTGCATTTTTTGCATTTCAGCAATATAGAGTGTCGCCATTTCTTCAATCGCCACTTCAGCAGCATCTGCTTCAATCAGACCCGGAGATTGAATAGCACGTAAAGTACGGTTCGGGTTGAGATGACGCGAGAGTTCCATATAACAGAAGGTACTGCCACCAATCGGATGGAAGAGCCATAGCGGCTGCTCATAAGTTCCGCGGCGCAGCTCGATTACGATTGAAGGTTTGATTTCTTTATTTTCACGGATGATCTCCCCCAAACTCTCAACAGTTGAGTACTGTGCAAGTAAAGCAACTGATAATTCGGTACCAAATACCTTCTTGAGATGATTGACAAGTTTCACAGCCAGTAATGAATGCCCACCTAATTCAAAGAAATCATCATGTATACCAACTCGCTTGACTGACAAAATCTGCTCAAAGGTAGTACATAACTCGATTTCAATCGAATCGCGTGGAGCAACATAATCGTTGCTCTGCTCAAACACTGGCTCAGGGAATGCTTTACGATCTAACTTATTGTTAGCCGTCATTGGAAACTCATCCAATCGGATAAACGTACTTGGCACCATATAAGCCGGAAGATGGATTTGCAGAGTCTTTTTTAAACCAGCCATTTCAATATCATGTCCAGTCACATAAGCCACCAGTTTCTGATCATTGTCGGCTGTGGTCTTAACCAAGACTACTGCATCTGTAATACCATCGATCTGTTTGAGGACATTCTCGATTTCGCCTAGCTCAATACGGAATCCACGGATTTTGACCTGAAAATCCAGACGTCCATGATGAGTCAAACGCCCATCCATTCGCAGACAGACTTTATCTCCGGTGCGATAGAGTCGACCAGCATTTGGTAGGGATGGTAAAGTTCTAAATTGTGCATCTGTCAACTCAGGTCGATGCCAGTAATCGACTGCAAGACCATCGCCTCCAATCCAGAGCTCTCCCATAACGCCTCGTGGAACCAATCGCTGCTGTTCATCAAGAACATAAAGCTGGGTGTTCGCCATTGGTTCGCCTAAATCAATATATTTGGCATCGGTGATGTGAGCTGCACTGGACCACACAGTTGTCTCGGTCGGGCCATAGACATTCCAAAGGCAGCTGACTTTGCTCAGTAGTTTTTCTGCGAGTACAGGATCTAGCGCTTCGCCTCCGCTAAGTGCAGTTAGATGTGGGATACCTTTCCACTCACTGTCCAAGAGCATTTTCCAAGAGGACGGCGTTGCCTGCATAACATTGATCGACTTCGCCTGCATATACTCAACCAGCAGGTTCCCATCTAGAGATATCTCACGTGGGCACACATGTACCACACCGCCGTACATTAGTGGAATCAATAGTTCAACAACAGAAATATCAAACGCATAAGTCGTGATCGCTAATAACTGCATATCAGCAGTTGCGTGAAGCCTATCGTTCACAGACAACAAGAAATTAGCTATTGAAGGATGCCCAATACGCACGCCTTTAGGCTTACCTGTCGAACCTGAGGTGTACATCACATAAGCGGTATCACCAAAGGCAAGCGTCTCACGTACTTGCTCAAGGGGAATAACACCAGCTTGATTGATATCTAGACGTGGTACAGAGACTGTAAGAGCATCCATCAAGTCAGTTTGAGTCAAGATGACTTTAGGTTCAGCATCTTCTACGATGTTATGCAAACGTTCTCTTGGGAAACTAGGATCCAACGGTACATATGCTGCTCCTGCCGCCCAGATTCCGAGGACTGCCGCGGGCAATAGCACGGTGCGGTCTACCATCAGACCTACACGATCCCCATTAGTAATGCCATGTGCACGTAAATATTCAGCAATCCCAGCAATATGCTGACCTAACTCATGATAGCTGACAGCATGATCTCTAGAGGTCATAGCATGATTGTCACCACGCTCATCGATCTGCTTTAGAATCATTCCCAGTAGATCATGTCGAGGATAATCAGTCACCTGACCACGTAGATAGCCTAGCTGAATACCATTCGCATAATCAGGTGCGATATCTAACTCAACGATCTTACGTTCAGGATGAGCCACCATTTCCGATAGTACAACTTGCAGTAGTTGCACCATATTCTCGGCAGACTCCGCAGAAAATATTTCAGAGTTGTATTTCAGTACACCAACCAGCTCACCCTGATATGCACCGCCCATTTCTAGCATAATATCTAGTTGGCCTTCTTGTTGGCGAACTGGAAAGCTTCCTAGCGTCAAGTCTTGACCAGCTAAAGTAGCTAGATTCTGGATTGGTAAGAGTAATTCTTTAAACTCATCCAAACCACCTAGACGTTCCCAGAACATTCCAACTTGAGCCAATGGATTAATACTGCCATCACGCTTTGGTGAAACAGCTTCAACCACTCTGGAAAAAGCAACTTTTTGATGCTTGAGGCTCTGTTTTAATTGTTCCTGCACCTGCTGTGTAAATTGACGTAAAGTCTGATCAGCATCGATGTCTATGTTAAGAGCAATTGTATTAACAAACTGTCCTAGTGCATTGCGCAAAGAGCGTTCAAGTCGACCTGCTACTGCTGTGGCAACGACTAGATTATTTTCATTCGATAGTTTGTTCAGCAGGATATAGAAGCCCGATAATACAAGACCGAACAAGGTAATTTCATAATCTTTCGCCAAGTTTACAAGACCAGACGATACTGACTCAGGTACACGGAAAATTACCGAGCTACCTTTATGTTGTTGCACAGCTGGACGTGGATAATCAAGTGGAATGCTATGCACATGTGGAGCATGCTTTAACGCATTTTTCCAAAACAGTAAGCTTTCATCAGCATCACCGATCACGTTGCTCTTCTGCTTATCTGCATATTGAGCGAACTCGATTCCGTTCACTACATTTGACTCTGTTACCAGTCCAAAACGCTTGCAGACATCACGCAGCAATAGACCAATCGACCAGAAATCCATTAAGGCATGATGAATCACAACTGCAATCACATAGTGATTCTGACCACGCTCATAACAATGGATACGCCACAAAGGTGGCTGAGTTAGGTCAAATGGTTGCTTGGTATCCTGTTCGACTAATTTCGTCAAATCAGAAGCTTCAACATGACGAGCATCAGAGAGAATGATATTAGGATATACACGATCCCAGATGATTTGCTCGATACCCTGATCATTAGCAGGCATGCTTACACGTAGTAACGGATAATCATGTAACACTGCTTCCAAAATCTCCATCGGCTTATTGCCTAATGGCTGGTTGACCTTCACATCAAAAGCCACCACCATATTGTAGGCACTGCAAGTTGGCTCAAGACGCTGGATATACCAAATACCAAGTTGTTCTGCAGAGATCGCATGACGCGACAGAATTTTTGGTTCTAGGCTCGCAATGTTATTCATGAAGCAACTCCCTGTTGCAACTCAGAAACCAGATATTCAGCCAATGCATTGATTGTTGGATAATCCCATAGCAGTGTCGGCTCAAGTTCCAGTTTTGTCAGATCTTCCAAATCCCCAGACACAGACAAAGCAACGATCGAATCAAGACCATAACTGGTAAATTTTTGCTCTGGATCAATCGTCTCAGGCTCTACACGCATCTCTTTAGCTACTAGCGTACGAATGATCGCGCTCCAGTAAACTTTATCCTTATTCATGGGGTAATCTCCTCTTTAACTGGTTTGGCATCACGCGGTGCCAATGCGAAATCGATAACAGATAACATGTGGTTGGTTGAAATTCGGTCTAGCAAATCTGCTAATGTGCTTTCACGTAATGACGTAATAGGAGGAGATGTCTGCCCTTCAGCAGCATTTAGGAAAATGATCAACCATGCTCCATCCTTTAAAACAGTCCTTAAGCCATGACGGTTGAAGACCCAGAAACCCAGCACAGCAATGCGGGCAAACAGTTCTGCGTAGCCTCGAGCGAGACTAAAACGCAAAGTTTCAAACTCTTTGCTTTGCTCAGAGTTTGAAAAGTAATTCTGAATTTTTTGATCTAATGTACGCTGTTCAACCAGAAACCGGTCTGCATGCTCACGTAGCGTAGATAGCATTTCAGTAGACAACCCTACTGTGGCTTCGGCATCGTTGAGCACTTCAATGATTGTCTCCAGCGACTCCATCACCAAATCGCCATCTCGGTTGAAAATCTCAAGCCCACGGAAATCAATAGCGTCTGTCTCCATTTGTAAGTCATACAACTGGCGATAACGTGCTTTGGCTTCGGCTTGGTTGAGATGGTCGGCTTTTTTGCTACGACCTTTATGGGCTGATTTGAGCTGAAAACTCAGACTGTCTAGACAAACGGTGCTACTTCCGTCAAACACACTAACAATCAGATGGTCTCTGAATGCTTTCTGGTACATTCCATCTGCATATGCATTTCTTAAGAAGAAACGTGACCCAAGCACTGAAGAAGTGATCTTGGCAAGTGACTCTACATACTCAGGCACCAGTACCTTGACGATTGGCGACCATGTACTGAACTGATTAATACAAACGTGTAATCCGCGCGCGCCAACGAGTGATAACACCTCCGCTGCTAAAAGGTAGGCATAGGCTGTAGCGAGCTGCTCACGTACCAACGGAATACTGATTACTTTTTTGTTATATAACTCACGTTCAATGGCAAACTCAGTCGCGATGCGTAGCATCGTATCGCCAGCCCCCAGCGAGAAACTACTGCAATATGCACGCGTTACCTGTAGGGTTTTGAGTCCAAGTTCCAACCCTTCGCCCTCTTCACCGATCAAAGCATCTTTGTGAATTTCAGCGTTGTTAAAGCCAATACCACTAATATCTAAACCACGCATACCCACTGTTGGCAGGCGGTTCAGACTATAGGTTCCTTTAGAAGCCATATGACGCTTATCAAGCCAGAATGCGCTCAAACTACGTGGTCCACGATCATTGGATGTTTTAGCGATCAGGCTTAAAGAGTCTCCTAAAGTGGCGCGGTTGATTGACCATTTTTCGCCATTTAAGATGTATTTACTCTCGGCAGACTGGGCTGTCACTTCACTAGATAATAGGTCAGCACCATGCGCTTTTTCGCTATAAGCCAATGCTGGAGCAGCACCACTTAAAATTCGACTAGCAATGTTTTGGCATTGATTCACATTACCGCCGATCCACACAATCACAGACCAAGCATTCGTGCTATAGGTCGAATTGATGGTTAGATCTCGTCGTGCCAACACACGATGCAGATATAGCAACTCTTCACCAATTTCCATACGCCCCCCGAGCTCTGAAGGCACATAGAAACGGTTCATACCCACCGCGTTCAGAAAATCAACAGCACGCTGAGGATATTGCTCCTTCTCATCACGCTCGATGGCAGCGGACCAAGAAAAATCGTTGTTGTTATCATGTACGGAGCCTAAAATTTGCTCCAGACGAGCAGCAGACTGAAACTGCCGCAAATTGGATGTAAGTGACATGGATTTTCACTCAAATGATTAAAGGGTAAGGGTTAAAACAAAGCACTTTTCAGACGATTAAAAATCAGCGCGCGTACTTCACGTTCCTTGATCATTGAGTTGAGAAGATTGGAGCTATAACGAATCAGCTGCCCCCGCTGCTCACGATCACGGATGACTTCTAAGCCGTTTTTGACATAGTTTCGAGCAATCACTGTTCTACGGTTTGGATGGGTTAAACAAACCAATTGACCGCGTTCGATTTGCTCTTTAATTTTTCTTCTTCTAATTTTGCCGCTAGTAGTTTTGTTAATTCGGCCTTGATGCAGTAAATAGACGCCTTCTACAGGTAAGCCAATATCAGCTGTCACTTGTTCCTTGACCTGAGTTCTAATGGCTTCAAAATTGAGAGTCTTGTCTAGTGATTTCTTCTTGATCTCAAGTACAACCGTAACACCCTCAGAATCAGCAACATTCACTGCTGCAACACAGCCTTTACGAACAGCAGGATGTGCCATTTCAACAGAGCACTCGATATCTTGCGGGTAATAGTTCTTGCCACGGATGATAATCACATCCTTAAGGCGGCCAGTTACATATAGATCTCCGTCTTTGACAAAGCCCATATCACCCGTTCTCAAGTAGTGCACTTGACTCGGCTGACCCGCGTCATCAATGATAGTTGCCGCAAAAGTTTCCTGATTGACCTCTGGCTTCTGCCAGTAACCTGCTGTAACGCTCTCACCTGCTAGCCAGATTTCACCAACTTCATGAGCCGCTACTTCTTTACGGGTATGCGGATTGACAATACGGCAATCAATATGTGCCGAGATCTTGCCACAGCTCACCACTTGCACGGCGGTCTGATCTTGACTGGCCTGTATCAGATTGGCATTTAACTTGTCACGATCGATTGAAATTGCATTGAGAGGACCAGTCACACCACTAACTAAAAGCGTAACTTCTGCCAGTCCATAGCATGGCAAGAAAGTATCTAGTTTCAGTTCCGACTGGGTATTGAACTTTTCCATGAAGCGTTGCATGACGTGAGCCTTGATCGGCTCAGCACCATTAAACAGCACCCGTAAACGGCTCAGATCAAGCGATGCAGCCTGCTCATCAGAGATGCGATGGAGACATAATTCATAAGCAAAGTTTGGTCCACCAGTAATTGTGACACCTTTTTCACTGATAAATTGCAGCCATTTTAGAGGCTTACGAATAAAGTCTAGCGGTGACATGACATAGCAAGTCAGGCCCACATACACAGTTTGCAAAACTGAACCAATCAACCCCATATCGTGGTAAACAGGTAGCCATGTAAGACCAATATCTTCAGGTTGTGTGCCAAAAGCTTCAGCAATCATGACTTCATTTGCCATAATATTCTTATGGGTAACAATTACCCCTTTAGGCCAACCTGTTGATCCCGAAGTGTATTGCAGGAAGCAGATATCTTTTTCAGTAATGAGCGGGAAATCTTTTTGTACCAAATCACGCTGTAGCTCAGCATCAACGGCATGTAATATTAAGCTTTCATTTTGAGCTTTTAATGTGATCAGACCTGATAGCTCAAGAATCTTTTTGGTGGTGAGTACTATTTTTGGCTCACAGTCATTCATAATATTCAAAATATTAGAAAAACCATTACGATTAAAAGGTAGGCTGACGGGTACCGCGATAATTTTAGCTTTTAGACAGGCAAAGAACGATACGATAAAGTCCAACCCAGGCTCAAACAGCAATACAGCGCGATCACCACTGTCTACAAGATTCATTAATACCTGAGCTTGATGTTGAACCCGAGCGTTCAAATCTTTATACGTAAGAGACTGAATACCACCCGATTGACGCCCTAAATACTCGAAAGCAACCTTACTTCCATTTAAATTTGCGTGGGATTCCAATGTTGCAATGATATTATCCGTATCCATTACAGCCATAACTTACTCCGATTAATTATAATGCACCCTTAAAATTCGCTAATTTAGAAATTACATTTCTCGTCGGGGCTTTTAATAAAAATGAATATACTTTTTGTTTAAAATATAAATTCACATTATATTTTATGGTTGGGCATCATTTATTACACCTGTAAGTGCTTACAGGTTGGTCTATATTTATAAAAATCGAGAAGCTAGACACCTTTTATAAATCCTTTTACTTATTTCTATTTTTTGCAATTAGATTAAATATTAAAATTATTTTCATCTTTACTTTTTTAGTAGTTGAAAAAGTGTCTAAAAGTTTTAAATACATCAGCGAATTCTTAGCTCGTATAATTCTTTTATTGATATTTTAGTTTTTGAGATTTAATTTCTTATAGCAATAAGCTATTTAAGTATAGATTAACAATCCACCCATATTATTCATTTAAAAATAAATCATATTTCAACATTATAATTTCTCACAACCATATATACTTTTATAAATCAACATAATTAATTTTAACTTTCGTCATAAGATCATGAATACTAAAATAATATGAAATTAAATTTTTCCAGTTGGTTTAATTTTAAAATAAAACTCAGATAAATAGCTTTTATAATAAGCTATAGTAATGATTGATTTAAAATATAAATATTACAAGCATTTACTTTATTCAGATGTATTGTTTATACGTATACTTTATAAAAGTCCTAACATCACAGCTCGGATAGCTGCTGAAATTTTATTATTCACATTTAACTTCTGCATTGAATTTCCGAGGTGAAAATTTACTGTTCTTTCAGTCACCCCTAGAATCTGGGCAATTTCTGCAGACGTTTTACCCTCAGCAGTCCAACGCAGTGCCTCTTTTTCTCGGTTCGTTAAATAAAGATTAAACTGAGCGAATTCCACCTCATTTACAACTTTAGCAATGCTAGAATGTACTGTTTGAGACAACCAATACATATTTGTATATTGTGCCTTTTGCTCTTTTTCCGACAATTGGTCATTGGATCTTGCGAGTGTTAACATCCCTCTGGTTCCAATAAAGTCGCGACTTGACTGAGCCCAACCGATATTAAGGCCATAAGAGCGCGCCTCCTCCCAGAAATCTTTTTCTTCTTGTGTCTTTGCAGATTGGCTCGACCAGACAAGAGGTTGAAGTGATACCATACAGTGCTGCACAGTTGGATCTATCTTCACATATTGCTGTTCCACATAACGCTTTTGCCATGCTTCTGGATAATTATTCAACATAATCGTTTTTGGTTCAGCAATAGATAATGGCGACTGCATACCATAAGCACAATAATCAAATCCAAGCTTTGAAGCTGTAGATTTAACGATTTCAAACAGCTGGTATTCATTTTTTACGATCAGAAATTCTGATAATAAATCCTCTTGCCAATTTTCCATTTACTCTCATTAGACTCCATTCACAAATCATTTTTTGTTCAGTTGCATATTGTGAATTCAAACAATCCAATTGAAGCGTAGGTCTCTTCGTTTACCTTTATTTCAACAAAGCTTTTAGATACCTAATTTTATTTATCTGATTTCTCAATTTCAGATTTTGAATTCATCATCTAATTAACAACTCTTTTAAGCCAGATATGGTTGCAAATTATTCAGACAAACTAAATTTGTGAGAGCTTCTAAGGTTGTTATATTCCATGTGCGGATTATGCTTGAAAAATTAAATTTTACAGGATGCATTTTATTCCAAAAAATAAGTATTTTAAAAAAGATCAGAAGATCTATTAATTATTATTAATATTCAGTTTTCATTAATTTAATTAAACAATATTTTCTATCAACTATCTAGCCGGTATAATTTTACTAATTATTATGTAAAGAAACTAAATACACCTTTAATAATTTAATAAATCAAGCAATTACATTACAACTCACCTTGCTTAGGATTATTATTTTAACAATGAGACTTGATGTACACTAAAAAATCTATAACAACACCAATCTACTTAGCATTTTTTAAAAGGCAGTTTGCATATTAAAACTACAAAATTCTCGTTTTTTCATAAGTAAGCCTTAAAGGCTGAATAACTCTCTAGTAAGAACAGCTTAACGGTGTATGCCATACAATTACATTTAACCTGTTAAACATAACAGTATTTTATTGGCAATAATTTATGTTATTTATCCATTGAACCCCAATTCAAGTCACTTGAACAGGTAGCATGGTCACCATCCCCCCTCATTTCTCAATATCAGCAGATGGTTTTATTCGAATGAATGAAAACCAGCTCATGAACTATCCGCTCCAACACCTCATATCTATTGTTGAATCAACACAAATTGAAGATTCTCAAATTCTCTATTATGGTTTTACTGAATGGGCAACATCACTGACCCCAGCTTTAAGTACGGGATGGGATTGGGAATTCATTGAGTACAATGGCATCACGAGTATAAAAAGAATTGGACTGCCTCGAAGCAATATTATGCTTGTTGATGTATCTGGTACAGATATTGGATTTGAAGTTACTGAAACACTAATTGAAAAGAAAATCGATACTTTGTTCTGGGAACAGTTCATTTATGCTCAAATCAATACAACCCAAACAATGGCTAAATTAACTCCATATTTCTCTTAGAAACCTGTAAATTCTTACAGTTACCTCTTCCTCACCTGTTAAGTAAAGTCACTTGAAAAATAAGTGGAAGCACTTGTAATGAATGTTATTGCTGGATTTCAAAATAATTTTTCAGAAGGCCTATATACTAAATTTAAAAATTACCGCTATAGGGTATTTGTTGAATATTTAGGTTGGGAGTTGAACTGTCCTAATAATGAAGAACTAGATCAGTTTGACAAAGTCGATACCGCCTATGTCGTCGCTCAAGATAGAGAATCTAATATTATTGGTTGTGCCAGATTACTACCAACTACTCAACCTTATTTACTTGGTGAGATATTTCCTCAATTACTTAATGGAATGCCTATTCCTTGCTCACCAGAAATTTGGGAGTTATCAAGATTCTCAGCAGTAGATTTCTCAAATCCGCCATCTTCAGCTAGTCAAGCTGTGTCATCGCCCGTCTCTATTGCAATTCTGCAAGAATCTATCAACTTTGCAAGGGAACAAGGCGCAAAACAACTCATTACCACCTCTCCTCTGGGGGTAGAGCGGTTATTACGTGCTGCGGGTTTTCGTGCTCATCGTGCAGGCCCACCCATGGTTATTGATGGCTATGCGATGTTTGCATGCTTGATTGATGTGTAGTTCATAATCAATTAGGTACACATTGAACAGCTGGAGCGAGAAAAAAGTAGCACTTGCACCTCTTTTTTCGCTTCAAATGTACTAAAAGCACTACCCGAAAAATTAGTTTGACTCATAAAAATTTTTTTAATTGTATTTCTTATAATCATTAACTGCCTGATCTAAAGCCTGAATTCCCTCATCAATTTTATCGGCAGTAATAGATCCAATGCCTAACCTTAAAAAATGTTGATGGTGATCTGTACTTAGAAAAAATGGCTGACCGGCCTCTATAAAAACTCCTACATTAGCTGCGTATTGGGCTAAAACAGTACAATTGATATCACTTTGGGTATCAATCCAACATGCCGAGCCACCATTTAATGCGTAAACGTTCCATGTAGGAAAGTGATGGTGTAATGCTGATATTAACTGCTCACCACGATATTTATGGAGCTGAAACTGACGACGTAACATGCCATGGTAATAACCTTGATCAATAAAAAAGGCAAATACTCTTTGATTAAAAACATTGGGGTGCCGAAGCATTAGACGACGCAAATGACGCAACTCATTAATGAGTTCTGGGGCTGCTACGATGTATCCTAAGCGTAAACCTGGTGCTAGAGGCTTAGATAAGCTCCCGATATAAACCACTCTCCCATGCCGATCTAAACTTTTTAATGCAGGGATCGTAGTATTTTGAACCAAAACCTGTGCATCGTATTCATCTTCTATAATGATACTATCTTGCTGCTCCGCCAGTTCTAAAAGCTTTTTACGGCGTGAAGGAGACATGGTGATGCCTGTTGGGCATTGTCGCCCTGGCGTCACATAAAAATAATCACAGCCCACAGCATTTGTTAGAGTAACGCCTTCATGATCGACCGCTAATGGTACAATATTTGGTGTATGCAACATAAAAATATTTCGTGCATCAGGATAGCCAGGGTTTTCTACACCAACACTTTGTTGTTCTTTAAGTAGTAGTGCTGCCAACATATACAATGCATGCTGGCTTCCTACCGTAAGTAATATTTCATTTTCTTTGGCCATAATTCCACGGGTCGGTAAAATATGTTGCCGTATTGCATTTATAAGAAAAGTATCATCACCTTGTTGTGTAATATCCCTTGCCCATATCGATGCATCTTTAGCTGATAAAGCTTTAACAGCACACTCACGCCAAGATGAAGCCGGGAAGCTTTCAAAGTCAGGCTGACCATATATAAACGGGTATGGGTAACTCATCCAATCCGCGGGTTTATTAATATGCCTTTGTGCTGATGGGCAAAGACGAAAGCGTGAAACCCATTCTGTAGATTTTGATGTCGTTTTTATCGTTTTGCTTTCACTACTATCAATTTGGAAGCTGGGATGCACAAAGTGTCCACTACGTTGCCTAGACTCTAAAATACGTTCAGCTACGAGTTGTTGATATGCAATAGTCACAGTATTACGACCAACTCCAAGTTGATCTGCCAAATAACGACTTGATGGAACAGCCATATCTGGCTTGAGATAACCTTGTACTAATGCAGTAAACATCATACGGCAAATTCGTCCCTGCAAATTGAGTCCACTTTGCTCAGTCTCTGCAAATAATACGTTCCATATACCTGGTACTACTGGACTTGTTACAAACTGATCTCTTTCCATAGTGCATTTCTCGACCTATTTTGAAGCCCAAATGCTTAACATGGTGCATTTTGCTTCTGAAGACCTATGATTTACCGAAATCTGGCATCACAAATACAAATGCAAGACCCATTCCAATATATGAAAAACATAAAAAATTAATAAATTTTAAATATTTAAATTAATTTAAATCTGGCTCCATCAAAACATTAAATCTGGTACTACGGCTAATTGCTCTATTTCCGTACAGTTTAATCATCAAAAAAGATTCGTATGTATTTGGAGTTAAAAAGATGAACCAAGCTCAACTTTTGCAACTAATCACTGACTTTTCTACAGCATGGAATAAACACGATGTAGAGCAACTCATGGACTGTATGCATCCTGATTGTTGTTTTGAAACAGTTGCAGGTGATGAGGTATACGGTACACGTATTCAAGGGCATGAAGCTGTTCGTCAAGCATTTGAAAATACTTTTAAAAGTTTTCCTGATGCACAGTGGCTTAATGGTAAACACTGGTTGAGCGAAGATGCGCTATACGGAATTTCTGAAACAACATTTACAGCATCAACCCCTGAAGGTGGAAAGATTGAAGCCAACATGGTTGATGTTTTCACCTTTAAAGATGGAAAAATTTTAGTCAAAAATGCATTCCGTAAAAATCGCCCCGTGCAAGCAGCCGCTTAAGGAGCCTGCCCATGAATCAATCATTACAACAATTAACTTCTTTAGACAAAATAGTTGATCCAATATCTGAACCTATTCATCGTGGCTTTAAAACCTACAACGCTAAATTTGATCCGTTGACAGATAAGATCGTAACTGGCAACGAACAATACGCACCAACCTACTGGGTTGCAACGGCTGGAACACCTCCCGATGATGATGGCCCATTACCAGGTGATACAGAGGCCGACATTGTCATTATTGGTGGCGGTTTTACTGGTCTTTCAACTGCGTTAACTCTTACAGAACAATTTGGCACTGCGCCATTAGTTCTTGAAGCAAATCGTAGTGCATGGGGTTGTACAAGCCGAAATGGTGGACAAGGTCAAAATGCTTCTGGTCGGTTATATCGTTCACAGTGGATCGAAAAATGGGGACTAGATATAGCCAAACGTTTAGATGCAGAAATCCGCGAAGGTTTTGATTATTTTAAACATCTGGTAACTGGTATTGAATGTGATGCACAAGATGGTGGGCATTTATATATTGCTCATCGTGCAAAAAAACTGGCGTTTTTAGAAAACGAAGGCAAAGTCATGAAAGATGTGTTTGGTTATAACACTCGTATGCTAAGCCGCGAACAACTTCACGAAGAATTTGTTGGAGACCAAGAAGCTGCCGGTGCGTTACTCGAACCTGATGGTATTGGTGTACATCCTTTAAAATTGGCTTTTGGATATTTAAAAAGAGCGCGTGCTGCCGGCGCGAAAGTACATACCTCAAGTCCTGTATTAGATTGGGAAACACGTAATGGTATTCACTATCTACGTACCCCCCATGGCACGGTCAAAGCTAAACGAGTCGCTGTAGCAACAGGTGGTTATACACCTAATGGTTTGCATCCAAGCTTGTCTGGCAAAATCATGCCAATTTTATCTAATTCTATTGTCACCCGTCCGTTAACAGCTGCTGAGCTTAAAGAAGCAGGCCTACATAGTACAACGTTCATTACAGATACTCGCACTTTACGCCATTATTACCGCTTATTGCCTGATGGTTCAGTACAGTGTGGCAGCAGAAGTGCTTTAACAGGAGCCGATGCAAATAACCCTATACATCTAGAGCGTTTAAAAGAAGGACTCTATCGCAAATTCCCAAGCTTGCGTGGTATACCAATTGCATATTCATGGTGGGGTTGGGTCGATGTCAGTCATGACATGATGCCACGAATTGTACAGCCTAATCCTGATGAAACTATCTATTATGCAATTGGCTATGGCGGCAATGGTGTATCTTTTTCAGCAATGGCAGGACGTCGTCTTGCAGAACGAGTAATGGGCATTCAACGCCCACAATTTGATCTACCTATTTATCAGTCACCATTACCTTCACATTTATTTCGACCTTTTAGACGGTTGGGGCAAGCCTTGTTGTACCGCTGGTATTACTTAAAAGACGAAATGCTTTAAGTGTTATTCAACGATCAGCCTAACGATACGGTTATAAAAATTATGAGGGGAGTTAGCCATGTATGATTCAGATTCAAACCAAGATTTAAAAAGTAGCTTGAAGCCACGCCATGTCCAGATGATGGCACTTGGTGGTGTCATTGGTATGGGGCTATTTGTCGGTAGCTCAGTAGTGATTCAATCTGCCGGCCCTGCAGCCATTCTTTCATTTCTCATCACAGGTACCTTAATCATTTTAGTGATGCGTATGCTGGGGGAGTTAGCCACTGCTTCACCGGTAACAGGTTCCTTTTATGCTTATGCTCGCTACGCTTTTCAAGATTCACCATTTTTATCTCGCCTCGCTGGATTTATGACAGGCTGGATGTATTGGTATTTTTGGGTGATCGTGATTGCCCTTGAGGCAATTGTTGGGGCTAAACTTCTCGCTTACTGGTTACCTGATATTCCCCAATGGATCGTGAGTCTGGTTCTGCTCGTTCTATTAACCGCAACCAATTTGTTCTCTGTCAAATCTTTTGGTGAATTTGAATTTTGGTTTTCATCTATCAAGGTTGCAGCAATTGGGGTATTTATTTTCCTTTGTTCATTATATTTATTTGGTTTCTGGCCAAACCATCAAGCTTCAGGACTAGGTGAATTATTAAACCATGGTGGCTTTATGCCAAATGGTTGGGTTCCTGTGTTATCAGGTGCAGTTGCGGCTACTGGTTTTTATTTTGGTGCTGAAATCGTCACAATTGCTGCAGCAGAAACAAAAAATCCAGAGCAATCTGTTGCTAAGGCAACTCAATCTGTCATCACTCGTGTATTGCTCTTTTATGTTTGCTCAATCTTTTTAGTCGTATGCCTTGTGCCGTGGAGCAGCCCCGATATCGCAACACCTTATGTAAGTGCACTTAAAGTACTCAATATCCCTTTTGTTGCAGATATTATGAATGCTGTCATTTTAGTTGCGGTTCTGAGTTGTCTAAATTCAGGAGTTTATGCTGCAAGCCGTATGTTGTTTGCTTTAACCAAAAATGGTGATGCCCCTCGTGCCTTAACTAAATTGTCTAAAAATGGAGTCCCTGTTCGTGCCATCTTATTCAGCACACTATTTGGTTATATTTCCATTTTAGCTTCGTATTTTTCACCTGAGGGTATCTTTCCTTTCTTGGTCGAGTCCTATGGTACGGTAGCTTTATTTGTTTATATCATCATTGCCCTTTCTCAAATCCGTTTACGTCGTCACCTAGAACGTGTTGCCCCTGAACGAATTAAAGTTCGTATGTGGTGTTTCCCATACCTCAGTTATGTTGCCATTATTGGTATGGTTTGTATCTTTGCCGCAATGTCCCTCATTCCAAGTTTACAAAAAGCGTTCTGGTTCGGTATTGCTAGTGCTGCGATTTTATTCTGCATTTTTATGATTCGTGACTATGTGGAACTACTTAAATTACGTAATCAACATCCCAAGTTAGATACTCTCGTTCCTGCGAAGCATAACAAAATCTAACCTCCTCTCGTTTACACGACCTGTCTTTTAGATAGGTCGTAAATCTCTTTTCAGGAATAAGCACATGTTGTTGAAAGATAAACTCGCTGCTTTTGCAGTGGTGTTCATCTGGGGTATTAACTTTTATTTTATGAAAGTTGGTGTGAGTGAAATTAGCCCCATGATGTTGGGATGTTTACGCTATATTTTAGTTCTAATCCCCGCTCTACTTTTTATTCGTATTCCACAAGTCGGATGGAAATGGCTCTTGGCATATGGGTTTATTAGCAACTTTTCTCAATTTGCCTTTATGTTTAGTGCTATTGCCACAGGTATGCCTACTGGGCTAGTTGCTTTAGTTGTTCAATCACAAGCCTTTTTTACAGTGATGATTGCTGTATTTCTTCTTAAGGAGCAAGCATCTTGGAATCAATGGCTAGCAATCGTTATCGCATCATTAGGACTATTACTGATTGCATTAGGTCAACAGCATAGTCATATCCCTTTATTAGGCTTGATACTCGTTTTATGTTCAGCATTCTCTTGGGCATGTGGAAATATTGTTATAAAACGAATGGGGTCCATTAATCCAATCGGGTTAGTCGTTTGGGGAAATATTCTTACTCCTCTTTGGTTTTTATTATTCGCTATCCAAGATACAGGTTGGCAAGGTGTCGTTGTAGACTGGCACGCCTTAACATGGCGTGGTTTGGGAGCTGCTGCTTTCTTAGCTTATTTCGCAACTATTATTGGATATGGTTTATGGATTTATTTGCTGACACGTTATCCAGCAGCCAAGATTAGCCCACTTTCGTTATGGGTTCCTGTCATTAGTATGATTTTTGCCAATATTTTTTTAGATGAACATTTAAATAACTGGCAATGGCTTGGTTCTGTTGTTGTGATGCTAGGTTTAATGGTTCATCTACTTGGACAAAAAATCAAAACGCATTTGATTGGAAAAAAGCCACTTCACCCCTGATACAATATATTCGTACAAAAACCAATCTCATCTCTACAACAGCTATATATCGTCATTATCTTAATTTTAAGCTTACCTCAATAAAGGCCTAAGAAAAACTTAGGCCTTTATTCTCCAAATAGCTCAAGAATGATCTGAAGCATTCGTATTAAGATTTAAATTTTTAGGGTTTGTATGATGCGTATCTACTACAAAGCTTTTATCACAAGGCATAAATGACGTCGATATAATTGCGACTACAGCCATACTTCCAATATAAAGCATAATTAGATATGGATTACCCTGCCCGACACTCAACAATTTAGTAGCAATCATCGGTGCCAAACCACCACCTAATACACCAGCCAACTGTACCGAAATCGAGATTCCGCTATATCGAATTTCTGCCGGAAATTGACGGGCAAAAAGCTGAGCTTGTGGTGCGTACATAATTGGGAACACAACGCCAATTGCTAAAACAATTGCTGTCCACACTAATACTGGATCTTTTGTATTGAGCATGGTAAAAAATGGATAGCAGTAAAGCGCCAGTATGCATAGGCCAAACATAAACATATTGCGTTGGCCGACTTTATCTGACAAATGTCCACATAACGGCGTCATAAATAAAATCACGGCTGCGCCGCAAATGGTGGCAAATAAAATGTCTTGGCGTGGAATTCCAAGTTGTGCAGTGGTATAAGCCAATGTAAATGTTGAGGCAATATAGAACCATGCATTCTCAGCTGCGCGAGCCAAAATAATGGTGATGAGTTGCTTTGGATGGTTTTTAAAAACCTGTAAAGCAGGAACTTTGACTTCTTCAGACTGTTGTTTTACTTTTTCGAAATCTGGTGACTCTGGCACTTTTACTCGAATATACCAACCTACTGCCAGTAAAATAATACTGGCAAGAAATGGTAAACGCCAACCCCAGCTAAACAGTGCTTCTTCAGGTAATAACGACACCAGACCCAACGCGATTGAGGCTAGCATTAAGCCACCACCTGTACTGGCTTGAGGCAAACTTCCCCAGAACCCTTTACCGCCTTCGGGAGCATGTTCAACGGCCATCAGTACAGCACCGCCCCATTCACCGCCCATTGCCATACCTTGAATGAATCGCAAGACAACCAAACCAATCGCGGCCCAATATCCAATTGATTCATAAGTCGGTAATAAGCCAATCAGTACGGTTGGGATCCCCATGAGCATCAAGGTCAGTAGCAACATCGATTTACGGCCAATCTTGTCACCAAAATGACCAAAGACTAAGCCGCCTAATGGTCTTCCAATAAATCCAACGGCATAGGTTGCGAATGCGGCAAGCACGCCGGTAAGTGCGTCTAGATTTGGGAAAAATAGCTTATTAAAAATGAGCGCTGCTGCCGCACCGTAAATAAAAAAGTCATACCACTCAATGGTGGTGCCGACCATGCTAGAGATACCTGCTAATCGATGTGACGACTTTTTAGTATTTGAACCGTTTCCATGTATTGATTGCATCGTAATATCCTTTTTAGATTTTCTTGTTTTATCTTTTTTATGCTTATGACCAACCCTGACCATAAGCATTTTCAGGTCTCGCTTTTTCTCCTTAAGCTTTTTATATTTTTGTAATTCGGTTTAGCTCAATTTTTCTAAAATTGGCTCAAATTTCGAATTACGTTCTTGCCACTGTGGTTGTTTGTCTTTATCGACAATGAGAGCGCGGACACCTTCAATAAAGTCACCGTGCTCAAACCAGATATCCTGTAAATCACGTTCAAGCTGCATGCACTGAGGTAAAGAGAGCCCTCGACCTAAATGTTGCAGTTTTAAACTGGTTTGCTTGGCAATAAATGAGCGTTGCTGCAGAATGCTGAGCATCTTGTTTGCCCAAGTCTTTAAGCTTTCATCTTGTTCATTTTCAAGACTTTGCTCGATTTCATCTAAATGCTGATATCCGAAGTGTTTACGGATACCTTCCGCCAATTGTTTGAGTTCACTTTCGGCAGGGCGAGTAATAAATCGGGTAATGATGCGTTCAATTCCCTCTTTGCTTAAACTTGGCGCGTCAACGAGAGCATCTTGCAAAGCTTGTAACTGCTCGCTTGGCACATGGTAGTCAATTAAATCGAGGTAAAGCGCATCACTACTGCTGATCTGCTCACCCGTAATGGCCATATAAACACCAATATCATCAAGGCGAGAAAGGAAATGAGTTGCACCAACATCTGGGAAAAAGCCAATCGCTGTTTCAGGCATGGCAAATCTGGATTTTTCACTGCTCACCACAATGTGGCAAGCCTGAGCCAAGCCAAAACCACCACCTAATACATAGCCATCAAGCACAACAATGATTGGCTTTTCATATTCACGCAGTATATTTAGCATTTTATATTCGGCACTAAAGTAGCCCTTGTAATCGGCCGTGCCATTTTTATAACTGTCATAGAGATAGCGAATATCTCCACCTGCACAGAAGGCTTTTGGGCTATTTGACTTAATTAACACTGCCTGAACAGCAGCATCATTTCGCCATAGTTCCAATTGGGCACCAATACTTTTAATCATATCTAGCGATAATGCATTGAGATGAGTCACACGGTCTAAGGTAATCATGCCCAACTTACCTTGTTGCTCAATCATTAAGTGATTTTCTGTATTCATTTTATTGATCTCTTACTGATTTTTAAAATTTGGTTTTCGTTTTTCAACGAACGCCTGCATTCCTTCTTTTTGGTCAAATGTTGCAAATATTGAATGGAACATACGTCTTTCAAAACGTAAGCCTTCAGTGAGGTTCACCTCAAAAGCGCGGTTAATGGTTTCTTTAAGCATCATGTTTGCAGTTAAAGAGCGTGCTGCGATTTTTTCAGCGGCTTGCAAGGTTTGTTCAAGTAATTGTTCTTTAGTAAACACACGTGCAACCAAACCACTTTGCTCTGCTTCTACAGCACCCATTTGACGAGCGGTAAGGCACATTTCCATTGCTTTGGCTTTACCAATCGCATGGGTTAAGCGTTGTGTGCCACCAATACCCGGAATCACCCCTAAAGTGATTTCGGGTAAACCAAACTTGGCGTTATCAGCACAATAAATAAAATCACACATCAGCGCCAACTCACAGCCACCACCCAATGCATAGCCACTCACCGCTGCAATTAGAGGTTTACGGCGCTGTGCAATACGGTCTGCAAGATGAAAAAAGTCATCTAAATAAATATCAGGAAATGCCAAATCAGCCATTTCTTTAATGTCAGCTCCTGCGGCAAAAGCTTTTTCTGAGCCTGTCAATACGATGCAGCCAATTTCACGATCTTTTTCGAGCTGATCTAATGCCTGATTAATTTCACTAATTAATTCACTGTTTAAGGCATTGAGCGCTTGAGGGCGATTTAATGTAATCAGTCCAACCCCATTACGCTTTTCTAATAAAATACTTTGCCACTGCATTACTTATTCCTTGTTCTGATTTTATAGACTACGTGCAATCACTAAACGCTGGATATCACTCGTACCTTCGTAAATTTGACAAATACGCGCATCACGATAAATACGTTCAATTGGGAAATCTCTGAGATAGCCATAGCCACCAAACACTTGTAGCGCACTCGAGCACACACGCTCAGTCATTTCTGAAGCAAATAACTTAGCCATTGAAGCTTCGTTGAGACACGGTTGACCTGCTTCTTTTAAACGCGCAGCGTAGTGAACCAGTTGTCTCGCTGCTTCAATTTCAGTTGCCATACTAGCAAGGCGAAACGCGATGGTTTGATGCTCAAAAATTGGTTTTCCAAAAGTAATACGCTCTTTGGCATAGCGAGTTGCTTCTTCGAGTGCCGCACGTGCTAGACCGACTGCTTGCGCCGCAATACCAATACGGCCACCTTCTAAATTGGCAAGAGCGATTTTCAGGCCTTCGCCTTCTTTACCCAGCATTAAGCTTTTATGGATGCGCACATCGGTCAGAGCAATCTGGCAGGTATCTGAAGCATGCAGACCCAGTTTTTCTTCAACACGAATCACTTCATAGCCCGGTGTTTCGCGTGGGACTAAAAAGGCACTAATACCTTTTTTGCCCGCGCTCGGATCGGTCACGGCAAACACAATAATGACACCTGCATTATCACCAGAGGTAATAAACTGCTTTGCACCATTTAAAACATAATCGTCGCCATCTTTCACTGCTCGGGTTTTTATGGCTCCCGCATCTGAGCCAGTATGTGGTTCAGTTAAGGCGAAAGCGCCGATCATTTCACCTTGCGCCAAAGGTTTTAAAAAGCGCTCTTTTTGCTCGTCAGTACCAAATTTTAAAATAGGCACACAGCCAACCGAGTTATGTACGCTCATGATGGTTGAGGTTGCGCCATCTGCTGCCGCAACTTCTTCAAGAGCCAGTACATATGCCAAGTTACCCGTGTCAGAACCACCCCATTGCTCTGGAACAAGCATTCCCATAAAACCGAGTTGCCCCATTTGAGCCAAGGTTTCTTTCGGGAATGTCCCGTCTCGATCCCAATCGCTAGCATGAGGCTTAATTTGTTCTTGGGCGAAACTTTTCGCCATATCACGAATGAGTAATTGTTCTTCGGTAAATTGCATTATTATTTCCTTTACCCTGCTTTAGCTTGTTGTTTAGCAATTTCTTGATTACGCAATAAAAAGCGCTGAATTTTGCCACTTGGAGTTTTAGGTAATTCACTCACAAATTCAACTAAACGTGGGTAAGCATGTGCAGAAAGTCGTCTTTTAACAAACTGGCTGAGTTGTTCAGCAAGTGTATCGGAAGGTTGAGCATCCGCAGCTAAAATTACGAATGCCTTAACCACTTCGGTACGGTCCGGATCAGGCACACCAATCACTGCTGCTTCAATCACAGCATCGTGTTCGAGTAGTGCGCTTTCTACATCGAAAGGCCCAATACGATAGCCCGATGTAGTGATTACATCATCACTACGACCAACAAAGCTCATGCTGCCATCGGCATGAAGCTCAGCAGTGTCGCCAGTTAAATAGTAATGACCAACGAAAGGCGATTTTCGGCTTTCTTTATAGCCGCCGAACCACATCATTGGAGACTGACTAATGTCGACTGCTAAAATTCCCGGTGTATCTGGCGGAAGTTCTTCACCTTGTTCATTGACAATAGCAACGCGATAGCCCGGACTTGCGAAACCTGCTGAACCAGCATGAATTTCATGTTTCAAGCCATGATGATTACACACCACCATGCCCACTTCAGTTTGCCCATAGTGGTCATAAATCGGAGCATCAAGCACTTGTTTAAACCAGCGTATTACTTCTGGATTCAGTGGTTCACCGGCACTGCTCACTACACGGAACTGCCCTTTTAACGGCGCCATTTGTGCTGGATCAGCCGCCATCATCATACGGTAAGCCGTTGGTGCACCTGCCAAGTTGTTAACTTTATAATCTTTCACAATTTGGCATAGGCTATCTGTGCTGAAACCACCTTCATAGAACAAAGTAGCGTGACCCAAGAATAACGGCCCAGTAATCGCGTAGTAGAGTCCATACGCCCAACCCGGATCAGCAATATTCCAGAATGAATCTTCTTCGGTTAAACCAATGGCATCTTGCATATATCGACCAAAGGCAATTAGTGCTTTTAATGGCACTTCCAATGGTTTAGCTGGACCTGTAGTGCCTGAAGTAAACATCAATAAGAAAGTATCTTGGATACTACGCATAACCAGATCGCATTGATCGGACTGCTGTTTTACTTCATTCCAAAAGTTAAAATCACCTGCTTTAAGCGGAGTACCTTGTGCATCGGCCACCGTCACAATTGCAGGGCAATTTTCAATTTCATCAAGCTTGCTACGGTTGCCCGTATCGGTCACCACCAGCTTACTTTGTGCAAGCTGAATACGGTGCTCAATCGCTTTTGGGCCAAATGCAGTAAATAGTGGTTGATAGACAGCACCAATTCGCCAAGCTGCAAAAATAGTCACGATCAATTCGGGTGTTCTTGGTAATAGACCTGAAATACGGTCGCCAGCTTTTACACCTTGTGATTTTAGAAAGTTGGCAAACTGACTTGACCACTCTTTTAATTCACGGAAGGTATATTGCTCTTTTCGTCCATCTTTTCCTTGCCAATACAGTGCAATTTTGTCGCCATCTGCGTGTCGATCACAGCATTCATAACAAGCATTTAAGGCATCAAGTGAACCTGATAACATCTGTTTTGCAGTGCTTTCCAAATCGAAAGTCTGTGCAGCATTTTGATAATCCATCATATCTTTTCCCTCAGTCCGGATTTGTTGTTATTCACGACAGGGTTTAATGTGTTTAAAGCCATCCTTTGGCTTTACCGTTATGCCTCTTGTGGCAGGTATTGCTGAATAATGCTCGAAAAGTCGAGATTGGCATTACCACGCATGCACATTTGCTGATACAGCTGTTGCACCATGCCACCTAATACGACTGGCTGTTTGACTTGGCCTGCCGCTTCTACTGCAAGACCCAAATCTTTTAGCATCAGCTGAGTTGCAAAGCCATCTTGGTAACCTCGAGATGCTGGCGCATTTTCATTAATATGTGGCCATGGGTTACATACATCCGAACTCCAACAACGACCGCTTGAAGTGTTAATGACGCCTGCCAATGCTTGTGGGTCAATACCTAGCTTCACACCCAGCGCCATACCTTCGGCAACAGCAGCCATTGAAATACCCAAAATCAGGTTATTGCAGATTTTGGCAATTTGACCTGCACCGACATCACCACAATGAACTATGTTTTTGCCCATGTGGCTAAGCACAGGTTTTACTTCGTTAAAGGTTTGATCATCGGCACCCACCATAAAGGTTAAGGTTCCTGCTTGAGCACCAATGGTTCCACCAGAGACGGGTGAATCACAGATTTTAATATTTTTACTATGCGCAACAGCAGCAATGTCTTTAATGGTTTGTGGGTCAATGGTACTGCTATCAATGCATAAGCTACCTGCTTTTAGCACTTCTAAAACACCATTTTCACCCAAGTAAACTTCTTTAACATGCTTGGCCGCAGGCAACATGCTAATGACCACATCAGCTTGTTTTGCTGCTGCCTGCGGGCTGTCGCAGACCACACCACCTGCCTCGGCAAAGTGCTGAATCGCAACTTCACTGAGGTCATATCCATAAACATTGAGTCCGGCTTTAAGTAGGTTATGAGCCATTCTGCCGCCCATATTGCCTAGACCGATAAAGGCGATATTCATCCGTGATCCCCTTAACGTAAACTAATTGTTGTATTTACACCGCCAACTTCATGGCTATCTTCAAACCAGCGACTGGTAATAGTTTTAGTTTGAGTGTAGAACTGCACAGCCTGTTTGCCGTATGGTCCCAAATCACCCAGTTTTGAACCTCTTGAACCCGTAAAGCTAAAGAAAGGCACTGGCACAGGAATTGGAATATTGATACCGACTTGACCAATATCAATGAGGTTTTGGAAAGTACGTGCAATCGCACCGCTTTGGGTAAATAGACCTACACCGTTACCAAATGGGTTGGCGTTGATAAGCGCAATCGCTTCATCAAGGGTATCTACACAAATAATTGAAAGAACTGGACCAAAGATTTCTTCTTTATAAATACGCATGTCGGTATTTACGCCACTAAAAATCGTTGCCCCCACGAAGTTACCTGACTCATAACCTTGTACTTGAACATCGCGACCATCGAGTAGCAACTCTGCCCCTTGCTCAACACCGCTATTAATTAAATCAAGCACACGCGCTTTAGCACGTTTTGAAATGACTGGGCCAATGTCAGTATTTGGCTCATGGCCTGCGTTTACTTTTAAGGTTTTCGCTTTTTCGACTAGCTCTTGAATCCACTTTTTGCTGTCACCCACCATCACTGCAACCGACAATGCCATACAACGTTGCCCTGCTGCACCAAACGCTGCGCCGACTAGAGCATTTAAGGTTTGTTCTTTATTGGCATCAGGCATGACCACAACATGATTTTTTGCACCCATCATCGACTGGACGCGTTTACCATGTTGGCCTGCAAGGTTATAAACATGTGTTCCAACTGCAGTTGAACCTACAAATGAAATCGCTTTAATGTCTTTATGTGTGCACAAACGGTCAACCACTTCTTTGCCACCATGCACAACGTTAAGTACACCTGCTGGAACACCTGCTTGAATCGCAAGCTCAACCAGCATCATGGTTGATAACGGGTCTTGTTCTGATGGTTTTAAAACAAATGTATTGCCACACACGATTGCCATTGGGAACATCCAAAGTGGAATCATGGCTGGGAAATTAAACGGCGTAATACCTGCACAAACACCCAAAGGTTGCTGCAATGTGTAAGTGTCTACACCACGTGCAACACCTTCAACATATTCACCCATTTGCAAAGTGCCGACCGAACAGGCATGTTCAACCACTTCTAGACCACGTTGAATATCGCCTTCAGCGTCTGCCAAGGTTTTACCTTGTTCAGCCGTTAGTACTTGCGCAATTTCTTTCATGTTGGCACGGATTAAGTCTTGTAACTTGAGCATGATGCGCATACGTGCCTGAATTGGAGTCTGACGCCAAGAAGCAAAAGCATCTTGTGCAGCTTGAATAGCAGCGTCAACTTCTTTAACCGTTGCAAATGGTACACGACCAATCACTTCCTGAGTCGCAGGGTTAATAATGTCTTGCCATTCCTCTGTTTCAGATTCGATAAAATTTCCGTTAATGAGTAATTTAGCGGTTTCCAATTCGATTTTTTGGATTGTGTTCATAACCTCTCCGTAGGCCATATTTTTATTGTGTTCAATTATTAGAAAATACTTATCTATGTATTTTCTTTATTCCAGTTTCAATTGAGACTAGCAAAGAAAACTTTGACCACCAACGGAAATTCATGCACGATTGTTGTGCAAATATGCACAAGGATGACAACAAAAATGAAAGTGGATTGGGATCATCTACATTTTTTTCTGGTTTTAGCTCGGACTAAAACCTTGACCAATGCTGCACGTATTATTGGTGTCGAGCACAGTACGGTGGCTAGACGGATTCAGGCCCTAGAACTTGCTTTGGGTACAACGCTGTTTAAGCGTGAAGCGACGGGTTATGAGCTGACACTCGAAGGAATGGCACTGGTTCCTCGAGTTGAGCAAATGGAACAAGCTTTCTTACAAATTGAAAAACCACATCAACCTTTGCAAGGTCGTGTGCGAATTGGCACACCTGAAGGCTTTGGTACTGCGTTTTTAGCTCGCTTACTGGCTGAGTTCTCGATTCAATACCCACTACTCACCATCGACTTAATTCCAGTGCCAAAAATGATTAAGCTTTCACACCGTGAGGCAGATATTGTGGTGTCAATTGATCGTCCTACGTCTGGCCCTTACATCATTACGCGATTATCAGATTATTGTTTAAAAATTTATGGTAGCAAAAACTATCTGGCCCAAAACCCGCCTATTCGAGCCTTAGAAGATTTAACCCAACATCGATTTGTGAACTATATTGATGATCTGGTGTATAGCCCCGAGTTGTACTGTTTAGAACGACTCCCTTTAAAACTGAATGCTAACTTCCGTAGCAGCAGTATTTTGGCCCAGCAAATTGCGGTGAGTGCTGGCGCAGGACTTGCGATTTTGCCCAAGTTTTTGGCAGATGATAAACCGGAACTTGAAGAGGTGCTAGAGCAACAAGTTCGCTTTACCCATACGTTTTGGATGCTGACTTTTGTTGATTTACAACATGAACCGCGCATTAAATTGGTTTGGGATTATCTACGCAAACAAGCCGATAAATATCAACATTTGTTGATTGATTAAAGAACCTAAATAAAAAAGCCAATCATGATCGATTGGCTTTTTTAAAATCATTTATAGTTCATCAAACAAGTTCTTGGTCTAATTTTTTGATGCGTGGCTTATAGAACACAAAATACGTCACGCTTAAAACCACCAACCATAGTGGACTCACGTATACCGCTTTTAATGTATCTGGCTCGAGTGCCAAAATCACCAAAGTGAACAGGAAAAATGCAATGACAACATACGCCATCAACACCCCACCCGGCATTTTAAAGGTCGATTTAGCATGTAACTCTGGACTTAACTTACGGTAACGTAAATAGCATGCCATGATCAGAAGCCATACACTAATAAAGAGAATCACACAGAGTGAACTTGCCAAAGTAAATGCTTCCATCGTGTTTGGAACAAAGTACTGAAGCACTGCCCCACCCATAATGAAAATACATGAGAAGATTAAACCATTTGAAGGTACGGCACGTTTTGATAAACGCCCCAATGCACTCGGTGCCTGTCCATCTTTTGATAAACCGAACAGCATCCGACTGGTTGAAAACACACCGCTGTTCATTGAAGACATCACTGAAGACAGTACGACCAAGTTCATGATGATGGCTGAAACAGGAATACCTGCATTTAAGAACAACTCAACAAATGGACTTTTATCTGCACGAATGTGATCCCAAGGTGTTACTGACATCACCACAAAGAGTGCCAACACATAGAAAAGGATAATACGTACAGGAATCGCGTTAATTGCCTTCGGTAAATTCTTCTCTGGATCTTTCGTTTCAGCAGCAGTTGTACCAATCAATTCAACACCAATGAAAGCAAACACGGCAATCTGGAAACCTGCCAAAAATCCGCTTACGCCTTTTGGAAATATGCCGCCATGCGACCACACATTACTTACACTCACAACCTCACCATGCGGAGCTTGAAAATGAGTGAGGAGCATGTAACCACCGACTCCAATCAGGCCAATAATGGCCAAAATCTTAATGAGTGCGAACCAGAATTCAACTTCACCAAATAGCTTAACGGTAAGAAGGTTAAGCCCTAAAATGAATAGTACACAGCCTGAACTAATCATGGCTTGTTGCATGGGTGAGAAACTGGCGCCTTCGGGCAGCCAGAAACTTAAATAGTTAATGACCGCAGACAAATCAGCAATACCGACCAGTACCCAGCCTAACCAATAGGTCCAGCCGATATAGTAGCCAGCCCATGGTCCAATCAAATCATAAGCCATATCGACAAATGATTTGTAATGTAAGTTGGCAAGCAGTAGTTCACCCAATGCACGCATCAGAAAAAAGAACATGCCACCAATTATCATGTAGATAATGAGGATTGAAGGACCTGCGAGGGAGATGGTTTTGCCCGAGCCCATAAATAAGCCGGTTCCAATTGCACCGCCAATTGCAATCATTTGTAGATGGCGATTATTTAATTTCCGTTGTAAATGATCAGGGGAGCTTGCCTCATCAGAATGATGAACCATTGTCATATTAGAAGTCCTTTTTATATTTTGCTTAACTTAAATCAGCAACCTATAGGGAGAAAAACGAACCGTATATCGTGGGTTGCTGAGTCTATACCTCAGGACAAGATGTTCAAGTATATTTTTTCCTTAATTGATAAATCGTTTGTCCTGATTTTTTTAAGTCACATTATTTATGTACTGCCTTCACGGCAATTTTAATTAATCAATCTGGGTTTCCAGATTAGCCGAAGTGTAGCATGTGATCCTGCTATATGTACTTTTTCAATACTCTCCAAACTGCTCTATTGATCCAAAAATAAACAATATTATTCCGATAAAAAATCTAATAAAAATAAAAAAAGCCAATCATGATTGATTGGCTTTTTAATAAAACTTAATGATCGTTGACGAGTTCACGTCCTAGTTTTTTCATGCGTGGTTTATAGAGCACATGATAGGTAACACCTAAAATGACCAGCCATACTGGACTGACATATAGAGCTTTCAATGTATCTGGCTCTAATGCCAAGATGACTAAAGTGAAAAGCATAAATGCCAAAACAACATAACTCATCCAAACGCCACCTGGCATTTTGAATGTTGATTTTTCATGTAATTCAGGACGTAATTTACGGTAGCGTAAATAGCACACCATGATAAGACTCCAGACACTAATGAATAGAATCACACAAAGTGAACTTGCCAAAGTAAATGCTTCCATCGTGTTTGGAACAAAGTACTGAAGCACCGCTCCGCCCATAATGAAAGTACAAGAGAAAATCAAACCATTTGAAGGGACTGCGCGTTTTGATAAACGACCAAATGCACCCGGTGCCTGACCATCTTTTGATAATCCAAACAACATACGACTGGTTGAAAACACACCGCTGTTCATTGAAGACATCACCGAAGAAAGTACAACTAAGTTCATGATGATGGCTGAAACCGGAATACCCGCATTTAAGAACAACTCAACAAACGGACTTTTGTCTGCACGAATGTGATCCCACGGTGTTACCGACATCACAATAAACAGTGCCAATACATAGAACAAAATAATACGTACTGGAATCGCGTTAATTGCTTTCGGTAAGTTCTTTTGTGGGTCCTTCGTTTCAGCAGCCGTTGTACCTACAAGTTCCACCCCGACAAAAGCAAATACAGCAATCTGGAATCCTGCCAAGAAGCCTTCTGTACCTTTCGGGAATAAACCGCCATGCGACCAGACATTACTGATACTTGCAACAGCGCCTTGCGGAGCTTGGAAATGGCTGAAAATCATGTAGCCACCCACTCCGATCAGACCAATAATCGCTAAGATCTTAATCAGCGCAAACCAGAATTCGATTTCACCAAATAGGCGTACTGTCAGTAGATTAAGGCCCATCACAAACAACACACAACCTGCACTAATCATGGCTTGCTGTATTGGTGAGAAACTTGCACCGTCAGGTAGCCAGAAACCTAAATAGTTAATGACTGCTGAAAGGTCCGCAATACCCACCAGCACCCAACCTAACCAATAAGTCCAGCCCAAATAATAACCAGCCCAAGGACCAATCAGGTCATGAGCCATATCAACAAAAGATTTGTAATGCAGATTTGCAAGGAGCAACTCGCCCATTGCACGCATTAAGAAAAAGAACATTCCTCCAATAATCATATAGATCAAAAGGATTGAAGGACCTGCGAGGGAGATAGTTTTGCCCGAACCCATAAATAGGCCGGTTCCAATTGCACCGCCAATAGCAATCAGTTGTAAATGACGGTTAGACAGTTTTCGTTGCAGATGATCAGGAGAATTTTCCGTATCTGAATGACGAGCCGTTGTCATATTAAAATTCCTTTTTGAATTCCTTTGTTAAGATCAGCAACCTACGGCGAAAATTGAACCGTATGCCATAGGTCACTGAATCTGTTCACCAAAAATGACTGGTTAAACCGTATCTATCTTCCTTCTGTTAGATACATCATCATTTTTGGAGTAAAAACGAATTACTTTTGTGCTGCCGTCACGGCAATTTCAATTAACCAATCTGGATTGACCAAATCGGCCTGAATTGTGGCACGCGATGGAGCAACACACCCTTTTAACCAGTCAACCCAAATTGCATTTACGGTTGAAAAGTCAGAAAGATTTTTCAAATAGAGCTGTGCAGAGAGCAAGCGAGATTTGTCGGTATTGGCTAATGCCAAAAGTTCATCAATCGTTGCAAGAATTTCACGAGTTTGGCCTGCCACGTCTTGCTCGGTATTTTTAGGCACCTGACCTGATAGATAAACCACTTTGTTAAAAACAGTCACGGCACTCATGACTTCGTTAGTATTGATCTTTTGTATATCTGAATTCGACATTCGGATTTCCTTATACCTGATTAATAAATTGAACACGGGCGGTGACAGCACACATCAGTTCATAGCCCACCGTACCGGAAGAAACTGCGACATCATCAATAGGTAAAACAACACCTGTACTTGATTGGCCCCAGAGCACCACTTCGCTACCAACTTTGGCATTTTCAATGCCCGTTAAATCGACTGCCAACATATCCATACTGACACGACCAATTGTGCGAGTGCGGACTGAGTCCACTAAAACAGGCGTACCTGTTGGTGAAATACGTTGATAACCATCAGCATAGCCGCAAGCAACAATCCCAATCGTCATGGGCTGCTCTGCGACAAAGTTTGAGCCATAACCTACGCTTTCATTCGGCTCTAAATACTGAACGGAAATAATTTCACTGCGTAAGCTCATGGTGGGTTGCAAGCCCCAATCAGCAATACTATGCGTCGGGTAGTCTGGCGAGCTGCCATAGAGCATAATGCCGCTACGGGCATAATCTGATTTGAGCTGGTCTTGATAACGCAGAATTGCCGCACTATTACTTACCGATCTTTCACCCGGTAAATCTTTAATAATTTCTTCAAATGCAGTAATTTGATAATCAATGCCCTGCTGTCCGAAACGATCGCCATCTGCATCTGAAAAATGCATCATGTGCGTAATCTTGGACACATTTGCCAAGTTATTTAAACGTTCCCAAGCCTGAACATAGTGTTGTGGTTTAAAACCAAGACGGTTCATACCACTGTTCATTTTTAGGCAAACATCAAATTGAGCAGGATAAGGATGTTTTTGAACCCACTCTATTTGCGCTTCACTATGAATAGTGAAACTGAGTTGATATTGCACACAATCAAATAAATCTTGAGGAGAGAAAATTCCTTCGAGCAATAAAATTGGACCTGTCCAACCTAAAGCACGAATGCGTTTTGCTTCATCAAGATCAAGTAAGGCAAAGCCATCTGCTGCTTTAAACGCTTCATAAACACGTTCAATTCCGTGTCCATAAGCATTGGCTTTTACAACGGCAAAGACCTTACTGTTTGGCATAGCCTTGCGTACCACCGCCAAGTTGTTTTGTAAGGCTTGACGGTGGATGACTGCGGTAATAGGACGAGGCATGATTACTTTCCTAACGTCCGTTATGCAGCATGCGCGTGTGAATAACGCTGAATTGAAAGGCCATCGGTACTGATATCAGTCTTGTGATTCAATACGATGTCACTGATTAATTTTCCTGAACCACACGCCATCGTCCAGCCTAGAGTACCGTGACCTGTATTCAAGAACAGATTTTTAAAGCGAGTTGCGCCAATAATCGGTGTACTGTCTGGTGTCATTGGACGTAAACCCGTCCAGAAAGATGCCTGTGCCATATCGCCGCCCGGGAACAAGTCCTGAGTAACCATTTGCAAGGTTGCACGGCGGTCTTCGTTCAGACCTAAATTGAAACCGCTTAACTCTGCCATTCCACCTACGCGAATACGTTGGTCAAAACGAGTAATCGCAATTTTGTAGGTTTCATCAAGCACTGTAGATTGTGGAGCAAAAGCAGGGTCAATAATAGGAATCGTCAACGAATAACCTTTGACAGGATATACAGGTAACTGTAGATCGAGTGGTTTCAAGAAATCACGTGAATAACTACCAAACGCTAGAACATATCGATCTGCGGTTAAGACCTTACCATTGACCTGAACGCCCTTAATTTCATCGCCTTCAACAATCAATTTTTCTACGTTCTGGTTAAACTGGAAGTTAACACCCAACTCTTTAGCAATTTGAGCTAAAGCATTGGTAAATAAATAACAGTCACCTGTTTCATCATTTGGTAAATGTAAACCACCAACCAGTTTATCTTGTGCATTTGCCAAAGCTGGCTCTACACGACCAAGCTCATTGCCATTTAATAATTCGTAACTTACGCCGCATTCTTGTAGCACACTAATGTCGCGTTGAACCGCTTCCATTTGCGCTTCTTTACGGAATAACTGCAACGTGCCTTTTGCACGGTTTTCGTAATTAATGCCTGTATCTTTTCTAAGTTCACGTAAGCAATCACGGCTGTATTCAGCCACACGCATCATACGTTCTTTGTTCACAGCATAACTTTGTGGATTACAGTTTTTTAGCATTTGCGCCATCCACTGTAACTGCCACATGCTGCCATCTAAATTAATCGCAAGCGGTGCGTGATGTTGGAACATCCACTTCACAGCTTTAAAAGGGATTCCTGGTGCTGCCCAAGGGGTCGAATACCCTGGCGAAATTTGACCTGCATTACCAAAGCTTGTTTCTTCAGCAGGACCTGACTGACGGTCAAGAACAGTGACCTCAGCTCCTTGTTGAGCTAGATAATAGGCACTTGCCACTCCAATAACGCCGCTACCTAAAACAATTACGCGCATTTCCATTCCCTCACGCACACCAGTTTATTTAACTAGTATATTTCTGCTTCAATAGTTTATTTCACTGTTTTTCAGGCTATAATCTAGGTAAATTTATGTTTTTCTCGCGAGAATTTAAAAAAAAGAGGAAATATCTATGCGCCCCTTAGATCGTATAGATCGCATGATTCTGGACATTTTGCAGCGTGAAGGACGAATTGCGATTAGTGAATTGGCATCGAGAGTTAACCTGTCGACCACCCCCTGTTCGGAGCGTGTAAAACGCCTTGAACGCGATGGCATTATCATGGGTTATTACGCACGGCTAAACCCAGCCTTTGTGGACCGTAACCTGCTGGTCTTTTTAGAAATTAAGTTATCTGCCAAATCTGGCGATGTGTTTGATCAGGTAGCCAGAGACTTAGTCGAAATTCCTGAAGTGCTTGAATGTCACCTTATTTCAGGCGAATTTGACTACCTCGTAAAAGCGCGTTTAAAAGAAATGAGTGCATATCGCCGCTTATTAGGGGATCTGCTAAAGAAACTCCCCGCTTCGGCATCGTCACACAGTTATGTGGTCATGGAAGAAGTGAAAGAAACTTTATATTTAGATGTAAGCAAGTAAAGCGAAGCTCCATTGAACTCGCTTTACTCACGTTTTAAAAATTAGAAATATTTTAAAATCGAAATATGTTTGTTTTGATGTTTGAACTTCGAGAACCATTTAACCGCTGGGTAGAGTGCAAAAGACAACACAATCGTGATTAACCATAGCATCCACACATGATTGACCGACAAATAGTTTCCGTAGTTAGCTCCCCACACACTGAGTGCAAACACATACATGAGTTTCAACACATATAAATGCAGTAAGTAAAAGAACATAGGCACCGAGCCAAACACCACCAAGGGTTTTAGGAATGAATATTGCTGCATACGCTCAAAAGCCACCAGCACAATCAAGCCAATTCCAACATTCAGCAAAATAAATAATAAAGACGGTGGATACTTAGTGAGGTTAAAAAAGCTCATAAGGCTAAGTTGTAATGACTCAAAATGTTGCCACGGCTGGTCGCCATAGACATTGATAAAACGCAGTAAAACAAACAATCCAATACTTACTAAACCAAGGCTAAGTAAAGTGCGGCTTCTTTGCTTTGCTGAATATTTTGAACTAAAGAACTGACCTAGCGCATAGCCCAATAAAATCACGCCAATCCAAGGTAAAACTGGATAGCTTGTGCGAAGCTTAATACCCGCAAATTCAATCCAGCCACGTTCATGTAAAACGAACCATATATTCTGTAGGATGCCTTGTGAGAAATGTACTGAATCTAATAAATTGTGCCCAAAAATAATAACCAAACCTGCGCCCGCAAGAACAGGCAAAGGCAAACTTACACAGCACGCTAGCACCACCATGCTAATACCAATCGCCCAGATCACCTGTAAATAAATGACTTCGGGTGGAAAAGTTGCTGTCCATGCAAAGTTCACCAGCGTGAGCTCTAGTGCAATCAAAAATAAGCCGCGCTTTAATAAAAAAGCACGTGTTTGCTGTAAATCTTGTTTTTTTGATTGAAATAAAAATGCAGAAATACCCGTTAAAAGTACAAAAACTGGAGCGCAAATATGGGCCAATAATCGACTGCCAAATAAAGCGGGTTCTGTTACTGTTACGTCCATTGGATCGGTAACCTGTTTATGTAAATAGAAAGTTTCTCTTACATGGTCGAGCAACATAATAATGATGACCAGACCGCGTAAAGCATCAATCGACTGTAAACGTTCAATATTTTTTTCTATAGACATAGCGGTAATCAACAAAATAATGTAACGTTATACTATTACATTTAATTCCTTTTGTCTTTTTATGGCTGATTATTTATGCGACACAAATTAGGATTGCTGTCTTCGTTAGGTCTATCATTTATATCGACACTCACTTGGGGAGAGGACACGTCAACGGTACTAGAAACCATACGTGTTCAGGCCGAAAGCACCCGAGAAGATGTGAGCCAAAATAGCTCGGCAACTAAATTTACTCACGATGTTTTAGATGTCCCTTTTAACCGTGCTTATCTTTCTAAACAAATAATGGAACAACAAGACGTTCAACGGATTGATGATGCATTAACTTTAGTGAGCGGAGTTTTTCATCAAAACAATTATGGGGGCGGCTTTTGGGATAACTACTCTTTCCGAGGTTTTAGTGGCGACCCAAATTTAGGTGCCTCTATGATTCGAAACGGTCTGAGTGTTAACCGAGGAATTAGTGCTCCAAAAGATGTAGTAAATATTGAATCTTTAGAGTTTTTAAAAGGACCAATGGCGGCGCTATATGGCCGCGGCGAAACAGGAGGTTTACTTAACCTCAATAGTAAAAAACCACAATGGGAAAGTGAAAGTGAACTTAACCTACGTGCCAATACCCAAGAACAATATCGAATCAGTCTGGAACATACTGCGCCTATAAATGATGAACTGGCCTATCGTGTAGCAGTGGCTCACGAAGATAATCAAAGCTTTCGTGATCATGTCAGTAGTCAACGTTGGTTCTTTTCACCACAGCTCACATGGAAAATTTCAGACCAAACGCAACTCGACTTTGATAGTGAATTTACTGAGCACAAAGGAACCTTTGACCGTGGTGTAAGTACAGTCAATCATGAGTTTGTGATGGACCCGAAAACATTTACAGGTGAACCTGACGATGGCGATTTGAAAATAAAAGATTACTTTTACCAATTACGTCTTAGTCACGAGTTTAACCCTGACTGGAAACTAAACAGTGCAGTCAGCTATAAAGACGCCAGAATGGTCGGCTTTGCAACTGAACCACGACGTATGCAAGCCGATAGTCGTACTTTAGAGCGTCAACGTCGCTATCGTGACTATACAAGTGAAGATGTTCTGGCTCAGACAGAGTTACTTGGCAAGGTTAATACGTCTTGGGGACGTCATGAAATTTTACTTTCAACCGAGCTTGGTCAACTCGACTATAAGCAAAACCAGCTTCGTCGCAATCACAGCACAAGCTCAACAAACACAATTGATATCTACCAACCTGAATACGGCAAATATTTACCTAGCTTAGATCCATTTACCAACACCAAAGAGCGCCAACGCTATTTTGCACTCAATATTCAAGATCAGATCTTTTTCAATGACCAATGGAGTGTACTATTTGGCAACCGTTTTGATCAGGTCGAACAAGACTTTAAAAACCATATAAAACAAACCGAAAATAATCAGACGCTTCACCAAAATAGTCCGCGTTTTGGAGTAAATTTTAAAGCCTCTGACCAATGGGCGTTTTATACCAATTATGGCCGCTCATTTGCCATGAATAGTGGTATGAACCGAAATGGCCAGACTTTTGCTCCTGAAAAAGGCGAAAGCTACGAGGTCGGCACCAAATATAAAATGAATGACCAAAGTGTGCTTAGTCTCGCTTTGTTTAAAATGAAAAAGCAGAATGTACTGACGACAGATCCAATCGACAGTAACTTTCAAACCGCAGCAGGTGAAGTGAGCAGTAAAGGAATTGAGTTTGACTTAAATAGCCAGATCACTGACCGTTGGTTCATCAATGCCAACTATAGCTATACCGATGCTCAAATTGAAAAAGACCAAGACTTGGCAAAAGGCGCTCGTCTAAGCAATGTTCCAAAACACCAAGGCGCTGTAAGTACCAATTATGAGTTTCTACAAGAAGGTGCAAGAAAAGCAGGTGTAGGTGCCAATCTTACCTATGTCGGTGAGCGCAGTGGACATAACCTAGACAATGGCTTTAATTTACCAAGTTATACGCTGGTCAATTTAAATGGTTACTATGCCCCTTCAGACCGCTTACGCTATCAGCTCAATGTAAATAACCTGTTTGATAAAACCTACTATGTCTCAAGCTATAGCGATTTATGGGTTCAACCAGGTGAGCCACTAAATGCTTCAATCTCGGCACAGTGGAAGTTTTAATTTATCTATAAAATAAAAAAAGCCCGAAAACTTTCGGGCTTTTCATTAGAACATACCATTTTCATTGACGAGTGGGTCGGGCTGTACTTGGCCAATATCCCAAAACTCAGCAATTTTACCCTTTTCAAAACGGCAAATATGAACCACAGCCAAGGTGGTTAACCCATTCATTTGCATTTCAAGTTTTGAATGCACAGCAACCAAATCACCCTCTTCAATAACATGTTGAACATCAAAGACTTTGTTGGGAGTTTCAATTGCACTTTCACGCATCCCTTCCTTCAAAGAAGTCGCATCACCCGCATAATAAGGGTTGTGATGCTTGAAGTTCGGCGCGGTGTAATTGCTGTAAGCTTCATCGACTTCACCAGCTGCAGCTAACTCTAAAAACCGTACAGCAACTTGTTTTTGAGATAAGTTCATGATTATCTCCTACTCTTTATTTTAGACCTTACTGCAATAGGTCATCTTCTTCGTCTTCCTCGAAGACATAGGCCATACAGCCCCATCCATCATATTCGCCCTGAAATTTCTCAGCGATGCTGGCAAACCATTGTTCCAAGTCAACAATATCTGAGTACTCAGGTTCCATATTGACAAAGATGGTAATCACCCATTCATTTGGCTCAACAGAGTCATCTTGAAAAAGTGAAACTTTTTGTTCTTGGTAAAGCAAATAGAGTGCACATTGCTCTGCATTTTTCTGATCTTGAAAAGCGATAGAAAATTCAATTTCATGCAGCTCGGTTAAATCATCCCCATCTTCAGCCATTTGCCAAAGTACGTTGCCGTTATCGTCATCTGGAAATTGTTCGTAGTCACGAGTCATAAAGTGATCCTTGTTGTTGTCGCAGTATTAATATTATTCGACATCAAGAATACCCGACTTTTATTGCAATTTGGGTATATATTCCGTTCCCAATTGCATCAAATTAATTTTTTAAGTGTATAAAATTTAGAAAGGCACTTGCGACTCAATCACCACATCCGTTCCATTTAATGGATGCTGAAAAGCCAAATATGCGGCATGTAAGGCCATGCGGTTTAAGTGAAAACGTTTAGGTTCAGGATGATATAACTTGTCCCCCATAATCGGATGACCAATGTGCATCATGTGCACACGTAACTGATGCGAACGTCCTGTGACTGGTTCAAGTAACACTCGGCTTTGATCTGTTTTTTCATCATAAACCAAGGGCTGAAACAAGGTTTTGGCGTGTTTACCTAATTCAAAATGTACAATTTGTCTTGGGCGATTTTCCCAGTCGGTAATGAGCGGAACTTCAACACTACCCTCTTCTGCGACTTGACCTTGCACCAAAGCAATATAATGTTTTTTGACTGTTCTGGCCTGAAACATTTTACTTACAGCAACTTCTGCATCACGATGCTTGGCAAACATAAGTAAGCCCGACGTCGCCATATCTAAACGATGCGTCACTTTAGCCAAAGGGAACTTTTCTAGCACCCTTAAATAAGCACTGTCATGATGCTCAGGTAAACGGCCCATGACCGACAACAAACCCGCAGGTTTATCAACCACAATTAAATCGTCATCTTCAAATAAAATTGAAAGAGGATCTTGTGGTGGAGCGTAAACAAAGTTGTCGTTTAAAGGCATGGTCGTAGAAACAGCAATGGAGCATGGCGGCAAATCATAAAGAAATTTCAGACCTACCGCAAAACAATCTATAACGCTCTACTCATGTTCCACGTGAAACTCGAAAAATTTTTATCGTTTTTTATTCATTTCAGCTAAAAGATCGAGCTGAATTTCTTGAATATGCGCAAGTCTTTCCCACTGATGGGATAAAAGATGGTCCATTTTTTCATGCAAATGGCGAATCTCAAGTTCGGCTTTTAAATTAATTTGATAATCATGTTGAGAACGTAAACGGTCTTTTGCTTCTTGGCGGTTTTGACTCATCATAATAATAGGCGCCTGAATTGCAGCTAAACATGACAATACTAGATTAAGCAAAATAAAGGGATAAGGGTCGACGGGACGGACCACCATCACAACCGTGTTTAGAATAATCCAACCTGTCAAGAATAGAGTAAAGCAAATGAGAAAAGCCCAGCTACCACCAAATGTCGCAATCTTATCTGCTAACTTTTCTCCAAATGTCCAATTCTGATCAAAGTCGGATTCGGTATTTCGGCTAATCAGCTCATGGCGTTGCATACTGCCGATCACTTCATTTTCTAAATTAGATAACTCACCCTTTTCCGAGCGTAATAGCGACTGCACATATTTAATTCGATAATCTGCCAGATCGGCCCGACAAATAAAACTTGAGTAATTCCAATCTGGATAGTCTTTTAAAATTTCGTCGCTAATCACATTACGGATGACTTCACCAGACACTAGATCTTTTAAGGGAAAATTTTTCCTACAAACGGCGCACTGCCGACACTGATTTTTATTTTCCATATTATTCAGCTCTTTATTATGATATTAAGATTATTATATAAACAATTTTGGCTGATCACATCGTAAATAAAAATAGTAATCTAACCTAAAATCTGTAAAGTCGCTGGTACGATTTTTCGATGGGCAGGAATTACAGGTAGCATATACAATCGCCCAAGCCAATTTTTAATATGCACTATTGTAGTTACGGTAAGCACTTGGGTATCTTCATTTTTATAAATAGATAAAGTCACATTTAAGTGCTTGTCATCATCTCCGATCACTAACTCATTTTCGGTACGCTGCAAAAAAGTAAAAATTCCAATTCGGTCGCCTGCGACATATTCATTTTCTTTTTTATGAGTATCAATCTGCTTAAAACTTCCTAAATCTTTAAGCCCAATCTTTGAAGTAATTTTATTACGCATATTCATGCTCCACTCTACCCACTGCGGAGTGTGCTGGAATAGCTTAATAAGTTGCTGAAATACATTTAGGTCGGGCTGACCAAGCACAATACTCCACGAGTCGTGGAAGTAAGCATTATTCAATTGAGATGAGATTTGACTGTCGGTAGGTAAAGCAGAAAGATAAGGCTTATTCATGAATTATATTCTTGTAAAGTATCGTTTTTATTATAGAGAATTTTTTAGGGTGTCAAGGGAAAACATCTATGGTTTACTTCAACAATCATAACTTTGTAAGTTATAACCTTGTGCCTATAAACTTTTGATCTATAGCGTCCTAAGCCGAATCGAGACCTTTTGGGTGAGTACACACTAACGTTATACGTTTTGGTGCATGCTACTCTTTTCGATCCCTATCACACCCTTGAGATATAGTTTAGCCAGCACCCTGTGGGATTGTTTTTCTAAGAAAAGCTAATTTTTAATATTTTTGGGAATTTTTACAATATTAATCCAATTTAAAAGAATTTATTCCCATTTACCCATAATTAGTTAAATTTAAATTCCATTTTATTTGTATTTTTCGGTTTATTTTACCAAGCAAAAAATTTGTAAGCCAAATTGGAAGTTCTTTCAACAGCCTATATTTAGCCGAATAACTCATGTAAAGCTGACTCCCTAATCCCCGCTTTTAAGCATTTTTATTATTTGCGTACTATTCTCAGAGATAACTTTTGCGCTTGAATACATTATAAAAACATATTATAAATTATTCCTAACCAAATGATTGGTTTTTTGGAACTTTATAATGAACAATAATATTATAATTTTTGGTTATGGAACGGGTATCTCCAAAGCTATAGCACATAAATTTGGTAAAGAAGGCTATAAAATCGGTTTAGTGGCACGAAATGCCCAAAAACTTGAAAAGGCGATTCTAGAGCTTAAAACTCAAGGTATTGAAGCTTATGCTTTTGCATGTGATTTAGCGGTTCTTGAAGATATACCAAGTCTTATCAAACGTATTAAAGATCAATTCGGAGAGATTAAAAATATTCATTGGAATGCTTTCCATGATATTGAAGGCAATCTCTTAGAAACCCCTCCACTAGAGCTCACCAAAAGCTTTCATATTCGTGTTTCGAGCTATATTGCGACGGTACAAGCTTGCTTAGGCGATTTAGAGAAGAATCACGGTAGCATTTTATCGACAAACGGAATTTTTGCTTTCGATGCGGTTGGTATCGACTTGGTTGCCAAAGAATATTCATCCTTAGCAACCACCGCTGCCGCTCAATACAAAACCACCAATTTACTTGCTCATAGTCTAGCGGACTCAAATGTTTATGTGAGCCAAGTGATTGTGAATGGTTTCGTTGATGGTACATCTGGAGCACAAGATAAGACCTACACGGTACATCCTGAAACGATTGCAGAGCAGTTCTGGTACTTACACCAGCATAAACAAGAAACTGTTTCTCTTTGTGGTGAAGCCATTCAAGCTGCTTAAACAATTTCTTATGATAGAAGAAGCGTAATCAATTACGCTTCTCTGAATTTTTAATTTTATGTTTCTATGTCACAGAAGTATTTAATTACTTTTCATACTCTGATGGATCAATTTTGTATTTTTTAAAGAGAATAGAACGTACGGAGTCATTTATACTGTCATCATATTTAATGATTAAATAAATATCCTTCTTAGTTAAGGGAATAGTTTTTAAAATATCACTTAGCTCTGTACTTCTAATAGATCGTACTTCACTTGGTTGTTTGGATATTTCAGGATCTTGCTCTTCAAAATTAAAATCTACACCTTGTAAATTAAAATAAACCATAACTCTTCTATTTAAAGAATCACTATCATCATATAAAACAGTTCCTGCTGGAAGGATTGTATATTCTGAATAATTATCACCATTTGAAGAAATTTTTAGAGGCCTCTCTAAAATATGTATCTTAGGCATTTCTCTAGAGCTCCACAGATAAAAATTTAAAACTAATTGAACTAAAAACAAAATTCCTAATATGATTATTACCAGATTTTTTTTCATATATCCCTACTTTTTAAGATGATATGTATTTTTAATATCTACTTTTACATCAGGAGACTTCATTAAATAATCATTTAAATTATCGGGTAAAAATAGGTATTTTGGCATTTCATATTTACTTGCCTTAAATGCTAGCTTTACTGTAGTGGATAGTACTTTCTCAGCATTTACAAACATATGGCCTGATTTCGCCATACTTGGAATTGCTTTTTTCGTTGCTTCTAAACTTTGAGTAGTGCAATTAGGGGCCAAAGCAAAATAGTCCTGAGATAAAGCATAACTTTTATAGTATTTTTCATTTCGTCTTAATGTGGCTGTTTTCAATAAATTATTATAATAATTTAATACCAGCATAGCCTGACTATCAAAGATTTTATAGCCATAAGCATGGGTTGTCCTCGTTTTTGAAGTTCCTACCCCTTGGCTATTTTCATCAGCAATATAAGCGTCAAAGCTACTCCAAATCCTTAATATCCCTTCCCCGCGGGGACTATTAGCACCCTCTAAAGTAAAAATACCAAAGCTTTCAGGTTTCGTCTTACCATACCTACCAAAATCATAGATATAATCCTTACCTTTTAACTTAATATAAACAGCAGTATGGCCATATGGCGACTCTCTATCACCTTCTCCATAAGCACTCCCTACTAATAGATGTAACTCAGCTTCTGGTTTCAAAGGAACTTTCTGGGTCGGTGGATTAGCTGTATTTGTTGTAGTACTTGTTGTTGAATTATTCCCCATTTACCAAATCTTCCTGTTCGAACCAATTAACAACTAATTCATCATTTTCAGCAGATTTTATGGTTTTCGTCATTCCTTTCTCATTAGTAAAACCATAAGATTTTATTCCCGTTCTTTTATTCAAAATTGAATAAGGTATTCCCTCTAATGGTTCATTCTTAGAAGAATCTATAGCTTGGAAATTACGATGCTCGGTTTTAATTCGCAAATCGGGCAATCCAGGAACATTAGCATTCGCACTCCCACCTCCCATAAACAAATGCTGTCCAGCCTTCACTTCAAACTTACCGCCTGTGGTCATAAAAATGCCCGAACCAGTAATTTTGACTTGAGAGCCGCCTGCGGTGAGTACAATTTCTTTGGCTGCTGTCGCTTCGATTTTATCTTCGGTCGAAATCACCTGCACAGCTTTACGGGCAATCAAATCTGCTCCGTCACCTTGAGCCTGTATCTCAACTTTGCCTTTGCCTGCATAAAGCCTCGCTCCTTCTTGAGCCGCAAAAAGGCTAATTTTATTTTGGGCATGCGCGATTAAATTCTTTTGGGTAGACAGGTTAATACTGTCTCCAGCAGTTTGGTTGAGCTGCCCATCTGCACTTAGGTGAATGTCTTCATTACTGCTTAGCGCGACGCTATTTGGGCTTGCCAGCAGCATAATCGCTTCTTTAAACGTTTTAGCTTTTGCGTTGTCTTGCTGCTCAAGTTTTTCGATAAAAGATTTTAGGTTTTCTAAATTTTCTAACGGATCAGTTTGCTGGTTTTTAGCAACTTCACTGAGTGCCTTGGCATTGTTGAGGCCACCTTCTATTTGTTGTTTGGCCTCATTTGCATCAAGGTGTACGCCTTGAGCTTGGTCTTGTTTATGAGTGCTAACGAGTAAGCCACTGCCAGCTCTTACCGCACCCCACTGGTCTGTTCTGAGTTCAAAACCTTCACCTCGGCCATCACTTTCCGCCTTGTCTTTTGGATGGCTTAAGTTACCGAGATTTAATTGGCTTGCGGCATGGCTACTTTGTAGCTGAGCACTGATTTGCCCTGTGGTGTCATCAAAACGTAGCTGGTTAAAACCTTTGCCATCCACTTCTTCTGAACGAATGCCACTGAGTTTCTTGGTATCAGGTAACTGACCTTTTTGGTCGAATTGCGTTGGGTGACGTTCAGCTTCGTGAATACGGCCCACCACAAATGGGCGGTCAATATTGCCGTCAAAGAAGTCGATGACCACGATCTCACCGACACGTGGCAAGAAGCGTGCGCCATAACCTGCACCCGCCCATGGGGTCAGCACATCGACCCAAGCGGAGTCGGTGTCATTGTCGTTACTTCCAGCACCACCGTCATGGCTATGGTCGTCAGTTCGGGTAAACAGGAAACGGACTTTAATACGTCCCCATTGATCGACATGAATGCTTTCGCCTTCTAACCCAACTACTCTAGCGCGCTGCGGGTGAGCAGCTGGTCGGTGCTCTAGCGGATTATATTCAGGCACAGCTTTAATGTTGCGACGAACCACGTTCAGCTCAGCATAGTGACGCTGCTCAGGATTTTGGCTGTCGAGTTGAGCTGCCTTGAGCTTGTCTTTTGGTAATAAGCGCTCAAGTTGCTGTTGTAATTCTTTCGGTAAATTATTCTGGTTGTAGTAGTGCTTGCTTAAGATTAAGAACTCTTTATCTGCACTGTCATGTTGGTCGAGTTCAGGATGGTCATTGAGTTCAAACCAGTAACCCACTTGTGCATCACGAACATTACCTGAAACGGTAAACTGCTTAGAACTCAGGTGATGATAAGCATTGATGTGCTGGTTAAGCTGTTCAATCTGGCTATTACCTGAAGCAGTAGCTTGATCTTCACCGTTTAAGTCCTGCATCCAAGCAGGGCTAACATGCCATGCATCTTCAAGATTTAGGCTAGCATTGTCATAGTGTTCGCTGTGCTTTTGGGTGCCTTGTACGCTACCACTGCCTTCTTCTTGTTGAAGGGCATCAGCTTGCCAGCGTTGCACATGAACCGAAGTCGGCTGTAAGCTTCGCTCAGCTTTGACTTGAGTAATGGTATCGAACTGTTCTGTCGCACTGCTGCGTTGGTAGCGTAGGTTACGACGTTCAAGCGCTTGATAATTTTGGTTATCGTCAATTAAACGTAAGACTTGTGGCTGAATGGAAGCATTCGGGTCAGCGACAAAAAGCTGTGATTCATCAACCAGCCAGTTAATTCCTTCACTACGCCACAAGCGGGTTAAAAAGTCATAATCGCTTTCGTTTGACTGCATCACAAATGGACGCACATCGTATTCTTTCGTTAAGCCTGCTGTGTCGAGCGTTAAACTTGAGGCAAATAAGGGGCTTTTGCCCTGCCATTCTTTAAACAAAATTTCGCTAATGTCCCGCACGCTTTTATTCATAAACACGCGGCTATTGCGGCGTTTATGCCAGAGTGCAGTTGGGTCTTTTAAGGTTAAGTTATATATGGTGAGTGAGCCGTCGCTTTGCCCTTGGCTTGCTTCGGTAATAATTCCTGTAGTTCTAAAAAACTGGCCTGTATCCGTCACCTGATCGACGGCAACCTGACAGCCAATAAATTGTTTTAATGCAATATGTGCGTTTGTCGACAGACACAGTAACTCAGCAACGCTACCTTGGTTGAGCGTATGCTCGCCCTCAATACGTTGTAAGAAGACTTGCTGATTTAAAGACTGATTTGAGAATTGGATATGAACAGCGCGATTTTGTGAAACAAGGCCTAAACGCTCCAATATACTCGACACACTCATCTGCATTTTTATTATCAATCAAACTTATATTTAGACCGCATTTTAATTAAAAAAAGACTAATCTGTCTATCTATACTCATTTTCAAAATGTAACTAGTCTAAATATGCAGTTTTAGGTTAATTTCTTATTAAATAGGTATTTAAACCTTAAAATCAGATCATTTTAAAGCGCTATAAACCAACCAAATATATTTAATATTTTTCTTTTACATTCAACCAGATATTAAAGAAAAATACTCAAATTAATAAAATTCAGGATGAGATATGAAAATACAAAAGTCTGCTTTTTATATATTTACGGTGATTTTCTCTCTTCATTCTTCAGCATTTGCTGAACCAAGTGTGGCCGATATTCAATATCGTGCAGAGCAAGGGCAATCCGTTGCTCAATATCATTTGGGGATGATGCTTTTAAGTGGCGAACAAGGCGTTGTTAAAAATTATGAACAAGCGTTTAAATGGCTAACTGCGGCTGACCAAAATGGAAGCGTTGGGGCAAAATATAGTTTAGGGATGATGTATTACACAGGCACAGGGGTAGAAAAAGATGCCAAGCGCGCTTTTGATTATTTTACTAAGGCTGCGGCCAAGGACCATGCGAAAGCGCAATATAACTTAGGGGTGCTATATGACAGAGGTGAAGGAACTGCGCAAGATTATAGAAAGGCGTTTGAATGGTTCAGTCGTGCTGCCAAGCAAGGCTACCCACCCGCAGAATATAATTTAGCTCATCTATATAAAAAAGGTCACGGCGTTTCACAAAGTGATGAGCAAGCGCTTAAGTGGTACACCAAAGCGGCTGAGCACAATGAAAGCGATGCTCAGTACAACTTGGCCCAGATGTATTTAAACGGTGAAGGCACGCCGAAAAACCTACAACTGGCAAAGAAATGGTTTCAGCAAGCTGCCGATGCAGGCGATGTAGATGCTAAAGAAATGCTTAAAAGTTTAGAATAGGCAGCCACCCCTATAATAGTTCTATTTATAAGATACCAAATCCTATTATTAATAAGATTATTTTATTATTTATTTTTTCTAATTAAATTTAAATATTAATTCTATTATTTTAAAAATACATTTAGATTTATTATTAAATCAAAAATATTTTAAATATTAAATTGACGTAATTAAAATCACCGATTATTATCTCGTTGCTGGCCTACATTGCCAGTCGGTTTTGACAGACCGCTGATCCACCACGGATTATAGTTCTGCTATAATTCGCTGGACCCTTGCGTCCCCCTTCTTTGCGGTAGGACGGTTGGGGGACGCCCCGTGCGTGCTGGTTCTATGGATCCCAGTCTGTCAACCCCTTTCCGTTCTACCACCATAAATTAATTCGCGGTAATCTGGTGGTAGGACTCCATAAATTATAAGGAGTTGACCATGACATTTTTCAAACTTATTCCCTCTCCTGCTTAATCATTTTATTTATTTAAAATTTAGGTTTTCTATTGCCTAATTTTTTAAATTCATAAACTATTTTTTATTTTAAAAATTTAATTATTTTATTTTCCTATATACATGGGAGGGTTAACTATTACCCAAAAATTATTTTAATCCTTAAAACAAATTATATTTTTATTCTACTCATAGATATAAATTATTATGAGAATAATATGACAATTTATAAATCTATTTTGGCTTTAAATTTGGTTCTAAGCAGCTACGGTTTTTCAGTTTGCAAAGTCCTGTTCTCCCACGGGACTTTGCCCCTACTTTTTTCAGCGTCATGCAGCGGTGTGACAAAAGTAGTCTGGGTTAAGCGTTTGGCTTAGCCCCTTTATCTCTGTGCTGCAATGGTTTATTACTTTAAATCAGCGCAAAAGATTAAAGTCTGTTGCAGCACAGAGGCCTAAAGAAGAATATTTTTAAGAAATTTGAATTCTTATAGTTTAGATATTTCTATACTCAGCTCGTTTTTAACGATAAAGTCATGTTTAATAAGTAGTATTTTTTTCACTAATATCATAGAGCTAATAAAAATGAGTTTTTATACAGAACTACAAGTCCGTTATACAGATTTTGACACGATTGATTTATCTACTGAAAAGCAGAATATCCTAGAAATATTAACTGAAGATTCAATCCACGAAGATGTTTATAATGCTTTAGTAGATGCCTTTTCTAATGGTCAGGCAGGCCTTAATGTCGATCCAGTTTATTGCCTAGAACTCATAGAAAAAATTACCGCTCTATTTCCAAATGCAAATTTTGAATGTCGAGGACTAGGAGAAGAGTACTTCTATACGTGGATCCTCTGTGTTGAAAATGGCCAGATTATTTTTAGTAGCAAGCCTTGGGAAACTGAAAATCCTTTTATATAAGAATAACCCTACCCATTTTTGTACGTTTTAACCTACAAACTTTTAGGGATTTTGCGGATTGGCGATGCCCTGCTTTTTTCCTATGATGAGTTCATACAGGAACAGGATGTTCCAGAACATAAAACAACAATAATAGGTTCAAGCACCAGGAGCGTGAGATACGACAGGAGTCATATCTAGCAACCAAATACGAAAAAGCTCGACAGGATGTCGGGCTTTTTTTATTGCCATTTAAAAATAACCTAAAAGAAAATTCTTATACTGTTTTATTCACAACATACCTTTGAACTACTTGATTGAGAGTAATTTCAGAATGAAGACGACCATTGTTTGCTTGAATAGTTTTTGCAGAAGCTAAATTAGATTTATAACAATGTATATGTAACTCCGTTAGGCCTAGCTTCCATGCCTCCTCAATTGTAAGCTCTAACAATTTCGAGCCAAAATTCTGTCCACGTTTAGAAGGACGAATACCTAAACCAATATGTCCACCACAATATTCAATCTGTTCATTGAGTTTAAGTCGCAAGTTAGACGCGCCAATAATTTCATTACCTTCTACTAACCAATATGTAATGTTGGGAACATGCCCTTCTTCTAGGGATTCCCCTTTTTCATAATCTCTCAGTTTATTCAAAAATGATTCAAAATTTGTATGGTCAAACTCCGTTGTCAAAGGGTGACGATCTTCATCTGCTAATTCATTAATATAGTTGTTATAGCTCTCTTTAAATCTTAAATGAGGTTTTACCAACATAACGGTCATTTATTTATTACTCCCGATAAAATTGTTCTTTTTACAATCAAACTTAAACATAACATATTGTTATCAATAGCAACTCTTATTCTTCTTAACATCTTAAATGATTAGATATAAAAGTAAGCCCCCTCTATTTACCTCCCGTGGTAACTACAAAATGCCCTACACCATGTTTCAATGTACGTTTTAACCTACAAACTTTTAGGGATTTTGCGGATTGGCGACACCCTCCTTCTTTACTATTATGAACTCATGCAGGAACAGGATGTTCCGGAACATAAAACAACAATAATAGGTTCAAGCACCAGGAGCGTGAGATACGACAGGAGTCATATCTAGTACCCAAATACGAAAAAGCCCAACAGGATGTTGGGCTTTTTTTATTGCTGTTTAAAATATGTTTAGGCTAAACCTATAGAGGACTATGCGCCTGTTCTTGCTTTTTATGGCGTATCCAACGTACCGCTAAAATAACCGCAATCAGCACCACAACTGCAACAAGCGCAGGCACTAACAAAGCTGAAACCGAAAGTAAGATCGCTCCAATCCATTCACCTGTCGCAACAACAAAATTACCCAAGCCACCCGTAGTTGCAGTTGAAACACCACGTGCAGCAACGGTACTCATTTGCACCACACCAGCCGTACCACCGCCCACAATAATCGCTGCTGCCCAACTGGCAAACTGAGACATTTCTCCACTACTCACCGCCATTGTCGCTAATGTACCCGCAATCATCGCCGCAGGAGTTGCAACTGTGTCTAAGGCATTATCGACCCACGGAATATAGTAAGCTGCGACTTCACACACCGTTGCCACGCCTAAAGCCAAACACACCGATGGCAGAGCTAACCATTCAAAACCTTTCGATGGCTCAAACCATCCCATCATGGTTGCAACGCTCATGACCAGTAGCGGCACAAACACGCGAAAACCGCAGGCAGCGCTCAGGCCCACGCCAATACATAAACCTAATATTGTTTCCATAACGGTTTCCTTTTCATGCCCATCACGGGTCTTGTTATGTAAGTCTTATTTTTAAATTAACAAAAAGCCCCATCGGGTGACAGGGCTTTTTGTTAAATGCGAACGCAAATATTATTTCATTCTTAACGTTTAAATTGCGTGCAGTAGCATTTCGTGCAAGGTGGTAAAGGGTCTGTGTTAATTTCTAAAAACACTCTATGACCGCACTGAGCACAGAAATAGAAGCCTGTTCCGGGTTTTTCGCCAGCTGTTACCATGATTACATTCCTATAATCGTATATATATTAAACAGGAATATAACCCACTTAAAGTGAATGTCAATTGTCCATTTCGCCCGATGATGATGGCATAAATGCAAAAAATGTTATTTGTACGATTTATCTTACATAGATTTAGGGATTTAGCGGATTGGTTATCCTCTACTTTTTTTCTATGATGAACTCATACAGGAACAGGATGTTCCGGAACATAAAACAACAATAATAGGTTCATGCATCAGGATCGTGAGATACGACAGGAGTCATATCTAGCAACCAAATACGAAAAAGCCCGACAGGATGTCGGGCTTTTTTATTTCTCTCTTTACATAGATCTTTCCTGAAGCCAATGATCAAATCTATCTCTCTGATTTTTATATAGTATTTTTTTGTATTTTTCTTTATCATTTTTATAAAGAATATGCCGAATTTCAGTAAATGGATTAATCACATGAGGATCGTTCTCTTCTTGCTCTAGATATTCTTTATATTGTTCAACATCATTGAACTCTTTTTCAAAAATTTCTTTAAAATCTTTAATCTTCAAAGTCCCATTAGAATATTCAACTATTTCTGCTACAAACCCATCAATTTTATGAGGTTGAAAGTTAAATTCACTAAATTTATCTTCAACAATAGCTAAGAATGTAAAAGCATCTAGTTCTTCGGTTATAGATATGGTTTGGTCTAATTTGTCTCTTGCTTCAGCTTGTTGATCATCTGTCTTAATTTTAATATTGTAAAATTCTCTATCAGCTAGCTCGAATAGTGCAGCTAAAGTGTTAATTCTTCTTTTCATTGATATTGGAATGGACTTTTTATATTTTATTTTATGATCTAAAACGCTCCATGCATCTTGAATTATTGTACGAATCTGTACTTCAAATCTTAGATTAGAATATCTTTTATATTCTTTCATCTCAACTCTTGGACTTTTTAATTTCAGATCTACATGCAATCCTTTATATCCAAATGAATCTTCACGAGCTTCCATAGCAGAAATTTTATCCGTCACTTCTATAACTTCAAACTCTTTAGCTAAAGCATCCTTAATTTTAGAAACATCTGTTTCATATAGTGAAACTATTCTTAAACCAATTAAATCTGTAATATGATCTTTTATTTCATAAGGCGTGTTTTGTTCTTCTAAAACAGTTTGATACTTCAAAGAAAACTTCTTTACACATTCTTCTCTTGACTTAACCCGACCACTTACCGCTGCTATAGGAAACTCATCTATTAATAAAGCATTGATAATTGCTATAAAAGCATTTTTAGCTTGGTTTAGTAACGTAGAATTTTCATTCCAATAATCCCTAAAAATAACTTTTTCTTTTTCAAAATCTAATGAAGCCACAATATATTCCTAAAAAAACCCCATTATCAAAATAAGATCTTTTAGAATAAATTTCAATCAGTTATAGACTAAATAATTAAGTCGCTTAAATTCCTAAAAAGTCTTCCACAATTTTATTCTGTACGATTTAACCTACAAGCTTTTAGGGATTTAGCGGATTGGCTGTCCCCTGCTTTTTTTCTAATATGTACTCATACAGGAACAGGATGTTCCAGAACATAAAACAACAATAATAGGTTCATGCATCAGGATCGTGAGATACGACAGGAGTCATATCTAGCAACCAAATACGAAAAAGCCCGACAGGATGTCGGGCTTTTTTATGGTTTTTAATTTATACAGCACCTGTATCCCAGTTATAGAAAACGTCGTATTCATCTGTATATTTACTTATCGTGTTTTGTATTACTCTACTAATTTCTTCATTAATATTTTCATTACTTCGAGTAAATATAAGAGTTCTTTCTATTATTAGTTCACCTTTATCAATCCTAAATTTATTTTTTGATATTTTCTCAGGCTTACCAATAATTGTTAGAATTGCTCCTATAGCATGACTACCTAATCTGCAAAATATAGCTGAAGTCGAAGTTGTTTTCTCAAATTCGAATATACGATTACTGTCTACCTCATACTCGACTCTAAAATCACACTTATTTGTTTTAGTAATTATAGTATGGAACTGTTCAATTTCTTCTCTATAATTATATAACTCCTGAATAGAAATAAATATTTCATCATAAATTTTGCTTTGAAAACATATTTGTAATGCCTTATTCAATAGATCATCAAATATAATTAACTCTCTTTTTACAAATTTAGTTTTCAAATCAAAGAATAAAGGCTCAAAATTTTCTACTTCTAACTCCATAATAATCTTTTGATTATCTCTGCTCATCAGATCAATTAGACCTAAAGCATCTTTTAATTTTTTTAGTTCAAATCTCCTATTCTCCCCCAATGTAAAACTATAATTAGATTTATTTGCATATGGTTCACACGTCATATCGAAGAATTCACCAATAATCCGAAATTTTGCAAATTTTCTATATTCCTTAAAACTAAAAGGTGAATTATAAAAATCAATATTAAATACTAAACCACTTGATAAGCTATCTTCTTTGAATCTAATTTTTCCTTTTTTAGGTGGCAACACTCCCAAACTTAGTTTTGCTTTAGGTATTTCAAAATTTGAATTTTTCGATGGGATACCAAATCGTTTTTCAATATTAACTAAGTTTTGAACATCTAACTCCTCTTCTAATCCTAAAGAAACATCAATGATTTTCTGTATACCCTCTTCACCTTCAAGAGAGAATTGAACTGTTCCATATCCATCTTCGAAACCACACTCTTGTAAATATTTATTTTTACTAGCTATGTAATCAGAATAGTTTTCACCTATATATTTCAACAGATTTTGTTTTAGATTTTCACCATCTAATTTTTCAAGTCTGTGTTGCTCACTATAAGTAAGTGTCATTTTTTTCTTGCTTAAATTTTTATGCTCTTGAGTTTGTTCTATTTGATGAATCTTTTTAAGAATTCTATAAACTAGCTCATTATCTACATGTAGAAGAAATGCATTTTGTACTTCATTTTTATTATCAAACTCTAAAAAACAGTAAAATGTTGGCATTGAAGCTGTTGCCATTTGTCTTAAATTTGACAAAGTAATTTGCAACTTTCTATTCCTATTATCAGTCGCTTTTACTTGGACTTTGCAATCAAAAGCAGGCTTATGTAATTTTAAAACTGATAAATCATTAGTTATAGGAAATTGAACATAAAAGTCCCAGCCTGTTCGATCAATTATTGATGGATTCGCAATTAAACCTACTTGATTACACCAAACTGAAAAAGTACTTTCACCCAACTGCCCTAAATCTCTCATATATACTCAAAACTCTTAAATTAAAAGACCCCACTTTAAAGTAGGGTCTTTTTTAAACAGAATCAATTACTTTTAGCTAAAGTATCAAGCCACTTGGCCTTCTAAAAAGTCTTGCGCAAAACGCTGTAATACACCACCCGCTTCATATACAGAAACTTCTTCTTCTGTATCTAAACGGCAAGTCACTGGTACTTCAACAATCTCTTCTTTACCATCCGCTGTGGCGCGTTCAATCACTAAAGTTAAAGTCGAACGCGGCGCAATATTACCAATCACGCTATAAAGCTCTGTACCATCTAGCTTTAAAGTCTTACGGTTTACACCCGGTTTAAACTCAAGTGGTAACACGCCCATACCCACCAAGTTAGTACGGTGAATACGCTCAAAACCTTCTGCCACAATCGCTTCAACACCTGCAAGGCGTACACCTTTTGCAGCCCAGTCACGGCTTGAACCCTGACCGTAGTCAGCACCCGCAATAATGATTAACGGTTGCTTACGGTTCATGTAGGTTTCAATTGCTTCCCACATACGCATCACTTCGCCTTCTGGCTCTACACGCGCTTTTGAACCTTGCTTAATGGTGCCGTCTGAGCGAACCACCATTTCGTTATACAGTTTCGGATTGGCAAATGTTGCACGTTGTGCAGTCAAGTGGTCACCACGGTGCGTTGCATATGAGTTGAAGTCTTCTTCTGGTACACCCATTTTATGAAGATATTCACCCGCAGCCGAGTCCATCAAAATCGCATTTGAAGGCGACAAATGGTCGGTAGTGATGTTATCACCCAAAATCGCAAGCGGACGCATGTTCGCTAAAGTACGTGGTGCAGCCAACGCCCCTTCCCAATATGGTGGACGGCGGATGTAAGTACTTTGCGGACGCCAGTCGTAAAGTGGGCTCTTCGCTTGTTCAACTTCGCCCAAGTCAAACATTGGAATGTAGACTTTACGGAACTGTTCAGGTTTCACGGCTTCTTTAACTAACGCATCAATTTCAGCGTCAGATGGCCAGATGTCTTTCAGGTAAATCGGGTTACCTTCTTTGTCATGACCTAACGCATCTTTTTCGATGTCAAAACGAATCGTACCTGCAATTGCATACGCCACGACAAGCGGTGGAGATGCCAAGAACGCTTGTTTTGCATAAGGATGGATACGACCATCGAAGTTACGGTTACCAGACAGTACTGCGGTTGCGTACAAGTCGCGGTCAATAATTTCTTGCTGAATGACTGGATCTAACGCACCAGACATACCGTTACAGGTCGTACAAGCGTAAGCCACAATACCAAAGCCAAGTTGCTCTAAGTCTTTTAGAACACCCGCTTCTTCAAGGTAAAGTGCAGCCGCTTTTGAACCCGGTGCAAACGATGATTTCACCCAAGGTTTACGAACTAAACCTAGCTCATTTGCCTTACGTGCCAACAAACCTGCCGCCACAGTGTTACGTGGGTTAGAAGTGTTGGTACATGAAGTAATTGCAGCAATAATGATTGCGCCATCTGGCATTAAGCCATCAGAACGGTTTTCAACAACACCTGCAATGCCTTTTTCTTTTAGGTCCGCAGTTGAAACACGTGCATGTGGGTTTGATGGACCAGCAATGTTACGTGTGACTGTCGATAGATCAAAACGTAGTACACGTGGGTACTCTGCTTTGGTCATGTCAGATGCCCAAAGGCCGATTTCTTTTGCGTACTGTTCAACCAATGCCACTTGAGTATCTTCACGGCCTGTTAGGCGTAAGTAATCAATCGTGTTTTGATCGATGTAGAACATCGCAGCAGTAGCACCATACTCTGGTGTCATGTTCGAAATAGTTGCACGGTCGCCCACAGACATACTGTCAGCGCCTTCACCAAAGAACTCAAGGTAAGCACCCACCACGCGCTCTTTACGCAAGAACTCTGTTAGAGCAAGTACGATATCTGTTGCAGTAATGCCTGCCTGACGCTGACCTACAAACTCAACACCAATAATGTCTGGCAGACGCATCCAAGATGCACGGCCTAACATTACGTTTTCAGCTTCTAAGCCACCCACGCCCACAGAAATTACGCCCAAAGCATCTGTATGTGGCGTGTGTGAGTCTGTACCCACACATGTGTCTGGGAATGCTACGCCATCACGCGCTTGAATCACCGGAGACATTTTCTCTAGGTTAATTTGGTGCATAATGCCGTTCCCCGCAGGGATCACATCGACATTTTTAAATGCGGTTTTAGTCCACTCAATAAAGTGGAAACGGTCTTCGTTACGACGGTCTTCAACAGCACGGTTTTTTGCAAAAGCGTCTGGGTCAGCACCACCGTATTCCACTGCTAAAGAGTGGTCGACAATAAGCTGAGTCGGCACAACTGGGTTAACTTTAGATGGGTCGCCGCCTTTGTCAGCAATCGCATCACGTAAACCTGCAAGGTCAACCAGTGCAGTTTGACCCAAGATGTCATGACACACCACGCGCGCAGGATACCAAGGAAAGTCCAAGTCCTGACGGCGTTCAATTAGCTGCGTTAAATAAGCAGTTAAATTCTCGGCATCGGCACGGCGTACCAATTGCTCAGCGAGTACTTTAGAGGTGTAAGGCAGTTTTTCGTATGCGCCTGGCTGAATATCTTCAACGGCTTCACGCACGTCGTAATATTCAAGCTGGGTGCCTGCCAGCGGTTTACGGTATTTTGTGTTCATTAACCACGCTCCGCCAATGGTTTAAATTCGAGGTTTTCAGGGCCTGTGTAGTTCGCGCTTGGACGAATGATTTTGCCGTCTTGACGTTGTTCAATCACGTGCGCTGACCAACCTGCTGTACGTGCAATTACGAACAATGGTGTGAACATGGCAGTTGGAACGCCCATCAAGTGATAGCTCACTGCACTGAACCAGTCGAGGTTCGGGAACATGTTTTTCACTTCTTTCATCACTGCTTCTAAACGCTCAGCGATGAGGTACATTTTGGTGTTCTCTTGTGCTTGTGCTAAGTCATGCGCAACTTTCTTAATGACTTCGTTACGTGGGTCAGAAACTGTATAGACAGGGTGACCAAAACCGATCACAACTTCTTTATTTTCAACACGTTTACGGATGTCAGCTTCTGCTTCGTCTGCGTTGTCGTAACGCTGTTGAATCACGAATGCAACTTCGTTTGCACCACCGTGCTTAGGTCCGCGAAGCGCACCAATACCGCCTGTAATTGCCGAGTACATGTCAGAACCTGTACCTGCAACCACACGTGACGTAAATGTTGATGCGTTGAACTCGTGCTCAGCATACAAAATCAGAGAGGTATGCATTGCTTGAATCCATTCTTCAGATGGTTTTTCGCCATGAAGTAAATGTAAGAAATGCGCTGCAATTGAGTCGTCATCAGTTTCAACTTCAATACGACGACCGTTATTGCTGAAGTGATACCAATAAAGCAGCATTGAACCTAGGCTTGCCATTAATTTATCAGCAATGTCTTTTGCGCCAGCTTCGTTGTGGTCTTCGTGTTCTGGCGTTAAGCAACCTAACACTGACACACCTGTACGCATCACATCCATTGGGTGTGCAGACGGTGGTAATTGTTCAAGTGCAGTTTTAAGTGCTGCTGGTAAGCCACGAAGTGCTTTTAATTTTGCTTTATACGCTTTGAGTTCAGCTTTGTTTGGTAATTTGCCATGTACGAGCAAGTGAGCAACTTCTTCAAACTGGCTACCTGCCGCAAGATCAAGAATGTCATAGCCACGATAGTGCAAGTCGTTACCGCTACGTCCTACGGTACACAGTGCTGTGTTGCCTGCAACTTGTCCGCTAAGTGCAACTGATTTTTTTGGTTTGAAGCCTGTTGTTGTTTCATTTGAGCTCATAGAATCATCCTTTATATCAACCAGAATTTGTTGTTTGTTCAATTTTTACTTGGGTAAAAACGCGACAGCTTCTTGCCGAGTTCTCATCCATTTTTTGGATTAACCTGCCGTTCGCCTTACTTTTCACGGATGAAAAGTAAGCAAAAATCCTTGTTGGTCTGACGATATATCCCTATATCGCAGTCCAACGTAGCGGCATCCATGCCGCCCTCACGATAGCCAAGACCATCGCTTCCCCTTCTTTTAAAAGAAGGTTGGTTTATTTCTTTTTAGCAAATGCGTTGTCTAAGTAGTCTTCAAACGCATAGTAGTTAATGCGTTCATATAACTCTTTACGCGTTTGCATAATATCAATCACGTTCTTTTGAGTACCTTCTTTACGTAAGGTTTCATACACAGTTTCGGCTGCTTTGTTCATAGCACGGAAAGCAGAAAGCGGATAAAGCGCAAGGCTTACATCGGCAGATGCTAACTCTTCAGTGGTAAACAGTGGTGTAGAACCGAACTCTGTGATGTTTGCCAAAATTGGTGCACCAGTCTTCTGAGCAAATTGCTTGTACATATCAAGCTCAGTAATTGCTTCAGGGAACAACATGTCTGCGCCCGCTTCAATGTAGGCACCTGCACGGTCAATGGCAGCTTGTAAGCCATCTACAGCCAATGCATCGGTACGTGCCATAATCACGAAGCTGTCATCACCACGCGCATCAACCGCAGCTTTAATACGGTCAACCATTTCTTCTTGAGTCACAATGGCTTTGTTCGGACGGTGACCACAACGTTTTGCACCCACTTGGTCTTCAATGTGCATTGCCGCAGCACCAAACTTGATGAGTGCTTTTGTAGTACGAGCAATGTTAAATGCAGAAGCACCAAAACCTGTGTCAGCATCAACCAATAATGGAAGATCACATACATCTGTAATACGACGTACGTCTGTCAACACATCATCCAGGTTACTGATTCCCAAATCAGGTAAGCCTAAAGAACCAGCTGCTACACCACCACCTGATAAGTAAATCGCTTTATAACCTGCACGTTTTGCCAAAAGTGCATGATTGGCATTGATGGTTCCAACCACTTGTAATGGCTTTTCTTGGGCTACTGCATCGCGAAATAGCTGACCTGCGGATTGTTTAGCCATTGTTATGTTCTCCTTGTGCTTGTAGCAGTGTTTGCTCAATAATTTTGTAAGAAGCATTGATATGTCGATGCATAAGCAGCTCGGCAAGTTCACCATCGCCTTCTGCAATTGCATCTAAAATACGGATGTGTTCGTCCCAAGCTTTGCTCGGTCGATCGGGTGTGTTTGAAAACTGAATTCGGTACATACGGATGAGGTGATAAAGCTCATCACATAGCATTTTTTCTAGCGTTTTATTGCCACTACTTTTGATAATGCAGTAGTGAAAATCGTCCTGCCCTTCTTGCAAGTAATATCCCTTACCTGCTTTAAAGTTTTCATCTTCAGCATGCATACGCAAAACATCACGTAGCGCCAAAATTTGCTTTTTATCAATATGCTGTGCCGCAAGTTTGCAAGCCAAACCTTCTAAAGACGCACGAATCTGGTAAAGCTCTTTAAACTGTTGCAGTGAGAGCGAAACCACGCGCGCACCCACATGAGCAGTGCGCTCAACCAAACGTTGCCCTTCAAGACGATGAATCGCTTCACGTAAAGGTCCACGGCTAATGCCGTAAGTACGTGCCAGCTCAGGCTCAGAAATCTTGCTACCTGCCGGAATTTGACCCAAAACAATCGCCGTCTGTATTTGTTTAAATACATTCTCGGTCAGTGTTCTTCCCTGACTTTGTAATGGCTCTGGTGCGAAGGTCAAATCTTGCATATTGTCGACAATTTTTAATCAATTATGAGTTTTATAGCGGTATGAATGAAAAAAATCAAGGTGATTGTTGACACTTTACAGAACGCATCAGGTCAATTTTTATAGCCTGACCGCTTATATCACCTTATATTTAAAGTATTAAACCACTTGCCATTTGATATTTATAAAACAATAACTTAGTTTCAATTTATCTATGGTTTTATAACTCTTTCTTAGTTACTTTTTAGTCATTAAACTTTTGTTTCAAACTTTAGTCTACAACCAATGTATTACAGCAAGATTGTAGACAATCTGCTTGAATGAAAGCATGAGTTATAAATTAGTATCTATTTACCGTAATTTCTTTTAAATCTTTTTATCATTTTCATCCAGAAAATATCGATATTAGTGAAATTATCAGGTGCTTCACGGTAGCTTTATTGATACATTATTGAGCATCGACATAGTTGTGGCGTATTTTTCGAGACAGAAAAAACCCAGCACTATGCATATTGTTGAATGAAAGGACTTTTTTGATGTTTCAACATATCCCCCCATACGCAGGCGATCCAATTCTCTCTTTAATGGAACAGTTCAATGCTGATACTCGTTCTGGAAAAGTGAACTTGAGTATTGGTCTTTATTATAACGAAGACAGCATTGTTCCTCAGTTAGAGACCATTATCGAGGCGCAAAAGCGTATTGAGCCTAAGAACGGTAAAACCAAACTTTATTTGCCAATGGAAGGCTTCAAACCTTACCGTGAAGCAATTCAAGCACTCTTATTTGGTTCAAACAGCCAAGCAGTTAAAGCTGGCCGTGCTGTAACCATCCAAACGCTTGGTGGTTCAGGTGCATTGAAAGTTGGTGCAGATTTCTTAAAAACTTATTTCCCAAATTCAGACGTTTGGGTAAGCCAACCAACTTGGGACAACCACGTTGCGATTTTCAATGGCGCTGGCATCAAGACTCATTTCTACCCATATTTCGATAACGAAACACGTGGTGTAGATTTTGACGGTATGCTTTCTACACTTAAAACTTTGCCTGAGCAAAGCATTGTGTTGTTGCACCCATGCTGCCACAACCCAACTGGTGCTGACTTAAACCCAGCTCAATGGGACCAAGTAATTGCAGTATTAAAAGACCGTAACCTTATTCCATTCCTAGACATCGCTTACCAAGGTTTTGGTGACGGTATGGAAGAAGATGCGTATGCAATCCGTGCTTTAGACCAAGCGGGTCTAAACTTCATTGTGAGCAACTCGTTCTCTAAAATCTTCTCTTTATATGGCGAGCGTGTTGGCGGCTTAACTTTCGTATGTGACGATGCAGAAGCAGCTCAGTGCACATTCGGTCAGTTAAAAGCGACGGTACGCCGTATTTACTCTAGCCCTCCTACTACAGGTGCTTGGTTAGTTGATGAAGTGTTAAATGACGCTGAACTTAACCAACAATGGCAAGGCGAAGTTAAAGAGATGCGTGAGCGTATTATTAAAATGCGTAGTATCTTGAAAGACGAACTTACTAAAGCATTACCAGACCGTGACTTTAGCTACCTTGTAAACCAAAAAGGTATGTTCAGTTACACAGGTTTAACTGCTGAGCAAGTTGATATCTTGCGTGAAGAATATGCAATCTACTTAGTACGTAGTGGTCGTATTTGTGTAGCAGGCTTAAACATGAACAATGTTTACACTGTTGCTAAAGCGATGGCTGAAGTGCTTGCTAAATCAGTAGAAGCAGCATAAATCATCTATTAAAAAAGGCGCTTCGGCGCCTTTTTTTATGTCTCAATATTACGATTTAGCCTTGCCCCAATACTTCAGTTTTGAGGTATGCCCAATCCCCACATTAAAGCTATTGGTTGGGTCAAGTTTTTGATAGAAATTGGCTAATGCAGGTTTGGCAATGTAAAGGTGCCCAACATTATGCTCTGCCGGATATTCAGCACGGCGCGCGTCCAACAACTTCCACATTTGATGTTCCATTTCTAACGGATCATTACCCTTTTTAAGAATATAGTCCTGATGAAACACATGACAAAAGAAATGCCCATAATAGAGTTTATGGAGGATTTTATTTTCCATCTCGGCCGGCAGTTGCTCTACCCACTCACGGTCATTACGACGTAACGCAATATCAAGCGCCACAATATCTTCAACTTCACTACGATGCGTATCACGATAACGAATTGCCGCCCCTGCAATCGCAAAACGGTGTAAGAAGGCCTTTCGCCCTTCTTCTTCGCTACATACGAAATAGCTGCCTGACTGATGTACTGCAAAATATTCTTTTAAAAACTGCTCGGTCTGTACTTTTGAATTATTTTCAACACGCAGCACTAAATGGTGCTCATAACGATCTCGATATTCGGTCATGCGCTTAGGCAAATGACTCGGTAAAAAGAAGGTAATGGCCTGTAAAATATGATCCGTTAAGCCTTTAATTTTAAATCGTTCTAAGAAGCCATCGACTTTATCTTTCATCGCAAAAGCTTTTGGAACATTGGCTGTACCAAACTTTTCAATAAATAAGAAGGTGTCTTTTCCGTACTTTTCACCAATTAAATAAGCATCTCGGTGAATATATTCGCCCGCAATTGGCAGGCTTGGTAGTGAGGTGAGTAAGTAACGGCGAATCGCTGTTAAATCATCGGCATCATTAGTCCCAATATAAAAGACATTGCTCTCTACTTTTTCATAAGTATCAAGACGTACAGCAAACACACAGACTTTACCAGCCGAACCCGATGCCTCAAACAAACGTGACGGGTCTGCATTAAAACGAGCGGGTGTATCTTCATCGACTTGCGTCACATCGTGGGCATAACGATGGTCAGACGCCTGTTTTTCACTGTCATCTAAAATATCTATAGCTTGGTATTGTTGCTTCTCTAAACGAGTCAGAATTTCTTCAGGAGTCGAGCCTAAATTTACGCCTAAATGATTTACCAGTTCTAACTGACCAGTAGCGTTTACCTGAGCATATAACGCCAGTTCAGTATACGCAGGGCCACGGCGTACCAATGCACCGCCAGAGTTATTACAGACACCGCCAAGTACCGATGCCCCAATACAAGATGAACCAATCACTGAATGCGGTTCACGGTCATAACCCTTTAAAATTTGCTCTAAATTATCTAAGGTCGCACCCGGTAAACAAATGACTTGCTTACCGTCATGAATGACCTGAATGCCCTTTAATCGGCGCGTACTCATGACCAAAACAGGGCGGTCATAATCATCACCATACGGGGTTGAACCACCGGTCAATCCCGTATTGGCCGCCTGCATAATCACAATACAGTCTGCCTCAATTGCAGCTTGGAGCACCTGCCATTGCTCTAGCAAGGTCCCTGGTACCACCACTGCAAGTACTTTCCCCTCACCAAAACGACGACCTTGGCGGTACTGACGCGTGCTTTGGTCATCGGTCAAAACATAAGAACGCCCTACAATATTTTGTAAGCGATCAATCACTGCCTGAGGGGAAAATGTTTGCATGATGGTTTCCTTTTGGTCATCCATTTATCAAATTAGACCAACACGACGGGATCTTACCGTTTGTAATTTATAATTTAATTAGCTCATTCCCTAATGTGAATCAGCCCTGTATTTACTATCGTGGTTGGCGGCCTGGATGCCGCCGTTTCGATGCGGTAGCAAGGACGTACCGTCATCGAAACTAAAGTTTTTGGTTACTTTTTTAAAAAAGTAACGGCAATTAGCTACTTACATTGAACTTTTCCCGATAAGGCTCCGTCGTGCCAATATCATCAAAGTTAATACGGAAACGTTAGAGCTTCATCGCCTGTACTAAACAATCAGCATTAATATCCGAAATCGACTTAGCACCTGTCAGCGTCATCGCAACACGCATTTCCTTATCAATTAAATCAAGCAAGTTCGACACCCCTTGCCCACCTGCTGCTGCCAAGGCATAAACAAATGCACGGCCAAGTAAAACCGTATCGGCACCGAGCGCTAACATACGCACCACATCTAAACCATTACGAATGCCTGAGTCAGCCAAAATCGCTAAATCACCTTTCACTGCATCAGCAATTGCAGGCAATGCACGAGCAGAAGACATCACGCCATCTAACTGACGACCACCGTGATTTGATACCACAATCCCATCTGCACCAAAACGCACCGCATCTTTGGCATCTTCAGGATCTAAAATGCCCTTAATCACCATTGGGCCATCCCAAAATTCACGAATCCACTCAAGGTCTTTCCATGAAATAGATGGGTCGAAGTTCGAACCTAACCAACCAATATAATCTTCAAGCCCAGTCGGTTTGCCTAAATATTTAGAGATATTCCCGAGGTCATGCGGACGGCCCATTAAGCCAACATTCCATGACCAATGGGGGTGGAACATAGACTGCATATAACGGCGCATCGCTGCATTTGGTCCACTCATACCCGAATGAGCATCACGGTAACGCGCTCCTGGCACAGGCATATCTACGGTAAATACCAGTGTTGAGCAGCCTGCTGCTTTTGCACGTTCCAAAGCATTACGCATAAAACCACGGTCACGTAATACATAAAGCTGGAACCACATTGGGCGGTTAATTGCAGGTGCAACTTCTTCAATCGGACAAACAGAAACCGTTGAAAGCGTAAATGGAATGCCCTTTTTGTCGGCTGCCATCGCCGCTTGAACTTCGCCACGGCGCGCATACATACCTGTTAAGCCTACAGGTGCCAAAGCAACTGGCATCGACAAGGTTTCATTAAACAGTTTTGTCTCTAGACTTAACGCTGACATGTCATTAAGCACACGTTGACGCAATGCAATTTCTGACAAATCTTGTACGTTACGCTTTAAGGTATATTCCGAATACGCTCCACCATCAATGTAGTGAAATAAAAATGGAGGTAAGCGACGTTGTGCCGCAGCACGATAATCATTGCCAGAAGAAATAATCATTTTGAATCAACTCTATTTAAACGATTTGCACGTTTCTGGCGAGCTTCATCTTCATCCAGAGAACGCACATGATTAATCACAAATTCAATATGACCGCAGACAGCTTGGCGTGCGGCCTCGGGATCTTTACGATCAATAGCATCCATTACCTGAAAATGCTGCTCGCTCAGCAAGTCACCATTTACGGGGTCGTTATAAACTTTCTTACGCCCTAACAAGACGTTGTATTGCAACAAATCAAACAAGCTACGCATCATCTGAATCAGCACCACATTGTGAGATGCTTCAGCAATCGCTAAGTGAAATTCAGCGTCTGCCACAGCAGCCTGCGCCGAGTCACCCGCATTTTGATGGCGACTAATTTCATTAAAATAATGATGAATTTTCGCGCGATCTTCAGGCGTTGAGCGTAATGCGGCATACCAAGCTGTGCCACCCTCAAGCAATAACCGCGCCTCTTGCACATCAAAACGGTACAGCGGATCTTCTTCAATCAGGTTACTAATCGGGTTCACAATCAGTTGCTGTGGCCACTGTTCAGGTAACTGCTGAATATAAGTCCCATCGCCACGGCGGCTACTGAGCACCCCTTGACTATTGAGCTGTTGAATTGCTTCACGCAAAGACGGACGAGAAACTCCTAAGCTAGTTGCAAGCTGGCGTTCGGCAGGCAAACGGTCACCTTTTTTCATGTGACGCTCTTCAATTAATGCCTGCAATTTCATGACCACTTGATCGGAGATTCTCATCGCGTTTCCTTCACTGGAGTTATGGAATCATCCACGGAACAAGATAAGCCTGAACCGTAATAATGATGCCAACAAAGACAGTGAATATGATGCTATGTTTTACCGTGAAACGGAACAAGTCAGACTCTTTTCCAACTAAGCCCACCGCTGCACAAGCAATGGCAATCGACTGCGGAGAAATCATTTTACCTGTTACACCACCGCTGGTATTAGCAGCCACCAATAACACTTCCGGAATACCAATTTGCTGCGCTGTAGTTGCCTGTAATGCCGAGAACAAAGCGTTTGAAGAGGTATCTGAACCCGTAAGGAATACACCAAGCCAGCCCAAAAATGGCGAGAAGAAAGTAAACGCATGACCCGTATGCGATAGAGCCAAAGCCAAAGTTGCAGATAAACCTGAATAGTTCGCAATAAAAGCAAACGCTAAGACCATACCAATGGAGTAAATCGGTGTTTTCAACTCATTGAGTGTTTCACCAAAGGTTGTAAGTGCCTCACTTGCTTTCATTTTTAAGAAAATAGCAGTGATGATTGCGGCAATAAAAATTGCAGTACCTGTTGCAGAGAACCAGTCAAACTTATAAATCGCTTCATATGGTTTCATCTCTGCCACAATTGGCGGCATTTTTTCGACCAATTTATGCAAATACGGTACTTCAAGTTTAAAAATCCAATGTTCAAGAGCACCATCTTTTGCAAATAATGCTTTAAATGGCTTAACACTCCAGATCGTCACCATCACGGTTAAGATTGCAAATGGAGACCATGCCTTCACAATTTTGCCAATGCTATAACGTTGAACTGTAGTAGGTTGCTGAGTCAAAGTTTGCCCAGCTTCAGGTTCAAAACGGAAAATATGTTTTGGTTTCCAAACACGGAATAACAAAGTCAGGCTGACCAAAGACGCAATTGCTGCGGTAATGTCTGGTAACTCAGGACCAATGAAGTTAGATGTAAGATACTGGGCAATCGCAAAAGCGCCACCACCGACTAACACCGCAGGCCAAGTTTCTTTAACACCACGCCAGCCATCCATAATCGCCATAATCCAAAACAGCACAATAATGACTAAAAATGGCAACTGACGACCAACCATCTGGCTAATTTCCATAGTGTCTACGCCTGACACCTGCCCCGCCACAATAATTGGAATACCCATTGCACCAAAAGCCACTGGCGCTGTATTTACAATCAAGCATAAACCAGCAGCGTAAAGTGGCTTAAAGCCTAAACCTACAAGGAGTGCAGCGGTAATTGCTACAGGAGCACCAAAACCCGCTGCTCCTTCAAGGAAAGTACCAAATGCAAAACCAACCAATAACATTTGTAGACGTTGGTCTTCGGTAATTGACAAAATACTTGAACGAATAACTTCAAACTGGCCTGTTTTTACCGAAATTTTGTATAGAAAAACTGCCCCAATAATGATCCATGAAATTGGCCATAGACCGTAGAAGAAACCGTAAATGATTGACGCAAAGGCCATTTGGCCCGGCATTTGATAGAAAAAGAGCGCAATCAATAATGCAATAATGACTGTGCCCGTACCCGCGATACTGCCTTTTAAACGAAAAACTGCTAATGCTAAAAAGAAGAAAATAATCGGGATTAATGCAACCGCACTGGACAGCCAAATATTATTTAAAGGGTCATAAAGTTGTTGCCACATATTGAGCATTGTCATCTCCTTGAAATGCCGGGGCGAATTTTTGTACCTTAAATTCTTAAACATTCAACACAATTGGTATGACCAATTAAAAATTAAGTGCAAATGTTGTTCCTTAAACCACAGGAGACATCATAAATGCAGATATTAGCAAGATCAATCATTAAATAGTCACCATAATTGGTAAGACCAATAGTACTAAGTAAAATCAAGCTCTTTCTAATTTAGAAATTTTCTTATTAGACTAAAGTCTTAAAAATACTTTCTTATAAACTTAAATATGACTTACAGAAATGAAGTGAAAAATTTGAATATAAAAACTATAAACATACCTGTTTCATGATCTATGTATAATGTGCACACAACTCAAACCACTTGTATTGAATTGAATAATGACTACTTTAACGTGTTTTAAAGCTTATGATATCCGAGGTAAACTCGGCACCGAATTGAATGAAGAAATCGCCTTTAAAATTGGCCGCGCATATGGACAAATCTATAAACCAAAGACCGTGGTTGTAGGTTGTGATGTTCGTCTAAGCAGTGAATCTTTAAAACAAGCGACCATCCGCGGTTTAAATGATGCGGGTGTGAATGTGCTTGATTTAGGTATGACGGGTACTGAAGAAGTCTATTTCGCCGCTTTCCATTTAGATGTACAAGGTGGTATTGAAGTAACTGCGAGTCATAACCCAATGGACTATAACGGTATGAAATTGGTTCGAGAAAATGCTCGTCCAATTAGTGCTGATACCGGTTTAAAAGAAATTCAGGCTTTAGCAGAAACCAATAACTTTGAAGAAGTTAGTCAAAAAGGTACAACGCAAAGTTATAACATTTTACCTGAGTTCGTTGATCACTTAATCACCTACATTGAACCTGCAAAAATCCGCCCCCTTAAATTGGTGGTAAACGCAGGTAATGGGGCTGCGGGTCATGTCATTGATGCCATTGAAGAAAAATTTAAAACGCTTAACGTACCTATTGAATTTATTAAAATTCACCATGAAGCAGATGGTACTTTCCCAAATGGGATTCCCAACCCAATTTTAATTGAAAACCGTGACAGTACCCGTAATGCTGTAATTGAGCATAAAGCAGATATGGGAATTGCCTGGGACGGCGACTTTGACCGCTGCTTCTTATTTGATGAAAAAGGTCAGTTCATTGAAGGCTACTATATTGTTGGTCTATTGGCTCAAGCTTTCTTGATTAAGCAATCAGGCGAGAAAATTGTGCATGACCCGCGTTTAGTGTGGAACACATTTGATATCGTAGATGAATACAAAGGTGTCGCTGTACAGTCAAAATCTGGTCATGCGTTCATTAAAGATGTGATGCGTGAACACAATGCGGTATATGGCGGCGAAATGAGTGCCCATCACTATTTCCGTGACTTTGCTTACTGCGACAGCGGTATGATTCCTTGGTTACTCACTATTGCCCTACTTTCTGAAACAGGACAATCACTTTCAACCTTAGTTGAAAACATGATTACCAAGTTCCCTTGCAGTGGTGAAATCAACTTTAAAGTAGCTGATACACAGATCACTATTCAAAAGATTTTTGATTTTTATGCCGATCAAAATCCACAAATTGACCGTACCGATGGTGTAAGCCTCGACTTTGGCGCATGGCGTTTTAACGTCCGTGCTTCAAATACTGAACCGTTATTACGTCTCAATATTGAAAGTCGTGCAGACCGTCAAGCTCAGCCAATGCAGCGTTATGTAGATGAGTTGACTAGGTTGATTCAGTCTTAGTTTAAGTCATACAAATAGAATAGGAGGACACTATAGTCCTCCTATTTTTTATCACTTCTAAAACATCCCATAAGTAAGATTAGTGCCATCCAATACATCATGATTCAGGTGCTTATACTATTTTTGATCAACCACAATACAGCCACAAAAAAGGCTTCTCGTCATATTATGAGAAGCCTTTTTAAATAGGTTAGAATATTGATATATCATTTATCATAATAATCCAATATTCATCTTTATTATTTATTCACTTTTCCCTAACAAAATTTTCAACAAACCACGTGTCGAGGCATCAAATGCTGATAAATCGCTTTGCTTACGATTTAAAATTGGTAAAAGCTGATCAGCAATTTGCTTCCCTTTTTCAACTCCCCATTGATCGAATGGGTTAATGTTCCATATCACTGACTGGACAAATACTTTATGCTCATACAGAGCAATGAGCATACCTAAGCTATAAGGGTTAAGCTCTTGAAGTAACAATGTTGAGCTTGGCTGATTACCTTCATACTGTTTATAAATTGGCAAAGTTTCTAACTCAGCAGTATTCAGCGCCTGATTACCAAATGCAAGTAATCTCGACTGAGCCAAACAGTTGGACAAAGCTAAATGATGCTGCTCAACCAATGCTTCAGCACTATCAGCATATGTAAAATGGTCTGCATTATATCGGTGGATTGGAGCAATAAAATCACAAGTTACCGAGAATGATCCTTGGTGTAATAACTGGTAAAATGCGTGCTGTGCATTTGGACCAACTTCACCCCAAACTATAGGACATGTATCTAATTCAACTTTTTGACCATCACGTTGTACTGATTTACCGTTAGACTCCATTTCAAGCTGCTGCAAATAAGCAGCAAAATATTTCAAACGGCCATCGTAAGGTAAAACTGCATGAGTTTGCATATTTAAGAAATTATTATTCCAGATCCCCAATAATGCCATTAGAACTGGTATATTCCGCTCAAATGGTGCTTGTTGGAAATGTTCATCAACAGCGTGAGCACCAGCTAAAAGCTGTTTAAAACCATCTACACCGATCAATAAAGCAATTGGTAACCCAATACAAGACCATAGTGAGTAACGCCCTCCTACCCAGTCCCACAGCAATAACTGGTTTTCAGGAGCAATTCCCCATTCGGTCATTTTATTAGCTTTGGTCGATACTCCAATAAAATGACTCTTCAATACACGAGTACATTCCCCTAATGCTTTTTCTAACCACTGACGAGCTGTATGTGCATTTGATAACGTGTCAATCGTACCAAATGACTTAGAGGAAATAATAAATAATGTTGTTTCTGGGCGTAGTCTATGTAGCTTTTCAGAAAGCTGACTACCATCCATTGTTGAAACAAAATGTACATTTAAAGGCTTTTCTGTTTGCACTTTAAAGTCAGACAATGCATGAGTTACCATAAGTGGCCCCAAGTCGGACCCACCTACTCCAATATTTACTACATCCTGAATAACTTCACCAGTTGCACCACGATATTGTCCAGCATGGATTTTTTCAACCAACGCATACATTCGTTCAAGCTGTAAATGAACTTGTTTGGTCAGTTCAGGAAACTGTGCATGTCCCTCTGGTAAACGTAATGCCCAATGCATCGCTGCACGTTGCTCTGTACAGTTTACTTTTTCTTGTGAAAATAAACGTTCAATCCATGGTTTTAATTGCTTGGCATTAGCCAAAGTCACCAACTGATCTAAAACAGTTTGATTTACACGATGTTTACTATAATCAAAAAGAAGTTGATCAAAATGAACGGAATACTTCTGAAAACGTTCTGGCTCCGCAGCAAACAACTCATTTAAGTGAAGATGTTCATACTGTTTCCCTAATAACTTTAACTGTGACATCAGCATTGAGCTTGGCAGCTTTTCTTTTGGGAATTGCTCTATATTTTTACTCATAAACGACCTACTCCTTCATATGCAAAACCTCGGGCCTTGACATATGCAGGGTCATAAATATTACGCCCATCCAAAATGAGTGGATGTTTCATGTTTTGTTGTAACCGTTTAAAATCTGGCCCCCAATATTGCTTCCATGCCGTCACTAAACAAAGCGCATGAGCGCCATTAACTGCATCATATTGATCAGCGCATAATATTAAATCATCACGTTTGCCATATTTTTTTTCAATTTCATTTAACGCTAGTGGGTCATGTAAACGCACTCTTACCCCCTGCGCCCACAACGCCGTTAACAAGACATGAATTGGCGAATTATGTGTACTTGAGGTATTTTCCTTAAAGGCCGCCCCCCAAATTGCAACGGTTTTTCCATTTAAATCACAATGATAATAATTCCATAACTTGCGGAATAAAATTTCTTTTTGTTGCTCATTAATTTCCCAAACCTGTTCTAACAGTCGACTTTTTATCCCAGTTTTTGATACAGTACTCGATAAAGTCAGAATATCATGAGAAAAGTTTTCGCCACCAAACCCCGCACCAGCGGATAAATACGCTGCACCAATACGTGTATCTGCTGCAATACCATGTTTAACATTGGCAATATCAATACCCAATTTTTCCGCAACTACAGCCAAGTCATTCATATAACTAACGCGCGTTGCCAACATGCCCGAAATGCTCAGCTTGGTAAACTCCGCGTCTAGTATTGGCATAAAAAGATATTGATAACTAAAACGGAAAAACGGTCGTAATAATTCGCGCATAATATCGCATGCATATTCAGTTTCTGCGCCAACGATTACATGTTTTACATTAAGGACACTATTGATAGCATTGCCTTCCTGGATTACATCAGGAAAATACACCCACTCATCTTTTGGTAAATACTGTTTAAGTTTTTGGGTTCCTTGTAAGCCAAAAGTTGAACCATTAATCATTAAACGAGGATGAATAATTGGACGCTGGCTAAGTTTTTCTACTGTATTTAAAGCAAGCTGCAATTGCGTTGGACTATAACAGAATAAATAAACTTCAGCGTCTAACGGAATTGCTGAAAAAGAACATTCTTCTAAAAAACCAGCTTGGCGTTGTTTATCTAAATAGGAATTTACTTCTTTATCTTGAAACGTCAAGATACAAGCTTGTTCCTCACAGGCAGGGCTGGTACACCAAAATACCTGATTACCATACTCAGCCAACAATGCTGCCATTACTCCGGCATGTAAAGTTGCACCAAAAACCGCAATTTTCATTTTATACCTACAATCTCTTATTGTTCTAACTCAGCAATCATCGTTTTAAATGCTTGTCCTAATTGCGGGTGTTCAACCCCATAGTGCAACACAGCCTTTAAATAGCCTAACTTACTACCACAGTCAAAAGTTTGACCTTGCATACAATAAGCTTCTACATGGTCTGTTTGCTGTAATAAAGCAATCGCATCAGTCAATTGAATTTCATTGCCAGCACCTTTAGGGGTTTGTTCTAAAAGTTGCATAATTTTTGCGGGTAAAATATAGCGTCCAACTACTGATAAATTTGACGGTGCGGTGCCTATAGCAGGCTTTTCTACAATGCCTTGCATGACGATACTTTCACCAGCAGCAGGTGAATGTGACACATCGACGATACCATACTGATCAACCAAATGTTCTGGCACAGCTTCAACCATAATTTGGGCAGCATTTACTGTTTCGTAACGCTCTATCATACGAGCCAAATCATTTTTTTCAGATTTATTTTTAACCAACACATCAGGTAAAAGTACAGCAAAATCATTATCACCTACTATACTCTTAGCACAGAGTACCGCATGCCCCAAGCCTAAAGGCTTTGGTTGACGTACACTCACAATACTGACATCTTTAGGTAAAATATCAGTAATTTCTTTAAGCAAATCATATTTTTGTTTTTGTTCTAATGTTGTTTCCAATTCAAAGTCATGATCAAAATAATCTTCAATAGCAACCTTCGCAGAATGAGTCACAAAAATAATTTGCTTTATACCTGCTTCAACTGCCTCACGTACCACATACTCAATGGCAGGGCGGTCAACAACTGTAACCATTTCTTTGGGAATCGATTTACTCGCTGGTAAAAACCGGGTACCTAAACCCGCAACTGGCAAAACTGCTTTTTTAATCATTGAACTGTTACCAACTATATTTAATTACAAAAATTTATTTATCGCGTGAACCAGTGAAACGACTTGCTCCTACAGCTTGATCTGGAGCATTAATTCCTTCTTTTTTTAGCATGACTTCTGCTGTTTTAAACATAATTTTAAAATCGAGCCAAAGGCTTTGTGTATTGACATACTGCACATCTAGATCGAACTTTTCTTCCCAACTCAAATTATTACGTCCACTTACCTGCGCTAGACCAGTCATACCCGGTCGAACTTCATGACGACGCATCTGCTCTGGCGTGTAATACTCCAAAAAATCTGGCAACTGTGGACGTGGCCCTACAATGCTCATATCACCTTTAAGCACATTAATTAGCTGAGGCATTTCATCGAGTGTGGTAGAACGCAACTTTTGCCCAAAAGGGGTAATTCGCTCTTCATCTGGTAAAATATTGCCATGTTGATCAACCGCATCCTTCATAGAGCGGAATTTAATCATTTTAAATAATTTACCATCTTTGCCCGGACGTTCTTGTAAGAAAAAGACAGGGGAACCTAGGTTTTTCCTAACTTTATAAATTACAATCAAAAAAACAGGCATTAGAAGAATTAAGGCAGATAGGGCAATCATGATATCTACAAGCCTTTTTAACATCTGAATATACCTACGAATTTCATTTTAAATGCTTCATTATTTAGAAAATTGATTTAAACATTTTGCGTTAAGCCTACTACGCCCCATATCATAAATCCATCCCCATTTATTGAAGTATTGTATCGCGCTTTTTAAGTGTGCTTTAAGTAATTGTTTGTTTTTATATGATGCTTGTTCGTGAACATGCACTACTTGTACTAATGGATAGTACACAGCACCAAATTGGTCTGCACAACGACGAGATAAATCCACATCTTCCATATACATAAAAAAACGTTCATCAAAACCATTAATTGCTAAAAGTTTCGCCGCATCAAATAACATAAAACAACCTGAAAGATAAGGCACAAAATATGGCTGATTAAGTGAATAATCTTTTAACAAATATTGTTGATCAAGCTTTTTGGCAAAAGATGGGGAAAAACGACGGGCAAACAGGTTCAAGGGAGTTGGTATTAACCGCGCACCATGTTGGTCTTCACCAGTATCATAGACAATTTTTGGTAAAAACAAACCTTCAGGTCGGCTTTGAGCAAAGTCTAGCAATTGGGCAAATTGCTCAGCATCAAAGTAAATATCAGGGTTACAAATGAGAAAATAATCGCTTTTTGGCGCATATTTACGAATGGCGACATTATGCCCATAACCAAAACCAAAGTTACCCTCTGATTTTTCATAAACAACTTTAGGATGTTGAAATGTTGCAGCCCAGTTACTTGAATGATTATCTACCAAAATAACTTTTTCAATGCTTGGAGTGGCAAATAAACTGTCGAGTGTTGCTTTTAACTCAGCATAGCTATGTTTATATAAAACGATCGAAGCAATGGTCTTAGGCATGTTATCTACCATTACATACTTCCTTTACCCATTTTTTTTGTTACTGCATCTCTGAATGCCTGAAAGAATATCTTCACATTATTTAATCTTGGTGACACAAATAAACATAAAAAACCAAAGTACATAAAGGTTTTAGGTATTTGCACAATACGCCAATTTGCCTGTAAATTTGAATATAGAATCAAGAAAAATGCATTTCTAATAATAAAATACTTTCTAAAATCAGAATGAATATTAACGTGTTTATTTGAAAAAGGAACTTTTATTGAACGATCACCAATCGAATGTTTCATAACAACATGATTCGCCACAAAGCAGTGATACCCCATTTTCTTGGCACGCAACCCCCATTCCAAATCAACATAATCAATAAATAACTCTTCCATCATCAATCCAACTGTTTTAAAAGCATCAACATGGATGAGTGTACCGGACGAGATAATGTAATCTGCTGAAGTATATAATTCCTCTTCTTTAGGAATTATTCTATTAACCTTCAAACCATTAAACTGAATTACTGGGGCCATCGTATTAGTTTTAATATCGATATAAGAGGGGCCAACTGCTGCAATTTTTTTTCCTTCGCTCCGTAATATTTTATCGACACTAACTAAAGAGTTGACAAAGCCTTCTGGTACAGATGAATCCTGATCAAATATAATGACATATTCAGAATCAATTTCTATTGCTTTTTTAATACCTGCATTATGTGCAGTGGCAATACCTAAGTTATCTTTTAAATCAATATAGATAATATTTTCTTCAGAAAACTCATCGTTACCATATTGCTTTAAAGAGTATGGAGTATTATCAACTAAAATAATTTTGTCGATTTGCCCACTTAGCTGGCCTATAAAGTTATTAAGATGCGTCAGATCAGGATTAAATAAAACTATTATTGCACTATTCATAAAAAAACTCTAAATTAGTAAAAGAATGAAATGGATTATTAATCAAAGTAAACTACGCATATAATAAAAGAGGTGATCTCCTATCCATGGATAACTATACCACAAACCCATAAAATCACCTTCTGTTCCACTCAAACTAATATAGTCTCTAATAACCAACCTATACCCATAGAATACAAAATATAAAATTAAAATAATTCTGAAAAAATTACCAATCCTATATGAAGAAAGGAACAATAAATACCCAGGAAGAACCATAATTAAAAGACCAAAAAGCCTTAAAGGTAATTCAGGTATAAAAAATAATGCTGAAAATAATATTGCCCCATTTATCTGAAATGCTTTCCAAGATTCAAGATACTCATTCTTAGCAAAGAAAAAACAAGATAAAATTAAACTTGGTATTAAAAACTTAAATCCGGCAAGAGAATTCGCCCTATCCCCCACTTGGAGATAATAACTAAGTTTATAGAAAAACTCTGCACCAAAAGATAATGCTGATAAGAAATTTACAATACCAAAGAACAAAATTGCCATTATACCACCAAGGATTGCAACATTTATTGTAAATCGCTTTCCCTTTTTCATTATTAAGACATATAAAGGAAATAATATAATTGAGGTAGTATGAGAAAAACAGGCTAATATAAAAAAAACTAAAGTTTGTCTTTTTTTCTTATCGAGAAGAAAAGTTATAGCATATAAAAGAAAGATTAATGCAAAAATCTGTCTAACATATTGTAATGTAATTAAAAATTGAAACAACCCAATAGACATCGCGACACAGAAGGACTTTTTGTCTGAAGGTATTCTCTTTAAGCCTAAAGTTTCAAGCCAAATATAAAATAAAACAAGGACACTAAAGCAAATAACAAACATTAATTGGGTTTGGTTAAATGGTGCACCATTTATATACGTTAAAGTTTTTAAATAGAAACCTAAAAAGTACTCATAATTATCTGCAAACACATTGTCAAAAAAAGATTTACTGTGCACCAAATCCTGATATACAGGCCAATAATTATTAGAAAAATCATCAGATGGGTTATAAGTTGCATAATTTTTTGAGGCTGCCATCACAGCACAACTAAATACTGCACCTAATGAATACAGACTCCTTATGACTAATGTTTTACCTATTCCTAAAGACAATGTGATTAAACAATAAATAAAACCAAGAACAGGAGAAAAACCAATTAAAAAAAAAGCAATGATAAAAATCATTACACTTGCTAAATAAAAAATAGCATTTCTAATATCATATCGCAATTCAGCATACATAATCAGATACCAATAATTTCCTTAAAAGCTTATCTTTCCAAATTCATTAGAATACTCTGTATTTGCCCTTTCCAAAGAAACCTATCTGAATCTTTTAAAACTTCTATTCGATTAATACTTGAGGTTTTAAACCATGAAATAATATCACTAATGACAATAGGTTCTTCATTTGGAGTAGCTTTATATACATAAGAAAGGTTCTCCAACCCATCATCTATTTCCGAATAAATAACAGGTAAACCTTTTGCAATATACTCTCTATTTTTTAAAGAATTTAAGTAGTAAATATTACTTCTATGTCGCCCTAAACTTCCTACACCAATATGGCTTATAGCATATATAGCTTTTAACTCCTCCCCACTTTTATGCCCATGAAAAGTTACTTTATCTTTTAAACTATATTCACTTACCATACTTTGCAGTGATAACGAAACTTCATTATCTCCACCAACCACGTGAAAATGCACATTATCTTCACCATGATTTTTTAGTGCCAAGATAAACCGGTCTATTCCATGCCAAAAACTAATAGAAGATACACTAATAAAATGAATTACATCTCTACTTGGTTCTTCAAAATATATTTGCTCTGAAGAATCAATACCATTGGATATTTTTATACAATCAATACCATATATTTTCTTATCACTTGAAAAGGTTACAACTTTATCAATATATTTATATAGTTTTCTAATGACTAAAAAACACTCTATCCAAAATCCAATTTTTGCTTTGATCGTTTGTAATTCACCATAATATGGATAAGTTGGCAACTCTAATAAAATAGATTTGAATTTTTGTCGAATATTTTTTAAAAAGGATAAAAATTTCGGAGTAAAATAGAACTTCCGTATATAGAGGATCTCATAACTCTCTTGTTCAAGAATATATTTCTCAACTTTTTTTAATATTTCATCAGTTTTCTTAAAAACACCAGATTCTTGAATTGAAAACTGGTGCTCTCCAATTTTATAAAAGTCTCCTGAACAACCCGCTAGTTCTGTTGCATACCCACAGTCTTGAAAGGCTTTAGTTTGTGCATGTATCTTTTTAGCCAATCCATCACTTGAATTAGCTAAATCTACCGCATTGGTTAAAAAGAAGACCTTCTTCATTGTTTATTTCTTAAATTCCTTTGCAACCTGATCTTTATCACTCACCAACACTTCATCAACTTCCGTTAAAGGCCATTCAATTGCAAGTGTCGGGTCATTCCAAATAATGGCCCCTTCACTTTCTTTGTTGTAGTAGTTTGTGGTTTTATACAAGAACTGTGTATTATCTTCTAAAGAGATAAAACCATGGGCAAATCCTTCAGGAATCCAAAACATAGTTTTGTTCTCTGCACTGAGTTCTACCCCAACCCATTCACCATAGGTTTTTGAGTCTGGGCGAATATCTACAGCCACATCCCAAACGCGACCCTGTACAACACGTACCAGTTTTCCTTGTGCATAAGGTGCGTTTTGATAGTGTAAACCACGCAACACACCTTTTTGTGACAATGAATGGTTATCTTGCACAAAAGTTGGAACCGGTAAATTTAAATCTTCAAGCGCTTGAGCAAAGCGTTGTTGATTAAAACTTTCCATAAACCAACCACGGTCATCACCAAAAACACTTGGATGAAGAATCAAAAGCCCTTCAATTTTAGTCGTTTCAACCTTCATTTGATTCTTCCCAAACTTTTTTCAAATATTGGCCATATTCAGTTTTTTTCAATGCTTCCGCACTATCTAAAAGCTGTTCTTTACTAATCCAGCCTTGGTGGAAGCCAATTTCTTCCAGACATGCCACTTTAAAAGACTGACGCTTTTCAATGGTATAAATGAAATGACCCGCTTCAAGCAAAGATTCATGTGTGCCTGTATCTAACCATGCAAAACCACGGCCAAGTAATTCAACATTCAGTGAACCATCTTGTAAGTAAGCGTTATTAATATCTGTAATTTCCAGCTCACCACGTGCAGATGGTTTCACCTGTTTTGCAAACTCAACGACACGGTTATCATAGAAATATAAACCTGTTACTGCATAAGGCGATTTTGGTTGGGTTGGCTTTTCTTCAATACTTAGCACTTTACCAGTCTTATCAAATTCAACAACACCAAAACGCTCGGGATCTGTCACATGATAACCAAATACCGTTGCTCCATATTCACGTGCAGAAGCAGCCTCTAATTGATGACTGAAGTGCTGACCATGGTAAATATTATCTCCCAAGATCAAGCAAACATTGTCTTGCCCAATAAACTCTTCACCAATTAAGAAAGCTTGGGCCAAACCATCTGGAGAAGGTTGCACTTTATAGCTGAGTTCAATACCAAATTGCGAACCATCACCCAAAAGTTTTTCAAAGTTTGGTAAGTCTTCCGGAGTTGAAATAATCAATACTTCACGAATACCCGCGAGCATAAGTACTGAAAGCGGATAGTAAATCATTGGTTTATCATAAATCGGCAAAAGCTGTTTTGAAACACCTTTAGTAATTGGGTGCAAGCGTGTACCTGAACCGCCCGCTAAAATAATACCTTTACGTTTTAAGCTCATTTGTTTAAAAGCTCCATTAATGCGCGTTTAACACCTTCTTGCCAGACTGGTAGAGTCAATCCAAAAGTGCGTTGTATTTTCTGATTATCTAATCGTGAATTGTGTGGTCGTGTTGCAGGCGTTGGGTAAGCACTTGTTGGGATCGGGTTAACCTTTTGTATCGCCAACTCTTGCCCCAAAGTACGTGCTTGTGTAAATGCATAGTTTGCGTAGCCAAACCAAGAAGTCTCACCACTTGCCACCAAGTGATAAATACCAACTTTGTTTGCGTCTGCCACAGTTTGTGGAATAGCCTGCGCGGTGATGTCTGCAATCAATTCAGCTGAAGTTGGTGCACCAATCTGATCATCGATAATTGACAATTCTTCGCGTTGTTGAGCTAGGCTTAACATGGTTTTCAAAAAATTTTTCGCTCTTGAAGCATATACCCACGAAGTTCTGAATATTAAATAGCGACAGCCACTATCAACAATCGCTTGCTCACCCAAAGCTTTGGTTTTCCCATAAATATTTAATGGCGCAATTACATCAGTTTCAACAAAGGCTGTTGTTCCCATACCTTCAAAAACATAGTCTGTTGAGTAATGCACCAATAAAGCATTCGTTTTCAAACAGGCTTCAGCTGCAGCTTTTACAGTTTGATGATTGACGATATCAGCTTGTTCTTGCTCAGTTTCCGCCAAATCGACAGCCGTATAAGCAGAAGCATTGACCACAACATCCGGTTGTACTGCCAAAATCGTGTCATAAATCGCCTGTGGTTGGGTCATATCACCAGACAAGCCGTTTAAACCATGGCGGTCTAAAGCAATGATATCCCCTAAAGGTGCAAGCGCACGTTGCAACTCCCACCCCACTTGTCCATTTTTACCAAGCAATAAGATTTTCATAGCTATCCTTGATATTGCTTGTTTAACCAAGACTGATATTCACCACTTTGTACGTGCTCAACCCACTCTTTGTTATTTAAATACCATTCAACAGTTTTACGTAAACCAGTTTCAAATGACTCTTCCGGTACCCAGTTGAGTTCTTCTTTGATTTTGGTTGCATCAATTGCATAACGCACGTCATGGCCTGGACGGTCTTTCACGTACGTAATCAGATCTTTATACTGTGCTACACCTTCCGGTTTATTTGGTGCAAGTTCTTCAAGCAGATCACAAATCGCGTATACAACATCAAGGTTAGCTTTTTCGTTATGTCCACCAATGTTGTATGTTTCACCTACCACACCTTGAGTCACTACCGTATAAAGCGCACGCGCATGGTCTTCTACAAATAACCAGTCACGAATTTGCTGACCATTGCCATAAACTGGTAATGGTTTTGCTTGTAACGCATTTAAGATCATTAGTGGAATAAGCTTTTCCGGGAAATGAAATGGGCCATAATTATTTGAGCAGTTAGTCACTAATACAGGTAAACCATAAGTACGATTCCATGCACGTACCAAATGGTCTGAACTTGCTTTACTTGCTGAATATGGTGAGCTTGGTGAATACGATGTAGTTTCGGTAAATAAATCCGTTGTGCCTTCTAGGTCACCATAAACTTCATCAGTTGAAATATGGTGAAAACGGAAAGCTGCTTTCTTTTCATCGCTTAGACCTAACCAATAAGCACGGCTAGCTTCTAACATTTGATAAGTACCAATCACATTGGTTTCAATAAACGCATAAGGACCAGTAATAGAACGATCTACATGTGACTCTGCCGCAAGATGCATAACTGCATCTGGCTGGAATGTTTCAAACAACTTATCTAAAGCAGCTCGATCACAAATGTCTGTTTGAGAAAACTGATAACGTGGATTATCTGCCACAGAAATTAAAGATTCTAAATTTCCTGCATAAGTCAGTTTATCAACATTTAATACTTCATTTTCTGTATTCTGGATAATATGACGAACAACCGCTGAACCAATAAAACCAGCGCCACCAGTAATTAAAATTTTCATACAACTACCTAAGTATAATTAATTTTCACCAAATAAATCACGAGTATAAACTTTGTCAATGACGTCTTCGAGTTCACTCACCATACGGTTTGCAATAATCACATCCGACTCTTGCTTAAAGCTATCAAAATCGCTCAACACACGTGAGTTAAAAAATGTTGACTCATTTAAACTTGGCTCAAACACGACGACTTCAACACCTTTGGCTTTAAGGCGCTTCATCACACCTTGAATCGCAGATTGTCTAAAGTTATCTGAACCCTGTTTCATTACTAAACGATACACACCAACCACTTTGGGTTTTCTTGCCAAAATTTGCTCGGCAATAAAATCTTTTCGTGTTGTATTTGACTGTATAATTGCTCCGATCAAATTTTGCGGGACATCTTGATAATTGGCTAGCAATTGCTTTGTGTCTTTTGGTAAACAGTATCCACCATAGCCAAACGATGGATTGTTATAATGCGCCCCAATACGTGGATCTAATCCTACAGCCTGAATAATATCTTTTGAGTTTAGTCCACGTGATGCACAATATGAGTCTAATTCATTAAAATAGGCAACACGCATTGCCAAATAAGTATTTGAGAAAAGCTTTACAGCTTCAGCTTCCGTTGCATCCATTTGTAGTACATCTACATCAGGTCTTAAACTAGCATTTTTAAATAATTGTCCAACTAATGCACCAACTTCCGAGGTATTACCCACCACGATCCTTGACGGATACAAGTTGTCGTATAATGCCTTGCCTTCACGTAAAAATTCCGGAGAAAAAACAACTTTCAATGCTGAAAAAGTCTCCTTCATACGCTCAGTAAAACCGACAGGAATTGTAGACTTCACCACAATAATCGCATCGCTTTTTAGTTGGTTTAAATCTTCAAGCACAGATTCAATCGAACTCGTATCGAAATAATTGCTTGCTTCATCGTAATTGGTCGGTGTAGCAATAATAATGACTTCCGCATCCACATATGCAGAATGTTTATCTAATGTTGCTTTAAAGTTTGAATTATCAATCAAATATTCTTGAATAAGGTCATCATGAATAGGAGATATGCCTTGATTAAGTTTATCAATTTTTGTGGCATCAATATCGAGGGCCGTCACTTCATGCTGTTTAGAAAACAGCATCGCATTCGATAAGCCCACGTAACCTGTACCAACTACTGTTATTTTCATATAAAACCTATTAAAACCATGATAAGTACATTACAAAAATTTTATGAAAAAATTAATGAACACTATAAGCTTTCCGCGCCTTCAAAATAGCCCTTACCACAAATGTAAAAATTAAAATCCAAATGCCATTAAGATAAAATGAAAATTTACCTTGTGATAATGAAGTAAATACTGCAAGAGAAACCACTAATGTTGTCCATACATAGAGCTTAAGACGTGGAAGTGGTTTCCATACCCGTATTGAGAACTCTGTCCTCAAGATAAAGAAAACAAAAAATGCAATACTTGTACTTATTGCAGCACCTATCGCCCCATAATGTGGAATAAACTGGTAGTTACAAAATAAATTTACACCCAATGCGACCAATGCAGCTAACATAGCGTAGCCTGTTTTACGCATAACACTAATTCCGATAACGGTAGTTTCAGATAGTGTATAAAGTAATGGAGCACCCAAACATGAAACAACAATATATTTCACAGCGGAATATTGTTTTGGTAAAATATAATCAAGTATCCAAGACAACATGCCAGCAGCAGAAAACATAAAAATGACTGCCAACAGAATATATTCTGTAACTTTATTAACTTTTTCTATATTTTCATTATCACGCACCCATTTATAAACGATAGGTGCCCATACTGTAGAAAAAATACTTTGCAAAATGGTTGCCGCCGAGGCAAAACTAACAGCAACAGAATAAATACCTAACTCTGTATATGTAGAATATTTTTTTAAAAAAATCTTATCCATTGCCGTCAACCCCCAGAATGCAACACTTCCTAAAATTAGAGGCATCCCAAAGATCAGCATTTCTCTGACCTTGTTAAAATTAATTTGGCATGTAAATGCCATAAGCCATTCTTTGTATGTATTAATAGTTAGAATAATTAAAACCAAAACAATGGATAGTGTATTTGCCAACACCAACTCCATTAGATTAAATCTTGGGTAAAATAAAATATAAAATCCAATAATTACCAAAAATAATAGTTTTGGCAAAACCTGACTCATTGAATAGGCTAAACCCTTTTCTTGCATTCGAAGAATCAAAGATAAAAAGCGAGATACAAATGAACTAATGATACATACCAGTACTAACCAGCTCAAAACTGCACTCTTCACTTCAAAAAGAAGACTAGAAATCAGTGTTGGAAAAATAAGAAATACAATACTTATCAAAAAAAGCAAACTCAAACCAGGAAGCAATGCAAATTTAAATAAAGCAGGTGTATCATCAACCTCATGAAACTCTCGCACATAAGCCTGATCAAGTCCTAAACTAAATAATAGTACGCAAAAACTGATCATCACCTGAAGCATAGAAATCCGACCTATATCTTCTGGTGTAAAATACCAAACCGTAATAGGTAATGTGATAAACCCTAGCGCCGCAGCTCCTAAAGGACCAATAGCAAATTGAGCTATTTTTTTTATGTTCATGACTTAGAGCTCAAGGCTGTAGCAATAAGGCTCTTTGTCATATCCGTAACAACTTGCTCTGACCATATTGACATGAGTACTTTTCTATTTATATGGATATCCTCAACTGACAATCCTTCGGATAGCAAACTCTTATCCTCCTCTAAAGTTTGAATAGAAAAAAGAATCGCCCCATGATTTTTTAAGAACGTATAAACAGGATTTTCTTCTCTCAAAAACACTTTAGCACCTAAATAAAGCATAATTAAGATATTACCTAAAGCTTGCTGACGAACATGATTCATGATCACAAAACCACAGTTTATGAGAATACCGACATATTGTTGTATTGGCATATAATCAACAACTGGCAAAAACTTATCACCAAAAATTTCACGACCTGTTTCTATTATTATTTGTTGATAAGAATTCTCTCCATAACTAAGTGGGCAGACAATTTTTCCATTTGGGTTTATTTTTTCATAATTTCTGACTAGCTTAAATGCTTCTAAATGATTGTTTGTATAAGTTGCACTATTACCAACTAATAAATCTTTGTTTTGAACAATCTTGTCCTCATACCCTTTAATGTAATTAGCTTCCAAACTCCCATAATTAAATGGAATATATTTCGGAAAATTAAACAGATTTTTTAAATTGTTTTTTACTATATAATATTCCGACTCTAAAACTGGAGAAAAATAATTAATCCGTTGCATTACTTTTGTTTTTTTTGGCAACAACAATGTCCTAACTCTTCTTTTTAAACTATGAAAAAGCCTCTTAATAAAAAATATATTTATTCTATTTTTTGGAACTAGTTTAATCGTATCCTTCAATAGAAGTTGCTTAGGAATAAGATCATAATAATCGAACCCCCAACCTAGCCAAACAATAGGGATGTTATCAGGTACAGACAAAAGGAATGTATACCAAACATCGACCAATGCATGAACTACTATAAGATCATAATCATTAGGATTAACCTTATTAATAATAGGGTCTTTTTTATTTACAACACTACAAGGGCTTTTTACAAATTTTAATTCTCCCTGACCATATACAAATAAAGAAGTACTCTCAGGTGCAACTTTTTCAAAGCTTTGTATACCAATATCTACAAACTTATCATCCAAAGATAAATGAAGTATTTTTATACCAACCATTACTAACTATCTCGAAATTTTGTGCTTATGAAGCTATAACTGAAGATCATTCTATTATTCTTAATAGCCTTGCAGGATTACCAGCCATCATTTGTGCATCTAGCACATGTTTAGTAACAACAGCTCCCATCCCCACCATTGCACCATCTGCAATACGTATTTTTTCTCGCACAGTAGCATTTGCCCCAATTTCAACCATGTTACCAATAGTCACATCACCAGAAATTGAAGTATTTGGTGCTATTGTCACAAAGTCACCTAAGGTTACCCCATGCGATAGAACAGCATTCGTATTCACTATACAATGCCGCCCTACTTGCACATCAACAGTTAATATACTCCCAGCACAAATCATCACGCCTTCTTGAATATTAATATTATCACCAACAATAGCTGTAGGATCGATTAATGTTGCAAAAAAAAAGCCTGTATTAGTGAAATATGTTTCTAAGATCTTTTTCCTTGCTCTTGGTGAACCAATTGCAATAATAAATTCACAGTCACTATATTGCTGACAAGTATCTAAAAAACCTAACACTGGGAGATTAGAAATTAAAGTACCTTGCTTTTCAGGAGTATTATCTAAAAACCCTTTAACTAGGCGGCCACATCTTTTTGCTAACCATGCAACCTCTTTTCCATGACCACCAGCACCAATAATCACAATCTCTTTCATATTGAACCTTATTTTATGCTTTTTATTACATTAGCAATATACTCACAAACCTCAGGTTGAAGATGCGGGTACATAGGCAAACATAAAACCTTATCAGATAACTCTTTTGCGATTGGTGTTTCTGCGTAATAAGCCTGATAAACTGGAAACTCACTAATCAACGGATAAAAATATTTTCGAGCATAGATATTATTCTCTTTTAATTTTTCACAAAGTGCATCTCTATCTAGAGCAAAACCATCTTCTACAATAATCGGAAAATATGCATAGTTATCTTCATCAACCGATGGTCTCTCTAAACATTTAATTCCCTCTACACCATCCAATAAAGATCGGTATAGCTCATATACTGTTTTTCTAGCGGTCAATGTTTCTTTTAATGATTTTAACTGTAACAAACCTAAAGCAGAATGAATTTCACTTAACTTCCCATTCAGTCCAACACTATCAACTACTGTTTCATTGACAATACCAAAGTTTTTTAGCTGATCAATTTTTACTTTAGTTTCTAAGTCATGACAAATAATGGCACCACCTTCAAAGGTATTAAACACTTTTGTTGCATGGAAACTAACGACACTTAAGTCACCATAACTCAACACACTTTTACCATGTGCTTTAACACCAAAAGCATGAGCAGCATCGTAAATGAGTTTTAATTGATACTTTTCTGCAATCGCTTGTAAACCATACACATCACATGGAATACCATAACAATGAACTGGTAAAATTGCTGCCGTTTTTTCAGTAATAGCTCGCTCTACGTTTTTAGGGTCTAAATTTGATGTTATCGGATTAATATCAACAAATACAGGGGTATAGTTATTCCATACAATAGAATGTGCTGTTGCAACAAAGCTATAAGGCGTAGTAATAATCTCACCACCTTTAGGCAATCCCAAACTTTGAATTGCTGCCATTAAAGCAATAGTTCCATTATTAAACAATGAAACATATTCTACACCTAAAAACTTACTCAGCTCTTGCTCAAGGCGCTGATGAACTGGACCACCATTTGTTAATATCTTGTTGTCCCATATTTCTTTTAAATACGGAATAAAATCATCCAATTCTGGCAAAACTGGTTGTGTTACATAAATCGGGGTTTTCATACAGATGTTTCACCAATTATATTATTAAATACGGATTTACTCGAAGGAATAATTTAAATCTAGAACTACTTCAATAACTAGCCACATCCTTTTTATTTGTGACATTATTAGACATCCTCTCAGTATGTATTTTCAGAAATGCCACTGCTTTTTGATAGAAAATAATATTTTATCTGTTATTGTGTGCCAAATGCCCGTCACAACCGAATATTACTCTTACCTTTATCTAAAACATATTTCAAATCATATAGCACGTGCTTCTCTTTACCTAAAGCATGAAACTCTTCCACACTCATAGATTTAAATTGGTTATGTGCTACAGCAATAACGATCGCATCATACAAGCCTTGTTGCAGTTCTTTAATTGGTCCTAAACCATATTCGTGTTGTACTTCTGTATCATCTACCCAAGGGTCATAGATGTCTAAGTCTAAATCATACTCTTTAAGGGCTTTAATAAAGTCGACAATTTTTGTATTACGGATATCTGGACAGTTTTCTTTAAAGCTAAGCCCCATCACCAAAATGCGTGCCCCAACAACTTGGATACGTTGCTTCACCATTTCTTTAATGAGCTGAGTTGCTACATATTCACCCATACGATCATTTAAACGACGGGCAGCCAAAATAATTTCTGGATGTAACCCAATCGATTGAGCTTTATGGGTCAGATAATATGGATCTACACCAATACAGTGCCCACCGACTAATCCTGGACGATAAGGTAAAAAGTTCCACTTCGTACCTGCCGCCTTGAGCACATCTTCCGTATCGATATTTAATTTATTAAAAATAAGCGCTAATTCATTAATCAGAGCAATATTTACATCACGCTGGGTGTTTTCAATGACCTTAGCAGCTTCTGCCACCTTAATACTAGGTGCTTTATGTGTCCCCGCTTCAATAATCAAGTTATAAACGTCATCAACATAATCCGCCACTTCAGGGGTTGAACCTGAGGTGATTTTTAAAATATTAGTTACACGGTGCTGTTTGTCACCAGGATTGATACGCTCGGGGCTATAACCTGAAAAAAAGTCTTGGTTAAATTTTAAACCTGAAACTTTTTCTAAAACAGGAATACATACTTCTTCTGTTGCACCCGGATACACAGTAGATTCATATACGACTATGTCACCCTTTTTAAGCACCTGACCAATACTGGTCGATGCTTTAATTAAAGGTGTTAAATCTGGTTGTTTAAAGTCATCAATTGGTGTTGGAACAGTCACAATAAAAAAATTACAACCTTTTAAATCATTAAGGTCAGCACTATAAGTCAATTGAACTGCTTGCTTCAGCTCCTCTGAAGAGACTTCTAAGGTATGATCTTGACCACTCTTAAGCTCATCTATACGTTTTTGATAGATATCAAAACCGACAACAGATACTTTTTTCCCAAACTCAACTGCCAACGGCAGGCCAACATAGCCTAACCCAATAATTGCTATTTTTAAATTGGCAATTTGCATACAAACGAGCCTTTTCCTTAGAGTTTATATCTAATAAATCATGCTTTTGGCACTAACTGTGCTGCGTACTATATCAGATTTTCATTTACCGCCGTATGCCAATTGTATAAATGTGTTTACAACATTTATAAACAACCTTTTCCCTCTTAGCCAAAATTATACAATTTTAATATTTCTGCACTGTGACTACTGCTTAAAAGCCCGCCCCAGATAAACTAAACATACAAAGCCCTGTGATTTTTTCGGTGTTTTTTCATTCCTTTTCAGCTAGAATCATTTCAGCCTGCGTTTAATAGACACTTGTCACTAAGCAGTAGCCAATATCAATTAAAGATAAATACACAAAGGGTTGCGTGTGAAGTATTGCCAGTTTTTTTCTGTTCTTGCCTTAAGTTTGAGTGCCGCTAGCTGTGCAGTCACTTCAGGTTTACAAACTTACGATATTCCAAATGAAGGTGTTTATAGAACCGACCTTGGAACTACGGTTAATGTTGTTAAAATTTCTCAAGAAACACTACCAGCCATCCAGCCCGCTCAAATTGATTACCAACGTGATTATTCAAAATTATTTAAAAATCAGCAGTCTATTTACCGCCTAAGCCCTGGAGATGTTCTTTCTATTCAACTTTGGGCTTATCCTGAAATTACCCCACCTGTAAATAACATTAGTAATGAGCAATCAATTCAAGCCAATGGCTATCCAATTGATCAAAACGGTTACATCCAATTTCCTCTAGTGGGGCGTTATAAAGCTGCTGGTAAGTCACTCGCTCAAGTCAACCGTGAACTTCGTAGTCAACTTTCTCGCTTCTTAAAAAACCCTGATGTGATAGTTCGCGTATTGTCTTATGAGGGTCAACGCTTCTCTGTGCAAGGCAGTGTCACTAAAGGTGGTCAGTTTTATTTAAGTGATCAACCAGTAAGTGTCTATTCAGCTCTTGGTATGGCGGGTGGTGTCACCACTACAGGTGATAACACTTATATTCAACTGATTCGTAATGGTCAAACATACAACCTAAACACAATTGATTTAGAAAAAGCTGGCTATTCATTACATAAACTCTTGATTCAACCCAATGACACGATTTATGTGAGCACACGCGAAAACCAGAAAATCTATGTCATGGGTGAGTCAGGTAAAAACCAAGCGTTACCTATGCGCGATCAGGGCATGACCTTAACCGATGCTTTAGGTGAAAGTTTAGGGATTAACCCGAACTCGGCAAGTGCCAGTCGTATTTATGTGGTACGTACAAACCCAAATGATCACACAACAGAAATTTATCATTTAAATTTAATGAGTATTGGTGACTTTGGTTTAGCCAATCAGTTTAGACTACGTAGTAATGATATTGTCTATGTTGATGCGACTGGCTTAACTCGCTGGCAGCGTGTGATTAACCAGATTATTCCATTCTCAAATGCTTTATATAATATAGACCGCTTGGGCCAATAATATTATGCAAATTAAAAATATTTTGGTTGTTTGCATTGGAAATATCTGCCGTAGCCCTATGGCAGAATATTTTTTAAAACAGAAATATCCCCAATTAAATATTGAGTCTGCTGGCATTTCAGGGCTCGTGGGGCATAAGGCAGACAATAAAGCACAACTTTGTATGCAGCGCTTAGGTATCGACATGCAACCACATGTGGCACGTAAGCTTAGCGCTGAACATATTAAAAAAGCCGACCTTATTTTGGTCATGAGTAACAACCAGCAAAAGCATATTGAGCAAGCTTGGCCCTTTGCAAAAGGTAAAACCTACCGCTTAGGGCATTGGCAAAACAAAAACGTGCCAGACCCATATCAGCACGATCAAGCTGTTTTTGATGAAACCTGCCAACTCATACAGCAATGTGTTGCTGACTGGAAACCTTATATTTAACGCCAAGATTTTAAGCTTATGAACCAAAATACAAACATTGAAGATACAATTGATTTAAAAGAATTGTTTTTTTCACTCATTGCTCAATGGAAGCTGATCGCGCTCTGTATTATTTTGAGCCTTGTATGCGCCCTGCTCTATTTACGTGTAACACCAGATACCTATTCGGTTGATGCTTTGGTTCAGGTGGAAGATAGTAAAGGGGCCTCTGCAGCACTTTTAGGCGATTTGTCACAAATGATTGAGCAAAAATCGCCTGCTCAAGCAGAAATTGAAATTTTAAAATCACGTCTGGTTTTGGGCTCTGTAATTAAAGAGCTACATCTGAATATACAAGTTTCCAGTACAGAAGATACGCTCACTCACCGATTATTAAGCGACACGGAATATAAAACCGAGTACACAAAAAAATCGGTTTTATTTCAAGATGACCTTAAAAGTTTTGAAGTGCGTGAATTTGAAGTTCCGAATTATTATCTAGACAAAAACTTACTTCTTAATTTTGATAAACAATCTTTAACTTTAACTGACCCAGAAACTGAAGAGGTAATATTAACAGTTCCGTTGAACCGGGCTAACCATGTTACTGGGCCACATGGACTCTGGAAGGTTGCAATTTTTACCAAAGATCAACTCGATGCGACCTATAATATTACTAATTTGTCCTTACCTGCTGCTGTAAATGCACTTAGCGTAAATTATTCTGTCGCAGAACGTGGCAAACTTACAGGTGTTTTAGGTCTAAATTATCAAGGCCAAGATAAAGAACATATTACTAAAGTTTTAAATGCAATTTTAGCAACTTATAGTGCACAAAATATTGAACGCCGTTCGGCTGAGTCTGCTCAAACTTTAAAGTTTTTGGATGAACAATTACCAGACCTTAAAAAACAACTGGATGATGCAGAACGTCAATTTAATAAGTTCCGTCAACAATACAACACAGTTGATGTCACTAAAGAGTCTGAGTTGTACTTAACTCAAAGTATTACTTTAGAGACCAAAAAGGCTGAGCTTGAGCAAAAGCAAGCTGAGATGGCGGCAAAATATACTGCTGAACACCCTGCAATGCGTGAAATTAATGGACAGCTCGCTGCTATTAATAAACAAATTGGTGAGTTAAATAGCACCTTAAAACAACTACCTGATGTGCAACGTCAATATTTACAATTATATCGTGAGGTAGAGGTAAAAACACAGCTCTACACAGCGCTTCTCAACTCGTACCAACAACTTCGTATCGCCAAAGCAGGTGAAATAGGCAACGTACGTATTGTTGACACTGCAGTCGAGCCAGTTAAGCCAATTAAACCAAGAAAACTGTTAGTTCTTATTTTATCTTTATTTGTGGGCGGTTTTATTGGAACACTAGTCGCCCTACTACGTAATATGTTACGTACAGGCATTAAAGATTCTGGGCAAATTGAAAATGAGTTGGATTTACCAGTCTATGCAACCGTACCACGTTCTCCAATTCAAGAAAGTCGTATCAAGATTTTAAAGAAAAAGAAGAGTATTCCTATTCTTGCAGTTAAAAATAGTGATGATATTGCAATTGAAAGCTTACGTAGTATCCGCACCGCGATTCACTTTGCATTAGCAAATGCAAAAAACAATATCATTATGATTGCTGGCCCTTCACCAGAAGTTGGTAAATCGTTTATTTCAACCAACCTTGCAACTATTTTTGCTCAAAGCGACAAGCGTGTATTACTCATTGATGCCGATATGCGCCGTGGTTATATGCATAAATACTTCGATGTAGATGTTAAGCCAGGTCTTTCTGAGTTATTGAGTGGACAAGCTGATCTACAAAAAGTTTTGCATAAAACTCAAGTTGCTAACCTTGATGTGATTACTCGCGGTAAGAGTCCAACAAATCCTTCAGAGATTTTAAGCTCTAACCAATTTAAAGAACTACTTGAACAACTACAAAGTCAGTATGACCACATCATTATCGATACTCCACCAGTACTTGCAGTAACCGATGGTATTATTATTTCGCAATATACTGGTGTGAACTTAATTGTTGCGCGTTATGCTAAGTCGCAAATGAAAGAACTTGAATTAACGCTTAATCGCTTTGAACAAGCAGGTGTTAAAGTCAACGGCTTTATCCTTAACGATATTCAACGTGCGAGCGCGGGTTATGGTTATGGCTATAACTATGCCTATGCTTATAAAGCACAAAAAGAAGATTAACCGAAAAGTGATAAGAGAACCGGATCAAATGATCCGGTTTTTTTATTTAAGATTTTTTAAGTTTATTCCAACTAAAACTAACTAAAATATATAAAAAACCACTCGTTTTTTTTCTTAAACATTCTATGCTTAAGCATGCTAAGATCAAAAGCAGCTTTTTTAGACTCAAATGATTATTTTTGGAACCTTTTATGAGTAAAGCCTTACCCATTGCTGTCGCTGTAGTTTTAGGCGGTGCTGCACTTGTACCAGTTTATTATGCAAGCCAACATCCGACCACAGAAGTCGGAAGCAAAGCAAATAAAAATGCCTCTCCAATTGAAAAAATCAGTTATGTTCTTGGGTACGAAGTTGCTCAGCAAACTCCACCTGAACTTGACACAAAATCATTTGTGAAAGGGATTCATGATGCTCGTAATAAGCAACCAAGTGCTTATACTCAAGAAGAGTTAAAAGCTGCTGTTGCTGCTTATGAAAAAGAATTGCAGCAAAAAATGCAACAACAAGATAAACCACAGCAAGCCGCTGGTGCAGCGTCTGAATCTGCAGATGTTCAATTCCTTGCAGAAAATAAAACAAAAGCTGGTGTAAAAACTACAGCGTCTGGTTTGCAATACATCATTACTAAAGAAGGCACAGGTAAACAACCAACTGCGCAGTCTATGGTTAAAGTACATTACGAAGGCCGATTAATTAATGGTCAAGTATTTGATAGTTCGTATAAGCGCGGTGAGCCTGTTGAGTTTCCTCTCAATCAGGTTATTCCAGGCTGGACTGAAGGACTTCAGCTCATGAAAGAAGGTGGTAAAGCGACGTTCTTCATTCCATCTAATCTTGCTTATGGTCCTCAGGAACTTCCTGGTATTCCAGCAAACAGTACGCTGATTTTTGATGTAGAACTCATTTCAGTGAAATAAAAACATTCAGGAGAGTAAAACAGTACTCTCCTTTTTTTTGGAAAACGGCATGAAAAAAATTGGTTTAATTATTGCAACATCAACGATAAGTTTATCTGTTTTTGCTGCTGCACCTATTACAAATAAAAGCCCGGCGAAAGAACAATTTAGCTATAGCTATGGCTATTTAATGGGCCGTAATAATACTGATGCTTTAACAGATCTAAATCTTGATATTTTTTATCAGGGTTTACAAGAAGGTGCTCAGAACAAAACCGCACGCTTAACTGACGAAGAAATGGCGAAAGCGATTAATGATTATAAAAAAACTTTAGAAGCTAAGCAGCTTGTTGAATTTCAAAAAATAGGACAACAAAATGCTCAAGCAGGTGCTGCATTTCTTGCTGATAATGCAAAAAAATCGGGCGTAATCACGACTAAATCAGGCCTCCAATACCAAGTATTAAAAGAAGGTACAGGTAAAAAACCGAAAGCTGTATCACGTGTTAAAGTGAATTATGAAGGTCGTTTACTCGACGGAACTGTATTTGACAGCTCAATCGCACGTAATCATCCAGTTGAATTTCAGCTTAGCCAAGTGATTGCAGGCTGGACTGAAGGTCTACAAACCATGAAAGAAGGCGGTAAAACTCGTTTCTTTATCCCTGCAAATCTCGCTTACGGTGAAGTCGGTGCAGGTGACACGATTGGTCCAAATAGCACTTTAATTTTCGATATCGAATTGCTACAAGTTTTGCCAAAATAAATGTATTAGTATAAAAAAAGCGATCATTTAAGATCGCTTTTTTTATTTTTAGTGTTTTAAATCTCTAGGTCGAAAACCCGTAAAGATTAAACCGATCAGGTAAGCAATGATTCCAACTACGCATAGCCCTACGACTTCGGCAACACGTAACCACTGTGAAAGCTCTCCGTTATACCAATTGAGCCCAAACCAAAGCGCTGCAATCATGGCAAGGTTCGCTAAACCATATTGAAGTCCTAATTTCTTCCAATGCGGACCAAATCGGAAAATATTACGCTTATGCAAATAGAAGTAGAGTAAACCAGCATTTACTAACGCTGAACCTGAAGATGCTAGTGCAAGTGCCATATGTTCTGCATGCCAATCAATAAGCTTAAAGAAACCAATAAATACAACGTTTAAAATTGCATTAGCTGCGACCGACATTAAGCCTACGCGCACTGGTGTTTTTGTGTCTTGTTGTGCATAGAAACCAGGTGCAAATACTTTAATAAGCATGAAAGAAATTACACCAGCACTCATACATTGCAATGCTAGAGCTGTCATTTGTGTATCACGTAGATCAAACTCACCACGCTGGAATAATGCTTGAATAATCGGTGTTGAAAGCATAAATAAAGCAATACTTGCCGGCAACCCTACCAATACAATGACTTTTGCAGCCCAGTCGATCATGCCGCGGAACTTTGCTTGATCCTGCTCTGCATGACGGGCAGAAAGCGAAGGCAAAATTACTGTACCAATCGCAACCCCAATTAAACCTAAAGGTAGCTCAGTCATGCGTTCAGCACTGTAGAGCCAAGACACTGAACCATCTTGCATGAATGATGCCCAAATCGTATTTAACAGTAGGTTAATCTGAGTCACAGATACACCAAATAATGCTGGAAGCATTAATTTTAAAATACGCTCTACACCCTCATGTTTAAAATCAACTTTAGGTGGAATCAGTAGGTTTTTACGCCACAATTCAGGAATTTGTATTGCTAACTGTAATACCCCAGCCGCAACAACTGACCAGCCTAATGCTTTGATTGGCTCAGCCATATACGGCGTAAGCCACCACGCTCCTGCGATCATCGCTACATTTAACAAAACTGGTGAAAAAGCTGGTGAAGCAAATGAGCCATAACTATTTAAGATGCTGCTAGCAAAAGCCGTGAGCGACATAAACATTAGATATGGAATAGTCAAACGGAACATGCTGACGGCTAAATCGAACTTTTCTGGATCACTGTGGAAGCCCGGTGCGTACATATAGATGATTGCAGGTGCTAAAACCATAGCCACAAAAGTGAGTAAGGTCATAACTGTTAGCAAACAGCCAAATACCCGACTAATTAAAATCTGTACTTCAGCGTGTGCTCGACCCGTTTTATATTCAGTTAAGACTGGGATAAAGGCCTGAGAAAAGGCGCCTTCGGCAAATAGTCGTCGAAAGAAGTTGGGAATACGAAAAGCGACGACGAAGGTATCAAAATCTTTACCTGCACCAAACACGTTGAGCAATACGACGTCACGCACGAGCCCTAACACTCGTGACAACATCGTCATTGCACTGACAATAAAAGTCGATCGCCACAATGCCATCGCACTCACCTACAGCTATATTCGAAAGACGCTATTGTAATGAAACTAGAAAATCTTTTCGTTGTGAAATGATGAATGAACTCAAGTTTTTTTCTGTGCTAACAGTTGTCTAAAGTGTTGCCATTTAAAATAAGGCCCCGGATCGGTTTTTCGGCTCGGTGCAATGTCTGAATGCCCTGCAATATGGTTTTTAATTTCAGGATAAGCCTGACGGATAGTGGTAACAACGTCAGTTAGCACTTCATATTGTACGTCTTCAAAAGGTAAATCATCACTTCCTTCAAGTTCTATACCAATTGAATAATCGTTGCATTCTACTTTGGCTAAATAACTTGAACGCCCTGCATGCCATGCTCTCTCGTTAAAGTTAACAAACTGTAGAACTTCACCTGTTCGTAAAATTAACAGATGTGTAGAAACTTGCATGCCTTCAATAGTCTGAAAATAAGGATGAACTGACCAATCTAACTTGTTTTGAAAAAACTGCTCAATATAGCCACCTCCAAATTGAGACGGCGGCAAACTAATATTATGAACCACAATCATTTGAATTTCGGTGCCAGTCGGACGCTGGTTAAAATTTGGAGAAGGGATTTGTCTCGCCCCTTTTAATTGTCCATCTATAACTTCATACGGTGTGATTTGCTTCATTGAGACGCCAATAAATTGCTTGCCAATTGTTTTAGTTTAAAACAGTTATGCGCTTTTCAAAGCAGTAAATGCGATTGTTTATCGCGATTAATCTCATAAAATAGCTTATTTTTCAGGTCGACGATGCTAATATATCGCAAGTTTTAGGGTCATCGACAAAATGGAAACCGTATGAGCATACCTCAGTCTTTGCTTGAACAATCAATTCAAATCAATATTCAACAAGCATTACAAGAAGATATTGGGGACGGTGACATTACCGCTATGCTCACACCTGAAGATGAGCAAGCCACGGCAACCATTATTAGCCGCGAAGATATGGTCTTAGCTGGACAACCGTGGGTTAATGCGCTCATCTCAGCTTATGACAATACTGTTCAGGTGACTTGGCTAAAACAAGAAGGTGAACGTGTTGCTGCAAACGAAGCCTTTTTAAAGCTTGCTGGTTCTGCACGTAGCTTACTGACTGTAGAGCGCCCTGCTTTAAACTTTATTCAAACTTTGTCTGCTGTTGCAACAAAAACTGCTGAATATGTTCAACATCTTGAAGGTTTAAATACAAAACTTCTCGATACACGTAAAACTCTACCAGGCTTACGTATTGCACAAAAATATGCGGTTGCTATCGGGGGCGGACAAAACCATCGTCTTGGCTTATTTGATGCGTTCTTAATTAAAGAAAACCATATTATGGCAGCGGGTGGTATTGCTCAAGCAATCACCAAAGCACATCAAATTGCACCGGGCAAACCTGTTGAAGTCGAAGTTGAAACTTGGGATGAATTAAACCAAGCACTTGAAGCTGGGGCGGACATTGTCATGCTCGATAACTTCAGTCAACAGCAAATGATTGATGCCGTAAAACATGTGGCGGGCCGCTGTAAACTCGAAGCATCTGGCAATATCACTATTGAAAACTTGCGTGAAGTTGCCACCACTGGCGTTGACTATATTTCTATGGGCGTCCTAACTAAAGACGTTAGAGCTGTTGATTTATCTATGCGTTTTAATGCTTAGATAAAATCTGCGTCATTATTGGTATTTTTTTGCGACTTGGTCATGTCTGCCGCTTGTGTTTTTTGCCACGCTGACTGAGTCGCTTGTGCCCCACTATCGCGTGGATCGGCAGCCATTAGAACAAATGTCACTACTGCTAATAATACAATAAAACCTTGTAGCATAAATTTTCCCCATTACTTTAAAAATTCAGGGTTTCAAGGTAAAAGATAAATATGACCAGGCTTAGGAGATTCTGTTACAAAAGGTAAGTCTTTATTTTTATTATTCATCTATAAAGCAGAATGTGACCTTTAAAAATTTTATAGAATGGTCAAACCTAATATTTATGGCAGTCACAGGTGCCATCCTTTAGTTATATTTCCCAACATTAGATTGTGCGAGATGTCATCTACAACCTGCCCAAAATCTATGAATATATTGTTTTTGCAATAAATTAGATATATGCAGAAAGAGAACAGGTTTTGTAGATGACAAATGCTTTTGGTTACTTTGGGCGAAACCAAAGTAACAAATTAGCTACTTCCACTGGATGAATAAACGATAAGACTCCGTCGTGATAGCTAATTTAAAATAATTATCAATCTAAGACTTCAGCTTAATCGTTCATCTATTACAGCAACTTAAGACTCTACATAACCCATATACGGATCAGAAATTGAATCCTCTTGAGTTTCTATACGTCCTGCAAAACGACGACTAAACGTAGCGTCATCAGCTAAGGTCACCGTGAAATCATACCAACCACCAAATTCAGACATATCCCAAACCAGTTCTTTTTCAGAACTATTGGTTTCAATAGTCCATGTCTTGTTTGGAAGATAAGCATTTGCTTTGACTGAGAGCTTGACTGACTTATTACCATCATGACGCACTTTTAAATACAAATTCGCATCACACTCTTCCACACACACTCTAATTTCCGGTAATGCTTGAGTTTGGTTAACTTGACTCAAATCGCCTTTAAACGCGCGATGGAACCCATTTGGTCCAAGCACCCACAAATCGTACTGCCCATTTGTAGCATTCCATATATCATCGAGCTGTTTACCCGCCTCAACCATATAACGACGTGGAATTGCTGTTAGATCTAGTCGGTTATAGACATGGAAAACGGCTGCTTGTTTACCTGTATTAGAGAACATCAGCTTAATCGTTTTTTGAGTGGTATCGACTTTGGCACTGGTGTGCAAAATATATGGCAAAGCACGTGATGGCCTAATTCCCATTTCCTGCTGAGGAAATTGCTGCTGGCTCGGAACAGGAACTTGTGGCAATAAAGCTTGGGCAACACGAATCGCATCAGCTTCGGCTTTAGTTTTCTTCCCATCTAGTTCAGCAACAGGTAGAAGGTTCGGTGTTTTAAAATTAAATGCCGTCGTTAAATCACCACATACAGCACGGCGGTAAGGGCTAATGTTAGGTTCTTGCACACCAAAGCGTTTTTCCAAGAACTGTAAAATAGAGGTATGGTCAAAGACTTGAGAATTTACCCATCCTCCACGGCTCCACGGCGAAATCACATACATTGGAACGCGTACGCCTGGTCCATACACTCGACCATCTGGCTTAGGTTGAGATTTTGAAGTCGCTACTGCTGGATGGTTAAAGTACTCATAAGACACTTGCTGATCGTTTAAAGTCGTTTTTCCATATACAACACCATTTACATCTTTAGACGGTGCACTTGGTGAAGGGGCATGGTCAAAGAAACCGTCATTTTCATCGAAATTCACCAATAAAACGGTTTGGCTCCACAGCTCAGGGTTTTCAGTTAATGCATTTAATACTTCCTGAATATACCAAGCGCCTTGTACAGGACTAGATGGCCCCGGATGTTCACTGTAAGTTGCAGGAGCAACTAACCAACTCACTTGCGGTAATTTACCTTGTGCAATATCAGCTTTAAAAGTTCCTAAAAAACCACCGTCCGGCATGGTATTGGCAATACCTTTGTAAAGTGGTTGAGTCGCATCAATCTTTTCATCGTATGCTGGACACGTTAGCGTGTCGTTACTGACAGGTTGACCAGATTGCTCATTTGCACGGCGATACTGTTTGAAACCAGCTAACGGGTTATCGGTAAAGTTATCTGGCATATTTTGATAAACTTTCCATGTTACGCCAGCTTGCTGTAAGCGCTCAGGATACGTCGTCCATTCATAACCTTCTGTTGATGCCCCAATCCCATCAAATTCATTTACAACACTCGCGACACCTGCACCTGTAGGACCATTCGTTCCAGTCCAAATAAACTTACGGTTTGGGTTGGTCCCTGCATGCATGGCACAATGGTAAGCATCACAAATGGTAAAAGCATTCGCTAAAGCAAACTGATATTCGACTTCTTGTTTTTTATAGTAGCCCATCGACTGTGGTTTTTTATAAGCGACCCAATCACTCATACGGCCATTGTCCCAAGCTGCTTGGCCATCAGACCATGAGTGAGGTGTACCTGAAACACGCTGAGCATTTCCTAAACGACTATCTAAATGGTAAGGCAATACCTTCTTTTTATTCGCATCATATTGTTCCCAAACCTTTCGGCTTTCCGTCATTGGAATCGTAAAACGATCACCAAAACCACGTACACCTTTTAATGTTCCGAAATAATTATCGAAAGAACGGTTTTCCTGAGTCAAAATCACGATGTGTTTAACATCTTGAATAGTTCCACTTTCAACTTTGGCATCAATAGCTAAGGCTTTTTGAATACTCAGCGGGAAACTCGCTAAAGCAGCGGTCCCAAACATGGTTTTTGTAGAGTTTAAAAGAAATTCGCGACGATTCATTAGTTCTATCCTAGTTCTTATTATGGTGCACAGTGCATTTTGCAATTACTGGTGGGCGGTGTTGTTGGCGATGAATTATCTGAGTCGTTATCATCGTTACAAGCACTGAGCATGAGTGCTAAAGAGGTAATTAATAAAAGTGAAAGTTTTCGCATTGGTTTTTTCCAAACGGTTTAAATGCGAACTACTAATAAAGCGTAAAAGTGACAAGCAAGTGATGTTTTTATGTCGGTTTGATGAAGGCATAAAAAAACGCATCCGAAGATGCGTTTTTCAGAAAGCGTAAAATTACCAGCCTAAAGCTTCTTGTTGCTTTTTAATGAGCTCGGCAATTCCTTTTTCAGCCATTTCTAACATGGCATTGCTTTGAGCGCGGGTAAACGGTTTATCTTCGGCAGTACCTTGAATTTCGATAAACTCGCCAGCTTGTGTCATTACTACATTTAAGTCAGTTTGACAGTTCGAGTCTTCTTCATAGCAAAGATCAAGCAACACTTCATCTTGATACATACCGACAGAAATCGCAGCAACTAACCCTTTAAGCGGATCATGCTTAATTTTCTTTTGAGACAATAAAACGTTCATCGCATCAACCAATGCTACAGCAGCACCAGTGATTGAAGCAGTACGCGTACCACCATCAGCCTGAATCACGTCACAGTCGATGGTAATCGTGTTTTCACCAAGCTTTTTCAAATCAACCATCGCACGTAAGCTACGGCCAATCAAACGTTGGATTTCTTGAGTACGACCAGTTTGTTTACCACGAGCCGCTTCACGGTCACAACGTGAATGTGTTGAACGCGGTAGCATGCCATATTCTGCCGTTACCCAGCCTTGGCCTTGGCCTTTTAAAAAGCGTGGCACTGAGTTATCAATGCTTGCAGTACAAAGGACTTTGGTGTGACCAAATTCGACCAGCACAGAACCTTCAGCATAACGGGTGTAGTTTCGTGTAATTTTCACTTCACGTAATTGGTCTAATGCACGTTGGTCAATACGCATAATCCTTCCTAACTTCTCTTAAATACAAACTTGGGCATAGTATAGCAAAGGATTTTGACAGGTTGAGTTTATTCCCTACTTTCAAATGTAAGTCTGCAAGTTTCATAACTCAAAAATAAAAATAGCCCCTAAAAAAGAGCTATTTTTAATTAACTGAGATTACGCAAATTTGAATTTTGCTTTTAACTTTTCTAATGTCTGCATTACTTTTCCAGTGGTATGGTTTGGCAGTGAACATTTCGCTAAACGTACCCATACACTCCAGAACTGGCGCATAAAGTTCGCCTCGTTGTAGTTAATGCCGTATTCTGCACAGAGTGCCTTAATCTTTGGCGCTACTTCTTTATAGCGGTTAGCTGGCATATCTGGAAATAAATGGTGTTCAATTTGATGGCTTAAGTTACCACTCATAAAATGCAGCCATTCTGTACCACTAAAGTTACTTGAACCACGAATCTGGCGTAAGTACCACTCGGCCTTAGTTTCGGTATCAGTATTATCAGGCTCAAACGTTTCTGCATCTTCAGTAAAGTGACCATTAAAAATCACCGCAGATGACCACAAGTTACGAATAATATTCGCAACTACATTTCCTGCAAAAACTGGTAAAAACATAGGGCCAGAGATCACAGGGAAAAACACATAGTCTTTTAAAACTTGGCGTGTGGCTTTTTTACGGACTTTAGCCGAATCTTTCCAAACCTGTTTCCAGCTCTTGGTTTTATAAACTAATGCATCTTCAAGATGTAAGTTTTGCACGCCTACATACCACTCAAAGAAAAACATTAACTGTAGACCTAGAGGAATATTAAACAGGTGGCGGGGTTCCCACTTCTGTTGATCACTTACTCGCAAAATACCATAACCGACATCATGGTCTTTACCGACAATATTGGTATAGGTGTGGTGCACATAGTTATGTGTTTCACGCCAGTCATCACCAGAGGCAATGGTATCCCAATCGTAAGTATTACCGTTCAGGCTTGGTTCATTTAACCAGTCAAACTGACCGTGCATGACGTTATGACCAAGTTCCATATTTTCTACAATTTTAGAAATACCTAATAAGCCTGTGCCTAGTAGCCAGACTGGCGGAATCCAACCACCAAACATCAACATGCCACGTGAAGCGATTTCGGTATATCGAACAAAATCACGTACTTTGTAGATATATTTTGCATCTTGCTCACCAAGACTTTGCATAACGTCTTGACGAATCTGCTCAACACGGCGGCCAAACTCTTCAGTCTGTTCAGGTGTTAAATGAGCAGATTTAGAAACAGTAGAAAATTCTAATGCCATATTCATAGGGTTAATCCTCTTTAATTCTTTTTATAGATCAATTGTGACTGGGCTTAATGCCTGGCTCACGCATAGTTTAATTGGGCGGTTCGGTTGATCTTCAATTTCACCAGTTAACAGGTTTTGAGTAACTCCGCTTACCTTGGTACAGCTGCATTTATTACAGACACCCATACGGCAACCATGTTGTGGGCGTAAACCAGCTTGCTCTGCACTGCTCAGTAAATTTGTTTCAGCTAAAAACTCGTGTTGAGCACGGCGGAAAATAACAGGCTGTGCTGCATGTGTACCAGTCACTTGAAGTGGCTGAAAATACTCTTGATGAAGCTGCGACTGAGCACCTTTTTGTGCATAAATTTCATTGGCTTGCTGCATCATGCCATGATGACCACAAACATAAGTTGCTGTCTGCTCGAAATCTGGAACCAGCTTTTGCAGTAAACTTTCAGTTAAATGCTGCTTTTGCTCGGTGGTATTAAAAAAATGATATTGAAGCTGTGGGTACTGTTCTGCCAAAGCTTTTAATTCGGCATGAAAAATTTCCGCACGATTAAAATAAATGACATGAATTTGTTCAAGTTGCTGTTTTAAAGCTTGCTGCAAGAGTGAATAAATTGCAGTTATACCGCTTCCTGACGCAATCAAAATCGCAGGATGCTGACCTTGGTGCAAAATAAAATCACCTTGTGGTTGTGAAATCTCAACACACTCACCCACATGTAATAGTTGAGCTGCACGAGACACCAAACCTTGTACTTTAATACCTAAAGCGATTTCACCCTGAGTAGTCACTTCAATAATTGAATAACTACGCTGTTGGTAAACGCCATCGATGAGCAAAGTCAGCAGAATACTTTGACCTGCGCGGACCTGATCGAAATTAAAATTACGATTCGGTTTAAGTCTAATGAGCACCATATCGGTATGAAGTGGCTGAACTACAGTAACTTCTGCAAGTACCCTTTTCCACGCCCAAGTCACGTTAATTTTCTGCAAGACAAAATCAACGAAATCTTCTCGAACCCAATGTGGCTGATAGCTAAGTGTTGCGTTCATACGTTCCTCTTTTGTTTCTGGCTATTTATTTGAGTGAACACATGTTCGTATAGTGAACATATGTACACTATATTTATAACTGTTCACTCAGTCAACACTTGTTCACTATTTTTTTTATGAAAGTTTGCTCTTTTTTGTTAGACTTTGGCTCATGGTTTAAATAGGTTCTTTTAATGTCGATACGGGATGAACGAAAACAGCAAAGTCGTCAGGCACTTCTCGATGCAGCCTTGCATCTAAGCACGTCTGGGCGTTCGTTCAGTAGTATCAGTTTGCGTGAAGTTGCACGTGAAGTAGGTTTAGTACCGACAGCGTTCTACCGCCATTTTCAGGACATGGATGAACTCGGCAAAGAACTGGTCGATCAAGTTGCCCTACATTTAAAAAGTGTTTTACATCAACTTGGTCAAAGTTATTTACAACATAAATCTGCTAAAACCCAAACCAGTATTGAGCTATTTGTGCAGGCGGTGAATCATAGCCCTAAGCAATGGCAATTTATGATTGCTGAACGTTGGGGAGGCTCAGAAACAGTCCGTGCAGCAATTGCCAGAGAAATTGAATTTCTGATTGAAGATCTAACAACTGATCTTACTAAACTCGAAAATTTTAAACATATTCAAAATCCTCAAGACCTAAATGTCTTATCTACCATTTTGACTAATATGTCATTTACATGGGCAATGACGTGGCTCAACCTATCGAAACAATATCAAGGTGAACAGCTCAAGCTGCAACAAACTGCCTTTATTGAAAATGCCTCTACACAAGTTCGCTTACTCTTTAGAGGGATTGCAAACTGGGAACGATAGAAGCGGCAAATGACAAAAAACAGGTTATGTGGTAATACGTAAAGAGAGAAAGAAAAAGGCTAAAAATTTCGAGAAAAGTCTTTTTCTTTTTTACAGGAAGTAAACTATTAGTTAGGCCAAACTGGTGTGGGAATACCTATGAATCTTGATCGTCATACACAGTTTTTGATGCGTAAAGAAAAAATTCTGAGCGTGGCAGAAAAGTTGTTATTAGAAAACAATCAGGAAATTACTCTAGATGAGTTAGTGGCCGAGCTAGATATTGCTAAAGGCACCCTTTATAAGCATTTTAGAAGTAAAAATGAGCTTCTACTTGAGCTCATTATTCAAAATGAAAAGCAAATTTTAGAAATTTCTAAAAAATATAATACAGATTTCAAAGAGTATGCTCCTCATTACATGCTTCACCATTTGCTTGCACCAGGGAAAACGATTCTATTGCATCAACTTGAAGAAAATCTGACGATGACAGAGTCTAAGTTGAAGAATCTTTTCGAAGAGCTTTATGAAATTCGCCAACAGCGTATTTTGGCAATTAAAGATATTACTGAAAATTATTTAAAATCATTGAATTATGATATGTCGATTCGTGACTATTTGTCTTATATCTGGTCACTGACTTATGGTGCATCACTGCTTTTAAATTCTACGTATTACCAGCGTTCGATTGGTTCTCGCCAAAAATTAATTAATTTATATATTAATCAGGCATTATCACTGCCGACTCAAACAGCTAATTTTGATGTTTTAAATTTTCAGATTGAAGATGAAAATCAGCAAAATTAATTGAATTATTTCGTGATAATTAACGATAAATTAAATATAAAAATGGGCTTCACATGAAGCCCATTTTGAAGTAAAGCCTAAACAACTTATTTTGCTTTACGTTCTTTCTCAATTAAATAATTAAGAACTTGAGTAACTTTACCATCTTCACCCTGCACAACATATTTACCATTCACGACAACTGCAGGTACGCCTGTTAATTGGTACTGTTGAGCAAGTTTATTTGACTCGGCAACTTTCGCAGTTACTGCAAACGAGTTGTAAGTACTATTAAATTTCTGCTCAGGTACACCATAACGAGTAAAGAATTTCGCAGCAGAAGCTTGATCAAAAATTTGTTGACCGTTCACCTGAATCGCATGGAATAGTGGTAAATGCGTGCGTTTACGTACACCTAATGCCTCAGATGTATAATACGTACGCGCCCCTTGTTCCCACATTTTATTCATTGCAGCAGGTGTACGTACAAAACGTACATCTTTAGGAATCTGTTTTAACCACGTTTGCATATGCGGTTCAAGTTTAAAACAGTGTGGACATCCATACCAAAAGAACTCTCGAACTTCGATTTTCCCCGGAACTTCCACTTTGCCTGGATTGGCAATCACGGTGTAGTCTTTACCAGCAACAAAATCTGCTGCCATTGCACCACCCGATACGGCCATAATTGCTGCACTCAAACCACCCAAAACCAATTTTTTCATTGCTACAGCTTTTCCTCTAAGTTGTTATGCATTAGCTTATGCCCTAAATATAAAACAAATATGCTAAATTCGTTTTGCTTCTGTGAAGTTTTTTATTGGGTTTATCGCTTTTTTCCCAATAATCGCTACACTAACGGCGAACTACATCCAAAAAGATAACTCAAGTTTAGAGGTAGCACCATGTCGCAATTGAATGTTGATTTACAGGAAATCGCAAAGTTTGAAGCACTTGCTGCCAAATGGTGGGATCAACATTCTGAATTTCGCCCACTTCACCAGATCAATCCACTACGTCTTAACTGGATTGATGAACGTGCAGGCGGTCTCGCTGGTAAAAAAGTACTTGATGTCGGCTGTGGTGGCGGTATCTTGGCCGAAAGCATGGCACGTCGTGGCGCAGATGTATTAGGTATCGATATGGGTGAAGCACCTCTAGCTGTCGGCCGTTTACATGCTCAGCAAGAAAATGTTCAAAATATTGAATATCGTCAAATTCCTGTAGAGGAATTAGCACAAGAACAGGCTGGTCAATATGACGTGGTGACTTGTATGGAAATGATGGAACACGTTCCAGATCCAGCATCTATTGTAAAAGCTTGTCAGGCTCTGGTTAAACCGGGCGGCCATGTATTCTTCTCGACCATTAACCGTAACCCAAAATCTTATTTATTTGCCATTATTGGTGCAGAGTACGTCCTACGCATGTTGCCAAAAGGTACGCATGATTATCATAAATTTATTCGACCATCTGAAATGGCACATGATATTCGTAATGCAGGTCTTACGTTAAAAGAAATGACTGGACTACATTACAACCCACTGACCAAGCATTACTGGTTAGCGCCAAATGTTGACGTTAACTATATGGTGCATACGATTAATACAGGTGCATGATGAAAGCTGTTTTATTTGATTTAGACGGTACGCTTATCGATACAGCTGCGGATTTCATTCGTATTATTCAGCAAATGTGCCGTGATGCAAGACGTCCTGTTGTAGAAGCCGATCTTATTCGCACTCAGGTGTCTGAAGGTGCACGTGCGATGGTGAAATTGGTCTATCCAGAGCTGGATGTGGCCAATCCAATTTTCTTGGCACATCGTCAAAACTTTTTAGATCTGTACGGCAATAATATTGTGGTTGATACAGATCTGTTTGACGGCATGTATCCACTCTTAGAAGAGTTAGAAGCTGCACAAATCCCGTGGGGAATTGTGACCAACAAACCACGCGGATTAAGTGAATCTCTTTTAGAAAAGTTAAATCTAACAGAACGCTGTGCGGTTCTGGTATGCCCTGAAGATGTCAGTAAAACCAAACCAGATCCTGAACCAATGTATTTGGCCGCTAAACAATTAAACATCCCAGCAGATCAAATTATTTATGTAGGCGACCACCCACGTGATATTGATGCTGGTCGCAATGCCGACATGTATACCATCTTGGCAGCTTATGGCTATTTACCTATCGAACACCGTGATGATTTAGCATCATGGCAGGCCGATTCGATTGTAAATACAGTGACAGAATTACACGATATGTTACGTCAAAAGCTTCCTGCTCTACAGGAAAATCAGCGTATGATAAGTTAACGTCAGAGTTTTATAGACTTTTTTAACGGCTATTTGTTTTATCAATATAAAAAGAAGGAGGTTTACCAATGAAATATTCAGAATACCAACCTCGTCCGGATCTACTCAAAGATCGAATTATTTTAATTACCGGTGCTGGTGATGGAATTGGGCGAGCTGCGGCTCTAAGTTATGCCCTACATGGTGCAACCGTTGTCCTACATGGTAGAACCTTAAATAAACTTGAAGTTATTTATGATGAAATTGAGAGTCTAGGTGCACCGCAACCTGCGATTTTACCACTACAGCTTTCAAGTGCCTCTGACCGTGATTACGACTTTTTAGTCGATACGCTCGAAAAGCAGTTTGGGCGTCTAGACGGTATTTTGCATAATGCGGGTATTTTAGGTGAACGTGTAGAGCTAGCACATTACCCTACAGAAGTATGGGATGACGTGATGGCAGTTAACCTACGTGCTCCGTTTGCCCTCACTCAAGCTCTATTACCACTTTTGCAAAAGTCAGAAAACGCCTCTGTCGTATTTACCAGCTCAGGTGTAGGCCGTGAAGCACGAGCTTTATGGGGCGCATATTCTGTCTCCAAAATTGCAATTGAAGCAGTGAGTAAAATTTTTGCAGCGGAAAATACTTATCCAAATATTCGCTTTAATTGCATTAACCCAGGCGCAACACGTACTGCAATGCGTGCGAAAGCCTACCCACAAGAAGATCCGAAGACACTACCTACACCTGAGTCAATCTTGCCTGCTTACCTCTATTTAATGGGTGAAGACAGCTTGGCACTCAATGGTCAAAGTATTGATGCACAGGATTAAAAAGTTAAAGATGAAAAGCTAAATTAAATTACGGCCAATCATCAAATCTGGCTTGCCTATACCTGAAAAGATATACAAGCCTTTTTTATTATTGATAAAAACCCTTGATCTATCCGTAATTTTAATTGAACCATTAAATGATCTTCACAGTTTCTCTGCATTTTGCGCGTAGAGTATTCAACATGAGAGACATCAGATGTAAACGAGGATGCATCATGAAAAAGTTGTTCACCATCTTAGCCCTTTGCATAACCGTACTAACCACCAGTATGGCGAGCTTTGCTGATCCTCCTTTTGACCGAGGCCATGGCCCCAAAGGTCCTAAAGGTGGAGGTCCACGTGGTGAGTGGAATGATCGTGGGCCAGGATTTGGACGTGATCATGATGATGATCGTATCCGTGACGAACGCCGTATGCGCGAAGAGCGTGGCTTTGAACGCTTAAAACAACATCGCTGGCAGCCTGGCTATGTTATGCCACAGCACTATCGTGGTAATGGCTATAAAGTCGACTATAAAGACAGTAACTTGCCAAAACCAGGCCGTAATCAGCAGTGGTATAAAATCAACAATGACTATATTTTAGTCGACACAGATTCTAATAGCATTGTGAGTATTCGTGGTTTTTAAGGCGATAGACCCTCGCTATCGCTGAATAAAAAGGATAAAGCCTCTCGGTTTTATCCTTTTTTATTTTTTATATTCTTAAATGATGAATTTTCTTAATTTCTTCTTATTTCATAGAGAGTTTTCACATTTATTCTTCTTGGCCTCCACGATTTATCTGCAATTGTTCACTAATCTTTAATTATTGAAATTCAGCTCATCATTCGAGGTTTACAATGAAAAAATTAACAACAGCGATTGTTCTTTCTCTTAGTGGTTTAGTTGCAACAACAGCCATGGCAGCACCAAACGATCATAATCATCATGGCAATTACCAAAACCATGAAGTAAAAACAGTTAAAGTGATTAAAAAAGATGATCATCACAATGCATGGCGAGTAGGTCAGGTTGTACCGCATGAGTATCGACATTCACGTTACGTGATCGACTATCGTCAACATCAAAAATTGACTAAACCAGGTCGTTACCAAAAATGGTATAAAGTGAATGGTAATTATGTACTGGTGAATGAACAAAGTCATAAAATCATTAGAGTGGTTTACTAATTTAAAACTTTTTAAGCACCCAAATTTCAATTTGGGTGTTTTTTTATCTAAAACATGCGGCTTTAATCTTTTTTGTTTAGAATCATCTTTATATCTTTTTGCTGTTGATTCGAGATCGGTATGTCAAGTAAGCCTGTAAGTAAGTCACATAATAACACCCAGCATTATGTACACTGGTTTCGACACTCAGCACCCTACATTAATGCTCACCGCGATAAAACTTTTGTATTGATGTTTGGTGGTGAAGCAGTCCGTCATCCTAATTTCGAACATATCATTCACGACATTGCTTTATTGCATTCTCTTGGTATTCGCTTAATTCTCGTGTACGGCGCACGTCCGCAAATTAATCAAAATCTTAAAGAAAAAGGAATCGAAACTCCTTTTTATGACAACAGCCGTATTACCACACGTGAATCTTTAAGCTGTGTCATGAGTGCTGTAGGTTCTATTCGCCTAGAAATCGAAGCATTGCTTTCTATGGGCTTAGCAAACTCGCCAATGTACGGCGCTCGCATAGATGTGGTATCAGGTAATTTTGTGACTGCCAAGCCTTATGGCATTCGTGATGGCATGGATTTCCAGCTTACAGGTGAAGTTCGTTCTATTGATACAGATGCGATTGATCGACACCTCGATAATCATAATATTGTACTGCTAGGGCCAACAGGTTACTCCACTACAGGTGAGGTGTTTAACTTGCGAGCAGAAGAAGTTGCGACCAAAACTGCAACTTATTTAAAAGCAGATAAACTCATTTTTCTAGGTGAGCAACAAGGATTGCTGAATGAAGATGAGCAAATATTACGTGAATTAAGCCCACATCAACTGGACTACTATATTCAACAATACCAAACCATTAGCCCAACACTCACCTTGCATTTGCAACAGGCAAAAAAAGCATCTTTATCAGGCGTACACCGCGTTCATCTTATTTCTTATGCCTATGATGGCGCCCTTCTCGAAGAGTTATTTACTCGAGATGGTATCGGTACCATGATTACCGATGCGCATTATGAAGAAGTTCGCATGGCCAACATTCAAGATGTGGGCGGTTTAATGAATTTATTACGTCCATTAGAAGAAGAAGGTATCTTAGTTTATCGTTCGCGTGAACGTTTAGAGCAAGAGATTAGCCAGTTCGCTGTTATTGAGCGCGATGGTACGATTCTAGCGTGTGCTGCACTTTATCCAATTCCAACCGAATTTAATGAAACACGTTCAGCAGAAATTGCCTGCGTCGCAGTACACCCAAGTTATCGTAAATCGAACCGTGGTAGCCAGATTTTGCAATTCCTTGAAGAAAAGGCAAAAGAACAAGGTATTCGTCAATTATTTGTTTTAACCACCCGTACCGCCCACTGGTTCTTAGAGCACGGTTTCCATCAGGTGAGTGTTGATGACTTACCAAATGCTCGTCAGGCACTCTATAACTATCAAAGAAATTCTTTAGTCTTTAAGAAACTGCTTCCTTAGCCTTTGCTAATTTTAAGATATTCTTATTTCAGATAAGCTTAGTTCAAAAAGTACAACCGTAAACACGATTAATTTATGGTTGTACTTTTTTTAAATCTAAATTTTTTAAGGTTTTAATATTTTTTATTTTATTTACATCAACTTAATCAAAATTCATTAAATATATTTCTAATAGATAAATCTTTTTTTCGCATAAGTTTATAGCCTATTGTGTTTAGCTTTTTTTTGCATAAATAAAGACCGAATACTTATTTTTTCTGAAATAAAAATCCATTTAGGGTATCTGCTCATCCAATTATTTTTTTCTTTTTCTCTTTCGGGGAGCACGAAATCTCATGGCACTTTTCAACACCACTTCATGGGCAAAATATTCAGTCATCGCGGCCAGCCTTGCAGGAGTGATGATGTTAAGTGGTTGTGCCAAAAAAGAGGAACAAGCCACCACAACCTTAAATATCGGCTATCAAAAATATGGGATTCTTCCTATTTTAAAGGCTCGTGGTGACTTAGAAAAAGCATTAAAAGAACAAGGCGTGCAAGTGAAATGGGTTGAGTTCCCTGCTGGCCCTCAATTGCTTGAAGGCTTAAACGTAGGAAGTGTTTCACTCGGTGAAGCAGGTGAAGCACCACCGATCTTTGCTCAGGCTGCCAATCCAAATTTAGTCTATGTCGCAAACCAACCTGCTGCGCCAAAAGCTGAAGCACTATTGGTACAAAAAGACTCTCCAATCCAATCTATTAAAGATTTAAAAGGCAAACGTGTTGCTCTTAACAAAGGCTCGAATGTTCATTACCTATTGTTAAAAGTTTTAGAAGCCAACAACTTAAGCTTAAGTGATATTCAACCAGTTTATTTACCGCCATCAGACGCTCGTGCTGCCTTTGAAAAAGGTGCTGTCGATGCATGGGTGATTTGGGACCCGTTCTTTGCAGCAGCTGAACATCAAATTCAGGCCCGAGTTTTAGCAACAGGCGAAAACTTGGTGAGTAATCATCAGTTCTATTTAGCTGACCGTAAATTTGCAGAAAATAATCCGAAAGTACTCAACACTGTTGTACAGACACTTAACCAGACCACTGAGTGGGTAAGTTCACATCAGGATGAAGCTGCCAAATTACTCGAAAAACCTACCGCACTTGAGTTTGATGTACTCAAAACTTCCATTTCACGTATGGGTTTTGGAGTTCAGCCAATCTCTGACAAGGTGGCACAAGAACAACAACAAGTAGCTAATGCTTTTTATGCGCAAAAGCTCATTCCTAACAAGCTCACCATTCAAGATGCCATTTTAAAACTGAAATAAACCCAGCTTGGGCACGGCTTAAATAATCATATAAATGCTGTGCCTGACCTCAAGGGGAACAAGGATATCAATATGCAACATCAGTCATTATTTATTAAGAGTCAGTGGACACAATTAATTAAGCGCCTCAGTGCAGTCACTGTATTAGGCTTAACAATCGCAGCGCCAGCTTGGGCAATTGACCCAACTGTCAAAGAACTTCGTATTGGTTTTCAAAAAAGCTCGATTAACTTTGCAATTGCCAAACAGCAAAAGCTATTTGAGCAAGAATTCCCAAATGCCAAAGTTACTTGGAATGAGTTCCCTGCCGGTCCACAAATTTTAGAAGCTTTGGCTGTCGGTTCGCTTGATGTAGGCGTTACTGGAGATACACCTCCTGTCTATGCTCAAGCGGCTGGAAAGCCTTTATATTACATTGCTTATGAAGCTGCTAAGCCATTGGCATCGGCAATTTTAGTTCCAAAAAACTCGCAACTAAAACAGCTTAAAGACCTTAAAGGCAAACGCATTGCGCTGCAAAAAGGTTCAAGCTCACATTACTTACTTGTACAAGCCGTACGTAAAGCAGGCCTAAACTGGAGCGATATTACCCCCATCTGGCTTACCCCTGCCGATGCTCGCGCAGCATTTCAAAAAGGTGCCGTTGATGCATGGGCAATTTGGGATCCTTACTTCGCTTCAGCACAACTAGAAGACCAAGCTCGTGTTCTTGCATCGGGTAAAGGCTTAAGCCCGAACTATACATTTTATTTAGCAGCTCCAAATTTTGTTAAACAACATCCGAAAGCTGTTTCAGGGCTCATCAAACAAATCAATCAAGCCGATAAATGGGTTCAAAGCCATCAAGCAGAAACGGCAGGTGCGATTGGTCAAAGTACAGGTCTTAAACCTGCAACCAGTGATTTATTTATTAAACGCCGTCCGCGCCCCTCATCGGCAGCTCCACTCAGCAGCAAAGTGATTGCTGAGCAGCAGCAACTCGCAGACATTTTTACTCAACAAGGCATCATTCCAAAGCCAATCAGCATTAAACAAGCTGTTTGGGGTGCCAAGTAATTTCAATAGACATATAGGTAATGCACATGAAAATTTTCTGGTTTATTCCTACCCACGGTGATAGTCGCTATTTAGGTACAAGTAAAGGCGCTCGTCAGGTTGACCATGCCTATATGAAGCAAATTGCTGTGGCAGTAGATAATTTAGGTTACGAAGGTGTACTTATTCCAACAGGTCGTTCATGTGAAGATCCTTGGATTACGGCGGCTAGCCTAATTGATGCAACTCAACACCTTAAATTTTTAGTTGCATTACGACCAGGGGTAACAACACCAGCTTTGGCAGCACGTATGGCTGCAACGTTTGACCGTTTGTCGAATGGCCGTGTGTTACTCAACTTAGTGACTGGCGGTGATGAGGCTGAATTACGCGGAGATGGTTTATATGAAGATCACTCAACGCGTTATCAAACTGCCAATGAATATGTAAAAATTTGGCGTGAAATTTTGACGCGTTCACATACGGGTGAAGCTTTTACATTCCACGGTGAACGCTTACAAGTGGATGATGCAAAACTACTTTACCCACCTGTTCAAAAGCCTTATCCACCACTTTGGTTTGGTGGTTCTTCAGACGTCGCTGTCGATTTGGCTGCTGAGCAAGTAGACACTTACCTCACTTGGGGTGAACCACCAGAGGCAGTTAAACAAAAGATCGAACATGTTCGTGCTAAAGCTGAGGCTAAAGGCCGCAAATTAACTTATGGCATTCGCTTACATGTGATTGTTCGTGAAACCAACGAACAAGCTTGGGCAGCAGCGAACGAGCTTATCCAATATCTTGATGATGCGACTATTGCTGCGGCACAGAAAAAATTTGCACAAATGGACTCTGTAGGCCAACAACGTATGGCGGCTCTCCATGGTGGTAATCGAGACAAACTAGAAGTATCTCCAAACCTTTGGGCGGGTATTGGTTTAGTTCGTGGTGGTGCAGGTACAGCACTTGTAGGCGATCCTGAAACAGTTGCTGCTCGTATTCAGGAATATGCTGATTTAGGTATTGATACTTTCATTTTCTCAGGCTATCCACACCTTGAAGAATCAATTCGTTTTGCAGAGTTAGTATTCCCGTTATTACCAATTGAAACTCGCGCTAAACTTGCTCAGCCAAATTTAACCGGTCCATTCGGTGAAATTATTGCCAACAATTATGTTCCAGACGAGAAGAAGCAAAATAGTTCCGTCAAGGAGCCTGCATGAGCAAAGCTGAAAGTGTTGTTTCACGTGGAACAAAACAAATTGGGCAGCGTTTGCTGCCTTGGATTTTCCCTATTCTTCTATTGGTTGTTTGGCAAATTGCCTCAAGTTCGGGTCTTTTAGAAAGCCGTATTTTACCCGCACCTACTGCTGTAGTTTCCGCTTTTTGGCATCTACTGGTGAGTGGCGAACTCTGGCAGCACGTTAAAGTCAGTGCTGGTCGTGCACTGCTTGGCCTTCTGATAGGCGGCGGTTTAGGTTTGTTATTAGGCCTACTCAACGGGTCTTCGCGTTTCGCCTCTACCCTGCTCGATACGACCTTACAAATGATTCGTAACATCCCAGCCTTAGCACTTATCCCACTCGTCATCTTGTGGTTCGGTATTGATGAAACAGCGAAATTATTTTTAGTCGCAGTAGGTGTTTTCTTCCCGATTTATATTAATACCTATCACGGTATTCGATCAGTTGACCCTCAATTGATTGAGATGGGTAAAAGCTACGGACTTTCACGTTGGCAGCTCTACAAAGAAATTATTTTGCCAGGTGCGATGCCTTCTATTTTAGTTGGTCTACGCTTTGCTTTGGGTTTGGTTTGGGTATTACTCATTGTTGCTGAAACCATTTCAGCTCAAGCAGGTATCGGTTATATGACCATGAATGCACGTGAGTTTTTACAAACGGATGTAGTTCTGGTTGGTATTCTTCTGTACGCCTTACTAGGCAAACTGGCAGATGTTTTAGCACAGCTTTTGGAACGCTATTTACTACGTTGGCACTCTGGATATCAGAAATAAGGGAGCTTAGAACATGACAAATCTGAATTTAAATATTAATCAGAATGAAGTGCAGCTCATTCCGGAAGAACCAATAGAATCTCAAGAACCGATATTGGGTGCAGAGATTCTGATTGAGCAACTTTATAAATTCTATGGCGAGGTAAAGGTCCTCGAAGATCTTGACCTACACATCCAGCCGGGTGAGTTTTTAGCAATTGTTGGCCGAAGTGGTTGTGGCAAAAGTACGTTACTCCGTTTAATTGCTCAACTTGAAAAAGCCAGCTTTGGGGAAATCAAATTTAAATCTGCCCGACATTTACGTGAAGGCATTACGAACGATGATATTCGAGTAATGTTCCAAGATCCTCGTTTACTTCCTTGGAGAAATATTCTTCAAAATGTTCAACTTGGGCTACCAAAATCGCAACATGCTTTAGCAGAAGAATTACTAGAAAAAGTCGGTTTAAAAGAGAAATCAGGACAATGGCCTTCCCAGCTTTCAGGTGGTCAACGTCAGCGTACTGCCCTAGCCCGTGCACTATCACATACGCCGCGCATATTGTTGCTAGACGAACCTTTGGGTGCATTAGATGCGTTAACTCGGCTTGAGATGCAAAGCTTGATTGAACGCTTGTGGAAGGAGCAAGGCTTTACTGCAATTTTAGTCACACACGATGTGAGTGAAGCAGTGCAATTAGCTGACCGCATTATTTTATTAGATAAGGGTCAGATTGCTCAAAGTTTCCAAGTTAATTTGCCGCGCCCGCGTAAAAAAAGTATTACTTTTGCTCAACTTGAGCAACAAGTACTCGATGCGGTTTTGGCAACTTAAGGTTGTGATGAGTAATGAGAGTATCTCAGCCGAAAAATGCCCAATTTACGAGCAATAAAACTGCTGTTTTATTGCTCTTTTTTAGGGCGAAAGTTAAAAAATATTTTTAAGAATAACAATAAACTAGGGAATCTCTCTATTTTTTGCACAATAGTATATCTATTACACAAATAACTAGCTGTTTTTTGATTAAAAAAGCAAGACACCTGTGCACAAATCAAACAATTTCCCTTACAATGGGAATATTATTTTTTTAATTATGCAGCAGATGGAACAAAAAAAGAGTACCCAAAAGCGCAATCAGCTTCTTGCTGCGGCCCTTGACGTATTTTCAGTCTATGGGTTCAGTGGAGCAAGTCTGGATGAAATTGCCCAACTCGCCGACATGCATAAGTCGAATATTTTCTATTACTATGAAAATAAAGAGTCTTTATATGTAGAAGTGCTCACAACCGTTTTACAAAAATGGTTGGCCCCCTTACAAACTTTAGAAGCTGAATTAGAACCAGCCGAAGCCTTATCTCACTATTTAATTCAAAAAATCGAACTGTCTCGTAGCCAACCGAAAGCATCTAGATTGTTTGCACTAGAAATTATTCAAGGCGCTCCACATATTTTGCCTATACTGAAAGGGCCTTTGAAAAAGCTATTTAAACGCAAAGCTAAAGTCATTCAGACTTGGCAAGAAGAAGGAAAGATTTCCCCAGATATCGACCCAGAATTATTAATCTTAAATATTTGGGGCCTTACGCAAAACTATGCAGATTTTGCAACTCAAATGGAAATGGTGACTGGTAAAACGCTTCGTAACCGCAGTATGTTTCAGCGTTCGATTGAGCATACGGTACATATGATGCTCTACGGCGTATTACCTCGTTAAAACAAAAAAAGATCGGCAAATTTGCCGATCTTTTTTTAGAAATGGTTTTGATAAAGGGCTAGGAGTTTCTGAGCACCTAACAATAAATTTTCTTCCCAATCCAGATGCGCAGTGTCATCTGCCCCATCAGTAATATACTTCACCGAGATTAATCGTACACCTAACTTGTGGCACACTTTAGCTAAAGCATAGCCTTCCATATCAACCACATCACAAGCTACTTTTGGCTGACCCGTTTCAAATGAATCACCAGTTCCACATACTGCTTTTGGTAAATCAGCAAAATGTGGTTGAAGATGAATCTCTGCCGCCAAATGATCATCTAACGGCGTTACACCTACTTCAAATCCTAACGGTGAAACATCCATATCCCGTTGTACAAAAGTTTTTACTTCGACCAAATCATGTCGATTAAATGCAGAGCTTCCCGCTGTACCTAAATTAATTAGAGTTTTGCATCCTGTTTTTTGAATAACTTCAAATGCTTTAAAGGCAGCATTAATCTTACCAATACCACTGTAATGGACTTTAACACCTGCTTGTTCAAATAAACCCTTAGATTCATTAGGAAGCGCCATAATTAAAGCAATATCAGTGTTCATTTAAAAAGCTCAAATCAAAATTAAATAAGTTAGAAAATAAGTATAAATCAGGTGCAAAAGCTTTTTGCACCTTTTCATCATTACTGCACTTTTTGTTGTAAAGCGATTAAGCAGGGAGAAAAAAACAGTTGACCACTATATGCTCCTGCAAGCGTTTTCTTCATTACTATGCCCCACATTGCCAATAATAAAAGACTCAATGCCACAGCAACGTATTGTAAAAATACAACTTCAACCTGATGTCCTAAGTTAAATAGTGCGAGAATAAATACACCGAATGGAAAGGTTAGGCCCCACCAGCCCAAGTTAAATGGAATACCTGTCTTTGCGTGACGGAGCGTTGTTAAAATCGCAAGACCAAGCCACCATAACCCAAAACCTAAAAGCACGAGACTACCTACAACTCCTAAAGCTTGAAAGACATTAGTAAATTGGTCAAATCCTACATTTGGCGCCACTCTTTGTGCCTGTTGCCCTAATAACAATAAACCTAATGCACCTGTACCAATCGGGCCTAAAGAGAGCCAGCTAGAAATAGCGACTTCTTTTTCAGGTAACTGATGCAAAGCCATACGCAACATTAAAATTGTCAGAATAGCGAATGCTGGTAAAACAGAGATTCCCCAAAGTACATAGCCAGCCATTAATAAATGAAAGCTGTGCACATCTGCTGGTAAATGTGCAACCAACATGCCCGCAGAACTTGCTGCGACTTCACAAGCAACCACAGGTAAAAGCCAAATTGCAGTCATGGTATGTAGCTGATGGTTCTGACGACTAAACATACAAAATGGCACGATCCACGCAATTGCCAGTGCTAAAAAGACATCGATGTACCATAAAGCTTGAGCAATATGTATTGCCACTTCACCGTAAAGCCCGAAACCGAAGCTTAAAAAACCATTTAATATCGTTGCGAGCCCCATTGGGATAGCCCCTAAAAACAAGCTCATATTTGGATGATTAAATATTTGCTTCGCTTCATGAGGGAAAAGAAACCACCGCAATAAATAAAGAACTGAAAAAACGCTAAATAAAACAATATTAAATTGCCATAACCAAGTTGCTAGCGTGAATAAAAATGATTGAGCAAATGGCAGCTGAATTAAAATCATACTCACCACGCCAGTACCCATAGTCGCTGTAAACCAATTTGGGGTAAAATGTCGTATAACATCTTTGCTTTGATTTAATTGGTAAAAGGGTTTTTTCATCTTAGTTCTCTAATCAAAGAGTGGATAAAGATATAGTAGAGCAAACCATTAATAAGAAAAATTGATTTATTTTTATTTAATTCATCAATATTTTAAATATATAAATATTCATATTGAAAAATAACTGAGTAAAAACACAACAACAAGACGAATCTGTGAGATTATGGCAATATATAGCCCTTGCAAAAATAGCCATATTTTAAGTTCATGAAACTGCTTCGTCTCAATGCGTTATCGCCCAATTTTCAGTTACCTCAAACAGCGGTAACTATTGGTAATTTTGATGGTGTCCATTTAGGCCACCAAGCGATGATTGCTCAACTCAAAAACATTGCTGCAGCACAAGGCTTAAAAACACTGGTCATGATTTTTGAGCCACAACCTCTTGAGTTCTTTAAAGGTTACGATGCACCTCCTCGTATTAATTCATTACGGGAAAAAGTTGAATACCTAGCTGAGCTTGGCGTTGACTATATTGCGGTTGCTAAATTTGATGAACATTTCCGTAGCATGAGCGCATCTGCCTTCGCAGATTTATTAAAAAACAAATTAAATGCCCAGTCATTAGTTTTAGGGGATGACTTTCATTTCGGTAAAGACCGCCAAGGCAACAGTGAATTTTTAAAAGATTATGGCTTCCAAGTCACAAATTTACATACCATTGAACTTGAAGGTGAACGCGTCAGTTCAACCCGTATTCGCCAAGTACTTCAAGTGGGTAATCTTGCTTTAGCAGCTAAATTATTAGGCCGTCCGTACAGTATTACTGGACGTGTCCAATATGGCGACCAAATTGGACGAACTCTTGATTTTCCAACCATTAATGTTCGTCTCAACCGCCACAAACCTTGTTTAAACGGTATTTATGGCGTTGAAGTCATTTGCGAAACAACTTCTCTCACTGAAAAAGTGCGCCAAGAAACACCAGAGAAACCGGGAATTGCCGGATATCATGAAAACAGCCTCTATGGCGCAGGTCATGTCGGTACACGTCCCGCCATTCAGCAAGAACATCCAGAATGGAGATTAGAAGTACATTTCCCTGATGTTTCTGCTAATCTGTATGGCTTATTTATGCGGGTGACTTTTCTTCACTATCTTCATGGTGAATTGAACTACCCTTCGCTTGAAGCACTTAAGGCTGGAATTGATAATGACGTGCAACAGTTACGACAATACCGTAACGACACGACACAATTTCCTTTTTAATTCGAATTTTGATTGTAAAACATGTCAGCTCCCAAGCTGATTAAACTGGAAGAAAACTTGCATGAGCGATAAGCAAACTCCTGAGAATGCAGTGGACTACAAAGCCACGCTAAACCTGCCGGATACTCAATTTGCAATGAAAGCAAATTTGGCAGTACGTGAAGTGAAATGGTTAGAAGAGTGGTATACCGACAACATTTATCAGCAGATTCGTGCATCGCGTATTGGCAAGAAAAAATATATTTTGCATGATGGCCCTCCATATGCGAACGGTACAATTCACTTAGGTCACGCAGTTAATAAAGTACTCAAAGACGTTATTGTAAAAAGCCGTACGCTTTCAGGTTTTGATGCACCATATGTTCCGGGTTGGGACTGTCATGGCTTGCCAATCGAACTAAAAGTCGAAGAGAAAGTAGGTAAAGTGGGCGAAAAAGTTGACGCAGCAACTTTCCGTAAACTTTGCCGTGAATATGCGCTAAAACAAATTGATTTACAGCGTACTGACTTTAAACGTCTTGGTATTTTAGGTGATTGGGATAATCCTTATCTCACCATGAATTACAAACAAGAAGCCGATATCGTTCGTGCTCTAGGTCTCATCCAGAAAAATGGCCATATCCAACCAGGCTTAAAGCCAGTGAACTGGTGTATGGACTGTGGTTCAGCTCTTGCTGAAGCAGAAGTTGAATACGAAGATAAAAAATCTGACGCAATTGACGTTGGTTTTGGCGTTGTCGATCTCAAAGATTTAAGTGCCCGCTTAAAGTTAGAAGTTCAAGATCCAACAGATATCGTGATCTGGACCACTACACCTTGGACATTACCAGCTAACCAAGCCGTTGCGTTGCATGCCGAAATTGAATATCAATTGGTACAAGTGACAACTGAGCGCGGTAAGCAAAACTTCATTCTTGCTAAAGACCTAGTTGCTTCAGCGATTGAGCGTTACAAGCTTGAAAACCCAGTTGTTTTAGCTGATTTTACTGGTTCGGCTCTTGAAAACCTTACCCTGCAACATCCTCTACTTACTGATCGTCAAGTTCCGGTTATTTTAGGTGAGCACGTTATTGCAACAAGCGGTACAGGTGCCGTACATACAGCACCTGGCCATGGTGCAGACGACTATAAAGTAGGTCTTCAATACAACCTTAAAGTAGACAATCCAGTGGGCGGTAACGGTGTTTATCTTCCAACTGCTCCAATCTATGCTGGTGAGCACATCTATAAAGCCAATCCAAAGATTATTGAAGCTTTGGGTGCTGTAGGCCGTTTATGGGCTCATCAGCCAATTAAACACAGTTACCCACACTGCTGGCGCCATAAGACTCCAATTATTTTCCGTGCTACACCACAATGGTTCATTAGCATGGATCAAAAAGGTTTACGTGAAGGTGCGCTTAATGCCATTGAAAATGATATCGAGTTTGTACCGAACTGGGGTAAAAACCGTATTGAATCAATGATCGAAGGTCGTCCGGACTGGTGTATTTCACGTCAACGTACTTGGGGTGTTCCAATTCCATTCTTCGTTCATAAAGACACGAACGAATTACACCCACGCACACCTGAACTCATCGAAGAAGTTGCTCAACTGATCGAAGAAGAAGGTATCGAAGCATGGTTCAAACGTGAAGCGAAAGACTTCATCGGTGAAGATGCTGAACAATATAACGCTGTTCGCGATACACTCGATGTATGGTTCGACTCTGGTACAACGCATTACGCTGTACTTGAGCAACGTGATGAATTAGAAAGCCCTGCTGACTTATATTTAGAGGGTTCAGACCAACACCGTGGCTGGTTCCAATCTTCTTTATTAACATCTATGGCAATTCACAATCGTGCGCCATATAAAGCCTTGTTAACTCATGGTTTTACAGTGGACGAAAACGGTCGTAAATTGTCGAAATCTTTAGGCAACTATATCCCGCTTGAAGAAATCATCAAACAGCTTGGTGCAGATGGTTTACGACTATATGTAGCGTCTAGCGACTACCGTTATGAAATCGCAGCATCGAAAGAAATCTTTAGCCGTGTAAGTGATAGCTATCGCCGTATTCGTAATACCCTACGCTTCTTGCTTGCGAACCTAAATGGTTTCAAACCAAGTACTGATGCTCTGGATGTAGATGACCTTATCGCTCTAGATCAATACATCTTACAGCGTGCGAATGAAGTACAACAAACCATTATCACTGCCTATGAAGAAATGAACTTCCATGTGGTGTGTAGTGCGTTAACAAGCTTCTGTATTAATGACTTAGGTGGTTTCTACCTAGATATTATCAAAGACCGTCAATACACCACTAAAGCGGATTCTCAGGCACGTCGTTCTGCTCAAACAGCGCTTTATCATATTGTCCAAGCATTTATCCGTTGGATGAGCCCAATCTTAAGCTTTACGGCTCAAGAAGCTTGGCCATTGATTCCAGAACAAACTGAAAAGTATGTATTTACATCAGAATGGTATAACTTGCCTGTTTCATCAAAGGCAAACTTGCTTTCTGAAGAAGATTGGCAAACATTGATTAGCGTAAAATCTGCAGTAAATAAACAGATTGAAGCAGCGCGTAACGCTAAACTTGTCGGCAGTAATCTTTCAGCCAAAGTTGAACTTTGGGCAAGTGAATCATTACAAACAGTTTTAAACCAACTGGCTGATGAACTCCGTTTTGTTCTTATTACTTCGCAAGTAGTAGTACATCCATTTGCTGAGCAAGGTGAAGCAACTGAAATGGAAGGCTTACGTGTACAAATATCTGCAGCTGAAGGTGAAAAATGTGCACGTTGCTGGCACGTCCTTCCAGATGTAAATACACATGCCGATCATCCTGGTTTATGTGGTCGTTGTATTGTGAACGTCACTGGTCGTGGCGAAGTGAGAAAATATGCCTAATTCACAAGCTAAAAAAGGCTTATTCCAGTTTTATCCACATAATCTGATTTGGCTTGGACTTTCAGTCCTTGCCATTGTATTGGATCAATGGACAAAATGGATTGCGAGTACACATCTAAACTATGCAGATCCTGTACCTGTACTTCCATTTTTAAACTGGACACTATTACATAACTATGGTGCAGCTTTTAGCTTTTTATCTGATGCAGGAGGATGGCAGCGCTATTTCTTCACATCTTTGGCGGGCTTAGTTTCAGTACTTTTTGTATTTTGGTTAATGCGTATGCCTAAAAAAATGGTGGTGCTACCTGTAGCCATCGCTTTAATTTTAGGTGGAGCTTTAGGCAATTTAATTGACCGTATTACCCTAGGTTATGTGGTCGATTTCATTCATGTTTATTACCAAAATCATCACTTTCCAGCTTTTAATATTGCGGACAGTGCCATCACTCTAGGTACGATTTTGCTACTCATTGATACATTCTTCCTTGAGAAGCAACGTAACCAAAATTCGGATGCATAATATGACCGAAATTATTCACCCTAACGAAGAAATTCGTATCCAAGAAGGCTCTAAAGTCGACCTACACTTTTCTGTAGCTATCGAAAATGGTGTAGAAATTGACAATACACGTAGCCGTGAAGAGCCAGTTAGTCTGACTATTGGTGACGGAAACCTTTTACCAGGTTTCGAAAAAGCATTATTCGGTTTACGTGCTGGTGACCGCCGTACAGTACACCTTCCACCAGAAGAGGCTTTTGGTCCGTGGAATCCAGAAAATGTTCAAACTTTCGATACAGTTAAGTTTGAACAACGCCCTATTCCTGGTCACATGATCGAATTTGAAGATAAGGCAAAAACCACCTTATTCGGTGTAGTAAAATCAGTTAATGATGACATTACAGAAATTGATTTTAATCACCCATTAGCTGGGAAAAATATTACCTTTGAAGTAGAAATATTTAAGGTTACTCCTGAAGGCCAACAAGGCATTAAGCTAATGTAAATAAAAAAGCCCTCTAAATGAGGGCTTTTTTATGATTCAATTTTTATTAGTGACATAAGAATCCTTACAAATTCTATATTCTCTCCTACCTATAGAATGAATTAAGTTATAAAGATAAAAATTCTTAGGAAAATTACATGCTGGTCTATATTATCGTAGGAAGTGTTCGTGAAGGACGTACAGCAATTAAAGTTGCCAATTGGCTAGAATCCACAATTCCATCATTTAATCTAGAAGATTTTCAGACAGAAATAATTGATTTAAAAGAGTGGAATTTACCGTTATTTTCAGGCTCTCACCCACCTGCTACTGGGGTTTATGATCAACCTAAACAACAAGAATGGGCAGACAAAATTGCTCAAGCAGACGCATTTATCTTCATTAGCCCAGAATACAACCATGGTTACAGCCCAGCTTTAAAAAATGCACTTGATTATGTCGGCAAGGAGTGGGGTGGTAAACCTGCTGCATTTATTGGCTATGGTTCAACAAATGGCTCTCGTTCTATTAGTCAAATACGTCAAGTCACCTCAAGTTTAAGTATTATTGACCCGAATGCTGTAATAGAGATAAGAGATATATTTAAACGTAATAAAGATGAAAAATTCGAAGCTAATGAGTTTGAAGTAAAAGGTCTTCAATCCATTCTTGAGAAACTACAGAAATATCATTTGTCTTAATTGAACAAAAGGCCTCTTTTCTAAACAAAAGAGGCCTTTAATTTTATAAACTCTTTAAATACTCCACTACATTAGTATTACCAGCCATTTCTGCAAGCTCTAATGCTGTGTATTCACTTTTGTAAGCGACATGCGCACCTTTTTCAATTAAGAGTTGAACTATCTCTAAATGATCATTTTCAGCAGCTGCTTGTAGAGCACTATATCCCTCATCATCTATCTGATTAGGATTTTCTCCCTCTATTAGTAATTCTTTTACTTGATCGATATCACCTAGAGATGCCCAATAAATCAATGCAGGCAAAGATAGCTCTTCATCATCTTCAGGTATTGGAGAGAAAGAATTGATTTTCATGGACGTACCCAAAAATAATAGAGTTCGTCATTATATTCATAGAATACAGCAAGAATACAAATCTAATTTTGGACCTATCTTTTATTAAAAATTAAATTCCGCACATAAAGAAACACCCCCATTCGTTAGAACGGGGGTGTTTAGAATAATGAGCTGGCGATGACTTACTCTCACATGGGTAACCCCACACTACCATCAGCGCTAAGAGGTTTCACTTCTGAGTTCGGGAAGGGATCAGGTGGTTCACTCTTGCTATGGTCGCCAGCACAACTGGTATGGATACTTGCTTCGTTTTATTCACTGTGTGATACGTTGCGTTTTCCAAATCTTGACAGATGGGCTGATTGAATCTGATTTTTCGTTGTTCATTTTAGCTAGTAGTATAACTAAATCAAGTTGCTTTGCATGTTTATGAATCGATTGATGCTTCATATACAACTGCTTGGGTGTTGTATAGTCAAGCCTCACGAGCAATTAGTATTGGTCAGCTTCACATATCACTATGCTTCCACATCCAACCTATCAACGTCCTAGTCTCGAACGGCTCTTTAGAGGAATAAATTCCTAGGGAAATCTTATCTTGAGGTAGGCTTCCCGCTTAGATGCTTTCAGCGGTTATCCCTTCCGAACATAGCTACCCGGCGATGCGACTGGCGTCACAACCGGTACACCAGAGGTTCGTCCACTCTGGTCCTCTCGTACTAGGAGCAGATCCTCTCAAATTTCCAGCGCCCACGGTAGATAGGGACCGAACTGTCTCACGACGTTCTAAACCCAGCTCGCGTACCTCTTTAAATGGCGAACAGCCATACCCTTGGGACCTGCTTCAGCCCCAGGATGAGATGAGCCGACATCGAGGTGCCAAACACCGCCGTCGATATGAACTCTTGGGCGGTATCAGCCTGTTATCCCCAGAGTACCTTTTATCCGTTGAGCGATGGCCCTTCCATACAGAACCACCGGATCACTAAGACCTACTTTCGTACCTGCTCGACTTGTGGGTCTCGCAGTTAAGCGCGCTTTTGCCTTTATACTCTACGCGTGATTTCCGACCACGCTGAGCGCACCTTCGTACTCCTCCGTTACTCTTTAGGAGGAGACCGCCCCAGTCAAACTACCCACCAGACACGGTCCTCGTCCCGGATAACGGGACAGAGTTAGAACCTCAACATTACCAGGGTGGTATTTCAAGGACGGCTCCATTGGAACTAGCGTTCCAACTTCAAAGCCTCCCACCTATCCTACACAAGTAAGGTCAAAGTTCAGTGTCAAGCTGCAGTAAAGGTTCACGGGGTCTTTCCGTCTAGCCGCGGGTACACTGCATCTTCACAGCGATTTCGATTTCACTGAGCCTCTGCTGGAGACAGCGCCGCCATCATTATGCCATTCGTGCAGGTCGGAACTTACCCGACAAGGAATTTCGCTACCTTAGGACCGTTATAGTTACGGCCGCCGTTTACTGGGGCTTCGATCAAGAGCTTCGCTTACGCTAACCCCATCAATTAACCTTCCAGCACCGGGCAGGCATCACACCCTATACGTCCACTTTCGTGTTTGCAGAGTGCTATGTTTTTAATAAACAGTTGCAGCGGCCTGGTTTCTGCGGCTGTCGTCAGCTCAGGAAGCAAGTTCCATCACCAACAACAGCGTACCTTCTCCCGAAGTTACGGTACCATTTTGCCTAGTTCCTTCAGCAGAGTTCTCTCAAGCGCCTTGGTCTACTCGACCTGACCACCTGTGTCGGTTTCGGGTACGATTCCTGTGTAACTGAAGCTTAGAGACTTTTCCTGGAAGCATGGTATCAGCCACTTCACTGTACAAGTACAGCTTGCTATCGGATCTCAGTATAGAGTACCCCGGATTTGCCTAAGATACATACCTACATCCTTCCACCTGGACAACCAACGCCAGGCTGACTTAACCTTCTCCGTCCTCTCATCGCATTACACAGAAGTATTGGAATATTAACCAATTTCCCATCGACTACGCCTTTCGGCCTCGCCTTAGGGGTCGACTCACCCAGCCCCGATTAACGTTGGACTGGAACCCTTGGTCTTTCGGCGAACGGGTTTTTCACCCGTTTTGTCGTTACTCACGTCAGCATTCGCACTTCTGATACCTCCAGCATACTTCTCAATACACCTTCATCGGCTTACAGAACGCTCCCCTACCACTTGACTAATGTCAAATCCGCAGCTTCGGCACATAGTTTTAGCCCCGTTACATCTTCCGCGCAGGCCGACTCGACTAGTGAGCTATTACGCTTTCTTTAAAGGGTGGCTGCTTCTAAGCCAACCTCCTAGCTGTCTATGCCTTCCCACATCGTTTCCCACTTAACTATGATTTTGGGGCCTTAGCTGGCGGTCTGGATTGTTTTCCTCTTGACTACGGACGTTAGCACCCGCAGTCTGTCTCCCGGATAGTACTCATAGGTATTCGGAGTTTGCATCGGTTTGGTAAGTCGGGATGACCCCCTAGCCGAAACAGTGCTCTACCCCCTATGGTATTCGTCCGAGGCGCTACCTAAATAGCTTTCGGGGAGAACCAGCTATCACCAGGCTTGATTAGCCTTTCACCCCTATCCACAAGTCATCCCCTGGCTTTTCAACGACAGTGGGTTCGGTCCTCCAGTTAGTGTTACCCAACCTTCAACCTGCTCATGGATAGATCGCCTGGTTTCGGGTCTATACCCAGCAACTAAACGCCCTATTAAGACTCGATTTCTCTACGGCTCCCCTATACGGTTAACCTCGCTACTGAATATAAGTCGCTGACCCATTATACAAAAGGTACGCAGTCACACCACGAAGGTGCTCCCACTGCTTGTATGCATGCGGTTTCAGGATCTATTTCACTCCCCTCACAGGGGTTCTTTTCGCCTTTCCCTCACGGTACTGGTTCACTATCGGTCAGTCAGGAGTATTTAGCCTTGGAGGATGGTCCCCCCATATTCAGACAAGGTTTCACGTGCCTCGCCCTACTCGTCATCATTATGTGTGCCCTTTCGTGTACGGGAATATCACCCTCTACGTTCGCACTTCCCAGAGCGTTCCACTAAAACACACATAACTTAATGGGCTGATCCCCGTTCGCTCGCCGCTACTGAGGGAATCTCAATTGATTTCTTTTCCTAAGGGTACTGAGATGTTTCACTTCCCCTCGTTCGCCTTGCAACACTATGTATTCATGTTGCAATACCTACCTTAAAGTAGGTGGGTTCCCCCATTCAGAAATCTCCGGATCAAAGGATATTTGCCGCCTCCCCGGAGCTTTTCGCAGGCTATCACGTCTTTCATCGCCTCTGACTGCCAAGGCATCCACCACATGCACTTAATTACTTGACTATACAACCCCAAACAGTCGTCAACACCTACAAGTGAGTGTTGTCCGTGCGATTCTTCATCGCTACTATCTGTTGTCTGTGTACTTAAACACTGTACAGCTTCAATCTAAATTCATATACCAAAACGCTTGATTCAGTTAATTTGCTAGTTCTCAATTCATCTAGATTAATTGCTTAATCTAAACTCTTGAGTGAACAATTTATTTCAGACTCAATTTTGCCAATCTGTTAATGAATAAACATGCCTTCGTCAGGTCATGCTTAATACCGTGATACTTAAATCACAGAAGTTAATAAACCAAGATCTAAATCTCTATTTACTAATTTCTGTAATCCGAACTTCTCTTAAGTTCTGGTGGAGACTAGGAGAGTCGAACTCCTGACCTCCTGCGTGCAAAGCAGGCGCTCTACCAACTAAGCTAAGTCCCCAGCTTACATCATCAGTCATGTATCTTTTATCTATAACTTCAACCAGTCAAAGTCATGGTGGGTCTGACAAGACTTGAACTTGTGACCCCACGCTTATCAAGCGTGTGCTCTAACCAACTGAGCTACAGACCCTCAGATACATCTATGAAGAACAACTTGTTGTGGATTCTTACCAATCGTCAATCTTTCGTTAAGGAGGTGATCCAGCCGCAGGTTCCCCTACGGCTACCTTGTTACGACTTCACCCCAGTCATCGGCCACACCGTGGTAACCGCCCTCTTTGCAGTTAGGCTAGCTACTTCTGGTGCAACAAACTCCCATGGTGTGACGGGCGGTGTGTACAAGGCCCGGGAACGTATTCACCGCGGCATTCTGATCCGCGATTACTAGCGATTCCGACTTCATGGAGTCGAGTTGCAGACTCCAATCCGGACTACGATCGGCTTTTTGAGATTAGCATCCTATCGCTAGGTAGCAACCCTTTGTACCGACCATTGTAGCACGTGTGTAGCCCTGGCCGTAAGGGCCATGATGACTTGACGTCGTCCCCGCCTTCCTCCAGTTTGTCACTGGCAGTATCCTTAAAGTTCCCGACATTACTCGCTGGCAAATAAGGAAAAGGGTTGCGCTCGTTGCGGGACTTAACCCAACATCTCACGACACGAGCTGACGACAGCCATGCAGCACCTGTATGTAAGTTCCCGAAGGCACCAATCCATCTCTGGAAAGTTCTTACTATGTCAAGGCCAGGTAAGGTTCTTCGCGTTGCATCGAATTAAACCACATGCTCCACCGCTTGTGCGGGCCCCCGTCAATTCATTTGAGTTTTAGTCTTGCGACCGTACTCCCCAGGCGGTCTACTTATCGCGTTAGCTGCGCCACTAAAGCCTCAAAGGCCCCAACGGCTAGTAGACATCGTTTACGGCATGGACTACCAGGGTATCTAATCCTGTTTGCTCCCCATGCTTTCGCACCTCAGCGTCAGTGTTAGGCCAGATGGCTGCCTTCGCCATCGGTATTCCTCCAGATCTCTACGCATTTCACCGCTACACCTGGAATTCTACCATCCTCTCCCACACTCTAGCTAACCAGTATCGAATGCAATTCCCAAGTTAAGCTCGGGGATTTCACATTTGACTTAATTAGCCGCCTACGCGCGCTTTACGCCCAGTAAATCCGATTAACGCTTGCACCCTCTGTATTACCGCGGCTGCTGGCACAGAGTTAGCCGGTGCTTATTCTGCGAGTAACGTCCACTATCTCTAGGTATTAACTAAAGTAGCCTCCTCCTCGCTTAAAGTGCTTTACAACCATAAGGCCTTCTTCACACACGCGGCATGGCTGGATCAGGCTTGCGCCCATTGTCCAATATTCCCCACTGCTGCCTCCCGTAGGAGTCTGGGCCGTGTCTCAGTCCCAGTGTGGCGGATCATCCTCTCAGACCCGCTACAGATCGTCGCCTTGGTAGGCCTTTACCCCACCAACTAGCTAATCCGACTTAGGCTCATCTATTAGCGCAAGGTCCGAAGATCCCCTGCTTTCTCCCGTAGGACGTATGCGGTATTAGCATTCCTTTCGAAATGTTGTCCCCCACTAATAGGCAGATTCCTAAGCATTACTCACCCGTCCGCCGCTAAGATCAGTAGCAAGCTACCTCTCTCCGCTCGACTTGCATGTGTTAAGCCTGCCGCCAGCGTTCAATCTGAGCCATGATCAAACTCTTCAGTTAAAATCATTTTGCACCTTATTAAAGACAAGGTGCCAATTCTGGCTCATCAATTACTGACTTAAATTTCGCTCAAATAAACTTCGAGTAATTTAAACCAATCAATTAATGAAAATTATTTCGATTAATCAATCAGTAAAAATCCACACAAGTTGTTCTTCAATTCTCTTAATGATTTTCCTGCTCTTCGTCAGAGACAGAATTCAACGCAATACTAAGCTTTCATCTTAACCCTGTAAGCTAAGATATTCTCGTGTATCGCGTCGGGATGAGTGCATTATAGGGGAAAAAAACTGGTACGCAAGCACTTTTATAAATATGCACGTTCGACCGGTTCTTTTTCAGCCAAAAAAAAATCTCAAAAATAAACAAATATATGATTTATATGGTTAATTTATTTTTGAAGAGTTTTAAACTTTATATCTACTATCTTTATAGCCTGTTTTGGTACGTTTTGATGCATGCCATAGTTTGATGTAGGGACCTGAACAATACGGTCAACCACATCCATTCCTTTAATTACTTTTCCAAAAACTGCGTAACCCGCATTACCCGCAGAACGATTTAAAAAATTATTATCTGCAACGTTTATGAAAAACTGACTAGTAGCTGAGTTAGGATTTGCAGTACGAGCCATAGCCAACGTTCCGCGTGTGTTAGCAATTCCATTTCCAGCTTCATTTTTGATAGGCGCTCGCGTAGTCTTTTCCTGCATATTTGCAGCAAGTCCACCGCCCTGCACCATAAAACCAGGAATTACGCGGTGAAATATCGTATCTTTATAAAAGCCTGACTTTATATAGTCTTTAAAATTCTTCACACTGTTTGGTGCTTTATCATCATAAAGTTGTATTTCAATATTGCCTAAATTTGTTTGCATTTCAACTAAAGTGTCAGCCCAGACTGAATGGCTGCTTATACCCAAACAACATAACATTAATAATTTTTTCATATCTTCCTACAATAAAATGCAAAACTTAATGAAGGATAAATTTAATCATCTATATAAAAGAATTCTAGTGAGTATTTATTATCTTTTATTTAGTACTTTACATTTTAGATTTGAGTATTAGTCCACGTTCCACGTGAAACATGGACTAAGCTTTTATTTAACTATTTTTATCCCAGAACTTTCTGAAGTTTTTACTAATCTCGATAGTATATCTTTTTGCCTTTTTAGAAATAGGTGTCAAATTTATAAAACCATGGGTTTGATCCGGATATTCTTCATAATGCATTTTGACGCCATTTTGTCTTAGCTTATAGCTATAAATTTTCGCTTCATCATGCAATACGTCATGGCCAGCAGTAATCACGAAAGCTGGCGGGCTCTTTTTCAAATTACCATAGGTTGGAGAAATAATCGGATCGTCTAATTCTACATTATGCTGAGTTGCATAATATTGGGTAACATAATTGATATCATTATCTGTTAAAACCAATCCTTCATTATAGGCATAGAAAGAAGGATGTCGGCTTTTAAAATCAACTGTAGGGTAAATGAGAAGCTGTGCTTGTGGAGCATAAGGTTTGTTTACTGATCTTTGAGCCACAACCGTACTGATATTGCCACCTGCGCTATCCCCTGCTACAGCAATACGATTTTTTAATATTTTTAGTTGTCTGCGATTTTGATATACCCAAGCTAATGCATCTTCACATGATTGGATTAAATGTTGAGGTGAGACCTCAGGTGCAAGTGGATAATCAATACTGAGTACTTGTACTTTTGCATATTTTGCCAATATACGACAAACCTCATCATGAGTATCTAAACCACCTACAACGAACCCTCCCCCGTGATAGAAAACAATCAGAGGTAATTTTTTATTCGGTGACGGATGATAGTGTCTTGCGAAAACAGTTCCACTTTGAAGCGGCAAACGAATGTCTTCCACTGAATCAATTTCAGTTGATTTCTGGCGTATAGCCAACATTTGTGTATCAAACTGCCGTCTAGACTCAATAGGATCTGAACCAATGAAACCAATACGTCCCTGTTTAATTTGTACGGCCATCATACATTTAGTAAACGAATCGAGCTCCGGGTATTGGTAGGCATATCCAAGGATTTTGGCAAGTGATTCTTGAGCTAATCGAGGTAACTTATCAAGAGCTCGAGCAGCAGGCCCTTGGCCCTTATCTAGCAATGTTTGAATTTTTTGATTAAATGCTGTCATGCCTATCTCCATGAATTCCTCTTATCCTTCATATTTTCTACAGAATTCTTTGTTGTTTGACTATATTCGCATACAACTCATGTAATCAAGATACAAAGGTAAAAACCAATCTACGCTAATCTGATTTATAGCAAATGTCATTAACAAATCTGTCGTTTAAAACAGGACTTTTTTGCCAATTATTGTTAACAGACAAAAGGAGATTGTGCTATGTCAGCAAAACTAGTTGTTACTTTATTAGCAACCAGTCTTTTAACTGTAGGTTGTGTTGCTTATACAGATGATCCTTATTACCGCGGTGGTTATGGTTACCATGATCATGATGATGACCGCTATGATGGACGTCGCTATAGTGACTGGGAACGAAAACGTTGGGAAGAGCGTAAGAGAATATACGAACAACAACGTAAGGATGCTCGCGAACAGGATAGAAATCGTCGTGAGTGGGAAAAAAGACACCGTGAATGGGAGAAGAAAAGATTAGAAGATCGTGATCACAATCATAGAGATTATCATGATGATGACTAAAATCTATTAGAATATGGAAGCCCCAAAGAAAAAATCTCTTGGGGCTTTTTGTTGAGAAATCCACATTCTCTTGACTATAGAATAATGAGTAGCAGCTCATTTCATATATAAATCGGCATCTTGAATATATGTACTCTATAATCTTTTAACTGTTCTTATCGCTAAGAATTACTGAGCAGTTGCAGAACCTGAAACAGAACCAGAAGCACCAGCATCAACTTGACCTGGTTGTGCTTGACCAGAAACACCAGCATCTACACCAACACCAGCTTGTACGCCAGATGGGCTAGCGCTAGTTTGAGCTGAACCTGATGCATTTAAGCCAGCTTCAGATGCACAACCAACAGCTGTAAAAGCAACACCAGCAAGTACTACAGAGATAAGACCTAATTTTTTCATAATCACTTTCCTTTCATTACGACAAACATTTAAATGCAAAGTTCATCTTCGCGCTGCCTATAATTCACAATTTTTTTTCTGGCGTGCGTATCATTGGTTGTCTTTTGTAGTAATAGAAGTACAAATTGTGCAATTTTTTATTAAAACCTCTTCCTTAGCCTCACCTCTACCTTTTATATAGAAGCTACAACTTAAGCTTTTGTTTATTTTTATCAATTTCTAATTTTTATCTTAGCCTTTTACTCTCGTTAAAAATTTTCTCTTCATAGAAATGCTATATAAGGTGCGTAGAATGTTACAGAGTCTTTTTACTTGAAAATGCCTTATTTCATAAAAAAAGCCGAGGATAGACCACGGCTTTTTAGAAAATTTATGGTGTTTCGACTTTAATTATGGCCATTGCATCTCGCCTTTTACAACTTTTGCGCCTAGTTCTAGGCTATCCACACTCTTTAATGTTGGATATTGTTTCTGCATGAGCTGACTTAGCTCACTCGCATTTTTACTTACTTTGACCGCTTTCTCATAGCTCTTGAGATAGTCGATAGAGAAGTTAACCGCATCCAAACCTTGTGGAGCTCCCTCAACCATATGAGCTGGAACAACTGTTTGAGGTTGGAGTGATTTAATACTTTCTAAAGCTTGAATCACTTCATTGCGATCTTTAACTTTTGGCGTATCTGCCATCCATAAATGAATACCTGAAGAGACAGGAATACCGCCTACAACTGCTTTTGAAGAAGGAATCCATAAATAAGTAAGTTCTTTCTTACCTTTAATCTCGATTGACTCATTCTCTAGTTTTAAAGTTTTAGCGGTATAAGCTTGAGGCACAATAATTTGGCTAGGCGCATTTGCACCCATTTGTGGGCCCCAGTATTTCACTTTAAGCGCTTGAGTATCTTGGATATGTTTAACAGTTTCTGGCGTAGCGATGATTTGTACATTTGGGAAGTATTGTTTAAATACATCTAAGCCAAAGTAATAGTCCGGATCGCCATAACTTACGAAAATTGTCTTTAGTGTTTTACCGCTATCGAGAATATCTGCAGCAATACGTAATGCTTCAGATTTTGAGAATTGCGCATTAACCAATAGAACTTCTTTATCGCCTTCAATTAAAGTAGAAGTCACACCAAAATGTTCGGGTTTAGCCAAGAAACTTTGGATTTTCAAATCTTGCGCAAAAGCTGAGGAAGTTACTGTTAAAGCGGTAGCAGTTGCTAGGACTGAAGCAGTTAATTTAAAAAATTTCATTATGTATTCTCCAAATTCATGAGAAATACTTTAAATTGCAATTCTTGTAAGATAAATGCACTAAATTAAGATAAACTGTTGCATATATTGTAACAATGATAAAGTATATGGACACATTAAAAGCCATACACGTCTTTGTTTCTATTGCTCAACATGGCAATTTAACCAAAGCCGCCGAACATCTAAATTATTCCCGTGCGATGGTTTCTCGCTATCTTGAGCACCTTGAGCACACCTTCTCAACTCGACTATTTCAAAGAAATACACGAAAAATATCTCTCACTCCAGCAGGCGAAAAAGCCCTACTCTACTGCGAGAATATTTTACAACAACAGCAACTTTTACAAGAGTTAGCCGCACCCGAACAACATAACGGTACGATTCGCTTTACCTGCGGCTTGTTTTTATTTCAACTAGGGGTTGGGGAATGTATTCGCCAATTTAAACAGCAACATCCACATATTCAATTTGATGTATATCTGACTGAAAATACGATGGACTTAATTGATGCTCAGGTCGATTTAGCCTTACGTATAACGCAAAAAGTTGCCGATGGTTTAATTGCACGACCTGTTTGTCAAATCGAGTCTGTATTCTGTGCTCATCCTGATTATTTAAAGCAACACAGCCCCCTCTCCCATCCAAGGCAACTTATTCAACATGAATGTTTAGCTCACCATAGCCAACATCAATTTTGGACACTTTTTGATACTGAACAGCAACCTCAAAACTATCCTTTGAACGTCACCTTTAAAAGTAATGATGTAAATGCTGTTTATGACATGTGTGTACATGCTCAAGGTGTAGCAATGTTACCGACTTTATTAGTTAAAAAAGATTTAAAAGAAAAACGATTGGTGCCTTTATTTAAAAACTTTTCGGCTCCCGAATTAAGTTTGTCGGTGGTATATGCTTCAAGACAACATTTGCCCAAAATAACCCAGGAATTTATTGCTTTTATGATCGAAAATTTAAATTTTTACTTAAAACCGCAAAATTAAAAGTTTTAAATTGCCGTGTACGCTTGAATTTTTAGGCAATGCCCATACTTCATCCCTATTAATGAATTACAGCATATGCATGGCAGTTCAGGTTTTACCCAGTAAATGCTGATGCCAAAAGGACTGTACATGTTTAAAAACCCATTTAAACGGAGATCATCAATGGCTAATGAGCAAAATGAGCAAGCTCAAGACATTCAACACGAGCAAGCAGAGCAATCTAATGAGCAAACTCAGGCTGAAGGTGTAGAGCAAGCAAACGACGTTACCGTTGAATCTTTACAAGCGCAAATCACCAAATTAGAAGAAAGCCTAAAACTTGAAAAAGCACGTACTGCGAATGCAGTTTACGAAGCACAAAAAAGTGTAGAGCGTATTCAACGTGAGTCTGACAAGCATAAAGAGACTGTGCTTGAAAAATTTGCAAAAGAGTTACTAGATTCTGTTGATAATTTAGAACGTGCAATTCAAGCGGCTGGTGATGAAGAAACGCCAGTACTTGAAGGTATTAAACTGACCTTGAAGTCGCTGTTAACCACACTTGAAAAATTTGGTGTTGTAGAAGCTGATACGAAAAATGGCTTCAATGCGGATTTACATCAAGCTGTAGGTATTGACCCAAATGCTAAAGCGAATGAAATCGGTAGCGTTTTACAAAAGGGCTATACGTTAAATGGTCGCTTATTGCGCCCTGCTATGGTTATGGTTGGTCAATAAATAATTTTTTGAGAGTTTTTAGATTTTTTTTCGCTAAAACGCTTGAAAAAAATAGATTCACTCTCATATCGGATAACAAGCAAAAACATTGCAAAAGAATTTTTGAGGAAAACGTCACATGGCAAAAATTATTGGTATTGACTTAGGTACTACCAACTCATGCGTTGCTGTACTTGAAGGCGATAAAGTAAAAGTAATCGAAAACGCTGAAGGCGCACGTACAACTCCATCGATCATTGCTTATAAAGATGGCGAGATCTTAGTAGGTCAAAGTGCTAAGCGTCAGGCAGTAACTAACCCGAAAAATACATTATTCGCTATCAAGCGTTTAATCGGTCGTCGTTATGAAGATCAAGCGGTACAAAAAGATATCGGTCTTGTACCTTATAAAATCATCAAAGCAGACAATGGCGATGCTTGGGTTGAAGTAAACGATAAAAAATTAGCGCCTCAACAGGTTTCTGCTGAAATCTTGAAAAAGATGAAGAAAACTGCAGAAGACTATTTAGGTGAAACAGTTACTGAAGCAGTTATTACTGTTCCTGCTTACTTTAACGATGCTCAACGTCAAGCAACTAAAGATGCGGGTAAAATCGCTGGTTTAGACGTTAAACGTATCATTAACGAACCAACTGCTGCTGCGCTTGCGTTCGGTATGGACAAAAAAGAAGGCGACCGTAAAGTTGCAGTTTACGACTTAGGTGGTGGTACTTTTGACGTATCAATCATTGAAATCGCAGACCTTGATGGCGACCAACAAATCGAAGTGTTATCAACAAACGGTGATACTTTCCTTGGTGGTGAAGACTTTGATAACGCATTAATTGAATTCTTAGTTGAAGAATTTAAGAAAGAACAAAGTGTGAACTTGAAAAATGATCCACTTGCGTTACAACGTTTGAAAGAAGCTGCTGAAAAAGCAAAAATCGAGCTTTCTTCATCAAATGCAACTGAAATCAACCTTCCATACATCACTGCTGATGCAACTGGTCCAAAACACTTAGTGATCAATGTAACACGTGCGAAACTTGAAGGTTTAGTTGCTGATTTAGTTGCTCGTACAATTGAGCCTTGTAAAATCGCGCTTAAAGATGCTGGTCTTTCGACTTCTGACATCTCTGACGTGATCTTGGTTGGTGGTCAGTCTCGTATGCCACTTGTACAACAAAAAGTACAAGAATTCTTTGGCAAAGAGCCACGTAAAGACGTGAACCCTGACGAAGCAGTTGCTATCGGTGCTGCGATTCAAGGCGCGGTATTGTCTGGTGACAAAACTGACGTTCTTTTATTAGACGTAACACCATTAACTTTAGGTATTGAAACAATGGGTGGTGTATTAACACCAATCATTGAGAAAAACACGACGATTCCTGCGAAGAAATCACAAGTGTTCTCTACTGCTGCTGACAACCAGCCTGCTGTAGACATTTCAGTTTACCAAGGTGAACGTAAGATGGCTCAACAAAACAAATTGTTGGGTAACTTCCAATTAGGCGATATTCCACCTGCTCCACGTGGTGTGCCACAAATTGAAGTATCTTTCGACATCAATGCTGATGGTATCTTGAAAGTATCTGCTAAAGATAAGAGCACTGGTAAAGAGCAATCGATCCAGATTAAAGCGAACTCAGGTTTGTCTGATGCTGAAATCGAAGCAATGATTAAAGATGCTGAAGCGAATGCTGAAGAAGATCGTAAGTTTGAAGAACTTGCAAAAGCTCGTAACGAAGCTGATGCATTAATTTCAAGCTCGAACAAAGCTGTTAAAGATCTTGGTGATAAAGTTACTGAAGATGAAAAAACAGCTGTAAGCACTGCCGTTTCTGAACTTGAAGCAGCAACAAAAGAAAATGATGTAGAAGATATCAAAGCGAAAACTGAAGCTTTACAAAACATCTTGATGCCTATCACTCAACGTGCTTATGAACAAGCGCAACAAGCTGGTGGTGCTGAAGGCTTTGATCCAAATGCATTCCAAGGTGGTGATGCGGGTCAACAAAAAGCAGATGATGGCGTTGTAGATGCTGAATTCACAGAAGTAAAAGATGACAAAAAATAATTTGTCGCTTTAAAAAAGACCGCGCGAAAGCGCGGTTTTTTATTGTTTACAAAAAGTAACAATAAGTTTTTTAATGATATTATTCAAATGCTTCTGTCAGAAAGATCAATGATAAAAACTAAATATTTAATTTTAAATAATATTTTTTGCTAAAAAATCACTGTTATTTACTACATTAATTATTTAATTATTGCCAAGTCTGAGAACATCTTTTTTAATTTTTCGACCAATATCACAAACCTCACCTAATCTATTGAGATTTTTATCGTTTTGACGAATTAAATTAAGTAGCTAACAATAAGATTTATTTATATTTTTTATTTTGCCATGAAAAAATTTCTATGGTGGGGATTGAGCTTATGCTTATGCATGGGCTTACAAACAACACTTTTTGCTCAAAGCAATCTGCCAATTCATTCATCTCATCAGCCTTTAAAATACCGAATTGCTTTTATTGATCCGCGGTTTCAACTTACTAAAGAACAACTAGTTGAGGTAAGTCGGCAAGCTGCTGAAATCTGGCAAAAAGAAACTGGAAAGACCTATTTTATTTATGATTCACAGGCTCAATTGTCAATTAACTTAATCTATGATGATCATCAAATGCTTAAGGATGAACAACAAAACAATTTGGATGCACTTTTGCAAAAGCAGGAAGCTTGGCGTATTAAAAATGAAGAAATTGTTCTAAACAAACAGCAAGTTACTCAACTATCAAGTGATTTAAACAAGAAAAAGGTCAGTCTAAAAGTTGAGTTTGAACAATATCAACAAGATGTAACGCGCTTTAATCAAGGAGAACATCAATACTCTAATGCCAATAATTTAAAAGAATGGCAAAAACAACTAGAGCAAAAATCGGAAGAGTTACAAAATGAATCCAATAGTCTAAATTTTAAAATTCAATCACTTAACTTAAAAATTAAAGAGCTAAATCGAGAGCAAAGTGATTTAAGCGCTTTAAAAACACAATTCAAACTAAAGCAGAAAACGAGTATTCAACCCTTCCATAAAGGTTTATTCAGTCAAAACCAAATTCAGATTTACGGTTATGCTTCTTTAAATGACTTACGCTTGACCCTTGCTCATGAACTTGGGCATGCTTTAGGGCTAAAACATACGACTGATCCTAAATCTTTAATGTATCCCTATTTAAAAGAGCAAGATATTCATAACTTTAAATTGACAGATTCAGATTTAGATTTATTAGGTTCAATTTATAGACCAAATTAAGGAAAAATCGTTAAAGTTAACTGATTAAAAAAAACTAAATAAAACCCAATATATTAAATTTTTCCTAAAAAATAATTTGGCATTTGGTAAAAAATAATGAGACTAAAGTCTCATTTATTTTCCTATTTTGTACGTTTTTTGATTGATTTTTCATTTTATATTCTTATAATACGTTTTTTTTAAAATCTCCCCCCTTCGATTATGCGTTTAACATCTTTGTTATTAGGCGTAGCCTTTGCTTTTTCTAATTTTCAGGCTAATGCTAATCTTGCCACTCCAACTCATACTCAAATTCAGCAAAAAGCAGGTCAACATTTGACTTACAAAATTGCTGATATTGATCCACGTTTTGGTTTAAGCCAAGACCAATTAATTCAAATTAGTCAACAAGCTGCGGACATTTGGAAGCAAGGTACTGGACAGGATTATTTTACTTATGATCCAAATGCAAAGTTAGAAATTCGTTTAGTTTACGATAATAGTCAAAGCCGTTCTGAACAGCGTCAAAAAATTGCAGCTCAGTTCCAACAAGAACAGCAACGTGTAATTGATGAACAGCAACAAATTAAGCAATTGAAGCAAACCCTTGGTCAAACTCAAGCCGACCTTGAAAATAAGAAGCAGATTTTGAATGGCAAATTGAAAAATCTTGACCAACTAATGATGGAGCTTAACCAAGGCAAATTAGCACCTGAATACAGCGCTAAATCTTTGGCTAAAACTCAGAAAGATTTGCAAAAACAAACTGTTGCTTTAAAGAAAGAAATTGCTGCATATAATCAGCAAGCTAAAGACTTAAATGTCAAAGTGACTCATTTTAATCAGATTAATAATGAGTTTAATAATTCATTGAACCAATTTAAGCAAAATACTCAAGCGGATGTCTTTAAAAAAGGTATCTATAACGGCAAACAAATTGTGATTTATGAGTTTAAGTCTATTGATGATTTACGCTTAACGATTGCTCATGAGTTAGGACATGCACTTGGTTTAAAACATAGCGATCAACCAAATGCATTGATGTACTCAGTACGTAAAGATGGTGACAAAAAAATCACTGGACTTACTGATGCTGACCGTGATCTATTAAGTGCTTTACCTCAATAATTAAGAGCTTGATATAAAATGATGTATCTATTTCTATGTAGATACATCGAAATTGGTATCAAAGTCATGTTATTGTGGTCATAAGAGCTAACGAAAATAGAATGGAGATCAAGATGAGTTATTATCATATCCTGATTGAAGTAAATGATCATATCAGCACAATTGAACAGACTCGCGACATTGAACTGTTTGATATTATTGAAATTAAACCATACCTCCATTCTATTTTAATTCCCTTTTTCAATGAGCATGAAATCGAGCTTGAGGATGAAAATATCGAATATAAAGATATTCTCCATCTTGAAGTAAAACAGACTCTGTTACCGATTGAACATTTAATTGAAGAAGAGCAAAAGCAATTACCAAGTGATACTGATGTCACGATCACTGCGTATGAAATCTTTAATGATCGTGATTTAAGCCAAGATGTTACGTCAGTTATTTTTGATATTTTGGAAGCAGTTAAATTAGAGTGATTATCTTATATATGTACCTATAAAAAAGGTCTGCATGAGCAGACCTTTTTTATTATTTCCAGTTTATTGCATCATTTTTTGAGCTTGTTCTTGACGGAATGCACGTAAAATTTGCTGCCCTGCCCGTCCTGTTGGATTTAAACCTAAACGAGTCTGCTCCTGACGAATAGCTACGCGGGTTTTATCTCCAATAAGACCGTCAACTGCACCAATATCATAGCCACGATTAATCAAAAACTGTTGGATTTCACGACGTTCTGCACGTGAAGTTCCCGGATCATCAGTTGGCCAAGATGCAACAAATGGCCCAGCACCTTTTAAACGATCAGATAAATGTGCAATCGCAAGTCCATAGCTTTCCGCAGCGTTATAGCTGTAGATAGCATCAAAATTCTTAAATACTAAAAATACTGGACCATTTACACCTGCAGGTGCCATTAAACCCGCTGAAGTATTGCCAGATAAAGCCCCTTGAACAAGTGGAGAACCATCAATTCGGGTCACCCCTCGTGCACTCCAGCTACTTAAAGCTTTCTTTGAACGTCGCCCTTCTCCATCAATTGACATACCTTGGGGAACTTTGACTTCAAAACCCCACGGCATTCCTGCTTGCCAACCTGCTTTATTTAAGAAATTAGCAGTTGAAGCCAGTGCATCAGCTGTACTCGACACTAAATCTCGACGACCATCTCCATCAAAATCAACAGCTAAACGTTCATAAGTAGATGGCATAAATTGAGTATGACCAAATGCCCCAGCCCATGAACCTTTCAATTGATCTTCGGTTAAATCACCACGTTGTAAAATACGCATAGTGGCAAAAAACTCAGTGCGGAAATAACTTTGTCGACGCCCTTCACAACTTAAAGTCCCGAGTGCTTGTAATAAAGGATATTTTCCAGAAATATTACCAAAATTACTTTCCACCCCCCACACTGCCACGATTGTTTCTGGCGGCACACCGTAGGTTTGAGAAGCACGGTTTAAAACATCTCGATGTTGCGCCAGTTTTTGTTTACCAAGCTCAACGCGCTCTTCATCAACTAGACCAGAAAGATAATCCCAAATTGGTGTCGAAAATTCTGGTTGATAGTTTAATTTATCAATAACTGAATAATCTGGGGTCAAGTTTTGGGTATAACGATCATAAGTTGTACCAGATACTCCAGCAGCAATTGCTTGAGAACGTAAATTTGCCAAACAGCTTTGGAAATTATTATTAGGCGTATAATCTTCGCTCGTCACTACTGGAACAGTAGCACTGCTAGATATTGTAGAACCATTAATTACGAGCTCTGCTTGAGCCTGAGTCATCGCTAAAAATACAGAGCCAACAATACAAGAAAAACGTCGCATATTATCCTAGTTCGATTTTTAAATTTAAATTTGTAAGTACCATACCATTATGAGTCCAAAATTTCAGAGAGAAAACGTAAATTTGAATTCATAATCTCTACTTTAAATTCATTTCGTATGCTTTAAATTCAAATTTTCTACTTTATTTTTGAATTTAAAATTCTTTAGATCCAAATTATTAGTTTTGAATTCAAAACCAATCCTCAAGTTTAAATTCAAAAGCGCATCTTTAAATTTAAACTACAAACCCCTCTTTATTGTGGATAACTTTATCCACAACAGAGCAAAAAACACTTCTATTTCTTAATCCTATTCTATATCTCCTTATTATTTATTACAGGCTAGAGCCTATCACCACAGAAATCCGTATTTTTTAAATTTAAAGATCAACCAAAATTTTTAAATTCAAACCCCACACCAATAGACTTCTATTTTTTGAATTTAAAAATACACCTCCAACTCTCTCATTTAAATTTAAAAATACTTTTGTGGATAACTAATTTTAAATTCAAAAACAACCAAGGCTGCCTTTTGTGATTTTAAATTCAAATTACAGTAGCTTTTTTAAATTCAAAAGTTCCAATTAAAGTTATCCACAATCCTAAAATATGTATGTTCTATTATTTTTTAAATTTAAAAGATAAAAAAAGCGATCCGAAGATCGCTTTTTAGAGAATTAAAAATACTTTTAGAGGGTCATATCTGCTGTTAAAGCGAGTGGTTCTGGCAAAATTTCTGCCAATTGACGGCATAAATTCGTCAATTCATTACTATCCACAGGCATTAAAGTGATATGGCCTAATTTGCGGCCAGCACGTTCTGACTTGTTATAAAGATGCAGATGAGCACCATTTAAGGCAAGTACATCCTCAGTTTTAGGATGTTGACCAATAATATTGATCATAACTGTTGGGCGAACAACTTCTGTTGAGCCTAATGGTAATCCTGCAACAGCTCGAATATGGTTTTCAAACTGAGAACAAACTGCGCCTTCAATTGACCAGTGGCCTGAGTTATGCACACGCGGTGCCATCTCATTTGCACACAAACCTTGTTCTGTTACAAATAGCTCGAGAGTCAGCACACCAACATAGTTAAGGTGATTCAACAAACGAGTAATGTAGTCTTGAGCAACGGGTTGCAAAGCTTCACTATTCGGTGCAGGAACAATTGAATGCGATAAAATACCATTATGATGATGGTTTTCAGCCAATGGCCAAGTTTTTACTTCACCATTTTGGCCACGTACCGCAATAATTGAAACTTCGCGAGAGAATTTAACAAAGCTTTCAGCAACTAGACTTTTTGCAGGACCAAGTTCAGCCCAAGCAGTATCAATCTGGTCTTCTGAACGAAGTACAAACTGACCTTTGCCATCATATCCACCAGTTGCAGTCTTAAGCACGATCGGCAAACCAAGCTCAACAACAGCCTTTTTCAAGCTTTCTAAGCTATCTACAGCACGATACGGCGCAACAGGAATTGTAAGCTCATCAAACAATGCTTTTTCTGACAAACGATTTTGCGCAGTTGCTAAAGCAACACGGGGAGGATGCAATGTTTTGGTTTGTGTCAAAACATCAACATCTTCAACTGGCGTATTTTCAAACTCAAGACTGAAAACATCAGCACTTTCAATAAACTGCTTTAAACCTTGCTCATCTTGGCTAGAAAAGACCTGGCCTAAAACACCTGCAGGACAATCTGTATTTGCTTCAAAAAAAGTACATTGAATATTTAATGGTAACGCTGCTTGAGCCATCATCCGGCCCAGTTGCCCACCACCAAAAATACCGATAGTTTTATCCATCTCAGCCTCTTACACCTGACCCGGAATATTTTTGCTTGCCACTTTATCAGTTTGCGCAGCACGGAAATCAGCAACATTTTTTGCGATTTCAGGACGAGTTAAACCTAAGATTTGTGCAGCCATAATTGCTGCATTCGTCGCACCAGCTGGACCAATCGCCAAAGTACCAACTGCAATACCTGCTGGCATTTGTACAATTGAAAGCAAAGAGTCTACGCCATTTAAAATTGATGATTTAACTGGCACACCTAAAACAGGTAAATCAGTTTTTGCGGCACACATTCCAGGTAAATGCGCTGCACCGCCTGCACCAGCAATAATCACTTGAATACCGCGATCACGTGCAGTTTCTGCATATTCAAATAAACGATCTGGAGTACGATGAGCAGATACCACTTCCGCTTCAAATGGGACACCAAGCTGTTTAAGCATATTGGCTGTGTTTTCGAGAGTTGCCCAATCAGATTGAGAACCCATAATAATTCCAACGAGAGGTTGAGCGTCTTGTGCTGCGGCCGCATTCATTGCTAATGTTCCAGAGACAAAAGTAAAAGAAGATAAATCTCGACGAGAGCCAAGTTTTAAATGGTTCGGAAGCCCGTTATTATAGACTGATTTTTCATCTCACGAAAATTTAACTGACCAGCTCTGTGAATATTTTTAATTTGATAGAAAAATGGCATGGTTTAACAGTGACACATTCTCAATTTTTATTAATATTAATTAATTAGATATCTGAAAGATAAGCAGGTATTTGAAAAATCAATAGCTTGTATAGAACCAATTATTCAATACAAGCTACCATAGATTACTGGCTTCTAAATACGAAATAAACACAACCAAATAGGCATAACATCGCCCATAAGTAATCGAGTTTAAAGGGTTGCTTAAACAAGAAAATCATAAAAGGTACAAACACGACCAATGTAACCACTTCCTGAGTGATCTTCATTTCACCGAGTAACCAGCCTTGCGCGCTTAACATACGAGTGGCTGGAATCATAAAACTGTATTCAAGTAAGGCAATAATCCAACCGAATAGAATCGCTTGCCAAAGTGGAGCGTGGTGCAAAAATTTAAGATGCCCATACCATGCAAGTGTCATAAAGCAGTTAGAAATAATTAATAGCGTAAAAGCTAAAACCGTTGGGCTCAAAGGCACATCCTTCATCATCACGATGATTTAAGTATTTTAACGATACAAAACATTATAAAAGATAAAACTGTAATTCAGCTTAAATCTAAAAAATAAAGCTGTAGTTTTATTAGGGTCTCAAACACATAGAACAACAACGATTTTTGACTATCTTTTCGAGTTTAGCCTTGCTATCTTTGCTGGCAAATTTATCAATAATGCACACATAGCAATTCATTTTAATGTTGTGTACAAAAGCAGTGGAGAAGGCGAGCAATGCATCTGCATATCTTGGGTATTTGTGGCACTTTTATGGGCTCTTTAGCACTTTTGGCTCGTGATTTAGGACATAAGGTAACTGGTTCCGATTTAAACGTTTACCCACCGATGTCTACCCAGTTAGAAAATGCAGGCATTACACTCATGCAAGGCTATGACCGTAGTCATTTACAGCCTCATCCGGACTTGGTTATTGTCGGCAATGCCATGAAACGTGGTATTGATGCTGTTGAATATATGCTAAACGAAGGCCTGCCATATATTTCTGGTCCACAGTTCCTTGCCGATCATGTTTTACAAGGTAAACATGTACTTGGTGTAGCAGGTACTCACGGAAAAACAACAACTACAAGTATGTTGGCTTGGGTACTTGATCAGGCTGGTTTAAATCCGGGCTTTTTAATTGGCGGTGTTCCACTTGGTTTTAGTGAAAGTGCTCGTTTAGGCGGTGGCAAATACTTCTGCGTTGAAGCCGATGAATATGACTCTGCTTTCTTTGATAAACGTTCTAAGTTTGTTCACTATCACCCAAAGACGGCGATTTTAAATAACCTTGAATTTGACCATGCCGATATTTTTGATGACCTAGCAGCAATTCAAAAGCAGTTCCATCATCTTGTGCGTACCATTCCAAGTGAAGGCCGTATTATTGCGCCAATTACTGAAACTCATATTGATGAAGTGCTTGAAATGGGTTGCTGGACACCAGTAATTCGTACAAGTCTAGAAGCGAATGAAAAAGCTGCATTGTCTGCCGAATTAATCTCAATTGATGGCAGCCATTTTAAAGTACTCGAAAATGGCAATGCCGTTGGTGAAGTCAAATGGACCATGACAGGGCAACATAGTGTAGCGAATGCTTTGGCAACCATTGCAGCTGCTCAACATGTAGGTGTTGCACTTGAAACGGCTTGTGAAGCTTTGTCTAACTTTGGCGGTGTAAAACGTCGTATGGAGTTACTCGGTACAGTGAATGGTATTGAGGTTTATGATGACTTCGCTCACCATCCAACAGCAATTGACACGACTTTAGATGGCGCACGTAAACGCTTAGGTGAACGCCGTTTATGGGCCATTATTGAACCACGTTCAAACACAATGCGTATGGGCAGTCATAAAGATGGCTTAGCACATTCAGCACGCTTAGCAGACGAAGTGATCTGGTATCAGCCAGAAGGCTTAGATTGGGATTTACAACCCGTGATTGAAGCTGCTTCCAACCATGCTCAAGTGAGCCGTTCACTTGATGAAATTATTGAGCGTATTGTCAATGAAGCAGGTGAGGGCGATGCCGTTGTGATTATGTCTAATGGTGGCTTCGGTGGCTTACATCAAAAATTAATGAGCGCATTAAAAGCAAAAGCTGCTTAAATTTCGCTTTAGATGATTCAATAAAAAATGGGTTTCAAATTGAAACCCATTTTTTTATCAGTGACTTTTAAAGCTTTTCTGGCTCTATATTGGCCATAAATTTATTAGAAACCATTAAACGTAAACTATAGACAATGCCCATCGCAAAAACGCTATATCCCACGTTATTACAAATAAAGGGAATACATAAAATAATGAGCGCTGTGATTGGATAAAACCATTTCGTGATTCCAGATAAGCATTGGAACTCATAAAGTATCCAAATACAGGTGGTATAAAGCACTACACTCACCGCAACAACTATTCCCATATATAAATCAGAAATATGCGCATGATGGGTTGTAACATCCACGGCAGCAGCAAGCGCAGCACCTACCGCAGCAATACTGACAAAGACAAAATAATGACCGTATCCCCAAACAAATGGGCGCACACCTTTAACATGATGGTGTTGTTCGCTACGGTCAAAATAAGCCCACCACATTGCGAACATCAACATCAATCCACCGACCATCAAGAAAATGGCAGGGATATTCATTGACTGAGCAGCTAAAGCATCACGTATGGCATTAAAACTACCGACAATCGACTCACCCAACACAATAATTGTGAGTAGGGCATAACGTTCTACAATATGATGAGGATGCCACGGCGTTGGAGAATATTTTTCTGCATAGATTGGAACAAATAATTCCACTACAACCAGAAATAAAAATAGAGGTATTGAAAGTACATGAGCAAAGTTAGCGACAAGCCAGCCAATTTGTACTAAGACTATACCTATTGCATAGCGATAAGCCGTAACTCGCCTTTCAGGATCATGTTTTGCTGCTCTGAGCCACTGAGTCACCAAGGCCATGCGCATGATCACATAACCGATAATGATTACATCAAAATCCTGACTACGAAACACATCAGGGATACCCGCTGCCATCACCAATGACCCTACAATCTGTATAAAGGTAAGACATCGATACAATGCATCATCGTTATCGTAAGCCGAGGCAAACCATGAAAAATTCATCCATGCCCACCACAGCGCAAAAAATACCATCAGGTAGCTTGGTAATGCATGCCAGAGGTGATTTTCAATAATTGCATGATGTAACTGCTGACCCGCTGTTGCAATCGCGACCACAAAAATTAAATCGAACAATAATTCGAGTGGAGTCGCTGCTCTATGCTGCTGATCAGGATCTCTTGGGGATAGGGGCCTCAAGCTTAATTTTTTCTGTTTTTCTTGAGTAGTCATAAAATAACGTTCTCGAATAAAGTGCCAACACGTTAACACTTTAATATTAACGCCCAGAACACGCATTAAAAAATATCTAGACCTGCTGTTTAATCTTTAATCACAAACAAACTATATTTCATTTTTGTGACAATTCTTTATCAAGACCTTAAGCTTAATTCTTTATCATAGCTCACGTTTTTGTTCTTGTTTGGAATATGAATGTCTTTAGAAACACTCAACCTTAGCTTATTCCATGTGATTAATGGGGCTCAGGATGCGAGTCAATTTATCATTCGTCTTGCTATCTTTTTTGCTAATGATCTCCTCTATATTCTCTTATTCATCCTTACATTTTTATGGTTTTATGGCGATCAAGATTTAAAAAATAGGGTCATTAAATCTGTCTTTTTAACCTGCGTATCACTTTTAGTCGGTTACGTTATTTCTTTGTTTTACCATCACGCAAGACCGTTTGTCATGGGTGTGGGTACGACTTTTATTGAACATGCACCAACGGCATCTTTTCCAAGTAATCATATGCTGATTTTTAGCACCATTGCTTTATCTTATTTATTTGCTCAGCGCAAAATAATTGGAATTATTCTTTTATTTTTATCATTTGTAGTGGCGTGGTCACGTATTTATTTAGGTGTGCATTTCCCTTTAGACATGTTAGGGGCTTTTATTGTCGCACTACTAGTCAATACAGCAGGTTATTACTTCTGGAATGCTTACGGTACAGCTTTGACCGCATTCTGTATTCACCTTTACCAAATTATATGCAAACCACTTTTAGACCGCGGTTTGATTAAATAATCCATAGATCTTTTTGCATTAGAACTACGACATTAAGTTCAGTTGCGTAATACAAAAAAATCTGCCATTCTATGTGGACTTGGATATGTTTTATCCAAAACAGAATTTAGTTTGACAAGGGGAGTAGCCTCCTCCAAACATAACAGCAATGTTATGTGTCAGATATCGTCAATACGCTTTTATTAAAAAGTCGGTATCTGAGCATCGTGAAATTCATGATGTAGGCAAGACCTTGATCATGTTGATACAGATGTTTATTCATCTGGCAACTGGTCGAGGTTTTTTTATGCCCAATTGCCGGATGTATGGAGGATTTATGGAAACAATCGGCAATTTATGGCTGTACATAGCATTCTTTGGCATAGTCATTGTGATGCTCCTGATTGACTTTTTAGGCTTTAAGCAAAAGCAAGGTCAGGATGTCTCAATTAAGCAAGCTGCTTACTGGAGTGTGGCGTGGGTAAGCGTCGCAGCCCTATTTGGTGGTGGTTTATGGCTTTACCTACAACAAACAGTTGGGGTGACCTTAGCAAACCAAAAAACCATGGAATACTTTGCGGGTTACTTACTCGAAAAGTCGCTCGCAATTGACAACGTTTTCGTCTGGTTAATGATTTTCGCAGCATTTGCTATTCCAGCTGCGCTACAACGTAAAATTTTGCTCTACGGCGTATTAGGCGCAATCGTACTGCGTACCCTCTTTATTTTTATTGGTGCATGGTTCGTTCAAGAGTTTTCTTGGGTACTTTATATCTTCGGTGCGTTCTTGGTATATACAGGCTTTAAGTTCTTAAAAGGCCAAGATGAAGAAACCAATATTGAAGATATCAAGCTTTTAAAATGGTTACGTAACCATATGCGTATTACACCACAGCTTGAAGGTGACAAATTCTTTGTACGTCAAAACGGTTTATTGTGGGCAACGCCGTTATTTCTAGTTTTGATTTTGGTTGAAGCTTCGGACGTGATTTTCGCAGTAGATTCTATTCCTGCTATTTTCGCGGTAACTAGCGACCCGTTTATTGTTTTAACAGCGAACTTAATGGCAATTTTAGGTTTACGCGCAATGTTCTTTTTGCTTGCTGGCGCTGCGACTAAGTTGCATTACTTACCGTATGGCTTAGGCATCATCTTATTGTTCATTGGTGCAAAAATGTTGTTGCTTGATGTATTCCACATGCCAATCTGGATCTCATTAAGCTTTATCGTCATAGTGTTAGCAATCACTGCTTACCTCTCTTTACGACACAACAAAAAGCAATTGCAGTCTTAATTCATCACAACAAGGCATCTACACGTGAGATGCCTTGTTATCTAAATTTTCAAAATAGACTGTACTTTAAAAAAACAGATTAATATTATATGCCAACTTAAAATTTATCTTTCCTAATCAGAAACATAATAGATAACAGCTATTCGGTATTTTATGCCGAACATACTTATTAAAATGTGTGGAGTCTCATGCGTTCTAAAAAAATTAATCTTGTCGTTGTCCCTCTATTACTCACGGCATGTAGCCATAATGATGGTCCTTTAGTACAAGACGTATATAACAACCAATATGACTGTGCTCGCGACTGGAATAATGAAACATGTAAACAAGAAAATAGCTCCAGTGGACATGGTTCTAGCTATATTGGTAGTCGCTATTTAGGTCCTGCGTATTATCGAAATAATCGGGAAGTTTCTTTTCGCGGCAATACCTTACATCCTTACAGCAATTTGAGTGTAGGCCGACCAGTTATTTCAAGCACAGCGAAAAGCGCGTCTTCTTCATCCCCAATTCGTGGTGGCTTTGGCCGTAGCGGTTTTTCTTTCGGCGGCTAAGTCTTTAGGCATTCACTTAATATGAAAAGAAAAATATTTACTCCACGACCAGACTGGCAAGTGGAACATCAAAATATTGGTTTTGATTATTTTAATTTACCTTCTCTTGATGGCTCAATTTACTGGTCTGAAGGAGTTGCTTATGAGTTTACCCTTAAGCAGATTGAACAACTTGAAGATGCGGCAAATGAACTGCATCAGATGTGTTTATTGATAGTAGGAGACCTTATTCAACGGGGCGACTATCCTGCTTATTTTCAAATTCCTGAAACAGCTATAAACCATATTGAACATTCATGGAAACAAAATGCCCCCATGCTATATGGCCGCTTTGATTTCGCTTACGATGGGCGAAATATCAAAATGCTGGAATATAATGCCGACACACCGACTGGCTTACTCGAAGCCTCTGTCGCGCAATGGCTGTGGATAGAACAAGTCTCAGGCATTGCAAACCGAGATCAATTCAATAGTATTCATGAAGACCTGATTAAACGCTGGAAAACAATTTTACCGCGTGCTAGCCAAGTGCATTTTGCTGCTTGTCAGGAGGCTGGAAGGGAAGACTGGGGTAATTTAGAGTACTTGATGGATACCGCTTATCAAGCTCATCTACAAGTTTCCGAGCTTTCTATGGAGAACATAGGCTGGAACGGGCAAGATTTTGTTGATCTCCATAATCAGCCCATTCAAAATATATTTAAGCTCTACCCATGGGAATGGATCTGGGAAGAAGCATTTTCTCAATATATCCACCCACAAACACAGTGGATTGAACCCTGCTGGAAAATGTTACTTTCAAATAAAGCGATTTTGGTTGAGCTTTGGAAGCGTTATCCAAACCATCCATTGTTGGTCGAAACCCATACCTATGACCCGCAACAAGCGTTGTCTGGCAAATGGGTGAAAAAGCCGATTTTGGCAAGGGAAGGGGCCAATATTCGAGTTTTACAAGACGGCCATGACCAAGGCGCGGCTTCTGGTAGCTTTTATTTTGATGACTATGACAAATACGGTTATGTCGTACAGAAATGGGTAGATACCCCATTATTTTCAGGGCAACTACCTACACTCGGTTTATGGATGGTTGGACATCAATGCGCCGGCATGTCTATTCGTGAAGATTGCTATGACATTATTGGTAATGATGCTCACTTTGCAGCACATTATTTTGTCGAGTAATAAGTACCTAGAGGTATTTTAAAAAGCACTTTTTAGGTGCTTTTTTATTATGCTTGATTCGCAATCAAACAGAGCATTTTACGTATATAGCGATAATGAATATTTATTTTTAAAGCTAAATTAGAACAAAAATTCAAAAATATAATGACTTAATATTATGTAATTTAATAATTTTATTCTTATTTCTTCAATTAAAAATCAATATTGGCAAGCTCCTTGCATCTCCTAAAAAGAAAAAAGCCTAGATTTTAAGGGCTCGTGAGAGCCCTGATTTTTTTAAGGAGTGATGCCATGAATGCGATTCCAACTTTAACGCCCCTTGCCATGCCGTGTAACAGCAGTTTTGAAGCAAAAGATTGGGAAATTTTATCTACTCACTGGTATCCCGTCGCACGTACTCAAGATGTCTCTACTGCACCTCAACGAGTCACGCTACTAGACGTCAATATGGCGTTATATAAAACAGAAAGTGGGGAAATTCATCTGGTTCGAGATATTTGCCCACATCGTGGGGTGCCATTAACCAAAGGTTGGGTGGATGGTGAGGAGATTGTCTGTCCTTATCATGGTCTACGCTATAACACCGAAGGGAAATGTACCCAAATACCAGCTCAGCCCGAACTAACTAAAATTTCTGATCGTTTTTCTCTGACCAAATTTCCAGTTGTACAAAGATATGGTCTCATTTGGACCAGTATTCATGGTCGTGATATTGCTCAAGCTAATATTCCTATATTAAATACTTGGGACCACGCAGAGCATCAAGCGATTTTACCGCCTTTCGTCGATATTGGTGGTTCTAGTGGACGTCAACTTGAAGGGTTTATTGATGTCGCTCATTTTGCGTGGGTACATCACAATGCCTTTGCGAATCGCGATAATCCCATCGTCCCTAAATATCACACTGAACGTACCGACTATGGCTTAAAAACGGTCTATATCAGCAATGTCAGTAATTATCCGCATGAACTAAAACATCTCGAGCCAGAAGGCTTTTTGTGGAAGCGCACCTTTGATGTCTATCCACCTTTTTCAGCCGTCCTTACAGTCGATTTTCCAGAAGGTGGGGTCTTAAAAATCTTGAATGCGTGCTGTCCTATTTCAATCAATAAAACCCGTTTATTTGTTCCACTCACCCGTAACTTTGATCAGACAGGTGATTTAGAAAAGGTATATGCGTTTAATGCCCAAATTTTTGCCGAAGACCAAGATATGGTCGAATCACAAAAGCCAGAAGAACTGCCGCTTGATTTAATGATGGAAGCACATTTTGAAGCAGACCGTTCATCAACGACTTATCGACGGATTTTGGCTGAATGGGGACTAAGTAAGCGTTATACCGTTTAAATATTGGCTAACTGGGGTACAATCAATCGAAAAAAGTGAAAATATAAAGGCTTTCCATGTCATTGATCGCAAATACCACCGTTGTGCGTGGTCGTTTTTTAGATATTCAGCAAACCGTCTCTGAGCCAACTGATATTCCAAATCAAGTGCGTTATTTAGAAGATGGTGTATTGATTAGTGAACATGGAAAAATCAAATGGTTTGGTGCATGGGAAGATGCTCAAGCGCATCTACCTGCTGGGGTTGAGATTCAACATTATCCAGAACAATTGATTGTACCCGGCTTTATTGATACCCATATTCACTTCCCGCAAACCGAAATGGTGGGAGCTTACGGCGAGCAACTTTTAAGCTGGCTCAATACTTATACTTTCCCAACCGAAACCCAGTTTCAGGATAAAGCATATGCAAGTGAAATTGCCCAATTCTTTGTTCAAGAGCTACTGAAACACGGTACAACCACGGCCCTCGTTTTCTGTACAGTTCACCCCGAGTCTGTTGATGCCTTATTTGAAGCCGCAGAACACGTTCAGATGCGTTTAATTGCTGGTAAGGTACTCATGGACCGCCATGCACCTGAAGCGCTTTGTGATACGCCAGAAACAGCTTACAGCGACACCAAAGCACTGATTGAGAAATGGCATGGTAAGGGCCGTGCTCTCTATGCGATTACTCCACGTTTTGCACCAACGTCTACACCTGAACAGTTAGAAAGAGCAGGGCAGTTAAAACAAGAATTTCCAGATGTTTATGTACATACCCATTTAAGTGAAAACAAAGATGAAATCGCTTGGGTGAAATCTTTATTTCCAGAACAAGCAGGCTATTTAGATGTTTATCAACATTATGGCCTGACTGGTAAACGTTCTGTATTTGCTCATTGCGTTCACTTAGAAGATCAAGAATGGCAATGTATGCATGATACACAATCGGCTATTGCATTTTGCCCAACGTCAAACCTGTTCTTAGGCAGTGGTTTATTTCCACTGAAAAAAACTTGGGAAAAACAAGTGAAAGTAGGCTTAGGGACAGATATCGGTGCTGGTACATCATTTAGTTTGCTGCAAACCGTTAACGAGGCTTATAAGGTTCAGCAGTTACAAGGTGATAAACTTTCAGCTTATGAAGCGCTCTATCATGCAACTTTAGGTGGAGCAAAAGCGCTTGATTTACAAGATCAGTTAGGCAACTTCAATGTCGGTAAAGAAGCAGACTTTGTGGTGCTGAATCTCAAGCCAACAGCATTACAGGAACTTCGCCAGTCTAAATCCAAATCTGTTGAAGACTCACTGTTTGCATTATTCACTTTAGGTGATGACCGTAATATTGAGGCGACTTATATTTATGGAAACCGTGCTTATCAAAAAGAAACAGCCAAATAAAAAAGGCATTGTTAAGTTTTTGTTATTATTTGGAATATGTGCTCTTGCATTAAAGCGTGATCGACATAATCCGCAAAATGATAAAATTTCACAGCCATCAAAGGGTGCATGAAACGTCATTTTGCTTTAAAATTTTACCATTAACTCAGATTTTCGAGGTGTTGCAGGTCAACACCTTTTTTATTTTTTCTTTTATATCTTGTAGGAATCTGCCATGACTGTTGCAATGAGCATCATGATTTCAACCGAAGAAATTCAAGCAAAAGTCAAAGAGCTCGGCGAGCAAATTAACGCTCACTATGCAAATAGTGATAAAGAATTAGTTCTTATTGGACTACTTCGTGGTTCTGTTATTTTCATGGCAGACTTGTGCCGTACGATTACCAAACCGCATGAACTTGACTTCATGACAGTGTCTAGCTACGGCGGCGGTACGACTTCAAGTCGAGATGTCAAAATCTTAAAAGATCTTGACGGTGAAATTCGCGGTAAAGATGTATTGGTTGTTGAAGACATTATCGACTCAGGCAATACCTTAAGCAAAGTCGTTGAAATGTTGCAAACTCGCGAGCCAAATTCGATTCAATTGTGCACATTAGTGAGTAAACCATCTCGCCGTGAAATTGATCTTGAAGTGAAATTTTTAGGTTTTGAAGTTGAAGACAGATTCATTGTGGGTTACGGCTTAGACTACGATCAAAAATATCGCCACTTGCCATTTATTGGTGAAATTGGTTTATAAATTTCAGAGAAATAGCACCGCAAGGTGCTATTTTTTATATAAAGCCTTAGCTTTGAACAAAAAAGACACAAAAAGTCGCAATCTGCTACAGACAAAATAGACAGCTCTACCGCACGATAGAATATGAAGCAAAATCATTAACTTCATCAAAAAAACAACTGGAGAACAAATATGTGGTCACTTATTGTTGCTATTGTAGTTGGTTTCTTTGCTGGCTTAATCGCTCGTGCTTTGCATCCTGGGGATGATAAAGCAGGTTTCATCGTAACTACCTTGATTGGTATTGCAGGTTCACTTCTAGCCACTTATGGTGGTCGTTTACTTGGACTTTACGGCGAAAACTCAGCTGCAGGCTTTATCGCATCCGTGATTGGTGCCATTGTTATTCTTTTTATCTACAACTTGATTGCACGAAAAAGCTAAACTTTAATTCATTTATAAAAAAAGCACCTTATGGTGCTTTTTTTAATTTATTTTAAAGACCTAACTCTTTCCATACGGCCTGAATTTCTTCAGCAGAGCGTGCGCCAACCAGTTTGAAACCATTCGCAAAAATTAGGGTAGGGGTGCCGTTAAAGCCGAGTTTTTTTCCTAATTCCAAATTACGGTCAATTGGGTTTGCACAGCTCGTAACTGTTGGTTTAACACCTTGCTGAATCAGTTTTTTCCATGAATAAGATTGATTTGGTGCACACCAAACCTGTCTAGAAACCACAATAGACTGAGGTTTTAAAGGATAGATGAACGTATAAATAGTCACATCTTTAAGCTTATCGAGTTCAGGTTCAAGCTGCTTACAATAAGGACAATTTGGATCAGAAAATACTGCTAAAACATGCTGGCCATTACCTTTGACTGTTTTAATTGCATCTTTTAAAGGCAGTTGTTTCCAATCAATTGAGTTCTGTCCTAAAACTAGATCTTTGGTTAAGTTCTTTTGGTCTTTTAACCGAATCATAGAGCCTACAAACATATGTTGCCCATCTTCACCAACATAAATGATTTGTTGATCCAAATTAGCGCTATATAGCCCGGGCATTTCAGTTTTCTGAATATTGCTAATTTTCAAATTAGGATATTGTTTTTTAATATTTTCCCTAACCGTATCTACATTAGCAAAACTCACACTTGTAGTTAGGCTAAATAACGCCAATATTCCTAATTTTTTAAGCATAAAACTGACTCATAGGTAGGAGAGGAGATCATTTTAATCAGTTCAGCTTTTTAAAACAGAAATGATTACCGAGTTATAACCAAACTGCCACTCATTTATGCCAATGTTTCACGTGGAACATAAATAGGTTTTAGAGTATTAATTTCTACCGATATATGCACAATTTCATCATGAATTGATAAAGCATGACGAATCTGATCTGCGGTTAAAGAAATATCATCAGTTTCGAGTGCCAAAATACAAGAAAACTTACCTTTCGCGACTTTCCAGACATGAATATCCGTAATTTCAATATATTTAGGAAACTCAGCAATTACTTCACGGATCTCTTCAACTACCGGATGATCCATTTCTGCGTCTAAAAGGGTTTTTCCTGTCTCTTTCATTAATCCCAGAGACCATTTTGCAACCAAAATAGCACCTAAAATTCCTAAAAGTGCATCTAAAAAATCCCATCCGAAATATTTACCTGCGAAAAGCGCAATAATTGCAAAAACAGAAGTTACTGCATCTGCAACTACATGTAAAAATGCAGCTTTTTGGTTTAAATCATGGTGGTGATAACCATGTTCATGCTCGTGATGGTGCCCATCATCGTGAAGTAACCATGCGCAAATCAAGTTAATGACCAAACCTAAAATTGCAATCGGAATCGCTTCATTATAAAAAATTTCAACTGGATTAAATAAACGTTGGATCGACTGAAACGCCATAAAAATGGCGACAACCATAAGCAAAATTGCACTGCTATAACCCGCTAAAATCTCGATTTTCCAAGTTCCGAAACTAAACCGACGATCTTTGGAATAATGACGAGCCGCGCGATAGGCAAAATAGGCTAAACCGAGAGCCAACATATGGGAACTCATATGCCAACCATCAGCCAAAAGTGCCATTGAATTGAAAAACCATCCACCGAATATTTCTAACACCATCATAGATGCCGTTAAAACCGTTGCAATCAAAATACGTTTTTGTGCAAGTGGATTTCCTTCATCAAACTGATGTTGATGATGACGTGATACACTATGATCCTGCATAATATTTAAACCCAACATACTCCCTACCAGTATATTGAATTATACAAGAGAACACAGATGAGTCACATTGGTCAGGATAAAAAAATAGTTAATCGTGTAAAACGACTAAAAGGACAAATCAACAGCATTGAGCATGCTGTTGAACAGCCAGATATTTCATGCATAGAAATACTACAACAAGTTGCTGCAATTAAAGGGGCAATAAACGGTTTGATGAGTGAATTAATGGAACAGCATTTACATCATCACGTGCTCAAAGATGCACAAGTTGATCAAAATGAGCTAGATGAGTTTTTAAAGGTTCTAAAAAGATACGGTTAACAAGGTGACTGAATGACACAGCCATGTGCATCATTCAGAATTTTGTAATTATTTTCCAATACAGAATGAACCAAAAATCTTGCCTAAGAGGTCATCGGCACTAAAATCACCGGTAATTTCACCTAAAGCATTTTGGGCAAGACGTAGTGACTCAGCAACCAGTTCACCTGCGTTAAACACAACAAGTTGCTCACGTGCTTCTGAAAGATAGAGCTGCGTGCGCTTCATTGCGTCTAAATGACGTGTTCTTGCAATAAAGGTGTCTTCCTCAGGGTGGAAGCCTGCATGCGCTGTAATCGCGTCTACGAGGCCTTGTACGCCCATCTCTTGTTTTGCAGAAACAGTTATATGACGGAAACCTTGAAAATCACTTATTTCAGCTAATTGACCAGTTAAATCGCATTTATTACCAATTAACATTAAACGACGCGGTTCAATATGTTCCGCAAAATACTCTTGAGCGAGTTTTAATGGGTCATCACCTTGGTTTAAATCATAAACCAGCAATAACAAATCAGCTTGTTCAATTTCTTTGATTGCACGACGAATCCCTTCTTTCTCAACGATGTCACCTGTTTCACGAAGCCCCGCAGTATCTGTTAAGGTGATTGGTAGACCATTTAAACTAATTTTTTCATGTAAAACATCACGAGTAGTACCAGCAATATCGGTCACAATTGCACGCTCAACACCAGCAAGTGCATTCAACAAGCTCGACTTACCCGCATTTGGTTTACCTGCAATAACGACTTGCAAACCTTCACGGAGTAATTGACCTTGTCGTGCAGAGGTTTGAACAGCATGTACTGACTGCTGAACATCTTCAAGTAAAGCTAAAATTTTGCCATCTGCCAAGAAATCGATTTCTTCTTCAGGAAAATCAATTGCTGCTTCAACATGCAAGCGTAAATGAATCAGTTTTTCTAAAACAGTATTAATTTTTGTTGAAAATGCGCCTTGTAAAGAGCGAACCGCAGAGCGTGCCGCAGCTTGCGAAGTCGCATCAATCAAGTCGGCAATCGCTTCCGCTTGTACCAAGTCCATCTTGCCATTTTCAAAAGCACGCATGGAAAATTCGCCGGCTTTTGCAGCAATTGCACCAAGCTCAAATAGACGTCCAAGCAAGGCATTTTGGATGACTGGACCGCCGTGACCTTGTAGCTCTACAACATCTTCACCTGTAAACGAGTGAGGATTGGGAAAGCATAGAACAATCCCTTCATCCATAATACTGCCATCAGCATCATAAAATTTACGGAAACCCGCCATACGCGCTTCTGGCAAGTTTTTTTGTGTCAGGTTTTGAGCAATTTCATAAGCCTTAGGTCCAGATAGGCGAATCACGCCCACACCACCACGCCCAGGTGGCGTTGCAATTGCGGCAATCGTGGTTTGACTTTGCATATTATTCACCTAAAAACCTAAAATCCAGCCAAAGAAAAATCCGCCTAAGATTACCATCTTAAGCGGATTTATTCAGCAAAAGTTCAACGATTAAGAAGCTGATTCAGTCTTATTGATACGACTTTTCTCAACGCTCTTATTAATAAACGACTGCTGTAAAATAGTAATACTGTTGTTCACAATCCAGTACAGTACGAGACCGGCAGGGAAGAACAACATAAATACCGTGAACATAATCGGCATAATGCGGAACACTTTTGCCTGCATCGGATCAGCGGGTTGCGGGTTCAACATTTGCTGTGCAAACATGGTAGCACCCATGATTAACGGCAAGATGAACCAAGGATCCATTGCTGACAAGTCCTGAATCCAACCTAACCATGGTGCGTGACGTAATTCCACACTTTCCATGAGTACCCAGTACAAAGCAAGGAAAATTGGCATTTGTAGCAACAATGGTAAACAACCTGAAAGTGGATTTACTTGTTCACGCTTGTATAAAGCCATCATTTCTTGCGAGAAGCGCATACGGTCTTCACCGAACTCTTCTTTCATGCGTTGCATTTCTGGTGCAATCACACGCATTTTCGCCATAGAACGATAACTTTTTGAAGATAAAGGCCACAAGATCATCTTCACCATAATGGTAAGCAAGATGATTGACCATCCCCAGTTGCCCACAATGCTATGGAAGAATTGAAGACCTAAGAACAAGAGTTTAGCAATCGGCCATAACCAACCATAATCAACAGTTTGATTTAAACCAACAGCTAAATCTTTTAATTCAGATTGTACTTTCGGACCTGAATAAAGTTTTGCATCCACTTCCATTGAAGTGCCTGCAGGAACATTAATCACTGGTGAGGTAAAACCAATGATATTCATGTGATCAGCAGATTGACGAGATTCAAGCTTAGCTACATAAGGCTGACCATTAGCTTGAGTCAGCTTAAGGTTTCCAGGAATCCAAGCACTTACAAAATAATGCTGAACAATCGCAACCCATCCACCTTTCGCTTCAGTATTTACTTTTTCTTCTGAGAAATTAGCAAATTTAAGCTTGTTGTAATGTGCATCAGGCGTTCCCCAAGCTCCACCTAAGAAAGTTCCTAGAGTGAAAATACCTTGAGAAGATTTACCTGGATCTTCAGAATTATCGCGCTTTAATTGTCCAAACATCTGACCTTGCCAGCTTTGTTGGCTACGGTTAATGACTTGATGTTTTACAACAATTGGATATTGACCTTGAGTAAAGGTAAAAGTTTTAATAATTTCAACGCCTTCAGGTGTTTTAAATACCATTGGAACGTTTAAAACTTTTTCAGATTGACCCTTTTGGTCCTGTACACCTTTAGCATCAGCCAAAGTATATGATGTCTTTTCAACAGCATATAATGGACGACCACCACGACTACTATCTGGTCCATTCAAACCAATTAAGCCAGATTGAGCAACATATGTACGCTTGGCATCATTTTCAAGCATAACAAAAGGTTGATCGCTGTCTTTGCTTTTGTCGTGTGAGAGTAATTCAATACGAACAATATCACCACCTTTTGGATTGATCCAAATATGGTAAAGGTCAGTTTGTACTGAAATAAGCTGTTGATTCACAGGTGCAGTTGCATCTGTGGTTTGTGACTGCGCAATATTTGCTTGTGGCACATCGGAAGCCACTGTTGCATTTTTAGCATTTGGCAAATCAGCAGATACTTCATGCGAACTTACAGCTGCCGCTTGTTGTTGCGGAGCAGTTGCAGCATTTCCATAATCTTTTTGCCAAGCCAAAATGAGCAAATATGCGGTGACAAACATGGCCCCGAGAATTGCAAACCTGGCCCATTGTTGCATATCTATTACCCCAAATGGTTAGAGAGATTTTGCTTCAGTAAACGATCACGAAAGGGTACAGCAACATGATGCGTTTGAGAATCTATTTGATGAAACGAAATAAAACGAATTGCTTTTGGCGGTACCGGATCATATCCAGATCCTCCCCACGGATGACAACGACAAATCCGTTTAGAAGATAACCAAACGCCTTTTATCGCACCATGAGTTTGCAATGCTTCTATCGCATATTGGGAACAAGTCGGGATATAACGACAACGGGGTCCAAGAAGCGGACTAATCGCAATTTGATACAGTCGAATCAACCAACGTAGAAAACGGACCATTGGCTATCTCTTAATTCTGCGAGGTTGTGCCAACTTTAGAATGTTTTTTTGCTAAGCGCTGTAATTTTTGCCAAGCAAAGTCTAATTGTTGATATAGCTCAGCATTCGTAATCGTTTCTATACCAACTTTCGGCATCACCACAACATCTATGTCTGATCCAAAATTCGGCTGATGTAGACGAAAGCTCTCACGAGCAAGACGTTTTATTCGATTTCTTTCATGCGCTCGGCGCACTTTTTTCTTAGCAACAACAATACCCAAACGGCTTTTAGGCTGTTCGGTTAATTTTGCAAGAAATAAAAAATGGGGTTGATGCACTTTAAAAAGCGCACCATCAAATACACTTTTATAATCTGCAGCACAGCGTATTCGCACGTCTGTGCTAAAACTGTAAAGTGTCATCACACCCAAGTCTGGTCAGCGTAACAGTATTAAACAGTTAAGCTATGACGACCTTTTGCACGACGACGAGCTAATACTTGACGACCAGCTTTAGTTGCCATACGAGCACGGAAACCATGAACGCGTTTACGCTTTAATTCAGATGGTTGGAAAGTACGTTTCATATTGAAACTCCCAAAAATGATCTTTCTATAAAGGTCCGCGATTTTATTGTGCAATGTTTACGCTGTCAATGAAAAACCAAGAAAGTTTTGTATTTAACCCAAATTTTTAATCTCTTCTCTTCTTTTTATCACAGTCATAATTCAGTGCAATATATAGCTTTAAAAGTTATACACAAAGTAATTGTCTATTTTTATTAGAACTTTTAATATATACACACCTTATATACATATTTATCAACAAAACAAGATACCATCTTGGTTTGGATTTGCTGTATTTGAATTTAAATTCATATTTTGCAGTTATCCACAAAAGATCACCACCATATTAAATAAATTCAAATTTAGAAATTTAAATTTATTCTTATTAGGGATAACTTTTTCTGTGGATTTTGCACTTTTAAATTTAAAAAACATATATTTGAGTTGTTGATAACTCTGTTTTTACTATATTTATGGATTGTGGATAAGTTTATGTGTTAATTTATCCACAGGTTGTGCAAAAAGTTATACACAAACCATTTTGAATTTAAATTTATTCACAAGAGATTTCTTTTTAGACAAAATCAACTGAAATCGCCATG